>NZ_JBVFUQ010000005.1:0-134179 GCF_055693825.1 Sulfitobacter sp. GN1-4 | reverse complement strand
CAGGGATGGCTAGACGCATAGGGCGCTGCTTGGGAAAACGGAGACCCTGTGCAAATCGCACCAATGTTTACCGAAACGGGAAGCTACCGGGAGACCCCTTTCGACGAGCCAATGCTTCGGCGAGACGCGATTGAAGCGTATTGGCAAGAAGGCGCAGCGGACGCGCAGGAAAACGTGGAATTTTCATCCCAAGTCTGGGCGGTGGATGCTGACACCGCTGTTGTTGGCTGGCAGGCGACATTTACGCGAATACCGTCGCGTGTTAGGGTGGAACTCGATGGCACCTTTCGCCTGAAGTTTGCGAAAGTATCGGGTCACCTTCGTTGTGATAGCCTCGAAGAATGGTGGCACCAGAGGGAAAGCTAAGCGATCATTCATGCCTTTCGCTACAACTGCAGCAACGTTCCGCTGGTGAGCGGCCTTGCGGCTAAGGTCTTGTATGAGGCCAAATTGACATATTTCTGCAAATGCACAAAGCTGACCTCAATCAACAGCGTGGATAGTCGATGCCATTAGAAGTGAACCTGCCATTAATACTCCTCGCAGCATTAGTCGCCTCGATTAGTCCCGGTCCCGCCACGCTTGCCCTTGCAGGAACCTCCATGGCTTCGGGCCGTACTTCGGGTTTAGCTCTTGCATCAGGGATTACTACGGGGTCGTTGATGTGGTCAGTTGCGGCTGCTTTGGGATTAGGCGCAGTGATGCTCGCCAACGCTTGGGTCTTCGAATTGATCCGGTATTTTGGTGCCGCTTACCTATTATTTCTCGCTTACAAAGCAGCGCGGTCTGCTTTATCGAACAAAGACATAGCGACAAAGTCATTCACGGGTGGCAAACGTTCCTTATATGCAAAGGGGTTAGCGCTTCACCTGACGAATCCCAAAGCTATTCTGTTTTTCGGCTCTTTGTTTTCACTCGGCATTCCACCCGGAACGGGAGTGCCAGAGCTTGTTCTCGTTATTGCGGCTGTCGGGTTACAGAGCTTTCTGGTGTTCCACTGCTATGCGCTGCTCTTTTCGTCGCAGGCAATGACAAAGTTCTATCTTAAGCTGCGCCGGTGGTTTGAGGGCGCATTCGCAATCGGATTTGGCGCGGCAAGCTTCAAGATTTTGACGGCAAAAGGGCAGTCATCTTAGATCTGCTTCGTCCCGCAAAGCGGCCTAACGGAAATGCATATTATGTTGGCAGTGCGAGACTGTGCACCCTTTCGCTACGCTTGTGCCAGTCGCCATACCCGACAACCTGAAACACAAATGTCAGTTTCACAGAACTTAAGTGAGCGATTACACGCGTAGTCGGGCTGTTGCAGACAACAAATGCGCGATCTTCGCTCAATAACTCAGCAGAAAACCGATCAATGCTTTCGGATGAACGGTCGCCTGCATTAGAAAAATCCTCTTCTTGGTTTATCTATTCGGCCTTGTGTACGTCACAATCCAGATGACCAAACAACTCCATTGCTTTCGCGGCAGCGTTTTCCGACACCACTAACCCATCAACATCCGCCCATGGTGCAATCTCAAACGAAGATACCGCGCCGAATTTCTCTGAAGACGCTAAAATTAGGGCCGCACCCGATTTTTCGATAACCGCGCGTTTGACTTCCGCTTCCTCGCTTTCACCCGTTGTAATCCCCTGGTCTGGGTGCAAGCCGGTGGCCCCTATAAAGGCGAGATCAGGTCGGTAGCGACCGAGCCACGCAATTGTTGCTGCACCGCTGGTCACAATGGAATGACGTAGCAGTCTACCTCCGACTATTTCGACGTCCAGATTCTGGTGATTGAGAAGTTCCAAAGCTACGTTGGGGCTGTGCGTTATGATTGTTGCATTCAGGTTTTGCGGCAAGTGCTTGGCAACTTGAAGCGCTGTTGTACCGCCATCGAGGAACACGGCATGCCCAGTCTCTATCATAGTGGCTGCGTACTTACCGATCTCGACCTTTTCAGGGGTCGCGATCCCAGTTCTGCGTAGGAAAGGTGCGTTAGCGGGGGCGATTGGCAGCGCTCCGCCATGCACGCGTTTCAATCGACCTTCCTTAGCCAGTTCACGCAAATCCCGCCGAATGGTGTCCTCTGACAAACCAAGGTTTTGGCTGACTTCTTTTGCAATGATGCTGCCTTGGTTTTCGAGAAGTGACAGCAGGTGGGTCTTTCGTTCATGGGTCAGCATTGCACGATCTTTCTTGACTCTTCACGTTTTTGCACGATACGTCTTCTGAAACTTAGGAGCAAGGCTTATGAAGGCAGAGGACCGTTACCGCTCGATCTCAAAGGAAATTCTGTCAGACGATTGGGGACTTTTGACGAAGCATGAGTTTGAGCTTCGTCGGCGCAATGGCGAGTGGCAACGCCAGACGCGCGAGACTTATGATCGCGGCAATGGCGCGACCTGTCTTCTTTACAATCCTCAAACAGATCGCGTCCTGCTCACAAGGCAATTTCGGCTTCCGGCTTTTTTAAACGGTGGCTTACATGCCCTTATCGAAACGCCGGCTGGCTTATTGGACGGCGCGCGTGCGGATGAGAGAATGCGAGAAGAGCTTATCGAAGAAACCGGTTTTGAGGTCGATAACCTAACCCATCTGTTCGACGTTTACATGAGCCCGGGCTCTGTGACCGAATACTTGGCGTTCTTCAAAGGCACCTATAGCACGTCTGACCATATCGGTGACGGTGGGGGTGCCTACGACGAAGGGGAGGACATCGAGGTGATGCAAGTTGCGCTGTCAGAGGCAATGCAAATGATAAAGGCCGGTGCAATTTGCGATGGTAAGACGATCATTCTACTTCAACACCTTTTCATCGAAACGCTTGCGAAAGAAGCTGTAACGGTTGATCCTGATATCTAGTCCTTATCGCGCTGGTGCCAACGACAACCCCGAGGCGCCAACCTGAAGCCCCATCACCTTGCTATGTCGCATTGTTCTTGCAGCCATTTTCTTGGATTGGCGCCAAGGACGCGCAAGAACTCTCGATTGAAATTGGATTTTGTGTTGAAACCACTAGAGAGCGTTGCCTCTGTCACCGATGATCCATTTCGCATCATTGCGGCAGCATGATGTATTCTATGAGCGTTGATGAAACGCGAGACGTTCTCACCGGTACCTTTATTGATTGCAGCGGATAGTTGCTTCTCAGGCACCTGCAATTTTCGTGCCAGCCGTGCCAGCGTGAGATCGGGATCGAGATGAGGTTTGTGAGAGGCCACGTAAGTGTCCAACTTGGCAAGAATGCTGTTGTCACGATGTTTGTCTAGATCAGAATAGGTTTCATGCTTTTCGCGGGCAGCCGCTTGACTGTCGATTGCATGGGAAAGACCAACGGCACCCAAGACAAGCAGCGTGGTCGAAGAGAACAGGCTTGGTAGCCAATACAGAGTATCTTTCTGACCAGCGGCCAAACGAACAGCGATGGCAATATCTGTCCCCGCTGACGCTATCAGTGCAACAGCCAGCACATGCCAGACCAAGACTGACAAACGGCCGTTTTCGAGGCGGCTATGGGGTAAACTGTCTTCGCCGCGCAGAACCTTGACCCAAATTGCAAGCCCGTACCCAGCAAAAAGCATCGGAATCAGTACATCGAGAGCAAGTGGATAGAGGACAACAACGCCAATTGCCATCACCGGTCCCAGTGCGTGAGCATGTAGATCAGACTTTTGAAGTGTCCCCCGCTCAGCTTGCCTTAGTGCCAACCAGGCGACTACGGGAATGATGCTTGCCAGAATGGGCTGAACAGGACGCATCAAGGTCAGTCCATAATACTGTACGAGCGCGATAACCGCACTTTGCATTGCGCAACACCCGATCAAAACCAAAAGCGCTGATTGTGTGTCGCGGGTGAGCATTCGATGCAGCAAAAAGCCAGCCAGCAGTAGCGCTATGATCATTGGTATTGGCAAGACTGGCATCAGCATCGTCCCGAGTTTTCAATTTGGAAGGTACTAAATTCTGATCTGCACGACCTAAATCCGGAAGTAGGTCGTCGGCTTTGGAATAGACGCTCAAACAAAGGGGACAACATTTCAATCCTAAACCCAAGAGGTACCCTATGAGACGAGTTTTCCTTGCACTGACCCTCAGTCTGGCGGCTGCAGGGCACAGCCATGCCCAAGGTGTTGGCCTGATCGAGCGCAGCATTCCAGCACCGCATCATCAAAGCGATATGCAGTTGTCCGTCATGTTTCCAGCGCATGGCACCCAGACGATTTCGTATGCCGAGAACGCAGTGTTTCATGGAACGCCAGTACTTGCCGATGCTGTGCCCGTCGACGGACCGTATCCAGTTGTGTTGATGTCGCACGGATGGGGTGGCAACACAGAACGGATGGCATGGATGAGCGCGGGGCTTGTTTCTCGTGGCGCGGTTGTTATTGCGGTCAATCACCCCAACACCACGACATTTGATTTGGACTTTGACACAGCGTCCAACCATTGGACCCGCTCTCAGGATCTGGTGGTTGCTTTGGATCAGGTATTGGAAGACCCCGCGTTGGCTAATTTGATGGACCCTGCTCGTGTCTATGCGACTGGTTTTTCTTACGGGGGTTGGACCGCCCTGTCTCTTGCAGGCGTGCGTGGCCGCCGCAGTGGATTTTTTGACTATTGCGCGGCTGCCGGGAGTGGTTCGCAGTTTTGTGCGGAACTGGCTGCGCAAGGCGTTGATATCGAAACGATTAACCAAACGATGTATGATGCCTCTTACAAAGACCCACGGGTCCGCGCAGTGGCGGCCATTGATCCAGGGCTGACGTGGGGACTCTCCCAAGCGGACGTTACGGAGTTGGAGGTGCCTCTGCTTCTGATTGGTTTAGGTGATGGCGAAGACCGTCTAAGAGCGACGGATACCAGCATCAAAGGCAGCGGCTTCGAAGCATTGGTGCCGGAAGCGGTGGTCACATCAATCGCCCCGGCAATGCATTTTTCTGCTCTTGGGCTTTGCAAAGCTGCAGGGGAAGCGATCCTTCGGGAAGAACAAGACGACCCAGTATGTTCAGACCCCACAGGTACAAATCGCGCAGACGTGCTTGAGGCGATTATCGATGCCGTCGCTGCACACTTTGACCTTGGCTGAGACCGCGTATTGGTTCGGGATCTGGAGCTAGGCGTCGCAAGGCTCCAGTATCTCGACCTCGACAAAGGCACATCCGAAATCATGTGTGATGAGGGTCTATTCGAAAAGTGGAACAACCAAGCAGTCATAAACGCGTCGATGCCATCGGTTTTTTCGCCGCGCAATTGATCCGCCGCGAGGTTACCTTTGCGTGTTTGTTTTCGATCTTCATGGTTAGATAGTGGGAGCAACTTGTCCTCAAATTCTGATCGACAATCGAGATGCTACATAATCGGTAGCGAACCACACCTATCAGGTCTCATAACCATTTCAAGTGCTCTGGAAACCTGGAGGTTGAAACGTTCGGGCAGACAACACCAATCAGTTTAACTACGCCTTGACACAATGGCCATAATAGGGATATGTTTCATATATGGGAAATATGCAGTTACAACATTCCACCTGTCTTGCCGACCACCTGTGCAGTTTGCGAGCGCAGCACGAAATGACACTTGCCTCGCTTGCCGAGAAAAGCGGGATCAGCCGTGCTACCCTTTCGCGTATAGAAAATGCTGAGGTTAGCCCTACAGCCGAAACGCTTGGGAGGTTAGCGGCAGTGTATGCCTTGCCGATATCCAGACTGCTCGCCCCTATGGAACCGGTGTTTCAACCGGTCGTCTCGCGCGGGGAACAAACCGCCTGGCACGATCCGGAGCATGGTTTCACGCGCCGAAGCGTTTCCCCTTCCAATGGCCCTTTGGCAGTTGAACTCATCGAAGCAAAGATTGAGCCAAATAGCGAGATTACATACGCTGCGCCGTCCATTCCCGGTCAGGAACACCATGTCTATATCCTATCAGGTCAGATCGAAATTTCAGTCGAAGGCAAGGCCTACGCTCTGCGCAAGGGCGACTGCCTGCGATACGTTCTATTTGGGGAAACAGCTTTCCGGACAGGTAATGCCCATTGCACCTATGTGATCGCACTAAGATGAACCGGACCAGCATTAAGATCGCCCGCTTTGGAAAAGAAGAACTGGACAGGCATCTCTCCGCGCTGTGCTCCATTTTGATTGACAGTGTGGCAGACGGTGCTGCGATTGGCTTTATGACACCACTCAGCACTGCAGAGGCTGCTGAATTCTGGACACGTGGTGTAGGAACAGACGTTGACCTAGGTCGAAAGCAACTGTTTGGTGCCTTCCTCGGAAACAACCTAGTTGGTACAGTACAACTAGTTCTGGCCATGCCTGCTAATCAACGACATCGAGCGGAAATTTCAAAGATGATCGTGCATCCCAGCGGCAGGCGTCAGGGTCTGGGAACCGCATTAATGCGTGCCGCACTTGATGCCGCTAGTGAAGTTGAAAAGTCATTGGTTACTCTGGACACGCGTACTGGTGACGTATCTGAAGCGTTGTATCGCAGCGTTGGCTTCAAGGAAGCAGGTACCATTCCGGACTATGCTTTCGACCCAGATGGAAACCAACGGCATTCGACTACTTACATGTACAAATATGTCTGAGTGACTGTGCAGGGGTTGTTGATCTTCAGCTTCATTGCCCTTCTGGGCGGGATATTGGTTGCCGCCCAAGGACCGATCTATGCGCGGCTGTCGGAAGGACTAGGGCGCGACTACCTGCTGGCGGTTTTCGTCGCATTTCTTAGTGCGACCTTTGCAACCGCAGTCCTCGCTGTACTGAATGGGAGTTTTCGATCCCTTTCTTTTGAAGCACTTCGAGCGTTACCGTTTTGGGTGTGGTTTGGTGGCTTGTTCGGGGCCATTCATGTAACGATCTCCATGCAGAGCATTCCAATCCTAGGCGTCAGTCTATTTCTCGTAGTTGTTGTCACAGGTAACCTTATCGGTGCAGCGATTTTTGATCATTTTGGGAATTTCGGCTTGGAAGAACGGCCCTTTACTTGGTCCAAGGCCCTCGGTTTAGGCATCGTAATCTTGGGTGTAGCAGTCTTGGTAAGGGAGCAGAACAATTGAAAGACGCGCTTAGATGGGGCGACACGGTTGGTACGCGGTAGATGCAGAGGCTGCTAGTTTCTCTCGCCCATGCTGTCCAACATAGCTTGCCTCTTTCCACGCCAATCCGCAAAGACAAGTATCAGAAAAATATTGTGATAGGATCAGGCATGTTCGGAGCATTTCGATCGCACAGACAAGTTTCGGGACAAAGCAGTGGTACGATCACTTGCCGAAACGTCCGTTACTTTGAAGCTCAGTTAGATCACTCCGCATGAATCTCGTGGGGCTTTTTAGAAAGGAGCAACCATGTCAGACCCTTATTCTGGTCTTGGAGCACAAGATCCAGAACTTCAAAAACGGATTGCCGACGCGATGGAAGCCCGTTGCCTTGAATCTGGACAGGTCGCAATTCGCAAAGCCTATCTAAGCAACCTGACACTCCCTAGCACCGCACGTGCTTTGGAACTGGGATCTGGCACAGGCCACGTTACCAAAGACCTTTTGGATATTGCTGGCGCGAAGACTGCCCATGGCCTCGAACCGTCGCCGGTAATGGTTGCAAGGGCAAAGGAGAACTTTTCTGATGATCCCCGGCTCAGCTTTGAAATCGGTGACGCCAAAGAAACCGGCTTTGACTCAGCCTCATTCGATCTTGTCTTAATGCATACCTTGTTGTGCCATGTGCTAAACCCCGAAGAGGTCGTTGTTGAGGCCTATCGCATACTGAAGCCGGGTGGTATTGTAGTGATCTGTGATGGCGACTATGATACTGCAACGGCGCAGATTGCGGATTTCGATCCAATGGATCAACTCATCCGTTTCATGATCAATCAAAACGTAACTAACCTTTGGATTATGCGGCAAATCTCAGGCATGGCTTCCAAAGTAGGCTTTCAACTTGAGGAGCGTTCGGTGCATGGCTATGTCGCTGGTGAAGAAGCTACATATTTTCTCACTGTGATAGACCGAGGCGCCGACCGTATGGTCGAGGAAGGTTTGTTGTTCGACGAAACGGCAGAAGCTCTGAAGAAAGAAGCGAGACGCGGTGTGGGTCAAAAAACCTTCTTTGGATTTATGTCTTATGTGAGCCAGATTGCGACAAAGCCTTTAGAGAATTAGACCTCAATACGGGCGTTTGGATTTGTGGGAATTTTTTCTGCTCAAAACACGAACTGGACCTTACTGCAGTCCGAACCGCCCAGCCTGGAAACGTCCGCTTATACCTTTCAGTAAGGCGCGCTGCGCTTTCAACACCGACTGACCACGCACCTGACTTATCGCTCACGGAAAAGGCAGAGCAGGCAATTCTCGTAATCTATCCTAAGCTGCATGCACCTCGCTGCCACTTGGTTCTAAACACTGATTTTCACGTTTAGGGACCACCTAGTGTCGCCGACACAGTACTACACCGCCTAGAATGATGAGCCCTCCGCCAATCAAAACAGTTCCGCCGGGACGCTCTCCAAATGAAACCCAGCCGATAACGATCGCAAAAAGCAACCAAGAATAGTCGACCGGCCCTACCACTGACAGCGGTGCTGAGCGATATCCTCTGATCGTGCAATATTGGGCTAGAACGGCCAGCGGACCCAAGGCAAAGCACATCAAGAAGACCTCGATACCAATCGGTTGCCACTCCCAGAGGGCAGGAACTGCCATGATGCCAGTGCCAAAAACCCCGATGTATAGCATCATGGAAATCGCGCTGTCACGTTGGCTCAAAATCCTGATGAGATACCCTTCGCTTGCCATCAACATCGCGCTGAGCATCGCGACCAAAGCGGGAACGACGAGTACACCAGCTTGAAACGCGCCTTTGCCAAACATCAGAACACAGGCTCCCGCCAAAGAGACCAAGATCGCGATGGCTTGGCTCTTGCCGACGCGCTCGCCCAATAAGATCACGCCAAGTGCAACTGTAAAAACGCCATAAAGCATCCCGATTGCGGAAGCATCTGCCAGTGGCATGTGTGCAGAGGCCCATGTAATGGACGCGGCCGCGAAGCATCCTAAGAACGCTCGGATCAGGTGAACCCCAGGTGTCTTACTCCGATACTGGTCGATTGGCCCCGACCACGACGCAATTGCCAGTACGACCGCCGTTGACCCAAGGTAGCGCAAAAACATTATCTGGAAGGTGCCCAACGCTCCATCGGCAAATTTTGCAGCAGCAAAGATCAATGCGAATAACCCTGTGCTGACGAACACCCAAAGGATCTCCGGCGCGTAGTTCTGTCGTTCTGGTGAATGGGGCGGGGCGTCGGTCATAAACGTTTTAAGATCAGACTATTCATCTCGCAACAAACCAGTAAGATTGGAGCTGGAGCAAAAATATTGATGCAGAGCACGCTAGACATATCCCTGAATGCCGTTCGCGCTTTCCTCATTGTTGCCGAGAAAGGCAGCATCAAGCGCGCGGCAGAGTTACTGCACGTGACCCCCGGCGCGGTAAGTCATCAGGTGCGCATACTTGAAGATGGGCTCGGTGTGCAATTGCTGCGCCGGGCAAACAACTCGATTGATTTGACTCCTATCGGCCAGCAACTGTTCCAAGAAGGCTTGCCAGCATCCGATCTGCTGCAGGCAGCCATTGAGAGGATTAGGCGGGACGCGAACGAATTGCGTGTGCACGCAAGCCTATCCTTTGCCTCACGGTGGCTCATTCCAAAGCTACGGCACTTTCAGGCGCGCAATCCAAGCGCGCGTATCCAGGTGGAAACAACCCACTTGATTGATGACAAACCCGACCCTGATGCAGATGTTTCTATCCAATATTTCAGCCAAGGGCGCATTCCGAAAGGATCACATGTTCTGTTCCAAGACATGTGCCGACCCTATTTGTCACCTACCCTTGTGCAAGGTTCGGCCCGTGTAGAGGACTTTCCCGCAATTCAGTCAACGCAGGACAATTGGGACTGGACGCTTTGGCTGGACTCTGCGGGACTCTCAGGTTCCAAGCTGCAAATGGCGACACGAGTTGACTTGGATGACGCCGCGCTGCGCGCAGCAATCGCAGGCCTTGGAATGGTGTTGACGTCCCGGTTCATGATTGCCGAGGAAATCGCTGAAGGGCACCTTTGTCCGCTGCCGGACAGTGTCGAAGTCTTGCTGGGCGCTTATGTGATCCATCAAAGCGCGCGGCAGACCGGCCTATCCCAACGGTTTGTTGATTGGTTGCACAAATCTGCCCAAACGACGCACTAGATCGGAGTGAAATCTGCCCTTGGGCGGATCAGCTCTTTGGTTTCGAACTGCTCGATGGCGTGAGCACACCAGCCTGCAAGCCGTCCGACGGCAAAGATGAGAAAGGCTGCGTCACGCGGAAGGCTGGCTGTCATTGCGAATGCCGCCAAAGCCGCATCGATATTGGGGCGCAACTCCCACTTGGCCGCGATGCTTGTAACATGCCGTACAGCCGGGGTGTCTGGGCCCAAGGTATCAAGCAGACAAGTAGCTCGGACGTCCCCTGCCGGATAGATCGGATGCCCAAACCCATGCATGTAGGGCTTAGACTTGGCCTCGATCAAAAAAGCCGTATCGCCAGATACTTCGGCCTCAATCGTTTTGTGTGCGTTGGCAGCGACACCACCATGGCGCGGACCGGATAGAGTGGTGAGCCCTTCCAACAAAGCCGCGGAAATACTGGCACCAGTTGAAGCGCAAACGCGCACTGCGAATGTCGAAGGATTAAGTTCGTGATCGCTTATCAACACAAGCGCTTGGCGCAGGATATCAGTCGTGTATCGATCCAACCCCCATGCCGTGCCGATCCGCAAGTGCGTTGGTTTGTTTGACGTTAGTCCAAACATGGCGTTGACCGTATCAGACAGCAGCGCACCTGCAGCGACAATGCGTTCTTTTCTGCTTTGATCGATTCCTGGTGGATCAACCGCCGCGCGCCCGGCCAGAAAGGCCAGAGCGTTTGCCAATGGACTTCCCACATTTTGAAAAGGTTCAGATTTCGGCGCAGCAACCATATGCACATTGCAGTGATGTGCGGCCGCCTCTTCAAGCGTCATATGAACTGCACATTCTGTTGCCTGCCGATTGCCGAACCACAGTACACCGTCACGAACACCTGAAATCGACGTCTTGAGAACTGGATCGCCCCAGCGGATCGCCTGTGCCGCCACATCGCTGCGCGCACGCGGTCGTCTGTGTTTGTTCGCCAGTTGGTCAACGTCGAGCTTGGCGTAGAGACTGCGGCGCGGATCATTGGGGTCGCTCGTGACCTGCAAGAAACCGCGGCTGACATACGCATACAGAGTCTGAGGCCTGACGCCCAAAAGCTGGCAAGCCGCCTTGGCATCTATCCAATCTGTCTCTCTCATATGTTGATTATGTTTATCAAGATTGAGATTGCGTCAATGGCGCTCTACCGACTGGCAAAGATAGGAGAGCCGCCAGATGACCATTTGTTTTTCTGACCAGATTGCCGACGCTTTGGGCCATGACATGGATCCTGCACCAGAGGTGATTTTCCACAGAACAGGCACCCTGCCGTCCTTCTTTAATGTGGCTGGTCTGGCTGCGGACAGCATAGCCGTTGCCGCCAGGGAATTGGGCGCGGTCTTGGGCGCGCGGCAGGTCCAGGTTGACCGCCGATTGGCGCAATTCTGGTTTGGCATGACACTACGCCCTAAGGGCTGGAGATTACCCAATCCATGGGACGACATTGCCGGGGACTACCGGGCGTGCGATGGCTGGATCAAGCTGCACACAAATGCCCCGCATCACCGCGCTGCGGCCCTGTCGGTGCTCGAATGTGCGCCCACCAAGGCCGCTGTTGTGCAAGCCATTGCGGATTGGGATGCAGATGCTCTGGAAACGGAAATTGTTGCCGCAGCCGGGTGTGCGGCCACCTTGCGGAGTCGTGCAGCCTGGGCCACGCATCCACAGGGGCGTGCAGTGGCATGTGAGCCACTGATCGACTGGCAGAAAACCGGAGAAACGGCGAAGCGCATGCCGCAAACGCTGGATGGGTTGCGCGTGCTTGACCTGACCCGCGTGTTGGCCGGGCCGGTAGCGACGCGGCTCTTGGCGGGTTTCGGCGCGAATGTCCTACGCATTGATCCCCCCGATTGGAGCGAACCCGGGTTAGAACCCGAGGTGACAGTCGGCAAACATCGGGCAGGACTTGATCTGCGCGATAAGGCCGACCGAAGCGTATTCGAGGGCTTGTTGCGCAGCGCAGATGTATTGGTTCATGGCTACCGACCTGATGCTTTGGCGGGAATCGGGTATGACGAGCACGCCCGACAAACAATAAACCCCGATCTGATTGATGTCAGCCTCTGCGCATATGGATGGACCGGCCCATGGGCCAAACGACGTGGATTTGATAGCCTGGTTCAGATGAGCAGCGGAATTGCCGAAGTGGGTCTTACCCGTGGTGATGCAGATGCGCCGTGCCCTCTGCCCGTTCAGGCACTGGATCATGCGACGGGATACCTAATGGCTGCTGCAGTCTTACGTGCATTGCGTATTAAAATGGCGACCGGTGCCGTCTGCTCGGCTCGGCTTTCCCTGGCTCGCACGGCCGCGCTGCTGGTGTCTGGCGGTTTGCAGAACTTTAAGCAAACGCTTGATCCTGAAACACCTGCTGACCAAGAACCGATGCCTGAACTTACGCTCTGGGGACCCGCTCGGCGTTTAAGGTTTCCGATCTTAGTTGACGGCATCTCGCCAAACTGGCGCAGGCCAGCAGGTCCGTTGCGGACAGACCCCGCACACTGGCCCTCAACGGCCTAGGGCAAATGTCATGCTTTTCGCTGAACAAGCCAGATGGCGACAGCTGTGGTCACCATGCCCAGCAGTTGAATTGAACTGAGCGCATCTCCGTAGATCAACCAACTCATCGCCGCGGCCACACCCGGTACCAGGAAAAACAAGGCTCCGACCTGCGTAACGGAGCCTCGATTGATCAACCACATTAGAAGCATTACCGCAGAGATCGAGAGGACGAAGACGAGCCAAACAAAGGCAAAGACCAGTTCGCCATTCCAGATTACGACGCGAGTCTCAAACAGCATCAAAATGGCGGGCGGAATCAGTCCACCAAGATATTGTGCAGCGGTTCCGGATCGTAGGTCAGTATTACCGCCCACAGCTCTTTGCAGCACTGTGCCGCAGGCGATGGCTACACATGAGATCAGGACAACGGCGACAGTGGCAGAATTGATCCCGGACCCCGTGACATCCAACTTGGGTGCTAGCACGAGCACAACGCCGACAAACCCCAGGACAAACCCAAACCCGTGGCGACGCGTCATCGGTTCTTTTAGAAACCAAGCCGCTAAGACGGCTGTGAGTAATGGTTGCAGTCCCACCACCACCGCCGCGACCGCGGACGGCATCCCATGCCGCACCGCCCAAAAAATGCCTGTCAGGTAAACACCATGAACCAACATCCCCACCAAAATCGAAAATAGGACTTGTTGCCGCGACAGTGGGTTCGCCTTCACCAACCAAGACAGGATCGCCAACGCGACAAAGGCAAAAGCAAACCGGAGCGACAGGAATGTCCCCGGCTCTGCATAAGGCATCCCGGCTTGCGCGCCGACAAAGCCAGAGGCCCAGAGGACGACAAATAAAAAGGGGGCGATACGTGTCATGAAACCTATCCGTTCTTCACTTCGTTAATGCACTGTGCGGCAGCGTTGCCAGAACCACACCAATGACGGCTAATGTGCCCCCGATAACCGTCAGGCTACCGGGCCAGGCACGTGTCCAGATCACTTCGAGCAACAAGGCCGTGGGGGGCGTGAGGTAGAGAAAGCGCGCGGCAACGGATGGTCCAAGCTGAGCCACCACATAGGCCCAAGACGCGTGTGCCAGAAACGCGGAAAAGAGGGCCATGAAGGTAATGACAGGCAAGAGTATTTGTAAGGTGCTGGCCGGTTCTGACAGCATCTGTCGCAAGCCCGTGCCAAGCCAGGGCAGCAGCAACACGCCACCGATGATAACTGCGTAGGCGGTGCACGTCAGCGCACCGTAGCGCCGCACCAAGGGCTGCTGGACCAAGAAAAAGACGGCGGATGACACTGCTGCTCCGAAGGCCAGACTGGCACCAGAGCCAAGTGCGAAACCGCCCGGTTGGCCACTTGCGATAAAGCCTAAACCGCACAGCGACACGGCCGCCCCGAACCAAACGCGTTTGCCAATGCGATCTTTTCGAAACATCCAAGAGAGCAACATCGTCAAGATGGGCACTGTCCCAATGATGAAACTTGCCGCGCCCGGCGAGATCGTGAGCTGCCCCGCATTCAGCAAGACATTGTAGAGAAAAGTACCGGTGACCCCAAAGATCAGAAGCGCTCCAAAATCCTGCCGTTGGGGCGGTTTTGCGCGGGTCACAAACAGCCAAACCAGGCACACCGCCCCCGCCAACGTAAATCGGACAGCTGCCAAGGGGATCGGGTCCAGATAGGTTACGGCGAACGTAATCATCGGGAAGGTCACGGCCCAGGATAGCACCGAAAGGAGGATGGCAGCCGCGATACGAAACTTGATGGCGGGTGCGATCATTTTGCAGATATCAGCAATTGAAGCCCGGCGCCGGCAAACGCGACAGCCAGAAGGACGCCGACTGCATTCTCTAGGCGAGCAGTCATCCGGCGTATCTGAGTGCTGGAGCCTACGATCGCATAGACCCCATGACACACGAACGACACAAGGAACGCGCCAAGAATGAAAAGCAGCGTCGATCTTCCCGGCGCGTCGACGATACCGCTGATGCTTGCAATGGATAACCAGAACAAGATCGCCTTGGGATTACTGAACTGAAAAGCCGCACCTTGCAGCAACACAGTGCGTAGCTGCGTGCCTGTCCGAACGCTTGGCGAGACTGGAAGGGTCCCAAACGTTTGCTGGAGAGCCCTCAAGGAGAGCCAAAAAAGGTATCCAGCGCCAATGAAATGCAAGGCGTTCAGCACTGCGTCGCTTTGGGCAAGCACCACAGTGACGCCCAAAACTGTGGCACTCGCCAAGAATAATGAGCCGCAGGCGACGCCCAGAACCCCTCCCAATGCCGCCGAACGCCCCTGCGCCGTGGCCAGGCCCAACACAAAAGCGGCCGTTGGTCCCGGCGACAGTGCCCCGAGAGCCTGAATAGACCAGGCCAGCGCTATGTTGGTGGTTGCCTCAGTAAGCATGAGAAAACGATCTTCTACGCATACCCTATTCCAGCAGTACTTGGATGCGGGTCCTGACGGAGTTTGCGATGTAACACTGTGCGTGGGCCGCTGAATGCAGACGCGACAACGTCTCCGGGTCGGGCTGCGCCCCGGACACCTGTATCCTGGGCCTCAGGGTGACGTCACTAACCCAAAAAGCGCCTGAATCCGTCCGATCCATTCGTCCCTCGGCATGGTCGTGGTAGGTCAGGATGATGAGATCCTGCCGCTGTGCGAGGCTGAGAAACCAAAGCATGTGACACGACGCGATTGCTGCGACAAATGCCTCCTCTGGATCAACGGCGCTTGGGTCGGAGTAGGGCAAAGGTACGATCTGAGGGGAAGCGGAGGCAATGATACGTGACCCACCGTCAAAGCTCCACCGGTGCGCCCGGGAATATTTGCCCTTTGCAAAGTCTCCGCCATCCAAAGACCACTCAATAGTCGCGTCGTACGTTCCATGAGCCATCTTATTTTCCTTTCAAATCTTGCTTGCTACGCTTTCAATAGCAGGTATAGACATGCTACCTATTCAGTAGCAAGGAGAAATGGGCGTGTCGGTATTGGCAGGAGCGGCGGCCCTATTGGCATCGCTTGGATGGGCTACAGGTATCGTCTTTGCTGAGCGACCGGCGCGGCTTCTCGGTGCATTCAGGTTCACACATGTGCAGTTGGTGATATGCGCTTTGACTGCTAGCGCGCTGAGTGCGGTCTTCGGTTTGTGGACTGGAGTCGATGCTGCGCAATGGCCTGCATATGTCGTCAGTTCGGTCATTGGTATTGTGGTTGGCAACCTTGCAATGATCGGATGTTTGCGCCTCGGCGGGCCACGCCGAACTGAATTGCTGCTTGCGTTAAAGCCCCTGTGTATCGGTGTGATCGCCTATCTCTGGTTCGGAGAGTTGCCAAGCTTGATAGAAATGATGGGCGCTGTGATCATTATGGGGGGAATAGTTCTGGCCATTGCGCCCGATGCTCAAGAGGCAGCATATGATGCGCCTTTGTGGCAGGTCGTCACCCTTGGTGTGTTGGCTACGACAAGCCAAAGCATTGGTTTTCTAGTCGTCAAACCAGCGCTGGAAGCTGGTGTCGCCCCTCTTGTATTAACGGCAATGCGCTTGGCTGGTGCGGCGCTTGTTGTGTCATTGGCGGCAGCCATTGTTGGCGCGCGGTTTCGAACTGCAACTCCGATCACGCCGCAACTGGCCGTTCAAACCGCTTTTCCGGGGCTGATAGGATACGTGTTTTGTTCGTCCCTACTGCTCTATACAATGGCGCATATGGAGGCGGCAGTGGCCTCTGTCTTGGGATCCTTGTCGCCGGTCCTGGTCTTGCCAGTGCTCTGGGTCAAATACCGTCGACGTCCAACGACACGCAGTGCTTTGGGCGCGCTTGTTTCTTTTGTCGGGATAGCGATCATTCTTGTGGGCTAGCGACTGCTGCCTTTGCCTTCACGGCCTCTGCCCATCGGTGTGAGAACGTATCCAATGGCTGCATCTGTTTGCAAAGGTCCTGACCCAAAGGCGTCAGACCATAGCCTTGGCCGTCGTGATCAACAAAACCAGCTTCGCGCAGTTCCTTCAGCCGCCTGTTCAGGACCGTCGGCGACACGTCATCACATGCCTCCTGAAGTTTGCGAAACGTCAAAGGTGCTGGTGCAAGTTGCCAGATCACGCCCTGCGCCCAACTGCGCCCCAACAAATCAAACAGGGCCATCACTGGCTTGCCCGTTTTTGAGCCCCGAACCGGTTCACCGGGCAAAGGAATTTTGGTCACCAAATAGAGGTCTCCCTTTGCTACTTTTTATGTAGCATATTTCGCTATTGTTATAGTAGCATCCAAACATATCGTTGTCATTGACCTACCAAGGTGCCCATTTAAGGGACTTATTTCGCGCATGCTATCAGATATTCTCATCACAACATTCCTGGCCGGCACGGCCTATGTCCTGATCCCGGGGCCTGCGACATTGGCAGCCTTGAACCTGTCTGCAACGATAGGTCGAAAAGCGTGTTGCAAGTTTTTGACAGGTCACCTGCTGGGAGACCTGTTTTGGGCGAGCCTCGCTATCGCAGCAATTATTGGAACTTCTTACCTTGGACCTGCCTTGTTCCAAGCGCTTGGCGTGATCTGCGGAATTTATCTGATCTTTCTGGGTGCGCGCGCGTTGACTGTTTCCGAGACGACAGTCGCCCCTCTTATTGTCAACCCTTGGCGCAGCGGCCTCGTTTTTGGGATCACCAATCCAAAGGCATATCCTTTTGCAACAGCCATGTTCGCCGCTGTGCTTGGCCGATTTGAGGGCGCTTTGGTGGTTGGGAACGCGGCCCTCTTGGTAAGCGCGGCATTCTGTGGATCTCGTCCTCGCGACTGGTCTGGTCGTGTTCTGGACAGGATTGTCATCGATCCGCCAAGGGTTCCTTAGACATGGGAGGTCGGTCAATCGAGCAATCGGAGTGATCTTTATTGCTATGGGAGGCAAGATCCTAATCGATGCCACCTACGACCTGGCATTGCCTCGTCAACGCTAATCAAGACCGCGGCCCCAAGAGGGAAGCCTTTTCTCATTCACAACAGAGAGTAACAAACGATGGCAAAGAGTTTTAACCCACCGGACATTTGGAAGCCTTTTGGCGCGTTTTCCCAAGTCGTCGCAGCGGGGTCAGGACAGACTCTGTATCTCAAGGGCCAGGTTGCACTTGATCTCAACGGAAATGTGGTAGGCGAAGGGGATATGCGCGCTCAGGTTGCGCAGGTGGTCAAGAACGTCTCGGCGATTCTTGTCGCGGTGGGCGGGCGGATGAGCGATATCGTTTCAATCCAGCAATTCACCACAGATATTCAAGCCTTTATGCAATGCGGCGACATTCGATCCGTCTATTTCCAAGCGCCTTATCCTGTCACGACGACCGTGGAGGTTTCTTCACTGTATGATCCCAGATTACTCATCGAAATCACTTGTATTGCAGAGGTTCCAATAGGACGTTTCAAGTGTCCGAGAGACGCTGTCGAGATGCACCATTAACCTTAAGAGATGAAAAATCCACTATGTTTCAGTGCGAGACAAAGCCAAACCAATACTGGCTCCAATGAACAGTCCACCGGTCAATCTGTGTCGGAGTCTGCCAATCCGGATCAAAACCGGCCGCGCCAATTGAGCACATAAAACCCATGTCATGTCTCCTAGAAATACAACCGAAAGATACAATCCCGCTGCGATGACAAGGGTAGTTGTCGTTGGCGAACTACCGGTGAATTGGGGCAAAAACGCCGCGATAAAAACGAGTGTTTTGGGGTTAGCTATGGCTAGGAACAACCCTTGCCAAAACAAACGCGAAATGGGTGTTTTTGCCAGTGGCTCCTGCAAAATTTCGGAGCCGCCCAGTTGCCAAGAACGAATGCCGAGAAAGAAGAGGTACACTACTCCCAACCATTTCAGCCAGATCAACGCCCATGCTGCATATTGTAGCACACTGGCCAGACCGAAGACGACAATAGCAAGCTGAATACCAAGCCCAACGGTAGTCCCAAGAACAGTGAAAACACCATTCCTTGCTCCAAAATTTGCGGTATTCGCAACAAATAGTGCCACGTTTGGGCCAGGAATGGCCACTAACGCCATCGTCGCTAACACCAGAAGAAAAGCCGAGGTCATATCCATGATAGTGCACCTTAAACAGGAACGATTTGAATGTCTTAAGAAGTTTTGGCTAAGTACTTGAAGGTTTCGTTCAGTGTGTCAGTTCAACAGTCGATCCAGCACCAAGAACCACACCTATTGCCAGTAGTGCCCGACGCATTTTGGCTATGAGCCTAGATGCATGGTGCAGCACAGCGCACCGGTGTCTGCTTTTGGAGAACTATATTGTCTTTGCGGTGACTACGATCTCGATCAGACACCCTTCATCCAGATCGACAGCTAAGCAAGCGCGTTGTGGCCAATTTTCTTCCGGCCCGATCCAACCAAGCCAGATCGGGTCCAGTGCGTGCTTTTGTTTGACGTCGCTCAAGTAGACGGTCGCCTGAAGTAGACCTGATTTACCGCTGCCTGCATTTCTAAGAATGCGATCAAGTTCTTCCAAGGTATTTACGGCTTGTGCCTCGATCCCCTCTGAAAGAGACGGATCAGTTGCGACAGCATAGACCATGCCATCTGAAACGACAGCCTCACACCGGCCCAGACCAGGGTACGGAAAACGTTTTTCGTTCAACTCAATTTACCTCTCTAAAAATGCAGTCAGCGAAGACTTTTAGGTTCTGTGAAACAAGAATGTTGATAGCGATAAGAAGACGTTCGCGCAGGTGCTTCGCATTTTTGCACTAGCGTGCTTTGCAGCTGAGGCCTGGAGCGAACTTAACTTTCCAAGTTGCCGCTTGGCCGCGAATGCCGGTTTTCTCATTGATGTAGGCCGTTCAGCACAAGTCCCGCCACAACAAAACCACCACCTGTGAGATGATAGAGTTCGATAGCTTCTCCAAGGAACACTATGCCCAAAGCTCCGCCTAAGAACGGAACAAGATTGTTGTACGGCCCGGCGGCCGAAGGACCAACTATGGTGGTCCCCCAGTTCCACAGCAAGAAAGCTATAATCGACGGAAAGATCGCAAAATAAGCCATCGACCATGCTGTGGCGGGTGTATCTGGCAGAGGCATTTCGCTGCCACTGAGCACCGCCGAGACCAGCAGTACCAAGGTACCAATGACGATTAGAACCGCCAAAAAGGGCAATTCTCTTAAGCCGTCAGGTTTCATGGGAAGGGAGACGCAATACCCAGCCCATGCCAGCGCAGATATTATCGCCCAAGTGTCGGATGCTGCGAACTCGAAGGTCACGAGCGAATCCAAACTTCCCCGAAAGATAAGGATAAATGCGCCAACGAGACCAAGACCAATCGCAAGTCCCCGAAACAACCCGATCCGCTCTTTCCAGAGGATTGCGGATAACAAGGCAATGAGTATCGGCGTTGTTGCGAGGTAAAGAGACGCGTTTAAAGCCGTGGTCTCAGCCACTGCTAGGAACAACGTTGCCGGGTATATCACGATGCCCAAAGCGGAAATGAATATCAGTCTTGGCAGAGCCAAGAGAATGAAGGTGCGCTGATCCGGCCATGACCAAACAAGAAAAATCACAGAGATGAGTGCGCCAGCGCCCACCGCCAAACCGTCAACCAAAGTGCTGATCCATCACTCAGTCCAAACCTTCCTATCGCATATGATCCAGCCCATGCCAGACAGGCTAAAGTGAGAATTGCATGCGCGTGACGTGCATTTGTCTTCTTCATTCCTTTAGTCTCACAGAAAAAAATGGTCTCAATGACCACTGGAACTGAACGCCTGATATCCCATTTGCATTGCCTCAGTTGTTTCTGCAGGCGTCATACCGAGAAGGATCGGACCAATCCGATCAATGGTTTCAAAGGTAGTTCAAGCATGCAGTTCCAGGGTATCTAATTTCGGTAACTCCCCCATCGCAACGCATAGCGGATCTCATGCAACGCTATGTAACTAATTTGAAAGAAGTATCTGTTCCCAAGTCTTACGGAGACTCTCTGCAGTAGCGCCGTCTTCGTAAGCCGGGGTTTGCACTATTGATGCGCTACGAACATCAATCGCTACGATGTTCTTAATCCTTGCGGCCAACGGCCCCCATCTTTCGAACTGAGGGCGCAATGTTGCAAACACTGACGTGTTGCCGTCATACACTGTTGCAACACCACTTGCGCGAAAACCTCGTCTCAGTAGCGGATCAACGAAGTTTACTTCAACACTTGGATTCCGCGTAAGGTTTTTCGTCGTGCCAGGCGATCGAATGTCGCCGAAAGCAATTTGGTTTGTTGAGGTAGATATGAAAGTTCCTTTAGGAGAAAGGCAGGGACGGCCCCTTTCATCGATAGATGCGACGAACCCCAAGCGTTGTTTCTCCAGTATCCCAATCATCTCGTCTGTGAGCATAGTATGATCGCCTCGATAGTTTCTGGTCAGTTTGCAGTCTTGGTATGCTAAAATATCTCTTAGTTCTTTTTTCTTTGCCGATTTTTCGTCTGTCCCGCTTCTCCCAATAGCAAAACTGCTTCAATTGGTGCCTATGGAATCTCTAAGATATGGATGGGTTTCTCCGTGTGTGTTCTAGTCATTCGGGTTGATGCCCACGATCAGAGTTGCTTCTCCTCCACTCACAATGGGACACTAAAACTCCCTCCCTTTGGACACCGTAGGCTCACAATTTAGGACCTTGTTTCATTTTGCGAACTGCTAGCGCTACACAAACGATAGCATAGTTCCTGCGCTTCCTGTCAACTCGTTTTTGAAGGTGCAATCATGTGAAGTATCATGTCACGAACCTTGACAGGTTAGGATTTCTGCTGCTGGCCGAGTTCAAATGTCAGGTGACCATGAAATGGGCGCAAACAAGAGCGGGGAGAGGCCTACACAAACCGTCGAACCTGTTCGATTCAGCTATCAAACTCAGCGCCCTACTGCGCGCGCAGCCATGGATCTTTGAAAAAAGGCACAGCAACTAGAACGATGATGGCCGAAACACCTACGAGTAAAGCCAGCGGTGCGGCTGAGTGCATCATCCAGCCATGTAGTGTTCCGATGTCAGCAACATACTGAGGGTTACGCGAGAAACGATAAAAACCGCTCGTTTGCAGTCCACCGACTGCACCGCCGGTCTTGCGAACGCCAAAGTCTGTCATGGCGCTCCAGATGACAAGGTTTCTAATAAGGATCAGCGGTATGCCCACGCCATACCGTAGCCATTTCGGCGACACTGGTTCGCCCTATCCCAAAATCCCGTCAGCAGCCTCGGCCAAGGTCGCTGACGGGACATCAATAGCATTGCCGAGACACAAAAAGGTCAGAGCCGTATATTTTAGGGAGGCCATAGCCGCTGCACGGGCCGCGCGATGGACCACAGGATCGCAGTGAGCGTTGCGGCCGCGATCCCCAATCCCGCGATTGTCAGGGCGGTCTCGATCTTGCTTCTACCCTAGCATCAAACCCCAACTTTCCACACCGACTGTACATAAGCGCGCTTATCGGTCCCTACCCTATTTCTGGGGCGCTCAAGACTGGGCCTGACGCCCTTAAGCGGTCATATGTTAACCTAGCCCCCTGCCCCACCATTGGGGCAAGAAATCCACCCACATAATAAACCGCATCAGAGCCATGCTATTTAGATGTAAGTATTTGTTTTTAATTTGCAAATAGGGCTTAACTCAAAATCGTATGATCTTTCCTATATTAATTAGTTGCCACAAGTGAGTTGTGTTTGGCTAGGCAGCCATTCGGTCCGAACGCAGCATATCGCCGAATTGAGCCCACAGTGGAAATCTCTTTTTTGCTGCGCGTGCATGTAGCGCGAACTACGCTGCAAGTGCGCGGTTGCTGACGCTACTGTGCGGCGGCGAAACCCGCCATTGATCCCTGCCGCAGCAAAGCTTGAGGTGTAACTCACAAACCGCGTACGAAGTCAGCTTTCGCTGAAACTGCGCAATGTCTGCTTCTGCTCAAGACCTGGAAACCGCGTGCTTGCGGACCCTTACGGGCTTCACCTCTTTAGATTTGGCTGATTCAGATAGTTTACCAGCATGAACTCCTGCATTCGTGTGTGCAGCACTTGGGTGTGTTCATGTGCGAGCTTATCCGCCAATGCCTCATCCTCGGCTTCAATGGCGTCTATCATTTGATGATGTGCGGGGCTCAGATGGAATTCGGTGCCATCCCTGCGGACTGAAGCATAGTGGAAATGCAAGATACGGCGACCTTCATCCAGCAGACGCTCATAGGCCTGCGCGAGGTAGGGGTTCCCTCCAGCCCGCGCAACACACATGTGGAATGCCTTGTTTGCTTCTGACAGGCTTAACGGCTCTCCCTTCTTGCACAGCACGTCATAGGCCTCCGCAGCAGTGCGCATGGGCGCAATGTCCTCTTCCCGGCGGTTTACCGCAGCCAACCGCGTCGTTGCGCGTTGTAAATAGTCGATAGCTTCGATGAAGCGGGGCAGCATCGCAACGTCGAGCGGCGCAACAATCGTGGAGCGGTTTGAAAGCGTGTGCACCAACCCCTCGGCTGAGAGCCGTACAATGGCCTCACGTACAGGGGAGCGCGACATCTCGAACCGTTTTGCAACGCTAGTTTCGTCCAGTGGCGATCCGGGGGAAAGTTTGAGTTCCAGGATTTCATCGCGCAACTCGCGATAGACGCGCCGGGCGCCCCCCTCGCGTTTTTGCCCGTCTTTCTGAGAGTTTAGCATAGATATCTGGTTCATTGGTTTTTGTGCTGTTGTCGGAGTTTTCTGCAGATATTGCGTTTCTGCACCGCTTATTCTGCCATTTTGCACAATTCGTTTGACTTGTCGACATTTTGTCGACTAACGTTCATTCAAAAACGTGTCGACATAATGTCGGCAGATGAAATTGCACTGAACCAACTTGGAGAGACAGATGAAACACCTTACCTTTGCGGCGCTTGCTCTTGCCTTGGCGGCTGGCACAGCCCAGGCGCAAAGCCGCCTCGACACGGCGTTAGAGCGTGGCAAACTGCTGTGTAGCGGACATAACGGCAGCTTTCTTGGCTTTGCTGAAGTGGATGATGACGGCAAGTGGAAGGGCATGGATATCGACCTGTGCAAAGGTCTGGCCGCATCGCTGTTTGGTCAGTCCGACGGCAATCTTGAGATCGTGCCGATCTCTTGGGCGCAGCGCTGGCCCGCCCTGCAATCAGGTGACATTGACGTTGTGATTAAGCTGTCTGGCTGGACCCAAAGCCGCGACACGGAACTGAACTTGTCCTATTCCTTGCCTTATTTCGTCGGCGCTTTCCACGTGATGTCCCACGCTGACCTGGGCGCAGAAAGTGTAGCCGATCTGGACGGCGGCTCGATCTGTGTGTCTGCTGGCACCTCTACCGAGCGTGTTTTGGCCTCTTACCTTGAAGGCAACAATATCGACGCGGAAGTGGTCGTTTTTGAAAGCGGCGACGAGGTGAAAACCGCCTATTTCAACCAACGTTGTGACGGTCTGATTTTGTTCGCCCCGCCGCTTGCCGCGACGCGCGCAACGGCTGAGGACCCAGAAGCCCATGTGATCCTACCCGATGTGCTGGGGCTGGAGCCGGAAGCGATCATTGTCCCTGAAGGCGATCCCAAATGGCTGGATGTGATGAACTGGATGCTCAGCTCGCTTTGGTTTGCCGAGATCAATGGCATCACCCAGGCCAATGTGGATCAGATCAAGGCCAATCCCGGCTCGGCTCAGATCGAGAAATTCTTGGGCGTGACCCCGGATATGGCGAACGGCTCGGGCTATCAGATGACTGGGCCTACAACCTGATCAAAGAGGTCGGTAACTACGCTGAGATCTTTGAGCGCAACATCTCAACACCCTACGCTCTGCCGCGCGGCATGAATGAACTCTACACAAACGGCGGCGTCTTCTACCCGCTGACTGTCGACTAAAGCGACCCTACTCCAGGGCCAACTTGGGCCCTGGAGCCTTTTGCCGAGGGGCTTCTCATGTTTGCAGCTTTGAAAAACAAAACCGTCCGCGATCAGACCGCGCAGTTTGGCTTTGTCGGATTTCTGGTCCTACTGATCGTTCTCTTCGCCTTCACCGCCCGAAGCAACCTCGAAGCGCAAGGCATGACCTCAGGCTTTGGATTTTTGGAGCGGGCGACGGGCTGGGGCGTCAGTTTTTCCCTGATCGAGTTCAGCACGTCTGACACTTATCTTAAGGTGATATGGGTCGGTATTCTCAACTCTCTGTTTCTTGGGGCCATTTCGCTGGTTCTTGCCACCATCCTAGGCGTTGCCATTGGCGTCATGCGCGTGTCCGGCAACAAAATGGCCGAGTTGATCGGCACCACCTATGTCGAGATTTTCCGCAATCTGCCGCTGCTGCTACAAGCGTTCTTCTGGTACGCGATCCTGACCAACCTGCCCCGTCCGAGAGATCTGGCAGAGGCCTCGGGCCCGATCTATTTCAGCGGGCGCGGAGTTTATATGCCTGGGCTGAATATCACGGGATTCTCCGTTTTCTTAGTCTTTGTGGCCCTTGTAGCGGCTTTCGCACTTTGGCTATGGCTGAAATCAGCCCGCCGCTTTGCCCGGATGGAGGTCCCGCACAAGAAAACCTTGTCGCGCGGAATTTGGCTGGGGTGGCTTGTGCTGGCTGTCGTGCTTTTGTGGATCGGTCGCATTCCGGACACAACATTGGTCAGCCAGCCTTTCCTCAAAGGTCTGAACTTCCGTGATGGTATCCGTATATCTCCGGAATTGATGGCATGTATCGTTGGCATTTCGATCTACGGCGGGGCTTATATTGGCGAGATTGTCCGGGCCGGTTTCAATGCGGTGGGCAAAGGTCAGAGCGAGGCCGGCCACGCCCTTGGCCTCAGCACCTTTCAGACATTTGCCTATATCCGTTTGCCCCTGGCTATCCGTGCGGTGATGCCGACGTTGATCAACCAGTATGTCTGGCTCTTCAAATCCACGACCATCGGGATCGCCGTTGGTTTTGTTGACTTCTTCATGGTGATCTCGACCTCGATAAACCAATCCGGTCAGACACTAGAACTCATCGCCATCCTTATGGGCGGTTTCCTGATCATCAACTACTCCATGGCACTGGGTGCTCAATCGTGTGAATGACGCGATCAAGCTCAAAGGCAATCAGCTGAGGACTTGAGGCATGGCCAAGACGTATTCCCGGCCGACACTCTTCGATCAAGTGCGATCAGACTACTTCTCGTCCCACGCAAACACTATCGTGACCCTAAGCTTCGCGGCACTTGTGGCCTGGGTGATGTGGCACCTCATCAACTGGGGCATTCTACACGCCACGTTCAGCCAAGAGGCCAAGGACAATTGCGGCCATGGTGCGGGTGGCGCCTGCTGGGCCGTGATTGACGCACGCTGGCGCCTTATCCTGTTCGGGCTTTATCCGTTTGAGGAACAGTGGCGGTCGGCCATTGCCTGCATTGCGATCGTGATCACTGGCGCGCTGTCCTGCGTTCCGTGGTTCTGGAGCGGTCGGCGCATCGCAACCCTCTGGATCGTGGGCTTCACGATCTTCTACGTGCTCATGCGCGGCGGTATGTTCGGCCTGACCCCGGTGTTCGAGCAAAACTGGGGCGGGCTGTCGCTGACCATTTTCATCTTCGCCAGCACCACGCTGCTTGGCATGCCACTAGCCATCATCTTTGCACTTTTGCGAAGGTCAGAACTGCCCTGGATCGCGCGCACTATGGCGTTGGTAATCGACACAATCCGCTCGCTCCCGCTTTTGTCGATCATGTTCACTTTTGCTATCGTGCTGCCCTTTGTGTTGCCGGGCTGGATGATCGGCGACAAGCTCTATCGCGTCATTGTGGGCTATTCGCTCTTCTTTGCCTGCTATCAGGCTGAAATCATCCGTGGGGGCATGCAAGCGCTACCTGCTGGTCAGGAAGAGGCCGCCAAGGCGCTTGGCATGGGCTACTGGCACCGCATCGGCTACGTTGTCCTGCCTCAGGCCTTTCGCAATGCGCTGCCACCGACGATCAACCAGTTGGTGATCACGTTCAAGGAAACCTCGCTGGTCGTGATCATTGGCTTTTTCGAGATCCTTGCTTCAGGCAACGCGGCGTATGGCAACGCCGACTGGAACTTTGCCCATGTGGAAGTCTACTGCTTCGTTGGTTTTCTCTACTTCATCTTCGTCTTCGCCCTGTCCCGCTACGGGGCCTATCTGGAACGCCGAATGGCATTGGCTGAGCGCTAGGAGCATATCATGATTGAAAACGCAGTTCGCATCCAGGCAATGGACAAGTATTACGGTCAGTTTCATGCGCTGAAAGGAATAAATCTTGAGGTCGGGAAGGGCGAGAAGATTGTTGTTTGCGGTCCATCAGGCTCAGGTAAATCCACGCTGATCCGC
This sequence comes from Sulfitobacter sp. GN1-4, assembly GCF_055693825.1. NCBI lineage: Bacteria > Pseudomonadati > Pseudomonadota > Alphaproteobacteria > Rhodobacterales > Roseobacteraceae > Sulfitobacter > Sulfitobacter sp. GN1-4. The sequence goes on along the minus strand of NZ_JBVFUQ010000005.1, from coordinate 107,058 downwards.
TGTATAAACAAGCTAGAAGACTACCAGGCCGGATCAATCAATGTACTGGGTACAGAGCTCGATGATAACCTCGACAACATCGACGAAATCCGCCGCGAAACCGGCATGGTGTTTCAGCACTTCAACCTGTTTCCTCACATGACGATCATCGAAAATTGTATTCTTGCGCCAACACTCGTGCGCAAACAGCCACGCGCTGAAGCTGAAGAATTGGCGATGGAGTATCTGACCAAGGTTAAAATCCCCGAGCAGGCCGACAAATACCCGGGCCAGCTCTCAGGCGGGCAGCAACAGCGCGTCGCCATAGCCCGCGCTCTCTGTATGAAACCTGAGATCATGCTGTTTGACGAACCCACGTCGGCGCTGGACCCCGAGATGATCTCCGAAGTGCTCGATGTGATGACCAACCTGGCCAAGGAAGGGATGACGATGATCTGCGTCACCCACGAGATGGGTTTTGCCCGTCAAGTGGCCGACCGCGTGATCTTCATGGCTGATGGTGAGATTGTCGAAGAAGCTGAGCCAAACATATTCTTTGACGCGCCCGGGCAAGAACGGACCAAAGCGTTCTTGGGCCAAATTCTAGGACACTGAGATGAACAAGATCGACAACCAATCCACCCATGACGCCGAGCAGGATGCTCGCAACGAAGACGTCCTGATTTACGTGAACGGCCAGCTGGTGCCCAAGGCCGAAGCCACCATTTCGGTCTATGATTCTGGCTTTATGCTGGGCGATGGGATGTGGGAAGGGCTGCGGCTCTACAATGGTAGATGGGCCTTTTTCGATGAGCATATGGACCGACTGTTCAACTCGCTCAAATCCGTGTCGATCGAAGCGGGTATTGGACCCGCAGATATTTTGGAGATCCTCAACAACACTGCCGCAGCCAACGGTATGACTGATGATGCACATTGCCGGCTAATGATCACGCGGGGGCGAAAGGCAAAACCATTCCAGCATCCAGGGCTATCGCGTTTCGGTCCGACCATCGTCGCCATCATCGAGCACTCAAAACCTGCGACCAGCCTGCAGGCACAGGGTATTCGCCTAGCGACCGTGCCCTAGGTGCGCGGCCTGCCGATGAGCCAGGACGCCAAGTATAATTCTCATTCCAAACTCAACTGCGTGATCGGCTGTTTGCAGGCCGAACAGGCGGGTGCGGATGAGGCACTGATGCTCGACCCGCATGGCTTTGTGAACACAACGAATGCCTGCAACTTTTTCATTGTGCGCCGGGACGAGGTTTGGACCTCGACCGGAGACTACTGCATGAATGGTGTGACCCGTCAAAAGGTGATCGACCTCTGCCACGCCAATGATATCCCTGTCTTTGAGAAGAACTACTCGCTTTACGAGGCCTATGGCGCAGACGAGGCATTCCTGACCGGGACATTTGGCGCGCAGACACCCGTGGCGGAAATCGACGGCAAGTCCATAGGCAACGGTAACCGTCAGATAACGCAACGCATTCGCGACCTTTACAAGGACCTCGTGCGCGAAAACACTGGGGGCTAACAATGGAAGAGCTCAACGCCAGCGGCCTTGTAATGGTTGGTTGCGGGTTTATGGGGAAAGCACTGTTGGAAGGCTGGTTGGCCGGCGGCCTTCAACCAGGCGCAATCACAGTGCACGATCCATCGCCGTCCGACTGGCTAAAGGCTCAGACCGGAATCGGTCTCAATACCCCCTTGCCGGACACCCCTGCTGCGATCCTCATCGCGACAAAGCCGCAAATTCTGGATCAGATTTTACCGTGTTTCGTGAAATACGGGAACCGGGAAACAGCGGTGATCTCCATCGCGGCGGGCGCGCCGGTTCGTCTGTTCGAACGGCACCTAGGCGCCGAAACGCCTGTCATCCGGGCCATGCCCAACCTTCCCGCCTCAGTCAGGCAGGGGGCAACGGCGCTTTACGGCAATGCTGCCGCCGCCCCCCATATCGCGCTGGCAGACACCCTCTTCCGCGCAGTCGGCACCTGCGTCACGGTGCCAGAAGAAGGCATGATGCACTTGGTCACCGGCCTTTCCGGTTCTGGCCCCGCTTATGTCTTTGCGATGGTCGAGGCGATGACAATCGCCGCTCGCGATCTGGGACTGCCAATTGACCTAGCCGAGGCGCTTGCCCTCCAAACCGTTGCAGGCGCGGGCGCAATGCTGGTAGAGCCTCATGCAGAAGCGGCGGCCCTGCGCGAAGCCGTTACCTCAAAAGGCGGTACGACCGCTGCAGGGCTGGCGGCGCTGACAAATCCGCTTGGTCTGCTAATGCGCTCGACTATTGATGCTGCGCGCAAACGTAGTTTGGAACTCTCGGAATGAACACTTAGCACTCTTTACATCTCTGCCGTCGCGGCCCTTCTGTCTCTTAGTCTGACCGAGGAAACTGATCTTTTAAGGTCGCTTGATGCGTCTAGCAGCCTGAGTGCCGATGGGTGCGCCACTATCTCCAAACACGCCGCGCAATTCGTACGCGATGTTCGCGGCACCAGCAAAGTTGAAGTCATGAAGCGTTTCCTTGCCGAATTTGGTTTGTAAACAAACGAAGGCATGGCACTCATGTGTCTGGCCGAAGTGATGCTGCGGATAACATATTAAGAGACGATAGATGCGCTGATCCGCGACAAGATCACGCAAAATAACTGGGCCCGTCGATACCCATGAGTCGCTTAAGGCAATAACCTGCAGTTCTTTCTAGGCAGCTTTGAGGGTGTGGAAAACAACCTTGAATTGGCACCTTCGAAGTTCAGCGATGGTGTTTCCTGTCATGCCCAAAATGCAGGCCACCTATGCAGGAATAGATGGTACTCATGCCCAATCAAACACCATAGACGCGGCTCATGATATCAGTACCTGTTAAGGATCAGGGCAATAAACTCACTTGTTAAAAACGCTCTGGGCATTGCTGGCGTCGTTGCGACGACTGCGCTTTTTATTGCTCTGCATTCTTGGCTTTACGTACTCTGCTTCGGCATCTTAAGAAACTGGATCAAACGTATCATTGCGAGCAACACCCGGGTGGGCCAAGCGCCCACATAAAATGAAAAAGGGCGCTCGATCATCGGGCGCCTTTCGTTTTGACAAGGTTGTGCTTGCCCACTAGCCAAGCAACAGCTCCGGTAACCAGAGCGCCAGCGGTGGTACAAAAGTGGTCAACATGAGCGTTGGGAGCCAGGCGCAAGCGATGAAGATCAGCGTCGGCTTCAGCATGCTGGAGACTGGCGTATCGCAGATTTGAGCCCCAAGATACAACAGTGGCGTTGTGGGCAGGGTGATATTCGCCATTCCAAGGTTAACGCCGATGATTGCCGGAAAATGGATAGGATCCACCCCAACACTTTGGGCAATCGGCAACAGGATTGGCGTCGCCAGCAAAAGCCCGGAAATGTCATCCATAAGCATCCCGATCAGGATTATCACCACGTTGATCATCAATAGGATCACGATCGGGTTGTCCGACACCGAATAGACCATATCTTGGCCATCTGCGGTGCACCCTGGGCAATTAAATTGTCGGACACAATCAGAACCATGAAAATCATCAACTTGACAACACCAATTGTCACACCAGAGGTTTGAATGGTTTGTGCCAAGGTTCTCCAGGTTAGACCTTTATAGAAGTAGATCGCGACCGGGATCGCATAGCACACAGCAATGCCCGCCGCCTCGGTTGGGGTCATGACGCCGCCATAGATGCCACCCAGAATGATTACTGGCATCATCAGGGGCGGGCCCGCAAGGCGCCCCTGCCCCAGAACGCCTTTAAATTGCGACCGCGGTGATATCGATAGTACCCTAGATGGGCTGGGAGTCAGAATTCTTGAGATCACAAGTTAAGCGCGCACGTCAGCTTAGGATCGCCCAAAACTCCGCTTCCGAGAGAGTGTAAAGGCAGACCAATTCAACAGACAAAGGCCGTAGATAAGCTACGGTCATCAAGAAAAACAAAGTGACGTCAACGCGAAGGAAATACGATATAAGCGAACTTCCTAGAGCGCGGCTGCGATCTATGGCCTTGACACACATATTATTCGCTATAAGCATAGCTTCTATCTTATATGCAAATCTGGGAGGAGAAATTGACTGTTCACTATCGTGGCTTCGAAGTGCCCCTTGACGCTGTTGGTGCTCTTGAGGAATTGAGCGGAGACCAAATCAATGCGAAGACGATGCAAGAGAGCATCGTGCGCAACGGCTATGTCTTTCTCAGAGGCGCGATTAACCGCGAGAAAGTCTTTTCCGCGCGCGGGGTCGTGATGCAGAAGCTCTATGAGGTTGGCGAGATTGAAACGCCGATTTTCGACGGCGTGCCAACGGGCGAAAGCCGCCGCGATAGCGTTGGCGATGTCGGTCAATGGTGGAAAGGCGTTAGCGAGATTCAGGCTGTGCGAGATGTTACACACGGGCCTGAGCTGCAGACCATTATGAGCGACATTCACGGTGAACCTGCCATCGGTACGGACTACGTAATCTTGCGTATCGCAAGCGGTGGGCAAGGTACACGGTTCCATTACGACCACCCCTTCTTCAACCGCTTTAAAGGGGTCCGTTTGCTGACAGCTTGGATTCCATTCGGTGACCTTGGGTTTGGGAAGGGCACATTAAGCGTGGTCGAAGGCAGCATGCATTTTGATGACCTAACCTCTCAAATTCGCGACGTCGATGTCTACTCAGAACCAGATCGGTCAGTGGAAATGGACCTTGACCCGCTGAAGCTTGGACAGGAGCGTAATACAAGGATCCTGACAGCAGATTTTCGTGCCGGGGACGTCATTATTTTCGAGCAGTTGTTGCTGCACGGCAGTATGGACAGCGACACATCAACAAACCGATCCCGCATGTCCTGTGACGTCCGGTATCAACCCGCATCCAAGGAACTCGATGACCGCTATTTTGGGAAAAATCCCAAAGGCATCAGCGGTGGCGGCTACGGCGAGTTGAATGGTGCGAAGCCGCTCAATGCGAAGTGGCACACGCGGTAAAATCCAAACCCCTCAAAGGGGAAATCACAACCATTGGGAGGATTGATGTGATGAAGTTTGCGAAAAATACGACAGCGGCGATTGCCGCATTCGGCGTTCTTGCAGGAGCGGCGGCAGCGGAAACGGTGATCCGGGTTGAGAGTTTCCTGTCGCCCAAACATCCGCAAAATGCTGTTGTTTTGCCGACTTGGGCCGAAACGGTGGAAGAACTGTCGGAAGGGCGGATCAAGGTTAACATTTCCTATCCGCCCAACGTGCATCCAAAGACATTCTTTGATCGCGCGAAATCCGGCATCTCGGATGTGTCGTGGAGCTTCCATGGTTACACGCCTGGCAAATTTGTTCTGACCCGTCTGGTCGAACTGCCCGGTGCGGAGGCGAGCGCTTATGAAGCCTCTGTCGCGTATCAAAAAATCCACGAGGAATACCTGCATGCAGCAGGCGAACATGATGGTGTGAAGCTTTTGTCCGTGTTCAGCCATGGACCGGGCGTATTGCACACACGTGAACCCATCACCTCGGCGGCTCAATTGGATGGGTTGAAGGTGCGTGTGGGCGGCGGCGTAAGCGGTGCGGTGGCAGAGGATCTGGGCATTGTTGCGGTGGCGGCACCTGCCACAAAGGTTTACGAATTTGCGGCACAAGGCGTGGTCGACGGGGTCATGATGCCCATGGAAGTCAAGAAGAGCCTGAAGCTTTCCGAGGTGGTGCCCCACTCCTTATCCCTTCCGGGCGGCTTTTACTTCGGCAGCTTTTTCATGGTGATGAACCAGGCCAAGTATGACGGGCTGTCGGACGCCGACAAAGCGGCCATCGATCAAGCTTCTGGCATGGCATTGGCCAAACTCGCCGGCGAAGCCTGGGCTGCGGGCGACGAAGATGGTTACACCCACGCCGAAACCGAGGGCAACACGCTCACCGTTGCTGACACCGAACTGAACGCGGCCATTCAGGCCAAGATCGGCGATGTTGAAGCAGAATGGCTGACAGCGGCCAATGCGGCAGGCATTGATGCGGCGGCTGTACTGGCGGCGTACCGCGCCGAGGTTACGGCCCTGCTCTCAAACTGATCGGTTTCTTTCAGACACGTGGGCGGCGGAACACCCAGAGTCTCCGCCGCCCAATCCCCAGGAAAGCCCGAAAACGATGATGACAAACCTCGTGCAGATGCTCGACCGGACCGTCATGCTGGCCTGTGGCCTACTCTGCGCTGCCCTGGTCGCGCTGACATTTGCCGATGTATTGGGCCGGAATGTCTTCAACGCCCCCATCAGAGGAGCCTTTGAAATCACCCAGATGATCATGGCGGTCCTGATATTCACCGCCCTGCCCGCCGTTTGCTTACGCGCTGAAAATGTCGCCATCGATATTCTGGACCGCGCTGTGCCTGAGACACTGCGTGACAGGCTGATCCAACTTGCCGCCCTGTTGACCTCAGCTTGCATGGCCATTCTGGCCTGGAGGTTGTTTGTGATGGCAGCTCGGTTTGCCGAAGACGGAGAGATTACCGGCTACCTGCAAATCCCGACGGCCCCCGTAATCTATTACATGGCAATAGCCAGCGCACTTGCCTGTTTTATGACACTTGTCACCATGCTGTCTCCTCAGAGCGTAGTAGAGGTCGCGGCAGACAAAGGGCTTGATCCGTGACCCTTGAAACGATCTTCGCCTTTGCAGCGCTGTTCGGTCTGATCTCGATCCGAGTACCGATCGCCATCGCAACGTCAATTGTTGGAATCTTGGGCTTTGCCTGGATCATCAACTGGCCTGCTGCCTTGGCCTTGATCGAACAAACTGTCTACGGCACTGCATTCACATACGAATTTTCGGTCATTCCACTTTTTGTATTGATGGGAAACCTCGTAAATTCAGCAGGGCTGTCCAAAAAACTCTATGACGCGGCCTACGCGTTCTTGGGCCATCGTCGCGGCGGGTTGGCCATGTCGACGATTGTTGCCTGTGGCGGGTTTTCAGCCATCTGCGGCAGTTCCCTCGCAACAGCGGCCACTATGTCAAAGGTGGCAATGCCTTCAATGCGAGCCTACAAATACCACGACGGTCTAGCCTCAGCCTCAATCGCTGCTGGCGGCACGCTGGGCATCCTGATCCCCCCTCTGTCATTCTGGTCCTCTACGGCGTGATGACAGAGACCAGCATTGGCAAGCTCTTTGCTGCTGGTTTGATCCCTGGCATCATTGGTATTCTTTTCTACCTCGCAGCAGTTCGCTTTGTCGTGCATCGCACTCCGGCAGCGGGACCGCCTGGCGAGCGCACAGAGTGGTCCGACCGTTGGACAGCATTGGGACAGGTGCGTGGAGTCTTATTCCTCTTTGTGTTGGTCATCGGCGGGATATATGTCGGGATTTTCACCCCAACCGAAGCTGCGGGTATCGGGGCCGCGGGTGCGTTTCTGTTTACAGTACTCCGGCGCGGCTTTGATACATCACTCATCCTGCAGGTACTGTTTGACAGCGCTCGAACAACTGCAATGCTTTTTGCGATTGTAATTGGGGCACTTTTGTTTGCAAATCTTGTCAACTTGTTAGGTGTTCCAGCTGCACTTATTGGAATTGTGGTGGAGTTCTCAATCTCTCCGGCGTTGGTAATTGTCGCAATCCTAGTGATCTACATCTTGCTCGGTTGTGTGCTAGAGAGCCTTTCGATGTTGCTCCTCACTGTACCGGTGTTTTTTCCGCTGGTTGCAGACCTTGGTTTTGATCTGATTTGGTTTGGCATAATTGTCGTTGTAGCGACGGAGATCAGTCTTATTACGCCGCCAATCGGGCTCAACGTGTTTGTCATCCGTTCCGCAGTGAGAGATGTGGACCTCTGGACGATCTTCCGAGGCGTTGCCCCGTTCTGGTGCGTAGACATGCTCCGGCTCGCCTTGCTTGCAGTCGTTCCAGGGATCACGCTACTACTACCGCAATTGCTCTTCTGAGCCCCTCACCACTGCCGAGAACATAAGATGCCTGAGACAACGCCAAAATCGAGAGGTATACAATCGGTTGAAGTCGGCTTCGGCGTAATTGCGGTCATTCTCGAAGCGCGAGAACCTTTGACGCTCACAGTCATTGCTGAAAGGTCTGGGATGGCCGCCAGCCGTGCGCATTCCTACCTGACCAGTTTCAAACGCGTCGGTCTCATAAAGCAGGATCCTCGGTCAGGCCGCTATTTGTTGGGGCATTTGGCCCTGGATATGGGACTCTCCGCGATCGCATCACTTGATGGCGGCGCACAGGCGCGCGACTTAGTCGATCAGATGCGAGACAGCGGTGGTCTGAAAGGGCAGTTGTTTGTGACTGTTTGGTCAGAAAGCGGTCCGGTCATCGTATCGCGCAGCGAAGCCGATCTGGACCTACCTTTCGAAATTCGGCTTGGCTACCATCCGTCTGTTGTTCAGACGGCAACGGGTCGTGCTTTCCTGGCTTTCCTTCCGCGCGCGCAAACCTGTGATTTGCTCGCGCAAGAGCTTGCGAAACTTGAGAACGGTTCAGTCTACGAGAAGGATATAGAGCAGACATACGCCGCGTGTGAAGATGTGCGTCAGCGCGGCTTTGAAATCATTAACTCCGTGACTATTGCCGGCCTTGTTGGCATTGCAGTACCCGTTTTTGACCATGCTGACCGACTGCAATCTGTTATAACCCTTGTGAATTCCTCTGTATCATTTGGCGCTACTGGCGCTCGCCAAGCCGCGCAAAAGATGAAGCAGATAATTGATGAGGCTGGTGTTGGAGCATAGATGACGAATGCTCTCTAACGTGAGGTTGCGCGTTGTCATCACGCCCAGCCCTCCACTTCCCACTGAATGCGCCTTTGGTTGCAAGCATGTTGTTGGGCACTGACAGCGTTGACAACGCTCGACCCCAACATGGCTGAATTGTCTCAGCGAATGATCGAACGCCAACTTGACGAATACAGCGCCTACACCTTGACGAAATAATTGACCTGTCCTGCGTTAGTGCCGCCCCAAGTGCTCGCTCAGGCCTCACCTCTGAAAGCCCTCAACCTCATTCGCATTGAACATGCCAACAATGAACCGACAAGTGTCCCGCGGGTCCGTCTAGGTTACATCCTAAACATAGCGGAGAACCACTTCAGTTGGACAGGCATCAGTACAATACAGGCCCAACGTTTGACAGTAGCGGTAGGCGAATTGCCATCAGGTCTATTGCAGGCGTAGAAACCGCTGCTCGTCAGCTCAGACATCAAGTCGTGCATCCCAAAAATGAATTTGCACCTGAGCCCAGGGAGTTGGAGCTCAGGTGCAATGCCCGCGGAAGAGGTTTGCAAGACGGGCATTTCGGCTGAATTATTTGACCAGTCCTTGTTCCTTAGCTGCTACCATATAAGCTGCCTCGATACTGGCGAGTGTTTCTGTAGCGGAAGTCTGACCATTGAGGAAAGCGGGGAGGCTATTTCCAAGCACCGAATGCATGATCCCCATTGCCTGGCTTGCAGGATAGGGTACAGCCCCGCCCTCAAGAGTCTCCACAACGCCTTGAGCTGCCAAGCCTGGCTCGTAACCATCCACAAGCCAAACTGCGAGATCATTGTTGGCTCTTACCATTTCGGTATCCGTGCCTTCCATAGCGACCTGGAAAGCAGCTTCAGCCGCTTCATCGCTGGTATTTTTCGAGATGGCCCAACCACCCCACCAGATCGTTGACGCGGGGCGCCCGCCCTCTAGGCTTGCTGGTGCACCAGACATAGACACAAGGCCTACGACTTCGCTTTCTTCTGTGTCATCCATCGCAGCGGCCCGTGTTCCCCAGAGAACAGCCATCGCAATCTTACCTTGTTGGAACTGTTGTTGAACGTATGTGGATTCTGACACGAGGTACTCTGGATCCATATAAGCTGTGAGCTTGATCATCATTTCCAACGCCGAAATGCCATTCGCGTTGTCCAGGGTGGGCATGTTATCTTCGTCAACGAAAGTCCCGCCAAAGCCCAGGTACATATTGACGAATTCCTGTGCCAGATTCCAACCGGACTTGTATGTTCCTCCGAGTGGATACTCCACGAGACCTGCCGTTTTGATCTTTTCAGCAGCAGCCAGCACTTCGTCATAGGTCTTCGGAGCGTCCAGGCCAAGGTCCTCAAAAATGTCTTTGCGATACATCATGTGCTGATTATTCACACGTGTCGCAATTGCCATTATTTTTCCGTCGTACTCAACAAATTGGTTGGAAGCCAGTGAAGTCCCATATTTTTCGACCAGGTTGTTCAACGGCCTAAGAGTGCCATCGTTTAACAGTGGAACGATGGCACCATTTGTGACCATAACTATTTGATAGAGTGCTGGGTCAGATCTGAGTGCCTCCCCTATCTTCTCTTGATACTCGGCACTTAACTCGGCGTTGAAATTGCCGCACTCTGCCATGGCTTCGGTTTCGGCCTTCACGGCCGCAAACGAATTCCCCAAGAACGAAACTGGTGTTGTATTTTGAAAGCTACAACCAGCAGAGGCCGCACCGGCGCTCAAGATCATAGCCGCGGCTATACCGAGGGCTCTTTTCATTTAATTCTCCCTTATAACTGTTGTGTTCAAGCTCCATATGAGCGGTTAAGTCTGCTGGCGCGCTTCGGCGGCAGATTCTCGTCTAGTGTTTGCAGCAGCTTTTCTCGAACGAGACTGTAAGTGTTTTCATCCCAAAGATTTTTCATCTGGAAAGGATCGCCAGCATAGCTGTAGAGTTCACCGGTCCCAGCAGGGTATTTGTCGGTCTCGTCGTAGCGCGTACAAATAAAGTCCCGCGTAACGATGGATGTCATTGCGATGGTTTGGTTGTCGTGCTCCTGCTCCCACTCGCAGATAATGAATTCTCGATCTTCACCTGGTTCGACGGGCAGTGCTTTCCCTTGCATCCAAGGAGCAACATCAATGCCTGCTGCACGGCAGAAAGTTGGCGCTAGATCAACAAGACTGACCGGTTTGCCATATAGGTGTGCGTCAAAGTCAAAATCTGCTGATGGTCGCCAAATCAGTGGTACACGCATCAATGCGTCCACATGAAACGGTCCCTTGAATAGTAGACCAAAGTCGCCCTGAAGAGACCCGTGGTCGCTGGTAAATATGATATGCGTGTCTTCGAGCCATCCACGGTCAGCTAATTTGTTAAGCACGTTGCCAATGGACTCGTCGACAATTTCGTTCATGACATGAACCATTGCATTGATCTCACGCACCTGGTCGTTGGTCATGTATTTTGGCACGAAGGTGTTCGGCATCTCGCTGTTGGGATAGCGTGTGCCTTCATAATAATCCGACCAGTGTTCTGGCTTGGTAGCCAGTACTTTGCGAATGGCCTCGGGAGACCCAGGGTGACCGTCTGGCAGATCAAGGTTCTGCCAGGATACCCGTGCTTTTTCTGAGCTTGGAGGTTGGAAGGGGTGATGAGGGTCGCCAAAGCTCAACCAAAGGAACCAGTCTTCATCATCTTGCCTGTCATCCAGCCACTCGTTCGAACGGTCGGCAAGCCAATAAGAATGGTAGAACTCTTTGGAAATTTGATTGTCATGCACCTGAATGGCACCCGTATCACCTCCACCTTGGGTGTTCAGCTTGCCATCGTCTGCTTGCTGGCTGAGGTAGTATTCAAACTGTCCCGGGCAGTTTTGTTCCATCCAGACCTGATAATGATTGCGAGCAACACCTTTGCCGTGTGACGAAATCAGGACGTGCTCGAGATCCACGGTAGGGACCGGTATCATTTCGTCCACCAGAGCCGACCTCCCAGAATTTTTCAGGCTCACCCATCACGGGCTGCAGGTGGCTCTTGCCTATCAAAGCGGTCCGAAAACCATTTGACGAGAGGTGTTCTGCAAAGGAAGGTGCGTGTTCGGGCAGAGGGACACCGTTTGTATAAACGCCATGTGTCGAGGGGTATTGTCCCGTTACCATTGTTGCTCGCGATGGCATACAGGTGACGTTATTCACGTATGCGCGCTCATAAAGAATGCCGTGCTTAGCAAGTCTGTCCAAATTCGGCGTTCTCGCCACCTTACCTCCCATGCAACCCAGTGCATCGAAACGCTGTTCATCTACGGTGATGAATAAAACCCGCGGCATGAGGACTCCGTATTTTTGCTAGGTCGAAGTTAGCGCATCATTTAATGCTTGAATAATATTGTGTTGTGGGAGTTCATTCGAAAATGATATGATACCTACATGTTGAACCCTCGACATCTTGATGCCTTCGCCGCGGTGGTCCGAACCGGTTCTACCATTGCTGCTGCAGAGCAGCTTAACACCTCACAACCCAGCATAAGTCGAATGCTATCGGCATTATCTGCTGACACCGGGATTACGCTTTTTGAAAAAAGTTCGCAACGGCTTCGCATCACGCAGGAAGGCCAATTGTTCTATGAAGAGGTCATTCGTTTCTATGATGGGTTAGATCATTTGCAGGGCCGTGTTGCAGAGATCAGGACCCTGTCCAGAAGCAAGTTGCGGGTCGCGACGATATTGGCCGCGTCAATTGATATTTTACCAAATGCGCTGCAAGTGATTGAAGCACTGCACCCTAGTTTGAAGTCAATCTGCAGCGTTAGGTCGCATAACCGAGTCGTGGAAATGGTTGCTGCAGGCCACGCAGATATCGGCGTGTGCAATAATATTCAGTTGCCCGACGGTGCTCAACAAGTGCGTGCTTGGGTGCCTCGTTGTGTAGTTGCTGTGCATCCTGACAACCCGCTAGCAGATGACCCGATTGTGACTTTGCGTAGGCTAAAGGAAGCAAACCTTGTCTCTTTGGGAGAGTTCTTCAACAGCACTTATGCCGCTGAGCCTGAGGTTGCAGAACAGCTGAATTCGGCGACACAAGTTGTCAACTTATCACTCCCAGCAGTCTGGCGCATCAGGCACAACAAAGGTGCCGCCGTGATCGATCCCATAACAGCAAGTTTTGCTGAACAGATGGGGTTGGTTATCAGAGAATTTGATGAGGAAGTGAAGTATCCGATTTCGCTTATCCGGACCACGACGGTCCCAAACTCCATTGCGGTTCAACAGCTGCTTGACGAAGTAGCAAAGGAAATTGGAAAACTTGTTTGACTTGCAGTGTGCGATTGAGGGTTAAACAGGGAAACTGAGTTGGGGAGATCCAGCGGAGGCCCCGCCAAGAAAAAGCAATTGGGTACTTATGCCCCGCCAATATTCTTACCGACACCTATACTCAAGGTTTGCAACCGCGAAATCGAACTTTTTGGTGTCAAAGGCACTGCGCGCCGCAAGGTGCGCGCCCTCAAGCAACGCCAGAGCTGCGCTTGCTTCTTGCCTTGGCTCAACGACATTTGAGATGGAATTGTCAGCCATCCCAAATTGGAAAGCAGATGAGAGCCACTCAATTGTTTTCTCTCTGAAAGCGATGATCCTTGCAGTCACACTGTCTGGAAGGCTTTCGCGACTTGTTGAGAGGGCAACACACAAGCATATTGTTTCACCTCCACACAGCGCTTGCCGATAATGATCGATCAATGCCTTCAAACGCCCTGACGCTGTCGAATGAGCGTCATTTATTGCATCACAGGCACTCTGCATGTTCTGGGCGTATCGCTCCATCAACGCGTCAGACAAATTCGCCTTTGCCGGGAAATGGTAGTGAATAGACGCTTTGCGAGATCCCAACCTCATCGGCCAAATCGGCGTAACTGAACCCGTCCCAACCGCGCGCGCGCGCAGCGTGCTCAGCGCAGTCAAGAATTTTCTGTTTTGTGTTCGTCGGCATTGTTCTTCTCACGCGGGAATGTGGTCCAGTCTCATTAGAGCAGTTTCAGCCGCTTCCAAAGCGCCTTCCAGATAACCGCCAAACTGACGTGCGATTTCTGTTCCACCAAAGACAAGGCACCCATCCCAAAGACCGGCCAGAATATTCGGTAGGCCATAACTGGGATGCGCATGAACCGGATTCAGGTCGCCCTCGGTCGCAGTAAACGGATCAGCAGCCCAGTCCTTGACGTAAATCGCTGCTGGACGGGCTGCTTCTTCGCCGAACAAGCGCACCAGCTGTTGCTCTATGGCTGCATTCAGCCGCTCCGTATCTTTGCGGTGCAGTGCTGGAACACCGATAAAGCCGAACAGTGCAAACGACCCTTCCTCCGCGGGCGTTGCATCGTGGATTTCAGCCAGAGGGCCAAATCGACTCATCGCATCGCCAGACAGTCCCGCATCTCGCCAGAACGGACGCTGGTATACGGCCACAGCCTTCGCTTGCCCTGCCATCCATGTTGGAATGCCCGCCATTTCAGCAATTGCCTTCGCTGGCAGTGCAGGAGAATACGCCAGGGTGCTTGCCACACGGGGCGGCAGCGCCAAAACTGCTTGGCGGGCGGTGATTGACAGGCCACGGGATGTCTCAACCGTTATTCCACCTTCTGAACGGTTCATGTGCGTAACAGCCGTGTTCAAAACGATCCGCTCGGACGGGATGTCGCTGGCCACGATCTTGATCAACCCGCCGAGGCCGCCCCTAAGGCGATATGAACCTTGCATAGATGCAAAGCCCCTGCCCCTTTGGGTCTGGCCACGTTCGTCCTCAAACAAGAGATCACCCGCGAAATGCTGATCAAAACGCGAAAGGCCGAGTTCGCCGATCAGCGCTGCGATGCGCGGTTGACCGGGCCAGAACCAGGCTGGGCCCATGTCAAATACGGAACCCTCGTGTGTTGCGTCCAGAATGCGACCCCCCAGACGGTCACGCGCTTCAACCACCAAAAAGTCGCGCCCCTGTTTTGTCAGCATCTGCGCGAGCCTTAGGCCTGCAAGCCCACCGCCAATGATGAGAATATCGGTCTTAGTCATCTAAAAGCTTTCTGAGCAAGGACGCAGGTCCATTTCATGCGTCCACGTGGATCGCGGCTGTTGTGTGATCCGCCAATAGATCTCAGCAATATCCTGGGGTTTCATCATCTTGCTTGAGTCCAAACTGTGCATCGCACGCGAATTCGCCGTGTCGATGATCCCATCCAGCAGAACATGAGTGATATGCACCCCGGCACTCTGGTATTCACGGGCCAGCGATTGGGTCAGACCACGCAAAGCGAATTTTGCCGATGCAAATGCAGAAAACTTGCCGCCGCCACGGATCGAAGCCGTCGCCCCTGATACAATCACCGTACCCCCGCCGCCGCGGACCATCGGCTGCAAAACGGATTGGCCCAGAATGGCCATGGTTTGCACCATCGACCGCCAGCACCTTTGATAATCCGCCAACGTAGTTTCGACAAACGGCCCAATCACCAATTCGGCAGTGTTGTGCACAACAACTTTAGGCGGTCCATAGGTCGATACGAGATCCGCGTAAATCGCAGACGCGGCAATTTCATCTGTTAGATCAACTGTATGAAAGTCACCGACGGTCTTGTGCGGCGTGCTGCGTCCCAAGCCTACGACATGCATGCCTTCGGCCTCGAAGCGATCCAGCAGGGACTGACCCAAGCCAGCCCCTGCCCCAACGACGATTGCAAGTTCCTTCGTGTCAGACATCGTTCAGGCCGCCGGTGGCTGAGCAAAAGGCAGATGGCCCGACTTCATCCAAACTTTGGCACCGTCATCACCTGCCGTTGCCGCCAGAGCAGCGCCTTCAGGCAAACGAAGCCACGCGCTACGGGAAAGCGCCTCTCCGTCAACTGTCACAGTTCCGCTGATAATCAGCAGCTCCATCCCGCCGGACGCATCTGACGCCAGCGTCGCACCTGCATCCAACTGAAAATAGCTCACGGTCTCACGGTCGTCATGGTGTAGCGTTGCCATAGCAACGCCATCAACCGGCTTACTCAACTCGTCATCCATAGATTTGCGGAACTGGTTCCGATCATCCATGTCAAACTGCCACAGTTTCACGAAGATCGTGCAACCTCCGTCTGATCCCGGAGTGTGTGAAGTGGTCGGTGGATTGCGCACGTAGGTGCCCACTGGGAAGTCACCATGCTCGTCCTGAAAAACGCCATCAAGCACGATGAACTCTTCGCCACCCGTGTGCGTATGGGCGGAGAACTTGCTCCCTGGGCATAGCGTACAATTGTTGTGGCGCGCGCGACTTCCCCACCAATGCGATCAAGCATGCGCCGATCAACACCTTTCATCGGCGACGGTTGCCATTCCAGCTCTTCTGAATGAACGGTGACACGTTCTGAAAAGTCCGAGTTGATTTCCATTTTGGTTTCCTTTCTGTCGCGAACGCAGAAGCCTTAGGCTGCGATAGATGGCCGTGCAGCGACCTTCGCGCGCCAAGCTTTGAGATTGCTGAGGCTCGCAGGAATTTCGACTTTCGCGAAATCTGCAAATGCCAACCCTGCAAATGCCGTGATGTCAGCCATAGAGAAACTGTCACCCGCCAGATACTCGTTGTCGGCCAACACTTGATCCAAGTATGCCATTGTGTTCTCGGCAACTTCCTTCTGTTTGTTGCCCCAGTCCGCACATTGCCAGGTTTCGAGATCCGGACCCAGGCCAGGTGTCGCGTGATGGAAAAAGGCACCAACGGCATTCAGAAGACCATTTTCTGCGCGCAGGTTCATCATAGACACTTTTGCGCGTTCCTTCGGTGTCTCCCCGGTAAGTTTGGCACCATCAAAATGCCCGTCAATGTACTCAATAATGGCATTGCACTGTGAAATGTGAGTACCATCGGCCAACTCCAACAGTGGGACAACGGCATCGGGGTTCTTGCTTCGGTATTCATCCGAGCGATGCTCTCCGCCCATTACGTCCACCGGAACAAATTGAACCCGGTCGGTGGCATCCTTTTCCGCCAAGGCGATCCTTACACGTGCCGGATTTGGGAATCCTTCGACATCATAAACTTTCATAGCTTGTCCTCCTGTAATATGAAATTCTACCTACTAGTAGGCATATATATGATCAATAGAATTTCCCCTATTGGCGTACTGTCGACGTTCACAAGTCTGTGTTGACCAAATTGCTTACAAGAAGAAACGATGCGTTTTCAGAAAGTTATCGATATTCTGCGTGTTTGTGATGGCTTTGAGCAGCAGAGAAACTGGACGTGGGATTTGCGTCTAGCTGAGCATTCCTGCACAGGTCTTCCAGCATGAGCCAGAATCCTTCGAAGTGCGCACAAGGAACATAGAACCGAAAACTGCCGGAGCCGTCGATTCTGTGAAGAAGCACAGGATAACCAGCGAAAGCTCGGGCGACTGAGGCAGATCGCATTTTTAGATCAATCTCGGTGCCGCGCAACAAGGTCTCAAAGGCCAAAGGCCCGACCAAATCACATGAGCGGTAACCAGAGGTCATGTCGGATATAGCCAACCCTTCCCTAGAATGCCATCCTTCTTCTATTGAAGAACCATTAACCATGAGAATACGATCTCTCCGAATTGAAAGAGCATGCATTTCGCGGGGAGCCAAATCGGGCCAAGTAGTCGCGTTTTCAACTCCAGCGAGCTTCAATGCATCCCTGACCGGCCCAGAGATCAACGTAAGCCGCTCTGGTAAAAATTCAGAAATCTTGAAGCCGCGACCTTCAACGTCTTCTTTACTGCCGGACTTAAAGGCCTGCCATTTCGTGCTATCGTCACGCATTCAGCCGTGCTCCTTCGGGATCAAAAAAGCAAGGGGATGCCACCAGTGCAGTCCTGGTCACACCAAGATGAAAGACTTCCACAGTTTCACCCTCCACTGCGTACGGGGCTTCCAAATGGGCCAATGCGATCGGCTTTCCAAGCGTTGGACTGTCATAGCTCGATGTCACAAATCCGATTGAGCGCCGCTTACCTTCTTTGTGTAGAACCAGGTGGCCTCCATTCGGCAGAGCACTTTCTCCTTTGGCAACCGTCAGGCCGACCAATCGCTTACGGTCGGCGCGATTGGCCTCATCGGTGTGCAGCGCGCGGTCTCCAACAAATGCTGCCGTCTTCTTCAGACGCGGCGCACCGAAGCCCAAATCATGCGGCATGGTCGCGCCATCAGTATCTCGGCCAACAATTATGTAACCTTTCTCGGCACGCAGTATTGAAAGCGCTTCAATGCCTATCGGACCCGCGCCCAAAGGTTTGCCGATCTCCACCGCAGCGGCCCAAAGCGCAGCTGCCTTTGAGGACGCGATAGATAGCTCAAAGCTGACATCGCCTGTAAAACTCACACGACTGATCCGAACCGGCTCGTCTGTCAATCGCCCAACTGTTGAAGCCATATGCGGCAGTGCGTCGGGGGACAGGTCGGTGCCCAGATCCATCGCGGTGACGATCTCGCGAGCTTTGGGACCGGCAACGGTAACCGTCGACCAATGATGAGTCGTATCATGGATGAATATCCGGTCTGGGTCGTTCCCATCCTGACGCCAACTTTCCAACGCAGCAGTCACAGCCTCTCCATGGCTAGATGAACAGAAGATGACAAATCGCTCAGGTCCCAGCCGGGAGACCACCCCGTCATCGAAGACAATGCCGCCTTCTGTGAGAAGGAATCCATATCGGAGCCGTCCCGGTTTCAACGTGCGCATAGTGTTGTAGTAGACGAAATTCATGAACTGCTCTGCATCTGGGCCCATGACCTCAATTTTACCAAGGGGACAGGCATCCAGGATCGAGGCTGCATTGCGCGACATTCTGACCTCGTCAGCGACACAGCTTTTGTCCAATCCGTACCAAGCGGGGCGAAGCCATCCGCCATATTCACCAAGTGCCGCTCCAGCTTCCCGGTGCTCTGGCTCCAGTGCCAGTCGTTTAAGCGGGTGAAACTGCTCGCCTCTTTGGGTGCCCCGATAAAGCTCCAGCGGCACAGGCACGAAGGGGGGACGAAAGGTTGTCGTGCCAACTTCGGGGATTTTTTTGCCGCTTAGTTTAGCCATCACGCTAAGGCCTGCGACGTTGGATGTTTTGCCCTGATCGGACGCCATGCCAAGAGTCGTATAGCGCTTCAGATGTTCAACAGAACCGTAGTTTTCCCGTGCAGCGAGTTCGATGTCTTTGAAGGTGACATCATGCTGCAAATCGATCCATTGCCGCTTCTTGCTCGGCTGCGGCTCAGGGGGAGCAGCCGTATATGCAAATTGCCGTGGTGGAGCGGCCTTATTTCGCCCGGCCGCGCTAGCTTCAGTCAGCGCATCTTCCAGATCAAAGGTACCATTCGCGGCCCCAAGCACTTGCATCCAATCAGGTCCCTTTCCCGGTAAAAACGCTGCCGCTGCATCGTCCCATTTCAATTTACCGCCGGCGTGAGACCACAGGTGAAGTACAGGCATCAATCCGGCGGAGGTTAGGATTGTGTCACAAACGATGGTTTCGCGACCAGTGCGCAAACCCCGTACAGATTTTTTGCCAAGCGTCTCTAGTGTAGCACTCAGATCGGTAATTGTTGTGACTTGCGCGCCGGCCGCTCGGAGCCGTGACACCGAAAATTCAGCCAATCCATGCGGTGCCATAACTGCAATCTCACGGCCTGCAAGCACGCCATATCTCGCGAGATACTCCACCGCGCCATTCAAAGACATAACCCCCGGTACGTCGTTCATCGCAAAGGTCAACGGTCGGTCAATCGCCCCCGTCGCCAGTAAGCAGCGCTGTACCCGCATACGGGTCAAACCCGGTGCCCTTTCAAATCTGTAATCTTGTGCAAGCGCGATCATGCGGTGGTCATAAACCCCAAACGCTGTCGTGCGTTCGAATATGCGCCCGCCCGCCGCGATCAGTCGCGCCCTTTGGTGATGCACCCATGCCGCCGAAGACCTGCCTTCGATTTCATCATACTGCCACGCGGTGCCGCCAAGGTTAGGTTGGTCATCGACCAGCACAACTTCCTGCCCCATTTCAGCCGCTTGCGTTGCCGCAACCAGACCAGACGGGCCGCCGCCGACCACCAGCAGATCGCATTGGTCATTGCGTTGGTCGCTCTGGTAGCCCTCGATCACACGTGGGTCCAATTGGCCTAGACCCGCCATTCTTCGAATGATTGGCTCAAACAGATGCCAGTCTGGCCACATGAATGTCTTGTAGTAAAATCCCGCTGACAGGAACCTGCTCGCCTTATCGAAAACGCCCTTGATATCACGCGATGCTGTCGGGGCGGCGTTCACGGCGCGAGCCTGCATACCAGCTTCCAAAAGAGTCATGCTTGCCGGGCAGTTGGTCAGAGATGCCGCCCCAAGCGAGACATCAAAAATCGCATTCGGTTCATCAAACCACGCCCCCCAAAGGCCTCGCGGCCTGTGGTATTTGAAGCTTCTGCCGACAACACGCACGCCATTGGCGAGCAAAGCGGATGCAAGAGTGTCACCCGGATGCCCTTCATAGGTTTCACCGTCAAATGTGAATGACAGTTTCTTGGAGCGGTCAACAAAACCGATCGCTGCCGCGCGAAACCCGCTCATTTCGCCTCCTTCCTAAGCGTTTCAGTGCCCAGCACCTCCATGGTCGCGGTGTCGCGGGTCATGATGAAGTACTCTTGGCAGGGCAAGTGCGCCCAAATCTCGCGCGCGGCGCCTTTCGGGTTGTCATAGGCGAAACGATAGGCCCGCCAGCTGTCGCTGGATATGTCGGCGGTTGTGTCCGGGCGCGTTTTGCCTGCCTGACCGGCGAAGTGAAACTCTCGCTCGTTTCGGGCCCCACAGAATGGGCATGTGAAGATTTGCATAACGTATCCTATTAGTGCGCGATGCCTGAAGCTGCGGCTTCGTCAACAAGAGCTCCGGTCGAAAAACGGGACAGATCAAAGGGCCGGCTGATGTCGTGATGCCGACCCGTGGCAAGGATATGTGCGAACAGATATCCGCCCGCTGGAATTGCCTTGAACCCTCCCGTACCCCAGCCGCAGTTTATGTAGAGCCCGTCAATGCCGGACGGTCCAATAACGGGAGAGCTGTCGGGGGTCACATCCACATTGCCGCCCCAGTGTCGCAACAGTTTGACCTTAGCCAGCGCGGGGGCCATTTCAACGAGACCTGAGAGGACAGCCTCTTGCATTGGCTGGTTCCCGCGCTGACCGTATGACGGGACGCGATCAAGCCCCCCGCCGATAACCAATCCCCCTTGTCGGATTGGCTAAAATAACCTCCGTAAGCTGGCGAGAAGGCCACAGTGTCGATAATCGGCTTCATCGGTTCGCTGACAAAGGCCTGCAAGGCGTATGAGTGGATGGGCAATGTGAACCCGGCCATCCCAGCCAGAACCGAGCTGTGGCCAGCCGCAGCGGCACCGACGCAACCAGCACGGACCGGGCCTCGGGTGGTCTCAACACCTTTGCAAACTCCAGTTTCGATAATGAAGCCAGTGACCTCGCAATTCTGAATGATGTCGACGCCCAAGCGATCCGCCCCGCGTGCATATCCCCACGCTACAGCGTCATGTCGGCCCGTGCCGGCACGTTTTTGCCAGATCGCGCCATGGATAGGAAACCGCGCATCGCGGCTCGTATTCAGGATCGGCGCGCGCTTTTTTACGAAATCTGGGCCGACAAGCTCTGCGTCAGTGTCATTTAGCTGCATCGCGTTGACGGATCGCGCCGCCATCTCCATTTCCGGTTCGGAATGCGCCAAAACCAGCATCCCGCGCTGCGAAAACATTACGTTGTAGTTCAATTCACGGCTCAGGCGTTCGTACATCCTGACGGACAGGTCGTAGAGCGCAGCGCTTTCAGGGTAGAAATAGTTGGACCGGATCACAGTGGTATTTCGCCCGGTATTGCCACCGCCCAACCAGCCTTTGTCGATCACCGCTATGTTCTTAACCCCATGATCCTTGGCCAAGTAGTAAGCGGTGGCCAGACCGTGCCCCCCTGCCCCGATGATCACGATGTCATATTCGTCTTTCAGGTCCGGGCTGCGCCATGCAGGTGTCCAGCCAGTATTGCCGCGCAACCCCTCTTTTAGGATGTTGAATGCCGAGTAGATCTTTGTCATTCGGCCAGCGCCTCGCAATCCTCAGTCGCACCAAACTGCTGTTGCTGATACGCGGAAAAGGCGCGCGCCTCTTCGGCTGTACGCTCACTGTCCCAGTTCAGCGCATTGCCGATGATACCGGCCGCACGGGAAATCTCGTCAGTAGTGAGCGTGCGCCGCCAAGCTAAACCTGTTCTGCGATCCAAAACGTCGGCCAAAGTCCGGCCGTGTTCATGTGTTGCGGCGTATTCTAGGTCGCTTTCCCGGACGTCTGGTTCATCCTCCAGAAAAACCGGCGAATTATCGCTTCGCGAAAAAGTGAAGGGCGTATAGTCAACTGAACCCTTTTCGCCGGAGGGTTCCAGCGTTTCCTTGACCTTGTCGCGCAGAATGCGACCGTTGTCGCGATGGGTTATGATGGCACCGGACGTCAGCCCATAGACACCGGGATACCCTTTGCTGGAGAGATCGTGCAGCACGCGATCCCGCGCGCCCCCGCTTGTCAGTGGACGCACGCCAGCCCATGTGCGCAAAACGTCTTTCTCCGTCAGGTTCAGTTTGGGAAGCAGCCGGTTGGTTTCCGCAAGCAGGAAATCGATATCCTCCTTGCCCGCCCTCACATCACTCGCATCCCCAGAGAATGGGGTCTCAGTCACGCCGATGGAAAAAAAGTTCTTGTGGAGCGGCGTGACATAATACGGCTCTCCTAAGCTGTTCATTGATGCGATGCCGTGACCGCGATAGCGATCCGGCAACTCAACAACCAAATGAACGCCCTTTGTTGTTGTGACCAGTGGTTCTTTGGCGGCTTTTGGTAGGACCGCTTCCGTCCAGGTGCCTGCTATGTTCAGAACGCGCCTCCCGACAACTTCGGCACTGCCACCATCTTCGGACAGTTCAATGCGCCAGCCTTGGTTGACTTGCTCGACTATCTTAGCACTGCAATAGTTTCGAACGACCGCACCATTTCGTTCAGCATCCATCGCCATGCTTGCACAATATCGTTCAGGCCAATCGAACTTGAACTCGTTGTAACATGCGATTGCGCTCAGGCTATCCGGATCACGGAAATCTGAGTAAAAAGGTAACTTCTCGGAATTCTTCTTCCGCACCATTTCAAAGTCAAAAGGCACTGTCCCATCACCTAAGAACTCCAGCAGTTTGATCCCCGCTGCGACATGCCATGCCTTGAAATCATCCTCGGCAAAGACTGGAAAACACATGCGATAGGGCCAGACGAGATCCCCATCATCTTTCAGAAGCTCTGAGACAGAGTTCATTAAAAGGCGTGCACCCCGCAGGGCAGCAAAGAACCGAACCGGATTTGTGCCGAAATACCGAAGGGGTTTCTTTGCCTCAAAGTAGCGCAGGCCCGGGTGGAGCATGCGGGCGGATCGACCGCTTGCCCCGGACCCAAAGTCACGCTTCTCCACTAAAAGAACACTGTAGCCGTCGGCCGCCAAAAGCTGCGCAGCGCTGGTGCCGCTGATGCCGCCGCCAATGACGACGACATCAAACGTTTGACCACTCAAGGTCTTTAGTTCCTGATCCATCCGGCCCTACCTCAGCTATTCATGTACTCAGGCAGCCAAAGGGCTAGCTGAGGGAACGCGATCAGCAGGATGATGCAAACGAACATCAACAAGAACATCGGCAGCGCAGCTTTGGCAACGAACCCGATATCTTTCCCTGTGATTCCTTGGATCATGAACAGATTGAACCCGATGGGTGGCGTGATCAGGGCCATTTCGCCCACGATGACCATGAAGATGCCAAACCAGATCAAGTCGATCCCCGCATTGCGGACCATAGGCTCTACAACCACCATGGTCAGTAGGATCATCGAGAACCCATCAAGGAACATGCCAAGCACAAGATAAAGTGCGAGCAGACACATGATCAGTCCAAAGGAAGACAGCTGGAAGCCGTCGATCCAAGCAGCAAGTTCGTTTGGCAGACCACTCAAGCTCATCCCGAAGTTCAGGAATGCACTGCCGACCAAGAGCAACAAGACCATCGACGTCGTGACAACCGCACCTTTTAGCGAGGCTATGAACGTCTCCATGTTCAAGGTTTTCTGCGCGGCAGACAAGATCAAGGCGCCGACAACACCAACGGCAGCGGCTTCGGTTGGTACGGCGAGCCCAAGAAAAATACCGCCGATGATCCCACCCATAAGCAGGCCAACTGGCGCGATCTTGATGAGACCCTGACCGATTTCTTTCAGGGTAACCGGATCTTCACGCAGCGATTTACCCGTTGAGGAAAGTGATCCCCAAACAAAGATGTAGGAGGAGAAGAGCAACGCCAACAAGATGCCGGGGATCACACCGGCGATGAACAAACGCCCGATCGATTCATCTACTACAACCCCGTATACGATCAGGTTGATTGAGGGAGGGATCAACAGCCCGAGCGTACTGGCACCTGCCAATGTACCAAGGGTCAGGCTCTCGGGATAACCACGTTCTCGCAGTTGCGGGATCGTCATTTTACCAACTGTCGCGAGAGTTGCGGCGCTTGAGCCGGAGATGGCCGCGAAGGACGCACAACCTGCGATATTCACGTGGAGCAATCCCCCTCGGGAAACGACGCAACATGGGTGAGAGGCCCCGGAAGAGGCTTACTGATAAGTTGCTTCGGAACAGGATCTCACCCATCCATATGAACAAAGGCAGTGAGGTGAGCCCCCAGGCAGAAAGATGAGACCACACGGTCGTCGCCATGGGCGGCCCGAAACTCATCTGGGAATACATGACAACTGTGACGACACCCGTTGCCAAGAGCACGATGCCAATCCATGCACCCAAGGCCAAAAGGCCAAACAGTGTCACCAGGATTGCTATGATTGGAAAGAGCTCGGCCATTACAACACCTCCCGTTCAGGATAGATAGCGCGACCAGCGACGATCGCGGCGATGAGCCCATGCACCAGCGACACCGCAAAAACCACAAGACCAATCACCATTGGTGTCTGCGCAATCCAAAGCAGCATGTTGTCCGTTCCGCTGCTGCGGTCGTCGTACTCATGGGTTAGAATGAGCATGTCCACTGCATACCAGGCGAGAAAGCACATCAGACCGGCGGCAATTGCCAGACCTGCGACATCAACCCACCAGCGCACCGGCTCGGACAGCCTGCTGGTCAACATGGATACCCGAATGTGCCCGTTGACACCAAACGTGTATGCGAACCCAAGTGTGCCAGCGCCGGCCATTAGGTAGCCGCCAATCTCGTTGGTTCCCGGCACAAATACGCCAATCCAGCGGCCGACTATGTTCGCCAAGATCATTGGGCAAATTAGCAATAGACAAACAGCTGAAAGAAAGGCGCAAAACAAATAGAGCCCGTTCAGACCGCGATCAAAGATGGCAATCATGACTCTCCCCCTTTTTGCAGAATTTTAGTGTTGGAGTGAGCCAACTCACTCGGCTCACTCCGGCTGCACGACAGGTCAGTTAGTTGCTGCCTTTGTATGCATCGAACATGGCTTGGCCACGATCACCGTTCTCGGCAATCCAGTCCGCCGTCATTTTTTCGCCCACTGCGCGGAAGTGCGCAGCAAGAGCCTCAGACGGTGCAGATACGGTCATCCCGTTCTCAGTAAGCGTTGACACATGCCCGGAGGTTTCATCCTGCATTGCTTGCCATGCGCGCTCTTCAGCTGCCGCAGCTTCTTCCATGATGATCGTCTGGATCTCTGGATCAAGCTTGTCCCATGCTTCCTGGTTCACGAAAACAAAGCTCTTCGGGATCGCCGTGTTCAACGTGTAGTAGTGGTCCAAATGATCCCAGAGCTTGGCCGAGATCCCGGCCGAACCTGACCCAAACGTGCCGTTCACGACATTCGTCGACAAAGCTTGTGGGAGTTCCGTCAGCTCAATTTTAGTCGGCGTCATACCGGCAAGCTGAGCAATTGTTGAGCTCGTGGCATCGTAAGTACGCATCTTGAAACCATCCAGATCTTCGGCGGATTCAACAGCACCTTTCGTGAACATGCCCTGCGGCGGCCACAAAGTTGTGTAGAGCAGCTTCATGCCACGCTCCGACATCGTTTCGTCAATGATGGACCGCGTGGATGAATAGAATTGACGCGCCTGATCAACGGAGGTGACCAAGAACGGAATGTTCTCCATACCCCACATCGGTTCGTCATTTGCATGCAGACCAAGGCCCCGCGCGCCGATTGGCGCTTGACCTGAACGCACCGCGCGAATGATCTCGTCTCCTTTGAACAGCGTTCCTGCCGGATGAACGACAATCTCAAATTTGCCTTCAGCCCGTTCAGTGACCGCCGCAGCGAAGTCGATGTAGTTTGCAATCACGTAGAGCTTCGCCGGATAGGAGACCGGCATGTCCCAACGTTCTTGAGCCTGTGCAGTGCCTGCCAGAACCGCAGTTGCCACAGCGCCCGCGGCGATATTTCTAAAGAACCCCATTCATCTTCTCCCTGAGTTGGTTTTCTGTAGGTCCACGCTACAAGCGGTAACGCTATCGGAACAAATTGTTTTATTGCTAAGTACCTTCAAATAAACCTATGCTATTTTCATGAAACGATCCCTGAACCTTCGCCAGATCGAGATTTTTAAGGCAGTCATGGAATGCCGAACGACGACGGCAGCGTCAGCTCGTCTCAATCTGTCTCAACCGACCGTAAGCGAACACCTCGCGTCGCTTGAACGCGACACTGGTCTGAAGCTGTTTGATCGCAAACAAAACCGTTTGTCACCAACCGAAGTCGCTGAAGCGTTCTATACTGAAGTATTTCGGGTTTACCACGGCGTGGAACATTTAGAACGTTTCGTCGCTGGATTGGAAAATGACTTTCGCGGCCAAATTGATTTTGGCGTCCTCCCAATGGCCGCCTATAAGTGGATCCCTTCTGTCGTCGCAAAATTCCTTGAGAGCCATCACACACAAGCAATCTCATTACCTGTTCGAAGTTCAAGACAAATTCTAGAATGGGTCGCTGCAGATCGGCTGGACTTCGGAATTGTATTGGCTGCGCAGCAATACACACGAGTGAAGATCGAAACTCTTCTGAGCATCCCGATAGTGTGCGTGTTTCCTAAGGAAAGTGGACTTGGCGAAAAAGCACTCATCGATTGGGACGACTTAAAGAACAAAACCGTCATCCGTTTGAAGACCTTCGATACATGGACAGTCGGTTTGGAAAAGGCGTTTGAAGTTCGCACACAAGTGCAGAACATCGTCGAAACTTATGTAACCCAGACTGCTGTGCAAATCGCTAAGGAAAGTCGAGGATGTGCCATCGTCGATCTAATGTCTGCAAAGGAAATCATAGATGACACGATGGATTGGCGCCCCTTCGCGTCTGATACAACCTTCTTGATTCACTTGGCCTATTCAGCTTCCCGCAAGCGGTCTCCAGATGCCGACGCCATAATGGACCACATCCGAGAAAGTGCCGTCATCGAGCAAGAACGCCTCCAACAAGATATGGCTATTTTTGAATTAGGCACTCCCCTACTCAATGATTCAACTCGATCGGTTCTCCCACTTTGAGAGACGTGGCTTAGTCTGATGTTACGCGCGAAGGGGCGTTTGATCATTCGTAACGAAGCCATACAGCGTTGTTGCCCCAATTCAACCTGAAGCGGGTCGCAATATTGTGGAAAGTGAGCACCAAAGGCAGAGGAATTGAGGTCTAAGTTAGATTGCATGCTGTCAAAGAGAGGCACAAAGTCTATGAGCATCCAAAATGGCTGCGTGGAGGCCACGATTGGAGACGGTATCACCGATCCGATAAAGAGCGAACCCATTTCTTGGCGAGAGCTCTTTCAACTGCTGTTGATTGTCTAAGAGGGCACCGAGGTCGCCTACACCACCATTGCTCGAATGGGGCTTTAATTCCTCCCAGAGATTGTCGAAAGGAATTGTTCCAGTATCCAAAACGATCTGGTCGAATTGGGTCTGATACTCAAGACCGCTATACTCGTGCCGGAAGTGGGCTTTCAGCTTGTTCCCGTCGCGCGCAATGGCAAGCAGACGTATGTCACATATGATCCGAGCGCCGAGAGCATGCAGATTGCGCAGGTGGATTGCATGGTTGGTGACGCCTACATCTTCGGCGATCATTCGATCTGGTGTTGTCAGATGCACCCGCGCTCCTTTCTCGGTAAGATATTCCGAACAGGTTGGACCACTTTGTGAACCGGTTTCGTCATAGACCAGAATGTCGCCGGATACCGAGCCGGGATCAGCCAGAATATCCCATGTGGACACAGCCAGTTCGCTACCGACTATATGGTCGGCTGTTGGCAACCCGCCGGTTGCAAGCACAACGGCATCCGCTTTCAAAGCGAACAGATCGTCGCTTTCGACATAGTGGTCAAAACGGAACGTTACGCCAAGGTCGACACAGCGATCAAAAAGCCACCGGGTGATCCCGATCATGCCTTTGCGCCAGCCCAGTTGGGCGATGTAGTTGACTTGCCCCCCGGTCTGTTCTGAGCCTCAAAGACAGTGACGTCATGCCCGCGTTCTGCCGATACCCGTGCGGCCTCCAATCCGGCAGGGCCTGCACCCACGATGACGATGTTTTGGCGGGTATCGGATTGTGAAAGTTCATGCGACAGAACGGTTTCACGACCCGTGACGGCACTGTGAATGCACAAGGCGTCGCCGCCCCGGTAGATGCGGTCAATGCAGTAGCCCGCACCGACGCAAGGTCGAATGGCGGCATCCTCGCCCGCTAGATGCTTTCGAATCATATGCGGATCAGCGATCTGTGCGCGTGTCATGCCGATGAGGTCCACATGGCCCTCACCGACCGCAAAATTGGCCTCCGCCAAATCTGCCACGCCTGCAGCGTGCATTACAGGCAGACCGGTAGCTGCGCGTACTTTGCCAGCAAGTTTCACAAACCGGCCTGCTGCAAACGCCATCGAGGGCACGGTTTCTGCCACGCCTGCTTTGGTCCAATTCGCGCCTCCCGAAACATTCAGACAGTCCACCATACCCGTTTCTGCGTGAGCCTTGGCGATGGCGAGGCCCTCTGCCTCGCCAATGCCGCCCTCGATGAACTCATTGGCGGTAAATCGCAGCGAGATCAAAAAATCCGGTCCAGTCCGGTCGCGGATGCGTTCCAAGACTTCCAGCCCGAAGCGGATACGGTTCTTGAACGATCCGCCATAAGCGTCCGTGCGCTTGTTCGAAAGCGGGCTCCAAAACTGGCCAATCAAATGTCCTGATGCCAGCAGTTCGATTCCGTCCAACCCTCCATCCTGACAACGTTTGGCGGCATGAGCATAGTCGCTAGCGATGCGGTCGATATCTGCCTGATCGATGATTTTGGGCATTGCCCCGTGTGCTGGTTCACGCAGAGCGGAGGGGGCCACAGTGGGAAGCCAGTTGCCGGACGTGGGCCGCGTGCGCCGACCTGCGTGGCTCAGTTGGCACATCAAGCCCACATCATGTGCATGGATGCGCTGCGCGAATTTCGAAAGATACGGAACGACAGCGTCACTGCCCAAGTTTAGTTGACCAAAGGAAGGTGGTGAATCCAAGGATACCGAAGACGCACCTCCAAACATCGTCATGGCCAAACCACCCTTGGCCTTTTCTTCGTGATACCTCTGGTAACGTTCGCCAGGCATCCCGTTCTCTGCGTAGGCGGGTGCGTGGCTCGTACTAATGATCCGGTTTTTGAGGGTCAGGTGACCCAGTTGAAAGGGCTGGAACAAGTGTTTGTAGGGGAGCGCGTCATGATGGTATTGCCAGTTATGGTAAGGATTTGCGTGTCGTTGTGAGAAACAGGAGTGCAAAGGCGATCAACCCGCTTCCAATCAGATGCGTGGCTTTGATCGTTTCGCCAAACGTGAGCATTGACAACAGGATCGCCCAGATCAGCGCCGTTAATCGGAACGGAGTTACGAATGTGGCCTCACCGCGTTGAAGTGCCGCTGTCATCAAGATCATGGCCGCCGCCTGAAACGCTCCGGCGAGTGCTGCAATCCCATGCGCCTGTGGGTCATTGAACGTCCAACTTGAGACGCCACTGAACAGCGCGACAAGCATCATGACAATGACCGCATAGAGCGTCAAAACTTCGGGAGTATGCGCAGGGCCGAGGCGACGGGTCCAAATCTCGCGCCCGGCCCCCAGCAGCGCGCTGATCAGCGGGAGAACGATTACCCAGCCGAACGCCTGAAACTCCGGAGACAGAATGATCATTGCCCCCGCAAACCCGATCAATACCGATGCCAAGCTGCGAAAGGTCAACCGTTCAGGCAAAACCAGAGGTGCCAGCAGTGCCACGTAGACGATGTTGATAAAATCGACCAGAACAGCCACCGCAAACGGCAGTGCTGCAATGGCTGAGACGAATACGAAGACATTGGCGACTGTGAACCCTGTCCGGACTATGACGTCCAGATCAAACGGGTTGGACCAGCGGCGCCGGAGCATTTTGATCAGGCAGAGGCAAATAATAGCGATCACAACCGAACGAATGGCAATGATCTGGCTGGTGGGCAGTGACTGTGCGGCCACTTTTACGAGCGCATCATTAACCACCAGACATCCGGCACCCAAGATCATAAGACCAGGTGCCAGATAAGGTTTCGTCATCACAAATGGCCGTTCCGTACGACCATGACCGAGCAAGCGGCATGCCGCACCACGCGCGCAACATTGGGGCCTAGAAGATATTCCCGCATACTTGCTCCATGCGAAGCCATCACAACCAGATCAGCCTCAACCTGTTTGGAGATGTTTAGAATCTGGTCATAAACTGCGCCGTGGCAAACAACGTGCTGCAGCTTCGCGCCTTCGATGTGCATCTTTTGCGTGTAGCTGTGCAGTCTTTCCTGTGCGACTTTCGTTGCCTCACGCGCGAAGTCCTTAGGAAAGAACCCTGCAGACAACGCGTCAAGCGATGGGACAACCGTCATGATATGCAAGGTCGCGTCATAGTCTTTGGCAATCTGCATAGCCGTATTTAGCGCCTTATCGTTATCGTTTGGATTGCTCAGGTCGACGGGAACCAGGATGTGATCATACATTGGCTGTCTCCTCTTTGCGGCGCCGTGCCAACTGCCCAATGACCACCAAACCGAGAACGAAGTAGACTGGGATGTAGAACCATTCCTTGGCAATCCGGTCGTTGGGTTGGTTCAATTCCAGCACCTTCCAGTCAAAATCGACACCCCATCTTTGAGCGGGGCTATCGAACGCGACATTGTCAACAAACACGCCTTCGGAATCAAAACGCATCTCCATCCCCGTGGACGCGAGCAGACGCTCTTCGCCAGAGGCGCCAGCCTCCGCCAGTGGAATGGCAACAACCCTTTGGATTAGGTCCCCACTAAAGTTCTCTCCTTCCATCAGCATCTGGATCTGTGCGTCAGCGGGGGCGTTCTCAACGACCTCCAGCATTGTTGCAGTGTCGACAGGGGTGAAAGGCGGCTCCACCCGATCAAGCCAGAACCCCGGCCTGAGCAGAGACAGTGCAATCACAATTAACAACGCGCTTTCCAGTTTGAAACTTCGAACCAGGAAGTGGCCTTGCGTGGCGGCCGCAAACATGCACATCGCGATGGTTGAGGAAATGATAATCAATGCAGCACTCCACCAGCTTTCGACGCCAATCAACAACATTTCGGGATTAAACACGAAGATGAATGGCAGAATGGCCGTCCGCAAAGAGTAGTAGAACGCCTGCACGCTGGTGCGCATTGGATTGGATCGAGCCACGGCGGCTCCGGCGAAGCTGTCCACCGCAACCGGTGGAGTCGTACCCGACATCAGACCGAAGTAGAAGACGAAGAGATGTACGGCAAAGAGCGGGATGATCACCCCATTCTGCGCCGCCAATGTCACCAACGGCTGTGCCATGACAGACGCCACCACAATGTAGTTGGCCGTTGTCGGTAACCCCATGCCCAGCACCACGCACATGATCGCCGTAAAGAACAGCATGATCATCACATTGCCGCCTGAGACCGCATTGATGATCTCGGTCATCAGAAGGCCCAAACCCGTCAGCGAGACCACACCCACGATGATACCTGCGGCTCCCATGGCCACGGCAATACCGACCATGTTCCGAGATCCGGCAATGAAGCCCTCGATCAAGTCAGCGAAACCTTCACGCAGACCTGGCATTGGTCCATCGGGCGCGGTCCTCCGGAAATGCGCAAGTATAGGTTTCTGGGTCACCATGATCGCCACCATCACGATGATTGCCCAAGACACCGCAAGCCCAGGAGACAGGCGCATGATCATCAGGCACCAGATCAGCACACCGATAGGCAGCGCGAAATGCAAACCCGCCATCAATGTTGGTTTCAGCTTGGGAATTTCGACCAAGGGCGCGTTGGGATCATCGATTTCGAGTTCGGGATATCCTGCAGCAATTTTCAACAGCCAGACATAGAGCGCAACCATGATCAAACCGGCCAGCGGTGTGGCGAAAGCCCCTGCAACGCTCCCCAGCAAGGTGGCCACAAGATAAACAACCCCGGCAACAGCCGCGACAGCACCGAACCCAAAGAGAAACCGACCCAGGCTTTGCAACAATGTGCTTTCCTGCACCTTGGCCAGCACGGGCATGTTCGCCTTCACTGCTTCCAAATGCACGATGTAGAAAAGGCCGATATAGCTGACGATGGCCGGAACAAAGGCGTGCACGACCACTTCGAAATAGGTGATGCCGACAAACTCTGTCATCAAGAAAGCGGCAGCGCCCATGACAGGCGGCATGATCTGACCATTGATCGAAGAGGAAACCTCGATAGCGCCCGCCTTTTCACCGGAAAACCCGATCCGTTTCATCAGCGGGATGGTGAACGTGCCGGTCGTGACCACGTTCGCAATGGCCGAACCTGAGATCAGGCCTGTTAGCCCTGAGGAAACAACCGCGGCCTTGGCCGGCCCACCACGAAGATGGCCCAACATCGAAAAGGACAGCTTGATAAAGAAATTTCCAGCGCCCCCCTTGTCCAACAGCGCGCCGAACAGAACGAAGAGGAAGATAAAGCTGTTAGACACCCCAAGCGGCAAACCGAAGACACCCTCAGTCGTCAGCCACATGTGATCGACATAGCGGTTCAGGGAAAAGCCGCGATGCGACATCAACTCTGGCAACATCGGACCGACAAACACATAGACCGTGAACACGGCTGAAACGATCACCAGCGAGATGCCGAGGACGCGCCGTGTGATCTCCAAAACCATGATAATGCCGATGATCGATACGGCGGTTTCAACAGGTGTTCGAATGCCACCCGCGTTATTCACCACGTCGCGATAAAACAACAAAATGTAGAGCGAACACCCGGCTGCCACTGCTGCAAAAATCCAGTCATATAGGGGGATATACTTGCGCGGACTGTTCATGAAGGCCGGGAATGTCATGAAACCCAGAAACAGTGCGAAAGCCAGGTGGACGGACCGTTGCTGGCTGTCATCAATCAAAAGGATGCCCGTCGAGAAGGGCAAAGGGGATGCCATATAGAGCTGGTAGATTGGCCAAAGCAGAGCCACGCCCAGAACAATCTTACGCGCAAGCCCTGAAGGGTCGCGCGCACCGGTATCGTTCTCGGCAATAAGGTCGTCCAGCTCTTCCTGATGTGTCTTCTCGGTCATGGCACTCCCCCAAAGCCAGACGGGCGCCCCCAAGGCGCCCGCAAAAACTTGCGTAACTCAGTCGATCAGGCCGACTTCTTTGAAATAGCGCTCGGCACCGGGGTGGTACGGCACCGACTTGCCGTTCACAGCCGAGCCTTCCCTGGTGATTGCCACATAGAGGGTCGATTGCGCTTTGAAGTCCTCAAAATTGTCGAACACGGCTTTGACCATGTTGTAGACCACCTCTTCATCCGCATTGGCGGAAGCCACCAGTGTCGCGGACAAACCCCAGGTCGTCACCTCCTCATCCTGGCCTTTGTAGGTACCCGGCGCGATCACGGATTTGGCGTAATAGGGGAATTCGTCGATCATTGCGTCGATTGTATCGTCAGACCAGCTCAGAATGCTGGCATCACAGGTGTTCGTCGCCTCGGTGATTGAAGAAGCGGTGATACCTGTCGGGTAGAAGAACGCGTCGATTTTGCCGTCACACAGCGCCTGCGCCTGCTCTCGTGATGTCAGACGGGTGGCTTGGCCGAAAAAGTCTTCCGGTGTTTTGCCATACCGGCCCAATGCAAAGGTCATGGAAGCCTCGGTTCCCGACCCGGCATTGCCGATGTTCACGGTCTTGCCTTCCAACTCGGAAAAGCTGGCAACACCTGCATCCGCGCGCGCGACAAGGTGCGCTGTGTCCATGTGCAGCGAGAAAAGAAAGCGCAGGTCTTCGTTTGCGCCGACATCTTCGAATTTCGATGTGCCGCGATAGCTGTGAAACTGCCAGTCAGATTGCACAGTCGCCACATCCAGTTCTCCGGCCTGGATCGACCGAAGGTTAGCCACCGAGCCGCCCGTCGATTCGACCGTGCAGCGGACATTGTGGCCTTGGGCTTTGCGGCTCTTGTTCAGCACATTGCAGATAAAACCGCCGGTCGGATAGTAGCCGCCGCCGATTCCGGCTGTACCGATATTAACGAACTTCCGCTCTTGAGCAGAAGTACCCGTCGCGGTTGCCAGCGCGAGACCTGCGGCCAAGGCAACTTTTGTTATGGTGTGATGTTTCATTAGATACTCCCTGTCAGGACGTTTGGATTTGGTTTCTTGTCGATAGGCTTCAGGCACCCCGGCGCAAAAAGGCCGCGACCTCTTTTTGTGTTGTTTCGATATGCTGGCGCAGTTCACGCACGGCTCGTTCGGCATCCCCCGCCTCGCATGCTTCGAGGATTTGGCCATGCTCGCGCATGGGTCGCTCAAGTCCAGTTGCCGTTGACACAAGCAGCCTGAGGTATTGCCCCAATCTATCATTCAAATCGTTGATCATTGCGATCAGCTGCGAGTTGCCGCAAGGCTCGTAAAGCATGTGGTGGAACTGCGCATTCATCGCACTCCACTCGGAGGCCTCGCTCCTACTGGCATAGGACGTGAGCAAGGCTCGCATGTCCGCGAAATCCGAGTTGATCATATTTGGGATTGCAAGTTCGAGCGCACGGCACTCCAGCGCGATCCGTATGTCCAGTAGTTGAAGAATCTCCGCCTCGCTGTACTGGCGAACAAATGCTCCCTTGTTGCGTTCAAAGACAACAAGGCTGTCTTGTTCGAGTTGCCGCAGCGCTTCGCGTACCGGAATTTTGCTGACGCCATAGTGCTTTGCAATCTCGTCCTGACGCAGTGGAGCACCCTTTTCCATAAGGCCGTCCAGAATTTTCTGGCGAAGGTCCTGATAGATCGGTTCAGCGGCACTTGCGTTCATCGTTAGCCCTTTCGGATTATTTATGATTAGATCGTTGCAAATCGTATACGATATTGTCAAGATATAATCCAAACGTAAAGAAGTGTGGATGGCTCTTCAGGGATGGTCTGTTGTGAAATCTGATGTGGCGATCATTGGTGGCGGGATCATTGGCGCCGCTGCAGCCTACTTCTTATCACGTTCCGGGAAGGCTGGGACCGTGACCGTCATCGAGCCCGATCCGACCTATGCCAATGCCACCACACCGCAGGGTGCGGGAGGTGTGCGACAGCAGTTCAGCGTTGCCGAGAACATCGAAATGTCGCGCTATAGCCTCGCATTCTATAAGGTAATCGAGACCGAAATGGCGGATATCCCAAATCTGCCAGACCTCGCCTTTCGCGACCAAGGATACCTTTTCGTTGTCACAGAGCACGGCGCGCGCACACTGGAATCAAACCAGACCCTGCAAAGCTCACTTGGCGTTCAGGCTGAGCTGATGGATGCGGATGCGCTACGACGCATGTTCCCCTCGATCCAGCGAAACGATATAGCGCTTGCCTGCTACACGCCGGATGATGGCTGGATCGACCCCAATGCTGGCCTGTGGTGCTTTCGTCGCGCTGCCGAACATCTGGGCGTGGCGTTCACAAGAGCACGTGTGACCGGCATCGAGAGCAATGATAGTCAGGTTACGTCTCTCTCATTGAACAACTCAGACAAGATCACCGCTGATTTCGTGATCAACACCGCCGGACCTTGGGTCTCTGACATTGCCGCAATGACCGGCGCTGATCTGCCCGTTGTGCCGATGTGCCGGGTTCAGCATTTTTGGAAATGCGCGCATGACATAGAACCATTACCGTTGGTCAAAGATGAAAGTGGCATGTTCTTCCGCCCGGAAGGAGATGGGTTTGCCGGAGGGCGTCCCAGCTTCGACATCGCGCCGGGATTTGTTGAAGACATCTATTCCGGCTATTTCGCGAACTACTTTGAAGACACGATTTGGCCGATGATGGCCGCCCTTGTTCCGAAGTTCGGAGATATACGATTGCAACGCAGCTGGTTCGGGCACTACGCGCAAAACACGCTCGACGGGAACATGATCATCGGCCGCTACTCGCCGGGTCATGAAAATCTGATTACGGCCTGTGGATTTTCCGGCCACGGGATCATGCACGCTCCGGCCGTTGGGCGTGCCTTGAGTGAGCTGGTTTTAACCGGCGCATATCAATCAATTGATCTGACGCGACTGGCGTATCAGCGAGTCATCGACAATACCCCCTTGCCTGAAATCGGCATAAAATAGGATCCTCGGAATGGTGTCTTCGACC
The DNA here is from genome assembly GCF_055693825.1 of Sulfitobacter sp. GN1-4. Lineage (NCBI taxonomy): Bacteria > Pseudomonadati > Pseudomonadota > Alphaproteobacteria > Rhodobacterales > Roseobacteraceae > Sulfitobacter > Sulfitobacter sp. GN1-4. The sequence continues at coordinate 70,583 of NZ_JBVFUQ010000005.1, read as the reverse complement.
GACAGAATTGTGATCATTGGCGCCGGCATTGTCGGTATCGCGACAGCTTACTACCTCGCGAAAAACCATGGCGCGCGAGACATCACCCTGATTGACCGCGATCAACCGATGACCTTCACGTCGGCGCAGTCTGGTGAAAACTACCGCAATTGGTGGCCGCATCCGACCATGGTGGAGTTTACCAACCGCTCGATTGATCTCCTCGAAGAAGTTGCACAGGCCAGCGGCAACCGGATCAACATGAACCGTCGCGGCTATGCTCTTGCAACCCGGTCAACAGATATCGCCCCGTTGATTGAGCAGTTGCAGGACGGGTTGGGAGACAGTGCTGATCACTTGGTGCGGCACCATGAGGCTGCAACATCCACTACCTATCACCTCTTTGACAAACCCGACTGGGAAGGTGTGCCCAATGGTGTAGACATTCTGCGCAACCAAACGTTGATCCAGTCCCTTTTTCCCACCTATGATCCTAATATTCAGTCCGTCATCCATATTCGGCGCGGTGGGGATATCAGCGGGCAGCAGCTTGGCATGTTCATGCTGGAAACCCTTAAGCCGATTGGATTGAAACGCATGATGGGCGAGGTACAGGGCATCGCCCATTCCAACGGCTATTCGGTCGAAGTTGCATCGGCCGATGGCACCAAAACGGTCCCGGCCGATGTCGTGGTGAATGCCGCCGGGCCCTTTGCCGACAAGATCGCCAAGATGCTCGGTGTCGATCTGCCCTTATACAACACGTTCCAGCAAAAAATTGCGTTTGAGGATCGAGAAGGTGTCATTCCGCGCGCCCTTCCTTTTTCGATTGATCTTGATGGCCAGAAAATTGATTGGTCCGATGAAGAGCGCCAAATGTTACTGGAAGAACCCGATTTCGCCTGGCTCGCGCAAGAAATGCCGGGCGCGATCCATTGCCGTCCAGATGGCGGTGATGGAGGCAAGTGGGTCAAGCTGGGCTGGGCCTATAATGAGGCACCAGCGGACGCCACCTGGGAGCAACAACTTGACGCCAATTTCCCCGATATCGTCCTGCGCGGTGCATCGCGGCTAAACCCGAGACTGAAGGCATACTACGCTAAAATTCCGCGCAGCATGCACCACTACGGTGGGTGGTATACGATGACTGACGAAAACTGGCCATTGGTTGGGCCGATGGGGCCAGAAGGTGCCTTCATGAACTGCGCCATGTCTGGTTTTGGCACGATGGCCGCTTGCGCCGCTGGGGAGCTGTGTGCCGCAGCAATCGCTGGCGGCGAAAGGCCGGGCTACGCTGACATTCTGTCACTAAAGCGGTATGAAGATGGGGAGCTCATGGCAGCGTTGAAAGCCGCGAATAAGGGTGTGCTATAATGCTATCGCTCTTTCTCGTGGGCGCGAGCGCAAGACACCAGATTCGACCTCTTAATTCGACTGCTATAACCTCGCATTTGCGGTCACCAATCGTCGCAGAACGTTTCCACATTCTTCAAGTGCATCCACCGTTACAAACTCATTTGGCTGATGCGCTTGGGAAATCGAACCAGGCCCGCAAACGACCGTGTCCAGGCCCGCCAAAGCATAATAGCCAGCTTCGGTGACGCCATCCCAATAACCGTCCCCTGCCCGACCTAGGCTCTGGTGCAAGAGCTCAAGGCATTTGCTGTGCACCTTTGCGTTGAACGCGGGGACGTGTGAGAGCGTCTCCATGGCTACTGACGCATTGGGTTCTTTGCTTAAGAGCCGAGGCTTGAGTTCGTTTTGAATAAAGGCATTCAGGTCCGACTGAAAATCATCGCTCGAGTCTTCAGGTACATGGCGAAACTCGAATTCGAGATCGCAAACACGCGCGACCATGTTGCGCGCTTGTCCGCCCTTGATGAGTCCGACCTGTATGGTGGACCAAGGTGTGACATAGGAATTGCGGCTCGGTTTCTGTGCGTAGAGAGAAGACTGCTGCAACAAATGTTGCACCAAATCCGATGCAAAGTGGATCGCGTTTGACTTTGCCGCAATCGTTGCCGCATGACCTTCGGAACCTTCCACAGTCGCGCGCACTCCCAATATGCCTTTGTGGGCGACAATCGGACACATTTCAGTTGGTTCACCGACGACACAGAGGCTTTGCGCGGGAATTGCCTTTGCGAGATAGTCTGAAACGTCTCGGGCACCGAAGCATCCGGTCTCCTCATCGTATGTAAACAAGATGTGAATCTGGGTGTCGAGTGAGTGCTTTTCCAGACTTGTCGCCAGACCGATCGCAACCGCAAGAAAGCCTTTCATATCGACGGCTCCGCGGGCGTGGAGCCTGCTGCCATCGCGCGTCAGCTTGAACGGATCAGAAGGCCAATGTTGTCCATCCACTGGCACAACATCTGTATGTCCGGCAAAAACCCAGGCTGGTTTATCTCGTGGACCAGCGAAAGCGTGAAGGTTCGCTTTCGTTCCGTCTCCATTCGGCAAAACGACAACTTCAAATCCCGCGGTCATCATCAGCTGCCGACAATACTCGATGCACTCCAAGTTCGGCTTCGAGCTGGTCGTGTCGAAGCTACAGAGCCTTTCCAGTATTGTAAGAGTTTCTTGCATCAGCACGACGCAAATGTCTCGTGGGGCAATACTGAGAAGCGATTATGGGCCATCTGCTTTAGAGTTCTTTCGATCGCGATTGCGCCGCGAATACCGCCTCCCGCACCAGCCCATTCAAATTGCCATCTGAGGCGAACTTGCTAAGTGCGGCTGCCGTCGTTCCCCCCTTCGAGGTTACGCTTTCGCGCAGTTTGGTGGGATTGCGATCTTGCACAAGCAACTCGGCGGCCCCGATTGCCGTATCGATTGCAATCTCCAGTGCAAACTGGGCGTCGAGACCAGCTTCTTTTCCGGCATTCCCCAAGGCTTCCACGAAGGCGAAGAAATAGGCAGGTCCGCTTCCGGAGACTGCGGTTGTTGCATGGATTTCGTCTTCGTTCTCAACCCACGAAATTGGTCCCGAGCCAGCGAATAGATCTTCAAACCTGATCTTGCCCAGTGCGTCCGTTGCGAAGGCAACATTGACCGATTTCTGGACTGCTGCTGCCATGTTGGGCATGCAGCGCACGATTGGCACATCCTTTCCGACCGCGTCTTTGATCCTATCGGTCGTCACACCGGCCATGATGGAAACTACGACGGCATCGTCATCAAGAATGTTGGCAACTTGTCGACTGGCCTCTTCGAATACCTGAGGTTTGGTCGCCAAAACAATCGTCGAGAATTTGTCATCGGAAGATAACTCATCCTGACTTCGGAAGAGCCTACCAATCTCTAACTCAGCCGCTGCGCCATTTTCGATGTACGGGTCCAGAATTGCGATTTCGGACATGTCACCGCCATGGGCCTTGTACCCCTTGAGGATTGCACCCCCCATGTTTCCGCCGCCAATGAACAGTGTTTGAAGTCCTGTCTTACTCATGGGTTTCTGCCCCGCATGTTGTTAGCTGCCTGCTCGATAGGCCGCCTAGGTTCTGCCTCCAGGGAGGTATCTTCCAATTCGATCTACTGGCGTCGAAGCCTCGATCGTCTCGATTTGCTTCACCATTGTGCGTCGCCAGCCACGCTTCTCGCACCCTTACCAGCAATCCTCTTCTCCATGTATTTGATGCCGCGCAGGATCGGGAAACAATAGGCAAAGTACAGGCTCGCCACCAAAAACAGGATCCACATGATGTGTGCTGGATGGCGGTGAATAGCATCCTCGCCTTGGCGCATCAGCTCGACGACACCAATCACAGTCAGAATCGACGTCCCCTTGATGACAAGAACGTAGACACCGGCTAACGGTGGCAAGGTCAGTTTCCACGCTTGCGGTAAGATCACGTTCAGCAGCCGTTGGCGCATTTTCATTCCGACTGCGGCTGCCGCTTCCCACTGCCCCTTTGGCACAGCTTCCAGTGACCCCCGCACGATCTCAGCGGTGTAGGAGGATGTATAGATTGTCAGCGCGATGACAGCCGCCATAAAATTAGAGAAGTCAAAAATCGACAGCTTCGTCGTTGGCAGCACGTAGTAGACGATGTAAATCTGGACAAGAAAAGGCGTCGCCCGCACCAGGTGCACATAGAGCCCGATAATGCTTTTGACGGGTTTCGGTCCAACTGTTCGACCCAGCCCAAGTACCAGTCCAACAAAGCTGCCAAGAGAGATCGCCGCCAACGAGATCAGGATGGTATTGAGGAACCCTTCGAGCAGGAAAGGCATGGTTTGTAATGTAAGTTCAAGCATTTCGACCTCCTACCGGCTCTGCCAGGTGTTGCCAGCCAGCTTTTTCTGAATCTTGTTCGATGCCACGAGCATCATCAGGTAGATCAGCAGATAACCGAAAGCCGCTGTCATGAAGGCTTCGGTCGGCATAACCCGGTCCGAAAGAATGATAAGCCCGGCACCGAGAAGCTCGAACACGGCAATGAAGCTGAGGATTGAACTGTCTTTGACCAAGACGGCGGCCTGGCCAAGAAGCGAGGGGATCACTTTTGCAAACGCCTGCGGATAGATAATATTGATCATCGTTTGGCGCTCACTCATGCCTACAGCTTTTGCGCCCTCGAATTGTCCTCGATCGACCGCCTCGATGCCGCCGCGAATGATCTCACTCATATAGGCACCGGTGTGCACAGTCAGCGCGAAGATACCGCAGGCCAGGGCGGGAACAGGCACGTTGAGGACGGGGATCTGGGAGAGCCCGTAGTAGACAAGGTAAAGCTGAACAAGAAGCGGTGTGCTCCTTACGGCTTCGACATAAGCCGTCACAGGCACAGAAATCCATTTCTTCTGCGATCTACGAGCAACGGTCACAAGGGTCCCAAGAATGAGCGACCCAACAAGGCAAATGAACGAAATCCAAAGCGTCGCCCAAAGACCCCATGCGAATTCCGGCAAATACTGTGAAACAACCCGGTAGTTATAAAATTCGATCAAACTCATGGACCCCTCCCGGCAAATAATTGGTCGTGCGAGGCATCGCTCCGCACGACCGGTTCATTTCTTATTTGTGGTCGGCTTCCCAAGCATCCGTGTGCACCCAGTACTCCAGCATCCGCTCGATTGTGCGATCTGCTTTCTTGATGCGGAACCAGTTGTTCAGCCAGGATTCCAGGTGAGTATCGGTAGGCCGTACCGGGAAGCTGAGAGGCGACTGCACGATTGTGCCGTCAAGAACGCGGACGCCCTCGAACTCAGTGGTAAACTGCGTCGCAATCTCGCGCGAGGTCACGCCGGCATCCACGCGACCCACTGACAGCGCCTGCGCGACGGCCGGGCTGCCGCCGGACAGTTCAACGACGGTTGCGTTTGGCATGTTGTCCCGGACGAATTTTACGTGCGAGCTCGCTTGCGGAACACCGATCTTGACGCCGTCCACGTTCAGGTCCGACCAAGCTGCTGCTTCGGAGCCGCCAGCAACATATGCCACCACGTCGCTGTAATAGAAGGGCTCAGTGAAAACCAATTGCAAAGCGCGCTGCGGTGTTGGCGTCATATCGGCAGCGATAAAGTCGACCTTCTCGGCCAGAAGCGAGGGGATAAGTCCCTTCCACTCGTAGTCCTGGAATTCGATCTCGACGCCCATGTCTTGAGCAATGAGCTTTACCACTTCGACAGCGAAACCGGTGCGCTCGCCATGCTTGTCAACAAAGCTGAACGGAGGACCTTGAGTCTGTACAGCCACGTTCAATGCCCCGCGGTTGACGATCTCTTGAACGGTGTCCGCACTTGCAGGTGCGAGAGCCACGGTATGTGCCGCCACGAAGGTAGCCGCCCCGGCTACGAGGGTTCTTAGGAAATTCATTTCAGGTTACTCCCCTTGGTTGAAGTTGGTTGATGGTCAGAGAACTTTGTCGAGGAACTGCTGTGCACGGTCCGTCGTTGGCTTTTGGAAAAATTCCGCGGGATTACCGGTCTCAACCAGTTCGCCTGCGTCCATGAAGATCACGCGATCACACACCTCGCGCGCGAAGTTCATTTCGTGCGTGACGAGGCACATCGTCATGCCATCGGTCGCAAGGCCCTTAATAAGGTCGAGAACTTCTCCAACCATCTCAGGGTCAAGCGCTGACGTTGCCTCGTCAAACAGCATCAGCTTAGGTTGCATGGCAAGCGCTCGGGCTATTGCTATCCGTTGCTGCTGACCGCCAGACAATTGCGACGGGTAGTTGTTTGCCAGATGGTCCAAACCTAACTGCCGCAGAAGATCCATCGCGACCTGTTCGGCCTCATCTTTGGTTCTTTTGCGCACCAGAGTTTGTGGCAGCGTAATATTTTCAAGGGACGTTTTGTGTTGAAACAGATTGAAGTGCTGAAACACCATTCCAACATCTGCCCGCAGCGCATTCATATCGGTTTGCTTGTCTGCGAGATCGATACCATCCACGTAGATGTGGCCCTTCGAGATCGTCTCAAGGCCGTTGATCGTTCGCAGAAGCGTGCTTTTACCTGAGCCACTGGGACCAATGATGGCCACCACTTCGCCGCGGTCGACCGATGTATTGACATCCGTCAGGGCGTTGATGGTGCGACCGTCTGTTGTTTTGAAGATTTTCGATAAGGCGTCGACTTTTACCAGTACGTCCGGAGCTTGTGTTGTTCCGTTTTCCATGTCACGCGACCTCCTGGGTGTTTGCGCTCAGCGATTTGGTGAGGCTGGCCATCAGTGCAGCGCCAGCGGCCGCATCGACGTCCAAATGCGTCACAATCCGGACACGGCGTTCTCCAAAGGCGCCGGCCAGGAGGCCATTCTCGCGAAGTATCGCAACAACCTCAGCTGCTGTCGGTGCTTCGTCTTTCAGGTCAAAAATGACGATGTTCGTCTCAACTGGCAGGACAGCTTGGACAAGCGGAAGCTGAGCGATCTGATCGCCTAACTGTTCAGCCAATTCGTGATCTTCAGCCAGGCGTTCGACGTGGTGGTCGAGCGCGTAAAGACACATGGACGCAACGATGCCCGATTGCCGCATTGCTCCGCCGATCTGTTGCTTCAAACGCCAAGCTTGTGCAATGAACTCATGTGAACCGGCCAGCACCGCGCCCACGGGCGCCCCAAGGCCTTTCGTAAAGTCTATCCAAACGGAATCAAATTGTTCGGCATAAGCACTTGCAGATATGCCGGTCTTAACGACCGCGTTCATCAAACGCGCGCCATCTAGATGGGTCGCCAGACCCGCGTCTTTTGCAACAGTTGCAACCGCTTGAAGCTGTTCAAGCGGCCAGATTGCACCGCCACCCATGTTTGCCGTTTGCTCCGCGCAAAGAAGGGTGCTTTTTGGCATGTAGCGAGAGTTTGGACGGATCGCCTGCGCCACTTGCTCGGCCGTGAATATCCCGTTCTCTCCGTGCAATGCCTTGATCATCACGCCGCTGATCGCTGCGGGACCGCCGGTCTCAAAGTTGATGATATGACAGGATTGCTCGCAGATGATTTCATCGCCGGGCTTGGTGTGAACCTTGATTGCGATCTCGTTGCACATTGTACCGGATGGCAGAAATACCGCGGCTTCTTTGCCCAGTAACTCCGCTACCCGTGAGCAGAGCTCTGCAGTTGTAGGATCCTCGTTTTTTTGCTCATCGCCGACCACGCAGTCCAAAACAACTTCCCGCATCTGTTGTGTTGGTTTGGTTTTTGTATCTGCGTAAAAATCGTACATTCAGGCGCTCCCCCTCGCTTGCCATGCAGCACACGGCAAAGCCGGTGTGATGGATACTTGGGGAAAGCATGCCATTCATCCTTGCATGAAAAAAATACAATCTGGAGAGTGAAGTATGCGTTTCCGATATACTGCGTGATTTGATGCGAACTTACATAGACAGCTCCCGAGGGCCTAAGCGTCCAACAATGTTTCCAGCTCGGACAGGTAGATGTCTCGGGTATCAAACAAACTTTTCTTGAACTCGTCTACCAGAGCACTGTCAGGGCGGAATTTTGATCTCAACAGGTTGGATGCAAATTTCAAGTCAACAGATAACCGGCGAAAGACAACGTCGCGATAGCGAAAACTGAACGCGGAATATGGGTTTATGATTGTCAAACCCAGACCCTGGGCGACGGCCTCTCCCGCCATCAGTGAGTTCTGAACTTCCAAAACAATTGTTGTTTGAATTTTGCTGTCATCAAGTAGTCGCTGGAGGCGCTGTGAGTATGGATCTATATTTCCGAGGGCGACAAAGTTCACTCCGTGTAAATCCTCAGGCGCGATGACGCGTTTTGAGCACAATGGATGTCCTTTGGGCAAAATACATATCTCAGACGCGTCAGTGAATGGTTCAAACTCTGTACCATCTGGCTCGACTGCATAAGCCGCAAGTCCCAGATCGCATTGCTGCGATGTTGTTAGCTCGGCAATTGTGGGCGTCTGTCGGGTAGAAACGACTGTCTGAACGCCAGTGCCTATTTCTTCGAAAGGCTCTCACTGCGTCCACCAAAAACCCCTGAGAGAAGGCCGGCGCACAGGCGATGTGAATTTTTCCCTGCTGAAGGTTGCGAATTTCTTCTGCGGCTCGACCGATCCTCTTCAAACCTCGGAAAGACCTGTCAACTTCCTCATACAAAAGATGTGCTTCGTGGGTTGGCGTAACGCGGTTCCCTTTCCGAATAAACAGGGTCATCTTTGTCACGTCTTCTAGCTGCCGTAACGATCGGCTCACGGCCGGTTGGGACGTGTTTAGCAGCTCAGCTGCGCCGGTAACGGTACCGACAGTCATGGTCGCGTGAAAGCATTCGAGAAGTCGCGAGTTGAGCTGCAAACTAATGATCCAAGAATTGAGCGCGAGTTCTATCGCGCCGAATTGACTTGCTCCCTTGCTATCTCAATTTTACTGCATTGAAAACGCCGCGCTATGCCGTCCCGACCCCACCTTTCAATGACCCGGCAAAAACGAACTGTGCTCAGTTCTGTTTCCACCGTTAGTCAGTAAGTCGAACCCGTAAGCGGTCATATGTTCACTGGTTGTAGATTGAGATTAGGGTCTTCTCTTTGAAAACTGCCATTCAGCCAAGAAACAGCGAAAGTTCTGAAGAGCGCTTGATCCAGTGGATCAATCGATTAGTCCCTTCGCTGCCTAAGTTCGTCAGAGCTCAAAGTCTAGTCTTTCTCAGAACCACAACACCGCTTGGAAAGACGGACTACGACCACATCCGACTTCACACCATCAAACCATAGAGGCTGACTACAGCCGTCTTCCCAAACGTAAAGCAAGCCCACAGTTTCACCTGTCGCCACCTCTACAATTCGGTCAGTCGCTCGACCCTCATCCTCATCTTGATCCATCATGCCACTTCTCGAAATTGGTCACTCGCCTCGGCTGCGCCCACGAATTGGTGGTGGGCGTACGAGCGTTCTGGAGCGTTTGATTGTGTTGACTGACTAAGACGTTCGAGCAGACGTGTTATGGCCACTCGAAGGCATGGGCCCTCTGATGGTTGAGGAACTCACGAACATATTTTCTCATGTCTGTGCCCCTATGTTATGAGCTCTGTGTGCCAGAACGTCGAGATAGGAAACTGATGTGGCGGTAACAGAAACATAATTACAATTTCAACCAGAGCGTGACCACAGTTCTTTGTGCAAACCCGCCTGTTTGCGTAAACCTGAGCAAGATTGCGCTCAAAATACATGATGCTTTCAGGGTGCTTCTGGTTTCACTTGCCACCAAGATGAATCTGCATCAATATTATAATATTGATTCCAGTCGCAGATGTCCCATGCCGAACTTGATCTCAAATGCTCGTGTTGCCGCGCTTGCCGGTTTGTTGAGCCTCGGGCCCGGACTCCAGTCGGCGACAGCACAAAGCTATCAAATCGATTGCGCCATTCTGCTTTGTCTTTCTGGTGGTTGGCCCGCGTCGAGTCCTTGTACACGGGCGCGTGCTGAATTTATCCGGCGCATCACCCCCTGGCCCGTCGAGCCGCCCCTTCAGATCTGGCGCTGCCCGATGGGCGTGAGTTATTCCGCTCCGAACAGAGACGCGCCTCTGCCCAGACTTTGGGATATACTGGCTCGCGAAATTCCCAACCGACAACAATCGGTTCCAAAGAGTACGGCTGCCTTGACGCTTCAGGACGCGCGGCCCGCGATTTATCTCAAAGGCGGCTCTTCACTAGAGCGTCTGCCGGATGGCTTTATCATCACGCTCACTCAGTCTGCTCCGGCGCCGACATCGACATCAGCGGTCCCGAGTTCAACTTCGTGCGTTCCATTCGGGTGTACAACGTCACTTACGCGAGCCAACGCGAGAGCGGACGTGATGGAGATTGCAATCGCTTTTTCTCGATGCGGATCGGCACCTACGGCACCCAAGGCGACTTCCAATGGTCTCGCGACTCCAGTCCAAGCCAATTGCCGGGGGCGCATGAGGGGCTTGAGCGCTACGGCGAGCATTGCCCGGGTATATTCCACCGGTCGGTCTTCGTCGACTGGCGCGATTACGAAGGAAACTATGGCTTCGAGCAACTGAACTACTGACGCTTCTTGTGGCCAACCGCATAGCGTACCGCAATATCTTGAAGAATTCGGTACATCAGGAACGAAAAACTCGGTATAACGGGAACGAAAGAGATTCGGTACATCAGGAACAATCGTGTCAGGCAAACAGGTAGACCTCTTCTTGGACCAGCTCGCTGACGCCCCGGTCAAAGACGAGCGTGCCCTGATGGAGTTCCCGTTTTTCTCTCTTCAGAAGCGCCCGCGGATGACGCCCTTCGTCTTTGACGACGGCACGGTGAAGATCGAGATTCAGCCGGGGCACAAAGGGATCGCCACGATCTGGGATAAGGATATCCTGATCTACCTCACATCGCTTGTGAACGAACGTATCGAACACGGACAGTTCGACGCGGACGCTCCGATCAGTGTCCAGGACCGCACGATCAAGTTCTCCGCCTACGACTTCCTGAAAGTGACGGGACGCAGTTCTGGCAAGCGCGCTTATGAGCTCTTCCTCGACGCGCTAGATCGACTGCGTTCCACCAACATCCTAACGAACATCACAGCCGGCGACGAACGCGAGCGGCGCGGTTTTGGCTGGATTGAAGATTGGCGGGTGATCGAACGGACCAATCGCAACGGACAGCGCGTCATGGGGGCTGTTGAGGTCACGATGAATCGATGGATGTTCAACGCAATCGTCAAAGATCGCCGGGTCCTGACAATCAATCGGGACTACTTCCGCCTTTCGAAAGGTCTTGAGCGCCGCCTCTACGAGCTGGCCCGCAAGCATGTCGGTCGTCAGCCGGAATGGTATATCGGGATCAAGCGACTGGCCGAGAAATGCGGCTCGATCGATACCGCGCGCAAGTTCAAGTTCCGGATTAACGAGATCTGTGAAGCCGGCACCATTCCTGACTACCATGTCGAGATCGTGGATCCCGCGGAAGTGTCAACCCCCTTCAAAACGAAGGGAAAACAGGCACTTGTGCGGTTTCAGCCGAAATTTGATGACCTCGCTGTTCCCGATGTACCGAATCTGGCCGAATTGACGGTCTCACACTCCGTTCTGACCGAGATCAAACACGCCAACCCGGAATATGACATCCAGTATATCCTCGATGCCTGGCGGGAATGGGCGATCAAGAAAGATGAACCCGTCAAAAGCGCCAATGCCGCGTTCCGCGCGTTCGCCAAGAAGTACATCGAGGCCAACCCGATCTGGTGACTCGGTACATCAGGAACATACCTTCGGTACATCAGGAACACGCGACTCGGTACATCAGGAACACATCCTCGGTATATCGGGAACGCATGTTCGGTACATCGGGAACACAAAACTACCACAGTAGACTGATTTCCCTGAGTCTTTTCAGCGCCGTAACGACATAACAAAACTAACCAAATTTCTAACAGAAATAACCAAGGCGGGAGAAACCTCTGAAGGCAGCTCCCTATGACACCCCTCCGACATGCTAAGAAACTGGAGCTTGAGGCGACCGATGGTGCCTGAAAACTCACCTTGATGCTGTTTTGGCCAGTCTTTCCGCTTTTTTGACCGCAGGCGGGACCCAAGCCCATCATGTTCCAGACCACACAACATGTTCCCGATATACCGAATCGCCTTGTTTCCAAGGCTGACAGACTGAATGCGTGAACTTTTCCTGTTCCCCTTGGGGTTCGCGCGAGCGCGATACGCCGCTGCGGGGACGTTGCTTTAGAACCCGCTGGGTTCTCGCGCAGGCAACCCAAATAGACAGGACCCGTGTCCTCGCGCCCCAGGCGCTGCGGGCCGCGCCACGTCCCATCGATTGGGGTGTGCCTTTGCTCACTTCGGCACTTCGCCAGTGGGTCAGGTTTTAGAGACGACGCCCCTCGGGGGCTGCTCTCAAAACCAGACACCAAGGAGAAAGCCGATGACTGCCACACCTGAGACCCCCACACCCGAAGCCGTCAAGATCGCAGAGCAGAACGACTGCTTTCGGAACACGTGGGGCGCGGACTTCACTGTTCCCGGTCAGATCGTGATGACGCGCGGTGTGGCAGACCTTTCGCCCGCGACCAAGGCGATCATCATGCAGCAGGTCCAAGGCTTCGACACCTTCACGCAAGACAACGACCCCCACGGAGATCACAGTTTCGGGGCCTTCGATATCGAGATGGCGGGCGATAGCCATCGCATCTTCTGGAAGATCGATCTTTACGACACCGACTATGCCATGGGCAGCGACGATCCGGCGAACCTCGCTGTGACCCGCCGCGTCCTGACGATCCTTCACGCCTCCGAGTACTGAGCCGCCTGGCTCCCCGGAACAGGCGCCAACTCCCCCAGTGCAAAGGAGGTGATCCACCCCGTTTGAAACAGCGGGTGGCGGGCACATGCCCCCTGCCCCACGACACCTCATTAAAAATCAAAGGACAAAGACATGACCAACCAATCAACCATCCCGAACGACGCGGCGATCATCTATGCATCGCTCGACCAGCTCTACCTGCACGATCTTAATCCGCGCCAAGATGTGGCGCAGGAGGACGTGGAGACGCTGGCACACAGCATCAGGACCTGCGGGCTTCTGCAAAACCTTGGCGGCATTCAGGACGATGACGGCAGGATCGGCATCGTGTCCGGCGGTCGGCGTCTCAGGGCCTTGGCCTTTCTCGCGGAAACCGATCCCGACTTCGAAGGCGGGTCTTCGATCCCCGTCCTTCTGGCCCGTGATCTGGAGCAGGCGGAGTTCTGGGCCAATGCGGAAAATACGGCCCGTGAGGCGCTCGACCCGGCAGACGAAATCCGCGCTTATGGGCGGATGGCCGCAACCAATGCCGATGCAGAGGCCATCGCGAGTGCCTTCGGTGTGACCGTCGCCCATGTCAAAGGCCGCTTGAAATTCGCCAATCTGCCCGATGCAGCCCTTGATGCGTTGAAGGCCAAGATCATCAATCTCTCGGCGGCGCAGAAGATGACGACCGCTCAAGACGAGAAGCTGGTCCTTGAGGCGCTGCAAGCCATTGCCGAGGGCCGCCTCTCCAATGTGAGCCAGTTGGACCACTTCCTGCATCCGAAAGCGGCCAAAGCCACGGACCGCCGCGCGGTGTTTGTCGGTGTGGAGGCTTACGAGGCCGGTGGCGGCAAGATCACCCGCGATCTCTTTTCTGAGGATGTCTTCTTCGAAGATCAGGACATCTTGGATGAAGCCTTTGCCGCGCAACTGGCCGAAGCGACTGAGCAGCTGCGCGTTTCAGATGGTTGGGCCTGGGTGGAGACGCATAGCGAGGCCTATCTTGGCTGGAACTTCATCGAAGAGAATAAGTTCGCCCGCGTCTATCCGGTCGAAGGTGATCTCTCCGATGATCAGATGGAGCGTTACGAGGACCTCTGCGAGATGGCCGACAATGACGTTCTCAATGCGGAAGGTGAAGAAGAACTGGCAGGCCTCCATGCCATTTTGGAGGGTGCTTTCACCGACGCGCAGAAAGCCCATGCCGGGTGCGTGGTCTATGTCGATCAGAGCGGCGGCCTGAATGTCGAGGCCGGGCTGATCCGGCCCGAAGACAAGAAGCCCGCCATTGCGTCGGGCGTGTTGCAGACATCCGCGCATGGGAGCGGTGACGGCAAGGCACCGAAGAACCCCTATTCGCAAAAGCTGCGGGACGATCTGGACGCGATCAAGCTGGCCGCGCTGCAGAACGCCATGCTGGATCAACCCGATCTCCTCATTGATCTGCTGGCATTCCAGTTGAGCGGCGCGACCGGGTTTCGGAACGCGTTCGATGTCAGCCTTGGGACACCATGCAACACTCCGTCTGTTGAGGCCGGGTTCGAGATCGACAAGCGGTTGAGCAAACTCCGTGTCAGCCCGGCAGACGCTTGGGACGTCGATCTCAAGAAAGCCTTCGCCAGCTTCAAGAAGAAAGGGCCGAAGCATCGCGCTGCGGAACTGACCCGACATCTGGCGAAACTGCTGACAGGCGGGGATGACATCTTCCACAGAGTTCTCTCTGAGAAAGCAGGGGCCGATATCCGCAAGGTCTGGACGCCCACGGCGGAGAACCTCTTCAAGCGCGTGTCAGGACCGATGCTGGAGAGCATCTATTGCGACCTCCTCGACCTTACGCCAACGAGCGCCGAGGCCAAAGCCTTCGCCAAGTTGAAAAAGGCTGAGAAAGCGAAGACGCTGGAAGACCTGTTCTTGGACGAAACCAAGCAGAAACTGCTCGGGGTCACAGCGGCACAGAAGGCCCGGATTGAGGCTTGGGTGCCCGACTATTACGATTGAAAGTGGACACCGGCGAGGGCAGCCTCCCTGCCCTCGCTTCCCCAAGTCCCTCGGTTTGCGCGGCTCCCGGCTCATTAGAGCCAAGAGCCGCGCATTCGGACCGCTCAGGAGACCGACCATGTCAAAGATTGCATCGCAAGCCGCCCGCGTCTGGAAATCGGCGCAGCTTTACATCGGGTTTCATCGGGACCCAGAAGGCCGACAGCGCAGCGCGCCAAAGGTCTGGCCCCCGAAGGATGCGCGGGCCAGCATTCACGCCGATCCGGACATCCGGGAAACATTCCTGATGCTCAAAAGTGCCGATGGCGATACCGATCAGGATGTGCAGATCAAGTTACGGCCCGACATGGTGGTGGTGCGCCGGGATTTCGACGGCGCCTGGGAGGGCATCATCGCGGATGCGCATTCCGTCGCCGTCAAGGTCGGCGGCGTGTCGATCCGCATCAATCATGACGGTTCGATCGCGCGCGAGGACGGCGACAGCACCACATGGGTCGAGGCAGATGGCGGTGTGTTGAAGAAGACCGAGTTTGTCGAGGCCGCGGTGTCGTCCGATGGCATGGAAATGACGCGGCGGACACCTGACAATCTGACAGCCATTACCCCGCGGGGTCTGTTGTCGAAGGATCGGTAGGTCTTTTCCTGATTCGTTGAATAGTTGGCCCTTCGGCAGAGCCGACCGGGCTCTATGCTGCGCACGAAGCCAGACAGGCTGTCTTCGCCCATGCGGGTGACGATCCCTAGGGCAGGCTGTTTCCATCGCCTCGCCTGAATGTCGTCCACCCTGTTTGGGCAGGTCCTCTGCCCCCTCATTAGGCCATAGGTGGACTAAACACGCATCTCGACCCGCCTTGGAGGACCGATAGGCCCCTCACGACAAATGGCCCCGGTGTGGCGCAAATGGTGGTGCGTTTCGCGTATCGCACGGGCCTCTGTCGAAGACCGGGTTTGATATCGGCTGCGGGGTTGGTTCCCCGTCTCTCATGGCTCCGAGATGAGGATGGTCTGACACCGTTGGGGCGTGTCGATCTGCGTTGTTTCTTTTCGATCTACGGGTTGCGGATCTCGGCCGCTCGCGTGCCCGTCGCTTTGCTCCGGCAAGCAGAAATGCGGTTTCCACCTATGGGCGGACCCTCCGAATTTCCGCTTGCGCGATCTGCCCTGGTCGATCCGCCGGGTCACCCGCATCGAAACAAGGAGATCGACAATGTCCAACAAGATGTTCACCCTCACCGTTCCCGTCACCTTCAAGAAAGACGGCAAGGACCAAACCAGCTTTCGCCGCGTCGGCGCGGTCTTCGAGAACACCCGCGAGAATGGCGAGACCGTGCTCTCCATCAAGCTCGACTTCCCGGTTGCGGTCACCGAGCTGGTCGCCTTCCCGCCCAAGGCGGACGGAGACGATGGCCAGGTCACCGAATAAGACCCTATCGAGCAGAGGGGCGGCATCTTTGCCGCCCTCACGCACGTTCGTGACACCAGAGCAAGGTTTCCGGGTTGCGCGCTGCGTACAGACACAAAGGGCAGGCCATCGGCTTGATCCAGCGTCAGAGCTTGCAAAACAGCCTGAAAAGTAATACCTGTCTGAACAAAGGTATTACTGGAGGCGCACTTGCCGACGACGCTCACAACCAAAGGTCAGGTCACAATCCCGAAAGCCGTTCGCGACTTTTTGGGACTGAAGGCAGGCAGCAAGGTGACCTTCAATCGTACGAAGGATGGCCGAGTCGAGATTGTTCCGGAGGACAAGGCCGCGCCGGTCTCGCGCTTCGGTGCCCTTCGCGGCCATGCGCGAACAGAGCTTAGCACCGATGAGATCATGGCGCTGACGCGGGGCGACGGGTGATCTTCGTTGACACGAATGTTCTTCTTGATGTTGTGACGGATGATGAGACCTTCGCCGAGTGGTCCATTTCACAATTGGAAGCCGCAGCGCTTCAGGTCGATCTCCTCATCAATGACAGCGTCTACTCCGAGCTCTCCGTTGGATATCGCGAGAAGGAACGGCTCGATGCTTTCATCGAGGCCGTCGGGCTCCGCCACGAAATGATGCCAAGAGATGCCCTGTTCCTGGCTGGGAAAGCCTTCTCCGCTTATCGGCGGTCCAAAGGGACGAAGCAGAACGTTCTGCCTGATTTCTTTATCGGTGCGCATGCGACGGTACTGTCTGTGCCTCTGCTGACGCGGGATGCGCGGCGGTACCGTACCTATTTTCCGTCCCTGGAGCTGATCTGCCCCGAATAAAGCCGTCGCTTGGGTCAAATCGTGACGCGCACCTTCTGGATTCTCCGCAGCGCTTGGTTCCTACGCCTGTAGACAACCGGGCGTTGGCGAATTTCCGCTATTTTGCCGCGGCTCGATTGTGAGCTTCTCAATATTATAATATTGTGCAAAGAGCGAATATTGACTCGGGGCAGTCAGCCCGACACAGGAGATGGTCATGCGCACATTTGCGGAGTTTCAGATTCTCGGCCGCGTCGGCAAGGTCAAGGAAGTTGGTAAGACCGTGCGGATCACGATCGCTGCCGAGTACGGGCGCAAGGATGATCGGGGCGATTTCCGTGCCAATTCCTACTGGAATGAGGTGACAATCTTCAATCCCAACGTGATGAAATGGGCGCTCGAGAATGTCGCTCCCGGCGATCTGGTGAATGCCCGAGGGACACTTCGCCAATCGCAATGGGAAAACCAGGATGGCGGGACCGAATACGGTGTGACCATGGCCGCCGAGGACTTCGACAATCTCACGCTCGCAGTGAAGAAGTCGATGGAACGCGCCGCTGCATAGTCGTCAAGTCGGCGCGCCTTTGGAGTTCAAAAAGCTTGGTCTACGACATTCGAATTGTCGGCCTCAATGGGCTGCCAGAGGCGCAGCCGTCTCAGCCAGGTAATCAATCCAAATAGTTTCAGGGGGAGGCGCGGCCTTCCCCTCGGACCAGACGCCAAAATGGGGTTTCCCCAACATCGGTCCCGGCTCTGCCGCGCTGCGATCCCGGGCGATCCCCCTCCCCATTTTTGATCTGGTCTCGCCCCCTCCGCACTCGCCGTGAGCAGGTTTGCAGGACAGCCGCGACAGGCGCGGTGCCTGAAACCCGCATTCAGGATGAGGAGCGAGAGACATGGCCAAGATCGACATCAAACAGCATGTGACGGATACGATCATTTCCGAGATCGAGAAGGGAACGCCGCCGTGGCGGAAGCCGTGGACAGGGGATGCCACCGGAGCCGCCCTGCCCTTGCGACACGATGGCACCGCCTATCGGGGGGTGAATGTTCTGATGCTCTGGGCAACGTCTCTCATCAAAGGCTATGCGTCGGCCCGGTGGATGACCTATCGGCAAGCGCTTTCGCTCGGGGCCTGTGTGCGCAAAGGAGAGACGGCCACGCGGTCGGTTTTCTACGGGACCTTCGAGAAAGACATCGACGGCGAACTTGAGCTCCAGACCAGTCGCTACGCCAAGTGCAACAAGGTCTTTAACGCCGATCAGATCGAGGGTTTGCCGGAAGACTACTATGTCCGCCCTGCCCCGCCCCGCGATCTTGGCACCGAACCGGTGCCTGAACTGGAGGCCTTCTTTGCCGCCACAGGCGCGACGGTCATCACGAGCGAAACACCGAAGGCCTACTACGCGCCGGGTCCGGACCATATTCACATGCCCCCGATTGGTACCTTCTTTGACACGAGCGGGTATTACGGGACTTTAGGACATGAGACCGTTCATTGGACCGGGAGTGCGACACGGCTCGACCGGATCAAGCGTTTCGAGGACCGTGCCGGATACGCGTTCGAGGAACTCGTTGCGGAGATCGGTGCGTGTTTTCTGGCTGTTCAGCTGGGGGTCGCGCCTGCCTTCGACCAAAGCGCCGCTTATATCGAAGGATGGTTGCAATCCCTCAGATCGGACAAGGGGCTGATCTTCAAGGCCGCTGCAGAGGCACAGAAAGCGGTGGATTTCATTAAAGCGCGCGTTGAGGAGCAACAGCAGGCCGCTTAGGCGGCCCCCCTCGCTCTTTCTGTCGCTTGCCATTGGAGGTGACGCGGCAGCGGGCAGCGCTGCCGCCCCCTGCCCCGCCTGGCGCGTCGCGCCGCGCTCCTTGAGCGATGATCCTACCCATGTGGCATCTGATCTGGGGGTATGTCTTCGTATCGCACGTTGGGTTTCGGACCATTGCTCCACATCGGCTCGAGGTCGCCGGTATTCCATTCATAGAGCCAGCCGACATGTGCGCCGGTCTCCTGATCGATGATCTTCTTGATGGGGTGCGCTTCAGATCTTCTGTTGTCCGGCATCGCTGTCTCTCAAGGTTCGTCGCACAGGCAGTGTTTTCCTTCCCCGCATCACAAATCGTGACAGGGTAAGCTGCTGCTTACCCGCGAGTATGCGCGGAGCTTGAGAGGATGGGGGTGAAACCAAATCGACAAGAGTGGTGCGGGCGGAGGCGCAGCCGACAACACGGTCTTGTCTATTTCGTTTCAGGGGGAAGGAAGCCGAAACTCCTTCCCCCTTTAGAGAAAAATCGCGGCGCGGCGACGCCGCGCCTTCAGGAATACTGCTTGCGCAGTTCCTTGATGAGGCTTGTAAGTTCTGACCAGAACACAGGTTCCAACTGGCCCTGTATGACTGCCGCGTCCGAGCGCAGGCGTAGCGGGTCGGCCTGATCCCGCAACCTGTCGAGGACTTGGGCGTCGAGTGTCTTCATGGTCCGAAAGCTCATATTGCTTGGAAGACGCTCGGCGTCGTCCGGGGCCACGTATTTCGGCTTAAGTTCGAACTTGTCGATGGCGCGCTTGCCGGCAAGGCGCACAACATCGGAGGCCGGCAGGCCGGCAGCTTCCAGAGCGTCCAATCCGGGGCCATGGTCTTTTTTCGGGGCGGCGCGAACGTGTACGGCACGGGTCTCGGGCTTCTTCGGCGTCTTTTTTGGGGTGCAGGCTTCTTCTCGGGCGCGGTTTTTGAGGAAGGGCACTGGAACTTTGGCTGGCGGCGCTGAGGTCGGGGCCTGCTTCTCCGCAATGGGTTTGGGGTCCGCGGCGGGTTCAGTTGCAGGCTTCGCGGCCTCAACTGGGTCTGGTTTGGGCGCGGGTTCGGTGGGTTTCGGTTT
Source organism: Sulfitobacter sp. GN1-4 (assembly GCF_055693825.1). Lineage (NCBI taxonomy): Bacteria > Pseudomonadati > Pseudomonadota > Alphaproteobacteria > Rhodobacterales > Roseobacteraceae > Sulfitobacter > Sulfitobacter sp. GN1-4. The sequence continues at coordinate 50,775 of NZ_JBVFUQ010000005.1, read as the reverse complement.
GTCTCCGAACTGTTTGCTATAAACCGGGTCGTCGCCGAGGAGTGAGGTGATTTTCTTGCGCGCCATTATTCAGCCTCCAGCACCAGTGAGAGGATTTCGCGCGCCTCATCGAGCGCCTCGTCGAAGAGACGGGCATGGGTGCGCATCAGCGGGTTCGGGTCTTCGGTTCGCCATTTCGATATCTGATGGAAGAGACCCTCGCGATCGACATCGGCATGTTGCTTGCGATCCATGAAGAGCTCTTCGATGACCGGGAACTTTGCATTGGCTTCACGCGCCATGGCGCGCATGGCGTTCGAGGGGTTCTTGTCGACGCGTGAAAGCACGACTGTGAGTTTCGGGAGGACTGAGGGGTCTTCGGCGCGCTCAAAGAGGCCCTGGTACCAATTGTAGGTGTCGGTGGCGATCCGCATATCGGTGTCCGACAGCATCATCGGCAACACGATGTGATCGCTGTGGACGGCCAGTTCGTCAGCCCATTGGCCCCCTGCCCCCATCGTGTCGATGATCACAAAGTCGGCCGTATCGTTTTCATAGGCGTCGTCGATGATCGCTTCGAGGTCGGAGGGACTTTCGATGCCTAGGACCCGAAGGCCTGGAGCCGTCGATGCGACATCCGGGTTTTCGGTGGTGACGCTCTCCCACCAGCGGAAGAGTGCTTGCTGCGGGTCGGCATCGATGGCGATGCACCGTTTTTCATCAGCGATGATGGCACTCATCAAAGCGCGTGCGAGCGCTGTCTTTCCCGCACCGCCTTTTCGCGTCATGATCGCGATGACCTTCAACTGCTCGTTGGGCATGATCCTGCATCCTCAAGGGTCTTCTTTATGATTTTGGATACGGTATATGCCAGAGAGGATGTTGCATCAAGGATAACTGATGCATCATGTGCCATTTGCCATAAATGATAGAGGATGTGGCATAATGGATGTTTGAGACATGATGTGTGATAGTGGGTTTACGATTTTGAATGGCTATCTTGGTGTTTCTAAGTGCGCATATCCGATGTTGCATGCCTGATATTGCATGTGTGATTTGCCATGAACCGTAAAAGTGCGGGTTTCGGGGCCGCCTCGAGTGTCGTAGATGTCCCGGCAGACGGTCATGGGCCCACTTCGCGCATTTCGGCAAGAGATCGCCGTGGACATAAACGATATATGATTTGCCATAATTGATAATGTATATCCGATATCACAGGTTACATGTGCCATCATTTCTGCCGGAATCCTGGCTCAAATGGCCCGGTCCGCCTCGTCAGTTCAGTTCAAGCGGCGCGTAGCGAGCGCCAGAGAGGGGATACAGGCCGATCAAGGCTCGCTGGTAGGGTAGAGGCTCCAAATCGCGCTTAAGGCGCTCAGCGCGCGATTTTTCCAAACCGAGTTCCAGACAAGAGAGTCAGTTGTGATGAAATGGAGGAGCCCTAACGCTGACGCGTTCGGCTTGAAACGGAATACAGGCCCTCTTGTCGTCATTCGCTGAGAAAGGTGTATTGACTGCAATACTATAATATTTGAAACTCCAGATGGCCTGTATGAGAGTGGCAGGAAATAGGGAGTGTATTTGCAGTATGGCATCACGGCGCAGATTGACCCCCGAAGAGCGACGGGAGATCGTTCGCGAACGCCAGAAGGGTGTGACGCACGCCGATTTGGCCGCGCAGTTCGGGGTAAGTGAGCGCACCGTCTACTACACGCTTCGGACTGAAAAGGACCGGCGTCGGGACACGCGTACTCGCACCAAACAGGTCAGCGTCTCGCTCACGCCGGAGGAATTGCAGGGTTTCGACGAGGTGCTCACACGGCATGGCGTGTCCAGTCGATCGGCAGGTGTTCGTCTTCTCATCCAGTCAGCGAACGGCGTCTTCCAACCGGACCAGCACCTCGCAGAGGAACTCAAGTCGTTCCGGGCGGCACTCAATCGCGTCGGTAACAACGTCACCCAGATTGCAAAGCGGCTGAACGAGGCGCGTGCCAAAGGAATCGCACCGGTCTTCGGCGACCCCAGCCTTGCGCAGTTGCGGCTCTTGTCCGGGTTCGTTCTGGACTTCGCGGACCAGGTCGATGCGCTCGCCCGCCGGCGGGTGAGCCATGTCACGCTTGAAGCTCACAGCGCACTGAAGGACTTCTCAGATGTCCCGGAGTGATGCCGTCACAATTGTAACAGGCGAAATCTTTCGCGACGGCTGGAGCCGCATCAAAGGATCGATGCAAGGTCTGGGGACACGGCGTGCGCAGATGGTGCGTGCGGCCTACGGGCACCGGGCCGCGGTCTTCAAACCGATCCGCACGGGCGGCACGCACACCAAAGCCCAGCTTCAGAACCAGCTGGCCTATCTGACAACGAAGTCTTCCCACATCGTTGATAGTCGCGGCGTCCATGATGGCAAGACGCAGCTCTCGGGTGAGGAGATTACTTCCGTGGTGGAACGCTTTACGTCCCGGTGGGATGAGGGGTTCAATCCCAAGCTCGGACATACCAGCCATCTTCTGATGTCGTTTCCGCGCGGCACCAAGGCCACCCATGTCCGCGACATTGCCAGTGATGTCTGCGAACGCTTCTTCCAGAACGAAGACCGCAACTTCGACTACCTGATCGCCGTCCACAAAGACTGTGACCATCCACATGCCCATGTGGTTCTCAATCGCCGGTCGCAGGAAGGCGAGTTCTTCTATTTGGGGCGGGATCATCACTTCAACTACGACGCCTTTCGCCTCGCGATGGTCGAAGAGGCGGAGAAGTACGGGGTTCGTCTCGAGGCGACCCGGCGCGTCGATCGCGGCGAAATCCATTATCCGCCCCGCACACGCGAGGTCTATGCCGCGAAAGAGGAGGGGCGCGCCGTCCACCAGCGGGAACGGGTCGGAGAGGATCTTGACCGCGCCCTCGGTGAGATCGCGGGCAATGCCCAGGTGTATCGATCGCTCGCGGCCGAGGCGTCGCCTGAAAATTGCGAAGACATAGAAGACGCCTTGCTGAAGGCCAGCGCGCTTCTCGCGCGGCAGGGCAAACTCCCGCAAACCGGAGACATCTATATGAGCCAGGACCAGAGTTTCGACGATCTGAACAGTCGCTTCGCCGATGAGATGAACCGCGTTGCCGCCCTGATCCGACAGGCGCCTGAAGCCGACCGCCCGACGCTGCAAAAGCAGATGGTGGCCGCGCTGAGGCCGGTCGCGCATATGCAGCCGCTCGGATTGCGCTCTGGCACACTGACGGAGAGGCCGACAGAGACCGGCATCTATTCTGAGGCCAACATTAACGCGGGCCTGGTGGAGAAGCTGCGGGAGACCCGAACGCGGGCGCAGATTGACACTGCCTTGCGCGGGACCGGGATTTCCTCCGAGGTGGTCGTTGCGCGCATCGAGCAGGGGGCCGATACGGCGGCCCTGGAACGAGAATGGTATGCCGACGACCTTCAGAAAATCGCGGAGGCGCAGGGCCTCAATCTCGAGCGCCGCGAAGATCTGAAGGTCGCCGTCGACAAGCTCGACAAGGTACATATCGCCCTCGGGACAGGTCTGGAGCGAGCGGAAGTGCTGCGCCGTGATGGTGTCATCGAAGACGACCGTGCTCCAGACATGCATTACGATTCAGAAAGCGTGGATGATGCCGCCCGCGCGATCCGGCAAGACATGCGCGGGCAGGGGCTTTCCGAGCGGGACATCGCCGAGCGCGCGGATGAAGTCACCCTCCGGGCCGAAGCTCGCCTTGAGATCGAGCAGCGGGCCTATCTGCAGCGACATCCCGATCTGCCGACACGGCCAAGCAATGTGATCGATGCGCGCGATCCGCTCAATATCCGCATCATTGATGAGGCGCAAGCGGACCGGATCGACGCCGAGATTGATCGCATCCTGTCGCGGTCCGATGGGCCGATGCAGATCGACGAGGCCGTCGCGACCGATATGCGGGAACGGTATCCCGACATGCCGGCGCATCTGGTGCGCGGTCTCGGGGCAACCTATGCGGCCACATTTGCCGCCAGACGCAATGATGCCCTCACAGCTGATCGAAACGCGGTCGCGGACGCAACCCACAGGTTGCCGGACAATTCCGTCCTGGCCGGCGTCGTTGCCCATGAACGCGCAGACAAGATCACTCCACCCTTTGCCGATGAAGAGGGCAGAACGGCCTATCGGGCGGAAGTGGAGCGTCTCCTTGACGATGACAGGATCGCCGCCTTGCGCGAGGGCGATGCCAATGTGCTCGACGAGGTGATCGACAACCGGCTGGACCGGCTCTACGCCGCGAAAGCCTACCTGCAATCGGATGAGGCGACCGCAAACAGCGATGCCGTGCGCGAAGTGGTCTCGGAAATCGCCGAGGAGGAATATGACGCGCAGCGTCTGAAGAGCTTGCAAAGCCATACCGAGAAAGGCCAAACCCATGGATAGGGGTCGGATCGCGCTCGGCATTCTCCTCCTAACCCTTCTCAGCGCGGGATTTGGATATGTCTTTGCGAGTGCGTTCCTGACGTTTCGCGACCTTGGCTTGCGCGCGGAGATCGATTTTCTCTGGCTCGCCAGGAATTACCTGAGCCTCCGTCAGGTGCGTCCCAATGATTTTCAACTGGCCAATCTCATCATTGGCGGTACGGCCTTTGCGGGCATGCTCCTGAGCGCGGTCCTCTCCGGCACCGCATTGACGAAGTTCGGCAAGACCCATTGGCAGCGGGCCGGGGAGTTGAAGTGCAACGGCTTTTTCACGGCGCCGGGCAGCGGGTTCATTCTCGGCAAAATGACCTCGCCCAAACGTCGCGGCCGGTATCTGTCCTCGAATGTCTATCCCCATGTGCTGTGCGTGGCCCCGACCGGGCGTGGGAAGACCACCGGCTTCGTGATCCCGAACCTGCTGACGTTCCGCGGCAGCGCCGTGGTTCTCGACGTGAAAGGCGAGAATTTCGAGGCAACGGCCCGTCACCGGGCGGCGGAAGGGGACGATGTCTATCGCTTTGCCCCGACGGACTGGAATGATCGCCGGTCGCATCGCTACAATCCGCTCTTGCGGATCGCCGGCCTCCGAGACCCCAACCAGCAGCAAATGGAGCTGCAACTCCTCGCGACGCTCTTTCTGCAAACGGATAACGATCGCACCTCCGGCCTTCTCAAGGGCGGGATCGATCTCTTTGTTGCGGCGGGCCTGCTTTCGTTCGAGCGCAAGCGGCCCTCGCTTGGCGAAATCTACCGCATCACGGCCTCCGGTGGGGACAAGCGCAAGGAGTTCATGAAGCGGCGCGACGAGGTGCAGAACACGGCGGCCAAGCTGATCTTCGAGCGGATGGCCTCAACGAACAACGACACGCTGACCTCCTATATCTCGCTCCTGATGACCTCCGGCCTCGATCAGTGGAGCAACCCCGCCATCGATGCCGCGACCTCCACGTCAGATTTCGACTTCCGGACCATTCGCAAGAAGCCGTTTTCGGTCTACCTGGTCGTGGCCCCGAACATGGTGCGCCCGATGGCGGCGCTGATCCGGTTGTTCTTCTCCGATTTGATTGCGTCCTTGCAGGATCGGGAGCCGGGTCCAGACGAGCCTTGGCCGGTGATGATTATGCTCGATGAATTCAATCGGCTCGGGAAAATGCCCAACGTGGTCGAGAGCATCGAGACATTGCGATCTTATCGCGGCCACCTGGCGATCGTGACCCAGACCATCCCTGCGCTCGATGAAATTTACGGCGAGAACACCCGCCGCGCGTTGCAGGGGAATGCCGGGATCAAACTCTATCTCACACCGTCCGATGAAAAGACCGTCGAGGAGCTGAGTGGCGCGGTCGGCATGACCACCAAACGCGTGGTCACTCGCTCACGCTCCATCGGCCGCAATCCGTTCGAAGGGCGCAGCATGTCTGAACGCACGGAAGAGACATCGCTGTTGCCCAAGGATGAAGCCCGGCGCATGTCGCTTGATGACATCGTCATGGTTGTGGACGCCCAGATGCCGGTGCGGGCAAAGCGCATTCGGTATTTCGACGACCCATTCTTCAAGAGCATTCATAAAGCACAGTCGGGCGAGCTGCCGTTTCCGGAAGTAGTTCCTGTAGAAGAACCGCGGGTCCAGGTAACTGAGGCGGGGCAGGCGGAACGGGCGGCGACCCGCGCGGAAGAAGTTGAGGCCATGCCGGAAGCCTTAATGGCGCGGTCTGGTCGCAAAGCACCGTCAAAGGTGGTTGAGGCAACCATCGCGGCCGCACAAACTACGGCGTCCACGGGCACGACGCTTGCCACCAGTCGGCGCAAGAAGGGTGCGAAGGCGCTTCGGGAGGTTGGATTAACCTCAGATCAGGTTGAGCTGGACCTTACCGTACAGCAGAGTTTCAAGCTGACTGACATGATCGCCGGTGACGAAGCAGACGCGAAAGCTGCCGTCCAATCGACGATCTCTGTACTTGCGGAAATTGGTACGGAGGACCCGGCAGGGCAGGGCGGGGGCGCAGCGGCGGGGAAAGAAATTGCCTCTGAAGCCGATGCTGAGACCGATTCAAACGAAGAAGCTTCTCTATTGAGCGAGGACTTCGAGGATGATGTCGACATCCGCGAGATCGCAAAACAACGTGTGCGGGATAGTGAGGATATCGAGGCCGAGTTCAGAGAACAGGCGCTCAGGCACGAGGTCTAGGCGCCGTGCCACCCACTTTGGAGGGGACCTTCGTAGTCCGTTTTCCAGGGTCCGCTGTGCGGGACAAAGCGCCATTTCGCTGCGGTTGCGCTATCGACTGCTTTCGTTAAATGAGAAGTGCATTGATCCGTCAACCTTCTCCAATCGAACCACAGCAAGGCGTTAGAAAGACGAAGTATGTTTCAGGAATTCACGATGTCTAAGTGGTGCAGGACAGCGGCGCGCAGATATTGATCAACCAATCAAGGAACTTTTGAGTTTGCTTTGATATCGGGCCTTGTCGGCAGATCGCATAGTACACCCCGCGCATATCAAGGGACACATCAGCCCTCACCAACGACCCCTCTGCCAGTTGGTCCCTGATCGTCAATTCCGGAGTGACTTGGACGCCGTAGCCCATGAGTGCAGCGTCCAGCTCAAGTTTGGCGCTACCAGGGTCCACAAGCGATATCTCTTCCGGGTTGCATCCCGCCCGTCTTACGGCCTCTTGAAAGACACCCCCTCCGATCCCTCGGTCCGCGATCCAAGGGAGAGTGGAGACATCGACATTTCCGTCGCCAACCAAGCTTGGTGCACCGCAAATTATCATTGGCGTCTCAAGCAATCTGAAGGTCTGACAGTTGTCCCATTTCCGGTTTGGGCCGCCAGCACGAACCACAATATCGAAATTCTCAAGATCGACTGGGGCGGTGTTACCATCCGGCGAGAAGGACGTCTGCAGCGTCGGATGTTTCATCCAAAAATCGTTAAGTTGCGGGAGGATGACCGTACTGGCAAAATAGTCGGTCGTAGAGACACGCACACCACGCTTGTCTTCAGTGGCTTTCACATCATGAATCCCGTTCGCGATCAGTAAGAATGCTTCCTTCAATGGCTGTGCCAACTGTTCCCCGGCTTGCGTGAGAACCAGACCACGGCCTTCCCGGCGAACAAGGCTCATACCAACCTCTGTTTCAAGTTTCCGAACCTGCTGAGCAATCGCAGCAGGCGTTACGTTGAGCTCTCGAGACGCAGCGGAATAGCCCTGCAAGCGCGCTGTTGCTTCAAACGCACGGAGCGTTGTCAAAGCGGGAAGCCTGCTCCAATTGATTTCATCCATTTGATAGTCTTGCTTAATGGTTTGGTATTATTCCTGACTCACTAATTTGAAGAATTCAACATATTACTGTGGTGCATGAGCAGCTAGCCAGTGAAATTGGAGATAGCTGAACTAACAAGACAGGAGATAGATATGACACTTTCGAACACCTTTGTTGCCGCTGTGGTAACCCTCATTGTTTTTTCAGGAACGGCCCTTATCGCAAATCCGGCTAAGGACGCCGCGCATCTGGCAAATGACCGATACATTTCTGCGATCAATGCCAATGATCCGGTCGCCTTTCTTGCGACGGTGACGGATGACGTTGTTTTGATTGCACCCAATTCGTCGGCAATGGTTGGCAAGGCTGAAGTTGAACCATGGGTTCGCGGATACTTCGATGCGTTTGAGACAGCCTGGGAGAAAACATCTCTGGAGTTTGTTGTTGCCGGGGATTGGGCATTTGAGCGGTATAGTTACAAAGTGGCAGACCTGCCGCGTGGCGGCGGCGATGCTTCTGTCGAAACCGGAAATGGTATTAACATCTATCGTTTGGGCGAGGACGGCGTCTGGCGCGTAGCACGAGACGTATGGGCAACGGATGGTCATGCAGTGACAGACGTTTTGAGTTCCGAACTGGTAACCTGCAACGGCAGGACGGGGCCCTGTTGACAGAAACCCAAGCGGGGGGATGAGTAGCAAACGGCGCAAGACTTTGAGCACATGGATCGCGATCTTCGCGGTCTATGTCATATGACTTTTGAGGGTCAGCGCAGAAACACAATTGCCGCGAAACTTGAGCAAACCAGACGTTCGTACGTCTGGCAGCATCAAGTTAAGTTGGGCTCTTCGCCGCCATTCGCCGCGAGCTGCTTGAAGGTCCGCTTCGGCGATCAACTCGGTGGAGGCGTGCCAATATCAGACGGGTCCCGCCTAGCTCTTCTTTGCATCTGCCAGCCGTTGTGCCCGAGCTTTCTGAGCTTCCATACGCGCCGCAGTTCCAGTTGAAGCCGGAGAAGGATTAGCTGGTGCAGAGTTGTTTGCAGGCTGAGGAAAGCCTGTTCTACCCGACAGGTTTTGTATGCCCAACATCTGCCGTCCGCGGAGCGCCGCGTATTCGATGGAAGAAGCAGTTCCAACTTGATAGCGATTGTAAGCTTGCTGACTTCCGGCGGCGGCCCGGCCGAAAGCGTAAGCACCTCCTAAGCCCCCTGATAGCGCCGGCATCACAATGTTTCCCGAAATCGCGCGAACTAGGAAGGGCGTCGCAACAACAAACCCTTTGGCCATGAAGATCATCATGAAGAAGGGTACCACCGCCCCAATTGTAGATGCCCCGTCTGGGTCTCCCAGTTCTCGGATCAAAGAGTCGGAAACGCCGATGATCGTCGCAAAGACCCCAGCGATCACGATCGGGTAAATGGAAAACGAGATCAGCGCAGACAACCATCGTGCGAAGTAGTCTTTTGTGACGTCAAAAAGCGTAAGAAAGATCATGATCGGCGCGAGACCGACAAGCAGCGCAATCATCAACCGGGATGCGACGAGGAAGAATGCTGCTAGTCCGCCAAGCAGCGACAGCAAAACTGTACCGACGACACCCATGACGGCGCCGGCCATCCAATGCATACCGTCGCCAATTGAGTTTAGGTACGCGGCAAACTCAGCGATGATGGCGTCGAACTCCTCAGCGAAGGTGCCCGAAGGTCCTGGAGCGCCACCGCCAACGGCGGCCACTAATGAGCCAGCGATACTGTCGAGCCCGTTAAGTATGGCTGTCGCGAAGGCATTAAACTGGACCCAACTTGTGGCGAACACGCCGACGAGTACGAGTTTCACCCCCAGCCAGAAGGCAGTTCGGCCGTCCATTGAGCGCACCTGAAACGCCATGTTGATTATCACTAGGATGACTAAGAGCGTCATTGCGACCAGAAGGATGCTGCCCACCGTTGACGCTACGGCGCCAAATTGGGTCTCCGCCGCATCTTCGAGATAACCATCCGCCGTTTCGACAAAAAACGTGACGATGCTCATCGGTCAGTCCCAGCTGTCTTGCGCAATGCACAGATCCCGGACTGCTGGCCGGTTCTTATCAATTGAATTCCGGTAGTATTTAGTACGCTCTTGTATTTCGAAGCGGGCTTCGAGGCGTGCGTAGTTCGCCAGATAGTAGTCGACAACCGTGTCCCAGGCTGGAAAACGGTTCGCGCAGGAGCACTCTCCAGTTTCCAGTATCGCGACATACGAGGTTGCGCGATACATCCGCTGAATGAGAATGGCCTTGTGCGACTCTTTCAAACCCATATTGGATACCAATTCGGGTTCAGGTGGACGGTCCGGGCAAACCAAGAGTTCGTCTCCGGGTTCTGAAGCAAGTTGCGCTTTTGCCGGGCCGCCGGAGAGGACAATCGCAAGTGCCAAGGCAAACCTGTTGAATATCATGTTCCAGTCTCCTCAGCGAATGGTTCGTCTGCTGACCGTGGGCGTTTCAGAAATACTGTGAAGTATGAAGCGTTGACCGAAGATCCGACGACAGACACGATCTCAAATCCCGCGTCGCCCCAGGTCGACAAGGTGCTCTTCATTGTCTCGAAACCCTTCTTGTCGCTGGCATCAAACGTCAGGACTTCGTGTTCAAAGGTCTTCATGTTGCGTTTCCTCCCGTCTGTCCGGGCAAATAGAATTCCGTGATCCCGCGGTCGCCTGCATGGCGCGCGGCATGGATGATCACGTCAATTGAGCTTTCGATGTATTGTACCATGTCGGTGTGGGTCATCGGCACTTCAGTCTTGAGAGCGGCGATCGCTAGGCGTTGAATTGCCAACTGGGGCGTTTCGGCGTGCAACGTGGTCATGGACCCGCCGTGGCCGGTGTTGATCGCTTCAAGAAAGGTCATGGCTTCGGAGCCTCTGACTTCGCCCAGGACGATGCGATCCGGGCGCATGCGCAACGTAGACGTCAGCAACGTGTCAGCGTTGCGTGTTCTTCCCTCCCGGCTGGCCAGCAGGGTCACGACATTTGGTTGCGCGGGGATCAGTTCAGCGGCTTCTTCGATTGTGATGATGCGTTCTTCTGGCGCGACAAACGACAGGATCTTACGCGCAGCTACAGTCTTGCCCGTCGAGGTGCCGCCCGAGACGATCATGTTCAGCTTGTGCGCGACGCAGAAGCGGATTGCGGAGTAGATATCGCCGCCTTTGACGACATCTCGAAGTTCCCGGTTTCTGTTCAACCTGTCTGTCTCGAGGCTGCGTTCGGCCCCAAAAAGGAATTTCAGCTCGACGTCGTGGAGAGGCAGGGAGGTGAAAAACCGCAGCGAGATTGACATGCCCTCGCTGACTGCCGGTGGCATGATGACTTGTGCGCGCACCGGGCGGTCTCGGTACTTGATGCTCACCGATACGATGGGCTTGTCTTTGCTGATTGTCGAGTTTGAGGCCGATGCGATCTGGGTTCCGATGTCCTTGATCTCGGTCGGCGTCAGGCTGCTCTCCAATGGCGACATGAACCTGTCGCCCTGGAATTCGCCCCAGACAGAACCGTCAGGGTTGATGCAAATCTCAATGACGTCCTCGCGAGAAGCATCGGGGAGCTTGTCGAGCGAGGCCTGAAGGTAGGCGCCCGACATCAGAAAATCTCCAGATCACGGTCGACCATCACGGTAATCCTTGCACCCTGTTCGACATAGATCACCGGGCCGATGGAGAGGTAGTCGTCGATGACACTGTCGGCGCTGTCCGCGAAGTCGTCGCCCACATCTTCAAGGATCTCGGCAGACGTTTCGTCTTCGACCTGCGCCGCTGTGGCGCCGGGTAAGGCCGTGATCAACGAAATGAGGGCCGCCGAGCCGAAACGCTCTTTGAAGCGTGTGTCGACAAACCCCGTAGCACCGGCGCGCCCGAGTTCATCGCCTCCAAACGAGCTGACGGTGACTGTTTGGTTGGTGGGCAGGATGATCCGATCCCAGGCGATCGTGATGCGGCTTTGTGCGATGTCTGCACCCGAACGATATCGGCCGATCAGCTTCGATCCTCTTGCAATCAAAATGCGGGACCCGTCGTACGAATGCACGTCCTCGGTGATGACCGCGCGGACCTGCCCGGGCAGTTCGCTCGAGATTGCCGTCTCCATTGCGGCCTGGATCATCGTGCCTTGCACAATCGTATTGCCGGGATTTGCGATGACCTCGGCTTGGGCGACGGTTGAGGGTAGGGCGCCGTTCAGCACGAAGTCGGTCACGTCTTCGAAGGTCCGTTCCGCCAGCTCGCTTTCGCCCTTGCTGTTGCCGCCAAACGCGATGGTCGGTGACTTGATCCGCGCTTCCTGAAAGGCCGCTTCCTCGTCCCGTCGACGCTGCAGCTCAGCCAAGCGTCTTGCTTCTTCCTCTCGTTGTAACCACAGGCGTTCGGCTTCCAAGAGATCGGCTTCTGACGGTCCAGGCGCAGGGGCGGGGGTCTGCAGTTTTGCGAGGTCGAGGTCCATCCGCAGTTGTTGAAGCTCCCGATCTCGCGCGGCCAGTTCTTCTGCAAATTGGTCCTGGGCTCGTTGTGAGGCTTCTTCCGGGGCGGCAATCTGTGCCGTCAGTGCATTGATGGCGTCTGCGGCCGCGGTGTCTTCTTCAACAACCGGTTCCGGTGCGTTCTGCAGCGCTTCGATCTCGGCACGAAGGGCTGCAAGTTGGTCGAGCAACTCCGCATTCGGCTCGGGGTCCGACTCGACAACCACGACTTCGGGTTCCGGCGGGGCTGGGGGCACGAAGGGCTCGATTTCGCCAAACCCATCCCCTGTCATCTGAAACTCTTCTGGTTGCGCGGTCGGAAGCGGGTTTTCTGGTGTTTCCTGCAGAGCTGAGTAAACGAGCAAGCCCAGAACAGCGATCGCGCTCGTTCCAAGAAGTGCCACCAGAAAAGAAGGCCGCGACCGCGGTTTGGACGGTTGCGCGCCTTCGAGTACAGCAAGGCGCTTGCTGAGATCATCGATATCACTCATGACGATGCCCCTGTATTGGTCGACTGAATGCAGACGATCTCGTCCCCCAACCTGAGGACCCATTCGCGACCAACACCGGAGACCCGCAGCACGCCATCCTCGACTTGGGTGCTGTTGACCGTTCGTTCGCGACCATTGTTGTGCTGGAAGATCGCGGGAACGGGTGCATTGCGCGGAAATCGGAAGAAGGTGAAAGTGCCGTCATCCCATACCGAAGACGGTGTGAAATTCGTCCGATCGCTGGCGGCGTAGTTGTAGTTCGGAGCGCGCTGCGCAACCGCGTTTGTAGGACGCCGGTTTTCGTCGGGATACCGAAACTGGACCACGTAGAATGTGGGTGACGAGCTCTCGGTCACATTGAAGTAGTAGCTGCGTCGGTTGGTATAAACGGTGATGTTGGTGTGGACCCCTCGGGCATTGGGTTTCACTGCAAAAGCCCTCCCGCCGGGCACCCCGTCGAGTTGAAAACCTTCAGTGTCGCCAGCAATGATTGAGCGGATGGCTTCGCCTTGTCCAAACTCAACCGTCGTCACATGGGTCAGGCTGACTTTGAGCCGATAGACCTGCCCGTCTTGGTAGGTTGCCACACGGACGCGGCTGTCATTCGGCCCTGATCTTGGAATGGCCTCGGCAAAAGCGGTGTTTGCCGCAACCGATACCGAGACAGACAAAAGAGCTGGGAGGATCAAACGCATTGTCAATTCTCTAACCTGTCGGAGCGAATGGCATACTCCGTGACGGTGAAGCCGAAGGGGTTGGTCCAGACATCGTCGATGGACCGGCGCTCCTCGGGACGGAACTCGAAGAGCAAGGTGGCCGTGAAGAGACCAGCCTGAATCCCTTGAGGTGAGGTCAGACGCTTCCGCAAGCGCACCGTCGCGCGATTGCTCCCGATCCGATTGATGCTGAGAACCTCGACATCGAGGCGGGCATTGGCTCCATAGACTTTGGGCGGATAGGCGTCGGTGTTTGCGCTGTTCCAGATGTTGCGCATCGAGGTCTCGGCGGCCCCGTCGGAGCGCTCGAGAATGCTGGGTACGCGGACATCGTTGTCGAGCTGATTGTAGGTTTCGCGGTCGGTCACGTAGCGAAACACGGCACTCTCGATGATGGCCTGGTTTTCTGTGACTGAGACGGCGCCCACCGAGGCATTGGGAAGCGCCAGACCGGTTTCGGGGTCATACGGGACGACAACGGGAGCCGGATCGACGTCGAGGATTGAGACCGCTGCGGCCGAAAGACAGCCTAAAACGCCGAAGATCAAACCAGCAAAGGCAAGTCGCTGCCATAGCTGCTCCCGGCGGCGCGCCCCGTAAATCAGTTCTTCTTCGACAATTTCGGCTTCGCGCGTCACTGGCCAGTGTCTCCTATCTGGCCTCTAGCTCGGGCAGAGTGAAATCCATGTACCGCTGTTCTTCGGCGATGGTGGCTGCGTCGATCACGCCGGCTTGTCCGGTCCCGACTGTTTGCACGGCTTCGAGTTGCCACATTGCGACCAGCGCTATTGCCAGTTCCGCCGTAACGCGTGTGTTGAGATCAACACTGTCTTTCAGCTCTTCCATGTCGCCGATCATGCCAACGAGGCGATCCACCCGTTGTAGAGACTGGCCCGCCTCCTCATAGGAGGTCTGGGCTGCTGCGGACATGACAGCACCCGTTGTGGCGCGCGTCGCGGTGCGACTTGCCCCGTCATTGCCGCTCGTCGCCATCTCGCGCAGCGTGTCTTCGTCAAACCCGGCCTCGGCCAGAACGCGTGTCATTTGCGTTTCGATTCGTCCTGCGCTGTTGCCCGCAAGCCGGGAAAAGTCGCCCTCCCGGATAGCATCAATGGTTGCCAGGATGTCGCCGAATTCCTGATCAAGAAGTCCGTTCAGCTCGTCCTCCATTTCGGTGCGGATGACAGTCGGAAGTTCCATCAGCCCGGTCAGCGCAGCATAGGTATCTTGAAGCTGGGCGAGCTGCTCCTGAAGCGTGGCAAATTGCTCGCGCAACAGGACGAGTTGTTCGTTCTGCAGGACCTCGTCCTCGATCATTTGCCGGAGTTGCTGGATCTCTTGCGTGATGTTTTGCGTGTCGACTGTCGGCACGCCTTGGGCGGTCGCCGGAACAGTGAGGAATGGGGCAGGGGCCGTTGCCATCACCAGACCCCATGTGGTCAGGCAAAGACTGCGTCGCGCCCAACTTAAAGTGCGATGTGTCATTCCAAGTCCTCCAGTGTGAAATCCATGAATTGCTGTTCCTCAAGCTGCGCAGAGGCCATGGCGATCTCTGCCGCGCTCGAGGGTCGTGTTCGGGTCGCTTGCAAGCGTGTGCGCGCGGCGATGAGCCGAACAAGTTCAGCGCGCGCATAGGCGTTCAACGCCATCGACTCCTGCAGGTCCGACGCTTCACCGATCCGCTCGACGATGCTGGCAATCCGCATGGCGGCTGCTTGAATAGAGGCCATCGAGTGATTGCCGTAGGTCGCAGCACCTGCGCTTGTCAGGGAAAGGTTCGAGTTGGCGAGCAAGGCCGGGTCGATGGTGCCAAGCGCTTCAGCGCCGCCCATGCGGGCGAGATAGGCGTTGTATTTTTGCGGGATGACGGTGACGTAGTGCCGGGTTTCCGTGAACGGCGGCACGCCGCTGTATTCGATGACGCGCCCCGGACCCGCATTGTAGGCGGCCAGCGCATAGATGATGTTGCCGTCGAAGCGCGCCAGTTGTGCCGCAAGATACCGCGCGCCGCCATGCACCTGCAGGTAGGGGTTGTCATAGTATTCCGGATAGATGCCGAGATCGCCCGCGGTGCCGGGCATGATCTGTGTCAGACCGAATGCGCCGACCGGTGAACGCGCGCCGATGGTGAACCGGCTTTCCTGCCAGATCAGAGCTTGTAGCAATGCACGCCATTGGCGGACGCTCAGTCCTGCGCGGCCGACGCCCCCAAGACCGTGCGTCTCCTGTGCGACGCGAATGATCAGCTGCTCAATATTAAGTGCGGCATCGCCAAACATCTGATCAGCGCCTGGATTGGGATCATCCGCGCCGTAAAGATAATCTGCAGATTGCTCCGGCTTTCCGCCGGTTTCGAGCGCGTCGATGGTGCCGGGAAGGCCCTGGCCGCCGAAGCTCGTTTGTGCGTCGAGGATCTGCTGGAGCACCCTGAATTGCTCGCCTTCGATTTCGGTGATCTGCTCTTTGACGGTGAGCTTTTCACGTTGGGCAGCCAAATCACGTTCGCGATGCGCATTTGCCGCCTGGTTGCGCACCGCCAAGCCCGCATCCACGGTTGGCACGCCTTGAGCTTGCGCTGTTCCCACGCTGATACAGACAAAGCAGAGATATGCCGCGCATCTGGAGATCACTCGAACCACCCCGTGCTGAGATCGGCATCGCCCAAGGGCTCAAAGTCACAGTTTTTCTCCGCAGGCCCTCGCGCCACGAAGCTGAAGCAGTTGGCCTCGGACGGTCTGTACTGCTCGCATCCCGCGAGGGCTGAGATCAGGATCAAGAAGGGAACGAGAAATCTCATGGCAGCCTCCAGAAGTCGGGACGTGTTCGGTAGTCCGTGCCAACCAGTTGCTCGCCCTTTTCCATCCCACCGAGGATAGTGAGCAGGGGACCCAGAGCGCTGAGATCGGTGTCGACGACAACGGAGCCCTGATCATCCCGCACCAATCCAAGACGTGAGTTGCTCCCGGTGTTCAGCAGGACATCGAGTTCCTTGTCGTTGAGATTGAGCATTGCGTAGTCGGACGCATTGGCCCGGATATTGGGCAGCAGGATTTGTGCCGGAACGGCTTCGATGATGGTTTTGCCGGTCCGCGTCTGCTCCAGCTGGCTGGCATATTGGGTCATCATCACGACCACCGCGTTTTGCTTTCGAGCGGTGACCAGCCAGTTGGACAACCGCTCGGCGAAATAGGGGTTGTCCAGCGCCTTCCACGCCTCGTCGATGACGATGATTGTGGGTTTTCGATCTTCGATTTTCCGTTCGACCCGTCGAAAAAGGTAGGACAGAACGGCCATGCGTTCTTTCTCGCTTTCGCTGTCGAGGATGCCGGTGAGATCGAAGCCGACGATCTCGCCCTCGAGAGAAAACGTATCCTTCTGGGTCTGTCCGAAGATCCAGCCGTATCGCCCGGTCTGTGCCCATTCCAGAAACCGCTCGTGCAGATCGCCGTTGTCATCCGTTGATCCGAAGAGCGATGCGAGATCAGACCAGTTTCGAAGGTCGTCATGGGCCGCGGTTGCGTTTTGGCGGACCACTTCCTGAATACGATTGGCTTGGGCTGGTGACAGCGGCTTGTCTTCGCGATGGATCAAGGCCGCCAGCCAATCTGACAACCAGGCCTGACCGCGCTCATCAATTTCGGTACGAAGGGGGTTGAGCCGGGTCGGCTCGCCGGCCTTCACAGCAGAGAAGCGACCACCGTTTGCCCGGACAGCCATCTCCATGCCCTGGCGATAATCGAAAACGAAGACACGCACCCCGATGCGGCGCGCCTGCGTGAGCAGGAAGGCAGACAGGACTGACTTGCCTGATCCGGGACGACCGAGGATCAGTGTGTGCCCGCCAGTTGGCTCTGCGGTCGGGGCGCCTTGTTCATGATAGCTGAAGCGATAGGCGGATTGCTCCGGTGTGGGGAACATCGTGATTGTCTGGCCCCAAGGGACCTGATCGTTGGTCTTTCCGAGTTGGGTGCGATGAAAGGCAGCGAGATCGGAGAAGTTCCGGTTGGTGATTGCCGCCTTGCGGCTCCGGGCAGCAGTGTTTCCGGGGTGTTGTGCGAAGAAATGGGTCTTTGCCGCGAAGGCTTCGGTGATCAGATTGACACCTTCGGACGCCCCGATGTTGCGCACTTCCCCGGCAATGGCGCTGAGTTCTTCCGGTGTGTCACCGAAGACAGTGACAGTCATGTGGTGATCGCCAAAACTGAGGCGTTTGGATTCCAGATCGTCGAGTGCGTCGGCGAGTTGGGCTTCCAATGAGATTGCGCCGTCATCGGCGGCGCGCATCAGCCGCCGCTGGCGCTTGATCCGCGACGCCATGATGTTCGAATTGATTGGCGTAAACGAATGGGTGACGACCATGTCGACCGGCAGGTTCAGGTCATCGAACATCGTGCAAGCGGTCTTCGGGGGATAGGTCTTGATGGCGAAGGTGGTCCCGTAACGGGTCCCCACCGCGCCATCGGAAACGACAAAGGATGAGTCTTTGAAGGTCACCCGGCAGTTGGCAACATCATGCGCCACGAAGCCATATTTGGAGGACAGGAAGAGCGGCAGTTCCCGGCCCGTGTTCAAGCTTCCAAGAAAGCCCAGGAGTTTACCCGTGCTCGCCTTGAGGAGACGCGGGGACATGTCCGCGAAGGTCGATTTCAGGAAGCCGACAACTTCGCCCAGGCGGCGCAAGCGTTTCTCCGTCTGGGCCGCAAGCAGCGAAACGGATTTGCGCGTCGAGAAGGGCAGACGTAACACGAGGGCAGGGCGGTGCACCACGGTCAAAGTCAGCGTTTTGTCCCGGAGGCCCCGCTGATCCAGAAATCTGCGCCATTCTGTATCGACAGCTGCAGCGAAATCATCGCCTTCCATTGGCCGCAGGTGGTGCTCAATTCCCTTCGAGACCTTGTGCACATAGAACCCGAAATCCGGACCGATCTGGGCGATGATCTGCGCAAAGAGCGCCCGTGTTTTGTCGAGGTACACATCATCTGTCGTGTTGCTGTTGACGCCTTTCAGACGGAGGCACTGGAAGAGTTCATTGCCACGCGTTCGAACTGTCTGGTCGTCAACCAGGCTCACGTAAGGGAGCATATGGGCCAGTTGTCTTTCCCTGCTGGTCCATGTCGGAAGAAGCGAGTCCTGCACTTGGGCGTCGTCACGGGGCATAGCTGTCGCCCCCGTGTATTCGACAGTTTGCAGTCGGTGGGGTTTCCTGCAGAGTGGTGGCCACCACGTCTAGGAAATTGGGGTCCCAATCCGCCGCTTTCCAAAGGGCTGGATAGGCCGCTGCTGCCGCAATAGCGACGGCCCAATGCTGGATCCACAGGAACAGTAAAACGGACCCAAACAGCCAGACCATGGCGTACATGATCGGCAATCCGATCAATTTGGGAGGACGCACGAGCCCGGTGAAAAGGGGGGACTGTTCCGCTGCCATCTTGGTGATCCTCAGGTTGTCCAGATTGCAGCGACGATGGTCGGCGCAGCGGCGATGCCTGCGATGGCAACAAGGACCCACAGTGCCTGGCGGAAATCGAGGATGCCGAAGAGCCAGGAGAGGAAGACACCGATCAGGGCAAGCGTGCCAATCACGATACCAAGTGGGCCGGTGATGGCGTCGACAATCCCTTGGAGAAGGGTCTGGATGGGTGACAGGTCGATGCTCTGCGCCAGGGCAGGGGAGGCCATGGCAAACAGGAGCGTAGCCAGAGCCAGGGTAGCATTCGGGTTTGGTTTCACGAGGTCTCTCCTTCAAGCCGGTTGAACACGGCCAGCACGCGGCTGACGTGGTTTTGCGTTTCTCGGTAGGGTGGGATGCCCTCGTGGCGGGCCACGGCTTCGGGGCCTGCGTTGTAGGCGGCGAGGGCGAGGCGAACATCGCCGAACTCGGCCATCATCTGCGCCAGATACCGGGCTGAGCCGTCGAGGTTCTCGCGCCAGTCATGGGGATCGACGCCAAGCGCGCGTGCCGTGTCCGGCATCAGTTGACCGAGACCAATGGCTCCGACCCGGCTGCGGGCGGCCGGGTTGTAGGCGCTTTCGGTCTCGATATTGGAACGGAAGACCAGACGCCACTCAGTGACGGTGATCCCGGCGCGCCTCAGGCCGGGGTGAGCGGCATAGCGGAGCGCGGTGTCGTCAATCGCTGAAAGGAATTCCGGGGTGGGGGCAAGAGTCCTCCGGCTGACAATGCCAGTTCTGAATCCATCGGCGGATGCGTTTTCGTCATCCCCAAGGATTGCCAGCTCCTCGCGTGCCGATCCTTGGCCGATCCCGTCGTTGTAGTTTCGCGCGAAGCTGCTTTGCGACGTTGAGGCCCGAAGGGAGCCGTCGCCCTGCATGACGAGGACCATCCCTTCGCCTTGCACGGCTGCAGGTGCCAAGCAGATTGCGAAGATACTAACGATGCGACGGGTCAGACGCGGTGTCAGGTGGAAGCGTGTGCGATGCGCGCCCGCCTTCGTAAAGCGGGATCGTAATATGCGTGAAGCCAAGACCTCCAAGAAAGGAGATGAGGCCGTTGGCGGTCTTGAAGGTTCTTGGAACGATCTCAGGACCGTGGGCTGTGTAGTGCCTTGCAGGGACAAGGAATTTCTCGAATTCTCGCGCCGGATCAACGACACGAATAATCCGGGCGCCATACCAGACAGACGATTTTTTCTCGGCTGTTTGGACGCAGACGACCTCTGCGCTGCACGCACTCTCAATGAGGGTCTTGAACAGAGTCTCTGTAACCACATTCGGAGCACCTTCGCTTGACTGAGACCCCATGTCTGCGGACGTACCTCGTGGTTTGCAGGCCGGGCCCTGGTGACGGATATGCTTACGATATGAGATTATAATATTGATATCAATATAATATTGAAACTAGGCTGATTTGGCGTCGGATGACGGTCTAATCCCTTGTTTCTAAGAGCGAAAGAATGATCGATGGCTGCGGTCAATTCATCAGCGGTTCTTTTCATCTTTATAGTATCAGCGGTTTTCTGCGGATCTCAGGCGTATGCGATGACCTGCCTTGCGCCACCACGACCGTTCGTTCCGAGCGATCCAGCACAAGCCCGCGAATTCGCAGATATCATCCAGAAGGATTTCGAAACCTACATCGCTGAAATCCAGCGATACTTCCTGTGCCTTGATGAAGAACGAACTCGCGCCTTTACCGAAGCCCAAGAGGTCAGCCAAGAATACGGCCGCTTTCTCGAGAGCGTATCCAAGGTCCGTTGAGCGGCGTCACTCTGCGTCGCCAGGCTGCAGGGTATGCGTTGACCGTCCGCCTTCTTTGAGTGGGATGTTGGCGTGACTGCATCCAAGATCAGAGAGGAATGAGATCAAACCGTTTGCGGTTTTGAATTCGCGGATTTGGACTTCGTCCTTATCTGCGGAGGCTCTTGAGAGAACAAGCAAGCGTTCAGATGAGCCGTCCTGGCTCACACCGCGAATGACCCACTTCCCATACCAAACTGCGGCTTTTCGGGTGGCGGACGATGTGCAGATGACTTCTGCATTGAACCCCTCTGCCATCAGGCTTCGCAAACGACCTTCGGTGACCACATTTGGCGCGGTCTTCCCCAGATCAAACGTCATTCCTTCCCCCTTGCCAGCCTCTACCCCTTCGTATTGAAAAGGTCAGCCGCCCCAAGCCACGTCTCAGCCGAGCAGCGACGATGTTATGATATCGGCGCGATTCCGCTGATAGCATTAAGCATCATGTTGCTGGGAATCCAATACATATGGGCATTCGGGACCTGTTGATGCGCGTCAATCGAGGTGTCGATCTTGTAGTCTTGCATTATGTGATGACAGCGATCGTCACCTCGAGAGGGAGTAAGAGTGCGCTTTACTCTGTTGGTGCAGACGTCTGTCTCTTGTCGGATATCGCTGGCCAGAATTTGAAACGCTAACGAACTCACCACCAAGCATTCCTTGACTATTTCGCCTCATATGACTACTTATTATGCATCATATGGAGAAGTTCCATGTTGGAACCAGTTCAGTTCGCTCCCGAAGATGGCACCGTGCAACCTGTTGCCGAGGCTGAAGAGATTGCGGCAATCGTCAAGGCTGTCGTCCGCGCAACCGACGCATGGGGTTTGTCGAATGCCGAAGCGGCGGCACTCTTTGATGTTCCGAGTGCGACGTGGAGCAGAATGAAGGCCGGCACCTACAAAGGTGTGCTGGATCAGGACAAAGTCACGCGGGCGAGCCTTCTGATCGGTCTCTTCAAGGGGCTTCGGCTCTTGTTCAATGGTCCGCTGACCTATGGCTGGCCGAAAACAGCGAACGCCGGTTCGGGTTTCAATGGAAGGAGCCCGGTTCAGGTCATGTGCGATGGCGGCATTCCGGCGATGATGAAGGTCAGGCAGCATATCGATGCACTCCGGGGTGGAGTGTGATCCGAGCCGAAGACCTCGATCAAGTCGACTTCACCGATCCGACTACAATCCGCCTGATCTCCACTGCCTATATCGACCAGCCGGCCATGGCGCCGCTGGCCGACGATGAGGACGATCTGGCGATCCTTGAAGCGATCGAAGGGCTGACGTCAGCGCGCCGGACGGTCACGCTGCCGGTCCCGGGCGGGCTCGACCCCGCCGAGTTGCTGACCGCGGCGGCCGGGTATGGATGGACCTACGTCAATGCAGCGTTTTGCTACACTCGCGCGACAGGTAACCGGTTCAACGGTCCAGAACGCGGGGCTTGGTATGCAAGCTACGGCGAGGACGCGGTCAAAACAGCGCAAGCCGAAGTGTCCTGGCATCTGACGCGCGAGTTGGAAGCGACGGGCGTCTTTGAGAACCTTACGGCCTATCGCGAACTGCTGGCTGGTTTCACGACGCGGATGCACGATCTGACAGACAGGGCAGGGGAGGAGGTCCTGAGCCCGGACCCTCGCATCGCCTATCCGATCGGCCAAAGGCTTGCGCAGGACGTGCTGGGTTCAGGCGGCAATGGGCTGCTCTATCCGTCGACACGCCGAGACGGAGGACGCTGCCTCGTCGCGTTCCGCCTACACCTGGTTCAGAACGTCCGCCAAGGCGACACCTGGATCTTCACTTGGAGAGGAGAGGCTACTCCCGAAATCACACGCGTATAGTGGCCTCGTCTTTGTCAGGCCGGGCGGAGACCAGACTTTCGCTGCAAATGCAAAAGTCGCCTCTGTTTTTTTCGAAAAGCGGACTTTCAATCATCTGCAGGATAATGAGCAATCAAGAGTGTCGCAATTCGAATACAAGAAGCTGGGACGCCGAACTCACAGCTCGCCAGGTTCCGGTTCATCGGCATAGTAGACCTAATTTGTTGTAGGCGCCCTTCGCAGGCGCGACGGATTTCCGCGCGATACACGAGTAGTAAAAACGCTAAAATATTATTTAATATTCAATATTTGCGCGCCATAATGAGGTGCGTACCTCATTTTTTTCTCGACTTGAGGTGCGTACCTCATCTAGCGTCAGGGAAGTCTGATAGACGATTCGAGCGAGTCGCATTCGTTCGGACTTACCTTGGGAGGAAAAATGATGAGAAATTTGAAACTGGCATCGGCCAGCTTACTGGCGATTGCATCTGCGTCATTTGCCAGTACGGCACAAGCGGACGATCTGACGCTCTGTTGGGCGGCATGGGATCCCGCAAATGCGCTTGTCGAGCTCAGCAAAGAGTTTGAGGCACAGTCGGGCCACACCATGAGCTTTGAGTTCATTCCCTGGCCCAATTTCGCCGACCGCATGCTCAACGAGTTGAACTCCGGCGGGAAGCTTTGTGATCTGCTGATTGGTGACAGTCAATGGATCGGTGGCGGGGCAGAAAACGGCCATTACGTGAAGCTGAACGACTTCTTCGATGCCGAAGGCATTTCAATGGACGATTTCGCGCCTGCGACTGTCTACGCCTATTCGACATGGCCCAAGGGTACACCGAACTACTACGCGCTTCCCGCAATGGGCGATGCCAATGGCTGGTTCTATCGCAAGGACTGGTTTGAACGTGACGACATCAAGGCCGCCTTCAAAGAGGCAACAGGCCGCGATCTTGGCGAACCTCAATCCCAGAAGGAAATGCTTGAGATCGCACAGTTCTTCCAAGGCCGCGAGATTGACGGCAAGACCGTTTATGGTGCTGCGATCTTCACCGAGCGTGGATCGGAAGGCATCACGATGGGCGTGACATCCGCGCTTTATCCGTGGGGCTTCAAATATGAGAACACCCCCGGTGCCTATGACATGGAAGGAGCCGTGAATTCTGCGGAGGCCGTTGAAGCACTTGAATTCTATAAGGAATTCTACAAGACGGCGACACCGCCAGGCTATACAAACTCCTATATGGGTGAGAGCCTCGATGCGTTTAAGTCTGGCCAAGTCGCGATGGCGATGAACTGGTTTGCGTTCTTCCCGGGCCTCTATGCCGACCCCAATACCGGTGGCGACAAGATCGACTTCTTCGTTAACCCGCCGCAAAATCAGGCCGGTTCCACACTCGGCGGGCAGGGCATTTCGGTGGTGGCCTATTCCGACAAGCAAGACGCGGCGCTGGAATACATCAAGTGGTTTGCAAAACCCGATGTGCAGGCGAAATGGTGGGAGCTTGGCGGTTATTCGGCGCACAATTCCGTGCTGAACGATCCAGGCTTTGTCGACAGCCAACCGTTTGCGGGTGACTTCCTCGATGCGATGGGTGCCGTGCAGGACTTCTGGCAAGAGCCAGCATATGCCGAACTGCTTCTGGCCATGCAGAAACGCGTCCACGACTATGTTGTGGCCGACCAGGGCACAGCACAAGAAGCGCTTGATAAGCTGATCGAAGACTGGACAGAAGTCTTCGAAGATGAGGGCAAACTATAAAACCTTCCTGTTGGCCGTAGCTGGCCAACGACGCTGATGGGCTGCCCCGGAGACTGTCTCCGGGGCACGCCCTCCCTGCAACCTAATGACCGGATCAGCCGCCCATGTCCGACACCCCCGTGTCCCGCGCCGCACGTGCCACACCCACTCGGGTCGCACGCAAGATCAAAGGCCTCAGTGATCGCGCCATTGCGTGGATCTTTGTTGGGCCGACGATCTTTCTGCTGCTGGCGATCAACATTTTTCCTCTTATCTGGACGATCCAACTCAGCTTCACCAACTACAAGGCCAACCGCATTGGCCGTGAGGTTAAAAACATCGGTCTGCGCAACTATGAGCGTATCCTGACCGATACCGATATCTGGCTGAACATGCAGGCCACTGCGCATTTCCTCTTTTGGACCATCTTCTTTCAGGTCCTAATCGGGTTCACGCTGGCCTATCTGATCAACAAGAAATTCAAGGGCAATGATTTGTGGACCACGATCATCGTGCTGCCGATGATGCTGTCGCCTGCGGTTGTCGGGAACTTCTGGAAGTTCCTCTACCAACCTCAAATCGGACTGTTCAACTACATCGTGGCCTTCTTCACCGGCAAAGAACCATCCAGTTTCGAAATGCTCGGATCGGTCAACCTAGCCCCCTGGTCGATAGTCATTGTCGATACTTGGATGTGGACACCTTTTGTAATGCTGATCTGCCTTGCGGGGCTACGATCGATCCCTGACTACATTTACGAGGCGGCAGAGGTCGACCGCGCCTCCAAGCTCCGCCAATTCTTCACGATCACCGTCCCCATGGTGCTGCCCTTCCTGATGCTGGCCGTGCTGTTCCGTGGGATTGAGAACTTCAAGATGTTCGACCTCGTGGTGCAACTGACTGGTGGGGGTCCCGGTTCGACCACCGAACTCACCTCGATCAATCTCAAGCGAGAAGCGTTCGAGAAATGGCGGACAGGCTATGCCTCTGCCTATGCAATCATCCTCTTTGTCACGGTCTTCGGCCTTGCCTCGATCTATGTCAAAGCCCTGAACAAGGTGAAAGAAAGATGAGCAGCTTTTCCGTCACCGAGCCGTCCAAACGCTCCAAATGGTTTGCTGGCACGCTGGTAATCCTTTACGCGCTGATCACGATGATCCCGCTTGCCTGGATCATGCTGACCGGGTTCAAGTCACCAGCTGACGCGATCAGCTACCCGCCCAAGGTCGTGTTTGAGCCGACACTTGAGGGGTACGTGAACCTCTTCACGCAACGCACGCGTCAAACGCAGGAATATCTTGACGCCAATCCGCCTGAAAACTGGCGTGACGAAATCGTGCGGCAATACGATATGGTCATTGTCGGCCCATCGAAATTCGGGGAGCGGTTCCTAAATTCGGTTATCATCGGCTTCGGTTCGACATTTCTGTCGATTTTCCTGGGCACGCTTGCGGCCTATGCGTTTAGCCGATTCAAAATCCCCCTCGCAGATGACCTGCTGTTCTTCATCCTATCAACAAGGATGATGCCGCCCATCGCCGTCGCGATACCAATCTTCCTAATGTATCGGCAACTGGGACTGTCTGACACGCATCTGGGGATGATCCTGCTTTACACGGCGGTGAACATCTCGCTCGCGGTCTGGCTGCTCAAAGGGTTCATTGACGAAATCCCACGCGAGTATGAGGAAGCAGCCCTGATCGACGGATACACCCGCTTTCAGGCCTTTTACAAAGTGGTCCTGCCGCAGGCCGCAACCGGCATTGCCTCGACCGCAATCTTCTGCCTGATCTTTGCCTGGAACGAATACGCTTTTGCGGTGCTTCTGACCTCCGGCACGGCCCAAACAGCGCCGCCATTTATCCCGACTATCATCGGTGTGGGCGGCCTTGACTGGCCTGCCGTTGCAGCTGGTGCCACGATCTTCCTGATCCCGGTCATGATCTTCACCATCCTTTTGCGCAAGCACCTGCTCAGAGGCATCACATTCGGAGCGGTGCGCAAATGACCCGAAGCCGTTGGACAAACCCCATGGCGACACGCCAACCACACGAGGACCTGACATGAGCGCATTTTTCGCCGGACTTCTAAAGTTTCGCCGCGGCCCATGGGAGATGGTCGCAACCATCCTGATCGGCCTTGGGGTCTTTATGCTCATGCAGCCCTTTGTGCTCTGGGGTTTCACCTATTCCTTCATAACCACGCTGGTTGGTACGGTGATGTTCATCATCGTCAGCCACTTCCCGGAGTAACTTTCGTGGCGCAAATCCAAATCAAGAATGTCCGCAAGGAGTTCGGCGATTTCGTCGCTGTGAAAGAAAGCTCTTTCACGATCGAAGACGGCGAGTTCTTTATGCTGCTTGGCCCGTCCGGCTGCGGCAAGACCACGACCCTGCGGATGATCGCAGGGCTCGAGCTGCCAACGTCGGGGGAAATTTATCTCGACGGCGAAGAGATAGGCCAGCGGCCCCCGTCCGAGCGCGATATCGCATTCGTGTTTCAGATGTTTGCGCTCTATCCGCATATGAACGTGCGCAAGAACCTCAGCTACCCTCTGGTGAGCCAGGGCATGCCCCGCGCGCAGGTCAAAGCCAAAGTCGAAGAGGTCGCGGGCATCCTTGGCATCACGGACATACTGAACCGGCCTGTCGGCGGTCTGTCCGGTGGCGATAGGCAACGCGTTGCCTTGGGGCGCGCCATTGTCCGCGATCCCAAAGCCTTCATGATGGACGAACCCCTCGGTGCGTTGGATGCTGAGTTTCGTGAGCATATGGCTGAGGAACTTCGCGCGCTCCACGATCGTATGAACGCCACAACCGTCTATGTGACCCACGACCAGCTAGAGGCCATGCAAATGGGCGACAAAATCGTCGTGATGAACAACGCCGTGGTCGAACAATTCGGCACCCCACAGGAGATCTACGACAAACCTGCCACGATGTTCGTCGCAGACTTCATCGGGTCTCCCTCGATGAACTTCCTGAACTTTAACGGTGCCGTATCTGAAGGTGAAACCGCCGTTGCCCTGAATGGACACTCGCTTGCCGTGCCGCGCCAAATGCAAGGATCCTCCGGCAACCTCGTCTTTGGTGTGCGTCCCGAGCACATCTCGCTTACTGATGCTGGCGACTATCGCGGCGAAGTGCTGGCGACCGAATATCTCGGCACCACCCAGATCGTGACGCTCGACACACCCAATGGTGAAGTGAAAGCCCGCATCGACAGCACGCAGGTGGCCAAGGTTGGTGAGAAGGTCGGCCTCACCTTCGAATCCCCCAAAGTCACGCTTTTCGATGCCTCCAATGGGGCGGCGCTACTGTCGGAGCTTAATCAGGGGGTCTTGTCCCATGGCTGAGGTGATCCTGAAAAACCTGACCAAATCCTTCGGCAAAGACATTGGTGTGTCTGACATTTCAATGACCATTCCCGATGGTGCGTTTGTCGTGATGCTCGGGCCGACAGGTGCGGGCAAAACAACAACTCTGCGGCTCATCTCGGGCCTTGAAAAACCGGACGGCGGCGAGGTCTGGATTGATGGGCGTAATGTAGAAGGTGAAACCCCTGCGCAACGTGACGTGGCGATGGTGTTCCAACAATATTCGCTCTATCCCCATCTAACGGTGAAGGACAATCTCGCCTTCCCGCTGAAATCACCAATTCTCAATACGCCTATTGCCGAAATTGAGCGCAAAGTCGCGGACGTCGCCGAAGTGCTGCAGATCAGCCACAAGCTGGGAAACAAGGCCACAGAGCTTTCGGGCGGCGAAATGCAGAGGGTATCCATCGGGCGGGCGTTGGTGCGCGACCCGGCGATTTACCTGATGGATGAGCCGCTCAGTTCGCTCGACGCGAAGCTGCGTACCGACTTGCGGGTGGAACTCAAACGCATACAGGCAAATCTTGGAGCAACTCTGCTTTACGTGACCCATGACCAGATCGAGGCCATGACCATGGCCACCCATGTCGGCGTCCTCGATAATGGTCGCCTTGTGCAATTCGGCACCCCGCGTGAGATTTATGAGAACCCCAACTCGCTCTATGTCGCGAGCCGCCTCGGGCAGCCCCGCATCAATATCTTACCCGCCGATATTTTTGGTGCGGCCCCCATGGGCGCGATGCAGATTGGACTAAGGCCTGAACATATTCAGCAAGGTTTCGGGCAAGAGGCAGAGGTTCAGCGGGTGGAGCATCTGGGCGATCAGAACCGTCTGCACCTGATCCTAAAGGGCCATCCGATCACCACCATCGCCGATCCGTCGACCGACTACGAACCCGGGGGGCACATAAAAATCGCGCCCAGAAATCCACTTTGCTTCGACGCCGATGGCAACAGAATTCGTTAGGGAGATCATAGACATGCCTCAGTTCATCAATGAGAAAGAAACGCTTGTCACCGATGCGATTGATGGGCTTCTTGAAACCTCCGGGGGAGGCTCGCCCGCCTCGATGGGTATCCCCATATCAAGGTTGTGTGCCGCGCCGACTGGGACAAGTCAAAGGTTGCTCTGATTTCCGGTGGTGGATCGGGGCACGAACCTGCCCATGCGGGTTTTGTGGGCGAGGGGATGTTGACCGCCGCAGTCTGTGGCGAAGTCTTCGCCTCGCCCTCTGTTGATGCGGTATTGGCAGGCATTCTTGCCGTCACGGGCCCCGCAGGCTGCCTTTTGATCGTGAAGAACTATACAGGCGACCGGCTGAATTTTGGCCTTGCCGCTGAACGCGCGCGGGCCTTCGGACATAAGGTCTCCATGGTTGTGGTCGATGACGACATCGCTTTGCCTGACCTGCCCCAACCTCGCGGTGTGGCCGGCACGCTTTTTGTTCACAAGATAGCAGGCGCACTTGCACAAGCCGGTTCCGATCTGGAAAAAGTGACCCAAGCGGCGCAGACGACAATCACGCATATGGCCTCCATCGGTAAGTCGCTAGACACCTGCACGGTTCCCGGTTCCGCCAAGGAAGACCGCATCGCGCCCGGCATGGCGGAACTTGGACTTGGCATTCACGGGGAGGCGGGCGTTCAGCAAGTGGTGTTCAAGAATGCCAAAGATGCGATGGATCTGGTACTGGAGAAACTGGAGCCAAAGATCGGCTCTGGTCCGCATGTCGCGATCCTCAACAATCTGGGATCGACGACGCCGCTAGAGATGAGCGTATTGGCGCATGAGCTTGCAACGTCACCCAAAGCCAAGAACATCAAACACATCATCGGACCCGCGCCCTTGATGACCTCGCTTGATATGCATGGTTTCTCCGTCTCGGTTCTGCCCGTAGACGACGTCAATCAGACCCATCTGGAGGCATCGGTTGGCCCAGCCGCATGGCCTGGCATGAACGCGATTTCCGAGCCTGCGATAAGGCCGCTCCCCGATGGGTTGAGCCTGATCAAGCCGATCCCGTCTGAAAACCCCAAGACGAAGGCGGTGCTAGATCAGTGCTGTGATCTCTTGATGGCGGCAGAGACTGAATTGAACGAGCTTGATGCGAAATCTGGCGATGGGGACACCGGCAGCACACTCACCACCGCCGCCAAAGCTCTAAAGGGCGCGCTCGACCGGATGCCTCTGGCCGATCCCACGCAGCTCTTCCGTGCCGTTGGAGAAGAGTTGAGCCAGACTATGGGGGATCTTCCGGCGTAATCCTCGCAATCTTCTTTGGGGCAGCGGGCGATGCCTGCGCCTGTGGAAAACCGATACCCAAGGCGCTTCTTGCGGGGCTTGATCGCATCTCTCAGGTTGGAGGAGCCAGCAAAGGAGATCGCACGATGATCGACGCACTTGAGCCCGCCTTAAAGGCCTTGCCGGACGGAATTGCGCATGCTGCGCGCGCTGCCCGTGACGGCGCGAATGCTACAGCGTCCATGGGCCGTGCCAAGGCGGGGCGCGCGTCTTACGTGCCCGAGGAGAATCTGATTGGTTATAATGACCCTGGCGCCGAGGCAGTCGCGCGTCTATTCGAAGGGCTGGCCAAAGCCATGTAACGACCAAACAGGATACAATGACGCAAGACACTCACACCAAGGCTGCTCCGACAATAAACGACATCGCCCGTGTCGCTGAAGTCAGCTTGGCCACCGTAGACCGAGTTCTGAATGCACGTCCCGGTGTTCGCGAAAAGACAGTCGCGCGGGTGAACAAAGCCATCGCTGATCTTGGCTATGTGCGCGATACGGCCGCCGCCAATCTTGCGCGCGGGCGCATCTACAATTTCGTTTTCATTCTGCCGTCCAACCACAACGAGTTTCTTACGTCACTTGAAACGCAGATCGAGCAACTGAGCCAGAGTATTCGCCACGAACGCACGCGCCTGTCCTTTGTGCGTGTCGCAGCCTTTGATCCGGTTGCTTTGGCGAACGCCCTAGAGCAAATCGACACGAACCGCACAGATGGCGTGGCGATCTTCGGACCGGAAACCCCGTCTGTCCGAGATTCCATCGCCCATCTCCGCGCCAATGGCGTAACGGTTGTGTCATTGGTTGCTGATATTCCAAGCTCTGAGCGCGACTTTTATGTTGGCATAGACAACATCGCCGCAGGGCGCACGGCGGCACAGCTCTTGGGGCGTTTTATCGGTCCTCGAGAGGGTAGCATCCTGGTTCTCACGGGCAGCATGCTGGCCCGCGACCATCTTGAAAGGCGCCTTGGTTTTGATGAAATCATGGCCCGGGACTTTCCCAAACTAAATATCCTTGCTTCCCTTGAAGGCCGGGACGATCCTGAACTCATAGAAAAACTGATGCCGGGCACTCTGGCGGACAATCCAAACATCATTGGCATTTACTCTTCAGCGGCCGGCAACGAAGGCCTCTTGAGTTTCTTTAGGAAAAATCCCGAATTTCAGCGCCCGAACGTTGTGGCGCATGAGCTTACGCCCTTGTCCCGTGATGCATTAAACAATCGGCTTCTTGATGCGGTGATCAGCCAGGACTCGGGCCATCTCGTCCGCAGTGCCGTGCGCATAATGCGCGCAAAGGCCGCCAGCGTTCCGATCAACGCCGCACAAGAGCGCATTCGGATCGACATTTATCTGAAGGAAAACATGCCGAGCTAGGCGCATACTGATTTGGGAGGATCACTCATGAAAACAATCAAAGGCCCGGCGCTGTTCCTGGCGCAATTTGCGGGCGATGACGCACCGTTCAATTCTTGGGACGCTATCACGAAATGGGCCGCAGATTGCGGCTACAAAGGCGTGCAAGTGCCAAGCTGGGATGAACGTATTTTCGATCTCGCGAAAGCCGCGGAAAGCAAAGACTACTGCGACGAATTCAAGGGACAAGCCGCCGCCAACGGCATTGAAGTGACGGAGCTATCGACCCATCTCCAGGGCCAGCTCGTGGCTGTGCATCCCGCCTATGATACTGCCTTCGATGGGTTCGCGGATCCGTCCGTCCATGGCAATCCGGCAGCACGTCAGGAATGGGCCGTTGATCAAGTGATGAAGGCCATCTCCGCTTCTGCCAATCTTGGGATCAGCGATCATGTGACATTCTCTGGCGCTTTGGCTTGGCCTTACGTCTATCCTTGGCCTCAGCGCCCTGCAGGACTGATTGAGACCGCATTTGACGAGCTTGCAAACCGTTGGTGTCCGATCCTCGATCATGCCGAAGAAAACGGCGTAAACATCTGCTATGAAATCCACCCGGGCGAAGATTTGCATGACGGGATTACATTCGAGATGTTCCTTGAGCGCGTCGGCAACCACGCGCGCTGCAACATGCTCTACGATCCATCTCATTTTGTACTGCAATGCCTCGACTATCTCGACCACATCGACATCTACAAAGACCGGATCAAGATGTTCCACGTCAAGGACGCAGAGTTTAATCCAACTGGCAAACAAGGCGTCTATTCTGGTTATCAACCTTGGGTTGATCGGGCCGGACGTTTCCGTTCGCTTGGGGACGGCCAAGTGGATTTCGCGGCAATCTTCTCCAAAATGGCAGCCAATGATTTCGACGGGTGGGCTGTTGTTGAATGGGAATGCTGTCTAAAGCACCCAGAAGACGGCGCGCGGGAAGGCGCTCAGTTCGTAGCGGACCACATCATTCGCGTGACGGATCGCGCTTTCGACGATTTCGCTGATGGTGGAACGGATGAGGCGGCTAATCGCAAAATTCTGGGGATTTCATGATGGGACGGATCAGACTTGGCATGGTCGGTGGCGGCAATGACGCGTTCATCGGTGCCGTGCACCGTATCGCATCGCGCATCGACGATCGGTATGAGTTGGTGGCGGGCGCCCTCTCTTCGACCCCCGAAAAATCTCAAACTTCCGGCGAAGCGCTCGGGTTGCCACGCATTTATGACGACTTCAAACAGATGGCGATCCGCGAGGCACGGTTGAAAAACGGGATCGAAGCGGTCAGCATTGTCACGCCGAACCATGTACACTACGCCGCCGCGCGCGAGTTTCTAAAGCGGGGAATTCACGTGATCTGCGACAAGCCCCTGACGTCGACCGTGGCAGATGCAAAAAAGCTCGTGAAAGTGGCAGAGACTTCGGACGCTCTCTTTATCCTCACGCATAATTACACCGGTTACCCAATGGTCCGTCAAGCGCGAGAGATGGTCGCGAAAGGGGAGATAGGTAAAATCCGGGTTGTCCAGGTCGAGTACCCGCAAGACTGGCTCACGGTCGAGCAGGATTTCAAACAAGCTGAGTGGCGCACTGATCCCGAACGGTCAGGCGCGGGCGGATCAACAGGTGACATTGGCACCCACGCCCATAACTTGGCGCGTTTCATCACGGGGTTAGAAGTCGAGAGCTTGGTTGCTGATCTTGACGCCTTTGTGCCGGGCGCCGCGTGGACGACAACGGCCACGTCATGCTGCGTTTCGAAGGAGGTGCTAAAGGCATGCTCTGGTGCTCTCAAGTGGCTCCGGGCAATGAAAATGCGCTTCGCATTCGTGTGTACGGTGAAACCGGCGGGCTTGAATGGGCGCAGGAAGATCCGAACTATCTTTGGCACACGCCCTTTGGTGAACCCAAGCGTCTGATTACACGCAATGGCGCGGGCGCCGGAGAAGCAGTTGCGCGCTTAAGTCGGATCCCGCCCGGTCATCCTGAGGGTTACCTTGAGGGTTTCGCGAACATCTATTCCGAAGCTGCGGATGCGATAATCGCTCACCGAAATGGCGAAAAGGCATCTCCCGATCTACACTTTCCAACCGTCCAAGACGGGTTACGCGGCGTTGAATTTGTGGATGCCTGTGTCAGGTCGTCCAAACGAAATTCTGCATGGGTGAAGATTTAGAATCGAGCCTTTTCTACTTTTGGTTTTCTCGCGCTTTTGCAGTCACCGATGTTCGTTTGCATGCAATGGCGGAGCAAATCCAATGTCCGTTTCCGCTGAGCCGCACCGCAGCATCTTGGGCGGTCAGTGAACGGCAGGAATGGGCCGTTAGCAGGGGCGGTCCGTTGATCCCGATCACATGCCGCGATCGGCTTTGCGGCGACAGAGAGCACAATACAATCACAGTGATATCATGCTGCATGCTTTCGCAGTAAGAGAGGTTCGGCAGTTACAAAGAGCATGACGTTGTCGCAGAGCACTCCTAACCCGACATCGCGTTTATGCCTACGATAGAGCCGTCATGACCTGATTTGCGAACTTTAGTGCGGCGACTGGCAGGGTGCGTCCTTTGAGATGTCCGAGGTAGAGTTCTCCTCCCGTCACGTCTCGCTCTGCGATTGGAACGAAAGACATGTCCGGTCGGGCAAGAGCGTTCAAGCCAACGGGGATCTGAAACCCGATCCCGTGACCGTAGGCTGCAAAATGGCGCACCATGTCGAAACTATCGGTTTCAAGCGCAGGTTCGAGCTTTCCACCAAGTCGCGCTGCGGCCTGATCAAGAAGAACGCGCACGCCAAATTGCCGGGCAGGCAAAACGAGATCGTATTCTAGGCATTCCCGCAGCCGCAGGCTCTTGCGATCAGCCAATGGATGCGCGGCCGACATCACGGCCATAACCGGCTGATGGACGGCGTGCAGCACTTCAAAGTTGACCATATGCGCTGGTTCAAAGACCAGTGCCAGATCGCTTTCGAAGGTCACCAGATCCTGTTCTGCCTGAATGCGGTCGCGCACGTTCACGCTGAATGTGACATCGGGAAACTCGGCACGATACTTTGAAATCTCGCGCGGCAGAAAGTACGGGAGAAGCGCACTGGGAGCAGGCGATCTTGACGTGCCCGCGCCGCACACCTGACAGGTCCGCCACTTGACTATGGACGCGTATCAGATCCTGCCTTTGAAGGCGGATATGGTGAAGGAGCAGCTCCCCCGCAGGATTGAGCCTCATGCCTCTGGGAAGGCGCTCGAAAATTTCTGAGCCAAACTCTTCTTCGAACGCCTGTATGCGTCGGTTGAGGGCGGAGGCGGTAATGTTCGTATCCTCTGCAGCTTTCCGAATGGACCCAGAGCGATGCACTGCCTCGATCATGTCGTAGATGAGCAAATGGCGCATGATACGTGTCCCGGCAGGAGTGACATCTAAGCGCTGCATTTTTTGCATCACTCTGCTTCGGCTTTAGCATTTGTGTGCAGCACTGGCCAGTGTCAAACAAATGGCAATCTTCTCATTGCTCGCAAAGGACTTGCCATGACGGACACTTCTCGCAGAAATTTCCTCAAATTGACCGGCACTACGATGGGCGCGGCAATGTTGCCGTTTCTCAAAGCCATGCCCGCTCACGCGCAGACCGGCGGCACCATCGTTGTCGTTTCAGGCCAAACGATTAACAGTCTTGACCTGCACCGCACCGGCACCAATCGCGCCTCCTATCAGGTGGCCGTGAATTGCTATGACCGGCTTGTCAGCTTTGGCACGAAAGACGCGCCCGGTGGCGGGCTGTCTTACGACTATGACACGATTGTGCCTGAGCTGGCCGAAAGCTGGACCATCTCCGATGACGGCCTCACAATGACCTTCAAGATCAAGTCGGATGCGACGTTCTGGGATGGGCGCAAGGTCACGGCAGCGGACGTGAAGTGGTCGTTCGACCGCGCAGTTTCCGCAGGGGGCTTCCCAACAGTGCAGATGAAGGCTGGCGGGCTCGAGCGTCCGGATCAGTTCGCGGCCGTGGATGACGAAACCTTTGTCATCACTTTGGACAAGCCTTCCAAATTGACGCTGCCGGACCTTGCCGTGCCTGTGCCGTTCATCATCAACTCCGAAGTGGCAATGGCCAATGCGACTGATGACGATCCTTGGGCCATGGAATACCTGCACATGACGCCTGCAGGCTCTGGTGCTTTCAAGGTCGCGCGTTGGGATCAAGGTCAACAGCTTGTTTATGAACGCAACGACGCTTGGGTCGGAGGACCGCTGCCCAGCTTTGAGCGCGTGATCGTGCGCGAGGTGCCAAGCCCGGCAACCCGCCGTGCTTTGATTGAACGGGGCGATGTGCAGATGTCGTTCAACATCCCCAACAAGGACGCGGCAGAACTTGATGCGATGGACGGGGTGGATGTCTATTCCACTCCGATTGAAAACTGCATCCACTGCCTCTGCCCGAACTTCAATTTCGAGCCTTTTCAGGACGCGAATGTGCGCAAGGCGCTGGCATATGCCATTCCTTATGAAGCCATCTTCCAAACCGCAGCCTATGGGCGGGGTGCGCCCATGTGGGAGGTGAGGCTGAGATCACCGATACGGCATGGCCACGCAAGTCGCCCTATATGACTGACTTGGCCAAAGCAAAAGAACACATGGCCGCGTCTGGTTTTGCCTCTGGTTTTGAAGTGCCGCTTTCAATCAGCCTTGGTCTGGCAGACTGGATGGAACCGACAGCGCTTTTGTTGCAAGAGGCGTTTGGGGCGATCGGGATCAACACCCAGATCGAGAAAATCCCAGGAGCGAATTGGCGCACTGCGGCGCTGGTCGAAAAGCGCCTGCCTTTGCATCTTGAGAACTTCGGTGGCTGGCTGAACACCCCTGATTACTACTTCTTCTGGGCGTATAAGAACGGTCACCTGTTCAACTCATCCAACTATCTCAACGAAGAAATCGAGACGTTGGTCGACAGCACGCTGCACATCCCCATGGATGATCCTGCCTATGCGCCGAACATCAAGCGGATGTTTGAAATTGCGTTTGAGGACCTGCC
Organism: Sulfitobacter sp. GN1-4; assembly: GCF_055693825.1. Taxonomy (NCBI): domain Bacteria; kingdom Pseudomonadati; phylum Pseudomonadota; class Alphaproteobacteria; order Rhodobacterales; family Roseobacteraceae; genus Sulfitobacter; species Sulfitobacter sp. GN1-4. The sequence continues at coordinate 14,452 of NZ_JBVFUQ010000005.1, read as the reverse complement.
GCGTATTCCGCTTTGGCAGCCAGCCTTGAACGTCGCAATGAACGATGCGGCAGGGTATGAGTTCTGGTTCCACCGTCAGCTTGACGTGCGTCCACTGAACACGGCCACAAGCTGATGGCCGCACGCAGCAAAATGATCCTGGGCCGTGTGGCCCAGGCAATCCCCGTGGTGATGGGCGTTGTCGTGATTTCATTCCTGCTCACGCGCGCCCTTCCCGGTGATCCGGCTGCCTATTTTGCCGGTCCTGCCGCCGATGAGGCATCCATCGCAGAAATCCGCGAGACCCTCGGTCTCGATAAACCGCTCTTTCAGCAGTTCTTTTACTATGTTGGCGATCTGATCCGTGGCGATTTGGGAACGTCGCTGACAACCGGACAGGCCGTTCTTACAGATTTGGGCGCGCGTCTGCCCGCGTCGCTGGAGTTGACGCTGGTGGCACTTCTGCTCTCATGCGCCATTGCGATCCCGCTTGGCGTTCTTGCAGCAACTCGGCCGGGCACTTGGGTCGATCACCTTTGCCGTGTCCTTGTGACGGCGGGGGTTTCAATGCCGACGTTCTTCACCGGCATCTTGCTGATTTACATCTTCTACTATCTTGCGGGCCTTGCACCTTCACCTCTTGGGCGGCTCGACTTTATCTATCTGTCGCCACCGCATGTGACGGGTTTCTACCTGATCGACGCCGCGCTTGCGGGCGACTGGGAAACCTGGCTGGGTGCGCTGAAGCAGCTTATCCTGCCTGCGACGACTCTGGCGCTGTTCACACTGGCACCGATCGCACGCATGACCCGGGCTGCGATGCTGTCGGCACTGTCCTCGGACTTTATCCGTACCGCCCGCGCGGCAGGGCTCAGCGACCGCAAAGTGCTGTTTGGCTATGCGTTCCGAAACGCGCTCTTGCCCGTCGTCACAACGCTCGGGATGGTTTTTTCCTTTACGCTCGGCGCAAACGTGCTGGTCGAAAAGGTCTTCGCCTGGCCCGGCATCGGTTCCTACGCGGTCGAAGCCCTGGTGGTATCCGACTATGCCGCCGTGCAAGGCTTCGTCCTTGCGATGGCACTCCTTTTTGTTGCCCTGAATCTTGTGATCGATATCGCCTATGCGCTGATTGATCCGCGGATTGGGCTGAACTGATGGCTGATATGACTGCATCAACTCCCGACACGACGCGCCGCAAGGGCGACACGACGCTTGGACATATCGTCTATGTGCTGCGCGACAACCCAGTCACAATGCTAGCCTTTGCGATGCTCGCATTCTTCCTGGGCTGTGCATTTTTGGTCCGGCGCTTGTCCCTTACGACCCCTTGGCCACAAATGCCGCACGCGCGTTGGAGGCACCAAGCTGGGACCACTGGTTTGGGACAGACAACCTTGGACGTGACGTATTCAGCCGGGTCATCGTCGCCACGCGACTGGACCTCACGATTTCGGTTGCCGCAGTTGCACTCAGCTTTGTGATCGGCTCAATCCTCGGATCCATCGCGGGGTATTGGGGCGGCTGGCTGGATGCTGTTCTGAACCGTTGCCTTGATACGATCATGGCTTTCCCACTGTTTGTGCTGGCGATGGGCGTCGTTGCGGCCCTTGGCAACACCGTCGAGAACATCATCTACGCCACGGCGATCATTAATATCCCCTTTTATGCACGTCTTGTGCGGGCCGAAGTCAACATTCGTCGCCATTCCGGATTTGCGCAGGCAGCGAAGCTGGCCGGGAACAGCGATCTGCGCGTGCTTGCGGTCCATATTTTCCCGAACTCCTTGCCACCGATGATGGTGCAGGTCTCGCTGAACCTTGGCTGGGCCATCCTAAATGCGGCGGGCCTTAGCTTTATTGGGCTTGGCGTGGCACCGCCGACCCCGGAATGGGGAATCATGGTCGCCGAAGGGGCAAACTTCATCGTTTCGGGTGAATGGTGGCTCGCGGTCTTCCCCGGTCTTTGGCTGATGCTGGCCGTATTCACATTCAACCTGCTTGGCGACGGTCTGCGCGACATCGTTGATCCACGGAAAAGGACCTGAAGCCTATGCTGTCGATCAAAGACCTCTCTGTCGCGTTCAAGACCCGCAAAGGCGAAGTCAATGCAGTGCGCGGCATTTCTCTTGAAGTTCCAAAGGGTAAAACCCTTGGCATCGTCGGCGAAAGCGGGTCGGGCAAATCCGTTACATCCTACGCGCTGATGCGCATCCTTGATGCGGGCGGTGAAATCCGCACGGGCAAAGTCGTTTATGGCGGGTTGGACCTGCGTGCCGCGTCCGAGAAGGACATGCGCGACATCCGCGGGCGTGAAATCTCGATGATTTTCCAAAACCCGCGTGCGGCTTTGAACCCCATCCGGCGTGTCGGCCATCAGGTCGAGGACGTCCTGATCCGTCACGCGCAAGCCACGAGGCAAGACGCCAAAGCCAAGGCCATTGCAGCCTTGGAAGCGGTCAAGATCAACGATGCTACGGCGCGCTATGATGCATACCCTTTCGAGCTGTCGGGCGGTATGTGCCAGCGGATCGTCATCGCCATCGCACTGGCCTGCAAGCCGCAGCTCCTCATTGCCGATGAGCCGACCACAGGGCTCGACATCACGACACAAAAGGCGGTTATGGACCTTGTGGGCGATCTGGCCCGCGAACGTGGCATGGGCATGATCCTCATCACCCATGACCTCGGCCTTGCGTCGCAATATTGCGACCGGATTGTTGTTATGAAAGATGGGCTGATCGTCGAGGAAGGGGACCCGCAGAAGCTGTTTGCGGACCCGCAGCACGCCTATACCCGCAAACTCGTGGACGCGACGCCGCGTGTTGGCGCATCCATCCGCAACTTGCTTCCCCCGGAGTCCCGCACCGCTGAGCCTGCGCATAAAGTCCATGATCGCCCCCTTCTTGAGGTGCGTGATCTGGAAAAGACCTATCCCGGCAAATCGGGTCCGGTGCAGGCCGTCAAAGGCATTTCTTTCCAAATCAAAAGCGGTCAATCCCTTGGCCTTGTGGGGGAAAGTGGCAGTGGCAAGTCCACGACGTCCGAGATGGTCGTCCGCCTTCAGGACCCGACGTCCGGAAACATCCTGTTCGATGGGCAGGACATTGCGGGCACACCCTCAGCCCGGTTCATGCGTCACCCTATGCGCGGCGAGATCCAGATGGTGTTTCAGGATGCGACAGACAGTTTGAACCCGCGCGGGACGGCGGCCTCGGCAATTGCTGAACCGCTTGCGCGGATCGCCAAAATGCGTGGCGGCAAGCTGAATACGCGGATCGCCGAACTGGCAGAACTGGTCGGCCTGCCACAGCCGCTTCTGAGCCGTTTCGCGCATCAGTTGTCCGGCGGTCAAAAGGCCCGTGTTGGCATCGCCCGCGCAATTGCATTGGAGCCAAAGCTATTGATCCTTGATGAGCCAACGGCGGCTTTGGATGTCTCCATTCAGGCGATCGTTCTGAATTTGCTTGTCGACCTGCGCGCGCAGATGGGAATGTCGTATCTGTTTGTGAGCCATGACCTGAATGTGGTCCGACTGCTTTGCGATGAAGTGCTCGTTATGAAGCACGGCGAAATCGTGGATCGCGGTCCGACGGCTGCCGTTATGGATAATCCCAGTCACGCATATACCCGTTCTTTGATTGAAGCCGCGCCCCAACCGCCAAATCCCGTTGCCGCCTAAATATCGAAAGCCCTGATCTATGATCCATGACATGCCTTTGACGCTAACAGCCCTGCAAGACGCTTTTTCGGGGGGTGCAACGCCATCTGATATTGTCCGCGAAGTCTATCGTCGGATCGACGCGGTGAACGATCCTGCAATCTTCATCCATTTGCGACCCATGGAAGACGTGATCGCAGAGGCAGACGCTTTGCCCGCACGCGCGGCTGGGCAACCCCTTTGGGGCGTGCCATTCGTGGCGAAAGATAACATCGATGTCGCGGGAATCCCGACGACGGCAGCTTGCCCCGCCTATGCTTACACGCCGGAGCGAGACGCTTTTGTCGTGGCAAAGTTGCGTGCTGCAGGGGCCTTGGTCATCGGCAAGACCAACCTTGATCAATTCGCAACCGGCCTTGTCGGTGTCCGCTCACCTTACGGTGCGCCGCGTAACGCAGTTGACCCTGAAATCGTTCCGGGCGGTTCATCGAGCGGGTCGGGTGTGGCGGTAGGCCACGGCCTCGTCACGTTCTCCCTTGGAACAGACACGGCAGGTTCAGGCCGTGTGCCAGCAGCGCTGAACAATATCGTCGGTCTCAAACCATCGCTTGGGGCGCTTTCTGCTACAGGCGTGGTACCAGCCTGCCGCACGCTTGATACGATTTCGATCTTCGCCGCCAGTGTTACAGACGCATTTGCGGCTTTTCAGGTGGCCTGTGCCGAGGACGTTGACGATGCTTATTCAAAGCCAATCACAGCCGGACAGGTACAGCCCTGTCCGCCATCCCTGACCATTGGCGTCCCAGACGCGGCTTCACGCATTTTCTTTGGCGATGATGTCCAAGCAGCCTCTTTTGAAGTAAGTCTCGCAAAGCTCACGTCGCTTGGAGCCAGAATTGTTGAGCTTGATTTCAGCCCATTTTATGCTGTCGCGGAGATGCTTTACGAAGGTGCCTGGGTTGCTGAACGCTATACAGTCGTCGAAGATCTGATGCGCGATCAGCCTGATGCGCTCCATCCAACCACGGCCAAAATCATTGGCGCTGCCGAACAGCTTTCCGCAGCCGATGCCTTTCGGGGGATGTATCGCCTCAAAGACCTTGAACGTGCGGCGCGCGATACGATGGCAGGCGTTAATATGCTCTGCGTCCCCACCATCCCGACCTTCTATTCCACAGCCGATCTCGACGCGGACCCCGTCACACCAAATTCCAACCTTGGCACCTATACGAACTTTGTGAATCTGCTCGATATGTGCGGCATCGCGGTCCCGGCCGACCGACGAAGTGACGGGCGTCCAGGGTCTGTCACACTGCTTGCTCCCAGTGGAGATGACGCGAAAATCGCGGGTGTCGCAGCAGCATTTGCCGGGGAAACTATCGCAGATACGCCGATACAAGCGACAGATGAGGAAATCGCCCTCGCGGTCTGCGGCGCGCATATGTCCGGCATGGCACTGAACAGTGAATTGACGTCGCGAGGCGGGCGGTTACTCAACGCAACACGCACCGCGCCGCGCTATCGGCTGTATGCGCTTGCTGGCGGACCACCGCAGCGGCCAGGACTGTTAAGAATTGAAAAGGGATCGCATATCGATCTGGAAGTATGGGCGCTTCCAAAAACGGCGGTGGGTGGATTTCTGGAAGGAATTCCAGCGCCCCTGTCAATCGGCACAGTCGAGCTGGAAAGTGGTGCGAAGGCACATGGTTTCCTCGTTGAGACAACAGGTGTCCAAGGCGCTGACGACATCACCCATCTGGGTGGTTGGCGGCAGTATCAAGCTCTACAACACGCGCCAGTGCCTGAAGCGGCAGATTGACACAAGCGCATTTTAGATAGCTTCCAACGCTCGGAAAAGCTTGCCCAAACTGCAACAATCCGTCTTGGCCGCTCATTTCCCATTCGTAGGTTTTGAGATTTTGCTATCGAAGCGAATGGCCGCTAAGCGGGCTGCGACCGCAGCATACGAGTTGGCTGCTGGATGTCGGCTATGGGCCGCTAGCGAGGCGGCCCTTGTTTCGAAAGAGCGGAGGTGGCTTGCTCTTGAGCCGTTGGGGACAGTCCCACAGCTTTGCGGCCTTCGTCGGTTTTGATGGAGAAGTCGGTTCCAAGATGTGGATCGGCCTCAGGACCGCAGAGCCACATCAGTGCCTTGGCTACCCATTCCGGTGGAATATGTACATCGAGGTCAAGCTGGCTCACCGGGTTGATGCCGGAGGCTTTGATGGCGACTTGCATACCCGTTGCAACCGTCCCAGGGCTCAGTCCAACAACCCGTACACCCTGATCGCCGTACTCCTTGTGTGCGACACGCGTCAGCGACAGAACCGCGGCCTTGGTCGCACAGTAGTGGCTCCATCCTTCGAGCGCGCTCGTCGCTGCGCCGGAGCTGATATTGATGATTGTGCCGCCTCCAGCGCGCACCATCTCTGGGATGGCATAGCGCAGCCCGTGGTACACGCCCTTGAAATTGACATCGACAATCTGGCCCCAGGCGTCCGGGTCGCTGTCTGCGAGCCGTGCAATCGGATCAATCATGCCAGCATTGTTGATCAGCACGTCGATTGAGCCGGTCTCTTCAACAGCCGTGTTGATCAGCTTCTCAACATCGTCGGGCTGGCTCACGTCACAGCGGATTGCAGTTGCGGTGCCACCGCCCTCGTTGATCTCTTTCGCAATCGCGTTGATCTGCGCCTCAGAGCGAGCGGCAAGCACGACATGCGCGTCCGCGTTGCCAAAGTGCCGTGCAGCGGCCTCACCAATCCCGCGGCTGGCACCGGTGATGACGATGGTCTTATTGCTGACTTGGTTCATCTGACTATTCCTTCGTTCTTTTGGATCACATCATTTCGGCGAATGCGGCTTCGACGGATTTCTGATCCGCGCGCCACGCGTCAAAAACATCTAAGGCCGAAGCCGGGTAGACGTCCTCTTGATCCGCCACCACCGCCGCGAGAACATCGCGGACAACGGCCTCCGGGCTGTCTTTTGGCGCATCGACACCAGCCAGCGTGTCGGTGTCGATGCCAGCGGGAAACGCGTTGATGACCTGAATGTCCTTGGGGCGAAGATAGGCGCGCAGGGACATGGCCATCGACCACGCGGCGGCCTTTGATGCGTTGTACCCGGCGAAGCCGGGCGCGCTGACAAAGGACAACAGCGTCAGCATGTTGACCACAGCACCGCCGCCGTTCGCTTCGATGACCGGCGTAAAGGCCCGCGTCATGTCGCGGAGGCCGTCGTTGTTTACAGCCATGTCTTGGGCCAGACCCGCGTCGGTCACATCAAGTGCCCCGCCAAAAGTCAGTGACCCGGCGTTGTTAATCAAAAGCGTCACGTCGTTTGCCGTGCGCGCGGCCGCTTCGATCATGACAGTATCGGTGACATCCAGTGCAAGCGGCACAACGCGCTCGGGGGCAAGGGCGACCGTGTCGCTGAGGGAGTCGATATTGCGGGCGGCTGCATAGACCTTGGCTGCGCCGCGCTCGATCAGCTGTGCGACATACTGGCGTCCAACGCCGCGATTTGCACCGGTGACCAGCGCGACTGAGTTTTCGATTTGCATAGGTGCTCTCCAAGAAGCTTTTCGGTGCATCGGAGATACTCATGTCAAAGTCACCAAAAAATGCTTCCCTACAAATTACAGTCGTGCAAAATTCGCACGAATGGATACTGAAGCCCTAAAGACCGTCACGCTTGTTGCCCAGCAAGGGAGCTTTGCTGCCGCCGCGCGCGTTCTCTCAGTGGACCCTTCATCGGTGTCACGCACCGTTGCTGCGGTGGAGGCGGATCTGGAGTTGCGGCTGTTCCAACGCTCAACGCGGTCTTTGTCCGTCACGGAGGAGGGGGAGGTCTATCTCGCTCGGCTCGTTCCATTGCTGGAGGAGTTGGACCATGCCCAGGATGAAGCCCGCGAGGTGTCTCGCCACCCTGCAGGTACCGTTCGACTGACCACCTCGGTTGCCTTTGCACATACCTGCATCGTGCCGCATCTGGCGGCCTTCGCGGCACAATACCCTGACATCTCGCTTGAAATTCTTCCCAGCGACGCAAATCTGGACTTGGCAGCAAATTCTATCGACTTGGCCATTCGGCTCGCGCCGGAACCGACGGGCGACCTCATCAGCACAAAGTTGATGGATACGAAGTATCACGTCGTGGCTTCACCGGAATACCTGGCAGAAAGCGCCCCGCTTTCGATGCCAACTGACTTGCAGGCCCACGATTGCCTACGGTTCGCGCTTCCCGAGTTTCGCACACGCTGGCGGTTTAGGGCTGCGGGCAAAGACCTGATGGAAGTCCCCGTGACTGGTAAGCTGATCATCGCCAATGCGCTCTCACTGCACCGAGCTGCGCTCGACGGCCTCGGCCCAACATTGCTGGCGGACTGGCTGGTCAGGGAAGACATCCAGACCGGGGCACTTGTTGATGTGTTCCCGGACATGGAATGCACCGCGACCGAATTCGATACCGCCGCGTGGGTCCTCTATCCCTCGCGCACGTACCTGCCGCGAAAAGTCCGCGTTACGATAGATTTCCTGCGGGCGGCTTTGAAACAGGCTGGTTGAGCCGTTTGCGAGTTTCGCAACGCAGCGAAAGTCCGGAAAGCGGGCTGCACCCGCAGCATCGTGACGGCACGCAAGATGTCCGCTGTGGGCCGGCTATTGAGCTCTCAGCTGGGCAGCGGCTGCACCTTGGTTTTGGATCGACAAGATGATTGCGCCTTTCCGGTGGCGCGTCTCAACATGCGCATGAGCCGCCGATGCCTCTGACATCGGGTGGACAGTGTCGATGACCGGCTGCACCTTCCCGTCGCGCACGAGTCCTGCGAGGCGTAGCAGGTCCTTTGCGGTGTTTGGGTTCACAGCCAGACGGACTTTGCAGTCGAAGAAAGGGTTAAAGAGTGCCGCCACCAACGCACGCATTCCGACGTTAAGCGGAAGAAAGAGACCGCCACTACTGAGCAGTTTGCGCGCTTGGCCCGGTGATACGACCCCAGCCGTATCGAGAATGACGTCGAAGCGATCAACGATTTCTGAAAGCTTGGTCGTCTTGTAGTTTAGTGTCACATCCGCCCCAAGAGAGCTGACGAGTGTCTGGCTTTCAGGACCAGAATGCCCGGTGACATGGGCTCCGAGGGCTTTGGCGATCTGCACGGCATAAATGCCTACGCCGCCTGACGCACCAATGATTAGAGTGCGTTGATTTGCTTTCAAAGCCGCGAATTGTTCGAGGAAAACCAGTGCAGCCAGGCCTCCAAAGGGCAGGGCGGCCGCGGCCTTGAATGAGAGGTCGTCGGGTATTTCCGCGAGGGCAGCGTTTTCAGGGATCGTCAGATATTCCGCAGACGCGCCACCCTTGGACGTGATGCCAAAAACCCGCTGACCAGGAGCGAAGCGCTTCACGTCCGCGCCAACAGCCTCAACAACGCCTGCGAACTCGCTTCCCAGCCGGGAGTTGCGGGGGCGAAAGAACCCGAAGATCAAGCGTGCCGGGAGAGCAGTGATGCCCGGAAAGGCGGCAGCCCGGACGCGCCAGTCGCTTGTGTTCACAGCGCTCGCGTGGACGCGGATCAAGACCTCATCTGGCTTTGGGGAGGGGCGGTGGACCTCTTCCACCCGAATGACATCGGGTGGACCGTACCGCTCGTATGTGAGGGCTTTCATGGAGGTTTGGGCACTGGGTCATGTCAGGCTCTGCGGTTTCAGAAGCGTTTGGGGTTTGGCGTCTAGCTCATTCCGCTGCGAACGTACGAGATCCGCAAAATGCTCTGAGACGCGCTTTGATCCATGGGGCTCGCCGACCATGTTCATGCCAAGAGCTGACAGGAAGAACAGCGCAGGTCCGTGCACCGCCGACGGCGTCACATACGGCAGCACCTTGAGCGCACCGCGCCGAAAGATGTCTGGCAGGTGTGTGATCTTTGCGGGTTTTCCGAGCGCTGTGAAGGCCGCCTCAGCGAGCCCGTTCTGGGTCAGCGTTTCGGGACCGCCCACTGGCACATAGTCACGGCCATCCCAGATCGCGCTGGCAATAGCTTCTGCAAGGTCCGCGCCATCAATCGGGTTGAGTTCGAGATTGCCGGAGCCAAACAGAAAGACATGGCCGGTCTTTGCCATGTTTAGAAAGTCGCCCATGTCCGAGAAGAAGCCCGAGGGGGCAATCACCGTCGACTTAATCGGAGAGGCTTGTAGACGGTCGGCAAAGGCCTGTTTGGCTGCGACCAGCGGGATGTTCTGCATTTTGTGTGCATTCAGAACATGGACATAGGCGAAACGTTCGACCTTTGCGGCAAGCGCATCGGTGAGCAGATTGGCGTTGGCTTGATAGTCGACATCCCAATAGGAGAGCCCATCTCGCTGCCGTGTAATGCCAAGGGTTGAGATGACCAGATTGACGCCATCCATCGCGCCGCAAAGTGTGAGCGGATTGGTGGCCTCACCCTCAAACAGTTCCGTGGCGTCGAGCCCAGATTCGCGCGCCGCGTCAGCATTTCGCACCAAGGCACGCACGTGCCAACCCATGGACATGTATTGCGTTACGACATGGCGACCGAGGTATCCGGTGGCACCTGCAACAAGAACGGTCCTGATACTCATCTGTCTATTCCTTTCAAAATCTATTGAGGGCTATGCGGCCTTGGTACCGAGAGTACGGACATCCGAAAGCCATCGGTTAATGGTGCGTTCGCTCGGGTGGCTCGCATCGGCAAACTGTGTGAAGCGCGTCGGCTTGATCCCAATGAAACTGAAGATCTGACAGCGCAACTGATTGAGGATTGCGTTGTGATAGACGAACCGCAGCAACCAGCTTTTCGTGTCCGAGGTCAGAAGGACCCGCGCTGTTCGGCCGCTGAGCATAGGAGTTGGTAGTCCAAAGCTCTTCCTCCGGGTATCGAACGTGCGTCCTGGAAGCAGAACCCGATCAAACAGACCTTTGAGTTTGGCTGGGATGCCGCCCCACCACATGGGCGTTGCGAGGACAACATGTTCGCTCCAGACGAGGTCTTCCAAGACCTGATCCAGGGCCGGTTCTAGTGGCTTGGTGTGCCGGTAACCACCTTTGCCAAAATCACTATCAAAGGACAGATCATGGAGATGTGTGATGCGGACTTCGTGACCGGCGCTTTGCGCGGCTTCAGCATAAGCGAGCGTCAGACTACGGGAGAGTGAAGTCTCGCCAGGGTGTCCGTTGAGGACGTAAATTCGTTTGGACATGGAACTACTCCTTATGTCAGATGGGCTGGTCAGGATTGTGAGGGTGCGTAAGGTTCTTCCGGAACGGCGTGGCCCATCACCATCTTGATGAAGAGACAAGGGATGAACCATTCGAGACCAGCACCAAGGGGAAGCAGCGACGACGCGGCGATGACAGCCAGCACCGTCAGCAACGTGGCTAGCGGTCTGCGAAGGTAGAGTGGGGCCGCGAGAACCAACCCAACAGAAACCTGCAAAACCACATACCAGGCGACCGCGTTGCCCACTGATCCGCCAAGCAGAGCCGCTGCTATGATTGGGTGCACATGGATTGCAGTGAACACCCGGACGTTTTTGGTGGCACGAATGAAGGCACCTTCACCCGGTTTGGCTGGCGTGTGGTAGAAGCGCTTGCAGGAGTTCAGCATGTTCGCGACTGCGCCGCCGCCAATGTCATAGGCAAAGAAGACCAAGACGGCCCATTGCCAGCCAGAGGTCGCCGGAACACCGCTCGTGTAGGATAGCCAGATGAGGAGGGCTGTGACGATTCCGGCACCGCCGTAGCCCATCAGACGTTCTGCAGACGTCGCGCCGCTGCCGACGAGTGGGTCAGTCGGACCAGAATAGTCCCATGCAATCTTGCTGGAAGGGTTCGTCGGTTGCGTTTGGTCAAAGTAGGTCATGGTTTTCTCCATAAGTGACTGGACGTTCGGTCAAAAAATCTAGAAGCCGTGCATCTTCTTGGCCCATTGAAAGCCAATCAATGCACCCTTGAGGCGGGGCAGAAGGTAAAGGGAGAGGGCCACGGCAAGCGCAGAAAATAGCGTTGCCATCAACGCCGGATGCAGATCCCAAAGCGTGTAAGCCGGAACAAGGAGCGGCACGAGCAGATGGCCGACGATCACAATCGTCAGATAGGCCGGACCGTCATCTGCGCGTTGCGGTGTGAGGTCCAGTCCGCAAACATCACATGTCTTCGCCACCGACAGGTAGCCATCAAACATATGGCCTTTGCCGCATCTCGGACAGGTGCGTCGGAAACCGCGCATCATAGATTGTTTCGTGTCTCTCTCGGCTGTGAGTTCCATCTCATATCTCCGAATCTTTTATGACTGGCTGGTCAGTCATGTACATCTTGAATGACTGGACGTCCAGTCATAAATATGCCAGAACCGCGAAAACCGAAGTTGAGGTAGGAAGATGCCGAAGGTCGTTGACCGTGAAGAAATGCAGCACGGGATCCTTGATGCTGCGATGCAAGTGTATTCAAAGAAGGGCTATCATGCCGCCACTATTGCCGATGTTGCCGAGGCCGCAGGGCTAGGGAAGGGGACTCCTACCTGTATTTTGAGAACAAGGAGGCGATTGCGATCTCTATGGTCGATCGACACTTCAAAGGCATGGAGGACCGGTTTTTTCGAGAGAAGATGCCGGAAACGCTCGACGGCTTTGCCAAAGGCTTGTCTCAGACTATGAATGTTCCAGATGACCATGCGAAGTTCATCCGCGTTTTCTTCGAAGTCTTTGGTCCTAGCTTCGCGTCAGATGCGTTCAGTGCAAAAGTTGCGAGCTTCTTTGATCGATTGGGAGATCACTACACGGGTCAGATCAAGCACCTACAGATTGCTAGCCAAATCCGTAGCGATGCGGATGCCAAGAAGTTAGGTCGCGTCCTCGCCAGTCTGATAGATGGAATGATCCTTCACAAAGGGTTGTTTAGTATTCCATCGAAGCGCCATGCCGCCATGCGACAGGAAGCGGTGGACATGTTCGTCCGTGGGTTGGGGCTTTGAGCGCTCACCTCGCCGGTAGTGCTACACCGTGAATGTCTGCAAACGGGGCTGAAGTCGCAGAACTCCATCACCGGACTTAAGGTCCGCTAAGGGCCGAACCTGAGTGAGGGCGGGGGAGAGCAGAAAGCGTCAGCAATACTGACATAACGCATAATCAATCTTATGTTAAATTAGGGGTCCGCACCTTGCCAGTTCATACGTGGTGCAGCGAAAGGCGGTTCATCCTAGGCTTGCCGTTTGTAGATTACACAGCGAAGGTTCCGGAAGAGCCCATTTTGACAGTTGCTGCGACTTGGATGAACGGCAGCACTTTGGACTCGCCAACTGAAACGAACAAGCCAGTGCATCGCCGCCCCCGGTTACCTTTCGTCGAATTACCCAAATATGGCTGCCATCTTATTGTCATCAGAACGGGCCATATGTACCGTCTTGGGATGACTCAAGACGTCCAGACTCTCGGTTCAGTAGCTCGGCTATTTTCGTCCATCGTCGATGGCACAAAGATGGCGACGATCCGTTGGCAAGAAGGCCGGATCAGCCCCGGGCCTCTAAAGTTTGTTAACGACGATGATCCAGATCAGTGCATCACTGTGATAGCGGTGCGTTGCACGGATATGCTACTTTCGGACGCAGCATCATTCGTCGGAAGAGCTGAAGATTGGCCAGATGATATCATGCTCGAAAGTATGAAAGAGCATTACCCGAACATTGAGCTATCTAGCATAGTTCAGGTCATCGAGTTCGAGCGTGTCAGGCCGTCAGAAGATTAAACGCAACCCTTCCAAGCGGCTTTTCTAGAGGAGAACATCTTTCCAGAATGTTCGCGAAGAAAACATAAGACACTCAGCTGCGAACGGCTGCAAATTCCACGCAGCCGATTTTCAGCTTCCAAACCAGCGACGAGAATCTGACAGGAACTGTCAGATGACTTGTTTGAGCCCACTATTACTTATTGCTGCACCCTGCACCAATGTCCGGTTTCCAGTTGCGCCGTCGGACGCGGGCGCGCACTGTAAAGCGCATCGGCAGGAGGCAATCGCGATGAGTATTGAGGTTTGGTTAGCATATGTAGCGGCGTTCACGCTGCTTTCGCTGATCCCAGGGCCGAGCGTCTTTATGGTGATCGGTAAGTCGCTTTCCCGTGGCGTTGGTGCAGGGTTTTACTGCATTGCCGGAGATTTGCTGGGAGGTATTGTCATGATGACGATTGCCTATGTCGGGCTTGGGACGCTCTTGGCGGCATCCAGCGGTATCTATCTTGTCTTAAAATGGGCAGGCGTGGCCTATATGGCGTGGTTGGGCCTATCTCAAATTCTCGCAGCGCGCCGGATGGTCGAAGCCGATCTGACCCCGTGCGCAACATCGGCGATCCGTGTTGCAAGTTTGAGGGCTGGATTCCTGACAGGTATTCTGAACCCAAAGGCGATCCTGTTCTACGTGGCCTTTCTCGCGCAGTTCATGAATCCTGCATTCCCACTGACGCCACAGTTCCTCATACTGATGGCCACCTCTACATCGATTGTGTTGATCGTGCTTGCTGCCTATGCGCTATTGGCGGCGCAAGCCCGCACAGCATTTCAGAGCCTGCGCGCGCGCAAGCGAATGGGCTATACTGGTGGCACATTTTTGTTGGGCGGCTCGGCCATAATAGCGTCCAACTAGCGATTGGCGGTTGCTCTGTGAGGTGATCGAAGAACGTGTGGGGTCGCTTCTCAGAACCGCAAAATTGTCTTTGTCGCCGGCTTGACCTCAACCAAGGTTGAGGTTTCAGACTGCTTCCAAATTCGAAATAACTTCCGGGGAAAACTGATGGACAAGATCGAAATT
>NZ_JBVFUQ010000004.1:0-58294 GCF_055693825.1 Sulfitobacter sp. GN1-4 | reverse complement strand
GGAATGATGGATAACCTGGCTTGGGACGGCAAGCCTCACCTGCATTGCTACGACATCTTCGAAGCCAAGTTCGGTAATGTGGGCGAATTGATCCGCTCCAAAATCGATCCGAATTTTGAGGACGGCAGCAGTTTCATGCATCTTTTCGAGGCGCAGACCTCTGAGGTGTCCTCGACAATCGAGATCCACAAATGCGACTTTGATCATGCCGTCTGGGACGGTGGTCTCTTTGACCTCGTCTTTGTGGACATTGCGAAAACCCCAAGCCTGAACCGCGTAGTGAACGAAGTCTTCTTCACTGCCCTGCCTGTGGGGACTGGTTTGATGGTGAATCAAGACTTCCATCATCATGGCAACCCGTGGGTGCATACGACCATGGGTGAGCTGATTGATCACTTCGAGATAATTGAGCCACGCGCCGACGACAGTGCTCTGTTCCGCCTGACCAGCCCGATCCCTCCGGAAAAAATGCGGGAAGCGGGACGCTACGAAGATCTTACCCCTGAGGCGCGGCTTTCGCGGGTCGATCGCCTGATCGAGGCTTTTGCCGATGACGCTTTCAATGATCGCTACTTGCAACTCGTTCGCGCGATTATGATCGCTGAAATCGGGCGGAAGGACGCAGCGCAGCGTATTGTCACCGATGCTCGGGCCCGGATGGGCAACGACTACGAAAAACGGCGTGATTTCTTTTGGGATCGGCGCTGTGATTGGGTCAGCAACAGAATTGCCAGCTTCTGACTGCGCCCCTCGCCACTGACCTAGATTGCTCTGGGCGGCAGCCACCGCCTGACCATAGAGTGTCTAGCCCCCTGTTTCCGCGCCACTGATGAGGGGTTTCTCTAATAGGGTTTCGGAAACGGGCGGGCGCATGTTGAGTGCCTGATGCGGCCGGGTGTGATTGTACTGCCTGATCCAGTGATTGATGACGATCTGAGCTTGTTTGGTCGTCGTGAACCACTCCGCATTGAGAAGTGAGCTACCCCTCGAATTTCGGACACCGACGTAGGCTACGATTTGCTGTCTGCTGATCTTCGATGTGAAGCAACTCGGTGATCTTACGATAGCCATATCGGCCGTATTGCGTCGCCAGCCTGATGATGGCTAGCTGGTCTTCCCCCTTTGAAGTGGTCCTCCGCTATGTTTAGGAAAACGGAGGAAGACCATGGCAAACAAGCGACCTAAGCCTGAAGAGATTGTCACGACGCTCCGACACGTCTATGCCACATTATCACCAGTCGTCAGCTTCAGCTCAATCTCACGCAGCAGCTTCAAGATGTCTTCGTCTGAATGTCGCTTACTCGCCATGCCCAATCCCCCTCTCACGGCCAATGTAATGGCCCAGTTCTAGGGGAGCAGGTCAATACCGGTGCCACAAAGACGATCAACTATGATGACCTAACATATCAACAAAGATGTTATCTAGAAGCTAGAATCAGCGCAAGCCGCTAGCTGACGGGTACGGTTAGCATAAACTGAGGAAGTAGAAAGAATCGAGCCGCCAGAGCGACAGTAATAGAATAGTGGGCCGCTGTTGCTGTCCGGCGCGGTCACGTGGACGGTCCCGAACTGGTCAATGGCCTCCCAATAGCTTTTTCAAAGTTCATCCAAAATATAGCGCCATAGTCCGCATTACCATGCGTAAAATCTTCGGCAGGCTGTGCCTTTCCTCCAAGTCTAGGAGCGCCACGACAAAACGTATTCTTAGACAAAACTTTAAATTCTGAGACTGTTTCTTCGGGTTGGCTAAGCAGCCGAACATGTTTTTCTTCGAAAAATACTGAACGCATCTTCTTGAAATAATGTAGAATATTCGGTGCGAACTCGGAACTGTTCTCCAGCCTGCTTTTTGTACGTTGACCAAGCTTTCCACCTACGCTTGGATCAAGAAATTTTTCGAAAGGAAAAGGTGATGGCATCAGAAAATGTTGCTGACCTTCCTGCTCCAAAAGCATCCATTTTTGAAGAGAATCTTTGATCAGATCCGATTGAATTCCTGCAAATGTATTAGAGGAAATAAGAGAAATCGCGTCGAATTCGCCAGAGGGCGCGTCGCCAACGTCTACCTGAGCCATCAACCGTGAAACAGCATCAATACCAGTCTGAGCTCCAACCACACAAATAACGTCGAAATCACTAAGATCTATCTCCGCTTTTCCATTGATGTTCATAGCTTGTGTTCTGGCCTTGTCACAATCGACATCCAACCCTTTGACGGCCCGCAATACGCCATCGCTTTCTTGTTCAAAGCAATTAAAATAGTTTCCACCTACTGCAAAGAACTCTACTGATATGGCGTCCCCGAGGTCATCAGACACCATATCAAAGCCAGCCTTTATGCAGGCAGTGTGCGACGTTCCAATCATCCCAATCTTCATTTTGGAGCAAACCCCTCAAGCAGCGCTTCTTCACATACGACATCTTGATCTGCAGCTTCCACTCCCGTCGGTGTGTGTTCAACGACCGTGGGTTCCGCTAAGTCTGACATGGTAAGTTCTTGTGCCGATAGAAAGCCTTTCATTGCAACCGCTACACCTTCGTCGCGGACAGTACGCATGTTCTGGTGGAAGAAGCCCGCGCGTGCAGCCTGTGCTGTAATGATCTCATAGGAAGGATAGTAATCGACGTCATCAAAATCCTCATAAAGTTCTGCACATACTGCGCGTAACGTGGCCTTGGAACGACTAGTCGCCACTTCAACGTGTTGCGAAGTGGCCGTCGCAGTTAACGGCACAGGCGATACAGTAACAAGAAATCTTACATTCGGACGCAACTGCCGGACAATATTCCGTACATCTTCAAAATCCTGGCGAATTTCCGAGAAGCGAAAATTACGAAACGAATATCTTTTGGAATCAAAAGTTCCGGCAAGAGTTCCCGGTGCCGTTGGAAAAACAACTTCACCGTCCGACGTACACCAAGCCTCTGTAAGACCAAATGTAAACACAAATAAGTTGACATTTTCAAATATTCTACGGACGCGTGAAAGGTGAAATTCTCGGTGCTTTAAGACTTGCTCGGGACTATCAAGACCCCCCGGTTCAACATTTGGCCTTTGAGCGTCAAAGAACCGCCCACCACATTCCCAAACTCGTTCAATTGGATAATCCTCGAAGAATGCTTCTTTCAGGAGCTGGCGGAGCTGCCTGACTGTATAAATATTTCCATATCGGCCTGAATACATTCCATACCCATATCTTTGAGCAATAGTTCGAGGAATAATAGGAGGTAGCGGCTCTTCGTCGATAACCTTGTAACCGGCATCACTTAAGGCTCGACCTACATGCTGGGCGAAGCATGACCCAGCAGTCGCGATTTGATCACTTCGCAGAACACCAAATTTCGGGACATAAAAGCCATCAATGGTGGACGCGTCTCTTGAAGCCGCAGTTTTCGACCAAAAAGCCTTAGCTGGCAGTCCGCTATACGGAGAACTCGATTTTGACATTGGCAACCTATGAAAGTACCTATGAAAATTATGCACCGCTCCGGAGTGCGGCGCTTGCGATACTAACGTTGACGTGATGTTGCAGCAAAGAAATTTGAAAGTCCACACTCGGCATGCACTCGCACAAGTTGGTAGTTGATCTTTGCGGTGTGGCCGTGAGCTTTCTCAAATTTTTGTGAAGTGGTCCCATCTTTTCGGACAGTTTTGCAGCGTTTCTAAGGTGTATCGGGTTTAGGTATCATGCTGCCTTTTGCTCTTCCAAGCCGGTCCAGTATGCATCGTCGGGCGTTTGCCGATCAAGCGCGGAATGGGGCCGCTCGGTGTTGTAGAATGCCATCCAGTTCTTGATGACGCGTCGAGCCTCGAAGCCGTCGCGGATCTCTTCGAGATAGATCGCCTCCTGCTTCAGGCTCCGCCACAGCCGTTCGATGAAGATGTTGTCGAGGTACCGGCCCCGCCCATCCATCGAGATGCGCACGGCTGCTGCGGTCAGCGTCGTGATCCACGCCGATCCGGTGAACTGCGATCCTTGATCCGTGTTGCATATCTCGGGCGGGCCGTATTTGGCGATTGCCTCCTGCAAAGCCTCCAGACAGAAGTCTGCGTGCATGGTGTTGCTCAGTCGCCAGCTCAAAACCTTGCGCGTGGCCCAATCCATGATTGCGACCAAATACAAGAACCCGTTCTTGACCGGCACAAAGGTAATGTCGGCGCACCAGACTTGGTTTGGGCGGTCAATCTGCATCTTCCGCAGCAGATACGGATAGACCTGGTGCTGTGGATGCGGCTGGCTTGTTCTAGGCCGCTTGTAAATCGCCTCAAGGCCCATCTTGGCCATCAATCGCCTGACGCGATGACGCCCGACAATTGTGCCCTCTCTCCGCAGATAGGCCGTGATCTGGCGCGACCCGAAGAACGGGTATTTGGTAAACACGCGGTCAATCTCTTTCATAATGGCCAGCGTATCCGCATCAATCCCGACCGGGATGTAGTAGAACGCGGACCGCGACAGCTGCACCAGCTTGCATTGCTGACTGATACTCAGATCGGGGTGATCCCGCTGGATCATCGAACGCTTCTTTGCCGGGCTCACCTTTTGAGCCCTTCCGACAAAAAATCGTTCTCGACCGCCAGCCTCCCGATCTTGGCATGCAACTCTTTGACCTCTGCTTCTGTCGGGCCGCTTTGCTTACCGCCTGAAAACACATCGGCCATCCCATCAATCGCCTGCCGCTTCCAAGTGCTGACCTGATTTGGATGCAGCTGATGCTTCGCTGCGATCTCCTGCACGGTTTTATCGCCACGCAGCGCTTCCAATGCCACCTTGGCCTTAAACTGATCTGTAAAATTCCGGCGCTTCGCCATTCTCGTATCCCTTCAAAGGTCTGGGATACACCTTAGCTGACTGTCCAGTTTTCTGGGACCACTTCAGACGGCTATAAAGTTAATTCATTTTGGGGTCAAGAAACTAGCCGACTTCCCAATAGCGACCTTCAAAATATCCATGTTTATCAAAGTGTTCGCGACCACTAGAAAAGTAACCCATCCTGACCGCTTCACCCACATCCGGATAGCGATCTAAATACGCTTCTTCGAGACTCTTATTCTTGATGTCCCTTAGGTCTTCTTCCACAAACTTAGTAAGAGCAAAGAGGCTATCCTCAACACTAAATGTCTTCTCGATATTATTTAGATAATCAGATCCCAATATCTCTCTAAACTTTCTATCTATTTTGATATTTTCATGTTCATTTAGACTGGATGAGCTTCCACATACTGCAACCCTCAGAACATCTTTCAAATTCGTTCTGCCAGGGTAAGCTTCCAGCACATGGATAATGTCCTGGGGATCCAGAAACAAGGTAGATAAATGCTCAACTATGGAATTAGGATATGCGCGCCAACGTTCATATATATCATATTTCACTGCTAAAATCACACGCGCAACACGTTCACCTCCCGGCCAGCGCATGCCTTCCCGTTGACCAAAGCGCAAAAAGTGTAAAAGAGCACCTAATAAATAACCCTTGTCCGCCCTATCGAGAGACTTTGCAACATCAGGGCGATCTGCAAGATATTCCTCTGCCCCGCCACATAGTGACTTGACTAACATCTTTTGAGCCGCATCGAAGTCATGCTCGTTCAATGCACTTACTGCCTTTAGCAAAGCTATTTCCAGGTTCGCGCTCGCTTCTTCATCAATTCTTATCTGTACACCTCGAAATAACATTGTTCGAATTACAGATAGCTGCGCCTGACCCATAGGCTCATCGGGATTTACCTCACCAATTGAGGTAGCTAGCTTTCTGCCGTCTTCTGCTGTCATATCTGGTAGTGAAGTCAAAAGACGAAGTGCTTCCAACTCCTGCATGTCACCAAAGCTAGTTTTACTATCTAGGTGGCTTAGTAAGGATCTTGCTGCGGTACCTTGATCATTAAGTGCGGCTACACGAACTGCATGCACTAATGTTTCTGACGCACTTGGGTCACTATCCGGCTTTGCTAACCATGTTTTTGGTAATAGTGGATCAGAAAGACTCATATAATTAATTGGGTCAGAATAATGTCCTGAACGACTTACACGCCCTTCCGCAAGGTAGACGATTTCAAGAAGATCTGGTGAGATGGAACCAGCGAAAGCTGCTAGTTGGCGGGTGCGGTTGGCATCAATTGAGGAAGTAGAAAGCATTGAGTCGCCAGAGCGACGATAATAGAATAGTGGGTCTGGAACTGCCAGAACACTCAGCCCATTAAGAATAAATTTTGTGAACAACTCTAAGTCTTCATACCCAATGCCGTAATGCTCTGTGAACCCCCTAGTGAATCAAAAGCCTCCTTTTTTACTAAGGCATTTGCATCCCCTATGACATTGTTGAATAGAGAGAACCCCAACGAACCAGCTATTGGTACATAGCGCTCAGAAATTTCGGTTTTCTTTGTGGGGGTATCCAAGCCTTGAAAAACCTCGAATCCGCATGTAATCAGATCAACGTCAGTTCGAGAAGCAGCTTCAGCTAAAACTGAAAGTTCCTCTGGACGCGAAACGTTGTCGTCGTCCATAAATAGAAGATAATCACCTTTTGCTTCTGTTGCGGCACGATTTCGAGCTGCGCCAAGATAGTTATTTTCTGTTCGGATAATTTTCCAACGACGATTTTCAAATAAATCTTCTAAATCATCCAAAGTTTGTTTCGCAGCTTCACTCTTGCTACCGTCGTCGACAAGAATGACTTCGAAATCACAATATGTTTGAGACTCAAGAGATCTGACAGCCTGTACTAGAAGTTGCGGTCTCTCAAAATGCGTCAGACATACTGATATAAATGGTAATCCGCGTTTGTAGCTTGAAGACTTAGGGTGCAATAAATCTTCGACCTCAGTAATCCAATCTTGGTTCAACGTATCGGCTGAAACAGCTGGCCGAGCCAAAATCTGACCTTCATCTAAACACTTATTAATTGTCTTAGCTAGCGCGTCAGGCTTGATGTCAAATAAGCATTTTTCCCTATGATCTTCATGTATTAACTCACTAATACCTCCAACGGAACTTGCTATGAACGGAATTCCGTATCTCAAACATTCGACAATGGTGTAAGGTGAATTGTCGCTCAAAGAAGGCATAACAGCCAGCCTTCCCGGTACTACAAGATACTCCAGAGCTTCCTGTGCGCTAAGATCTGAAATAACTTTGACCTCCAAGTTAGAAGAAACGGTAGTCAGAATTTCCTCTAAACCGTTTTTGGGGCCAACCATGCCAGGTTTGCCAAGAAACGTCACTCGAGCTTGGGAAGCCAAATTACTGCTCTGACTAAGCCCTCTCAAGAATAACTCAAGGCCCTTTCGCCTCTCTAAACGACCAAAGAAGACAATCTCATCAATTGGTAGTATATCTCCATAATTTCTATTTTTTCGTATCGGTTGTGTTGTGACGAATGGGTTAGCGAGTACAGTAACCCGCTTGGGTAAATCCCACCCCATACCTCTAAGCCAACTGATCATATATGCTGATGGACTGATAAGCGCATCTGCTCCAGAAATTGCTCGACGCTCCAGTGCATAGGTTAGAAGATTTGGATGCCATTCCCCAGGCGGCTCGTGTTGGCCTAGGACATGCCAGAGCGTCGAGCTGTGTGCTACAATCACAATCGGCATAGACCTATGGGCTACACCTGCGCGCCGCGCTTCCACTGCTGAGAATGCGAGCCCTTTCCAGTCCACTATTAGGGCCAAATCAAATTTGTGCTCTCGCAGCCAATGATCTACTTCGATCGCCATGACCATGTTGGGATGTTCAGGAAAAACAGTAGTTTGACGCTGACCGACCTTTGATGGATCGCAAAGTAGAGCAACAAACTTGGCTCCGATATTAGAAAAAATCTCTTTTGCTCTAGGAATATGCTCTAAATCTATTTGTTCGGCTAACCCAACAAACACCACTGTAACTGAATGTTGTGCTGAGGCTAGAAGGGCGGCTTGATGATAGCAAGCTGTTCCAATACCCCCGTTTTTAACGATCCCGGGTAGATCCGGGGAGATGATAGCAATCTGTGCCATCTTCAACCTATTTCTGTGCTCTTGTCGTCAAGCGCAATAACCTTCTCTCAGAACCCCAGATTGGCAAACTTGGGTCGCAAGAAGCTTTGGTCAAACTGGATAGGTTCGGCTGATGAGCGGGCAGATGGCTTACGTAGTACGAGGGTTAGCCAACTTCTAGAAAATGCTATTGGAATATCGAGTTTCCACTCCAGAAAAAATGACTTTAAGAGCTCTTCTTCATAGCGTAGTGGGTTATATGCCAGAATTTCAGGTTCAAACCCATATCCAACTGTAATTCTATTCAAGTCCCCCAATGCGATTTCAAAATCATGGTAACTTACGCCCCTTCCCCAACGCGTTAATGACAATTTTTCATCAATATCAGGGTTTTCTCTCATTTCAATCATCTTATTTCGAAACGTGCTCGGTTTGAGCCGTTCGAGGTATAGCATCTTAACTTCATCTGGAAGCATATCAAAAAAGGGAACCTGCGAGGTATGCCTATGGAAGTACGTAAGAAGATTTGGCGTTTGACCAACGACAAGAATGCCACCTGGCTTTAAGATATCCCATGATAACTTTAACGTATTCTGACGTTCCTCATAAGTCTGGTGTTCGAGCGTAGCATAAAGGGATACTATATCTACTTGCCCAGCTGTCAGTTCCTTAACTTTAGTCTCAATTTTATTTGGGGATGCAAAAAAATGCTGTGTATTACTTAATCCTAGGACTTTTGCGCGGCCTTCTGCTGCCAGAGTAGACCCCTCATCAATGTCAAACCCCTTGACTGATTTAGCAATTTGACCGAACGCACAAGTAACAGAGCCAGTTCCTGCTCCTATTTCTACTACGTCTGCATCGTGAACGTTTGCAAACCGAGAAATCCAAGGAATCCAACGGTTACATGTGAATCTATATCGTGCAATAGCATGATCTTCCAGGCCACTTTTCTTACTAGGGCTATCAATCTTTTTAAGATTAGAATAGTTACTTTTTAGTACTTTTTCTATCTTCCTAATTTTCACCGTCGCAAGTTTCTCATAGAACGGTTTAATTGGTGGTTCCGGAACGGTGTCGACCATCTATGTTTTCCTTCGAAATCCTACTGATGATGATAGTTGCCTTTGCACAATCTGCCACGCCGTTAGCTATGTTTGTTTCCTACTTTTCTGTTAGGAACAAACATGATTAGAACGATGTATATGAAGGAACACAATTATATATATCAGTTATCATCATTTAGCATCCAGTAGTGATTTGACGACTGAAGCTGTTCCTTTAAATCGCCATAGTTTAGAATCAACTCTGAAAGTGGCTCCGGATTCATTTTTAGATTTCCAGGAGTGGGGTCGACAAAATCTAAGTCAAGAAAACGCTTGGCAACGCTTTGAACTTTGGCAGAAAACTCACCATGCTCAGTAAACATCCCATGGTACCTCATTATATGCACATTAGGGTTATCAGAGAACATATCGAGTACTCTAGCATCTTGCTTGAGTAGCCTATCAATGGAGCGTTCGATTTTCTCAGTATTCAGCTGAACTTTGGGTTTGTCGGATACGAGATGTTCCGGTTTTCCAGAGCTCCAACGCCCTGTCATTTTTGCGATTTCTTCAGAGATTATTACACGTAGTTTATTCTGCCGTATTATATGCACTACGTTTGCATCACTTTCCCGAATAAAGTTGGCGATGAACGGTTTTCGATTGTCAACATCTTCACGTGCAGGAATTAGGTTTAGACCGAAGTACTTTACGTCCATAGCAAGCCTTTTATTTGGGAAGTCTTCCCGCAGCTTCTGAATATATTCGTGAAATAGTCGCCGGTAGTTTTCTGGATGGGCTAAGTTGGGGTTGTTTTGCAACCGATCTTTGACGTAGGCAAAAAATCGAAAATCTTTGGAGAGATCTCCATGAAATATTTCATCGCAGTTGATAGCACCATGGCGCATTAGCAGGTCTCGGAATACAGTGGTCCCGCTACGCTGACGCCCTATAATAAAAATGAGTTCAGAACTCATCAGCCTGCCCCTTAGTGTTGCCTTGTAAGTTGTGCAAATAGATTGTTCGTTAGGTTCAAACTCTTGTCTGGATTTTGTTCATGGATATCATGTAAAGCTTCTCGTATCATTGTCTGCGTCCCAACGTTTTGACCGTCAGACCAAGGCCACGACATTGAGCCGGTCCGAAATCTATACATGAAGCCTGCTTCTGGAAGCACCGTTGCTTTGTAATTTCGGCCGGAGAAATTGAGCCAAAACACCCAGTCGTCGCCTTCACCGTTACGTCTTGTGGCATCAAACCCGATTTCTTTAAGAATTTTTGTCCGGATAAGTGCCGTCATTCTATAGTCATTCTCATGAACATGTACATGGTCTCCAATTGTCTGCCTTAGTATCAGTTCGTCACTCTCTCCAAAATTTCTTCTTTGTGGGATGATTGCATCAGCATTTATGCTATTTGAGTTCCATGCTTCAAGCATGTTTTCAAGCATGTTTGGCGCTATCAGATCATCAGTGTCGAGGAATATTGAGAGGGAAGTTTCACATTCGTCTATTAGAGCATTACGGGATGCAAGGAGGCCGGCGTTGGGTTGATGAATAATTCGGCAATTGGGAATAAGAGCTTTGGGGTACTCAAACCATGTGCTGTCTTCTATAGGTGTGCCATCATCGCAAATCAGTACATTTGGAATTCCAGCACTCTGCGTCGCTATGCTATCAATAGTCTCCATAAATTCATGGTTGGGTTTATAGGCTGGAATAAGCACT
Source organism: Sulfitobacter sp. GN1-4 (assembly GCF_055693825.1). Taxonomy (NCBI): domain Bacteria; kingdom Pseudomonadati; phylum Pseudomonadota; class Alphaproteobacteria; order Rhodobacterales; family Roseobacteraceae; genus Sulfitobacter; species Sulfitobacter sp. GN1-4. The sequence goes on along the minus strand of NZ_JBVFUQ010000004.1, from coordinate 47,540 downwards.
GTAATGTCGGAAATTTTCATACGTGGTTGATCGCACGAGTACATGCGCCAATCGCGCTTTCTGTCATGTGCTTCGAGATAGGTTTCGCTTAAAGAATTAGCTATTTTATTGGGCGATAGTGTACTTCTGCAGTGCTCATTAACACCATCTATTATCAAGTCTGCATCTCTAATGATCATTTCGAGTTTTTGCTGTAGTTCCTTCACTGTACGCATTTCTGCATCTATGATGTACTTTTTAAGTTCATCAGGGAAGAACTCAACCATTGGCGTATTGTGGCGGACAAGAGGAACCTGGCCCGCATCTATACCTTCTACGCAAGCATAGGAAAAAGTTTCATGTGATCCGAGGTGCGGGCTAATGGCTCCTGGTTCAAGTAACTCCAAGGCGATATCGCGCGGTTTGTAGTCAATAAATATTGCTCGATCTTTCAGCTCAGGATGTAGTCTTGCGCGTGTATATTCAATAATATCTTCTTGTCTAAAATTAGTGAATGTTATCCTGCCAATAAGTTCAATCCGCCTAATTTTATGGATGGAATTCAGAATGTTCGCAGCGTAAATGAGTTTGTCTAGCCCTTTTCCAATTGACAGCCTCCCCATATATTGGATTTGGTCTCTAATTTTTTCAAATTTTGATCGAGGAGTTCTGAATTCATATGGCTCTCGAACAACCTGTGAATTTGTCGTTATACCCAGCTTTTGGAGCTGTGTTTGACAATAGAGTGACGGTGTGACGACAATATCTGCGCAACGCAACTGTTGTCTTTCTGCCAGAAAGTTTGCTTGAGCCCATTCGGGTGTAGTTAGTTGATCTGCTTCCCAGATGAATTCACTTAGGCCATGGTTATAGACAGAGAGAAGTAAATTTTCAGAACCAGTTTTTGATTGAATTTTTTGGAAGAGAGCAAGGCACGGTGCCTGCCAATCTGTTGCCTCAACTACATCAATTTCCCATTCAAGTATTTTTTGATGTATCTTATCTGATAAATAGAAGGAAACGGATTGATCATGTGACCTCGAAGTAAAGGTTCTGTGTACTTTCTCATCAGAAAGCCACTCTATGTGAACTTGGTCTGATGGAAGATTGCTAAACATCAGTTGTGTGCCTAAGTCGTCCTCATTTCTATAGGTGAAAAGAAACACCTGATGGCCAAGCGCACCCAAAGCTGAAATCATATATTCGAGATAAGTTGCTATGCCCCCTCCAGGGAACAATGGTGTTTCACTTGATACAAAAAGAATTCGCATCACTCTATCTCGATAAAAAGGTCAAAAAGATTGAAGTTGTAGTTTCCGAATGTTGGAAGCCAAAGGATTACCCTCAATATCTCATATTTTTTGATGCTGTTCAGGGCCTCTTGAGAGTTCCCTATGGAGATAGTGTGCAATTTTGGCATAGTTGTAACTGGGAAGAAACCAATGTCAAAGTCTTCATATGAATGATCTTCGTTCGAACCTCTTAGTGTCAACTTAACAGTGTTTGTATGTAGTGATTGACTTTTATCAACGAAGTCAAATTCACTAATTAGGCTTATGGTAATTGAGCCTTTTTCGAAGTTTGGGATTTCTGCAACATTCGCCTCAAGTGTCATCCAGCCTGATGTTTTGTTTGTCGAGAAAACTGGGTGAACACTAACCCGGGGGGAGTAACGTTCAAACAGCTGTAGGCTTTTCTCACCCGTTTGTTCAGGGTCAAAGCTAACAACAGGCCAAATTTCGGTGCCTTGGCTTTCGTATCCTATTTGTACGCCGGGAAAGAAGTCTGCATATGGTGCAAGTGCTGTGGTAGGTATTGATTTCTTACTCTTGAGAAGATTATTCAGCGCCGTTTGAATTGAAGGCGTGCTTTTGGAGGCTTCCGTGATTCTTGTATTCGCATTTTCAGCTGCAAGAATACTTGATAGGTGATTTATCCCCTCTCTGAGGATCTTTATTCTAGTTGAAGTATGTTTTGGGGTTAATGCTGGCAAGGATCTTCTTTCTCCTACTTAAGGTTGCATCCCTAGTTGCTCAGACTGGTATACCTCAAATGTTCCAAGATAGATGCCAGCCTACATATTTCGTTAGATATTCGTAACGTGTGATGTAAGGAAGTCCACCGCTTCATGTAGTTTGTGTTGGTTCTTGTTGACATGGGTTGTGTTAGTCAAGTTTTAGGCTTTTCCTACGCAGTGGATGGCGGTTTGGAGTGGCAGACGGGAGTATTCTATGAGTGAGCTTTCTAGATCTAAGTATAAGGTGCTAAAACTTGAGCCAGGCTATTATGCCATTCGTTACTTTTGCGAAGCGTTACCAAGCCCATTGGCAATCTTGCATGGAGTGCCGATTGATGCGGGAGGAGAAGTTGAAGCAGTTGGCCAGAAATTAAAGGGCCAGATCTTGCTCTCAGATCAATCGCAGATTTCTTTGTGGCATGTAAAAGGAGGGTTAGCAGCTGTCACTGTTAACCTGTTGTTGCCGGACGAGGTCCCGAATGCTGGCATTGTTATTGATGTTGAACGTATCAATGAGAATTTGCCCAAAAAACCAGCACCCTCATCGTCACTTGTTTACCTCTCAGGTCACGTGGAGTGGAAAGGCGACATCAAGGTTGTCCCAAATGCTTATCTTGGAGCACAAAAAGGCAGCTCTCGCGTCGAAGGATTTGCCATCAACTGGCTGAAAAAGAAAGAAAATGTAAACATCAAGTACGGTTGCAGTTTCGGCGATCAACAAGAGACCTCAACTGCCCTCGGAGGCGGTTTCGTAGGTTCTCGCCGGCAATCCGCCCCGATCACTTCCCTGTGGATGGCGCTCGAAGGTTCAGCAGCGGTCCAGTACGATCTACAATTTATGGCTGTTTTTGCCAAATCAGGCAAGGTTACAGGTAGACAAGCGAAGGTTGTCTCTGGTAGCGGTATTGATGACTACTTGGTGGGGCTCTGGGTAAGTATAGTTGATGTACATGCAGACACCTCCATCTTGCCGCCTGAAAGTGGGCGCAAAATTAAAGAGTTAAAAACATTTAGGGCGTAAGTCTGCAGCGAGCGTTCGAGAGATGGGGAGTTAGGTACCATGGCCTACGACGTCACAGACCAAGAAATTATAGATGACATCGATTCGTCTGATCAGCCTGATGCGATCAAAGATGCGATCGAAGAAGAGCTCTCCGGAAGCGGTGGCTCTGTTAGCGTTGAGACAGTCGATGCTGAGGGTGACGATCCTGTAGACATCGATGAAGGCGTCGACGTTGTAGAGATCACCGGCGACGGTACATACAACGCTGATGGCGCTGACGTCGTCATCGTGAACTCCGACGAAGACACAAACATAAACTACACCGCTGAAGAAGGCGATGAGTCCTTCGTGATCAGTTCCGGTGGCGGTGATGACGAAATCACAGTCACAGACGACGGCAGCGAAAGCACAGACGCTATCGTTGAAGGCGGCGACGGTAACGACTCCATCACTGGTGCCTCCGGCGACGACTCCATTTCTGGTGGCGAAGGCGACGACTCTGTTGATGCCGGTGTCGGCAACGACGTCATCGGTCTGGGCGGCGGCAACGACAGCGTCGAAGGCGGCGCAGGCTTTGACACCGCAGTCGTGCAGGGCGGTCGTTCCTCCTACAACGTATCTGTAAACGCAGACGGCGATATCGAAATCACTGACGAGAACGGCGAAACCGATGTGCTCAGCGGCGTTGAGTTTGTACAGTTCGACGATGGCACCGTCATCGCGGCGGTTGAAGATCAGGAAACTGGTGCGGTTGCCCGTCTCTACGAAGCGGTCTTTGACCGTGAAGCAGATGGCGCTGGCCTCAACTTCTGGGTCGACAACTTCGAGCAGGGCAATGTGACCCTCGAAGATATCGCAGCGGCATTCCTCTCCTCTGATGAGGACGGTGGCGCGACAAGCGGTCTGTCGGATGAGGAATTCATCAACAACCTCTATCAGATCTTCCTGAACCGTGAGGGTGATGATGCGGGTGTCGAATTCTACCTGGGTCTCCTGCAATCGGGCGACGTGGATCGCGATGTGATCATTGCCGACTTCGCTGGATCTGATGAAGGTACCGAAGAATACGACTACATCCAGGTCGTGGGTGCCGGTAACACCGACTTCGACGCGACATAAGTCGCCTCTTGAAAGAATGCCAAAGCGCCGCAGAATCTCTGCGGCGCTTTGCATGTCCGGATGAGCGTTAGAGCCAACCAAAAGTCGGATCAAACTGGCGGAGCGGCAAAGTCCCTCACACCAGCGTCTTCCTTGTTTCAAAGTGGCGTTTTGCTCAATGGCCGCGCCGAAGAAGCTGCGGTGCGCAGCGCGCTGGCGGCCTTAAAGTCAGGCGATGCCCGCACTGCTGTGTCGCAAGCGTGGTCCGCCCGCAGTTTGAATCCTCTTCGTGCGGAATCCTTCGCGCTGATGGTCCGGGCGTTTGAGGCAGCTGGCGCTGACGATCTGGCGTTCAAGACGCTTGAACACGAGGTATCCAGCAAATCCGTCAGCGCCGCGCGGTACCAAAGCTATCTGTCTTTGTTGAAAGATCGCGATGCGGACAGCTTTGCCAAAGCGCTCCAACAAGCCTTGCCTCTGCTGAAGGCTCGCCATCTTTCTGACACTCTGGCGCTTGCTGAAGGTGTTGATTTACCCTGCTTGGGCGCTTGCTGGCGGGGGAAAAACACCATTGATTTCTGGATCCCGAACCCACCCAAAGACGGTAATCCGACAGATGTGACGCTCCATTGGTTTGGTCAGGATAAATGGACAAGGCAGCAGGTAAAAATTGGCCATAGTGCGGGCAAAGAGGTCATCGTGCTCAAACTGCCCTGGCGCAAAGGGATGGAGGCTTGCACGGTGCGGATGGGCCCAAAGGCCGCGCTTGTGCCAGGCAGTCCGCTTTTGGAGAGATTACGCTCTCCCTCCCCTAGCGGCAAGGCAGGTGCAAAAGCCTGCGTCGCCGAAACCCACTGAGGTGATCATCCCCGTCTATAAAGGGGTTGAAGATACAGACGCCTGCTTGAAATCCGTACTTTCTGCGGCGCGGGAGCGGGCTTTGTCCGTCACCCTCATTGCCGATCGCCCGCCAGAGCCCGCGTTACAAACGCTTTTAGAGGGCTATCGGTTTGAACCCAATCTCACGATCCTCAAGAACCCGGAGAACCTTGGTTTTACCGCCAGTGTGAACCGTGGGTTGCGCCGCGCATTGGCCGCTGGCCGTGATGTGGTGCTGCTGAATGCCGATACGATTGTCCCAGATGGCTGGCTCGATCACCTGCACCGGGTGGCCTATGCCGATGATCATATCGGCACGGTCACACCGCTGACCAACAACGGTGAGATTGTGAGCTTTCCGCGCCGGCAAAAATCAGCCCCCCTGCCCGCTGGTCTGGGCACCAATGCGGTGAGCGCTGCCGCCAAGGCGGCCAATGGGGATGCGGCGATTGATATTCCCACGGCGGTGGGTTTTTGCATGTTCATCAAAGCAAAATGCCTGCAAGAGATTGGCCTTCTGGACGCTTTCCGCTTTGGTAAAGGTTACGGTGAAGAGATTGATTTCTGCATGCGCGCCCGCCAGGCCGGATGGCGCAATGTCTGTGCCCCGGGGCTTTTCGTGGCGCATGCGGCCTCAGTTTCCTTTGGCAATGAAAAGTTTGATCTGGTGCGCCAGAACATGCCCCGTGTGAACAAGCTTTACCCGGAATATGGCGCGCTCATGCGGCGGTTTTTGCAGACAGAGCCGTTGAAGGAGGCCTATCACCGGCTTGATCGACGTCTGCTGCACAGCCGTGTCCCGCTCCCCACAGCGCTTGTGATTGCGCCCAGCGATTGGCACAAAAGCCCGCTTGTCGAACCGCTAGCAGATCAGCTTGAAGCCGAAGGCGTCGAAGCGCTCTTTCTCAGTGTGGACCCGAACCGCCCACAAAAGATCACCCTGGCAGCCCCCGAAGGCGGCGGAGCTGGTGCATTGCAGTACGACTGTGAGGTGCATGCCGCTGATCTCATTGCCGATCTCAAAGGGCTGCCCTTGGCCCAGATCCACTGGGCCCATGCACCGGATTTGAACATTGGGATGCAGGCTTTGCAAGCAGAGCTTCTTGCCTTGCACTGGGGTGCATCATCTCCATCTGCTGACGACGCAGATCTTGTGTTGGGCGGCAGAGGGGAAGGTGTTGGAGGCGCGCTCCGTTGCCGTGCCCTATAGCGGGTTTAGCAAGAATTGGGCGGCGAACCACCAATTTGAAACGGCACCAGTCCCTTCTTTGCCGCCTGTCCGCACCGCTCAAGAAGAGCCAGAGTGCGGTACACAAGATGATGTTCTCGGCATCGCGGTAGGTGGGAACATCGCTTACGGCCCAGAGTATGAAAAACTCCTGGCACTCGCGCGCCTGACAGCGGCGCAGGAGTTACCCCTCCGCTACTACATCTTTGAGAAAACCATTAATGACATGGTGCTGGCACGGACGGGGCATGTCATGCCCATCATAGATTTAAAGAAGCAAGACCTGGACAAGATGCGCCAAATTCTAGGCTTCCGCTATGTATTGGATTTGGGACAAGAGGATGACCCTTCAGGCCTTGTGTTCCGAAGAACAATCAGGCTGGCTCCCAGTCTAATCTGCTTCCCAGGAGGGTGTCGGGAGGAGCTCACCCGTCATCATCCAGATGCACAGTTTCTTCCGCAAGGGGCAAGCACCGCAGATATTCTCGATCTACTCAAATCCTGTCTTGCAGCAGACTGAAGCGATGGTGTGAAAGACAGCATGAAAGAGCACGTCACTTATCTTGGTCACTTCGAGGAGATCAACCGCGGTATCGCACGCGGTTGGCTTTTGAATTCCGCTGATCATAACCAAAAGCCCATCGTAGAACTGATCTGTGATGGGTATGCGGTTGCTTTCGATCGTGCTGATATTGCCCGGCCTGATTTACGACGAAAGTACCCAGACATGATCCCTTCTGATGATGTTTGTTTCGGGTTCGATATCCACATACCCTTACAAGCATCAGAAAATTGGAGCCAATTTTGGGTACGGGTCGCAAACACAGGTGAAGAATTCCATCTCGCAACACGCTATGAAGCACAGAAACAGACGAAAATCTTAACCGGTGAAGTCACCGCATACAGCGGCCTTGGCATCTCCGGCTGGCTCCACCCCCAAAACGATGAGGGTACACCTGGCCAGGTCGTCGTAAGGGAGGGTCAAAAAGAACTGCTACGATTCATTCCCGATGAACCATTGCCGACAGAGGCACAGTCCAAGGCTTCTCCGCTCATCCGAACTTTCCGAAAGCGCCTGCCACTAAGCCTCGCCGATGGTAAAGCACATCACTTGGATGTTGAGACAGAAGACGGTAAGCCCTTGAACGGTAGCCCAGTGACCGTCGCCGCTTGGATGACAGGGCCGCAATCCCTGGTCAGGGATCTAGAAGAACAAGCGCAAGAACACCCGGCACTCCAGCAAAGTATTGCTACCCTCGACACGGCGCTGAAGCGCGCCACCTTCCTGCAGCCTTCCTCTGCACCCTTCGACGATTATCCCGCCTGGCAGGTCCGTTTTGGCGCCAAGCCCCTACCCGACGTGCCCTCTACCTTCACCGTGATCCTGTATGGTCCAGAACCAAATGCAGATGCTGCGGAAGCCACACGCGCATCCGTTGAAACCCAAAACGCCACGGTGACGCTTTGCGAAGTTGGCGAAGACATCAACCGCCTCTCCTGGCCTGATACAGGCTACGTGGCCTTTCTGCGAGATGGGGATCAATTGCACCCAAACGCCTTGGTACATATGGCCAGGCTGCTGAAGACTTACCCCGTGGCCTATTCTGACTGCGATCAAGAGGTCGATGGTATCCTCCAACCATGGTTCAAACCCGATTGGGATCCCTACCTCTTCATTTCCCAAGGCTATGTCTTTGGCCTGCTCGCCGCACGGGCAGAGGCTTGGAAAACAACCAACGTAGCAAGTTTGGAAGAACTGGCCACACAGCTTTTGGACAACGCTCATCCAAAGGTCGGTCATGCCGACCAGGTGCTTTATCATCAGCTGAAAGCACCTGCATTTGGGGCTGCGCCTGTGAATTATGGTAATTTCACTAAGTCTCTATTTTCATTCAGTTTTGCAAAAAACTTGGCTAAAATTGACCCACTTTTCCCTACTTTTTATTGGCTCAGAAAACTCACTTGGACAACAACTAAAGCTCTCCCCAAGGTCTCCGTCCTAATCCCCACGCGCAACTACGCTGACCTTCTGAAAACCGCGATCGACAGCATTCAGCGCCTAACGGACTACCCAGACTTTGAGATCATCGTGATCGACAATAATTCGCACGAAGAGGACACCCTTGCCTACTTCGAAGACTGCCGGGCGCAAGGCATCCAGATTCTCCCTTACCCCGGCCCTTTCAACTTCTCCGCCATCAATAACGCCGCCGTCGCAGCCGCCAGTGGCGAGGTGGTCTGCCTGCTGAACAACGACGTTGAGATCACCGACGCCAACTGGCTCACCGAACTCGTCCGCGCGCTACAGATGCCCGGGGTGGGGATCGTGGGAGCCAAGCTGCTGTGGGACAACGGCATCGTCCAGCACGGCGGCGTGACCCTCGGCATCGACGGGGGGCTGCGCACATCGGGAACACCTGGTCGGACGCCGACATGGGCTATGCTGGCCTCAACCACGTCTTCCGTCAGAACACCTGCGTGACAGCCGCCTGTATGGTCGTGCGCAAAGCGGATTACGAAGCCTTGGGCGGCCTTGATCACCACGCCTTCCCCGTCACCTTCAACGATGTGGATTTCTGCCTGCGCATGCGGGAAAGCGGCAAGGCGGTGCTTTGGTCGCCGCAGGCCAAGCTTATCCACGCAGAATCCGCCTCACGCGGTCAAGACAACATCCTGGCCGAAAAACGTGCCCGCGCGATGCGCGAGCTGAACAATCTGCGCCGCCGGTGGGGTGATGTGCTGCTGCACGATCCCTTCTATAACCGGAACCTGAACCGCGACCGCGCACCTTACGAAGGCCTAGCCCTGCCGCCCTATAGATATTTCTCAGAGGATCCTCATGACTGATACATCCAAAACCACCGGCACCTTTTTGCATGTCGGTGCCGGTTCCGCCTCCGACAAACGCCTGCCACGGCTTTTCGATGGGTGGACAGAAGTGCGCGTGGATATTGATCCGCGCATGCAGCCGGACATCGTGGCCTCCATGACAGAGATCACGGATGTGGAGGATGCCTCCATGGATGCGATCTGGTGTTCGCACAGTTTGGAGCACGTGAGCCCGCATGAGGTGACACAGGCGCTTTCTGAATGGCGCCGGGTGCTGAAACCCGATGGTTTTGCCTTCATCACCACGCCGGATCTGCTGCAGGCTGCGCGTCTGATCGCGGCAGGCAAGATCAATGAGGTGGTGTACACCAGCCCCGCCGGGCCGGTGACGGCGCTGGATCTGATCTATGGTCAGTCCGATGCCATCGCAAAGGGCCTTACCTATATGAAGCATGAGACGGGCTTTACGCTCGACAGTTTGGGTGAGCGGCTGACCAAAGAAGGGTTCGACCGAGTGGATGTCTGGGTGGAGGGCCTCAGCCTTTGGGCGATGGCCTATTCGACGGAGAAATCCTTTGAGCTTTATGGCTGGGACCCTCAGGAAGAGCCGAACCATGAGCCGCTGCCAAAGGCGTAGAACGCTATTGTTCCGCGTGCGGTAGGCGGGGTGCAGAAGTTGTATTGGAAAGATGACGCGCGGGGGAGTGGGCCTTCTCAGCGTTAGTCATAGCTCTGACGCTGTGCGCCATACATGCCCGCATAGAGCCCGCCCATTTCCATGAGTTCTGCATGGGTGCCCTGCTCCACCACGGCCCCGTCATCCAGGACGTAGATGCAATCGGCATGGGTCACCGCAGAGAGACGGTGCGCCACGATCACCGTGGTTTTACCTTGCGAAAGATCCCCCAAGGCGCGTTTTACCTTGTCTTCGGTGCGTTGATCGAGTGCTGAGGTCGCCTCATCCAGCAGCAGGATCGGCGCTGAGCGCAAGAACGCCCGCGCGATGGCCACGCGTTGCTTTTGACCACCAGAAAGCTGGGCACCTTTTGGGCCCAAAGGCGCATCGCCGCGTTCGCGGATCAGATCGTCGATGCCCACATGGGCGGCAGCCGCCCAGATTTCATCCTCCGTGGCCTCGGGCTTCACATAGCGGATGTTCTCCCAGATGGACGCGTTGAAGATCACGATGTCCTGGGCCACCACCGAAAAGCTTTGCCTGAGCGTGGGGATGTCGAGCTGGTTTACGGCCGTGCCGCCGATGTGCACCGCACCTGCGTCTACGTCATAAAGCCGCGCCATCAGGCTGAGGATCGTGGTTTTACCGGAACCCGTGGCCCCCACGATGGCCGTCACCTTGCCCCCCTCAAACGTGAGGTTCAGGTGCTCAAAGAGCGCTGGTTTGCCCGCGTATTGGAAAAACACCCCATCGAAAGTGATGTCACCGCTGGCGTCGAATTCTTTTGTGGCCTCCGGCGCATTGGTGATCGACGGCACTTCGCGGAAGAGGCTGCGCACGCCATCAAGGATGACGAGGCTGGCTTGCAGTTTCACGAAAAATGCAGCCACCCGGCGGGACGGATCAAAGATCAGCGCCATGCCGATCATGAAGGCCACGATCGCGGCACCATCCATGTCGAACCCATCCGACAGCGCCATGTAGCCGCCGCCGCCAATGATCAGGATGAACACAAGAGCCGAAAGGATATCAACCGTGGGCATCATCAGCGCCTGGGCTGTTTGCAGCTTGATCGCCAGATCCTTGATGTCCCCGGTGGCTTTGAACAGCCGCTGGCGCTCCACCGGTTCCTGGTTGGAGATTTTCACGGTGCGCATGCCGTTCGACATCTCCTCAATCCCGGTCATATAGGCGCCCATCGCATTTTCTGCGGACTGCTGGATCACTTTGATTTTATTTGAAACATAGCGCACCATCAGCGGGATAAACGGCATGACGGCAACCGCTGACAAAAACAAAATTGGGGATTTGTAGATCAGATAGCCCGAGACAATCAGCACCGTCGCCACATCGCGCACGGCAGCCACGGTGGTTTGCCCCACAAATTCGCTAAGATCCTGGGCCTGGTTGACCAACCGTAGGATGATATCGCCTGATGAGGTCCGCTCAAAATAGGCCAGATCCAGGATCATCATGTGATCAATCAGGTCCTGGCGCATCCTGAGCACCGCATCGGACGCGAGCCAGATCGACACACGCGGCACCAGGAAAGACATCAGCGCCCTGAGGGCAAAGATGCCGAACACCATGAAACACACGCGGATCAGCCCGCCCACATCGCCGTTTTCAAAGATCACCCGCAGGCCGGTTTCCGTGAGCGAGATAAACTGCTGATAGACCAACCCCTGCACCATCACCATGCCGAGGACGGCAAAGAGCCAGGGCGTTTTGGACTTTAGATAGTTATGCCAGAACCACTGCAGGTTATCGCGGTCCGTGGGCGAAAAGAGCGGGCGACGGTCGCCGTTTTTCTTGAAGGGCCAAATGCTCATGATAGTGCCCTCAGGCCGTCTCCGTCGCGGCCAGGATGCCCTGGGCCACGTCTTGCCAGGTGCGCAGCTGGTCTTTTGCGGCAGCGATCCGCGCTTTCAGCGCGGCATAGGCTTCTGCGTCGGACTGTAGCTGGTCAATCAGATCGGCAAGCGCCTTGGGGTCATCGGGATCGAAATACTGCGCCAGATCGCCTCCTACCTCACGCAACGCCGCCGCCTGCGCGGAGGCCAGACCCGGTGTGCCCAGCCACAAAGCCTCGCCCAATGGCAGGCCCCACCCTTCCATGCGCGAGGGGATCGCCAGCGCCAGCGCGCCTTCATAGAGCACGCGCAGCTCAGCCTGGTTGGGGTTGGTGACGATGTGCAGATGTTTGCGGATGGGTTCGAATTTGTCCTGGTCCAGATAGGTATCGGTGCGCTTGCGCCGCGCCCCCGCCAACACCAAGGGCGGCAGGTGCCGGCCCGTTTCATGCAGGTGCAGATAGGCCTCCATCACGCATTCAAGGTTCTTGCGCCCCGTCAGGATCCCGATGCAGAGCACGTAAGGCTCTGCCGGTCCGCGTTTCTCAATCGGCTCATCGGTGGGGCGCAGTTCATGGCTTAGCGGTACGGGGATCACTTGCGGGACAGGGGGCAAATGGCCAGAGGCAGAAAACCGCTCAATCTCGGCCTTGGTAAAGGCGGAATTGGACAAAACCCGTTCCGAGCCTTTGATCACGATGTGATTGTCGTGGGTGAAGTTGTTGGAAAAGACCTTGGAAGACGAATGCGCAAATTCGTAGATCGGGATCATGTCGTGCAAGAGCGGATTGAGCTTCACACGCACCCCGGTCCGGGCCAGCACCGTCAGGTAATCGGCCATGATTTTAGGCCTGCCCAAAGACACCAGCGTCTGGCCATTCAGATCGACCTCTCGCACCACCCCGGGCGGCACTGAACGCCAGCGCTTGAGGTTGATCTGGCGCGCGCCCCACAGCGCCAGCGGATAGGTAAGATCGCGAAATTTGTTAGGTTTTGGAAAGCTATAGCGCATCCGAATGGGCGTGGCCTCGGGTGGCAGGCCCGGATCCAGAATGCCTGTGGGGCTGTCCGCACCAATGCGTGGCGTGACCTCAAAAAACCGCTCATGCGCAGGTGAGAAAATGACAAAGCGCACGTCTTTGCCAGAGCAGGCCAGCTCATAGCCCACTTCCATTACGGTGCGAGAAATCCCGTAGTATTTGAACTTGAGCCCCGAGGCGAGGAACTGTTCAGAAAGGTCGTAATAAAGCGCGCCCATGGCACGCTCTTAGCACCGCTACAGGGGTTGAGAAACACCTCAATACCGGTCAAAGAGCCGGTCAAAGACACCCGTGCCGAAAGCGATGCCATGAAGACCCATTTTTTCGATGTCACCGACATTGTGCTTTATGTTGAAAAAGAAACCTCTGTCTCTGGCATCCAGCGGGTCTCTTTTGAGGTGATCAAGCGCATGGTGGACCGGCATGGCACGGATGCGGTCAAGCTGTCCTATTGGGACCGGGGCAAGCGTGAATATGTCTCAATCCCTTCTGATTTTATCGCCGAAATGGTGGAATTTGATCCCGACATCCTAAGCGCTGTGTTCTTTGGCAAAGGCGCGCGGTCCCGTCATGACACACCCCCGACCCTGGACCGCTATCGCAACAGACCTTTGAAATACTGGTTCCACCACAGCCGCCGCAGCTGGCATGCCGCACGGGGCAACAAGGCGCATTTTGAAAAACACGGCTCCTCGATAGAGGAATGGCGTGGGTTCAGATCCGGTGAGACCGCAGACACAGCGCCGGTCAAATCCTATGATATGCCCCGCACGCTTGTGTCTCAGATGGCCCAACCCGGCGACCGTTTGGTGATCTTGGGGGCGACCTGGTCCATCGACGGGATTGATGAGGCGTTCCAGTCTTTGCAAGACAATCAGGGTCTGGAAATCTCTCAGCTGATCCATGATCTGATCCCGATCATCACCCCCGAACATATCGCGGGCGATTTCGCCCAGGAGTTTTACCGCTGGCTGACCACATCCACGGGCTATTGCAGCAGCTATTTTGCCAACTCCAAGAACACCGCCAAAGACCTGGCCGCCTTTATGGAAGAGATCGGACGCGAACGGCCCATCCAGACGGTGCCGCTGGCGCAGGACTTCACGCCTGTGGAGCCCAAGACCGTGCGCAAGACCAAAGGCCCGGATGGCGCGTTCAAGGCCCGTGTTGACCGGTCTCTGGGGCTGCGCCGCGAGGTGCTGAACCTGTCCAAAACCCCCTTTGCGCTGGTGGTGGGCACGATGGAATCGCGCAAGAACATCTGGCGCCTGGCGCTGGCCTGGCAACGGCTGACGCAGGACCCCACGCTGGAAATGCCCAAGCTGGTCTTTGCGGGCAAACCCGGATGGTACAATGATGATTTCAACCAGTTGAACCACTTCACCGGCAACCTTGGGGGCTATATCCAGTTTGCCGACAGGCCCACGGACACCGAACTGGCCTATCTTTATGAGACCTGTCAGTTCACCGCGATGGTGAGTTTCTATGAAGGTTGGGGCCTGCCCATCGGCGAAAGCCTAGCCTTTGGCAAAACCGGTGTGGTGGCAAACAATTCTTCCATGCCCGAGGTGGGCGGCGATATGGTCGAATATTGCGATGCCCATTCTTTGAGCAGCATTGAGGCCGCCTGCCGCAAACTGGTGGCAGATCCTGCCCACAGAGAAGCGTTGGAGGCCAAAATCGCCGCCGCCCAGCTGCGCAGCTGGGACGACGTGACCGCAGATTTTGTCAATCTTTTGAGCGGCACAGCCGCCTGAGGCCAGATAAATCAGGCCGCAATTGTGCATGGCGCGAGGGCAATGCGCCCTTTTTGCGCGCTTTGAGGCATTTTTGGAAACATCCCGGGGTTGTGAACAAAGATTTACCTGGGATTGGAAACAAACCGGCTAAGTTGATTTGCCACACGAAAAATTCTGCTGTATAGTGAACCACTGAACACCCCCGCATCCTTGCGGGATTCTGACCCCTAAACTGCCATTTGAGGGCAAAACCCATGCTTGCAGAACTGCACAAGTCGACACCGGAAGAAGCCCGCGAACAGCGCGCAACCTTTGGTCAGTGGCTCAAAGCCCTGCGTGAAGCCGAAGGGCTGTCACAGCGTGATCTCGCAGACCGGCTGTCATTGGATTACTACACGTTCATCTCCCAATTGGAGAATGGCCGCGGCAAGATCCCCGCACACCGCTATGCGGAGTGGGCTGTTGCCCTGGGTCAGGAGCCTAAGAGCTTTGTGAAGACATTGCTCAAGTACTACGAACCCCTGACCTATCAGATCCTTTTTGACGACGCCGAGGCCGCCGTTTAAGGATCTCGTCTTTGCATCTGTAACTGGATTGCAAGGACAAGACGCGATAGACTGAAACCGTGCCGCTTGACGTGCACGGACAACGATTGATCAGGGGCAGCGCTTCATGGCGAAAATCCTCTCCTTCCGGACCAAAAACGGCGCAACTTCTGAGCCGCATTTCCTGACGGATGAGCACAAGCTGTCCTTCCAGCAAGGCGACGATGGTGTCGTCAGCCTGGGCGATCTGCCAGCGGCAAACATGCCCGCTGTCCTGCCAGACCCCAAGAAAGACTGGACCAACCAGGAACTCGCGGATCTGTTCCGCGTTTGCCAATTGCTCACAGGTGCGGGTGTGCCTGTCGACACGATGCGCGGCATCACCGATGAAGGCGATCCATGGTTTGTCTATTGCCACCTCAATGGCGATGTTTTCATCCATATGGCCCGGATCGACGGCGCCTATGTGCTCGACAGTCCCAACGTACAGCGCGCCCTGCGCGGCCGGGACTTTAATGAGCTGATTGACGATTTCACCTCCGGTGCCCTGCCCTCTTACACCCAGACGGGCGAGGATGAGGATACAGAGCGCCGCGTGGTCAAGCTGGAACGCGGCGGTAAGGTGCAATTGCACCCTTCTGCGATGCTGGCTGCGCTGATCTGGACGCTCTATATGGCGTCCGAAGAACTGGTGATGATGATCCAGGAAGAAGAGGCGCTGGCAGGCGATGATCTTCTGGACTTCACCGATATGATTTCCGCGGATCTGGAACATCAGGTGGTGGAAATGGACACCGCCGACATCGAAAGCCTGGTCAGCCACGACAGCCTGAAAGACCTCAGCGAAGAGGTTTTGCAGACCGGCGCTGAAGGCACGCAGGTGCAGATGCGCGATCAGGGCATCGCGATGCAGCAAAACGCCTATGCGATGGGCCTGTCCACCATCGCCATTGCCATGGGTTTCATGTCTGAGGCGGTGCTGCTCGACAACCAGCGCAAGGTGCTGGAAGGGCTGAAAAACATCGGCTTCACGCAATATGCCGCCGACACCGAAGCGGGACCAGAGCTGGAACAGATAGCGGGTGAAGGCACTGACGCCTTGCTTGCCAAGCTGGCCGAATTCCTCGGGCTTGATCTGGGCGCTGACACCCAGGTGGCAGAGGTGCCAAATGCCCGCAAAGAAGCCGCCCTACTCAGCGATGAAGACGCCCAGCAAGTGGCCGATGTGGTGGAAGACACTACTGTGGCCCAGAAAGTGACACCGGCGGTCGTGCGCAAAGACAGCAAAGACGCCGAACTGGCCGAAGCGCCCGATGTCGATGCCAAGACCATCCCTGTCGCACAAGACAAGCTGATTACCATGGCCAGCGCGGAACTGGATGAGAGCGAGACGCTCACCATGTCTGACCTTCTGGGCAGCAAGGTGGAGATGGAAGAGTTCCAGCTGGGCAAGACCACGGTATTGGCCAGCTTTGATCTGACCAACACGGATGTTTTTGCCCTCTCCGATCTGATGGTGAACCAGCGCACCACCAACCACCGTGCCTTTGATGAACAGGCCCAGGCCTTTATCGATTACATCCAAGGCAAGGACACCGATGTGGGTGTGATCAACATCGGCAATGAGATCATCATGATCGACCGAAGCGCGTTCCAGAACACGGGCGCAGACACCTATACCTTCAGCTGGGAAACAAATGAGGGTCAGGTGATCTCCATGATCGGGCTGCGGGCTGAATTCCAGCAGTTTGATCTGATCGCTTAAACCATACGCCTTGTATGAAATGGAGCTGCCATCCTGAGGGGTGCCTGCGCCGTACAGGTGATAGTCACGGCTGCGCGAGGCGACTTTGCGGACAGAGCATAAAATAACCCCCGCATGATCAAACATGCGGGGGTTTTATTTTCTAAAGGCGGCGGCTTGGCCCCTGCCCTCTTATTCCTCAATCATGCTTGTGCGGACAGCATCCATCAGCGGAGACGCAAGATAGTTGATCACGGTCCGCTCACCTGTGGTGATCACTGCATCCGCAGGCATGCCTGCCGTCAGGCGGCCACGGATTTCTTCGGGGATATCATTCTCATCCACGGTGATCCGCGCCAGGTAATAGGGGGATTCATTGGCGTTGTCCGGTGTTATGACATCGCTTGAAACGGTTTCGACAAAGCCCAGCATGATCGGGGTCAGCTTGGCTTTGAAGGCGCTAAAGCGGATTTCCGTTTCAAACCCGGCACCCACGTTATCAACGTCAATCGGTGACACGCGGGCGTTGATGATCAGCTCTTCATCCTCTGGCACCAGTTCCATCAGCACATCGCCAGGACGCACCACAGAGCCAATGGTATGCACCTTCAGGTCCTGGATGGTGCCAGACCCAGGTGCGCGAATTTCTGTCCGGTTCAGGATATCCTGCGCCACTTTGCGACGCTCACTCAGTTCATTGATCTCCGCGCGGATCTGTTCCAGCTCCGTGCTGGCCCGCTCCCGGTATTCCTGCGTCAGCTGGAGCACCTGCAGCTCGGTCTCGCCAATAGAGGCATTGGCCTGCGCGATCTCTGAGATTACCTGACCGAGGTTGGCCTCAATCTCAATCAGCTCATCTTCGCGCTGGGACAGCACATTGCCCGCGATGTTGCCACCTTCGGCCCCAGTGCGCATCCGCACGAGCATTTCGGTGTAGTTCTCAATCCGGCGCTCAAAGGCGGATTTCTGCAGCTCCAGCCCTTCGATCTGTACATGGATCTGATCCACCCGCGCCTTAAGGATGTTCTGCTGGCTTTCCAGGATCAGGCGGCGGTCACCGAAAAGATCCTTTTGGTCTGCTAGAACAGCCGTCACAACCGAAGAAGGGTTTGTCACAACCTCTTCGGGGAAGCTGACCTCTGCCTCCAGTGCACGTTCGGCAAGAAGGCGCGCTTCCACCAGACGCGCCACATCAAGACGGGTGGAGACAACGCCCAGGTTTGAGCGCGCCTCAATGCTGCTGAGACGGATGAGCACATCGCCCTCTTCCACCTGCATGGCCTCTTCAACGAGGATCTCTTCGACCAATCCACCTTCGAGGTGTTGTACCACCCGGCGGTTGCCTTCCAGAGCGATGGTGCCCGGTGCCACCACCGCGCTGTCGAGCTTGGCCACAGAAGCCCAGCCGCCAAAGACGCCAAAGGTGACGAAAAGCAGAACGTAGCCCGCGAGGGCCACAGGTTTCGGACTTGGTTTTTGCAGTGCCATGGGAGGTGCCCCTTCAGAAGAGCTTAGGTCACAAAATTGGGTTGGTTCAGACGCGCGGCTTGTCGGTCATGCTGACCACCGCCGGAGAAGCAGCAGGTGCTTCTTTCTTCTCATGCTCGGCTTTCGCGGCCGCGGCCGCAGCCTGTTGCTGCTGCGCTTGCTGGGCAAAGATTTCGCGGGTTGAGCCAAACTTCTCTACCTGGCCGTTGACCAGCATCAAGGTCTTGTCCGACAGGGACAACAGGTTGGCCTTGTGAGTGACGATGATGACGGTCTTGCCCATCTTCTTCATCTCTTGAATGCAGTTCGCCAGCGCCTGTTCGCCGTGCGCGTCCAGGTTGGAATTCGGCTCATCCAGAACGATGATGTTGGGCATCCGGAACACCGCGCGGGCAAGGCCCACACGCTGACGCTGACCGCCCGAGAGCGACTGGCCTCCATCACCAACATCGGTGTCATAGCCTTCTGCCAAAGTCTGGATCATCTCATGCGCCCCAGAGAGCTGGGCTGCTGTGATGATTTCCTTGTCTTCCGGCTGGTCCACAAAGCGGGAGATATTCTCAGAAACAGACCCACGGAACAGCTTTACGTCTTGCGGCATGTACCCCATGTGACGGCCAAGCTGTTCAGGATCGTAATGCTGCAGTTCTGCGCCGTCGATGCGGACTGTGCCAGATGCCGCCTGTGAGGCGCCAACCAAGTGACGTACGAGGGTGGATTTACCCGAGCCGGATGGCCCGATCACAGCCAGTACTTCGCCTTGATTGATGGCAAAGGAGATGCCCTTCAACAGCGCCGGTTTGGAGCCCGAACCACCGGGCTTGGACCAGGTGCGGTTGCAATCAAAGACTGCACTGCAATGTTGCCCTTAGGCGTGGGGAGCTGCAGACGCTCTTCTTCGTCACCAAAAGCCTCGAAAACCGTCTTCAAACGTTGATGTGCTGAACGCGCGCCCACGAAGGCTTTCCATTGGCCGACCGCCTGTTCCACCGGGGCAACAGCCCGACCCATCACGATGGAGGCCGCGATCATGATACCCGGAGAAATCTCCTGCAGGATCGCGAGGTAAGCACCGGTGCCCAGAATAGCGATCTGCATTGTCATTCGCACAAACTTAGAAGAGGCCATCACAGCCCCTGCCCGCCCACTCGCTTTCGCCTGAGCACCGAGCATCTGATCATGCTGCTTCACCCAACGTTTGTTGAGCTGCTTTTCCATACCGAGCGCGCGGATCACCTCCGCGTTCTGCATCGTGGTATTTAGAAAGTGCGTCGCACCCTGATTGGCCTGCCCCGCTTCTTGCAAGAGGCCCCGGGTCGAGAATTCATTCAGAAGCGCGAGAATAAAGATAATCACGGCCCCAACCGTCGCCACAATCCCCAAAATTGGGTGGAAGGCATAGATCAACGCAAGGAAGAGCGGGGCCCAAGGCGCGTCAAAGAATGCAAGGATCCCCTGCCCTGTCAGGAACTCTCGCACGCGGTTAACGTCACTGAGCGTCATCTGCGCGCCACTGTTGGGAGAGGCCAGGTGATTGCGCACGGCTCGATTGAACGCCGGGTTGGCGAGCATATCATCAAACTGCAAGCCTGCGCGCACCAACAACTTGGAGCGTATGAATTCCAACATCCCGTAGGTCATCAACAACGCTACCGCGATTGCACTAATCATAATAAGAGTCGTCTCATTCCGACTGGCCAGAACCCGATCATACATCTGCAGCATGTAGAGCGGGCCAACAAACATCAGGATGTTGCTGAAGAAGCTAAACAAAATGGTCGCGCCGATCACCGCACGGAACCGTCCGTAGGCCTGCTTCAATGGCGTTTGGGGTGTCATACGGGGAGCGTCCTTATTTTGTCGGGGCGCGGCACCAGTACTGCCTGCTCAGGCACCGTCTATTGGGTAAAAGTCATACACCACAGCAGGGTTTGATGCAATTGTCGCGGCCCGGAGGGTCTCACGGAAAAGTTAATCAGATGCAGATGTTTGCTTAAAATATGGCGTGGTCTGCTGAGGCTGATGGGCTGGAAAAATGAAAAATGAAAACGTCATAAGCACGCGCCGGCCCGAAGGCTCAGGCCGGCTGCGTCATAGGTAAATCACGCGTCCTTGGGCAGTTGCCCTGCAAGCGCCTGCGCATAGGCATTGCGCGCGGTCTGCGCGATTGCCACTTCGCGGCGCAGCTCTGTCAGGCGTTGGTCGCAATAGCGTAGGTTGAGGATGTTGTCCTGTGCTTCCTTGGAGAGCTTCTCACTGTCGTATTCTTTGCCGTCGATGGTCACTTTGGCCATGGGGGATCCTTTCATTGCTTTGCCTCGGTGCATATCGAAGCTGAGGCGGAGGTGCAAAGGGGGGACAAAAGAAAGCCCCCGACAGATCGGGGGCTTTCGAAGATTTTGGTATTCCTCTCGGCCAGAAGTATGGCCGGGAGAAACCGCTAGTTAGGTGAAGTCCAGCGCGGCATGCGCAGTGGAACCAACCAGTGTCGCGTCAGCGATGTCTGCTAGGCTGTCACCGAAGTCCAGGGAACCCAGCTCAACAACAGTCATGTCATCATCACCGCTGCCTACTTCCGCGTCCCAAGTCAGTTCGAACACTTTGTATTCGCCATCGTTGTTTGCGTTTTCGACCATCAGGACCGCTTTACCTGCACCGTCAACAACGGTAGCGGCTTCATCCTGCTCGAAGGCAGTGCCGACCAAGTTGTCGATGTCTGTATCGTCGTTGTACAACGCCGCGATATCTGCCGCAGACAGAGACTCAAACGTGTTGGTGTCTGCTGTATCATCTTCGTCATAAGACGCGATGATCACCTCGTTTGCAGTCGCATCTGTATCAGCGCTCAGCGTCACTGCTGTTGTACGCTCCGATACGCTCGATGTTGAGCCTGTCGCGCGCTCTTGGCTTGTCAGATAAGCAGTGAAGTCCAAGAAGTCCGCACCTGCTTCTGCAGCGTCATCTGTGAAGTTCATCACAGTGTCGTCACCGAAGTTGGTACCTGACAACACAACTGTTTCATTGCTTGTACCGTCAATGAAGCGTGTGTTCGCAGAAGACGTCAACGCGACTGCCGTGAAGCCTGTAGCGTCCGCATCTGTAGACAGAACGATCACATCATCGCCAGCACCGCCGTTGATCACGTTGTCGTTCTCAGTGACGTCAGCAGTACCCGCTGTGTGCAGGTTGTCAGCAGCCTGGTTACCAGCAGCTGTTGCAGCGTCAGAAGCGTTGCTCAGACCATCATACCAAGTGTTGGCTTGGGCTGCGGCTGTGCCGATCGCAATGCCATTGCCTGCGGCACCATCTGCACCGGTCGCACCTGTCAGCGCGTCGATGGTGATGGTGGAGTCGCTGAAGATAGACTGTGCTTCATCCTCGACACCGCTCCAATTGGCCGCCGCACCCAGATCGTCCTGAGCAATATCAATGCGCAGGTCGCTTGGGTCAAAGACGCCAGACGTCTTGGAGGTGATCGTCAGAGTATTGTTAGAAGCAACAGACACTGACAACAGCGCGTTCAGAACCGGATCATTTTCAATGGCGTTGATGATGGCGGCGTTCACGTCACGCTCGTCACCATAGTACTCATTGCCGTTGATCAAGTTGTCGATGGTCACAGTGCTTTCATAGCCATCGTCAAGCGCAATGGCACCAAGTGCACCATCGGCCATCAAACCACCACCAGCTGCAACTGCAGCGATACCAGCACCTGACAGGGTCACAGTGATGGATGCGCCACCGATGTATGCCAGTGTTGTTGGCGTACCTGGCAGATCATCTGCTGTCGACCCGGCGGCAAAAGTAGGCGCACCGGATGTGTTGATGGCATCAACACGTGCGTTGTCAAAGTTGAACGCCCAGATCGCTTTGGTGCCAGCACCATCTGTGTAGATGGCATCGTCGCCGTCACCGCCCAGGATGTTGGCCACGCCTACACCGTCTGCACGAACCGTGTCAGCACCTGCACCTGCGTCGATAGACACATTGTCCAGGATCGCCTGGTTCAGCTGGTTGTTGTTGGGGTCTTCATCATCGAAAGCAAAGCTTACGTTAATGCTGTCATTACCACTGTTTGTGAAGATGTTGACGGAGGAGTCTGCGTAATCCAACGCATCGCCTGCCATCGCCAGCGTAACGGAGTCTGCACCGGCACCTGTGGTGTAGCTGTAGGCCTGGTTAACTTCCTCACCATCAACTTCACCCACAAAGGTTACGTTGCCGCCACCTTGGGCTGTCAGCGTGTCAAGGTTCACGATAGCAGAATTCATTGTGTCGCCTGTACCGAGGTACAGATCACCAAGGAATGCATCTGCATTTACAAGCTGCAGATCGCCATCTTCGTCACCGTCGTTGTCTTCTTCGAAGCCATCACGGATTTCGAGGCTAGCATGTGAAGAACCTGCAACGAATTCAGCGGCTGTGGAGATGACAATTGTCTTCAGCTCACCACCAGTGGATGTCACTGTACCAACACTGCTTGGCTTGGCTGGTGCGCCATTTGGATCATCGGCACCGGCACCCAACACGTCAATGTTGAACACTTCGATACCGTCAGCGATACCAGGCTGAGTATTGTCGGACTTACCACCAACAACCAAATCACCACCATCACCACCTCGGCCAGCTTTATGCAGGTCGATGTCCACAGAGATAGGCTGGTCAGCTGTTTCGTTTACCTCGCCGAAACGGCCGTAAACGTCATACTCACCAATGGCGTCAGCGACACGGGAGAAGCCTGTTGCCTCAACCTGAGAACCGTCACCGGTGATCAGAACGATCGCTGGGATATCATCAGAACGATCACCATTGTCGAGGAATGTGTCGTCAACGTTGGTTGGGTCCAAGGTCAGCGTTGTACCCGCTGGCAGTGTGCCGTCGGCGATCAGCGCCTGAAGCGCATCTTGCAGAGCGTTCACGAAACCCTGGTGTGTACCTGCTGTCTGAGCAGCTGCGTCATTCAGCGTTACTGCTGTGACAGTGCCGTCAGCATTGGTGATGTTGAAGCGGATACCGTCAACGTCGATGTTGTTCAGACGGTCAGTCAGACCGGCAAGTTCAGCATCTTCGTCCAGCAGGTGATAGAACACTTGGCCTTCGGATTCCTGACCGGACAACAGATAGTCGTTGTCGAACAGAACTTCGAGGTCGGATGCGTCACCGTCTGTGTTGAAGTTGTCGGTGTGATCCATGGTAACAGTGATCTCGGATGTGTTCCGAGCTGTGCCACCGGATGTCAGCGTTGTGACGTTTTCGATCTTCAGATCGCCATCGGAGTAGTAAGAACCGATTTCGACGTGGTCTGTGATGTTTTTCGCATCAACGACGATTTCAACACCTGAGCTAAGACCATCGCGCGCTTCAAGATCGATTTCTTCGATGTTCTGGGAGCGTGGCTGAATATCAAGTTGTGGTGAATCAGCATCTGTTCCAAGGAATTCATAGCTCAATTCCGCATAGAGACGGTCGTCGCCTGCGCCACCGTCCAGACGGTCAGCGGAGGACAGAGAGTTGGATACGCCACCAGCAAATGGGTTCTGCTGGATGTATGCGTTGAACTCGTCTGCGTTGTCGGTGCCTGTCAAAACGTCTGTTGCAGATGTCAGCAGGTATTCTTCGCCAGGCACTGGCGCTGGCGTGAAGAAATCGTCGATTACAGATTTGGCCGCTGTAACGGTTGCACCGTCTTCGGTGATGCCTTCGATGATGGACTTCGCTGTCGCTGCCTGCGCGGAATCGTAGTCTGTGCCCGCTGCTTCCGCAGCATCAGTGAATGCAACACCAACTTCGATCTTGTTCAGGATGGTTGTGCGGTCCTGCGTACCACCTTCAACGTCAACTGCACCCTGAATGATCGCGGTGATGATCTCACCAACGGACAGAGCACCTTCTTCGCCGGCTACAGCTGCTTCAAGTGCGGCTGTCCAGAAAGCCAGGCCTTCTGCGTCGGGGTCGCGGTTAAACAGGTTCTGGTAAAGAGATGTGATGAATGTGCTTGCGGACGCTGTGTCAGGGTCTGCGAAGAACGGGTGCACAGCCTGTGTTTCGGACTGGGACGCGAAATCAGATGTGATCGCGGTCAGGTCCAGGCTGGTGTTCGCCACAACGGCTTCCCAGAACTGCATGCCTGCTGCGTCGGCTGCGCGGTCATAATAACCGATGTAGACTGCTGTAAGCGCCTCGCGGGTGCTCAGTGCAGATAGATCTAAGCTCATAGCTTTCTTCCTCTAATGATGTTCGGCACCTGATCAGTGGCACCATCAACGTCGATGCTGTCCCCATCCACCTCCCTGTTATGGAACCAGCGCAAAATAGACATTCTACGCCCGGCGGGTGCTGACGGGGGTCAACTAGAATAGGCTTCTAATGGGTCGATTCCTATTCAACAAGACAAAATGTATAGCGAAACACATACCCCTGTACAGTGATTTATATACCTTTTGGCGGCAACAATTTAAGCATTTGTTTTTAAAGGATTTTAAAAAAGTGCGCGCTTGGGATGTGATGTATTCGCAACAAAGTTTATGCGCAAAGGGCTTTGTTTCCGGGCTCAGAACAGCGCTCAGGCCGCTGGAATAGCCCTGCACCGGCTCAGTAAAAACTTACCGGATAATTTAACTTACCGGATTTATTTATTTATTGGATATTTTTGATTATCTGGTTAATAAACAAATCAGGTAACTATAAAAGAGCAGGAAATCGCATGCCTACAATCGTTGTGGCCTCCCCCAAGGGCGGGGCCGGAAAATCCACCACTGCTGTGCTTTTGGGCACGGAACTCGCCCATGGCGGCATCCCCGTAACGCTGCTGGATTGTGACCCCAACCGCTCGCTCACGCTGTGGGCTGATCGCGGAAATTTGCCCAAGGGGATCACGGTCCTGTCGGATGTGACAGAGGCCGATATCGTGCGCACCATCAAGGCACATGACGGGGACGGAGAGCTGGTGATCGTCGATCTGGAAGGCGTGGCCTCGCGGCTTGTCAGCCGGGCCATCAGCCAGGCGGATCTGGTGCTGACGCCGATGCGGGCCACAACGCTGGATGCCACCATCGGGGGCAGGGCGCTGCAGTTGATTGCGGAAGAAGAGGAGGCCTTGGACCGCACGATTCCCCACGCGGTGGTCTTCACCATGACCAAGGCCATCCAATCCAAACAGCACAAGGGCATCGCCATCTCTCTCAAAGAACAGGACGTGGATGTGATCGACCCGCCGTTGATGGAGCGGGCGGCTTTCTCAAGCCTTTTTGCCTTTGGGGGGATCTTTATTCCATGCCACCCCAGGGCAATATGATCGGCGCCAAGGACAATGCGCGCGCCTTTGCGATGCAGGTCTATAAGCGGCTAACGGGGGAGACATAGGATGTCAGACAATCCGTTCAGCATATCGCTCAACCCCAACAAGCTGCGCAGCAGGCCCAAAGACACCAGCACCAAATCTGTGGCTAAGGTGGATGAAGCAGCTGAAAAACATGGATTTGTGGAGCGGGCACCGAAGAAGAAACGCGGGCGCAAGCCCAGCCCGCGTACGGGTCAGGTGCACGCCAAGGTGATGCCTAATGTGCAAAGAGAAATTGCACATGAAGCAGCACGGCGCGGGGTGCAGCAGGGGGTGCTGATTGAGGAAGCCTGGGCGCTGTATCTCAAGGCGCAGGAGGAGTAGGGGATTGAACGCAGATGCTGTGCGGTGGTGCAGGCGGTGCGTTTGAGTTGTAGTGGAAAGATGAAGCGAGGGGTGGCGCGCCTTGGCTTCTGAGGCGGCCAGACGAGGCGTTAGTGGGCGGCACCTTTGCGTTCGTACCATTTTTTGCAAAAGCCAACGAAAGCGCTATCGGGGTGAACCGGGGGTTCATTCATCCACATGCGCCATTCCTGTTCCAGGAAATAGGCGTCCCAGCTGGGGGCCACTTCACGGGCGCGCACATAAGCATCCGGCGAAAGCCGCACGCTGTCTGACACCGAAGGGGCAGGGGCCTCAAGGTAGGCATCCAGGAACTCTGGCTTGGGGGCGACTTCCAGCACATCGTGCAACAGCCGGAAACGATAGTCTGGCATGTGGGATTGTTCTTCGTCTGCTTTGCAGATCGCTTTGACCAAGCGCTTGAATTCCTTGGAGGTGGAGGTCGAGCCGGTCTTGTGTTGCAGCTTATCAAGGCCAATGCGCCAGACGTCTTGTTTGCCGCAATGTTTGCGCGCCAGCTCATAAAGACGCCGCTCCAGTGGTTTGCGTAGCTGGAAATAGGCCTTGTGCAGGGTGAGGACGTTCTTGTTCTCAATCGCTTTGACAAGCCAATCGCCCATCTCAAGCTCAACACTCAGCAGCCGGCCTGTTGAATCCTCCTTCACGATACGCGCATCCGTAATGAAGGAGATCGAGCGCCATTCGCCCACGCCTGCGTCGTGGATGTTGGTTTCAATCTGGGTGAACTGCAGACGGGTCAGCGCCCGGCGCAGGGTGGCATAGGCCTGGCCCGTGGTATGGCGGTTGGTGGCTTTGAGCAGATCATGGGCCGAAATCTGGACCCGGCGCCCGATCCGTTGACCTTCGTTCTTGGCAGCCATCAACTGGCTGAGGACATAGATCAGGATGTCACGGTCAAAGACATTGGCCCGGCCTTCTTCGGCAGATGGGGTGATTTTCACCTTCACCTGGCCCTGTTCATACTCAAAGGCCGCCATGTCTTTTTTCACCGACAAAGAGAAGAGCGGATGCTCCATCGAGGCGCGGTCACTCTTGGGGGTGGCGTCGAGAATATCGCAGACAAAAAGGTCTGGTTCCTGGTGCCGTTCGGGCAGAAGTGCAGTCCGTTTCTTGGGTCGCGCCATTCTTCGATACTCTACACACTGTTCTTCGATACTCTGCCCACCAGAGCCCGAATTGTTCGATACTCTACACACCTTTCTTCGATAGTCTACCCACCATTCTTCGATACTCTACACACCGAATCGTAGAATCACCGCCGAATCCGAACATGAATCCAATTGCTTACGCGGGACCCGATTCTCGTAACACCTATTTAACACATATATAACACAGGCTTGGGACTCAGAGTTGATGTGGATAAATCCTACAGGAAGGCCTGTTCAGATGGCGAATGCAGCCCCAGGAACTGTGGCCAACCAACCGCATCAGAGGGCCTCTTCAGACAGACTGAAACCGCCTTTGCTAAGAAGAGACCAAAGCAAAGTTGAGAAGACGCCTAATGAAGGCCAAACGGCAGGGGAAAGAGATGTCTATTTTAATTGACACTTTCCGAAGATAGGCTGTGTGCGAAACGACGTTTGGACAGCCTTCATGACAGAGACCTTTGAGACCGAAAAAGCCCAAGCCGCCGCTTGGTTCCGACAGCTGCGCGATGACATTGTGTCAGCCTTTCACGCCCTAGAAGACCGACATGAAGGGGCAGATCCCGCAGGCCGCGTAGAAGTGCGCAAGACGACACGTACCGCAGAGGACGGCTCGGATGCGGGCGGCGGTGAGATGAGCGTCATGCGGGGCGGCCGCGTCTTTGAAAAGGTGGGGGTGAATATCTCGACCGTCTACGGCACGCTTGGGGAACGGGCGCAGACGGCGATGGCCGCGCGCAAAGGCATTCCAGGGATGAAGGATGATCCGCGGTTTTGGGCATCGGGGATTTCGCTGGTGGCCCATATGCAGAACCCGCACAGCCCGGCGGTGCATATGAATACGCGGATGTTCTGGACACCCCATGCTTGGTGGTTTGGGGGCGGCGCGGATCTGAACCCTTGCATCGAGTATGAGGAAGATACCGCGCATTTTCACGCTGCGATGAAAGGAGCCTGTGATCCGCATGGAGACACGCTCTATGATGAGCTGAAGGCCTGGGCGGATGAGTACTTTTATATCCCGCATCGGAAACGTGCACGGGGTGTGGGCGGGATTTTCTATGATGATCGCAACATCGGCGATTGGGCGGCGGATTTTGCGCTGACCAAGGATGTGGGGGCTGCGTTTCTGCCGGCCTTTGTGCCTCTCGTGGACAAGCGGCGGGAGACGGTGTTCACGGAAGCGGACAAAGAG
Organism: Sulfitobacter sp. GN1-4; assembly: GCF_055693825.1. NCBI lineage: Bacteria > Pseudomonadati > Pseudomonadota > Alphaproteobacteria > Rhodobacterales > Roseobacteraceae > Sulfitobacter > Sulfitobacter sp. GN1-4. Next base: position 19,380 of record NZ_JBVFUQ010000004.1, on the reverse strand, counting down.
GTCCAGTTGCGCCACCGGGGGCTCTATGCGGAGTATAACTTGGTCTATGATCGGGGGACGAAGTTTGGACTGGAGACCGGGCATGATCCGGAGGCGGTGCTGATGTCGCTGCCGCCGGTGGCCAAGTGGTATTGAGCTGAGGGCCTGCAGATTTTCTATGAGGGGCTCTGCCCCGTCGATCAAAGATCGACTCCCCGGAGTTGTAGTTAGAAAGATGAAGCGGGATCAGGCCTTGGTGACGTGGTCCATGGGCAGGCCGCGTGTAGCGATAGCGTTGCGGGTGTCGATTACCGGCAGGCCGAGGTTCAGTAGGGCGGTGTAGTCTATGGCATCGTGATCTGTGGCGATGACCACACCGTCGAAGTTTTGGGTGTTTAGGGTTGCCGGATCCAGTGCTGTGCGGCCTTCATAGACGCCGTATTCGCGCATGGGCGGGATTTGCGGCACATGGGGGTCGATGAAGCTGATCTTGGTGCCGGCTTCTTCAAAAAGCTGCATCAGCCGCATGGAAGGGCTTTCGCGCATGTCTGAGACGTTTTTCTTATATGCCACCCCCACCAGCAGCAGATGGGCACCGTTCAGGCCCCGGCCTGTGGCACGGTCCAGCACCTCGCGGGTGCGCTGCACGATGTGCTGCGGCATCTGGGTGTTGATCTCTCCGGCCAGCTCAATGAAGCGGGTGGGCACGTCAAAGGCGCGAGCGCGCCAGGTGAGGTAGAAAGGGTCAATCGGGATGCAATGTCCGCCCAGGCCCGGGCCGGGGTAGAAGGGCATGTAGCCAAAGGGTTTGGTGGCCGCGCCCGCGATCACGTCCCAGACGTCGATGTCCATTTCGTCAAAGATCAGCTTAAGTTCGTTCACCAGCGCGATGTTGACCGCGCGAAAGATGTTTTCGGTGATCTTCACGGCTTCGGCCACGGCCGGAGAGGGGACAGTGACGGTTGTGTCCACCACAGCGCCATAGAACGCCTCCATCAGGGCCTGAGCGGCTTCCTCGTCGCCTGCAATGATCTTGGGGATGGTTTGGGTGTGGTATTGCGTGTTGCCGGGGTCTTCGCGTTCGGGCGAGTAGCCGATGAAGATCTCGGTGCCGGGGGTGAGGCTGCTTGTGGCCAGCAGGGGTTTCAGCACTTCTTCCGTGGTACCGGGCCATGTGGTGGATTCCAGCACCACCAGCGTGTCGGGAGTCAGGTGCTGGGCGATCTGGCGCGCGGTATCTTCAACATAAGACAGATCCGGCTCGCGGTGGGCATTGAGCGGCGTGGGCACACAGATGATGACCACATCGCAGTTGGCGATCTGGGCCATGTCGGTGGTCCAGCGGCAGTGTGTTGCAACGCTGGCAAGATCCGCGTCAGAGACGGCTTCGATATAGCTTTGCCCTGCCGCCAGCTTTGCAGGCTTTGAGACATCCACATCAAAACCAATGACCTTGAACCCGGCCCCGGCCGTGGCCACCGCCGGGGGCAGGCCCACGTAGCCAAGCCCAATGATGCCTGCGGTGGCGTCTTGTGTGGCAAGCCGGGAGAGAAGGGTCATAAGATCAGCCTCGCTGTGGGCGCGCGCCCTTGATGGTCAAGGATGTGCTATAGGGAAGGGGAAAGATCAACGCCTCGCCTGGGGCTTGAAGCGCGGGCAGCGATGGGCGAAGAGACCAAGACCCGCCATCAGGAGGAGACCGGGGCCATGAAACCTCTCAAAAAGCTGGAAGGCTACTTCGCGGCGCTTTTCACCTTGGGCCGCCTCCGGCGCATGGCCAAGGAGGCGCAGCGCAAGCTGCCGCAGGTGGATCACGTCCAAGCGCAAAGTGACCGGCAGGATCAGCGTCTGGACCGCGTGGGCGAGGATCTCGGGGCGATGCAGGCAAGCCTTGATGCGCGCCAGGGTGAGATCCGGGGGCTTGAGGGGCGTATCGGTCAGCTTTTGGAGTGGACGCAGCGGCATGAGGCCTTGGCCGATGAACTGGTCGCAGATTACGCCCGTGAGGCGGCGATCCTAAAGCGCACGGGCCAATCTGACAGCGCGCTTCTGGCGCGGATGTTTACCGATCTGTCGCGGCGGATGGATGGCACTGCGCCGACCCCGCCCAAGGCTTCCACAGACCCCAGCGCGCTGCCGCACACAGACGGTTTCGATCTTTTCAAGGACAGTTTCTACCACCGTCTGGAAAACCAATGGCGCGGGGCGCCGGAGGAGATTGCAGGACGGCTTAAGATCTATCTGCCGGATGTGGAGGCGGCCTGGCTCAGGACGGATAAAAAGCCGGTGATGGATCTGGGCTGTGGGCGCGGCGAATGGTTGGGGTTGCTCAAGGACCATGGCATCACCGGGATGGGGATCGACACCAACGCGGTGCAGATCGAAGAGGCCAAGGAGGCGGGGCTTGATGTGCGTCTGGGCGATGCGCTGCAGGCGCTGGCAGACCTGCCTGATGCCAGCCTCTCAGCACTCACCGCCCATCACCTCATTGAACATCTACCCTTTGACGCGGTGGCCTGGATCACCCGCGAAGCGACGCGTGTGCTGGCCCCCGGTGGCCTCTTGCTGTTTGAAACACCCAACACCCGCAACGTGCTTGTGGGCGCCACGACGTTCCACACCGATCCCACGCACCTCAAGCCCATGCCGGAACAGGTCATGGGGGTGCTTTTTGAGACCGCGGGCTTTGATCCCGTCGATATCCGCCACATCAACCCCCACGCGCGCTTTGGTGAATTCCTCGACAAGCCCGATATGAATGATGAGCTGGCGCATCTGCTCTTTGGTCCGCAAGACCTCGCTATTTTGGGCCGCAAGCCCAAGGACGCCTGATGCGCATCGGGGTTTTGAGAACACAGGTGCCTTTCGTCACCGGCGGCGCGGAGCGTCATGCGGCTAACCTTGTGGCGGCCTTGCAGGCGCGGGGGCATGAGGCGGCAGAGATCACGGTCCCCTTCAAGTGGTATCCCGGTGGGGCGCTGGCCGATCACATCCGGGCGGCCAAGCTCTTGGATGTCTCGGAAGTGGAAGGCGTGAAGGTTGATCTGGCCATTGGGCTAAAGTTCCCCGCCTATCTTGCGCGCCATCCCAACATGGCCTTCTGGATCATCCACCAGCACCGCCAAGCCTATGACATGTGGGAGGCGGGGCATTCGGATCTGCTCGATGATCCGCAGGGCGAGGCGCTGCGCGCGATGATCCATGCAGAGGACCGTGCCGCCTTTGAGGCCAGCCCGCATCCCCTTTATGCCAATTCCGGCAATGTGGCGGGGCGGCTGCAGCGTCATTTGGGGCTGGAGGCCACGCCGCTTTATCATCCGCCGCCTAATGCCGCCGCGCTGCGTCAGGGCGGCACGGGGGATTATATCTTTGCGCCGGGGCGGATTAACCCCTCCAAACGGCTGGAGCTGTCCCTGGAGGCGCTGAGCCATGCCCCTGCGGCCCGCTTGGTCGTCGCAGGCACCGCAGAGAACCCCGCTTACCAGGACCACCTTGTGCAACGGGCCAAGGAGTTGGGTGTGGCCTCTCGCGTCGAATGGCTGGGGGCCGTGGAGGATGCCACCCTCATTCGGCACTACGCCGAGGCGCGCGGGGTGGCCTTTGTGCCTCAGGATGAGGATTACGGCTATATCACGCTGGAGGCGATGCTGTCGGGCAAGCCGGTGATCACCGTGACAGACGCAGGTGGCCCGCTGGAGTTCATCACTGACGGCGCCGAGGGGCTGGTGAGCGCCCCTGAGGCAGGCGCGCTTGGCGCCGCCTTCCAGCGGCTCTCTGAGGATGCCGCCCTTGCGGAACGGCTGGGGCAGGGGGGCATGCGCGGTATAGCGCGCAGAACATCTCTTGGGATCATGTGGTTGAGACGCTGACAGGGCAGGGGCATGCGCCGGTGGCCCCAGATGCCGCCCCGCCACTGCCTGAGCCAGAAACCGCTCCTGTGCCCCAAGACGCCACCGCCCAGCTTGCGGCGGCCGTGGCCCCGCCTGAGGCCCCTGAGGATCTGCCATTCGCCAATATCGGCGAGGTGCTGGAGGCCTATGCCTTTGATGAGCTGCCCGCCGCCCTGGGCCGCGAAGAGCCGCCCATTGATGCAGGCCTTGCGGGATATCTGGGTACCCATTGGACGCGCTATGGATCGACCCTGCGCCAGTTGGAAGGGTTAGAGATCACCCGCGCGCTGGATGTGGGGGTCTTTCCGCCGCTGGTCTTCCAGGCGCTTTTGGCCAGCCAGTTCCCAGATGTTGAGATGCATGGGCTGTGGGAAGGCCCGGACCCCTTCCAGCAATCGGTGCGCGCGCGCGCCGGGCATAAGGTCAAACCTTTCGACATCCGCCTTGAGGTCGCCAATGGCGAACGCGATCCCCGGCCCTATCCAGACAACAGCTTTGATCTGGTCACGGGCATGGAGATCCTCGAACACCTCGCTCTCGATCCTTATTTCTTTTACTGTGAAGCGGCACGTGTGCTGAGGCCCGGCGGGCATTTGCTGCTGACCACGCCCAATGTGAACAGCCACCGCGGCGCGTGGAAATCGCTCAACAACATCGCGCCCTATTCCTTTGGTATTTTCGTGCCGTCGGGAGGCGTTTACGGCCGCCACAACCGCGAATACGCGCCGCAAGAGCTGGGTCTTATTGGCGAGGCTGCTGGGTTTGAGACAGTGCGGCTACAGACCTTTGACGTCTATGACCGCCACATTGAGCCTGAGATGGCTCAGATGCTGGTCGCACGTGGTGACGATCTGAGCTTGCGCGGAGAGAACATCCAATACCTGGCGCGCAAAGTGGGCGCGCCACGGGGCGTGCCTGAGGGGCTTTATCACGGTGATCCCACGCGCATGCATGGGGTCCTGTCGGTGGCAGAGACGGAAGCCGCGACCGGATTGGTGACGCTGCGCGTTGAGAACACCTCGCCAAGCGCCTGGCCCGTGGCCGGAGACCGCGCCACCTGTCTTTTGGCGGAATGGGTCGATGGGAAGGGTGATCTGCGCCACCAGCACCTGATGCAGCCGCTGGTGACCCCCCTCACACCCGGTGAGAGCGCCCAGATCCAGCTGATGCTGGCAGGCGACGGCCCCGGCACCCTGCGCCTGCATCTCTACCAGCAGGGCGTGGGTGTCTTTACTGGGCGGGGGCGGGCGGCACCGCTGACGCTGCCCTGCGCCAAAGCGGCCTTCCTCAAGCTGGTTGAGACCACGCCGCTGCCCCAGGGCGGCCCATGAGCGGCTCCGTGAAACCCCGTGTGCACTGGGTCTCGCCCATTCCCCCGGCGCAGACCGACATTGCCCATTACACCCGCCGCATCCTGCCGGAACTGGCGGCGGCCACCGATCTGACCCTTTGGACCGATGCGCCTGAATGGGACCGTGAGCTGCACAGCATCGCCCCTGTGCGCCGTCTGGATCCCGACCGCGTGACCCCCGCGATTTTGCACTGGCAGGGCGCAAAGACGGCAAGCCGGGGCTGAGCCCCGAGGTGGTCATGGTCAACATCGGCAACGCCTGGCCGTTTCACGCAGGCTTTCTGCGGATGATCCAGCGCATCCCTTCCATCGTGGTGCTGCATGACATGGCCATCCAGGAGATGTGTTTTGACGCGATGGAGCGGGATCTTTTTCCCCGCGATGTCTATGATGCGGAGATGTTCCGCTGGCATGGGCAGTCGGGGCTGGACAGCGTCCATGCGGTTTATAAGGACGAAATGACACCCGGCGATCTGGCGCACCGCTATGCGGGCTTTGAGCTGACGTTGAAACATGCGGTGTCTGTGCTGACCCACACGCCAGTGGCGCGCGATGCGGTGGCCGCAGCGGCGCCGGAGCTGCCCACCTATCTGCGCGATCTGCCTTTCCGTCCCTCAGCGGCGATGCCTGAGGTGATCCGCTCTGGCATTGGTCCCATGCGGCTGATGCAGTTTGGCTATACCGGCCCCAATAGGCGGCTGCAGAACGTGCTGGAGGCGCTGGCCCCCTTGAAGGGTGAGATCGACTTTCAGCTCGATGTGATGGGCAAGATCTGGGATCCTGGCTATATCGCAGGCCGCGCGGCAGAGCTGGGCATCGCCCGTCAGGTGCGCCTGCACGGATTTGTTGAGGAAGCGGAGCTGGATGCGCGTCTGGCCGAGGCGCATCTTGTCTTCAACCTTCGCCATCCCACGATGGGCGAGGCCTCAGGCAGTCAGATGCGGATCTGGAATGCGGCGGCCCCGTCGGTGGTGACGGATCTGGGCTGGTATGCCGATTTGCCCGATGAGACGGTGTTCAAGATTGATCCAGATCACGAAGGGCCAGCGCTGCAGCGGTTGATCCGTCAGTTGGCGGAGGATCCCACAGAGGGGCGTGCCAAAGGCCTGGCGGGCCGCGCGCGGTTGGAAAGCCACCACGCGCCTGCGGGCTATGCGCAAGGGGTGGCTGAGGTGGCCACGCGGTTTGGGGCGGATGCGGCGGGGGCTATGGCAGCCCGGGACAGCCTCTGATTTGAACGCTTGCCCGGAACAAGGCTGCTCGCAGCCACCGGGCAGTGCCGGCCCCTCCCACGGGCCGGCGCTTTTGTTGAGGCTGGGCACAGACCTGTGAGTGAAAGACGTGCTTTGCGACCATAAAGTGGCCGCAACCCACGTTGGCAGCGCCACCCAGGGGCCGGCACTGCCCTGCTATCGCATCCCAAAACTTACGTTCCCATCTTCATATCGGCTTAACCACGCTGGTCAAAATACCCCCATTGGCAGGGCTCCGCCCGGGGCACCCTCAATCATATTTTAACATAGTCTCGCCCTAATATGTCCGCATATGCGGTGCAGAACGTACCTCCGGGTGGATCGGTTGAGGGAGTTCTGGCATGTGCGAGTTTTGCTCGAACAAATACCATTTGAGCAATGCCAAATGGGGTGAAGGGGAATACGGTACGCCTGGTGGCACCGTGTACTGGAGCTTTGCGGAAACCCCTGGCACGGGGTTTGTTTTCTCTGACTACATCACAGATCCCGCCTACCGCGACGCCATCAGAGATGCGTTTCAGGCCTGGGAAGACGTGGCAGACATCGACTTTGTCGAAGTCTCTGACGGATCGCAGACCCAGGTGCGCCTGGGGTGGGACGTGATGGACGGCCCCTATGACGTGGTCGGTGAGGCTTCCAGCCGGGGCTATAAGACCACCGAGACGTTGTTTTCCTTCACCGAAGGCGAAATCCGCTTTGACAGTGCCGAGAACTGGACCACGGACAAAGACGTGGGCCGCAATGAGGTGGGCTTTTTCCAGGTCGCCCTGCATGAGATTGGCCATATCCTGGGTCTGAACCATACCACAGACCCCGATACGATCATGTATTCCAGCGATATCAGTGATTTACCGGGGCTGACCGAGGGCGACATCATGGGCGCCCAGCTGTTTTACGGGGCAGCGCAGAACGCAGCGCCTGCACCAGATCCCGTTCCTGAGCCGACACCAGAACCGGAGCCAGAGCCCGCGCCCCCGCCGGTGTCAGACCCTGAACCGGACCCTGCCCCTGATCCCATTGCCGTGCCTTACGTCGCCACCCGGGGCAATGACACCTTCTCCGCCCGCAGCGGTGATGACGTGATTGATGGCATGGGCGGGACGGATACGCTGACGCTGTCGGGCGATCAGAGCCAATACACGCTGACGCTGACCGCGGGCGCGATCACGCTGACGGACCGTATGGCGGACCGCGATGGCAATGACCAGCTGATCAACATCGAACAGCTTGCCTTCCAGTCCAGTGGCGCAAGCTCCAGCAATGTGGTGTTCAACTTGGATGCCTTTGACGGGGTAGCGCAGCTTTCTGCAGGCGAATTCTATCAGATCGTCGAATTATACATCGCCTATTTCAACCGCGCGCCGGATGCCGTGGGCCTGGCCTTTTGGGGCGATGCCTTTGAAGACGGGCTGTCCCTGCAACAGATGGCCGCCCTTTTCATCGATCAGGTCGAGACCCGCACGACCTATCCTGACAGCATGAGCGATACGGCCTTTGCCACGGCCGTCTACAACAACGTGCTGGGCCGCGTCCCTGACGCCGAAGGCTTTGCCTTCTGGGTCGATGCGCTCAGCAGCGGTGCGGTGGGGCGCGATACGTTTATCCTGTCAGTGCTCGAAGGGGCCAAAGCGGCCTATCCTGCGGGGGCCTCGGCGGAATTCATCTCCCAGGTGCTGCAGGACCGGGCTTATCTGTCAGATAAAGTGGATGTCGGCGCCTATTTCGCTGTGCACCGGGGCATGTCCAATGTCTCAGACGCGGCAGAGGTGATGGCGCTCTTTGACGGCTCTTCGGGCAGCAAGGAAGACGCCTATGATGCGGCTGACGCGCATTATGCGGATGCTTTGAGTGCAAGCTCAGGCGATTTCCTGATGCCGCTCGTGGGGGTGTTGGATCTGTCTTATGAGGCAGGGTGATGCCTTACACACTCTCGCAATGAATATCTAAAGAGGATGTGGTGTGCTGGGACAATAAGGTAAGCTGCCCGTGGTTTTATCCCAGTCTCAAATAAATAGACTGCCTTGTTGAAAAATATTGAAATCAGCACGACGGAAGATACCGTTATGCGTGTATAAGTGCCTGCAGATTATGTAAGCGCATGAAAGCTGAACCTGTTGACAAATGTTGAAGTATAGAAAGCATTCTCTTTAAAATTTCCTATTTTTTAAGGCTTTACTAAATTTTAGGGTTAGAGTGGTTTGAGGTCATAAAAACATGTAATGGTTGTAGCGTATGTTTTAGGCCGGGGTAAGATTTTAGCGGTTGTTTTGAAGTAGAGAGCGATAAATTCTAGGAACGTGCAGAGTTAGTTTGGCGCAAGTTAAGCACTTATGTCTTAGGCGTCATGCAGGAAGCCCAGGCCGCGCCTTTCATGCTGTAACTTCGTAGATATGGGTTAATCGAATTTTGGCGCCGGCCAGATGTTCCATACTGATCTCCATTGCGGGAAGTGCGTTTGCATCATGCTCGACGTACCGTTCGCTCGCTTACTCTAAATAGCCTGGCGATCTCCGATATTGCCCGTTGCTCATCATCGCGCATGCGGCGCACTTCGGACTTCTGTGTGGTTGATAGGGCAGGTGGGCGACCACCGACACGCCCGCGCGCTTTCGCAGCTATTAGCCCTTCTTTCGTACGCTCTGCGATGCGCTCGCGCTCAAATTGAGCGATAGAGGCAAAGACGTGGAATATGAGCCGGCCAGCCGGTGTGGTCGTATCGATATCCTCGGCAAGAGATCGGAAGCCCACACCACGATCTTTGATGGTCTTTACCAGATCGAGCAGATCGCGCAGCGAGCGGGCGAGCCGGTCATACTTAGCGACGATCACCACATCACCTGAGCGTAGTTGATCGATCATCTTTCTAAGCTCGGGGCGATCTTGCTTTGTGCCGCTGGCCTTGTCCGCAAATATCCGCTCAGCACCGGCCGCTGTTAGAGCGTCAGTTTGCGCGTTAAGTTTCTGATCGTCTGTCGAGACGCGAGCATATCCAATGATCATGTCCTATCGTGACAAAAACGACCGTTTTTGGCAATTCTTGCGCCTCTGCTTTTCTACATCTCCAAATTTCTCCGGATCGCTATCATCGGTTCTCTAACGTAGATTGAAATTGCTTGATGGGGTGTGGTGTCGGCTCTTGAAGTTGGTCGTAATCACGTGACAACTGAACCGTGCTCTGGCAACAGTCATTTCGTAGGGGACGATTTTCGGAGACATCACGTGCGCTTTCTTTTGCCTGTTCTGATGGCATTGGCCATTTCTGTATGGACCACCATTGAGGCCCCGGCCCAGAGCTTGTTCTTAGGCGGAAGCGCCCCGGCGGAGGACAATACAGCAGCCTTGCTAGAAGAGCCGCTGAGCACAGATGAAGCCAATGCGCTGATTTCGCGGTTGTCGGATGCTGAGGTGCGCGAGGTGCTTTTGGCGCAGATGGCGCTGCGGGCCGAAGCGGCGGGTACGGATGAGCAGGCAGCTGTCTCTGATCTGATCTATCATGCCACGCAAGGCGCCTTTGGCTCGGTCACCATCGCGGTGCAGCGGGTGCCGCTGATGTTCTCTAAACAGGGCGAGGCTTTTGTCAATTTTTTCAATGGCTTTGGGGCCTCTGGCGTCGGGCTTTTTCTGGCGTTGATGGCAGCTACGGTGGCCATTGGCCTGGCGGTGGAATGGGTTTTCCGCCGGCTTACCCTGCGGTTTCATGAACTGCCTGCGACCGAGGAACAAAACCTGCGCCAGACGCTGACTTCACTTTTCCAGCGGCTCTGCCGAGATGTGGTGGCGGTGATCCTCTTTGTGCTGACCACCTGGGGTGTCTCCGTCGTGATCTTTCCGCCTGAGATGCAGGTCTATGTGGGGCTCATTGGCTGGTGGCTGATTGGATTTCCGCGCATGGCCTGGGCCATCAGCCGCTTCTTCATGGCACCGCAGAACCCAGCCTACCGGATTGTTTATGCCACCGATGAAAATGCCAAGGTCATTGTGCGTCACTCAGTCTGGCTGGCGCTACTTATCGGGTTTTCAAACGTCATCGTGCAGTTCAATGCGCTCAACGGCGTACCCATGGGCGAGACGCGTCTGGGCTTCTGGCTCAATTTGGCGGTACATGTCTATCTGGGGCTCTTGGTCTGGCGCTACCGCGATGCGATGTCGGATATGATGCGCGGAGGTCATGAGGTCACGCGCGGCGAAGAGTTGGTGGCGCGGGCTTATCCGTATTTCCTGATTTTCATGGCGTTTTTCACCTGGTATTTGGTCAACATCATCGTCAGCTATGGCAACTTTCAACTGCTGGCGGGGGCACCGCATTACGTCACACTGACGCTTTTAAGTTTCTTGCCTGCGATGGATACGGGCATTCGGGGCCTGGTGCGCCACCTGGTGCCGCCCATGGTGGGTGAAGGGACCGTGGCCGAACGCGCCTATCACGCCACGCTGCGCTCCTACATCCGCATCGGGCGGATCATTGTCTTTGGCATCATTGTAATCGTGTTGGCACGCGCCTGGGGGCTGGACCCTGCAGAGTTGGCCGCAGCCGGTGTGGGGGAACGTCTGGCCGCCCGAGTGATCGAGTTCCTGATTATCCTGTCCTTTGGCTATCTGCTGTATGAGGTGGCCTCGCTCTATATCAACCGCAAGCTGGCGGCGGAGTTTACCGCCTCGGGCTATGATCCGGACAATGCCGATTTTGGCGGGGATGGCGGTGGGGCAGGTGGCTCACGTCTGTCCACCGTGCTGCCGCTTATTCTGATGGTGGTGCGGGTGGCCATTGTGGTGCTTTTCCTGCTTCTGGCGCTTGGCAATGTGGGCGTGGACACCACGCCACTGCTGGCTGGTGCTGGTATCGTCGGTCTGGCCATTGGTTTTGGCGCGCAGAAGCTGGTCACGGATGTGGTCTCAGGCGTGTTCTTCTTGGTGGATGACGCCTTTCGCACAGGGGAATATGTAGAGATCGACGGGACCATGGGCACGGTGGAGAAGATCTCCATCCGCTCGCTACAGCTGCGGCACCACAAGGGGCCGGTGCATACCATTCCCTATGGCGAAGTGCCCAAGATTACGAACTATTCCCGCGATTGGGTAATCATGAAGCTGAAGTTCACGGTGCCCTTTGATACCGATCCCAATAAGGTGAAGAAGATCTTCAAAAAGATCGGTCAGGACCTGTTGCAAGACGAGATTCTGGGCGAGGATTTTCTGCAGCCCTTTAAGTCTCAGGGCGTGTTTGAGATCGACGAAGTTGGCATGGTGATCAGGGGCAAGTTCATGGCGAAGCCTGGCAAGCAGTTCATGATCCGTAAAGAGATCTTCAACCGCGTGAAGGCGGCGTTTGGTGAGAACGGCATCGACTTTGCCCGTCGCGAGGTGCGCGTGGCGCTGCCGGATACGGCAGGGCGCGATGAGCTGACGGACGAAGATAAGGCCGCGATTGCGGCGGCGGCGAGCCAGGCGGCGCAGGAGCAGGCTGGGATGGTGCCGGGAGGTGGATCGGATGATCGTTAGGTCTGACCCTGGGCCTGAAGCTTAGTTATTTTGGCGCTGTTGTACTTGTTGATCGATCCACTGATAGGTTTTTTGCATACCCTCCTTAAGGGACTGTTGAGGTAACCAAGAGAGCTTCTCTTGGATCAACCTGTTGTCCGATGTTCTGCCTCTAACACCTTGTGGGCCAGGGATATTATTTACTGAAAGTGACTTACCGGATATGTCGATAGCCATTTGGGCGAGGTCGTTGATAGCGATCATCTCCTCCGACCCTATGTTCACAGGCCCCTCAAAATCTGATCTTAAGAGCCGCAATGTCGCGTCGATACATTCGTCGATATAGAGAAACGATCGGGTTTGTTTACCATCTCCCCAAACGTCTATCACCCCCCCAGATTCAGCTTCGGCAACTTTGCGGCATAGTGCTGCAGGCGCTTTTTCTTTACCGCCATCCCAGGTCCCTTCCGGGCCAAAGATGTTGTGGTACCGGCCAACGCGACATTCCATGCCATAGTTTCGATTGTAAGCAAGATAGAGCCGTTCGGAGAAAAGTTTCTCCCAACCATATTCGCTATCTGGGTTGGCAGGATATGTGCTGTCTTCAGCGCAATTTGGATTATCTGGATCTTCTTGGTTATGTTCGGGGTAAACGCATGCTGACGAAGAATATAGCACGCGCTTGATACCCATTTTACGGCATGCTTCGATCATGTTGAGGTTTACTAAAGCGGAGTTGTGCATGACGTTAGCGTCATTCTCTCCAGTGAAGATATAGCCAGCGCCCCCCATATCCGCGGCAAGCTGGTATACCTCATCGAACGGGCGATCCATGATCTGCGCGACTAACGCCTGATTGCGTAGGTCACCGATGATAAAGTCGTCAGCCTCGGTTGCACGAAATTCATTATGCTTGAGATCGACCCCTCGCACCCAGAAGCCTTCTTCCTTCAGCCTTCTAACAAGATGACCTCCTATGAAGCCTCCTGCGCCGCAAACCAATGTTGATTTTATACTAGACATTTGAGTTCCTTCGGGCGGGTACCCTAACGTCAGGGCGCATGTCGCTGACGAAATTGAGTGATCTTAGGCTAGCCGGCGGCGCACCAGATATCTTGAGGTGGTTTGCCGTCAAAATAGAGTTCATATGCTTGGAGGAGGCCATTTTCGAGTAGCTTTGTATTCTCTTTCGACTTGAACAATGGCTTGCTCAACCGGTTTATTGCGAGCCTCTCCCTGACTTCCTTCAACCGTTTTCTGTCGGTGGCCAGTTCTAGGATCAGGGCTTCATACTCTTCTTCGCTGTAAGTGATCAATTCCGGCAATCCGACAGCCGAGAGCACGCTGGCCGCGACGCGTGCGGCAAACTGTCGGCCAGCTTTCGTGACGATGGGAAGGCCTGCCCAAAGAGCTTCGCTTGCAGTTGTATGGGCGTTAAAGTTGAAAGTGTCGAGGAAGAGGTCTGCATGCTTATGGCGCGCAAGATGTGTGGCGTGATCTGCTACTTTGTCGGCAAAGATAAGGCGGGACGGGTCTACACCACGCTGTATCGCTTCTTTGCGCAGGTTGTCTTTGGCCCAATCGTTAGACTTTCGTACCCACAGAACACTGTCTTCGACTTTCGCAAGCAGACGCATCCAGATGTCAAATTCGGGAGAACGGATCTTGTAGTTGTTGTTAAAGCAGCAAAAGACGAAGCTATCTTCTGGGAGCTCATAATCAGATCTAGTAGTGCTATCATTAGCAATCTCCAGCGTATCGTCATTAGGTAGATAGCTGTGTGGCATGTAGATGCATCGTTCATCATAGTGTTGTCGTTGTTCAGGGGGGACGAGTGTCTGGTCTACGATAATATAGTCCATGAAATCCGCACCCATAGTGCCAGGGAAGCCTAAGTAGTTAATCTGGATAGGAGCCAAGCGGGATTGAAAAAGTTCAGACCGTGAGTGCGCTGTGTAGCCTGTTAAGTCGACGGCAAAGTCTAGGCCATGATGGCGAGCGAGTTGAACAACTTCTTCATTTGATAATCCCGCAACATCGATGAAATGATCAACTGCGGACTTGGCGCGTAGGCGTCGATCGCCACTTTTGTACTGGCCATAGCTAAATGCATAGGTTTCAAACGCATCTTTGCTGTGATTGAGTAGAAAACCTAGTGCGAGATAAAGTACTGGGTGGTTGTGAAAATCGGCACTGAAATATCCAATCCGAAACCTCTTAGGTTTGACTTTGGGAGGGAGGGGAGTGGCATGGTGGGGTGTTCGGGGCAGCTGATGAGCTTTTTTGCGAGATCTTACTTTCTGGCGTCTTGGTTCGTCTTCGACCGCAAACATTGAAAATGGGGCTACGGCAGAGGAGCTGATCCCAAGACGTTCGCAAGCTTCTGGAATAACCGCATCGTCACTCCAGTCACAGCAATGATGCATGTTATGTATCTTTGCACTCTCTGCTTGCGAAAAACTCGGATTTACTTCCATTGCGTCTTTGAAGGCCGCAATGGCTTCGTCTAATTTCCCCTGACGAACTTTTAGTTTGCCTAAGTTAAGAAGCATCTCAACATCTTGCGGGTTAATGGCCAGTGCATTTTGAAACGCAACTTCTGCTCCATCAAGATCCCCTAGTTCGGTTAGTAGTGCGCCTAAGTTGATATGTAGATCGGCATGATCTGGTTTAATGCTAAGTGCCTTTTGATAGGCTGACTTGGCTCTGTCGCCATCTTTATTTTTACGGAGTGCATTTCCTAAATTATTGTAACAAAAAGCATTTTTTGGATCAGCAGAGAGTAATGCTTCATAGCTCCTAATGGCATCGTCTAATCTTCCTATTTCAGCCAGCGCAACACCCATGTCATTATAGACTCTGATATACTCTGGTTGGAGTTCGAGAGCTTTTTCGTAGTACGTAAGGGCGTCCTCTGGTGCTCCTTGTGCTTTCAATAAGTTACCCATGTTGTAGTGCGCTTCGGCATGCTTTGGTTTGAGTTTGATTGTCTGCTGAAAGGCAATACGTGCTAGATCAAATTTACCTAGAGCAAGAAATGCAAGCCCTAGGTTATGATAGCTCTCGGGAAGATCTGGCCTGAGAGAAATGGCCTTCTGAAATGAGATAACGGCGTCTTGGGATTTGCCCAGTTCTCGCAAGGCTAAACCCATATTGTTGTAAGCGAGTACATTGTCTGGATGAAGTTCGGTTACGCGTTTGTATGTCGCAACCGCCCCTTCGAAGTTCCGCAACTTGATTTGTGCAGATGCAAGCAGCGTATAACCTGCGACTGCATCGGGTTCGAGTGCTGTGACTTTGCGGAACGCGCGTTCCGCTTGCGCAAAATGACCCAGTGCAGCATGCGCCTTTCCTAAGAGATTCCAGAGCAATGTTGTGGTGGGGTAGCGATTTAGGAGTTCTGTGGCATGGTTAACCGCTTCTTGGTGATTTCCCGCATGTTCCATGGTAAGCACCATGTTTACTTCATGAGGCCTTGGTTGATCGGGTTGGTTTTGAGGGTTCACCGTTTTGTTCAACCGCTGAATTGCTTTTCTTGCTCGCGTATTCTTGGGAAAGGTTGCCAGAATCGCGTTGTAGATACTGCGGGCTTGCTCTGCTTTGCCGTTTCGCTCATGGGTTCTTGCGCGCAGCAGAGCTTTTTCCACCTGAATCTTCGCCATTTATCCTCCGGATTTGAGGCCTTTGGTTTGGTGCAAACAATTATGCTATAATGAGCGTGCTCGTAAGCCCCCATGACGTGTGGTGAAGTGGGTTATACAAATACTTGCCTATGCGTCTACGCATTTAGGATCTACGAACGACCTTAGGGCTAGCCGAACCAAATCCCGTCATCGATTTGGGGTGCGACACTCGCCTTGTTCTCATCGCTTTCGGAAAAGGACACCAGCATGTCCGCACGGCTGAGACCGGCTGCTTGCTGGGCTACCCAAAAATCATACCCCGCCGTATCTGGCATGCGGTCCAGCACGTTGAGATAGAGCAGATCCAGATAGGCTGCGTCACTGAGCGCACTGCCATAGGCGCTTTGGAACTCAGCGGAGTTGATAAAGGCCGCAGCGGCTTGTTCCAGTGAGACCGCGCCGCTGTCGAGGTGTTCCATCCAGAACTGCAGGCCCGGGGCATCCGGGGTGCGGTCAAAGCTGGCTTGATAAAGGCGGTAAGCCTCACCTGCGGTGCCAAATTTATCCAGCGCCAGCAGGCCGTCGGTAAAGGCCAGCCGTTCGATGCTGTCGAGGATGACGGTATAGCCCAGGACACCGCCATAGACCTCGGCCCAGCCGTAGCCGTTAAAGAGCAGCTCCACCTCGGCGCGGGCATGGCTGAGCGCCAGCGTATCAATGCCGGCCGTGCCAGAGAGCTGTCCGCCGCTTGCAGGCAGGCTCATCCAGTTGCCTTGTGTGCTGGGCGTCGGGGCAGGAGAAGAGGGCGTGGGTGCCGGTGTACTGGGGGCAGGCTCCGGCACCACGGGTGTTGGCACCGGTTCTGCGATGCGCGGGGCAGGGGGGTGGCGCCCAACTGTAGCGTCAACGCCACCACGTCAAAGGGGTTGAGCGTCAGCGCAATGTCATTTGCGTTCTGAAAATAGAGATCGCGCAGGACCACATCCGCATCGTGTTCATTGTAGTAATAGGGCGCGCCATCGACCCAGAGGCTGTCTGCCGCCTCGCCGCGCTCCCACTGCTGGCCATTGGTGCCCGTGCGGTCCAGCATGACCTGCACGCCGGTTACAGCGCCTTGCGCGGGCAGGGCGCCGCCCAGATCCAGATCAAAAGACATCACATCCCAGCTGCGCGACGAGATATAGAGCACCGCCTCACGGTCTGAGGCATAGGCGGTGACATCCACCCCCGGCACGCCGCTGGAAAACGACGCGGACAGCAGTTCTTTACCGATAAGATCTTCGGACATCAGATCATAGACCGCCCCCGTGGGGGAATTCGTCAGCCGTCCCTGGCCGTCCAGCCGCACGCCATAATCCGTATCCAGTGTCAGCGCGGTGCGGGAATGGTAATCCATCGCCCAGATATGCGCGGCATCCACGCCCATGCGGATCATGTTCTCAAACTGATGCACCAGGGTGGAGGCACCCACCATGCCCTGGATCTCATGCGCTGTGGTGCGGATGTTCCATTCGGTGATGTTAAAACTCAGCTCTTTACCAAAGGCGGCGTCCCAGATTGCGTAATCCTGATCGATCGCGCGCAGGTCCGCGCCTTCGGCAAAGGTGAGATCCGTGCGGTTGTAGTAATAATGCTCCGTCACCCCATCGATGGCATCGCGGGCCCCATCGCTGAGCTGCGCGATGATCTGCTGATTGGCGGCCTCCGTGCGCGCGGTGTAGCTGCCGGGCGTGCTGGGGCCAAACTCGGATCCGTTGTTGCCAGCTGTGGCCATCTGCACCAGGATCTTGGGCTGGTTTTGCGGGGCTATGCCCGCCCAAGACATGCCTTGCGCGATGGCCTCGGCGGCGATGGAGGCTTTCTGGCCATAAGCCGTCTCGCCCATCTCCCAATATTCATTGCCGATCTGAAACGCAGAGATCAGATGGCCGTATTGCTGCATGACCGTTTGGACAAAGGCAGCAATGTCCTGCCCGAAAGCTGCATAATCCGCCGCAGAGAGGTGTTTGGTGGGGATGATCAGCGTGGTTTGCACCGGTTGGTTTTGTGCCTGCGCCCATGCGAAGTAGTTCACTACTTCGGATCGTAACATGCCCCCCGGCATGTCGACGATGTTGATGGCTGACACCCCGTCAATGGGCCGCCCCCCAGCGGTACCTCCAGTGACGGGGTCCAGATCAGCCTGCCCTCCTCCAAATCGGATGTTGTGCACCCCAAGCACCTCAGCCGCTGCTGCATAAGCGGTTGTAGGCGCACCATTTTGGGTCTGCTCAAACACCACATTGGCGCCGAACATCTGGGCGGAGACAAAATGCCCGGTTCCTTGGACAGTTGAGAGCGATAGAGTTGGCATAGCACAGCAGCTCACTATTGTGAGCCTGAAGTTTCCCCCAAACCCAATTGTGCCCCATCCCCGCCATATTTGTGCCTTAGTTGGGGATGGTGGATCAATGATTTCTTTCTAATTATCTGTTTTTATGTGAAAAATTTTTCAAATTCGGACTGACTTAGAAACAATGCCCAGAAATGCCTATCGGTTGTTTCATAGAACGAGACAGCGCTTTGAGGAATCGATCCGCTTTCGATTGAGAGTACGGCCAGGTGAGCAAAAGTGAGCATTTTTCGGCCAAAATAGATGAAAATAATTACATAATCCGAATTACCGGTCGCATGTTCACACCTCCCAATCACCGTCACCACAAAGCCAGCTTTCCCCGCTCTTTGTAACGCTGGTGGATTTTGGCCCAACCGTGCAGCGGATGTCGCAGCAATTCGCACATTTACGCATCCCGCGCTGTTGGTCGTTGTCGGATAGATGGCCCCTGTGGCACTGTCTCAGGAAAAGGCAAATGTGACGGCGGATGCCTGCCCTAGGCGGCACTTCAGCTTCAAAAAATTAGAGTGGGGAAATGATCTGTATGGACGCAGAAGCGATGACACGTGAGCACCATGATGAATGTTAGTCCGATCTTTGCATGAGCCTCAAAGAAGAGCCCCACCCTGACGGATGCGATTGCGGATCTTGTGGGTGCGAGGGTCACAGTCATGTTGAGGGCCATTTGCACTGCCATGGCGTCTATGATCCGACCTTTGGTATTCCTGAACTGCGCACAGCGGAGGACTTTGTTACATCTGGCGGCCGTTGGACAGGTGGCGGCGGATATACCTCCAGCCTGGGTGCTGGCGGTGGTACCATCATATGGAGCCTTGCCGGTGCTGGCCTGGATGATGCGACGGACCAGTTTTTCAGCGGTTCGACAGTTGATATGGCCACTTTCCTGCCGTTTGACTTCGCGGCGACGTTGCAGCGCGCCTTTGATGCCTGGTCAGCGCATGCGGACATCGAGTTTGTGCAGGTCGCGGACCAAGGGGGCGACATTGGTGTGACGGGTTCCCCCACCATTCGGGTGGTTGGTGCCCATACTGATGGCTATGATCAGCCCCACTTAAGTGGCCCAACTTGATTGTTAGTGCATGATTGGCCTTTGGTCCATCTGCACAATGCGCGCCTGAGGCCGCAGAACAGATTTGGCAAGTACCACGATGGTTCAGTTTACCTCGTAGGTCCGATTGGCTATGAGTCGCTTCACGAACTTTTCGAGAGGCTCATAGCCATGACATTGCCGGCCAAGACCTGGCGCGAAGATCAGCGCGTCGCGTATCCAATGAAGAGACTGGGCCACGCTCAGCTCGGCGCTTTTGAGGGTGCCATGCTTTACTATCTCACACGCGATTGGTGCAGCGGCGCAGGGGACGTCGCTGAACTGGGGTCTTTCCTTGGGGCAAGCACTTCTCTGCTTGGCAAG
>NZ_JBVFUQ010000003.1:525000-4109924 GCF_055693825.1 Sulfitobacter sp. GN1-4 | reverse complement strand
TGGGCGGCCAAATGCAGGGCGGCCCCAAAGGAATCCACATAAAGGGAGGGGTCTCTTTCCCCGCCAAAGCGATCGTGCCAAGCGGCCCATCCCCCCGATGTTCCCACCGCTTCGATCAGGGGCAGAGTGTCCAAGTCACCTTCTAGGGCAGGTGATTTGAGTGCGACGAGGTCATTGGGAATAAGAGGTGTCGCATTCTTGCCGACCTGGCGTTCAGACCCAAACCGTATCTCCACATCCGCGCGGGACGTGGTGAAATCATCGGGCCAGATCGCGCTGAGAAAGCGCAAACGGATATCCGGATGGCGGGCGCGGAAATCTGGCAGATGCGGCGACAAAATCCACTGCGCCACACTGACAGAGGTAGCGATGGTCAGCAGATTGTCGGACATCCCTGTTTCGAACTGCCGCGTCGCGCCGGCCAGCGTTTCCAACGCAGATCCGACCTGCGGCAAAAGCTTTCTGCCCTCATCGGTGATCGACAGCCCGCGCGCATGACGGTTGAACAGCGCCACGCCAAGGCGGGTTTCCAGGGCTTTCACCTGTTGGCTGACAGCGGATTGGGTCATGCCAATTTCATCCGCCGCCGCGGTAAAGCTCAGACTGCGGGCAGCCGCCTCAAACGTGCGGAACCAGGTCAAGGGAGGAAGCGATTTGGCCATGGGTTAAGTGAGCCATTAGTCTTGCTAATAGACAAGCCCCCAATTCATTCGTTTGCGCCAAAACGACAGGCTGAGGATAGTGCTTTGACACATGCACAAGGACCACCAATGCAGCCTGAAATCCGCAAAATCGTGACTTATGACGAAGAGACCATGATCGAAGGCTTCCGACCGGCCGCTCAGCCGTGGCGCATGTTCGCGGTGGCGGCTGTTGTCAAAAACCCCTGGGCTGGTCGGTATGTCGAAGACCTCAAGCCCGAGATACAGGCCTACGGTCCCGTTCTGGGTGAGATGATGACACAGCGCATGATCGCCCTTGCGGGCAGTGGCGCGGCGATTGAGGCCTATGGCAAAGCGGCTGTGGTTGGATTGAACGGGGAGATTGAGCATGCGTCCGGCCTGATCCACACGCTCCGCTTTGGGAATTTCTACCGAGAGGCCGTTGGCGCGAAGTCCTACCTGGCCTTTACCAACACACGCGGCGGGGCAAACGCGCCGATCATGGTGCCCTTGATGGATAAGAACGATGCGGGGCGCCGTTCGCATTACCTGACCATCCAATTCGCCATTCCCGATGCGCCCCGCGATGATGAGATTGTTGTGGTGTTGGGCGCGGCGCTTTCGGGCCGTCCGCATCACCGGATCGGAGACCGCTATCAAGATTTGAAGGACTTGGGCCATGACGTGGACAACCCAGCCGCGGTCTGACGTCGGTGGTCTGGCGGGGATCGTCTCGGGCGATGGGCCGCTGGTGCTGATGATCCATGGCGTTGGCCTGCGGGCTGAGGCTTGGGGCGCGCAGAAAACGGCTCTAACAAATGGCCATCGTGTTATTTCGGTTGATCTGCCGGGCCATGGGCAAAGCGAAATGTTGGGCTCCGTGTCGAGCCTCACCGATTATGTAGAAGCGGTTGAAACTGCTTTAATAGAGCCTGCTTTTGTGGTGGGCCATTCGATGGGCGCGTTGATTGCATTAGCTCTGGCGGTCAAACGCCCTGAGCGTGTCAGGGGCGTTTGCGCGATGAATGCCATCTACCGTCGGGATGCAAAGGCCGAAGATGCCGTTCAGGCGCGCGCGGCGGCGTTGGATGGGGTGCACCCCGCAGATCCTGACCCCACGCTGGTGCGCTGGTTCGGTACGGAGCCCTCAGCAGCGCGTGCGGCCTGTGAGACATGGCTGCGTCAGGTGGACCCGGCAAGCTACAAAGCCGCCTACAGTGTTTTTGCCCATGGTGATGCGCCAGCAGATGGCGCGCTTAGCCAATTGCAGATGCCCGCGCTTTTCATGACAGGCGGATTAGAGCCTAATTCGACGCCTGAAATGTCCAAGGCGATGGCGGATTTGGTGCCGCAGGGGCGGGCAGTCATTGTCCCAGAAGCGGCGCATATGATGCCGATGACGCATGCAGATGCCGTCAATCAAGCGTTGGTCGATTTCGCCCAAGAGGTCTGGACATGAGCGGGTTGGACCCCAAAGCGCTCCGCGCCGCCTTTGGCCAGTTCATGACCGGTGTAACGGTTGTCACGGCGTGCCAGGATGATGGAACGCCAGTGGGCTTTACCGCCAATTCCTTCACCTCAGTATCGCTTGATCCGCCGCTTTTGTTGGTGTGCCCTGGCAAATTTCTGTCCAGCTATGAGGTGTTCCGCCATTGTCGCCAGTTCGCCGTGAACATCCTCGCGGAGGGGCAAGAGGATGTTTCAAACATCTTTGCCCGGTCCGGCGCGGACCGTTTTGGCCAGGTGTCGCATGCCCGTGATCATAACGGTGTTCCAGTGATAGACGGCGCCATCGCGCAATTTTCCTGCACCACCCATCAAGCGCTTGATATGGGCGATCATTGCCTTCTGATCGGAGAGGTTACGGCCTTTGAAACGGGTCCGGGCCAGGGTTTGGGATACGTTGGCGGAAACTACTTTAGCCTAGGGCTTGAGCGCGCAGCGCTTGAAGTGGCTGAGGCCAATTCCATTTGTGGCGCGATCATCGAAACGGGCAATAGCGTTTTGTTAGAGACTGTTTCTGACGGGCTCAGGCCCATCCAAGCCACATATGATGCGATGGGAGATTTGCTGCCCAACTTGCGAAACGCCTTTGCCGCGCATGGGATAGATCCCAAGCTGGGGCAGACCTATTCGGTCTTTGATGACGCGGCCACGGGCGTACATTCAACCTATTTTCTGGCCGCCACGGACCAGCGCCCCGACACGCCTGACTTGGCGGTTGTGCCAATCGCTGACCTGCCCGACCAAACCTTTGCCACCCCTGCCATCGCGCGGATGATGGCCCGTTTTGCCACAGAGGCACGAACCCGCAGCTTTGCTCTCTACCTCGGAGATGCAGAGCGCGGCGACGTGCACAGCCTGCCTTAAGGAGATTTCGGATGGAGTTTTCGCTTTTCGCTCATATGGAACGGATCACACCGGATCAGCCGCATGACGTCCTGCATCAAGAACTGATCTCGCTTTGTCAGATGGCGGATGATGGTGGGATGCGGGCGGTTTGGACGGGCGAGCATCATGGGATGGAGTTCACCATCGCGCCAAATCCCTTCCTGACGCTGGTCGATCTGGCGCATCACACCAAAAACCTGCGCCTGGGCACCGGCACTGTAATTGCACCGTTCTGGCACCCGATCAAATTGGCGGGGGAAGCGGCAACAGCGGATTTGCTCACCCAAGGGCGGATTGAGATTGGCGTGGCGCGCGGGGCCTATTCCTATGAATACGAACGCATGATGCCGGGCATGGACGCTTGGGAAGCAGGCTTGCGGATGCGAGAGACGACACCCCTGCTGCGGCAGCTCTGGGAGGGGGATTGCGCCCATGAGGGGGAGTTCTATCAGTTTCCGGCGACAACCTCAGCGCCCAAGCCGGTACAGGACGGCGGCCCGCCTATTTGGATCGCGGCGCGGGATCCAAACAGCCATGAGTTTGGCGTTCACAATGGGTTCAACATCCAGGTGACCCCATTGTGGCAGGGCATGGAAGAGATTGAGACGCTGATGCAGCGCTTTAACAATGCCTGCGCAACCTATGACGGGCCAAGGCCAAAAGTGATGTTGCTGCATCATACCTACGTCGGCTCCGACACGACGGATGTGGACCGCGCCGCGCAAGAGCTGTCGCGCTTTTATTGCTATTTCGGGGCTTGGTTTCAGAACAAGCGCCCCGTTGAGCAGGGGTTGATCCAAGAGCTGAGTGCCGAAGAAATGGCCGCGAATGAGATGATGTCCCCGGCCAATATGCACCGGGATTTGACCATCGGCACCGCGCAAGAGGTCATTGACCAGATCAAACGTTACGAAGACCTTGGGTATGACGAATTTTCGTTCTGGATCGACAATGGGATGAGCTTTGAGCGCAAGCGCGCTTCCCTTGCGCGGTTCATTGATGACGTCATGCCAGCATTTCAATGAGGACCCAGATGTCAGAACAACCGCATTACCAACTCTTCATTGATGGCACCTGGTGTGAAGGCAGCGCGGGCCAGGTCATGACCTCGCAAAACCCTGCGACGGGGGCGGATTGGGCCAGCTTTGCCTGTGCCGCACCTGCGGATGTGGAACGGGCAATTGCGGTGGCACGGCGCAGTTTGAACGATCCGGCCTGGCGCGACATGACGCAGACCCAGCGGGGCAAGTTGCTTTACCGGTTGGCAGAACTGGTTGAGGACCACGCGGAGGTGATCGGCAGGGTTGAGACCACCGACAGCGGCAAGCTTTTGGCCGAGACAGCGAGCCAGACTGCCTATGTTGGGGACTACTACCGCTATTATGCCGGTTTGGCCGACAAGATCGAAGGCGCGGTGCTGCCCATCGACAAGCCGGACATGCATGTCTTTACCCGGCAGGAACCCATTGGTGTTGTGGTGGCGATTGTGCCGTGGAACGCGCAGATGTTCCTGACGGCGACCAAGCTGGGCCCCGCGTTGGCGGCAGGCTGTTCGGTGGTTCTGAAAGCGTCCGAGATTGCGCCCGCCCCGATGTTTGAATTTGCCAAGCTGATTGAGCAGGCCGGTTTCCCGCCGGGCGTGGTGTCTGTCATCACAGGGGATGCGGAAAATTGCGCCATTCCGCTCACCCGGCACAAAGATGTGGACCGTATCGCCTTTACCGGCGGGCCAGAGACGGCGCGCCATGTGGTGCGCAACTCGGCTGAGAATTTCGCGGTCACAACGCTGGAACTGGGCGGGAAATCCCCGATTGTTGTCTTTGAAGACGCCGATCTGGACGGCGCGGCCAATGGGCTGATCGCGGGGAATTTCGGTGCCTCGGGGCAAAGCTGTGTTGCGGGATCACGTGCATTGGTGCACCGCCCGATTTTGGCGGAGCTGATCAAAAGGGTCAGCGAAAAGGCCGCCGGTATCGTGATTGGCGATCCTTTGGATGCGCAGACGCATGTGGGGCCTTTGTGTACGGCGGCGCAGGTGGACAAGATCAAAGATACCTTGGCCAAGTCACAAGCGCAGGGGGCCAAGATCCACTTTGGCGGCGCGCCGGTGGATCGTCCGGGGAACTTTATGGCTCCCACTTTGGTGGAATGCGCCGGGCCGCAGACAGAAACGCTTAAGGTCGAGATGTTCGGCCCAGTGATGTCGATGTTGCCGTTTGACACCGAAGAAGAAGCCATCGCGCTGGCGAATGCGTCTGACTTTGGTTTGGGCTCTGGCGTGTTTACCCAGAACCTGGCGCGGGCGCACCGGGTGTCGGCACGGCTAAAGTCTGGCATTTGCTGGATAAATACCTATCGCGCGGTGTCCCCGATTGCCCCATTTGGGGGGTACGACCAATCCGGCTATGGACGCGAGGCGGGCTTGGATGCGATCCGGGATTACACGCGCACCAAAACCACCTGGATCAGCACCTCTGACACCCCGATGGCGAACCCATTTGTGATGCGGTAACGGCGCTGGGCCTTACCGCCGTTGTTTCGAAAGCTGGCATAAAGCGGCAAATTCTCATATTTTGTTGCCTGCGCCCTACTTTCGCCACATTTCCTTTGCAGTGTGTTTCTGCACGAAAGACGGCTCCCGCATTCTTAGGCGTTCGGAGCCTTCGCCAGAAGGCGAGAGCTTTCCCGTTGACCCGTGGTCACGGTTGAAAGTGGATCAGCACTTTGAGCGGTGTGACATGATTTTCCCCAGCGCGGTAACAGACCATAGCTATTTGGATTGCGTAGCAAAGTTCCAGATTGGTCTGAGCGGCGCGCAGGCATGCAGGGCGCATTACAGGATGGCTTCCCTCCACATCCATCATGCGCGGCAGGTCTTTTCGGGCTCCTCCGCCTCACACGATCCACTGACGAAAGCCACACCTCTGGCGCGCCGTCCGGCTCTCTCATCCGGGATGGCAGGCACTTATGCAGGGTGTGACAGTGCAACCTTCGCCAAAGGCATTGCCTTGGCGCGATAGGAAGACCCCTGGCAGAACGCGGGGCAGAAGAAAGCAAGGCAGTTGCAGGCTAAGGATACAGAGTGATCCGTCTGCAAGGCGCGGTGCGCATCATGGGTAAGAGCAGACCCAGCACCGCCATGGGACCAAGACCTTGCAATAAGAACTGAGGCTAAAAATGCAGCAGGCGATTGAACAAGATAAGCTTGCCCTTCTTCAAGCAGGGCTGGCCAAGATCAAGGCCGCGTTCATCGAAGGGCTTCCTGGCAAGGTCGCCGAATTTGATGCGTTGATGGACCGGCTTTTTGATGAAAGCGAAGACACCGACAAAGTGCTCGAAGAGATCGGGCAGAAGGCACACAAACTGCATGGTCAGTCCGGATCGTTCGGCTTTGACCACGTGGGCAAGATCGCAGCCAAGGTCGAATATGAGGTCGTTCGCGTTCTCGAAGGGCCCAAGCCGCGGGATGTGGATGGTGTTGAGGCCTTTTTGGTAGCGCTTCTGGATCAGATCGAAGCCAGTCTGGACAACGGTTGATCCAGGATGTTTGGCCGTTTGGGCAATAAGCTAAGCGCAATCCGCACGCGGTTTATGACTGCGTGTACCGTGCTGATGGTGGCGCTATTGAGCGCGCTCACCTCCTCTTCGCATGCACAACAGACACTTACCACGCCAGAGACGCTCAGAATGGGCGTACTCGCCGCTGAGGGGGCCACACGCACGATTGAGGCATGGTCCCCCACCATTGAGCTGCTGAACCGCGCCGCAGAGGCCGAGGCGCTGCCCTACCGGTTTAGCATGGAACCCCATACCGCCGCCTCATTGATCCGAGAGATGGGCGAAGGGGAGTTAGATTTGATCCTGGGGGATCCGGCAGCCTTTGTGGTGGCCGAAGTCGAAGAAGGGGCGCGGCCCATCTTGTCCGTGGGCAAGGTGTGGGAAGGGCGGTCTTATGATTTGACAGGTGCGGTGATCTTTGTCCGTGCTGACAGCCCGGTCAGCCGGATGCAACAAATCTCAGGCCGCAGCATCATGGGGGTCACCCAGGATGAGCTGACGGGTTGGAAGCTGGCGTTGCAAGAGCTGCGGAAATACCGGCTGACCTATGATGAGATTGAGCCGAACCTGCTGTTCTCTGGCGGCAATGAACGCGAAGTTGTCTATGCCGTGCAAAACGAACTGGTTGAGGTGGGTGTCATCCGGGCCGGCGTGCTTGAACGGTTGGCGTCACAAGGCGTGATTGACCTCGCTGATTTCCGTCCCATCGCGCCGATTGAACATCAGGGATACCCTTTCTGGGTCAGCACGCCGCTGTATCCGGATTGGATCATGGCGGCCCTGCCCAATGTCGAGGATCAGGCCTTGGCGCTGATGATCGACACATTGTTGGGGGTGCGCGAAGGCGATGCCGCATCGCAGGCGGCAAATGGCGTGGTGTGGCAGGCCCCGCAAAACTACCAGAGCATTCATGAACTGCTGATTTCCCTGCGCGCGCGCCCCTATGAGAATTACATTCAGCAAGCCGCCTACCGGATCTATACCGCCTACAAATGGCCAGCCATCGGGCTGTCGCTGTTTATACTGCTGTCGTTGGTTTTTCTGATCTACGAGCTGCGCCGGAATGCCAAATTGGCAGAAGCCCGGAAAAACGTTCTGCAGTCCGAAGTCCGTTCCAAGCATTTCTACCGCCGCGCCATCGAAGACCACACGGTGTTCTGCATGTTGACCAAGGATGGCGTCGTTTCGCATGTGAACGAACACTTCTTGAAGGTACTTGGCCGCACGCGCAGTAACGTCATGCACAGCCAGCTTTCGGAAATCATGCGCGATGTTGGCGATGAAACGCTGCAGAAAAGCATCATGAGCGCGATGGAGGCCGGTGTGCCCTGGCAGGGCGCGCTTCAGCTGATCAAAGAGGATGGCAAAGCGGCCTGGGTGCAAAGCACGTTCATCCCCGTGACCGGCACCTCAAACAAGCTGAGCGAAATCGCGATCGTTGCGTCAGATGTGACCAAAACCCGCGCTGGTGTTTCTGAGACCCGCTTTAACAACACGCTTGAGCTGATCCAGGATCAGGTTGTGGTGATGCGTCCGGGCAAGCTGGAAGTGATGTACGCCAACTCTGCCGCCGTGAAACTATTGGTGACAGAGCGCATGGGTGGCGATTGGAAGGGCAAGCGGGTCGCTGATTTCATCTCGGAGGAGGATTACGATGCGCTGAAGGTCCGTTGTGAGGCCTTGGAGGCCGGACCACAGCGCCGCATGACCTGGGAGGCAGAAGGCAAAGGCGATACCACCTATGAGATCAGCCTGGAGTACGCCCAGCCGGATCAGGATGAACCCCGCTTTATCGCCATCTACCGCGATGTGTCTGAGCGTAAGTTGATCGAAAAGGCGAAGAACGAGTTTATCGCCACCGTCAGCCACGAATTGCGCACACCGCTGACCTCTATGAAAGGGGCCTTGGGGCTGGCCAAATCCGGAGCGTTGGGTGAGGTGCCTGACAAGATGAACCCGGTGATCGACATGGCGGCCACCAGCTGCGACCGTTTGGTGGTCTTGATCAATGACATTCTGGATCTGGAAAAGATCGAAGCGGGCAAGATGGATTTCCAGATGATCCACTTCGATCTGAACGAGGTGGTTTCAAGCTCTGTTGAATCCAACCAGTTCTATGCTGAAAAGTTCGATGTTAAGGTTGAGCGGATCGACGAAGTTGAAGGCGAAGAGTTCAACGTTTACGGCGATCCATCCCGCCTGACGCAGGTGATGGATAATCTGTTGTCAAATGCGGCCAAGTTCTCAGAAGGCGGGTCAAAGATCGAAGTGGCCTTGCTGAAAATGCAAGACCGGGTGCGCGTATCCATCCGTGACTACGGCGAAGGCATCCCAGAGAAAGCCCAGGCCACGATCTTTGACAAATTTACGCAAGCCGACAGCTCTGACACACGGTCAAAGGGTGGCACCGGGCTTGGCCTGTCGATCGTGCGCTTGATCGTGGAAAATCACAAAGGGGCCGTTGATTTCCACAGTGTGGAAGGCGTGGGCACCGAGTTCTTTGTCGACCTGCCACTGGTGGAAGGGGAAGAGGTCGTGCCGATCCCGCGGGTAAGTGGCCAAATCGAAATGCCCAAGGCGTTCTCAAACGCTGAGGACATGCCGCTGGTCAACGCTGTACCGGAAACGGCGGCGCATCGTTTGATTGATCTGCTGCGCCAAGAGGGGTGGAGCCCTGAGTTTGAAATTGGCCGGACGACCGCCAGCGAATTGGCAGCAGGCAGCACGGCCAACAGCGCATCGACTGCCCTGAATTGGATGGGCCCCGCGCAGCGCACCTTCCTCGGCGATCTGGTTCAGTCTGGCGATCTGGCCGACCGTGAGGTTTGCATGGTTGAAGTAACGCTAGACGCAGACCCCGCCGCCACCTTGGCCAGCCGCAACATCCAAGGTTTCGGTTGGGCCGAAGATTGGCTGAAGGCCTGCGGTGATCTGATTGAGGGTGCCGCAGATCCCAAGATGCTGGCCGTTGTGCCAGATAATGAAGTGAAAGATGCGGTCACAGAACGTGGCGCAGTTGCAGTGGATGATCCGGGTCAAGCGCCCGCACATCCAGAGTGGGCAGGAACGGACGTTGCCGTGCAGTTTGGTGCAGCCGTCGATGCGATTACCGTGGTGATCTACCCCAAAGAAAAGGGTGCATTGCCACAAGATTGGCCCGTCATGCTGATCGTTTCCCGGATGGAAGCGGCGCAGACCGGGCGTGGTATGGTTTCCAAGTTCTCAAGTGGTGGCGGGGGCCGTGGCCGCCGCAGAGTGTCCTAATAGAAAAACGCGAACAGAGGCATGAAATGACAGAGCTGACAAAGATATTACACATAGAAGATGACCCTGAGATCCTTCAAATCACTGGCATGGCGCTGGAGCTGATTGGTGGCTTTACCCTGCGCCAGGCGGACCGGGGCGAAAAGGCGTTGGCCTTTGTGCAGGAATATCAGCCGCAGATGATCCTGAGCGATGTGCAGATGCCCGGCCTCACTGGGCCAGAGACGGTGAATGAAATCCGCAAGATGCCTGGGTTTGATAATATCCCCGCGGTTTTCCTGACGGCGCGTCTGATGGACGGCGGATCAAGCCTGCTGGTGCATCCGATGGATTTGGAAGTGATCGGCAAGCCTTTTGATCCGACCACTCTGGCAGATCAACTGCGCGACATCTGGAACAACAGGGTCGATCAAGCCGCCTAACGGCTTTGCCGGCAGAACGCTCTGTTCGTGACTGTTGTTTCTGTTCTGCCGGGATTTTGTGGCCAGCCAGGTCTACAGCCGAAAGCGCCGACGTTATTCGTCGGCGTTTTGTGCTTTCTGAAGCTGATAAAGCGCGCGGGTTGCGTCATCCATGCGGGCCGTTTCGGCCCGGTCTTCTTCGATAGCGATGTCTTTGCTGATCCAGTTCATGACAGCATCATTCGTCTTGGATGCGCGGAACACTTTAAGAAGCTGCGCTTCTGTTACAACCACGTCTTGTTCAATCCGGTCATGGTCTTCGGTCAGCGCGCGCTGGGCGGCATCCACTGATGTCAGATAACTGGGCAGGTAGGGGCGGCTTTCGACCGTGCTTTCATTCGCTTCGCGGATGGCGTCATCGGTCAGGGCAGCTTTCTTCTGTTCGATCTCTGTCTGAGATGCCCTCAGGGCCACCAAAGTGGCCCCGATGGTTTCCATTTCATGGCGGTTGATGCGTTCCAACAGCTCAAGCGCTGCCAAACGTTTCCGCCCCGCCATACCTTACGCCGCCTCTGGCATGTTCTGGCGAGCTTCTTCCATCTCGTAGAAGCTGGGCTGAAGCGACGTTGGGATGTTGCCGCGCCCGATTTCTGTGCAGATGGCAGGCGAATGGTTGTGCAGGATCGCGATAAAGATGTCGCGGATCACGTTGTAGTACATGCCGTCCTGCTCCTCGATCGCTTCAATGCGGTTGGCCAAGGGTGCCACAAAACAATAGGCAAGGAAAACCCCAAGGAAAGTACCAACAAGAGCGCCACCAATCATCTTACCCAAAACCTCTGGCGGTTTGTCGATAGAGGCCATGGTTTTGATCACGCCCAAAACCGCCGCAACAACCCCAATCGCGGGCAGAGCATCTGACACAGTGGTCAACCCGTGGGGCGCGGTCAGCGCCTCATGATGGTGCTTTTTCAGTTTGCGGTTGATAACGTCTTCTGCCTGATAAGGGTCATCAAACTGCAGCGCCAACATGCGGAAACTGTCCGTGATCAGATCCACCGCAAAGTGGTCTTTCTGCAGTTTCGGGTACTGCGAGAAGATCGCGCTTTCCTTTGGATTTTCAATATGTTCATCCAAAGACAACATGCCGTTTTGCTGATACATCTTGGCAAGGGTGTACATCAGATTTAGCAAATCAATGTAGTCCTGGCTTTTCCACTTGGGGCCTTTGAAGGCCTTGATCA
Source organism: Sulfitobacter sp. GN1-4 (assembly GCF_055693825.1). Taxonomy (NCBI): domain Bacteria; kingdom Pseudomonadati; phylum Pseudomonadota; class Alphaproteobacteria; order Rhodobacterales; family Roseobacteraceae; genus Sulfitobacter; species Sulfitobacter sp. GN1-4. Next base: position 4,098,404 of record NZ_JBVFUQ010000003.1, on the reverse strand, counting down.
ACGCCTTGCCCGCGCCTTTCAAATTGCCAAGTGAGTTTGCTGCGATGAACGAGCCAATGGCCGCCCCGCCGATCATCATAGATTCGAACGGAAGGGCATACAAAATGATGTCCATCACGCCGCCCGCCAGCATATAGCCACCAAAGACCATGCCGAGGACGACAATAAATCCTAAGATTACTGTCATGTTATACCTGCTCTCTTATTTTTGCTCAGTATACCTCTTTTTCCTTATTTTCTGGAGCGATAGTTGGTTAAGCCAAGGTTAAATTGATCTTATCAAAGACAGTTGACACCCGAATCCAACACAGTACATGATTCAAGGAGTTGCCACCCTGATGACGGAGCTGCCCCCGGATGTCACAGACAGAGAGCACATTGGTCGTTTTGATTGACGCGGATGATGTCAAAGACGCGTTTTCGGCGTGGCCTGATGACATCTGTCTGGCGGTCTGTCTGCACCGCGACGGGGAATGCAGCATGATCGTGTTTCGCCGTGATGAACGCCCGCATATTCCTGGACGCCTGATACAGGTGTTGGATATCCCGCACGAAGACGTGTGTTTTGTGCCCAAGGTGCATGGCTATCCCACCAAACATTTCCTCTATTCAGATGAGCGTCGTCTGATGGCCTTGGTCGGGTCGGACCCTGCGGTTTTGGACGAAGCCATCGATTATGCGGTAAACTACACCTACGCCTTGGAAGAAGGGTTGGACCCGGCGGCTGTTTTGGGCTGGCCGCCGGCGGTGAACCCCAGGATCACGGCCGCCGCGGAACGTGTTGCGCGCCGCAGGCTGTCAGAAGCCGACACCCCAAATGCGCAAGAGCGGACCCGCTCAGGAGAGCTTGGCCCGCTTTTGCCTGACTTCTTGCGTCGCTCGGCCGAGCAGAGCCGCCGACCCAAGTTTGCCAGTGTACGTACATCCAAGTTGAGATTGCTGGCCAGCCAGCTCTAGGCGCGCTTAGCGCAGGGCGTTCCGAAGGTTTTGGAAGACCTCGTCATTCAGGGATTGAATTTTATCTCCTGAGTGGTCGGCCGCATGCTGGACGGTGTCGCTCATGTCTTGCGCCGGTTTTGGCTCTGTCGACATTTGTGGCTTCTCCGCCTTTTGCATTTGGTCCGGCTTGGCTTCTGCCTCTGGCGTTTCTGACCCAGCCTCTTGCACAGGCTTTTCCATCTTTTGCGGTGCATCTGTTTGATATTGCACCAGAATCGAAATGCGGCGGTTGGTCGGGTCTTTGGTATCTTCTGGCACCAGCGGATCGGTATCGGCCATGCCTGAGACACGGATGAAACGGCTGCGGTCGACACCTGCGGCTTCAAACGTGCGCCGCGTGGCGTTGGCCCGGTCGGTGGAAAGATCCCAGTTGTCGTACTTTGCGCTGTTGGCGAAAGGCACGGAATCTGTGTGACCTGACAAGACGATCTTGTTGGGCAATTCGGCCAAGGAGCCACCCAGTTCGCTCAGCAATTCTTGGGTTGGGCCCAGCATTTCGGCACGGCCGCTGCGGAACATTGGCTTGCCTTCCTGGTCGATGATCTGAATGTGCAGGCCTTCAGGGGTTTCTTCAAAGATGACATTCTGCTCAAGCGCATCTAGCTCAGGATTGTTCTGCATGGCTTGCATGATCTCTTCGCGAAGCTCTTGGAACTTCATGTCATCGACAGGATGCTCGGCCTTCGTTTCCGCCTCGCCAGTGGTCGCGCCTTCATTCTGCCCGCCATCGGCTTGCCCGGCACCGGCCCCTTGGGATTTGGACATTTGGCCATCTTGAGAATCGGCGTCCAACCCAGTCCCTTGATCTGCGGCGGCAGGGTTGTCATGTGCACCCTTGTTGGTTCCGATGACCTTTTCCTGTGGATCAGCCGTTGGCGTGGTATCGCGCACTTCCCATTTCGCGGGGGAAGGATCATCCACTTTGCCAAGTTCAGAACCGCGGGCCACAACACTACCGTTTGACGCCGACAATGTTCCGGGTGGGCCAAGCGTGGCCCCATCAAGAACGCCGCTGCCGCCAGGTTGGGTTGCACTGGTAAAGTATTCCGCAATGCCGCGAAGCTGTTGTTCGTCAGAGCTGGCAAGGATCCACATCAACAGGAAAAACGCCATCATCGCGGTCATAAAGTCCGCGTAGGCAACTTTCCAACCGCCGCCATGGTGGCCACCGCCTTCGACGATTTCCACCTTCTTAAAAATCTTTGGCTGTGCTGCCGCTGCCATTTGCTCTGCCTTAGTACGTCGAATTGTTCGATCGTGTAGGCGGAAGCGCTTCTGCAGCCCCGCGTTTGAGTGCAGATATGTCTGTTAATGATGTGTTAACGAGGACCAAACTGTGTCAATTTGGCGGCAGCCCCTCTGCCCCCTTATGCAGAGGGCAGTACATTCTCCTCAGGCATGTCGTCACGGGCATATTTGCCAAGGCCAATGCGCTTGGCATGCTCCGCTTTGCGCAGCGAATAGTTCGGTGCGACCAATGGATGATCTTCTGACAATCCAAACCGGGCGCGATAATCGTCCTCGGTCAGCCCGTGTTCCGCTTTCAAATGCCGTTTCAGCATTGTGAATGACTTGCCACAGCACAAGCATGTGACCAGATCATCCGAGACGGATTGTTCAATTGCAACGGCTGGTTTTGACCAACGTGTGTCCGTGTTCGCCGTTTGTTGCGGGGCCACTGTGATACCAGAGGGTTTGGCGAATGCGTTTGGCAAACGCTGTGCCAGTTCTAGCACCTCTTCTACTGTGGCCTGCTCTCTCCCTGCAAAACTTGCTACAATTTTTACAACCGCTTCAGATACGCTGAGCGCTTTTGTTTCGTTGATGTTCACTTGTAATACCTCTCGCTCCTCCGCGTCTCCCGCACGAAATCGCAGTCCTGTCCGACGACGAATGTATTTGCTTTACGTTCACACAAGTCAAGGAAAGGTTGAGAATAGACGTCTCATTTTCATCATTTTCAACCATGAGTTAGGAATGTTAACCTTATTACGCGAATTATGTCTTTCAGCTGCAAGAACAGCTTTGAAAATCCAAACATACCGGCAAGAAATTGCGGAAGATTTGGATGCCAACGGCGCGGATTTGCCGAAGGTGCTCGCGTTAGTGCAGGCGGTTGTGTGAGCGTTCTGCTTGCAGAGGGTGACGCGCAGGAATGGCCGGGCCCAATCGAAGGTCGGCGTGCATAAATATGTCCAACACACTAACAAGCGTTTGATGAACAAGGGTATCTTCCTGCGTTACCCTGATTAAGGTCTTCACCCTATGCGCCGCTTCAGTGGCTGTCAGACGTTTTGCTTTCAATGCGCTGGCGTGCGTCATGTTCTGTACCTTTCGCAAGGTGCACACGATGGCTTCTGCGCTCGTACAATTAATCATGTAGGGAACAAGGTTAAGCGAGGGTGAATTTTGTGATTTTCCCTTCAAGCCTATGCTCATGTGTAACTAGTTACGCCACGATAGTTACGAAAATCGGTTGAAACTGGTTGTCTTAGGCGGCTTGGCATAGTTCAATAGTAATGAACATAATAAGTAACTGCGTGAATGAGTCCCTTTGCTGAATGCATTAGCAAGTGAGCCGGCTATGTCCTATCTTTTGGTGTCTAAGAGTGCGGAGCTCTCACATTCGCTGAACTACTTGTTCTTGATTATCCTCAAGCAGGATTTCACAGTCGTTCAGGAATTTGCTCAGGTTGATTTCAAAAGCGGTCGTCGGCGGAAGTTTGACGCTGTTTTTGTCCATTTATCTGAGGATAATGAGGGTGCTCTGGATGGAATCCAGGCTCTGTCTCAGATGCCTGGTCATCCGGTGATCATCGCGTTGCGCGATCAAAACACCGATGCGGGGGCCAATGCCTTCTTGGCCGGTGCTGATGATGTGGTCGAATGGCCCTGCCCCATGCGGGAGCTTGCCGCGCGTGTAAGCATTCGTTTGGGTCATACACTTAACGGTACAATGTTCTCCAGCCCGGACGTGAAATGGGAAACTGAGGCCTATATCGCAGAGCGGGCCAAGCTGACCGCGGCAGAAGCACAAGTGATGAGAGTGCTTTGCAGCCACCCGGGTCAGATTGTGACGCGGGATGACCTCAGCTATGCCGTTGACGCGCGGCCCTGGGAATACGGCGACCGCAAGTTTGACGTGCACGTCGCCAAGATCCGCAAAAAGCTTTCCACGGCCTTTGGGACTAAAATGTCGGTGTCTACCGTGCGTTCAGAAGGCTACCGGCTGTCGACCGAATGGTCAGGCAGCTTCTTGCGGTTCTAACCAACTCTCCTACTAAATGTTCTACTGATTCGGGCAACATGCAACCCTGGATTGCATCTGCAACATCGTCTTGTTTCGAGCAAATATAGAAATGTAAACGTTTAAATCCGACCGAAGATACCTCAACTTGTGTCAGTTGGCATAAATTGGCCTGAAACATACTTTAGCTACCACATCTAGGACTCTCTAAAGTAAGGAAAATTCCCGGAATGAGCGAAGCGCTGACGCTCTTTAGCGTCATTAACGCGGGGTTAAAGTACGGTAAAATATAAGAAAAATAAGCTGAATTAGTTAACAAAAGGGGGGTTCAATAAGTGTTAACGTTGGCCTAACTTCAAGTTGAGGACCTGGAGGGTTTGGCACATGACGCAGAAGCTGTTGGAGCACATTTGGAGCGATAATTTCGAGGTGAGAGATGCGAGCGAAATTTCGCTGGTCGCTCGGATCCTCAAGCCCATCCTCGCTGCGCCTATCCTATGCTGCACCTCAGAGATGTTCCCCACCTCGCGGACCGCGATCGCGACATATGCTGGCACGGAAGTCATGCCAGGTGCCACGCTCGCGGATGTTCTGTTCGAAGAACACGGGATCGAAACGTCAGACGAAACCATCATCTATATTGAGCCGGTTGAGCTGGGCAGTGGGCCCGCCCCATCTTCAGAGGAAATGGGCTGGATCATTGGTCAGGTCTTGTTGAATCTGGTGCGGCCAGACGCGGAAATCAGCGCAGATGCGACGCCGACCATGCCCACCGGCCAACAACTGTATGTGCCGCGCATCGCGACGGATGCACTGGTTCAGTAACCACGCACACATTTTTAACTGAAGCGGCGGCCAATGGCCGCCTTTTCTGTATCTGGTGTCTGTTGTGAATTCAGCCACAAGAGCTGTGACATCTCTGCCATGGTTAAACTGCTGGATTGGTTAAATACCTCTTTATTCAGCAAATATTCATCAACATTAAATTCGTCTTAACTCTCACACGCTAAAGTTATCCTTGAGGCAGATAAAAAATAAAAGGTGACGAGAATGAGCGTAGCCGCGTACAAGCGGACGATCTCGCACACGGAAGCGCCGCGCCAGATTGAGCGACGCATCCTTGCGCAGGTAACGTCAGAATTAGAGCAGTACTATGAGGCCTTCGACCGGTCGGACCGGCGGATGGATCGTTTGCAGCTTTTGGCCGACGGATTGCGTCATACGTTGTGGAAAAACCAGATGGTCTGGATGACCTTCAAGGTCGATCTGCTGGAACGTGACAACGCACTTCATCCAAACTTGCGGGCGTCTTTGGTTTCCCTGGCCGTCTGGGTGGAGAAACACACGCAAAGCGTGATGGCTGGCGGAAAGAACGTCAAACCCCTGATCGATATCAACCGAAGCATCATTGATGGCCTTTCTGGCCGTAGTTTTGACACAGCAGCGGAGTAAGAAGAATGCCACTAAGACTGACCCTGAAACCGAATGAGCGCATTTTGATCAACGGCTGTGTTGTCCGAAACTCTGACCGTCGGCAAATGCTGACGATAGAAACGCACGCGGACATCGTGCGGGAGGTTGACCTGTTGAAAGAGAATGAGGCCCGTACGCCGGTCAAAGAAGTTTACTTCTTTATCCAGGCCGCGTTGCTGGATCCTGACAAGCGGTCAAAGCTGGTGCCGATCGTACAACGTAAACTGGGCAAGCTGGTGCCAGTTTTTCACGATGATGTCGCGCAGCACATCTTTGAGGCGGCGAATTTTGTTTCTCAGGCGGACTTTTACAAGGCGATGCGCGCACTGAAGCCGCTGATGGATTATGAGGCGCGCCTCTTTGACATGATCAACGCCAAGACAGCTGCGACAGCGGCGGAATAGGATACTGACATGATCAGCATCAATGGATTGCCATCACAAACAGCGCTGCGTCTGATCGATTCAACGCGGGATCGGCAGATTGAATTGATGCAGAATGATCCGGTGAACAAACGCGGCGAAGAAGCGTTCCGTGAGCGGATTGCCAACATCAGCACGCCCGAAGAATTTGTTGCCGATTTCGAAGTCTACAGTTTTGTCATGAAGGCCTTTGACCTCGAAGATCAGATTTTCGGCAAAGGCATGATCCGCAAGATCCTTGAGAGCGATCCCGAAGATGCGACATCGCTGCTGAACAGGTTGACTGACTCGCGGTTCCGGGAGCTACATCTTTCGCTTGGTTTCACGACAGCTGAAGGGCCACAGACCCCTGATTTTACAGGTGAGGCGTTCAAGGATGCTGTCGTGGACCGGTTCTATAACCGCCAGTTGATTAACGATAACGATGCGCAGAACAGTACCGTTGGCACCGTGCTTGAGTTCCGCGACGCTGCAGATGACCTTGATAGCTGGTTTGAAGTTCTGCAAGACGAGAAGCTTACGAACTTCTTCCAAGTGGCCTTGGGTCTGCCCAGTCAAATCTCATCGCTGGATTTGGACAAACAAAGAGAGCTTTTTGAAGAAAAGTTCGATCTGGCTGATCTGGCAGACCCAAGCGAGCGTGAGCGTCTGATCAGCAGATATATGGCCATATCGGATGTTACGAACCCGCAATCCTTCACGTCGAATGATGTGGCGGTCAGCATCCTGCAATCGGCCAGCTTTGGGTCGCAATTCGTGCCGATTACGTTGAACGTATCGACCGTGAACTTTTCCGCGATCCAGCTTTATCGCTAGAACATCGGTTACAGCGCTGGCGTGGTGTCCGAGCCTAATTTAGGGGAACCCCGGACGTGCGCCGACGCGTTTAGTCAGGCATTTCATCCATCATGTCTTCGCCAGTTTCCGGCATTTCAACTGTACCATCAGCCATCAAACGCATGGCTGCCTCAACCAATTGCGCTTGGGCGTCTTTCACATCGCGTGCCTTAACCGGCCCCATCTGAGACATCTCATCCTGCAGCATCCCACGCGAACGCGCGGGCAAGGAGCCAGGCGAAGTGCTCTCGCACTTCTTTCTTGGCCCCACGCAGCGCCAGGGGCAGTGTGTTGCCTGTCACTTCGCGCATGATCTTGCCCAGCTGGTTTTCTGGGAACTTCATCATATCGTCAAAGACGAACATCTGCTGCTGAATGGTCTTGAAACGGTCCGGCTGTCGCTTTTCCAGATCTCTGGAAATCGTGCTGAACAGCTCCTCATCCAGCTTGTTGAAGATTGACACCAACTGCCCCTGAATGCGCGCCTCACCACTACGTCCGGCCTTGGCCAGCACATCCTCTCTTAGGGTGTTTTCGATGCTTTGGATCGTATCATTGGGCAGATTATCCATCTGCATGATCCGCTCAATGATATCCGGTGCACGGTCCGCGCCCAGCATCGGCAGGACCTTTGCAGCGGTTTCCGCCTTGATCCGGGTCAGGATGACGGCAACGGTTTGATTGTGCTCGCGGCGCAGGAACTCTACCAGCTGCTTTTCATCCAGCTCTGAAAGATCTTTCCAGACGTTTCCTACGGTGTTGCCATCAATCTCTGACAAGATCTCTGTCACGCGCTCTTCGGGCAGGAATTCTTTCAGCAGCCCGCGGGCCGCTTCAATTGAGCCGACAACGCTGCCTTCGTGGGTGATCTTTTCGTCAAACTCCTCAAGGATCTCTTCGACGATCGTGGCATCAATTTCGCCCATGGTGGAAATCGCCATGGTGATTTGCCTGATTTCGGCCACATCAAGCTGCTGCATCAGCGCGCCGCCGCGTTCTTCTCCCAAGCACAGGAACAGGATCGCAGACTTCTGCGCGCCCGACATCCGCCGGTGTTTTCGGAAGGGGACAAACTGGTTCACTGCTTCGATTATCCTTGTTGGGACAAGGATAATTCATCACTGGCTTGATGAACATCACTTTTTGCAAGGATTGTACGATTATCCGCCCAGATATGAGGCTATCAGCGATCCGGCCAGCATGTACCACCCATCAATCAGCACGAAAAAGATCACTTTGAAGGGCAAAGAGACAAGGACAGGTGGCAACATCATCATCCCCGCGCTCATCAGGACCGAGGCCACGATGAGGTCAATGGCGATGAAAGGCAGGTAGATCAGAAATCCAATGGTAAAAGCGGCCCGCAGTTCTGAGATCATGAAGGCCGGCACAAGCGTGCGCCAGCTTGGCGTGGCATCAGGGCCATCGGCCGGCGCAGGGGCCTCTCCTGCGATGTCCTGGAACAGCATCAGGTCCTTTTCGCGGGTGTTGACGATCATGAACTCGCGAAACGGTTCTGCAATCGCCATCATTGCTTGTTCTTCTGTGATGGCGTTGGCCAGCAGGGGGCGAATGCCGCCTTCCCAGGAATCCTCAAACACCGGTTGCATGACAAAGAACGTCATAAAGAGCGCCATGGCGTTCAGCACGATGTTTGGCGGCGTCTGGTTCAGGCCAAGCGCCAGACGCAGCATCGAAAACACGATCACAAACCGGGTAAAACTGGTCATTACAACCAAAAGCCCCGGTGCGACGCTAAGCGCCGTCAGGACCGCAAAGAGTTGGATTAACCGCCCTGAAAGGCTCGCTCCTTCGTCGCTGCCGGGGGGCACGTCGCCGAATTGCGCAGACAGATCCCTGATCAGGCTGCCAAACTCGGTTTCTTGGGCTGCGGCACCACCGCTTAAGGCCAGCACGGCAAAACCTGCCGCGATCGCGAGTCTAAGCGCAAAGGGGTGCATCGCGCCCGCATCTTAGGCTTCGGTCACAAAATCTTTGACGATTTCCCGCAGCGCCACGCCCAGCATGTCGCCTTTGACCTTCACCAGATCACCGCGCGCGACAATGCGGTCATTGATCATCAGATCGACGGGTTCGCCCACACGACGGTCTAGTTCGATGACGGAGCCTTTGGTCAGGTTCAACAGCTCGGAGATTGGCATTTTTGACCGGCCCAGCACCACCCGTACGTCAAGCTTGACCCCAAGAATGGCATCCAGGCTTTTGCCATCTGCAGCAGCAGCTGCGTTGGCCTCGGCCACGCCTGATCCGTCGTCTACGATAGGGGCTTCAACACTTTCTTCGGTCACTTCTGCTTCGTTATCTGACATTTATTCAGCTTCCTTAGGAGGTTGATCATAGTCTTCTGCTGCTTTTGACAGCGCCTGCAAAACCGCAAGGCACGCGGCATGCATGTCATATTCCAGTGCGTCCGCCCTTCCATTTGACGGTTGCAGCACCAGGGTTCATGTCGGCTGCGGGGACCAATTCAATGTTGGCTTGACCCTCGGGCGCGGACAACCATTGCGGCGGATCGGCTTGCAGCTTTTCGACAATCGCCGGGCTGGCCTTGATCGCCAGCACTGGATCGGTGCGCGCCTGTTCTATGCTTTCACGGATGCGGGCAATGGCCAGGTCAGGGCCGTAGGTCTCAAGCAGCTCAGGCACCAGCCGTTCGGCAATGCCTGAAAATAGTTCAACAATGTCGCGTTCCATTTGGTGCGCCATGTCGGCATCTGCGGCGGACAGGCGCGACAATTCGGTTTGAATGGCAGCTTGGGTCGTGCTGATCCGGTCCGCTTCGTGTGCGTCCGCTTCGGTCTGCGCCTCTTGGCGGCCAATGCGGCGGCCTGCGTCAAAGCCTTCCTGGCGCGCTGTTTCCAACCGTTCGTTCAGATCCGCATCAGGGTCAGGCGCGTCTTGGGCGTTTTCCTGCGGATCGTCCACTGGCGATGCATCAAAGTTGCGCGCAAAGAGGTTGATCATGCGTCTGCCTCAGCCATCAGCCAAGACCGTAACACCCGCAACACGTCATCAGGGTTTTCGTCAGCCAACTGCTGAATGCGGTCGATCTTTTTCTTGCGTAGATTGCCGCGAATGCCCTGTTTGGTCACGAATTCCGGCTGCTCTTCGTCCTCATATTCAGGGTCGAGCAGGCTGCCGGGGGCGGCACCTGCAACGGGGCGGCTAGCGGGGACATAGTCCGGCATGGTGCCATCAGGCAGCGGCGTCGGGGCCATGCCAGCGACGGCTGGGTTGGCGTCATTTTGCAACGCAGGCTGTTCGTTGTCGCCCTCTAGCACAGGCGCTTCGCCGTCTTCGGGGGCGGCCAGTTTGGCGGGGTCATCCAGTTTGCGCAGCATCGGGCGCACGCCCAGGATCAAGATCATGGCGACCAGCGCCAGACCCAGCAAACCTTGCAGAACGCTTACGATGTTTTCGCTGATCCGGTCCATCAGCGTCAGCTCAACCGGTTCACCCAGATCCATTGAGTAATCCATAAACCGCATGCTATCGACTGAAACGGAATCTCCGCGCCGTTCTTCAAAGCCAACGGCGGATTTGACCAGCTGCTCTAGCCGCGCCAGTTCCTCAGGTGTGCGTTCGGTATATTCGACCGTGTCGTCTTCGACGTTGTAGATGCCGTTGACCAAGACGGCGACCGTCATGCGGCGCACTTCACCGGCTTCGCGCACGATCTCGCGGCGGGTGTTGCCGATCTCATATTGAACGGTTTCTTCGGCCTCTGAACGGCTAGAGGTTGTCCCGCCGCCTTCGCCATCGGCCAGCGCGGCAGGGATGTTGTTTTCCACGCCTACGTTGCCGCCGCCTTCGTTGCCGGATTGGCTCTCGGAATTTGTTTCCGTTGAACGCACAACCTGCTGATCGGGATCAAAGCTCTGCTCAACGATGACTTCCCGTTGGGTGGTCAGATCCACATTGACGCGGACGCGGGCGTTGCCAGCGCCCACGCGGGCGGTCAGGATGTTTTCGATTTCCTGGGCAAGCCGATCTTCGATGTTGGATTTGGCGGATGCCATGCCCGCTTGGCCCTTGCCGTCCCCCCTTCGGAGAGAATGGTTTCACCGTTAGCTGACAGCACGGTGACACGCGCCACATCCAGTTCTGCCACGGCGGAGGCCACCAAGGTCCGCACGGCGATGGCCTGCTTGCGGTTAACCGCGCGCCCTTGCTCAGGGCGCACAATTATGGACGCCCGCGGTGCAGGCGCTTCGCGTGAGAACGGCTCACGATCCGGCAGCACAAGGTGCACGCGGGCAGTTGAAATGCCGTCCAGCGTTTGAATGGAGCGGGCCAGCTCGCCTTCCATTGCGCGGGTGCGGTTGATCTTCTGCAAGAAGGAGTTCATCGCGATGCCGCTTTGCTCGTCAAACAGCTCCCAACCGGGATCGCCGTCGATGGAGACGCCACTTTCGGCCAGAACCATCCGGGCACGCGCGCTGTCAGAGCGGGGGACAGAGACGGATGACCCATCTTCTGAGATGGCAACGTCAAAGCCCGCGTTTGCCAGCGTTGCCTCAATCGCGTTGGCCGATGTGACCGAGAGGTTGGAGTAGATCGGCGCGTAATCAGGGCGCGTGATCGCCCCAAATCCCATGAGGAGCGTTAACAAAATCCCGACGGCCGTTGCGCCAAGAATTGCCAGACGCCGCTGCCCTAATGATGCAAGATTTTCGAATAATCCTTGCATGGAAAACTCCGTCCATTGCTTTATCCATTGTAAATCATTAAAGTCAGGTTAAAGGCAAGTATAAAGCGAAGTATAAACTTGCAAATAACCTGAATAATGCCGATTATTCTTGTTGAGCAGGCAAAGAGGCATTCATGGCGAAAAAGCCAAAGGAAAAGGCACCCGAGCCCCCCGCCGACACCGAAGAAGGTGCCGTCGAAAAGCCGCGTGGTTCCAAGAAAATGCTGATGGCTGCGGCGGCCATGTGCCTGCTGTCGCTCAGCGGTGGCTTCTTCCTTGCGCGCATGGCTTATGTCCAGGATGCCGAAGCCTATGAGCCTGATTACAAGGCAGAGGAAGAGGGCGAAGCGAAAGAAGGCGATGACTATGCCGACAAGGACGGCGACGGCAAGGACAAGGGCAAGGACAAAGACAAGACCAAGCTGCGCGAAGACATCACAGACCCATTGGCCAAAGATGGCCACGACGCTGAAAAGGCGACGGCCCTTCAGGAAAAGGACAAGGGCAAAGACGGCAAGGATGGCAAAACCGAAGAGGTCATGGATACGGGCCTGCTCGATTTTGGTGAGATCCTGACCAACATTAAGGGTTTTGACACCCAAGGGCGGCCAACGACTGCGTTTTTGAAGGTGCATCTGATGGTGGCATACCGGCCAGACACCGGGGCCGGCCAAATCATGCAGGACCGCCAGCCGTTTATGCGTGATCTGTTTAACGGGTATCTGCGCGGTATTTCTGTCGCTGATGTGCGCGGCATGGCGGGGATCATGTACATCAAGGCAGAGCTTTTAAAGCGCGCCCGTGCCGCTGTGGGCAGTGACCTGCCCCAAGAAATTCTAATCCGCGATCTGATTGTGCAATAGGGGGATTGGCATGAACGATATCGCATCTCCTCCGACACCTGATGGCGAAGGCACGCATCTGATAGATGAGATCATTCATCTTTCCGATTTCACTTTCGACCGTCTGCCGATGCTCGATATTATCGGGGGGCGGTTGGTTGAAAACCTGTCGATGGCCTTTCCCGATCTGACGGGTGCTATGTGCGAAACGGATTTGCTGGCGCTGGACTATATCCCGCTGGAGCAGATCATCGAAGGTCTGCCATCGCCCGTTTTCCTTGCTGTTGGGACAGGCAAACCATTCGATGGTGAAGTGCTTCTGGCCATAGATCACACGCTGCTGTTGACCTCTGTTGAGTTGATGCTGGGCGGGACGGCGAACGAAATTGCAGCCGAAGCGCCATCTGGCTTTACCGCGATTGAGCTGGGCTTTGGTGAACGGCTTGCGGCAGCGATTTTGGCAGAGCTGCAGCTGGCGCTTTCAGTGGTTGGTGCTGCCGAGCTTGAGCTGGACCGGGTGGATACCGACCCTGATGGGGCCGCCGTGGCCAAGGGCGCCAGCCTTTGTGCGCGGCTCAAGCTTTCATTGGCTATGTCCGGCCATGTGGGTGCCTTGGACGTGATCATTCCCTACGACGCGCTTGAAACGATCCGGCCTGACCTGAGCAAGATCTATTTCGGCGACCGTGGAGAAGACCAGAGCACCTGGCAAGAACTGATCAGCGGCCAGATTGAGCGCGCGCATATGGAGCTGGAAGTGGTTCTGGCCGAGGAAGCGATATCACTCAAACGTCTGACCAGTTGGAAACCGGGTGATGTGATCGACTTTGGGATTGAGGACGGCGAGGTCGCGACCATGACCTGTGCAGATACGCCCATGTTCAAAGTGACTTTGGGTCACAAGAACAACGGCTTTGTCGCCGCCCAGATCACCGAAGAAATCAAAATAGAAGAGGAGCAGGAAAGTGTTGGCAGCGATAATTGACGGGGTGATCATTCTGCTTCTGATCGGAAGCATTTCTTACGGCTACATGGTGTCGCGCAAGGTGCGCGTGCTGATGGCCACACTGAAAGACCTGGAACCGTTGGTGGAAGAGTTTTCAACGGCGGTTGATAAATCCGAATATTCCGTGGCCCGGATGCGGGAAAATCTGGCCGAGGCAGAACGCCAGCCAGAGCCTGCGCCAGCCTGGCAGCCGCAAGCACCCGAAGAAACGGCGTTCAGCAGCCGCCGGGGGGCCGCACCGGCGCAGGAAATGCCGGGCCGCCGCGTCGTGCGCGACAAGAAAGACCTGGTGCGCGCGTTCTTTGAAACCTCAGGTGCTGCAAGGGTGTAGGCGATGTGGAAACTGGTCAACGGGAAGCTGATTTTGGGGGGCCTTGGCCTGACCCTTTTTGCGAAGGCGGCGCTGTCGTTCCCTGAGCTGCCAATGTTCAATGACACCGTGGCACCAGATAACCCTGTCGCGCTGCAGGCCGCCGCAGAGGATAAGAAATCTGACGGGCCTGCACCTGCCACTGATATCCCGCCATTGGTCGAAGACCTGCCCGAAAAGATTGCGGCCCTAGGGGTGCCCGAAGAAGTGCTGCAATCGCTCATGCGGGAACGCGAGCTGGTGGAGCAGCAAAAACAAGACATCGAGGTGCGCAAAACCGAAGTGGCGCTGGCGCTTGAGCGGTTGGAAGAAGAAAAGATGTCTCTGACCGAACTCAAGGTCTCCATTGAGGATCTGTTGGCCCGGGTTGAGGCTGCAAAGACGGACGATTTGAACCGGCTGATTGAGTTCTACAAGAACATGAAACCTGCAGATGCAGCGCGGATCATGGATGACCTTGATATCGAAACCACCGTGATGGTGCTGGGTGAGATGAACCCGCGCACCGCCGCACCGATCCTTGCAAAGGTATCCCCTGTGCGGGCGCGTGCGGTGTCCAAGATTATTCTGGAACGCTCACAGCTACCTGGTGATCAGGATCTCAATGGCATCCGCCTGAAGTAGGGTGCCATCCCCAACCAGTTTTGCCGGTTAACCACCCAAGCGGCGCTCATGTTCACCAGCGCCTAGTGAACCGTTGTGCGCAGTGTTGATCCTGCGGGTGCTTTGCGGTCGATGTTCTTTTTCAGATCAAACACAAAGCTGATGATCTCAGCGACAACTTCCCAATGCTGCACGGGGACAACCTGATCAATCTCAACAGTGTCATAGAGCAGCCGGGCAAGTGGCTTGTTCTCAACAATTGGGATGTCGTGTTCAAAGCCGATCTCGCGAATGCGCAGCGCCACCAGATCGGCGCCCTTGGCGATGCAAACCGGCGCGTCATCCTCATCTGGATTGTATTTTAGCGCGACGGAGAAATGTGTGGGGTTGGTCAGGATCACGTCAGCGATTGGCACCACTGACACCGTTCGCTGCTGCGACAGCTCGCGCCGCCGTTGCGCACGCTTCTGGCGGATCTCGGGCGAGCCTTCGCTCTCTTTCATTTCGTCTTTTAGGTCTTTCTGGCTCATCCGCAGCTTTTTGCGCCACTCAAACCGGCGCCACAGGATGTCAGCGATGGCGATGGGCACCAGCAGAATGGCCGCCGCCATCAGCAGCTTCTGAGAGGCTGCAACCAAGTAGCCAGGCAGAAATTCGGGCAGGAACCCGGCGGTCAGCCAAATCTCATTCACCGCTTCATAGGTGATCCAGACGGCCAAGGTGCCGATGGCAAACACTTTGATGATGCTTTTGACAAACTCCACCAGTGAATTGGCAGAGAACAAGCGTTTCAGCCCCTCCAGCGGAGAGATCTTGGACATCTTGGGCTTGATCCGTTCCAGGGCGACAACCGTCTCCCCCTGGATCACGGCCCCAATCGCGCCGCCCAACAAAAGAATGCCAAACAAGGGGGCCAGCCCAATCACCAGGTTTGTCGCAAACTCCGTTGTGATCTGGCCCAGCCGGACAAGGCCGGGCGTTCCGGTTGCAACGTTTAGCGACCCGGCGTGCCCGATCAGGCTGCTTAGGGCTTCGACAACGCGTGGTGTCTGAAAGGGCAGAACAAAGGCGATGATGCCCAACAGCGCCATGACAACCACCATATTGCCGGTTTCACGGGAACTGGGAACATCGCCTTTCTTGCGGGCGTCGGCCAGACGCTTTGGCGTCGGGTCTAAGGATTTTTCTGTGGCGTCGTCGTTATTCTCGGCCATCTCTAAAACCTAAATCCAACAAGCCATTCTTGGAACTTCATGATGAAGTAATCCAGGATCGCGGGCATCGACACCGCCAGGATCAGCAGGCCTGCAGCGATGAGCAATGAAGCGGCCACAAAGAACACCGGCAGCTGGGGCATCATCCGGTTTGCCAGGCCCATCCCCAGGTTCAGCACCACGCCCATCACAAAGAAAGGCACAGCAATCGCCGTGCCGATATACAGGCTTTGCCCCCCGCTTTCAGGATCTGGTTTGACATGTCTTGCAGCATAATTTCGCCAGGCGGGAACAGCGTATAGCTCGACATCAGGGCGCGCAGGATGATGTGGTGGGTGTCGGTGATGAAGATCATTGTGACAGCCGAAATTAGCATCAGGGTTGCAACCATTGTCGCCCCTTCAAACGAGCCAAAGGAGGGGCCGAAGGCATTGGCAAGTCCGGCCACCTGACCCACCTGAAAGCCTGCGAATTGCAACGCAGACAGAATGATACGGGCGCAAAGGCCAATCCAAAGCCCGATGGTGACCTCTTTGGCAAAGAGCAGAGCCACTTCGACAGGATCACTGGGCATTACGGCCTGAATTGGCGTGGCAGGCAGCAAGGCCGCGCACATCACCAAGGCAAAGGAAAGACGCGCACGCACCGGGATCTGAACCTCACCAAAGGAGGGCATGAAGATCAGGGCAGAGCCCAGCCGCGCAAAGACCAGCAGATACGAGAAAAAGAGTGTGGTGACGTAGGTTTCAAGCGGCATCCCCTAGGGCCCCACGGTGCCGACGGTCCGCAAATTGGCTTTGCGGTGAACCTCATTGTGCGAGATGACCTGGGTCATCGGGCTGACCCGTTCCAGGATGGAGCGCACATAGGGCCGTGCCTGCGGGGCCACCAGAATGGCGGGCCATTCGTCTGCTGCTGAGAATTTCTGGATCTCTTGGCGCATGGCCAAAACCAGCTCTTGCACGCGCGACGGGGACATCAGGAATGTTTCTTCCCCGTTATTTGTGGAGATTGAGCTTGCCAGTTCTTTTTCCCATTCACCGCCCAGGTTGATGACCGGTACGTATCCCTGCGCATCTGTCAGGGATTGGCAAATCTGCTTGGCAAGCTTGCCGCGGGCGTGTTCGATCACAGTGCGGATGTTTTTGGTGTTGGCGCTGGCCTCTGCAACCGCTTCGACGATTTTGGGCAGATTGCGGATGGAAATCCGTTCGGCAAGCAGAGCCTGCAACACATGCTGTAGCATCACCGAAGGTGAGCTGCTGGAGCTGTCGGTGAGCAGCTTTTGGTAATCCTTATCCAACCCTTCAATCAGATCCTGGGTTGCGGCGTATGTCAGGATCTCTGGCATATGCTCTTTGATCACCTCAGTGAGGTGCGTGGTGATGACGCTTTCGGGGTCTACCACGGTCATGCCTTGCAGCTCAGCCTCAGACGCGCGGGTTTCATCAACCCAGATTGCATCCAGCCCAAATGTGGGTTCACGCGTCTTTTTGCCTGAGATGTCGATGTCTTCGCCGGTGGGATTGATGACCAGCATCATCATCGGCTCAATCTCACCTTTTGCGGCTTCGACGCCTTGCAGAGAAATGGAATAGGTTGTGGGCGACAGCTCTGCGTCATCTTTGATGCGGACGGGCGGCAGAACGAAACCATAGTCCTTGATAAAGAGCGATCTGAGGCTTTTGACCTTGCCCGGCAGGGCCGCGTCAACGGTTGTAATCATGGGGACCAGCGCTGAGCCGAGATCCAAGCGGACATCATCAACGCGCAGCATTTCGGCCACTGGATCAGCGGGCGTTTCAGGCACCTCATCTGCGATGTCGGCTGCTTTTGCGTCGCGGTCTGCGCGTTCTTGCACCTGCCGCTGCATCACGTAGCCAAATACGGCGATGCCTGCGGATAAAGGAATGAAAATCGTCAGTGGGAAGCCAGTGCAGCAGGCCAATGCCGAACATCAGTGCCGCGGCCATGTAGAGCGCTTTGGGAAAGTTTGACAGCTGGCCCAACACCGCTTCGTTGGCCGCACCGGTTGTCCCGCCTTTGGTTACCAGAAGGCCCGCAGCAAGCGACACGATCAGGGCCGGAATTTGCGTGACCAGACCATCGCCAATGGTCAGCACGGTGTAGTTGTTCATGGCCTGACCCACGCTCAGACCATGGCTGAGCATCCCGATCAGAATGCCGCCAAAGATGTTGATCAGGGTGATGATAATGCCAGCAACCGCGTCCCCCCGCACAAATTTGGAAGCACCATCCATGGCCCCGAAAAAGGAGCTTTCTTCCTCAACCGTCTTGCGGCGCACCTTGGCTTCTTCTTCATTGATCACGCCTGCGGCCAGGTCCGCATCAATCGCCATCTGTTTGCCGGGCATCGCATCCAAAGAGAAACGCGCGGCAACTTCGGCGATACGGGTAGAGCCTTTGGTGATCACGATGAAATTGATGATCACAAGGATCGTGAAGACGATAATCCCAATGATGAAATCACCACTGACAATGAAGCTGGAAAACCCTTCGATCACATTGCCGGCCGCCCCCGGTCCGGTGTGGCCCTCGCTTAGGATCAGGCGGGTTGACGATACGTTCAGCGCCAGGCGCAGCATTGTCACCACCAGCAGGATCGTGGGGAAGGAGTTGAACTCAAGCGGGGTGCCGATCCACAGTGCCACCATCAGGATCAGCACTGAAAGCGAAAGCGAAATGGCCAGGCCCAGGTCCAACAGGATGGGGGGCAACGGGACAAAGAGCATCGCCAGAATAAGAACGACGCCCAAGGCAAAGCCAATGTCGCGGTTGTTTGAACCGAAACGCGCCAGACTAAAGACCGGGCGCCCGCTGATATTTGTATCTGGCGTCGCCATCTCAGTTCGCCTCAACGTAGTCTGGCAGCAGAGGACGCAGCGGTGTGGAGGAATAGATTGAGTGGATCTGGCGCAGCGCTGTGGGCGCGCTGCCGGTCATCTCAGCGCTCCAATTGAACGATGGCTGTGTTTGCGCCTGTTGTTGTGGTGCTGCCGGGGCCGCGCCCGCGATGGCAAACCGCTCAATCTGCGTATTTGCCAGCAGTTGGTTCTGCGTGAGCTTTTGCAGGTAGATGTCTTTGAATTCTTGCGTTGAGGAATGATACCGCCCCGCCGCTTCCCACCAGTCACCGGTTTGCTGATAAAGCGACCGCAGGAACCGCGCGGCATAATCTACGTTTGTGAGTGGCTCGGTCGCGGCCTCAAGTGATGCAAACTCTTGCGCGTGCCAGCGTTGGTTGACCTGCATACAGCCCACATCGATGGACCGCGTGCCCTGCGCTTGAGCGGTGCGCACCCACGCCTCAAGCGCTGCTTTGGTCTCAAAAAACGCCCCCTTGCCATTGGTGTTCGCGGTCCAGGGCCAGACGGTCAAGCGCCCGTTTACTTCGCGACCGGCCTCTTGGATGCCGATGGCAAGCAGCAGATTGTCAGGGATGTTGTGCCGCAATTGCGCGTCAAAGATCGCACCAAGACAGACATCCACATCCGAGCCTTGGGTCTGGGTAGGGGCGGTGGGCGCGGGTTTGTAGAAGCCCTGCCAATCCGTGGGTTCCGCCGCTTCGGATGTCAGCGCCAGGTATGCCAATGACATTCCGACCAAAGAGGCCCGCACCAGACGCATCTCAGATGCCTCCGCTGATGATCAGGTCAAATACCCGATCTGACAGACGATTGAGCGTGGAAAAAATAAACGGCAAGGACAGGGCGAGCGTGACAAAGATTGCAGCAATCTTGGGCACAAAGGTCAGTGTCATTTCCTGAATTTGGGTCAGCGCCTGAAAAAACGCGATGATCAGGCCCACGCCAAGCGCCACGGCCAAAACCGGGCCTGACGCCAGCAACGTAGCCATGATGGCCTGCCGGATGATTTCATATGTCGTAACCGGATCCATGCGGCAGCTGTCATCCTTCGTATTTTGCGGATTAGATCGGCATCCGCATCACGTCCTGATAGGCCTCAACCAGTTTGTCGCGCAGCGCGACTGAAACCTGGACCGTGCTTTCCATAGCCATGGTTGCTTCAACCACCTGCTGCAGGCTGGCTTGCCCCTGTAGCCCGGCCAGGGCCATCCGGTCGCCTTCGCGCACTGTCTCCACGGCATTCTGGGCGGCGTTGGCCACCATGCTGGAAAAGTCCTGGGGCGGCTGCTGGGTTGGATCTGTTGGCGCGGGTTTGGTGTCGGCTGCTTTGGCATAAGCGGCCTGGACGTAGGATGCGCGCACTGATGAAAAATCAGTCATCCGTTACCTCAGCATATCGACAAGCTGCCGCCGCATGTCACGGGCGCTTTGGATCATGTTCAGGTTCGCCTCATAGCTGCGCGCGGCTTCCCGCATGTTGCTCATTTCAATGAGGGGGTTCACGTTTGGCAGCTTGATATAGCCGTTTTCATCTGCCGCAGGGTGGGACGGATCAAAGCGCAGCTCAAACGGGCTTTTGTCTCGTTCAATATCGCCGGCTTGAACGATGGCCGCACCTGTGCGGGCATCCGTGCCACTGTCAAACTGCATGGTTTTGCGCCGGTAGGGATCACCACCTGGGGTCTGCGCGGTTGAGCTTGAGTTCGCGACGTTTTCAGAGACCACCCGCAAGCGTTCGCTTTGCACGCGCATGCCGCTGGCGGCGGTGACGTTGACACTGCTCAGTGCATCCATGGTTTATCCCCTTTACCTGCGGCCAGCGACGGCTTGCACCAGCTCATGTGCTTTGCGGTAGAGGTTCGCGGCCAAGCGGAATTGCCCCGCATTGGCGTTCACCTCCATCATCTGCTCTTCCAGCACGACGTTGTTGCCGGAAAGATCAGCGGACCAGCTGACCTCTGCTTCTGTTTCCTTGGCGCTGGGCAGGACGGCATTGGCGTGCGTTTTCTCCATGTAATTAGAGAAACTCTCGACGTCCTTGGCCCGGTATCCTGCAACATCGGCGTTCGCGATGTTCTCAGACACAGCCTTTTGACGGTCCGAAAGCCACTTGAGGCGTTTCGGCGCAAGATCAAAGATTGACTGAGGTTCTGTGTTCATCGTGGACTCGCATTTTATTCTTGGTGTATAGCAAGTATAGAAAGATTAAAAAAGGTTTAAACCTGATGTCAACGTTTTTAAATTTGCAGGATGCGGTCTATTCATCCTCAAGTTCAAGGATCGTTGGCGGTGTCCGGGCGATCGTGGGGCTGACCCTGACAGTCACCGGATTGGAAGCCGTCGCAGGCATCGGCAGCCGCTGCCGTGTGATCGGGCGCAAAGGTTCCGTTGACGGGGAAGTGGTCGGCGCGCAGGGCTCTGATCTGTGTCTCTTGCCGTTTGGTAGCTGGGATGGCGTGGCAGTAGGTGACCAGGTTGAACTGTTGCAGCATGATGATCTGGTCTACCCGGATGACAGCTGGATCGGATCGGTCGTTGATGCCCTAGGGCGGCCCCTGTCGGGCTATGCTCGGGCGCGCAGGCCGCGTCGAAAATCCACATTTGCCGCCCAACCGCCCGGCGCGTTTGAGCGCAAAAAGGTTGGGGAAAAGCTGGAGACGCAGATCAAATGCGTTGATGTGTTCACCCCTCTGTGTCAGGGCCAGCGCATGGGTGTCTTTGCGGGGTCCGGCGTTGGTAAATCGACCCTTATGGCGATGCTGGCCCGGAATACGGATGCGGATGTGATCGTCATTGGCTTGATCGGTGAACGGGGCCGCGAGGTGCAGCAGTTCATCACCGAAGATCTTGGCGTTGATGGCATGGCGCGTGCGGTTGTTGTCGTCTCAACCGGAGATGAGGCACCGCTTTTGCGCAAGCAGGCCGCGCTGACGACCACGGCGATTGCCGAATATTTCAAATCAACCGGCAAGCAGGTCTTGCTGCTGTTGGACAGCGTCACCCGTTTTGCAATGGCCCAACGTGAGATTGGCCTGGCACGGGGGGAGCCGCCAACGCTGAGGGGCTATCCGCCTTCTGTTTTCAGTGAGCTGCCGCATCTGCTGGAGCGGGCCGGGCCAGGGCGTCAGGGCGAGGGCGACATCACCAGCCTGTACACGGTTCTGGTTGATGGGGACGACATGAATGAACCCATCGCAGATGCGGTGCGGGGCATTGTGGATGGCCATCTGGTGCTGGATCGCCGTATCGCTGAACAAGGGCGTTTCCCGGCGATTGATCTGCAACGGTCCTTGTCGCGGATGCTGCCAGGGTGCCATTCACCCGAAGAGTTTGAGATCACCAAGACCGCGCGAAAAGTACTGGGCCGATATGCCGACATGGAGGATTTGATCCGCTTGGGGGCCTACAAGGAAGGATCTGATCCAAGCACGGATGAAGCCATTCGTTTTTTTCAGGCGGCGAGCCCGTTTCTGTCCCAGCAGCGGGGCGATCAGATGCCAGCAGACCACAGCTTTGCTGAGCTGTACCGCATGATCCTGGAGGCAGGTATCGCCGATCCCTTGAAGGAATTCTTCAAGGCGGCAGAGCAGGCCGAGGCAGAGGCCGCGACCGTTGCCGCTCAATGAGGTAACATACTGTCTTATATAATAAAACCGGCCCTGAGAGAGCCGGTTTATCTCTGGAGAGAGGGTCTTGGAGGCATTGCCCCTGATGCCAGGGACAATGCTGTTTTTACCGAGCGGTTGGTTTGGATTAACGGAAGAGGCTCAGGATGTTCTGTGGTGACTGGTTCGCGATCGACAAGGACTGCGTCGCCAACTGCTGTTGCACCTGATAGGCCTGCAATCTGGCGGCCTCTTCTTCCATGTTCGCATCCACCATCGAGCTTACACCGGAGTCCAGTGTATCTGTCAGGCTTTCCAGGAACTCCATCTGGCCGTCCAGCGTGTTCTCAGTCACACCCAGGGATGTTGCCGCAGTAATGGCGTTCTGCAGCTGGCCTTCCGCTGTGACCAGATCGGCCGCCAGGTCGGTTGAGGTTACCAGGTTGATGCCGTCAAGGGCCGTTTGGATGGCCTGAAGATCAACGGAGTTGAAGGTGATGGTGGTGGCGGCAAATGTACCGCCTGCGCGGGTAATACCTGTCACAACCGTCTGAGCGGCGGCGGCACCCCCCACAAGGTCATCACCGTTAAAGGTTGCCTGGTCGATGGCGGACTGCATGTTGCTGGACAAAGCGTCGAGTTCTGACTGAACGTCTGCGATGTCGATGCCGTCGCTTTGGGCAAAGGCAATACGCTCAACCATCTGCTGCGCCAGGTCTTTGACTGATTCAGCACCAAGGCGCGCTGTCGCAACCGAGTTTTTGGTCGCGGTCATGCCTTCGTTGATGGCCTTAAACATGCCGCTATCACCCTTCATCGTCTCGGAGATAGCGAAGTAGGCGGCGTTTTCCTTACCGGACCGAATGGCCAGACCGGAGGATACGCGGTTTTGGGTTTCTTCAAGGCCACGGTTGACCATGTTCAAAGTGGACAGAGCCACCATTGCGGAATTATTCGTGAGAATTGACGACATTTCTGCTCTCCTCATTTCTCTTATATCTTCAGTCTTTCTGACTGAATGCAGCTCTCTGGCTGACTGGCCGGTCTTCTGACGCGGCGCGGCTCTTTTGGCCGATAAAACTTACTTAGCAGAATTTGTTAAAGGACAGTTAAAGAAACCAGAAAATTTGGTTTTTTCGTGTCAAAGTTCGCGATCAACGTTCACACGTTGGGCTTTTTCGCCACTGACCTTCTGACCGGACTTACCGTAAACTCCGCCTAAGTTATTGCGATTGTTAATTTTTTCAACTTCGCGCAATACCGTCCGGGCGGCGACGGCCATGCGTGACAGCAATGCACCATCTTCCTCAATTTTATTCTTGAGCTCAGCAAGATGACCTTTGATGTTCAGTTTTTGGGCGAAGTCATGATGAAAGAACGGCTCAACCACCGGTGTGCGCAGCTCAAGCCACTTCAGGATTTTTGACTTTTCTTCAAAAACCTCGCTCACGACTTCCAAATTGCCCTCTTTGATCCCTGCGATCTCCTTGCGAAGGATATCAACCGTTTCGCGGATCTTGCCCACATAGGCGTCGAGGTTCTGTTCATCCTCGGCGGTCAGAACCATCTGACCTGCCTGATTGGCTTGCTCCATCCTTTCGCCGAAACGAAACTTCTTTGGGGGGATCATTTTGTGCCCTCCGTCGGTGGTGTGGTGTTTGTTGTGTAGGCTTCCAAGATCTGATTGACGCTGCCCGCTAGGCCAAGCCCACCTTGTTCAACCAGATGTTTGGCCACAGCTTCTGACATGAACGAACGCCACATCTCGGCCTGTTTCTCACCGCCAAAGGCGGTAGAACTGCTGGTCTTCATCATCTCATCGACAAATTGCGTCAGAAAGACCGCCTCAAAATCCTCTGCGGTCTGCGCGGTTTGCGTCTCTTGCGGTGCGCGTAGCTGGCCTGACAACACGTTTGACGAAGATAAAAGATCGGTCAGCGTCGTCATCAGATGATCTCTAGGTCAGCATGTAGTGCGCCTGCGGCCTTGATGGCTTGCAGGATGGCGATGGTTTGACGGGCGCCGACGCCGATTGCGTTCAGACCGTCCACCAGCTCTTGCAGGCTGACGTCGCCCTGCAGGATGGTAAAGCTGCCGTCGCGTTCGGCGATGTCGATCTCTGTTTCGGGGACAACAACGGTCGTCCCGCCGATCTGGATCGGATCACCTGCGATCACGGCGGTGTTTCCGCCAAAGCTCACGGGGCCTGGCTGGCTGACCTGGAAATTCTCTTGCACCCGCACCGTCAGACCACCTTGGCTGATCGCGACCTGGGCAATGCGCACGTCTGCGCCCATGACAATGGTGCCAGACTTTTCGTCAACAACCACGCGTGCAATGGTATCGGGCGTTACGGTCAGGTTCTCGATGGCCATGATGGTTTCTGGCACATCGCTTTTGCCTTGCACCCAAACCTCTACGGTGCCTGAATCCAGCACCTCAACCTTATTGGCAGGCAGCGCGCCCGATACGGCGTCACGCACGCGGGAGGCGGTGGTAAAGTCAGGCACGCGCAAGGCGACCCGGATGCTGTCCATCTGGAAAAGGTTGAAATCGACTTCGCGTTCAACAATGGCCCCATTTTCCACCTTTGCGATGGTTGGAACCCCTTCAACCACTGTCGCGGCATTGCCCGCCACGCTGAAGCCAGAGGTTGCGATCGCTCCCTGCGCGACGGCATAAACAGCGCCATCGGCACCGGTCAGGGGGTGACAAGGAGAGTGCCGCCGCGCAGGCTCGTCGCATCACCGAGGGAGGAGACGGTGATGTCGATCGGGGAACCCCGCCGGGCAAATGGTGGCAATTTGGCTGTCACCATTACAGCAGCAGTGTTCTTGGTCTTGAGTTCGGTGCCATCCAGGTTTGCGACGCCCAGGCGTTCCAGCATCCCTCGGATGGATTCACGGGTAAACGGGCTTGAGCTTAGCTTGTCGCCCGTGCCCAGAAGGCCCACAACCAGCCCGTAGCCGATCAGGTGGTTTTCGCGGACGCCCTCGAAATTAGCGATATCTTTGATACGGACTTGCGCGTCAGCCACTGACCCGCACAGCAGCGCCACACCGGCAGAGACAGCCAATGCGATGCCACGAAGGGTGCGAAGCGTCGGTCGATGCAGCATTCTGTCAACCTCGAACATTAAAGACGAGCAGCAAGTCCAACTCATATAAAGATTAAAGCCAAGTAAAATGCAACAATAAATTTGATTTAATCATTGTCTAGAAATTCTTTCCTTGATACCACTCAAGGATAAATAAGAACAATTGAGGTTGGCAGTGGCATGCGGGTCTATGTTTTTGAGCAGCAGCAAGAGCGACGCGCCGGGTTAACGGCTGAGCTGCGAAGCGCTGGGATTGAGCCCCAGTTCGTCGGAGATGACTTTTTCGTAACGGGGCTGGGTGTCCTGATGCAGCCTGGGCATGAAACCCGGGCTGTTTTGTTAGGGGAAAGTGATGACGTGCGCACCTACATTCGCGCGATGCGCAACGCGGGCTGTGAAAACCCGATCCTGGCCTTGCGGAACTTTCGGAATGCACAGCAGACATCTGATTTGCTGAACCTTGGGGCGGATGATGTGATTGTCAGCCCGATCCGCGGCACCGAAGTGTTGTCGCGTACAAATTCCATCATTCGACGTCTTTGCGGCCATGCCGCCGATAGTGTCGTGGTCGGAGAGCTGACAGCATTCTTTGACGGTCGTGATCCGATTGTCTCAGGCAGCCGGATCAAGCTGTCCAAGCGTGAGCATTCGGTGTTTCAGCATCTTGCGCTGAACTCCAACAAGGTCATCTCAAAGGATGCGATATACGATGCGGTCTATGGGGCCAGCATTGATCAGCCCTTTGACAAGGTCATTGACGTCTACATCTGCAAGCTGCGCAAAAAGATCGCGTCCGCCTCTGAAAGCGGTTGGCAGTATATCGAGACGGTGCATGGCCGCGGCTATAAGCTCAGCACGCCGGAGCAAATGTCGCAGGTCGGCTAACGCGGACCTGATCTCACTTTTACGCGCAGCGTATGCAGCGGCACTTCGGTGCCGCCAAATCTCTACCTTAGGAAGTTCAGGATCGACAGCCCTGCCAGGCGGGAGGATACCTGATAGCTGGCTTGCAGCTGAGTTTCGAGGTTGGTCATCCGCGTGATTGCCTCATAGGGATCAACGCTTTCGTAGTTTGCGATTTGGGTGCGCTGAACCAAGGATAGATCCACCAGCTGCTCTTGCGTTGTCTCAACAACCTGCTGGCTGAAACCAATGCGTGCAGATGCATCCAGCATCCCTTCCTGCGCGCCGGTTAGCGCGTCTACGACCCGCCCCATCCAGGTGGCATAGGCCTGTTCATCCATTTCGCTCACATCGGTAACCGCCAGCATGGCTAACCCTTTGTAGGCATCCCGGAAAGCTTCATCATTGGCGCGGACGCCATAGACAATCTCTTGGCCGACGTTGACCCAGGCATTCACATGTCGTGTGGGTTGACCGCCACTGTCTACTTCGGGTGAGCCGTTGTAGAACGTTGCCTCATAATTGCGGTTGGGATCGGTTGTGTCATTTGACGCGAAAGCCAGATCAATGGCGTCCGCAATGCCGTCGGCCGTTGCCGCATCCACCGGTCCTGTCCCGAATATGGACGCAAGCGCATCCTCGGGTGACAGACCCGTTGCCACGTTGGTTTCTTCCCACCGCATCAAGGGAGAGGTATCAGATTTGAGGCCGGAAAAGAGATGGTCGCCATTGTAGCTGGTGTTCAAAGTCGCCACGAGGCTTTCCAACGCCGCACGCGCATCGCGTTGCAAGACGTCCGCGCCATTCTGCGGGCGGGTCACATTCGCCAGCGTTGTTTCCAGCACCGCTTGGATCCGTCCGCGCGCGGCATCAATGGAGGTCAGCGTGGCCTGCAGTTTGTTTTGCAGCACCTCATTGCTTTGCATAAACGTCTGCGTGTCGTTTTCATTGGCGCGCAACCGCATGACCGATGCTGAGCGTGACCCAAGATCGGCAAAGACGTCATGTTTGCGGCCCGTTGAAACCTCTTGCCCGGCCTGCTGCAGTTCGAGCGACGTGCGCTGCACGTTCAAACGGTTAAAGAGGTTGAACTGCATGGTGGATAGCCCACCGACACCAAAGCTCATCTCTCTCTCCTTAAATCGAAATCAATGTGTCGATCATCTCTGACACGGTCGACAAAACACGAGAATTTGCGGCGAAGCTCTGCTCAATCACCAAGAGCTGCTGCATTTCGTCGTCGATGTTTACGCCTTCTGCGTTGCTGCGGGCGGCGTTCACAACCTGTGCCGCTGAGCTGGCCGCGTTATAGTCATTCTCAGCGCGGACCCGTGCCGTTGCTTGTGCCGTTACCATTTCGGCGGCGAAATCCTGTACCGTGAGTGAGCTTGGCAGCCCCGTCGCAGAAGAGGCCCCAAGCGGGTTGGTCAACGCGGAAATGAAGGCTGAGATTTGACTTGAGTCAGCGGCATCCCCTTCGCTGGTGACGCCAAAGCCGTCCCGCATGCGCCAAACCTCAGCATCGCCAGAAATGGAAACACTTTCGTTCACGCGCAGGCGGCTGGCCAAACCATCAAGGTTTGCGGCGTTAAATGGCGAACCGTTATCGGTGAACAGGCCCGTATCCCCAGCAGACAACGACGCGTCTGCGCCTTCAAATGTTTCAATTAGCCCGCGTGCAAATTCGTCCAATTGGGCATTGAAACGTGGAATGGTTTCCCGCTTCAGCTCTGACAGGCCAACAAGGCTGCCGTGCCGCAGGCCGCGAATGCCGTCCTTGTAGGGGGTGATGTCTTGGTTTCCGGCCATCAATGTCCCGTCGCCCGGCTGATAGGTGACGTCTTGGACCAGATCACCTTCCATCAAGGCCGCGCCGCCTAAGGTGAACACACTCAGCGACCGGTCAGATGAGACAGACGTGCGGATGTCCACAATGCCCGAGATTTGATCGAGCATGTTGTCCATTGCTTCTTCGGTTTTGATCGCTTCTTGCGAGCCGGGCTCATAATCTCTGAGCCGGGCGTTCAGTTCGCCCAGCCGGTATAGTGACTGATTGAGATCCGCGACCTCGTACCGGATTTCCATGTCCACTTCAGATGCGGTCGTGCCCAGTGTTTGCGCGGCACCGCGTACCGCGGCGGCCAATTCCTCTGCTGCTAAAACGGCCCCTGATTGCGCACCTGTTGAGGACGGCATGTTCACCAAGGTCGTCATGCTGTTCTGAAAAGCGCTGAATTTATCCGCAGGTGAGGCACCGTCGCCCGGTTGCCCCAGATAGGCGGTATAGCCGCTGAGACCTTCGTTGATGGCCTGGTGTTGCGCCATCTTGCTGTTTTCCAACCGCGACATGCGTTGCAAAGATGCGTTCACCTCGCGGCGGATTTCGCTGACGATGGAGCCGCCAAGGCCGGCGTTCGGCGTGACGACATGGCCGCGCCGTCGCACGTATCCTTCGGTCATCGCGTTGGAAACATTGTCCGCTGCAATACGCGACAGGGTCTGCGTTGTACGCAGACCCGAAGCTGAGGCGCTCATGGCCGCCGAGAGGCTCATGTTTTACTCCGATTGGTTAGGATTAGCGTTTCAGTCGTGTTGTTTCATCCATCAGATCGTCGACGGTAGTAATAACCTTCGCATTGGTCGAGAACGCCCGCTGCGCCTTGATCAGGTCAGTCATTTCCTGGGCGATATCCACGTTAGAGGCTTCCAATGCGCCCGCGTTGATCGAGCCTACTGTTGAGGAATTCGCCTGGAAGGCGGTGAAGGCGCCGGTTTCAGCAGTGAGCTTATATGCGTTGCCCTTTGCCTCAATCAGGCCATTGGGGTTGGCCACATTTGCGACCGGTATTTCAAACAGCGGGCGGCGTAGTCCGTTATCAAAGATCCCGAACAGAATGCCGTCTTCAGAAATTTCACTGCGCACCAATTCCCCAACGCTTGATCCGTCGCGGTCAAACGACAGGCTGAAGTCACCAGCAAATTGCGTCACGCCTTGGAAGGTGTTTGGGGCGCCCAGCACGATGTCGAGGGTCTGGGGGACTGCGCCGTTGTTCAGCGTTACTGTTGCAATGCCTGTGACGTCGTCAAAGGCAAAAGCGGCGGGGGCGGTCGCTGTGGATGTGGCACCCGTGTAGGCCAGCGGGCTGCCTGCTTCTGCGCCGGAGTCGTTGAATTCAACCGTCAATGTCCCGAGTGAAACGTCATCGTTGTCAAAGATCTCAAGATCCCAGGTGTTTGCGGTGGTCGTCGGGGACCAAGAAAAGCTCAACCGCTCGCTTGCCCCCAAAGGCGTGAAGTATTCAGAGGAGGTTGCGAAGGGCGCGCCGGGCGTGGTGACGCCTGTGTCCTGAGACGGCAAATTGCCAAAGGCATCCACTTCGGTTGTGACACCCGCGGAGATGTTGAAATTGCCAATGTTGACGGTTTGCATCTGGTCAAATGAACTGCGGTCCACCGATCCAACAGTGCCGTCCAACCCATAGGGAAAACCAGCAAGGTAGTATCCCGCCGCATTGCGCAGATTGCCCTCTTCATCGGGCAAGAACGATCCCGCGCGGGTCAGCATGTAATTTGTGGCGACCGTTTCATTCGGGGTTAGCGAAACGGCGAAAAATCCGCTGCCGCCGATTGCCATATCTGTGGGTGAGTTGGTGGAGATCAGACCGCCCGCGGTTTCAATGTCCAACTGGTCCACCGCGCCAACTGACAAGACACCTTCGCCGTTGCCGCCTGACGCTGTGGTTGTCACCAAGTGTGAAAAGCCACGACGGTAACCAACGGTGTTCGCGTTTGCGATATTCTCTGAGATGCTACCGACCTGCTTAGAGTTCGCTTTCAAACCACTCACGCCAGTTTGAAGTGCACTTGAAATGCTCATCTGCCCACCTTTTTATGTTTTTTATTCTTCTGCCTTTGAAGGAAAGATACACGCAGGAGTTTTAAGTAAGGTTAAATTCTCTTAAATTATCCTTACAGCATGCTAATTTAGCGAATTTATCTTTAATTTATTCATTGGCTGATGCCGGTGTTCTTGATGCTTTCAAAGGCGTTCTCAAGGCTTTGCAGCCGTGTCGCGGCATCATCCGCGCGCAAAGGAAAGAGTTCTGGCTGTTCGTTCGACAGGCTTTTTGCCAGCATTATCAAATCTTTATCGTCGCTTAGCCCCGGAAAGGCTTCGGTGATCTTGGTCACGGTTTCCGCGTCATTCGCGCGGTTGGCACCGATCAGCAAGCGGGTCGCATCTTGGAGTGAAAAGTCAGTTGGGTATTTCCGCCACAGCTGCAGAAAAACATCATTGGACTGCGCCCAGTTTTCTTCTTTTGCCAAGGCAAGCGCCAGCTGCCTCAGGTGATCGGCTGTTGGGTCTGCCAGCGTGGTTTGCAACAGGGCAGGTGTATCGCCCAATTTGGCAAGAACAGTTGCTTTGAGAGCAGCATGGCGTTCCATGTTCTCGGCACCCTCTGGCAGGTCCACCAATTCCAGGGTTAAGCGGGCATCTTCTGCCAGGCCTGCTTTCAGTTTTGCCTGTGCCAGCTTGAGCGTCAGATCAAAGACTTCTTGGCCCGTGTCTTCACCGTCTTCCGCTCTGTCACGGGCCAGCCGGATGGCGCGCCGCAGCTCTTGTGCGGCCAGGTCAGTGGCGCCCAGGCCCAGAACGTAATCGGCAAAGGTTTCAGTATGTCGGGTGAAGCTTGGATAGTATTTGAAAAACGGCATCAGTTGCAGATGCGCCTGCATCCAGTCCCCAATCGCATACTCCCCCATGCCGCCCTTTTGATAGACGGAGGCCAAGAGTTCCTCAATGCGGGGACCAGAGGCTTGCGTATAAGGGGCCTGAGGAAAGCGGGTCACAAGTTTGCCCATGGTCAGCAGTTCGTTCACCGGATCTTCGAGGCCCGCGTATACTCGGGCGAGCCGGATGTGCAACTCCAACTCATATTCTCCACCACGCCAGGCTTCGCGGCCATCCTCCAGCGTGCTTTTTGCCGCCAGCAGGGCCCCTTGGCTGCCGTTTCGCAAAGACATGTCCGCAACAGCCAGCCGGGCACGAGCGGCATAGGCATCCCAGCCGCTTACGGCCTCAAAGTATTGTGCCAGCGCAGAGGATTCATTGCCGCGTCGTTCTTGGGCGCGGCCCCGCAGGAAATACCCGGTTGAGGATGAGGACAGATCCGGCAGCTCAGCCATCAACCTGATGGCTGCATCGGCGTAGGTGTCTTGGCGAAGTTCAATCGCGGCCTCAATGAAGACAGGCAGCATCGCACGCAGAACAGCGCGGGATTGCATTCCCAATCCTGCAAAGCTGCCTTGGATGTTGCCAGACAGCATTGCGACATCTCCGTCAGCAATCGCTTGCAGGCTCCGCCAAAAGGCCACATCGCCCCGCGATGGATCCAGCAGGGGTGAGGTTTCAAACGCTTCGACAGCCTCCCCATCCAGCAGCTGTGCGGCATGGCTGAGGGCCAGATGGCGGCGCTGTTCATCGGGCTGCTCAGGGGTGATGCCCTCCAGGGTGGAGCGCGCTTCAAACACAAGCATATGGGTCAGATAAAGCTCAGCGGCGCTGAGCAGCAGCGACGTATGTTCCTGTCCATGTGATGCCCCCAGCATCTGAACAAGTTGCACCATGTCGGGGTAAAAGGTTGTCCGGGGCCAATATTGCAGGTCCAGATCACTGGGCCATCCCGCTTCGCGGGGCGGCAGCATCCGCGGCTCATGTCCTGCATATTTTTCCGCCAGCGGGGCAGTGGGTGCGCTGAGCACCGCAAGGATAGTCGCCGCTGTATATAGATTTGCTCGGATCATCTCGATACTTGTTCTTGTATATTACAATATATCTTGTGTTATTCTTGTACTTGTGAGACTTTGTTTTTGCAACAGACTGCCATCTGCATGACATACCTCGGTACCTGCTCCGCCGACGGAGGCTCTAATGAGCAACATTAGCTACATTTCGCTGTCCCAAGCGACTGCGCTTGAGCGCAATCTGAACCTGACTGCGCATAATTTGGCCAATGCCAACACCGCGGGGTTCAAGGCGCTGCATCCGTTGTTTGAATCCGTCGAAGACGGCTCATCAGGGACCGGCATCAGCTATGTCCAGGACCGTGGAACATATCTTGATACACGCGAAGGTGCGCTGACCCCGACAGGCAACCCTTTTGACGTGGCCTTGGCCGGTGAGGGTTGGTTCTCCTTTGATATCGGGGGGGATGAACCGGCCTATGGTCGGCATGGTCGGCTGGTTCTTGATGTTGATGGACAGCTCAAAACCTCGGGCGGCTTTCCAATTCTTGACGCAGGTGGTGGACCGGTGGTTTTGCCGGATGACATCGGGCCTGACGTCTCCATCACCACCGGTGGTGCCATCACTGACAGTACAGGCGCAGTGCTGGGCAACATCGGTGTCTTCACAATCGAGCAGGGGGCAAACATGTTGTCCCTGGGCGGCGGCATGTATCAGATCCCCACTGGCGCCGCCGCCCCACAACCTGCCGAAACTGCACAGATCAAACAGGGATTTGTGGAGGGAAGTAACGTGCAGGCCGTGCTTGAGATGACCCGTCTGATCGACATTCAGCGCGCATATGAAAACGCCGTAAAACTGATGAACGAAGATGATGGTCTGACCAAAGGGGCAATTCAGAAACTTGGGCAGTAAAGCAAAGCCAGAAGGTAGAGCAGTAAAATGAAATCACTCGGTATCGCAGCAACAGGGATGTTGGCGCAGCAAACCAACGTCGACGTCATCGCCAACAACATTGCAAACGCCAATACGACCGGGTTCAAAAGCGGGCGGGCGGCGTTTCAGGATCTGATCTATCAAGGGATCAGCAGCGCGGGCACGCTCACGTCTGAGGAAGGCACCGCGCGTCCCGTGGGCACAGACGTTGGTCTGGGCGTGCAGGCCGCTGGTGTCATCCGTCACAACACCCAAGGCGGTTTGGTACAGACCGAAAACCAGTTGAACCTGGCTATTGATGGGCGCGGATACTTCATCGTCAACCGCCCCGACGGCTCTCAGGCGTATACGCGGGACGGTAATTTTCAGCTCAGCTCAACCGGGCAGCTTGTGACGTTGAACGGGTATGAATTGGAGCCGGCCGTGGTTGTGCCGGAACTGACCCGCCAGGTGGAGATAAACCAATCAGGCGTCGTCATGGCCTATGTGGAGGATGATCCCACGCCGGTGGAATTGGGCCAGCTCACGCTTGCCACGTTCCTGAACGAGGCCGGGCTCAAGCCTGTTGGCGACAACTTGATGGAGGTCACAGGTGCCTCAGGTGATCCGGTTGAAAACACGCCCGGCACGCCTGGTGTGGGGATCACCCGGCAAGGTTATTTGGAAAACTCCAACGTCAACATCATCCAGCAAATCACCGATCTGATCTCGGCGCAGCGGGCTTATGAAATGAACTCAAAAGCGATCGAAACCGCGGATCAGATGATGACCACAACCAACCAAATCAAGTAACTGAATTGATCTTCGGATGACCCAGAATTCAACTTTCCTAAAGCTGCTGCAACTGGCCTTGCTGGTGTTTTTGCTGACCTCCATGCCGGTTTGGGGAAACGTGGCCAAGGTCACCGACCTCATCGAAGAACGCGCTATGGCTGAGCTGGATCTGCTTTTGCCAGACAACGCGCGGATTGATATCCGCCTGGCTGAAGGCGTGGTCACGGAGGGCCAGTTTATCCAGGAATTCTGGATGGATCAGGACACCGGCCAGTTCATCGCCAATGTTGTGACTGAATACGGTGGCACGCAGCGTGTCTGGGGCCTGGCGATCATGACCGTTTCGGTGCCGGTGCCGACGCGCCGCATGCTGCCTGACGAAATTGTATCGCGTCAGGACATCTCGCTCATTGATTTGCCGATGCAACGGTTGGGTGCCTTCGCGATTGATGATGCAGAGCTTTTGGTGGGCCAGCAGGTCCGGCGTACCTTGGTGCCGGGCCGCCCCGTGCCGCGCCAATCGGTGATCCCGCCGCGCATCATTGAGCGGGGGGATAAGGTGAAGATCGTGCTGAAACACGGGGCCTTGGCGTTGACTGCAAGTGGCCGGGCCATGTCGGACGCGCACGAAGGGCAGGCGATCAAGGTTGTGAACCTGTCCAGCAACAAATCAATTGATGCGATTGCCACAGCAGAAGGCGTGGTGGAGGTATGGCAATGAAGATCAGATTGGCAGTTTTGGCAGGGCTGGCGGCGGCTTTGACGGCCTGCACACAGTTTGAGGATGCGCGTAATCCACGGGTAAGCGATCTGGTGTTGGATCCAAATACGATGAGTGAGGTTAATCGGATCAACGTGCCCATGCCCATGGTTGAGCCGACGTTACCCCCGCAGCGGGCAGAGGCGTCCAGCCTTTGGTCCAGCAATACCACCAGTTTCTTTAAGGATCGGCGCGCGCAAACCGTTGGTGATCTGGTCACCGTCCTGATCAACATCAACGACCGCGCGCAGCTGCAAAATGCAACGGCGCGCAGCCGCGATGCAAAGCAGAACGTGTTGGATGCCGATATCCTCAATTTCGATACCGCCACAAACAGCGGCACCTCTTTGGGGTTGGAAAGCAGCTCTGAGGCGAATGGCACCGGCAGCATCAGGCGGACAGAGAGCATTCAGTTGCGGGTGGCAGCCCTGATTATCCAGACATTGCCCAACGGGAACTTTGTCATTGCCGGACGGCAAGAGGTGAAAGTGAACCAGGAACTGCGCGAATTGAGGATTGCCGGGATCATCCGTGAGGCCGACATCGGGGTGGCCAATACGATCAACTACGACAAAATCGCCGAGGCCCGCATTTCCTACGGTGGCAAAGGTCAGATTTCCGTCGTGCAATCCCCGCGCGTTGGTCAGGATGTTCTCGAAGTTATTCTGCCGTATTGATGTGAGGGTGCGGTGATCAAGTTTGCGATCATCGGAGTGCTTGCTGTTGGTGCAGGGGCGGCGGGGTATTTTGCCGAAGCGATGTTTCGGCCTACCTCAGCGCCTGAGCCCGAGCAGAAAGCCATGGCTGAGAAGAAAGAGGATCAGGACCTGTTTCTGATGCCCCTGGGCAAGTTCACGATGCAAATCCCGCAGAACAAGAACACGCTTTACATGGTGTTTGACCTCGATGTTTTCGTGATGGGTGCCAAGAACTTTGAAGAGATCAATGGAGCGTCGGGCAAAGCCAAATTGCGGGATGCCACGGTGACGGCAATGGCTGAGTTGGCACAGACCGAACCTAGTTTGAGCGAACCCTTGGAAGATGACCAAAGCAAACATGAGTTTGCCGCTAAGTTGGTGCGCAAGATCTATGTTGATTTTCCGATGGTGCGCACGGCGCGCCTGAACTCATTCAATTCGGATATCGCTGCGGGCAAATAGCCGTGCTTATCTCGCAGCCAGTACCGTCACGGATGAGACGGTCTCTTCTCCTTCCAAGGTGAAAAGAATCTCGCCTTCCTGGAAGATCACTTCTTTCACCTCAGCGGTGCGGGAGACCTCGGTATCAACTGGATCCCCATTGGCATCGCGCGCCAGCAACTGGACCGTGTATCGTCCTTCAAGCTGCGCCACCCCGGCGTCATCTGTGCCGTCCCATTCCAGCGGGAATTCGGTGAAGGGCGTTGTGGACAGTCCGTTCAACGTCCGCACCACCCGCCCCAGTGGATCGCTGATCCGGGCCTCAACCGATACCGCCCCATCGCCAACGGCATAGGATGAATTGATGCTCCCGTTCTCCAGCCACAGCACGTTAGAGGTGGATTTCACCTGCCGACCGATCAGGTCTGTGCCATTCAGGTTCAGCAAACCCGCCATCTGGTTCGACAAAAGTTCAATCTGATCGTTGGTTTGCACGGCCTGCTCCACCTGCGAAAGTTGCGCCAGCTGTGAAACAAACTCAGTGCTGTCAACAGGGGCAAGCGGATCTTGGTTCTGGATCTGCGCTGTCAGCAGGGTCAGAAAGCTCTCATAGTCCTCGCCCAACTGCGAAAGAGAATTGTCAGCCGTCGCGCTTGTTGCGTTCACGTTGTTCAGAAGGGCGGGCGTGGTGAGCATGGTCTGATCCTTCTTACGTTAAGATGTTCAAATTGCCATTGGCGATGACGTCGGTGTGCTCCGGGGTGGGATCATCCGACGCGCTCACCTGGCCGAGGTCTGAAGACGTGTTGTTGTTCTTGGCCTGCTGATCGGTCTGGGCATTGCTGTTTTGGTTCTCGAATTCCATCACAGTGCTGTCTGCAACGCCGATGGCCTGGGCCAACATCTGGCGATCATCGCGCAGCACCTGCAGCACGGCGGGATTGTCCACTCTGACAACCACCTTGGACGCCAGATCTTTGTCGCCGATCACCTCGATTTCAATCGCGCCAAGCCCTCTGGGATGCAGATTTACGGTCGTGCGTCCATCTGACACCTCAACGGCGCGCACCTGACTGACCAGCGCCTCTGCAAAGGGCTTGGTTGGCTTCGGTTGGGTGCCGGTGGTCGCCGTCACCGATGCTTGGGCGATGGGGCGTGTTTCCGATTGCAAGGCTTGCAGCACTTCAAGTCGCGGTGCCTCAGCCGGATCAACCAAGATGGGCTCGGCGTTGGCATTCAATGCGGCAAGGAAGGTAGGCTGCGGTTGCGTGCCCAGGTGTGTCGGCGCAGTGGTTTTGGTAAGGCTGACTGGGGCAGCGGCTTTGAGCGTTTCAACGGTGTCCGCACCCGCTTCGGTCTCACTCACGACCGCCGTTGCAGCGCTCGTCAGTGTTGATGCCGCAGGTTCAACCCGTGGACCTGACGCGCGCAGTGGCTGCGGGGCCGGGGTGCTGAGCGTTGGGGCCACCGACAGGGTTTGCGTCGTTGCGGTTTCTGCGGTCAAAGGAGCGGGTGTCCCTGCTGCCGCAGTCACCGGCGCTGCGGCTTGTGTAGTAAGGGATACGTTGGCCGCCACGGGAACTGGTTTCGTTGCGGCAGCAGTGGTCGGTTGGACCTGCGTTACAGTTGGTGTCGCAGCTTTCGCCACACTTTGCTGAGCCGCTAGGGATTTAGCCCCTGGCTGCGATGGTACGGGGGCCGCTGCGGCCTGACGCAGGGGTGATGCGTCCAGGCGTGTCTGAGCTGGAATAGCCGGTGGTGCGGTCGTGAGCGGGCTGGTTGGCGCGTCAATCTCATGCGCAGTTTGTGTGGTGCCAGCCGTCGGCAAGATTGTGCCTTGGGTCGCTTGCGTGCTCACGGATACGATGGCGGGTTGCGGCGCTGCGGGTGTGGGAGCAGCGGGCAACTGGCTGGTCGCTGTGACTGACGTGCTCTTGGATGGCACAGTCGCGGCGACAGTTCCCTTTTGCGTGTCAGTGAGCGGCACAGATGCTGCAGGAATGACCTTCGCTTGCGGTAGTGTTTCAGGTGCCACCGCCAAGGCTGGCGTTTCAGCGACTTGGGCTGCACTCACCGGCACAGTTTGGACCGGCACTTGAGCGGGTGGCCCAGCTGTCGTGGCACCCTGTTCATTGACCACAGGTGCGATAACTGCCGTTTGTATCGGGTTTGTGGGGGGTCCTGTGCTGATGATGTTTGCCGTCGGCAAGATCACCTTGTCGCTGGGCACGCCTGGAGTTGAACCTGGGACGCTAGGAGGTACCACCACCAGACCGGTATTGCCAGAAGGCGCTGAGACGTCCGTTGCAAGCGCTGTCTCGCCCGGTATCTGGGGCGCTTCAAAGCTGCCAGGAACAGCGACCGTTCTTTGGTCAGCAACTGTGGTAGGTGTGCCGGACAGCTGCTGAGATGCCCCGTCTTTTGGTGTTGCAATAGCGTCTAGCTGCACGGTGCCATCTGGTGCCAACGCCAATTCCTTGGATGCGTCAGTGGTTGTCACCAAAGCAGCTGTGCTTCCCGCACCCGGCGTGTCCTGCGGTTTGGCCACTTTCAGACCAGCGGATTGCACCAACAACCCAAACTCTCCTGCGCCGGGCGTCGTCTTGCCCTGCCCGTTTGGCACAGCCGCTTGGGGCGTTTCCCCCAGTGCTTGGATCAAATTCATCATTCTATTGCAGCCTGCCGGTCAAAACGCCTTGCGCCATCAGCGCATACTTCAGGCGTGACAACGCGCGGCGCTCCAGCTGGCGCAGCTTGCTGGCGGTGACACCCAAACGGGTCGCCAAATCCCCAACGCTCTCGGGCGGTTGTTGCAGGCTGCGGCACACAACCACCTCGCGGTCGATGGCATCCAGACCTTCCAGCGCGCGCGAGATGTGGCCCCGCATCATCTCAACGGACGATTTAGTAATGGCCTCTTCCTCGGGGGTGGGGGCCTCTGACACCAAACGGTCTTGCCCGTCTTCATCTTCGAGTGATTGCTTGATGCAGGGCAGTTTCTGATTTTTGCCTGTACTTGGCGTCTCAACAATAGTTCGAAGACTATCCAGTGCCGTAAAGACCGAGTGCTTGACCCACCAACGCGCGTATGTCGAAAATCTGACGTCGCGGGACAGCTCAAACATGTCGGCGGCCCGGATCAGGCCAAGCAAGCCCTCTGAGACCAACTCTTCTTGTTCTGCTTTGTCCTGGCTTAGTTTTTTTGCCCAATAGTGAACGATACGCGCGTGCGAAACCAAAAGCGCTTCCAGCGCATTGCGGTCTTGTCGCTGTTGCCAATCGGCGATCAACAGGCGTTCGTCCTCCCATTCCAGAAGGGGCGCGCTCCTTGCGGCCGCGTATGAAATTGTCATTGTCTCTGCCCAATAGGTTTTATTGTTTTTTTGCAAAGAACCATGAATTCTTGGTTTGGCAAAGATAAAAATTGTTAATATAAGAATAAACATCCCAAGAACTGTGGGATTGTCGCCACGCTGTGTGGGGATCATGGCCAGAAGGCCTTACGTTAAGTGATGATATCGGAGCGATCGGGTGGCAGGCACCCAGCGGCAAATCCGTGGCAAAATCCACACGCTTTCTGCGGTGTTCTTCAAGAATTGCGCACCCGTAGAAACGATCTTCGAAGAATAGCCGGATTGTTCAAAGGTGCCCCAATTTCGCCACTTTTCTAGATAGAATTGAACTTTAAGAAAGCAGACACCTGAGCGCCAAGCCAAGCGTATCTGGAAACGGAGGCAAAAATGAAAGTTCTGGCGGTTGATGACGACCCGCTGATCCTTGAGTTGCTCAAGCAATTCATGTCAGCCATTGGCGACCATGAATTGACGACAGCCCCCTCGGGCCCCGATGCCTTGGCCATCCTGGAAACAGCGGTGGCAACGGATTTTGACTGCTTTATTTTTGACATCCAGATGCCGGGCATGGACGGTGTTGAGCTGATTGGCAAAGCCAAAGAGTTCCGTCCGTTTGTGGATACACCGATCCTGATGCTGACAGCGATGTCGGAAAAACGCTACATCGATGCGGCCTTTACCGCCGGTGCGACCGACTATGTCACCAAGCCTTTTGAGGTTGCTGAGCTTCGCTCGCGGCTGGAATTGGTGGAAGGTCTGATCAAGCGTGGTAAAATCTCATCTCGCAAAGTGTTTGCGGCCAATGGCTTGGGCGAAGGCGAGGACGGGGCCGAGCAAGAGATTGGGCTGTTTGATCCTGTATCCATCTATGACGTGGACAACGTGATTGATCACACGGCGCTGGAGAACTATGTCGCTCAGCTCACACGCAGTTCCCTGTTTGGCTCAACTGTCTTTGCAATCTCTATTCGCAAGATAAATGAGTTTCACCAGGGCCTGTCAGGCTTTGAGTTTTGCAGTCTGATCTCAGACGTGGCTGAGGTTATTTCGGACACGCTGATCAATCACCAGTTCCTGATGTCTTACGCGGGCAACGGTGTTTTTGTGTGCATCGCTGACGGTGGATGGCGGCCAGATATGGAAAAGCTGCGCGACTATGTGAACCTGTCGCTCAGCCGGACTGAGATATTCAACAATAGCGGTCAACAGCTGGCACCACGTGTCGTGACCGGCGATGCCATTCGCCTTGTTTGGAAAACCGGCAGATCGCTGATGGAATCCCTGGCCGAAGCGCATATCAGCGCTGAGGAAGCGAGCATCGCTTACGAAAACCAACAGCGCAATCTGTGGAGCGATTCCCAGATGGCCTAGGGCCAGCCCTTGTGGCATGTGTTCTGGGCCAGCGGGGCTTTCGTGCTAGGTTCGACGCTACGCGCGGATATACCGGCACAGCAAAGCAAGTGAGCAGGACAGATGTGTGCATCGCCCACACCCCAAACCCATCACTATTTTCAGAAGGTGATGTTTCGCCACTGCGACCCAGCTGGCATCGTCTTTTTCCCGCGATACTATGAGATGATAAACGATTGCATCGAAGACTGGTTCGCCAATGCCGTCGGGGTGCCCTGGGACGTTTTGCATCGCAATCATGCTACGCCCACCTTGAAGATTGAGACAACCTTCACCGCCCCCAGCAGGCATGGGGATGATCTAAGTTTGGCTTTGAACGTCACGCAGATTGGCCGCACCAGCCTTGGTTTGCAGATTGTCGGCAGTGGGCCTGATCAGGAACGGTTTGCGTCCAGGTCTTCGTTGGTCAATGTTGATCTGGATATTCGGCCAGCGCCCTGGCCTGATCAGATGCGCAAAGTATTTGAGGCCTATCTGATCTGACAGTTGGGCACCCCAGCTTTGCAATCATCCTCCCCAAAGCGTGATGGGCAGAGAGGTGGCATGCCCTTGTTCCCGCTGTGAATGCGCCCATCTTTCAAAGACGCCTGACGCGAAACGTTCAGGTCATTCGTTTGGTCCTTTGGAGGATGATATGCATAAATTTTCAATGGCTCTGGCGGCTGCTCTGACCCTGACGGCAGGTATCGCAGATGCGCAGACATTTCGCGCGGAGAACCGCGTTACAGTGACAGATCAGGGCAATGGCCTGTTTTCGGTGCCATCTGGCAACCGATATGGCGCGCGTGGTGCTTGGTGTGCCGCGTCTGATTATGCCCAGGATGTGCTGAATGCGCGCGGCACCGACCGTCTGTACGTCCGCATGCCGCAGACAACAAACAGCGGGCCGGTCACCTTTGGTTTGGCACCTGGCAATACCACGCCTGTCTCTGTGACAGGGGTTTCGTCAGCACTGCGGACGGCAGGCGCGAACCTGTCTGTCGATCACGCG
Source organism: Sulfitobacter sp. GN1-4 (assembly GCF_055693825.1). Taxonomy (NCBI): domain Bacteria; kingdom Pseudomonadati; phylum Pseudomonadota; class Alphaproteobacteria; order Rhodobacterales; family Roseobacteraceae; genus Sulfitobacter; species Sulfitobacter sp. GN1-4. The sequence continues at coordinate 4,057,078 of NZ_JBVFUQ010000003.1, read as the reverse complement.
TTTCAGTTTTGCTATGACGCGCGGCTGATCAACACCCGCTAACGGTTGCTATCCCATCGGGATGGCATAGAAACGCGCGGCAGTGGCACCAAAGACCTGCTGCTGCGCGCCCTCGTCATCTTGCGTAATTTCGCGGATGAAGCTGAGGATGTCTGGATACCGCAGATGCAAGCTATCTACGGGAAAGTTGCTTCCGAACATCGTCCGGTTTGCGCCAAACATCTTTAGAATGTCACGCGTCACCTGCTTTGCAGGGCCAGTCAGTTGGCCGCCAAAAAACATAGCATAGCCAGATAATTTGACGCTGACCTGCGGCAGCTGCGACAGGGCGTGCATCCCCGTCGCCCAAAGCTGAAGGCCGCTGGGTGAACTGTCATAGGGCGATCCCAGATGGTCAACCACCACAGGTATCTGTGGGTGCGCTGCCAACAAATCGGCCGCTTGCAACATCTGTTCTGGATAGAGCTGCAAATCAAACCGCAATCCACTGTCTGCCAATCGGGCGAAGTTGTCGCGCCAGAGCGGATCATCCAGACGGTTTCTGGGGGCAAAGCTGATGTCAGGCCGGTCTGGCAGATAAGAAATGATCTGCCGGATGCCCCTGAGGTTTGGATAGGCCTGGTGGCGGGTGAGCTGATCAGCAAAGGCTTTTGACGTCAGATCGGCAAAGCCGACACTATATATCGGATGCCTCGATTGATCGCTGATCCTCTGAACGAAGGCTGTTTCAGCCACAGGATCTGGAATTTTCGGATCGGCCTGGACATGGACAGAGGCCTGCAAAGTGTCTGGTGACGGCTCTGCCAGAAATTCATCCAGAAGATAGTCACGCTGAATTGGTGTGGGATCCCCAAAGGGTTTCATCGCCCCGATGTCTTTGATCCAGACATACCCGACATCCAGTTCAGGTGTGTTGGGGGCCCATAGGTGATGATGCGCGTCGATGATCTGCAATGGGAACCTCCTGAGGTGTCTGTGACTTGTCCAACAAAGCGTAGCTATTGCCAGTCCCGCAGCGCCTGCGCAACACGGTCAAGACCGGTTGCAAGGTTCACTGCAGCGCCGCCGCCGACGCCCAGTCGGATATGGTTTGGTTGGTCATAGGCGCTGCCGGGCAACAGGAAGGTGCGGTAGGGATCCGCCAGCAGACGTTTTGCAAAGACATCACTGTCGATCCCGTCAGGCAGCCGTCCCAGTCCGATAAGGCCCGCTTGGGGGCGCACCCAGGACAGGCCGTCTTGCCCCGTAACCCAGGTATCCATTTCGGCCAGGTTTGCCGCGCCCTCATGCCGGGCTTGCGCCATGGCCGTTTGGTATCGATCAGGGCGCAGCGCAATCTCGGCAATGACTTCACCAAGGATGTTCATGATCTCTGAGCTGTTTTCACGCAAGATCACGGCATCCATCACCACATCGGGATCTGCGCTGATCAGCCAACCGGTGCGCAGGCCTTGTAGGCCAAGTGCCTTACTGACGGAACCGGTCGTGATCCCGCGCGCATAAAGGCCCGCGATGGCCGGAGCACGCGGGCCTTCCCATTCCAGACCGGCATAAACCTCATCCACCAACAGCCAGGCCCCAACCTTGTCAGCGATACGCACCAGCTCTTTCAGCTCTGTGCCGGACAGCAATTGACCGGTGGGATTGTTGGGGTTGCTGATAAAGATCATCTTTGTGCGATTTGACACAGCTTTGGCCAAAGCATCCAGCGGCAGCCGCCACCCGTCTTCTTCGCGGCGTGTCACTTTGGTGATTTTCGCGCCGATGGCTTTGGCCAGAACCTCCGCCTGTGGCCAACCTGGCGTTTCAATGATGATCTCATCTTGGGGCTGAAGCAGCTGCATGATCGCAAGGTAGTTGGCTTCTGCCGCACCTGCGGTGATCAAGACGTCATCGGCAGTACACAGGTTTGTCAGCCCCGCCTGGGCAAGGACGTGACCGCGCAGGTCTGGCAGCCCCCGAAAGTCCTTGTTGTTCCAATCAAGCGAAAGATCCGGGTCCATCTCATCCAGAAAATCACCCAATCGTGGGGATTGCGATAGTGAGAACCCGACAACCGCTTCTGGTGCGGCTTCGGTTGTCTCAAGCAGATATTGGAACAACGTGTGTATCTTGACTTTCATGCGGCCTCTTTCCCCAATGGTGACATGAGTATCGCGATCCCGCTGAAGGGAAAACCGAAACGGCTCGCCATATTGGATTATGGCCTATTTGAGGTCCACGCAGGCCCCAGGACAATCGGCATTTGTGGCTTTGTCATCGAAACGGATGCGGGTGAATACGTTCTGATTGATACCGGATTTCCTGCAAAATACGCAGAAAACTCAGATGCTGCGACGGCAGAAGATGATCTGGGCAGTTTTGGACGCGTGGTGTCCGTGACGCCGAACAACCTACCTGAGGCGCAGCTTGCCAAACTTGGACTGCGAAAATCAGACATCGGCCTCATGATCCAAAGCCACACGCATATTGATCACTTGGGCGACATGGACGGCTTTCCGGGCATCCCGATCCTGATTGCAAAGGCTGAGCGTGCCTTGCCCAAGCCGCTTTATTGGTCTGGCAAACAACCAATGGACTGGCCTGATCGGGACTATCTGCTCGTTGAGGGTGATATGGTGCTGGGCGATGGGTTTGAGGTTTTGCTGTGCCCGGGCCACGCCCCCGGTCAGCTGGCCTTTTTGATCCATCTGCCGCAAAGCGGTTGGATCATGCTGACCTCTGACGCGATCAGCCGTGCCTCTGAGATTGAAGAGGGGTTTGCGGGTTCATGGGATGTCGACCAAGCCGTGTATCACGGGGCGCGGCTGCAGACCCTGGCCGCTAAGCGAGAGGCGTTTGTGATCTATGGTCACAGCCCCACCCAGTGGCCTGCCTTGAAAAAAGCGCCCGAGTGGTACAGCTGACCCCGTCTTGGGCCTTAGCGGACGTCGCGCCCTTGGTTGAGGATAATCACATTCCCGCTTGAAACATCCCCCGCGGATGAGACCAGAAACCCGACCCAAGCGGCGATCTCTTGGGGTTGCATGGCGCGGCCGTGGGGCATTTGTGCGATGGCTTTTTCCAATACATCTTCTGTCAGGACGCCAAACAGCGGGGTTTCCGTCATCGCAGGTGCGATAGAGTTCACAGAGATTTTTTCGCGGGCATAGCGGCGTGCCAGGTCTTTGGTCAGGTTGTCCAAAGCCGCCTTGGACGCGCGGTAGTGCGGCGGGTCAAAGACATCAAAGTTGTAGGCACCGTTGGACGAAATGTTCACGATCTTGCGCACACCTTTGCGGCCTTTCATGAGCTTGATCGCAGCCTGACTGCAATGGAACGCAGCGCCAAAGTTCAGCGCCATCTGTCGGTCAAACTCATCTTCGGGAATGTCGGGGAAATCGGACATATAACAGGTGCCCGCGTTATTGACCAAAACATCAACGCCGCCGTGCTGTTCGGCGATCTGGGCAAAGGCTTGCTTGATGGCGCTGGGCTCCAACAGGTTTACGGTTAGGCCCGTAAAGCCGGGCGCGGCCATTTCAGCCAGGCCACCGGCATCCACATCCAGCCCAACCACGTCATACCCGTCTGCCAAAAGACGTGTCACAATTGCGCGGCCCATCCCACCTGCGGCTCCTGTTACGACTGAGATCATCTGGTTCCTCCCTTTGCTGACGTTAAACATGATCGCGGGTGCTGGAACAGGCCGTTTGAGCGCAATCATGATCTGAAAATCCGCTGCTGCCCCTCGACGGAGTGGCAGGGCTGTGGCATCCCTTAGGGCTATGTACCGATCTACCCTCTCAAATTCAGGCTGATATGCAGGTTGCAGCGCTCATCGTGGCTGCGGGACGTGGGACACGTTTTGGCGGCGACATCCCCAAACAATACGTGCCTTTGCATGGTGCCTGCGCGTTCCGCCGGTCTTTGGAACGGTTTCTGGAGCATCCTGCGATCGCTTTGGTGCAACCTGTCATCCACGCCGATGATGCAGAGCTTTTTGCCCTAGCGACATCTGGATTGGCGCATCCCAACCTAAAGCCAGCCGTGCATGGCGGCGCCACGCGGGCGGGGTCTGTTTTATGCGGATTGGAGGCGTTGCAGAACGAAGGTGCTTCGCATGTTCTGGTGCATGATGCGGCCCGGCCGTTCGTGACCAGCGATGTGATCAGCGATGTGATTGCGGCACTCAACAGCAACGAGGCTGCATTTGCCGCTCTGCCTGTGGTTGATGCGCTATGGTCCTCTGATGCGGGCATGGCGGTGTCTTCGGTGCCGCGCGATGGGCTTTGGCGGGCGCAAACACCACAGGGGTTTGGGTTTGAAACACTGTTTTCGGCGCACCGGTCCTATGTAGGCGAGGCGGCAGATGATGTGGCCATTGTCAGGGCGCAGGGCATACCCGTCAGGATTGTCGAAGGACATACTGACAATTTCAAAATCACGACGCCAAAAGATCTGGCGCGGGCGTTGAATCTGGCCGGGCAAATGCCGGATGCGACCTAAAGTGGTGTTCTGGGGCGGGTTCTGTTAGGCTTGGTTTATCGGCACCACATGTCGGCAGGAGGATGGTTGTGGCGGCAAGGGACAAGAATGCGCCGCCACGCCACAAAGACGAAAACTCACAATATTCCCTCATTAGTGGAACCGTCAGTGTCGTTTTTGCCGTGAATTGGTGTCTTCCAACAATTTTCTGGTTAAGCCTAGGTTAAATTGTGAAGTTTCCTATTGGTAAAATTAACTGACTGGCGGATATCCTTCTTGCCAACGAATTAAAATATTCGATTAAACGGGCAGCGGGCCAAAACAAAAAAACAGCCGCTGATGCAGAAGCACCGTTAAGAGCAGGTAAAACAGGTGCGACATGAAGATCCTCATTGTGGATGACGATACGCTCATCCTGGAGATTCTTGAGCTCTATCTGAGCACAATCGACTATGATGATGTCACCTGCGCGCAAAGCGCGGGGGATGCGCTTGCGCTCATGCAGCGCGCGGTTGTGCCGTTTGACTGCATCTTTCTGGACATAAGCATGCCTGAGATGAACGGGGTGGAAATGGTCCCGCACATCCGCAGTTTGCCGGCCTATGCCGACACGCCCGTGATTATGATGACCGCCGTGAGCGACAAACGTCACATTGCATCTGCCTTTGTTGCAGGTGCGTCGGATTATATCGGCAAGCCCTTTGAGTTCTTTGAGCTTGAAAGCCAGCTGCAGGCCGCAAAAATGCACGGGCAATCCATGGCCTTTTCCCGCCAAAAGGCTGGGCGCGCTCTGGATGATACGATCCGGCAGTTCATCGCGCAGCAGCGGCCCCAACCTGGTGATGACATTCCGCAGAGCGGTTTGATGGCAGAAGGCGCGTTTGAAAATTGTCTGCGCAACCTCAAAGGTGAGATGGGGCGCAAACCTGAGATGCTGACCTTGCAGATGCGCAACCTGTTGCACGACAAAGACGGTGCCGTGAATGAAGACGCCGAAGGTTTTCTGTTCACGCTGTGCCAGCACATCCGCGATGGCATTCACGATATCCAAGCCATCGCCACTTACGTTGGCGACGGCACGTTCCTGGCGATGACTTTCGCGACGGATCGCCGAAACGCTGGTGCGTTGATGAAGGCCATGCGCAAAGCCGTCAGCCTGACCGAAACCACCTTTGAGATGGAAAACCAGCGCAAGCCCCGGTTCGCGTTTTCTGAGATTAGGCTGCACGGCGAGCCAAAGCAGGCCGAACCCACGTATTTGATTTACGCCGCGAAGTATGCGGCCAACCCTTCACTGGATCAAAGCACCAGTGCGGTAGGAGAACTCTCATGACCGATGGAACGCCAAAGAACCGCTCCGATAGTGTTCTACACTATGCGAAAGCCGCGATGGTCGGCATTTTCTGCGTCGGGCTCTTTATCATCTACGAACGAGAGTTGATGGCTGACCGGCATCACGAACAAGAGCTGCGTTTGCAAACGGTGCAAGAGCTGTCCGTTGTCCGGGAGAAAATCCAATCCGTCATTTTTGATCGCATCCTTGAGATGCGCGAGCTGGCGACGATCGTCGAACGCAATCCGCAGATTTCGGATGAAGAATTTGGCCAATCGGCAACAGACTATATCGAAGCAAACCCTGATGTGATCAACATCGCACTGGCCCCAGATCTGGTGGTGAGCAGCGTCTTCCCAAAGGAGCGCAACTCAGCAGCGCTGGGATTGGATTACCGTCAGCGGCCCGATCAACTGCCCCTGGTTCTGGAAGCCATTGCGCGCGAACATGGGGTGGTCACAGGACCAGTGGATCTGATCCAGGGCGGCCAAGGTTTAATCCTGCGCCAGCCCATTTTTCTAGAAGCGCAAGACCCATCCGTTTCCGAAAAGGTGAACTGGGGCATCATTTCGATGGTGCTGGATTACGATAGTTTTGTTGGTGGACTTGGACTGTCCGACATAGCCGACGCCTATGATCTGGTCATCCGGGATATCGGTGGTGAAACATATGACCAGCAGATCTTTTTTGGCGACGTCGCCGTGCTGGACAAGGATCCGGCGCGCTTGATGTTTGAATTTCCCTTCGGCACTTGGGAGCTGGCCGCAACCACCAAAGGCGGGTGGCCGGCGCACCGCCCCTCCTTTACCTGGAGCGTTACAGCCGAACTTCTACTCTTGATGGTTGTCCTTTTCGCCATGTGGTGGGGCGCGCGGATGATCGAAGCGCGCCGGTCGGCCCAGACCACCCTGCAAAACGCCATCGAAGCCTTGCCAGACGCCTTTGTCATGTTTGACCGCAACGACCGGCTGGTGCATTGGAACAGCCGCTATAAGGCGCTTCAGGGCGAGAATGGAGACATCCTGAAACCCGGTGTGACCTACGAAGAAATTCTGCAGGCCGGGCTGGATAAGGGGCTCTTCAAAGACGCGATTGGCAACGAAGATGCCTGGTTGGAGGACTGGCGCGAGCAGCGCAAAGAGCCCCGCTACGATTCGGAATTGCAACGTGCGGACGGGTCCGTTTTCCGCGTCTCAGACCAGCTGTTGCCAGATGGCAGCACCGTGGGGCTGCGAATCGACGTGACCGAAATGAAAGAGGCACGTCTGGTTGCTGAGGCCGCAAACCGTGCAAAATCTGACTTTATGGCAGTGCTCAGCCACGAGCTGCGCACACCACTCACTGTGATGCTTGGCATGGCGCGCCTGTCAAAGAACATGGACCGCCTGCCCGCAGCAAAGACCCTGCTGGCTGGCATTGAGGCGCTACCGGAAGAACAGCAGAAAACCTTGCTCGACAGCTCCAACGGGATGTTCAAAACCGTGGCCGACATGATGACCAAGCTTGAGAATTCGGGCGAGCATCTGCTGTTTCTGGTCAATGAAATCCTCGATTTTGCCAAGATGGAAGCCAGCGGCATGTCTCTGGACGCAGAAGAGGTCGACATCGCCGAGATCATCAAGACAGCGACAGATCAGATCGCCCCAATGGTCGAACAGAAAAATCTTGAGCTGATCGTGAAACCAGAAAGCTGTGCTGTGAACGTTGACAAAAAGCGGGTTCAGCAGGTGCTCATGAACTTGCTTGGCAACGCTGCAAAATTTACCCCCGAAGGTTCAATCACGGTCAGCTGTGACTTGACCGAGGATCACATCGCCATTCACGTGACCGACACCGGATTTGGCATGCCAGAAGACCAGGTGGAGAAGGTGTTCGAACCCTTCCATCAGGTCGACGCGTCCAACAAGCGTGGCATCGGCGGGACGGGCCTCGGCCTCGCCATCTCACGCGAGATCACAGAAGCCCATGGTGGCACGCTCACCGCGACCACGAAAGAAGGCGAAGGAAGCACGTTCACCCTGCGTCTGCCACAAGCCTCAGCCGCGACGAACGAAGGGCGTGGGGCCAGCAAATTGGCACCTGCGGCATAGTTGGGTCGTTGTTGCGAGGGATATGGTGCCCAGGAGAGGACTCGAACCTCCACGTCCATACGGACACTAGCACCTGAAGCTAGCGCGTCTACCATTCCGCCACCTGGGCAGGTTGCGTGCGTGGTGCTCTAAGCGGGACAACGTGCAGTGTCAATTGCATTTTGAACGAAAACCCGGTTCTTTTCCGCCCTGTTTGGCCCGCGTCAGAATTGCCGCTTGTTCGGGGGCGGGGTGCGCGGTACATCAACACCAGTACTGCACGAAGGGAGCGGACTCATGTCCAAGCTTGTCACCATCTACGGCGGATCCGGTTTTGTTGGCCGCTACATCGCACGGCGGATGGCCAAGGCTGGCTGGCGCGTCCGTGTAGCGGTGCGCCGTCCGAATGAAGCGCTGTTTGTCAAGCCCTATGGCGTTGTCGGGCAGGTAGAGCCGGTGTTGTGCAATGTCCGCGATGATGCCTCTGTGAAAGCGGCACTGATGGGCGCCGATGCGGTTGTGAATTGCGTGGGCATTCTGGCAGAGGCTGGCAAGAACAGATTTGATGCGGTTCAGGCAGAAGGTGCCGCGCGTATCGCCCGGCTTGCTGCTGAGAATGGCGTGGCGCGCATGGTCCAAATCTCGGCGATTGGTGCTGATATGGACGCAGACAGCGACTATGCGGCAAGCAAGGGTGAAGGTGAGGCGGCAGTGCTCAAGCATATGCCAGAGGCGGTTATCCTGCGTCCCTCGATTGTCTTTGGCCCTGAGGATGAATTCTTTAACCGGTTCGCCAGCATGACGCGGCTAAGCCCGGCAGTGCCTGTTGTAGGCGCTGATACGAAGTTCCAGCCTGTCTATGTTGACGATGTGGCGCAGGCGGCGGTTATGGGTGTGCTGGGCGAAGCGGGTCCGGGCATTTATGAACTGGGTGGGCCAGAGGTCGAAACATTTCGCGGACTAATGCAGCGCATGCTGACGGTCATTCACCGCCGCAGGCTGGTTTTGGGCCTGCCCATGTGGATCGGGCGCATCATGGCCTTTGGCTTTGATATGATGCAGGCGATCAGCTTTGGTTTGATCCCGAACAAGATGATCACGCGTGATCAACTTAAGAACCTGGCAATCGACAATGTGGTCGCAGACGGGGCCAAAGGGTTTGAGGATCTTGGGATTCGCCCTGTGGCGATGGGATCTGTGCTGCCTGAATACCTGTGGCGCTTCCGTCCGTCGGGTCAGTACGACGCAATCAAGGATTCCGCGCAGAACCTGCGCAACAGCTGATGGACGGCAATACCACCCTTGTGGCGGCCTTCCTGGGGCTTCTGGAGGGGTTGACGGAATTCATTCCGGTGTCCTCTACGGGTCATCTGTTGCTGGCCGGGCATTTCCTGGGGTTTGAAAGCGCCGGGAACGCGTTTGAGGTGGTGATCCAGCTGGGCGCGGTCTTGGCTATTCTTACGGTTTATGCCGCGCGGCTGTGGGCAGTTTTCTCTGCTGCCCCTTCAGACCCGCAAGCGCGGCGGTTTATTCTGTCAGTCCTCATTGCCTTCATGCCAGCGGTGGTGATTGGCGTCTTGGCCCATGACTTTATCAAAACGGTTCTGTTTGAAACGCCGATGCTGATTGCCGTGATGTTGATCATCGGCGGGGTCATCCTGCTGGTCGTTGACCGCATTGCGCCTGAGTCGCGGCATGAGGATGCGATGGCCTTTCCGCTGCCGATGGCGCTGAAGATTGGGTTCATTCAGTGTTTGGCGATGATACCGGGAACATCGCGCTCCGGGGCCACTATCGTGGGCGCGCTGATGCTAGGGGCGAGCAAGCGGGCAGCGGCTGAGTTTTCGTTCTTTCTGTCGATGCCCACGATGGCTGGGGCGTTCGCTTATGACCTCTACAAGAACCGCGATGTCTTGGATGCCTCTGCATTGGGCGAAATTGCGGTTGGATTTGTGTTTGCCTTTTTGTCAGCCGTCTTGGTGGTGAAGTGGTTGCTGAACTACGTCAGCAAGCATGGCTATGCCCTGTTCGGCTGGTGGCGAATCGCTGTGGGGTGTGTCGCGTTGGCGCTGCTTCTAGCTGGAATTTAGCACATAGGTCCGATACGGACTTAAAAAACTAACGCTCGCCGCAATATTCTCTTCTAAATCGCTTCTTTACCTAATAATAAGTCAGCAGTGCTGTCTTTTATTCCGTGCCATCGTCTTATACTCGATGGGTCTGGCAATAGCGATCTGGAGAAAGCCATGGCTGAGCAGCCGATGCTGAAGTTTGTGAAGATTGAGCGGGACATGCCTGAAAAGCGTCCGCCAGATCTCAGAAAAGCGGACTTCAAAGAGATTTATGCCGAGTACGCAGATACCAAGGCCAAAGAGCAATCCAGCCGGTGCTCGCAATGTGGTGTGCCCTATTGTCAGTCCCATTGCCCGCTGCACAACAACATCCCTGACTGGCTGCGCCTGACCGCCGAAGGGCGGTTGCAGGAGGCTTACGAAGTCAGCCAGGCAACGAATACCTTCCCTGAGATCTGCGGCCGCATTTGCCCGCAGGACCGGCTTTGTGAAGGCAACTGTGTGATTGAACAATCTGGCCACGGCACAGTGACAATCGGATCGGTTGAGAAGTACATCACCGATACCGCTTGGGAAGAGGGCTGGGTCAAGCCGATTACCCCAAAGGCTGAGCGCGCCGAAAGCGTTGGCATAATCGGGGCGGGCCCAGGTGGGTTGGCCGCGGCAGATGTGCTGCGCCGTCAAGGCGTGCAGGTCACCATCTATGATCGCTATGACCGTGCGGGCGGTTTGCTGACCTACGGCATCCCCGGCTTCAAGCTGGAAAAAGACGTGGTGGTGCGCCGCAATGAACAGCTTGAAAAAGGTGGTGTGAACTTTGTGCTGAACTGCGATGTGGGGCAGGACATCAGCTTTGCTGATATTCGCGCCAAGCACGACGCAGTGATCATCGCTACAGGCGTCTATAAATCCCGCGCGCTGGAGCTGCATGGGTCAGGGGCGCAGGGCATTGTGCCTGCGTTGGATTTCCTGACGGTCAGCAACAAGAAAAGCTTTGGGGATGACGTGCCCGCCTTTTCCGACGGCAGCCTGAATGCCGAAGGCAAAAAGGTCGTGGTGATTGGGGGGCGATACGGCGATGGACTGTGTGCGCACCTCCATCCGCCAGGGTGCGGAAAGCGTCAAATGCCTCTACCGCCGCGACCGGGCCAACATGCCAGGCAGCCAGCGCGAGGTGGCCAATGCCGAAGAAGAAGGCGTGGTTTTCGAATGGCTCAGCGCGCCCAAAGGGTTTGTCACCGACCTGCGGGTCACCGATGCCCAAGACCCCGGCAAAGCGGCCGGGCCCGTGACCGGTGTGCAGGTGCAAAAGATGCGCCTGGGTGCCCCTGATGCCACAGGGCGCCAGGCCCCTGAGATCATTGAGGGTGCCGACTACGTGGAAGAGGCCGATCTGGTGATTATGGCGCTGGGTTTTGAGCCTGAGGACCTGCCCACGCTGTGGGGTGAGCCGGATCTGCCGGTCAACCGCTGGGGCACGATCAAGGCGGCCTATACGACAGGGGCCACCGACATGGACGGCGTCTATGCGGTTGGTGACATCGTGCGCGGCGCTTCTTTGGTGGTATGGGCCATCAAAGACGGGCGGGATTGCGCAGAGGCTATCTTGGAGCGGTTCAATACCAAAGAGGTGATGGCGGCGGAATAGTCAGGGTCAGCATTTGTTGAGTGGCGAGGCAAATCAACGCCCTCGCTGCTGAACCCCCTACGCCAAAGTTGCAAAGGGTGGCTGTCGGGTTTCACGCAGTAGCGGACCGACGATCGCACGGGCGCGAAAGCACCGCCGAGAACGAAGACATATCAGTGCAGGCCCGCCAAACACGCGGCCACATGCACAATCAGAAATGCGCATTGCGGGGGTTCATAGAACCTGCCGCATTTGATGAAGGAGAAGCCAGATGACCAAATATGATGAAGCATGGGTCGCACGCGAAGAAGCCAAACGCGCCAAGATGGCTGCGGAGGGTCTTTATGATCCCCAAGAAGAGCATTCCTCTTGTGGTGTAGGTCTGGTGGTCAACGTTGACGGGACGCGCAGCCGTGCTGTCGTTGAAAACGGCATCAAAGCGCTGAAAGCAATTTGGCACCGCGGGGCTGTGGATGCCGATGGCATGACCGGCGATGGCGCGGGCATTCATGTTCAGATCCCGGCTAATTTCTTCTATGATCAGGTGCGCCGGACCGGGCATCAACCCAAGACCGATTTGCTGATGGCGGTTGGTCAGGTGTTTTTGCCGCGCACCGACTTTGGTGCGCAGGAAACCTGCCGGACCATCGTTGAAACCGAAATCCTGCGCATGGGCTACTACATCTACGGATGGCGCCATGTGCCGGTGAATGTCTCTGTTCTGGGGGATAAGGCCAACGCCACCCGTCCTGAGATTGAGCAGATCCTGATCTCAAACATCAAAGGCGTGGATGAAGAAACCTTTGAGCGTGAGCTTTATGTGATCCGCCGCCGCATTGAAAAGGCGGCAATCGCCGCCCAGGTGCCGACGCTTTACATCGCTTCCTTGTCCTGCCGGTCCATCATCTACAAAGGCATGATGCTGGCCGAGCAGGTGGCGGAATTCTTTCCAGACCTGCAGGATGAACGCTTTGAAAGCGCTTTCGCGATCTATCACCAGCGTTATTCCACGAACACCTTCCCGCAATGGTGGTTGGCCCAGCCGTTCCGCATGTTGGCGCATAACGGGGAAATCAACACGCTTAAGGGCAATCTCAACTGGATGAAAAGCCACGAAATCCGCATGGCTTCCTCCACTTTTGGCGATTACGCCGATGATATTAAGCCCATTGTCGCCTCTGGTTCATCGGATTCAGCCGCACTCGATTCCGTATTTGAGGTGCTTGTGCGCGCAGGGCGCTCAGCGCCGATGGCCAAGACAATGTTGGTCCCTGAAAGCTGGTCCAAACAGGCGGTGGAGCTGCCGCAGTCTTGGCGGGATATGTATTCCTATTGCAACTCTGTGATGGAGCCGTGGGACGGGCCTGCCGCGCTGGCCATGACAGATGGCCGCTGGGTCTGTGCGGGTCTTGACCGGAATGGCTTGCGGCCGATGCGCTATGTCGTGACCGGTGATGGTATGCTGATCGCCGGGTCTGAGGCGGGCATGGTGCCGCTGGATGAGGCGAATGTGGTGGAGAAAGGCGCGCTGGGCCCCGGTCAGATGATCGGTGTGCACATGCGCAAGGGCAAGCTCTTCCATGATCAGGAATTGAAGGACAAAATGTCCGCCGCCCTGCCGTTTGGTGAATGGGTCGGCAAGATCACTGAGCTGGACACGCCCCTTGCCGCTGTCGAAGAAAAGCCCGTGTTCACCGGGAATGACTTGCGCAAGCGGCAGGTGGCGGCGGGCTATTCGATTGAAGATCTGGAACAGATCCTGGCCCCAATGGCGGAAGACGCAAAAGAATCCCTCGCCTCAATGGGCGATGATACGCCTTCGGCGGTGTTGTCCAAACAGTACCGCCCGCTGAGCCATTTCTTCCGCCAGAATTTCTCTCAGGTCACCAACCCGCCGATTGACTCCTTGCGCGAATACCGCGTGATGAGCCTGAAGACACGGTTTGGTAACCTCAAGAACGTGTTGGATGAAGACAGCTCTCAGACAGAGATCCTGGTGCTGGACAGCCCCTTTGTTGGCAATGCCCAATTTGATGAACTTGTCAGCCAGTTCAACGCGGATGTAGTGACCATTAATTGTACTTTTGCCCCGGGTGAGAGCCTGGATGCTGCATTGAAGGGCATTCGTGCCGAGGCCGAAGATGCCGTGCGTTCAGGCGCTGGGCATTTGGTGCTGACAGATCACCTGAGCGACGGTGCGCATGTCGCGATGCCAATGATCCTGGCAACCTCTGCGGTTCATTCGCATCTGACCCGCAAAGGGTTGCGGACCTTCTGTTCAATCAATGTGCGCTCCGCAGAATGCGTTGACCCCCACTATTTCGCGGTGCTGATCGGGTGCGGTGCCACTGTGGTGAACGCCTATCTGGCCGAAGACTCTCTGGCTGATCGGATCGAGCGTGGCCTGTTGGATATGTCTTTGACAGATGCCGTGGGCCGCTACCGCGAGGCGATTGATCAGGGCTTGCTGAAGATCATGGCCAAGATGGGCATCTCTGTCGTGTCCTCATATCGCGGCGGTCTGAACTTTGAGGCCGTGGGCCTCAGCCGTGCGATGTGTGCGGAGTATTTCCCTGGCATGACCAGCCGCATTTCCGGCATCGGTATCTTTGGCATTCAAAAGAAAGCCGAAGAAGTCCATGCGAAAGGTTGGGAAGGTGACGGCGTGGTGCTGCCCATCGGTGGTTTCTACAAGGCCCGCAAAACCGGTGAGACCCACGCCTGGGAAGCGTCCTCAATGCATATGATGCAGATGGCGTGTAACCGCGCGTCCTATCAGATGTGGCAGCAGTATTCGCAAAAGATGAAGAGCAATCCGCCGATTCACCTGCGCGATTTGCTCGACATCAAGCCCTTGGGCGAACCCATCGGGCTGGAAGAGGTGGAAAGCATCACCTCCATCCGCAAACGCTTTGTCACGCCGGGGATGTCCCTGGGCGCGCTGAGCCCGGAGGCGCACAAGACGCTGAACGTGGCGATGAACCGGATCGGGGCCAAATCTGATTCCGGTGAGGGTGGCGAAGATCCGGCGCATTTTGTGCCAGAGCCGAATGGTGACAACCCATCGGCCAAGATCAAGCAGGTCGCGTCGGGGCGCTTTGGCGTGACGGCAGAGTATCTGAACCAGTGCGAAGAGCTGGAGATCAAGGTCGCGCAGGGCGCCAAGCCCGGTGAGGGTGGGCAGCTGCACTGGTATGAAGGTCACCGACCTGATCGCGCGGCTGCGGCACTCCACGAAAGGTGTGACGCTGATCTCACCTCCGCCGCACCACGACATCTATTCCATCGAGGATCTGGCGCAGCTGATCTACGACCTCAAGCAGATCAACCCGCGCTGCAAGGTGACTGTGAAACTGGTGGCCTCTTCTGGCGTTGGCACGATTGCTGCTGGTGTGGCAAAGGCCAAGGCGGATGTGATCCTGATCTCAGGTCACAACGGGGGCACAGGTGCCTCGCCTGCGACCTCGATCAAATATGCCGGTCTGCCGTGGGAGATGGGCCTGACCGAGGCGCATCAGGTCTTGTCCATGAACAACCTGCGTGAACGCGTGACCCTGCGCACCGATGGTGGTTTGCGGACTGGGCGCGACATCGTCATGGCGGCGATGTTGGGGGCTGAGGAATACGGCATCGGCACCGCAGCTTTGATCGCCATGGGCTGCATCATGGTGCGCCAGTGCCAGTCCAACACCTGCCCCGTGGGCGTTTGTACCCAAGACGAAAGCCTGCGTGAAAAGTTCACCGGGAATGCGGACAAAGTGGTCAACCTCATCACCTTCTACGCCACTGAGGTGCGTGAGATTCTGGCCTCCATCGGGGCGCGCAGCCTTGATGAGGTGATCGGACGCGCAGATCTGCTTACCCAGGTGTCCCGCGGTGCGGCACATCTGGATGATCTGGATTTGAACCCGCTTTTGATCACCGTCGATGGTGCGCAGGACGTTGTCTATAACCGTGATAAAGAACGCAATGCTGTGCCCGATACGCTGGATGCGCAGATCGTGCGCGATGCGGCGCGTTTCCTGAGTGACCGGGAAAAGATGCAGCTAAGCTATGCGGTGCAAAACACGCACCGCACCGTCGGCACGCGGGTTTCAAGCCATATCGTGAAAGCCTTTGGCATGCGGAATGATCTGCAGGACGACCACCTGACGGTCAAGCTGACGGGATCTGCGGGGCAATCCCTTGGGGCCTTTGCGGCACCGGGGCTGAAACTGGAAGTGTCAGGGGATGCCAACGATTACGTGGGCAAAGGCCTGTCAGGCGGCACGATCGTGGTGCGCCCGCCGATGGCCAGCCCAGTTGTCGCGTCTGAGAATACGATCATTGGGAACACCGTGCTTTATGGTGCGACGGATGGCTACCTCTTTGCCGCTGGGCGGGCAGGGGAGCGATTTGGCGTGCGCAATTCAGGTGCAAAGGTTGTCATTGAGGGCTGCGGGTCCAACGGTTGTGAATACATGACCGGTGGCATTGCCGTGATCTTGGGTGATATTGGTGCCAACTTTGGTGCGGGTATGACCGGCGGTATGGCCTATCTCTATGATCCTCAGAACAAGGCGACCGCGATGATGAACCATGAAACGCTAGTGACCTGCCCGGTCACGGTGGATCACTGGATGCAGTCCCTTGAAGGGTTGTTGCGACGTCATCTGGAGGAAACCGGCAGCCGAAAAGCCGCCGACATCCTGCAGCACTGGGAGACGGAGCAGCACAACTTCTTGCAGGTATGCCCGAAAGAGATGCTGCCACATATCCCGGTCCCCCTTAGCCTGGATGAGACGGCAGTACCTGCTGAATAAATTGGATCGCCTGATTTCAACCTACTGAAATCAGGCGATTTTTCCCCCATTTTGGGGAAATGTAAACGCGACGCATTCCGGACAAATTTGGCGCAAAACCTGCCCAAAAGGCTCCTTTTTCCTTCGTTAGCTTGAACAGGCTAATCGATGGGAAAAGAAAATGCCTACGACATATCAAGACCAGTTCTTTACGGTTGATCCAGGCGCGCCGCCTTCGGTCGGCACACAGCTTACGTTTCAGATTGTCGACTTCACCGACCAGGATGATGACGGCAATATTGAAACGGGCGCTGGCGATACCTTTAACGGGACCACAATCACACGGGTCTGGCAGGACGATACGCTGACCGTGAATGTGCCTGGTGTTGGCGATGTAACCTACACAGGTGTGACGTTCTATTTGTCGGGCGGTCAGCCTGCGGTCTTTACCCCAACCGATGGTCAGGTTCTGCAAAACGGCACATTTGTAAGTTCCACCTACGTCACCTCAGCCACGCAAACGCCGGTAACGGATTTTGGGCCCACCTGCTTTACCCCCGGCACCATGATCGAAACGCCAGATGGCCAGCGCCGGGTCGAAGATCTTGTCCCCGGTGATCTTGTGTTGACCAAGGATGCTGGCGCACAGCCCATCCAGCAGATTTTTGACGACACGTTCCGCGCCGTCGGTGACGTGGCGCCGATCCTTTTTGATGTTGGTGCCATCGGCAATACCGCGCCCCTGATGGTCTCCCCACAGCACCGAATGTTGGTCACCGGTTGGGAAACGGAGCTGTTGTTTGCAGAAGATGAGCTGTTGGTCGCGGCCAAACACTTGGTGAACGGTCAAACTGTTCGCCGGGTTGAGGGCGGCACCGTGCGCTACATCCATTTACTCTTCTCAGATCACCAGATCATCTGGGGTCAGGGCATCCCATCAGAAAGCTTTTATCCCGGAAACCCAAACGGGATGCCTGAGGAAATGGTCCAGGCTGAGTGTGAGACGCTGTTTCCAGAAGTTGCGACACTCTCTTTGGATGCGCATCCCTTTGTGCGGCCGGTCTTGCGTCGACACGAAGGGCGGGTGCTTGCCGCCTAAGCTTGATCGTTCACAAACTGTTATAACCGGCCTATAGCTGAACCATGGCGCGGGCAGGAAAAAGAAGAAACCCCAAAAGGGCAAAAGCCGGTATTTCGACTTGGGTCGATGGCTACGGCGCTGGACCTTGCGGGTTATCTCGGCTGGGTTTTTGCTGGCCGTTGCTTTGATTGTGCTGGGCGCGCTGATCAATCCGCCGACCACCCCTTATATGTTCAGCGAAGGGCGCCGATTGGACGGTGTGGCGCAAACCTGGGTCCCCATGGAAGATATTGCGCCGGTGATGGCGCGTGCAGCGGTGGCCGCTGAAGACGCCAATTTCTGCCAACACTGGGGGTTTGACATGGCCGCCATCCGCCTTGCGATTGAACAGGGTGGCGCGCGCGGGGCCTCAACCATCAGTCAGCAGACGGTCAAGAACGTCTATCTTTGGCATGGCCGTGCCTGGCTGCGCAAAGCGCTTGAGGCGGGCATGACCCCATTGGTGGAAGCCATCTGGTCCAAGCGACGGATCATTGAGGTTTACCTGAATATCGCGGAATTCGACGAAGGCGTCTTTGGGGTTGAAGCCGCCGCCCAGCATTATTTCGGGGTCTCCGCCGCTGATCTCAGTGCCACGCAGGCTGCACGCCTGGCCTCAGTTCTGCCGTCGCCCAAGACGCGTTCTGCCTCACAGCCCAGCGATTTTGTCCGCAAACGCAGCCGTCAGGTGCGCGACGGTGCGGCAACAATCAGCAAGGATGGCAGGGCTGCTTGTTTCGAGAGTTGAAACTCACCCCTTAAGCGGGCATTGAAGGGCGCAATCCAATTTGCATAGGTCCTTTCTATGGCACGCTTGTTCCATGTCCCCCTGTCCCCGTTTTGTCGCAAGGTCCGGCTAAGCCTGGCGGAGAAGAAGATTGAGGTGGAACTGGTCGAAGAACGCTATTGGGAGCAAGATCCAGATTTCATGCGCCGCAATCCTGCAGGCAAAGTGCCGGTGCTGCGGCTGGACGGGATCATGATGTCAGAAAGTGCGGCGATCTGCGAATACATCGAAGAGACGCGGCCCGAACCACCGCTATTGCCGCAAGACCCGGCTGAACGTTTGGAAGTGCGGCGGTTGGTCAGCTGGTTTGATGACAAGTTCCATCACGAGGTGACGTCGAAACTGCTTTATGAGCGGGTGAATAAAAAGCTGACCAAACAAGGTTATCCCGACAGTGCGAATGTGAAATCGGGTGCCAAGGCGATCAAGTATCATCTGGATTACATGGCCTGGCTTTTGGATCATCGCCGCTGGTTGGCCGGTGACCGCATGAGCCTTGCTGATTTTGCTGCCGCCGCGCATCTGTCGGCGCTTGATTATATCTCGGACGTGGATTGGAACCGATCAGAGGCTGTTAAGGATTGGTACGCCAAGATCAAATCCCGGCCCGCGTTCCGTGCCCTTTTGGCCGATCAGGTGCCCGGTTTCCCGCCACCGCGCCACTACAACGATCTGGATTTCTAATGGGCACCGCGCCCACCGGCATCACCTACGGTGCCCGTGCTAAGGTTCGATAACCTACGCTGCCCTGCCAAACCCCGCCTGAGGAATTGATTTGGTCCAAACGCAAACCGAATTGAAAGAACGGGTGGTGGCCCAGGCATTGGCCGAAGGCTTTGTGATGGCGCGGGTCTGCCGACCCGATGCGGTGCCCGACGTGCCTGACCGATTGGCAGCATTCGTTGCGGCAGGATACCACGGGCAAATGGGCTGGATGGAAGAGCGGATGGCCTGGCGCGCCAACCCGGCTGCTTTGTGGCCTGAGGCACGTTCAGTGATCATGCTCGCCGAAAGCTATGCCCCCCAGCATGATCCGCTTGCTGTGCTGGAGCAGCCGGAAAAGGCGGCGATCTCGGTCTATGCGCAGGGTCGTGACTACCACGATATCGTCAAGAAACGGCTCAAGCGTTTGGCACGTTGGCTGATTGCCGAAGCGGGTGGTGAGGTGAAAGTGTTTGTCGATACAGCACCTGTGCCCGAAAAGGCTTTGGCGCAGGCTGCGGGGCTGGGCTGGCAGGGGAAACATACCAACCTTCTCAGCCGAGAATGGGGCAATTGGGCCTTTTTAGGGTCTGTTTTTACCACACTCACGCTTGAGCCTGACGCGCCAGAGGCTGACCACTGTGGATCGTGCCGGGCCTGTCAGAACATCTGCCCGACCGATGCTTTTCCGGCCCCCTACCAATTGGATGCGCGCCGATGCATTTCTTATCTGACGATTGAGCATAAAGGGCCGGTGGACGCGGATTTGCGCGCCAAAATGGGCAACCGGATTTACGGCTGTGACGATTGTCTGGCGGTCTGTCCGTGGAACAAATATGCCGTCGCCGCCAGCGATCTGCGCTATCACGGGCGTGAGGTCGCGGCGTCAGATCTGGCCGATTTAGCCAAATTGGACGACGCTGCCTTTCGCGCGCGATTTTCAGGATCGCCCATCAAGCGGATTGGGCGGGACCGCTTTGTGCGCAACGTGCTTTATGCCATAGGGAACTCTGGGCTTGAACGCCTCCAACCGGTCGCCGCCGGCTTGATGGGCGATCCCGATCCCGTCGTGGCGGATGCCGCGCGCTGGGCAGTGGCGCAACTGGCAAAGACATGACGCAATCGGAGGGGACCGGGCCCCGACGAAAGACTAGCTTGCCCTGAACGACGAAAGGAGACGCCATGGCCTTGCTTTTGGGGGTGGATACCGGCGGCACATATACGGATGCTGTGTTGATGCGCGATGAAGAGGCCGTGATCGCCTCGGCCAAATCGCTGACCACCCGGCAGGATCTGGCCATCGGTGTGGGGGCTGCGGTGCGCGCTGTGCTTTCAGAGGCGGCTGTGGACCCCAGTGAGATCGCTTTGGCATCGCTGTCCACAACCCTTGCCACCAACGCATTGGTCGAAGGGCAGGGCGGACGCGTGGCGCTGATCTATATCGGATTTCGGGAGCGTGATTTAGAAGCGCACGGGCTTTCAGAGGCGCTGAAAGGTGATCCTTCGATTGTGCTTGCCGGGGGGCACAACCACGCCGGAGGCGAAGCAACACCGCTGGATGAAGAACAGCTTTTGGCCTTTTTAGAGACACATAAAGACGATGCCAGTGGCTTTGCGGTTGCCAGCCAATTCGCCACCCGGAACCCTGCCCATGAACTGCGTGCCGCTGAGCTGGTGGGACAGATCACCGGGCGTCCGGTTTCGGCCTCGCATCAACTCTCAGCCAAACTGAACGGTCCAAAACGGGCGATGACTGCGGTGTTGAACGCGCGGCTGATCGGGATGATTGACCGTCTGATTGGCCGGGCAGAAGACACTCTGGTGGATCTGGGCATTCATGCCCCTTTGATGGTGGTGCGGGGTGATGGCGCGTTGATCTCATCTGCGCAGGCCCGCGAGCGTCCCATTGAAACGATCCTGTCCGGGCCTGCGGCCTCCATCGTGGGGGCGCGTTGGATGACAGGTGCAGATCTGGCCTTGGTGTCTGATATCGGGGGCACAACCACGGACGTGGCGCTGCTGAAATCAGGGCGGCCCAAGATTGATCCCGCAGGGGCCCGTGTGGGGCCATACCGCACCATGGTTGAGGCCGTTGCGATGCGGACCACGGGGCTGGGTGGTGATAGCGAGGTGCATTTTATCTCTGAGGGCCTGCAGGGGGGTGTCACCCTGGGCCACGGCGTGTGTTACCGATCTCTCTTCTGGCGGTAGAAGCCCCTGAAGTGGTGCATGCCGCGCTGGACATTCAGGTGCGTTCCACAACGCCGGGCGAGCATGATGCGAGGTTTGTCCGCGCTGTTCCGGGTCTAAGCCGGGAAGGGTTGGGGGCGCGCGAAGAGGCGCTGTTGGACCGCATTGGCGATGGCGTTCATCCTATGGCCGACGTGTTGCGCGCGCGCATTGAGCAGGGGGCGCTGAAACGGTTGGTGGCCCGCGGTCTGGTCCAAGTGGCAGGCGTCACCCCATCGGATGCCAGCCATGTCCTGGGCCGCGTGATGGAGTGGGACGCCGGTGCCGCGCGCAAAGCGCTGTATCTGTTGGGCCGCAAACGCACGGGCTCTGGTACGGTGCTGTCCAATGATGCAGATGACGTCGCACAGCGGATCATTGACCAGCTGACCCATCAGACGGCTTTGGCCCTGTTAGAGACTGCTTTTGCCGAAGAGGATCATCATTTTGACGCGGCAGCCGAGGATTTGGCGCGCCATGAGTTGATGCAACAGGGGCTGTTTGGAGGGGGCGGTTTGGTCAAATTAGAGACTGGTTTGCGTGTCCCCGTGGTGGGCTTGGGTGCCTCTGCCCCAAGTTATTATCCCGCTGTAGGTGAGCGGTTGGGCTGTGAGATGATTTTGCCTGAACACGCCGGGGTGGCAAATGCCATCGGTGCCGTTGTGGGCCGCGTGACCATGCGCCAAAGCGGCACGGTGACAGCCCCGTCTGAGGGCAAGTACCGGGTCCATCTGGTCGATGGTCCCCAGGATTTCGGCGATCAGGACGCAGCGCTTGCCCTGCTTGAGGACGTCTTGCGCGCAGCTGCTTTGGACCAGGCGCAGGCAGCGGGGGCCGAGGATATCCAGGTCAGTGTAAAGAAAGACATCCGCACCGCAGGCGTTGAAGCGCGCGAAGTTTTTGTTGAGGCGGTCATTACAGTTGAGGCGGCAGGCCGACCACGCGTGGCAGCCTAGGCTTGCTTGCACAAGTTTCGTAGGCTATCAGCCTAAAAGGCCCTGCTACGGTGCAGGGTATCGGAGATTTTATGTTAGAGAATGCGGCACGCCGCTAAGGCCCACCACATGGGGCCTGTTTGAAACCAAAGACTTCCGCGCGTGATGCCGGAGGCCTTTTTGGCTGACATAATCCTACGAGATAATCCATTGAATATATCGAAACACGAACAGCGTGTTTTGCATGTGTTGGCGCAAGGCGGTGCGATCCATTACGACCGTCTGCCCAACGGCAAAGTCAACCATGTGAACTGCCATACCCGAGAGGGGTATGTTCTGGCTGACTGCACGCTGAAACTCTTTGATCGCCTCAAGAAGCGGCGGTTGATCAAATCCACAAATGGCCGGCCTTACCGCGTGACGCAGTTGGGCTTGCGCGCGGTAAACGCGCAACTCGACAACAGATAAGGTGAAAGACATGACACAACATACAATCAAAGAAACTGTCGCTGAGGATGTCCCAGCGTTGCAGCGGGTGCTGGATGAGACAGCGTTGTTTCCCAGCGAGATGCTGCCGGAGATGCTGGAGAATGGTGCGGAATCCGTTTGGCTGACGTGCCATGCCGATGGGAACCCTGTCGGGTTTTGCTACGCCGCGCCTGAGATGCTGGCGGAAGGCACCTGGAACATGCTGGCGCTGGCTGTTTTGCCCGCTTGCCAAGGCCAAGGTGTCGGTGGTGCCTTAACGGCTGGATTGGAGGCCCATTTGCGTGACGCAGGTCAGCGCATTCTGATCGTTGACACCTCTGGCGGGGAGGATTTCGCCCAGGCGCGCGGCTTTT
This sequence comes from Sulfitobacter sp. GN1-4, assembly GCF_055693825.1. NCBI lineage: Bacteria > Pseudomonadati > Pseudomonadota > Alphaproteobacteria > Rhodobacterales > Roseobacteraceae > Sulfitobacter > Sulfitobacter sp. GN1-4. Next base: position 4,034,114 of record NZ_JBVFUQ010000003.1, on the reverse strand, counting down.
ATCAAAACGCAGGGTACGAGCAGGAAGCGCGCATCCGCGATTATTGGGCCGCAGGCGATGATAAAGTGACGTTCCGCAAGGCGCTTTAACCGGGCAGCGGCCCCCCGGCGCAAAAAGGGCCGCGCAATTGATGCGCGGCCCTGATTTTCTAACCAACGGGTCTATTCCGCCGCTTGCCGCTTGGGCAGTACCCAGTCAGACCGGGCGAAGTGGCAGGTGTAGCCATGCGGGATACGCTCCAGATAGTCCTGATGCTCGGGCTCGGCCTCCCAGAAATCGCTGACGGGTTCGACTTCTGTCACCACCTTGCCGGGCCAAAGGCCAGAGGCATCGACATCCGCAATGGTATCAAGCGCTACGGCCTTTTGAGCCTCATCGACATAATAGATCGCTGAGCGGTAGCTCATGCCAACATCATTCCCCTGCCGGTTTGGGGTGGTCGGATCATGGATCTGAAAAAAGAACTCCAAGATCTCGCGATAAGAGGTTTTCGCGGGGTCAAAGACAATCTCAATCCCTTCCGCATGTGTGCCATGGTTGCGGTAAGTGGCGTTTGGCACATCGCCGCCGGTGTATCCCACCCGGGTCCGCAAAATGCCGGGGCGTTTGCGGATCAGGTCCTGCATGCCCCAAAAACATCCCCCCGCCAAAACTGCGCGTTCTTCGCTCATGCGACGTCCTCCACTTGATCAAGATATTTGCCATAGCCTTCGTCCGCCATGTCATCACGGTGGATGAAGCGCAGCGAGGCTGAGTTGATGCAATACCGCATGCCGCCGCGGTCAGCCGGTCCATCGGGGAACACATGGCCCAAATGGCTGTCCCCATGCTTTGAACGGACCTCAACCCGGCGCATCCCCAGCGAATTGTCTTCGTGTTCGGTCACATTATCGATGGGCTTGGTAAAGCTGGGCCACCCACATCCGCTTTCGTATTTGTCCGCTGACGCAAACAGCGGTTCGCCGCTGACGATGTCCACATAGATGCCCGGCTCTTTGTTGTTCAACAGTTTGCCGGTGCCGGGGCGTTCTGTGCCGCTTTCCTGGGTCACATAGTATTCTTCGGGCGACAGGGCCGCCACGGCTTCGGGGCGTTTTTCATAAGCTGCCATAAAGTCCTCCATTTCCCCGCATAAGATGGGGTGCCGCGCGAGATTTCAAAGGGAGTATTGACGCAGCGCACCCCCTTGTGAAGGCCCCTCGCAATCTGCATCTGCTGACATATATCAAAAGGATGGGACAATCATTTCGTTTGATGGCGCTGGGCGCGCTTATGCTAGGGGGTGCCGCGATGGCGGATACTAAGGACGTCACCTTTTCCAACATTGATGGCGGCACGCATGCCATGCAGGATTGGGCGGGTCAGCCGGTGCTGGTCGTGAACACGGCGTCGCAATGTGGTTTCACCCCGCAGTATCGCAGCCTGCAGGCGCTCTATGACACCTACCGCGCGCGGGGATTGGTTGTGCTGGCCGTGCCCTCTGATGATTTCAACCAAGAGCTGGACAGCGCCGAAGAGGTGAAAGAGTTTTGCGAAGTGGCCTTTGGCCTGGATCTGCCCATGACGGATATCACCTCTGTCAAAGGGCCCGATGCACATCCGTTTTATCAGACGGTGAAGTCTGAGACGGGGTTTTCGCCAAAATGGAATTTCAACAAGGTTCTGATCGGCCCTGACGGCGCGGTGGCAGGCACCTGGGGGTCCAGCACCAAACCGACGTCCCGCAGCATCACCAAGGTGATTGACGGATTGCTCGAAGATTAGGTCCTGACCCTAGGCGCTGCCATTGGGCGGGGCGCATCGGCGGCCACATGCATCAACCTTGTTCCGTGCGGCTGTCCTGCGGCATAGTCCTGAGACAGGAGGAAACCCATGTCACAGGATCAGCCCAGCCTTGATGCCGCCTATGCGCTGCAAACGCCTGAAGATAATCGCAGGCTGTATGCCGAATGGGCGGATAGCTATGACAGCAGTTTCGCTCAGGAAAACGACTACCGGCTTCCCCAGATCGTCGCGATGATCTTGTCTGAGGTTTATGAGGGCGCGGGTCCGGTGCTGGATGTTGGGGCCGGAACCGGTTTGATCGCGGATCATTTGCTTGGTTCATTTACCATTGATGCTTTGGATATCTCACGAGAGATGTTGGCCGTCGCCTTGGAAAAAGGCCGGTACAGAGACGCAATTGAAGGGGATCTTACGGCGACCCTCCCAATTGCTGCGGGGCGCTATGATGCGGTTGTCAGCTCCGGGACGTTCACCCACGGCCATGTGGGACCGGATGCGTTGGATGAACTGCTAAGGGTTGCCAAATCTGGTGCGATTTTTGTGCTGTCCGTGAACGCCACGCATTTTGAAGCGCGTGGGTTTGCAGCCAAATTCGCTAAGTTAGAGCCACAAATCACCTCTCTGACCCACCGGTTGGTTGATATCTACGGCGCGGGCGCGCAGGCGGCGCATAAAGACGATCAGGCGCAGATCACCACCTTTGTAAAACGTTGATCCAGATCATAGCGGCCGGATCAGCCACCCGGCATGGTGTTGTCAGATAGCCAATTTTGGAGGGGACGACATGCTGGAGATTTCGCCGGAAAAAATCGGACAGATCGTGGCCTTTGGGCACGAGGTGGACCGCGCTGAAAACGAATTGCGCGGATTTCTGGAAACACTGAATGAAGATGAAGCCGTCAGCCTGATTGCAGTGATGTGGATCGGACGCGAAAGCTTTGCTGCTGATGAACTGGCCGAAGCGCTTGCCACCGCACGCGAAGAGGCGGTGACGCCAACGGCTGACTATCTGATTGGGACGCCGCATTTTGCAGATCACCTTGAGGCCGGACTAGAGGCTTTGGGGATCGTGGCAGACGCCTAAAGCGAAATGCGAAACGGCTTTAGGTAAGGATGGCCCCGGACAGGTGATGCCCGGGGCGCAGTCTATTACATCAATTGCTGATAGCTGTGGGGCACGTAGCGGAACCCGTCTCCTTGCGTGTCGACATATCCCACACCGGGGAACGGCATGTGGTAGCCCACGAAAGGAATGCGGTCCGTGGCCAGCATCCCAAGCACCTTGCGGCGCGTCGCTGCGGCAGCGGCCTTGTCCCGGTCAAAGCGGACTTCCCAATCAGGATATGCAAGGGACCAGACATAGTGGTTGGTCATATCCGCCGTCAGCAAAAGCTGCTGGCCCGCGCTTTCCAGCATATAGATCATATGGCCGGGGGTGTGGCCAAAGGCGGCCATCCCCGTGATGCCAGAGGCCACGCTGCCGCCGTCACCGATGAATGACATCTTTTCAGCAAAGGGGCGCACTTTGGCTTCAAACGGGTCATTGCCGGAGGCCGCTGTTGTATCAAACTCCATCTGGCCGGTGACGTATTTGGCGTTGGCAAAGGTGGCAGAGCCGTCATCGCCTGTCAGACCGCCAATGTGATCGCCATGCATGTGGGTGATCACCACTGTGGTCACGTCCTCGGCTGCAATCCCGGCGGATTTCAGGGCGGCGGTTGTGCCTGCCGCGTTCAGGCCGGCATCAAACAAAATGATCTCACTGCCGGTGTTCACAACTGTGGGTGTGAAAAAGAACTGCACCTTATCAGACGGAATGAAATTCTCAGCTGAGGCGGCTTCAAACTCTTCGGGTGAGACGTTCATGCCAAAGATGTTCTGCGGTTCTTCTACGGTGCGGGAACCGACCAAAAGGGTCGAAACTTCAAAATCACCAACGTTGAAGGTGAACTTATTGGCGTTGGGCGGTGTGCCGGCGTGTCCGTCTGCCGCTGCGGGTGTTGGGGATGTCAGCGCCGCTGCACCCAACGGCAGCGCTGCGCCAGCGGCCAAAGCGGCGCGGCGGGTCATCTTGGGGGAATTGGTCATGGGGCCTCTCTCCTTGTGATATCTGGAGGAGAGGTAGACTGTTGCCTGAGACAATCCACCGCAGGCCATGTGCGCTTTTGTAAAGAGCTAGGTGCGTTTTTCCACATCCGACCAAAGCACTTTGCCGTCTGAGGCCTCCATCCCAGGCGGATTACCATAAGCCGCCCGGTAGCTTTTTGAAAAATGCGACAGCGATTGAAAGCCGCAGGCGACGCAAACGTCAGTGACACTTAGGTCCGTCTGTCGCAGCAGATTGCGGGCCTTTTCAAGGCGCAGATGAAGGTAATAGCGTTTGGGAGAGGTGTTCAGATAGCGTGCGAACAGTCTTTCCAGTTGCCGCGTCGACAGGTTCACCACGCCAGAGATTTCATCGGGGCGCAGCGGGTCTTCCAGGTTGTTTTCCATGATCTGCAGGGCCAACAGCAGCTTGGGATTACGTACCTCTGGCCGGGATTGCAAAGACATCCGTTGGCCTTGTGAATGGGCGCGGGGCACGGTGTAGACCATCTGGTCGGCAACCCAGGTGGCGATGTCTGTGCCGTAATCGTCTCTCACCCGTGAAAGCATCAGATCCATGGAGGCCGCGCCGCCCGCCGTGGTGAAGACCCGACCGTCAACGGAATAAAGCGTGTCTTCCATGATCACATCAGGCAGCATTTCGCCCAAAGCGGTCTTGTATTCCCAGTGGGTGGTCACACGTTTGCCACCGATCAGCCCGGCCAGGGCGAGCGTATAGGTGCCCGACGACAGTGCTCCAAAATCCATCCCCTTGCGGGTTTCGCGGCGCAGCCAATTCAGGATGGGCTTGGTGCTGCCTTCGCCCGCCCGTTCACCGGCGCAAACAACAAGCGTTTCGGAGCGGTCAAGCGCGGGCAGAGCATCGTCGGCCTCAATCCGTACCCCGTTGTAGGCGGTCACTGGCGCGCCATCTTCTGAGATCAGTCGCCATTTATAGAACTCGCGCCCAGACGGGTGGTGATTGGCCAAGGACAGGCAATCCAACGCACAAGACAGGCCTAGGGTGGAAAACCCCGGGATCAAAAGAAAGGCGTAGGCACGCGGCTGGCTGTCGTCGGCTTGCGTCATTTCGGTGGTTTAGCCCCCGAAATTCAGTATATGCCGCTATGAAACGGCATGTCATGTCGTGTTCAGGCTTTGCTCTGCCGAGAGAGCTGCACGGCAAGGATGCCTGCGGTGATGATGATCACCCCCAGAATGTCTCTGCCCCCCAACGGTTCTGACAGCAACAGCGCGGCAATGGCCACGCCGAAGAAGGGGTTCAGAAAGTGGAACGTCGCAGCCCGCGTGGCCCCCACCCGATTAACAAGCCAGAACCAGATCACCGTCGCGGCAAGCCCGGGGAACAAGCAGGTATAGGTGAAAGCAAAGAACAGCGGCCAACTAGGATCAAACCGAGGGGTTTCGAAAAGGAGCGTGGACAAGGACAGCGCAACGCAGCCAGCCAGCATCTGCAAGCCCACGATCATCAGGAAATTGCCGCCCGATGTTGCCCCCCGCACCAAAAGCGTGGCGGCGGTCAGCGCCAGCACGCCAATCAGGCAAAGCCCCACACCGAAAAGGTCCGCCCCGCCGCTCAGCCGTGCGCCCATGATGAGTGACACGCCAAGGATACCCGCGATCAGACCGAAGATCCCCAAGGGCCTGAGCCGTTCGCCCAGCAGGGTCCAGGCGGCAAACCCGACCCACAAAGGCAGGGTGGAGGCGATGATGGCCGCCAAGGAGGCCTCAATCGTTTGCATCGCGACAAAGTTTAGGCCCAGGTAGACGGCGTTCTGCAGCACGCCAAAGATGATCGTTGCGCGCCATTGGGCCGGGGTCAGCCGCATGCTTTGGCCCAAGGCCAGCGCGATGCCGACACCCAACAGGCCTGAGATCAGATAGCGGACAGAAAGCGCAAAGAGCGGCGACATATCCGCCACGATGATCCGCGCTGAGCTGAATGCTGAGGACCAAATCACCGCAAAGGTGATCCCCATCAAAATTGCGCGGATGTCCATTGGTGTTGTTCCTACTGCCCGTGGCCGGACCTTTTCGAAGAACGCGGGTAAGGGCAAGGGGCAGATTATGCATGCCTTTGGACCCGGCATGCTGCCTCAAAACAAAAAGGGCCGCCCCCAGGGCGACCCTTTTGGTAAGCTCTTGGGCAGAGCTTAGCCGTTCACGCTGTCTTTCAGCGCTTTGGCAATCGTCATTTTTACGACCTTGTCAGCTTCTTTCTTGAACTGCTCGCCTGTCGCTGGGTTGCGCACCATACGCTCAGGACGTTCGCGGCAGTAGATTTTGCCAACACCTGGCAGGGTCACTGCGCCACCGCCGGATACTTCGCGGGTGATCAGACCGCAGATCGCTTCCAGCGCTGCGCCTGCAGATTTCTTGTCGGACCCCATCTCTTCCGCCAGTGCGGCGACGAGCTGGGTCTTCGTCATTGGTTTTGCCATTTTATTTTCTCCTTAGACCGCCCGATGTTGGGCCTCCTGTCGGGAAAGTAACGGTATGTAGTGGGGTAACACAACGAATTTTACGCCAAAAAGCGTGAAAAATAGGGGTTTTTCCCACTTTTGACGGGGTTAAAGGAACGCCGTCTCATCAAACGACCGCAATTTCCGGCTGTGGATGCGTTCCAGGGGCATGTCCCGCAGAATTTCCATGGCGTGCACGCCGATCATCAAATGCCGTGAAACCTGCGTTTTATAGAAGGCAGAGGCCATCCCCGGCAGCTTAAGCTCGCCATGCAGAGGCTTGTCAGAGACACATAAAAGCGTCCCGTAAGGCACACGGAAACGATAGCCGTTGGCGGCAATCGTGGCACTTTCCATATCCAAAGCGATGGACCTGGATTGGCTCAGGCGTTGCACGGGGCCGGATTGGTCACGCAGTTCCCAGTTGCGGTTATCGATCGTCGCTACCGTGCCCGTTCGCATGATGCGTTTCAGCTCATAGCCTTCAAGTTGGGTGACTTGGGCCACCGATTTTTCAAGCGCGATTTGAATTTCGGCCAGTGCGGGGATGGGCGTCCAGACCGGCAGATCATCGTCCAGCACATGATCTTCGCGCAGATACGCATGGGCCAGTACGAAATCGCCCAAGGCTTGGGTGTTGCGCAGGCCCGCGCAGTGGCCGACCATCAGCCAGGCATGCGGGCGCAAGACGGCGATGTGATCGGTTGCGGTTTTGGCGTTAGATGGGCCAACGCCGATGTTGACCAGCGTGATGCCCCCGCCATTCGGCCGCTTAAGGTGATAGGTGGGCATTTGCGGCATTTTCATCGTCTCAGGGATCGGCGTATCGCCGTCCGTAATCTCAACGTTGCCGGTTGAGACAAAGGAGGTGTAGCCGCTTGAGGGATCGTTCAACTGCTGGCGCGCATACTCCTCAAACTCAGTCACATAGAACTGGTAGTTGGTGAACAGCACATGACACTGGAAATGTTCGGCATCTGTGGCCGTGTAATGTGACAGCCGCGCCAGTGAATAATCCACGCGCTGGGCGGTAAACGGGGCCAACGGGCGCACGTCATCCACCGGTTTGTAGGTGCCATTGACGATATCATCGTTCGTGGTGGACAGATCCGGTACGTCAAAGATATCGCGCAAGGTGAAATCAGCAGCTCCATCTTGGGGGATCCCCGCAGCCGCGTCTCCGGTGACGGCAAAGTGCACGGGGATTGGGGTATCTGAGATCCCGATGGTGACAGGCTGGCCATGGTTTTCAATCAGCAGTCCGATCTGCTGGATCAAATACTGTCGGAACAGGTCTGGCCGCGTGATTGTTGCGGCGAACTTGCCGGGCGACGACACATGGCCAAAGGCGAGGCGGCTGTCGACCTGCGCATAGCTTTGAGTGCGAAAACGGATTTCGGGATAAAACGCGCGAATGCGCTCATCCGATTGGGGGTCTGAAAGGATACGCGCGAAATGCGTCCGCAGAAATTCCGTGGCTTGGGTATAAAGAGCGGTCAATCGGTCTACCGCTGCGGTGGCGTCCATGAACTCTTCTGGGGGTTCGCGTCAGGTGTGAGTATTTTCATTGTTGTCTTTCTTTTTGGGGCGGTCGCGCCCATTGGATGTGTGAGCGTCACGTGACGATCACTTCGGTGAATTCAAAAGTGCGCACATCGACAAGCCCCAAATCAGAGATCCGCAGTTCTGGGATCACGACAAGTGCCAGCAATGAGTGCTGCATATAGGCATTGTTCAAGGTGCAACCGCAGTCGCGCATGGCTTGCATCATCTGATCCGCTTTTGCCGCCACTTCGGCAGCGGGACGATCAGACATCAGCCCTGCGATTGGCAGCTCAACCAACGCGCGTTCCTGGCCATCACGGAAAAGCGTGATGCCACCGCCAACCTCGCGCAGGCGGTTGGCAGCGCGGGCCATTTCATCACGGTCGGTGCCCACAACGATCATGTGGTGGCTGTCATGTGCCACGGTGGAGGCCATGGCCATGTTGCCCTGATACCCAAAGCCCGACACAAAGGCGTTGACCACATGGCCGGTGGCGCGGTGCCGTTCAACAAGGGCAATTTGCGCCACCTCACCAGTGGCCTGTACCCGGCCCTCTGTAACAGGCAGTTCGAATTGCAGCGCTTTGGTCGGTGCCTGGTTTTCCACCACACCGATAACATTTGCGGTCACGGCATTGGCCCCGGCGGGCGCTTGGATCGTGAAATCCTCAGCTGTGAGTGTTTTGCCCATGTTCACGGTTTGCCGCGCTTGGCCTGGCCAATCAAAGTGGGGGCAATCCACCACGCAGGTGCCATTTTCGGCAACCACCTGACCCCGGGCCAGCACCATTTCGATGGGCAGGCTTTTAAGGTCAGAGGTCAGGATCACATCCGCCCGCCGCCCTGGGGTAAGAGAGCCGATGTCGCGCTCCAACCCAAAATGGGTGGCGGTATTGATCGTTGCCATCTGAAGAGCGATCAACGGATCGCAACCGCAGTCAATGGCATGGCGCACGACCCGGTTCATGTGGCCGTCATTGATCAACGTGCCTGAGTGACAGTCATCGGTGCACAGGATCATATTGCGCGGATCCAGACCCTTTTGCGTGATCGCGGTGATCTGGGATTCAACGTCATACCAGGCAGAGCCCAGCCGGATCATGGACCGCATCCCCTGCCGCATCCGCGCGACGGCATCCGCTTCGCAGGTGCCTTCGTGATCATCGGCTGGCCCGCCCGCGACATAGGCAGCAAAGGCAGGGCCCAGATCGGGTGAGGCATAGTGCCCGCCAACCGTTTTGCCCGCCCGTTGCGTGGCGGCAATCTCGGCCAGCATCTGGGGGTCGGCATTGGACACGCCGGGAAAGTTCATCATCTCACCCAGGCCAATGATGCCAGGCCAGGTCATCGCCTCAGCCACATCCTCGGCGCTGATCTCAAAGCCGGTGGTTTCCATCCCGGGTGCGGAGGGCGCGCAAGAGGGCATTTGCGTGAAGATGTTGATAGGCTGCATCAGAGCCTCATCATGCATCATGCGCACCCCGTTCAACCCCAGCACATTGGCGATCTCATGTGGATCCGTGAACATTGATGTGGTGCCATGCGGGATCACGGCGCGGGCGAATTCAGCAGGTGTCAGCATGCCGGATCTCGATGTGCATATGCCCATCGCACAGGCCAGGAATCATGTAGCGGCCTTTCGCCTCAATGATCTGGGTGCCTTCGCCTTTGCAATGAGAGGCATCCGGCCCGACAAAAGCGATACGGCCCTTGCGAATGGCGATATCGTGGTCAGGCAGTGCTTCGCGGGTGTGGACGTTGACCCAAATGCCGCCTGTGATGATCAGATCAGCGGGCGCGCGCCCGGCGGCTGTGTTGACCAGATCAGCGGCGACATCGGCCCAGGAGGGGAAAAGTTCTTGCGTCATGTCCCATCGGATCAACTTTCCCGGCGGGCCGCAAGGGGGGCGGTGGTATTTCTTCAAACTGTCATGTTTTTCGCTTATCCCGGTGCCATGGATATCGTTCTGTTTCACAACCCCGATTGCGGCACGTCCCGCAATGTTCGCCAGATCATACTGGACGCAGGCTATCGCCCGACCGTGATCGAATATTTGCAAACCGGCTGGACCCGCCCACAGCTTTTGGCGCTTTTTGCGGCGGCGGGTGTGACGCCCAGGGAGGCCTTGCGCACCACCCGCAGCCCGGCAGAAGAGCTGGGTTTGTTGGATACTGCCGTGCCGGATGAGACTATGCTGGATCACATGCTGGTGCATCCGGTCCTTGTGAACCGCCCGATTGTGGCCTGCGCGCAGGGCGTTCGGCTGTGCCGACCTTCCGAAACCGTGCTGGAGCTGCTGCCAGAATGGCCACCCGGACCCTATTACAAAGAAGACGGTGAGATGCTGATTGACGGCGATGGAAACCGCGTGTTCCCGTCGTCTTAGGTCGTGCCCCTGATGCCGTGTCCCTAAATTCCCGTCCCTGTATTTGCTGGGGTGATTTTTGGCGGCAGACCGTCTAGCGTCATCTCGGTTTAGGTGTGTGGGGGGAATATGGATTACGAAACCGTTGATGCGGAAACCTTTGGCGCGTCCCTCAAAGGGATCGGGCTGAACCTTCTGGTGCGGGACGTAAAGCGCCAAGTTGCCTTTTTGAAGGCGATCTTTGATATGCAGGCGTTTCAGGTCACCGCAGATTTTGCGATCGTGACCTATGGCGATCAGGTGTTTCAGCTGCATTCAGATGGCACGTATCATTCCAACCCGTTGCAAACGCTCTTGCCAGAGAACCCACCGCGCGGTGCCGGTCTTGAGATCCGCTTGTATGACACCGACCCAGAAACCGCCTGCGCGCGGGCCAAAGGCACAGAGGCGACAATCCTGCAGTCGCCAACGGACAAGCCTCATGGGCTGCGCGAAGCCTACATTTTATGTGAGAACGGATACGCTTGGGTGCCCAGCCGTGTAAAAGACGGCCTGTAACCGGCGCCCTTTCATCAAAAGGAGAATCGCGATGAATGTGACCCAGATGAAGCCCAACATGGATCACTGGCAGGCGCGGGTAGACCTGGCTGCCGCCTTTCGTTGGACCGCACGTCTGGACATGCACGAAAGCGTGGCAAACCATTTTTCCTTCGCGGTGAATGACGACGGCACGCAGTTCCTGATGAACCCCAACCAAATGCATTTTTCGCGGATCAAAGCCAGTGACATGCTGCTGATTGACGCCAATGATCCCGCAACGCTGGAAGGGCCAAATGCGCCTGATCCCACGGCCTGGGGTTTGCATGGCGGCGTGCATCGGGCCTGTCCCCATGCGCGCTGTGTGATGCATGTGCATTCGATCTACGCCACCGTGCTGGCCTGTCTTGAGGACAGCCGTCTGCCCCCGATCGACCAGAATTGCTGCACGTTCTACAACCGGATCGTGATTGACGAAGACTATGGCGGCCTGGCCTTTGAGGATGAGGGCGCGCGCTGTGCTGCATTGCTGACGGACCCCAAGAAAAAGGTCATGGTCATGGGATCGCACGGTGTCATGGTGCTGGGCGACACGGTCGCGGATACGTTCAACCGGCTCTATTATTTTGAGCGTTCAGCAGAGACCTATATCAAAGCGCTCCAGACCGGGATGAAACTGCGCCGGATCCCCGATGATATTGCGGAAAAGACAGCGCAAGAGCTGGAAAACTACCCCGATCAGGATCAAAAACACCTTGCGGAGCTTAAGGCGATTTTGGACGCGGAAGGGTCTGATTATGCCCACTGATTGTGGTGCAGAGGCGACAGAGGGGCGCTGGTATCGCCATCGTCCTCTGACTGCCCTGGTGGGTTCGGCTGGATGCGCGTCCGCCTGCTGACGTGGTCTAATGATAGTCATTTTGACTGCTGCATGTTGCGGCCCACAATCGCAGCTCATGCGTTGCGCCTGTGTGGTTGCGCGGGTTAACTGCCGCGAAAGACATGCAGCAGTAGGGTCAGCCCCATGAACATTCTATTCGTGCACCAGAACATGCCGGGGCAGTATCGCGAATTGGTGCAATGGCTTGCCGCACAGGGGCTGCACCGCATCTATTTCCTAACCCAGCGACGTGATGCCCCAAAGCTTGCCGGGGTTGAAACCCGGATCTACCAAAAGCATCGCGCACCCGCCAAAGATGCGTACGGCCTATCCAAAGTCTGGGAAGAGGCTGCGGGGAATGGTTTCGGCGCGGCCCTGGCCGTGCGCAAGATTGAGGCCGATGAGGGGTTCAAGCCAGACATCGTTATTGGCCACGTTGGTTGGGGGGAGCTTACGTTTTTCAAGCAGGTGTGGCCCGATGTGCCGATCATCGGGTTCTTTGAATACTACTACAACATCACCGGTGGCCTTGTTGGGTTTGACCCCGAAGAGACCGTGAATGACCACGCGCCGTTCTTGATGCAGGCCCGAAATGCCGTGCCGCTCGCGAATATTGAGACGGTGGATCAGGGGCATACACCCACCTATTGGCAACGCGACCGGTTCCCGCCAAGCTTTCATGACCGCATGTATGTGTGCCATGACGGCATTCGCACTGATTTGCTGCAACCCAAACCGGATGTGTCGCTGGAACTTGGTCGGTTGGACCGTCCGCTGACCCGCCAAGATGAGGTGCTGACCTTTGTGGCCCGCAATCTTGAGCGCGCGCGGGGCTATCACATGTTCATGCGTGCCCTGCCCAGGATCATGCGCGAACGGCCCAATGCGCGGGTGATCATCGTCGGCGGGAATGAAAACTCCTATGGCGGCAAAAGCGCCAGTCCAAAGGGTTTGCGTGCTGAAATGGAAGCGGAGGTCGGCGATGCGCTTGATTGGGACCGTCTGCACTTTCTGGGGCGTGTGCCCTACAGCCACTACCAAAAGATCATCCAGCTTAGCCGCTGCCACCTTTATCTGACGATGCCCTTTGTTTTGTCCTGGTCGATGTTGGAATCCATGTCGATGGGGGCTGTGATCGTGGGATCCGATGTTGCACCCGTGCAAGAGGTGATCACCCATGGTGAAAACGGGCTGTTGGTCGATTTTCATGACAAAGATGCAATCGCCGCCCAGGTGATTGAGGTGCTGGCGAACCCCGATAAGTTCGCTCATCTTGGCACCGCTGCCCGCGCACATGTTGTTGAGAGATACGATTTCCTCACCAAATGCCTGCCCGAGCATATTGCCCAAATCAACCGCTTGGTCCCCGATGATAAACGGATTGAAATGACTGGATCCTGACCCCAGGGCGTTTTTGCTCTTGTTGCCGCCGGTGGGGCAGGCCACTTTCTGAGCATGGATAAGGTTCTGTTTTCATTTGGTCATGGGTTCAGTGCCCGCGCGTTGGCAGAGGTTTTGGTGCCGCGCGGTTGGCGGATCTATGGGACAACCCGCAGCGCGGACAAGATGGACGGCATCGCCGCAACCGGTGTGGAACCGGTGCTTTGGCCCGGTACAGATGTGACGCCGCTGCTAAAGGCGTCTCCCTATCTGTTAATATCGGCAGGCCCCGGCAAAGACGGTGATCCGGTTTTGGCCGCCCTGCACGATCAGATTGCGGCGCATGCGCGCGATTTGCGGTGGGCGGGCTATCTTTCAACAACCGGCGTTTATGGCGACCACCAAGGCTGTTGGGTGGACGAAGACACGCCGCTCACACCCGCCACCAAGCGCGGCCAGGCCCGGGTTGAGGCAGAGGCCGCCTGGCAAGCCATCCCGGATCTGCCGCTGCACATTTTCCGTCTGGCGGGCATCTATGGACCGGGCCGTGGCCCCTTTGCCAAGGTGCGCAACGGCACTGCGCGGCGCATCATCAAAAAGGGCCAGGTGTTCAGCCGCATCCATGTCGAAGACATTGCCCAAGCGCTTGATCTGTCGATGGCGCGTCCCATGCCGGGGGCGGTCTATAACCTGTGTGATGATGATCCAGCGCCGCCGCAGGATGTGATTGGCCACGCCGCTCAGCTGCTGGGCCTTCCTTTGCCAGAAGCGGTGGATTTTGAAACGGCCGATATGACACCCATGGCCCGCAGCTTTTATGCCGAAAGCAAAAAGGTGCGAAATGATCGGGTTAAACGTGAACTCGGCTGGCAGCCCAAGTACCCCGACTATCACACTGGGCTTGCCGCATTGCTGGCGCAAGAAGGCTAACGCCCAGGATGCTTCTGGCCGAGGCTCAGCTCTCAGCTGTGCGCAGACCAATCTGGGCCACACCCAACACATCAAGCACTTTGGCCTCAATATGTTCTGCGTTCATGCCTGCCACCGCATACATATCCGCAGGAGAGGCTTGATCAATAAAGGTATCGGGCAACACCATGGACCGGTATTTGAGGCCTGTGTCAAACACAGCCTCTTCTGCCAAAAGCTGTGCCACATGTGAGCCAAACCCGCCAACAGCACCTTCTTCGATGGTGATCAGCGCCTCATGCCGGGTGGCAAGATCAAGGATCATGTCCCGGTCCAGCGGTTTGGCAAAACGTGCATCGGCAATGGTGGGTGTAATCCCCTTGGCCGCCAGGCTTTCAGCGGCCTTTTCCACCTCAGCCAGCCGCGTGCCGAACGACAGCAGCGCCACACGCGCGCCTTCCTGGATCATCCGGCCCTTACCAATCTCAAGCGGGACGCCCCGCTCTGGCATATCCACGCCTTTGCCTTCCCCCGTGGGAAACGGAAGGCAATTGGCCCGTCGTCATGGGCCGCGGCAGTGGCGACCATGTGCTTGAGCTCCGCTTCATCAGCGGCGGCCATCACAACAAAGCCAGGCAGGTTGGCCAGATAGGCCACATCAAACGCGCCCGCATGTGTGGCCCCATCCGCGCCCACAAGGCCCGCACGGTCGATGGCAAAGCGCACAGGTAAACGTTGGATCGCCACATCATGCACCACCTGGTCATACCCGCGCTGCAAAAAGGTGGAATACATCGCGCAAAACGGCTTCATCCCGCCAGCGGCCAATGCGGCTGAAAATGTCACACCATGCTGTTCGGCAATCGCCACGTCAAAGCAACGCGACGGATAGCGTTCCGCAAAAAGGTTCAGCCCCGTGCCGTCAGGCATCGCAGCGGTCACCGCGCAAATCTTATCGTCTTCGGCCGCTTCTTCCAGCAAAGCTTTTGCAAAAACAGACGTGTAGCTGGGCGCGTTCGATGGGGCCTTTTTCTGCTCACCTGTCAGCACGTCGAACTTCGCGACCCCATGGCCCTTGTCACGCGCGGTTTCAGCCGGGGCATAACCTTTGCCCTTTTTGGTCAGCACGTGAATAAGGATGGGCCCGGTCGCCCGCTGCTTGACGGTGCGCAGCACCGGCAACAGCTGGTTCATGTCGTGACCATCGATTGGCCCCAGATAGGAAAAGCCCAATTGTTCGAAGAGTGTGCCGCCAACGGCCATGCCTTTCAGGATGTCCTTGGCACGTTTGGCCCCCTCCCGAAAAGGTGGCGGCAACAGGCTAACCGCCCCCTTGGCCGCCGCTTTGAGATCCTGAAAAGGCTCTTCGGCGTACAGCCGGCTCAGATAGCTCGACATCGCGCCGACGGGCGGTGCGATGGACATTTCATTGTCGTTCAGGATGACAATCATCCGTTTGCCCAAATGCCCTGCGTTGTTCATCGCCTCATAGGCCATGCCCGCAGAAATGGAGCCATCCCCGATCACCGCAATGGCATCGCCTGCCCCCTCGGGCGGGTTCCCGCCAAGATCGCGGGCCACAGCAAACCCCAGCGCTGCAGAGATGGAGGTAGAGGAATGCGCCGCCCCAAACGGATCATAGGGAGATTCGCTGCGCTTGGTGAAACCGCTCAGACCATCCTTTTGGCGCAAGGTGCGAATGCGGTCCCGCCGTTCGGTGAGGATTTTATGCGGATAGCACTGATGGCCCACATCCCAGATGATCTTGTCGCGCGGCGTGTCAAAAACCGCGTGCAATGCCACGGTCAGCTCCACCACGCCAAGCCCCGCCCCAAGGTGCCCCCCGGTGACGGACACAGCTGAAACCGTCTCGGCGCGCAACTCATGCGCAAGCGTTGCCAGTTCTTGGTCAGACAAGGGTTTCAAATCTGCGGGTCGGTGGATTTGATCCAGCAGCGGGGTATCAGGGCGATCTGTCATGTCAGTCTCTTAGTTCTTGCGGGCCACGACGAACTGCGCGGCCTCTCTCAGGGCATCAGCGTCCTGCCCATATACATGTAAGGCGTCACAAGCCGACTGCACCAGCTCACCTGCGCGGCGTTTAGCCCCATCTAGGCCCAACAAGGACACAAAGGTCGCTTTGCCTGCGTCCGCGTCCTTACCGGTGGCCTTACCCACCGTCTCTGTGTCGCCTTCGACATCCAGGATGTCATCCGCGATCTGGAATGCCAGTCCCAGCGCCTTGGCATAGGCGTCAAGCGGACCCGTATCCGCCTGTGCCATGCGCGGCCCTGCAAGCGCGGACCAGACAATCAGTGCGCCGGTCTTGCCTTGTTGCAGCGCGGTGATTTCTTCCAATGATAGGGGGCGTCCGCTGTTTCAGCGGCAATATCCAAGGCTTGACCCAACACCATGCCCTGCGCACCTGATGCCACGGCAAGGCTGCTGGCCAATGTCGCCCGCACCTCAGCACTGCCGACCTCGGGCCGGGTGACCAGCTCAAAGGCCAGAGTTTGCAACGCATCCCCCGCAAGTACAGCGGTCGCCTCATCCCATTTGCGGTGCACGGTGGGCTGGCCGCGTCGCAGATCGTCATCGTCCATGCAGGGCAGATCATCATGTACCAGCGAATAGGCGTGCAAAGCCTCAATCGCCGTTGCAGGCCACAGCGCAGCTCCCGCATCAAGGCCATGCAGGCGTGCGGTCTCCATCACCAAAAAACCACGCAGCCTTTTGCCGCCGTTGGTGGCATGGTCCATCGCCTGCACCACTGGCAAATCCTGGAACGCGGACAGCACCACTTTGAAATGTGCCGTTATATCTTGGGCTGCCGTTTCCAGCCTTTGGCGGAACATCCTGCCCTAAAGCCCTTCGACCGGTGTCAGCCCAGCCGGATTGCCATCGCCATCTAAGGTGATCGCGCGGACCTTCTCTTCGGCTTCCTTCAGCTTGGTCTCACACCGCGCTTTTAACGCAGCGCCGCGCTCATAAAGCGCAATAGAGGCGTCCAGTTCGACAGTGCCGCTTTCAAGCTGCGCCAGGACTTTCTCAAGTTCCGCCATTGCAGTCTCAAAGCTCATTTCTTGGATGGGGGTATCAGACATCTGCTCAGAATCCATTTCAGTTCCGCTGAACCATAGCCACACCGGCCACGAGCTTCCAGACCACCGCGCGCTTCATCTTTCCAATATAACTTCTGCACAGCCTCTGCCACAGGTGCCGGGCTCACGTTCAATCCGTGGCCAGCATATATCCTGCACCCCGCACGGTTTGCAGATACCGCGGTTGCTTGGGGTTGTCCTCAATCTTGCGCCGCAGGCGGGTGATCTGGACGTCAACGGCGCGTTCCTGCGCTTGCCCCCGATCGCGTCCCAACTCTTCCACCAGCTTGGCACGGCTCAACGGTTCGCCCGGTTGGGCTGAAAAAATCTTCATCAGTTGAACTTCGGTGGCCGTCAGCCGCACCAGATCATCGCCCTGCCACATCTCGCCGCGTTCCATGTCATACCGAATGGGCCCCAGGGACAGCACCTTTGGTGCTGCTTCTTCGGCAGTGGTATCCGGCATGCGCCGCAGGATCGCATTGATCCGCAAC
The DNA here is from genome assembly GCF_055693825.1 of Sulfitobacter sp. GN1-4. Lineage (NCBI taxonomy): Bacteria > Pseudomonadati > Pseudomonadota > Alphaproteobacteria > Rhodobacterales > Roseobacteraceae > Sulfitobacter > Sulfitobacter sp. GN1-4. The sequence continues at coordinate 4,016,549 of NZ_JBVFUQ010000003.1, read as the reverse complement.
AACAGCTCTTTGGGCTCAAAGGGTTTGGCAAGGTAATCATCAGCGCCCGCTTCCAGCCCTTCGATCCGGTCGCTTGTCTCGCCCTTGGCGGTTAACAGCAGGATCGGGGTTTCCATGGATTGGCGCAGCGACGCGGTCAGGGCCAGCCCATCTTCGCCCGGCATCATCACGTCCAGCACGATCAGATCAAAATCCAGCCCCGACAAGATCCGCCTTGCATGGGCGGCGTCTCTTGCGGCGGTGACCAGAAAACCATGACGCATCAGGAACTTTTGCAACAGCGTCCGAATGCGTTCATCGTCATCCACGATCAACAGGTGGGCGTCCATCTCCATCATGTGCTGCTGTCCCGCAACCGCGCATAGCTCGCGCGCATTTCAGGATCCATCATGGCCTCCAGCACCGTCCGAAACCCGGCAACGGCCTCTGGCCCTGCATCGCGAAAGGCGGCCCTTAGCCGCGCGCGCTGGGCGTCTGATAGCTTTTGTTCCAAGGCGCGTCCTTCATCGGTGAGATACAAATGTCGCTCTCTTTTGTCGGCTTTGCCAACTGTGTTTAGAACCAGACCATCTGAGATCAACGTGCGCAACACACGATTGAGAGACTGTTTTGTGACCCCCAGAATGTTCAAAAGGTTGTTCACCGTTGTCCCCGGTGCCCGCCCAATGAAATGGATCGCCCGGTGATGGGCGCGGCCGTAGGCCATGTTTGCCAGAATGCGGTCTGGATCGGCCGTGAAACCCCGGTAGGCAAAGAACATCGCTTCGCTTCCCTGGCGCAACTGTTCGTCTGTCAGAAAGAGTAAGCTGTCGCCTCGTACAGCAGAAGCTGAGCGCCCGTCGGCCATGATGTGTCTCGTTACATAGTTTTGCGCAGTTTATGTCAGCCTTGTTGACACTCCAAGAGAGAATGGCTAGGTCATCAAAGGTTTTGCGACAGAATGTGTCCGAAGTGGACCTATCTCCGCAACATTTGGAAATTTCATGGGATGGGAGCGACAACCATGGCAGGTGCATATGATGATCGGGATGGTCAAATCTGGCTGGACGGCAAGATGGTCAATTGGCGTGACGCCAATGTGCACATCCTGACCCATGCGATGCACTACGCCTCTTCGGTTTTCGAAGGGGAGCGGGCCTATAACGGCAAGATCTTCAAAAGCCGTGAGCATTCTGAACGGCTCAAGCGCTCTGCCCAGATGATTGATTTTGAAATCCCCTGGACCATTGATGAGATTGAGGCCGCCAAGGTAGAAGTGCTCGCCGCATCCGGTCTGCAAGACGCCTATGTGCGCGCGATTGCCTGGCGCGGCGCGGGCGAAGACATGGGTGTGGCCTCTGCCAAGAACCCAGTGCGGCTGGCCATCGCCGCGTGGGAGTGGGGGGCCTATTACGGCGATGCCAAGATGAAGGGTGCCAAGCTCGACATCTCCAAATGGAAACGCCCCAGCCCTGAGACGATCCCCAGCCACGCCAAGGCGGCGGGTCTTTACATGATTTGCACCATGTCCAAACACGCAGCAGAGGCCAAAGGTTGCTCAGATGCGATGATGTTTGACTACCGCGGCTATGTGGCCGAGGCGACAGGTGCCAACATCTTCTTTGTCAAAGACGGCGAAGTGCACACGCCCGATCCAGATTGCTTTTTGAACGGCATCACCCGCCAGACGGTTATCGGGATGCTGAAGGACCGCCAGGTCAAGGTCCATGAGCGCCATATCATGCCCGAAGAGCTTGAGGGTTTTGAGCAATGCTGGCTGACCGGCACTGCGGCTGAGGTCACACCGGTGGGACAGATCGGTGATTACAACTTCGAGGTTGGCGCGCTAACGCGTGAGATCGCCGAAGGCTATGAGACGTTGGTGCGGGTTTAAAGGGATTCCACAACGGAGTTCCTTTGCTAAGCCGGCTTGGGGGTCACCCCCGCAACGCGGGCAGCCCCACACCCGTACTCTCAAACCCACCGTCAGACGCGATGACCTGCCCGGTCACATAGCTGGCCTTGTCACTACACAGAAACGCGATGACCTCAGCGATTTCCTGTTCTGAGCCATAGCGGTTCAGTGGGATCGCATCATGATAGGATGCGATGATGTCTGGTGTATGCACCGCCATCGCCAGTTTGGTCCGCACGGGGCCGGGGCAGACGCAATTGGCGCGGATGCCATATTCGCCCAGCTCAGCCGCCTGCTGTTTGGTCAGCTGGATGACGGCAGCTTTTGACGTGCCGTAGGCCACCCGCAGGGTGGAGGCGCGCAGGCCCGAGATGGAGGCGATGTTCACAATTGCCCCCGCCGTGCCGCGCAGCGCGGGGATGGCGGCCTGGCTCATCAGGAAAACACCATCCAGGTTGGTTTCCATGATGCGCCGCCAGCGGGCGAAATCCGTTTCTTCAATGGGGCCGAAGTCCGCCACACCTGCGTTGTTCACCAGCGCGTCCAACTGTCCGAAATGATCCACACAAGACCGGATTGCCGCCGGGGCCGCTTGCGGGTCTGAGACGTCTTGCACCAGCTTAAGAACAGGCGTGCTGAACTCCGCCACGGCCTCCTCCAGCACGTCTGCGTCCCGGTCCAGCAGCGCCACACGCCATCCTGCATCCGCCATCAGATGCGCAGTGGCCAGGCCGATGCCGCGCGCGGCACCTGTGATCAGAACTACTTTGCCTTCTTCCCGCGCCATTAGTAATCGACCCCACGCTGCGCTTTGATCCCCGCTTTGAAGGGGTGTTTCACCTCTGACATCTCGGTCACTAGATCGGCATAGTCACACAGCTCCGGCTTGGCATCGCGGCCCGTCAGGATCACCCCGGTGCGCGCATCGCGCGCCTCCAGCCCCGCGATCACCTCGTCAACTGAAAGGTAGTCATAGCGCATGGCGATGTTGATCTCATCCATCACGATCAGGTCATATTCGCCGCTTTCCATCATCTCGCGCCCCTTGGCAAAGGCGGCCTGCGCAGCGGCGATGTCGCGGTCTTTGTCCTGGGTATCCCAGGTGAACCCCTCGCCCATGGTGTGCCAGGTCACCTCGCCCAAGCGGTCAAAGAACTGACGTTCGCCAGTTTTCCACTTGCCCTTGATGAACTGCACCACGCCGACCTTTTGCTTCCAGCCCAAGGCGCGGACAACGACGCCGAAGGCGGAGGAGGATTTGCCCTTGCCCGCCCCGGTGTGCACCAGAACCAAACCTTTTTCAGGGTCCTGCAGCTCGGCCACTTTGGCGCGCTGTTTGGCTTGGCGTTCTTGCATCTTTTGTTTGTGGTCGTCCGACATGGGTGGTCCTCAATTCGGGGAGCCTGCAGGCGCGAGGCTGGGTTTGGATTTGCTGCGGTCCAGCCCAAGCTGGCGTTCGCGCCAGATAATGAGCACGCCGCCAGCAATGACAAGAGCCGCACCAATCAGAATGGTGGCGGTTGGCACTTCGCTAAAGACAACCCAACCGATCAGCGTGGCAAAAATCATGGATGAATAATCAAACGGTGCCAGCATGGAGGCCCCGGCAAAGCGGAAGGAAGAGGTGATCATGATCTGTGCCACCCCACCGATGAGGCCCGCGCAGATGATCAGCCCCAGAACGCCAAAGCCGGGATTGGTCCAGGCCAAAGCGGGCACCGGAAAGAGCCACCCAAGCGGCAGGGTGAACAAGGACACGGTGGTTGCGGTCAGCGAAAAATAGAAAACAATGGCGGAGGTGCTGTCGGTCTGCACCAAGCGTCTGACGTGGATCTGTACCATCGAACGCAAGATTGACGCCGCAAGCACAAAGAACGCCCCCATGGTGGCCGCCGCACTATACCCCTCGCCCAGCGACAGGCGCGGTGCGATCACGATCATCACACCAATCAGCCCCAGCGCCACCGCCGACAGGCGAAAAAGCCGGATGCGTTCGCCCAGGAAAATCGCGGCAAAGATCACGGTGAACATCGGGGTGGCATAGCCAATCGCAGTGACCTCTGGCAGGGGCAGGATGGCTAGCCCTGCAAAGGTCAGTATCATCGCGGTGGTGCCAAAAAGCCCGCGCCAGATGTGACCCAGCACGTTATTGGCCTTTAGCCCGTCATGCAGATGCCCGGTTTGCCACAGCCACAGGCCAATAACCGGAATGGCAAAGAATGACCGAAAGAACACCGCCTGGCCCGGGGGCACAGCGCCGGATGCTGCTTTGATCAGTGCGGCCATGACCATGAACAGGAAAACGGCGCCGACCTTGAGGGCAATCGCGCGGCCAGGGCGGTGTTGGGTCATGTTTGCGGGCATAGGAGCTTCATGCGCCTGCCGTGCACAAAGTTCAAGGTGGGGTGATCTCTCTTGTCACCACGGTGACAAGAAGGGTGTGTTTCAAAGGTCCTATCAAACAGATGAAAGGACGATGTCATGAAACGCACAGCGATAAACCCTTGGGAATGGTCTTTGCCCTTGGGCTACAATCAGGCCGAAATGGTTGAGGGGGCTGGCAAACAGCTGATCTGCGCGGGCCAAACGGCGGTGGATGCAAACGGCGCGCCGCAGCATCCCGGCGATATGCGGGCGCAGATGGCCTTGGCTTTGGACAACCTGCAGGCGGTGTTAGGACAGGCCGGGATGGGGTTTGGAGATGTGATCAAGCTGACCGTCTACAGCACGGATGTGGATGCCTCTTTGGCCAATTTTGATCTGATGGGGATGCGTTTTGGGGCCGCGGGCAACCAGCCTCCGATGAGCTTGGTGGGTGTCACCCGCCTTGCGCTGGCGCCCTTGATGTTTGAGATTGAGGCCACCGCGGCCCGGTAGCTGCTGCAAGTGAGGGTGCATGAGGCGCGCAGAACGGCTTTTTCGACTGGTCAACGAAATGCGCACCCGAAATGTCAGCCGGGCAGAAGACCTGGCTGCACATTTCGAGGTGAGTGCGACGACGATCTACCGCGACATTGCGCATTTGCAGGCCTCCGGTCTGCCCATCGAAGGGGAGGCGGGTGTGGGATATCTCCTGCGTCCGGGATTTGATTTGCCGAATGTGACTTTCACCCAAGATCAAATTGATGCGCTGGCGATGGGGCTGGCCTTTGTCGAAAGTACGGCCGATGATCAATTGGCCATGGCCGCCCGAGAGGCCCGCGCCAAGATCCAAGCAGGCCTGCCCGAACCTGAAGAGCGCCGCCTGGCGGATGCGCCCTATCTCAGCGTGACGCAACGGGAAAAGGCATCGCCTGCCGTAGCGGAGCTGCGCCAGGCGATCCGCGCGCACCGGGTGGTGCGGCTGGAGTATGCAGATAAGCATGGCCAGGTCTCAACCCGGCAGGTGCGCCCGCTGGTATTGTGGAACATGGCCGAGGGGTGGATGTTCTCTGCCTGGTGCGAGTTGAGAGAGGATTTCAGAACGTTCCGGTTTGACCGCATTCACGCGCTTGAGGTCACGCAGACCACCTTTAGCGAGGACGAAGCCACAGGCATGCGCACCTTTTTGGAACTGGTCCGCAAGGATGCCCGCCAGCGTTAGTCCGGCGTGCCGATCTTGCCCCGGTTTTCGCCAATCTGCCCGCGGTGCAGCAGCATGTGATCCAGAAGGACGCAGGCCATCATCGCCTCGCCCACCGGGACGGCGCGGATGCCCACACAGGGGTCATGACGGCCCTTGGTGATGATCTCAGTCTCTTCGCCGGATTTGGTGATTGTTTTGCGGGTGGTCAGGATCGACGACGTTGGTTTGACCGCAAAGCGCACCACGACGTCCTGACCTGTGCTGATGCCGCCCAGAATACCGCCCGCGTGGTTGGAGGAATATTTGGGCAGGCCATCATTGCCCATATAGATCTCATCGGCGTTCAATTCGCCTGTGAGCATGGCCGCTGACATGCCTTCGCCGATCTCCACGCCTTTGACGGCATTGATGCTCATCATGGCGGCGGCCAAATCGGTGTCGAGCTTGCCGTAAACCGGCGCGCCGAGGCCCGCAGGCACGCCGCGCGCGGTCACTTCGATGATCGCACCTACTGAGGATCCGGATTTGCGCAGCCCGTCCAGATAGCTGGCCCAATCCTCGGCGGCTTTGGCATCGGGCACCCAAAAGGGGTTTTCCGCGATCTGGTCCCAATCAAAGGCCTCTCGGTCAATCTTGTGGGGTCCCATCTGCACCATATAGCCGGTGATCTGGAGGTTTGGCGCCAGCGCCTTGATCGCCTCGCGGGCCAGGCCGCCCGCGGCCACCCGCGCGGCGGTTTCACGGGCCGAAGACCGGCCGCCGCCGCGATAGTCGCGGATGCCGTATTTCTGGAAATAGGTAATGTCGGCATGACCTGGGCGGAACTTGTCCATGATGTCGCCGTAGTCTTTGGACCGCTGATCGGTGTTTTCGATCATCAGCTGAATGGGCGTGCCGGTGGTCTGTCCTTCAAATACGCCGGAGAGGATTTTCACTGCATCGGGTTCGCGCCGCTGGGTGGTGTATTTGTTCTGTCCTGGTTTGCGCTTGTCCAACCACTGCTGGATCATGGCCTCATCAATCGCAATGCCCGGAGGGCAGCCATCAACAGTTGCACCAAGGGCGGGCCCATGGCTTTCGCCCCAGGTGGTGACACGGAAAAGATGGCCGAATGAATTCATGGACATGGGCAGGCTCCTGTTGGCAGTATGCCTTAGCGGGCGGGGCGGATGGCCTCAAGGGGGGCGAAGTCTTTAAAGACTTCGCAGCGTTTCCTTTAAAGGAAACGCCGCATGCCGCACATGTGCCCTATGGGGGCGACCAAACCGCTAGGCCGCCGCCAAGGCCGCTGTGGCACCTGTGATCTTTAAGGCTGCAACAGCTGCTTCACGGCCTTTTTCCACAAAATGCGCACGGTAGATGGCATTGTGGTGGTCCGTTTCTTGGTAGTGATGCGGCGTCAGAGAGACGGACAGCACAGGCACGCCCGTGTCCAACCCCACGCGCATCAGGCCATCCACAACGGCGCTGGCAACAAAATCATGGCGGTAAATCCCGCCATCCACCACAAAAGCGGCACAAGCAATGGCATCATACCGGCCCGACTGGGCGAGCTTTTGCGCCATCAGCGGCATTTCAAACGCTCCGGGGACGTCAAACACGTCTGTTTGCGCGGCGGGGATATGCTCCAAAAATCCGTCCAGGCTCCGATCTACGATATCGGCATGCCACTGGGCTTTGATAAAGGCGAAGCGGGTGTTCTGTGTCATTACTGATCTCCTTTACGTCAGACACGTCTGCACCCAAGGCGATCACAACCGCGCCACAGCCCAAAGGGCTGGTCACTGCTGCATTCTCTTTCATCCGGACTATGACCGTCGGCCCCGGACTTTGACCGGGTCTGCTGACCAAGCGCCCCGTTGGGGCGCATTGCGCTCGCGGGCTTGGGGGCGCACCCCCCTACCGCCGGTGGGGAATTTCGCCCCGCCCTGAGAATGCTTGCACCCTGCAACTCAATCGTGATTTGTGCAAGTCAAACGTCCCGTCAAATGCAGGCCCTCCTATGCACCCCAACCCGGTTTTTCATGATGCTGACACTGCCCAGAACCTCGCCTTTGCACGGGAACGGGGATTTGGTGTCTTGGCGGTGCAGGGGGACGATCTGCCGCTCCTCAGCCATGTGCCCTTTCTGCTGAGCACAGAGGGCGATGTGGCTGAGTTGCATCTGGTCCGGTCAAATCCGATCGCGCGGGCGCTGAAATCACCATTGCGCGCCAAAATCGCGGTGTCCGGGCCCGACAGCTATGTGTCGCCTGATTGGTACGGGGTACCAGATCAGGTGCCGACGTGGAACTACGTGGCTGTGCATCTGTCGGGCACATTGGAACGCCGCCCACAAGACGAACTCCACGACCTTCTGGACCGGCAATCCGCCATGTATGAAGACCGCCTGTTGCCCAAGGCCCCTTGGAAGACGGAGAAAATGACGCCGGAGGTCATGGACAAGATGATGCGGATGATTGTGCCCTGCCGGATGCAGATCACCGCAGTGGATGGGACATGGAAGCTGGGACAGAACAAACCTGACGCTGTGCGCAAAGCCGCAGCTGATCAGATGCGCGGCTATGGGTTTGGTACGGAGGCTGATGTGCTGGCCGCGCTGATGCTGGGTGTGGGGCCGGGCAGCTAGGCCTTCTGCGTATCAGTACAAAGTCGGCGTTGCGCCCCATGCCCGCAGCAACAATAGTCAGCGTATGATTTACAGGAGACGCCCATGAAACTCTTCTACTCTCCCGCTTCGCCTTATGTGCGGAAAATTGCGGTGATGTTGCATGAACTAGGTCAGACCGATGCGGTCGCATTTGAAGACATTCAAACCACCGCCTTTGCCTCTGACCCCGGCCTGACGGCCAGCAATCCTTTGGGCAAAATCCCCGCGTTGGTGCGGAGCGATGGCTCAACCCTTTATGACAGCAGGGTGATTTCGCAGTATCTGAACGCCCAGTTCGGCGGCGATCTTTATCCCGAGGACAGCCGCAAGTGGGAGATGCTGGTGCTGGAAGCAACCGGTGATGGGATCATGGATAGCACGGTCTCCATGTCTTATGAGATGCGTCTGCGCCCTGAAAATGAACAATCCGCAGACTGGATTGATGCACAGTGGGATAAGGCATCGCGCGCGATTGATGTGCTGAATGCCCGTTGGATGAGCCATCTGGCCGGGCCGATGGACATGAGCCACATCTCAGTTGCCTGTGCGCTGGCCTATATTGATTTCCGCCACGGCGCGCGTGCATGGCGTGATGGAAACCCGGCGCTGGCGGATTGGTTCGCAACCTTCGATTCTGCGCGCTTCCATGGCTGCGACCCGCCCTCCGGCGGGGTAATCGGGTCAAAATGTCCCGATTCTCGCGATCTTAATATCGCAGTGCGACGCTTTGCGCGTGAATGACATCTAGACGCACGCAGGACGGCAAGTTAGATACCCGATCAATTGTGGGCTGTGCTTTGTGCGCGGCCCAGTCCGTAGTGGCCAACTTGGTCATCAAAAGTGGAGAAAACACGTGTCCAACGCAGAAGATCACGCAGGCACCCGTAGGGATTTCCTGTACTATGCAACGGCTGGTACAGGTGCCGTCACCGTAGGTGCAGCCGTTTGGCCTCTTGTAAACCAGATGAACCCATCCGCAGATGTGCGGGCTTTGTCGACCATCCGCGTGGATGTGTCCGCTGTTGAGCCTGGTACGCAGTTGCGGGTTTTGTTCTTGGGCAAACCGGTCTTTATCCGTCGCCGGACGGAAGTAGAAATCGAAGAAGCGCGTGCCGTACCCGTTTCTGATTTGCCTGATCCGGTTGCACGGAACGCAAATGATCCCGGCGCTGACGCGGCGGATGCTAACCGGACGCTGGATGAAGCGGGCGAATGGCTGGTCATGACCGGCGTGTGTACGCACCTGGGCTGCGTTCCACTGAATGACGCGGGCGATTTTGTCGGCCCCGAAGGCGGCGGCGGCTGGTTCTGCCCGTGCCACGGCTCTCACTATGACACGTCTGGGCGTATCCGTCGCGGGCCTGCGCCTCAGAACTTGCCCATCCCAGCGGCTGAGTTCGTGGACGAAACCACAATCAAACTGGGTTAAGGGAGAAAGATATGTCTGGAATTCCTCACGACCATTACGAGCCAAAGTCAAACGGCGAAAAGTGGCTTCACCGCCGTTTGCCGGTTGTTGGCCTGATGTACGACACGTTGATGATCCCCACGCCGAAAAACCTGAACTGGATGTGGATCTGGGGCATCGTGCTGACGTTTTGCCTGGCGCTGCAGATCATCACCGGCATCGTGCTGGTGATGCATTACACGCCCGACACCACGCTGGCGTTCGGCTCTATTGAGCACATCATGCGCAACGTGAACGGTGGCCAGATGCTGCGCTACCTGCATATGAATGGCGCGTCGCTGTTCTTTATCGCGGTCTATGCGCATATCTTCCGGGGCCTTTACTACGGCTCATACAAGGCACCGCGCGAGGTGACTTGGATCATCGGGATGCTAATTTATCTGCTGATGATGGCGACAGCCTTCATGGGCTACGTGCTGCCATGGGGCCAGATGTCCTTCTGGGGTGCGACTGTGATCACCGGCCTTTTTGGTGCGATCCCATTTGTGGGTGACGCGCTGCAAACGCTGCTTTTGGGCGGGCCAGCGGTGGATAACGCCACGCTGACACGTTTCTTCAGCCTGCACTATCTGCTGCCGTTCCTGATTGCGGGTCTTGTGATCCTGCACATCTGGGCGTTCCACACCACGGGCAACAACAACCCAACCGGTGTTGAAGTGCGCCGCACCTCCAAAGAAGACGCAGAGAAAGACACGCTGCCCTTCTGGCCCTACTTCGTGATCAAAGATCTGTTCGCGTTGGCGGTTATCCTGGCGGTGTTCTTTGCGGTTGTCGGCTTTATGCCCAACTACCTGGGCCACCCCGATAACTACATTGAGGCGAACCCGCTGGCGACGCCGTCGCACATCGTTCCTGAATGGTACTTCTTGCCCTTCTACGCGATCCTGCGGGCCTTTACGCCAGATGTCTGGGTTGTGATGTTTGCTGACTTCATCTCTGGTGGCATCATCAAATCCGACTTCTTCGGCGTGCTGGCGATGTTCGGTGCGATTGCGGTGATGGCGGCGGTGCCATGGTTGGACACATCCAACGTCCGTTCCGGCCGTTACCGTCCGATGTTCAAATGGTGGTTCTGGCTGCTGGTGATCGACTTCTTCGTGTTGATGTGGGTCGGTGCCATGCCTGCGGAAGAACCTTACAACACCATCGCTTTGATCGCGGCCACCTATTGGTTCGTCTACTTCCTGGTGATCCTGCCGCTGTTGGGTGTGATCGAAAAGCCGTTGCCACAGCCTGCAACCATCCAGGAAGACTGGGATGCAAAGATGGCGAAGAAAAAGGGCACAGGCGAACCTGTGACCACGCCAGCGGAGTAATGGAAATGAAAATGATCAAGAAACTTACCGCCTCCGCACTTTTGGTGCTTGGCCTTGGCACCTCTGGTGCCATGGCTGCGGGTGCCTATGACACGCATATTGAAAACTATGAGTTTTCATTTGAGGGGCCATTCGGCTCCTACGACGTCAATCAGTTGCAGCGCGGCTTGCAGATCTACACTGAGATTTGCTCTGCCTGCCACGGGCTGAAGTTCGTGCCGATCCGTACCTTGGGTGATGATGGCGGTCCTATGCTGCCAGAAGAACAGGTGATCGAATATGCAACACAGTTTGAGGTGTTTGACGCGGAAATCGACGATTTCCGTGAAGCGCGCCCAACTGACCATTTCCCGGCCTCCAACATCGAAAACGCCCCTGACCTGTCTTTGATGGCGAAGGCGCGCGCGGGGTTCCACGGCCCTTACGGCCTGGGCATCAACCAGTTCTTCAAAGGCATGGGTGGGCCTGAGTACATTGCCTCATTGCTCACCGGGTATACCGGCGAGGAAAAAGAGCAAGCTGGCGTGATCTTTTATGAAAACACGGCCTTCCCGGGCGGTTGGATCGCGATGGCACCGCCGCTGTGGGGTGATGACGTTGAATTTGTAGACGGCAGCCCAACGGAGCTGGAAAATCTGTCAAAAGATGTGTCCGCTTTCTTGATGTGGACCGCTGAGCCAAAGCTTATGGCGCGCAAGCAGGCGGGCTTTGCAGGGGTTGTTTTCCTGACGCTGCTGGCGGTTCTGCTTTATCTGACAAACAAGCGCATCTGGGCCCCCGTGAAGCGCAAAGAAACGAGCTGATCCAAAGCCGTTCGTGAGATTAGAAAGCCCCGCTTTAGCAGCGGGGGCTTTTTGCATGTGGGGGAGGGCGAACTCTTCAAAGAGTTCGTCGCCTTTCCTTTAAAGGAAAGGCCCACATCACGCTGCCAACTGGTTTGCCTTGAGACCTTTGATCTGCGCCTGCACAACCGCGCCTTCGGTTTGCTGCGCCTCAAACACGACTTCTGCAAACTGTTCCGTCCGCCCCATCGTTTCGCTTTCCATCAAGACCTGATGGGTCTGCCCAACCTGGGCGGCCAGGTGGCGCTCAACCTGCTGTTCTCCGGCGGCGCGCAGGCGGGCGGCGCGCTCTTTGATGGCACGGCCATCGACCGCGGGCATGCGCGCGGCTGGCGTTCCGGGGCGTGCCGAATAGGGGAACACATGCAGCCAGGTCAGATCACATTCCTCAACCAACCGCAGAGAGTTTTCGAACATCGCGGGGGTTTCGGTTGGAAAGCCTGCAATGATATCGGCCCCAAAGGTCATGTCAGGCCGAAGGCGGCGCGCTTCTTGGCAAAAGCCAATCGCGTCATCCCGCAGGTGGCGCCGTTTCATGCGCTTTAAAATCAGATCATCGCCATGTTGCAATGAAAGGTGCAAATGCGGCATCAGACGCGGCTCTGTGGCGATGGCCTGCATCAGGTTGTCATCCACCTCAATACTGTCGATGGAACTGATCCGAAGCCGTGGCAGATCCGGCACCAGCTTTAGGATCCGCATCACCAGATCGCCCAGCTTTGGAGCCATCGGCAGATCCGCCCCCCAAGAGGTAAGATCAACCCCCGTCAGCACCACCTCATTGAACCCTTTGTCCACCAGTCGTTTGATCTGATCCACCACAACACCGGCGGGCACCGAACGGGAATTCCCACGGCCAAAGGGGATGATGCAGAACGTGCACCGGTGGTCACAACCGTTTTGAACCTGCACATAGGCGCGGCTGCGCGTGCCGAACCCGTCAATCAAATGCCCGGCGGTTTCGGTGACGGACATGATGTCATCGACCTGCACGTTCTCCGTCTCGCCGATGAAATCTGCGGCCAGGCCCTGCCATGTTTCAGGCACCATCTTTTCGGTGTTGCCGATCACCGCATCCACTTCGTCCATTTGGGCGAAGGTCTGGGGTTCGGTTTGTGCCGCACACCCCGTCACGATCACACGGGCATCGGGATTGGCTTTGCGCAGCTTGCGGATGTCTTGCCGCGCTTTGCGCACAGCCTCTGCCGTGACGGCGCAGGTGTTGATCACAACCGCGTTTTGCAGCCCCGCGTCCCCGGCCAATTCCTTCATCGCCTCCAGCTCATAGGCGTTCAGGCGACAGCCGTGGTTGGAAAAGACGGGCGGCTTCATGACAGCCCTGCGAGGAAGGCAGGTGTAAAGACGCCGTCAAAGACATGCGCGGATGGCCCGGTCATCCAGACGCCATCATCGCGCCAATCGACCTGCAGCGTGCCCCCATCAAGATCGATCTGCACCGCACGCCCCGTCAGGCCGCGCCGGGCCGCCGCAACGGCTGTTGCGCAGGAAGATGACCCTGAAGCCAAGGTGATGCCCACCCCACGCTCCCAAACGCGCATGCGGATATGATCCGGCCCGATGATCTGGGCGATCTGCACATTGGTGCGTTGGGGAAAGAGGGGATGATTCTCAATACCGGGGCCAAAGCTGGTCAGATCCACGGCATCCACATCCTCCACAAAGAAGGTGCAATGCGGGTTGCCCATGCCGGTCGCGGTAGGAGAGCCCTCAATCGGCAGCGTCAGCGTTTCCATTTCCGAGGCCAGCGGCACATCCTGCCATTCAAGAAAGGGGTGCCCCATATTCACCGCCGTCAGCCCGTTGCCCACGTCACGCACAGGCAGCGCACCCCGGTCTGACGTCAGCGTAAGTGCGGCGGCCCCTGTTTCCTCCATCAGGTGGCGTGCAACACACCGTGTGGCGTTGCCACAGGCCCCAGCGGTGGACCCATCGGCGTTGTAAAAGGTCATATGCCCATCGGCATCGCCTTTGGTCAGGACCACAAGCTGGTCAAAGCCCACGCCAAAATGCCGATGCCCGATGGCCTGTGCCATCTGTGCGGTAATGGGTCGCGCCTGCGCACGGGCATCCAGCACGACAAAGTCGTTGCCCAGCCCATGCATCTTCATAAAGGGCAATCCATCTGCAAAATCAGCATTCATGCGGGCCATATAAACGCGCTGGCGTGACTAATCCAGCATGGCTGTTTGATTTGCAGGAATAAGGGCTTGACCGTGCGCAGAGTCCTTTCTAGATACACCCCTCGTGGGCCGTTAGCTCAGTTGGTAGAGCAACTGACTTTTAATCAGTGGGTCGCAGGTTCGAACCCTGCACGGCTCACCACTGTTTTCCTCAGCATGTCATGAAACTGTTGGCCGATAGCGCTGCGGTCAGTCCGCTATGCCGCGCAGCAGTTTGTGGTCCGGGTCGTAGGGCGATGGGGCAATGACCTTCGCTGCAACCAGATCGCCATACATGTCGAGGGTCAGTGCTGTGCCGATTTCGGCAAGCTGCGGGTCTACAAAGGCGTAGGCCAGGTTCATCCCAACGCGGTGCCCCCAATCGCCCGAGGTGATGGTGCCCACGACCCTCCCGTCTTGCATCAGCGACGCACCGCCATGTGCGGGCGCGTGGGTGGCGTCAATCTGCAAGGTAACGCGGCACTTGGCAGGGCCATTGGCGTGGCGTTCTAACAGCGCTTCTTTGCCAATAAAGTCAGCCTTCTTAAGGTTCACAAACCGCTCCAGCCCGGTTTCAAACGGGTCAAACTCCGTCAGCAAATCCGCTTTCCAGTGCAGGAAACCCTTTTCCATCCGCATCGCTTCAACAGCCCGCGCGCCGAAAAGCGCAAGCCCATGGGCCTTGCCCGCGTCGCGTAGCGCCAGATAGGCGGCATAGAGAGAGGCGTTGGGCACATGGATTTCGTAGGCAAGCTCACCCGAAAAGCTCACGCTCATCACGGTGGCGGGGGCAAAGCCGATGTAGCACTCCCGGACTGAGAGCCATGGGAAGGCGGTCTGCGACCAATCCCCGCGCGCACAGGCAGCCAAGATATCGCGGGACTTTGGACCGGCAAGCACCAGGATCGTCTGATCGTTTGTCAGGCTGCGCAAGGTGACGTCTTCGTCTGCGCGCAGGTTTTGCTGCAGCCAATCCATATCGTGATATTCGCTGGCGGCGGCAGACCCGTACCAGATGCGGTCTGGGCCACGGTCGCTGGCGGGCAGGTTTGCCACGGTGGCTTCGCCTTTGATCATGCCATGATGGTTGAGAAGATACCCCAGCCCCACGCGGCCCGCACGTTTGGTCACAGCGCCGCAGAACATGCGATCCAGAAAGCTCAGGCGATCCGTGCCTGTGATCTCAATCCGGTTAAAGCCGTTGACCTCACACAGCCCGGCATTGCTTTGCAGGTTTTTGATTTCCTGGCCCACGATGCCCGTTGCCTCATCAAAATCGAAGCTGAGAGTGGGGTGAAACGCGGGTGAAGGCTTGATGTAATCCACCCGTTCCCAGCCGTTGACCACAGTGAACTCCGCCCCTTCGGCGGCAAGGATCGGTGTCAGCGGTGTGGTTTTGGCTGGCCTGCCGGCGGGCCGATGCTCATGCGGGAAATGGAAGCGGAATTCGTTTTGGTAATCTTCAATCGCCTTCAGCGATGTCAGCTCCACATTGGCGTGGCCGGTAAAGCGACGCGGATCAAGGCACCATGTGTCATAACATGCCTCTCCGTGGACGATCTGCTGGGCCAGCAGCCAGCCATGCCCGCCGCCTTCCCCCAGACCGGCGCGCAGACCGATGATGCAAAAGGCGTTGCGTTTACCTGGGATCGGGCCGACCAGCGGCGCGCCGTCGATGGTGTAGGTGATGGGCCCGTTCACAACTGACCGGATCCCCGTTTCCTCTAGCGCGGGCATGCGTTCAAAGGCACCGGCCAACACATCCATGACACGGTCCAGATCATCCGGGCAAAGCGCGTTGACAAAATTCGGGTCAATCCCGTCCATTCCCCAGGGGCGGCAGTCTTGTTCATAGAACCCCACCAGCAGTCCGCCCTTTTCCTGGCGGCTGTAGTAATCCGAAATGGGGCACCGCAAGAGCGGCATCCGGTGCCCGGCCTCTGCAATGGCGGGGATGTCTTCGGTCAGGAAATACTGATGTTCCATGGAGGCCACAGGGTGGTGCACGCCCATCATCGCCCCAACCTCATTCACGCGGTAGCCGCAGGCATTCACGACGATGTCGCAGTCGATATCGCCATGCTCTGTCTGCACGGTCCATGTATCATCTTTGTGTTGGGTCAGCCCGGTCACTGGCGTGTTGCGGTACACCTCTGCACCCGCTTTGCGCGCGTGATAGGCCAAGGCCTGGCACAGCTGCGCGGGGTCGATATCGCCATCCAGCGGATCCCACAGCCCCCCCAACAAATTGGTGGTCGAAATCAGCGGGTGCCGCCGCGCGCATTCTTCCGCGTCAATCACCTCAAACGCGACGTCCATCCCCCGCGCCATGGAGGCAAAGTGGCGGTAGCCTTGCATCTGGGCTTCGGTATTGGCCAGGCGGATGCCGCCATCGGCATGGTGATAATTGATCGGATACTCAGGGTTTTCAGAAAGCTCTTTATACAGATTGATGGAGTGTGTTTTCAGGCCGACCATCGTTTGGTTCATGCCGAAATTGGTCACCTGTGCAGCGGAATGCCAGGTCGTGCCGCTGGTCAGCTCGTTACGCTCAACCAAGACAACGTCTGACCAGCCTTCGCGGGTCAGGTGATAGAGTGTTGAACACCCTGCAATGCCACCACCAATAACGACAACTTTGGTCCGGGTTTTCATATGATGCGCTCCCCAAATGATCGCTGAATGAGAGACCTTGTTTGGCGAAAACTACAACGGTGATGTGCTAGATACGAAAAAATCGGATAATTGATTTGATTGCTTGAGATTGATAGTATCCGGGTTGCTTTGCCACCGGTCTGACGGCTCATACTGCGCCTAAAGAACCGGAACAGGAGACTGCCTTGTCAGGCCAGGCTGGAAAACGAGGGGGGCGCAAAAAGCGATTGGCCCAACGGGCTGAGAAACCCGTCGTTGATCCATGCCCGCCCGGCCAGATCGGCGGTGTTTATAAGCCGCTCAGCGACGAGGATTTGCGCAGGATCTATGACACCGCGCTGGATCTGCTGGAAAAGCTGGGGGTCGGTGAGGTGCCAGACCGGTTGCACCGGGATTTGCTGGCCATCGGGGCCCAAGACAACGGCGCAGGTCGGATCCTGTTCCCACCAAAGCTGGTTGAAGAGGCGATAGACCAGGCCGCCAAGACATTCGTGCTGCATGGCCGTGACCCGGACCGCTCCATTGAGGTGGGCGGGCACAAGGTCTATTTCGGCACCGGCGGTGCAGCCGTGCAAACGCTGGACATCGACACAGGCGCATACCGCCCCTCCACCCTTGCCGATCTGCACAACCTCACCCGGTTGCAGGACAGCCTGGCAAATGTCAGCTGGTACACCCGCTGCTGCGTGGCCACGGACGTGCCGGATACCTTCGATCTGGACGTCAATACCGTCTTTGCCTTGCTCAAAAACACATCCAAACCAACGGCCACGTCATTCACCTTGGCCGAACATGTGGCCCCCATCGTTGAGATGCTTGATATCGCGGCGGGTGGTCCCGGTGCCTTTGCCAAACGGCCTTTCATGAAGGCCCATATCAGCCCCATGATATCGCCCATGCGCTACGGCGAGGATGCGGTTGATGTGGTCTATGAATGTATCCGCCACAACATCCCGATGTCCTGCATCACGGCCGCGCAGGCTGGGGCCACGGCCCCTGCGACGATGGCGGGGTTTCTGGCGCAATCGCTGGCGGAAACGCTGGCCAGCCTGTTGATGGTCCATTCCATTCAACCGGGATTCCCGATGGTCTTTTCAAACTGGCCGCTGGTGATTGATTTGCGCACCGGCGCCTTTTCTGGCGGCAGCGGTGAGACGGCCGTGTTGAACGCGGCATCAGCGCAGCTGTCGAATTGGCTGGGCCTGCCGTCCGGGGTTGCCTGTTCGATGACGGATGCCAAAGCGATTGATGCGCAATACGGGATGGAAAAGGGAATCACCTCAATGGCCGCCGGGTTGGCTGGCGGGAACTTGATTTATGAAAGCTCCGGGATGACGGCGTCTCTCTTGGGGGTGAGTTTTGAGGCGTTTGTCCTGGATGATGAGATGCATTCCAACACCTACCGTGCCCTGCGCGGGGTGGAAGTCACCGATGAAAACCTTGGCTTTGACGCAATATGTGAGGCGGTTCTGGGCGAAGGTCACTTTCTGGGGGGCAACATACCTATGCCGCGATGGAGCGGGATTATTTCTATCCCACCTTGGCCGACCGGGATGAGCCGCGCACCTGGATGCAAAACGGATCGCAAGATGCGTGGTCACGGGCCAGGCAGCGTGCATTGGAGATTTTGCGCGACCATAACCCGGCCTATCTAACAGCTGGGCAAGAGGCGGCGATCCGGGCCAAATTCAACATCCTTTACGGATAACGCATGCCGCCCAAGGTCGCCGCGCCTGTCATGAGATCAGTTTGAAGCTCTCCGCCAACCACCGGTTTTCCTGCGTTTGCGGAGAGATGGCGTACTGTGTGATCAGGCTGCGCAGCTTGGCATCGACCAGCTCCAGAACTGTGCGTGAGCAATCTGGCGTCGCAATCACGCTCAGCGTGCGGGAAAAGCTTTTGCCGGGGAATTTGTGCATGGCGAGCTTTGATTGAAACCGACGCGCGCGCGCAAACAACAAGGGTGTCGTGATCGTCCAGCCTGCGCCATCGGCGACCATGGCCATCAAGGTTTGATTGTTGCTGCATTCAAAGCTGGAGGTGGATTTCATGCCAAGCCTGCGCATCTGCGATTCGATTTGCCGCGCGATCAGCAGATTGCCAGAGAACCGCAGAAACGGCAGATCACCACGCCCTTCCAACACCTCTGACAAGGGCCGCTGCGCAACCCGCGGCAGCACAACAACAAAAGGGTCATTCAGCAGCGGGCGGTCTTGCAAATCGCGCATATGTTCGTGCGGGGCTGAGGTTACCCCAAGATCCAGATGCCGATTGCGCAGCATTTCGATGATCGTGTGACTGGATTCCGTCTGATAGGAAAAATCGCACCCCGGCATATGTTGTGACAGGTAGACCGCCAGTTCTGGTGCGATGTCGCTGTCAAAGTCTTCGATGCTGCCAATCCGCAAAAACTCGCCTCCGCGATGCTCCCGGCTGAGGCTTCGGCCTTTGCCTTGCGGATCATAAACAGCGCTTCGTCGATGTTGCGCAAAAACACACGGCCCTTTGGTGTCAGCACCATGGGCCGCCGCGCATGATTAAACAGCTCTACCCCAAGGTGGTCCTCCAGACTGCGCAGGTGGTGGGACACCGTGCTGATGGTCAGCCCGGTTTCCTTGGCGGCTGCCTGTAGCGATCCCTTTTGCGCGCAGATCTGAAACAGCTCCAGCCATCGCAGGCTCAGATCTTTTTTGCTGGTGCCGCGCGACATGGGCCTGCGTCCTTGCGAAGGTGGTGAGATACGTCAGAACTTCTAGGAACAATATTCCGACACTGTCAAACTAAAGCAAAGCCGCACCCCGCCAGAAACAAGCGGTCGGTTCGGGCGTCGTGGTATCGCAGCCAAGACGATGGGCCCCGCCGGACGCCATCACAGCGCGCGGGCCGAATGGCGGCTGATCAAGGTTGGCGCGCAATGCAGGCTGCGGTCTGTCAGCGGGGTCTGGTCGATGATGGCCTGGGCCAAGGCCTTGCCGGTTTCATGTCCGATCCTTTTGGCGGGCAGGCGCACTGTGGTCAGCGCAGGCTCAATCTCAGAGCTGCCTTTGAAATCACCGATCCCAACGATGGAGATATCTTGCGGGACAGACAGGCCCGCCGCCTTTGCCCCATAAAGCGCGCCGGTTGCCAAAATATCATTCCCGCAGATCAGCGCGGTTGGACGCTCCTTGCCCGTAAACAACGTTTGAGAATCCCGCTTTGAATCAGAAATGCTGTAGATCGTTGTCAGCAACCAAGGCGCAGGCACAGCAACCCCCGCATCCGCCAGTGTTTGCAGCACCACTTCACGGCGGGCATTCGCCCTGTCGTTGCCTTGGGTAGGGGGGAACATGCAGGCGATTTTCCGGTGCCCTAGGGACAAGACATGCTCTGCAATCAGGCGGCCCGCAAATTCATTGTCTGCGCCGATGCAAGGGTATCGCGCGCCTGCCGCATGGTTCCACATCAGCAAACAAGGCACCCCTTGTTGATCCAGCAGCTGAAAAACCGCCTCATCATGGTCAAGCCCCGTCAGAACAACGCCATCAACGCGGTGCTCCAAGAACTTGCGCAGGATCGCATATTCACGCTGCAGGTCATATCCGTGTGAGGCCAGCAGAATGGTGAACCCCATTTCCGCCACCGTGTCTGAGAAAGCCTGAACCACTTCGGCAAAAATCGCGTGATCCAGTGTTGGGATCAAAACGCCAATCGTTCCTGAGCGGATGCCGTGAATGGTCTGGGCCGCGCGGTTGCGAATGTATCCGGTCCGCCGCACCGCCCCATTTATGCGTTTACGAGTCGCGGGCTTGAGCAATTCAGGGTGATTGAAGTAGCGCGACACCGTTGAGGCCGAAACCCGCGCAGCCTTTGCAACAGCCAGAATATCCACTTTTTTCTTATTGTAATCAGACAACTATCCGCGATCCCGACCTAATTTATGAAAACATTTGCAAAACTATTTTCATCGCGTAGCGTTACCAGTCAAGCCCGGATCACCGGCCACGATGTTGGGAGGCATTGATGGAATTTCTGCTCTACATGGGCGATGTGTTCACGCCGATTAATTTCGGTTTGCTGCTGATTGGCACAATCGGTGGCCTGATCCTGGGGGCGACGCCGGGGCTTTCTCCGACGATGGCCGTGGCACTGTTGATCCCCTTCACGTTTCAACTGGAGGCAGCGCAGGGGCTGATCCTGCTTGGGGCGGCCTATACCTCCACGGTTGCGGGCGGCGCTGTGTCGGCCATCTTGCTCAAGATCCCCGGCGCGCCCGCCAATATCGCCACAACGCTTGACGGCCATACCATGGCGCAAAAGGGCGAGGGCGCGAAGGCGCTCCAGATCAGCTTTCTGGCCTCTGCCGTGGGCGGTGTCTTTGGGGTGCTGCTGCTGATTTTCCTGACACCCGTTTTGGCGCAATGGGCATTGGCGTTCGGGCCATCGCACCTCTTTTGGCTGGCGATCCTTGGGGTAACTGTCATTGGCTCGCTCGACAGCAAGTCGGTGGTGAAAGGGCTCTTGTCTGGCTGCATCGGGTTGTGGCTGGCGACCATCGGCTTTGACGACATCATGGGCGCACAGCGGTTTATCTTCCATCCCAGCTTGGGCGGCGGCATCAACATCATCGCAGCTCTTATCGGCCTGTTCGCGATCCCGCAGGTGATCACCATGTTCGCCAAGGGCCGTAAGGGCGACGGCGCTGAGGTGATCGCGGTACAAAAACACCCCATCGGCGGTGCCATCAAAGAGTTGTTGCGCAACAAGCGGGCCATTGGCATCGGCACGGCGTCAGGCTCCATCATTGGTCTGATCCCCGGCGTAGGCGGGCAGATTGCCGGGCTTGTCGCCTATGACCAATCCAAGAAATTCAGCGCAGAGCGTGAGAAATTCGGCACCGGTCACCCCGAAGGTGTGATCGCCGCTGAAAGTGCGAATAACGCGATGGTCGGCCCGTCCCTGGTGCCGCTTCTGACGTTGTCGATCCCTGGCTCACCCACGGCGGCGGTGCTGTTGGGGGGGCTGCTGATCCACGGGATTTTCCCCGGCACAGACCTTTTTGACAACCACCCCGATGTCGCCTGGACCTTCATCAACTCCATGCTGATCGGGCAGGTTCTGATGTGTCTCTTTGGGCTTTACGTGGCGGGGCTGGCCGCGCGCGTGGCCCAGGTGCCGCAAAGCGTGATGGCGGCGGTGGTGCTGGGCCTTGCGGTCTTTGGCAGCTATTCGGTGCAATCGTCCATGGGCGACGTCTATGTCATGGCGAGCCTTGGGGTGATGATGTATTTCCTGGAACGCTTTGGCTTTTCTGCCGCCCCTCTGGTGCTGGGCCTGATCCTTGGCCCCATCGCTGAGGCGAACTTTATCCAAGGCAGCATGATCGCGAATGCGACAGATGGCGTAGGCCCCTACTTCTTTGGCGGTGGGCTGAACATCTTCCTGATTGCGGTGGTGATCGCCTCAATCATCTACTCCGCCTACATGGAACTGCGCACGCGCCGCTACACCTCAAAAGAGGAGATCCTGGCATGAACACACCCTCACTCCCCCGTCTTCAGCATATTATCGGGTCGGGTATTGTGGCCGCTGTTGGCGTCTGGGTCACCTACATCAGCTATACCCAGCAACCGTCTGAAGCGTTCTTGTTCCCTCGGCTGATTTCCACCGTTTTCGTGGTGCTTGCCTTGTGGACCTTTGTCAAAGCTTGCCTGGGCTGGACCAAAGTGGGCAACGGCATTTCCGTACAGCAGTTCACCAATTTGCTGCCCGGTCTTGTTGTGGCGCTGGTCTATATCTTTTGGGCGGCCAAGGGTCTGGGGTTCTACACCGCCACATCCGTCACCTTTTTCATTCTCTTGAGCCTTTATGACCCGGCCCCGCATGGGCAGCTAAAGTCCTGGCTCAAGCGCATCGCCATCACGGCGGTCTTCATGATCGTCATGTACGGCCTCTTCGCAAAACTTCTGACAGTGTACACACCGCGAGAGGTCTTGTTCTGAACCGCAGCAGCGGCGGAACGTCTTATCCTAGGGAGGAAACTACCATGAAGAAACTACTTGCAGGAGCGGCCATCGCCTTGGCCTCTATGACAGGGATTGCTGCCGCGGATGGTCATGCAAACTACCCTGAACGCCCCGTCATGATGATGGTCAGCTATGGCGCTGGTGGTGCGACTGATTTCCAGGCGCGCATTGTGACCATGACCGCTGGCAACGAAGATGCCCTTGGCATGCCGATTGCGATCATCAACAAGCCGGGCGCCGGTGGGCGCGTGGGCTGGAACTGGTTTGCCACGCAGGCCGAAGCGGACGGGTACACGCTGGGGGCCTACAACATCCCGCATTTCATCGCGCAGTCCATCAAGGGCGGCGTGGAATATTCCCGCGACAGCTTTGAGCCGATTGCGAACTGGGGGCTGACCCTGCGGTATTCGTGGTCGCCGCTGACAGCGAAATGAACTCCATGGAAGACGTCGTGAACTTTGCCAAGGACAATCCAGGCAAGCTGACGTTCTCTGGCGCGGGTCTTTTTGTGGGCCACCACATTGCAGCGCTGCAGCTTGAAAAAGCCGCAGGCGTGAAGATGGCTTACATCCCCACCAAAGGTGGCGGTGCTGCTGCGATGAAGGCCGTGATTGCGGGTGAAGTCATGGGCGGTGTGAACAACCTCTCTGACGCGTTCCGCGCGCGTGAGGCAGGCAACGTCAAAATCCTCGGCGTGTTCGATCTGGAGCGGAATGACTTTATGCCAGACGTGCCCACGCTGATGGAGCAAGGCTATGAGGTTGATAATTCATCCGTGAACTTCCGCGGTGTGATGGTGCCCAAAGGCACGCCGCAGGCCATCATCGATAAGCTGGCCGCAACCGTGCCAGCGATGTTCGAAAACAAGCGCGTTGCCGGCAAGATGAAAGCAGGCGGTTCGCCCATGCACATCATGACCCGTGATGAGGTCCTTGAAATGTGGGCCGCGCGTGAAGAAACACTCAAAGAGCTGCTCGCCGGGCTTTGATACACCAACGCGGGGCGCTGTCAGGCGCCCTGCCACCCCTATGATTTTGTGACAGGACACTTCCCATGAACGCTTCTGCTTCCATCACTGACGACATCGCCGAGGTGGATGCCATTGTGGCGCGCGCGCGCCAGGCGCAGGCGCGGTTCGAAGCCAGTGGCAGTCAGGCGCTTTATGATCGCGCCGCATTGGCCGCTGGTTGGGCCATCATGGAACCTGACCGCAACCGCCATCTGGCCGAGCTGGCCGTGCAAACCACGGGCCTTGGCAACGTGCCCGACAAGATAACCAAGAACCATCGCAAAACCTTGGGCCTGTTGCGCGACATTGCAGAGGCTAAAACCTTTGGCGTCATCTCGGATGATGCGGCCACCGGGATCACCGAAGTGGCCCGGCCCATTGGTGTTATCGGCGCAGTTGTGCCCTCGACCAATCCGGGTGCGACACCGGCCAACAACATCATCAACGCGCTGAAATGCGGCAATGCCATCGTGGTGTCTCCGTCGCCCAAAGGCGTGCCCACCTGCGAAGCGCTGTTGGGCTATATTCACGCAGAATTCGATAAGCTGGGGATCGACAAAGATCTGGTGCAGATGATCCCCGGACGCGGCGCCAAAGAGAAAACGCAGCGGCTGCTTGAGATCTCTGATTTGATCGTTGTTACTGGCAGCCAAAACAACGTCAAACGGGCCTATACATCGGGCACCCCGGCTTTGGCTGTGGGGGCGGGCAATGTGGCGGTCATTGTTGACGAAACGGCTGATCTGGCCGCGGCTGCGGAAAAGATCAAAGCCTCCAAAACATTTGATAACGCCACCTCCTGTTCTTCTGAAAACGCGGTGGTTGTGGTCAACAGCATCTATGACGCCTTTGCCGCTGAAATGGCGCGCACAGGCGGGGCGCTGATCACCGATGAAACCAAAGTCACCGCCAAGCTTTGGGTCAAAGGGCATCTGAACCCGCAAGCCATTGCGCAGGACGCCGATAAGATGATTGCGGCGCTGGGGCTGGAGGGTGAGGTGCCCGCAGACACGTCCTATCTTGCTGTTGAAACCACAGGGATCGGGCCAGAGCATCCATTGTCCGGCGAAAAGCTGAGCCGCGTTTTGACGGTCTACCGCGCGCAGGATTTTGACGATGCCGTGCGCATCACGCGCGAGATTGAGATCTATCAGGGCGCAGGCCATTCTGTGGGCATTCACACCACAACAGATGACCGGCCGCTGATCTTGGCGCAGGCCATTCCCACCAGCCGGGTGATCGTCAATCAGGCGCATACCTTTGCGACGGGCGGGTCTTTCACCAACGGGATGCCGTTTTCATTGTCGATGGGCTGTGGCTCTTGGGGGGCAACTCCATCGATACCAACGTCCATTGGCGCCACTTCATGCAAACCACCAAGATCGTTCGCGAAATTGCGGAAAATGAACCGTCTTTGGATGAGATATTTGGCACCTATTGGGGTGAGGCTGGACGATGATCCTGAACCCCGCTCGCCCCCCTGAAGGGACCGTAAGGGACTGGCTTGATGCCCGCGCCGATGCAGGCGGTGTGGCGATCGTTTTTCCCGAAACCGATGAAGTTCTGACCTGGCAAGACCTGCGGTCTGAGGCCCGCGCCGCAGCCCAAGGGCTGGCAGGGGCTTGGCCTGACCTCAGGCGAAAGCGTGGCCATCGTTCACCCCAATGGCCGCACTGGTGTTGTGGCGCTTTATGCCGCGCTTTATGGCGGGTTCCGCGCCACCATGATCAACCTGGCCGCCGGGCCAGACGCCATCGCCTATGCGCTGGATCACAGCGGTGCGCGGTTTGCCTTTGTCCATGACAGCCAGCATGAGCTGATCACCAGTATCGCGCCTGAACGCCTGCGCATTTTGTCGCCTCAGATGTTGGAAAACCGCCAGCAACCCCCCGCCTTTGATCCGCTCCAGCATGCGCTTTTGATGTATACCTCTGGCACGACAGGGCGGCCCAAAGGGGTGGTGCACACCCATGCCAGCCTGCTGGCAGGCGGTTGGACGACCGCCATCGCCCATGATCTGCACCCCGGTGATCGTGGGTTCTGTGTCTTGCCGATTTATCATATCAACGGGCTCTGCGTGACCTTGATGGGGTCGCTGGTATCGGGTGGCTCGCTTGCGATGACGGCCAAGTTCTCGGCAAGCCAGTTCTGGGATCAGGCCGACCGTGCAGAGGTGACGTGGTTCTCCGTTGTGCCCACGATCATCAGCCATTTGCTGCACAGCGCCAAAAACCCCAGCGCCGCCACCATCGCCCGCCTCCGCTTTGGCCGCTCCGCGTCCTCGGCACTGGCCGTTGAAACGCAATCCGCCTTCGAAGACCGCTTTCATGTTCCCATTGTTGAAACCATGGGGCTGACGGAAACCGCGGCGCAAATCCTGTCAAACCCGCTGCCGCCCGGCGTGCGTAAAATAGGCTCGCCCGGTGTGGCATACGGCAATGACGTGCGCATCCTGACGTCCGAAATGCAGGATGCAGCCCCCTTGCAAGAAGGTGAGATCGCCGTGCGGGGGCCCAATGTCATGGTCGAATACCTCAATAATCCTGAGGCCACGGCAAAGACATTTGCAGGCGATTGGCTGCGCACGGGGGATTTGGGGCATCTGGATGAAGACGGCTATGTATTTGTCACAGGACGCCTGAAAGAGCTGATCATAAAGGGGGTGAAAACATCGCCCCGCGTGAGATTGACGAGGTGCTCTATTCTGAGCCGGACATCATCGAAGCAGCAGCCTTTGCGCGCCCCTGCAAAAGCTATGGTGAAACGGTTGAAGCGGCGGTCAGCGTCAAACCCGGCTCATCTCTGTCTGAGGCTGAGCTGATCACGCTATGTCGTGAACGCCTGGGTGCATTCAAATCCCCAGACAGCATTCATTTCCTTGATGAGCTGCCAAAAGGGCCATCCGGCAAAATCCAGCGTCTCAAACTCGCCGCTTTGGTCTAGATCACAAGGCGGGCGTCGGGCACGCGTCAAAAAACGCTCTCATCTCGCTGTGATGTTCAGCGTCTTGCACTGCCAGCCCGCAAACTCCGGTTCTAAGCCTGCCCTCAAAACAGGCTGGGCCGGGCAAGTTCCGCCTATTTTCTAAGCGAACCCCGCGACATGTCCCCGCCAAAGGGGCATGCCCCATACACATCCAGCCTCGTGCTGACTACCGAACTGGGATGGAAAAAAGTCAGCGCATCCTTGTGGTTGAGCCTGAGCAGGAAAAGGCTCAGGGCATCATTGAGGCGTTGATGGATGCCGGCTGGGACAACGTCCGCGCCTCTTCCACCGTGTCTGCCATCCGCCGCATGATTGATGAGTTTGATCCAGACATCGTGCTGGTGGATGTCGCCAACCCTGACCGCGACATGCTTGAGCATATCATTACCGTGTCAGACACCCAGTCGCGGACCGTCGCGCTGTTTGTGGACCGCACAGATGAAGAACTGACCCAGGCGGCCCTTTCTGCCGGTGTCAGCGCCTATGTGGTCGACGGCTTGCAGATGAACCGCATCAAACCCGTGCTTGATACCGCCATCGCGCGGTTTCAGGTCATGCGTCAGATGCGCTCAGAACTGGATGCGGCCAAGCAGGCGCTGGAGGATCGCAAAACGCTGGACCGGGCCAAGGGCATCCTGATGCGCCAGCGCGGCCTGTCTGAGGATGCGGCCTATAAACTCCTGCGGCAAACCGCGATGACCCAAAACCGCAAGATCATTGATGTGGCCCAGGCGCTGGTGACCGCAGCGGAGTTGCTGTCATGAGCAAGACCATTCTCAATTGCGGCTACGTGCCTTTGGTGGATTGCGCGCCGCTGATCATCGCAGATGAGCTGGGCTTTGCTGCCGAAGAGGATCTGGAACTGAACCTGATCCGCCAGCCCTCTTGGTCGGCCCTGCGCGATATGTTGGCGCTGGGGCATCTGGATGTGGCGCAGATGCTGTCGCCCCTGCCGATTGGCATGACCTTGGGGTTGGGCGGGCTTGAGGCGCAGATTGACTGTCTGATGGTTTTGTCCGTCAACGGCACTGTCTTTGGCGCGTCAAATGCGCTTGCCGATGATATCGGAGAGGTTGCCTTTGGCGATGCCAAAGAGCTGCTCCAGGCCTTTGCCACATGCGGGCGGGGGACCATCAAGGTTGGCGTGCCCTTTGGTCTGTCCATGCACCGGCTGCTGTTGGACTATTGGGCAAAAAGCAGCCCCGGCTTGCAGATTGAGGCCATCACCGTTCCGCCGCCCCGGATGGCAGATGCGGTGGCCGATGGTCTGGTGGACGCGTTCTGGGTGGGTGAGCCATGGGGCAGCGCCATTGTTCAACGCGGGGTCGGGCGCATTTTAATGACGGCGCAGGATGTCTGGGCCTTTGCGCCGGAAAAGGTTCTGGCCGCGCGCCACGACTGGGTTGAGGCGCAGCCCGATCTTGTGCGCCGCGTGATGCGGGCGGTCTATCAGGCCGCGCGCTGGCTTGATGTGGAAAAGAACAAACCGCTGGCCATCGAAATCCTCAGCCGAAGTGAGCATCTGAACCTCACCGCAGACATCATTGACCCGGCGATCACCGGCCTGTTGATCCCCGGTGCCGGGCAGCCGCCACAGTCTATTGAGCATTTCTTAGTATTTCATGCCCATGCTGCAACATTCCCTTGGCGCAGTCAGGCCGCTGTCATCGCCGCGCAGCTTGGGCTGAACGCTGATCAGGTGGCCCGTGCCAAGGCGTGTTTCCGCGCGGATATCTACCGCAAGACCCTTGGCCCCATCGGCGCAGATTTGCCCGGCGCGTCCGAAAAAGTCGAAGGCGCGCTGCACCAAGAAACGCCAGTGGCGTCGGTGCGGGGGAGTTGATTCTTGCGCGGGATGCGTTTTTTGACGGCAAGTCCTATGATTTCGCCGAAATTTCTGCCTAATTTTTTCGCAGATGTTGCGCCGCCCCTTAAACGCGATGCGGCAGTGCAGAAAAAACTTGAGATCACCCCGCACTGCGCCAATTCTCATCCCAAGACATGAGGGCAACGACGCCCACACAGATGGAGGCCGCTGCTGGCTCTCCACCTTTCAAGAGCAAAGCCGCTCGCACTGATCACGGATCCTCCTCCCCCGTGTGATTTGCGTGCGGCTTTTTTTATTTGTCGGTTCCGCCGGCACAATCAAAGGACGGTATGATGAAGAAACCTCTCTCTTTAATGCTCGCGGCAAGCACCTTTCTGGCCACCGCCGCCTCGGCTGAGCTGTTGGATCTGGAAAAGGACGAACTGACCTTCGGCTTTATCAAGCTGACGGATATGGCCCCACTGGCTGTCGCCTATGAGAACGGCTATTTCGAGGACGAAGGCTTGTTTGTCACCCTTGAGGCACAGGCCAACTGGAAGGTGCTTCTGGACGGTGTGATTGACGGACAGCTCGACGGCGCGCACATGCTGGCCGGTCAGCCCCTGGCCGCGACCATCGGCTACGGCACTGAGGCGCATATCATCACGCCTTTCTCCATGGACCTGAACGGCAACGGCATCACAGTGTCCAATGAGATCTGGGACAAGATGAAGCCAAACGTGCCCAAGATGGACGACGGCCGCCCGCAGCATCCGATCAGCGCCTCTGCGCTGGCCCCGGTGGTTGAGGAGTACAAGGACGAAGGTCTGCCCTTTAACATGGGCATGGTTTTCCCTGTTTCCACGCACAACTACGAAATCCGCTATTGGCTGGCCGCAGGTGGTTTGGAGCCTGGATATTATAGCCCGCAAGACATCTCGGGCCAAATTGGCGCTGATGTTTTGCTGTCCGTAACACCGCCGCCGCAGATGCCAGCGACGATGGAGGCGGGCACCATATACGGCTACGCCGTGGGCGAGCCTTGGAACCAGCAGGCCGTGTTCAAAGGCATCGGCGTGCCGGTGATCACTGATTACGACATGTGGAAGAACAACCCCGAGAAGGTCTTTGGCATCACCAAGGAGTTCGCGGAAGAGAACCCAAACACCACCATCGCTTTGACCAAAGCGTTGATCCGCGCGGCGATCTGGCTGGATGAAAACGACAACGCCAACCGCGAAGAAGCGGTCGAGATCCTGAGCCGCTCTGAGTATGTGGGGGCCGATTATGACGTGATCGCCAACTCCATGACCGGGTTCTTTGAGTTTGAAAAAGGCGACCGCCGCCCGGCCCCGGACTTTAACGTGTTCTTCCGCTACAACGCGACCTACCCGTTCTATTCCGACGCGATCTGGTATCTGACGCAGATGCGCCGCTGGGGTCAGATTGCAGAGACCAAGACAGATGAGTGGTATTTTGAAACCGCGAAATCCGTCTACCGTCCTGACATCTATCTGGATGCGGCACGGATGCTGGTGGACGAAGGCATGGCAAATGAGGCCGACTTTCCCTGGGACAGCGATGGCTTTAAGGCCGCGACGCCTGCCACCGATATCATCGACGGCATCCCCTATGACGGTCGTGCGCCCAACGCCTATATCGACAGCCTGCCGATTGGTCTGAAGACCGGCCAGACCATCGTGGACAGCGAAATCCAAGGCTAGGACGCTGCATCGCAGCATTCTCCGCAGCGCGTTTGCCTAAAAAGAGGGCGCGCTGCGGGGCAGAAATTGCGGCGGTTTTCCAAAGTCACACGTTGTGCACCAGACGTACACCGCCCGTACACCGCCGCGCTGCGGCATCCCAATGCATTCACATCCCCCCACCGCGGCGAGGAGACCCCAGCTATGACCGCCATCGACCCTTCAACCCTATCCGCCGAAGAGCGCCGCGCGCGCCGCTTTACGTTGATCAACAAGGCAGACAATTGGTTCCAGGTTCTGGGGCTGGCCTGGATGACGCCGATCCTAAAGGCCGCCGCCGGGGACAACCCCCGCGCCCAGATGGGCGAGATTTGGCGGCTGTTGGGGGTGCCGGTTCTGGCGATCCTGATCTTCCTGATGGCCTGGGGCACTTTGGCCCCGAAAGTGCAAACCTCGCTTGGGGCGGTGCCTGGCCCCGCGCAGGTCTGGGAGCAGGTGGGCAACCTGCACGCCGATGCGCTGCGCGAGCGTGAAAAAGAGGCCGCCTTTTACGAACGCCAAGATGCGCGGAACGCCAAGCTGATTGAGCAGGGCCGCGAGGACAAGGTCAAACAGCGGACCTACACCGGCAAGCCGACCTATTACCAACAGATTTGGACCTCCATCAAAACGGTGTTCTTCGGCTTTCTGATCGCCTCTGTTGTGGCCATTCCTTTGGGCATCATGGCGGGCCTGTCCAAGACTGCCAATGCGGCGCTGAACCCGCTTATTCAGATTTTCAAACCGGTCTCACCGCTCGCTTGGTTGCCCATCGTGACCATGATCGTCTCTGCCGTCTATGTGACCAACGATGGCTGGTTTTCCAAATCCTTCCTGATCTCGGCCATCACGGTGACGCTGTGTTCGCTGTGGCCCACGTTGATCAACACGGCACTGGGTGTCAGCAGCATCGACAAGGATCTGGTCAGCGTGTCCCGCGTGCTGAAGATGAACACCTGGACCAAGATCACCAAGCTGGTGCTGCCCTCAGCGCTGCCGCTGATCTTTACCGGGCTGCGTCTGTCATTGGGTGTCGGCTGGATGGTTCTGATCGCGGCAGAGATGCTGGCGCAGAACCCCGGTTTGGGCAAATTCGTCTGGGATGAATTCCAAAACGGCTCTTCGCAATCGCTGGCCAAGATCATGGTGGCTGTCTTCACCATCGGCATCATCGGCTTTCTGTTGGACCGCGTGATGTATGCGCTGCAGTCCATGTTCACCTTCTCAGCCAACCGGTGATCCTTATGAGCATTCTGAGCTTTAAAGACGTCAACAAAGGCTTTGGTGAGGGCACCGCCCGCACCGAGGTTCTTAAGAACATCACCCTTGATGTGGAGGAGGGCGAGTTTCTGGCCATCCTTGGGTTTTCTGGCACGGGGAAATCCACGCTGATGAACCTGGTGGCCGGGTTGGAGATGCCCGACAGCGGCACGCTGACCTACCGCGGCGCGCCCATCACCGAGCCGGGGCCAGAGCGGGGGCTGATTTTTCAAAGCTATTCGTTGATGCCCTGGTTGACCGTGGGTGGCAACGTTGGGCTGGCCGTTGATGCGGTGTTTCCCAAGCTGTCCAAGGCTGAGCGTCAGGCCAAGATCGACCACTACGTTCAGATGGTGGGCCTAAGCCATGCGATCACCCGCCGTCCTGCGGAGCTGTCTGGCGGGATGCGCCAGCGGGTTGCTGTGGCGCGGGCGTTGGCGATGAACCCCGAGATGCTGCTGCTGGATGAGCCGCTGTCGGCGCTGGATGCGCTGACCCGTGCCAATCTGGCCGATGAGATCCTTGAGATTTGGGAGCAGGACAAAAAGACCTGTATTCTGATCACCAATGATGTGGATGAAGCGATTTTGCTGGCCGACCGCATTGTGCCGCTGAACCCTGACGGGACACTGGCGGCACCGGTGAAAGTGGACATCCCGCGCCCCCGCGACCGGATGGCGATGAACAATGACGCCACCTTTAAACAGCTGCGCGCGGATGTGACCAAATACCTGATGGATGTGGGCATTGAGGCCAAGGTTGAAGAGACCAAGGTGTTGCCCTCTGTCACGCCCATTCACGGGGTGCCTACGGCGGTGGCACAGGCGCAGGAAGGGCTGATTGAAAACCGCTTTCTCGATTTTTCGCAGCTGCACAAGGTCTATCCTACACCCAAAGGTCCGCTGACCGTGGTGGAGGATTTCGATCTTAAGATCGACAAGGGGGAGTTTATCTCTCTGATCGGGCATTCGGGCTGTGGCAAATCCACGGTGCTGACCATGACGGCGGGGCTGAATGAGATTTCCAAGGGGGCGATCAAGCTGGATGGTCGCCACGTAGAGGGGGCAGACCCTGAGCGTGCGGTAGTGTTCCAATCGCCCAATTTGTTTCCCTGGCTGACCGCGAAAGAGAACGTGGCGATTGGGGTCGACAAGGTCTATCCCCGCGCCTCTCAGGCGGAGCGTCAGGATGTTGTTGAGTATTATCTGGAACGTGTGGGTCTGGCCGACAGCATGGACAAGGGGGCGGCGTCTCTCTCCAACGGGATGAAGCAACGGGTGGGCATCGCGCGCGCCTTTGCGCTGTCGCCCAAGCTGCTGCTTTTGGATGAACCTTTTGGGATGCTGGACAGTCTGACCCGCTGGGAGCTGCAAGAGGTGCTGATGGAGGTCTGGTCGCGCACCAAGGTGACGGCGATCTGTGTCACTCATGACGTGGATGAGGCGATTTTGCTGGCTGACCGGGTGGTGATGATGACCAACGGGCCGCGCGCGACCATCGGCAAGATCACTGAGGTGGATCTGCCCCGGCCCCGGACGCGCAAGGCGTTGTTGGAGCATCCTGATTATTATGCCTACCGCCAGGAGGTCTTGGATTTCCTGGAGGAATACGAGCACGGCAATGTCTCCAAAAAGGCGGCCGCCGCCCCAAAAGCGATTGCGGCTGAGTGATGACTTGCCCAGCCGCCTTTCCTGTCATGGACGCCTGCTGCGGGCTTGCGCGTGGCGTTCCCCTCACATCCCGGCCCCCGGCGCGTGGCGCACGGCGGGTGGGTAATACGCAAACGGAGGTCAGCGCATGACCCAGAAACTGATCGTGATTGGCGCGGGCATGGCCACGGGCCGGGCGTTGGAACATCTGCTTGAGGCCGATCCAACCGCCTATGACATCACCCTTTTTAACGCAGAGCCACGCGGCAATTATAACCGCATCATGCTGTCGCCCGTGCTGGCCGGTGACAAAACCTATGCCGAGATCGAGACCCATGGCCCGGCGTGGTACGCAGAGCACGGGATCACCTGCCGGTTTGGCGAAAAGGTCGCGCAGATTGACCGGGCGGCCAAGACGGTCACGGCGGAAAACGGCGACGTGCTGGCCTATGACAAGCTGCTGTTTGGCACCGGATCCAACCCTTTCATGATCCCGCTGCCGGGCCATGATCTGGAAGGCGTCATCGCCTACCGCGATCTGGAAGACACCGAGCGGATGATGGCGCTGGGGCAGGGCACCAAATGCGTCGTCATCGGTGGCGGGCTGTTGGGGCTGGAGGCGGCGGCAGGCATGGCTGCGCGCGGTGTCGATGTCACGGTGGTGCACATCATGGGCCACCTGATGGAACGGCAGCTGGATGAGGCGGCGGGCTATCTGCTGCGCAAGGCGTTGGTGGACAAGGGCATCACCATCAAATGCTCAGCCAATTCCAAGGAAATCCTGGGTCAGGACGGCCATGTGCGTGCGCTGCTCCTTGATGACGGGACTGAGCTGCCGTGTGATCTGTTGGTGATGGCCGTGGGCATCCGGCCCAATGTGGCGCTGGCCCAAGCGGCGGGTGTGGCCGTGGGGCGTGGCATTCATGTGGATGACCAGATGCTGACCTCAGATGACAGTATCCTGGCCGTGGGTGAATGTGTGGAACATGACGGTGCGCTCTTTGGTTTGGTGGCCCCGCTTTATGATCAGGCCAAGGTTGTGGCAAAGACGCTGCTGGGCGAAGACGCGGCCTTTGAGCAAAAGGAGCTGTCGACCAAGCTGAAGGTCACGGGCTGTGATCTGTTTAGCGCGGGTGATTTTGCCGATGGAGAGGGGCGCGAAGACATCGTTTTTCGCGACCCGGCGCGTGGTGTTTACCGGCGCTTGGTTATCGAAGAAAACGTGGTCAAAGGCGCTGTGATGTATGGCGATACCGCTGACAGCAATTGGTTCTTTGGCCTGATCAAGGACAAGACCGACATCGCTGAGATGCGCGAGACGCTGATCTTTGGCCCGGCCTATCAGGGGGTGCCCCCTGGACCCGTTGGCAGCCGTTGCAGCCTTACCGCCTGACGCGGAGATCTGTGGCTGTAACGGCATTTGCAAAGGACAGATTGAAGCGGCGATTGCCGCAGGCGCCACGGACCTTGGCGCGATCAAGGCCACCACCAAGGCATCTGCCTCTTGTGGGACATGCACGGGGTTGGTGGAACAGGTGCTGGCCTGCACCCTGGGCGATGATTTCGTGATGCCTGCCGCGGCCTCCATGTGTGGCTGCACGGACATGACGCACGAAGACGTGCGGCGCATGATCAAGTCGCAAAAGCTGACGTCGATGGCTGCGGTCTGGCAGGAGTGCGGGTGGAAGACATCCTGTGGCTGTCACGCCTGCCGCCCGGCGCTGAATTTCTATCTGCTGGCCGATTGGCCGTTGGAATACCAAGACGACCCGCAAAGCCGTTTCATCAACGAACGCAAACACGCCAACATCCAAAAGGATGGCACGTTTTCAGTTGTGCCGCGCATGTGGGGCGGGATCACCACCCCTGATGAGCTGCGCGCGATTGCGGATGCGGCGGACAAATACATGGTGCCCACGGTCAAGGTCACCGGTGGCCAGCGCATCGACCTGCTGGGCGTTAAAGGCGAAGATCTGCCTGCGATTTGGAAAGACCTCAATGACGCGGGCATGGTCTCGGGCTACGCTTATTCCAAGGGGCTGCGCACGGTAAAGACCTGCGTGGGCACGGACCACTGCCGCTTTGGCACGCAGGACAGCACCGGCACTGGGCATCAAGCTGGAAAAGACCCTGCACGGGGCTTGGACGCCGCATAAGCTGAAGCTGGCGGTGTCGGGATGCCCGCGCAACTGCGCGGAGGCGACCTGCAAGGACATCGGGGTGATTTGCGTTGATTCAGGCTTTCAGGTCTCCATCGGGGGGGCCGCTGGCATGGACGTGAAAGAGACCGAATTGCTGGTGCAGGTCCCCACCGAGGAAGAAGCGATCTTGGTGATCAAGGCGATCACGCAGCTGTACCGCGAAAACGCGAAATACCTTGATCGGATTTACAAGTGGCTGGCCAAGGTTGGCATGGAGTGGATCAAGGAACGTGTGGTCGATGATCTGGCCTGTCGCGCCGCCCTGGTGGACCGGTTTGAGCTGAGCCAGAGCATCTATCGCCATGACCCTTGGGCCAAACACGCCAAGGAACAGGCAGAGACCTATCAACCCCTTGCCGATTTCAAACTGGAGGCCGCGGAATGAGCGATTGGATTGATGTGGCCGCCCTAGAGGACGTGCCCCAGCGCGGGGCGCGGATGATCAAGACGCTTGAAGGCTGTGTGGCGGTGTTTCGCACCGGCGATGATGAGGTTTTTGCCCTCGACAATGCCTGCCCGCATAAGGCCGGGCCGTTGGCCGAAGGTATTGTGCATGGCAAATCGGTGACCTGCCCGCTGCACAACTGGGTAATCTCGCTTGAGACGGGCCAGGCGCAGGGCGCGGATGAGGGGCAGGTGGCCACCTATGCGGCGCGTGTTGAAGGGGGCCGGATCCTGTTGGACAGAGCGTTCCTGCGGCAGCGGAAAGCGGCATGAGCCTGACGCGCACAACCTGTCCGTACTGCGGCGTAGGGTGCGGCGTGCTGGCCGGAGCGGATGGCACGATCAAGGGCGATCCTGAGCATCCTGCAAACTTCGGGCGGCTGTGTTCAAAAGGCTCTGCGCTGGGCGAGACGATTGATCTGGAGGGTCGGCTGTTGCATCCGCAGGTGCGCGGGCAGCGGGCCGATTGGGACAGTGCGCTTGATCTGGTGGCGGATCAGTTCAGTCAGGCGGTCCAAGAGCATGGGCCAGACAGCGTGGCCTTCTACGTCTCAGGTCAGTTGCTGACCGAGGATTACTATGTCGCCAACAAGCTGATGAAGGGTTTCATCGGCTCGGCCAACATCGACACCAATTCGCGGCTGTGCATGGCGTCCTCTGTGGCGGGGCACAAGCGGGCCTTTGGCAGCGATACGGTGCCCGGCACCTATGCAGATCTGGAAGAGGCGGATCTGATTGTGCTGGTGGGCTCTAACCTGGCGTGGTGTCATCCGGTGCTGCATCAACGCATCGCGGCGGCCAAGGCGCGCAGGCCGCAGATGCGGGTGGTGAACGTTGATCCGCGCAAGACCGCAACGACAGAGCTGGCGGATGTGCATTTGGCGGTGCGGCCGGACGGGGACGTGGCGCTTTTCAATGGGCTTCTTGCCCATCTTGTCGCGCGGGGGGCGGTTGATGACGCCTATGTCGCGGCGCATGTGAACGGGTTTGAGGCTGCCGTTGCGGCGGCTCAGGCCAGTGATCCGCGCGCCTCGGGGCTAAGCCAGGCTGAGCTTGAGGGGTTCTATGCCCTTTGGGGCGGGACCGAGAAGGTCGTCACCGTTTATTCGCAAGGGGTCAACCAATCGCAGTGCGGCACAGATAAGGTGGGCGCGATCCTGAATTGCCACCTGGCGACCGGCCGGATTGGCAAGCCGGGGTGCGGGCCGTTTTCTGTCACCGGCCAGCCCAACGCCATGGGCGGGCGCGAAGTGGGCGGGCTGGCCAATATGCTGGCTAACCATCTGGACATCGAAAACCCGGCGCATCGCGCCTCTGTCCAGGCGTTCTGGGAAAGCCCGACGATCTGTGCCACCCCGGGCCTGAAGGCTGTGGATCTGTTTGAGGCTTGCGCGCAGGGCAAGATCAAAGCGCTTTGGGTGATGTCGACCAACCCGGCGGTGTCTATGCCGGATGCAGATGGCGTGGCCCAGGCGATTGCGCAGGTGCCCTTTGTGGCCGTTTCAGACATCATGGCGCGGACCGATACGGGCGATTTGGCCGATGTGCTGTTGCCTGCGGCAGGCTGGGGCGAAAAGGACGGCACCGTCACCAACTCAGAGCGGCGCATTTCGCGTCAGCGGTCGTTTTTGCCGGTCCCGGGCGAGGCGCGGGCCGATTGGCGGATCATCTCAGACGTGGCGGCGCGCATGGGGTTTGCCGCGCAGTTCAACTACCATACGCCTGCGGATGTGTTTGCGGAATATATCGCGCTGGACGCCGCAGTGCGTCCGCTTGGGCGGGACCTGGACCTGAGCATTTTTGCCGATGCGGATTATGCCGCGCTGGTGCCAACTCAGTGGCCCCGGGACAATCGCCGGTTCTTTGCGGACGGCCAGTTCTATCATGCGGATGGCAAGGCCAAGATGATGCCCGTTACAGCACCCCAAGTCCGGCGTCCCGCCTTAACGTTGAACACAGGGCGCAACCGCGATCAGTGGCACACGATGACCCGCACAGGAAAAGCCCCGCGTCTGGGCGCGCATCTGGCGGAGCCTTACGTGGAAATTCACCCCAAAGATGCAGCCACGCTGGGGGCGGCACCTGGTGATCTGGTGACGGTGCGGAGCGTCTATGGACGCGCGATCTTGCGCAGCCTGATCACGGAGCGGGTGGCACCAGGGCAGATGTTTGCGCCCATGCATTGGACCCGGCAGACCGCCAAAAGTGGCACCGTCAACAGCATCACCGCGCCTGTAACCGATCCCTATTCTGGGCAACCGGCGCTGAAATCCGCGGCTGTGACAGCGGAGGTCTATGCGGCCAAGTGGTATGGATTTTTGGCGACGGCCAAGAAACCCTCTCTTGGGGCGCCCTATGCCGCCATTGCGCGCACGGCGACGGGGTGGCAGGCGGAAATGGCGGGCAGGATTGTCCAAGAGGATTGGACCCAGACACTGCTTGAGATGACCGGGTTCGACGCGGCGGAGGTGTCTTCGTTGAACGATGACGC
This sequence comes from Sulfitobacter sp. GN1-4, assembly GCF_055693825.1. Classification (NCBI taxonomy): domain Bacteria; kingdom Pseudomonadati; phylum Pseudomonadota; class Alphaproteobacteria; order Rhodobacterales; family Roseobacteraceae; genus Sulfitobacter; species Sulfitobacter sp. GN1-4. The sequence goes on along the minus strand of NZ_JBVFUQ010000003.1, from coordinate 3,978,386 downwards.
ATCCGGCTTGACGCGCATTGCGTTGCATCAAGAGGGGCGGTTGCAGGCGCTGTTCTTTGCCGCGCCTACGCCTGTGGTTTTGTCGCGTGCGTTGGCGGTGCAACTGATCGGGACAGAGACTGCGCCGCTGGTGGCCCTTGCAGGCCGCGCCGGGGCAGATCAGCCGGATCCGGGGCCGACGGTTTGCGCGTGCTTTAACGTGGGCCGCAACACGCTGCTGCGGGCGATTGAGGGCGGTGCCGCATCCGTTGATGCGCTGGGGGCGGCGACGTCGGCAGGCACCAACTGTGGCTCTTGCAAACCAGAGCTGGCAGCCTTGATCGCGCCGCTCAAACTGCCGATGGCTGCGGAATGAGCCTGGCCCCTTTTGTCCGCATTGTGGCGCGGGGCCAGGGCCGCGCCCGTCCGCTGACGTTGGACGAAGCCCATGAGGCGATGACGCTGATCTTGCAGGGCAAGGCAGATCCTGAGGCGGTGGGCGCGCTGTTGATGGTGTTGCGGTTGCGCGGCGAAGTCGCCGAAGAGATCGCGGGTTTCACCGCCGCCTTGCAGGACTTTGTGAAAGACAAGCTGCCGCGGGCGGATTTGGATTGGCCCAGCTATGCGGCGGGGCGCAGCCGGGGTGCGCCGCTTTTTCTGCTGTCCGCGCGGTTGGTGGCGCAGGCGGGTTTTACCGTGTCGATGCATGGCTGGAACGCTTATCAATCCCCCGTAGCATCGGTGCGCGATGCGCTTGCGCTTGCCGGGCCACTGGTGCGTTATGACAAGCTGGAAGACCTGTGCCCGCAGGCTTTTGACCTGCTGGCCTTGCGCGACAAACTGGGCCTGCGGTCTTGCTTTAACACGGTGTTGCGGATGTGGAACCCGTCGCGGGCCAAGGCGACAGTGCAGGGCGTGTTTCACCCATCCTACCGCAGTCTGCAGGCCGAGGCCGCAGCGCTGCTGGGGCAGAGGGATCTGAGCATCATCAAAGGTGGCGGTGGCGAATTTGAGCGGCATCCCTCCAAGGCGGTGACGGTCTTTGGCTTGCGCGCGGGCGCACATATCCAAGAGCAGTTTGCGCCGCTGATGCAACAGGCCCGCCGCCTGCATGAGGCTGAGGTGCTGGTGGACCCTGCGGCACTGTGGCGGGGCGATATCAAGGATGAATTTGCCCAAGCCACGGTCCTGGGAACAACGGCTTTGGCGCTTTGGACGCTGACGCCCGGTGCCAGCGCCGATGAGGTTCACCAAAAGGCGCAAACGCTTTGGGCGCGCCGGCATGAAAACGAAAGTATAGCTGCATGAAAACCTTTCCCATGTTCCTGCAAATGGCGGGCCGCCGTGTTGTGATTGCTGGCGGCGGTGAGCAGGCCGCGCAAAAGACCCGGCTGATGCTGAAAACCCAGGCCCAGATCGTGATCCTGGCGGACGCCTTGGAAGACGAGCTTGCCGCTTTGGCCGCTGAGGGACGGGTGCGCCAGCAGAGCGGGGCCATTACGGCGGCGGATTTTGCGGAGACGGCTTTGGTGTTTATCGCCACCGGCTGTCCGGGCGTGGACAGTGCGCTGCATGCGCTGGCCAAAGCGGCGGGGGCTGTGGTGAACGTGGTGGACCGGCCCGATCTTTGCGATGCGATCACGCCGTCGATTGTGGACCGTGATCCGGTTGTTGTTGCCATCGGGACGGAAGGCACAGCGCCGGTTCTGGGCCGCCAGATCAAAACGCAAGTGGAGCAGTTGCTGGAGCCGCGCCTGGGCGACCTTGCCGCCTTGGCCGGGCGTTTGCGAGACAGTGCGGCGGCGCGGCTGGGGCCGCGCAAGCGGCGCGATTTGTGGCGCTGGGTGTTTAACGATCTGCCGCGCCGGATGCATGCGCAAGGCGCGCAGCGCGATACCGCCAAGCTGATCAAGAGCGCTATCCGTACGGGAGAGTTTGGTGCCGAAGCAGGTGGCAGTGTGGCGCTGGTTGGCGCGGGCCCCGGGGCCAAGGATTTGATCACCCTGCGGGGCGTGCAGCGTCTGCAAGAGGCGGATGTTATCTTCTATGACCGTTTGGTTGATCCGGAGATCCTGGAGCTGGCGCGGCGCGATGCAGAGCGGGTGTTTGTTGGCAAAGCGCCCGGCTGTCACAGCTGGCCGCAAGAGCGGATCACGCAGACGGTGGTGAATGCCGCCAAGCGCGGGCAGCGGGTGGTGCGGCTGAAATGTGGGGATCCGGGAATTTTCGCGCGCAGCTGCGAAGAGATTACGGCGCTGCGCGACGGCGACATCCCGTTTGAGGTTGTGCCGGGTGTGACGGCGGCCTGTGGCGCGGCGGCGGCTTTGGCCACACCGCTGACGGAGCGTGCAGAGATCGACACGCTGGTGTTAAGCACCGGTCATCTAACCAGCGGATCGCAGGCGCCTGCCTGTGTCAGATCACTGGTGCCCGGCACAACCGTGACGCTTTATATGTCGGTCAGCACAGCGCCCGCGCTTGCTGCGCATTTTGCGGGGCATCCGGGGGAGGATGAGATTGCGGTTTCTGTGGTCTCCAAGGCGCAGATGCCGGATGAACAGAGCTTTGCGTGCAGCCTGCCTGACCTGCCGCAGGCCCTAGGTGTGCGGGGCATTCAAGATACCGCGATGATCATTTTGAAGTGGCGCAAATCAGCGGCGGCCCTGGCGGCTGAGCCGGTGGGTGCCCGCGTCGCCTGACGGCAGTTTTCTGAGTACCGTGGTGCCGGGGGCCTCTTTGCGAGGCCCCTTTTTTCGTTCGGGTTTTGAGCAAAGGTCCACCGATCAGCAGTGCTCAAGATATTCTGATAGGAAAAATTATTGAACAAGGGTGAATTTGTGTCATTATCAGAGTGACTCGTCAGACAGGGTGGGGGGAAGGGCTGTGATGCAGACTGTGAAGGAAGCGCTGAAAAGACATATCTGGCAGAACTGCCTTACTGTGCAGGGCGGAAGACAGGTCCGGTTCAGCCCATCTGCCTGCCCGAAATGGATGTGATCACATGACCCGTATCGACCCTGATTTCAAAGCTGTCCGGTCCATCAAGCTGCCCAAGGAAAAGCGCACTGGAAGGCGTGCGCGTGGATGTCTTTGTGACGCCCGGCTATTGCGGCTTTGAGGTATCGAGCGTGTTTCACGCGTTGCAGACGGCCAATGACGTTTTGCACGATGATGTGTTTCGCATGCGCTATGTGTCGGACGTGGCGGGGATTGTGGAAGGGCGCGCAGGCCAGATGGTGCGCGCGGTGGCATCCACGGATCAAGACCCGCAGCCCGATATGATGATCATCGTCGGCGGTGACCGTGCGGCCCCCGGTGCCTGGATGCCCCGGTTGCGGCAGATGCAAAGGCAGGCGCGCTGTGTTGTGTTGCTGTCGGATGCGGCCACGGCCTATATCAAGGCAACGCAGTCTGAGGCGGGCCAATTGACGACGCATTGGCGGGATGTCGAAACGCTGCGCGAAACCGGTTATTATCCCACGCTGACCGAACACCTTGCTGAGCAATCAAACGGTGTGGTCACGGCGGCAGGGTCGGGGTGCACAGCGGAGCTGATGATCGGCTTTATCTCACCCTATCTGGAAGACACGCAAATCGCTGAGCTGGGTAATCTGTTGCTGCTGCCGACGATCCGCAAGACGGATGCGGACCAGCCCAAGGATTTGGGCGGCAATGCCATGATGTTTGACCGCCGGGTGACCGAAGTGATCCGCCTGATGGAGGCGCATATCTCAGACCCGTTGGACATCCCCACATTGGCGCAGCGCGTTGGCCTGTCATCGCGCCAGGTGGAGCAGGTGTTCCGCGAGGTTTTTGATTGCTCACCGGGGAAGTTCTACAAACAGTTGCGGACCAAGAAAGCCTGGGCGCTGATCCAGGAGACGCTGTTGCCGCTGGCAGAGATTGCAGTGGCCACTGGTTTCGGGTCTGTTCCGACCCTGACGAAATCTGTGCAGACGTTTTACGGGATCACGCCAGCGCAATCGCGTGCGCGCAAGGCCGTGAATCTGATGCATTTTGCGTGATAGGATCTGATTGTACCCGATGCGCATCCTGGAGAGGATCTGAGTATGCTCGATAACCCTTATGCCGATGTTCAACCTGGCCCCCCAAGCCAAGCCTGATCACGCAGCCGCAGGTGTTTTCACTGCCGCCGGGGACGGAACGCTATGTCGTCGAAGGATGTGGTGCGGTGCTTGTTCAGATTGAAGCGGGCGATGAGCTGCGGGTGGTGAACACCGAAGGGGGGCAGCCGTGTGAGATTTTATGCGCCGGTGCGGATGGCAAGGCGGATGCCAGTTTGCTGGGCACCACCGCGCAGGGGCCTGCCAAGGGGCTGATGGCGCTGGTGACGGGCCATGACCCGTCTTTGCGCGCCTTGCGTCTTGGGATTGAACGGCGCGGTATTGATCTGGCCCGCTCTCAGGCGTTGCACCTTTTTGACAGCACCAGCCCCGCCGGTGACACGCAAAGCTTTACTGCCGCGCGCGCGGGCGTGGTGATCATTGCCGCCCCGCATCCAAACCCAACCGGGGTGATGGACATTGAGGCGCAAGATACCGCGTCGCCTTTGACGGTCTGGATCAAACGCGCTGTGCTAAAATCAACCGCCCGGTTTGAGCTGCCCGATCCCTTGGCGGACCCGGTTGCGGACATCCGGGTGCATTCCGCCACGGCGACATCGTTTTTTGTCAAAGCAGGGGACTATATCCAGATCCAGGATGTGGATGGGCGGCAATGCACAGATTTTCAGTGTTTCAGCGCGCGCAAGCTGGATAAGGGGATTGAGCACGCGTTGGATGTGACGACCACGCGCACCTTGATGGGCCATGCCTATCCGATGCCGGGGCTGCATGCGAAATACTATGATCAGGACATGCTGCCGCTGGTCGAAGTGATCCAGGACACCTGCGGGCGGCATGACGCTTTTGCCCTGGCCTGTGCGGCGAAATACTATGATGACATCGGCTATCCCGGTCACGTCAACTGCTCTGACAACTTCAATGGTGCCCTGGCTGAGCATGGGGTGACGGCCCGCGCGGGCTGGATGGCGATCAACTTTTTCTTCAACACCGGTCTGGATGAGCACGGCGTGATGTACGCCGATGAACCCTGGAGCCGTCCGGGCGATTATGTGCTGTTGCGCGCGCTCACAGATCTGATCTGTGTCAGCTCTGCCTGCCCGGATGACACCTCAGCCGCCAATGGCTGGAACCCCACGGACATTCACGTGCGCACCTACAGCGGCGAAGAGACATTCCAACGGTCGGTTGCCTACCGGCCCACCCCTGATGCGGAACCCAAAATGACCAAACAAACCGCCTTTCACGATTGCTTTGCGCGGCACACGCGGAACTTTGTTGAATACAACGGCTACTGGCTGGCCAATTGCTTTGCCGATGCGGGGCCGATTGCCGAATATCACGCCTGCCGCGAAAAGGCGGTGATCCTGGATCTGTCGCCCTTGCGCAAGTTTGAGATCACAGGCCCCGATGCAGAGGCGCTGTGCCAATATGTCTTTACCCGCAACATGAAGACCCTTGCGGTGGGGGCCGTGGTTTATACCGCCATGTGTTATGAGCACGGGGGCATGATTGATGACGGCACAGTGTTCCGTCTGGACAAGGATAACTTCCGCTGGATTGGCGGCAATGACTATGGCGGCGAATGGCTGCGCGAACAGGCCGAAAAGCTGGGGCTGAAAGTGTTGGTCCGCTCTTCCACGGATCAGCTGCACAATGTGGCGGTGCAAGGACCGGAGAGCCGCGATTTGCTGCGCAAGCTGGTCTGGACCGCCCCGCACAACCCCGAGATTGATCAGCTGGCCTGGTTCCGGCACACACCTGCGCGGTTGCGCGATGAAAGCGGAGCACCTTTTGTGCTGTCGCGCACAGGCTACACCGGTGAGCTGGGCTATGAGGTGCTGTGCCATCCCAAACACGCGACCGAGATCTTTGATGCGATTTGGGAGGTAGGCCAGGAGCATGGGCTGAAGCCAATGGGGCTTGAGGCGCTGGATATGGTGCGGATTGAGGCGGGTCTGATCTTTGCAGGTTACGATTTTTCCGATCAAACCGATCCGTTTGAGGCGGGCATTGGTTTTACCGTGCCGCTGAAGTCCAAGCCGGATGATTTTATCGGGCGCGATGCGCTGATCCGGCGCAAAGAACATCCGATGCGCAAGCTGGTGGGCCTGGATATTGAAAGCAACGTTGGCGTGGATCACGGCGATTGTCTGCATGTGGGCCGCGCCCAGGTGGGAGAGGTGACATCCTCCATGCGCTCACCCCTGTTGGGCAAGAACATCGCGCTGGCGCGTGTTGACGTGGCGCATGCTGAGGTGGGGACCGCGCTTGAGGTTGGCAAGTTGGATGGGCAGCAGAAACGCCTGCCGGCGACCGTGGTGCCCTTTGCGCATTATGACCCCAAGAAAGAACGCCCCCGGTCATGAGTGAGACCGTCCTTGACGCTTTGGGCGGCGAGGACGCGTTGCGCGCGCTGGTTGAGCATTTCTATGATCTGATTGAGAGCGTTCCCGAAGGGGCGCATATCCTCAGCCTGCATTTGCAGGGCCATGGGTTGGTGCATACGCGCCAAGAGCAGTTCAACTTTCTGTCGGGGTTTTGCGGGGGGCGGCAGTACTACCTGGAAAAACACCGGCACATGAACGTCAAAGAGATCCACGCCCATGTTCCGATCCGTCTTGAGGATGCGGAGAATTGGCTGACGGTGATGAACCGCGCGCTGACGGACATGCGCCATTAGGGGCCTGCGGTAGACAAGCTGCGCAAGAGCCTGCGCAAGGTGGCGATGATCCTGGTCAACGACGGGGATGTATCCCGCAGCTTGGGGTGAGTGCGGTGGGGCTTAGACCTGTGCGCGCAGCCCTGAATAAAGCTTTGCCGACAGCGCGCCAAACCCTTCGGCCTGCGCCTCACCTTTGGTGACAAAAGCTTGCGCTTTGCGGGCGGAGCCCAGCCACCGTTCCGCCGCTTGGCGATTGCCATCGTCCTGCATCCATGTGGTGAGGGTGCCGGGCTCAACCTCGGGGTGGAATTGGCAGCCCCAGGCGCGGTGGCCTGCGCGCATCGCCTGATTAACGCAGCCCGCGCTGCCGCCCAGCACTGTTGCTCCGGGCGGCAGATGCGCCACCTCGACCCCGTGCCAATGCACCGCCGGAAACTTGGGCGGGAGGCTGGCAAAGACCGGGTCCTGATGAGCGCTGGGATAGAGCGTGACAGGGGCGACGGCGATTTCAGGGGTCTCCATTCGGGCGCAGATGCCACCCATCGCCTCGGCCAGCAGTTGATGGCCCGGGCAAATCCCCAGGTAAGGCCCCCGGTCCTTTTGCACCCAGTCCGCGATGGCCTGCTTTTCGGGACCAAGCGAGGGGTGCGCCTGTTCTTCCCACACGTCCATGGGGCCACCCATGACTATCAGGATGTCAAAGCCGCTGAGGTCAGGGATGGTGGGATCATCGAAAAACCGCACGATGTGCGCGGTGTCACCCGCCGCTGCAATATGCTGGGCAAATGCGGCGGGGGGTTCTACTGCGATGTGCTGAAAGATCAGAACACGCATCAGTTTTGCAGATAGACCTCAAGGCTGTCGTCGAGCGCCTCTTTCCACGGCGTATGGTGCTTGGGTGCCATGGTGCCGGTGATCACGGATTTATAGCCGTTGTCGCGGAAGGTCATGATGCCTTGTTTCTTGTGGCCCTTCCATTCCTTGAAGGCTTTGCAGGCCCCTTCGACATCAAAGCTGGGGTAATCCGTCTCATCAATCAACTCTTTGACGTAATCGCCCTGATACCAGATCGCGTCATAATCATCCTCGCCCGCGTCCTCGCGCGCGACGCGGTCTGTCACGTCTGCCTCCATCGCTGCGCGGTCGGGCAGATCAATCTTGCCCATGATCACATCACGCGCCCACCAGGCCTGTGCGTCAAACATGTTGAAGGTGAACCACTGGTCCTGCATCCCGATGTAGAAAAGCGCGGGGTTATCGATAAAGGCCACGCCTTTGTACAAATCCGCCGTCGCGAGCCGGTTCGCCGTTTTCAGCCGCAGCTCATTTGCCATGAAGGGGAAGTGGTGCTGATAGCCCGTACACAGGATCACGGCGTCCACCTCTTTGCTGGTGCCGTCTTTGAAATGTGCGGTCTTGCCGTCCATATGCGTCAGCAGCGGCACTTCTTGCCAGTTGTCGGGCCAGTCATAGCCCATGGCCGCCGTGCGGTGGCTGACGGTCACGGAGTTGCAGCCGTATTTCCAGCACTGCGACCCAATATCCTCAGCCGAATAGGAGGTGCCGATGATCAGCAGATCCTGGTCCTTGAACTCAACCGCGTCGCGGAAATCATGAGCGTGCAGAACGCGGCACTGGGAATTTCTCAAACCCGTCGAACTGCGGCACGTTTGGCGTGCTAAAGTGACCGGTGCAGCAGATCACATGGTCAAATTCTTCGGTGTAATGTTCATCTTTGGGCAGATCGCGCAGCGTGACGTGGAATTTCGACCCATCAAAGGTCACGTCCTTCACGGCCGTCTCAAACTTGATCCAGTCGCGCACGCCCGCTTTCTTTACCCGGCCTTCGATGTAGTCAAACAGGACAGCGCGCGGCGGGTATGAGGCGATTTGCTTGCCGAAATGCTCTTCGAATGAATAATCGGCAAATTCCAACCCCTCTTTGGGGCCATTGGACCACAGATAGCGATACATGGAGCCGTGGACGGGTTCGCCGTATTGATCCAGGCCCGTGCGCCAGGTGTAGTTCCACAGGCCGCCCCAGTTGGATTGCTTTTCATAGCAGACGATTTCGGGGATTTCTTCGCCGTTTTGGGCTGCGGATTGAAAGGCCCGAAGTTGCGCCAGACCCGAGGGGCCTGCGCCCAATACTGCCACGCGTTTTTTCATTCCTTGTCCTTTCTATTGCTGGTGCCCGGCGCAAACGGGTGGCCGGGCACTTGGGGTATGTTGTGCAGAAAACCGCGCCTTAGATGTCGAGCGTGTTTTCTTTTTCCCAGGCGCTGAAGTGGGAGGTGAAATCATTCCACTCCTGATGCTTCATCTTGAGGTAGGCGGCTGAGAATTCTTCGCCCATCGCCTCTTTCAGCCCTTTGTCTTTGTCGTAAGCGCGCAGCGCGTCGAGCATGTTCAAAGGCAGCTTGGGCGCGCCGCGTACCTTGTGGCCTTCGGCGTACATGTCGATGTCATACCGCTTGCCCGGATCCGCCTTGGAGCGGATGCCCGACAGGCCCGCCGCGATGATCACGGCCTGCAACAGATAGGGGTTTGCCGCCCCATCGGGCAGGCGCAGCTCAAACCGGCCGGGGCCAGGCACGCGCACCATGTGCGTGCGGTTGTTGCCGGTCCAGGTCACGGTGTTGGGTGCCCATGTGGCCCCGGACATCGTGCGCGGTGCGTTGATGCGCTTGTAGCTGTTGACCGTGGGGTTGGTAATCGCCGCCAGGGCCGAGGCGTGCTTCATGATGCCGCCCAAGAAGTGCTTGCCGCGCTCTGACAGGCCTACCTCGCCGGTGGGGCCATCGCCCGCGCCTGCGAAAACGTTGGTTTTGGAGGCCGCACCGGGCGCATCCCAAACGGAGATATGCGCGTGGCAGCCGTTGCCTGTCAGCCCCTCGATGGGCTTGGGCATAAAGGTCGCGCGGAAGCCATGCTTTTCCGCGACGCTTTTGGTCATGAACTTGAAGAAGGAGTGTTTGTCGGCGGTTTTGAGAACGTCGTCGAATTCCCAGTTCATCTCAAACTGGCCATTCGCGTCTTCATGATCGTTTTGGTAAGGGCCCCAGCCCATTTCCAGCATGTAATCACAAATCTCGCGCACGACATCATAGCGGCGCATCACCGCCTGCTGGTCATAGCAGGGCTTGGCCGCTGTATCGAAAGGATCAGAGATCTGATCGCCCTCAGGTGACAGCAGGAAATATTCCGCTTCAATCCCTGTTTTGACGTGCAGGCCTTCGGCGGCGGCCTCATCAATCAGGCGGCGAAGCACGTTGCGCGGGGCCTGGGCCACGTCTTGGCCTTCCATAACGCAGTTGCCTGCGACCCAAGCCACCTCTGGCTTCCAAGGCAGCTGGATCACGCTGGAGGGGTCCGGCACGGCCAGCATGTCAGGGTGGGCTGGCGTCATATCAAGCCAGGTGGCGAAACCGGCAAAGCCTGCGCCGTCTTCTTGCATGTCGGCGATCGCTTGGGCGGGCACCAGTTTGGCGCGCTGTCCGCCAAAAAGGTCCGTGAAAGAGATCATGAAATATTTGACGCCCTTTTCTTTTGCAAAGGCGGCGAGGTCCGTAGTCATAGAATTATCCCCATTGGTCACATGAAAGGGGCGCGTGCCAGCTGGCCGCGCCCTCGTTTTGGTTAGTAGCTGGTTCCGGGTTTTCCGGGGTACCAATCTGTGCCCGCCAGCGGAATGCGCGCCATGGCGGCGGCCTCCATGGTCAGGGCGCAAAGGTCTTCAGGCTCCAGGTTGTGCAAGTGGTTCTTGCCGCAGGCCCGCGCGATGGTTTGCGCCTCAAGCGTCATCACCTTGAGGTAGTTGTTCAGCCGCCGCCCGCCTTCTAGCGGATCAAAGCGCGCCATCAGTTCAGGGTCTTGGGTGGTGATGCCCGCAGGGTCCTGGCCTTCGTGCCAATCGTCATAGGCGCCTGCGGTGGTGCCCAGGGCGTTGTATTCAGCTTCCCAGCGCGGATCGTTGTCCCCCAGAGCGATCAGCGCCGCGGTGCCGATGGCAACCGCGTCTGCGCCCAGGGCCATCGCTTTGGCCACATCCGCACCTGTACGGATCCCGCCTGAGACGACCAGCTGCACCTCGCGGTGCATGTCTAGATCCTGCAAGGCGCGGACCGCTTCGCGGATACACGCCAGGATTGGCTGGCCCACATGTTCGATAAACACGTCCTGCGTGGCGGCGGTGCCGCCCTGCATGCCGTCCAGAACCACCACATCGGCACCGGCCTTTACGGCCAGGGTGGTGTCAAAGTAGGGGCGTGCGCCGCCCACTTTGATGTAGATCGGCTTTTCCCAATTGGTGATCTCGCGCAGCTCAAGGATCTTAATCTCAAGATCATCGGGGCCGGTCCAATCGGGGTGCCGGCAGGCGGAGCGTTGGTCGATGCCCTTGGGCAGATTGCGCATCTCGGCCACACGGTCCGAGATTTTCTGACCCAGCAGCATGCCGCCGCCGCCGGGTTTGGCGCCCTGGCCTACCACAATCTCAATCGCGTCACAGCGGCGCAGATCGTCGGGGTTCATGCCATAGCGGCTGGGCAGATACTGATAGACCAGTTTGTTGGAATGGCCGCGCTCTTCTTCAGTCATGCCGCCATCACCGGTGGTGGTGGAGGTGCCCGCCAGCGTGGCACCGCGGCCCAGAGCCTCTTTCGCGGGACCAGACAGCGCGCCAAAGGACATGCCTGCGATGGTCACGGGGATATCCAGCTCAATCGGGTTTTTCGCAAACCGGGTGCCAAGCGTGACAGAGGTTTCGCATTTCTCACGGTACCCTTCGAGCGGATAGCGCGAGATTGAGGCCCCCAGAAACAGCAGGTCGTCGAAATGCGGTACCTTGCGTTTGGCACCACCGCCCCGGATGTCATAGATCCCGGTGGCCGCGGCGCGCCGGATCTCAGCGTTGATCGGCTTTGAAAAGGTCGCGGATTGAATAGGCGTCGTCCGCGGTGCGCCGTTGTGATCGTCTTTCATATCAGGCGCTCCTTAATATGCGTTGTCGATGTTGAAGTTATAAAGCTTGCGGGCAGAGCCATAGCGTTTGAACTCAGAGGCTTTGGCGTCACAGCCGCCCCGCTCCAACAGCTCTTCCAGGATCGCGATATGCTCTGACCGCATCTCTTTTTCGATGCAGTCCGCGCCGAGGCTTTTGACAGAGCCGCGCACAAAGAGCCGTGCCTCGTAGAGGCTGTCGCCCAAGGCTTCGCCCGCATCGCCGCAGACCACCAGGTTGCCGGACTGCGCCATGAAGGCGGACATATGTCCGATGTTGCCGTGCACGATGATGTCGATGCCTTTCATCGAAATCCCGCAACGCGATGAGGCGTTGCCTTTGATGATCAGCGTGCCGCCATGACCGGTGGCCCCAGCGTATTGTGACGCATCGCCTTCGATGACGACCGTGCCGGACATCATGTTTTCCGCAACACCCGGCCCCACAGAGCCGTGCACATGCACGGTCGCCTGTTTGTTCATGCCGCCGCAGTAATAGCCGGTTGAGCCTTTGACGTTTACCTCAATCGGGGCGTCCAGGCCCACGGCAATTGCGTGGCTGCCTTTGGGATTGACGATTTCCCATGCGGTTTGATTTGTCGTCTGCGCCTGAGCGTGAAGTGCGGAGTTGAGCGCACGCAGCCCTTCGGCCTCCAAGTCAAATGTCTGCATTTATGCGGCTTTCTCTGTCGCAGTAGGGGCCGTGTTATGGCTCCAGAAGTAAACGGTGGCGGGCTCTGGCTCCCAGACGCGGGCCTGTTCGATCCCGGGCAGGTTGACCAGCGCGCGGTATTCTGAGCCGAAGGCGACGTATTGATCGGTTTCGGCCATCACAGCGGGCTTGCACGCAATTGGGTCGCGCACGACGCCAAAGCCGTCCTTGGTGCCGACCACAAAGGTGAAAAAGCCATCCAGATCATCCAGTGAGCTTTGCAGCGCCTCGCCCAGGGTGGAGCCTGTTTGCATTTTCCATGTCAGATAGGCGGCACCCACTTCGGTGTCATTCTCTGTCTCAATATGCACACCCAGGCGGCGCAGTTTGCGGCGCAGGGAGTTGTGGTTGGACAAAGACCCGTTGTGCACAAGGCACTGATCAACGCCGGTATTGAACGGATGCGCCCCCATCGTCGTCACAGCAGATTCGGTCGCCATCCGCGTGTGGCCGATTCCATGGGTGCCGCTCATTTTGCGCAACTCAAAGCGTTCTGCCACATTTTTAGGCAGACCGACCTCTTTGTAGATCTCGAGCGTTTCGCCGTGTCCCATGACCCGAATGCCGGGTGCGATGTCGCCCAAAGCGGTGCGCGCTTTGGCCACCATATCAGCGGGCATTTCCAGCACCGCATGGGTGTCTTTGGTGCGCATGGAAACTGGCGCAGAAAGCACTTTGCCCAGTGCCTCATCCAGCCCAGAAAACGCCAGATCTGGCGTATCTGATTGCACTGTCAGCTTGGCATAACCATCTGTTTCTGATCCATAAATCGCAATGCCCGCACTGTCGGGTCCGCGATCTGTCATTGTGATCAGCATATCCGTCAGCATGTCCCCCAGAGAGGGTTCAAGTGAAGCGTCTTTTAGAAAAAGACCAACAATCCCACACATCGTTCAAGACCTCCCCGAGAGTTGTCAGTTGTCCGACTCAAACGCTAGCACCAAAACTTTCTATGCTCAACAACGGGGAAACTTTTTTTCCCCAAAGGCAAAAAACTTGTAGCCAGACGCCCGCCTGCGTGTTTCAGTTTGCCCATCCTAAGCCAACAAAAGACGACAAACGTGGCTTGGGCAAAGACAACGACCAGTCCGACACGGGGGATTAACGTGGAAGAACAACTTGCTGAATTGGCAGCCCAGGTCGCCGCAATAGAGGCGAAGGGCAACCTGACGAACACCATGTTCGCAGAGACATACTATTATATCACCATCCCGCTGATGATCATCATCCACGCGGGCTTTTTGGCCTATGAAATGGGCGCCTCACGGGCAAAGAATGCTTTGTCCTCTGGGGTGAAGAACATCCTGGCCTTCGCCTTTGTGATCCCAGCCTTCTACTTCTTTGGCTGGTGGGTCTATTGGGCGTTTCCCACAGGCTTCTCGCTTGCAGAGGGTGCCAACGGCATCTCTGGTGCGGGATACGCCAACAGCATCGCGCTGGCGTGGGGGGAAAGCACCGCCTACATGGGGCCAAACCTTGCGGACCAGATTGATGGCGTGTTCTGGGGGGCGTTCACGCTCTTTGCGGCCACCACCGCTTCGATCATGTCAGGTGCGGTCATTGAGCGCATTCAGACGGTTGGTTTTGTGATCTGCGCCATCGTGCTGGGCGGTTTCTCATGGACGCTGGCAGCCGCTTGGGGCTGGCACGCGGACGGCTGGCTGGTCACTCAGTGGGGCGTGCATGACTTTGGTGCCGCCGGTCTGGTGCACGCGGTCGCGGCCTTCTTTGCGCTGGGCGTTCTGATCAACCTGGGCCCACGTATCGGCAAATTTAACGCCGATGGCACCGCCAATGAGCTGGCGGGTCACAACATGCCCTTCACTGCAACCGGTCTGATGCTGATCATCGTCGGCTTCTGGGGCTTCTTGATGGCCTGTCTGGTTGTCGGGGGTGAGGCATGGTCGTGGGGTGCAAACTTTACCACGATCTACGGCACACCTACCAACTTGGGCGCATTGGCCTTCAACATCCTGATGGCGATTGCCGGTGGCATCATCGGCGCATGGGTCGCAACCCGCGATCCGTTCTGGATGATGTCGGGCGCTTTGGCAGGGATCATCTCTGTGGCCTCCGGTCTGGATATCTACTGGCCTGCGCTGACCTTCATCATCGCGATCGTTGCCGGTCTGATCCTCAAGCCTTGTGCGACCTTCCTTGAGAACCGCGGCATCGACGATGCGGTGGGCGCGGTCACCGTGCACGGGACCATCGGTATCTTTGGCATGTTGATGCTGGGCATCTTCGCTAGCGGCTATCCTGCGGCCTTGGGGCCAGAGGGCGTGCCAACGGTGAGCTTTGTTGGCCAGCTTGTCGGGGCAGTTGTCTTCATCGCAATCGGTCTGATTACCGGTTGGGTGACATCCTTTGTCCTCAAGATGCTGGGGATGTTACGGGTGCCAGAAGCCGCTGAGATCGCAGGTCTTGATACCGTCAAAGTACCAGCACAAGCCTATCCAGAGGGTATCGCAGCCTCTGCACCGGCTGCTGAATAAGACAAGAGAAAGGACACACCATGGGTTTTCCATATGAGGTCGGCAGCTGGGATGGGGTCACCGAAGTGATCTCCACCGGCTATGGTAGCGGGATGCAGGGAATGTTTTCCCTGATCGCCATCATCATCTGCATCGTGGCCCTGGCCGCCGGGCAGATTGCTGAAAGCAAGAAGTACACCAAGTTCAAGTGATCCCTGGCCCCAAGGGCCTGGACCAACTGCACAGAAAAGGGGCCGTCCGATGGGGCGGCCCCTTTTTCGCTGCGAAAAATTGCCTGATAGGAAAAAAATTGCACCAAATTCTTGCTTTTCGATGGGGCGTGGGGCTTCATACCGGCAACAAAGACTCAAATTAAAAGGGGAGACATCATGGCCATACTCTGGAGAACATCCGCTTTGGCACAACGCCATGCCGAGATTGGTGGTGAGCTGGAAGACTGGAACGGCATGGGGACCGCGTGGTTCTACGACCATACGCCGGAACGGGCGAAAGCGGACTATGAGGCGATCCGCACCAAGGCGGGTTTGATGGATGTCTCTGGCCTGAAGAAGGTGCATCTGGTGGGGCCTGATGCGGCCTATGTCATTGACCGTGTGACCACGCGGAATGTTGAAAAGATCGCCCCTGGCCGCTCCACCTATGCCTCTATGCTGAACGCGGATGGCAAGTTTGTGGATGACTGCATCATCTACCACATCGCGGTGAATTCTTGGATGGTGGTGCATGGCACCGGCATCGGGATGGAGCAGCTGACAACCGTTGCCGCGGCCAAGAACGTGGCCGTGCTGTTTGACGATGATCTGCACGACATGTCCCTACAGGGCCCCATTGCGGTGGATTTCCTGGCCAAGCACATCGACGGTATCCGCGATCTGGCCTACTTCGGCATCATGAACACGCGCCTTTTTGGCAAGGATGTCATGATCTCTCGGACCGGGTACACCGGTGAGCGGGGGTATGAGATTTTCTGCCGTGCCAAAGACGCCGTGCATCTGTGGGACAACATCCTGAGCGAGGGCGAAAGCATGGGCATCCGCCCGGTGCAGTTCTCCACCCTCGATCTGCTGCGCACGGAAAGCTATCTGCTGTTCTATCCCGGCGACAACTCTGAGACCTATCCCTTTGCGGACGGCGATCCCGTTGGCGATACCATCTGGGAGCTGGGGCTGGAGTTTACCGTATCGCCCGGCAAAACAGGCTTTATCGGAGCCGAGGCGCATTATGCGCTTGAGGGCAAGGAGCGCTTTAAGATCTACGGCGTGCGCCTGGACGGCACGACACCGGCAGACGAAGGTGCGGACCTGCTGAAAGACGGCGAAAAGATCGGTGTTGTCACCTTTGGCATGTACTCAGAACTGAATGGCCACAACGTGGGCATCGCCCGCATGCCCAAAGACTGCGCCACCCCCGGCGTCAGCCTGACGGTGCGCAACGGCGACGGCACAGAGATTGCCTGCACCACCGAAGAGATGCCGTTCTACGACAAAGAAAAGAAAATCCGCGCCGCCAAAGGCTAAGCGTGGCAGGGCGCGTCGGGATGAACCGGCGCGCCCGTTTTCAGCAAGAGGACAAACATGTCAAAGTTTGAATTCCCGCCATCCATCAAGAGCCGCCCGGTCTACGGCACGCTCGCGGCGCGGCCCGGCAAGCATCATCTGATGATCGCGGATGCAGAAGGGGCCGAAGCCATCATGGGCATCGCCACGCCCGAGCTGATGGCCATGACCCATATCATCTACATCCCACGCGGCACGGATTACGCAGACAAGCTGCGCGCGCTGAACCCTGCGCAATTCTACGAGGGGCCAAGCTATGCGGCATCGGTCCAACGCATCCGCCGGGTGCTGCAGGACGCGCATATGGGCTTGCAGGTCTACCTGACGGGGACCGAAGGGTTGATGGGGCAGGCCCAGAATGAGGCGATGCAGGCGGGCATTCCGCACACAGCCATCCAGACAGAGCATCGCGGATCCGTGGCGCGCCGGATGCAATGTGTGCATTGCAAAGGCATCACCGAGGACGTGGAAACAGACCCCTTTGTCTGCGGACATTGCGGTTTGAACCTGTTTGTCCGCGATCATTATTCCCGCCGCCTTGCGGCCTATCAGGGGGTCTGCATTGATGCCGAAGACCCCGGAAATGTTCCTGAACCAAAGGGGATCTACGAATGAGCGCCGCCCCTCAGAAAGCCAAAGCAGGTGCCGAAAAGATCGACGTCACCGTCAGCGCTGTTGTGCCTTTGAATGATCTGGTCACCCGGTTTGAATTCCAACGCCGCGATGGCGCGCTTTTCCCGCCGTTCTCTGGCGGGGCGCATACGGTTGTTGAAATGCAAGACGGCGACCGCACCCGCCTGAACCCCTATTCGCTGATGTCTGATCCTGCGGATCTGACCACCTATGCCATCTCTGTGCGCCGCGATGATGCGGGCCGGGGCGGATCGCTTTTCATGCACCAAAACGTGAAAGTGGGCGATGAGATGACGATCACCTATCCGGTGAACCTTTTCTCGCTTGATTTGCGGGCGCGCAAACATGTGTTTCTGGCAGGGGGCATCGGGATCACGCCATTCATGTCCATGATTGCCCAGTTGGAGCAATCGAACGGCAATTGGGAGCTGCACTATTCCGTGCGCACAGAGGCGCTGGGGTCTTACGTGGATGTGCTGAGCTACAAGTACCCCAACAAGGTCCACATCTATTATGACGATCAAAACCAGGCGATTGATCTGGAGGGTCTGTTAGACGGCCAGCCCTTGGGCACGCACACCTATGTTTGCGGCCCTGCGGGCATGATCGACTGGGTGCACGCGACCGCCGCTGCCGCTGGTTGGCCGGATGAGGCGGTGCATTCAGAAGAGTTCTTGGCCCCGCAGCCCGGCAAACCGTTTGAGGTGCGCCTGTGCCAGTCCGACAAGACCATCACGGTGGGAGAGCATGAAAGCCTGCTGGAAGCCTTGGAGCGCGAAGGCGTCGATGCGCCCTTCCTCTGCCGGGGCGGATCCTGCGGGCAATGCGAAACCGATGTAGCCAGCTTTGACGGGGAGTTCATTCACCGCGATCACTGGCTGGATGAGGACGAACGTGCCGCTGGCACCAAGATCATGCCCTGCGTCAGCCGCTTTGTCGGCAAGACGCTGGAACTAGAACGCTAATCCGAGGGGAAGAGACATGACCATTCAGTTTAATGATGAGACCTTTCGGGACGACTATTCCTTCCGCAACTCAGATTGGGCGATCGACCGCTTTCCGTTCCCGTTTCATGAGGACAGCTATATGTACGCGGTCAACATGGAGCAGCACCGCGGCGGCCCTGAGGGATCGGTTTATGAAAAGCGCTTTGATGTAGACGAACACTACGTCTCAGAAATGCGCGACCGGGCGATGGTGTTGGCCGATGACCCGCTGCGCTGCCAGTCGCTGCCGCATATGACGCTGGCGGGCTGGGACCTGCTTGAGCTGATCATGGTCTCCAAATCCGAAGACTATCCGGATCTGTTTGAGCTGCACCGCGACGGCAACAACTGGCGTTGGGTGAACAAGCCGTTGGGCATTGATGACAGCTTTGTTTTCCTGGATGAAACCACGCTGCCTTATGGGCCGATGGAATACATCACGCGGCAAACTCAGGGCGATTTCTGCGTGCTGGATCAGCGCGACGATAACCTGTGGATGGACGCGGGCATGGTGACGACCCAGGCGGATTGGAGCCTGGATTTTGACATTGGTATGAACTTTTTCGAATGGCACGCGCCGGTGCCTTTGGCCCATGAAAAGGGCATCTTTAAGCGTGCGCTCAAGTTCTTGTTGAACATCCAGCAAGGTGCGCCCGCGCGGCGGTTGAACTGGACGATGACGGTGAACCCGCTTTTGGACACCAGCCCAGAGAACTACCACAAATGGGGCATCCAAAAGACCACGCTGACGCCCGAGAACATCGGTGCCAAACAGCATCTGCGGGTAGAATTGCAGACCTTCTTCCGCCTGCCGCGTTCCAACGCGCTGGTCTTTCCGATCCGCTGCTATCTGTGCAGCTTTCAGGATCTGATGACCAAACCGAAGTGGGGGCGGCGCTTGCACCGGGTGGTGCGGGACCTGCCGGTGGAGCTGGCGACCTACAAGGGCTTTATCGACAACCGCCCGATGATGCTGGATTACCTGTCGCAGTTCGACGATGGCCTGCCAACATCACCGGGGTTTTCCCGGACACTGAAACCGAACCGCCGCTGCAAAAATAAGCGGCGCGGAGGACACGGCAAAAGAGCGGCTGATCGCCGCTCTTTTTTTATTGGGACATGTTATGAGCGTTGCTGCGTTAGCTTGCCGTTTGGGGATAGCTGATCACTGAGAGATAGCGCGCCGGCAGCTCGATCAGCTTTTCCGGGCCATGCGGGGCGTCGGCATCGAAAAACAGCGTATCGCCCGCCTGTAGCGGATAGACCTTGTCACCGTGGCGGTAATCAACGGCCCCTTCGAGCATATAGATCGTCTCAATCCCGCCGTGCTGGAAGGTGGGAAAGATATCGGATTGGTCGGTTAGCGTGATCAGATAGGGCTCCACGATCACACCCGAGGCATTGGCCCCGATGTGCCCCAGCAGATTGTATTGGTGATTGGCGCGCGTGCCCTCACGCTCCAGCTCCACCCCTTCGCCGGATTTGGTATGTACCGCCTGGCGTTGCTCTTCAAAACGGCGGAAAAAGCTGGTCAGCGGCACGGAAAGCGCGTTGGCCAAAGACTGCAACGTGGTCAGTGAGGGCGAGGTGTTGCCGTTCTCAATCTTCGACAGCATCCCGATGGACAAACCCGTCAACGTGGCCAATTCGGCCACGGTGATTTCCTGTTGCTTGCGGTAGGTCCGCACCTCCCGGCCAATCGCAACCTCCAGGACCTTTTCCCGTTCCCCACTGGTGACGCGGTGTGGGTCTTGGCTCAGCTTGGTGGTGGTATCGGGCGCGGCGATTTTGGTGTCCAACGTGCAGTCCTACTCTGATCATCCAACGCGCCGGGCCTAAGCGCGACGTGGGTTTCACTATATGACATTTTATTCCTGTTGTTAAAACGGAAATGCAAATTTTGAGCAGAAATAGCTTAATTCGGCAGTCAGGCGCGTGACGCATTCACCCTCATTAAAGTCTGGCGTCACTGTTTTGCCCGTGACAGGCCCATGACAGGCAGGTGATCCGCCTTAGCTAGCTGTCCAAATAAACGGGCCCGGATGGCTGCAGAATTGCGTGAATAATCAGCATTCTGCGCTATTGGGCTTGTGATCCTATGGGTCTGAGGTCACCCTAGCTGCTATGCGGCCGTCCCTTCCCTTATTGGTGTTTTCTGATCTGGATGGCACGTTGCTGGATCATGAAACCTATCAATGGGATGCCGCGGCTGAGGCGCTGGGCGCGCTGCGCCGGATGGGGGCGGGCGTTATCCTGGCCAGCAGCAAAACCGCCGCTGAGATGCATGTGCTGCAGGCCGAAATGGGGCTGAGCGATTGGCCCGCCATCGTTGAGAATGGTGCCGGGCAATTGGGCACCGGTGCGAACGATCAGCCCTACAAAGACATCCGCCGCGCCTTGGACGGTTTGCCCGCTGATCTGCGTGCGGGTTTCACGGGGTTCGGTGATCTTGATGCCAGTGAGGTGGCAAAAATCACAGGCCTGACCCCCGCCGCCGCAGAGCTGGCCAAGACGCGGCAGTTTTCGGAGCCTGGCACATGGCACGGCACGCCCCAAGACAAGCAGACGTTTCTGCAAATGCTCGCGACCAAGGGCGTTTTTGCGCGGGAAGGTGGGCGGTTTTTGACGTTGTCTTTTGGCAAAACCAAAGCTGATCAGATGGACGATATCATTGCAGCCCACAGGCCCCGGCAGACCATCGCGCTGGGCGATGCGCCCAATGATGTTGAGATGCTGGAAAAGGCCGATACTGGCGTCATTATTGCCAACCCCCACCGGCCCCCTTTGCCGCCCTTACCGGGGAAAAAACCGGCACCATCCTTCGGACATCTCAGCCCGGCCCGGTTGGTTGGAATGGCGCTGTTCTTGAACTACTCTGCGATCTGCACGACACGAAAGGCTAAGCCACATGGCGGATTTCCATCAAAACGGAAATATCACGACCCTACATAACCTGCGCACCCAATCTGCCGATGCGCTCAGCCACGAAATTTCTGTCTTTGCCCAGACGCGCAAGATCTCTCTTATCCTGCCCTGCCTCTATTCAGAGCTGGAGGGCGACGCGATGCCCAACATCCTCGCAGAGCTGCGCAAGGTGCCCTATCTGCACCGCATCATCATCGGCCTGGACCGCGCGGATGAGGCGCAGTACCGCCATGCCAAGGCGTTCTTTGCCGAGCTGAACCAGAACCACATCGTAATCTGGAACGACAGCCCCCGCATGCTTGAGCTGGGCGCGCGGCTGGAGCAGATGGGTCTGGCCCCGGCAGAGCAGGGCAAGGGCAAGAACGTCTGGTCCTCGCTTGGCTATCTGATCAGCTGTTCAGACAGCGCGGTGATGGCGATCCATGATTGCGATATCCTGACCTACACCAATGAAATGCTGGCGCGGCTGGTCTATCCGGTGGTGAACCCGAATTTCCCCTATCAGGTGGCCAAAGGGTTTTATCCGCGCGTTGGCGAAAACAAGCTGAATGGCCGGGTCACGCGGCTGTTGGTGAGCCCTTTGTTGATTGCCTTGAAACGGGTGATCGGCGACCGCGATTACCTCGATTACCTGCGCAGCTTCCGCTACCCGCTGTCGGGCGAATTTGCGATGCGCACCGCGATCCTGCCGGATCTGCGTATCCCCTCTGATTGGGGGCTGGAGATTGGCGTGCTGTCTGAGGCCTGGCGCAACCTGGCCCCCAAGGCGGTGTGCCAGGTGGAGATTGCCGACAGCTATGACCACAAACACCAAGAGCTGAGCGTTGAGGATGCCAACACCGGGCTTAGCCGGATGTCCACGGACATCTGCAAAGCGATCTTTCGCAAGCTGGCGGCGGACGGCACGGTTTTCACCCACAACATGTTCCGCACGCTCAAGGCCACCTATTACCGCAGCGCGCTTGATTTATTGGAGGCGTACTACAACGATGCCCAAATGAACGGGCTGTCGATTGACCGGCACAAGGAAGAACGCTCCATTGAGCTTTTTGCCGAAAACATCATGCGCGCAGGCCAGGTGTTTTTGGACAACCCGCATGAGACGCCCTTTATCCCGACCTGGAACCGCGTTCATTCCGCAGACCCCGATTTTCTGCTGAACCTGCATGACGCAGCCCATAAGGATGAGGCGGAGTTCAGCTAGGCCCGGTTGGTGATCCAGCGACACTGGTAGGGGGCCATTTCAAAGGCGGCTTTGGTGGCGTCAATCACCTCCCCGCTGAGCAGGTCAACCCAGTGTTCGTCATCGATCAGGTTCATCGACAGCGGGTCCACCATCACCGTCTGATCGCTGACGTTGTGTAGGGCAAAGATGGATTGATGCCGGTCCAGGCTTTGCCGCCAGACCCCGTGGATTTCATCCACCAGGGTCAGCGTAAACTGCGTGGCATTGGGATGGAACGCGGGCTGTTGCGCGCGGATGCGCAGCCGTTCTGACAGCGCGCCAAGCACCTTTGCCTGATCCGTCGTTGCATCCTGAAGCCGTGCGCGCAGGTCGGTGTAATCCCAGCGGTGGCGGTTGATCGCGCGGTTCATGCCGCGCTTTTCGACAGAGGCGTGATCGTTTGGTGTGGCCAGCAGCGAATGGATGTAGAAGGCCGGGATCCCCTCCAGCGACATCACAATCGTCTGCGAACAGATAAAGCGCGCCAGATGATGCGCATCCTCGCCTTTGAAGGTGCGTCCGCAGGCGTCAAAGAAAGTGGTGTTCAGTTCATAAGGGGCCTCGCCCCCGCCCGGCAGCGCCCGCATCGACACCAGCCCGCCCAGATCGCGCACCGTCTGGATCATCTGTTCCTTTTCATCCTCAGGCAGCAGCCCTTCGGCCGGGCGCATCCCGATCCCGTCATGGCTGGCGGTGAAGTTGAGATAGGCGCAGCCCAATTGCGCGGGCGGCATTCCGCTTTGCCAGCGCCGCAGATGCCGGGCAGAGCCGGACATCATCGCGTGCAAGATCAGCGGCGGCAGTGGGAAGTTATAGATCGCATGCGCCTCGTTCCGGTTGCCAAAATAGCTGAGGTTTTCGGCCTTGGGCACATTGGTTTCGGTCAGCAGGATGATCGTCTCAGTTGCGTAGTCACACAGCAGGCGCATCAGCTGAATGATCGCATGGGTTTGCGGCAGGTGGATCGACGGCGACCCCACCTCTTTCCACAAAAACGCGACCGCATCCAAACGGATGATGCGCACCTGGTTGTCCACATGCAGCCGGATGATGCGCAGGAATTCCAACAGCACTTCGGGGTTGCGGAAATCTAGGTCGATCTGATCATGACTAAAGGTGCACCAGACATGGCGGGGGCCCTTCGCGGTCTCAACCTCTTGTAACAGGGGCGTGGTGCGGGGGCGGACGACCATGCTCAGATCATCCTGAGGCGTGGCCTCAAAGAAGAACTTGTCATAGGGGGCCTGCCCCTGCCGGTAGGCGTTGAACCATGCCCCCTGGCTTGAGACGTGGTTGAGTACCAGATCAGACATCAGGTGGAACGCGTCCCCAATCCGGTTGATGTCCGCCCAATCGCCCAGCTGCGGGTTCACCGTACGGAAATCAGACACGGCAAAGCCGTCGTCGGATGTGAAGGGAAAGAACGGTAGGATATGAACGCCGTTCACCACACCTTTCAGGTGGGTCAGCAGAAAGTCGTGCAACAAATCCAGCGGTTTGTGCGCGCCGTCCTGGATTGAATTGCCATAGCTGATCAGCAGCGCGTCCTGTTCAGACCACAGCGAATTGCCCGGCTTGCGCCCCAGTTTGCGGCGTTTTATGCCTTGGGGCCAAAAGGCGTCCATGATCTGGCTGGCCAGGATATCTGCATCCAGCTCAGGATAGATTTGCCGCACCAGTGCTGTCAGGCGCAGGCCAAAGGATTTTGATTGGTCAGTCATGGCAGCCCATTGCGGCGGAAAAGATCACTTGCGCCAAACAATCACAATCGCAGGCGGCCTGCACAGAAAAATCGGATTTCCACCAAACGGGGCCTGTTCGGGGCGCGAAACCTGGCAAAGGGCCTGTTTTCTGCCCTCTACATCCTGTGGCGCGCTTGGGCAAAGCCGCCACACTTGGCACGCCTGTCACACATGTTTTCAAACTGCATGCTTGACGGGCGCAAAATCAGGACCAAAGCTGAAAACATGAGCGGAATGAAAACACTCCTTTGTGCGGGCGTTTTGTCCATCTTCGGTGCGGGGTCAGTGTTGGCGTCAGGCACCATCACGGATGTTTTTGCCAGTTGCGCTGGCCGCTATTCAGCTGAGATGGAGCATGCCTGGCTGATCGGCTCGGACCGGGCGGCAGATTTTGCAGGTCAACGTCTGGCCTTTGTTGGCCTTGTGGAAAGCACGATGGCCGAAGGGCAGGGGCGCAAGGTCTTGCACCGCCGGATTGAGGCCAAGCACGCCCATGCCCGTCTTTTGCAAATCGCGACCTTTCACGAAAACGCCAAGAACGCTCAGATGGCCCGCATGACCGCGACCGCGCATCTGAACTCCTGCGGTAAGCTGCTGTTGGGCGGCTAGCTGACCCGCACGCCGTTGCACCAGACGCCGCGCACCTGTGGGGCGTTGCCGGCCAAGCCCACGCGGATCACATCACCGCGCAGCCCCTCTGCCAATTGCCCCCGATCTGTCATCCCGGACACGCGCGCAGGCGTGGCCGTCACGCAGGCCACAGCCCGCGGCAGATCCCCAAAGGTATCGGCCAGATGAAAGGCTGACATCAGCAAGGCCGACGGCACATAGTCTGAGGATATGATGTGCAACAGACCCGCGTCGGCAAGATCCTGCGCTGCGACATTGCCGGAATGGGATGCCCCACGGATCAAGTTTGGCGCGCCCATCATCACCGCGATGCCCCTGTCCTGACAGGCCTGTGCGGCCTCAAAGGTTGTTGGGAATTCGGCAAAGCCAACCCCGTTGCGGCACGAGGTTTCGACATGGGCCACCGTCGTGTCGTCGTGGCTGCACAGCACGGCACCCAGACGCGCCGCCTCGGCCACCGCTGCGGCTTCGTGCCGGGCACCGTTCTTGGCCTGTAGTTTTTTCAGCCGGGCCACATGGTCAATAAAATCCTGCGCATCCATCCCGCGCCGTTTGGCGATATAGGATTTGAGCCGCTCCAGATCCGTAAACTGCCGCTGCCCCGGCGTGTGATCCATCAGGCTGACGATGCCAATGCGGTCGTCTGCGCCGAATTGCGCCAGCTCCTCCATCAAGGTTTCAGAACAGATTTCTGCGCGCAGATGCAGGAAATGGCTGATCTTGAAATGGCCCGCCGCGCGCATCTGCAACAGCTCATCCGCCAGGCTGCGGGCATAGGGGGTATAGCGCCCCTTGCCGCCATGGATGGACCCGACCCGCAGCGCATCAAAGACGGTTGTGATCCCGACAGAGGCAAGCTCAGCGTCATGGGACAAAAGCGCTGAGGCATGGGGCCAATCCACCGACGGGCGCGGCTCAATATGGCGTTCCAGATTGTCGGTGTGCAGCTCAATGAGGCCCGGCATGACGTAATCCCCCGCGCAATCCACCGCGCCCGGCGGGACATCATCGCTGGCGGTCATCTCGGTGATGATGCCGTTTTGGATGGTCATACGCCCGGTGATCACCTGATCGGGCAGGACAAGTTGCGCATTGGCCAGCTGCAGCGTGCCAACAGCCCCGAGAGGTAGAGAGGGGTGTTCATGTCAGCAACTCCTGAGCCGTTGGGTGTTTTATCAGTCTCATCCGGGCACCTCTTTGATGCGCAGGGCCTGCACGGCCCTATCGACCGTTTCGTCCAATGCGCCGGTGTTGGGCAGCGTGATCACGTCCAACCCCGCTGGCAAAGGTTGATCCGCTTTTGCCAGTCGCTGGGCGATCTCTTTTGCGCTCTCTCTGCCCCGCGCCTTTAGCCGTTCGGCCAACACTTTTGCATCGGCCGTGATGCTGAGCACGATCAGATGTGGAAACTGCCGGTCAGCAGCCACAAGCGCGCTGCGGGAGAAGTTGACCATACAGTCGCGGCCCGCCTGCACATCCGTCAGCACCGCGTGCGGAATGCCATAGCGCAGACCGTGGGCGTCCCAATGCAGACAAAACGCGCCTTGGGCGATCTGCGTTTCAAAGGCCTCAGGCGTGGTGGCGTCATAGCGCTCGCCCGCCAGGCCCGCAGGCCGCGTGATCACCCGCCGCACCAACCGGATCTGGGGCAGGCGCTGCGCGATGGCGGTCATCACGCTGTCTTTGCCCACGCCAGAGGGGCCGACCACCGCGATAAGCCGCCCCGCGTTCATGCAGCGCGGTCGGTGGTTGCGGCCTGTTGGGCAGGCACGGGGTTGAACAAGGGGGCGTGGGGGCTTTCATCTCGACAACTTTGGGAAATACTATACAACTATACATATCTTAACGACACCCCGGCCCGCTGCCCACCCCCATTCGCAAAGATGCTGCCTATGCCCTCTGCCCAACGCCCCAAAACACCTGTCTGGTTGGCCATCGCGAACGCTCTGCGCAGTGAGATCAGCGAAGGGCGGTATCAGCCGGGGGACAAACTGCCGACAGAGGCTGCGTTGGCGGAGCGTTTCGGCGTGAACCGCCACACTGTGCGCCATGCGCTGTCAAAATTGGTTGAGGAAAATCTGGTGCGTACCCGGCGCGGTGCGGGTGCCTTTGTGGCCGCCACACCTACGGATTACGCCATTGGCCAACGGGTGCGGTTTCACGAAAACCTGCTGGCCGCAGGGCGCCGTCCGCAAAAGCAGGTGCTGGCGATTGAATGCCGCGCCGCATCGCAGGGAGAGGCGCAGGCGCTTGCCATTTCACAGGGCGCGCCCGTCTGCGCCTATCACGGCTTGTCTCTGGCCGACGGCCAGCCCATCGCCATCTTTGAAAGCGTTTTCCCCCAAGACCGCCTTCCCGGTATCGCAGAGGCGCTGGCGCAAACGCGGGGGGTGACCCAAGCGCTGGACCTGGTCGGCGTGGCGGATTTTATGCGCAGTTCCACCAGGCTCACGGCCACCCGCGCAGATGCGAGCCAAGCGCTTCACCTGCAGGTACAAGAGGGCGATCCGGTGTTGCGCTCCACGGGTGTCAACGTGGATGCGGCGGGCACACCGGTTGAATTTGGGCGCACGTTTTTTGCCGGGGACAAGGTTACCCTAACCTTGGACAGCTGAGGGGTGTGCAAGTGGCCTGTCTGGCGCCTGGCGTTTCTTGGGGCCCCATCTGCGGGTCCCAGCGATGGCGCAAGAGCATCAAGGGTTCAGGTGTCCGCGCCCCAAAGCGCGAACACCCGCATCATTTCTCACCCGTACCAAATGCCATCATCGATGGCTGGGGCAACGTTGGCCTTGTTCTCAGAGCTTTCAGAGAAATGCACCAGCATCTCTTCGCGGGAGAAATCGTTCTTTTGCTGATCGCTCCAAAACGCATAGCCCGCCTGATCAGGATCCCGGTCCAGCACGTTCTGATAAAGCAGATCAAGATAGGCGTTGTCGCTCAGATCGTCTTTTTTGCCGTAGGTTTCCGCAAACTCATCTGAGGTGAGGAAGTGATCGGCAATCTCAACCAACGTGAAATCCCCGCTGTCGAGTTGTTTGACCCAGAACTCCAGCCCCGCCTCATCCGGCGTGCGGTTAAAGCTGGCTTCATAAAGGCGGTACGCCTGACCGGCGTTGCCTTCCACATCAGCCGCCAGCACACCGTCGTTAAAGACGATGCGTTCCACGTTGTTCAACGTCACCTGCGCATCGGTGCCCGCTAGGGACATCACCGCTTTGCCAAGACCGTCAATCTTGAACGTCGCGTCTTCGCCCATGGCGTCGGCAAACACCGTATCCACGCCATCACCGGCGTCGATATAGACAACGTTTTCGGTCCAGGCGATGAGGTCATCCACACTGGTGCCAAGGATATAGTGTTTGTCCGACGTGATCAGTTCGCCTGTTGGTTCGGTTGGCGCTCCGTCGGTGATGTCTTCATCCGGTTCTTTGTCTGGCGTGTCGTCCGTTACCGGGACGTCATCCTTCATATCACCATCCGGTACATCTGCTGGCGGATCCTCAACCGCAATGGGGATGCCGCCCAGATTGATATCCAGATCGACATCCACGTTCACATCCAAATCCAGTTTGAGTTCCACCACTTCGAAAGGGTTCAGCATAAGGTCTATCTCGCTCGCGTTTTCGAACAAGAGATCTGTCAGGGTCACATCGACATCATGTTCATTGTAAAAATATGCTCCTCCGTCGATTTCGATGCTTTCTGCATCCACGCCGACCAACCACTGCTTCCCGTTGGATGTGTCGGCATCCAATGCGATCTTCACACCCTCAACCGAGCGATTCGGCAGTTTGGTAGAAAGATCAATTGTGAACGATGTTGTGTCCGTATTTCGTGAATAAATATAAAAGATGATTTCGTTTTCTGTGGCGTAGCTGCTGAACGAAACGCCTGGCACGCCGTCACTGAACGACGCCTCAATCAGCTCAGCGCCGGGCAAAGAGGCGGACATCAGATCAAATGCGGCCCCCTGAGCAGAGTTGGTCAACCGGCCCGCGTCATCCAGGCGCGGTCCCTCATCTGACACAAGCGTCAGCGCCGTGCGGGAATGATAGTCAAACGTCCAGACATGTGCGCCGTCCACACCCAGCTCAACCATGTTCTCAACTTGGTTGATCACGCTGGAGGCGGCGACAATCCCGTGCTGCTGCGTGGCCGTGGTTTTCACGTTCCACTCGGTGATGTGCAGATCCAGTTCTTTGTCAAAATTACCGGCCCAAACCTGATAATCTTTGCCAATGTTTTTGATGTTGTCGTCCTGCGCGGCCAGCTCAAAGCTGGTTTCGTTGTAATAGTAATGCTCCGTCACGCCATCTATCGCATCGCGGGCCGCATCACTGAGCTGGTCAATGATCTGCTGGTTGGCCTCCACGGTCCGGGCGGCATGGTTGGACACGCCTTTGATGGCGGGAAACTCTGATCCTTGATTCCCCGGTGTGCCCATCTGCACCAGGATATCGGGCTGCGCCTCGGGTCCGTAACCCGCCGCCTGCATCCCCAGCTCCAGCGCTTCTGCCCCGATGGAGGCTTTGATGCCATAGGCGGTTTCGCCCATTTCCCAGTATTCGTTGCCCATTTGAAAGGCAGCAATCACATCGCCGTATTCAGCCATCACCGTCTGGGCAAAGGTTTCAATCTGCGAGGCAAAGCCCGCATAGTCCTCAGCGCTCAGATGTTTGGTGGGGATGATCAGCGTCGCTTTTGTGGGGTGGCCCGCCGCCGTTTGCGCCTGACACCATTCCAGAAAGTTCACGACTTCGGCGCGCAGCTGACCGCCGGGCATGTCGACAATGTTGATCGCGCTCACGCCATCCTCTGGCAGGTCACCGGCGGCATTGGGCTTGGCCGGATCCAGATCGGCCTGCCCACCGCCAAAGCGGATGTTCTGCGTTCCAAGCGCCTGTGCGGTGGCTTCATAAGCGGGGGTTGGAGTGCCTGAATTTGTGCCCTCAAAAACCGCGTTCGCGCCGAACATATCGGCAGAGACGATCTGCCCGGTTTTCTTCAGGTTCAAAAGACTCAGTACTGTCATTAACGGCAAACCTCGGCAGACATTAGGTTCGAAATTGAATTTGTATTAGCAGCGCCCCGTGACGCGAAATTGCCAGAATTCCCCCTTCAAACTCAAGAAAACCCCGTAAAATCAGGCGATTTGGCCGAAATCGCCACAATTGCGCATAACAATGCCACAATGAATCCGGGCGTTGTCCCGCCGTCTGCAACAATCGTTGCGCAGCACACAACGCCGCCAGCGCAGAATCAGAATTGTTTCGATTTTGGAACCTAATTGTTGCCTTGGGCCTCTGCACCTAGACGGCGAACTTGACCCAGGCCCAGACCATCACGACATAGGTCAGCTGGTGCAAAAGCTGATCTGTCCCAAACGCCCGCCAATAGCCAGCGTCGGTGGGCGTGTATTTCTTGATCGCCGCGTGCCGCCCTTTGCCCCAGTCGATGTGGTAGTGCACGACGCCCTCAATCGCGCAGAGCACCAAGGTGAACCCAAGGGGCGCCCCCACCAGCACCAAACAGACAACAGAAAAGATCGCGTGTAGCCCGGCGTGCTGGCAGCGGCCCATGTGGATATACTCATCCCGGCCAGCCAACATTTTCTGCGTCTGGAAAAAGAAATCCGCAAACAGGTGTTTCACCTGCAATAGCACGAGCAAGATCAGCGCGGTTTCAAGGCCAGGGGTCAAAGAGTGATCTCCTTTAGGTGTACCCTAATGCATCCACAGGGAGGCGCAATTCATTTGATTTTGGCACCCTGCACTTGTTAAGCCTTTGGGGAATTAATTTTTTCTGCCCAGAATTGGACCTTTCCAATCGAACGCTCATTATTTTCCTTCATTTGGAAGTACTCCAAACGTGATCAGCTGATCCTGCTGGCGGTGACCCTGACGCTGTTTCCGCTGCTCTACCTGACCCTTGAGTTGCCAAAACGTATCATCAACGATGCGATCGGGGCCGGGACGGATGTGGTCAACTTCTATGGCTTCCAGCTGGACCAGATCAGTTTCCTGATGGTGCTGTGCGGATTCTTTTTGTTGGCTGTGCTGGGGCACGGCATCATGAAGATGCGCATCAACACCATGAAAGGTGTGCTGGCCGAACGGCTGCTGCGCCGCTTGCGCTATCAGCTGATCGGGCGCATTCAACGGTTCCCCGCGCCCTATTTTGAACGCACCAGCCAGGGTGAGCTGGTGTCCATGGTCACATCTGAATCTGAGCCGATGGGCGGCCTGATGGGCGACGCGGTGGCGCAGCCTGTGTTGCAGGCCGGGCAGATGATCACCATCCTGGCGTTTCTCTTTTTGCAAAGCTTCGCCTTTGGCGTCGCGGCCTGTGCGCTGATCCCGCTGCAGGCCTGGCTGATCCCCAAACTGCAACGCCAGATCAATCTGCTGAACAAAAAGCGCGTGATCCAGATCCGCGCTTTGGCGGCAGAGATTGGCGAGGGGGCCGCAGGGGCCAGCACGCTGCGCACCAATGGCGGCTGGCGTTACCGGATGGCGATGATCTCAGACCGGTTGGGCAACCTTTTTGGCATCCGGTTTGAGATCTTCCAGAAGAAGTTCTTCATGAAGTTCCTCAACAACTTCATCAGCCAGCTGACGCCCTTCTTCTTTTATTCCGTCGGGGGCTATCTGACGATTACGGGTGAAGTGACCGTGGGTGCCCTCGTGGCAGCACTGGCGGCCTACAAGGATCTGTCCAGCCCGTGGAAAGAGCTATTGGCCTATTACAACCAAAGCGCGGACATGTCGCTGCGCTGGGAAACCATCACAGAGCGGTTCGCACCCCATGGCATGGTCAACCGCGACCTCTTTGATGGGGAGCCTGAAGATATGCCATCGCTTGATGGTGATGTGGTGCTGAACAACGTGCGGGTGCAGGATGCAGACGGCAACATGGTGCTGGAAGACATCGACGTCACTTTCGCCCCTGCCACCAGCATTGCCATCACCGCCCCCAGCGATGAAGACAGGCGCGCGTTCTCAGAGCTGTTGATGCGTGAACTTGTGCCGGCCTCAGGCTCTGTCACCTATGCGGGTCATGCGCTGTCAGAGCTGCATCAGGGCGTTGTGGCCAAACGCATCGCCTATGCATCGTCGCGTCCCGTGATGTTCCAAGGCAGCTTTGGCGAAAACATCGCCTTGCCTTTGTGGGTGGAGCCTGACCCCGATGCCGCAGAAGGCGACAGGGCGTTTGAAAGCATTCGGTCGGGCAACAGCACCGATCAGCCGAACATCGACTGGATTGACCCCGAGGGGACAGTAGGTGCCGGAAACGCTGATTTGCGGGCCTGGTGGCTGGAGCTGATCAAGGGGATGCAGATTGATCAGGCGCTGTTCTTGCGCGGCATTGATCAACGCTTTGCGCCCGAAGACAACGCGGCGTTGGCCGCAGGTCTGGTTCAACTGCGCCCCCGGGTGGCAGAGCTTTTGAAGGACGCGAAGCTGGATCAGCATGTCCATTTCCTGGACCCCGCGCTTTATAATCCGGCGCTGCCTGTGGCGGACAACCTGATCTTTGCCTCCCCTGACACCAGCATCACCGCGGCCTTGCTGGAAGAGCAGACCGATTTCATGGCGCTGCTGGCCTCTCTTAACATCGAAGGGGATTTGCTGCAGCTGGCCACGGATATGGTTGATCTGCTGCGTCAGATCTTTGGCGTGGACGGCACCGACCATCCGCTTTTCCGCAAGTTGGGCGTGGATGTTGATACGTTTGAAGCGGCCGTGCGCGTGCGCGACAAACGCCGCAAGGGCACTGAGCTGAGCATCGGGGACAAGGCCACCTTGCTGGCTGTGACCTTTGCGATGTCCGCAGAAAAGCTCGGCTCTGCCTTCCCTGATGAGATCATCGAAAACGTGCTGGCCATTCGCAAAGCCCATGGTGCCGCGCTGCAAGAAAGCCTGGGCGATGTGTTCACGCCAATCCTTGAGGACCAGCCCATTGCGGGTCTGACGGTTCTGGAGAACGCGCTGTTCGGCAAGATCGCGGAAAGCGTCGGCGGGCAAAGCGATGCCTTGCGCAAGGTGGTTGTGGATGCCCTCTATGAGGCGGGGCTTGATGGGCTTGTCCTTGATCTGATCTTTGACATGCCGCTGACCTTGGGGGGCACCAACCTGCCCGCGCTTTTGACCGAAACACTTGCCATCAGCCGCGCCGCGATCAAGCGGCCACAGGTGCTGGTGCTGGATAGCGTTTTGGCCAGCTATGACGCTGAGACCCGCAGCAACCTGCATGACCGCCTGCGCGGTTTGCTGCCAAGGGCGACGATCATCAGTCTGGAGCCCAGCTTTGACGAAGATGCCGTGTTCGACGCGAAATATGTGCTGCAACAGGGGCGCATGTCATCGCTGGCGGGGGATGTTGTGGCCGAAGAGGACAGCACCGTAAGCGCCGATCTCGCGCGCAAACTGCGTGCGTTGGAGCAGACGGATCTGTTCTCCGGTCTGGCCCGCAAACAGCTGCGGCTCTTGGCCTTTGGCGCGCGTTGGTACACGGCCCCTGCGGGTGAGTATGTGTTCTACAAAGATGATGATCCCTCAAGCGGTGCGTTCCTTGTGGTCGAGGGTGAGGCCGATTTGCTGTTGCCGGTGGAAGACGGCGACGATGTGCTGATTGCCACCTCCGGGGCGGGCAAGTTGGTGGGTGAGCTGGGGGTGATCCGCAACGTGCCGCGCGCGCTGGACATGCGCGCCAAGTCTGACCTGACCTGTTTGCGCATCGGTGCTGAGGAATTCCTGGACGTGGTAGGCAGCGACGCGCGCACGGCCTACAAGCTGTTGCAGGTGGTCGCGGGGTATGTGTCAAGCTAGGCGCTTGCGGTCTGGTATTGTCTGTTGCTGGTGATGCCGCCGCCCTCAAAGCGCAGCTGTCCCCGCGGGGACAGAGGCCGCGTTTCATTTGGATTCAACGCTTTACGGCTGATTTAACACTTAAGTAGGGATTTCCCCCCGACCCCAATGCACCTACCGGTGCCCTTCAAATTGCGCCAGGCTGACCCCTGCCGCCTCCAGCTCTTTGCGCACAGAGGCGGCGATGGCCACGGCCTCGGCCGTGTCGCCATGCAGGCAGATCGTATCAATCCGCGTTTCAATATGTTTGCCACTTTCGGTGATGATCGCCCCGGCCTGCACCATCTCAACCATGCGTTTGCCCGCAAGGGCCGCGTCATGGATGACCGCACCGGGCAAGGACCGGTCCACCAAGGTGGCATCATCGTTGTAGGCGCGGTCGGCAAAGATTTCTCCGGCCCAGGCGCAACCGAGCTTTTCAACCGCCGCCTGCTGTGCTGTGGCGGCCAGCACCATGACAATCAGATCCGGCGCCACGCTCAGGGCCGCTTCGTACAGATCGCGCGCCATGGCTTCATCTTCTGACGCCATGTTGGCCATGGCACCGTGCAGTTTGAGGTGCCGCACCTGGGCCCCGACGCTGCGCGCCATGCCGATGCTGGCGGCGACCTGATAGCGCACCTGGTTTTGCAGTGTGCCGCGCGGCACCGACATGCGGTTGCGGCCAAAACCTGCGATGTCCATGAACCCCGGATGCGCGCCAATGCCCACGCCGTTTTGATGCGCCAGGGTCATCGTGGCGGCCATCACATCCGCGTCGCCCGCATGCCCGCCACAGGCGATGTTGGCGGAGGTGACGATGTTCAACAGCGCGGCGTCATCCCCCATGCTCCAGGGGCCAAAGCTTTCGCCCATATCGGCGTTCAGATCGACGGATGGCATGGCAGGTCTCCTATGCAAAGGGGTTGGCGGTGGCCGAGGTGGCCCCGCTGATAAGTTGATAGCCCAGCAGATCCTTGATCTTGGCCGGATCGCGGACCAGCGGCACCACCTTTTGCGGCAGCGTCTTTAGCTCAGCCAGATAGCGGGTTTGCAGGGCAATCGCCTCCTCCATCTCGACAAAGCTGAACTGGATGGGCGCGCCGGTCTGGGCCTGCGCCACGCGCGGCAGATCACAGGGCAGGACAGAGCCGATCCGGGGATAGCCGCCGGTGGTTTGGCATTCATACATCAGCACATAGGGCGCGCCATCGCCTGAGATCTGGATGTCGCCGGGCACAACCACTTCGGACACGATGCTGAGCTGGTCTTCGGTGGCAAAGCCGTTCCCGTCAAAGTCCATGCGCACCCCCATTCGGTTGGCACGGGCATCACGGCGAAAGGCGGTGTGTTGAAAGCGGGTGATGTCAGCGGGGGCAAAGGCCGCGGTTTGCATTGAGGCGACAAGGCGAATGGTCCCCCCGTCAAAGCGGTCATCGGGGCGTAGGATCATGCCGGTTTCGGCACCGGTGTCGGGGCCGATGGGCAGGGCTTCGCCCGTTGTCAGCAGCGTGCCGATGCCACCTGCTAAGTGGCTGCTGCGCGCCTGCATGACCGTTGGGGCATCAATACCGCCGCCCAGGTGCAGATAGCCATAGGTCCCGCGCCGCGCGCCCCCGATGGCAAGCTTGGCGCCGGCGGGTAGCAGGTGGCTGGCATGCCAGGTCAGCGGCTCCCCGTCGAGGGTGGCGGTCATCTCCGCGCCCGTCAGGGCGATGCGCAAATCGGCATCCGCCTGAAACGTGCCGCCGCTGCCTGCCATTTCAATTGCGGCCAGTGTGGGGCTTTGGCCCAGAAGGGCCGCGCCTTCGGCCAAAGCCAATCGGTCCGCTGCACCGCCGACGGTCAGCCCGCGTGCGCGAAAGCCGGGGCGGCCCTGATCTTGCAGGCTCATGGCGGGGCCCGCTTGCAGGATGGTGAGCGTGCTCATGCCAAAACCTCATGGTCTGCGCCGCCCAGACCGGTGCTGTCTTGGGCCAGGATGACATCATATTCCGCGCGGCTGATCGCGGGAAACGTCAGCTCATCCCCCGGGGCCAGGGTGAAAGGCATCGCTGCATCCGGGCGGAAGGTTTTGAACGCAGTCTGCCCGATGTGGCGCCAACCGGTGGGGGCGGCGTTGGTAAAGATGATCAATTGCCGGATTGCGATGATCAGCGCCCCTGCGGGCACGGATTTGGTCAGACCCTGCTGGCGAGGGATGTTCCAGGTTTCACTCAGCTCCCCCATGTAGGGTTGGCCGGGGGCAAAGCCCAAAGTCAGCACCCGCACGCGCGAGGTAGAGATCTGGCGGATCGCCTCGTCAGGATCCACGCCCGCGACGGCGGCGGCCTCTTCCAGCTGTGGGGCCAGATCCGTGCCATAAAGCGTTGGCACATGCCAAAGCGTGCGGCCCTCAGGCAGGGGGGCTGCAAACCAATCGCGGCTGTGCAAAAGCGCCTCAAGCCGCTCTTTCATCGCGTCGGGGGGCGTGGTGGCAAAGTCGATCTCCAGATAGGTGGAGACAAGAGATGTGCTGGTTTCGGCCACTTCAGGCCAGGCTTGTTCCTCTACCGCGGCACGAAAGGCGAGGGCGGCGCGGTTGGCAGGCTCGCTCATGGCGCTGGCGAAGGTGATCAGCAGGCCTGATAGGCCCACGGTGCGGATTTGAGGCCAATCAGTCATGTGTGAGCGCCCAGGCATAGAGTTTTGGCAGCAAGATCGGGGTAAGGTACATGGGCAGTTGCCAGCAGCCGATGAAGACCATCAGGGGCGCGATTACCTCGGGCGGCAGGGCCACCAGAAAGATCGCGATGTTGCGGTTGCCAGCCGCCAATGCAAGCGGGGCGGCAAGCGGCGTGCGTCTTAACGCGACCAGGGCCACAAGTTGCAACAGATAGCTGATGCCAAAGGCCAGCAGCGCCCATTGCGCAACTTGCCACGGGTCGCTCAGCAGCGCGGGGGTAAGTGCGGCCATCAGGCCCACCACGATGATCGCAAAGGTCAGCACCGACAGACCGTCGAGCGCTTTGATCTGATCCTCGGATGGGGCCGGAAAGCACCAGGCGCGCAGGGCAAAGCCCGCGCCGCTGGCCAAGCCAATCACCGCCAGCAGTTTGAGCGCGGCAAAGATGACGTCGCCTGCGGGGCCCAGCTGCGGCAGCACGGCCAAGACCGGCAGCACCGTCAGCGGAAAGGCCGCGGTGCCCAGCACCAAGATCTGCATCATACGCCCCGCATCCAGACGCATGATCAGCGCCAGGTTGACCGAGCCGGTGATGGCGGGTGCCGCAGCGGTCAAAATGATCGCCAAGGCGGCGGGTGTCTGTTCCAGACCGGCACCCGCCAGCAGCGCCCAGAGGCCCAAGGGCAGCGCCATCTGCAAAGTGGCCACCGCCGCCACGCCCCAGCGTAGATCGCCCAAGGCCCCCAGTGCCGCGCGGTGTCCGATCCGCAGGGCGGTTGTGCCCAGCAGCAGCGCCACCATATGCGGCAGCCAGGGCACCATGGCGGCGGCCAGACCGGGCAACGCCAGCCCCGCTGCCAGCCCGATGATCAGGCACAGGCGCGCGTGATCTGAGGCCAGCCAAAGTAGACGTCTCATCGGCCATGATCCTTACCCGGGTCCTGCGCGCATGTTGTTGGGCAGCCATGTGGCGATCTCGGGGAACCAGATCAGCACAAAGGTCATCAGCACCATGATGCCAAACATCGGCAGGGCGGCTTTGGTGATATAGCCCATCTCGTGATCGGTCATGCCTTGCAACACAAAGAGGTTAAAGCCGATGGGGGGCGTGATCTGGGCCATCTCAATCACGACAACCACAAAGATGCCGAACCAGATCAGATCAATGCCCGCATCCCGCACCATGGGTTCCACCACCGCCATCGTAAGCACGATGGCTGAGATGCCATCGAGGAACATGCCGAGGATGATGTAGAAGACCAGCAGCGCCATCAGCAGCTCAAAGCGTGTCAGCTCCATCGCGGCGATGCCATCGGCCAGGGACCGGGGCAGGCCGGTAAAGCCCATCGACAGTTTCAGGAATGCCGCACCTGCCAGGATCAGCGCGATCATCGCAGAGGTGCGCGTGGCCCCCATCAGTGAGGCGCGGAAGCTGTCCCAGGTCAGCGACCGCTGCATCGCGGCCAGCACCAGCGCGCCGATCACGCCGATGGCGGCGGCTTCGGTTGCGGTCGCAAGGCCCGCGTACATGGAGCCGATAACCACGATGATCAGGCCAAAGACCGGCAGCAGGAAGCGGGAGTTGGCAAGCTTTTCGCCAAAGCTCATCCCGCGTTCAACGGTGGGGTTCCATTCCTTGGAGGTGACGCTGACGATGGCGACGTAGGCCATGAACATGCCCGCCAGCACCAAGCCCGGAAAGACGCCCGCAAAGAACAGCTTTGAGATGCTTTCATTCACGGTCACCCCGTAGACAATAAGCGCCAGTGAGGGTGGGATCATCAGGCCCAGCGTGGCGGCCCCGGCCAGCGTGCCGATCACCATGTTCTCAGGATAGTTGCGCGCGCGCAGCTCTGGGATGGCCATCTTGCCCACGGTGGTCAGTGTCGCCGCCGAGGAGCCTGAGACCGCGGCAAAGACCGTGCAGGACACGATGTTGGTATGCACCAGACCGCCGGGCAGGCGGGCCAGCCAGGGTGAGAGGCCTTTGAACATGTCCTCAGACAGCCGGGTACGATAGAGGATTTCGCCCATCCAGATAAAGAGCGGCAGCGCCGTCAGCGTCCAGCTGGAGGAGGAGGCCCAGATCGTTGTGATCATCGTGTCGCCGACAGGGCGGGTGGTGAAAAGTTCCATCCCGACCCAGGCCACGCCCATGAGTGCCAGGCCAACCCAGACGCCGGTGCCCAGCAACAAAAACAGCACGAAAAGAAAGAGGATGATGGCATAAAGTTCGGTCATCGGTCAGATCTCCTGGCTCTCAACGGTGTCTTTGACGATGCGGTGTTCGCCTTTGAAAAGGACGTGCAAGAAGTTGTCCGTGAGTGCGATCGCCAAGAGCGCGCCGCCCACCACCATCACCGATTGGGGGATCCACAGGTGGATGGCGTCCTGGCCTTGGCTGACCTCTTTGAACTTCCACGACCAGTAGACGAACCAATAGGCGTAGTAGGTGAAATACCACGCGATGGCAGCGGCCAGCCCAAAGCACCAGACCTCAAGCAGTCGTTTGGCACCGGGGGCCACAGCGTTCAGCAAGATCGACACGCGGATATGCGCGCCCCGGTTCAAGGCATTCGCGAAGGCAAAGAAGGAGGCCGCGGCCATGGCGTAGCCTGCGTAATTTGGCGCGCCTGGAAAGATCTCTCCGGTCCAGCGGGCGACCATTTGGGCCACGATCAGTGACAGGATTGAAATTAAGCACAAGGCGGCCAACACGCCAGCGAGCGTGTAGAGAAAATCGAGAAATTTGCGAATGGCGGTCATCAGAAGCCCCCTTGGAAGGTGAAGCGGCCCCCGGATCTCCGAGGGCCGCTTAGGTCTTGGGGTTTAGTTGGAGGCTTTGAACGCATCCACGATGGCGGCACCATCGTCGCCTGCGGCTTCAAGCCATTCGGACGTCATGGTCGCACCCACTTCGCGCAGGCCGGACATCAGCGCGTCACCCGCAGGCTGTACGGTCATGCCGCCTTCGCGCAGGCCGTCCATGGTGAACTGGGTGTAATCCTTGGAGGCTTGCAGACCGCGCGCAGCGGCTTCCTCAGCGCAGGTGGTGATGGCGGCCTTGTTCGCGTCAGAGACACCGGACCACACGTCGTTGTTCACCATGACGTAGTTGTAAGGCAACCAGGCGTCGACTTCGTAGAAGTGGCTGAGGCTTTCCCAGACCTTGCGGTCATAGCCCGTGGCACCGGAGGACACCATCGAATCGGCCACGCCGGTGGCAAACGCCTGAGAGATTTCAGCCGCCTCAATCGTCACGGGCAGCATGCCTGTCAGCTCAGCCAGACGGCTGGTGGCGTTGTTGTAGGACCGGAATTTGAGGCCCGCCATGTCAGCGACTTCGTTGACTTCTTTGTTGAAATAAAGCCCCTGGGGCGGCCATGGCACGGCATAGAGCATGGTCAGGTTCTGCTCTGCCAGCAGCTCTTCCATCTTGGGCTTGGCGGCGGCAAAAAGCTTGGCGCTGTCGTCAAAAGAGGGGGCGAGGAAGGGCACGGAATCAAAGCCAAAGATTGCGTTTTCGTTCTGGTGGCCGGACATCAGACGTTCGCCGATCTGGACCTGACCGGTCTGGATCGCGCGTTTGATGTCAGCGCCTGCAAAGAGCGACCCGCCGGGGTGCACGGTGATGTCGATCTCACCGCTGGTGCCTGCGCGCACGCAGTCGGCAAAGGCCACGCCGTTCTCAGAGTGGAAGTTGGACGCAGAATAGGCCATCGGCATGTCCCATTTTTCCGCCGCAACCGCAGGCAGCGCGCCTGTCACAGCGATGGCGAGTGCTGCGGCACCTGTCATAAGTTTGGATGTCATTTTCATTTGGTACTCTCCCAGTTGGATACGATGCTTTTATGAAAAGCGTTGCGGGTGGTACGGGGCCAGGTCCGTATTGACCGGCTGGTCCGTGATCAGGCTGGCAATCAGCCGGCCTGTTTTCGGCCCCCCCGTGAGGCCGATGTGGTGATGCCCGAAGGCGGTAAAGACCCGGCTTTGTCCAACCTGCCCGATCAGGGGCAGGCTGTCGCTGGGGGCGGGCCTGTGCCCCAGCCATTCGATTTCATTGGTGGCTTTGAGATGCGGAAAGGCGCGTGCGGCCTGGCGGCGCAGCAGCGCAAAGGGCGCTTTGGAGGGGCCAGCATCCAGCCCGCCAAACTCCACAATGCCTGCACAGCGCACGCCCTGTTCCATCGGCGTGGCCACAAATTTGCCAGAGGCCAGCATGATCGGGCGCTGCGGTCCGCCTGTCGCGCCCTCAAAGACGATGTGATAGCCGCGCTCGGATTCCAGCGGCACGTTGATACCCAGTTTGGCCATCAGTGGTTTGGACCAGACGCCCGTGGCCAGCACCACATCATCACACGGAATGGACCCTTGGGTGGTTTCAAGCGCTGTGACGGAGCCGTTTGTCAGCGTGACGTCCTTAACCTCAGCCTCGCGGAGGGTGCCGCCCATGTCGGTAAAGGCGCAGGCCAGGGCCTGGACATAGCCGCCGGGGCTGCGGATGAAGCCGTGGTGTTTCATGATTGCCAGGCAGGTGGTTTGTGGCCCCAAGCTGGGTTCATAGTCTTGGACCGCACCGCCTTCGATCAACTCAGGCGCGAAGCCTGCTGCGCGGCGCAGGTTCCAGACATAGCTTTCCGCCTCAAAAGCGGCGCGGGTGTCATAGGCAAAGCAGTAATCGCT
The DNA here is from genome assembly GCF_055693825.1 of Sulfitobacter sp. GN1-4. Taxonomy (NCBI): domain Bacteria; kingdom Pseudomonadati; phylum Pseudomonadota; class Alphaproteobacteria; order Rhodobacterales; family Roseobacteraceae; genus Sulfitobacter; species Sulfitobacter sp. GN1-4. The sequence goes on along the minus strand of NZ_JBVFUQ010000003.1, from coordinate 3,937,561 downwards.
TTCGGTCACCCAATCGCCCAGGCCCAGATCCTCACACAGGGTTTTGTGTTGGTCGACCGCGTCGCCCACGATGTGGGTCAGCCCCTGGGCGATGCGCTGGGTATCGGTGTCATTGGCGTGGGCCAGATATTTGCGCAGCCAAGGCAAGAGTTTGGGCAGGTAGGGCCAACGCATGAAGAGCGGAAAGTTGGCGTCCATCAACATGCCAGGCGCCTTGCGGATCAGCCCCGGGGTGGTCACCGGCACCATGGCGCAAGCCGCCAGCACACCTGCGTTGCCGTGTGATGTGCCCGTGCCCGGCGCGCCGCGGTCCACGATTGTGACGTCCACGCCCGCCCGGCGCAGCCAGATCCCCGCAGAGACGCCGACGATGCCAGCGCCGATGATGGCAACATGGCGGGTCATTTGGCCGTCCGGTGGGTGGGCATTGCAGGCATAGGTGATTCCTCGTTTCTGTTATGATGCACCGAAATTCGAAAACATCAATAAAATGTTTACAAATTGTCATCGTATTCAAATCTACTTGTCACAAGGCGGGGCAGGCGGCACTGATGCGGGCAGGAGGACAGTCATGCCAGACGCGCAGCAGCCTGCTTTGGGCATATTGATGTTGGACACGCAGTTTCCCCGCATTCTTGGGGATGTGGGCAATGCTGAGACCTGGCCGTTTCCGGTACGCTACGGTGTCGTGCCGGGGGCCACGCCGCAGGCGATTGTTTGTGAGGATATGGAGCCTTTTGTGGCGGCCTTTATCGCCAAGGGCCGCGCGATGGTGGCCGAAGGGGCGGTGGGCATTGCGACCACCTGTGGGTTCCTGGCGCTGATCCGGCCGCGGTTGGTCGCTGCCCTTGGTGTGCCGGTGGCCGCCTCCGCCTTGGAGCAGGCGGGACAGATTGCGCCGCTGTTGCAGCCGGAGCAGTGTCTGGGTGTGCTGACGATTTCTGAACAAAGCCTGACGGCGGCGCATCTGTCGGTGGCGGGGGTGCCCAAGGATGCGGTGGTGCGCGGGATGGAGGGGAGCTGCTTTGCCAGATCCATTTTAGAGAACCACACAACATTGGATGTTGCGGCCGCGCGGGTAGAAATGGTGGAGGCGGCGCAGGGCATGGTGGCGGCGCGTCCTGAGGTGGGTGCGATCATTTTGGAATGCACCAATATGGTGCCCTATGCGCCCCAGATCGCGGCGGCCACGGGGCGGCCTGTTTATTCGATCTATAGCTATCTGCGGTGGTTTTATGCGGGGCTGTTCCCACCCGGGTTCTAGGGCTGGATGCTCATCGCTGCGCTTTTCGCGGGGGAGGGGGTGGCTCAGGCTCACCATCCCAGAAGGGCTGGAGCCCCCCTCACTTGATCCCGGCCATGCCAGCCAGCAGTCTATGGCGCAAGGCAAATAGCCGTCTCCCAGCAAGCTGGGTCCCTCGGCGATTTGTCTTGCACCCCAGCCCGCTGCCTGGCCTGTCAGTGCTCAAGCGACGGCGGCTCCAGCCCAGAAGCTGGCGGGTCAGGCGTCTTCCAGGATCAGATCGCTCGCTTTTTCGCCGATCATGATGGCGGGGGCGTTGGTGTTGCCGGAGACGATCTCGGGCATGATGGAGCAATCGGCCACGCGCAAACCGGTGATGCCGTGCACGCGCAGGCGGGCATCGACCACGGCGTCTTGGTCCTGGCCCATTTTGCAGGTCCCCGTGGGGTGATAAATTGAGGCGGTGTTGTTGCGCGCCCAATCGAGCGTGGCGTCATAATCTTCGATATCGAGGTCCGCATGGGGGCGGAATTCCTCTGAGATCTTGGAGGTGAGCGGCGCGTGGCGGGCGATGCGGCGGGCAATGTTGACGCCTTCAACAATCGTGTCGCAATCGGTTTTGGTGGACAGGTAATTGGGGATGATCGCCGGATAGGCGCGGGGGTCCGCGCTGGTGAGGCGGATCTCTCCTTTGCTTTCGGGGCGCAGTTGGCAGACTGACATGGTGAAGGCGGAGAATTTATCCGCCCCCTTGCCGGGGTTCTCTGCAGAGAGCGGTTGGACGTGGAACTGGATGTCCGGGGTGTCCAGATCGGCCCGTGTTTTCATAAAGCCGGTGGCCAGGCTGGCGGCCATGGTCATCGGGCCAGAACGGAACATCAGGTATTTCAGACCAATGCGGGCCTGACCGTAGAGCGAGGATACCTCATCATTGAGGGTGGGTTCATTGCATTTATAGACCAGGCGCGCCTGCAGGTGGTCTTGCATGTTTTTGCCCACGCCGCGCAGCGCGGCGGCGACGGGCACGCCATGTGCGCCCAGCTGCTCAGGATCGCCGATGCCGGACAGCATCAGCAGCTGGGGCGAATTAATCGCACCGCCGCTGAGCACGATTTCTTTGTTGGCGGTGATGGTTTGGACCCGGTTGCTGCGGTCGGTGTAGGTGATGCCGGTGGCGCGGGTGCCGTCCAGGATGATCTTGTCCACCTGCGCGTGGGTGATGATTTGCAGGTTGGGGCGTTTTTTGACCGGGTTGAGATAGGCCACAGCAGAGGAACAGCGCCGCCCGTTCCGTGCGGTCAGCTGGAAAAAGCCCACGCCTTCTTGCTCTGCCCCGTTGTAATCGGGGTTGAACTTGTACCCTGCCGCCTGAGCGGCCGCGACCCAGGCATCGGTGATGGGGCGTTGGATGCGCATGTTAGAGACCGACAGCGGGCCTTGATCGCCGTGGAATTCATCCGCACCGCGTTCGTTGTTTTCGGCGCGTTTGAACAAGGGCAGCACGTCTTCCCAGCCCCAACCGGTGTTGCCCATCTGCCGCCAGCGGTCATAATCCTGGGGTTGCCCGCGCACATACAGCAACCCGTTGAGAGAGGAGGAACCGCCCAAGACCTTGCCGCGCGGCCATTCGATGGAGCGGCCGTTCAGGCCGGGATCGGGCTCTGTTTTGTAGCACCAGTCCACGGCGGGGTTATGGATGGTCTTGAAATAGCCAACGGGGATGTGGATCCAGGGGTTCCAATCTGTGCCGCCGGCCTCAAGCAGGATTACCTTGTTAGATGGATCAGCGCTCAGCCTGTTGGCCAAGACGCAGCCAGCAGAACCAGCCCCCACCACGATAAAATCGGCGTTCATTTGTAAAATCCTCCCGTCCCTTGAAGAAAATTCTAGGCAGAAGCGCGTTTCTGCGCTAGCCTTTTTTGAAACTAATGGTCTCAAAAATGAGAAAAATGTCTTCAAACGGGAGGAAGAAGATGAAGGTATCAGATAAACTACGGGGCATTTCGCGCCGCGATTTGTTCCGCTTGGCGGGCCAGTACGGCATGTCATCGACGCTGTTGGCGGCGGGGACATTCGGTGGCGCGATGAGCCTTGGCAACTTGGCCAAAGCGGCTGAAAGCACCTATGAAAAGCGTTTCGCCAAAGAAGCGAAGTTCACGTTCAAATTCGGGGCTGCTGGCTTTAACGCCCGTAACCTGTTGATCGAACGCGCTGGTTGTCTTGAGTTTGCGCGCGATCTGGAAAGCCGCACAGATGGTGAGATTCGTGTCGAATTCATCGGCGACAACCAGATCTGTGGTCAGGTGTCTTGCGTGGAAAAAACCCAGCAGGGGATCGTGGACATCTATGCGGCATCTACGCAGAACTCTGCGGGTGGTGCGCCATATCTCAACGTGTTGGACTATGCGTACATGTTCCGTAACCGCGCGGATCAGTACTATTTCCTCTACTCACCCGAATCACAGAAGCTGCTGCGCGAGCCATATGAGCGTCGTCATGGTCTGAAATTCCTGTTCAGCCATGCGGAACTTCGTGGCATCCAGTTGGGTCTGGCGTGGGAAGACAAGCCTACCGTCACCTCAGTTGAGCAGCTGTTTGGCACCAAAAACCGTGTGACCGGCACGCAGCTGGGCCGGATCGCTATGACCGCGATGAACCTGAACCCTGTGCCTGTGGCCTGGGAAGAGACGCTTGATGGTCTCAAGCAGGGTCTGATCGATGGTGCGGAAACATGGGCCTCTGCTGTGGCTTATGCCAACATGTCGCCTGTGGTGTCACAGTCCGTGCACCTGAACTTCTTCTGCGGGACAGAGCACACAGCGATGTCTGCCTCTGCCTTTGATAGCCTGGGCGGTGAGCTGCAGGATGCGGTGATGGAATCATCCTATCTGGCACAGGTTCACGTGCAGGCCGCGAACGAAGCGGCGCTGGTCAAGACAGTGGGTCAGTCCGATCCACAGCTGCCAGGCACGATCTTTGCGCAGAACAACGTGCGCAACGCGTTCTTGTCCGATGCGGAACTGAAGAAGTGTGAAGAGATGTGTTCACCTGAGTTCCAGCCGCAGCTCTGGGAAGAGTGGCGCGAGCGTCTGAACGGCTGGTCCGGTGGCCACGACACGTATCAGGAAATCTATGATCACGTGCGCACGCTGCCAGCAGACACACTGCCAGAAAACGTGGAGCCACGTCGCTGGTGGAAGGCATAAACCACGCAGATGTGGTAGAATAAGAGGGCCGGCCCTGCTTGGGGCCGGCCTTCATCGACGCAGCCGTTGGAGGATGGCGGCGTGACATCAGGGAGGGGGCAGTCATGTCGATCATGACGGATATGAACGCCATCGTCAGTGCAACACTGGGTGGCGACATTACTTTCAAAACAGTGCAGGCCTACAGATCGCCCGCCGCATGGTTCGTTTTTGGACCGGTGACGTTGCTGGGTGCGATCCTGTTTTACTATCGTGAGCGGTTGGCGGAGCGCCTTGAGAACCGTCTGGGGTACGCGATCACAAAATACACCCACCCGGTCATCGCGCTGGTGTTGGTTCTGGGGCTGGCAGCGGCGTTCTTGCCGCCGGTGCAGGCCGTGATGGCCACAGCGACGGGGGATAACATCCGCGCCCTGGTGGTGTTTATCCCTGTCCTTCTGATCTTGCTGGAGCGCACGCCAGAGCGGACGATTGTGGTCTATGCCTACATCGTTATGGCCGCGATTATCTTTATCGGGGTGATCCAGCGTTTTGTCTTTTCGGTGCAGGTGCCCTGGTCAACCACGATCCCGCCGCTCTTGTTTATGGTGATGGCCTGGTATGGGGCGACCTTTAATGTGCGGCTGCGTACGCACCTGAGCTTTACTGAGTTTCGATCAAAGTTCGGACGCAAGGGACAGATGTTCTGGCTGACCTTTGATAACGTTCTGTGGGTGCTGTTCTGCATCATCGCGGTGACAACAACGTCGCGGGTGACGGTGAACACCTATGATAACTTTGCCATTGTTCTGGGGACAGATGATGTGATGCGCTGGTGGTTCCTGATCACGATGCCGGTGTGCTTTACGCTGCTGGCCGCGCGGGCCTTGGAGAATGTGTTGGAAGACTTTGCCAAATACAGAAACGGCGATGAATTGATGCAACAAGCGGTGATCGGGGGAGACTCGTAATGACTGATGGAACCTGGATCACACTCATCTCATTGGCGGTGACGTTTTTGTTCATGATGGGCACGCCCGTCCTGCTGATCATCTTTTACTGGGTGGTTGGGTGTAGCTTTGTGCTGGACCTGACGCTCGACAATACGGGCGCTGAGCTTTTGAACGTGTTCAAAGACGGCTTTGCGCTGATGGCGATGCCGCTCTTTATTCTCACTGGGGATTTGATCAACAAATCGGGGATCGCCAAGCGGTTGTCTGATTTCGCCTACGCGTGTCTGGGCTGGCTGCGCGGCGGTCTGGCGATGGCATCGCTGGGTGCCTGCGGTCTATTCGCGGCGATCTCTGGCTCCAACTCGGCCACGACAGCCACGATCGGGTCGATGCTGCATCCTGAGATGGTCAAAGGCGGTTATGACGAACGCTTTTCAGCGGCGACAGCCGCGGCGGGCGGCACCGTGGGGATCATCATTCCGCCCTCGATCATCTTTATCGTCTACGGCTTCTTGATGAACCTGCCGATCTCGGATCTGTTCATTGCGGGCCTTGTGCCGGGGGCCTTGATGGTTCTGGCGATGATGGTGGCCTGTTTCATCGTCTGTTCGATCAACGGGTGGGGCTACATCATTTCCCTGTCCATGTCGCGGATCGTCAAAACCGGCATCGGTGCCTGGCTTGGGTTCTTTGCCATCGGTCTGGTGCTGTGGGGCATCTACACCGGTAAATTCTCACCCACGGAAGCGGCGGGTGTGACCGTGGGCTTCTGTATCATCGTCGCCATGCTGAGCTATCCGGCCAACAAGGCGCTGGGGATGAGTGCCGACACACCGATTGAGGAGAAATCCGTCACCTCCATGTTTGTGGTCGAAGGGTTCACCTTGCGCGAAATCCCCTCCATCGTGGTGCGGTCTGCGCAGATCTCGGGCATCCTGGCGCCGCTGATCGCGGTTTCGGTTGTGATGCAGCAGATCCTGTCGCTGTTGGGCGCACAGCAGGTGATTGGCGGGTTCGTGACGTCCATGGGCGGCTATTATCCGGTGCTCTTTACCGCGATGGCCATTGTGTTCGTGGCGGGGATGATCCTGGAATCGCTGCCTGTGACAATCATTCTGGCCCCGATCCTGGCACCGATTGCGGCATCAGTCGGTGTGGATCCGATCCAGTTTGCGGTGATCTTCCTGGTGGGGGCTTCCATCGGGTTTATCACGCCCCCCTACGGTCTGAACCTCTATGTGGCGTCGGGTGTGACGGGCGTGCCTTACTTTAGGCTTTTGCGTTACGCGACGTTGTATCTGGTGTCTTTGGTGCTGGTGTGGTTCTGCGTGGCCCTCTTCCCATCGCTGTCAAAAACACTACTGCCGGGTGGCGGATTGTTTGAACTCTTGTCAGGGTTGGGCGGTTAAGCCAAGGTGGTGAAACTGGACGTTTGTCTCAGAAATGAGGGCAGTGATGGCCGACGCGGGCGATACAGATAAGGCGATACCAACCAACTTGCGGTTGCTGTTGTTGCTGGAAGAGATTGCCCGCGGTGGGGTCCCCCTGACCCCCACGGCCGCCAATGAGGTGCTTGGGCTGCCGAAACCCACCATTCACCGGCTGTTCCACCGGCTGGAACAAGAAGGGTTTTTGCAGCGCGACATCGACGGACGCTCGTTCTTTGCGGGGCAGCGGCTGCGTCGGTTGTCGGTGAATGTGCTGTCTTCTTCGCGGTTGCGCACCGTGCGCTCTGCGATCCTGAATGCGCTCACGGAGGATGTGGGAGAGACCTGCAACCTGGCGACACCAGACCGCGAAGGCATGGTCTATGTCGACCGGGTAGAAACCAAATGGCCCCTGCGCATCCAACTGCCCATTGGATCAACCGTGCCGTTTCACTGCACAGCCAGTGGCAAGATGTACCTATCCTCGCTTCCACCCCGGCATTTGCGCAAATACCTCGATAACGCGGTGCTGGAACGCCAGACGAACCATACCCTGGTTGATCCAGATGCCGTTGTGGCCGAGGTCGAAAAGATCCGCACGCAGGACTATTCCACCGACGATCAGGAATTCATGGAAGGGATGGTGGCCATTGCCGCCCCGATCCGGGATGATCTGGGGCGTCTGATGTCCACCATATCGGTGCATGCGCCGGTGCAGCGGATATCGCTGGCTGAACTCAAGGGCCATTTGGACCGGCTGCGGAAAACAGCCAAGGACCTGTCAGAGATGATGCTGCGCTGAGCCGCGGAACCAGCCATTCTCAAACGCGATGTTGCTGACCCCGGCAAGCCGGGTGATCCGCTCAAGCTCAGCCTCAAACGCGGCATGACGGCCTTTGCCCCAACGCGTTGTCCCTTCGGTCCACAGCGCGCGGATGCGCAGGGTGTCTGCATCGCGGAAGGCTTTCATATCCACCCGCGCCACGATCCTGTCCCCTTGCAGGATCGGAAAGACATAATAGCCAAAGATGCGTTTGGGTTCGGGCACAAACATCTCAACCCGGTAGTGAAACCCAAAGAGCCGCTGCGCGCGTTTGCGGTCCCGCAACGCCGGATCAAAGGGGCTGAGCACGCGCAGGCGGGGGGTGACCTCAGTCTCGCGCGCGGGATCATCCGCCAGGGCAGGGCGCGCGAAGGCCGCCTTGGTGCTGCCGTCCGCCCCGGTGATGTGCACCGTCATCAGCCGCCCGGCCCGCTCTTCTGCCTCACACCAGGTCTTTGCCTCTTGCGGGCTGATATGCGCCCAGAACGCTGCCAGCTCACCATGGGTGGCAAAACCCAGCCGCGCCAGCGCCTGATCGCAACACCAGTCAATGGTCTGCGCCTCATCGGGGCATTGGGCAGGATCGCACAGATGCTGCTCCAGCACCCGTTCCGTCAGGTCATAGCGTTTTTGAAAGCCATCGCGCCCCACCACGCAAAGCGCGCCGCTGCGCCACAGGTATTCCAGCGCGGTCTTGGAAGGGTGCCAATCCCACCACCCGCCTGATCCGCGCGCCTCATCCTTACCCACATCTGATGAACACAGCGGCCCCTCGCTGCGGATCTGGTCCAGCACGATCTGGAACTGCCGTTCAAACCCTTCGCGCCGGTCCTTGGCCCACCGCGACTTCAGGCGCAGGGCATCGCGCTGGCGGCGCAATTGCCAATGCGGATAGAACTTCAGCGGGATGACCGCCGCATCATGGGTCCAATGTTCAAACAGCTGCTGGTCTTTTTCGTAAAGCGTCTTGAGCGCTTTGGGCCGGTAGCGTGGCCGGCGGGAGAACAGGATCAGATCATGCGCGCGTGCGACGGTGTTGATGCTGTCCAGTTGCACAAAGCCAAGGCTTTCGATCATCTCCAGCAACGCCTGCCCTGATGCAGGGCCTGCTGGTGGTTCGGCCAACCTGTGACGGTCCAGAAAAATCCGTCGGGCTTGGGTGTTGGACAGGGTCAGCATCACCGCCTGCGGCGGCGCAGCGTATCCCCAAAAGACAAGGTCGGCGTCAGTTTGACCTGGCTGGGTATACTGTCGTCGGGCGTGTCTGACGTTTGATTAAGGATGATTTTCGCAGCCGCCTCCCCGATCTCAATCCGGCAGGCGTCCATGGTGGCCAACTGTCGGGGCAGGCCCTGCAACAGCTCAACACCGTTAAACCCGGCCAGTCCGATCTGACCGGGGATGTCGATGCCCTGATCAATGAGATAAAGCAATCCACCCGCACCAATCATGTCATTGGAATAATAAAGGAAATCCAGCTCGGGTGAGCGTTCCAGCATCTCCTGCGTCATCTCCCGCCCCTTGGCGAGCGCGGATCCACCTGAGTAGAACGCGCGGTCCTCAATCTCAATCCCGGCCTTGGCAAGGCCCTCAGTGAACCCTTCAAAACGTTTGCGCGCGCGGTGATCCAGCGGCATTTTCGTGCCCATGAACCCGATGTGTTCGTATCCCTCTTTGATGATCGCCGCGGCCATTTCACGCCCCGCCCGCCGGTGCGAAATGCCCACCATCGCATCCACCGGCTTGCCATCGGTATCCATGATTTCCACCACTGGGATGCCCGCGTTGCTCAGCATCGCGCGGGTGGGGTCGGAATGCTCCAGTCCCGCGATGATCACCCCCGAGGGGCGCCATGAGAGCATCTCATAAAGCACGCGTTCCTCTTTTTCCGGCATGTAGTCCGTGACGCCGACGACCGGCTGTAGGGGCGTGTCTTCCAGGATCTGGTTGATCCCGGTCAGCACCTCAGGAAACACCATGTTGCTCAGCGACGGGATGATCACCGCCACCAGGTTCACCCGTTGTGAGGCCAGCGATCCCGCGATCTGATTGGGCACATAGCCCAGCTCTTTTGCCGCCTCCAGGACCTTGGTGCGTGTCGCATCAGAGACATCGCCCCGATTGCGCAACACCCTGCTGACCGTCATTTCAGACACCCCGCAGGCATCAGAGACATCGCGAAGCGTGAGCGGGCGTTTGGAGGGAGTGGTCAAAGGGCAGCACCTCATTTGTTCACCCACCAGTTAGCGCGAACACGCAGGCACGATCAAGCACTGCCGAAATCTCACCCCACCCGATGACAAGCGCATCAGGCTCCGCTAGAGGTGAGCACAGCGGCCCCGTGGCTCAACTGGATAGAGCAGCCCCCTCCTAAGGGGCAGGTTGCAGGTTCGAATCCTGCCGGGGTCGCCATTTAAATTATCAACAATGCCGAACCCATTCCCGCGCCTGCGCGCATCTTGGCCGTTGCTTGGGCCGTATCTGCACTACCGCATCTCTCGTACACTCAATGCCGTGCCAACACTTTCAATAGCTTAGAACTCAGCGCTCCTGACGCTTAGCATGGACCTAGCACCGGCTGTTCTTCGCCTCTCCGAACATCGCGAGTGTTGAAATTCCGTTTCCGTCAGGCACAGCCGCAAAACCTAAGCCCTCAAAAAAGCCTATCCCAGCGCCCCAGACCCACAACCCGCTTAGACCCCAAGCGTTGCCTGCACCGCGCGTTTCCAGGCTGCGTAACGGCTGGCGCGGGTGTCTTCTGCCATGTCTGGCTCAAAATGTTGGTCCACGGCCCATCCGGCGGCGAAGGATTGCATGTCGGGATAGACGCCAACCTGATGTCCAGCAAGCCACGCCGCGCCCATTGCGGTTGTCTCCAGCACCGCGGGGCGGTCGACGGGGGCGTTGATGATGTCGGACAGGAACTGCATGGCGCGGTCGTTGGCGCTCATCCCGCCGTCGACGCGCAGGGTGGCGTCACCGCCGTGGCCTTGCCAATCGGCGCGCATCGCTTCCAGCAGGTCGCGGGTTTGAAAGCCCACGCTTTCCAGCGCCGCACGGGCAAATTCGGCGGGACCGGAATTGCGCGTCAGGCCATAGACGGCCCCCGGCATTCAGCGTTCCAGTAAGGCGCGCCCAGGCCGGTAAAGGCGGGGACGATGATGACCTCTTGGTGAGGGTCGGCGCTGTCTGCCAGGTCTGTGGTTTGTGCCGCACTCTCAATGATCTGCAAACCGTCGCGCAGCCATTGCACCACGGCCCCGGCCACAAAGATCGACCCTTCGAGGGCATAGGTGGTCTTGCCCTCCAACTGATAGGCGATCGTGGTTAGCAGGCGATTTTGCGATGCCACGGGCGTGTCCCCGGTGTTGAGCAGTGCGAAACAGCCGGTGCCGTAGGTTGATTTCAACATCCCCGGTTCAAAACAGGCCTGGCCGATGGTGGCGGCTTGCTGGTCGCCGGCCACACCGGCGATGGGCAAGGCGGTGCCAAGGTGTTCTGCTGCGGTGGTGCCAAAGTCGGCGGCGCAATCCTTGACCTCGGGCAGCATCGCCATTGGGATGTCGAAAAGATCGCAGATCGTCGTGCTCCACGCACCTTTGTGGATGTCATAAAGCAGGGTGCGCGCGGCGTTGGTGGCATCGGTGACATGGGCGGCACCGTTGGTGAGTTTCCAGATCAGGAAGCTATCGACCGTGCCAAAAAGTAGCTCACCTTTTGCGGCGCGGTCCCGTGCGCCTTCAACGTGGTCCAGAATCCATTTGAGTTTGGTGCCAGAGAAATAGGGATCCGCCAGCAGCCCGGTTTTGGCGGTGATCATCTGGTCCTGCCCCGCCTCGCGCAGGCTGCGGCAGAAATCAGCAGTACGGCGGTCTTGCCAGACAATCGCGTTGTGAATAGGCGCGCCCGTCTTGGCGTCCCAAACCAGCGTGGTTTCGCGCTGATTGGTGATGCCGATGGCGGCGATGTCAGGGGCCTGCAGACCGGCCTGCTGGATGGCGTCGCGGCAGGTTTGCAGGGTCGTTTCCCACAGATCAGCGGGGTCATGTTCCACCCAGCCGCTTTGCGGATAGTGCTGGGGGAATTCCTGCTGTGCGGTGGCGGTGACACGCATCTGGCCATCAAAGACCAATGCGCGGGAAGACGTGGTGCCCTGATCGATGGCAAGGATATGGGTCATGGTTGGCCTTCTACGGTATGGGTGACGGATGGTGACTGTGCCATGCGGGTGCTGTCAAGCGCTGCGCATCCAGTCCTCAAGAACCTGCGCTTCTGAGGTGCTAAGCCGCAGGCCCAGCTTGCTGCGCCGCCACAGGATATCCTCTGCTGTGCGGGCGTATTCATGTGTCATCAGCCAGCGCACTTCGGTTTCAGTCAGCGTGCCGCCAAAGTCCTGGCCCAAGTCCGATTGCGCCTGCGCGCCTTCCAGCATCATGGCCGCGTCGGTGCCGTAGGCCCGCACCAGCCGCAGCGCCCATCTGTCGGTCAGAAAGGGATGGGCTGCTTGCAGATCTGAGACCAGCGCCTGCACCCCATCCACCGCGAAATCGCCGCCGGGTAGTGGCACCTCAGCGGTCCAATGGGGTTTAAGCGCGGGAAAGAAGGGGGCGACCTTGTCCATCGTGTCTTCGGCCAGCTTGCGGTAGGTGGTGATCTTGCCGCCAAAGATATTGAGGATCGGCGCCCCGCCTGCTGCTTCAACCTTTAGCGTATAGTCCCGCGTTGCTGCTGCCGCCGTACTGGCCCCATCGTCATAAAGCGGGCGCACCCCTGAATAGGTCCAGACGACGTCCGCATCGGTCAGTTGTTTCTTGAAATAGCTGTTGGCGAAGGTCAGCAGATAGCTTTGTTCTTTGGGCGTGCAGACCGGTTTGACGTCCGGGTCGTCATGATCGGCATCTGTGGTGCCGATTAGGGTGAAATCCGTCTCATAGGGGATCGCAAAAATGATGCGCCCGTCGGTGCCCTGAAAGAAATAGCATTTGTCATGGTCATACAGTCTGGGCGTCACGATGTGACTGCCCCGCACCAGGCGCACGCCTTCGGTTGAGTTGACGCGCACCTTGCCCTGGATGATATCACCAACCCAGGGGCCGCCTGCGTTGATCAGCATCTTTGCGCGGTGGGTCTCGCTCTTGCCGTCAGGGGTTTGAACGGTGATCTCCCAAAGATCATCGACCCGCGCGGCTGAGGTCACCTTGGTGCGCACCTTGATGTCAGCGCCGAGGTTTTCCGCATCGCGGGCGTTTAGAACGACCAGCCGCGGATCCTCAACCCAGCAGTCGGAATATTCAAAGGCGCGTTGGAATTTGTCGTTGAGCGGGGCACCCTCAGGCGTGCCATTGAGGGACAGGGATTTGGCCCCCGGCAGGATTTTGCGACCGCCCAAGTTATCATACATGAACAGCCCCAGGCGGATCAGCCAGGCGGGCCGACGGCCGCGTGTCCAGGGCATCAGGGTGTTGAGAATGCGTGAGGTGGGCGTGCCGCCCTCAAACCGCATGTCCTTGTGATAGGGCAGCACAAAGCGCATCGGCCAAGAGATATGCGGCATCGCCTTCAGCAACGTCTCACGTTCCTCAAGGGCGTGGCGCACCAGGTTGATCTCAAAATACTCCAGATAGCGCAGGCCGCCGTGGAAAAGCTTGGTTGAGGCGGATGACGTGGCAGAGGCCAGATCATTCATCTCGGCCAAGCCAACCTTGAGCCCGCGGCCCGCCGCATCCCGCGCAATGCCGCAGCCGTTGATGCCGCCGCCGATGATAAATAGGTCATATGTGGTCTGTGTGTTCACAAGCCGTGCGTCCCTTTGCCTGTTAGCGCTGCCATAGCGCATGCGGCGCGGAGGATCAAATGAGAGGTGGGGATGCGGTGGTGCGGCGGCTATGACGATCACAAATCGCGCGGCGGGCGGTGCCGGCCCCTGGGGTGGCGCTTGCACCAGATGTTGCAGCCACTTTATGGCAGCAAAACACGGGCCTGTCTCTCAACGGAGTGCCCAGCCTCACCGAAAGCGCCGCCCCGTGGGAGGGGCCGGCGCTGCCCGGCGGCCGCAAGCGGCCTTGTTCCGGGCAGGCAGTCTTGTAACGGGGAAGGCCTTAAAGGCTCGCGTCCAACGCGGCCAGGATCGCATCGCCCATCTCAGACGTGCTGATCGGCGTGCCGCCTTCTGGACCCATCAGATCCGCTGTACGCGCACCATCTGCCAGCACCTTCTCAATCGCCTGTTCCAGGCGCGTGGCCTCATCGCCCTGATCAAAGGAATAGCGCAGCGCCATCGCAAAGCTCAGCGTGCAGGCAATCGGGTTGGCCTTGCCTTGGCCTGCGATGTCAGGGGCGGAGCCGTGCACCGGCTCATAAAGCGCTTTGGGGCGGCCTTCGGCATTGGGCGCACCCAAGGAGGCAGAGGGCAGCATCCCCAAAGAACCGGTCAGCATCGCGGCGCAGTCAGACAGGATGTCGCCAAAAAGGTTGTCTGTCAGGATCACGTCAAACTGCTTGGGCGCGCGCACCAGCTGCATCGCGCCGTTGTCGGCGTACATGTGCGACAGTTCCACATCTGGATAGTCTTCGTCATGGACCTTCTGCACAACTTCGCGCCACAGGATGCCGCTTTCCATCACGTTGGCCTTTTCCATGGAGCAAACCTTGTTCCCGCGGCGGCGCGCCAGTTCAAAGGCGGAGCGGGCCACGCGGTCAATCTCACCTTCGGTGTAGCGCTGGGTGTTGATGCCCACCCGTTCGTTGCCTTCTTCAAAGATGCCGCGCGGCTCACCGAAATAGACGCCTGAGGTCAGCTCGCGCACGATCATGATGTCGAGGCCCGCGACGATGTCCTTTTTCAAGGAGGAGAAATCAGCCAGCGCGTCAAAGCACTGCGCGGGGCGCAGGTTTGAGAAAAGGTCCATTTCTTTGCGCAGGCGCAACAGGCCGCGTTCCGGCTTGAGAGAGAAATCGAGCTCATCGTATTTCGGCCCGCCCACAGCCCCCAAAAGCACCGCGTCTGCGGCCAGCGCCTTGGCCATCGTATCGTCGTGCAGCGGCGTGCCATGCGCGTCATAGGCGGCACCGCCCACCAGGTCGTTCTCCACATCGAACTTCAGGCCACGCTTGTCGCCGAACCAATCGATGATGCGTTCAACCTGGCCCATCACCTCAGGGCCAATGCCGTCACCGGCGAGGATAAGCAGAGTTGGGTTGGCCATGGGGCAAGCTCCTTGAAAATATGCGTCTGGCGGGGCCTAGCCTGTGGGCGCGTGAGGGTCAAGGTGGGCTGCCCTACGCAGGTGTTTTGGCGGGCGGATGGGGTGGAATTGAGTTTTAGTGGAAAGATGAAGCGCGGGAGAGACCTGTGCCCTTTGGGGGGCGTTTGGGCTGTTGGCAGCGGGGGTTAAGGTTTGGGTTTGGAGATGTCCACATGGACCAGCGCATGACGGCTTGCGCCCGGGTTTGCCGGGTGTACCTGGGCTGCTGTCACGGTCCAGTCTGCAGAAGGCAGCACATAATCCACGCGCATGGGGCCGGTTTGCGCCCAGGTGACGGTTGGCGTCTGGGGCAGCGGGTCTTGCAGCGCGGGGTTGGCCAGCAGCCGCTGCATCGCTTCGCGTCTGCCATCGCCGCGCTCTGGGTCCAGGTTGGCATCGCCCAGAAGGATGAACTGGTTGGCCGGTGCGGGGCCAAAGGTGCCTGCCAAAAAGTGATCCCAAAAGAGCGTCTCATCATGGTTGCGTTTGCCGTTGCGGTCCTCTGGCCCGTCAAAGACAGGCGGTGAAGCGTGATAGGTCATCAAGGTGACAGAGCCCCAGGTGGGATGCGCAATGGGGACCACCCACGCCCCATGGGACGGCAAGCGTTGGACCGCTTGGGCCGCTGTGCTGGGAAAAGGGCCTGCGTCTGTTTCCGGCAGCAAGGCACCGGGCAGATCGCGCCAGAGCAGTGCTGAGAAATCCTGAACCTGGGGCGTGATAATAGGAAACCGTGACAGCAAGGCCATGCTGCCCTGGCCAAAGAATGCGCCGTATCCCTGTGCGTCCCCCGGCCCGCCGGTTTTGCCATCTCCGTCAAGGTCCAGATCGGTGCGCCGCCCGGCGTTGGGGGGCGCGGCAAAGTGATGAGGCAGGGCGAGGCCGCGTTTCGCTAGCGCCTCTGTGAGGGCCTTCAGGGTTTTGTGTTCCAGATCATAATCCACCCCCTGCAGGGCGATCACGTCGGGGCGGGCGGCCACTATGGTGGCGATCACCGCGTTGATCTGTGGGTCCTCGCCCCGGCGCAGATCGCGCAGCAAAAGCCCCGGCCCTTTGCGCGACAGCTCCGTGTTGAAGGTGGCCACGCGGAGCGTTTCGGCCCATCCGGCTGTCGCAAAGAGGAAGCAGAGAAGTGTCGCGATCAGGCGGTTTGAAAATCGCCGTCGCTGTCGGCGTTGGCATAGGTGCGCCGCCGCTTGTCTGAAATCAGCTCGGCCACGCGGGCCATCGCAATGCCGCGCATGATCATGCTTGCGGGAAGGAAGGCCCATGCGCTGATTGTCCAGATGATGGTTTGCGGGTGCTCTAGTGATACCGGGTCTATCAGATCAGCAGTGGCTTTGACCACCGCGGGGATGATGAAGGGCAGCAAGAAACCGATGGCGATGTTGATCCGCGCATCCCGCTGCAGCCGGTCCAGCACGTCGCCGCCTGCGGTCGGATCAAAGAGCGGCAGGTTCACCCAAACGTTAAAGGCGCCCCGGCGTGTGGGCCAGCCCATGACCCGGACCAGAACGATGAAATAGACCATTGTCACGATGGACACGGTATAAGCGATGCCAGCAACGGTTCTGAGGGTCGTGACCAGCTCAGCATCCGCGTCCGCTGGCAGCATCAGCACCACAAGCCGGACCGGAGAGAAGGGGAAGTCGATCGCGTTGCCCAGGATGGTGCCCATCGCCGTCAGCGCGCCGGTCAGCGCAGAGGGGTCCGATTGGCCGCGCAGGATCGCGCTGAGGGTCAGGACGGTGATCAGCAGGCAGACAAAGCGCAAGCGATTGAATGGGGGGGCATCGCGGAACTCAACGATGCTGGGGAAATTGGAGTTGTATTCGGCAAAGGTCATGAAGCCCGCAAGCAAGGCGACCAGCACAGTGATCTGGCTGGAGTCAGCTGCCACATCGGGCAATAGCAATGCTGGCGACGCAATACATAGAGCGACCAAAAGGCCGCGCACAGCCGCGCCTGTCATGCGTCCAATCACACGTTTACCCTTCCAAACTGGCCAGCCACGATACGATGCCGTGTGCTTATTCCAACTTGTTGCCCCCAGGGAAAATGGGAGCCTGCCTCATTCTTGCCCAATTTGTGCCTTCTTTCGCCCAATTGCTCAAGTGACTGATTAATTGAAGTTAAAACCTGGGGCGATTTGATGGTGGGGGTGGTGCGTTCTTGCATCAATTTTTGGGCAGGAAGAAGGCGGTGCCCAAGATATTGTGGGCACCGCACTGGGTGCCCACAACTTCCGCCTTAACTGGCGGTTAACGTAAAGGTCCGATTTGAGACGAAGGTTAGACCCAAGGCCGGCTTTGGGATGCGCTTGCCTCATAGGTGTCGATGGACGCGGCTTTTTCCATCGTGAGGCCGATGTCGTCCAAGCCGTTCATCAGGCAGTGCTTTTTGAACGCATCCACCTCAAAGGAGAACACCTCACCATCAGAAGACGTCACGGTTTGCGCGTCCAAATCGATGGTCATGCGGGCGTTTGCCCCTTTTTCGGCGTCTTTCATCAGCACGTCGACCTGCTCTTGTGGCAAGGCGATGGGCAGGATGCCGTTCTTGAAGCAGTTGTTGAAAAAGATGTCAGCAAAGCTGGGCGCGATGACGCAGCGGATGCCGAAATCTTTGATCGCCCAGGGGGCGTGCTCGCGGCTGGAGCCGCAGCCAAAGTTTTCACCGGCCACCAGAACTTCCGCGTCGCGGTAGGCGTCTTTGTTCAGCACAAAGTCAGCGATTTCATTGCCTTGGCGGTCATATCGCATTTCGTCAAAGAGGTTCACCCCCAGGCCAGACCGCTTGATGGTTTTCAAGAATTGCTTGGGGATGATCATATCGGTGTCGATGTTCACCAAGGGCATCGGGGCCGCGATGCCGGTGAGGGTGTCGAATTTGTCCATGTTAATGAACTCCTAATTTCGGGGCACCAAATGTTGTGGTGCTTAAGGATCAGTTAATTGTCACATCCTGTGCACAGGGCGTGCACAGGTCGTGCATATGCGGGGATGATTTACATCATCTCCCGCACATCGGTGAGCTTGCCGGTGATCGCCGCCGCCGCCGCCATGCCGGGAGAGACGAGGTGCGTGCGGCCCTTAAAGCCCTGGCGCCCTTCGAAGTTCCGGTTGGAGGTGGAGGCGCAGCGTTCGCCTTCGGTCAACTGGTCGGGGTTCATCGCCAGACACATGGAGCATCCCGCCAGACGCCATTCAAAACCGGCCTCTTTAAAGATGTCGGCCAGGCCCTCTTCTTCGGCCTGGGCGCGCACCAGACCAGAGCCGGGCACGACCATTGCGCGCAGACCATCCTTGATCTTTTTGCCTTTGAGGATTTCCGCCGCGGCGCGCAGATCTTCGATGCGGCCGTTGGTGCAGGACCCGATAAAGACCGTGTCGATTTCAATATCAGACAGCGGGGTGCCCGGTGTCAGACCCATGTAATCAAGCGAGCGCTGGGCCGCGCCGACCTTGCCGCCTTCAAAATCATCTGCCGCAGGGACGTTGGCGGTGATGGGCAGCACGTCTTCGGGGGAGGTGCCCCAGGTCACAACGGGTGCGATGTCTTCGCCTTTGAGCGTGATGACCATGTCCCATTCTGCGTCGTCGTCGGAATAGAGCGTTTTCCACCATTCCATCGCCGCTTCCCACTGGGCGCCTTTTGGCGCGTGGGGACGGCCCATGCAGTATTCAAAGGTCTTTTCATCTGGCGCAATCAGACCGGCGCGCGCGCCGCCTTCGATGGCCATGTTGCAGACGGTCATGCGGCCTTCCATGCTGAGATCGCGGATCGCTTCGCCGCAATATTCGATCACATAGCCGGTGCCGCCTGCGGTGCCGGTTTTGCCGATGACGGACAGTGTGATGTCCTTGGCGGTCACACCGGGGCGCAGTTTGCCGGTGATCTCAACCTTCATGTTTTTGGATTTCTTCTGGATCAGCGTTTGGGTGGCCAGAACATGTTCCACCTCAGACGTGCCAATCCCGTGGGCCAGCGCGCCAAAGGCGCCGTGCGTGGCGGTGTGGCTGTCGCCGCACACAACCGTCATGCCCGGCAGGGTCCAACCCTGTTCGGGGCCCACGATGTGCACGATGCCCTGACGGACATCAGAGACGGGGTAGTAGTGGATGCCAAAGTCTTTGGCGTTTTTATCAAGGGCGGCCACCTGGATGGCCGAATCCTCGGTCATGTTTTTGGGATCTTCGCGCCCGGCTGTGGTGGGCACGTTGTGATCTGGCACCGCGATGGTCTGATCGGGGCGGCGCACCTTGCGGCCGGCCAT
Organism: Sulfitobacter sp. GN1-4; assembly: GCF_055693825.1. NCBI lineage: Bacteria > Pseudomonadati > Pseudomonadota > Alphaproteobacteria > Rhodobacterales > Roseobacteraceae > Sulfitobacter > Sulfitobacter sp. GN1-4. The sequence goes on along the minus strand of NZ_JBVFUQ010000003.1, from coordinate 3,918,410 downwards.
GCGCAAACCTTCAAAGGCCTGGGGGCTGGTCACTTCGTGTACGAGGTGACGGTCAATATAGAGCAGGCAGGTCCCATCCTCGGCTTCGTGCGCGACGTGGGCATCCCAGATTTTGTCATAGAGTGTTTTGGGGGACATGTGGTCCTCTCCCGAATAAGTGAGTTGTGGCTGTGTGGCTGCGGACGTGCCGCGAAGGCACGCTTATAGTCGGGCCAGCACCGTGTGGGTGGCGCCGAAGAAACGTTCGCGCAGGCGCGCGCGGTCAGTTGAATCGAAGATGCGTTTCATGGGACCGGCATACCTTCCCTGCGCCTTTGTCGCAAGGGTCTCAGGGTTGCGGCAGGTGGATCAAACATGCGACGATTCCAGCCATAGGAGATCTGATGACCGAAGAGACAGACCCGTTTTTCGAATTTCTGAGCCTGCTGCAAGAGCTTTGGATCAGCGCGCAGAGCTTTTTGCTGGGGGTTTTGACGCCGGGGTGGCGGCAGAACCAGCTGATCATCGTCTTAGTTTTGGCAGCGGTAGCGTGGGGGCTGCACCGGTTATCTGACCGGCGTGTGCAAGAGTATGTGCGGGCGCGGGAAGGCTGGCAGAAGTGGCAGCTGCGGTTGATCGTGCAGGTGCGGCGCAGGCTGGGGCTGATTTGGTTCGCGCTGATGGCTTATGGCGTTTACCTGGTGATGCAGCAGATCACCTGGCCATCGCGTTCTTATCTGATCGGCGTTGCTGCGGCCCTGTCAGGTGTGCTGGTGGGCATTTCCATTGCCACGCAACTGGTGCGCAACAGGCCGCTGAGGCGGATCGTGACCTGGGCGCTGTGGATCTATGCCACGCTGTATCTGCTGAACTTGTTGGAGACCTTTACCGCGTTTCTGGACGGTCTGGCGCTGGAGTTTGGCGAATTTCGGCTGTCTGTTCTGACGTTGATCACGGCGCTGGTGGTGCTGGGTGTGCTGATGGCTTTGGCGCGCTTGGGCAGTCAGGCGGTGTCTTCTACGATCCGGCGCAATGATGAGATCAGCCCCTCCATGCAGGTGTTGGCCGTCAAGGGTGTGCAGGTGGCCTTTTACGGGTTGGCGTTCATTTGGGGCGTGCGGGCGGTTGGTATTGATCTGACCGGTTTGGCGGTTCTGTCGGGTGCGATTGGTGTGGGCCTTGGCTTTGGTCTGCAAAAGGTCGTGTCGAACCTGGTGTCGGGTGTGATCATCCTGCTGGATAAGTCGATCAAGCCCGGAGATGTGATCAGCCTGGGCGAGACCTTTGGCTGGATCCAGACGCTGGGCGCGCGCTATGCCAGCGTGGTGACCCGTGATGGGCGTGAGTATTTGATCCCCAACGAAGATCTGATCACCGGGCAGGTGGTGAACTGGTCGCATTCCAATGACTTTGTGCGCTTGGATATCTATTTTGGCACTGCCTATGACGATGATCCGCATCTGGTGCGCAAATTGGCGATTGAGGCGGCGCGCGGCGTGGACCGGGTGCTGGCAGACCGCCCGCCTGTTTGTCATATCGTGGGGTTTGGCGACAGTTCTGTGGATTACATCCTGCGGTTTTGGATCATGGACCCCACCGGCGGGCTGACCAACATTCGCGGCAATGTGTATTTGGCGCTGTGGGATACGTTTAAGGCGCATGACATTTCCATTCCGTTCCCGCAGCGTGAGGTGAAGGTGTTGGACGACAGCCAGCTAACGCTGAGCAAAGCGGCGCTGGACTGACGCGGATTGGCGGCTATCTGTGGCCCCGGACGAAAAGGGGTGCGGTATGGCAGCGGATGGACCGGTCGTTTTGATCTTGGGCAGCGGGCCGAATGTGACGGCGGCGGCGGCCTGGCCGAAGGGCTGGTTTGACCAGGTGATCGTGATGAACAACGCCTGGCGGGTGCGGCCCGATTGGGACGCGCTGGTGTTTCCCGAAGATTTCCCGAGCGACCGGATGCCGCCCAAGATCGGTGCAGCGCAGCGGTTGGTGGAGGCGGATGCCTTTGTGCCGGCGCAGAACCGGTATGGGGGGTTTGTTTTTGCGGGGGCGACGATGGCCTATACCACCGGCTACTGGGCGCTGGATGCGCTTAGGCCGCGGGTGATGGCGTTTATGGGATGCGACATGGTTTATCCCAAGGCGGGGGCCACGCATTTTTATGGCACGGGCGCGCCGGATCCGTTGCGCGATGATGTGTCTTTGCGGGATTTGGGGGCGAAATCAGCGCGGCTTGGGGCGATGGCTGCGGCTGAGGGATGTGCTTGTGTGAACCTGTCGGCTGATCCGTCCTCACTGCTGTTTGAGCGGGCAAGCGCGCTGGCGCTGCGGGGGTGGCAGCCGGAGGCGGCGGTCGACAGTGCGGCGGTGGCGGAGGTGCGCGCGCGGGAAGACGCGTTGGGGTATTTCACGCCTGAGGGGCGCTATGACGTCACTGGTGCCGCATTTGACCTGGCGGCGCTGGACGCATTGGACCGCGACTGGCGTGCGGTGTTCGAAGGTCGGGCCCCGTAGCGCCAAGCGTTATAGGGGCAGCTGGGGCCCGTAAGCAGCTACCCCCGACATGGACATCGGCGCAGGCATAACCTGGCCGGGCAAGGTGAAGATCACCTTGGTCCCTGATTGCCGGACACGGTTAGAGACCTTGAACGTCCCACCGCGCGCATGGATCAACCTGCGAATGCCCAAGAGGCCAAAGCCCCCTTTGCCGAGGATTTCTGTCCGCTGAGAAACAGCATCGTCGGATCATCAATGCCCAAGCCATTGTCATCCACGACGACTTCGACAAAGTCTTCATCAAGTTGGCGCAACTGGATGCTGAGAATGCTTTGCCCGTCTTTGAGGGGGCGGCCATATTTCAGCGCGTTGTCGATCAGGTTGCGCAGGATGATCTGTGTTGCGGTTTGATCGCCCCGCAGCCAGGCCTGAGTACATTCGACTTCTGCGGTTGCGTGGGGGTCCATCAGCCCGGCCAGATCTGCGACCAGCGCCCCAAAATCAAATTCCGTTTCACATATGCCAAGCGAGGCCGTTTGCGCATGATCCAGCACGTCGCCGATCAGACGCAAGGCGCGTTCGCCCACCTGGTCCAGCATGTCGATCATCGGGGAGAGGGCGGCGTGTTCTGCGCCGATGTCTTCGCGCAGGAAACTGGCGATCTGGCAGATTTGCAGCATCGGAGAGCGCAGATCATGGGCCGCCATGCTGATGAACTGCTCCATCTCGGCGTCCATTCCGCTGTGGTCAACCTGGCGGGCCTGAAAGACCTGGGTGCCTGAGATATCAGCAGAGCTGCCGACGATACGGTCAAGCGTGCCATCGGGGTGCAGCACGGGGCGCAATGTGGTGCGGATCAGCGAGTTGCCCTGATCCAGCGGCAACATGATCTCATAGGCGGTTGGTTGCAGGGTTTCGGCGCAGATTACGTGATGGTTATAGGCGATGGCCCCCAGCCTGCCGGGATAGACCTCTGATGCGGTGTGCCCGATAATCTCCTCCATCTCTCTGCCAATGACCCTGGCGGCAAAAAGGCTCATCCCGCAATAGCGTGGGATGCCCGTCGTATCGGGTTTGAGAATGAAAACGGCATGCTCCATCGAGGCGAGCAAAATGTCATCTGAGTTTTGCATAGGCAGGATGCTCCTTGCGGCCTTGCATAAGCGGGTAGGCGTAAGGAAGGGCTTAACCGGGCGGGGATTTGGCCGCACACCTTTCCGCCCGCCCGCGCGCGCGCCCCGTTTGCAACAGGCCGCCGATGTTGCCACGGGTGTCATTGAATTGTCATCTGCGCCTTGATACGTTGGACATAACCCCAGCGCCGGGGGTGAGCGGCGCGCCACCATGGAGGACGTTGTCCTGGCAACCCTGACAGACGCACCTAAAACTGCGGACACCGAAGCGGCCCTGATGGCGGCTTCTGATACGGCCACAAGCGATACGATCCTGGCCACCATCCTGAAATCCCTTGATGACGACAAAGCCGAAGACATCGTGCAGATTGATCTGCGCGGCAAAACGGAAATTGGCGATTACATGGTCATCTGTTCGGGCCGGTCCACGCGGCAGGTTTCCTCCATCTCGGAGAAGCTGGCGCAAACGATCAAGGATGCGTATGGCCGGACACCGAAGGTGGAAGGCAAAGACATCGGCGACTGGGTCTTGATCGACACAGGCGATGTGATTGTGCATGTCTTCCGGCCGGAAGTGCGTGAGTTTTATCAGCTGGAAAAGATGTGGATGGACGGCGGCGAAGTCGCGGCCCCACAGAACTGATCCAGACGCGGGAAGACCCCATGCGCGTGCACATTTGTGCGGTGGGCCGCCTGCGCGGCGGTCCCGAAAAAGACCTTATTGACGACTATCTGATGCGATTTGACCGCACCGGGCGGGCCTTGGGCCTGGGCCCGGCGCGGGTGATTGAGGTGGAGGATAAAAAGGCGCGCGGGATGCGGGCAGAGGCAGCGCTGCTGGAAAAGGCCATTCCTGCGGGGGCGTTGATCTGTGCGCTGGATGAGCGTGGGCGGGTTGAGCCTTCGCCTGCTTTTGCCAAACGTCTGGGCGGCTGGCGGGATGCAGGGCGCGGGGATGTGGCCTTTGTCATTGGCGGGGCGGACGGGATTGACCCAGGCCTGCGCGCCCGTGCCGATCACGCGCTGTCCTTTGGCCAGATGGTGTGGCCGCATATGTTGGTGCGGGTGATGCTGAGTGAGCAGCTTTACCGCGCCGCGTCTATTCTGTCAGGCGGCCCGTACCACCGGGTGTAACGTATGCTGGTGCCCCGCAGGGGCGATGGTTGAGTTTTAGCGCAGTTTGACGGTGGTGATTTGTGGCCCCCAGCCGGTGACGTTGTCACGGGCTTGAATGCCCACCTCGGTCACGCCTTCGGGGATTTGCACGCCAGAGAGGGACCGCGTGAACGGTTGTTCGTTCACATGTGGATGGGCCAGGTTGCGCAGGCCCAGTTCCTTGCCGTTGCTGTCCAGCACACGCCAGCCATCGGCATAGTGATCCCATCCGGTATCGCCGTGGCTGAGGGTGACGTCAAAGCGCCACAGATCGCCCGATTTGTTGACGGTGACAGCATTGATCACCGGCGGGTCGGCCGCCGCGGGCAGGGCAAGCAGGGAGAGGGTGAGTATCAGACGTTTTAACATGGCTCTGACCTTTGGGAGAGACTCATACCATACAGGTATATAAATCGCTGTACTACTTTTCCAAGAGGATGCTACGGGAATGTGAAGCGAACTCTCGCCGCCAGATGACGATGAGCGTGACCAGCGCGCTGCCCATCAAAAGGACCGGCCCGCCCAGCCAGGCCACCGCGGCCAGGGCGAAATACACCGAACGCAGGCCGCGGTTAAAGCTGCGGGTGGCGGTGATGTTCACCTCTGCCGCCTTTTGCGCCATGCCTTCGGCGCGGGGGTCTTCGGGTTCATTGGGCACGGCGGCCATGATGACGGAACAATAGCCAAAGAGGCGGTTGGACCAGACGAATTTCAAAAACGCGTTGGTCAGAAAGAAGACGATCAGCAGCAGTTTGATTTCCCACACGATCAGCGGATGGCTGACCAGCGTGAGATCCTCTGCCACGTTCACCAGGTTATCCGCGTTGCCAATAAGCGCCAGCACTGCGCCAAGCGCGATCATGCTGGTGGAGGCAAAGAAAGACGTGCCCTGGCGCAGGGTTGAGATGGTTTGCGCATCGAAGATGCGGGGCTGGCGCGTGATCATCTGGCGCATCCATTCGCGGCGGTAATCGGCCATGATCATCGAGACGGATTTGGATTTGAACACCGGGCTTTCGATGCGCCAGGAGATCAGCAGCCAAAGCGCGATCAGCATCGCCAGTGCGGCGTAATCGAGGGGGGAAAAGTGGGTCAGCGCAACAGAGAGGTTCATGCCCCGCTGATACGCGAGGCGTAAGATCATTGCCAATTGGAAAAATTGGTAATATAAATTTACCAAACCGATGCTGGAGGGACTCTCATGGAAATGCCAACACCCAATCCGCAGGTGCTTGCCCGCAAAGACCGTGTGATTGAACGGCTGTCGAACGTGCTGCCTCAGGATGCGGTTATTCATGATGTGCGCGAGACCAAAGCCTATGAGTGTGATGCGCTGACCGCTTATCGCTGTCCGCCGATGGTGGCGGTGCTGCCAGCCTCCACCCAGGAGGTGTCGGATGTTTTGCGGATTTGTCACGAAGAGGGGGTGCCGGTGGTGCCGCGTGGGTCGGGTACATCGCTGGCGGGGGGCGCGCTGCCGACGGCGGATTGCGTGATCCTGGGCGTGGCGCGGATGAATGAGGTTTTGGAGACCGATTACGACAACCGGCTTATTCGGGTGCAGACCGGGCGCACGAACCTGAGCGTGACAGGGGCAGTTGAAACGGATGGGTTTTTCTATGCGCCTGACCCGTCGTCGCAATTGGCCTGTGCGATTGCGGGCAATATCGCGATGAATTCAGGGGGCGCGCATTGTCTGAAGTACGGCGTGACCACCAACAACCTGCTGGGCGTCAAAATGGTGATGATGGACGGCGAGGTGGTTGAGATTGGTGGCGGGCATATGGATGCGGGGGCTGGACCTGTTGGGCTTGATCTGCGGCTCAGAAGGGCAGTTGGGCGTGGTGACAGAAGCCACATTGCGCATCCTGCCCAAGCCCGAAGGGGCGCGGCCTGTGTTGATGGGATTTGATGACAATGAGGTTGCCGGTGCCTGTGTGAGCGACATCATCAAGGCAGGTGTTCTGCCGGTGGCGATTGAGTTCATGGACCGGCCTTGCATTGAGGCCACGGAGGCCTTTGCCAAGGCGGGGTATCCGATGTGCGAGGCGCTGTTGATCGTGGAGGTCGAAGGCTCAGACGCGGAGATTGATCATCAGTTGAGCCTGATCAAACAGATCGCATTGCGCCACAACCCGGTTGAGCTGCGCGAGAGCACGAGTGCGGAGGAATCAGCCGCGATCTGGCTGGGGCGCAAATCGGCCTTTGGGGCGATGGGGCAGATCAACGATTATATGTGTCTGGACGGGACAATCCCGGTGTCGAGCCTGCCGATGGTGCTGCGCCGGATTGGTGAGATGTCTGAGGAGTTCGGACTGAAGGTGGGCAATGTGTTCCATGCAGGTGACGGCAACATGCATCCGCTGATCCTGTTTGATGCCAACAAACCTGGCGATCTGGAGCTGTGTGAGGCCTTTGGTGCGGAGATCCTGAAGCTCTGCGTCGAGGCGGGGGGCTGTCTGACCGGGGAGCATGGCGTGGGCATTGAAAAGCGCGATCTGATGACCGTGCAATATGCGCCTGAGGATCTGGAAGCGCAGATGGCGGTGAAGGATGTGTTTGACCCCAATTGGCTGTTGAACCCGGCCAAGGTGTTCCCTTTGGCTGTATCAGATCCCCGCCGCACGGTGGCTGTGGCGGCAGAGTGAGCAGAAGGCCCCAAAGGGGCCTGTGAGGGCTCTGCCCTCAAACTCCCGGAATTGTAGTGGAAAGATGAAGCGGTGATGGAAACGGAAGCGGCCCTGGCGGCCTTTGTGGCAGAGGCGAAAGCGCCCATGCGGGTCATGGGCGGTGGCACGCGCGGGTTTGCGGCTGAGGGGGAGGCGCTGTCGGTGTCTGGGCTGTCGGGTGTGACGCTTTATGAGCCTGGCGCGCTGACCATGGTGGCGCAAGCGGGCACGCCGGTGGCGGAAGTGGAGGCGGCGTTGGACAAGCAAAACCAGCGGTTGGCCTTTGAGCCGATGGACCATCGCAGCCTTTTGGGGGGGCAGGGCACGCCGAGCATTGGCGGGGTTTTTGCAGCCAATATAAGTGGCCCGCGCCGGTTGAGCGTGGGGGCCGCGCGGGATTTCTTGCTGGGCGTGCGTCTGGTGGATGGGACGGGCACCGTGATCAAGAACGGTGGTCGGGTGATGAAGAACGTCACAGGCTATGATCTGGTGAAGCTGATGGCGGGGTCTTTTGGCACATTGGGGGTGTTGACTGAGGTGTCCTTTAAGGTGCTGCCCAAGCCCGAGACGCAAGCCAGCCTGGTGATGCATGGATTGGATGAGGCCGCAGCGGTTGCGGCCATGAGCAAAGCGATGGGCAGCCCCTATGAAGTCAGTGGGGCCGCGCATGATGGGCAGGCGGGCCAGACTGTGCTGCGGCTTGAAGGATTTGAAGACAGCGTGGCCTACCGTTTGGACGCGTTGAAAACGCTTTTGGTACCGGATGTGGCGCAGATGTCGGTCCTGGCGTGGGAGGCATCCGTGGCGTTTTGGGCGGCACAGCGGGATGTGCTGGCCTGGGCGGATGCGCCGGGCGATGTTTGGCGGGTGTCGTGCAAGCCTTCAGATGCGCCAGCTTTGGCCGAAAGATCAGGGGCTGAGGCGCGGCTTTTTGACTGGGCGGGCGGGCTGATTTGGTTGCGGGTTGCGCCGCAGACGGATCTGCGCGCGCGACTGGGCGCCTTTGACGGGCATGCCACGCTTGTGCGTGCCGCCCCTGAGACCAAAGCCCAGTTGGGCCAGTTTCAGCCGCAGGCGGCAGGTGTGGCGCGGCTGAGTGCGGGGCTGCGGGCGCGGTTTGATCCAAAGGGTTTGTTTAACCCCAACCTTTTGGCTGCGGCCGGCTAGATTTTCGGAGACATCATGCAGACGACTTTTACGCCAGAGCAGTTGGAAAACCCCGGCATTGCGCGCAGCAATGAGATTTTGCGGGCCTGTGTGCATTGCGGGTTTTGCACCGCCACCTGCCCGACCTATCAGGTTTTGGGGGATGAATTGGACAGCCCGCGCGGGCGCATCTACCTGATCAAGGACATGTTGGAGAATGACCGCGACCCCGATGCCAAGACGGTCAAACACATCGACCGTTGCCTGTCGTGTTTGGCCTGTATGAGCACCTGCCCGTCGGGGGTGCATTACATGCATCTGGTGGATCATGCGCGGGAATATATCGAAGAACGCTATAAGCGGCCTTTGGGTGACCGGGTGTTGCGGTGGATTTTGGCGCGCATCCTGCCCTATCCGATGCGGTTTCGTGTGGCGCTTTTGGGGGCCAAGATCGGGCGGCCATTTGCGCGGTTGATGCCGGATGCGCGGTTGAGAGCGATGTTGGAGATGGCGCCATCGGTGATCCCGCCGGTGAGCCGCAACGATGATCCGCAGACCTTTGCCGCGCAAGCGCCGCGGCGCAAGCGGGTGGCGCTGATGACGGGCTGTGCGCAAAAGGCGCTGAACACCGATATCAACGATGCCACGATCCGTTTGCTGACCCGGATGGGCTGTGACGTGGTGGTGGCCGAAGGGGCGGGGTGTTGCGGGGCGCTGACCCACCATATGGGCAAGACCGCTGAGAGCCATGCGACGGCAGCCAAGAACATCCGCGCCTGGGCGGCGGAGATGGATGGCGACGGGTTGGATGCGATTGTGATCAACACCTCGGGCTGTGGCACGACGGTGAAAGATTACGGACATATGTTCCGCAATGAGGCTGGGTTGGCAGAGGACGCCGCGCGCGTGTCTGCGATTGCCAAAGACGTCTCAGAGGTGCTGATTGATCTGTCCAAAGACGCCCCAGCCCCCAACGCGGGCAAGGCCCCGGAGGAGATGGTGGTGGCCTATCATGCGGCCTGTTCGCTGCAGCATGGCCAGCAGATCAAGACGTATCCTAAGGATTTGCTTAAAGCGGCGGGTTTTACGGTGGTGGAGCCTGCGGATCCGCATTTGTGCTGCGGGTCGGCGGGTACGTACAACCTGATGCAGCCTGAGATTTCGGGGCAGTTGAAGGCGCGCAAGGTGCGCACGTTGGAGGCCAAGAACCCCGATGTGATCGCGGCGGGCAACATTGGCTGCATGATGCAGATCGGATCGGCCGCAAAAGCGCCGATTGTGCACACCGTTGAGCTGCTGGATTGGGCGGCTGGTGGGCCACGTCCGCCCGCACTTGATGCCGATAATATGCCGAAAGCTGAGATTCCGAAACTTCGTTGACACATTTGCCCTAATTTTGCCTCAACTCTGAGTTACGCAGATTCGTACAAATTGAATTGGGGAGTGTTTGTGCGACGCTGGATGTCTCTTTCGTTGATGATTGTCGTGGTTTCTTCTGCGTCCTTCGCACAGGACGCAAAGATGAAACGGCTGAACTCTGGCGTGGATGCGGGGGTCTGGGAGGCGGTTGGCCGCTTGGACATCGGCGGGGCTGGTTTTTGCACAGGCGCGCTGATTGCGCCGCGGCTGGTTTTGACGGCGGCGCATTGTCTTTTTGACCGCGACACCAAGGAACGGATTGATCACCGCAATGTGCAGTTTCTGGCCGGGTGGCGGAACGGGCGCGCGGGGGCGTACCGTGATGTACGCCGGGCGGTGGTGCATCCAGATTTTGTCTATGATGGCGCGGTGTCTTCGGACCGGGTGCGCAACGATCTGGCCCTGCTGGAGCTGCAACAGCCCATTCGGAACACCACGATTGAGCCCTTTGGCACCGCCGCACAGCCCCGTCCGGGAGATTCTGTGGGCGTTGTAAGCTATGCCAAGGACCGGGCGGAATCACCTGCGTTGCAAGAGGTTTGTTCGGTTATTGCACAGCAGGATGGGGTGCTGGTGACCTCGTGCTCCGTTGATTTTGGATCGAGTGGTGCTCCGATTTTCACCATGTCCAACGGCGTGGCTCAGATCGTATCGGTGGTGTCGGCCAAGGCTGAGGTGGAGGGCGAGAACGTGTCGCTTGGCACCTCATTGGGGGCCTCGCTTGCGGTGCTGCAGGCTGAGCTGGTGGCCGGTAAAGGTGAATATGAAGGCGATGACGGACCGCGGCGCAAGCGGGTGGTTGTCGGCAGTGCAAACGCCCGCACGGGTGCAAAATTTGTAAAGCCATGAGGGGCGTTGCGATATGGGGTTTGGTGTCAGCGCTGCTGATGCTGGTGGCCAGCCTGGCGCAGGCGGATTCCACGTCGCTGCGCAAATTGAACACCGAAAATGACGCGCTGGCCTGGCAGGCGGTTGGGCGGTTGGACATCAAGGGATCGGGCTATTGCACGGGCACGTTGATTGCCCCTGATTTGGTGCTGACAGCGGCGCATTGCATTTACCGCAAATCGGACGGGGCGCTGGTGGCACCGGAGGACCTGACCTTTCAAGCTGGGCTGACCCATGGCGCGGCGGCCGCCAAGCGGGTTGTATCGCAGGTTGAGGCGCATCCGGGGTATAACCCCAAGACCCGCCTGAACCGCACGAACATTGAGCATGATCTGGCACTGGTCCGTTTGGCGCAGCCCATTCCCACCCATGAGCTTGCGCCTTTTTCCGTCTATCCCGGCAAGTTGCCCAACGGGCCGGTGAGCGTTGTTTCTTATGGTCAGGGACGCTCTGACGCGCTGTCGCGGCAAAATGCCTGTCAGGTGCTGGGCGAGCTTGAAAAGATCATCGCGCTGGATTGCGATGTCACCTTTGGCTCAAGCGGGGCACCGGTGTTTACCCATCTGAATGGCCGCGGGCAGATTGCGTCGGTGATTTCGGGTGGCGGGGTTTATGACGGCGATCGTGTCGCCTTTGGCATGGCCTTGCCTGAACGTATCGCAGAGTTAAAGCGCCAGATGTACGCCAACAAGGCGCGTCCCACCGCCAAGGTCCGCCGCCTGGGTGTTGGGGCCAACAAATCCTCTTCGGGGGCGAAGTTTGTGACCGCCAAAGGGTCTTGAAACCGCCAATCCCTCTTCCCAAATAAGCGATACCGGGGTGCCGCAGACGGGCCCTGGTGCTGAAAATCGGGCCTGTCCAATGGTGGAAGGTCCGCACATTCAATCGCTCAAAGATGAGGATGAACATATGCGTACGTTTGATTTTGCACCCCTTTACCGTTCCAGCGTTGGGTTTGACCAAATTGCCAACATGATGGACCGGGTGCTGAGCACCGATGGTGCGACCCCAAGCTATCCCCCTTACAACATCGAAAAAACAGATGATGATGCCTATCGCATCTCCATCGCGGTCGCCGGATTTTCCGACGCGGACCTGTCTGTTGAAGTGCGGGAAAAATCCCTGATCGTATCGGCCAAGAAGGTCGAGGACGATGCAGAGAAAACCTATTTGCACCGCGGCATCGCGACCCGCGCGTTTGAGCGTCGGTTCCATTTGGCTGACCACGTGCATGTGACAGGTGCCGCCCATGAAGACGGCATGCTGCACATTGAGCTGGAGCGTCAGGTGCCTGAGGCCCTTAAGCCACGTCGCATTCAGATCACGTCTGATACCCGCGTTCTGGAAAAGGACGTGGTGGATGCGAAATCCGTGAACTAAGGCAAAGGCCTTTGTGATCTAGACCTGAACCTGTCCCCCCAGAGAAGGTCTGATAAGGCCCGGTGCGTTATGCACCGGGCCTTTGTTTTCAGGGCGATCTGCGGCTGGGCTGTACCGCTATTGCGCCGACAGGCTTTCGGCCAGGCGCATCAGTTGAATGGCCTCTGCGCGGTAGCCAAAGGGATCATCGCCCTTGGTGGCATTGGCCAGTGCGATGGCATCCGTAAAGCGCCAGTCGCCCAGATAGGGGCTGCCCCGCAGCAGTTGTCCAAAGCCCGCGATGCTGGCGGCGAAACTGGCGGTGCCGGTGATATCTGCGCGGATCGGCGTTTCAATCAACGTGCTGTCGCTGGCACCGGGTTCTTTGTAGCGCAGGCGCAGGAAGGCCAGCTCATCACTGGTGTTGATGGCGGGTGTGGGTGCGCTGTAGCGCAGATCATCGTTCAGGATGGCAGGAGAGCCAACGGGCGTGACCTCATAAAGCGCGGTGACTTGGTGGCCTGCGCCGATGTCGCCTGCGTCCACTGCATCGTTGTTGAAATCCTCGCGGCGCAGGGCGCGGGTTTCATAGCCGATGAGACGGTATTCAGCCACTGTGGCGGGGTTGAACTCCACCTGAATTTTCACGTCATCGGCGATGGGGAAGAGCGCGCCGGTCAGCTGATCGACCAGCACTTTTTGCGCTTCGCTGAGCGTGTCGATGTAGGACGCGGTGCCGTTGCCGTTCTGGGCCAGCGCCTGCATCGTGGTGTCATCCAGATTGCCACGGCCAAAGCCAAGCACACTGAGGTACGTCCCGCTGTTGCGTTTTTCGGTGATGTATTCCTTGAGCAGTTCGGGGTCAGAGAGGCCCACGTTAAAGTCGCCGTCGGTGGCCAGCAGAATGCGGCTGACCTCACCTTCTGCGGCCATAGACTGGGCCGTGGCGTAGGCCTGTTGCAGGCCGGCCTGCCCGGCGGTGGAGCCGCCCGCGTTCAGATTGTCCAAGGCGGCCAGGATCGTGCTGCGTTCAGACGCGGGGGTGGGGGCCGGGACCTGACCTGCTGAACCGGCATAAGTGATAATGGCCACCTCATCCTCGGGGCGCAGTTGGCCCAGCATCAGCCGAAAGCTTTGCTTGAGAAGCGGCAGTTTGTTGGCGGCGTCCATGGACCCTGAGGTATCTATCAGGAACACCAGATTAAGCGGAGGGCGATCCGCCACCGGCAGGTCGGCCCCTTGGATGCCGATTTCCAGCAGCTGGGTGTCTGCGTTCCACGGTGTCGGGCTGAGGGTGACGGTTGGCTGAAAGCCGGTGTCGCCTGTGGGGGCGGTGTATTGATAGTCAAAGTAGTTGATCATCTCTTCCACGCGCACCGCGTCTTGGGGCGGCAGTTGGCCCCGGGTCAGGCTGTTGCGCACAATGGCATAAGAGGCGGTATCGACGTCCACCGAAAAGGTAGAGACGGGGGTTTCCTGGGTGATGCGCTGGGGATTTGCGTCAGCGTTGGCGAAGTTTTCCGTGTCTGCCTCCAGCATCGGCATGGGAGGTTCCAGCGCCAGGGTGGTGGCCTGTGGCGCAGAAAGCTTGGCGCGGTTTTGCACCATTGGTGCGGCGGCCAGACTGTCATTGGCGGTTTGCAGCTCAACCATCGGGGCGGCTTCCTCTGCGATAGCAGGTGAGACGACTTCGGGTTCAGCCACAGCGGTGTCCAGATCGCTTTCCAGGACCGCGGAGGGGGCGCCCTGGCCGCGCAGATCACCTGTCATCAGCCGATCGCCCAAGGGTGATAGCATCACGATATAGACGGCAACCAAAGCGGTGGAGGCGGTCAGCAGGCCGCGGGTGGGAATGGAACTCAGCATGTTTCTTACTCCTGAAATGAGGCCCGTTTTCGGGCGTTCAGGAGTAGGACGTGCGTGCCCCCAGAATTCTTGGAGGTTGTCGAAATTTTTTTGCGCCAGGGCGATGTTTTCCGCTTTGCGCTGGGCATCGGGTTTGGGCGTGGCGGCGTTTATCATCGCCTTGATGTCATCGAGGTCGTCGCTCATTGCGTCTCCTCCTGTCGCAGGGCTGCGAGGTGTTTTTTGGCCTCAGACACCCGCCAACTGACGGTGCCTTCGGAAATGCCGAGGATGTCGGCGGTTTGGGCGTGGGTCATATCATCCAGGACAAGCGCCAGCGTGTCGCGCAGGTCTGGGGGCAGCTGGCGCATGGCCTGAGTGAGCCATTGGGTGGCCTCAGCCGCTTCTTCATTCGCAGCACGGCGGTTCACCTCCCAATCGCCCCAACCGGCAGCGGCTTTGGCGTGAGTGGCCTGTTTGCGGCGGCGGTCGTGGGCGGCGTTGACGCCGATGCGGTAAAGCCAGGTGGTAAACTGCGCCTCGCCCCGAAAGCTGGGCAGTTTGGCGGGCAGGGCGGCGCAGATGTCTTGGGTCAGATCCTCAGCCTCTGCCGCGCTGCCTGTGAGGCGAAAGCACAATCGAAAGAGCCGGTCATAATGGTTTTCCAACAGCACCGCGAAAGCGGCGGCATCGCCACCGGCGGCCGCCAGAGCGAGAGAGTTATCGTCGCGCGTCATGAGCATAACAAGAGTATGACGCGGCGCATCGGTCAATCCTTGGCGGGAATTGTAAGTTTTTTGATGTTTTTTGGACTCAGATGGATTTTGGTCAGGCCAGCAGATTCGCGCACTGGTTCTGCTTTGGGAAACAATGCGCCCCTTGCGGTTGTATTGGTCAGGGATCGTCAACAATGAACCGGCCCGGCGCTGCTTGAGCGGATCGCATTGCCGTGATGGTTAATTTCCGGGCGATTAATTTTTATTAACATTTTCAAATGTTTATTCAGCATCTCCCTGCGTGACGTCTGCGGTGAAGCGGCGCAGGGGGAAATCTCGCGCTTTTTCACGTCCCCTCTGCCGCACAAAAGTCTAAATTGCTGATCGACATCCAACACGGGTTGGATTTGTGGTTTGAAAGAGAAAGGGACGGAGTATGTCCGGTTTGAAATCAGTACGACTTGTGGCGTCAGCATCTCTTTTGGTGCTCAGCCTGGCGATGCCTGCGGCGGCGATCACCGGATCAAGCGAGCCTTCGGCGGCCCCTTCAAAAGGGGACAGCGGTGCCAGCGCGGGTGAGCAGGGCAACAGCGGCAAGGGTCAGGACACCTCTGGCAACAGCGGTAACAACGCACCGGATAAGTCCGAGCCTGAGACGCCTTCCACGCCGGAAACACCCTCCACGCCTGAGACGCCATCAACGCCTGAGACACCGTCCACCCCTGAGACACCCTCGACGCCTGAAACACCGTCCACGCCTGAGACACCATCGACACCGGAGACGCCGACAACACCGGAGAACCCATCGACCGTGCCAAACGATGGCGACCGGGAACGGGATCAGGTTACCACCAATGGCCGGCGTCCGGTCTGTGAGACATCTGATCCACGCCTGATTTCATCCGAAGGGGCGTTGGTTGGTAACATTGGCAAGATTGAGTGCTTGGCGGACGGCACGGTGCTTTACCACGTGCACCTTGTGCATCCCTTCAACGATGAAGCGCGCCGGGTGACCCTCAAGTCCACGGTACGTCCGAACCCGAAAAGCTATGTTCAGCTGGGGTTGAATAACCACCAGATCAGAAAGCTGATTTGGATGGCCGCGCCGCACTAAGGCGCGCATTGGATAAATGTCTCGGCCCGTTGGGGCGTATCACCTGAGACAGAAAAGGCCGACATCCATTGGATGCCGGCCTTTTTCTTTCGTGTTCTGCAGGCGTCAGACGCTCATGCAGATGTATTTCATCTCAAGGTAATCTTCGATCCCGTGGTGCGAGCCTTCGCGGCCCAGGCCGGACTGCTTGACGCCGCCAAAGGGGGCGACCTCAGTTGAGATGATGCCGGTGTTCACGCCGACGATGCCATATTCCAGCGCTTCGGCCACTTTGTAGACCCGCGACAGATCCTTGGCGTAGAAATAGCTCGCCAGGCCAAAGATCGTGTCATTGGCCATGGCAATCACGTCATCGACATCGTCAAATTTAAAGAGCGGCGCGAAGGGGCCAAAGGTTTCATCGGTGGCCACCAGCATGTCCTGGGTCACGTCTGTCATGATGGTGGGCGGCAGGAAGTTGCCGTCCATCGCGCCATTGCCGCCCAGAATCACTTGCGCGCCTTTGGCTGTGGCGTCGTCGATGTGTTCTTTTACCTTTTCACCCGCCGCAGGGTTGATAAGCGGGCCGAGATCCACGCCCGCTTCAAAGCCGTCGCCGATTTTCATCGCCTCAACACGCGCTTTCAGCTTGGCGGCAAAGGCGTCATAGACGCCGGATTGCACGTAGATGCGGTTGGCGCAGACGCAGGTTTGGCCGTTGTTGCGGAATTTGCACATGATCGCGCCTTCGACGGCGGCGTCGATGTCGGCGTCGTCAAAGACGATAAAGGGCGCGTTGCCGCCCAGTTCCATGGAGCATTTCATCACCTGATCTGCCGCCTGACGCAGCAGGATGCGCCCCACCTCGGTGGAGCCGGTGAAGGTGAGTTTGCGCACCGCTGGGTTTTCGCAGAACTCTTTGCCCACCGCAGAAGAGGACGAAGACGGCAGCACGTTGAAGACGCCAGCGGGGATGCCCGCGCGTTCGGCCAGCACGCCCATGACGATGGCAGAGAGCGGCGTTTCCGCCGCAGGGCGCGCCACAAAGGAACAGCCCGCAGCCAGCGCAGGTGCGGCTTTGCGCGTGATCATCGCGTTGGGGAAGTTCCACGGTGTGATAGATGCCGCCACGCCGATGGGCTGTTTGAGCACCATGATGCGTTTGTCACGCTGGTGGCCGGGGATGGTTTCGCCATAGATGCGTTTGGCCTCTTCACCGAAAAACTCGATGAAGGAGGCGCCATAGCCGATCTCACCCTTGGCTTCGGCCAGTGGCTTGCCCTGTTCGGCTGTCAGGATTGCGCCCAGGTCGTCCTGGTTGGCCATCATCAGGTCAAACCATTTGCGCAGCACAGCGGCACGTTCCTTGCCGGTCCATTGCGCCCATTCTTTCTGCGCTGTCTCAGCGTGGGCGATGGCCTGGGCCACCTGGGCGCGGCTTAGATCGGCCACTTGGGCGATGACATCGCCGCGCGACGGGTTGGTGACGTCAAAGGTGCCGTCCTCACCCGCGACCCATTCGCCGTTGATATAGGCGCGGGTTTCCAGCAGGCTGGGGTCCTTGAGCATTGATTTCAGATCTGTGGCATCGGTCATGTGGGTTTCTCCGCTTGCGATTTCGCCTGTGCAAAGCAAGTCTGCCCATGAATGTCCAGTTTGTTTGTTAAGACCAGATAGCCAGCGGGATCACGCCAGCCATGACCAATGCCGGACAGCCCACGCAAACAGGAATGCAGCGTAACCTGACGCTTTACCCTTGGTTCAAGGGGGCGCAATCGCTGCTGTTTTGGCAGGCGATTTGGTTTTTGTATTTCCAGGAGGCGCTTTCGCCCGCCGCGGCGATTGCGCTTTATGCGGTTTATGATCTGTCGGTGACCGTGCTGGAGGTGCCGCTGGGCGTGGTGTCAGACCGTTTGGGGCGCAAAAAGACGCTTGTTGCGGCGACGCTGTCGGCGGCTGCAGGGTCTGCGCTGCTGGCTCTTGGCGATAGTTTCGCGATTTTTGTGCTGGGTCAGGCCTGTCTTGGGGCGGGGGCGGCTTTTGCCTCGGGCACAGACAGCGCGCTTTTGTACGAATCCCTCGCCGCATCGGACCGGTCCGAGGATGTTGAGCGGCAAGAAGCCGTGGCGCAGCGGTTTTCGCTGGGCGGTTATGCGCTGTCGGCGTTGGTGGGCGGGGGAATTGCGCTTTGGTCCTATGAGGCGACGTTCTGGGGTGCGGTGCTGGCCGCGCTGGTGGCGATGGCTCTGGCGCTGCGGCTGACCGAGCCGCCCAAAACGCTGCGCAAAGAGCGCCAGGTGGCGCAGCTGCCTGCGTTAAAAGAGGCCTTTGCCCAGCCGGTGCTGCGGTGGCTTTTTGCCTTGGCGGTGGTGATGTACGGCTTTAGCCATTTGCCGTTTGTCTTTGGCCAGCCTTTCATGGACACCGCCCTGCGCGAAGTGGGGTTGCAAGCTCAGGTGCCGCTGGTGAGCGGTGCTGTGACGGCGGTGATGATGGGCCTGTCGGTGGTTGCGTCGTTCTATGCCATCGGCCTGCGTGCGCAGGTTGGTTTGACGCGCATCCTGTTGTTGGCTTTCGGGCTGCAGATCGCGTTGATCACGGTGCTGACGCTGACGCAAAACTGGCTGGCGATTGCGGTTCTGTTCTTGCGGATCGTGCCTGACGCGCTGTCACATCCGTTTCTGATGGGGCGGATCCAGCCGCTGTTGCGCGATGAGGTGCGCGCGACATACGTGTCCTTGCAGGGGCTGGGCGGCAAGCTGCTGTTTTCGATGTCTTTGCTGGTGTCGGCGGGGGCGGCATCCGATGTGGCGGCGCTGCCTTACGGGGATATCAGGATGATCTTGGGCTGGTACGTAGGCGCGGGCGTGCTGATCTGGGCCTCTTTAGCGCTGACGGCAAACCGTGCCGGGGTTCAGCCGTCTTGACCCTTTCCATGTGCGCGGAGTTTTGCGACACTTGGGCAGGTGGGGATGTAAATGGCCGTAACATTCCCTATATTACGATGAACGGATTGAAAAACAGGGGACAGGTGTGGCGAATTTAGATGCACAGGTGAAGGAATCTCAGGCGCAGGTTGAGGCCGCGCAAAGCAAGATTGCCGAACTGACCAGCCGGATTGAAACAGCGCGGGCGAAAATGAAGGCCGGCGACGACGCGGCGGCGATTGATATTGAAAACGCCACGCTGGAAGATGTGCATGCCCATACGGAAGTGATGAACGCCAATATCGCAGAGCTGATCATGGGGCTGGATGACGTCACCGCCGGGTTCAGCCGTGATTTTGATGAGATGCGCAACAAGACCGGCTGGGAGAGTTTTGTCGGGATTTTCAACCGCGCGAAATCAGACAGCATGCGGCAGGAACGGGTGCGCACGGCCTCTATCGACGACAAGCTGCAGGATTTGATTGCCAAGTCCGACACCATCGTTTCCCTGCTGGAAGGGCAGCTGAGCATGCTCGAAGAGCAGAAGGTGAAGGTGGAGGGCAATCTGTCTGAAACGCTGGATGAGCGGGAGCTGACTGTTTCAGAGTTGGAAACAATCAGGTCGGACATTCAAGGGATGGATCCCAACATCATCAAGCTGGAAAATGCCATCGCCTCTGAGACGGATGCGGCCAAACGCACCAAGCTTGAGACCGAGCTGGCCGAGGCCAACGCCAAATACAACGCGCTGGTTCAGGAAGAACAGGTGAAGCTGGCCAAGAGCCAGACGCTGGAGCGTTATATTGAGAAGGGCAAGACCTGGATCGACAGTTTGCAGAACCAGGCGGCGACGCAGATGGTTCTGATCAACAAGCTTCAAACTGACACCAAGCAGCGGGTTGTTCTCTATGATGCGCTGACTAAATCCCTAAAGACGGCGCAGCAGCAGGACGTGGCGCACCGGATCAATGAGATCGGGGTGCAGACAGACCAAGAGGCGCAGTCGGCCATGGCGGGCATTGGGGCCGCCACCAACGCGCGCATGGCAGAGATGATGGAGAAACACGAGGATCACATGGTGTTCGCGCGCGACGTGCTTGAGGCGAAAGCCAAGGCGGATGAGCGGTTTGCGCGGCGGTTCCAGGCGATCGTCGATAAACACGACAGCAATGCTTACGGAGCTTAAATGCGACTTCTTGAGACACGTTACGCCCCTTTGATGACCGCCGGTTTGATGATCGGTATCCCTTTGCTTTTGGCCTTTAAAGCGGGTGCGGGGGCGGGCACGGTGCTGGCCCCTTTGACCGACTTTGCCGGGACGCTGTGGTCCGTTTATGGCGGGGCCAGTTTGATCCTTGGGACGGCTTTGCTGGCCTGGACGTTGCTGTCTGCCTGGCGCGCCGGTGAACTGACGGGTTCAAACGAGCTGAATGACTAAGAACGCCTCATCGCGCCCGTTTTGGGCGCTCTTCGCACGGATGCGTCGCGGCTGATGGCGGATCCGGGACAAGACCACGTCGATCTGAGCGACACCTATGCCTCGCGGCGCTACTTCAAGAAGTTCGAAGGGATCATGCAGCATATGCTGCATGTGGCCGGTGTGTTGCGGGCCGAAGGGCAGTTGGATGAGGATGAAGTTGAAATCCTGACCCGCTACGCGGTCAAGCTGACACATACGTTCAAGGCGTTGGGGCTGAAGTATCTGATGGCCGGGCGCGACACGGGCCGTTTTGCGACTGCCCTGACCATTGACGCCCGCGACAGCGGTTTTCCGATTGCCGAAGAGATCATGACCATGGCCAATGACGCCCAGCAGGCGGCAGGCCATCTGGCGGGGATGGGCACGGCGGAGGGGTATAAGGACCAGATGGTGCAGACCATTCTGGATCAGCGCAAGGTGCCTACGAAGCTGCAATTCGCCCTGTCCCAGCGGCTTTATTACGAAGAGCTGGCGAAGGGGGACCTGTTCTGGGTGCAGAATGACGCGCAGTCGCAGTGGCTGGGCAATCTGGAAGATCGCCGCCGGCGGTTCCGGCTGCATTGGGCAAGCTATGACAGTCAGGTCAATCTGCCGGTGATCTACCTGATGGAGCTGGAGGACACGGGCCGCGTTGGCCTGCCCAAGGACCAGCGCCGCTGGCCCGAGGTGCAGGCGCATCTGTCGGCTCAGGCGTTGGGCGGGTTGCAGTTGTTGACCATCGCCAAGGGCTTTGACGAGGATTTTGACGATCTGCATCCCAAGCGGCTGCGGCGGTTTCATCTGGGGCCGATGTATTCCAATTCCTACACCCGTCAGGCGGGGCCCTTGCGCGTGGTCCTGTCAGAGGCGCAGGCCCCTGAGGGGCAGGATTGGTCGTTGGTTTGGACCGAGGAAGAACTGGTCAGTGACCGCGCGATTGAAGCGCGGTCGGGGTGGTTTTCAACCGTTGAGCGGCAGGTGTTTGCGCTGGATCCCTTTGCGCAGGCGAAGGGTGAAGATTTGGGGGCGACGCGCCAGGAGCGCAGCATCATCCTGCCGCAGCGGGTGTTTCAGGTATTGGAAGAAAAGCGCCCGCCGGGGTTTGGCGGAGTGCGCAAGTTTGTCGTCAATGCCTCGGGCCGGGTGTTGCAGTATTGAGGCCATCGCGCGGTGCGCGCGTGGCTATAAGTTGTAGTGGAAAGATGAAGCAGGGGGTGTGCCATGAGCCAGACGTCTGACGCGATGGAACTGCGGGAAGAGGATATTGAAGCGCATGTGGCCGTGGCTCAGGCGTTGTTGGAAGGGTTTGATCATGCGCCGCGCATTGGCCGGGCCAAGGATGCGCCTGCGGTTGAGCGGTCCTCTGGCATTGGGACGCGGCGGCGGTTTCGGTCCACAACGCCGGGGTTGGTGACGCAGCGGCGCGTGGCGGCGGGGGCGGTATCTGTGCTGGCTCGGGTTGAGGGGGCGGATGATGATGCGTTGATGACGCCCTTGCAGGCGACGGTGTTGCATGCGGTGCGCCGTGCCATCGCGATTGCTTTGGCGGTGGCGGAGAATGTGGCGGAAACTTCAGGCTTGGGGGATTTGAAGCGGGCGAACCTGGAAGGGTCTTTGCCGGGCGCGCGGAAGGCTGAGTTTGAGGAATTGCTGGGGGCCGAAGCGGTTGTGACGCTGTATGTCTTTGGCAATGCCTGTGCGTATCTGTTGTCGCCACATCTGCCAGAGGCCACCGTGGAGGTGGGCGATGTGGAGGAGGTGCTGGTTGATAACGGGCAGACCGCTTTGCATGGGGCGCTTTGGGAGTTGGATCAGGACATCGCTGCCTTTGCTGTGGATGATGCGAAGTTGGTGGCGACGGTTTCGGCTTTTGCAGAGGCGTTGATGGAGAAGGTGGCGTTGCGCGCGGCTGCCATGCCGCGGCTTGCGGGGTTTGAGGCGGCTTCCTGGCGGGTGGCGGCGGATGATTTCACGGTGAGCGGCTTTACCCCCGCGGCCAAGGCCAAATCCACCACGCTGACCATGACGTTCAAGAAGCCCAATGAGATCGTGGGCAACCATATTGCCAAGTATCAGGCGCTGAAGCTGTCGAAAATGCTGATGTGTTATGATTTTGAGCGGCGGTTGAACCCCTTTGTCGATCTGGGGGGCTTCATCTTTACGTTCATGGGTGACGGGGCTCCGGGGACCGGTAAGACGATTCTGATCCAGATGATGGCGGGGTTGATCAACGACTATTGCCAGAATGCGGGCTATCCGTTTCGCTATCAGAACCTGAGCACGGACAATATCGACAGCTATCAGGGCAAGTCAGGGCAGAATGCGAAGGCCTTTATCAACAACATCATTGATCCCTCGGTGATCGGCTTTGGCACGATTGACGATATTGATCAGCTGGCCGGCAAGCGGGGGGACCGGCAATCCTCTGCCGGGCAGTTGGAGATTACCGCCGTGTTGATGGAGAGTTTTGCCGGGGCCAATACCGTGGTGCGTGGGAATTGCACCTTTGGGATGTTTTCCAACTATCCTGAGAATGTGGATGACGCGCTGCGCCAGAGGGCGGGGGCGCGGTTTTTGGTCGATGGGCCGCAGACGCGGGAGGATTATGTCGACATCCTTTATCTGTTGATGGGCAAGAACCATGACATCCCGCTGGGCGATCATGAGGTCTTCGAGGCGCAGGAGATCAAGCGCGCGGTGGCGGCGTCATTTGACGCGCATGGTAAGCCGCATGAGGCGGGGTTGTTGAAGGTTTATGAGGATGTGCGCGCGCAGGTGGGCGAGCTGGATACTATCAACAAGCTGGGGACGTACCTGAAGGGCATTCAGGAGGCGGATGAGCGGTTCACGGGGCGGGCGATCAAGAACATCACGGACGCGGTGAAGGTGCGGGCGATGGATTTTGAACTGCCCGATGAGTGGATGGAGGAGCCGGACCTGTTCCTGTTCAAGGGGTACGATGAAAAGAAAGCGATGATCGCGGAGATGCGCCAGCCGATTACGGTGGAGATGGTGGTGCAGGAGATCAACCGCTACGCGGATAGTGAGTTCCGCTATGCGGATAAGTCGGACGAGGTGGCGATTGAGAATGCCGTTCGGGATATGGGGCGGATGGAAGAGGCGAAGAAGCGGTTTTTGTCTGGGGGTGAGCGGTGATTTCTCAAATCGAGCTCTGGTTGCAGCAGCATCAAGTACTTGCCTTTTCCTTGATTGTTCCAGTGATTAGCGGAATTGCCGCTTGGTTTTCTGCCGTTTTTTCAACCAAGCGGGCGATTGCTTCCGCGAATACTGAGCGCAATCTGCAGCGTCTCCTCAAACTGTCTGACTATAGACAGGAATGGATAAACGACCTGCGTTCTGAATTCGCTACATTTCTTGGACTTCTAAGCGGCACACAGCCAATGCCGCCTGAACGAATTGACGAAATGAGCCTGACATATTCTAGAATATTACTCCGCATGAACACTAGTGACCAAGACTATCGGAAGCTTGGAGAGCTCATGCAGGCTGCGATCCGAAGCGTTCGAACCGAGCCGGGAAATCAACATAGCGCAATAGCCGATCTTCTCCTTTTAATGAATTCGGTTCTAAAGCGCGAATGGGATCGTCTCAAAAGAGATCTGAATTCATTTGAGACCTTTGGTGACCTGGCATGAACCGCCTCATCCGCCACGGCCTTATGTCCTGCCACACCACCCCTACCGCATGTCATGCGCCCTTCCCCATGGGGGGAAGGGAAGGGCGCGCATCTGCTTTGCAGATGCAGGACAGACTGAGGGCGCAGTATGGCAGGGGGATGAAATGCAACGGTTGATAAAAAACGGCCTCATGTTTGGCAACCTGTTCCACGTCTCTTCGCCTGCGCTCATCGACCGATATAACCGGGCATTGGGGCATTTGACCGGGAAAGAGACGGCTCTGACCGATTTCCACATCGACATCTCCGGCTATTCGCCTGAGGTGGGGGACGAACTCCAAGACCATCTCTATCTCAACCACGCGGGTGTGAACCGGCAGTTCATTCTGCTGAGCGTCGAGCAGCGGCATTCACCGCTTCTCAACACCAAATTCTCCACCTCGCGCGGGATTCTGCGGCAGTTCATCGACACCAACGAGGCGCAGCTTTTTGCGCTCACCGCCCGCGACGCGGTGGCGGGGGAGTTGGTGAACTCGGTCTATGATGTGTCCTCGCCGCAAAAGCTGTTCGACATTCGCCGCATTGAGGTGGAGGCCGATACCGTGGGCGGCACGGTGCGCGATGCGGCCAAGCTGGGCGAGATGGTGGACCGCTTCAAATCTGAGCCGGATGGCTGGTACGATGACGTGTTGATCGCCCAGATGATTGAGATGGCGGGCAAAACCGGGGATGTGGTGCGCAATCCGGTGCGGCTGAAACAGATGGGGTTTGATCAGCGCAACTTTTGGACGGCGCATTTTGGCGGGCTTTATGTGTTTCAGGACGTGGACCACCCGGCGGTGATCGCGCCCAGCGGGGCCGGGCATCTGGGGGATCTACCGATCAAATACACCTTTGAGGCCAGCCAGCGGAACCAGATCGCCAAGTTCTTTGAATACAATGATCTGACAGAGACCCTGGTGGAGGGGCGCAAGGATCATGCGGCGGCGATTTTGCGTCAGAAGATGGATTTCATCCTGGTTGATGCGGTGGCAGACGAAGCTGTGGATCTGAGCGGGGCGACACGGTCAGACCTGCGCCGCTTGGCACGGCAGTATCAGAGCCTGCTGCCTGAGGAATGGCATGCGCTGGGCGCGCTGGTGCGCTGGGCTGAGAACGGGGGCAAGTGGCCGCGGATTTCATCGGATCATCCGGCCTATTTCTATACCCTGCGCGCGGCGGATACGCCGGATGCGGCGTTGGTGAACATGCTGCTGGCAGAGCTTGCCCCCAAGGACGCGCGGCAGATGTTTATCTGTCACAAAGAGCTCTTTTATCAGACCTACCAGCGCTGGCCGGAGGCCAAGAAGGCTTTCGTGGTTGATTTCCTGGTGGCCGAGTATCAGGTGGATAAGGCGGGTGCGCGTCAGACGCTTTTTGGCCATGATGCCCCGATGGAAGAGCCGCGGCCCAAACCGGTGCCGGATATGATTGCGCGGGTCGGCCCCTGGGGGCTGTGAGGAGGGGAAGATGATCGGATTTATACGCCTGGTCGTGATGCTCTTTGTCGCGCTGACGGTGATTTATGTGTGCCTGTCTTTCTATTCGCGGGCGGTGCGCAGATCGAAGCTGAAGAAAAAGTGGCACGATGGTAAGCAATTGGTGGACCGCGATACCTTTGTGCAGCGGGGCTTGGAGCGGTATGACGGCTCCATCCGGCGCAAGCTGCTGTTGGGGGTCTATGTGGTGCCGATGGTGGTGATCGCTGTGATCGTGTACCTGACTAATTTTACCTAAGAAGGATGTGATATGTTCACGGTGATCAAATGGGTGTTCTGGACCACCTTCTGGGTGCTGGTGGTGGCTATTTTTCACTACACGCTGCCGCAGACCGATATCGTGCGGGTGACGGACACCTATGAGAAGCGGATTGATCTGGGCGGTGAGAATTCGCTGTTCTGGGCGCAGGCGGATGTGGGATCAGACGCGACGGTCACGAACCGCGATGTGTTCTTTATCCAGACGCGGCGGGCCAAGGGTGACGTGATGGTCTACCGCAATGAGGACACCGGCTGGGGTTGGCCGCCCTATTTCAAGTTCGACACCTCAAACCTGCAGGCTGAGGCGGCAGACGCCAAAAGCACGGCGGATGCGCCACAGTATTACGCGATCAA
This sequence comes from Sulfitobacter sp. GN1-4, assembly GCF_055693825.1. Classification (NCBI taxonomy): domain Bacteria; kingdom Pseudomonadati; phylum Pseudomonadota; class Alphaproteobacteria; order Rhodobacterales; family Roseobacteraceae; genus Sulfitobacter; species Sulfitobacter sp. GN1-4. The sequence continues at coordinate 3,892,330 of NZ_JBVFUQ010000003.1, read as the reverse complement.
GCATTACGGCTGGCGGAATGAGTTCTTCACGATCTTCCCCAACGCGATTTCCTTGCGCGCGGTGGAGGGGCCTGAGGCCTCTAAGGGCATTCCCTATCTGAACATCTTCATCATCATCGTCCTTGCCGCGATTGCCTGGGCGATCTATGTGCGCTGGCGGCGGTTCCGCATGGCGCGGATTGATCCCACGCTGGAGGCGATTGAGGACGACATGGCAGAGCGCAGCGGCGCGCTGCGCCGGTGGTTGGGCACCTGGCGGCGCAAAGGCTGACACCCGTCTGCGGGTGCTGATGTGCGTTAGGCGAAGGGGTCGTCGACCACACCAATGAGCTGGACCAGGAAGGTGCCGCCGTCCGACGCGCTGGCGCTTTCAAAGTCCGCGTCTGCCGCTGCCTTGGCCGCATCAATGCTGTCTTGGGTGCCATCAAACAGCGCCATCACCGATTGCGCATCGTTAAGATCGCTCATGCCGAGGATGGCAGAGAAATAGATGCCCACGTCGATCTTGTCGTTGAGGTAGGCAATGTCAGCGGCTTTTTGGTTGGCGAATTGCACAGAGGTGCCCGAGGGCGTTTCCGCGCGCGCCCCTTGCAACAGCGCCAGCACGAATTCGCCGCGCGTGACGTTGCCATTGTCCAGCACCGAGACCCAGAAGGCGGCCCCATCGCTGTCGGACGCCCGGCCCAACACGTTCTGATAGATCGTTTCAACGAACACGTCGGTTGTGGCGTTTGAGGGGTAAAGCGCTTGCGCTTCTGAGGAGGTGGCAAAGTGGCCTGCGATCTCTTGCATTGAGGTGCCAGAGGCGAAAGCGCTGGCCCAGAATGCCAGGCCCAGGGCGTCAGGTGCTCTGTTGAAATAGGCGATGTACATCTCAGTGAACGAAGTGAACTCAGAGGCGCTGAGGTTTGCGACGTTATCGAATTGCCACAGCGGCAGCGTGTTCTGGCCGTTGCCAAAGCTGAGGTTTTCGATGCTATGAAGCGTGTCCGTGCCAGTGGCGCCTGTGCGGTCCTCAATCTCAGTTGTGCGACCAATCCGCAGCGTAAAGCTGGAGACATCCTGGCTGTAGGCCACGGTGTCATAGCCGCTTCGACCAAAGATCGAATCGTTGCTGGCACTGCCTGGCACAACGTCATCATTGGTGGACCCAAGCCGAGTGACGCTGGGCAGCGGCCCAGGTGCTGGAGGGTCTTCTGCTGGGGGATCCTCAGCCTTTGGTTCCTCCGGTTCCGGTTCGGGCTCCGGTTCGGGCTCGGGTTCAGGTTCCGGCTCGGGTTCCGGTTCGGGTTCTGGCTCCGGTTCTGGCTCGGGTTCCGGCTCTGGCTCGGGTTCCGGTTCGGGCTCGGGCTCCGGCTCGGGTTCGGGCTCAGGTTCCGGCTCGGGCTCGGGCTCTGGCTCGGGCTCAGGTTCCGGCACTGGCGGCTCTTCGGGCGGGGTGCCGCCGCCGTCAACGATCGGGGTCAGATCGCCCTCATCGCGCAGGGTATCAATGTCTGAATTCCACTGCAGCGCGCCCAAAAGACCGCCGTCAGGCAGATCGGAAAAGTCGATCAGCAACGTGGTATAAAGATCGCCCACCGGATCCGCGTCGCCCAAGCTGACAACGCCAGAGTAGGTGGCTGAAATGCTGCCGCTTAGGTCTTCGTAATCGGTGCCCACAAGGAAGGGGAAACCGTTGTTGGAAGTTTGTGTTGATCCGCCATCCGGGTCGTCATCCAACGGGAAAGTCGTATCGAACACCGAATTGGCGGGCTTGAGGTCAATCTGCAGGCTTTCCAACCGCTTGGTTGTGGTCAGATCGTGGATCTCAAAGCCGAAATTCATGTCGATGTCGGTGCCGGTGGCCCCGCCAAAGGTATAGGGATCAAGCGCTGCCCAGGTCAGTGTCTCTTGGGTGCCGTCGGTGAAGACCGCGATGATCTCAGCGCCCGCAAGGTCCACGCCGCGCGATGAGGTGTCAGCGCGAATGCCGAATTCCGTTTTATACGGATCTACGTCGTTCCGCGTGATATTAATTGTGGGCATCGGGGGCTTCCCATTGGTTACTCAATACATGGTGCAGCGCCGTTGCGCACCTATTCGGAAGCGGGACGAGCGTTACTTTCGCCACGGTTGTATAAAGAGACATGGGCGATAATGGGGCGCAAGGCGGACCAAATTCGCACAAGTTCAACCATGAAGCGGCAGGTCTTAGGCGGTGGAACGGAGGTAAAGCGGCGGTGCCTTAATCGGCGAACAGATAGCTGCTTTGCGCAATTTCACGGGCTTTGTCCCGCGGGATTGCCAGGAATTCCTTGAGCGCTGCGGCATTCACCTCAATATCTGCGGTTTCCTGCATCAGGCTGAGGTGATCGAACTGCGCGTCGCGGATCATGTCGCTTTCGTGGACCATGTCGTTGCGAATGGTGGGCAGCAGACGTTCGAGGGTTTCATTTGAGGTTTGCTCCCCCGCCAGGCCAACGCGCATGGCGTGACCGGTCAGGTAGTCATCGCTGAACTGGCATTCGATTTCCATGATCCGGGTGGTCGACCGGTCAGAGGCAAAATCGTTCAGCAAATCAAGGCTGGCCGGATCCATGCAGACAATCAGCCGGTCCGTTTCATAATAGTCGAACAGCATCCGCATGAGCGCGCGGCGATGGCGGTGACGTTTTTCAAGCGTGTTCTGGATGCCGCCAAGGTCTGGTAGGGGCGTTTCAAGCTCATTAAACAGATACTCAATCGCCGGTACATTCGTGACCTGGCGAATGCGTTCCAGCACCCGCTTGGCGACGTGCCATTTTTTGCAGATGACGATCAGCAGTTCGCGGTCACGGCCCAGGGTGCTTTCTGTTTCCCAGAACCGTGTGGCAAAACGCCGGCCATTGCGCCCTTTGCCGGTGAGGAATTGAAACAGGCTGCGGCCTTCGTTGCTGATCTGAAAGTCGACGCCTTTCGCCACATAAAGCAATCCTAACCTACGCTTGAGGTCTTGTGCCTCTGGGCTGATTTTACGGGCAAAGAGGTAATCCTGCGACAGAAGCAAATCGTAGTGATCGTTGTAGAAGGTCACCGGCATGCCGTAGTCGGTGAACATCAGGAAGGTCAGCGTGCGCGACCGGATTTCCTCCCCCGGCACCAGATGGCGGACGAGGGTTTGAAAAACGTCTCATCCGGGATCCAGGTGGTTTTGAAGAACCGCACAACATCGCGGCGCTTTTTGATGAACTCCAGCAGCGCCTCAACGGTTTGCCGGCGCAGGCACCACCATTGTGACCCGATCATGATTTGCAGATCATCAGGGATTTTGCGGGTAAGACCGAGGCGCTTTTGGGCCTCAAACATCGCATAAAAGAGCTTTTTATGTTCCCGTTCGTTCACGTAGTGACGGTAAATCAGCCGCTCTTCTTTCCAGCCTGTCTTGATCCAGTCGCTTTCGAAATAGTCGAAACTTTCGATAAAATCGGCGTCTTGGCGTTCCACAAAGTCGTGGGTGTATTCAGCCGATTTGATCGCCATGCAGTCGCCTGACAGCATGTAGAAATGCGTGGCCCGCGGGAAGGTGGTGATCGCAGTTTTGACGGTGTTCAGCGTGGCCTGCACCAAAGACCATTCCCCCCAGCCGCATTTGACCCGTTTCTGCGGGAAGGCCACATTGGGGTTTTTCGCAAGCGCCTTGGTGATTGATAAATAGTCGGCCGGGTCAGCGGAGGCGTCAAAATGGATGGCCATATAGTCACCCACCGCAGTCAACCGCTCCGCCTGCCGGATCACGGCATCGGGGTCCTTATGACATAGGAGAATATAGGCGATATTGGCCATTTTTGGGGTGCACTGCGCTTTTGTCTTTGTTTGTGTACAATGTTAAAGGTGAAGACAGATTGAATAAACACCATTAATTTGGTTTTTTGAGGCTATAGAGAACTGTTGCGAAAAACAGTCATTTGAGCAGAGGGCGTGCAATATGGGTTTTCCCGGCACATGGATGACGCAGAGCGAAAGCGTGGTGTACCGCGTTGTTCCAAAATGCGCATGTTCGACCATCGGACAGATCATGTACTATTCCGATCATGGGGCATTCTTTGACGGCGACATCCATGATGCGCAATCAGGGATGCATAAATGGGCGCTCGATGCCTCGCATGAGGCGATTTCGACCAATGTGATCGGGCACAAGTCCTTTGCCTTTACCTGCGTGCGCAATCCCTACACCCGTATCCTGTCGTCGTTCTTTGACAAGATCTGTGGCATTCAGCGCAATGGCAAACGCTATCGCGGCAACCTGGTGCCGCTGCTTGTTCAGAAATACGGGATTGAGGTCGGCGGGGATGATGGCAAGCAGGAGTTTGACCAGATCAAGAGCTTCCGCCGTTTTTTGCTGTTTGCCCGCGATACCATTCGGTGGCGTCGCCCGATGGATCCTGACATTCACTGGTCCGCGATGTCTGGCCATGTCAGCACGTTCATCGTGAACGGCGGCACTTATGACAGGATTTTCTGGACGGAGGCGTTTAACGACGGGATGCAAGAGGTGCTGGACGCCATTGAGACGCCGCATCCTGTCGACCTCAACGATATCCCCCGGTTCAACGAAAGCGAGGGGCACGGGCCCAAGCGGGCGCATCCGGTTGAGGACTACTTTGACGATCTGTCGATGCATCTGGTGCGCGAAATCTACAAACGTGATTTCGACCTTTTTAAGTACGATTTTGAGAACCCCGGCAACAAGATGCCTGTGGGCGAAATTGACCTTGATGAGGTCCACGCCAAGCTCGGCGATTAAGGGTGTGGCCTTGCGCTGAGCAGGGGCACCCTCTACATCGCTGCCATGGCGCAGGTGAAATCAAAATCCAAGTCTGATCCCAATTATAAGGTCATTGCGGAGAACCGCAGGGCCCGGTTTGACTATGCCATTGATGATGACATCGAATGCGGCATCATCCTGGAAGGGTCTGAGGTGAAGTCCCTGCGCGGGGGTGGGGCAAACATCGCCGAAAGCTATGCCGCCGTTGAGGATGGAGAGCTTTGGTTGGTGAACTCTTACGTGGCACCCTACGCCCAGGCCAAGACCTTTGCCCATGAGGAACGCCGCCGCCGCAAATTGTTGGTCAGCCGCAAAGAGATGGCCGATCTGTGGAATGCCACCCAGCGCAAGGGCATGACGCTGGTGCCGTTGGTGATGTATTTCAACCATCGCGGCATGGCCAAGATCAAGCTGGGCATCGCCAAGGGCAAAAAGAACCACGACAAGCGCGAAACAGAGGCCAAGCGGGATTGGTCGCGCCAAAAGTCCCGGCTGCTCAAAGATCATGGCTGAGCGGCTTACGCTCATTGGGTTCAAACATTCGGTCTATACCTGGATCGTCCGCATGGCGCTGCATGAGCTTGCGCTGTCAGTGGAGTATGTTGAGGCCAACCCCTTTGCCGATCCTCCTGACGCCACATTGGCGCATTTCACGCCCTTTCGGCGTGTGCCCGTGTTGATGCATGGCACCTTCCGTCTGACCGAAACCGCCGCGATCCTGCGCTATCTGGATGCGCACTGGGGGCAGGGGCGGTTCAGCCCGAAAGGGGCCAAAGCACAGGCGCAGATGGCGCAGGTCACGGGCCTTGTTGATGCGGATGTTTATCCCATTTTGGTGCGCCAGGTCTTTTCGCAAGGTTATTACCTGCCCGTTGTGGTGCAGCAGCAAGGGGATCCGGGCAAGGTGACCGCTGGTTTGCAGGCGGCTGGCCCCGTGTTGCAGGTTTTGGCGCAGATCGCCTCAGACGGGCGGGTGCTGAACGGTGCTGAGATCACACTGGCGGACCTGCAGCTGGCCCCGATGATGTCTTATGCGATGCGCGTGCCGGAGATGGCCACGGTGCTGGCCAGCTTTCCCGCGCTTGACGCCTGGTGGCAGGACATCCGCCAGTTGCCCAGCCTGACCCAGACCGACCCGCTTAGCCAGATTTGACCGAAGCGCCCCGGCGCAGTCTTGTCACGCGTTGTCCACAGGGATAGGGACTAGACATGCTGCGCTGAAAGGATTCCCCCATGTCTGATGACCCAAAAACACTGGTTTCGACAGAGTGGCTCGCGCAACACCTCAAAGACCCGGACCTGCGGCTTTTGGATGCCTCTTGGTATCTGCCCGACGCGGGGCGGGATGCGAAGGCGGAATATGACGCGGCGCATATCCCCGGGGCGCGGTTTTTTGATATTGATGAAATCTCAGACCGACGGTCGGACCTGCCCCACATGGCCCCCCCGGTGGAAAAGTTCATGTCCCGGATGCGCGCCATGGGCGTTGGCGATGGCCATCAGGTGGTGGTTTATGACGGCGCCGGGCTTTTGTCTGCGGCACGTGTCTGGTGGCTTTTCAAGTTGATGGGGCAAGAGAATGTCGCGGTGCTGGATGGCGGTTTGCCCAAATGGGTTGCCGAAGGCCATGACACCGAAGACATGCCGCCCATCCCCCGTGACCGCCACATGACGGTGCGGTTGCAAAACCAGCTGGTGCGGGATGTGACGCAGGTGGCCCATGCCTCCAAGTTGGGGACGCCGCAAATTGTGGACGCCCGCGCGCCAGAGCGGTTTCGCGGCGATGCGCCTGAGCCCCGCGAAGGCCTGCGCGCTGGTCATATTCCCGGCGCGCGCAACGTCTATTACGCGGATCTGTTGAACGCCGATAAGACGATGAAGCCCGTCGCGGATACGCGCGCCATCTTTGAGGCGGCAGGCGTTGATCTGGGCGCGCCTGTGATCACCTCATGCGGGTCCGGTGTGACAGCGGCCATCCTGGCCCTGGCGCTGGAGCGTATGGGGCACAAAAACTGGTCCCTTTATGATGGTTCTTGGGCGGAGTGGGGGATGTTCCCCACCGTGCCCGTTGCGACAGGAGACGCATGATGTTCGAAAACCTACAGGCCCAGCCGGCGGACAAAATCCTCGCGCTGATGCAGATGTTCCGGGAAGACCCACGTGAGACGAAAGTCGATCTGGGTGTGGGTGTCTATAAGGATGCCACGGGTCTGACGCCTGTGATGCGTGCCGTCAAAACGGCAGAGCAGCTGATTTGGGAAGCCCAAGATACGAAGGTCTATACCGGTTTGGCCGGGGATCCCGCCTTTGCCGATGCGATGGTTGCACTGGTGCTTGGCGGTGCGGTGCCACGCGCCACGGTTGCCGCTGCTGCCACGCCGGGGGGCACCGGTGCTGTGCGTCAGGGGTTTGAGCTGGTTCAGATGGCAAAACCCGATGCGCGGGTCTTTGTGTCAGACCCGACATGGCCCAACCACCTGTCTATCCTGAAGTATCTGGATATGGAGATGGTGCCCTATCGCTATTTCGACAATGAAACCCGTGGCGTTGATTCCGATGGCATGATCGCCGATCTGAAAACCGCCAAAGCGGGGGATGTGGTGCTGCTGCATGGCTGCTGTCACAACCCAACCGGTGCCAACCTGAATGCAGCGCAGTGGGATGCGGTGATTGCGGTGTTGCTGGAAACCGGTGCGACGCCGATGATTGATATCGCCTATCAGGGGTTCGGCGATGGGTTGGACGCGGATGCGGCCGCGACGCGCAAACTGGTGGCCGCCGTGCCTGAATGCCTGATCGCGGCCAGCTGTTCCAAGAACTTCGGCATCTACCGTGAGCGGACAGGCATGTTGATGGCCGTGGCTGCAAACACCGACACCCATGCGTTGAACCAGCAGACCTTGGCGTTCCTGAATCGCCAGAACTATAGCTTCCCGCCCGATCATGGGGCACGGATTGTGACCACCATTCTGAACGATCCAACGCTCAAAGCCGATTGGATGGCCGAGCTGGAAGAGGTGCGCGTCAGCATGTTGGGCCTGCGCCAGCAGTTGGCCAGCGAACTGCAGCAGCTTTCAGGCTCGGACCGTTTCGGCTTTCTGGCAGAGCATCGCGGCATGTTCTCGCGGATCGGGACAACGCCTGAAAAGGTGGAGCTGATGCGCGAAAAGCATGGCATCTACATGGTCAGCGACAGTCGCATGAACATCGCGGGCCTGAACGCCCAAACTGTGCCGGTGTTGGCCGCTGCCATCGTTGACGTCGGCGTCTAAGGCCAGCCTAGGCCGGGTGACGCTACGTATTTCACGGCTTGACCGGGAAATCGCTTTGGCGGTCTGTCGAAAGCCGTCAATCATGCCCAGGTTGGCACGGTCACACATTGGAAAGGACACAGCATGAGCGCACGGGACATCGATATCACCATTTATGGGGCAACCGGGTTTACCGGGGCGCTGGTGGCTGAATACCTCGCCGGTCTGGGTGGGCAGGAGGCGGGCCTGACGCTGGCCTTTGCGGGGCGCAACGGCGAAAAGCTGCGCGCCTTGGCTGCGGCTAACGACTGTGCGGACCGGGTCACGTTGATTGAGGCGGATGCCGCGGATCGCGGGGCGCTGGATGGTTTGGCCGCGCGCAGCAAAGTCGTGATCGCGATGGCCGGTCCTTATGCGCAATACGGATCAGAGCTGTTGGCGGCCTGTGTTGAGGCCGGGACAGATTACGTCGACCTTTGTGGTGAGCCGCAGTGGATGCGCGAGATGATCGAAACCCATGGCGCGCGGGCCAAAGAAACCGGTGCGCGGATTGTGCATTCCTGCGGGTTTGATTCCATCCCTTCTGATTTGGGCGTGGTGCACCTGCAGGCGCTGGCGCAGGAAAAGTTCGGCGCCGCCTTCCCACGCGTGAAGGGCCGCGTGGAGCGTATCCAAGGGGGCCATCAGGCGGCACGGTTGCCAGCCTCAAAGGGTCCACCATGGCCGCGATGGCCGATACGTCTGTGCGCGATGTGATGATCAGCCCCTTTGGGCTGACCCCCGGTTTCGAAGGCCCCAAACAACCCCACGGCCAAGCGCCCGTCGAAGACGAAGATCTTGGCACCTGGGCTGCGCCTTTCGTGATGGCGGTGATCAACGTCAAGAACGTGCACCGTACCAACCTGTTGGGTGGCTTCCCGTTTGGCGAGGATTTCGTTTATGACGAAATGCTGGTGACTGGACCGGGCGACAAGGGTGCCGAAGCCGCAAAGCAGATCGCGGCCATGGGGCCCGGCGGTGGCATGGGGCAATCCAAGCTGCAACCGGGTGACGGCCCGTCCAAGGAAGAGCGTGAGGCGGGCTTTTTTACCATCGCCTTGCATGGTTCTGGCGCAGGGGAGAACGCGGGCGTTGTGCGGGTCTCTGGTGATAAGGACCCCGGCTATGGCTGCACGTCGATGATGATCAGCCAATCCGCGCTGTGCCTGTTGCAGGATGGTGTGGATGCAGCGGGTGGGGTTTGGACGCCCGGTGCCGTGATGGGGGATAAGCTGATCACCCGCCTGCAAGATGCGGGTGTGCTGACTTTTGAGGCGGCTGTTTAGGGGCACGCCTTTGGTGCGCAATGAATGCGCACCCTACGGAATATGTGAAAGACGGCCCGCAGAACTGCGGTGCCGTCTTTTTTGTTGGCCTTCCGACGGGTGTGGCAAAGCCTCTCTGTCTCCGCGCATACAAAAAGGCCCGACGCGCTGCGCCGGGCCTTTCTGCCGCTAAGTGGGAGGTGCTTAGCTTAGCCTTTGGAGAACTCTGGATAGGCTTCCATGCCCAGCTCAGAGGTATCGAGACCGGTGATCTCAGCTTCTTCGCTGACCCGGATGCCCATGATGGCTTTCAGGATGAACCAGACCACGGCAGAGATCACAACGGTGTAGATGCCGATCACGAGGATGCCGTAAAGCTGTGTGCCGATGTTTGCGTCACCGTTGCTGAGGACAACTGCGATGGTGCCCCAGATGCCTGCAAAGAGGTGCACAGGGATCGCGCCAACAACATCGTCGATCTTCAGCTTGTCGAGCAGTGGGACAGTGAAGACCACAACCACACCGCCGATGCCGCCGATCAGGGTCGCCAGACCCAGGCCAGGCTGCAGAGGTTCAGCTGTGATGGAAACCAGGCCCGCCAGCGCGCCGTTCAGCACCATGGTAAGGTCCGCTTTCTTGTAGAGGATCTGCGTCAGGATCAGGGCCACAACCGCACCACCAGCTGCCGCTGCGTTGGTGTTGGCAAAGATCCGGGAGACGTCAGCGATGTCACCAACAGAGCCCATTGCCAGCTGAGAGCCGCCGTTAAAGCCGAACCAACCGAGCCACAGGATGAACATACCCAGGGTCGCCAGCGCCAGGTTGGAACCAGGCATTGGGTTTACTTTGCCGTCCTTATACTTGCCCAGACGTGGGCCCAGGATGATGGCACCGGTCAAAGCTGCCCAGCCGCCTACGGAGTGCACGATGGTGGAGCCCGCGAAGTCAGAGAAGCCAGCCTCAGAGAGGAAGCCGCCGCCCCAGGACCAAGACGCCTGCAGAGGATAGATGAAGCCGGTCAGCACAACAACGAAGACCAGGAAGGGCCACAGCTTGATGCGTTCGGCCACAGCACCAGACACGATGGAGGCGGTCGCCGCACAGAACATCAGCTGGAAGAAGTAGTCAGAACCGGTTGAGGCATATTCACCATCGTCAGCACCTGCCAGATCGATGCCAACCGCTTCAAGAACGCCAACAGCAGGGAAGAGCGCGGAGAAGACGCCCTCAACAGCCCAGTCGCCCAGCGGGTACATCAGGTTATAACCGATCGCCCAGTAGGCGATTGTGGCCAGAGAGAAGAGCGCCACGTTTTTGGTCATCTGCATGGTCACGTTTTTGGACCGCACCAGACCCCCTTCGAGCATGGCAAAACCAGCGGCCATGAAGAACACCAGGAAACCACCGATCAAGAACAGCAGCGTGTTCATGATCCAAACCATTTCGGCAGAGACGGCAGCCGCGTCCTGCGCCAGCGCAGCAGACGGCAGTGCAAGGACTGCGGCAGCGGCTGGAATGAGATATGTCTTTTTCATCATTTCGTCCTTTGATTAGATAGCGTCTTCGCCGGTCTCGCCGGTACGCACGCGCACCGCCTGTTCCACGTCGAGGACAAAGATTTTGCCGTCACCGATTTTGCCGGTTTGTGCTGTGCGCGAGATCACCTCGACCATTTGGTCTGCGACCGCGTCAGCGACAACAAGCTCCAGCTTTACCTTTGGGACGAAATTCACGACGTATTCCGCGCCGCGGTAGATTTCTGTATGGCCAGACTGTGCGCCAAAGCCTTTGATCTCTGTCACCATCAGCCCGCGGACGCCCGCTTCGGTCAGCGCTTCGCGCACTTCCTCAAGCTTGAATGGTTTGATTGTTGCAATGATGAGTTTCACCGTTGGATCCCTCTTCCGTTTTGCAGGCTGGCCCTGCGTGTGCTCGGAGAGAAACGGCCATTTTCTGCCGAGTTAAAAGGATTCTGGGGCAGGGGAGGCGGTGAAAACCGGACATAATGCACAAAAATTATGCGCAAAATTGAAAGTGTATAAAATTTTGGCAAACAGCAAATCATATTGAAATCGACGCAAGCGCTAAACAAATCGTTAAAGAAGCGGTATTCTGTCCAAAAGAGCAGCCGAGCAGGCCAGTTATGAGTGATTCATCCAAGCGAAAGCGCCCGCTCGTGGCGGACAAACGCTATCCGTCTGCCGGCAAGGCGAAAAAGCCAGCCCAAAAGCGGAAGGTCAGCAAGGCTGCGCCGAAAAGGCGCAAGGCCCGCAAACCGGCGCGGCCCCCGCGTGGGGGGATCATCGGATTTTTTCAGCGCATCCTGCGGTGGCTGTTGGCGTTCATCTGGAAAATCACCTGGCGGCTGACGGCGGTTGTGGTTGTCGTGCTCGCCCTCGCGGTGGGCTACCTTTATACCACGTTGCCGCCGTTAGACGCGCTCTTGGATGGGCGCGCGCGCGGCTCCGTGACGATGCTGGATCGCAACGGCGATGTCTTTGCCTGGCGCGGGGATCAGTTTGGCGGCGTTGTCACTGCCAGTTCCGTGTCCCCCCATCTTAAGAACGCGGTGATCGCAACCGAGGACAAGCGGTTCTATCGTCATTTCGGTATCAGCCCGCGCGGGATTGCGTCAGCGGTGCGGATCAACCTGTCCGAAGGGCGCGGACCGTTGCAGGGCCATGGCGGTTCAACAATCACACAGCAGGTGGCCAAGCTGATCTGCCTTGGTGAACCTTTTGATCCATCCGCAGGCATTACTGAGCGCGAGTATGAGGCCAACTGCCGCCGCACGTCTTTGCAGCGCAAAGCGAAAGAGGCGCTGTTTTCCATAGCGATGGAGGTGAAATACACCAAGGATGATATCCTCTCCATCTATCTGAACCGGGCCTATATGGGCGGCGGTGCCTTTGGTGCCGAAGCGGCAGCGCAGCGGTTCTTTGGCAAACCTGCCGCGATGGTGACGCCCGCAGAGGGTGCGATGCTGGCAGGTCTGTTGACCGCGCCCACGACACTGTCGCCCACCAATAACCTCGACCGGTCGCAAAATCGCGCCGCCACCGTTGTGCGCCTGATGCGCGAGCAGGGCTATCTTTCGCAGCGCGAAGCGGACTTTGCCCAGGCCAACCCGGCTGTTCTGTCAGAAGCCGCCGAAGCGCGGGCGGGCGGGTATTTTGCCGATTGGGTGATGTCGACGGGTCCTGAATTCTTTACCCGCAACACAACGGAGGATGTGCGCATCACCACCACGCTGGATCAGCGCATACAGGCCGCCGCCGAAGAGGGGCTGAAGTGGGTCTTTGAAAACAAGGTCCGCGAAGGATCAAAAGCGCAAGCCGCGATTGTTGTGATGTCTGCGGATGGCGCGGTGCGGGCCATGGTGGGCGGGCGCAAGACCAAGGTGGCCGGGGCCTTTAACCGTGCCACACAGGCGCTGCGGCAAACCGGCTCTGCGTTCAAACCCTTTGTCTATGCCGCCGCTCTTGATCTGGGCTATTCGCCCAATGACACGATTGTCGATGAGCCTTATTGCATGAACATCCCCGGGTCGGGTGAATGGTGCCCCAGGAACTACACCAACAAGTTCTACGGCGAGGTTGATCTGACCACCGCGCTAAAAAATTCGCTGAACATTCCAGCGGTGAAAGTTTCAGAAAGCGTGGGCCGCGATAAGGTCAGCCTGGTCGCCACGCAGTTTGGCATTGAAAATGACCTGGCTGCCGGGCCTGCGCTGGCGCTTGGCGCATCGGAAAGCACGTTGATTGAGATGACGGGCGCCTATGCCGGTATCTTGAACGGGGGTCTGCTGTGACCCCTTACGGTTTGGTTGAACTCACGCTTTTGGGCGATGATGAACCCTTGATGGGGACAGGCGGCGGTATTGGTGAGCGTGTCATTCAAGACGACGCCGCCCAGCAACTGGTCTTTATGATGGAGAAAGTCATCTCTGAGGGCACTGGTGCGCGGGCGCAGTTTGGCGGGCGGCAGTTGGGCGGCAAGACGGGCACCACCTCTGCGGCCAAAGATGCCTGGTTTATCGGCTTTTCTGCTGATTATGTGGCCGGCGTCTGGATGGGGTATGATGACAACACGCCTTTGACCGGTGTGACGGGCGGCGGGTTGCCTACCGACATCTGGCGCGAAGTGATGAGCCGGGTGCATGAGGGCCTGCCGGTCAAACCTCTGCCCATGCAAGACCCCGCCGCCCCTAGCGGCTTTGGCGAAAGTACCGGGGCCCAAGAGACAGGCGGCAGCACAGGCAACATCATTGACCAAGTGCTACGCGACATCTTTGGCAGCAGCGGTGACGGCAGCGCGGCCCCCGCGCCCCAAGCCGGGGATCGATAACCCGCGCCGTTTCAAGCGAATTTTAAGCGGCCTCTGTCACAAAGCGGTTTGATGACACGCTTTGGTCCTGCCCGGACCAAGAACGGGGCAGCGAATGCGCATGCGGAACGACGACAGCGGCCTGAGAGAGTTGCAAGAGGCAAGGCGGCCGCTGATGCGCTATGCCTGGGCCGTTGTGGTGTTCAGTTTTTGCACCAACCTGCTGTTGCTGACCGGTCCGCTTTACATGATGCAGGTGTTTGACCGGGTGCTGATGTCAGGGTCTGTTGAAACGCTGGTGGGGCTGAGCGTTCTGATGTTGTTTCTCTATGCTGTGATGGGGTTTTTGGACCTTGTTCGGGGGCGCATCATGGTGCGGCTGGGCGCGCGATTTGGGCGCGCTTTGCAGGGGCGCGTGTTTCATGCCGTTCTGCGCAAAGCCGCCGTGATGCCCAGTGCAGAGACGAAAAAGGGCCTGTCAGAGCTTGCCGCTGTGCAGCGGTTGATCATGTCGCCGGTGGTGTTCTCACTCTGTGATTTGCCGTGGCTTCCAATTTTCTTTGCGATCATCTTTGTGTTTCACCCTGTGCTTGGGGTGACTGCCCTGTCCGGGGCACTGGCGCTGCTGTTGCTGACAGCGTTGCACCGCAGGCTTGCCGCGGGCAGAAAGCGGGAAGAGCAGCGCGTGGCCGCCCAGGCGCAGCATGTCGCCGATCAATGGCACGACAGCGCTGAAAGCCTGCGCGCGCTTGGCATGCAAAAGACGGCGCAGGCGCGTTGGGTGCAGATGCAGAGCAAGGCCAACAGGATGTCAGCCGGGCTCAGCGATCTGTCGATGGGGTTTTCGACGGTCACGAAGGCGTTCCGCTTTGCCTTGCAGTCGTTGATGCTGGGGGTGGGGGCCTGGCTGGTTATTCAGGGCAACATGACCGCCGGCGGCGTCTTTGCCGGGACATTGCTTTTTGCGCGCGGGTTGGCCCCACTTGAGGGGCTGTTGATGCATTGGTCAGATCTTGAGGAGGGGCGGCGCGGGTGGCGCCACCTTGCGGATCTGCTGGAAGAAGTGCCTGCCGAGCCGCCCGTGCTCCCCCTGCCTGAGCCTGAGGCCACGTTGGACGTACAGAGCATTACGGTTGTCCCGCCGGGCCAGAAGTTCGCAGCGCTCAGATCGGTAAGCTTTCGTGTGGCACCGGGGCAGGCCTTGGGCGTGATCGGCCCGTCAGCGGCGGGCAAACCGACGCTGGCGCGGGCCTTGCTGGGCGTTTGGCCGGTGGCGGGCGGGCAGATCACGCTAGGCGGCGCAGGCTTGGCGCAATACGGGGCTGAGGCTCTGGGCAAGCATGTGGGCTATCTGCCTCAGGCGGCGCGGCTCTTTGACGGCACGCTGGCTGAGAATATCGCCCGGTTTGATGAGACCGCATCAGAAGACATGATCATCGCCGCCGCCGAAGCTGCGGGCGCGCATGAGATGATCCTGGCAATGCCACAAGGCTATGACACGCCGGTGACCGCGCTAAGCGCGCGGTTGTCGGGGGGCAAATTCAGCGCATCGGATTGGCCCGCGCGCTGTTTGGGGACCCGCAGGTGTTGGTGCTGGATGAACCCAATGCCAATCTGGATAACGACGGGTGTTTAGCGCTGAACCAGGCGATCCGGCAGACCACTGCACGGGGCGGCGCGGTGGTGGTTATGGCGCATCGGCCAACGGCGATACAGGAATGCGATCACCTGCTGGTTCTGGACGGCGGGGTGAGAACGGCATTTGGCCCGAAAAAGGATGTGCTGTCTGCCTTGGTGCAAAACGCGCGTGATGTGCAAACCATGCCGATGGCTGGTGGCATGCGGTGAGGGGCGCGCAGGATGGGCTTGGCGCTTATGTCTTGGCGGGGCTTGCCGTGCTGGCGCTGCTGGTCGGGGGCGTCTTTGCGTGGTTGGCAAGTGCGACGTTATCTAGTGCGATCGCGGTGCATGGGGTGCTGGCCCCCGCAGGCAGCCGCCATGTGGTGCAACATCAAACGGGCGGGACGGTTGCGGAAATCCTGGTGGCCGAAGGCGCGCGGGTGCAGGCGGGTGCGGTTCTTTTGCGTCTGCAGGCGGAGGCTGCGCAAGAGGAGTTGGCGGCCCTTAGACACCTGCTGTTTGATCTTGGGGCCAAAAAGGCGCGTCTGCGTGCGTTGCTTGAGGCCCCTGAAGGCGCATCACTGGCATTCGCGCTGTCCCAAACGCCTGCCCAGGCGGAAATTGTGGCGCAAGAGCGTGACATCTACCGCGCCATGCGCGCAGCAGAGGTGTCTGCGCTTCATCAGCATAAGGCCCGTTTGGCGCAGATTGACCAGTTGCTGACCGGCATTGACGCCCAGATTGGCGCGCTCTTTGCCCAGCGGGCGCTTTTGGACGCGGGGCTGGCCGATCAGCATGCGCTTTTGGAGCGCGGTCTGACCTCTGCCCAGCAGGTGCGCGTGTTGGAGCGTGAGCGGGCTGCGTTGCAAGGCCAGTTGGGCGAGGTGCTGGCCGAACGTGCGCGCACGGAGGCCAACAGATCAGAATTGATTGAAGCCGAAGCGCTGGGGCAAGCCCAGCGGCGGGCCGCGTTGCTGGAAGAACGGCGCGCGGTTGAGCATCAGGTGATGCGCAGCCAAATGGCGCTGCGCCAAATCGCGGCGCAGATAGAAGAGGCAGAGATTGTTGCCCCTGTGGGCGGCATCGTCTTTGGTCTTGGTCCAATCACGGTGGCCTCTGTCGTGACCCCGGCACAGCCCATCCTGTCCCTGATCCCCAGCGATGTAGCGCAGCAAGCGGCGCTGCGGGTGGCTGCACGGGATATTGATGAGGTGAAGCTGGGACAGGATGTGACCTTGATGCTGACCGCGTTGGGGCAGGGCGCGCCGCCTGAACTGGCAGGCAGGGTCATGCGCATTTCGCCAGATGCCCACCGGGATGACCACACGGGCCAGCCTTATTTTGAGGTAGACGTGGCGTTTGTGGCTGAGGATGCCACCCCTGAGCTGGCTGAGACATCCCTTAAGGTGGGCACGCCGGTGGATGCTTTTATCAAGACCGGCGCGCACAGCCCGCTGACCTATCTTGCCCGCCCCCTTGCCACCTATTTTGCCCAAGCGTTTCGCGAGCGGTAACTCAGGCCTTTCCGTCGCGAGACAAGACCGCTAGCGTCCGCGCAAGTGGAATTGGAAAGGACGTAACCATGAGCATCACCGAAAAACTGGCAGAACTTGGTGTGACATTGCCCGATGCCCCAGCCCCTGCGGCAAACTATGTGCCCTTCGTGCAGGTGGGATCGACGGTCTATGTCTCTGGCCAGATATCAGCGGACGCCAATGGGCTGATCCTTGGCAAACTGGGCCAGGACATGGAAGTTGAGGCCGGCGCGGCCGCCGCGAAGGTCTGTGCCATCTCTCTTTTGGCGCAGGTGAAAGCGGCCTGTGGTGGTGATATTGAACGGTTGGAGCGGGTGGTAAAGCTGACCGGGTTTGTGAACTCCACCGGTGATTTCACAGACCAGCCCAAGGTGATCAACGGCTGCTCTGATTTTCTGGTAGAAGTCTTGGGGGACAAGGGCCGCCATGCGCGCTCAGCAGTGTCTGCGGCGTCCTTGCCCCTGGGTGTCGCGGTTGAGATTGAAGGTATATTTGAGATCAAATGAGCCTGCCGCGCGTTTTCCAGGATATCCCGCTGGCGCACCGGGCGTTGCATGATGTGTCACAGGACCGGCCCGAAAACAGCCGTGCTGCCATCCGTGCAGCACTTGCGGCAGGTTACGGGATTGAGATTGACGTCCAGCTCAGCGCCGATGGCGCGGCGATGGTCTTTCACGACTACGCGCTGGAGCGGCTGACCAACGCCACGGGCGCCGTGCGCCTGCGCGGCGCGGATGAGTTGCGTCAGATCGGGCTGACGGGAGGTGCTGAAGGCATCCCCGATTTGCCCGAAGTGCTTGATCTGGTGGCAGGACAGGTGCCGTTGGTGATTGAGCTGAAGGATCAGGATGGCGGCATGGGCCCCAATGTGGGGCCCTTGGAACAGGCGGTCGCTGAGGCGATTGCGGGCTATGCAGGGCCGCTTGCTGTCATGTCGTTTAACCCGCATTCGGTCGCTGAAATGGCGCGGCTGGCCCCATCGGTGCCGCGTGGCATCGTCACCAGCGCCTACCGCTATGCGGAGTGGCCGTTGCCGCGTGCCACCTGTGATGCGCTGCGTGACATACCTGACTATGACCGTGTCGGTGCCAGTTTCATCTCGCATGAGGTGGATGATCTGGCGCGTCCACGCGTGGCTGAGCTTAGGGCCGCGGGTGCGATGATCTGCTGTTGGACAGTGCGCGACGCCAAGACAGAAGCCACTGCGCGCCAGATCGCTGACAATATCACCTTTGAGGGCTATGAGGCTGCATTGCCGTCTTGATCCCTGCGGCAGGTGCCACAGATTGTAGGGTGGCAAGCAAGGCAGCACATGAGCGTTCAGGAAATTGAAATTCGGCTGGTTCCCAGCCTGGCCGAGGTTGGCCAGAGCGATTGGGATGCCTGCGCCTGTCCTGAGGCCGCAGATGGCGCGCCGCCGATAGATCCGTTTACGACCTACCGGTTTTTGCACGCCCTAGAAGAAAGCGGCAGCGTCGGGCCGGGCACAGGCTGGCAGCAGCAGCATCTTGTGGCCTATGTTGAGGGCGAAGTGATCGCTGTGGCCCCGCTTTATGCCAAAATGCATTCGCAGGGTGAGTATATTTTCGATCACAACTGGGCCCATGCTTATGAACGCGCGGGCGGCCAGTATTACCCTAAATTACAGATTGCCGTGCCGCACACGCCTGCCACGGGGCGCAGGTTTTTGGCGCGGCCGGGTTTTGAGGAAACAGGCAAGCGTGCGTTGATCCAAGGCGCGGTTCAGGTCACGCAGAACAACAACCTGTCTTCGTTCCATGCCACCTTCTGCACCAAAGAAGACGCAGCCTTTGCCGAAGAGATGGGTCTGATGGTGCGCAAAAGCCAGCAGTTTCACTGGCGCAACGACAATTACGGCGACTTTGACGGTTTTCTGGCCAGCCTTAATTCCCGCAAGCGCAAGAACATCCGCAAAGAACGTGCGCAGGCCCAGGGGTTTGGCGGCTCCATCCAGGTTTTCAGCGGTGATACGCTGCAGCCTGAGCATTGGGACGCTTTTTGGCGTTTTTATCAGGACACAGGGGCGCGCAAATGGGGCACGCCCTATCTGACGCGCGCGTTTTTTGACATCGCACAAGAGACGTTGCGCGATGACATCGCGCTGGTCCTGGCCGAACGTGAAGGGCGCTGGGTGGCGGGGGCGTTGAACTTTATCGGGGCAGAGGCGCTTTTTGGCCGGTACTGGGGCTGTGTTGAACATCATCCCTGCCTGCACTTTGAACTGTGCTATTATCAGGCCATCGACATTGCGATCAGCCGGGGCCTGAAGACAGTTGAGGCTGGTGCGCAGGGTGAACATAAATTGGCCCGCGGCTACTTGCCCACGCCGACCTGGTCAGTGCATTGGATGCGCGACGAAGGGTTCGCGGATGCCGTTGGCAGTTATTTGCAGGCCGAACGCGAAGCGGTTGATCATGAGATCGAAGTGCTGACGGAATACGGACCTTTCAAACACGTCGATGTTGAGGAACAAGAATGACCGAAAAACTAAGTGATGAGACACGCGGCACCGTGCTGCAGCCCCTGTTTGACAACGGCTGGGCCATGGTTGAGGGGCGCGATGCCATCCACAAGACCTATGTCTTTGCCGATTTCGTCAGCGCCTTTGGCTGGATGACGCAGGTCGCGATTTTTGCGGAAAAGTGGAACCACCACCCTGAATGGGACAACGTCTATAAGACGGTGAATGTCACGCTGACCACCCATGACGTGGGCGGGGTCAGCGCGCTGGACGCCAAGCTGGCGCGGAAAATGGACACCCTTGCAGGTGCAGAGCCTGCCTGATGTTCGACAACTTGATGAATACGGTGATCTGGCAGGGCAAAACTGTCGGAGACTTTCTGACGATTGAATTCCTGGCCTCGGCTGTTGGATCAGTCATGGCGGCGATTGGCATCCTGCTTTTGGGCTGGATCGTATCCAAGTGGCTGCAAGGCCGGGTGCGCAACCTTGGCCGGCGGCACAAACATCTTGATGACATGCTGTTCGACTTTCTGGCGTCGATTGTGCGCTATGTCGTGCTGGGCTTTACGGTTCTATTTGTCCTGAACACCTTTGGGGTGCAGACCACGTCAGTGGTGGCGGTCATTGGTGCGGCGGGGCTGGCCATTGGTCTGGCACTGCAAGGCACGCTGTCCAATGTCGCGGCGGGGGTGATGCTGATCCTGTTCAGGCCCGTGCGCAACGGTGATTTTGTCGAAGTCGCCGGGCAGATGGGCACGATCAAAGAGATCACGTTGAATTTCACCGAACTGGCCGATCTGAGCAATGTGCAGGTGATTGTCCCCAACGCGCAGGTCTGGGGGAATGTGATCGTCAACTATTCGGTCAATGATGTGCGCCGGGTCGAGTGGACGTTTGGCGTGGGCTATGGTGCCAATCTGAAAGCGGCGGAAACCATCATCCGTGACACGATCATGGCCGACACGCGCGCGCATGCGGATCCTGAACCCTTCGTTCAGGTGACCAACCTGGGCGACAGCTCGGTCGATTTTACGGTGCGTGTCTGGTGTGATGCGGGCGATTTCTTTGCCTTCAAATCGGATATGACCCGGCAGGTCAAAGAAGCGCTGGATGCAGGCGGCGTGGACATCCCGTTCCCGACGCGCACCATCGTCAACGTCTCTGATTGAACGGCGCGGGGGTTTTTCAAAAACAAGGGGCGCAGCGGTAATCTGCGCCCCTTGGTATTTTCGGGCGTTTACATGCTGTCCAGCAGCGCCTCACCCCCGGATACATCGCAGACACCGGGGTTTTCTTCGGCTTGCAGCAGCGTGACTTTGCCATCATCGACCAGCATCGCGTAGCGTTTGGAGCGCGCGACAAGCCCGGCGGGGGGCGCATCAAAGTCCATGCCGATGGCCTTGGTGAACTCTGAACTGGAATCGGCAAGCATTGTGATGCCCGCCGCCTCAGCACCCGTGGCCTCACCCCAGGCTTTCATCACAAAGGGGTCGTTGCAGGAAACGCAGATGATCTCATCCACGCCTTTGGCGTCGAACTGATCCTTGGTGCGCACAAAGCTTGGGACATGGGCGGAATGGCAGGTGGGTGTGAACGCACCGGGCACCGCAAACACGACGACTTTGCGGCCCTTCAGCTTGTCCGCCATCTGTACAGGCGCTGGCCCTTCGGCCCCCATTTGAACCAATGTGGCGTCGGGCAGGCTGTCGCCTTGTGAAATTGTCATGTCAGATCCCTTTCTGGTTTGCGTTCTTCGCTGACAGACATATAGCTTCCGTCCATATACGCGACCAGTCATGTGGGGAGAGTTTTCATGGGGCATGTTATCGTGATCGGTGCAGGGCAGGCGGGATCGTCTTGCGTGTCCAAGCTGCGCAGTGGCGGATACGACGGCCAAATCACCCTGATCGGCGCTGAACCTGTCGTGCCGTATCAGCGCCCCCTCTGTCGAAAGCCTATCTTCTGGGGGATATGGCGCTGGAGCGGCTCTTTCTGCGGCCTGAAACCTATTATGCAGAGCAAGATATCACGTTGCGATTGAACCAGCAGGTTGAGGCGATTGATCCTGGGGCGCGAACGGTCTCCCTCGGCGATGAGGTGCTGGCCTATGATGAGTTGGTGTTGAGCACGGGTTCTGTGCCCAATCGTTTGCCCGCAGCGATTGGTGGCGCGCTGGACGGCGTGCATGTGGTCCGTGATCTGGCTGATGTCGATGCGATGTCACCGCGGTTTACCGAAGGGGCCAAGGTGCTGATCGTGGGCGGTGGTTACATCGGGTTGGAAGCGGCTGCGGTGGCGGCAAAGCTGGGCTTGCAGGTCACGCTGGTAGAAATGTCAGAACGCATCCTGCAACGCGTTGCGGCCCCAGAGACCAGTGATTTCTTTCGGGCGCTGCATGGCCGGCACGGCGTGGATATCCGCGAAGGCGTCGGGCTTGAGACCCTAACAGGTGAAGGCGCGGTAAGCGGCGCGAAGCTTAGCGATGGCAGCACGCTTGAGGTGGATTTCGTGATTGTCGGCGTGGGCATCCGGCCTGGCACGGCCCTGGCCGAGGCGGCAGGGCTGACGATTGAGAACGGCATCAAGGTGGACACGCAGGGGCGTACCTCTGATCCGCATATCTGGGCCGCCGGTGATTGCGCATCCTTTCCTTATCGCGATACGCGCATTCGCTTGGAATCGGTCCCCAACGCGATTGAGCAGGCTGAATGCGTGGCTGAGAACATCATGGGGGCAGGCAAAGACTATGTCGCGAAGCCCTGGTTCTGGTCTGACCAATATGATGTGAAGTTGCAGATTGCCGGGTTGAACACAGGCTATGACCGCATCGTCACCCGCCGCGTTGACGCAGACAGCGTGGGGTTCTGGTATTACCAAGGCGACACACTGTTGGCGGTGGATGCGATGAACGATCCGCGTGGCTACATGGTGGGCAAACGCTTGATTGAGACGGGCAAATCGCCCGATCCAGCATTGATCCAAGATCCCGAGACCGACCTCAAAGCGCTTTTGCGCGCGTGAGGATCATCGCAGGCAGTTTTCGGGGTACGGCCTTGGCCAGCCTGGGAAAAGGCGATGCCGGAGCGCACCTGCGCCCCACCTCTGACCGTGTGCGCGAAAGCCTGTTTTCGATGCTGACGCATCACGACGTGATCGAAAACGCGCGGGTGCTTGATGTTTTCGCGGGCACCGGCGCACTGGGCCTTGAGGCGCTGTCGCGCGGTGCGGCGCATGTGACCTTTGTTGAAAACGGGCGCGTGGGCCAGAAGCTGATTGCGCAAAACGTCGACAAGCTGCGCGTGCAGGATGATGTGCGCGTGCTCAGATCAGATGCGGTGCGGCTGGGTCCCTGCGCGGCTGCGCCCTATGACCTGATTTTCCTTGATCCACCTTACGGCAAAGGCATGGGGGCGCAGGCCCTCAACGGCTTGCGCGCCGGCGGATGGTGCGCCCCCGGTGCGATGATCGTCTGGGAAGAAAACGCGCCAATGCGGGCCCCAGACGGCTTTACGCGGACAGACACCCGCCGTTACGGCGACACGCATGTCACCTTGTTGACCGCTGACGCCTAGAGCAACGACGCAATCGCAGCGCCCAGCCGCTGCATCCCGGCTTCAATCTGCGCGTCATCGGCCAAAGAAAAGCTCAGGCGCAGGCTGTTCGCACCGGATCCATCGGCAAAAAACGCCTGACCGGGGACAAAGGCCACCTTCTGCGTCTCAAGCGCTGTGCGCAACAGCTCTCCGCCGTCCATGGATTTGGGTAATGTCAGCCAGACAAACATGCCACCTTCGGGCTGGGTCCAACTGACCCCTTCGGGCATATGCGCGGCCAGCGCGGCCAGCATGACGTCCCGCCGCGCAGAATAGGTTGCGCGCAGCTTGGCGGTGTGCCCCTCATAAACCTGGCGGGCCACGGTGTTGATCGCCATCTGGTTCAGCGTTGCTGAATGCAGATCTGCGGCCTGCTTCATCAACACCAGCTGAGAGATCACCTCGGCCGCGCCGCAGACCCAGCCCACGCGCAGCCCAGGGGCCAGGGTTTTGGAGAAACTGCCGCAATAAAGCGTGCGGCAGGCGTCAATGCTGCCCTTGCGCGCAATCTCAAGCGCCAGCATCGGCGGAATGGCCTCTCCATCATAGCGCAGGGCCTGATAGGCGGCGTCTTCGATTACGGCCATGTCCAGGGCATCGGCCATGTCCAGTATGTTTTCCCGTGCAGCCAGGTCCAGCGTTTCACCGGTTGGATTGGCAAAATCAACAGAGGCATAGGCGAATTTCACCCGTCCACCTGCGGCCTTGGCGGTTTGTGCATAATCCTCAACCGATCGATTGCCGCCGGGGATCAACCTGTCAAAGGTCGGCTCATAGGCGTTGAACGCGCCCAAGGCACCCAGATAGGTGGGCCATGTCACAAGTGCTGTGTCTTTTGGCGACAAGAGCAATTTGCCCAGATAATCAAGCGCTTGCTGAGAGCCGGAGGTGATCAGGATATTGTCGCGCGTACAGGGCACGCCGATCTTGGCCATCTCATCCGCGATCCAATCGCGCAGGGGGGCGTACCCTTCTGAGACCGAGTATTGCAGCGCCGCGCTACTGTGTTCTGGCGATAGCGCCGTTGCAAGCGCCTCTTGAAAGGCTTGGGTGGGAAACAGCGCGGGGTCAGGGATGCCGCCCGCAAATGAGATAATATCGGGCTGATCCAAGAGCTTAAGCAGCTCGCGGATTTCACTGGCCTTCATCCGGGTCATCCGGGTGGCGAATATCTCTTCCCAATTCATGTCAGAATCCCTTCCCTATTTTTGGCAAGACACCACAGATGATAATTTATGGCAACACTTATTACCTATTTGGCGAATATTATTGCGCAAAGGGCGGGCCAGCCGTCACGCTTTGGAAAAGGGGGATGTGGTGTACATTTCGGGCATGACCGATGCCACACAGATAGGCTGGCGCACCGCGCCGCCCCAAAGCCAAGCCAAAGCGGTGCATCTGCCCCCGCCTGATCCGGCGGTGGCGCCGGTCTTTATCTATGATTGCGTGACGCCCTGGGGCGGTGAGACGTTGCTCTCACTGCTCATGAAACGCATGATGCAGCGCGCAGACGGCCCGAGCGGTGGCGATCAAACGCCCCGCTAGTATGTCGGGTGAAACTTGTCCGCAGGCGACAGGGTGAAAATTTCATACCCGGTCTCAGTCACCCCAACGGAATGCTCAAACTGTGCGGACAGGGATTTATCGCGAGTGACGGCTGTCCAATCATCGGCCAAGGTCTTCGTCTCTGGCCGACCCAAGTTCACCATCGGCTCAATGGTAAAGAACATGCCCGGCTCCAGCACGGCACCGGTGCCGGGGCGGCCATAATGCAGCACGTTTGGCGGGGCATGAAACACCCGGCCCAGCCCGTGACCGCAGAAATCTGTGACCACTGACATGCGGTGCCCTTCAACAAAGCTTTGAATGGCGTGGCCGATGTCACCGAAGGTGTTGCCGGGTTTGACCGCCTCAATGCCGCGCATCAGGGCATCATGGGTCACTTCCACCAGCCGCTCAGATTTGCGCGACAGCTTGCCTGCAACATACATGCGCGAGGTGTCGCCGTACCAGCCGTCCACAATCACCGTGACGTCGATGTTCAGAATATCGCCATCCTTTAGCTTTTTATCGCTGGGGATGCCGTGGCAAACCACGTGGTTGACCGAAATGCAGCTGGCGTGCCGATAGCCCTTGTAGCCAATGGTGGCTGAGGTGGCGCCTCGCGGCGTTCACCTTGTCTTCGATGATCCGGTCAAGCTCACCCGTGGTTTGGCCGGGCACCACATGCTCTGCGATCTCATCCAGAATGGTTGCGGCCAGCTTTCCGGCGGCATGCATTCCGGCGAAATCGCTGGGGTCATAAAGTCGGATGCCATCACGGGTCTGTCGGACGCGCTGCTGTTCGTTCACCGGGTTCTCCAATCCATCGTTCATCTGCCTTTTAGCCCTATGGACGCCCAAGAACCAGAGGCGCGGCAAGTCTGACCTCTTGGGGGGTTATATGGGTTCCGACGCAAAGTGTTTCCACCCCGGCGCGCGTTGCCTCTGTATGCGCGGCGGCATAGGTCGGATCAATGTCCTCAGCCATGGCAACATGCGTGCAATCAGTGCGCTGCACCAGATACAGCAACACAGCGCGATGGCCCGCGCGCGCAACCTCGGCCAATTCGCCCAGATGTTTGGCCCCGCGGGCTGTGACACTATCCGGAAATTCGGCCAGCCCTGCCTGGCGCGACAGCGTGACTGACTTCACCTCAACATAGGCATCAGGCAGGCCTGGTCCGCTCAGCAGAAAGTCGATGCGAGAGTTGGTGCCATATTTCACCTCTGCCCGCACATCGGGGTAGGCGGATAGGGCTGCGATGTCACCTGCTTGTAGCGCCGCGCGCACGGCCTTGTTGGGCAAGCTGGTATCGACGCCGGTGAAATGCCCGTTTTCATGCTCAACCAACCGCCAGCCGAATTTCAGCTTTTTCTTCGGATCATCGTTGGGTTCCAGCCAGATCTTTGTGCCCGGCTCTGCCAGCCCCATCATTGAGCCGGGGTTGGCGCAGTGGGCCACCACCTCGCGCCCATCTTCCAGCGTGCAATCGGCTAGGAACCGTTTGTAGCGGCGGATCAGGCGGGCGGGGACAAGTTCGGTTTGAAAGCGCATGGGGTGCGCCCTATACCCAAGATCATGTCTGCTCAAGGAGAACGCCGTGCCTAACCCAACTGCTGCCATGATTGTCATCGGGGATGAAATCCTCTCAGGGCGCACGCGCGACAGCAATATGCACCATCTCGCGGGGCAACTGACGCAGGCGGGCATTGACCTGAAAGAGGTGCGCGTGATCGGGGATGAGCGCGATGTGATCGTCCCAACCGTGCAGGCGATGTCCCAGACCTATGATTACGTCTTTACCAGCGGCGGTATTGGTCCGACCCATGATGACATCACCGCAGATTGCATTGCGGCGGCCTTTGATGCCGCCATTGATGTGCGCGAAGATGCGCGCCAGATTTTGGCGGATCATTACGCGAAGGCGGGTACGGATCTGAACGAAGCCCGGCTGCGGATGGCCCGCATCCCCAAAGGTGCGGCGTTGATTGACAACCCGGTCTCTGCCGCCCCCGGTTTCCGGCTTGAGAACGTCCATGTGATGGCGGGCGTGCCTGCGGTGTTTCAAGCCATGGTGGCCTCTGTTCTGCCAACGCTGACGGGGGGCGATCCCTTGATCAGCAAAACGCTGCGGATCGAAAGAGGTGAGGGTGATATCGCTGGCCCGCTTGGGGCGCTGGCGGCGCGCTATCCGGAGTTGTCGATGGGATCCTATCCCTTTCAGAAAGACGGCAAATACGGCGCACATGTCGTCATACGGGGTACAGCCGAAGGTGAAGTAGACGCCGCTTTGGCCGCGCTGCAGGCGGCCTTCCCGTGAGCCTGGATCTGCCCCAGCTTTACGCCGCGGTTGAACACACCTGGCCTGCCGCACACCTGCACCGAAAGGGGCCATGGATGCTGCGCGACGGGCAAGGGGGCGGCAAGCGAGTGTCAGCGGCCACCGCAGAAGCCCCTGTTGCGGCCGCTGATCTGGCGGTGGCAGAAGCGGCGATGCGGCAGATGGGCCAGCCGCCGCTGTTTATGATCCGGCTGGGCGAAGACACGCTTGATGCTTTGCTGGCTGACGCAGGCTACGCCGTGGTGGATCCCGTTGTTCTTTACACATTGCCCACCCAACAGCTCACCGATATGCCCATCCCCCGCGTCACCGCGTTTGAGATCTGGGAGCCTTTGGCGATCATGCGCGAGATTTGGGCCGCAGGGGGCATCGGCCCCGCGCGACTGGCGGTGATGGCGCGGGCCAAGATGAAAACCGCCATCTTTGGCCGTGCAAATGACCGTCCCGCAGGCACCGCCTTTGCGGCCATTCATGATGGCATCTGTATGGTCCACGCGGTTGAAGTGTTGCCCCAGCAGCGCCGCCATGGCGTGGCCCAGTGGATCATGCGCCGTGCTGCTTTCTGGGCGCAGGCGCAGGGGGCGCAACATATCGCGGTGCTTTGCGTGGAAGAAAACGCAGCGGCCAATGCGCTCTATCTCGGGCTAGGCTTTTCCAGAGCGGGCGGATACCATTACAGGTACTTGCCAGATTAAGGATGTTGCCCATGGCCGATGACATGCCAACCGCGTTGAATTTGCCAATGGTTGATCCTTTGCCGCAGGAAACGCAGGCCTATTTCGATCTGTGTACCGAAAAGCTTGGGATGATTCCCAATGTGCTGCGGGCCTATGCGTTCGATATCGAAAAGCTGAACACATTCACCGCGATGTATAACGACCTGATGCTGGGGGACAGCGCGCTCAGCAAGTTGGAGCGCGAGATGATCGCCGTTGCCGTGTCATCCGTGAACAAGTGTTACTATTGCCTCGTGGCGCATGGGGCAGCGGTGCGCCAGCTGTCAGGGGACCCCGCCTTGGGTGAGGCGTTGGTCATGAATTACAAGGTCGCCAACATCTCAGACAAACAGCGCAAGATGTTGGATTTCGCCGTCAAACTCACCCGTGAAAGTGCAGCTGTCGAAGAGGCTGACCGCCAAGCACTGCGCGATGTCGGGTTTTCAGACCGCGATATCTGGGACATCGCCAGTGTTGCAGGTTTTTTCAACATGACCAACCGGGTGGCAAGCGGCACCGACATGCGGCCCAACGCGGAATACCACGCGCAAGCCAGATGATCGCCCGCGCCTTTGCAGCATTGTGTCTTTTGGCGGTGCCAGCCGCTGCGCTGGAATTGTCGCTGCCTTCCAATGCGCGCCAGACGGTTGAGCGGAACACCAACCCCGATACGTATCTTGCGCCCGTCGGGGTCTTTGACGGGCAATCCGTGCCAACGCGCCTGATTGAGGGCAAGGTGGACCGCGCGGCATGGCGCATCGTGTCCCCTGGTTTGACGCCTGTGCAGGTCATCCGCCCCCTGCGCGCGCAGCTGGCACAAGCGGGCTATGAGATTGTGCTGGATTGTCCCAATCAGGCCTGCGGCGGGTTTGATTTCAGGTTCGCCACGGAAACGCTGCCGGGGCCGAACATGTATGTGAACCTGCGCGCCTTTCACGTGGTGACAGGTGTAAAGGGTCCTGCATCTGCGCCGGATGAGGTTGTAACCCTGCTTGCCAGCGCATCAGAAACAACGGCCTATGTGCAGATCATCCATGCAGGGCAGGAAAAAGACAGCACCCTAGAGGCAACCCCCGCTGCCGCCCCCCAGGTGGCCACGCCCCAGCCTGGATCCACACAACCTTTTGCGGCGGCACTGGTGCAAAGCGGTCATGCTGTCCTGAACGATCTGGATTTCGCCACCGGCAGCACGGATCTGGGGGCCGGGCCTTTTGCAAGCCTGCAAGCACTGGCTGCGTTTTTGCAGCAACAAGAAGGGATGCGGGTGGCCTTGGTCGGGCATACCGACACCGTCGGTGGGCTGGACGCAAACATCAGTATTTCGCGGGCGCGCGCGGGATCTGTCCGGGACAGGTTGATCGCGCAATACGGCATTGCGGGCGACCGGCTGGATGCCGAAGGCATGGGCTATCTGGCGCCCGTGGCCAGCAACCTCACAGCAGAGGGCAGAGACCAGAACCGCCGGGTTGAGGTTGTGTTGCTGGGGGCCAACTGACGCCTGGCCCATGTTTTGGGATCAAAGGACGAGACGCGCAAAAGCCCCGGATGCATTCCGGGGCTTTCGGTTTTTCAGAAGCGCGTGCGTTTTACAGCAACGAAACCGTCGATCTGGCGGAATGCGCGCCAGATGCCTGAAGCGGTTGCGGGGCCGGGTTTGGCATGACGCTTTCCAGGCCCGCCCGTTCCGCTTCAATGCCGGCCAGACGGGCGGCAAAGTCATCTTCGCTGATTTCGTTGGCGGCAAAGGCGGAAGAGAGGTGGAACACCTCATTGTCCAGCTGCGCCAATCGCATGTCGTGCAAATCCTGCTCAACATTCGGGGCGACAATCTGATACTGGCCCGTGTCCTGACGGGTCACATCATCTGCTAGAAAGGTTGAATGCGCACAGGCCGACAACGTCACCGCTGTCAGCGAAAGTGTGATGGTCCGTGGTTTAATCATTTTCTGCCTGCCTCTGCTCTGTTTGAGCGATTGTTTCCCAAAGAGATACACAGCGTTTGAGGCAAATTTTGGGCAAGAATGCGCATTTTCTTGTCTTATTTCACGGCCCCTTCGCCAGACAAAAAAATCCCCGATGTCTTTTGGGGACACCGGGGAAGCAAGTTTCACCGAGGGGAAGCGGTGTTTCGTTACCAGTCGCTGGGGCCTTTTTCGGCAAAGGCCTGGACCAGAAAATCAATGAATGCGCGCACCTTGGGCTGCGTGAAACGGCCCGGAGGGTAGACGGCATAGATGCCTTGGGTTTCGGTTGGCAGCTCTGGGATCGCGTCCTCAACCAGACCCTGCTCCATCGCTTCGGCGTAAAGGAAGCTGGGCAGATAGGCGATGCCAAGACCCGAGATCGCGGCGTTCAGCAGGCTTTGACCATCGTTCACTGACAGCCAACCCGCGGTGCGCACCTGGCGCTTTTCACCCGAGGGGGCGGTCAGTTTCCAGACGTTGCCGCTGGATTGGTTAGAATAGTGCAGCAGCTTGTGATCGTTCAGATCGTCGATCTTCATGGGCCGGCCATATTCCTGGAAATACTTCGGGCTGGCGATCATCCGCTTGGTTGTTTCCGTTAGTTTACGGGCACGTAGCGTGCTGTCTTCCAATTCGCCGATGCGGACGGCCATGTCGAAACCTTCGGAAATCAGCTCAACATAGCGGTTGTTAAGAACCATGTTCACCGTGATATCGGGAAAGTCTGACAGGAAATCAGACAGCACCGGGGACAGGTGGTTCACGCCAAAATCGGTCGCCACGGAAATCCGCAACATGCCGGATGGCGCGGATTGCATGGATGTCACCAACGCATCGGCTTCGCCTGCATCGTTCAACACGCGGCGGGCACGGTCGTAATAGGCCAGGCCGATCTCAGTGGGTGAAACACGGCGGGTGGTCCGGTTCAAAAGCCGCGCACCAAGGCGGGCTTCCAAAGAAGAGACATGTTTTGAGACAGCGGATTTTGAAATCCCCATCTTCTTTGCAGCGTCCGTGAAGCCCCCTTGGTCCACCACAGTGGCGAATGCTTCCATTTCTGTCAGGCGGTCCATAGCCGTTCCTTCACATGAGTTTGTCTGCTGAAGGGTATGCCTGGAAAATGGGGCAGGAACGGGGCGCGTCTGAGACCGCGCGAAGGTAATTGCGTGGTCGTTAACGATTTGGAAACAACTTAGATTACCAGGCTCTTAACCCGGTTGGCCGCAGGCTGGGCAGGGAATCGGGGTGCGGCAGCCGGTCTTTCGGCATGCCGCAATCCGGTGTTTTTGCGGTCTTACAGGGTCGCGGCCAGGCGTGTGCCCTGATCGATCGCGCGTTTGGCATCCAACTCGGCGGCCAGATCGGCGCCGCCGATCACGTGGCAGGATTTCCCCTTTGCCTCCAACGCATCCGCCAGTGAACGATCAGACAGCTGGCCTGCACACAGAACAATCGTGTCCGCCTCAACCACGGTCGGGTTTTCGCGCGCTTCGCCAAAGCTGATGTGCAGCCCGGCATCATCAATCTTTTCGTAATTCACACCGGCGACCATGGACACGTCCTTCATCTGCAGTGCGGCGCGGTGGATCCAGCCGGTGGTCTTGCCAAGACCTTTGCCAAGCTTGCTGGCCTTGCGTTGCAGCAGCGTGACCTGGCGGGCGGGCTTGTGTGGCTTGGGCCCCTCCGGTGCCAGGCCAGAGCGATGCTCAGACGTGTCGGCAACGCCCCATTCCTTCATCCATTCCGGCAGGTTCAGTGTGGGGCTTTCGCCCGCGTGCACAAGGAATTCGGATACATCAAAACCAATGCCACCCGCACCGATCACGGCAACGCGGTCCCCAACCTTTGCCGTCCCGTCGAGCACGTTGATATAGCTGACCACGTTGTCCCTGTCTTGACCGGGGATTTGCGGATCGCGGGGGATGACACCCGTGGCGATGATCACCTCGTCAAATCCATCAAGATCGTCTGCTGACACTTCGGTGTTCAACTTCACCGTTACACCCTGTTCGGCAACCATGGTGCGATACCAATCCACAAAGCCCCAGAATTCTTCTTTGCCCGCAACCTGCTTGGCGAGATTAAGCTGCCCGCCAATTTCAGACGCGCGGTCAAAGACGGTGACGTGATGCCCACGCTCAGCCGCCGCCAGCGCCGTGGACAGACCAGCGGGGCCTGCGCCCACCACCGCGATGGTCTTGGCCTGCGCTGCAGGTGCCAACACCAGCTCCGTTTCATAACAGGCGCGTGGGTTCACAAGGCAGCTGGAAATCTTGCCGCTAAAGGTGTGATCCAGGCAGGCTTGGTTGCAGCCAATGCAGGGCGCGATTGTCGCTGATTTGTCTGCCATCGCTTTGGCGACGAAATCAGGGTCCGCCAGCATGGGGCGTGCCAGGCTCACCATATCTGCGCAGCCATCTGCAAGCACTTCTTCTGCCACATCGGGCGTGTTGATCCGGTTGGACGTGATCAGCGGGATGGAAACTTGGCCCATCAGCTTTTTCGTCACCCAGGAAAACGCAGCGCGCGGCACAGAGGTGGCGATGGTTGGAATGCGGGCCTCATGCCAGCCGATGCCGGTGTTGATGATGGTGGCCCCGGCTTTTTCGATCTCTTTGGCCAGTTGAGCGACCTCATCATAGGTTGATCCATTGGGGACCAGATCAATCATCGACAAACGGTAGATGATGATAAAATTCGGCCCGACGCGTTCGCGTACCCGGCGGACAACCTCAATCGGCAGACGCATCCGGTTTTCATAGGACCCGCCCCATCTGTCTGTGCGTTTGTTGGTGTGCGTGACCAGGAACTGGTTCAGAAAATACCCTTCTGATCCCATCACCTCCACACCATCATAGCCTGCATCCTGTGCGCGTCCCGCGCAGGCGACAATGTCAGAGATTTGTTTTTCAATGCCGTCTTCATCCAGCTCAGTTGGCGGGAAAGGAGAGATGGGCGATTTGATCGCTGAGGGTGCGACACAGGCGGGGCCATACGCATAGCGGCCTGCGTGCAGGATCTGCATGGCAATCTTGCCGCCCGCCTCATGCACCCGCTGGGTGACGACCGAATGGTTTGCCACGTCTTCGTCACTAACCATCATCGCGGCCCCAGGCAGAACCGACCCTTCCAGGTTCGGGCCAATGCCGCCGGTGACCATCAGGCCAACCTGGCCCCGCGCTCGTGCGGCATAGAATTCGGCGACCCTATTCCAATCCTTGGTCTCTTCCAGACCGGTGTGCATGGAGCCCATGAGCACGCGGTTGTTCAATGTCGTAAAACCCAGATCAAGTGGGGCAAGCATGTGCGGATAGCTGGACACGGATAATTCCTTTCTGGCAGCGCTGCTGTGAAAGGTAGAACACCGGAAAATAGGGCAAGAGTCACGGCCAACGCGGCGTCAATGTGCAAACGAAGGGTTGTCGCCGCAGCTGGTGCGCAGCGGGGCAGGGTGCTTTTGCGCGGCACGTTTGCATGGTAGTCAGCCTGCGAAGGCGAAAAACAGAAAGCAGGCGCATATGACACCCGAAGAGATTGCAAAGCTCCCTTACCGGCCCTGTGCGGGCGTGATGCTGATCAATGCGCAAGGCGATGTTTTTGTGGGTCAACGCAAAGACCGCTACACAGAGGCCTGGCAGATGCCACAGGGTGGGATCGAAAAGGGCGAAGAACCACAGGCAGCAGCGCTGCGCGAGTTGGAAGAAGAAACCGGTGTCGCCCGCGCCTCTGTGACTGTGATCGCTGAGACCGAAGGCTGGGTGCCTTATGAGTTGCCGCACGAGCTGGTGCCGCAGCTTTGGAAAGGCAAATACCGCGGCCAGCAGCAAAAGTGGTTTCTGATGCGCTTTGAGGGGACCGATGATGAGGTCAACATTGAGACAGAGCATCAAGAATTTTCCGCCTGGAAATGGATGCCGGTGGCACATCTGATCGACAGCATCGTGCCGTTCAAACGATCCGTGTATGAGGCTGTGCTGGCCGAGTTTGCGGAGCATCTGTGATGCGGCTCCTGGCCATTGTCGCGGCTTTGGCTTTGCCGCTGCCCGCGTTGGCGTTGTCGTGTATCGCGGCAGATGTTGAAACAAGCTTTGCGCGCTATGATGCCGCAGATGAGACCTATGTCGTTGTGCACGGGCGGCTCACGTTTGAGCAAAGCGCGCTGCCAAAGGGCATGTTGCCTGACAAAAAACCACCCAAGATGACGCAGGTGCCCGCGCATCTGCGGGGATCATCGCTGGCCAAGGGTGGTTTTGTGCTGCCCTTTGATCAGGACGTGACGCTTGAGGTTGGCTGCCTTGGTCCCTGGTGCGGTGCTGCGGGCAATGGCCGGTCGGTGCTGGCGTTTGTGCGCAAAGACGCAGACGGCTTCGCAGTTGAGCTTTCGCCCTGCGGCGGTGCCCTTTTTGAAGAGCCAAAGCCCGCCATGCTCAAAGCCGTCAAAGGCTGTTTTACCGATCGGACCTGTCAGCCAAACTAGCGAAAGATAGGGATCTGCGGCGCTGCTGCCTCGGGCAGGGTGCCTTGCAGACGGGGATCATCGCCCACCTCAACCTCTTGGCGCAGGGGCGTAAAACCGCTGCGCTGGTAGAACCCCAACGCTTGGGGGCTGTCAAAGGTGCAGGTGTGCACGTGAAACCGTGTGATCGGTTTGGCCCAGGCTTTTGTGATGGCGTTCTGCATCAAATACCGCCCCGCGCCCGTGCCAATCAGGTTTGAGGTCAGCCCGAAAAACGCAAGCTCGCATGCGCCTGGGTGGCGAAAGTCCAGCTCAAGCAGAGCCTCGTCCACGCCGTCTTTGACCAGAGTAAAAATCTCAATGCCCGGATCGGTGATGATGCCTGCCAATGTTGCATCATCCATCGCGCGGCGTGAGGCCCAGAGCCAGGGCAAACCAACCCGTTCAAAGATATCCCTGTACCAGGCGACATCCCCCGCCCGCCTTTCCAGACGCAGGCCCTGCGGCGGCGCCATATCTGTGATCTCGGGCTTTGCTGTCATCTCCAGATAGGTCACCACCGTGGCAACCTTGCCCGGGGGCACCTTGTGAAACCCGTCCGCAATCATGGATCAGAGCAAGCCTTCGGATTTGAACACAGCCAGCATGTCTTGCTCAGGGCGTGGCCCGATATGGCTGATCACCTCGCCTGCGCAGAGGTTGCCCATGCGCCCGCAAGTTTCCAGATCAAGCCCCCGTGCCATGCCGAAAAGAAAACCCGCAGCGAATTGATCGCCCGCGCCGGTCGCATCCACCGGGGTCACAGAAGTGACAGGCACATCCACCCGTTCGCCGTCGCGGATGAGGGTCACACCGTCGCCTGAGCGTGTGCAGACGACAATGGGGCAAATCGCTGTGGTTTTGCCAAGCGCTGCTTCCAGATCATCGGTTTCAAACAGGGATTTGATCTCAGCCTCGTTGCCGATGACATAGTCCAGATCATGTTCGATCAGCGCTAGGAAATCGGCGCGGTGCCGTTCCACGCAGAAGGGATCAGAAATGGCGATACCGGCTATGCCGCCGCCGGCCTTTGTTGCACGTGCCGCTTCGCGAAAGGCGGTTTTGCCGGCGTCTTGGTCAAAAAGATACCCCTCAAGGAACATCATCTTGGCGTTGCCTGCCACATCCGGGGAGACGTCCGCTGACGACAGCCCGGTTGAAATGCCCAAATAGGTGTTCATCGACCGTTCGCCATCTGGCGTGACAAAGATCATGCTGCGTGAAGTTGGCACATCCTCACCGGTCACGGGGGCGTTCACAAAGTCGATCCCGTGATCGTTCATCGCGTCGGCGTAAAAATGGCCCAGGGCATCGTCCAGTACCCGGCCAATGAACCCGGTTTGCAAACCCAATGCGCCTGCCCCAGCAATTGTATTGGCAACTGAGCCGCCCGGCGTCTGCACCCGCGCGTTCATCGCGGCATAAAGAACCTCGGCCCGATCACGTTCGATCAGCTGCATGATGCCCTTTTCGATCCCCATGTGCCCCAGAAAGCTGTCATCGGTCTGGGAAATTACATCAACAACCGCGTTGCCAATCCCGACAAGGTCATAGGTCTTGCTCATCGTAGTTCCTTTGTGTGCTTAGTGCTGGGTTTTGTCCTCAAACGGACAAAGATCTTTGATAATGCAGGTTGGGCACATCGGTTTGCGCGCCTTGCAGTGATAGCGGCCATGCAGGATCAGCCAGTGATGCGCATGCAACTGGAAATCTGCTGGAATGTTGTCTTCTATCGCGCGCTCAACGGCATCCACCGTCTTGCCCGGGGCAATGCCGGTGCGGTTGCCGACGCGGAAAATATGGGTGTCGACGGCTTGGGCAGGCTGCTGCCACCACATGTTCAACACCACATTCGCGGTCTTGCGTCCAACCCCCGGCAGCGATTGCAACGCCGCACGTGAGTTTGGGACAACGCCGTCGTATTCATCTACCAAAATCTGGCTCAACTTCATGACGTTCTTCGCCTTTTGGCGAAACAATCCAATGGTCTTGATGTGCTCGGTTAGCCCTTCAAGCCCCAGATCCAGCATCTTTTGTGGCGTGTCGGCGATTTTGAAAAGCGCCCGTGTCGCTTTGTTCACCCCGGCATCCGTTGCTTGTGCCGACAGGGCCACTGCAACCACAAGGGTGTAGACATTGACATGCTCCAGCTCCCCTTTGGGTTCTGCGTCGGCGGCCTGAAACCTGTCAAAGATTGCGCGGATGGTATGATAATCGAGCTGTTTTGCCATGCACCGTCTATGCGCGATGCGGCCCTTGGGGGCAAGCAGATGCGCATGTTTCGGGTCGCGTGGCTGGCATTCCACGCCTAAATTGAGGGCATGAACCAAAACACACAAATCCCCGCCCAAGATGATGGCTATCACTACCAGGTGATGCGCCGCGCCATTGATCTGTTGGATGCCGCCGAAGAAACGCTGACGTTGGATGAGATTGCCAAGGCCATGGATATGTCGCCTGCGCATTTCCAGCGGGTGTTTTCCAGGTGGGTTGGTGTCTCTCCCAAACGGTATCAGCAGTATCTGATGCTGGGGCAGGCCAAGGCGATGCTGCGCGATCACGCCACCACGCTTCAAGCCGCGCATCAGGTGGGGCTGTCGGGCACGGGCCGCTTGCATGATCTTTTCCTGCGGTGGGAGGCCATGAGCCCCGGTGATTTTGCCCGCCAGGGCGCAGGACTGACCATCTACTGGGGCTGGTTTGACAGCCCCTTTGGTCTGGCGCTTGTGATGGGCACGGATAAGGGCATCTGCGGTTTGGCACTGGCCGCTGAAATGGGCGAAGAGGCGGCGATGGCCGATCTGACCACGCGCTGGCCAAAAGCGGAGTTCGTAGAAGATCCGATGATGCTGCGCGATTGGGTGCTGACCGCCTTTGGCGCAGAGGGCGCCGCCTTGGATAAGGCACCTCTCTATCTTATTGGGGCACCCTTTCAGATCAAGGTGTGGGAGGCGCTCTTGCAGGTGCCCACCGGGCAGGTGACCACCTATTCCGACATCGCCTCTGCCATCGGCAGCCCCAAAGCGGTGCGCGCGGTGGGCACTGCCGTGGGGCGCAACCCGGTGTCCTGGCTGATCCCCTGCCACCGGGCGTTGCGGAAATCGGGCGAACTGGGTGGGTATCACTGGGGCCTGCCCGTCAAACGCGCGATGCTGGCGTTTGAGGCAGCAAGGGCCGAGGCATAATCATGCGCAAGATGCCGCCGATGTGATTTTCCCCGTGATTCACTTGGGACGCATCCCCATATATACTGCACATAGCAAGACGCCCTGCCCGAACGGGGCCTGAACATGAAGGCAGTAGATATGATTTCTTCCAAATTGACCCTGGCCACCCTCGTTGCAGGGGCGCTGACACTCAGCGCCTGTACCGATCCCGGCAGTCTGGTGGCCCAGCCCGGGGATCCGAACCAGAAAACCAAAAACGGCGCACTGATTGGTGCGGCCTCCGGCGCGCTGATCGGGGCGCTGTCCAAAGGTGACGGCAACCGGGGTGATGGTGCTCTTGTTGGTGCCGTGGTGGGTGGCGCGATTGGTGCGGGCATCGGCTATTCGCTTGATAAACAAGAGGCCGAGCTGCGCCAGCAGATGGGCGGCGATGTTCAGATCACCAACACGGGCGACCGCCTGATCGTGACCCTGCCCAACAACCTGCTATTTGCGACAGACAGCACGGCGTTGACGCCGACGTTGCGCAATGACCTGCGCGCGCTGGCGCAAAACGTACAGCTTTATGCCAATTCCACCCTGCAAGTTGTGGGTCACACCGACAGCGATGGTGATGCCACTTACAACCAAACCCTGTCTGAGGGGCGTGCGCGCTCCGTGGCCAACACATTGATTGCCGAAGGTGTGCCGCCCCAGCGGATCCAGACCTTTGGCCGCGGCGAAAGCCAGCCTGTGGCCTCAAACCTGACGCCAGAAGGCAAGGCACAAAACCGCCGGGTGGAAATCGTCATTCTGCCGAACCCGGCCTAAGGCCTGGGCCACCCCGTACCGTTTCAGAAGCCCTCGCATTTTGCCGAGGGCTTCTTGCTTTTTGCACGCAAAGCACAAGGTATAGGTCAGACGACGGCACTGAAAGGAACATGCGATGGCCTCTCCGAAACTCCTTGGGATCTCTGGTTCACTGCGGCAAGCGGCCACCAACACCCTGCTGGTCAAAGAAGCCGCGCGGCTTTTTGGCGACCATGACTTTACTTTGGCGGATCTGAACCTGCCGCTTTATGATGGCGATGCGGAAGAGGCCTCTGGCGTGCCTGCGGCGGTGCAAACCCTGTCAGATCAGATCGCGGCGGCAGATGCGGTCATCATCTCAACCCCGGAATACAACAAAGGCCCATCCGGGGTTTTGAAAAACGCCCTCGATTGGGTCAGCCGCACCCAAGGCAGCCCTTGGAAAGGCAAACCCGTCGCCGTGATGTCCGCCGCTGCGGGCCGTGCGGGCGGGGAACGCGCGCAGATGATCCTGCGCAGTTTCATGGTGCCCTTCCGGCCCGTGATCCTGCAGGGGCCGGAAATTCATCTGGCGTCCAGCGCGCAAGAATTTGATGAAAACGGGCACCTCAAAAGCGAACGCTACGCCGCTGATCTGACCGATCTGATGGCACAGCTGCGTGCGCTGATCTGATCCTGCGCCAGCGCAGACATGCGTCAACCCGCCTCCAGTTATCCCGCCTGAAATCTACGATTTCAACGGGCGCGTCATAGGCTATGTTGCAGGGCAAACGCATTTCGCCTCAGGCCCGAGCCATGCCCTCAGACAACCGCACCACCGAACGCCAAACTGACGCGATGGACAGTGCGCGGGCCAATGCCTTTCTGGCCGCACTTGGCGATCCAGAGCGGTTGGGCCCCGGTGATCCCTTGCCCACGTTCTTTCACCAGCTCTATTTCTGGAACGCGAAACCCCCGGATGAGCTGGGGCGCGATGGCCACCCGAAGGTCGGCGGGCTGATCCCCGATATGGGTTTGCCGCGCCGGATGTGGGCCGGAGGACGTCTGGAATTTGCCAAGCCCCTGCTGGCGGACCTACCCGCTGAGCGCATCACGCAGGTTGAAAAAAGCGCGCGCAAGATTGGCCGTTCCGGCCCCTTGGGCTTTGTCACCTTGCGCCATGATATCGTCCAGAACGGCACCTGTTGTCTGTCGGAATGGCAAGACCTGGTTTACCGCGAAGACCCCGCACCAGATGCGGTAAAACCCACCGCACCAACTGCGCGCAGGGATGAAGACGTGGCGGTTGAGGTAGCGTTTGATGCCACGTTGCTCTTTCGGTACTCCGCGCTCACCTTCAATGGGCACCGCATTCACTATGACGTTGAATATGCCCGCCAGGTTGAGGGGTACGGCGGGCTTGTGGTCCATGGCCCGCTGCTGGCGCAGCTGTTGATGCGGTTGGGCGAAACCCATCTGGGGCCGCTCAGCACGTTTTCGTTTCGGGCCACATCACCGTTGATGGATTATGAAACCGCGACCCTGTGCCTGAAAGGCCGCGATCTTTGGGTGCGGGGGCCGGATGGGCGGCAGTGCATGCAGGCGCGGGCGTAGGCTGCGCTAAAGGTTGTCCTCTACGCGGAACCCTTCGGGGATCGTATCGGTGCCGTCCAGGATCAAATCCACCATGACCTCAGCCACCTTGGGGGCCATGCCAAAGCCGATCTTAAAGCCGCCGTTGGCCACATAATGCCCTGGCCTGTCCGGCCAGGCCCCCAACATCGGCGCGCGGCTGCGCGATCTGGGGCGGACGCCTGCCCAGCGGTCAATAACCTTGGCCTGCGCCAAGGCAGGCACCGCCGCGCGCGCGGCGGCGATCACGTCATCCAATTGCCCGTCGGTTGTTGTTGCGCTGTCAAACGCACGTTCTGAAGTTGAGCCCACCGCCACAGTCCCATCCAAATGCGGAATTATATGCACACCCCCGGCAAAGAGCTGTGGCAAGCCAGCGGCGTCATACTCTAACAGGGCTGCTTGCCCCTTCACACCGCCGCCCATGCTGCGGTGGTGCGCTTGGGTAAGCGTATTCAATCCGGCAACGCCGGTGGCCCACAGCTCTGGTGCTGTTGCTGTCGTCTCTGTTTGAACGGCGACCCCCTGCGCGGCCAGGGCCCGGACCAGCGCGTGGCAGGCTTTGCGCGGGTGAACCAAGGCGCTTAGCGTATCGTGGATCAACTGGCCGCTGGGGCTGTTCGGGGCCCAGCCTTTGTCGCCGTTGACCACCTCCCAAGTGGCATGCGCACCCCAAAGCGGTTGCGATGAAACCCTGCGCTGCTCAGCCAGCGCCAGCGCGTGGGCATCGGCAATGGGTTGCAGCCGCCCGGTGCGGGCATACCCCGGATCGCCGCCACCGGCCCCCGCCACCGCGCGCCAGAACCCCTCTGCCAGCAAAAGGCTCTCAAGTTGAAAGGCTTTCTTGGCGTTCCAGTTTTCTGGCACATGCGGGGCCAAGGCCCCCACCACACCGCCACTGCTGCCAGCGGCCGGGCCATACGGGTCCACCACCTGCACGTTCGCCCCCCGGCGTACCGCCACCCAGGCAATCGACAGTCCGAATATCCCGGCCCCCCGAACGATAAGATCGACGCTTGCCAAGGCGTGCTCCTTCCCGCATTGCTGATCTGGTCCTCCTTACGTGGTGTTGGCATGCAGAACCAGTCCGATCCGATCCACTGGCGCGCCGGTGATGTGCCGGTCTCTTCACGGTTCGATGATCCTTTCTTTAGCCTTGAGAACGGCGTGGCCGAAACCGCGCATGTGTTTTTGGACGGGAACGATTTGCCGCAGCGGTTTGTGCCGGGGTTTCATGTGGCTGAGCTGGGCTTTGGCACGGGGCTGAACCTGTTGATGGTCTGGGATGCCTGGGTGCGGTCAGGCCAGGACGGTCCACTGCGCTTCACCAGCTTTGAGGCTTTTCCAATGGCACCCACGGATATGAAACGCGCGCATCAGGCGTTTCCCGAGTTTGACGGGCGGCGCGATATGTTGGGCCAGGCCTGGACCGGGGCGGGCGGGCAGATCGGCTTGCCGCAGCTTGAGCTTAACGTCGTGGTGGGGGACGCACGCGCGCAGCTTCCGCGCTGGGACGGTGCGGCAGATGCCTGGTTTCTGGATGGGTTTTCCCCGGCCAAGAACCCTGAAATGTGGTCGCCTGACCTGATGGCCGCCGTGGGCCGTCATACCGCGCCCTTGGGCACTGCGGCCAGCTATACCGCTGCCGGTTTCGTGCGCCGCGGGCTTGAGGCGGCAGGCTTTGCCGTTGAACGCACCAAAGGCTTTGGCCGCAAACGTCACATGACCCGCGCAAGGATGCCCGCATGAGCCAGTCCAACAACATCCCGCTTGGCATTACATTGATGATCCTGACGACCTTCATCTTTGCGGTCCAAGACGGCATGTCCCGCCATCTGGCCGGAGAATACAACGTGCTGATGGTGGTCATGATCCGCTATTGGTTCTTTGCCGCCTTCGTGATCGCGCTGGCCAAGCGGCAGGCGGGCGGCGTCCGTGCGGCGGCGCGGACAGACCAACCGCTGCTGCAGATCTTTCGCGGGCTGCTTTTGGCGGCTGAGATCTGCGTGATGGTTGCGGCCTTCACGGTCTTGGGACTGGTAGAAAGCCTTGCGGTCTTTACCTGCTATCCCCTGCTGGTGGCGGCCCTGTCGGGCCCTGTTCTGGGCGAACAGGTGGGCTGGCGGCGGTGGGCGGCTATTGGGGCCGGCTTTGTCGGGGTGATCATCATCTTGCAGCCGGGTATGGGCGTTTTCGATCCCGCCGCGCTTATCCCGCTGTTGTCTGCGTCGATGTTTGCGCTTTATGGCTTGCTGACCCGCTACGCCGCGCGGCGCGATACGACGGCCACCAGCTTTTTCTGGACCGGCGTTGCGGGGGCTGTCGCGATGACCGCGATTGGCCTGTGGTTCTGGGAACCCATGACGCCACGGGATTGGGGGATGATGGGGCTGCTGTGCCTGACTGGTGCGGGCGGGCATTGGTTGTTGATCAAATGCTATGAGGTCGCAGAAGCCAGTGCCGTGCAACCCTTCGCCTATTTCCAACTGGTCTTTGGAGCGCTGATCGGGGTCAGCATCTTTGGCGAGGTGATCCGCACCAATGTGGCCATCGGTGCGGGCATCATCGTGGCTGCTGGCCTATTCACCTTTTGGCGCGAACGCCTTCAGCGTGCTGCCAATTAGCTCTTGGGTAAAGGGGATGGGCAACGGCTCTAATCCCAGCCGGGCACGGTAAACCGGCAGGCTTTCAGTGACCCGCATGATATAATTGCGGGTCTCGCGGAACGGCACCATCTCAACCCAATCGACGATGTCGATGCGCCCGCGCCTTGGATCTCCAAAGCTCTCCATCCAGCGGGTCGGGCGCGCAGGCCCTGCGTTATACGCCGCAGACATCATCACCACATTCCCGTCAAAACGCGCCGCCATCTGGGACAGATACGTGGCCCCCAGCCGCGCGTTATAGACCGGATCAGCGGTCAGCCGGTCGGTGGTGTGCAGTGCGCTCACACCCAAATCCGCGGCCACGTCCCGCGCCGTGCCGGGCATCAGCTGCATGAGACCGCGCGCCCCAACGGGGCTTTGGACCACGGGATCAAATTCACTTTCGCGCCGGGCAATCGCCAAGGACATCTCAGGGGCCATGGGCAAATCACGGCGCGCCAGCGGGTGCAGCGCGTAATAGGGGGCCGCAATGGTCAGCCCGCGCCGCGCCGCGCGTTTGCCGATCATCACCGCC
Organism: Sulfitobacter sp. GN1-4; assembly: GCF_055693825.1. Lineage (NCBI taxonomy): Bacteria > Pseudomonadati > Pseudomonadota > Alphaproteobacteria > Rhodobacterales > Roseobacteraceae > Sulfitobacter > Sulfitobacter sp. GN1-4. The sequence continues at coordinate 3,849,625 of NZ_JBVFUQ010000003.1, read as the reverse complement.
AGATGCGGCTGTTCCATGTCGATGGCAGCCTGACCCAGCAAAGCGATATCCTCTGCCACAAGCTGCTCTGCCAGATGGGTCCAAAACCGCTCCGCTGTGCTCAGCTCCCCTGACGCCTGCAGCAGTACGCCCGCCTGAAAAAGCGGATCTTGCGCCAGTGCTGAGACACGCCAATCGGTGTCAGGGGCCTGTCCTGCCAAAGTGGCGTCAAAGGGCAATCCTGCGCGCTCCGCCGCCAAAAGCCCGTAAAACGACGTCTGATAGGCCGCCCCCGCGGCATAGGCTGCTTTCGCGCGGTCAGCCTGCCCCAACGCCTCCAGCGCACGCCCCTGCCAATAGCCAGCGCGCCCTTGTGAAATGGGCGATTGCACAGCGTTGTCGTGGTTGACGAAATGCTCATAGGCCGCCGCAGGCTCATTCAGGAACCGCAAGGCGATATAGCCTGAGAGCCACTCCAGATCCGCGTAATGCGACCCGGCTTTCAGAAAATGCTGCGAGGCCAACAGATACGCGTTGCGCGGATTGCCTGAGCGCATCTCCTCACGGGCCAGCGCGCGCCGTCTGTTGGCCCAGGCCTCTGGCCGCCCCAGCGCCTCCGCACTGGTGGAGGTTTGCAACAGATAGGCTTTGGCGCTGTCTCTTAGGCCCTTGCGGATGCGCCATTCAAACCGGTCATGTTTCAACCCCGGACTGGCCGCCTGTTTAGGGGGCAGCGCGTTGATCAACGCGTTCACGTCATCCTGGCGGCGTTGCAGGGCAATCCGTGTTTCAGCCAGCGCTACCTCGGCCTCACTGACCAGATCGAACATCTGGCGGGCCTCCGTATGTTCACGCGCCCACAGCATGGCGTCCAGACGGGCGCTGTGGTGGGGTTTTAACAAGGCCTCATATTCCGCCAGAAACAGCGCCTGCGACGTGGCATTCATCGGCATTGTGCGCCAGGCCAGCACCACATTTGCCTGTGCTTCGCCTGCCTGATCCGCCCGGCCAAGCGCTGCGGCATGGGCCAACACGCCGCGTGGGGTCTGTGGGGATTTGACGGCAAAGAACGCAAGGATGTCCGCATCCGGCTGCCCGATCACCGCCGCTTCGCTTTGACGGCGCAGATAGGCCTCTCCGGGCCAGTCGGTGCGGCGGTTCAAAAACGCCTGTACCTCAGCATAGCTGCCCAGGCCCGCGCGCAGGCGGTGCCATTCGATCACATCGGCGGCAACCTGCCCATCCCGGGCGGCCAGGGCTGCGGCTGCACCCCAGTTGCCTGTGCGCATCGCCTCCATCGCCCAACCCAGCGGCCTGGGGCGTTCGGCCAATGCAACCACCGCAGACATAAAAAACACTGCAAAAACAGCCAGAATCCGCGTCATCGCTTGCAATTCCCGTAACCTTGAGGCTAGAGCCTTGCAACATATCCCGATGGGCCGTGCAATCAAATCACGTTGCCGTCCCTTCCCTGTCCCCGTCCGGCATCCCGCCGGCCAGCACAACAAAGGAGCGTGCACATGTTCAAAGGCTCTCTGCCTGCCCTCGTCACGCCGTTTCGCAACGGCGAGCTGGATTTGGAGACATTGAAAAAACTCGTGGAATGGCACATTGGCGAAGGATCCAACGGTCTGGTGCCAGTGGGCACAACTGGGGAATCCCCACGTTGACACACCGCGAACATGAGATCGTGGTAGAAGAGGTCGTCAAAGCCGCCGCGGGCCGCATTCCGGTGATTGCTGGTGCGGGCTCCAACAACACGGTTGAAGCGATCCGCCTGGCGCGGCACGCCGAATCTGTGGGCGCGGATGCGATCCTGGTCGTCACGCCCTATTACAACAAGCCAACGCAGCGCGGCCTGATTGCGCATTTCACCGCCATTCACGATGCCTGCGCGCTGCCGATCATCATCTACAACATCCCGCCCCGCTCCGTCATTGACATGACGCCTGAGACGATGGGCGAGCTGGCGAAATTGCCGCGTATCGTGGGTGTGAAAGACGCAACCGCTGATCTGGCGCGCGTTTCCATGCAGCGGATGACCTGCGGCGCTGACTTCTGCCAGCTTTCCGGCGAAGACCCCACCGCGCACGGCTTTAACGCACAAGGCGGGGTTGGCTGTATCTCTGTGACAGCGAATGTCGCGCCTAAGATGCTAAGCGAAATGCAGGCGCATTGCGCCGCTGGTGACTATGCCGCCGCGCTGGAAATTCAGGACCGGCTGATGCCGCTGCACAAGGCCATCTTCACGGAGCCTGGCCTTGCGGGTGCAAAATACGCGATGTCTCAGCTTGATCTGTGCTCGGATGAGGTGCGTCTGCCCCTGACAGGGCTGATGGATGAGACCAAAGGCATGATCCAGGACGCTCTGCGTCACGCGGGTTTGATGAACTAAGCCGCTCCTTTTGGGGTTGCCGTAGGGTGGGCTTCGGCCCACCTTAGCGCCACGCCCGAACAAAGGAACGCTGCCATGAACATCCTGCCCATCATCGCGGAAAGCAAAGAAGAGCTTGAAGCGCTGTTTCGTGATTTCCACGCCCACCCCGAGATTGGCTTTACCGAGGTCCGCACCAGCGGGATCGTCGCGGAAAAGCTGCGCGAATACGGCGTCGATGAAATTCACGAAGGCCTGGGCAAAACCGGCGTTGTTGCGCTGATCCACGGGAAGGGGAAAGGCAACCGGCGCGTGGGGCTTCGCGCCGATATGGACGCCCTGCCAATCCACGAAGCGACGGGGCTGGAATACAGCTCAACCACCCCCGGCGTGATGCATGCCTGCGGCCATGACAGCCACACCACCATGTTGCTGGGGGCTGCAAAACATCTGGCCAGCACCCGTGATTTTGACGGCACAGCAGTTTTGATCTTTCAACCCGCCGAAGAGGGCCTGGGCGGCGCGCGGCAGATGCTGGCAGACGGGCTTTTTGATCAGTTCCCCTGCGATGAGATCTTTGGCATGCACAACATGCCAAATGGTGAGCCGGGCACCGTGGGCATTTGCAAAGGTCAGGCGATGGCGGGGGCCGCGTTTTTTGACATCAGCATCAAAGGCCGGGGCAGCCACGCGGCGCGGCCAAACGACAGCAAAGATGCGCTGATGATTGCGGCCTCATTGGCGACAGAGGCAAACACCATCCTCAGCCGCAACATCCCGGCGCAAGATGTCTTGGTGTTGTCCATCACCCAGCTTCACGCAGGTGCTGCCTATAACGTTGTGCCGGAAACAGCGCAGCTTGCGGGCACCATCCGGTATTTTGATGATGACACTTATGCGCTGGCCGCCAAGCGGCTGCAGGCGATTTGTGACGGTTTCGCGCTGGCCCATGATGTGGAAATTGCGCTGGATTTGCGCAACGTCTTTGACGTGCTGATCAATGACGATGAACTTTCAGATATCTACATGCAGGCTGCCGCAGATATCGTCGGCCCCGATAACATCGACCCCAACAAAGCACCGGCTACCGGGTCTGAGGATTTTGCTGATATGCTGCGGGTTGTGCCGGGCGCCTATTGCATTGTGGGCCATGCAGGCACGATGCCTTTGCACAACCCGGAATACACGCTCGATCCCTCCATCCTGCCCATCGGTGCGTCGATCATGGCGCGGGTTGTGGAAAAGCGTCTGCCGCTGTCGGCGTGATCAGTCGGTCAGCCTGATTTCCATCAACGGCAGAAACCGTCCTGGGATAGACCCGGAGGGCGATCTGCCCACGGTCACAAAGCCCATCGCGCGGTAGAACGCCTCCGCCTCTGGGTCTGCATCAAGGGTGAGGCGGGCAAGCCCCCGTTCTTTGGCGGCCTCACGCACCTGTGCCCACAAGGCGCGTCCAACACCCTGCCGCTTGCAGCTGGGATGGACAAAAAAGCGAGAGATGACGCCGCTCTCCGCCCCGTCCGCAGAAAGGGTCACGCAGCCCGCCAGACGGTCTGTCTCGGCCACCCAGATCAGTTCTTTTGTGATGTCCTTGGCCGTCACCGTCAGCTCATCCCGGCAGGCGGCCATGAACGCCTCGTCATAGCCGTTCGACTGTTTGGACAGCAGGATAAGGGTGCTCAGCGCGGCCGCCTCCGACGGGTCAGCCCGCCGGATCGTCACCGCGGACACTTAGCGTTTGCCGTAATAAAGGCCCACAACGTGCTCTGCCTCAGCAAAGAACAGCCAGCGTGATGTCAGCACCCCGGCGATATGCGCCAGAACCGCGATCAGCGCGAAGAAGTGATTGAAGGGCAAAAGCAGCAGCACGATCGGCAAAGCACACATCAGTCCCAGCGCAATCATCCGCAGCTTTTGTGCATGTTTGCGACCCACCTCATGCACGAATTCGCGCAGCAGATAGTTGGTGCCGGTATGGGGTGGCTCAAACGCGCGCACCGTTCCAATGCCGCCCAGCTGTGTGGCGCTTGCCATATCGGATCCCGCGCTGGCAAAAGCCTTATCGCCCATCATCCACGTGATGATTTGCGTGCTGCCAGCCACCAACAACAGGATGATCGCGGCCATCACCTCTCCTGCCATCAGCGCGCCCCCTGCGATGGAGATCGACAGGAAATAAGCGGGCGTCAACGGCAGGTTCCAGCGCGGCACGGTTTTAAGCTGGGCATAGATCATCGCCGTGGTGAACACGGTGGCCAAGGAAAAGAGCGCGCCGATCAGACCCAGAAAGCCCCAGCGCTGATCAAAGAAAACCAGCCCCGCACCATAAAGTGCCATGACCACCAATGCGATCACCGCACACCAGCCTTCCCGGCTTAGCCAGCTTGACCGCCACTGGGTAAAGGCCTTGAGCGCCCGTTCAGGGTGGCCCAGGTGAAAGGTTGAGGAAATCAGCCCGCCCACCGCCAAAAGATACGCGATGGCAAAGAAGATAAAGGCCGTCAGGCCCGTGACATCAGGATAGCCGATGCCCAGCCACACCAACAGGCCAAAGCCAAGGCCAGAGAAGCTGGAAAAGAAAATAACAGAAGGGGCCGGATGCATCAGATTTTCTCCAAAGCTTTGTCGAGCCAACCCAGAAAACCTTTGGGCTCTTCCACAACGGGGGCAAGGTAGGGGGCCAGGATATCGAACTCGGGCAGAGCGTCCTTGGGCCGGGGGGAGGTATTTGTTGACCGGTTTGGTGCCCTGTTCGGGCATCAGATCCACCCCGCCCCGTTCGGCCACCAGCTGGCTGACCTCACTGTGAGGATCGCCCAGATCGCCGAAATGCCGCGCCCCTGCGGGGCAGGTCCGCACGCAGGATGGCACACGGTCCACCTCTGGCAGGTTTTCGTTATAGATGCGGTCCACGCAGAGGGTGCATTTCTTCATCACCTTCTCTTCTTGGTCCATCTCCCGCGCGCCATAAGGGCAGGCCCAGGCGCACAGGCCGCACCCGATGCAGTCGCTTTCGTTGACCAGCACGATGCCGTCCTCAACCCGCTTATAGCTGGCCCCCGTGGGGCAGACGGTGACGCAAGGGGCGTCTTCGCAATGCAAACAGGATTTGGGGAAGTGGATAAGCTGCGCTTCGCCCTGGGTGGGCTGCACTTCGTAGGAATGGACGCGGTTGAGAAACGTGCCCGATGGCTCAGCCCCATAGGGATCCTGATCAGAGAGCGGCGCACCATAGTTTTCAGTGTTCCATCCTTTGCAAGAGATCACACAGGCATGGCATCCGACGCAGGTATCCAGGTCGATGACAAGGCCGAGTTTCTTTTCGGTCTGTTCTGGCAGGGTGGTCATTGCTGGCACTCCTTGCTGGTGTTGGACCGGGGCCAGCCCCGGACCCCGTAGTTATAGTGGAAAGATGAAGCCCGGATCATTCGCCCACCTTCCAGGCAAGCGTGTCTGGGCCCTGTCCTACAGGCGAATGCAGGGGCGGATATTCAGGTTTTGCTTCTTTGGGGGCATCAACCTTTTCGATGCGCACCTTCAGATCAAACCAGGCGGCCTGCCCTGTGATAGGGTCAGAGTTGGCCCAGCGCAGACCGTCGCCTTTGGGCGGCAGCAACTCGTGGATCAGGTGGTTGAGCAAAAAGCCTTTGGTGGCCTCGGGCGCGTCTTTGTCCAGCGCCCAGGCCCCTTTGCGTTTGCCAATGGCGTTCCAGGTCCAGACGGTGTTTTCGTTCAACGCCGCCATTTCCATGACCGGCACTGTGATCTCTCCATGCGGAGAGGAGACCCGCGCCCAATCGCCATCCTCTAACCCGTGTTGGCGCATCAGCTTGGTTGGCACATAAAGCGGGTTGCGGCCGTGAAGCTGGCGCAGCCAGGCGTTTTGCGATCCCCAGGAGTGGTACATCGCCATTGGCCGCTGTGTCAGCGCATTCACGGTAAAGCCGTCGTTGCCGTGCTGATCGGTTTCATACCAGATGGGCAGCGGGTTGAGCGTTTCTTTGATCCGGTCGCGCAGGTGATCGGGCGGTTGGCGGTCGCCGTGACCTTCTGCGGCCAGTTGGAATTTCCGCATTGGTTCGACGTAGAGCGAAAAGAGATAGGGTTGTGGGCTGTCATAGATGCCCATTTCAACCGCCCAGGCCTGATAGGCTGTGTTCCAGGGTTTGTAGTAATTTGCCCCATCGGGGATGTGTTCGACAAAAAAGCCGCCGTTTTCGATGTAATTGTCGATCTGGCTTTCGTTCACACCGCCGCGGCCTGATTGCAGACCCTTTTCGCCCATGCGCCAGCCTGCCAATGGCCCGATGCCGGGGCGGCGTTCGTGGTTGACGATGTAATCGGCGTAGTCGGCGTATTTCTGGCTGCCGTCCTCATTGGTGAAGCCGGGCAGGCCCAGCCGCGCGCCCAGATCGCAGAGCGCAGATTGGAAGCCTTTGACATTGCGGTCAGGTTCCACCACGGGCCAGCGGATGGCGTCAGCCGCGGCGTCCGCTTCGCAGATGGGACGGTCCAGAAGAGAGATACAGTCGTGACGCTCCAGGTAGGTGGTGTCAGGCAGGATCAGGTCGGAATAGGCAACCATCTCAGAGCTGTAGGCATCAGAATAGATGATATGGGGGATCACATAGTCGCCGTTTTCATCTTTGTCTGTCAGCATCTCCATCACGCCACTGGTGTTCATGGATGAATTCCAGGACATGTTCGCCATGTACATAAACAGCGTGTCGATCTTATAGGGATCGCCCGCATGTGCGTTTGAGATCACCATATGCATCAGCCCATGCGCCGACATGGGGTTTTCCCAGGTATAGGCTTTGTCGATGCGCGCAGGCGTGCCGTCTTCTTTGAGGGCAAGGTCATCTGGCCCGTGCACAAACCCCAGATGCGGCCCGTTCAGGGGCGCGTTGGGGTTCACACCCACATGGGGTTTGGGGTGTGCGGTGGCGGGTTTGGGATAGGGCGGTTTGAACCGGAAACCACCTGGCACCTCGACCGTGCCCAGCAAGATCTGCAAGGTGTGCAGCGCGCGGCAGGTCTGAAAACCATTGGCGTGGGCCGAAATTCCGCGCATCGCGTGGAATGACACGGGCCGTCCGATCATCTTGCTGTGTTTCTCACCGCGGAAATCTGTCCATTCGTGATCCAGCTCAATCGCCTCGTCAAAGGCGACGCGCGCGATTTCGGCGGCAATCGCGCGGATCCGGTTCGCGGAGATGCCGCAGCGGGCGGCAACCGCCTCGGGCGCGTATTCCTCAGACAGATACATCTCGGCCATCTTGTGAAAGACCGGCGTGTGCGTGATCCCGGCGGCGCGGTGGGACCCCATCAGATCCGGCTTGACGCCGGGCGTGTCGTAGGCGGTCAGCTTGCCGGTCACGCGGTCGATCACCTGTTGCTTGCCATCGGCATCGCGCAGGTAAAGCCCGTATTCGGGGGACTTTTCATCGCTGTTCAGCAAAACGGCAGCATCGGTGTATTGCGCCAGATAATGCAGGTCGATTTTGCCCGCTTTCAGCAAGCAGTGGATCATCGACAGGATAAACAGCCCGTCTGTCCCGGGCGTGATCCCCACCCAGTCATCTGCCACAGCGTTATAGCCGGTGCGGATGGGGTTCACCCCAATCACCCGCGCGCCGCGTTTCTTGATTTTGCCCAGACCCATCTTGATGGGATTGCTGTCGTGGTCTTCGGCCACGCCAAAAAGCATGAACAGCTTGGTGTGGTCCCAGTCAGGCTGGCCAAATTCCCAGAACGCGCCGCCCATCGTATAGATGCCCGCCGCCGCCATATTGACCGAACAGAACCCGCCGTGCGCGGCGTAGTTCGGGGTGCCAAAGTTCTGCGCCCAAAAGGAGGTAAAGCTTTGTGATTGGTCGCGCCCGGTAAAGAACGCCAGCTTTTCAGGATTGTCTTCGCGGATAGGCTTCAGCCAGCCCGTCGCAATGTCATAGGCTTCATCCCAGCTGATCTCTTCGAACTGGCCTGATCCGCGTGGGCCTACACGTTTCATCGGCGCGCGCAGGCGGGACGGTGCGTTATGCTGCATGATGCCCGCGCTGCCCTTGGCGCACAGAACACCCTGGTTGACCGGATGATCCCGGTTGCCTTCGATATAGGCAACCTTGCCGTCTTTCATGTGCACGTTGATCCCGCAGCGGCAGGCGCACATGTAGCAGGTTGTCTTGCGGACCTCGTCTGAGACTTTGGGGCTCAGATCGAGTTTGGGTTGCTGATAGGTCATATTGGCTTGTGGCCTCCCGTCCGACGCGCTGAAAAACTGGTGTCCTCTGAAAGGCAGGACATGGATGATATGGGCCTCTGGGGGCGGGCGACACCTGCCGCACCTGCACCATTGAGGGGGTGTTTGGGGGCGGGCATATCGCCGCCAGGTACAGGCGGCGCAGGCTCAGGTTTGCTCAAGCTCATTCTGACCCTTTCAGCGGCACCCATGGTCGATCACGTCTGGCACTGCAGAACGGTCACAGCAATCATATTTGTGACGTCTGGTGCGGTGCAGCCACGTGACAGGTCATTGGCCGGTTTTGCAAGCCCTTGCAGGATCGGACCAATCGCGTCGCAGCCGCCGATCCGTTGGGCGATCTTATAGCCGATGTTGCCGGCATCCAGGTTGGGAAAGATCATCACGTTGGCATGACCGGCCACAGCCGATCCCGGGGCCTTTGAGCTGCCGACAGAGGGGACAAAGGCCGCGTCAAACTGCAACTCTCCGTCTGCGTCCAGATCAGGGTGGGATGCGCGCAGCAAGCCAAGCGCCTCTGTTACCTTGGTGACTTTGGGGTGTTTTGCGCTGCCCATGGTGGAAAAGCTCAGCAGGCCCACCTTGGGTGTCTCTCCCAGCAATTGCGCATGAGAGGCGGCAGAGGCGGCGGCAATCGCGGCCAGCTCTTCTGCGGAGGGGTCAATGACAAGGCCGCAATCGCCAAATGTCATCGCGACCCGGCCAGAGGCGTGGCCCTCAGGCAGGACCATCAAAAAGAAACTCGACACCAATGGGGCATCACTGGCTTTGCCAATCACCTGCAATGCGGCGCGCACGGTGTCCGAGGTTGTCGCCACAGCGCCGCCCACGGTGCCATCTGCATGGCCGTTGCGCACCATTGCGGCGGCGAAAATCAAAGGGTTCAGCGCCTGCTTTGCGGCATCTTCGGGAGTTACACCACGGTGCTGGCGCAGGGTGTGAAAGGTCTCGGCAACCTCTTGCCTCAAATCAGAGGTCGCAGGATCCGCAATCGCGATGTGATCGCTGTCGGTGGCACCCGCCTCTTTCAACAGGGCAGATACGTCAGCCTCAGGGCCAACCAGGGTCACCTGGCCAATGCCCGCGCGGACAGCCTCAAGCGCGCCGGCCACGACCCGGGGGTCGTGGCCTTCGCTAAGAACGATATGGGCAGGCCGCGCCGCTGCGCGCTGTTGCAGCTGATGCAGGACGGTCATGGCCTACCCCTTGTTATGCCAGGTTCCGCGTTCAAGCGACTTCCTGGGGACGCATGTCATCCGCGCTGATGCCAGCCACAGAAACGGGCTTTTTCATCGCGTCGCGGCGGAAGGGCTCGCCCAGTTCCTGGTTGATCATGGCTTCGATCAGCGTGGTCTTGCCGTGGTTCATCTGATCATCGATCGCCTTGTTCAGGGCCGCTGTCAGCTCATCCATGGTGCGGGCAACAACGCCTTCCAGGCCACAGGCCTGCGCGATACCGGCATAGGACACTTCTTCATCCAGCTCGGTGCCGACAAAGTTGTCGTCGAACCAAAGTGTTGAATTCCGCTTTTCCGCGCCCCACTGGTAGTTGCGGAACACGATCTGCGTGATCGGAGGCCAATCGCCACGGCCAATCGCCGTCAGCTCGTTCACCGCGATGCCAAACGCACCGTCGCCTGCAAAGCCAACCACTGGCACGTCTGGGCAGCCAATCTTGGCACCTGCAATCGCAGGCAGACCGTAGCCGCAAGGACCAAAGAGGCCCGGTGCCAGATATTTCCGGCCTGCGTCAAAGTCAGGATAGGCGTTACCAATCGCACAGTTGTTGCCGATGTCTGAGGAAATGATCGCCTCACGGGGCAGCGCCTGCTGAATGGCGCGCCATGCCATGCGGGGGGACATCCAGTCTGGCTTGGCCGCGCGGGCCCGCTCGTTCCAGGTTGTGCCTGGGTCGTCCTGCTCTTCGTTCATCGAAGACAGTTCCTGCGCCCAGCGGGATTTCGTGTTTGCAATCAGGTTCTTGCGGTCATCACGGCCTTCGTCACCTGCGTCATCGCTCAGGTTGTTCAGGATGCCTTTAGCAACCTTTGCCGCGTCGCCCACGATGCCCACGCTGACTTTCTTGGTCAGACCAATGCGGTCAGGGTTGATGTCGACCTGAATGATCTTCGCGTCCGTTGGCCAATAGTCGATGCCATAGCCAGGCAGGGTGGAGAATGGGTTCAGGCGTGTGCCCAAAGCCAGGACCACATCCGCCTTGGAGATCAGCTCCATCCCGGCTTTGGACCCGTTATAGCCCAAGGGGCCTGCAAACAGCGGGTGCGACCCTGGGAAGGCGTCGTTGTGCTGATAGCCCACGCAAACCGGTGCGGTCAGCGCTTCGGCCAATGCTTTGGACGCTTCAATGCCGCCCTCGGCCAAAACAGCGCCCGCGCCGTTCAGGATGACAGGGAACTTTGCGCCAGACAGCAGCTTGGCCGCTTCGGCAACTGAGTTTTCGCCACCGGGGGACCGTTCGAATTCGATGGGGTCAGGGATTTCGATGTCCACGACCTGTGTCCAGAAATCACGTGGGATGTTCAGCTGTGCAGGGCCGGACAGACGCTTGGCCTGGCTGATCACGCGGGTCAGTACCTCTGCCACGCGGGATGGGTCACGGACTTCTTCCTGATAGGCAACCATGTCTTCGAACAGTTTCATCTGCTCAACTTCCTGGAAGCCACCTTGACCAATGGTTTTGTTGGCGGCCTGTGGGGTAACCAAAAGCAAAGGAGTGTGGTTCCAGTATGCAGTCTTAACAGCTGTCACAAAGTTTGTGATGCCGGGGCCGTTCTGCGCAATCATCATCGACATCTTGCCGGTGGCGCGTGTGTAGCCGTCTGACATCATGCCGGCGCTGCCTTCATGGGCGCAGTCCCAGAACTTGATGCCTGCTGTGGGGAACAGGTCGGAGATCGGCATCATGGCCGAACCGATGATCCCGAATGCGTTGTCGATGCCGTGGCGCTGGAGGACTTTTACAAAAGCCTCTTCGGTCGTCATTTTCATAACTGATGATCCTTGGTGATGTGTGGATAGGGCAGTGCTTGGGCGCAACCTAGTTTGCGCGGAGATTCGACGTTAGGTCCAAAGGTCGCGATGCGTAATGCCAGTTAGGCAAACCGCCTTAGTTCGTTTGCCACAATGTCCAACCCTTCCGCAATCCGATTTGCAGGGATGGAGGAATAGGCCAGACGGTAGTAATTCGCCGGCTGATGCGCCCCGGCGAAAAACGGGCGGCCCGGTTCGATCAGGACGTTGCGGCCATGCAGCCGTTGGACCAGCTCATCTGTGTTCACATGATCCGGGGCGCGCATCCAGAAAGACGATCCGCCAAAGTAACCCCGGCCTGAAATCTCCAGCCCATGTGCGGCAATCGCGGTTTCCATCACCTTGCGGCGGTCTTGCAAAGCGGCGCCCATGCGCCTGATCAGGGCATCATAATGCCCCAGCGACAGGAAATAGGCCGCCGTGCGCTGGATATGCCCCGGTGGGTGACGCAGCACGGATGCGCGCAGGGCGCGGGCCTCTCGGATAAAGGGTTCAGAGCCGACCAGATAGCCCAGACGCAGGCCCGGAAAGAGCGACTTTGAAAAGCTGCCCACATAGATCACGCGCCCATCGGTATCCAAGGATTTCAGCGCTGGAGAAGGGGATTTGAGAAAGGACATCTCAAACTCGTAATCGTCCTCCACAATCAATGCGCCGTTCTGTTGTGCGGTCTCCAACAGCTGATGTCTGCGGTGCAGGGGCATGGTTGCGTTGGTGGGGCATTGGTGGCTGGGCGTGGTGAAAATCACATCCGTATCGGGGGGGATGGCATCGGGCGGCAGGCCGTCCTGATCCACGCGCACAGGGGTTACATAGCAGCGGGACTGGGACAAAATGCCTCGCAGCGCGGGATAGCAGGGATCTTCCAGCGCGGCGCGGCGGCGTTGGGTCAGCAAGACTTGCGTGGTAAGCCACAGCGCGTTTTGGGCACCCAGTGTAATGAGGATCTGTTCAGGGCGCGCCGTGATGCCCCGGCGGGGCAGGGTGTGGCGGGCGATGAATTCGATAAGCTGCGGGTCGTCCTGATCGTAATAATCGGTGGTCAGCGATGTGAAGTCGCGCTGGCCCAAAGCCTGCAAGGCGCAAAGCCGCCAGTTTGCGTGATCAAAGAGCGTCGGATCGGCCTGACCATAGATGAAAGGATAGCGAAACTTGGCCCAGTCCTGCGGTTTGCTCATCGTGGCACCGCCGCTGAACTTCTGGCCTATGACGCGGCCCCAATCGACGGCATCCTGGCTTTCCGGGCTGGCTGCAAAGGCAGGTGGAGACGGCGCATTTGCGGATACGAAATAGCCCGAACGCCCGCGCGAGGTGAGGTAATCATTCGCCAAAAGCTCAGTATACGCGATCGTGACGGTGATCCGGCTGACCCCCAAATGGGCGGCGAGTTTTCGGGTGGAGGGCAGCTTTTCCCCCTTTTGAAACCGTCCTGACAGGATGCCTTGCGCAATCATCTGCTGGATCTGCTGTTGCAGCGTGCCTTGCCCGTCTGGGTGCAGAAAGAAGGTTTCAACAGGGAGTGCCATAGGCAGAGTATACGCTGGCCTTAGCGCGACATCAATCTGGCATTATCGTGGGGTGAAACCAAAAATGGCTAAGTAAACTGTACCACTGCAGGTCGCGAAAGTAAAGTGATTAATGAGACCTGAGGTTTCATTTATTGTGCGGTAGGCTGCGATTGGCCTTTTGGAGTGGCGGCAGAGGCCCCTTCGCGGCAGATCGAAAATATCAATATAAAACAAGGTTTTGGGTGGTCTCAGGGCGAGGTTGGGGCTGAGTATTAAGGCTTTCCTAATTTTCACACCCTGTGCACAGCGCGTGCACCACAGCGGCATACACTTGCCTTACCTCAGGGTAAAGCGGTGCGCTGAGCGGGCAGAGGTATCTGCGTTTCCCCTATGGTGGGGATGTGATAAAAGACCAGAAAATGTGCAGAGAATTGATTTGAAACACGCGATCCCCAAACGCCGCGATCCTTTTGACATGCTTGCGTCCGCAGTGGACGCCGGATGGGAAACGGTGGCGTCGATACCGTTGAAGGGCGAGGGGATGTTCTGGGTGCTGACGCTGTCTGGTCTTGTCAGACTTGCGCGCAACCGAAAGCCTTTTCGCCAAGCCCGGCCCAAAGATGGATACGGGCCGATGCGCACCACGGTGAGTTCGGTGGAAACCGGGAATTATCTGGCGGCGATTGCGTGGAAACGGATTGATGAGACCGGCACCGCGATGCCGCCAGCGATTACACCCAGCCGGTAAGCCAGCACTTTAACACCTTAGAATGCGCGGCCTTGCGCCAAGTCAGGGAATTCGGCGCATTTTGCGATGCCTTGTGCACCGGTGTCAGGACCCATCAGCTCGCTCCGCTGGGTTGAAGGGTTTTCCCCTTAGCCACCCCCCGACAGCGCATTGCACGGCGATGTCGCGGGAGGAGGGGTACATCTGCTTGAAGCTCAACAAGCGGTCCTGCCCAGATGCGCCTTGTCATGAGAAGAACTGCCAAACCAGTGGTGCCAGATGAATGGGATCTGAGACCCGACGCCTTTCGCACGCGCCCTTGTCCGCCTCCGAAACAAAAGGCCCCGCCTGAAACGGGGCCTTTGATATTGTCAGCCGTTATCGGGGCGCGTCTTTGATGCCGCCCCGTTGCACGCCAGGTCTTACCCGAAGACGCGGCCCAGAGCGCCGTCAACCGCTTCGACGATCTGGTTGATGTCGTCCTTGGTGGCGATCAGCGCGGGCGAGAAGCACAGCGTGTTGTTCCGACCAGGCAGGGAGCGGTTTGTGGCCCCGATGATGACGCCTTGTTGCATGCAGTCACCGACCACCGCCTGGACGTGCTTTTCATCTGCTGTCGCGCGGGTGTCGCGGTCTTGGACCAGCTCGCAGCCCAGGAACAGGCCTTTGCCGCGGACCTGGCCAATCACCGCGTGCTTGTCTGCAAGGGCGGACAGCTGATCGAACATGTAGTGGCCCATGTTGGTGGTGTTCTCCAACAGACCTTCTTCTTCGATGATGCGCATGTTCTCAATGCCCGCGGTTGGGCCAGCGGTGCAGCCGCCAAAGGTTGAGATATCGCGGAAGTAGTTCATCGGATCGCTGGCATCGTCTTTGAACATGTCAAAGACTTCTTCGGTGGTGACCAGGCAGGCAATCGCCGCATAGCCGGAGGCCACGCCTTTGGCCATTGTCACCATGTCCGGCTTGATGCCGTAGTGCTGATACCCGAACCACGTGCCGGTCCGGCCCACGCCGCAGACCACTTCATCGATGTGGAGCAGGATGTCGTACTTTTTGCAGATCTCCTGCACCCGCTCCCAATAGCCCTCAGGTGGGGTGATCACGCCGCCGCCTGCGGTCACAGGTTCAAGGCAGAGGGCACCGACGGTGTCGGGGCCTTCGCGCAGAATGACGGCTTCGATCTGGTCAGCAGCCCAGACGCCGTAGTTTTCCTGCGGCGCGCCGTCTTGTTCAAAGGAACGGTATTCCAGGCAGTGCGGCACGCGCACAAAGCCATCGGTGAACGGGCCGTATTGCGCGTTGCGCTCATCTTGCCCACCGGCGGACAGGCAAGAGATGGTTGTGCCGTGATAGTCGCGGTCGCGGTAGAGGATTTTGTTCTTCTTGCCGCCATAGCGCTTGTGCGCGATCTGACGGACCATTTTGAAGCCCTTCTCGTTCGCCTCGGACCCGGAGTTGCAATAATAGACGCGCGTCATGCCGGGCATCTTGTCGATCAGCATCTCAGCGAAGTTGGAGCCGGGAATGGAGCCTGCGGAGCCCGCAAAGTAGTTCAGCTTGACCAGTTGGTCGCGCACAGCATCTGCAATCCGTTCGCGGCCATAGCCGACATTCACGGTCCACACGCCGCCGGAGACGCCGTCGATGTGTTCTTTGCCCTTTTGATCCCAGACGCGCATGCCTTTGCCTTCGACAATGATGCGGGGGTCTGTGGTTTCATAGGGTTTGTGCTGACTCAGATGGTGCCAAATGTGCGCGCGGTCAGCTTCTACTACGCGGGAGAGATCGTTTTCGTTGAAATTGCCGTCCATGGTGGTCAACCTTTCTGTGCGCGAAAATAGCGAAATCGGGGCAGCAGTTGCCCCGTGATACCCCTTCTTTGCTGGTAGAACAGAGAATCGAGTAGGGCCAGAGGTTTCACTTTGATAGCGCCAGAACGGGCACCTGTCTAATGATGCCTTGCCAGATGCGACAGTTATGCCTGTCTGGCCTGTGGCACGCCAAAGATCGCCCATCTTTTGAGCGTCGCAATGAGGCGTTGACAGTGCACCGGGCGCAAGGCCCTACTGTTGCGACTGTTTCTAATGAGTGAGCGCCATGAACCCCGAAGACTCCGTCCTTGTTGCTGCCCTGTCGTCTTATGACAGTGATGATGTTCTGACCTCTTCTTCCGTGACCTTTGGGTTCTTGGATGCTGGAGAGACGATTTTCACGCAAGAATTCACCGGCTCCACCAGCCAGTCGCTCAGCTGGTCTGAGACGCAGAAGGATTTTGTCCGCGATACCTTTGCCTACATTTCCACGATCGTGAACGTGACCTTCACGGAATCGACGTCCAGCAACCTGGCCATTGAATTTGTTGAGGTGGAGAGCTTGGGCCCCGAGGTTGCCGGGTATTCGGAGCCGATGGGGGCGGGCATGAGCCAGATTGTCGTGCCCACGGAGTTCATCGGTTTCGATGACGTCACCCTGATCCATGAGATCGGGCATTCCATCGGGTTGAGCCATCCGTTTGACGGGCCAAGTAACCTGCCCGGTGTGACCACGGATGCAGACCCCGGCACCTTTGGGTTGAACAGTGAATTCACCACGCGGATGTCCTACACACCCGGCATCGACCCGATGCATCCCACGGTCGATATTGAGGGCGAGGCCTATGCCTTTGGCGCGCTGGATATTGCCGCGCTGCACCTTCTTTATGGGGCGAACACCAGCACCGGGCTTGGCGATACCTTTTATGGTGAGGGCGAAGGCTTTGTCACGATATGGGACAATGGCGGGACCGATTCCATTGATTTTTCCGGGGCCACGGAGAACGCGGTGATTGATCTGCGCGCTGCCACACTGGCGTTGGAGCCGGGCGGCGGTGGGTTCATGTCCTTTGTCGGGCGTGAGGGCGGGACGGTTGCGCGTGGCGGCTATACCATCGCCCATGGTGTTGAGGTTGAGAACGCGCTGGGCGGGCGCGGCGATGACACGCTGACGGGCAACGCGCTGGCCAATTTCATCACCGGCGGTGGCGGCAATGACACCATTGACGGTGGTGACGGGATGGATACGGGCATCTATTCGGGCGCGCAGGACAGCTATACCCTGACGCTGAGCGCGCAGGGCACGACCTTGGCCGATCGGCGCAGCGATGGGGACGGCACGGATGAGCTGTCAAATCTGGAGGCGCTGGTGTTTGGCGACAACACGGGCGGGCCATTTGATTTGACGACCTTTGCGGGCGCCCAGTCGCTGACGCAGGCGCAGATGGACAGCTTTATTGAGCTCTACATCGCGTATTTCAATCGTGCGCCGGATGCGATTGGTTTGAACTTCTGGGGCACCGCCTTTGCCGGGGGGACGAGCCTGCAGCAGATGGCGGCGGAGTTCATTGATCAGGATGAGACGCGGGCCACCTATGCGGAGGATCTGAGCAACGCGGATTTTGCCACGGCGGTCTATAGCAATGTGCTGGGCCGGGCGGCGGATCAAGAGGGCTTTGATTTCTGGGTGGGCGTATTGGACGCCGGCACGGTAGGCCGGGATCAGTTTATCCTGGAGGTGCTGGGCGGTGCCAAGGCGGACGCCCCGGCGGATGCGACGGATGCGTTTATCACCCAGCAGGCAGCGGACCGGCAGTATCTGGAAACCAAGACAGATATTGGTGCCTATTACGCCGTCATTCGCGGCATGTCTGATGTGAGCGATGCATCGGCTGCGATGGCGCTTTATACCGGCACGGCCGACAGCGTGACCGCGGCGCGGTCCGCGATTGACAGCCAGTATGCGGCGGCGCTGGATGCGGAGAACGGGGCGTTCTTGATGCAGCTGGTCGGGGTCATTGACGATCCCTTTGCGGCTGTTTGAGCCTGGCTAGGGTCAGGTGCCGAAGACATGGGGCGCTGGACCTATCCAAGCTCTGTGATTGGACCTTGTTCCAAGGGCCAGCGCGCTGTGGGATAGGCCTGAGATGGAACAAAAAGACGCCTTTTGGAATGCTACCGCCGCGCCGGGTATCGCGCCGCCTGCGCTGGCGGATGATCTAAGCTGTGATGTCGCCATTGTGGGCGGCGGGTTTACCGGCCTGAGGGCGGCCTTGCTGCTGGCCGAAGCGGGGGTGCGCGTGGCCGTGTTTGAGGCAGGCGACGTGGCCAACGGCGCCTCTGGGCGCAGCGGGGGGCAGGTGAACCCGATGCTGCCCGTCTCAAAACCAGATGATCTGCGCGCAGCAGTGGGAACCAAGTATTTTGAGCGGTTGGCCGAGGTCGCGCTGCGGTCTGCTGATGATCTTTTTGAGCTGGTTGAGACCTACCAGATCCGTTGTGAGGCGCGGCAGAAGGGATGGCTGCGGGCCGATCATTGTGCCGCGGCGCGGGACACCAGCCAGACCAACGCAAAGCTGTGGAACAACTTTGGGGCCACGTTTGAATTTGTAGGCGCCTCTGATGTGCAGCGGATGACTGGGGCGCATGGCTATGTCTCGGGCACGGTGAACACGCGGGGCGGGGCGGTGCAACCGCTGGCGTTGACGCGGGGCTTGGCCCAGGTGGCCCTACAGGCCGGGGCGCAGGTGTTCAGCCACTCCCCCGTCACCGATATCGCGCGCGCTGGTGCGGCATGGGTGCTGCGCGTCGCGGGCCACCAGGTGTGCGCAGAAAAGGTGATTGTCGCCACCAATGGATATACCGACGGGCTGGTAGCTGGGCTGAAACGGTCGGTCTTGCCGCTGACCAGTATTCAGATCGCAACAGAGCCGTTGGAGGAGGACCGGCTTGGTCCGCTTTGCCCCGAAGGCCATACGATTTCGGACACCCGCCGCCTGATCATGTATTGCCGCCGCGAACCGGGCGGGCAGTTCATTTATGGCGGGATCGGCTACCGCACACCAACGGGGGTGTGGGCGGTTTTCAGTGGCTTTATAAAGATGCGCCACAGATTTTCCCCGCCCTGAAAGGGGTGAAGTGGCACTATCGTTGGGGTGGCAGTATTGCGCTGACGCCTGACCGGGTGCCGCATCTACATGAGCCGCAACCGGGGTTGATCTGTGGTTTGGGCTATAATGGGCGCGGGGTTGCGATGAGCCTGGTGATGGGGCGCGAATTGGCCCGGCGCGCCTTGGGCACCGCGCTTGAGGATTTGCCGTTTCCGGTGGCCCCGATCACACCCTATGCTTTTCGAGAGCCACAGGTTTTGGGGGCGGGATTGGCGATGTCCTATCTGCGTCTGCGGGACCAGTGGGAGATGCAGAGCGCGCAGGCAGCATAGGCCGCAGGCGCAAACTGGACTCATAGCCGGGGCTGGATTGGTTGTTTATTCTTGGCCCCATAACACCCCCTATGTGCGCCAATTGCAGCGTAAAGCAGCAACTGTTCAACTTGTGCTAAATTCGCTGGGCGGGGGGCGGAAACTGTTTGCGCTTCTGAACAAGAAGCGACAGTGTGCCGCCTGATGTCTGCGTCTTTACCAGGAAAATGAGAGAAAAGGTTTCATTAAACGGGTGAAAACCGGAGGCTCATCACACACCTGGCCCAATAGGTCAGGAATAACGATCAAAGGGAGAACTTTAATGATCAAAAAATCTGCAACAGGTTTTGTGGCCGGCGTCGTCATGGCGATGACAGGTCAAGCTGCCATGGCCGATGGCCACGGCGAAATCACCGTCGCATACTTCTTGGAGTGGCCAATGCCATTCCTGGCCGCCAAAGCGGACGGCAAGTACGAAGAAGCGCTGGGCAAGAAAATCAACTGGGTGTCCTTCGAGACCGGCACGGCGATGTCCGCGGCGATGGCCTCTGGCGATGTTCAGATCTCTGTTTCTCAGGGTGTGCCACCTTTCGTGGTTGCGTCATCCGGCGGTCAGGACATTCAGGTTGTCGACGTTGCGGTCAGCTATTCTGACAACGACAACTGCGTTGTGCACGCAGACCTGGAAGTGGACAAAAGCAGCGCGGGCGAGCTGGCTGGCAAGAAAGTTGCTGTGCCACTGGGGACAGCTGCGCACTACGGCTTCCTGCGTCAGATGGATCACTTCGGCGTTGACCTGGCCTCCTTGCAGGTTGTTGACATGGCACCCCCAGAAGGTGCGGCTGCTCTGAGCCAGAAAGCGGTTGATTTCGCTTGTGGTTACGGCGGTGGTCTGACCCGCATGAAAGAGTACGGCAACGTGCTGTTGACCGGTGACGAAAAAGAAGAGCTGGGCATCCTGGTGTTCGACGTGACCTCCGCCCCTGCGGATTACATCGCTGAGAACGGTGACGAGATGGCGAAGTTCCTGAAGGTGACTGCGGATGCAAACGCCGAGTGGAACAGCGGCCAGAGCGACGAGATGCTGGCAAAGATCGCCAAGGAAGCTGGTATGGATATGGAAGCGGCCAAAGCGTCTATCTCCACCATGAAGTTCCCAAGCGTCGCGGATCAGCTGGGCCAGGGTTGGCTGGGCGGCAATGCGGCCACCTTCATGAAGGGTGTGGCAGACGTATTTGTCAGCGCGGGCTCCATTGATGCCGCTTTGGACAGCTATGAAGGGGCGGTTAACACTGCGCCTTTGACAGCCGCAAACGACATGTAATTGCGACCCGGTGCGGCCCTCAGCGGGGCCGCACCACACATTTGAAAGACCAATGAAAAGACGGGGTAAACCCGTTCTGCTTGGCCGTGGTGGCCAGAAAGCCAGGGACATGACCGGACTTAAAATCGACAATATATCCATGCGATTTGACCTGCCCGATGGGGGCTATGTGCAAGCGCTGAAAAACGTCTCGCTTGATCTGAAAGCGGGGGAACTGCTGAGCGTGCTGGGGCCATCGGGCTGTGGCAAGACCACGCTTTTGAACATCGTGGCAGGCTTTCTTGCGCCGACGGATGGGCAGATGGTGCTGAACGGTCACAAGATTACAGGCCCCGATGCCGAACGCGGCATGGTGTTCCAGCAAGGTGCTCTTTTTGAGTGGATGTCTGTGCGTGAGAACGTGGGCTTTGGCCCGTCCATGAAGGGCATGGCGCGCGCCGAGAAAGACGAGACAGTGAACCATCTGTTGGATGTGGTGGGCCTGCAGGACTTCAAAGAAAAGGCCGTTTATGAGCTTTCGGGTGGGATGCAGCAGCGTGTGGCCTTGGCCCGCTGTCTGGCCAATGACCCGGACGTGATTTTGATGGACGAACCGCTGGGCGCGCTGGATGCGTTGACCCGCGAAAAGATGCAGAGCCTTGTGCTGAAGCTTTGGAAAGAGACGGGTAAGACGATCATCCTGATCACGCACTCGGTTGAAGAGGCGTTGTTGTTGGGCGAACGTCTGATCGTGATGGCGCCCCGTCCGGGCCGCATTCACAAAGAATACAACCTGCCCTTTGCCGAGCTTGGGGTGAATTCCGATCTGCGTGAGGTGAAAAAGCATGCGGAGTTTGGTCCGCGTCGCGAAGAGATCCTGAACATGATCTGGGATATGGAAGAAGAGATTATGGGCACCAAGGAGGACGCAGCATGACCGGCGTATTCTTCTTTGCCGTTTATGTCGGCATCTTTGTTGTCTCAGCTTTCGTGGTGACCCGGTTAAGCCGGGGGATTGCGGATTATACCTCTTTGAAGACCGTAACCTTTGGCGATGAGAGCGCGGTGCGCCCGAACCGTTGGGCCGGGATCATCTCCATCATCACGATCTTTGTGATGTGGGGGATTTTCACGGGCTCCACCCTGTTGCCAAAGTTCCTGCATGCGCCGGGGCCGTTTGAGGGGCAGACCAGCTTTACCTATACCGCGCAGGCTGCTGATGGCAGCACGGATGACGCCACGGTGACCGTTGTGGTGCACCAGCGCGGCGAAGAGGTGGATGCGCCAGAGGTTGAGCCGGGCGACGGTTTTGCCAAGAACGACACCGCAACGCTGGCGGTGTGGCGGACCACGCTGATCCGTGTGGACAGCAATGATGAGATCACCAAGGCTGACGGTGCAAAGGTTGTGGCCATTGATGGCAAGCCCATCGCACCCGGCCAGAAGGTGAGCACTGCGGACGGGACTGTGACGCTGTCTGATAAGGGCACGCCGAACTTTGCGCCGACCTCAGGGTGGCAGATGGAGCCGTTGTATTTGCCGGCCCCTGAAGAGGTGTGGAAACGCTCTGTCGCGATTGCGCAGGAGGGGTTCCGTAACTTCACCTTGCTGGAGCATCTGGGCTATTCGCTGTTCCGCGTTGTTGTGGGCTTTTTGCTGGGGGCTGTTGTCGGCATCCCGCTGGGCTATGCTATGGGGTTGAGCAACTGGTTCCGCGGCTGGTTTGACCCCATCGTGGAATTCATGCGCCCAGTGCCGCCTTTGGCCTTGATCCCGCTGGTGATCATCTGGGCCGGCATTGGTGAGGCGGGCAAGATCATCCTGCTGTTCCTGGCGGCCTTGTGGATCATGGCGATTGCGGCGCGGGCCGGTGTGTCTGGCGTGAAAATCTCCAAGGTGCATGCGGCCTATTCGCTGGGGGCCAGCAAGTGGCAGATCATGCGCTATGTGATTGTGCCGAACTCTTTGCCCGAGATCTTTACCGGGGCCCGTGTGGCCATGGGGGTGTGCTGGGGCACTGTGGTTGCGGCCGAACTGGTGGCTGCTGAACAGGGGGCGGGGATGATGATCATGACCGCGTCCAAGTTCCAGAACACCGACATCGTGATCATGGGGATCATCCTGATTGGTGTGATCGGCTTTGGCATTGATATGCTGATGCGCTGGGCGGAACGGTTCCTGGTGCCCTGGAAGGGCAAGGGCTGATCAACGCCTGGAAGGTTATTCAGCCCCAAAGCTTTTGAAGGCTTTGGGGCTGTTTTTTTTAAACTCAGGTTTTTGGGGGGTGGCGTTTCCTTTGAAGGAAACGCGGCGGACCTTTTAAAAGGTCCGAGCCTAGCGTTTGTTTTTCTTGCCGATCTTATTGGGTGGGGTGAAACGCTTGGACGGGTCGCTGGCCCGCTTAAAGGTGGTCTTGCCCGGTTTCGCCCCGCGCCCTTTGGGCTTGGATTTGGGCGCGTCTTTCTTTTCAGGCTCGCGTTTCCAGACGGCTTTGGTCTTGGCCTTCTTGGGCCTGTCCTCAGACGACTTTGGCTTGTCTTCTACCTTGGCGCGCGGGGCGCTTTCTGGTGCGCGGCGCGGCTTTCGGGGTGCGCCGCTGGGGGCATCAGGATCGTAGGACGGTTTGTGCGGCCTTGGCTTGCCGCCCCCGCCTTTTCCCCCGCCGCCCTTACGCGGTCCGGGCTTTGGCCCGCGCGCCAGATCGGGGGCCCGGTCAAGCCGCGTGACGGCGACGTCTTCAACCTGCATGTCAGGCCCCAGGGCGTTGGTGAATTTCTGGGCTGAGCTTTCCAGAATTTCGACAAAGCTCTGATCTTGCTGTACCCGGATCGCGCCGATGTCGTCTTTGGTCAGGCCTGCGTTTTTGCACAGCATCGGCAGCAGTGTGCGCGGCTCTGCGCGCTGGTTGCGCCCCGTGGCCAGAGAG
Source organism: Sulfitobacter sp. GN1-4 (assembly GCF_055693825.1). Lineage (NCBI taxonomy): Bacteria > Pseudomonadati > Pseudomonadota > Alphaproteobacteria > Rhodobacterales > Roseobacteraceae > Sulfitobacter > Sulfitobacter sp. GN1-4. The sequence goes on along the minus strand of NZ_JBVFUQ010000003.1, from coordinate 3,826,260 downwards.
AACCAGACCGAGGGCCCAAAGCTGGGCCGGGGGCGGTCATCTTTTGCACCTGGGTCGCTGAGGTCTTCTGGGGCAGAGGCGCGGGCGCGGTAGAGGTTGACGAAAGCTGTGGCCAGAGCCTCAGCACCGTGGGTTTCTGCCAGTTTGGCGATCAGCTCTGCGCTCTCGTCCGTGGCAGGCTGTGACCAGACGGGATCCGACATCAGCCGGTCCCGGTCTGCGCCGTAGACCTCTTCGGCGGAGGGGGCGGGCGACCAATCGGCCTTGAGCTTGGCCCAGCCCAGCAGGCGGTTGGCCTTGGTGGTCATCTTGGGTGGCACGATAAGCGCCGAGACCCCTTTGCGCCCCGCGCGCCCGGTGCGCCCAGACCGGTGCAGCAGCGTATCTGCGTTGCTGGGCAGGTCGGCGTGAATGACAAGTTCCAGATGCGGCAGGTCAATGCCGCGGGCGGCCACATCCGTAGCGATGCACACGCGCGCGCGCCCGTCGCGCAGCGCTTGCAGGGCGTTGGTGCGTTCTGACTGGGTCAGCTCACCAGAGAGGGCCACAACGGAAAAGCCGCGGTTGGTGAATTTGGTGGTCAGCCGCGCCACCGTGGCGCGGGTGTTGCAGAACACGATGGCGTTCTTGGCCTCATAGAACCGCAGCACGTTGATGATGGCGTTTTCGGTATCACGCGGATGCACGTTGAGCGCGCGGTAAGTGATGTCGGCGTGCTGTTTGGTCTCGCTCTTGACGCTAATGCGTTGGGCGTCGTGCTGATAGGATTGCGCCAGCTTGGCGATGGCCTGGGGCACGGTGGCTGAGAACATCAGCGTGCGGCGGTCTTCGGGGGCTTCCGACAGGATGAATTCCAGCTCTTCGCGAAAGCCCATGTCGAGCATTTCATCGGCTTCATCCAGCACCACGGCGCGCAGGCTGCCCAGGTCGATGTTGCCGCGTTTGATGTGATCACAAAGCCGCCCAGGCGTGGCCACCACCACATGACAGCCGCGATCAAGCGCGCGGCGTTCGCTGCGCTGATCCATGCCGCCTACACAGGTGGTCACCACGGCCCCGGCGGGGCCGTAAAGCCAGCTGAGCTCGCGGCTGACCTGCATGGCCAGTTCGCGGGTGGGGGCGATGATCAGGGCCAGGGGGCAGAGGCGGGACCAAAGTGGGTGTCTTCGCCCAGCACGCTGGGGGCAATGGCCAGGCCAAAGCCCACGGTTTTGCCGGATCCGGTTTGGGCTGAGACCAATAGATCCTGGGTGGCCAGGGCCGGGTCGGTCACGGCCTCTTGCACGGCGGTGAGGGTGTCATAGCCTTGGGCGGCTAGCGCATCGGCAAGTGTTTGGATCACGGGGGAGGGGTGTCCTGTTGTGGGAGGGCTTGCCCCTGGGGGCAAGAGCCGGGCGGCCCGGCATGTCTGGCGGCGTCCGTAGGCGCTTTGGCTGCGAATGTACATGACTTTGTGAAATGCGGCGGCTTGACGCTGGCCATGTGGGGCGCGTTGCGCTATCTTCACAAAAAGAACAAAACATGAACAATGAGGGTATGTATGCCAACCGATTCCCTTGCCGGGCAGGTGATTTCCCTGTCCTCCAAACGTCTGGTGACGGATGTTCCTGCCCCTGCGGGCGGGGAGGCGGTGCTGCGCGATGTGATCGCGGGTGGGCCTTTCGATGGGGCGGTGACGGGGTTTGTTCTGTCCTGTCTGCCCGACAGTACCGCGCCGGTTTTATGGGTGTCCTGCCGAATGTCGCGGCGCGAAAATGGGCGGCTTTATGGGCCGGCGCTGCGGCAGTTTGGCTTTCGCGGCGATGTGCTGCGGGTGGAGGTCAGCCACCCGCGCGACGTGCTTTGGGCGATGGAAGAGGGCGCAGGCTGTGCCGGGCTGGCCGCCGTGGTGGGCGAAATCCACGGCGCGCCAGAGGTGCTCAGCTTTACCGCCACCAAACGGCTGGCCCTGCGGGCAGAGGCGTCAAAGGTGCCGATCTGGCTTATTCGGTCGGGCGATCATGGCGCGCTTTCAGCGGCGCGCGAACGGTGGCGGCTGTCGTCCTTGCCCTCGGCCCGTCACCGCTGGAACCCCGCCGCCCCTGGTGCACCTTTGTGGGAGGCGGAGCTTTTCCGCGCGCGTGGGCGTGCCCCCGGCACCTGGGAGGCGCGGTATGAGCCAACAGCCAGATGGGCCAAGGATCGCCTCCATCTTCTTTCCCGATCTGGCGATGGACCGGTGGCGCAGGATCGTGCGGCAACAGCGGACACTGCCGGATGAGGAGGTGCCCGTGGTTTTGGCTGTACAGGGCAGCCACGGGCCGATTGTCCACGCGATGAGTGCGGCCGCACAGGCGCGCGGGGTGCAGCCCGGCGCGCGGATTGTTGATGTGCAGGCCATCCACCCCGATCTGCATGTTGAGCAAGCGGATGTGGCCGGAGATGTGGCCCTGCTGGACCGTGCGGCGATGTGGGCGCGGCGCTGGTGCCCCTGGACGGTGCGCGACGGCGATGATGGCATCACGCTTGATATCACCGGGGCGGCGCATCTTTTTGGCGGAGAGGCGCGGATGCTGCGCGACATGGGGCAGCGCTTCAAGATGCAGGGGTTATCTGCACGGCTGGCCGTGGCCCCGACGCGTGGTGCGGCACAGATGTTGGCGCGCTATGGCGGGGGCGGGGTGATCTGCGGGCCGCAGGATGTGGCCGTGGCCGTGGCCCCCCTGCCGGTCGCTGCGTTGCGGCTGACCGAGGAGACTGTGCGGTTGCTGCAGCGGTTGGGGTTGAAAACCATCGGCGCGCTGATGGAGGTGCCGCGCGTGGCGTTGATGCGGCGCTTTGACCGGATGGCGGCAGAGGTGAACCCTCTGGTCTTGTTGGACCGCGCCTTGGGCCGCACCGCAGATCCGCTGAATGCGCCCGAGGATGCCCGGCATTGGATGGCCCGCGCGCGTCTGGCTGAACCGGTGATTGACCCGGTGCCGCATCTGGAAGGGTTGGCGCGGGATCTGTGCCGCCAGATGGCCCGCGCCGAACAGGGCGCGCGGCGGTTGCGGCTGACGATCTACCGGGTGGACGGCGAATGGCGGTCGCGGGATGTGGCGCTGGCCGCCGCCAGCCGGGAGGCTGCGCATCTGGTGCGGTTGCTGGAGGGTAAGCTGGACGGGATTGATCCGGGCTTTGGTTTTGATCTGCTCACGTTGGAGGCGTTGCGGGTGGAGCCTTTGGCGTTGCACCAGGATGATCTGTCTGGCCAGCGGGATGCCGGGCGCGATGTGGCTGCTTTGTTGGACCGGCTGACAGCAAAGCTGGGGCCGGACAAGATCACCTGGTCTGCTTGGTGCGAAAGCCATCTGCCGGAACGGGTGGAGGGCCGGGTTGCGGCCTTGGCTGGCGGGGCAGAGGGGCAGGCGGGTGTGCTGCGCGAGCGGCCTTTGCGCCTGTTGGAGCCGCCTGAGGAAATCGCGGTGCTCTATGCGGTGCCCGAAGGGCCGCCGGCGCGGTTTCGCTGGCGGCGCGTGTCCTATCTGACGGTGCGGTATGAGGGGCCAGAGCGGGTGGCCCCGGAGTGGTGGCGCGACCGCCCCGGCACGCGGTTGCGGGATTATTACAAGGTGGAGGTCGGCGATGGCCGGAGGTTTTGGATGTACCGGGAGGGCATGTTGGGCGATGGTCGGGGCCAAGAGCCACGGTGGTTTTTGCAGGGGATTTTCGGGTGAGGGTGGCGTGGCGCGCGTGCGGTGCACGACGCCCCACCCACTCTCCCGTAGGGTGCGCATTTATGCGCACCGATGTGCGGGTGGTGGCCTTGGGACGGTGCGCAGTGAATGCGCACCCTACCGAAGGTGTCCAGCCCGTGGGTACCACGGGGCGCACCCCGTAGCGCTTTGACGTCCCATGCCGCAACAAGACGGACATAAACGCCGCACGCTGGAGGAGGAGGACCCGTTCCAGCCCAATCCCCCTCCCCCTTTGTGGAGCTGGGGCTGGCGAGCTGCTTTTCCTTCCTGCGCGCGGCCTCTGACGCGGTGGACCTGAGCGCCACCGCCAACAGGCTGGGCTATGATGCCATCGGCATTGCCGATCACAACACGCTGGCCGGTGTCGTGCGCCTGCATGTTGAGGCGCAGAAAGCCAAAGTGCGCCCGATCATTGGGGCGCGGCTGGTGTTGATGTGTGGTGCCGAGCTTTTGGCCTATCCCACAGATCGCGCCGCCTATGCCCGGCTTTCTACCCTGCTGAGCAAGGGCAAGATGGCGGATGTGGACGGCGGTTGGCAGCAAAAGGGCGAGACGCATCTGACGCTTGAGATGGTGGCGGCCCATGCCGAGGGGATACAGCTGATTGTGATGCCGCCTGCCGGTCTGGATGTGTTTGAGGCCGGGTTGCCGCGTCTCATTCAGGCGCTGCCCACGCTGCGTCACATCGGGGCGGCCTATTTGTATCACGGCGATGACGTGGCGCGGATTGCGCGGCTGGACACGATGGCGCGGGCCCATGGCCTGTGCATTCTGGCCACCAATGATGTGCTTTATCATGCCCCCCACCGCCGTCCTTTGCAGGATGTGATGACCTGTATCCGCGCCGGTGTGACGATTGACACCGCAGGTTTCCGGCTGGAGCCCAACGCGGAGCGGCATCTGAAATCGCCCGCTGAGATGTGCCGCCTTTTCGCCGATTGGCCCCATGCGCTGCGGGCCACACGGCAGGTGGCGGAGGCCTGCCGCTTTGCGCTGACGGACCTGCGCTATGAATACCCCCATGAGATTGAGCCCAATGGCCGCAGCGCGCAGGAAGAGCTGGAGCGGCTGACCTGGGAGGGCGCGGCCTGGCGTTATCCGGGCGGGGTATCGGAGCGGATCCGGGCGATCATCGACAAGGAGTTCGCGTTGATCCGCTCCAAGGGGATCGCGCGGTATTTTCTGACCATCAACGACATCGTGCGCTTTGCCCGCCAAGAGGCGCAGCCGCCGATCCTGTGCCAGGGGCGCGGGTCTGCGGCCAATTCGGCGGTGTGTTTCTGTCTGGGCATCACGGCGGTGGATCCCGAAGAACATGACGTCTTGTTTGAACGGTTCCTCAGCGAAGAGCGGGATGAGCCGCCCGACATCGACGTGGATTTTGAACATGAGCGCCGCGAGGAAGTGATCCAGTACATGTACGCCAAATACGGGCGGGCGCGGGCGGGGCTGTGTGCCACGGTGATCCATTACCGCCCCCGGTCGGCCATCCGGGAGGTGGGCAAGGCGATGGGGCTGAGTGAGGATGTGACCTCAAAGCTGGCCAGCACGGTTTGGGGCAGTTTTGAGGGGCAATACGGTGATCAGCGGGTCAAGGACGCGGGCATGGATCTGAACGATCCCTATTTGCGCAAAGTCATCTTGTTGGCGCGCCAGATGACCGGGATGCCCCGGCACCTGAGCCAGCATGTGGGCGGGTTCATCCTGACTGAGCGGCCCCTGACCGAGATGGTGCCGATTGGCAATGGTGCGATGCCTGAGCGGTCCTTTATTGAGTGGGACAAGGACGACATTGACGCGCTGGGGATCTTCAAGGTGGATGTGCTGGCCTTGGGGATGCTGACCTGCATTGCCAAATGCTTTGATCTGCTGCGCGCCCATGAAGGCGTGGATCTGGATTTGGCGACGGTGCCGGTCGAAGACCCTGAGACCTATGACATGCTCTGTGCGGGCGATTCCTTGGGCGTGTTTCAGGTGGAAAGCCGCGCGCAGATGGCGATGCTGCCCAAGCTGCGCCCGCGCACCTTTTATGATCTGGTGATTGAGGTGGCGATTGTCCGACCTGGCCCCATTCAGGGCGATATGGTGCATCCGTTTTTGCGCCGCCGTCAGGGAATTGAAGGCGTAAGCTATCCCGCACCTGGGCCGGAGCATCCGCAGGATGAGCTGTTGAAAATCCTCGGGCGCACGCTGGGCGTGCCGATCTTTCAGGAACAGGCCATGAAGATCGCCATTGATGCGGCAAAGTTTTCCCCCAAAGAGGCTAATGAGCTGCGCAAGGCGATGGCGACCTTTCGGTCGCGCGGCACGATTGAGACCTTGCAGAACAAGATGGTCAGCCGGATGACCGAACGCGGCTATGACGCGGACTTTGCGCAGCGCTGTTTTGATCAGATCAAGGGGTTTGGGGACTATGGCTTTCCTGAAAGCCATGCGGCGAGCTTTGCCAAGCTGGTTTATGTGTCGTCCTGGATGAAGTGCCACTATCCGGCGGCTTTTGCCTGTGCGCTGCTGAACTCTCAGCCGATGGGATTTTACGCCCCTGCCCAGATCGTGCGCGATGCGCGTGAGCATGGGGTCAAGGTGTTGGATGTGGATGTGAACCTGTCGGATTGGGACTGCACGTTGGAGCCTTGCGGGGCGGGTTTTGCCCTGCGCTTGGGGATGCGGCAGGTGGACGGGATGCGCCAGGAGGCCGGGCTGCGCATCATGGCCGCGCGCGACGTGCCGTTTGAGGATGTGGCGGATTTGAAAGCGCGCGCGCAGCTGGATCGGGGCATGCTGCGCAGGCTGGCGGCGGCGGATGCGATGCGGTCGATGGGGATCGACCGGCGCCAAGCGCTGTGGCAGGCGCAGGGGCTGAAGGATGCACCCGCCTTGCCGATATTCGAGGCCGCCGCGGCGCGCGATGAGGGGGCGGAGCCGCAGGTGCCGCTGCCGGCGATGCCAGTGGCCGAACATGTGGTGGCCGATTACCAGACGCTGCGGCTGTCCCTGAAAGCGCATCCGTTAACGTTTTTCCGTGCCAGCCTGCGCAAGCAAGGGTTTTCCTGCACCGACGCGCTGCCGGGGATGCGGCACGGGCAGCGGGTGTCTTTGGCCGGGTTGGTTCTGGTCCGGCAAAAGCCGGGATCGGCCAAGGGGGTGTGTTTCATCACGCTGGAGGATGAGGGCGGGGTGGCGAACCTGGTGATCTGGCCAAAGCTGTTTGAGACCTGGCGCGCGATCATCATGTCGGCGCGGCTGTTGGTGGTGCATGGCCGGGTGCAAAGCGACGGCAGGGTGATCCATGTGGTGGCGGAGCGGTTGGAGAACCGCACCGGGCGGCTGGATGCGTTATCCCAGGAGCGGGTGCCTGCGACCTATGCGCGGGGCGATGAGGTGGTGCGGCCGGTGCCAGATCAGGTGGGCGGGCGCAAACATCCGCGTGATGTACGTGTGATCCCCAAGTCGCGGGATTTTCATTAGCCTTGTGGCCGTGGCCCTTGTAGGACAGGCGCGCGCGATGCGCGCATATGATTTATGGATTTGCCTGCGTCAAATCGGTGCGAGGCGCTGCCTCGCGCTCCGGAGGGGTAGAGGAAAGATGAAGCGGGATTGGCGAATGTGGTGTGACATCATGCGCGGTGTTCTATGAGGGATGTGGTGCCTTTGACGCGCGATCTGGTTTTGATCGGGGGCGGGCATGCCCATGCGCTGGTGTTGCGGGCCTGGGGGATGGATCCGCTGGCGGGGGCGCGGGTGACGGTGATCAACCCCGGGCCGACCGCGCCTTATACGGGCATGTTGCCGGGGCATGTGGCGGGCCATTATGGGCGCGATGATCTGGAGATTGATCTGGTGCGGCTGTGCCGTCATGCCGGTGCGCGTCTGATCCTGGACAAGGCGGTGGGGATTGACCGGGGCGCGCGTCAGGTGCTTTTGCAGGGGCGCGGACCGGTGGGGTATGACGTGGCCTCAGTTGATGTGGGGATCACGGCGGAGATGGATTTGCCGGGCTTTGCGACCCATGGCATCGGGGCCAAGCCCTTGGACGTTTTTGCAGACCGGTGGCGGGGGTTTCTGGCGCAGGTGGATGCCGGTCAGGCCGCCCCGCAGGTGGCGGTGATAGGCGGGGGCGTTGCGGGGTGTGAGCTGGCCATGGCGATGGCGCATCGCTTGGCCGCGGCGGGCCATATCCCGCAGGTGAGTGTGATTGAAGCGGGCCCCGACATCACCGGCATGGGCGCGCGCGCCAAGGTGCAGGTGAAAGCCGCGATGGCGGCGCTGGGCATTGTGCTGCGCACGGGTGTGCGGGTGGTGTCGGTGGGGCCTGCGGAGGTGAGCCTGGCCGAAGGTGCGCCGGTGCCTGCGGCACTCTGTGTCGGCGCGGCGGGGGCCTTTCCACATGGTTGGATCGCGCAGACGGATGTGCCGCAGCAGGATGGGTTTATCACGGTGGGGCGCGACCTTGGCGTGCTGGGGTGTGACGATCTTTTTGCGGTGGGCGATTGTGCGGTGATGCCTGCAGATCCCCGCCCCAAAGCGGGGGTTTTTGCGGTGCGGGCCGCGCCGATTTTGCACGACAACCTGCGCGCGGCCTTGAGCGGTGGGACGCGCCGTTTGTGGCATCCGCAGAAAGACTACCTCAAGCTGGTGTCCCTGGGGGGCAAAGCGGCCCTGGCAGAAAAGTTCGGTTTGGTCCTCAAAGGCCCTGCGATGTGGCGCTGGAAGGACCGGATTGACCGGGCGTTCATGGACCGGCTCAATGATTTGCCTGCGATGAAGGTGCCCGCCCTGCCTGCGGATATGGCCCAAGGGGTGCAACAGATGGTGCAGGCCAAGCCGCTTTGCGGGGGATGCGGTGCCAAGGTGGGTTTGGGCGTGCTACGTGCGGCGGTGCCCGCCGTGGGGACCGAGGGAGGCGATATCCTTTCTGGTCCGGGGGATGATGCTGCGATTTTGCGGCAACCGGGGGGCGGGTATCAGGTGATCAGCACCGACCATCTGCGCGCCTTTACGTCGGACCCGGCGGTGATGGCGCGGATTGCGGCGGTGCATGCTTTGGGCGATGTCTGGGCGATGGGGGCCAAGCCGCAGGCGGCGTTGGCCACGCTGATTTTGCCGCAGATGTCTGCCGCTTTGCAGCGCAGGACGTTGGATGAGATCATGGCGGCAGCGGGGGCTGTGATCCGGGATGCCGGTGCTGAGATCATTGGCGGGCACACGACCATGGGGGCTGAGCTGACCATTGGCTTTACCGTTACGGGCACGCGGGACCGGATGCCTATCACGGTGTCGGGTGCGCGGGGGGAGATGTTCTGGTGCTGACCCGGCCCATTGGGGCGGGGGTCTTGCTGGCGGCGGAAATGGCGGGTCAGGCCGATGGCCGGGATGTGGCGGCCGCCCTGGCGCAGATGGCTGCGCCGCAAGGTGCGGCGGCGGCGGTCTTGGCTGAGGTGGCGCATGCGATGACGGATGTGACGGGCTTTGGCCTGGCAGGCCATATTCGGGCGATGTTGGGCAGCGACCTTGATGCCGCCCTGCAGGGCGCCGCGATCCCGGTCTATGCCGGGGCTGAGGCGCTGTCGGCGGCGGGCGTGTCTTCGGTGCTGATGGCCAGCAATCAGGCGGATGCGCCGGTTGTTGGGGCTGAGATGCCGTTGCTGCATGATCCGCAGACGGCAGGCGGGCTGTTGGCCGCTGTGCCGCAAAAGGCGGTGGCGGAGGTTCTCGTGGCGCTGGAGGCGGCGGGCGGGCAGGGGCATGTCATCGGGCAGCTCAGCGCAGGATCGGGGCAGATCGTCGTGACGTGATGCGTGGGGCTGGCGCGGATTGGCCTTAGGGCGCGAAGTGCCGGATCAGGGTTTCGGCTGACCGCGCCAATGTGGCGTCCGACAAATCGGCCAGATGCACTTTGTGGACCGGCGCGGATTTGTCTGCTGCGGATTTGGCATAGCGCGGATCGTAGTGCGCGGCCACCAAGCCTGCGGCCAGCGCCTGCCAATCGCCGTTGTGCGCGTCATCCAGCCAGGCGGTGATCTGATCAGCGGGATGATAGGGCCGCAACTGGTCAATCTGGGCGCAGAGGCGTGCGATGTCTTGCGTCAGATCGCGGTAGGCGGACGCCAGATAGGCCGCGCGCGCGGGCAAGGGCGCAGTGATTTGCATGCGGTCCGCAGCATTCATCGCCTTCCAAAGGGAGGGCGGAATGAGGCGTTCGCCGATCTTGCTGCTTTCGGCCTCAATAAATGTCGGCTGATCTGGTGCCAGCGGAGTGAGGGCGGCAGCCAGTCCGCTTTCAAAGCCTTTTTGGCTGGGCTGGTCTGATCCGATGTCACCAAAAAGCGAACCACGGTGGCCTGCAAGCCCTTCCAGATCAAGGGTTTGCGCCCCGGCTTGGGCCAGGTGATGCAGCAGCGCTGTTTTGGCGGTGCCTGTGCCGCCTTCGATCACGATCAGCCGGTGCGGCAGCGGGTTGTCATAAAGCGTGCCCACGATGGCGCGGCGATAGCTTTGATAGCCGCCCTTCAGCAGCTGCACCCGCCACCCCACCTGAGACAGGATCGTGGCAAAAGCGCCCGAGCGTTGGCCGCCGCGCCAGCAATAGACCAGCGGTTGCCACCCCCTGGTTTGTCGGCAAGCGGCCCCTGCAGATGCCGCGCGGTGTTTTGGGCCACAAGCGCACCGCCGATTTTGCGGGCATCAAAGGGGCTGGCTTGGGTATACAGCGTGCCCACTTCTGCGCGCTGGGCATCACTGAGGACGGGCAGGTTGATGGCCCCTGGCAGATGGTCCTCGGCAAATTCAGCAGGCGCGCGCACGTCAATGACGGTGTCCACGTCCAGCGCGGTCAGGTCAGAGAGCGTGGAGAGCGTAAACGGGGTCATCGCAAGCCTGTCCAGAAGAGCCATCTGTGAAAGCTGGCTTGTGGCGCCATTGGCACCTGGCAGAGTGCCTGCGCCGTGGTGCCATCGTTGCTTGGGAAGTTTGGTGGAGCATAGCGGGATCGAACCGCTGACCTCCTGCATGCCATGCAGGCGCTCTCCCAGCTGAGCTAATGCCCCATTGAGGTGAACCCTCGGGTTGGTGGCGCGTGATTAAGACAGGCGCCGGGCGGGATCAAGTCAAAAACGTCCCCGCCCATGCGGAATCAACTGTCGTCGTCTTCTGAGGCGACGTCAGCGATGTCTTCCAGCGGTACAGTGCTGTCATCATCATCGTCGTCATCCAGAATATCGTCATCCAGATCCACATCGACATCATCGTCATCATCGAGCAGCGCATCCTCTTCAACCTCGGCCTCTTTGGCTTTGGTTGTCGCGGCATCCTCTGCATCGGCGGCGATCATCCGGGATTTGGACGCGTCAACCTCAAGCACCTCACCGGTGTAGGGGCTGACAATCGGATCTTTGTTCAAGTCGTAGAACCGCTTGCCTGTTGTCGGACACAGGCGTTTGGTTCCCCATTCTTCTTTGGGCATGAAATACCCCTTCTTGCATTGACGTTTAAACGTAGATGGTATGGTGCTGAGTCTGGGCAAGTGCCATATGCAGGGGAGACTGTCAAAGGCTTTAGCCTTTCGCGTTGAGCCAGAGGTGAACACATGGCTGAAACCTTCCTGCCCGGCGATCCTCCGATCCCGCTGATCTTGCGCCGTTCGGCCCGCGCGCGGCGGATTTCGCTGCGCATCTCGCAGTTGGATGGACGGGTGACGCTGACCTTGCCCAAACGCCTCGCCGAACGCGAGGCGTTGGCCTTTGCCGCCAGCAAGCAAGACTGGATTCTGCAAGCATCTCGCCGCGCGCGGAGAGGACGTGACCGTGGGTCTTGGCACCCAGCTGCCTTTGGGCGGGCGCATGGTGCGTGTGGTTGCGGGGCAGGGGCGGTCGGTGCAGTTGGGGCAGGATGAGATTGCTGTGCCAGGCGCGCCAGAGCGGGCGGGCAAACGGCTGGCGGCCTATCTCAAAGAGGTAGCGCGCGACAGGCTGGCGGGGGCCTGCGATGATTACGCGGCGCTTCTGGGCAGGCGTTACTGCCGGATCACGATGCGCGATACCCGCTCACGCTGGGGGTCTTGCACCAGCGACGGGGCGCTGAATTTCTCCTGGCGGCTGATCATGGCCCCGCCTGAGGTGTTGGATTATGTCGCCGCCCATGAGGTGGCGCATCTGGCAGAGATGAATCATTCACCCGCCTTCTGGGCGGGGGTGGAGCGTATTTACGGCCCCTATAAAGAGGCACGCGGCTGGTTGCGCCAGCATGGCAACGACCTGCATCGTTACCGTTTTTAAGGCGCGCGGCCCTCGCGGCTTGACCTGATTCCATTTTGTGATCACAAACGGCCTATGGCCCTTACAGCACGTCAAAGCGAAGCCACCGTGGTGGCGCATGACAAACTCTACCGTGATCTGCGCAGCCGGATCATGCATGGTGATCTGCCCCCCGGTCAGGCACTGACACTGCGGGGGTTGGGCAAGGAATACGGCGTGTCCATGACGCCCGCGCGCGAAGCGGTGCGGCGGTTGGTGGCCGAGGGCGCGCTGACGATGTCGAATTCGGGCCGCATCTCAACCCCGGAGCTGAGCAACGAACGGATTGAAGAGCTTGCCGCCCTGCGGGCTTTGATTGAGGTGGAGCTGGCCAGCCGGGCCTTGCCACGCGCGCATATGGCGTTGATTGAGCGGATGCAGACGATCAATGCTGCCATCGCCGATGCGGTACACCACCGCGACGCGGTCAGTTACATCCGCACAAATCTTGAGTTTCACCGCACGCTCTATCTGCGTGCCCAGTGCCCCGGCCATGCTGGCGATGGCCGAAACGGTCTGGCTGCAGATGGGGCCAACGATGCGTGCGCTATACGGTCGCTTGCGGCGCACAGAGCCGCCACAGTTCCACCGCCTGATCATTGCCGCCCTCAAAGCAGGCGATGAACCAGCGGCTGCGCCTGGCCGTGCGTTCGGACGTCACCCAAGGGCTGCGCATGTTGGTCAGCTGACCCGACGTGCCGCCCGTGGCCTTAGGCCGCCAGGCCGCTGCTGCCCATCTCCAGATACTTGCGCCGCCGGTCCTGTACCAAGGCATCCGCATCCTTGCCGTCCAGCTCTTTGAGCATTTCGCTGATCGCTGTCCGCACGGACGCAATCGCAGCCTCAGGATCGCGGTGTGCGCCGCCTTTGGGTTCGGGGATGATACGGTCTGTCACGCCCAGCTTGCGCAGATCATCCGCCGTCAGGCGCATGGCCTCCGCCGCTTCGCGCATTTTTTCGGCGTCTTTCCACAGAATTGAGGCGCATCCCTCAGGTGTGATCACGGAATACACCGAATGCTCCATCATCGCCACGCGGTTGGCCGTGGCAAAGGCCACAGCCCCGCCTGATCCCCCCTCGCCAATGATGACAGAGACCAAAGGCACGCCAATTTGCAGACATTTCTCAGTGGAGCGCGCAATCGCCTCAGACTGGCCGCGTTCTTCGGCCCCTTTGCCGGGATAGGCGCCCGGCGTGTCCACCAGGGTGATCACCGGCAGGCCAAACTTGCCCGCCAGTTCCATCAGGCGCACGGCTTTGCGGTAGCCTTCGGGCCGGGCCATGCCAAAGTTCCGCTCAATCCGCGATGTCGTGTCGTTGCCCTTTTCATGGCCAATCACCATCACCGGCTGGTCGTTAAACCGCGCCAGCCCGCCCATGACCGCCAGGTCATCGGCAAAGTTCCGGTCACCTGCCAGGGGCATGTATTCAGTGAACAGCGCGTTGATGTAATCCTGACAATGCGGCCTGTCAGGATGCCGCGCCACCTGGCATTTGCGCCAGGGCGTCAGCGCGCCATAAAGCTCATCCAGAAGCTTGGCCGCCTTTTCATCCAGCGCCTTGGCTTCATCGGTGATGTCCATTTCCTCGTTCGCCCGCGCCAGCGCGCGCAATTCCTCTGCCTTGCCTTCAATCTCGGCCAGGGGTTTCTCGAAATCGAGGTATTGGGTCATATCGGGCTCCGCAGTTGGCTGGAACCCTATATGGCGTGACCCTGCGTCCATTGCAATCAGGGGAGCCACCTGGACCCCCTTTGCGCTTCATCTTTCCAAATACACCTCCGGGGGGTCGATCTTTGATCGACGGGGCAGAGCCCCCGCCCCCGTATCAGCCCGCGATCATCTCAGACTGACGCACAATCACCTCAGCCTGCTTGATGCTGGCAATATCGACCAACCGGCCCTTATAGACGGTGGCCCCTTCGCCGTTGGCTTTGGCGGTTTCCATCGCGGCGAGGATTTCGCGCGCTTCGGTCACGGCCTCTTCTGAGGGGGTGAAGACATCGTTGGACAGCGCGACCTGCTTGGGATGGATCGCCCATTTGCCGACCATGCCCAAGGTGGCAGAGCGGCGCGCCTGGGCCAGAAAGCCCTCATCATCAGAGAAATCACCAAACGGGCCGTCCACCGGCAACACACCGTGGGTCCGGCAGGCCGCAACGATCGCGGATTGCGCCCAGTGCCACGGGTCTGACCAGTAATTCGCCCCGTCATGGTGCATGTAGTAATTGGCCTGTGTGCCGCCGATGCCTGTGGTTTGCATGCCCATGGAGGCCGCGAAATCAGCCGCACCCAGGCTCATCGCCTCCAACCGGGGAGAGGCGGCTGCGATTTCTTCTACATGCGCGATGCCCGCGGCGGATTCGATGATCACCTCAAAGGCGATTTTCTTGCGGCGGCCTTTGGCGGCTTCAATCGATGTCACCAGCGCATCCACCGCGTAGATGTCAGAGGCGTTGCCGACCTTGGGGATCATGATCTGGTCAAGCCGTTCGCTGGCCTGTTCCAGCAGGTCCACCACATCGCGGTACCAATAGGGGCTGTCCAAGCCGTTGATGCGTACGGAAAGCGTTTTGCTGCCCCAATCCACGTTGCTGATGGCATCAATGACATTGGCGCGGGCGCTGTCTTTGTCAGAAGGGGCCACGGAATCTTCGAGATCAAGGTTGATGACGTCCGCCGCTGACCCGGCCATCTTTTCAAAGATCGCAGGGCGCGAGCCTGGGCCAAAGAGCTGGCAGCGGTTGGGGCGGGCAGGGGGCGTGGGCTGGAGACGGAAAGACATGTGGTGCGGTCCTCTAAGCGAAAGAAAATTGCGTGTTCCTTGTGCTGAGCGAGTATTAAATTGCGCAACCTGCTGCAAGCGTCATTTTGCACCTGCAGCAATTCCGTGCGGGTTCGGGGCTTGATGAGGCTGGCGGCCTTGGGCGGCTGGGTTTGGGTTTGAACGGCCTGGGCGGTGCAGGTTCATTTGCGCCGTGCGCCCATCTGCGGCGGAGCGGCGATGCTTGCTGCAAGATTTTTGCGACAGATGTCATATATGCGCAAAAATCTCCTGCAGATGGATGCCTTGGGGCGCATCTCGCAATCCTCTTGCACGCAGGATCGCCGACAGTGACGCGAATCTATTGATGCTGGAGAGATGCGATGATCGAGACCCCATATCTGCTGTTTCTGGGCGATGCGCCTGACCAACTGGCCGCCAAAGTGGCCCAGGGCATTAAGGACTGGCGCCCCGACAACGCCGTGGGCCAGTTCCGCATGGACGGCTGCAAGGCCGATGTGGGCCTGAAGGACATGACATTGGCCGAGGCCAAAGAGGCCGGTGCCAAGACGCTGGTGATTGGTGTGGCCAACCGGGGCGGCGTGATTTCACAAGCCTGGAAAGATGTGCTGCTGGAAGCGCTTGAGCTGGGCTATGACCTGGCCTCTGGTCTGCACAACCTGTTGGCAGAGGAAGGCGATCTGGTGGCATCGTCTCAGGTGAATGGCCGCACGCTGCATGATGTGCGGGTGCCAAACGTGCAATATCCGATTGCGGATGGCAAAAAACGCTCCGGCAAGCGTGTGCTGGCCGTTGGCACAGATTGTTCCGTGGGCAAGATGTACACCGCTTTGGCCCTGGATGAAGCGATGCGCAAGCAGGGCATGAAAAGCACTTTCCGCGCCACAGGTCAGACAGGTATTCTGATCACCGGCTCTGGCGTGCCGCTGGATGCGGTCATTGCCGATTTCATGGCTGGTGCAGTGGAATATCTGACGCCTGACAATGATGACGATCACTGGGACATCATCGAAGGGCAGGGCAGCCTGTTCCACGTGTCTTATTCCGGTGTGACCATGGCGCTGATCCACGGGGGTCAGCCTGATGCGCTGATCATCTGCCATGAGCCGACGCGGACGCATATGCGCGGTTTGCCCGAATACACCCCACCTTCCATGCAGGCGGTTTCTGACATGGCGCTGGCCCTGGCCAAAGTGGCCAATCCAGGCTGTAAGGTGATTGGTGTGTCTGTGAACACGCAGCACATGACCGAGGAAGAAGCCAACGCCTATCTGGCTGAGGTGGAAGCCGAGATGGGCTTGCCTGCAGTGGATCCGTTCCGCCACGGTGCCGATCGTTTGGCCAGCGCCATCGCGGCCCTTTAAGGGTCGCGCCGGTTGCGGCGTTGGATTGAAGTTATATTGGAAAGATGAAGGAGCGGACATGCGCATTGAGGTGACGTCGGACACATTCAAGCTGGCGCAGGTGTTCACCATTTCGCGCGGATCGCGCACGGAGGCCAAGGTGCTGACCGTGCGCATCACGCAGGATGGTGTGACCGGTTGGGGCGAATGTGTGCCTTATGCGCGCTATGATGAGACGCTGGCATCGGTGACGGCCGAGATTGAGGGATTGAGCGGGGCGCTGACCCGCGAAGGTCTTTATGATCTGTTGCCTGCGGGCGCTGCGCGCAACGCGGTTGATTGTGCGTTGTGGGATCTGGAGGCCAAGACCGCTGGCAAGCGGATGTGGGAATTGGCGGGCCTGGCGGCCCCCAAGCCCGAGATCACGGCCTATACCTTGTCCTTGGCGTCGCCTGAGGAGATGCAGGCGCAAGCGGCCAAGAACGCGCATCGTCCGCTGTTGAAGATCAAGCTGGGCACGCCCGATGACATGCCCCGGCTGGAAGCGGTGCGGGCGGGCGCGCCCAAGTCCACTATCATTGTGGATGCCAATGAGGGGTGGTCTGCGGACGTATATGCCGATCTGGCCCCGCATTTGGTGCGTCTGGGTGTGGCCCTGGTAGAGCAACCTTTGCCTGCGGGCGAGGATGACGCGCTTTTGGGGATGGAGCGGCCTGTGCCGGTTTGTGCTGATGAAAGCGCCCATGACTGTGACAGTCTGCCCAAGCTGAAGGGCAAATATGATGTGGTAAACATCAAGATCGACAAGACAGGCGGGTTGACCGAGGCGCTGAAGCTGCGCGCGGCGGCCTTGGCTCAAGGCTATGACGTGATGGTGGGGTGCATGGTGGGATCGTCCCTGGCGATGGCCCCTGCGACCGTTGTGGCCCAGGGCGTGAAGGTGGTTGATCTTGATGGGCCGCTATTGCTAGGCGAAGACCGGACGCACGCGTTGCAATATGATGCGGATGGGGTGCACCCGCCCGCGAAAGAGCTTTGGGGCTGAGCCCCGTCGGAAAGGACTGAGAACATGCGGACAGTATATGTGAACGGTGAGTATTTGCCTGAGAATGAGGCCAATATCTCAATCTTTGACCGGGGCTTTTTGATGGCGGATGGCGTCTATGAGGTGACGTCTGTGCTGGATGGTAAGCTGATCGATTTTGACGGTCATGCTGTGCGCCTGCAGCGGTCTTTGACCGAGCTTGATATGAAGAACCCGATCTCCAAGGAGGATCTGCTGGAGGTTCACCGCGAATTGGTGCGGGTCAATGAGATTGACGAGGGGCTGGTGTATTTGCAGATCACCCGCGGCTCTGACGGGGACCGTGATTTTGCCTTCCCTGATCCTGAGACGACCGCGCCGACCGTGGTGCTGTTTACCCAGAACAAGCCAGGCCTGGCGGATAGTCCTGCGGCCAAGAAAGGCGCCAAGATCATCTCCATCGAAGATATTCGCTGGGGTCGTCGGGACATCAAGACGGTGCAGCTGCTTTATCCGTCCATGGGCAAGATGATGGCCAAGAAGGCTGGCTGTGATGATGCCTGGATGATCCAGGATGGATTTGTCACCGAAGGGACATCAAACAACGCCTATATCGTGAAGGGTAACAAGATCATCACCCGCGCGCTGAGCAATGAGATTTTGCACGGCATCACGCGGGCGGCTGTGTTGCGCTTTGCGCAAGAGGCGCAGATGGAAGTGGAAGAGCGCAACTTTACCATCGACGAGGCCAAAGAAGCGGATGAAGCGTTTACCACCTCTGCCTCTGCCTTTGTGATGCCGGTGGTTGAGATTGACGGCGTGGCGTTGGGCGATGGTGCGCCGGGCAAAGTGGCCCCGCGTCTGCGCGAAATCTATCTGGATGAGATGCGCAAGGTCGCCATCTGAGGCCATGGGGTGGGCCGGATCATCTGTCCGGCCTTCCCCCGCTTAAGCGTCGTTAGGCTGTGCCCATGAGCTCTGGCAGGGTGGTAACGAAGGTCTGGATAAAGGGCACATCTGCGGCCTCAATATCATGCAGCACCGCGACTTTTTCACCGTTGACGGTGGCCATGATCTGATCTGTTTCGGGATCATGGGCAAAGGCCACCACGGGCGGCGTCTCCGTCTCTTCCAGCAGAACCACGCTAAAGAGGTCCTCGCGGATGTCAAAATCCAAGAGCATCGCTGGCGTGCCGTTGTCTTCTGATTTTGCCGCCACCACAAAGCTGTCGGCACCGTGGCCACCTGTCACCTGATCGCCGCTGTCTGCGACAAGCACATCGGCGCCATAGCCGCCGTGGAGCGTATCAGGGGTTGTGGTGTCTTCGGCATCGACGCCAATCAGCACATCGCGCCCAATATCACCGAAAAGCTGGTTGTTGCCCTGGCTGTCGATGATCACGTCGCGGCCTGCGCCGCCGCGGATAAAGTCATCACCGGCATCGGCGGACCCGTCCGCGCTGGGCAGGGTTTGGTCATGGCCGTCTGACAGAAAGATGCGGTCGTCGCCCGCACCGCCTTGGGCCAGATCATCGCCCGCGCCGGCATAGATTTCATCATTGCCGCCGCCACCGATGAGGGTGTCAGCACCATCATAGCCAAATAGGTTGTCCTGGTCTTCGGCGCCATGCAGGAGGTTGTCGTGGGCGTTGCCATGCACGCGGTCTTTCAGGTCGGACCCGTCATATTGCGTTTGGGTTGCATCCAAGGTCACCCGGACGGTGTCCTGGTTGTTTTCGTCTTCTTCATGCGCCTCTTTGTATTCGTCGGCGAAGTGGTCTGCGGCCAATCCCAGACCCAAAAGGGAAGCAATCGAAACCCAAGCAATCATGCGCGGCCTGCCTTTCTGCAGTGAACACCGCGTTCATGCGTGTTGATTGTGGCAGCACCTGTCGGAGAGTTGGGCCTTTGTGGGGATTTTGCGCGGCGCGCGCCCTATTTTTCGCCCACGTTTTGGGCAAAGGCGTCTTTGAACGTTTCATTTTGCGCGGCGGTGGCCTCAGTCTGATAATTCGCTTTCCACTCGGCCATTGTCATGCCGTAGAAAAGCTCACGTGCTTCGTCCTTGCCCATCTCAATGCCACGCTCATTTGCGGCCTCTTGATACCAGCGGGACAGGCAATTGCGGCAAAACCCCGTGAGGTTCATCATGTCGATGTTTTGCACGTCTGTGCGGTCTTGCATCAGATGTTGCTGGAGGCGACGAAAAGCTGCGGCTTGTAGTTCAATTTCGGTCTGTGTGGGCATTGTAAACTCCTTTAGACTTAGCTGGGATGACAGGCCCATGGTGTCAAGTTGATTGGGATGTGATATGCAGCATTGGGAATATTTGTTTCCTAAGGGTGATCGCTTTGACAGGATCAGCGATGGCAGATAGGAAATGCACAAGCTGTGTTACCGCTAACATGCCATATGCGCGATAGTCGTATACGCCGTAGATGAAATTGCACAAAGATTGGATCAGATAAGATGAGACGCACCCGCAACGTGAAAGTTGTCGCCACCTTGGGCCCCGCCTCAGAAACCTATGAGATGATTGAGGCACTGCATAAAACGGGTGCGGATGTGTTCCGGCTGAACATGAGCCACGGCAGCCATGATGAGATCCGCGAAAAGCATCGGATCATCCGTGAGGTTGAGGCCAATCTGGGCAGCACCATCGGTATTCTGGCGGATCTGCAGGGGCCAAAACTGCGGGTGGGCACCTTTGCGGCCCCTGATGGTGAGCTGTTGGAAGAGGGCAAGATGTTCCGGCTGGACCTTGATCCGGCGGAGGGCGATGCGTTGCGCGTGTGTCTGCCGCATCCTGAGATTTTTGCGGCCCTTGAGCCGGGCGCGCGGTTGTTGGTCAACGACGGCAAGATCCGTTTGAAAGTCCTGGAATGTGGCGCAGACTTTGCCAATTGCGAAGTTGTGACGGGCGGCGTGATTTCAAACCGCAAGGGGGTGAATGTCCCTGATGTGGTGCTGCCGCTGGCCGCTTTGTCAGACAAGGACCGTGCGGATTTGGAGTTTGTCTGTGAGCTTGGCGTTGACTGGCTTGCGCTAAGCTTTGTGCAGCGCCCCGAGGATGTGACAGAGGCGCGGACCTTGGCCGCTGGCCGGGCGTCGCTGTTGTCTAAGATCGAAAAGCCTGCGGCGGTTGACCGGTTTGATGACATCCTTGAGGTCAGCGATGGCATCATGGTCGCGCGCGGTGATTTGGGCGTTGAGCTGCCCGTTCAGAACGTGCCGCCGATCCAGAAACGTCTGGTACGGAAATGTCGGGCAGCGGCAAAGCCTGTGATCGTGGCCACGCAGATGCTGGAATCCATGATTGAAAGCCCGATGCCCACGCGGGCTGAGGTGTCTGACGTGGCGACGGCCATTTACGAAGGGGCGGATGCGGTGATGCTGAGTGCGGAATCCGCAGCCGGTGACTATCCGATTGAAGCGGTTCAAACCATGGACAACGTCGCCACCGAAGTGGAGCAGGATCCGACCTATACCCAGATCATCGAAAGTTCGCGCAAAGCGGACCGTATGACCGTGGCCGACGGGATTGTGGCCGCCGCGCGTGAGATTGCTGAGACGACGGACATCAAGGCGATTTGCTGTTTCACGCAAAGCGGCACCACCGCGTTGCTGACCGCCCGCGAACGGCCCCGTGTGCCGGTGATTGCCTTGACGCCGCTGGTCAACACCGCCCGGCGTCTGGCGCTAAGCTGGGGAACCAATTGTGTTCTGACTGGTGAAGTGGACCGGTTTAAGATGGCGGTGGTGTCTGCTGTGCGTGCCGCGCGCAGCGAAGGCTTTGCCCAAGAGCAGGATATGGTGGTGGTCACCGCCGGTGTGCCGTTTCAGGTGTCGGGCAGCACAAACATTCTGCGGGTGGCCCCCTGCGACGAAAGTTTGATTTTTGCTGCCGACCCAGAGTAGCATTCTGCGCAAGCCTACAAGGAGAACGCGCATGACACCGGATCTCGCGCTTGCATTGGGCATCGTGATCGCCGGGTTTTCGGTGCCCTCGGTTTTATCTGCTCTGTCAGACAGGCGCGCCCCGCGCGCCTCTGCGGTGACGATTCTAATTGGCGGTGGGCTGATCCTTTATGCGATGCAGACCCAGCCGGGAGGCTACAGCCTGGAGGATGTCCCCAACGCGATGGCCAGCGCCTTTAATCAGTTGTTTCCTTAAGGTCCTGTCAATCGGCCCTGACCCTGGCTTCGCCACTGGCAAAGGCATCCTTTCTCTTGCCAAAGGCATAAACCCCGCCTATACGGCGCTTTCATCCCGTGCGGCCGGCCGAAATGGCATGCCGAGTCGTGCGTAAACCGAACCAAAAGACGGAGACGGAAATGCCTAAGATGAAGACGAAGTCGAGCGCTAAGAAGCGCTTTAAGATCTCGGCCAATGGCAAGGTGATCTCGGCACAAGCCGGGAAGCGCCATGGCATGATCAAGCGGACCAAAAAGTTCATTCGCAACGCCCGTGGCACAACCACGCTGTGCGATGCCGATGCACGTATCATCAAGGGCTTCATGCCCTACGACCGCTGATAGAGGAGAGCTGAGATGTCCCGAGTTAAAGGTGGTACAGTCACCCACGCCCGCCACAAGAAGATCGTTAAAGCCGCAAAAGGCTATTACGGTCGTCGTAAGAACGTCTTTAAGGTCGCCACGCAGGCGGTCGATAAGGCCAACCAATACGCCACACGTGACCGTAAGAATCGCAAGCGCAACTTCCGCGCGCTGTGGATCCAGCGGATCAACGCGGCTGTGCGTTCCCATGACGAGGCGCTGACATATTCCCGCTTCATCAACGGCCTGAACCTGGCCGGGATCGAAGTGGACCGCAAAGTGCTGGCCGATCTGGCCGTGAATGAGCCTGAGGCATTTGGTGCCATCGTGGCCACAGCACAGGGTGCTTTGGCGAAGTAATCGCTAAACACGCAAAGAAATTGAGGCCGTACCTGACATTCAGGTGCGGCCTTTTCTTTTGCCTCAGGGCGGACCTGTAAACGCGAAAGCGTATCGGCCCGCCTGAGGTTCAGGATTTGGGCGAGATGTCCGCCTGAACGCATCCGGCTTTCAAGCCGCAGCCGCGCCATAGGCGCTGATCTTGCGCATCCAGCGGGCCACGTTGCCCTCTTTGGGATGGCTTGCCCCGGCCAGATAGGTGATCTTGGTCGGTGTGATCCCCACAAACTTGAACACCTGTCCCTTGAGCTGGTTCACCATGGCGTTGCGGTACATCAGCGACAGCAGGAACTTGGGCGTATCAGAGGTGACAATCACCCGCCCCGTCCGCCCGGTCAGCATGGGTTTGGGCATTTTCCCAGCGGGGACATGGGTGTCAAATGTCCGGCCTGGCAACAGCACGCGGTCAAAAAGCCCTTTTAGTTTGCCCGGCACGCCGCCCCACCACATGGGGGTGGTCAGCACGACGTGCTCGCTCCATTCGATGTTTTCCAGCACTTCTTCCAAACCGGGTTCAAGCGGTTTGATGGTCTTGTAGCCCGCAAAGCCAAAGTCAGCGTCAAAGTCCAAGTCGTGCAGGTGTGCGACGCGCACGTCATGGCCTGCGGCCCGCGCCGCCTTGGCGTAGGTTTCTGCGAAAGCGCGGTTCAGTGAGGTTTCGGCCGGATGACCGTTGAGGATGAAGATTCGTTTTTTCATGTCTAACTCCAATTAAATGACCGTGGTCAAATTTCGATTAAGACATAAAATGACCGTGGTCAATTATTATTTTTGACCACGGTCACAAAATGTGAAACGAAGGGGCCATGAAACAAGCTGTCCAGAAACGCACGCTCAAAACCCGCGCCCGAATGATCCAAGCCGCACAGGCGCTGATCCAAGAGGCTGGCTATGAGGCGTTGCGGGTTGAGGATGTGGTGCGCAAGGCGGGCGTGGCCAAGGGGACGTTCTTTGCGCATTTCAAAGACAAAGACGCGCTGATGGACTTTCTGATCGGGGATAAGATCGACAGTTTCCTCGATGATATTGAGACCTTGCCCACCCCCAAAGATGTGACCGCGATGGTTGACGCGATGGCCCCGATGTTGGCGTTTCTGACCAGCGAGCGGTATATTTTTGACGTGGTGCTTAGGCATTCAACCGCTGGGCTGAACCAAGAGGTTGGGCCCATCGCAACCACATTTGGCCGTCATGCTGAGGTGATCACCCATTGGATTGCGGATGGCCCTTTTCGCAAAGACATCACATCCGAGCTGTTGGCCGAAGGTGTGCAGGCCTTTTTCATCCAGGTCATCGCCTTGGAGTTCTGCACCCTTCACAACATGACAGGCAAGACGACGCGTTTTCGCACCTACCTTGAGGCGTGGCTGAACCCCACTACTGCGCCGGGGCCCGCAGCCTAAGCACGCGGAATTCAACACGCCGGTCTGCGGCGTCTTCTTCATCGGAGCCTTGCGAAAGCGGGCGGCTGGCCCCAAAGCCCACAGCCTCAACCGCATTTGGATCGACGCCCATGGCCACCAGGTGGTTGAGTGTCTGATCGGCCCGGCCCCAGCTGATGTCAGAGTTGGCGCGATCCGATCCGCTGCCATCGGCATGGCCTGCAATCATCACATAAGCGTTTGGGCAGTTCTGGATTTCATCGCTGATGCGTTCAACAAGGGGGGCATATACTGCGGCTATTGTGGTCTGAGCGGCCCCAAACTGCAGCGTGACCTCAGACAGGAACGCATCCAGTCGGGCAACGCAGTCTGTTGCTGCAAATGTGTCCGCCTCATCCAGCGGGCCGCGATGGGCTGCAAAGGCCGACCGCACCTCAGATGCGATGGCTTGTGCTGTGGCAAGGCGTTCTTCTTTGGACGGTGTCCGCGCAGGGGCATGATCATCAGCCACGGCAAAGGATCCCGGCGCTGGGGGGCTGTCAGGTTTGCCATGGCCTGCGCTGGGGTAAGGGGCGAGGGCTGCGCCTCTTGCGCGTTGGGCTGGGTCCAGGACAGAGACAGGCCGATCACGCACAGCGCAACAGACGTGCCCGCGAAAACAAGTGTTCGGCGGATCCGGCCCTTGGCCTGGCCAAATCTGAAAAGAGGATGTCGTGAGTTCATCATGGACCGCACAGCCAGATTTTGTTGGTATCACAGGAATTTGTGGACGCTTGCCATCTTACTACTCGATCTGGTGTCTGGCAATGGATTCGGGCAAGGTGCCCTCGCGGTCGGGGATGTCCCGGTGGGTTGCATTCTCACAGGGGCGCAAGTAGCAGAGGCCAAGCAGTTTCCAAAGGTGCGTCATGGACGATCTTAAGCAAAAATACCTCAGCCAAATTGCCGACGCGGCGGATGAAAACGTGTTGGAAGACATCCGTCTGGCGGCGGTTGGCAAAAAGGGCGAAGTGGCGCTGAAAATGCGTGAGCTGGGCAAGATGACCCCAGAGGAGCGTCAGGTTGCAGGCCCCGCATTGAACGCGCTGAAAGATGAGATCAACTCCGCCCTGGCGGCCAAAAAGGCAGCGCTCGCTGATGCGGCGCTGGATGAACGGTTGAGGTCGGAGTGGCTGGACGTGACCCTGCCGTCGCGCCCTGAGCGTCAGGGGTCAATCCATCCGGTCAGCCAGGTCACCGAAGAGCTGACCGCGATTTTTGCAGAACTTGGGTTTTCCGTGGCCGAAGGCCCGCGCATCGACACCGATTGGTATAACTTCGACGCGTTGAACATTCCGGGCCATCACCCTGCACGCGCTGAGATGGACACGTTCTATATGCACCGCGCCGAGGGCGATAACCGCCCGCCTCATGTTTTGCGCACGCATACGTCACCGGTGCAGATCCGCACGATGGAAAAAGAAGGCGCGCCGCTGCGCATCATCTGTCCCGGCGGGGTGTACCGGGCTGATTATGATCAGACGCACACGCCAATGTTCCACCAGGTTGAGGGACTGGCCATCGACAAAGACATCTCCATGGCGAACCTGAAATGGGTGCTGGAAGAATTCTTTGCCGCGTTTTTCGAAATAGATGGCATCAAGACGCGCTTTCGTGCGTCGCATTTCCCCTTCACGGAGCCGTCTGCCGAAGTGGATATTCAGTGTTCCTGGGTCGATGGGCAGTTGCGCATTGGTGAGGGCGATGGCTGGATGGAAGTGCTGGGCTCTGGCATGGTGCATCCCAAGGTTTTGCAGGCCGGGGGCATTGATCCTGCGGAGTGGCAAGGGTTTGCCTTTGGCATGGGGATCGACCGGATTGCGATGCTGAAATACGGCATCCCGGATTTGCGCGCCTTTTTTGACAGTGATCTGCGGTGGCTGCGGCATTACGGCTTTGCGAGCCTGGACCAGCCGAACCTGCATGGCGGGTTAAGCCGGTAGGTTAATGCTGTCCCCGCGGTGATAGGCGGGGAATACCATTTAAGATCAGTGGTAAATCCTGGGTTGCGGCGGCTTAGGCGCGCGTAGGGTTTACGCCGTTTAGGGTGCGTTTTCTGGCGCATCCGGGGCTTGATTAATTGCGCTTAATCCTGAGGCTGTGACAGTGCAAAACCATTGGGGGGACCCGGCCCATGCCACATATTCTTATCGTCGATTCAGATTCGGCTGAATTGAACGCCAATCTTGTTGCCGCCCGCGGGATGACGACAGGGCAGAACTATGCCGCAGCTCTGGGGGCCTGTGATGCGGAGGTGCGCAGCACGGTGATTGCGCCTTATGAGGGGGACGTTGTGCCGGACCTTGCGGGGTTTGACGGGGTGGTTTTCACCGGATCAGGGGTGAGCTGGAACACCCATGACGCCCGCGCCGCCCCTTTGGCGGACGTCATGCGCAAGGTGTTTGACGCAGGGCTGCCCACATTAGGGTCGTGCAACGGCATGCAACTTGCAGCAAGCGTTCTGGGCGGACGGTCTGAGGCCTCGCCCAAAGGGCGCGAGGATGGATTGGCGCGGGATGTTCACCTGACGCAAGCGGGCCGCGCGCATCCCTTTCTGGCCGGGCGCACCGATGGCTTTGCAGTGCCCTGTGTGCACCGCGATGAGGTGAGCCAACTGCCGGAGGGCGCCGTTCTTTTGGCCAGCAACGGCCATTCTGAGGTGCAGGCCTTTGCCTATGAACATCAGGGCATCCGGTTTTGGGGGTGCAGTATCATCCAGAGTATGACCCGGTGCATTTCGGACCTGAGCTGCTGCGGTGGGAGCGGTTTGGCCCCGAAGAGGCGGGCGATATCGCAGCCGCCCCGCAAGACCCCGACGCGGCGGCGCGGTTGGGCATCCGGGCTGAGGATTTATGGCCTGAGGTGCGGATGACGGAGCTGCGCAACTGGCTGGCGTCTTTGTGAGGTGACAGGCGGCATGCAATCGATCATGTCTGCGCCATGTTGATCCGGTTTTTCCTCTTCGCTTGCGCGCTCATCGTCCTGTCGGCCATGGGGCCGTGGAAAGGGTGCCAGGAGGGCACCGCTTGCACCCAGGGGGACAGATCCTATCACATCAAACTGCCCGATGATTGGGATGGTAAGAGCGCTATGCCGGTCTTGCTGCATTTTCATGGGTGGGGGCGACAGGGGGATCTGATTGTCAATCACCAGCGCATATCGGGCCACACCAAGCGGCGCGGCGTTTTGCTGATTGCGCCCAACGGCCTGGGGCGCACCTGGGATTTCTGGCAGCCCGGCGGACGGGACGTGCCCTTTGCCGATGCGGTGCTGGCGGATGTGGCCAAGCGGCTGCCGATTGATCCGGCGCGTATTTATGTTTCGGGCTATTCCTATGGGGCGGCGATGGCCTGGCGTTATGCCTGTGAGAGCGGCGCGGATGTGGCAGCACTTTTGGCGATTTCAGGCACGCTGCCGCAGGATCAGGATTGTGCGGAGGCCCCGGGGGAGGTGCGGCAGGTGTACGGGTTTGACGACACGGTGATGCGGTTTCCCTTTGGGCCGGATGGCGATGAAACCTATCCGGTGGCGCTGTGGCGCGACATCTATGGCTGTGGGGACATGCGGCGTGAGGGGATCTGGCAGGCGGTGTCCTGGCTCAAGCTGGACCGGCGGGTTTGGGACTGTGACGGCGGGCGTGTGACGTTGGATCTGCATGTGGGGGGCATTTCATCCCGCATGGCTGGATTGGCTGGCAGTTGGATCAGTTGATGGGACGTCCGGCGCAGTATCCGTAGCGCGCGGGGTGCCGCCCAGATCCTGAGACCGCGGTCTGGGGTGGCGGCGTGGGTGTTGAGTTATAGTGGAAAGATGAAGCGCAGGGGCGGTGGCTCATTGAAACCCGGTGCGTTTGGCGATACCGACACGGCGATACGACGTGCGAGGACGATCCGATGAAATTCACGCTTTCCTGGTTGAAAGACCATCTGGAGACAGAGGCTTCTGTTGATGAGATCTGTGAGACGCTGACTGACCTTGGTCTTGAGGTCGAAGGGGTTGAGGACCGCGGCGCGAAGTTGCGCGATTTTACCATCGGCTTTGTCAAATCGGCTGAGAAACACCCCGACGCGGATCGTCTGCGGGTGTGTCAGGTGGATACCGATGAGGGCGTGAAACAGATCATTTGCGGTGCGCCAAACGCGCGCGCGGGCATCACTGTGGTGGTGGCCAAGCCGGGTGTCTATGTGCCGGGGATTGATACCACCATTGGGGTGGGCAAGATCCGCGGGATTGAGAGCTTTGGCATGATGGCCTCGGAGCGCGAGATGGAGCTGTCTGAGGAGCATGACGGCATTATTGAGCTGCCGTCGGGCGAGGTGGGGCAGTCCTTTGTGGAATGGTTGGCCGCGCATGATCCCGCCAAAGTGGATCCGGTGATTGAGATTGCGATCACGCCGAACCGCCCGGACGCCCTGGGCGTGCGCGGGATTGCGCGTGATTTGGCGGCGCGGGGCTTGGGCAAGCTGAAAGCGCGGGAGACCGATGCGGTGCCGGGCCAGTTTCCTTGTCCGATCACGGTGAAGATTGATGACGACACACGCGATCAGTGCCCGGTGTTTTATGGCCGGATGATCCGTGGTGTGAAAAACGGGCCGTCGCCTGTTTGGTTGCAAGATGCGCTGCGGGCGATCGGGTTGCGGCCGATTTCCTTTCTTGTGGATGTGACGAATTTCTTCACCTACGACCGCAACCGCCCGCTGCATGTGTTCGACGCGGATAAGGTTGCTGGTGGCACCTTGCGGGTGCACCGCGCGGTTGGCGGTGAGACGCTGGTGGCGCTGGATGACAAGGAATACACCTTTGACGCGGGCATGACGGTGATTTCGGATGCCAATGGCGTAGAAAGCATTGCCGGTGTGATGGGCGGTGCGGCGTCGGGCTGTACCGAAGAGACCGTGAATGTGTTCTTGGAGGCGGCCTATTTTGATCCGGTGCGCACGGCCTATACCGGGCGCGCGCTGAAGATCAATTCTGATGCGCGCTATCGGTTCGAGCGAGGGATTGATCCGGCCTGGACGCCCCATGGGATTGAACATGCCACGCGTATGATCCTGGAGCATGCGGGCGGCGAGGCATCGGATGTTGTGGTGGCGGGTGCCATTCCGGACACCAGCCGCGCCTACAAGCTGGACACGGACCGGGTGCAATCGCTTGTTGGGATGCGCATCCCCGCTGAGACGCAGCGCGAGACGTTGACAGCGCTGGGCTTTGTGCTGGACGGGGACATGGCCAGCGTGCCGTCCTGGCGGCCTGATGTCCAAGGCGAGGCCGATCTGGTGGAGGAAGTGGCGCGGATCGCGTCGCTGACCCAGCTGGAAGGCAAGCCGTTGCCGCGCTTGTCTGATGGTGTGCCGCGGCCGATCCTGTCGCCGATGCAGCGCCGGGAAGGGGCCGCGCGGCGTGCTGCAGCGGCGTTGGGGTACAACGAATGCGTGACCTACAGTTTCATTGATCAAGCCTCTGCGGCGCTTTTTGGCGGTGGGGATGATGCGACGATGCTGGAGAACCCGATCAGCAGTGACATGAGCCATATGCGGCCTGCCTTGTTGCCAGGATTGCTGGCC
The DNA here is from genome assembly GCF_055693825.1 of Sulfitobacter sp. GN1-4. Lineage (NCBI taxonomy): Bacteria > Pseudomonadati > Pseudomonadota > Alphaproteobacteria > Rhodobacterales > Roseobacteraceae > Sulfitobacter > Sulfitobacter sp. GN1-4. The sequence continues at coordinate 3,797,158 of NZ_JBVFUQ010000003.1, read as the reverse complement.
GCAGCGGCGCGCAATCAGGCGCGGGGTTTTGCAGATATGGCGCTGTTTGAGGTTGGGCCTGCCTTCAGCGGTGGCGAGCCCGAGGAGCAGCACATGTTGGTGACCGGTCTGTTGATCGGGCGCACGGGCCCTAAGGATGTGCATGGCGCGTCGCGGCCTGTGGATGTCTATGACGTCAAGGCGGACGCCGAGGCGGTTCTGGCGGCGATGGGCGCACCTGCTAAGGTGCAGATTTTGCGTGATGCGGATGCGTCCTGGCATCCAGGGCGGCATGGGCGGATTTGTCTGGGGCCGAAAAAGACGCTTGGCATTTTTGGTGAGGTGCATCCGAAAATCCTGGCGGCCATGGATGTGAAAGGCCCTGCGATGGCCTTTACGATCTACCCTGCTGAGATCCCGATGCCGCGCAAATCCGGGGCCACCCGCCCTGCGTTGTCGATCAGTGATTTGCAGGCGGTCGAACGTGACTTTGCCTTTGTGGTGGATGCAGGCGTTGAGGCGCTGACACTGGTGAATGCCGCGATGGGTGCTGACAAGGCGCTTATCCAAGAGGTGCGCGTTTTTGATGAATTCATTGGCGGCAGCTTGGGCGAGGGCAAGAAATCTCTTGCGATCACGGTGCGGTTGCAGCCGGTTGAGGCCACGCTGAAAGACGCCGACATCGAAGCGGTTGGGGCCAAGGTGATTGAGAAAGTGACCAAGGCGACCGGTGGCGTGCTACGCGGTTAAGGCTTCGGCCAACAGATCGTAGGCCAGCCTGATCCTTGGGCTGGTGTGCACCTCTCTGTGGGTGACAAGCCAGATCGGGAAGGTCACCACAAGCTTTTGGGGCAAGACACGTTCAAGCTTCGGGTCAGGCTCGGCGATGGCGGCGTCCATTGGGGCGATGCCCAGTGCCGCCTTTGCACATTTCCCAAGCCACCAGACCGCTGTCAGAGCGCGCGCGAAAGTGATCTTCGGACAGATTGATGTCCATAGCGCTGAGGTAGCTAAGCATGCGGGGAATGTCGCCCATGCCGATCCAGTCATGCTGGGTTAAATCGGTCAGCGTTTCCGGCCTGCCGCGTTTATCAAGGTAGTCGCGTGTGGCATAGAAATAGCCCGTGCGTTCCACCACCAGCCGCGCGACCAGATTGGGCTGTTCGGGGCGGATGTGGCGCAGGGCGATATCGGCTTCTCGCGTCATGAGATTGCGGATGTCGTCCCCGGCGACAATCTCGGCCACGATCTGGGGCGCGCGCAGGCGAAGCCGGTGCAGAATGGGCGGCAAGACATAGGCCGAAGAGACTTCGCTGGCGGTGATCCGCACCAGGCCAGCAAGGCCGGAGCGTTGGCCGCTCGCCGTGAGCGACAGGCGCGCGGCGGCGGATTGCATGTCATCGACATGGGGCAGCAGTTCTTTCCCGGCCTCGGTCAATTCCGTGTATCGCCCGTTGCGTTCAAAGAGCATCAGCGCCAGCCTGTCCTCAAGGGCCGCAATTTGACGGCTGAGCGTGGGCTGTGTCAGACCCAGTTTGCGTGCGGCGGCAGAGAGCGAACCTTCTTGGGCGGTGGCCTGAAAGGCGCGCAGCAGGTTCCAGTCTGGTTGATCATGATCCATGCGAAAATGTATATATAGCCTACGAATTTCGTCAATTCACCCGTGATCCATGCGGATGTAGATGGGTGGCGAAAGGAGATCGCAATGACACAGACAGGACAATTCTGGGATAAGGTGGCCGTGAAATATGCGGCCCAACCGATCCGTGACCAAGATGCGTATGAATACACTCTGGGGCGCACCCGCAGCTATCTAACCGCCAATGATCATGTTTTGGAGATCGGCAGCGGCTCAGGTTCAACAGCGTTACGGTTGGCCGGCGAGGTGGCGCAGATCACCGGCACGGACATCTCATCCGAGATGACCCGTATCGCCACGGAGAAAGCAACAGCACAGGGCGTGCGGAATGCGGATTTTCGCGTCATGAGCGCGCTGCAAGCCGCTGAGACGGCATCGGCCTATCAGGTTGTGACCGCCTTCAACCTTTTGCACCTGACGGAGAACCTGGAAAAGGTTTTGGAGACCTTATCACGTCAGTTGGCCCCCGGCAGTTTGCTGATCAGCAAGACACCTTGTTTAGGTGAGCCTTCCATCGGGTTGAAACGCTTTGCGTTTCGCGCGGTCATTCCGGTCTTGCAGGCGGTGGGTAAGGCCCCCTTTGTCCGTTACCTGAGTTTCAATGAACTGGAATCGGCCATGACCTGGGCGGGCTTTCGGATCATTGAAACCGGCAGCAACCCGGCGATGAGCCGGTACATCGTGGCCCGCAAGCCGTAGACGGGATTGGGTTTCGCCCTATGTTGCGCGGCAGTGCAAAAAGGAGATCAGCGCAGTGAAAGTCTATCTATCTGGCGAGATTCACACCGATTGGCGCGAGCAGATCATCGAAGGCGCAGCGGGGCTGGATGTGGCATTCTCCAGCCCGGTTACCGACCATGGGGCCAGCGATGATTGTGGCGTGGCGATCCTGGGGGCCGAGGATGACAAGTTCTGGCATGACCGCAAAGGGGCGCAGATGAATGCGATCCGCACCCGCAAGGGGATTGCGGAGGCGGATGTGGTCGTGGTGCGCTTTGGTGAGCAGTACAAACAGTGGAACGCGGCCTTTGATGCCGGGTATGCCGCGGCACTTGGAAAGTCGCTGATCATTCTGCATGGCCCTGACCATGCGCACGCCTTGAAAGAGGTGGATGCGGCCGCTTTGGCCGTGGCGTCTGAGCCGGGGCAGGTTGTGCAAATCCTGCGGTATGTCCTAACGGGTGCTTTGCCCTAAGGGGCGACATGGGCTGAAACCGGCCCCCTTGGTGACGCAGATTGGCGATCTTTACTGACCGGGATGTCACAGGATTTGTGACATTGCAGCGGTTGAGGAGGATCGCCAATGGCACATGCGCAGTCATCACGCGCGGCATGGGATACGCTTTTGGACAGGGCGCGCGCGGCGCATGTTGCACATGACGCGCTGTCGGCGTTCTGCCCGTTTCCATCGGATTTGCAGGCCCAAGAGGTCACGCCGTTCCACATCCCCGCTGCGGATCTGTTGGCACAAGAGCAAGGCCTGTTTTCTGACAGCTATGGCGCGTTGCGGGACGCGTTCACGCGGTGCGGGCCTTTTGCGATGTGGCGAGAAACCTACAAGGGCACCGATATTGGTGACGATTTTCTCAACCGCTTTGCCTGTTATTGTCTGATCGGGGCAGGTGGTGCGTTTCGCAGTGCGCAGATGGCGGCCTGGGTTGTTTATATGCCCGCGGGGCTTGATTATCCCTGGCATCATCATCCCGGAGAAGAGATGTACCTCACCCTGGCGGGTGAGGCTGTTTTTCGGCGTCAGGGCCAGCCGGATGAGGTGCTGCGCGCAGGCATGACCAGCCAACACGCCAGCAATCAACCCCACGCCATGGAGACGTTTCGGCATCCGGTGATGGCCTATGTCGTTTGGCGCAACGGGTTTGAAACACCCCCGGTGCTGACCGCCTCTGGCGGCTCAGCTTGGTGAGGGGATGGTGCGGCCCTTTTGAACGGCTGGGCGCTCCATGAAACGCGCGTGATAGGCCACGAGGTTTTTGTGGTCTTCCCAGCCCACGATCTCTTTTGTGCCGTAGAACTCAAGCGCGCCCAGCCACGGGACGATTGCAATGTCCGCGATCGAGAACTCGCCCGCGATCCAGTCTTGGCCATCCAGTTCGCCATTGAGGACGTTCAACAGGCGCTTTGCCTCATCAATGTAGCGTTGCTGAGGACGTTTATCCTCCCACTCAGAGCCTGCGAATTTGGAGAAGAAGCCAAGCTGCCCCAACATCGGACCCAGTGCCGCCCATCTGGAACATCAGCCATTGGGTGACCTTTGCTTTGTCAGATGCGGTGTTGCCGATCAACTTGCCGGATTTTTCTGCCAGATAGAGCAGAATAGCCCCAGATTCGAAGATGCCGATCGGTGCCCCATCAGGCCCATTCGGGTCGATGATGGCAGGGATTTTGTTGTTGGGGTTGAGCGACAGGAACTCTGGGCTTTTTACATCCGCGTCTGAAAGCGTGACCAGATGCGGTTCATAGGCCAGCCCCATTTCCTCAAGCGCGATGGATACTTTGACGCCGTTTGGTGTGGGATATGAGAACAGCTGAATGATGTCAGGGTTCTGCGGGGTCCACCGTTGGGTAATGGGAAATGCGGAAAGGTCAGCCATGTGATGCTCCTGAGTGTGCTTTTGACATCAGATAGGCAATTTTCCCCTCATTAACACCCTCGTCGCTGTGCAAGGATGTGTTAACACATGTGCGTGACCGAACGGACAAATGCGAACAGAAGTCGGTCATTGCGATCAAAGGGACAAATTATGATTCAAGAGTTCAAAGATTTCATCGCCAAAGGAAATGTCATGGACATGGCCGTTGGTATCATCATCGGTGCAGCCTTTACGGCCATCGTAACCTCATTGGTGGGTGATCTGATCAACCCGATCATCGGCCTGGTGTCTGGTGGCGTTGATTTCACCAACAACTATGCGGTGTTGGGTGGCGAAGTGCCGGAAGGTGCCTCGCTTGAAGCCGCGCGTGAGGCGGGTGCCTCAATCTTTGCCTATGGTGCGTTCATCATGGCGATCATCAACTTCCTGATCATCGCTTTTGTGGTGTTCATGCTTGTGAAGATGGTCAACCGTGTCAAAGACGCGGCCGAGAAGGAAGAAGAGGCAGCTCCAGAAGAGCCCAAGGGCCCAACCCAGGAAGAGCTGCTGGCAGACATTCTGAAAGCGCTGCAGAAATCCTAAGCAAGCGACATTGTGTAAGAAAGCCCGCCGTTCTGGCGGGCTTTTTCGTTTTTTGGGGTGGGTTCGTGCATTTTGGCGGGCAGGGGCCGCTGTTGTCTTGAAACTGGCCGACTGCACGGGATAGTTTTGCGAGAGTTACAGCCCACACGCGAGATTTTTGCATCATGAGCCTGGATGACATCGACCGACGTATTCTGCGCGCCCTGCAACGCAACGGGCGCATGTCAAATGCGGAGCTGTCCGAAGATGTCCACCTGTCCCCCTCGGCGTGTCATCGCCGGGTCCAACGGATGGAGAAAGAGGGCTATATCCGCGATTACGTCGCCCTGCTGGATGCCAGAAAGCTGGGCGTGCCGACCACCGTATTTGTTGAAATCACGCTCAGGGGGCAGGCGGACGATATCCTTGATGCCTTTGAAAAGTCCGTGGCGCGCATTCCTGATGTGCTTGAGTGTCATCTGATGGCGGGGTCCGCGGATTACTTGCTGAAGGTGGTGGCCGAAAACACCGAAGATTTTGCGCGCATCCACCGCCAGTATCTGGCGCGGCTGCCGGGCGTGCAGGGCATGCAATCAAGCTTTGCGTTGCGCACGGTTTTCAAGACCACAGCGCTGCCGGTCGGGTGAATTCACCTGTAGGTTATCTTACCTGTTGAATTTCCACGTTTTTAGCGCAGTTAAGCGCTGATTTGCCCAAGATTGGACACAATCCCCCCTAGCCACCGAATTGTTGAAAGTTTTCGGCCAGAAGGTGGATCATGAAAATCAAAGCCATAAACATTTTGCCCGTCCTCAGCGCGCTTGTCCTGTCTGGATGCAGCGTTGCCCCGCAAGGCGCACAGGAGGTGTCTTCTATTCGGCATTCGATGTTGGGGGCACCGGTTGAAACGGGGCTGGATGCCGCACTTGAGGCACAGGCGCAGGCCTTGACGGAATCCTCTGACAGGCTGGTGCGGTCCTCCACGATCAATGGGGCGTTGATTGGAGCGGCGATTGGCTGTGGTTTAACTGTGCTTTCTGCCAGTAATGCCAAGAACTGCGTTGCAGGTGCCGCGTTGGGCGGGGCCGGTGGTGCGGCTGTGGGGCATGTTGTTGGCAAGCAAAAGGTGCAGCGGCGGGTTGAGTTGGTATCGCCCAGTGCCGTTGTGCGGAACCTGCGCAGCGCGAATGACAAGCTGGACAGCATTTATGCAGATCTGCCGACAGTGCTGGGCGCACAGGACGTGCGGTTGAATGCGCTGAGCATGGCGCTGGCCAAAGGCGAAATCACCCAAGCCGCCCATGATCGCGAGGTGAACGTGATCCGGGCTGAGCGCGCCGATCTGGCGCAAGCCTTGATGATGAGCGAGCGCGATGCCCGCGCGGCGGCCCGCAATCTGCAAGAGGCAGCAACCCAAGGACAAAGCGGTTTGGATTGGCATATCGGATCCACCAACCGCCTGGCGGATGACATGGCCTCTGCTCGGGATCAGATTGACCTGCTCTGATCAGATCTAACCCTGAGGCAAAAGCACCCTTGGACAAAAGAAAACCCCCGCAGGGCGAACCTGACGGGGGTCTCTATTCTTAAGCTGACGCTCGGATGATTTACATCATGCCTTCGCGCTGTGCTTTTTTGCGTGCCAGCTTGCGGGCACGGCGGATCGCTTCAGCTTTCTCGCGCGCTTTTTTCTCGGACGGCTTCTCGAAATGTTGCTTGAGCTTCATTTCGCGGAAAACGCCTTCGCGCTGCAGCTTCTTCTTCAGGGCACGAAGCGCCTGATCGACATTGTTGTCACGAACACTAACCTGCATGTGGTTGTCACCACCTTTCTAGATAGAGTTGCAAGGATTTGCAGGAGACCGCGCTATAACAATATGTATAGGACTTGTCGAGTCTCTCAGCCCACACCAAAGGAGCCTGTGATGTCAGAACCAAAAGAGCGTCTGCTTGATGCAGCTTTGCCCCATGTCCCGTTTGATGGCTGGTCCCCTGCCACGTTCAAAATGGCCGTGACAGACAGCGGAATAGACCCGGTGGTGGCCCGCGCCACATGCCCGCGCGGCGCTGTGGATTTGGCAGTGGCCTATCATGTGCGCGGGGATCAGCTGATGCTGGCCGCCCTTGCCGAAACGGACCTGGCCGACCTGCGGTTCCGGGACCGGATCGCGAAGGCGGTGCAGCTGCGGCTTGAGGTTATTGACGACAAGGAGGCCGTGCGCCGGGGCACGACGCTTTTTGCGCTGCCGCCCTATGCGCCTGACGGGGCCAAGCTGATTTGGGGCACCTGTGATGCGATTTGGACCGTGTTGGGGGATAATTCAGCGGATTATAATTGGTACACCAAGCGGGCGACTTTGGGGGGCGTTTATTCCTCAACAGTTATTTTTTGGCTGGGTGACAACAGCGAAGGTCACACCGCCACGTGGGAGTTTCTGGACCGGCGCATTGATAACGTGATGCAGATCGAAAAGCTGAAATCGAGCGTTCAGAAAAGCCCAACGCTGAGCGCGCTTTTGGCGGGTCCGAACTGGGTGCTGAGCCAGATCAAAGCGCCGTCACAGTTTGACAAAGGCGCCTTTCCCGGCTCTTGGACCGCGCCGCGTGATTAACCCACCAGCAGTGTCAGCGCCAAAAGCACGCTGACACATAGGTTTGCGATTACCACGGGGTGCAAGGCCCTGATGGCAAAGGCCGTCAGCAGTTTATAAAGGATCTGCAGCGGAAAGAGGGTTGCCGCGATCCCTAAGGCGATGTCCTCGCGGCCCATCATCATTTGCAAAAGCGCATAAAGGCTGATGAGCCCGATGCTGAGATAGACGCATGCCAGAATGCGCCGGGCGGGCGTGTCGCTGCCGTAAACTTCGGTCATGCCGGGGTGGTTGCGCCAGATCCCTGCGCTGACGGCGAAAGTGATGGCGACATTTGCGATGAATGACAGGGCGTAAAGCATGGGGGGAAGCTACAGCAGAAATGGCAGGAGCTGAACCATAGAACCCCGGGCAAGACGTCACAGTTTTCGCCAGGTGGCGGGGGCGGTGCATCTGGGGTGATTTATGCGCTCTCTCGCCCGTCTGCGGATCTTCGACCGGGGCTGAGCGCCTATTTCAAGTCTGCTTTCCCTGACGGGCGCGACCTGTTAGCACCGGCGCGCGCAAGTCCGATGGTTTTATGCCCCACACTGCCCTCATTGAGCTGAACGCTGTTTCCTACAGGCCTGATGGCAAGCCGGTCCTGAGCGACGTGTCTTTGCAGACTGATGCCAAGCGCATTGGCATTGTCGGGCGCAACGGGTCGGGCAAGACCACCTTGGCGCGGATCATGGCCGGTCTGCTGGCCCCGGATCACGGTCAGGTTCGTATCAATGGTGTTGATGTGGCGCGGGACCGCAAAGCGGCTTTGGGGGCTGTGGGCATTCTGTTTCAGAACCCGGATCACCAGATTATTTTCCCCACCGTTGAGGAAGAGATCGCCTTTGGACTGACACAGCTGGGCCAGTCGAAATCTGAGGCTGCGGCGGGCACGCAAGGCATTCTGGCGCAGATGGGCAAGGCCCATTGGGCCAAGGCGGCCATTCACCAGCTGTCCCAAGGGCAACGGCAGTTGGTGTGTCTGATGTCGATTTTGGCGATGGCCCCAAAGGTGATCCTGCTGGATGAGCCCTTTGCCGGTCTGGATCTGCCAACCGCGCGCCAGTTGGCCCGCATTCTGGCGGGGCTGGATGTGACGCTGGTTCAGATCACCCATGATCCGGCCGCCTTGGCGGGGTATGATCAGGTGATCTGGCTCGATCAGGGACGGATCTTGCAGGACGGGGCCACCGCATCGGTTTTGGAGGCCTTTGAAGCCCGGATGCAGCAGATAGGAGAAGGCGATGATCTCTCTGACCTCACCGGTTGAGACACGGGCGCATCGCTGGCCTGCGGGGCTTAAACTGGCGCTTTTGGCGGCGTCAACGGTGGGGCTTTTTGCGCTGCAGTCGCCTTGGGCGCTGCTGATCTGTTTGCTGGGCACGCTTGCGCTTTATGCCTGGCCGGGACGCGTGTTCATGGTCTCAGGTCTGCACAAGCTTTGGGGGCTTTGGCCCTTTGTTGTGTTGATTGTGATCTGGCATCTTGTGCTGGGCGACATTGGCACCGGTTTGGCGATTGTCATGCGGATGCTGACGGCGGTTGCTTTGGCCAATCTGGTCACCATGACGACCCGGCTCAGCGATATGATGCAGGTGGTGCAGATGCTACTGACGCCGCTGCGCTGGCTTGGTCTGCGCGTGGATGTTGTGCCTGTCGCCATGGCGCTGGTGCTGCGCTTCACGCCGGTACTGGTCATCAAGGGCCAGGCGCTGACTACGGCCTGGCGCGCGCGGTCGGCGAAACGGCCCGGCTGGCGGATCGTTGTGCCCTTTGCGGTCACAGCGCTTGATGACGCTGAGCGGGTGGCGGAGGCCCTAAAGGCACGCGGCGGCATCTGATTTTGCGGTTGAAGCCCTGCCCCCCTTGGACTAGCCAACCCGCGACGCATTCAGAGGAAAGCCCATGGAACGTTCGGTCGCGTTGATCGCTATTTTCGCAGCTTTGATAGCAGCACTGGGTTTTCTGCCCGCGCTGACCCTGGTGCCTGGTGTCCCGATCACGGCGCAAAGCCTGGGCGTGATGTTGGCCGGGACGGTCCTGGGGGCCAAGCGCGGCGGTCTTGCGGTGCTATTGTTCGTGGCGCTGGTGGCTTTGGGGCTGCCATTGCTGGCGGGCGGGCGTGGCGGTTTGGGCGTCTTTGCCTCTCCTACGGCGGGTTTTGTCATTGGCTTTCCGATCGCGGCTTTTGTCACCGGATGGCTGACATCGCGTCTGCAGGCGTTGCCCGTGGCCTGGGCGGCTGGCGTTGCCGCTGTGCTGGGCGGGATTGTCGTTCTTTATATTTGCGGGACCATTGGTTTCATGACGGTTCTGGACCGGACTTTGGGTGAAACACTGGGTGTTTTGTGGGTGTTCATCCCTGGCGATCTGGTCAAAGCGGTTCTGGCAGGCGTGGTCACAGCCGCCTTGGCCAAGGCGCGCCCTGCCAGCGTGCTGTCACGCGCGCAATAAGACAGCCGTGCCGATCCCCCCGGCGGCGGCGATGGCCGCCAGGCCGGTGCCGGGCGTGGCGCGCAGTTCATGCACCAATCGCACCAGGTTGATGGCACCCGATGTGCCGATAGGGTGGCCGCGTGCCAAGGCACCCCCGCTGCGGTTGACGATGTCGGGCGATATCTGCGCCTCCTCAACACAGGCGATGGCCTGCACGGCATAGGCCTCCATGATCTCGGCGGCGTGCAGGTCTTGCGGGGACAGGGCCGCAGCCCCAAGCACCCGTTTTATGGCTGCAACCGGGGCCAGGCCGGGGCAGGTGGGATCTCCGCCCAATGTGGCCCCGCCAAGGATGTTTGGCCCGGTCAGCCCCTGCTTTTTCGCCCAACGCGCTGAGACCACCAGGCAAAAGGCCGCAGCATCGGCGGCCACGGCGGCGTTTGCGGCGGTGATCGTGCCGGTGATGGGCTTGGCCCGTTGGCAAAGTGCGGGTGTCAGACGCCGCGCGAAACTGTCGGCGGTGAGTGTCGCAAGGGGAACGAGTTCTGCCGCCGTGGGCTGATACTGCAACGCCTTTGCGTGGCTTTGGACGGCCCAGTGCGTCTTGCGCGGCTTTGCTGATGTTGTGCTGTTGCGCCAACCTATCGGCGGCCTCAGCCATGTCCGGGTCACGGTCGGGCCAAGGGGTAAAGGGTGCCTGGTCATAGGGTTCTGGTGCGCGACCATCTCGGAAGGTGCGCAAACGTTTGGGGCGCCGCGAATAGCTCTCAGCGCCCCCGCGATCACCACCTCAGCGTCACCAGAAAGGATCATCTGGCGGGCCAGCAGCACCGCATCCATGCCGCCCGCGCATTGGCGGTCAATGCTCAGCCCCGCGACCCGTCCCGGCAACCCAGCGGCCAGTGCGACCGAACGCGCAGGGTTGCCGCCCATCCCCAACGCGTTGCTGACAATGATCTCATCCACCATGTCAGCTGACATGCGGGCCTGCGCCAACAGGTGGCGGATGACCGGCGCGGCAAGCGCGTGAGGCTCCAGTGCGGCCAAAGCTCCACCACGTGGGGCCACCGGCGTGCGACATGCTGCAACGATCTGTGCCATCAGCTCTGATCCTCCACCCATTTGGCCAGCGCGACCAGATCTGTTTTGCCCGATGCCAGACGCGGCCAATCGGGCTGAAAGAGCGCGTGTTGCGGGGCCGCGGCGCGCCCGATCTCGGCTGCGACAGCGCGTTTGATCTGCTCCAACAGACCCGGTTGCGCGTCGCCCTCGATGATCGCCAGCAGCCGGTTGCCACGCAATGGGTCCAGTCGCGGCAGCACGGCAGAGGCGCGCTCAGGCACAAGCGCTGCGATGATCTGTTCTACTGGTTCGGGGGAGACAAGCGTATCGGCGATGTTGACAGCGCGGTCTTTGCGCCCGGTGATCCACAGATTGCCTCCCGCGTCTTTGTACCCAAGCTCGCCGACACTCAGCATGCCGTCCTGCCATTTTGTCTCTGCCGTGCCACCGGTTGCATAGCGGTCAAAAAGATAGGGGCTTTTCACCCAGATCTCACCGGGATCTGAGGTGGCGCGCCCCTTGGCGTCTTTGATTTCAATGTGCACGCCAGGATAAGCCTGGCCCACCGAACCGTCGGGCGTTGTTTGATCCGACAAGGTGACAAAGCTGGTTTCAGCGGCACCGTAAAACACCACAAGCTCTGCGTTTGGGAAAGTGTCCCGGGCCCTGTCGCGGGTTTGCGGATCAAGCGCGCCGCCGCCACAAAGGATCAGCCGTACCGACGGCAGTCTGGCCTTGCTGCGCCCGGCCAACAGCCGCACATGCGTGGGCGTGACATAGAGAACGGTAATGCCCTGGTTCTGGATCAGGGTGCGCTGACGCTCCGCTCCTAGCCCTGACAAGACATGGGCATCAAGGCCGAGGTAAAGCGCCTCAACCACACCATAAAGAGACAGCGAATGGTCAAGCCCGCCCAACACAGCGGCCTTGTCGTTGGGGGTGAGGGTAAAGCGGGCGGCGTTTTCCCGAAAGCTCGCGATCCAAGAGCTTTGCTGGCGTAGAATGGCCTTAGGCGCGCCGGATGTGCCGCCTGTCAGCGTCACGAAGGCACCCGCTTTCAGAGGGCTGAGGGCAGGCGGATGCGCACCGTGCAGGCAAAACCCGGCGCCTGACAGCAACGCTTGGCCAAGCGAAGCGGCAGCCTGCGCAACGGGGGTTGCGGGGATTAGGTGGGAGGCTGCCGTCACGGGCATTTCGCGCGCAACGCTTTGGTCCCCAACGCAAAGCTGGGACGTGTTGTGCCACCTGAACCGTTCTACGTTATGCGCTGTCATTTCCCATCCTTCTGCGGCGTTCATAGCAATGCCACCCTTTGGGTGCCACTATCGACGTGCACCGCGCCTGAAAGCCCATTAGGGTCCCGCCACGGACGAGCAGGAAGGATGATCAAATGCCCGAAACGATGCGCGCTGTTGAAATCACTGAACCGGGTGGGCCTGATGTGCTGCAACTGGTGACGCGGCCGGTGCCCAGCCCCGAGCACGGACAGGTCATTCTCAAGGTCGCTTATGCCGGGGTGAACCGGCCTGATGCCTTGCAGCGTGCGGGGATGTATGCCCCACCGCCCACGGCCAGCGATCTGCCGGGGTTGGAAGCCTCGGGCACCGTTGTCGCGGTTGGGGCGGGCGTGTCGGATCTGGCGGAAGGGGATCAGGTCTGTGCTCTGCTGCCCGGAGGTGGCTATGCGGAATATGTGGCCACGCCTGCGGCGCATTGTTTGCCTGTGCCTGCGGGCATGGGGTTGAAAGAAGCCGCTTGCCTGCCTGAGACATTTTTCACCGTCTGGTCCAATGTGTTCATGCGCGGCGGGTTGAAAGCGGGTGAGCGTCTCTTGGTGCATGGCGGATCGTCCGGGATTGGTACGACGGCCATTCAATTGGGCAAAGCGTTTGGCGCGCGTGTCTTTGCAACTGCGGGTACGGATGCAAAATGTGCGGCCTGTCTGGATCTGGGGGCAGAGGCTGCGATCAACTACCGTGACACGGATTTTGTCGATGTCATGAAGGCCGAAGGGGGCGCGGATCTGATCCTGGATATGGTGGGCGGTGCCTACATCCCGCGCAACCTCAAGACATTGGCGGAGGACGGGCGTCTGGTGCAAATCGCCTTTCTGCAGGGGCCGAAGGTTGAGGTGAATTTCGCCTTCCTGATGACCCGCAGGCTGACCATGACCGGATCCACCCTGCGCCCGCAAAGTGACCTCGCCAAAGCGCGTATTGCCCAAGAGCTGCGCGAGGCGGTTTGGCCATTGCTGGATGCGGGTAAAGTCGCCCCGGTGATGGACAGCAGCTATTCGCTGGCAGAGGCGTCAGCGGCGCATGCGCGGATGGAAAGCAGCGGGCACATCGGGAAAATCGTGCTGGAAGTTGGCGCGGGTTAGTCAACGGCAAGCATGGCGGCGATATGATATTTGGGTTTGGCAAAGCCAGATCTGAGTACAGTGCTTTCAGCGGTATCAGGCATTGAAAGGGGGAGGACGCTGACGCGCCGCTCCCCCAAGGTGAAGAAGAGGACTATGCTACTGATGCCGGACGCCGCCATTGGAATGGTGGCACGTCCCGCCCAGTAAAAGTGCCTCAACGAGGTTAATGAAACCTTACGCTCTTTCGGGTTTGATCCCCTGCCGTCACTTTGGCCGCGCGGCGTAGGTCAGCATCCTAGCGCACGGGGGCAAACAGCGCTTTTTCCATCCGGCAATCGCGCACCACATCCTGACCGCAGGGCACCGGCGTCAGCGTTTTGGACAGACAAATCCGCGCCTCCTGAATTTGATCCGCGCGGCAGGTGATGGTGACGCCGTCAGGTTCCATTGTAGGATTTGACTGCAAAAAGGCCTCTTCCACCACAGCGGCGGGCAGTTTTACCTGACGGTCGAGTTTTCGGAAAATCTCGGGTCTGATGATCTTACCATAGGCTTCGCGCGACAAAGCGTAATAGGCCGGGGCCGACAGGCCGGTGCAGGTGCCGTGTTTGCGCCATTGGTGCCAGGCCAGGCCGCTGGTGCCCATGATATCGGCCATGTCAGCCGTCATGCGCCGCGACGGCGGGCGTTCGGCGGTTTTGCAAAAGGATGGGTAGCCCCTATGAAACTGTGGCCAAAGCCCATGCAGGATCCATCCATGCCCGGTGCCACGCGCGCATTGCGGAGAGTTGCGCGCATCGCCTTCGCGCAGACACCAGTTGGGCGACCAGCTGAGTGAGACGACGTAGTAATCAAAATCACCCGCCCGTTCGCCTTCGGCGCTGACCGGGAGCGCCAGGCTCAGCAGGATCGTGGTGAGGAGGGTTTGCAGGATGCGCATTGGGTCTTTCCTTATGGCGTGGCGCTGACTATAACGCGCGCAAGTTCCCCGACAATGGAAACCGTTTCGGACCTCCGAGACAGCCTTTCAGGCGACGGGAAAATTGTGTTCGCAAAGGAGAGATCATCATGGGCAAGCCGATTATGGCAAAGGCCACAGCTGTTTGGCTGGTTGATAACACCACCATCAGTTTCAAGCAGATCGCGGATTTCGTCGGGATGCATGAGTTGGAAGTGCAAGGCATTGCCGATGGCGATGTGGCAGCCGGTGTCAAAGGGTTTGATCCGATTGCTAACAACCAGCTGACCCAGGATGAGATTGATGCGGCACAGTCCAACCCGCTGCATAAGCTGAAGCTCAAATTCAACGCTGCAGCGCAGGGCGAAGAAAAGCGGCGCGGTCCACGCTATACCCCGCTGTCCAAGCGCCAGGACCGACCCGCGTCCATTTTGTGGCTGGTCAAATTCCACCCGGAATTGACGGATGGCCAGATCGGCAAACTTGTCGGCACAACCAAGCCCACCATTCAGGCGATCCGTGAGCGGACGCATTGGAACATTTCCAACCTGCAGCCGATTGATCCGGTGGCTTTGGGGCTGTGTAAGCAATCTGAGCTGGACGCCGCCGTGCAAAAGGCCGCCGCGAAGAAGGCAGCGGATGGCGAAGTGATGAGCGATGATGAACGGCGCAAGCTCGTCAGCACCGAGCAGAGCCTGGAGATGGAGGCCGAGCCCAAGATCCCAACGGCGATCGAAGGGTTGGAAACCTTTACCCTGTCTGGCGATGACGCGGATATGACGGAAGACGACGATGCGGGCAACTATGCCGACGCCGACAGCTTCTTTTCGCTGCCCTCTGGCGGTGACGCGGATGAGGACGACGCCAAGACCTAAGCGCGTGCTTTCAGCATGGCGGCCTGTGACCGGGCCGCTGTGCCGAACCTTTCTCCTCGCGTGGTCATAAGTGCAGGGCGGGGGGATTAATTCTCGCCCTGCTCGTAAATTGCTTGCGGTTGCCTGTGGAACTTGCAACAAAGTAATCCACAGGGAGAGATTGGACACGCTGGTTCGCCGCCAGATGTGCGCACATTAGGGATTTTTACTGAATTTTCGTTTTCTACCGCTTGATGCGTGCTTTTTCGGATTGTGATGCGTCGCGGTAGTGGGCCGTCTGCTTTGGGAGGGGCAGGCGGCCACTTTTTTTGTCCCTTTGGTTTTTGTGTGAGAGGGTAGGTGCAGCGCTGCTGCGACAGCTTGCACCGGATGCATCCGCCTGGGCCCAGAGATTTCAGTAGGTTGGGCCAGGTGCCCGGTATCGGGTGACGCGTTGTTGGTGATTGGAGTGAGCGGATCAAGCCAACGGCCAGGCATCCGCCCTGATCAAAGCGTTTTGCGCGCCCGCATGGCAGCTGTGATCGTGCCGTCATCAAGGTAATCAAGCTCTCCCCCAATGGGAACGCCTTGGGCCAGGGAGGTGAGCGTGACATGACCTTCCAGCTGGTCCGCGATGTAGTGGGCCGTGGTTTGGCCGTCGATGGTGGCATTCAGCGCAAGAATCACTTCGGTGATGTTCTCGGTCGCTACCCTGTCAATGAGGCGCGGGATGCGCAGCTCTTGCGGGCCGATGGCATCAAGGGCCGAGAGGGTGCCGCCCAAGACATGATAGCGGCCTTTGAAGATGCCCGCGCGTTCCATCGCCCAAAGGTCTGCGACATCTTCCACCACGCAAAGTTCACCGTTGGCGCGTTTGTCGCTTTGGCAGATGTCGCAGATATCAGCAGTGCCGATGTTGCCGCAGTTCAGACATTCCCGTGCGGTAGCGGCCACCGTCTGCATCAGATCGGCCAAGGGCGTCAGTTGCAGAGAGCGTTTGCGGATCAGATGCAAAACCGCGCGCCGGGCAGAGCGTGGGCCAAGCCCAGGCAGCTTGGCCATCATCTCAATCAGAGCGTCGATTTCGCGGGTTGAACTCAAGGGACAGCTCGTGCGGTGAGGGGGGATGAAGTTATATTGGAAAGATGAAGCGCAGGGTGGCCCCCTGCCACCCTCTTGCCAGTTAGAAAGGTAGTTTCATGTCTGCCGGCAGGCCCATGCCTTCGGTCAGTTTTGCCATTTCTTCCTGGGCGCGTTCGTTGGCTTTGGTCTGGGCGTCTTTGATGGCGGCCAGGATCAGATCCTCAACCACTTCTTTGTCATCGCCATTGAAGATGGAGGGGTCGATGTCGAGGCCCTTCAGTTCCCCCTTGGCGGTGCAAGTGGCCTTGACCAGGCCTGCGCCGCTTTCGCCCACAACCATGATGCTGGCCATGTCCTCTTGCATCTGGGCCATTTTGCCCTGCATTTCCTGGGCCTTTTTCATCATGCCGGCCATATCGCCAAGCGCGCCAAGTCCTTTGAGCATTGCTCTCTCCTTATCTGGTTGCCCCTATATGCGGGCGTGAACGGGCGGGATCAATCCTCCTCAAAGGGATCCCATTCATCTTCGACTTCGGGCAGGGCGTCTTCGACGGCCTGGGCTGCGATGTCATCGGGGGTGCGGATGGCAGTGATTTTGGCCTTTGGAAAAGCCTCCAGCACGGCCTGCATCAGGGGGTGGGCCGCGGCGCTGGATTTCAGCGACAGTTCTTTGGCATCCCGGATTTCGGCGATGGTGTCGGCCCCGCCTTCGTTCACAATGCTGACCGCCCAGCGGTTGCCTGTCCATCCTTGCAGGCGGTGGCCCAGGCGTTGGGCCAGATCGCGGGGGGCTTTTTCGGTGGGGACAAACTCAATCCGGCCGGGTTGATAGGCGGCCAGACGCAGGGTGGTTTCAACCTCAACCAGCAATTTGACGTCCCGGTTGGCGCGAATGAGCTCGACGACATGTTCAAACGTGGGAAAGCGCGCCAAAGCTGCGGCGGTGTCCTGGGCCAGCGCGGTGGCCGGGCCTGAGGCGGCGGGGCTGCTGGCCATGCGGGATTGCGCCTGGGCCACAGCCTCGGCCCCCGAAGACGCGGGCGCGCGTGCCGTTGGCGTGCCGGTTGGAGCGGGCGGTGGCGTGGTGTTTTGCAGCTTGCGCACCAGTTCTTCCGGGCTTGGCAAATCAGCCACATGGGTCAGCCGGATAATGGCCATTTCAGCGGCCATCATCGCATTGGGTGCGCTTGCCACTTCGTCCAGGGCTTTCAGCAGCATCTGCCACAGCCGGGTGAGGACGCGCATTGGCAAGGCTTCGGCCATCTGTTGGCCCCGGCTGCGTTCTTCTGGAGAGATCGTAGGATCTTCGGCAGCGGCGGGTGTGATTTTGACCACGGAGGTCCAATGGGTAATCTCGGCCAGGTCACGCAGCACGGCCATGGGATCAGCACCGTCCGCGTATTGGCCGGAGAGTTCGGTGAGCGCACCGGCTGCGTCACCGCGCAGGATCATGTCGAAAAGATCAAGCACGCGGCCACGGTCCGCCAGGCCCAGCATCGCGCGCACCTGATCGGCGGTTGTTTCACCAGCGCCGTGACTGATCGCTTGATCCAAGAGAGACAGCGCGTCCCGCACGGAGCCTTCTGCGGCGCGTGTGATCAACGCCAGGGCATCATCCGCAATCTCAGCGCCTTCTGCCAAGGCGATTTTGCGTAAGAGTGCGATCATCACCTCAGGCTCAATCCGGCGCAGATCGAAGCGCTGGCAGCGCGACAGTACGGTGACAGGTACTTTGCGAATTTCGGTTGTAGCGAAGATGAATTTGACGTGTTCGGGCGGCTCTTCCAGCGTTTTCAAAAGCGCGTTGAAGGCACCGGTAGAGAGCATGTGCACTTCGTCGATGATGTAGACTTTGTAGCGGGCAGAAGCGGCGCGGTAATGCACGCTGTCGATGATTTCCCGAATGTTGGCCACGCCCGTGTTGGAGGCCGCGTCCATTTCCATCACATCGACATGGCGGCCTTCCATGATTGCGGTGCAATGTTCGCACTGGCCGCAAGGTTCCGTTGTGGGGCCGCTGGTGCCGTCGGCACCGATGCAGTTCATCCCTTTGGCGATGATACGTGCGGTGGTCGTTTTGCCGGTACCCCGAATACCCGTCATGATGAACGCCTGCGCGATGCGGTCGGCTTCAAAGGCGTTTTTCAGGGTGCGCACCATGGCGTCCTGGCCCACCAAATCGACGAACGTCTCTGGTCGGTATTTACGTGCGAGCACGCGGTAGGCTTGGGCGTCAGACATGAAAGCTCTCAGCGGGGGATTCGGATCAGACCTATAAACTAGGGGCAGGGGTGAGCGGCGTAAACCAGTTGTGTCGCGACGCTACTGCGTTGTTTGAGGCGCTGTTTTTCCGTAGTCTTTGAGGGCGGGTTTTTGTAGCTGATCAGCAAAATCGCCGCCCGATCGGAGGCATTGAGATGAGTGAGTATGAACGCAAGTTTGTGGCCGCGATGGCAGAGCTGGAGGCCACAGATATGTGGAAATCCAACCATACGCCGCCGCT
This sequence comes from Sulfitobacter sp. GN1-4, assembly GCF_055693825.1. NCBI lineage: Bacteria > Pseudomonadati > Pseudomonadota > Alphaproteobacteria > Rhodobacterales > Roseobacteraceae > Sulfitobacter > Sulfitobacter sp. GN1-4. The sequence goes on along the minus strand of NZ_JBVFUQ010000003.1, from coordinate 3,778,482 downwards.
GTTGCGCAACTTGCGATCTTTGGGCGTAGAGGCGCGTCCGCCGCATTACGCGCGATTCGGGACGATTGTTCTGGGCTATGCGCTGTGGTTTGGCGTGGTGTGGGGCGTTTTGATGTGGTTCTTCAGTTGGCGCGCAGAAGACTTCACAGTGCTGGCAGCGGTCGGTGCCTCAGCCATTGCAGGGCTGATTTTTGGGGTTTGGATGGCGATTTACTATGCCAGAGGCCGCAAAAAATACGGGCTGACCCCGTGGGATGCGCTGTAGCGGAGTGTGGGGAAAGGCTGACCCTGACGGATCCTGGTGAGAGATTGATAACGACCCAAGCGGGACCCGTTACGGCTGCTTCCTTCCGGATCTGACCGGGTTGGCGAGGCGCTTGCCCGCACCAACCTCTCAGCACGCTACATAGGCGGGCGTGGCTAAAAGTGCAAGCCGGGCAATGTGATGCGTGCCTGCACAAACCCTTCCCTGTTGCGGCCCAGAAGCTCTGGCGACAGATGCGAGATTTCCCGCATAAACGGCAGCGCGTCCGTGGGCAGGTGCAAGACCGCCTGCAGCTGCGCGCCTTGTGCAAAGGCCCATGGTCGGGCGCGCAGAGGATAACGAAAGCGGTGGTGGCTGAGCGTTTGTTCAATGGCGGTAAAGGGCGTGATGTCGCTACGAAAGATGATCTGTTCGGGGCCGAAGGCCTGACCGCCGCCACCGCCGACGGCACGGAAGTTTGTCGTTGCCAGAATGAACGCCTGATCCTGGTGGACGGGGGTGCCGTGCAGCTGCATTTCACTGATCCGACTGCCGATGGGGTGGCGGGGATCGATGCGGTAGTCGAGGCCAAAGATCGTATCAAAATCAAATGGTGGGCGTTCTGGCCGCAAAAGCGGGATCTGCGGCTGGCCTGGCTGAAGCTGGGAATAGACGCTGGCGGCGTGTTCCAGCCAGCGGTGCAGATCGGCGCCGGTGACACGCAGGCCCCAGATGCCGTTGGAAAAGGGGCTGAGCCCAATCAGGTGCCTTTTGAAGATCGCGCCGCCTGGCAGGTGCAGGTAGTTGTCCGGCCCGCCCCGCCCGCCCGCTGTGTGGGCTGAAACAGCTGCAAGAAGCGGCAGGTCGGCGTATTCCGTTCCCCGGATCCCTTTGGCGACCACATCTGCTTTGGCACAGGCGGCCAGGGCGCAGGTGGAGGTGGGGACGGCGAGGGTGAAAAAGTTGTGAAGCGGCTGGCGCAAGAACCCGCAGGGCAAGGCCAAGGAGGTGCGGGTCGCGCTATGAGAGGCCATGCACAGCGCTCTGATCACCCGGTCAGGTTGGGCATTTTCGGTATTGGGCACAAGGCTGCTGTCATGATCGCGCACCTGCCACTGACCGGATTTGTCTTGCGCGACGTTCAGGTCCAGCACCGCAAGGTCAGAGGCGCCGTAGCCGGCCATGGCCGATGGCCGGGCGGAAAGGGCCCCGCGTTTGGTATCAATGCCCTCAAGGCCCGCGTGATCGGCACCTGGCAGGCGGCGGTGGGTATGACCGAGAAAGAGCGCATCAATACCGGGAAGGCCTGCAAGATTGCGCGCATCATCCTGAAACCGGTTGCCTGCCAGCTGCGCCTCTACCCCCATATGAGCCAACAGAATCACCAGGTCGGCCCCTTTTTCGCGCAGGATTGCAGCCTCATCCGATACGGCCTGGGCGGCGGCCGCGACTGTGGCTTCTGCGCCCAGTTCGCGGGCGTTCCAGACTGCGGTTTGTTCGGGAAGGGCCGATATCACGCCGATTGAAATGTGGTGCTGTGGCTGGCCCGGAACCCTTTTTTGAATGAGCACGCTGCGCCTGATAGGGGACGGGCGTGAAAACCACAGGTTGCTGCAGATCATTGGCGTTGGGGTCGCCTCGGCCAGTGCCTCCAGATAGGGCAGACCGTGATCAAGATCATGGTTGCCAATGCCAAGAGCGTCATAGCGCAGATGTTTCAGGCACGAGACCATCGGGTGCGTCTTATTGACCGGCAGGCTCAGGAACTCCCTTTCGATGCCCGCCCCTTGCAACATATCGCCATTATCAAACAGCAGGCACATGATGCCCGCCTGGTGTGCCGTTTTGCGCGCCTGCTGGATCAAGGTCGCAAGCCCCGCCACGCCCCAATGCTTGCCGGGGCTGTCGCGGATATAGTCGAAGCCCACCATGTTTTGGTGGATGTCCGTTGTGCCCAGAATACGCAAGGTGAACGCGTGCAGGGTCGCATCCTCCGACGAGGATGGTCTGGCATGCCGAAGCGGTGCCGTCAGGGCTTTTTGGTCGTGCTTCATAAAACCGGGATAGCAACCAAGGATTGCATTGCATTAGACATCCACAACTTGAAACTTTCAAGGCTGTTGATCAGCGGTTGTTTATGCGAGGGGAGACGTCAGTGATTTGAGGGAGATAGTCTATGCGCCATGCAGAAGAGGTGACCTTTGGCGGATCTGGGTTGGATCGGGCCGGAGAGATTCGGGATGATCCCAGCATTGTCCGTTTTGCGCGGAACGCGGCCGACACCCGTGCCATTGTGTTCTGGCGTGGCAAACCGCTGATCCAGCGCGAACGCCCTGCAGCTTTGGCGCGTTTGCCGATGGACCATCCTATTTTGAGCGAAGCGGTTGAGGAACCCGTGCTTTTGGGACGCGAAGAGGGCGCCGCGCGGTTTGGCTATGACATCTCTGCCTGGCAGCCTGATGGGTTGGACCCCGCCTTGCTGGGTGGGTTTCTGGACCCAAGCGAGCAGACCCATCCGACCTTGGCGCCGGGGCTGGTGTTTGCGGAGCTGCGCCGGACGATGACCTGGCTGTCGCCAAGGGATGCAGAGCTGGCGGCGACCGGCAAGGCGAACCTTGGCTGGCACGAAACACATCGCTTTTGCGCGCGGTGCGGCGGTGCGACTGAAATCGTGCAGGCGGGCTGGCAACGCAAATGCCCCGCTTGCGGAGCGAGCCATTTTCCACGCACCGACCCGGTTGTGATCATGCTGATTACGCACGCAAATTCGGTGCTGATGGGACGCTCTCCGGGGTGGCCACAGGGGATGTATTCTTTGTTGGCGGGGTTTATAGAACCGGGCGAAACACTTGAGGCCGCTGTCCGCCGTGAGGTGTTTGAAGAAGCAGGCGTGCGTGTGGGCGAGGTGTCTTATCTGTCAAGTCAACCCTGGCCCTTTCCGGCCTCGTTAATGTTTGGGTGTTACGGTGCGGCGTTAAGCCAGGACATCAACATTGATCCGGTTGAGATTGAAGATGCCAGATGGATCAACCGCGAGGAGATGATGGATATCTTTGCCGGCAACCACAGCGAGATTCTCCCTGCGCGCAAGGGGGCCATCGCGCATTTTTTGTTGGAAAATTGGCTTGCAGACACGCTGGATTGAGGCGATTCTGTTAACAAAAAGTTAACGGCGGTCCAGCGCCGTAGTTTGTAGGGTTCCTGGTATGAAATTTTCCACCAATGAAGATATCGACGCGCCGATTGATGCGGTCTTTGATATGTTCTGTGACTTTGAAGCGTTTGAGCGATCTGCCATGCGGCGCGGGGCCGAGGTGCAGCGGACCGACACCCTAAGAGAGCCCGGTGTCGGCATGAGCTGGCGCGCCGGTTTTGAGATGCGGGGCAAACCCCGCACGCTTGATCTGGAGATGGTCGCGTTTGAACGACCCTATGAAATCAAACTCACCGGGACGTCGCCCGGCATGCAGAGCCATACCTGTTTTGAGCTGATCGCGTTGTCCCGGACCCGGACGCGTGTGCATGTGGAACTGGAGGTCAAACCGATCAATCTTTCCGCACGACTGTTGGTTCAATCGCTGAAGCTGGCTAAAAATTCGCTGACCAAAAAGTTCAAACTGCGTGTTGCGGAATATGCCAAAGGCATGGAAGACCGGTACGCGCGGCTTAGCTAGCGTCGGCGTTACCCGCGATCAGGATGCGCGGGATAGACGCCCAGAATGTCCAACTCATGGGTGAAATACCGCAACTCTTCCAGCGCCCGTTGGACGGGCGGATCATCTGGATGGCCTTCGATATCTGCGTAAAACTGCGTGGCCGTGAATGAGCCGCCGACCATATAGCTTTCCAGCTTGATCATGTTGACGCCGTTCGTGGCGAACCCGCCCATGGCCTTGTAGAGGGCCGCGGGAATGTTGCGCACTTGAAAGACGAAGGTTGTCAGCATCTTGTCGCCGCGCGGCTTGGTGTCGATTTCGGGCGACATCAGCAAGAACCGCGTGGTGTTGTGATCAAGGTCTTCCACCCCTTCGGCAAGCACATTTAGACCATGGATGTCTGCGGCAACCGCACTGGCCAAGACACCTTCTGTTGATCCTTTGGCCTGAGCCAGTTCTTCGGCGGCCCCTGCGCTGTCTGCGGCGGCCTCAAACGTGATGCCATTGGCGTCCAGAAAACTGCGTGCTTGTGGCAGTAGAACCATGTGCGCGCGCACGTGTTTAACATCGGCCATAGCGACGCCGGGACGGGCCATCAGAGCGATGCGCACGCGCACAAACCCTTCGTCAATAATGTGCAAACCACTTTGTGGCAGCAGTCGGTGAATGTCGGCCACCCGCCCGTAGGTCGTGTTTTCAACCGGCAGCATCGCCAAATCTGCGCGGCCTTCTTTCACGGCCCGAATGGTGCCTTCAAATGTCGTGCAGGGGACGGGAATCATATTGGGTCGAGATTGCAGGCACGCCTCATGGCTGTAGGCCCCTAAAGCCCCCTGAAATGCGATGCGTGGGGCGTTTTCATCAGACACGGGATTAATCCTTGGTATTAATGCCTCACTGGGCGATTGGTCGCGGTAAGTACACCTTGCTTGGGCCGAGGGAAAGCAATAGTAACCGCCAGGAAGAAGCCTCGGAATAACTTACGGACCCCAGCCATGTTCGACACTATGACCCTCACAAAAATCGGCGGTGGCCTTTTTGGCGCATGGCTGATCTTGCTGCTTGGAAAATGGGCGGCGGAAGAAATCTATCACGCCGACGTGCATGGCGATCCTTCTTACGTGATTGAAGTTGCAAGCGCAGAGCCTGCCGAGCCTGAAGAAGAGATTGATGTGGCCGCGCTGCTTGCGGATGCAGACGCCAGCAAAGGCGAAGGTGTCTTCCGCAAGTGCAGCGCCTGTCACAAGCTGGACGGCACAGACGGTGTCGGCCCGCACCTCAACGGTGTTGTGGGACGTGACATTGCCGCAGTGGGCGGCTTTGGCTACTCCGGCGCGCTGAGCGGTATCGACGGTGCCTGGACCGAAGAAGCGCTTTACGGCTTTCTGGAAAACCCCAAAGGATGGGCCCCAGGGACCACAATGGGCTTTGCTGGTTTGAAGAAGCCAGCCGACAAAGCAAACCTGATCGCGTATCTTTCCGGCACATCAGAGTGATGTGACCGCATAATTGCAGAACAGGCCGCCTTGAGCGGCCTTTTTTGTGCGCATGTTTCAGAAGATAACATATTCGCAACTTGTGTCTTGGCAGGCGGCCCCAGTAGCTTACATCAACGCACAGACGCTTCGCGACATGGAGGACCCGCCAAATGCCCAGACCACAAAGCGCCGCATCATCCGTGGAACCACCAACACGGCGCTGGCTTCAATGGATGGGGCTTGGATTTGTGGGGGCTGGGCTGATCCTGTCCGGGGCCGCGAAGGCCGAGGTTGAGACGATCAAGAGCCATGGCTATTCGTTCTATGGTGACCTGAGCTATCCGGCGGATTACCCGCATTTCAGCTATGTGAACCCTGACGCGCCCAAAGGGGGAGAGGTTTCGCTGGCCACGCTTGGCACTTTTGATTCCATGAACCCCTATAGCCGCAAAGGTCGGGCCGGGGCGCTGTCATCCGTGATGTACGAAAGCCTTTTGGGCGAAGGTGTGAATGCTGCCGCACCGGCGGATGTTTATGCCGAGTATTACTGTTTGCTGTGCGAAAGCCTGGAATACGATGTCGACAAGAACTGGGTGATCTTCTACATGCGCCCGGAGGCGCGGTTTTCGGATGGAACGCCGGTCACCGCACACGATGTGGCATTCAGCCAGCAATTGATCCTGGATCAGGGCCTGCGGTCTTATGCGGATGCGGTCAGCAAGCGCATCCAGAACATCGAAGTTATCGACGATCACACCATCAAATACGAATTCACGCCGGGCATCTCCCGCCGTAGCCTGGTTGAGGTTGTGGGCGGCATGTCGGTCTGGTCCAAGAAGTGGTACGAAGAAACCGGCGCGCGGCTGGATGAAAGCCGGCTTGAGATTTCACCCGGGTCAGGGGCCTACATGGTCGATGAAATCGACGTGAACCGCCGCATTACCTACAAGCGCAACCCGGATTATTGGGGCAACGACCTGCCTTTCAACAAAGGGCGGAACAATTTCGACAAAATCCGGATTGAGTATTTCGGTGATGAGAATTCCGCCTTTGAGGCCTTCAAGGCCGGTGAATACACCTTCCGTGCGGAAGGGAATTCCAGACAATGGGCGACGGCCTATTCCTTTCCGAAAGTTGAAGACGGATTTGTTCTGAAAAAAGAGCTGCCAGATGGCGCGCCGCCCGTCCCGACGGGTTTTGTGTTCAACCTCGGTCGTGAGGTGCTCAAAGACAAGCGGGTGCGTGAAGCGATTGCGCTGGGCTACAATTTTGAGTGGACCAACGAATCCTTGCAGTTTGGGCTGTTCAAACAGCGGGCGTCTTTCGTTCAGGACACGCCAGTGATGGCATCGGGTGTGCCCGAAGGGGCAGAGCTTGAGTTCCTGCAAAGCCTTGGTGATTTGGTGCCAGAAGAGATGCTGACCTCAGAGGCGCGGATGCCGCATACCTCCAGCGCGGACCGTTTGTTGGACAGACGTAACATCCGCCGAGCCATGAAGCTGTTGGATGCTGCAGGATGGGCCGTTGGCGATGATGGCAAGCGCCGCAATGCGGCAGGCGATCCGCTAAAGCTCACCTTCCTGTTGAACGCATCGGGGTCTGCGACCCTCTCTGCGGTGGTTGAGAATTTCATCTCAAACCTTGAAACGATGGGCATCGAAGCCGTGTTGGAAAAGGTCGACGCCGCGCAGTACACAACCCTTGAACGGGATCGTGACTACGATCTGGTCTTTGACCGGTATATCCCTTTCCTCAGCACAGGCGGCGGTCTGCAGCAGGCTTATGGATCAGAGGCGGCTGCCTTTTCCGTCTTCAACCCTGCCGGTCTGGCAAGTCCGCTGGTCGATGAAATCATCGAAGCCTCTCAGCGGATGGAGACCAAGGAAGAAACCGATGTCACCCTTGTGGCCTTGGACCGGGCACTGCGGCATGAGTTCTTTATGATCCCGCTTTGGTACAACGATGCCCATTGGGTCGCTTATTATGATCAGTTTGAACATCCCGAAACGATACCGGCCTACGCTTTGGGCTATCTCGATTTCTGGTGGTACAACGCGGACAAGGCTACGGCCCTGCGCGAAGCTGGCGCATTGAGGTAAGCCACACCCATGGGCGCCTACATCCTTCGAAGGCTATTGCTGATTGTTCCAACACTGGTTGGCATCATGCTGATCAACTTCGCGCTGGTCCAATTTGTACCCGGAGGCCCGGTGGAACAGGCCATCGCCCGTATCCAAGGGGGCGGCGACGTCTTTGGCGGTTTCGCGGGGCCTGGCAATGATGCAGGCGATACAGAATTGCCCACGGGCGATGAAACCTATGTCGGCGCGCGGGGCCTGCCGCCGGAGTTCATTGAAGAGCTTGAGCGTGAGTTTGGCTTTGACAAACCGCCCGTTGAGCGGTTCCTCAACATGATGTGGAACTACATGCGGCTGGATTTCGGAGAGAGCTATTTCCGCTCAATCGGGGTTATTGATCTGATCAAGGAAAAGCTGCCCGTCTCCATCACCCTGGGGCTGTGGTCCACGTTGATTGCCTACCTGGTGTCGATCCCGCTGGGCATTCGCAAAGCGATCAAGGACGGGACCAGCTTTGATACCTGGACCTCGGGTGCCATCATCGTGGCCTATGCGATCCCTGGGTTTCTCTTTGCCATTATGCTGTTGGTGCTTTTCGCGGGGGGTCCTATTTCCAAATCTTCCCGCTGCGGGGGCTGACATCTGACAACTTCGAAGAGCTGTCTTTGCTGGGTAAGATCGGTGACTATTTCTGGCACATCACACTGCCGGTTCTGGCCTCTACCATCAGTGCCTTTGCCACGCTGACCCTGCTGACCAAGAACAGCTTTCTGGATGAGATCAAGAAACACTACGTCATGACCGCGCGGGCCAAGGGGCTGTCAGAGCGGCAGGTGCTTTATGGCCATGTGTTTCGCAATGCGATGTTGATCGTGATTGCCGGGTTCCCGGCGGTGTTTATTGGCGTTTTCTTTGGGGGGTCGCTGATCATTGAAACCATCTTCTCACTTGATGGTTTGGGACGGTTGGGGTTTGAGGCCGCGGTCGCACGGGATTACCCCATCGTGTTTGGAACGCTTTTCATCTTTGGTCTTATCGGCCTGCTGGTCGGCATCCTGTCGGACCTGATGTATGTTCTGGTTGATCCACGTATTGATTTTGAACGGAGGGAGGGCTGATGGCGTTGTCTCCGTTGAACCAACGCCGCTGGCGCAACTTCAAGCGCAACCGTCGGGCCTATTGGAGCTTGTGGATTTTCGCGGTGCTCTTTGGCATCTCCCTCATGGCTGAGTTTGTGGCCAACGACAAACCGATCCTCGTGAACTATCGCGGGGAGTATTACATGCCGATCTTCAACTTCTACGCTGAGACTGAGTTCGGTGGCGATTTCCAGACAGAGGCCGTGTACCGCGACCCTGAGGTGGAGTGTTTGATCGTCACGGGCGGGCTGGATCTGTGTTTTGACGATCCCGAAGCCTATATCGAAGATGCCGCAGACGGCGTGATTGAGGGCGAAGAGATCGCCAAGGGTTGGACGGTCTGGCCCATCATTCCCTATTCCTACAACACCGCAGTGGATCGCCCAGGTGCGGCCCCTCTGCCACCGAATGAGCAGAACTGGCTGGGTACAGACGGGACGAAACGCGATGTGATGGCCCGCGTCATTCACGGTTTTCGCTTGTCGATCCTGTTTACGCTTATCGTAACCGGGCTTGCCTCTCTGATCGGGGTGATCGCGGGGGCGGTGCAGGGGTTTTTTGGCGGATGGCTTGACCTCATCTTTCAACGGATCATTGAGATCTGGTCCTCCACCCCGTCGCTATATGTCATCATCATCATGTTCGCGATCCTGGGGCGCAGTTTCTGGCTGTTGGTGTTTTTGCTGGTGCTCTTTAGTTGGACGTCACTGGTGGGGGTGGTGCGGGCTGAATTCCTGCGCGCCCGGAACCTGGAATACGTTCGTGCGGCGCGGGCCTTGGGGGTTGGGAATGTGACGATCATGTTCCGCCATATGCTGCCCAACGCGATGGTGGCGACCCTGACCATGCTGCCTTTTATCATCACCGGCACCATCTCAACCCTGGCGATCCTGGACTATCTGGGCTTTGGCCTGCCGTCCTCTGCCCCGTCGCTGGGTGAGCTGACGTTGCAGGCCACCCAGAACCTTCAGGCACCGTGGCTGGGTTTCACGGCATTCTTTACCTTTGCCATCATGCTGTCGTTGCTGGTCTTCATCTTTGAAGGCATCCGCGACGCGTTCGACCCAAGAAAGACCTTTTCGTGACAGCGCTGTTGGATGTGAAAAACCTGCGGGTGGCCTTCCGTCAGGATGGCAAGCTGAGCGAAGCGGTGAAAGGCGTTTCCTTCGCGGTGGAACGGGGTGAGACGGTGGCGCTGGTTGGCGAATCTGGTTCCGGTAAATCAGTCTCTGCGCTGTCTACGGTGTCCTTGCTGGGCGACAGTGCTGAGGTTTCAGGCTCCGTCACCTATGATGGTCAGCAGATGATCGGGGCGGATGACGCCCTGTTGCGCAAGGTGCGTGGCAACGACATTTCCTTTATCTTCCAAGAGCCGATGACATCGCTCAACCCGCTGCACACGATCGAAAAGCAACTGGGAGAGAGCCTTGCCCTGCATCAGGGGGTGGTCGGTGAGGCGGCGCGGGGGCGCATCCTTGAGCTGTTGACCAAAGTCGGGATTGTGGATGCCGAAACACGGCTGTCCGCCTATCCGCATCAATTGTCTGGCGGGCAACGCCAGCGCGTGATGATCGCCATGGCGCTGGCCAATAAGCCCGATGTGCTGATTGCAGATGAGCCGACCACAGCGCTTGATGTGACCATCCAGGCGCAGATCCTTGATCTGCTGGCCGAGCTAAAACAGAGCGAGGGCATGGGGCTTTTGTTCATCACCCATGATCTTGGCATCGTGCGTCGCATCGCGGACCGCGTTTGCGTGATGCAACAGGGTGAGATTGTGGAGCAGGGGCCAACTCAGGCCATCTTTGAAAACCCGGCACATCCTTATACCCGTAAACTGCTTGAGGCGGAGCCGACGGGCCAACCAGAACCGGTGCCTGAACGCGCAGAAGAGATCGTAAGCACAGATCATTTGAAGGTTTGGTTTCCCATCCAGCAGGGGCTTTTGCGCCGCACTGTCGGGCACGTAAAGGCCGTAAATGACGCGACCCTGTCGGTGCGTGCGGGCGAAACGCTAGGGATCGTGGGCGAATCCGGTTCTGGCAAGACAACGCTTGCGCTGGCCATTATGCGGCTCATTGCGTCTGAGGGTGGGATCACCTTTCTGGATCAAGACATCCGGCGGTGGTCCACGCGTGAATTGCGGCGGCTGCGCAAGGACATGCAGATTGTGTTTCAGGATCCCTTCGGCTCCCTCAGCCCGCGCATGACCTGTTTTCAGATCATCTCCGAAGGGTTGAATATTCACAACGTGGACCCGAACCGCGATCAACGTGCGCTGGTGCATGAGGTGATGGAAGAAGTCGGCCTCGACCCTGCGACCATGGACCGGTATCCGCATGAATTCTCGGGCGGGCAGCGGCAGCGGATCGCGATTGCACGTGCCATGGTCTTGCGTCCCCGGCTGCTGGTGTTGGATGAGCCGACCTCAGCGCTGGATATGACGGTTCAGGTGCAAATCGTTGAGCTGTTGCGCGCATTGCAGCGCAAATATGGGCTGGCCTATCTGTTCATCAGCCATGACCTGAAAGTGGTGCGTGCCATGTCCCACAAGGTGTTGGTGATGAAACGGGGTGACGTGGTTGAATACGGCACCACCGAAGATCTCTATGACCGCCCGCAGACGGATTACACCCGCACCCTGCTGCAGGCGGCAACCTGAAGCCTGTTGCTGCCGCGTGCCGACTTGATCCAGATCATTTCCGAGGTTGCGCAGCCTGCGGCATACTGTCCTCATGACTGATAAACCACATGGGCCCCCGCCCGTCCGCGCGCCCACAGGCGCGGATTTCCGCACCGCGCTGCGCTTGGGTTGGCAAGATTTCACCGCGATGCCTGCGGCAGGGTTGGCGTTTGCCAGTTTCTTTGTCGTGACAGGCCTGCTGATGGCCTGGATCACCTACGCCACCGGGCATACCTTCTGGCTGATCCTGGCCGTGATGGGTTTTCCCTTGGTCGGCACGCTGGCAGCGGTTGGGTTCTATGAGCTCAGCATCCGGCGAGCCGAAGGGGGCGATACGCGCTTTGGTCCTGTTTTCGCGCATGTTTGGGCCCTGCGCGTGGGGCAATTGCCCTGGTTGTCCGCCATCATTGTGGTCACCTTTTTGTTTTGGTTCTTTTTGGGCCACATGATCTTTGCGCTGTTCATGGGCTTGTCCCCAATGACGCGGGTGTCATCCTCATTGGAGATCTTTCTAACCACCGAAGGCCTGACAATGCTGGGCTTTGGCAGTGCGGTCGGGGCGGGTTTCGCGCTCTTTGTGTTTGCGATCAGCGTGTTGGGCATGCCGATGCTGCTGGACCGCGATGTGGATTTTGTCAGCGCGCTGTTGCGCTCCATCGCTGCGGTGCGGGGGGCAGCGGTGCCCTACATCCTGTGGGGCATCTTTATCGCACTGGTCACTTTGTTAGCGATGTTGCCCTTATTCTTGGGGTTGTTTGTTGCCATGCCTGTCCTTGGACATGCGACATGGCATTTGTACCGGCTGGTGACGCGGTAGGGCCAGGGCAAACCCCAAGACCGCTCTAGCTGCTTGCCAACCCTGCCGCCATTGCGGCCAAGGCCACCATGTGGATCAACATGATGGCCTTGTCGCGCCAGAGCACGCCAACGATGAACCATCCAACCAAACCGGCCAGAAAAAAATAGACGTTCAACGGTGTGACCGCGAATGCGGTGGCGGAATAGCCCAGGATCTGAAAGATCGAAGCGATCCATTTCAGGATCATGGCATTTGTTGCCTGATCCATGCGCCGCAGTTGGGGGAGAGAGGTGGGCGTGTCTGACATCTGTCTGCTCTTTCAGGTGGGTTCAGAGCTTGCTTGGATCAACGCAAACCGTCTTGGGCCCGCGCAGCCAGCGGCGGCGTGAAGTGTCTTTTGCAGGGCGGACTTCGCGCATTTCGACACAGCCGCTGCGGGTTGCGGTCATAAAGGTGGTGGCAAAGATATTTAACATGATCTTTCCTTTCGGCTGAAGTTTGTGCCTTTATATGTGAGTAAAAATGGGAATAATGCGAGTCATCGTAATTCTCATTATGTAAGCTGAGATTTAATATGGATTGGCGCAGCCTGCCGCCGCTTTCAGGGCTAAGAGCCTTTGCCGCCTTTGCGCAAACCGGCAATGTTGTTGCCGCAGGGGAGGCGCTTGGCGTCAGCCATGCGGCCATCAGCCAGCAGTTGCGTAGTTTGGAAAAACACCTCGACGCTGCGCTGGTGGATCGATCGGGGCGCAGCATGACCTTGACCGAAGATGGCGAACGGTTGTCGCAGGTGTTGCTGCAAAGTTTCGGTGACATGGCGCATGTGGTCGCGGACATCACGGGTGAGCAAGAGGCGCGGCCGCTCCATATTTCCACTACGCCTACCTTTGCCGCGTCCTGGCTGATGCCACGGTTGCCCAAATTTCGTGCCGCGCATCCGCAGGTCGATTTGATGATTGACCCATCCGCCAATGTGGTGGCGCTGACCGCTGACGGCATTGACGTCGCTTTGCGCTATGGGGAGGGCCCTTGGCCGGGGGTAGAGGCCGAGATGCTGGTGCAATCCCCCATGGTCGTTGTCGCGGCTCCGTCCTTGGTAGGCGATGCGCCGTTTGACAGGTTGGAGCAGTTGGCCGATTTCCCCTGGCTAGAAGAGTTCGGCACCTCAGAAAGCACACGTTGGCTGGCGCGTTTTGGCGTGCCCAAGATGGCCAAGGGGTTCTTGCAGGTGCCCGGAAACCTGTTGCTGGATGGCGCCCGCGACGGGCAGGGGGTGGCCGTCACTGTCCGCACCTTTGTGGAACGCGATATCGCGGCGGGACGGCTGCGCGTGCTGCATATGGAAGAAACACCGCAGGCGGGGTATCACATCGTCACCAAACCGGGTGTGTTACGGCAATCGGTTAAGGCTTTTGTCCGCTGGATAAAGAAAGAGGCGCAGCAGGCCTGTTAGCCGGGGCCGATCATGAAGCACGAAATGTTGCGCGCAGCCAGACGGCGACAGGCCAGATCAGCGGTTTCACGGGTCATCCCTAGGAAATTGGCGTCAAACCCCTGTGGACGGCGCACCACCTTGCGCAACGATCCATCAAGCGTCGCCATTTCCGCGAGCGCAGTTTTCAACAGGATCTTCTCCGCCGCGTAGCGACTTGGATAGCGCCCGACGTTCACGCCCCAATGCCGTCCACCGGAGGTGGAGATCCTTGTGACAACTTCCTGAGTGACAACCTGCTTCTGGCTGGGCACAGCCTGCGCCAATCTTTTGGGTCGCAATGCGGGTCGGACGGATGCGCCCGCTGAGGCGAGGGTGACCGCAGGCTTGGGCGGTGCGACAGTTTCTGTGGTAGCAACAGCTTGCGGGGTGGCGACGGCCTCTTTCAAGGCGGCTGTGATGTCGGCGTTTGAAACCAGGGGATCCTGGGCCGCTGCGATCAGCTGAGGCGCTTTTGCCCCTGGCCGCAGCTTGGGCCGTTTGGAGGTTTTGACTGCGCCAACCAAGCGGATGGTTTTGCCTTTCCCGCCGGCCACGGAGCCTGGGACAGTGGCGGGTTGCGTTGGGGCCAAATCCTCGCCCGCATAGACCGGCTTTTGCGGTTTGCGCAACGGGGCGCGGGAAGGGGCGCGGCGGAAGCCAAGGTCCATCAGCTCAGCCACCTTGGCATTGCGGGAGGTTGTTGATTTGCCGCCAAAGACAGTAACGATAATGCGCTCTTTGCCCCGCTCGGCAGAGGCGGTGAGGTTGAAACCAGCAGCGCGGGTATAGCCTGTTTTGATCCCATCAGCCCCTTTGTAGGAATTCAAGAAGCGGCGGTTGGTGTGGCTGACCTTGCGCACGCCTGCATCGGCTGTGATGCGTGAGAACAGGTTGTAATACTGCGGATAATCATAAAGCAGGTGCCGCCCCATGATCGACATATCGCGCGCGGTCGACAGGTGGCCTGCTTCGGTCAACCCATGCATGTTCTTGAAGGTGGTGCGGGTCATCCCCAAAGCCTTGGCGGTGCGGTTCATGCGGCGGGCAAAGCGTGCCTCAGAGCCGCTGATGGCTTCACCAATGGCAGTTGAGGCATCATTGGCTGACTTCACCGCAGCAGCGCGGATCAGATAGCGCAGCTTGATGCGTTGTCCTGCGCGCAGGCCCAGTTTGCTGGGCGGTTCTGCGGCGGCCTTTTTGGACACTGTGACCTTGCTATCGAGCGATATCTCACCCCGCTCAATTGCCTGAAACGCCACGTAAAGCGTCATCATCTTTGTCAGCGACGCGGGATGCAAGCGCGTGTCGGCATTTCGCGCGTGCAAGACTTTGCCCGTTCGGGCATCCATCACGTAAGCGGCATAGGGCGCCGCAATCGCGCTGAGCGGAACCACAATAATTAGCCAAATTGCAGCTGCGAAAAATAGCCCAAACCGGGCCGACGGAATACGCCGCGCCTTCATGATGAAACTGCCTTTTTCTGCCTCAGACCGCCAATTTTTTGGCTGGCCATTTTTTATTTATGAAAGGAACGTAACACAGATCGGGTTTTCGATAAACCCTTGGATAAAAGGGAATTACCGGAAAAGAAGTTTTGCTTTTGTCCAGATGTTGCGGCGCAGCAATTGCCGCCTACTACCAAGGCGAATGTGGCGGCAATGTGTCAGGATTGTGGCGGCGCGCTTCGCGCTTTCATTGGCTGATTTGCGCGACGTAATCGGGCAGGCCACCAAGGTCTGAAAGCTCAGCAAATCGGTCCGAATGTAGGGGCGGCTCTGCATGTTCAATGGCCCAGCTGAGCTGATGTGGGACATAAACGCCAAAACCGCCCGCCGCGATCATCGGCACCACATCTGAGGCCATGGAGTTTCCGGCCATAAGCCCCTGATCTGCACCGGTGCCGTGTCGGGTAAAAATATCGGCATAAACCGCAGCCGTTTTCTGCGAGACAATCTCTATCGCGTCAAAACGATCCCTGAGGCCCGACTGGGCCAGCTTGCGCTCTTGGTCCAACAGATCGCCTTTGGTGATCAGGATCAATTTGTGGGTCCGGCCAAGTGCGTCAATTGTACGCTCCACATGGGGCAGCAATTCTATGGGATGTGACAGCATATCGCGACCGGCATCCAGGATTTCTGAGATGACTTTGGCAGGCACTTTGCCCTCTGTCACCTCAATCGCGGTTTCGATCATGGAAAGGGTGAAGCCTTTGATCCCAAAGCCATAATGCGGCAAATTCCGCCGCTCTGCCGCCAGCAGCCGGGCCATGAGATGGTCCTTGTCCGAATGCGCGCTTAGCAGATCGGCAAAGTGGTCCTGGGTCATCGCAAAGAACCGTTCATTTTGCCAAAGTGTGTCGTCCGCATCCAGCCCAATGGCGGTGAGCGGTGTTGCCATGCTTAGCAAACCTCTTTTCTAAACCCTGTCAGGGGTTATATAACGCGGAACGCGACTCACTACATCCACTCAAATCCGTCGGAGCAGCAATGCGCCTTGATCAGCATATGATGGCAGACCGGTCAGAAGATGACGACGGCGAAACCGGCGTCCTGACCAAAACAAAGCCCAAGACCAAGCGGCCACCGCTTTATAAGGTCTTGTTGCTGAATGATGATTTCACGCCGATGGAGTTTGTCGTTCATGTGTTGGAACGGTTCTTTGGGCTGAACCACGCGCAAGCGTTTGAGATTATGCTGACTGTGCATAAGAAAGGCATCGCTGTGGTCGGTGTCTTTAGCCATGAGATCGCTGAAACCAAGGTGGCACAGGTGATGGATTTTGCGCGCCGCCATCAGCACCCGTTGCAGTGCACCATGGAAAAAGAAGACTAGCACGTGATTGATGCACGGTTGCAGGTCGCCCTGTCTGGTGATGGGCTGGACCTGCCGGATGAGGGGCGGATTGCGGTGATCCGACCGCCCGTTGATGCGGATTTGGCTGGGCTGGAGGCCGCGCGCTGCGACATCATCCATGATTTCAAACCGTTCTGTGAGGCTTGGTCAAACCGCGGCTACCAGGTGCATCAGACGCCGCTGGGCCCTTATGCGGCGAGTGTTGTGTGTTTGCCCCGCGCCAAGTCAGAGGCCCGCGCCCTGATCGCAGAGGCCTGCGCCAACACCGATGGTGTGATCATCATTGATGGGCAAAAGACCGACGGTGTAGATTCAATCTACAAGGCGATGAAGGCCCGTGTAACGGTGTCCGCTGCTGTGACGAAAGCGCATGGCAAATTGTTTTGGTTTTCCGAACCCGCCGCAGATTTCTTTGCCGATTGGGCGCAGGGGCCCGCCCAGACGGATGGCGGGTTCTGGACCGCTCCGGGTGTTTTTTCCGCAGACGACGTTGATCTGGCATCCGCGCTGTTGGTGGATGCCTTGCCCGACAAACTTGGAGCTCAGGTGGCGGATTTGGGGGCCGGGTGGGGCTATTTGTCTGCGCATGTGCTGACGCGGGCGGATGTGCAGAATGTCCATCTGGTAGAAGCGAGCCACATCGCCCTTGAATGCGCCAAGCGGAATGTGCCTGATGCGCGGGCCAAGTACCATTGGACGGATGCCACCACATGGGCGCCGCCGCACAAGCTGGATGCGGTGGTTATGAACCCTCCGTTTCACACGGGCCGGGCGGCTGAGCCGCAGATTGGCCAAGCTTTTGTTGCAACAGCGGCGCGTATCCTGTCTTCTCGGGGGCATCTGTGGATGGTGGCCAACCGGCATCTGCCCTATGAGGCCGAGCTCAAAAAATGGTTTGCGCAGGTTGAAGAGATTGGTGGGGATGCCCGGTTCAAGCTGTTTCATGCGACGCGACCGACCAAGCCGCGCCGCTAAGGGCGCAGGCCCTAGGAGATAGGAAAAGACGTATGTCATTTTCAGTTCAGGGAAAAACAGCCATCGTCACAGGGGCCGCGACGGGCATCGGGCTGTCTATTGCCCGGCATCTGGCCGACAAAGGCGCTAATGTCATGGGCGCGGACGCGAATGAAAAAGCACTGGTTGAGGCCCTGGGCGACGCGCCGGAGGATGGCCCCATACGCACCTTCGCAGGCGATTTGCGGCAGCGTCTGACCATCGCCAACCTGGTATCGGCCACCATTGATGCGTTTGACCAAGTGGACATCTTGGTGAATGCCTCACGCCAGCTGTTGCCGACAGATGCATTGGATGTGGAAGACACGTCGGTGCAAACCCTGCTTGATCAGAACCTGATGACAGCGCTGCATCTGTCGCAATATGTGGCCAAGCGGATGATGAAGCAGGCCGAGGGTAAAGAAGAAGGGCAGGTCGGTTCAATCATCAACCTAAGCTCTATTTCCGCGAACCAAATCCAGCCTGAGTTGATGGGGTATTCAATCGCGGCGGCGGCGGTCCAGCAAATGACACGTTCGATGGCGTTGGTGCTGGCACCACACCGCATTCGCGTGAATGCTATTTCCTTTGGCTCTGTGATGAGCGGATCGCTTCAGGCGACGGTTGCGGAGAACCGCGAATGGCGGGATGACATTCGCGAACATACACCGCTTGGCCGCATCGCGGCCCCCACAGAATTGTGCGAGACGGTGCAATATCTGGCGGCAGAAAGCTCAGGGTTTATGACCGGTGGTGTGATCGTTGTGGATGGCGGCCGCAGCCTTCTTGATGCGGTGAGCGCGCCCGCACATTAAAGCGCAACAACGTCGCCTTTGGCGGGCTGGGGCGTCAGGGCGTCCAGGGTGCCATGTTATCATTCGCTGGTAAGGCGAGTTTGAGGACAGGAGCGTCCGTTGCCGCACGCGCAGGCCTCAGCCGGTGGACATTTTGCGCAAATGTCTGGCGCATCCACGCGGCTTGGGTCGCTTCCAATCGCACGCCGCATTCAACGCCGGCAAAGAGGGCCGCGTTACTTGGCGCGTGTTGAATGCTGACGGTGCGCAGTGTTGCCTGAGATGTGGTCATGGTCTGTCCTCCCCGCTTAAGTGGATGCTGTTGCCACATAGAGCGCACGCTGATGCGCGCAGTTGGCCAGGCCAACATCAAAGGTGAAGCCTTGGCGCACATGGGTTTCTCGGAGTGTGGGCAGCATTCCTGATTTGATCAAAAGTCTGACAATTATCGACAAGCAATGCTTGGCAAAATGCGCCATTTGTGGGCATTTTTGGCCTGTTTGCGACATCTGGGTGTCGGAATCGTCATCCCGCGACCCCGCGTTCGAAGGGGGGCAGAAGACTGTTGGGCTTGCTGCTGTCACCGGATCATCCTGCATTCGCACTGTTTAACCTGGCCTTAACAGGGGGCAACATCGCCTAGGTTGTTGGCCATTTTGTGGCATTCGGGGGACAGGGCGGGAAAGGGCGAAGGTTTTGGAGATGGTTTGCACCAACAGCTGCCAATATCGGTGATTTCGACTTGACGCTGACCCGGCGCTGGAATAGCACGCACGCCGATGGCGTTATAGCTCAGTTGGTTAGAGCGAACGACTCATAATCGTTAGGTCGGTGGTTCAAGTCCACCTAACGCCACCACTTTTCTCCTACCGCAGGCTGCGTTGCGCTGACCAGCATGTGCGCTACCCGACTGGGGGCTGCGCATTTTGTGGGTGTGCATTTTGGGGAGCGGTGCTGCCTGATTTCAGACCTTTGGCGGCGTTTGAAATCCTTGCCGGGCCTCGCCGCCCAACATCCTCTTTTCACATCACCCCTTGCGGGGTATGCGGTATGAGTTCGCGCATTGCGTGAACTTATGAAGGCTCAGAACGCAGCGAGTGAAGCAACATGGTATCTGTGAAGTCCAACGCGGCCACCTTTTTCGTTGATTGCCATTTGGCTGAGGGCCGTGGCGATAAAGTGGCCTATTGCGAGGCTGAAACAGGCCGAACGATGACCTTTGCGCAGATGGCGCAGGGGGCAGGACAGGTTGCGGGCGCGCTGCAACGGGCGGGCGTGCGGCCAGAAGAACGGGCCGCGCTTTTGGTGTTGGATCAGATCGAATTCCCTCAGATCTTTTGGGGCGCGATCAAAACCGGTGTTGTGCCAATCCCGCTGAATACTTTGTTGGCGACGCCCATCTATGACGCGATCCTGCAAGACAGCCGTGCCGCGGTTCTTTTCGTCTCAGCACCGTTGTGGCCGGTTGTGGAACCCGTGCTTGCTGACAACCCCTATCTGCGTCACGTCGTGGTCATTGGCGCAGCACCTGAGGGCGCTGTGGGCTTTGATGACTTTATTGAGGGCGCGCCTGTTGTGGGCACGCAAGCGGCCAGCCCGGATGAGCCCGCCTTCTGGCTTTATTCCTCTGGCTCCACAGGGCAGCCCAAAGGCGTGGTGCATGTGCATTCGGCTCTGCAGGCCACAGCAGATACCTACGGCGCGCAGGTCTTGGGGATACGCGAAGAGGATGTTGTGCTTTCTGCGGCTAAGTTCTTTTTCGCCTATGGGTTGGGAAATGAGCTGAGCTTTCCTTTGTCGGTCGGCGCGACGAGCATTCTTTATGCCAGCCGCCCGACACCGCAGGCGATGCTTGAGACGCTTGAGCGGCACCAGCCGACGATCTTTTTCGGGGTGCCAACGCTTTATGCTGGGATGGTCGCCGAAATGGACCGTACTGCGCCGCCCCAGGTGCCCTTGCGGCTGTGCATTTCTGCCGGAGAGGCGCTGCCCGAGAACATCGGCTCCCGGTGGGAGGCGCATACAGGTACGCCGATCCTGGACGGCGTCGGCTCAACCGAGATGTTGCACATTTTTCTGAGCAATCAGCCCGATGATTATGTCTATGGCACATCCGGGGTCGCTGTGCCGGGGTTTAACCTGCGCCTTGTGAACGAGGCGGGGGAGGAAACAGCGGTGGGCGAGATCGGAGAGCTTTTGGTTGAGGGGGCGTCCTCTGCCAGTTGCTATTGGAACCAACGGGACAAGAGCCGCGCCACATTTGAGGGGGTTTGGACCCGAACAGGGGACAAATATGAGCGGCGGGCAGATGGTCGGTTGGTTTATTGTGGACGCACCGATGACATGTTC
Source organism: Sulfitobacter sp. GN1-4 (assembly GCF_055693825.1). Lineage (NCBI taxonomy): Bacteria > Pseudomonadati > Pseudomonadota > Alphaproteobacteria > Rhodobacterales > Roseobacteraceae > Sulfitobacter > Sulfitobacter sp. GN1-4. The sequence goes on along the minus strand of NZ_JBVFUQ010000003.1, from coordinate 3,757,943 downwards.
AAGGTTTCCGGCATCTGGTTGTCCCCCTTTGAAGTTGAAGGCGCGCTTGTCAGCCATCCTCAGGTGCTGGAGGCTGCTGTTGTGGCCCAACAGGATGCCGAGGGGCTGGACAAGCCCAAGGCCTTTGTCGTGCTGCAAACAGGCGCGGGGAGTGACGCGTTGCGTGCTGAGCTGAAAGAACACGTGAAGCAGGCGGTGGGGCTGTGGAAATACCCCCGCTGGATTGCCTTCGTCGACGCGTTGCCCAAGACGGCGACAGGGAAAATTCAGCGCTTCAAATTACGTGAGGCGTGTTGAGCGGCGTTGCAGCCGAGACCGGTTCGATGGGGGCCGCAGGCGGTGCACGGGTGGATCGCTTGCTGTGAGTTGTAGTGGAAAGATGAAGCCCGGGGTGGCGCGTTTTGGCGTCTGTAGGGTTCTGTTTGTGAGGGTGCAGGGGCTGTTTGGGGCGGCCAAGAAAAAGGGCCGCGTCAGACGCGGCCCTTTCTGATTGTTGAGATGGAAAACGCTTACGCGTCGCCGGTCCAGGCGATTGCGGCTGGACGGATCTCAAAGCTGATGTGGTGTTCTGCGCCAACCAGACCTTCTTTGGTGTGGTTATACAGAGAACGCCAGTACGGCTGGATGGTCACACCTTCCTCTTGGATCATCGCCTCGCCTTTGGCCATGATGGCGCGGCGCTTTTCGACGTCAGCTGTGGCAAGAGCTTCTGACAGCAGGGCGTCGAAGTCGGCGTTGGCCCAGCCAAACTCGTTCCAAGCTTCGCCAGAGCGATAGGCCAGGGCCCAGATTTGTACGCCAAGGGGACGGTGGTTCCAGTTGGTGGAGCTGAACGGATATTTTGCCCAGTCGTTCCAGAAGGTGGAGCCAGGCAGGATGGTCCGCTTGACTTTGATGCCCGCGTCACGCAGCTGAGCGGCCACCGCATCGGTGGTGTCTTTGCGCCAAGCGTCGTCGATGGACATCAGCTCGTGCTCAAAGTCGGCCATGCCAGCCTCGTCCATCAGGGCTTTTGCCGCTGCTGGGTCTACCTTGCGCGCTGGCAGCTCTGCGTATTCTGGGTGCATTGGGCCAACGTGGTGGTTTTCGGCTGGGATGCCGCGACCGGAGTAGCCCAGTTCCAGCAGAACGCTGTTGTCCACGGCCATGGAGATCGCCTGGCGGACGCGCTTGTCTGCGTAGGGCTGCATGCCGTCGACTTCGGCCAGCTGGTTGGGACGGATGACGATGGTCGCCGCAGTGGCGATCTCGTGCTCTACCCAGCCATCGAGCAGGGACATGATGTCGATGTATTCGCCTTCGACGGAATACTGCGCATCCACTTCGTCGGCTTCTGCCGCTGCAACCCAGGCTGCTGGATCTGTGCCGTAGTCAATGAATTCAACGCGGTCCATGAAGGGTCCGCCTGTCACTTCGGCACCCCACCAGGTGTGGCCTTCGTTGCGGGTCAAGACGGCTTTCACGCCCACTTCCAGGGATTCTGGCAGGTAGGGGCCGGTGCCCACTGGGTTTGCCAGCGGATCAGCGGCATCATAGCTAGCAGGTACGATGGCGGCAGGATAGTCAGCCATGCCAGCGATCAGCGTGATGTCAGAGGCAGGCAGGTTGAGTTTCACGGTGTGGCTGTCCACAACCTCAATCGCGCCGTCGATGGCCTGATTTGTGTCCGCGTCGATCAGCGTGGCAAAGCGGCCCGCCATTGAGTTGCCTTCGAGCGTCTTGTCACACCAGCCAGTGATGTTGCGCGCCACGTCTTCGGCGGTAAAGTCGGAGCCGTCGTTCCACTTGACGCCTTTGCGGACGTTCAGCGTGTAGACGGTCGCGTCATCGTTCACTTCCCAGCTTTCCAGCAGGGCGGGTGAGAATGTACCGTCGTTCTCATAGGTCGCCAGATATTCCAGCCAGCCGCGGGAGAAGTTGGCGATCTGGGACCAGTCATAGGTGCGGGGGTCTTTCAGCGCGCGCACTTCTTGCTGGATGCGGACGGTGCCACCCATTTGCTTGTTGGCATGTGCAGCCGCGTTGGCAGGGCGTGCCATGCCGATCATGGAATAGGCTGTGGCCGCTGTCGCACCAAAGGCGGTCGATAGGGCCAGGAATTCCCGGCGGTTGACCGGGTCTTTTTTGGCGGCTTCGGCACTGTCCAAGATGGACTGCGGCAAAGGCTTACCCGTGCGTGTCAGAAAACTCATTGTTCTTCCTCTCTGTTGTTGGCCGCGGCTTCTCCACGCGACCGGTAGGTGATGCAGCTTTCCTGCATTTATTTTTCAGCTTCTTAAGAAGCGCGGGAAACAGTCAAACACAGTCAGCCGTCAGGTCAAGCCTCTCACGGGAAGTTGTCAATTTTTGTTGGTGCTTGGACGACGCGACAAGATAAGCGCAGCTTGCCGTATGCCATGGGGGTGCGCCGCGCTCAGGCGCTGGCATCGTATTGCTCGGGGTGGAATTTCTCAACAAACGCCGTTTGTGTGCTGCGCGATGTCGCTGGCAAGCAAACAGTGGCGGCGATCTGTCCTTTGGCGGTTGCGCAGGCAGGCCAAAAGCGGAGGGATGATGTGTGGCGGGCCCGAATTGTAAAATGCGTCACGAGGGCCGCTGACGATCGTCAATGGTACGGTTGAGTGCCGCAATTGCCACGATGTTTCGAATCTTCGACCGCCGAATTCGCTCAGCTGGCGGGGGTCACAGGCTCTCTGGATGCGTTCAAAAGGTGCTTTAAGGTCTCCAGGTCGCCGATCTGGTTGGCCATGATCAGGACCAGACGCGCATTCAGCGCGTGGCTTTCGCTTTCGCTCAGCCCCTCGTGGATATCCATCAGGGCGTGATAAAAGGCGTCGCCATCGGCGCCAAGCTTGTCTTCAAGGATCATAGCAAACCTCCTTTGGCGCGGGCAAAAGCCTCTTTGATATGGGCCGCATCCGGTGATGGGAAGACCGCACAAACATGCCCATCCGGGCGCAGCAGATAGACATGGTCGTGGCCATAGCGGGCAGCGGCGTGCCCGTCGGTATCTGCAAAACAGGGATAGCTATGTGTGCCATCGATGCCGATCCGTGCGATCCCGTCGATCTGTGGCAGGGCGGTGTCGCCAAAGGCCAAAAGAACGAATGCGCCTTGCGCCTCTTGCACCAGCCAGGTTGGGCCAGCGTCACCCTTCAGCGGCGCATCCGGGATGGGCTGACCGGGAGAGATTGGCGCGTCGCCGGGGGTCTGCAACTGCATCCCGCTGAGCGAGCAGGGGTGCGATAGCCTGCCGGAATTGATCAGCTTGCGTGCAAAGGGATGTGCGCCCGCCAGGTTCAGAACCTCATTGCGGAACAGCATTTCAATTTCAGACTTTGGCGTCATGAAATTGGTGGCGCGCGCGGAATTCAGGATGTTTTCGGCAGAGCCGTGGCTGCGTTCTTCGTTGTAGGTTTCGATCAGTGTGGCAGGAGCGTCGCCGTTCAGGACGGCGGCGAGTTTCCAGCCGATGTTGTCCACATCCTGGATGCCACCGTTGCCGCCACGTGCGCCAAAAGGGCTGACCACATGGGCGCTGTCGCCGACAAAGAGCACGCGGTTGTGCACGAAACGCTCCAGCTTGGCGCAGCGGAATTTATAGACGCTCATCCAATCCAATCGGAAAGGGGCATCGCCTACGATGGCCTTGATCCGGGGCAGAACCTTTTCTTCGGTCGCTTCCTCTTTGGGGTCCGTCTCTGGCCCCAGCTGAAGGTCGATCCGGTAGATGTTGTCGGGCTGTTTGTGCAGCAGCGCTGATTGGCCCTCATGGAAGGGTGGGGCGAACCAAAACCAACGCTCAGGGATCTCATGGTCGCCAAAGGGCGAGGTTTCCATTTCGACATCGACGATCAAGAAATGTTCTTCGAAAGTCTGGCCCTCAAAAGTCAAATCCATACGCTTGCGTGTGGGGGAGCCTGCGCCCTCGCAAGCGATGTAATACTCGGCCTCTAAGGTGTAGGGGCCATCGGGTGTCTCAACGCTGAGGACCACATGATCGCCATTGTCGGCATGGTCTGTGACCTTGTTGAGAAAGCGCAGATCAATCAGGTCGGGCAACTCTTGCGCCCGTTCCACCAGGTATTGTTCGACGTAGTATTGCTGCAGGTTGATGAAGGCGGGGTATTTGTGCCCCGGCTCTGGCAAAAGATCGAAGTTATAGACTTCGTCGCGGCCAAAGAACTGGCGGCCCACTTTCCAGGTCACGCCCTTTTCCAGCATCCGGTCGCCCACGCCCAGACGGTCAAAAATCTCAAGCGTGCGTTTGGCCCAGCAGATCGCGCGTGAGCCAACCGAGACGACATTGTTGTCATCAAGCACAACGGATTTGATGCCGTGTTGGGCCAGATCAATGGCCATCGCGAGGCCAATGGGCCCTGCGCCGACGATGGCCACGGGGTGGCGGGGTTCTGGCCCAGTCAGTCCCGGAGGGGCAACGTAAGGAAAGGGGGCGTAATCATAGGGCATGGACGGCTCCTATTGCTGGGGGATCGCGGGTTAGCCTTGCAGCTGTTCCCACATCTCAAGGTCACGTTTGTCGGTCCAGATCCGGGGGTGCAGGATCCCACGGGCCTCATCGTAGGCGCGGCTGACGTTGAAAGGCAGGCAATGCTCATAGATGGCGTAGTCTTTGAACTTAGGATCGCAAGCAGCTCGCACCGCATCCCAGGCCTCTTTCAGGCTGCCCCCTCGGGCGGCCACTTTGGCGGCGGGGGCATAGGTGCTGTCGACAAAATCGCGGGTGCTGTCGATGGCGCGGGCGACGGCATCCTTGCCCACAAGAGCGGCACCGCGACCCGGGGCGATGGCATCCACGTCATAGGCCATGATGTTGTCCAAGGTCCCGCCCCAGTCGCCAAAATAGCCATCCCCGCAGTAACAGGCGGAGTGGTCTTCGACGATGTCGCCGGTGAACATCACGTTTTCATCGGGCACGTGGATCACCGCGTCACCAGCGGTATGGGCGCGCCCGATGTGTTTGATGTCGACCCGGCGTTTGCCCAAATAGACCGTCATGCTGTCTGAGAAGGTGGTGGTAGGGTAGGTCAGGCCGGGGATGCTTTCGTGCCCTTCGAAAAGGCGGGGGAAGCGTTGGAATTCGCTGTCCCAATCTTCTTGGCCGCGTTCCTCAACCATGCCACGGGCGACGTCGGACATGATGATCTGATCCGCGCCGTAGGCAGAGGCCCCCAGCACACGCACAGCGTGGTAGTGGGTCAGTACCAGGTGGGTGATGGGTTTGTCGGTTACCTCACGCACTTTTTCGATGACCTTGTTGGCCAGGCGCGGCGTGGCTTGCGCTTCGACGATCATGACGCTGTCGTCGCCGATGATCACACCTGAGTTTGGATCGCCTTCTGCGGTGAAGGCCCACAGGTCGCGCCCCACCTCATCAAAGGTGATTTTCTTTTCGGTCATGTCGCCCTGAGAGGCAAAAGCTTTGGCCATGGTGTGTACTTTCAAACGTTGGTGCGCGGGGCGCGCGGGGAATTGAGTTTTAGTGGAAAGATGAAGCGCCGCGTTATGGGAACGACTTGGCGGGGCGCACTTGGCCCACGCAGCTGCCGAAACCGATGCGGTAGCCATCGCCCTGGGCGTGGCCGGTGAGCGTCATGGTGTCTCCGTCTTCCAGAAAGCTGCGGGTGGTGCCATCTTGGAGGGTCAGAGGCTCTTTGCCACCCCAGCTGAGTTCCAAAAGGCTGCCGCGTTCTTCTTTTGTGGGGCCAGAGATGGTGCCGGAGCCCAGGAGATCCCCTGCGTTCATCGCACAGCCCGAGGAGGCGTGATGCGCCAGTTGTTGGGCGGAGGAGTAATACATCTCTTTGTAGTTGGTGCGCGCGATGACCTCGGCTGTGCCGCCCTCAGGTTCGATCAGGATTGACAGGTCAATGTCATAGATCATGGGGCCGGGTTCTTGCAGATAAGGTAGGAGTTCGAATTCACGCTCCGGGGTGGCGGTGCGGAAAGGCTCCAGTGCGGCGCGCGTGACGATCCAGGGAGAGATCGAGGTGGCAAAAGCCTTGGCCTGAAAGGGGCCAAGCGGTTGGTATTCCCAGGCCTGAATATCGCGGGCGGACCAGTCGTTGAGGATGACATAGCCAAAGATCATCGCGTCCGCTTGGGCCACAGTGATGGGATCGCCCATGTCGGTTGAGGTGCCGACAATTGCCCCCATCTCAAGCTCAATGTCCAAGCGTTTGCAGGGGCCAAAGCCGGGCACAGCGGCATCTGGGGCCTTGAGCTGGCCATTGGGGCGGATGATGTCCGTGCCTGAAACGACAACCGTGGAGGCGCGGCCATTGTAGCCGATGGGGATGTGCAGCCAGTTGGGCGGTAGCGCGTTTTCAGCGCCCCGGAACATGGTGCCCACATTGGTGGCGTGATGGCGGCCTGCGTAGAAGTCTGTGTATTCAGACACCACCATGGGCATGTGCAGCGTTGCCTCTGCCATGGGGACCAGCATCGGGGCCACTTGCGCCTCTTCTGCCGCACCGGTTTGCAAAAGCGCGGTCAGGCGGTTGCGCAACGCCTCCCAGGCGTCTGGGCCCAGTTCCATCACATCGTTCCAATAGGGCACGTCAAAAACGGGGTCTTCGGACAAGGTGATCAGACCGGCCTCTTCGGCGGCGGCCATGTCGAGGATCATATCGCCGATGGCGACGCCACAGCGGCTTTCGGTCCCTTCGGTGGAAAAGACACCGTAGGGTAGGTTGTTGAGGGGGAAGTCAGTGTCGGCGCTGTTGGCGCTTGCGACCCAGGAAGACAAAAGTGTCATTAGGGATCCTTTGTGTGAGATGTTGTAGGGCGTTGGCAGCGGCGCGTCCGGTCCTGTTCGGGCGCGCAGGGGCCGGCAGCAGATGTCATTTCTTGCCTGGCGTGCCGTCGAATTTCTTTTCGATGTCTGACCAGCAGTCGATGTAATCGTCCTGCAACGGCGCTTCGTTTGCGGCGAATTCGGTCAGGTGCTGCGGGAAGCGGGTCTCGAACATGAAGCTCATGGTGTTGTCGAGCTTCTCTGCCTTCAGATCAGCGTTTGAGGCGCCTTCAAAGGCGTTTTTGTCTGGCCCATGTGGCAGCATCATGTTGTGCAAGGACATGCCGCCGGGGATGAAGCCCTTGGGCTTGGCGTCATACTGGCCGTAGATGTTACCCATCAGCTCTGACATCACGTTCTTATGATACCATGGCGGGCGGAATGTATCCTCGGCCACCATCCACCGTTCGCGGAAAAGCACGAAGTCGATGTTTGCGGTGCCTTCGACGCCCGAGGGCGCTGTGAGCACGGTGAAGATGGACGGATCGGGGTGGTCAAAAAGGATCGCGCCGACGGGGCAATAGGTGCGCAGATCGTATTTGCAGGGCGCGTAGTTGCCGTGCCAGGCTACCACGTCCAGCGGGGAATGGCCGATCTTGGTTTCGTGAAATTGCCCGCACCATTTGATTGTGACGGTGGAGGGCTCCTCGCGGTCTTCAAAGGCGGCTATCGGGGTTTTGAAATCGCGCCGGTTGGCCATGCAGTTGGCACCGATCGGGCCACGGCCAGGCAGTTCAAATTTCTGACCATAGTTTTCGCAGACAAAGCCGCGGCAGGGTCCCTCAAGGACTTCAACGCGGTAAAGCAGCCCGCGCGGCAGGATCGCGATTTCCTTGGGCTCCAGATCTATCACGCCCAATTCGGTACAAAAGCGCAAGCGACCCTCTTGAGGGACGACCAGCAGTTCTGAATCGGCGGAATAGAAATAGCTGTCCACCATGCTTTCGGTGACCAGATAGATGTGACTGGCCATGCCAACCTGGGTGTTCACATCGCCTGCTGAGGTCATAGTGCGCATGCCGGTAAGCCAGGTCAGCTTTTCGGCGCTATGTGGCACTGGATCCCAGCGGTATTGGCCCAGGCTGGTGACGTCCTGGGGGATGTGTGGGGCCGACTTCCAATAGGGTAGGTCAATCCGGGAGTAGCGGTGCGAATGTTTAACGGAGGGGCGGATGCGGTAGCACCAGGTGCGTTCGTTCTGGTGACTGGGCGCGGTGAAGGCGGTGCCGCTGAGCTGTTCGCCGTAAAGGCCATAGTTACACTTTTGTGGTGAGTTCATGCCCTGAGGCAGGGCCCCGGGCAGGGCCTCTGTCTCGAAATCATTGCCGAAGCCCGGCATATAGCCTTCGTGGGTGCCCATCGGTGACGCGGCTGAGATCATATCGCTTGGATTGGTCTGTCGGTTCATCTTCGCACCTCTGGTAAACCTTGCAGAATCGGTTGCGAGTGTAATAGTTGTTTTTGTAACTAACAACAGGCCTCCCATGCAAAACCACGATTTTGATTTGGAAAATTTCCTGCCTTACTTGTTGAACCAAGCGGCGGAGGTAAGCTCGTTAGCGTTTCAGAATGTCTACAAAGAGCGGTACGGGATGCTGCGCACGGAGTGGCGGGTGTTGTTTCATCTGGGTCTCTACGGCCAGATGACCGCGAGCGAGATTGGTGTGCGTGCGAAGATGCACAAAACAAAGATCAGCCGCGCTGTCCACCGATTGGTGGAACGCCGGTTTGTGACCCGCGCGCGCGACAGCCATGACCGCCGGGTGGAACATTTGCGCCTGACATCTCAGGGGGTGGCCGCCTATCAAGACCTCTATGAGGTGGCCAAAACCTATCAGTCGCATTTGCTGTCCCAGTTGGATGCGCAAGAGGTGGATGCGCTGCGCACGGCGCTGAGCAAATTGGCCCAACCCCGGCCAATGGACTTTACTTAACCGCAGATCACCGTCACCGATGGGGGATGAGCGATCAAATCAAAGGTTTGGTGATCACCTTTCTGGGCGTCCTGTTTGTGGTGCCGGATTCTCTGTTCGTCAGATTGATTGATGCCGACGCGCTGACCATCGCGTTCTGGCGGCTTTTGCTGGCCGGTGGGCTTTCTGCGGTGTGGATTTTGGCCACCCAAGGTATCCGGCCGTTCCAGGCGGTCGTGGGCACAGGGCGGTATGGTTTGATCTATATGCTGGGCGTGGGTGCCAGTGGTGTGCTCTTTATCGTTGCGGTGAGCCTCACCTCAATCGCGAACGTTGTTTTTATCATCGCCTCTTTGCCCGTCTTTGCGGCTGTCTTTAGCCGCCTTTTTCTGGGTGAGCCGTTCAGCGGGCGGATCTTGCTGACGATTGCCGCGGTGTTGCCGGGGCTGGCGATCATTGCCTACGGATCAGGTGAAACAGAAGGGGCAAGCCTGGCGGGGGATTTATTGGCCTTGAGTGTGTCCGCGTTGTTTGCCGCAGCGCTGACAGCTGCGCGCCGGGTGCGCGATGTCTCAATGGTGCCGGGGGTGGCCATGGGTTATCTGATCGCGGCCTTGCTGATCTGGCCGTTTGCCTCCCCCTTTCCGTGCCCGTTGATGATGCGCCGCTGGTGTTGGCGCACGGCGGTTTGATCCTGGTCAGCTCTGTCTTGCTGGCATTGGGGCCGCGCTACATCACATCGGCTGAGGTGGGGCTGCTGGTACTGGGCGAATCGATCCTGGCACCGCTCCTGGCTTGGGCAGTTTTGGCAGAAGCACCGGGGCGCATGGCCCTGATTGGCGGCGCAATTGTTGTGGGCGCGCTTTTCGTTTCAAACTTGGTGATGTTGCGACGGCAGAGGCGATGAGGGCCAAAAGCCCCGCCATCAGAAATCCGCGGTTACACCGGGCAGATTGAGCGCTTTGATCAGATCACGCAGCTCTTGCCGGGCGGCGATATTGGAAATGTTCAGCTGCTTAACGCCGATGTCCTTAAGATCCAGCAGCGTCAGGCCGCGCGGGAAAAGCTCCCGGAAAATGACCCGCTCGTTAAAGCCCGGGGCGATGCGAAACCCAATGCGTTTCGACAGGTTCTTGATCGCGCGTTCCATCTTTTCCTTGTTGACCATCCGCTGGGCGCCCAGACGGTTGCGCACAACCACCCAATCAATCGGGGCAAGCCCCGCTTGGGCGCGCAGTTGGCGGGCCGTCCAGACCATTTCGGAATAGACGGATGGGCCGGTGATTTTCTCACCGGTGGCATCCGTGTGGGCCAAAAGATCAAAATCGATGAAACTGTCGTTCAGCGGCGTGATCAACGTATCAGCCAGTGAATGGGCCACCTGGCTCAGACGGGTATGCGAGCCGGGGCAGTCAATCAGGATGAAATCGTTATGCGGCTCAACCGAGGCGACTGCGGCGCTGAGCCTGTGGTCATAGACGTTTTCACCCGGCTGCAGCGCGCTGGCTTCAACCTCGGGCAGTTCCACCAATTGCGGGCTGGGCAGTTCGAGGCCGGTTTGTTGCATGAAGGAATTGCGGTTGTCGACATAACGGCCAAAGGTCCGCTGCCGCAGATCCAGATCAAGCCCACTGACGCGGTGGCCCATCCGCGCAAGCGCTGTGGCCACATGCATTGAGACGGTCGATTTGCCCGCGCCGCCTTTTTCGTTTCCGACGACAATGATATGCGCCATAGCTTGTCCTTCCGCCTGCGCACGCACCGCAGGATATTGTTTTCCACACTATATGTGGGGTGGCGCGATTTGGAAAGTGGAGATGGGGCGCTGTGACGTCGGGCGAGGCCTGTGTCATGCGCAAACCGAATGGCCTGTTCGGCGGGTGCAGCACACGGCAAAGCCCCAGTGACATAAGGCTCTGGCGTGCTACGTCGGTTCCTAGTTTCAAAACAGTAAGGCCCCCCATGTCCGCACCGCGCGTCTTAAAGAACCGAGATTTCGCGGGGCTTTTGCTGGCCAGCACGATCTTTGGTGCCGCCTTCCCCATTCAGCTGATCCTAGGAGGGCTGGCCGGGCTGATGTTGGCCCCCAGCCCCGGATTTGCGACCTTGCCCGCCTCAGTGCAGACCCCGGCGGGGTTGTTGGCCGCCGTCCCGATCTCACTCTTGATGGGGCGCTGGGGACGCAAGGTGGGCTTTGCGCTGGGCGGTGTTCTGACGCTGGCCGGGGCTGTGGGGGCTGTCCTAGCCGTAGCATCGCAGAATTTCGTGCTGCTTTGTGCGGCTCATTTCGCCATGGGGGCAGGGTGGGCTGCGTTTCAGTATTTCCGCTTTGCCGCCGGTGAGGTGGTTGCGCAAAACTGGCGACCTGTCGCCATTTCATTGATGCTAAGTTCGCTTCTGATCTCTGCCCTGATCGGACCTCAGGTTTTCCTGTCGGCCAAAGATGCCTTGGCCCCGTTGCCCTTTGCCGGGGCCTATGCCGCGACCGGGGTCATCGGTCTGTTGGGGTTGATCCCCTTGGCGCTTGTACGCATGCCCCATCCGACAACGAACGCCGCGCAGCAAAGGCCCCGCATGATCACCGCGCTTGCCGCGCTGCGCCGCCGCCCGGTACGCCGGGCCGTGATTTTTGCGGCGGTTTCTCAAGGGGTGATGGCGTTTATGATGATCCCCACGCCGATCGCCATTGTGGGATGCGGGTTAAGCGAAGAGACCGCGGGGGATGTGATCAGGTGGCATATCGTTGCGATGTTCGCCCCCAGTTTTGTGACCGGCTTTCTGATCCAGCGCTTTGGGGCGCAAAGGATCGCGGTGCTGGGGCTGATCATCATCGGGATGTCCGCCGCCGCCGCGATAACAGGCCTGTCGGCTGCGCATTTCTACGCGGCTTTGATTGTCTTAGGGGTCGGCTGGAACTTCGGGTTCATCGGCGCAACCACTTTGCTGGATGCCGCATTGAGTGACGCGGAAAAGCCAGCCGTTCAGGGGGCCAATGATACGATCATCGCGCTGACCTCAACGGTTTGCGCGTTCTCATCCGGTTTGGTTGTCGCAGCCTTTGGCTGGGCGGTCGTCGCCTTTGTGACAGGGGGGCTTGTTGTTGCGGCTTTGGCTGTGCTTTGGTCTGACCGCCCGGTTGCAGCGCAGGGTTAGGGACCGGCGCAGCAGAACCGGTGTGCAGCGAAAGAGAGCGTTATGATCATCCGTTGGTGGCGTGCTGTGGCGGGCAGTGATGAGGTGTTGCAGCAATATGCTGAACATCTTGAACGCACGACATTTGCCGAAATGGCAGAGCTGCCCGGGCATCTGGGTGCGGCGTTGGCGGTCAAGGTAAAAGGCGATCAGAATGAATTGGTCGTTACCAGCCTTTGGGAAGATCTGGCGTCAGCCGGGCATTTTGAAAAAGGCGATTTTGATGATGCGGTCGTCAAGCCCAGCACTCAAAAGCTGCTGCAATCGTTTGACGTGAAGGTTGAGTATTTCGAAACCGTGGTGGCGACGGGCAGGTTGGCTGAGCCGGAATAGCCATCAAGGGCCTAACCCAAAGTGACAACAAAAAAGCGCGACCCGAAGGCCGCGCTGTTTTCTTCGTTCTGCAAAGGCGCGCGTTAGAGCGACAGGCCTGCGTACTTGTTCTTAAACTTGGACACGCGGCCACCGGTGTCCATCAGACGGCTGGTGCCGCCGGTCCATGCTGGGTGCACGGAAGGGTCGATGTCCAGCGCCAGTTGGTCGCCTTCTTTGCCCCAAGTGGATTTCATCTGCACGACCGTACCGTCTGTCATTTTGACGTTGATCATGTGGTATTCGGGATGTGTATCGGCTTTCATCTGTCCGGCTCCCCTTAGGCTTTTTTGGGCTTGTAGTTGGCGTTCTCTGCGATACGCGCGGATTTACCACGACGTGCGCGCAGATAGTAAAGCTTGGCACGACGCACACGGCCGCGGCGAACCACGGTGATGCTGTCGATGTTGGTGGAATGCAGAGGGAACACACGTTCAACCCCTTCACCAAAGCTGATCTTGCGAACAGTGAACGACCCGGCGATGCCGGAACCGTTGTTGCGGGCGATGCAGACGCCCTCATAGTTCTGCACACGGGTGCGTGTGCCTTCGGTTACTTTGTAACCGACGCGGATGGTGTCGCCAGCGCGGAAATCAGGGATTTCCTTGCCCAGTTCGGCGATCTGTTCCGCCTCAAGTTCTGCGATCAGGTTCATCTGACCTTCTCCTATGATGCTCGTGGTACGCCACGAAGATTGTTTGTGCGATCAGAGCTCCGGTCGGTCTGTCGGGTCGGTCGTGCCGCCCACCGGAGGATACATCCGCTATTCCTTGTCTCGCCCTGCGTCACACGCAAAGCACCGGAGCCGCCAAAGAGCGATTCCGGATGGGCGGGGTATAGGAGGGTTGCTCTGGCGGATCAAGTGGGTTTGAGCCAGCTCAGTCGATGAATTCCGGGGCGAATTCAACAAACTCAGTTCCTCCTGAACGTCCGCCAATCTGTTCTGCCAAAAAGTCCTCTACCAGGCGGGCATGGGCCAGTTCGTCTTTCCAGTGGCGAAAGCCGTGCCCTGCTTTTGGGAAATAATGCACGCGCACATCTTTGCCGGCCGCGACCGTTGCGGTTTCGAAATCGCGCACCTGCTGAATGGCAGTGATTTCATCCTGCACGCCCCCCATGACCAACAAAGGGCCGTGCAGTTGATCCACCAGGTTGATGGGGGAAAAGGCCTGCATCTCCTCCAGATCTTCGGGTACATCGGGATTGCCAAAGTAGCGCCACCAGCCGTGGATGCCGTTGTTCCAAAAGCCTGGATGGTACTTTGATTGAAACGCCACATCCAGCATCGGCACTTCGACGATCCCTGCAGTAAACAATCCCGGGTCACGCATCATTGCCATGGCGGCGGCATACCCGCCGTAGCTGGCCCCGCGTGCAGCAATCGCATCGGGATCGGCCAGGCCTTGATCAATCAACCAAAGCGCCGCGTCAGCGATATCATCCTGCATGGCGCGGCCAAATTCCCGGAACCCCTTGGCCTGGAACGCTTTGCCAAACCCGGTGGAGCCGCGAAAGTTGACCGACAGCACTCCATAGCCCCGGTTCACCAGAAACTGGTTGAAATGGTGATAGCCCAGACCTTCGTGCCCCGCAGGGCCGCCGTGAATGTCGACGACAAAGGGAATGGGGCCTGCTGGATCCTTTGGCATGGTCAGGACAGCGGGAATGTCCAAACCGTCGCGGGCTGGGAAAGTCACGAATTCTTCTTGTACCAAACGGTCCTTGAAGCGCCGCATATGGAATTCGCCCAACAGCTCATAGTTTTTCTCTTCCATGTCGATCAGCAGATAGATGTAGGATTTGCTTTGCGTCGAAAGCGCTTGGGCCACGTAGCGCCCCGTCGCACTGGGTACGGTCGCGCCCAAAGTGACAGGCTGATCGAAGGTGGCCAGAATATCCAAATAGGTCTGGCCCCGTTCCGTCAGCGCTTTGCGCTCCAAGGTGTCGGTACCCAGCCTTATGACATCGGGGTCTGGTCCATGGGTCAGCGAAAAGCCCCAGCCGACATCCGTGTCTTCAGAGGCATAGATAACCTCCTCCGCGCCTGTATCTGCGTCAAAGTTGACGATCGCCGCTCTGTCCCGCCCAATCGCTGACCGGGCGATAAAAGTACCATCCGCGCGGACCGCTGACAGGGGCCAGAAAGCATCGTTAAGGTCAATGTCGATCAGGGTATCCCAGCCGCCTGCGGTCTTTTTCAAAACCCGATTGGTCCGCTCATCCAGATTGTCGATGCGCAACACGGGCTCAACTTCTTCGTTCATCACCCAATACTGGGTCTTTTCGTTGCCTTCGGCGATTTTCTCAGCTGTCAGCCCGTCTTGGGACACCAGCCACAGGTGGCCGGGTGAATTGCGGTTCTCTTTGCCCCAGGCCAGGATGGGCATGTCTTCGTCCCAGGCCACTTGGTTTTTGATCCAGCCGCCCGACAGGCGCACGGGTGACGTGCGTTTCCAATTCTCCTGCTCGGGGGCAAAAATGTCGGCCTCCCAATCATGACCGTTATAGATGAACCGCAGCCGGGGTTGGGTTGGGTGCCACCGGATATGACTAAGGCCAACGGGGAAGGTGGCAACCTCATCGCCGGTGCTGACCTCGCGCACCACGCTTTTGCGTCCCAGCAAGTTCGCCGCGTTCAAGAACACATAAGCGCCGTCGCTGGATGGCACGTAGCCTGAGGCCGAACGCGGATCGGCAAAAAACGTGCGCGTTGGAATCAGGGCGGGTAGGTCTGTGGCCTTGAGGGCGGGATTGGAGACGCCCGTGTTGCGCGTCACGAACACCGCGGCCCCTGCCAAAATGCCAGTAACAATCGCCAAACCAATGAGGAATTTTTTCATACACCCAAACCCTTTACTGCCTTTAGCAACTATAGCGGGTATGTTGGGTGCTGCAATGCGAAGACCTCAGAATTTCCCTGATCCGCGGCGATTTGATCCAGCGCAAAGTGCCATGCGTGTGCGCCGGGTATTCTTTGCACAACACAGTTATCAAATGGGGGACAGCACATGACCGCAGTGGCGGAATTGCAAAAGAAAACCAGTTCGATCCTGGGGTTCGAGCAGGGGAAATACCCATACCCGGACAAGCTTGACCGCAAGACCTATGAGGCTGAAAAAGCGGCGCTGCAGGTTGAACTGCTCAAGGCGCAGCACTGGATTGAGGAGACCGGCCAAAAGATCGTCCTGTTGTTTGAGGGCCGTGATGCGGCGGGCAAGGGCGGCACGATCAAGCGCTTTACCGAACACCTGAACCCACGCAAAGCGCGTGTGGTGGCCCTGAACAAGCCAACAGATGAAGAGCGCGGGCAATGGTATTTTCAGCGCTACATCAAGCACCTGCCAACAGCCGGCGAAATGGTGCTTTATGACCGCTCTTGGTACAATCGCGCGGGCGTTGAGCGGGTGATGAATTTCTGCCAACCGGCTGAGTATTTGGAGTTCATGCGCCAGACGCCAGAGTTTGAACGGATGTTGGTCCGCTCTGGCATTCAGCTATTCAAATACTGGTTTTCCGTCACGCAAGAGGAGCAAAAGGCGCGGTTTGCCAGCCGAGAAACCGATCCGCTGAAGCGTTGGAAGCTGTCACCGATTGACCGGGCCAGCCTCGACAAATGGGATGACTACACAGAGGCGAAAGAGGCCATGTTCTTCTACACCGACACGGCAGATGCGCCTTGGACGGTGATCCGGTCGAACGACAAAAAGCGCGCGCGGCTGACCTGCATGCGGCACTTTCTGGCGCAGCTGGCATATCCAGACAAAGACCTAAGCGTGGCCACACCCCCCGATCCCAAGATCCTGCATCAAGCGCAGGTGGTCCTGGGCAATACCGATCACATCCTTGCGCGGTCCTTGCACCCGCAAAGCCGCAAAGCGTGATCCAACTCCATCGAAAGGACAACAGATGTCACATACACCTCATGAACTGGCACAGGAATTTCCTGAGTTTGCCGAGCTGATGGGACAGCTACGCCAAACCGATACCCATTTTGCCAACCTTGCTGATGACTATCATGTCATGAACCGTGCGCTGCACCGGGCTGAGACCAATGTGGAACCAGTTGGTGACATGTTCATGATCGAGATGCGCAAAAACCGCATGACGCTCAAAGATGAGATTTATGCATACCTCAAAGCGCAGGTTACTCCCGCCTGAGCTTTGTCCAACGGCGGCAGCGGGGCTAAGATTTGCTGCCGCCGTTTTGGGATTTTTCAATCATATCGGGGCGCCGCTCTGCGGTAAGACGCTGCGCTTCGCTCAGCCGCCACTTGGCAATCTCTTGGTGATTGCCCGACATCAACACTGGCGGGATTTCTCGACCCTGCCACGTGGCCGGGCGGGTATACTGCGGATGTTCTAGCAAGCCATTTGAATGGCTTTCCTCCAAGGTGCTGTCGGCATTGCCCAAAACACCGGGCAACAAGCGGACGGTGGCGTCGATCATCGCTTGCGCGGCCAGCTCACCGCCAGTCATGACGAAATCACCCAGCGATACTTCGGTGACGCCGTAGTGTTCCAAAACGCGTTCGTCCACGCCTTCAAATCTGCCACATAAGATGGTCAGCCCATCGCAGCGCGCGAAGTCCCGCGCCATGGCTTGGGAAAACCGCTGGCCGCGTGGTGACATGTAAAGAATGGGCCACCTGCCCCTTGCCTGCGCCGATGCAGCCTCAATCGCCGGTCCCACCACATCTGCGCGCATCACCATGCCCGCCCCACCCCCTGCCGGGGTGTCATCGACGTTGCGGTGTTTGCCGATGCCAAAGCTGCGCAGATCGTGGGTGTGCAGCTGCCATTTGCCGTCTTGCAAGGCCTTGCCGGTCAGGCTGGCCCCCAAGACACCGGGGAAAAGCTCAGGAAAAAGCGTAATGATCCGGGCCTGCCAGACATCGCTGTAATCCGGGCGGGGTTGCATCAATTCGCGGGGTTTCAGGCTGGCCGTGACGGATTGGCGGCCATGCGAACGGGTGGGCTTCATTTTGCTGCGGCCTCCGCCAGTATCAGCGCCTTGGCGGCGTTGCGGGCAAATGGTGTGGGGTTGTCTCGGTTGGCCTCAATCATGGCCGCCAGCACGTCTTCTCCTAATCGTTCGTTTTGGGGCGTGACGGGTTTTAAGGCGGATCGCACGTTTTGGGGGATATCGCACAGGCCCAGCAATGGGTCGGCGGGGCCAAGGGGCAGGTCGGCGCAGTCTTCCAAGGCATGGGTATGCACCGGGGCGGGTACGCGGCTGGCCACCTCTGCGGCCATCCCGGCAAGATCACCGGCCCGGTGATAGCGGTCTTTGAAGTCATCCAGCGTAAGCGTCATGTTTGACGATTTGACGTGTTCCCAATGCGCCGAGGCCATCCAGTCATCCGGATTGCGCGTGGACAGGTAAATCAGGATTTCCGATTGGGGATAGCGTGCCTTAGCAATCTCCCAATAGGCATAAAGCAGAACCGGTGCGGCGCTGTAATCCTGGATGCTGCCGCGGCCTGGCAGATGGCCGCCCAGCTCTTCGGCAGATATGATCAGCGTGCGGCGCGGCATGCCGGGTAATTCGTTCATCATATGGCCGAACCGGGTCTGAACCTTGATCAGCGTCAGCGGGTCTTCGTCGTTTGAATAGCCGCGGCTGGCCAGCACGAGATCTTTCATATGCCACCGCAGCCGCAGGGCGACCTGGCGTTTCAGGGCAACCCGGTTTTCGCGCAAGGTCGCCTGAATGGTGGAGGTGCCGGTTTTGTGAAACCCTGCGTGAATGATGATGCGGCGCGGCATCAGCTGTCATCACTGTCCGGCAAGATGCCCACCGGGGGATCAGCGACCAACCGGCCCGAGGCCAGATCGACCGTAGGCACCGCCGTTTTGGTGAAAGGCAGAAAAACGGTGGCCGATCCGCCCGCCAGCTGCAGCTCCAACAGATCATCTGCGCCGTGGTTTTGCACGGTCTTGACCTTGCCCAACAGCGCGCCGCCGGTGTCATAGACCGCCAGACCGATGAGGTCAGCGTGATAGAATTCATCATCCGGCAGCGACGGCAATTGATCGCGGTGGGCAAAAAGCGTGGTGCCGCGCAGCGCGTCGGCGTCTTCCTTGGTGGCAACCTGAGGGATGCGGGCGGCAAAACCGTTCTTGATCGGGCGCAATATGGCCAGGGGGTATTCCGTGCCATCTTCGCTGCAAAGGGGGCTATAGGTTTCGATGTCTTCGGGCACCGCGCAATAGCTTTTGACGCGCAGCTCACCGCGGACACCATAGGCACCAGCAATGGCCCCCACTGGGATTAGATCACTCATGCGGGCACCTCAGGCACCTGACACACACCATTCATCCACGTTCCCTCTGCTTGTGCGCAGTTTGACCGGGCCAACATCTGGTTGGCCTGGACGCCCAGGTAGATGCCAAACCCCAAAACGGCCAGAAATCTGATCAGCCTGAACATCAGCGGCTCTCAACATGTAAGGCGGGGGCGCGTGTCTCCCAGCCCGTGGTTTCCAATTCCGGCGTGAGGGTATTTTCCTCTGGCCAGCCCAGGCACAGATACGCAACCAGCGTCCAACCTTCGGCGGCTTCAAGATCAGCGTTCAGGCGGTCAGGGTCAAGGATGGAGACCCAGCCAATGCCAAGCCCCAGTGCGCGTGCGGTCAGCCACATCAGCGTGATGGCACCAACCACCGAATAGCGGCGCATTTCCGGCATTGATCCCGCACCCAGCCCCGCCCCTTTGAGGGTGCTGTCATCGCAATAGATGGCAAGGTGTTCAGGCGCGTCTTGCATGCCTGAAAGCTTGAGAGAGGCATAAAGCGCAGCCTTATCGCCGCTATAGCCGGCGAGCGCTTGGGCATTTGCATCTTGGAAATTCTGGATGGCGGCCTGACGTTTCGCGGCAGAAGTGACGCGCAGAATGCGCCAGGGTTCTGACAGGCCAACAGAGGGGGCCAGCGAAAAGGTGTCGAGGCACTGCTTCAGCAGCGCCTCGTCCACCGGATCTGTGCGAAAGTGGCGCACATCGCGCCGCCATCGCATCAAGTCGTGCAGCCCGGCACGGAACTCATCTGAAAAAGCGTCCATACCGGGCGACCCCGCGATCTTACTCAGCGGCGGCTTCTTCTGCTGCGGCTTCTTCTGCAGGTGCTGCATCCGCTTCGGCGGCTGCCGCTGCCTTATCGGCCTTCTCTTGTGCGCGTTCTTGGGCTTTCTTGCCAGGAACCGCTTTCTTGGGGTTGTTACGCTCTGTCTTGGGCAGGGCACCGGCAGCTTCCAGCATACGGCGCACACGGTCTGTTGGCTGTGCGCCTTTTTCCATCCAGGCTTTGACCTTGTCGAGGTCCATTTTCACACGCTCTTCGCTGTCTTTTGGCAGCAGCGGGTTATAGGTGCCCAGCTTTTCGATAAAGCGGCCGTCGCGTGGCATGCGGCTATCCGCTGCAACGATGCGGTAGAAGGGGCGCTTTTTGGAGCCGCCGCGGGCGAGACGAATTTTCATAGCCATGGTGTGTATTCCTTTAAGTTGGCAGGGGCAGGGCCCCGGAGTTCATGATTGGTGTTGTTTGTGGTGCTGAATGACTTCAGCGATGATGAAGTTGAGAAACTTCTTGGCAAATTCGGGGTCCAGATCGGCCCGGTTTGCCAAATCTTCAAGCCGTGCGATCTGATCCGCTTCGCGGGAAGGATCGGACGGGGGAAGGTCGTGTTCGGCTTTGAGTTTCCCCACAGCCTGGGTGTGTTTGAACCGCTCGCCCAGCGTGTAGACCAGGATGGCGTCCAGCCGGTCAATTGAGGCGCGGTGCTCTTTGAGCACCTGGGCGGCCTTTTGGGTGGTATCGGTCATGCGGCCTCCTTTGGATGTCGCCAGATCTGGCAGGGGGTGCCCAAAACGGCGCCATCGCGTTCATAGCGGGCCCCCAGTTTTTCGGCGAGCGCGCGCGAGCGGGTGTTGTCCGCGCGGATGTAGCTGATCACGCCGTCGAGCTTGAATTCCTGAGCGGCAAACGCACGTGCCGCGCGCGCCGCTTCAAAGGCCACGCCTTTGCCTTCGGCATGGGCGAAAAGGGTCCAGCCCAATTCCGGTTCATCCCAGCTTGGTGGGTTCATAAATCCAACCCAGCCCAGAAAATCACCGGTCTTGCGATCATCGATATGCCACAGTCCGTAGCCGTGCAGGGCCCAGTGCCCAATGCGGGAGGCGAGGCTTTTAAAGCTTTGGTCGGCGTCGCGGGGCCCACCCACTATCTCACTGCGCGCCGTTTCGAAAAAGGCAGTGATCGTCGGCAGATCTGCCTTCTTGGGGGCGCGCAACGTCAGGCGCTGAGTGTCCAGCACGGGAATGGCGTCTAGCATCTGGATCATGATCTGTCCCCGCTGAGCAAGGTGCGCGGGGCGGCGCAAGCCCTATCTGCTGAGAGGCGCTTGAGGGCGCGATGCGTCCTCAAGGCACCTCTGCGAGGGTGGGTGCGATTCCCCCGGCCTCAAGGACAAGCCGGGCACAGCCGGGTGCTGCGCATCCTTGACCCCGAGGTGGAATCACGTCTGATCGATGCCCAGGTCATGTGCGAGCCTCCGGAGCGGGATGGCGGTACATCATGACGGTGCCATAGCCTTCGTGTTCATGATCCGCCTCGCGGACCGCGCCCATGGCTTCAGCGACGCGGACAGAAGCGTCATTGCCGGGATCAATGATGCTGACGGCCGTCGTCCAGCCCAGCGTGTCATAGGCGTAATCGCGCGCCGCGCGCCCTGCTTCTTTGGCGTAGCCTTTGCCGGTGCCTGACCAGATGTACCAGCCCACTTCGGCTTCGGGCCAGTCCAGCGGTTGATGCAGGCCGACCAGGCCGATGGCCGCATCTGCGCCCTTTTCGGTGACCATCCAGCGGCCAAAACCGCGCATCTGCCAGTGGCCGATCACCTCGCAGAGATAGCGCCAGGTTTGCGGCACTGTGCGTTTGCCGCCGATGTGTTTGGTGGCGTCTGAGGCAAAGAAGGCTGCAAAGGCCTCATGGTCCTGCGGGCGCGGGGCGCGCAGGATCAGGCGCTCTGTTTCAAGCGTGGGGATGGCCGTCAGGGGTGTCATGTGAGCCCCAATTCTGCCGGCGCGGCACCGGTCAGCACGGGGCGCGTGAAGCTGCGTTCATATGACAGGATGCAGCGGGTCTTTTCAGCATGGGCAAAGGCCGCTTGGCATTCAGGATCATTGGCCATTTCCGCGCGGTAGTCTTCATAGGCCGCAAGGGAGGGAATGAGAACATCGCCCAAGCCACATCATTGGCCCCCTCATGGGGCAGGAAATAGCCATGGTGCGTGCCACCCAAGCGGTTCACCAAATGGATCCAGACCTTTGCATAAGTCTCGAACGCGGGCACCTGATAGGGGTCAATGCGATATGTCAGGGTGCAGGTGATCATGCGGCCACCTTTGGATGCACCCAGATTTCCGCCTCGGGCTCATGTGCTGCACGGCTGCCGTCTGTTACAGCTTGCAGCCGCTGTGCGACGCGTTGAGAGCGCAGATTGGCTGCATCAATAAAGCTGACCAACTGAGATAACCCGTGCGCCTGTGCCGCCCAATCGCGCACGGCTTCGGCCGCTTCTGTAGCAAACCCTTGGCCAATCCCGTCTTCAAAGAGGTGCCACGCCAGTTCTGGCTGCGGCCAATCTGCATGATTGAGGATGCCGACGCGGCCCAAAGGTGTCGGATCCTGTTGGGTTTGAAGGGTAAAGAACCCGTATCCAAACCACTGCCAGTGGCCCACCCCGATCATCATGCCAAACCATGCATCCTGCGGCGTGCCCAATTCATCTTGTGCCGCCATTTGGGGGCTAGACGTGACAAAGCGCGTCATCTCCGGCAGGTCCTCTTGCAGAGGCCCACGCAGGACAAGCCGATCGGTTGTGATCCGAGGCGCGTTTGTCAGAGGTTGTGTCACTTTTTCTTCCCAAACCCTGACAATCCGGGGGGCAGGCCCATGCCGCCGCCCAGGCCGGGTAGGCCGCCGCCTTTGCCCATCTGCTTGGCCGCCGCTTCCAGCGCTTTGGGGTCCATGCCTTGCGCCATGGCAGCGGGGTCCATCCCGCCTTTGCCCATCATCGCCTTCATGGCCTGTTTCATCATGCCGCCTTTGCCCTTGCCGAGCTTTTTCATCATGTCCGACATCTGGCGGTGCATTTTCATCAGCTTGTTAAGGTCGGACACTTCCATACCTGCGCCCCGTGCGATGCGCTTTTTGCGGCTGGCCTGTAGGATCTGCGGATTGGCGCGTTCTTTCTTGGTCATCGACTGAATGAGCGCGATCTGCTGTTTCAGGATCTTGTCGTCAAAGCCCGCTTCTTCGACCTGTTTGGCCATCTTGCCCATGCCGGGCATCATGCCCATCATGCCTTGCATACCGCCCATCTTGATCATCTGTTCAAGCTGCATTTTCAGGTCGTTCATGTTGAACTGACCCTTGGCCATGCGCTTCATCATCTTTTCGGCCTGTTCGGCCTCAATGGTTTCTTGCGCTTTTTCCACCAGTGCGACGATGTCGCCCATCCCCGAGGATGCGGCCCGCGATGCGCTCAGGCTCAAAGGTTTCAAGCGCGTCCATCTTTTCGCCCAGGCCCACAAACTTGATGGGCTTGCCGGTGACGGCGCGCATGGACAGGGCCGCACCGCCGCGGCCATCGCCGTCCATCCGGGTCAGCACCACGCCTGAGATGCCGATGCGTTCGTCAAAGTTCTCAGCCGTGTTCACCGCGTCCTGACCAGTAAGGCCGTCGACCACCAACAAGGTTTCGCGCGGGGTGACCACATCGCGCACCGCCTCAACCTGTTGCATCAGCTCTTCGTCGATGGACAGGCGGCCCGCGGTGTCGAGCATATAGACGTCATATCCGCCCAAGCCCGCCTGCGTCTTGGCGCGTTTGGTGATGGCAACCGGATCTTCGCCTTTGACGATGGGCAGGGTGTCCACACCGATCTGGACGCCCAGGATCGCCAGCTGTTCCATCGCGGCGGGGCGGTTGACGTCCAAGGAGGCCATCAACACACGCTTGCCTTCTTTTTCCTTCAGGCGCTTGGCGAGCTTGGCGGTGGTTGTGGTTTTACCACCGCCCTGCAGACCGACCATCAGAATGGGAGCCGGCGGGTTATCAACCTTGAGGGCACCCGGCTCACCTTCGCCGCGCAGCACGTCGATCAGCGCGTCATGCACGATTTTGACGACCTGTTGTCCGGGGGTGATGGATTTGGTGACAGCTTGGCCGGTTGCCTGTTCCTGTACGGCTTTGACGAAATCGCGGGCCACGGGCAGGGAAACATCCGCCTCCAGTAGCGCCACGCGTACTTCGCGTAGGGCGGTTTTGACGTCCTCTTCGGACAGCGCGCCCTGTTTGGTCAGGCGATCAAAGACACCAGAGAGGCGTTCGCTCAGATTTTCAAACATGGGCGCTGGCCCTTTCTTTCATCAGTTGCGGGATGCCCTGTAGATAGGCAGCGCCGCGCGTATTCACAAACATCTGGTCCATGGCATGGGCCAAACGCGATTTGCCCCCGTGGGCGCAACGCGCTGACGGGGGGCGATCCCTGCCCAATGGCAAAGGGACCGGAAGGCAATGCTTCCGGGGTTGGGTGGCGTTTAGGGTGAGAGACCTTGCCTGTCAAGCGCAGCATGCCAACGGTTGATCGCGTCTGCCGCGCGTTTGGCACCGCTGCCACTGCTGTAAACTAAGGTGATCGGATGGGTGCCGACATCCATGCCACCATTGATGATAAGTGCCGCACGGTGGGTCGGCGTGTCCCCGGAAGGGGAGGTTTGCACAATAGCGCGGTCGAGATAACGCAGTTCCCAAGTCATGGCGCTGTATCGGATCCATGAGCGGCGGCGCAGCTCAATCAGGTTGCGCGGAGCGTCCAGGATCAGTTGCGTGCGGCGTACAAAGATCATGTTAAAGCCCACGCCAAAAATCAGACCGCCTAAAATGAACAAAAGACCCATGGAAAAGTCCTCTGCGATGTTGGCCAGGCCGATGCCCACGAAGATCAGGCCGAAAACGGAGACGAAAATCGCCAGCAGGATCGGATTATTCTCCACGATCAACTGCTCAGCTGTGTCGCGTGTCACCTTCATGAGCGCAGAAAAACACACCGCGCAGGGACGCGATGTGTTTCAATATGTTGGTTGAGCGGGGCGGTCATGGCTAAACTATGCCGGATGACCTGCCGCTCTCCAATGGTCTTATGCGGCTAGGGGCAATGCGGAAATGGCACTTTGTGCCTTTGCGATGGTGCCTTCGGCATCCAAAGCCAGGCGGTCTGCTGAGATCACCGTGACATCTGTGATGCCGATAAACCCGAGAAAGTGCTTGAGATAGCCAACCGCAAAGTCGGCGTCTGATCCGGCTGGGACGCCGCCAGAGGCAAAGGCGATGATCGCACGCTTGTTTTGCAAAAGGCCCTGTGGTCCGTTTTCGGTGTAACGGAATGTCTCGCCCTGGCGGGCAACCAGATCAATCCATGCCTTCAGGCTTGTAGGGATTGAGAAATTGTACATCGGCACGCCAATCACAACCGTTTCGGCGGCGCGTAGTTCGTCGATCAGGGAATCTGACAGGGCCAGGGCCTCGCGCTGCTGATCGTCGCGATCAGTGACCGGGACTTGTCTGGCATCGGACCATTCTTGCGTGATCTGTGGCAGCGGGTCTTTGGCCAAATCACGGGTCAGGACGTCTGCATCCCCCAGCTGTTTGAGGATGGAGGCTGTCAGATTACGGCTGACAGAGGACGTCAGATTGGCGGAGCTGTCGATGTGCAAAACAGTCATGGGAGTTCCTTTCGCTGTGCTTTTTTGGTGCTGCTGGGACATTTGGCCATTGCAATTTTGAACGCAACATTGATGAATGCGCATGTTGTGTTCGCAAACGCACAGAGGATCCGATGGAAAACTGGGATGAGATCAAAACAGCCTTTCACGTGGCGCGCATGGGAACGGTCAGCGGCGCGGCAGAGGTGTTGGGCGTGCACCATGCAACAGTGATCCGGCACATCGACGCGCTTGAGGGGCGGCTGGGAGTGAAGCTTTTTCAGCGCCATGCGCGCGGTTACACACCAACCGAGGCGGGCGATGATCTGCTGCGGGTGGCGCAGGCAACGGATGATCAGTTCAGCCAATTGGCAGGCCGTATCAAAGGGCGCGGCACAGATGTGTCCGGCGATCTGGTCGTCACGTCCCTGTCAGGTATATCGCCCGAGATTGCGCCGCAGCTTGTGGCCTTTCAACACCGTCACCCCGAGGTGAACGTCCGCTATATGACCGGCGACAGGGTGCTGCGGCTTGAATACGGCGAAGCGCATGTGGCGATCCGGGCCGGGCTGGCACCGGATCAGCCTGACAATGTGGTGCAGCACTTTGTTGATTTGCAGATCGGGGCCTATGCGGCAAAATCCTATGTGGACGCCCATGGCCTGCCACAGAGCCCCGATGATTATCACAAACACCGCTTCATCGGGCACGCAAACCCCGACAGCCGTGCGCCCTATTTCGTATGGCTAAAAGAGGCGGTGCCTGATGCGGCGATCACATTTAGAAGCACTGATACCTTTGCAGGCGTGCAAGCGCTTAAGGCCGGGGCGGGCATTGGATTTATGCCGCAATATGAAGCCCGGCGTGATCCTAAGTTGATGGAGGTGCATGCGCCACGTCCCGAATGGGTGGCCCCCTTGTGGTTGGTGACGCATGTGGATTTGCACCGCACCTCCAAGGTGCAAGCCTTACTCGCATTCCTAAAAACCCATGCAAAAGAGGCGCTTACGTGAGCGCAGGTTTGCAGGGCCATCTGGCCATGCTTTTGTTTTCAGCATTGGTGGCGGGGTCTTTTTCGCTGGGCAGCCTAATGGCGAATGAGATTGACCCCGCCGCCTTTACCGCCGTGCGGTTTTGGTTGGCTGCGTTTTTTGTGGGCGTTTTGGCCCAAATACGCGGCGGGCTTGGCGATGGGGCCTTTGCCGCACCTTGGCGCTACGCCGTGCTGGGTGGGCTTTTTGGCATCTACTTTGTCTTGATGTTTGAGGGGCTGAAATCCGCACCCCCTGTTAGCGCCGCGGCGGGTCTTTACCCTGGTGCCGCTTATGTCGGCGGGGTTTGCGATGCTGCTGCTGGCGCAGATGCTGACGGGCCGAATGGCCCTGGCCCTTGCCATTGGCGGGATTGGTGCGCTTTGGGTGATCTTTCGAGCGGATCTTGGGGCATTGCTGCAATTTGATATAGGGCGCGGTGAGATGGTCTATTTCGTGGGCTGCATCAGCCATGCGCTTTACACCCCGATGGTGCGCCGCCTGAACCGAGGCGAAAGTGCTGTGACCTTTTCATTTGGCACGTCCGTGGCTGGTGGGCTGTTGCTGAGTGTCTATGCCTGGCAAGAGCTTAGGGCTGTTGAGTGGAGCGCGTTGTCCAGCATGGTCTGGATCACGCTCTTTTACACCGCCTTTTTCGCAACGGCGGTGACAGTGGTTTTGCTGCAGTTCGCGACGCTGCGCCTGCCCTCTGCCAAGGTCATGGCCTACACCTATCTGGTGCCAAGCTGGGTTATTGTCTGGGAAATCTTGATGGGCAATGGCGTGCCGCCGCTGCTTGTCTTGGGCGGCGTTGGGCTAACCGTTTTGGCGCTTTTGTTGTTGCTCAGGGATGAGGAGGCCGTTTAGGCCTGATCTGGCAATTCGTTTTGCAAAAACCGTTCAAAGGCGTCCAGGTTCACCGGCTCAAACTGACCAAAACCTTGCATCCAGACCGACGCCGCCCGCAAGGAATCCGGCTCCAACTTGCACCATTTCACACGTCCGCGTTTTTCCTGGCTGATAAGCCCTGCGGTGCTAAGAACATTGAGATGCTTGGAAATTGCCGCCAACGACATCTCAAACGGTTCCGCCACATCCGTCACAGCCATGTCGTCTTCCAACAGCATGGCCAGGATGGCCCTGCGGGTGGGGTCGGATAGCGCTGCAAAAACCTGGTCGATGTCGGATGTCATGGCCTGTTTGTACAGCGCGCCCGAGGCCGGGTAAATGCAGCCGATGTTCACGTGCGCGGATGTGAGGTTGTCTGCGACGGATGCTGATGTTTCATCGCGGCGATGTCCTGCTCTGTCAGGCCAATGTCGCGCAGCAGATGTGGGTCAAGGGTGCTGACATGCGGGTGCCGCAGGTGGCGCAGCCACGTATGAAAGGCACGGATCCACGCAAGGATGCGCGGGGTTTTGACACAGGTGTCCTGGGCGCGCCGAAGCGCGTGAAGCTCACTCAAAGCCATTAATCTCTTCCTTTTTAACTGATTACCCACGTTTTCGCCGAAGTTGAGGCGAAGCACAAAGACAATTGCTTGACATTATATGTGCATAAATCACACATGACCCATGGCGCTCCAACTTCCCCCTCTGAACGCGCTTCGCGCTTTCGAAGCTGCTGGCAGGCACGAAAGTTTCTCGCGTGCGGCAGAAGAGCTGGGGGTGAGCCATTCTTCCATCAGCCGCCATGTGCGCGGTCTGGAAGACCGGCTTGGGGTCCAGCTTTTCCGTGATTTGCCGCGGGGGCTTGCGCTGACGGAATATGGGGCGAGCTATTTGGCGCAGGTTTCGCCCGCGCTGGATGCCATTGCCTATGCGACCGAAGGGTTGGTCGAAGTCCCGCAAGGGACGGTTTGGGTGAATTCCGAAACGCTTTTCGCTACCAAATTCCTTGTGCCCCGGCTGGGGCGTTTTTACGCGCAGCATCCAGATGTTGAGATCCGGTTGGAAGCCTCGCGCCAATTGGCAGATGTTGCCAGGTATGAAACCGATCTGGCGATCAGGTTCGTCCGGCCAGGGGGGCAGTACCCCTCTTCAGAACTGCTCAGCGATGCAGCCCTGCACCCCTATGCCATGACAGGTATGGTCCAGCTGCCGTTGAAATCGCCGCGTGATTTGCTGCGACATCCCCTGCGGCGGGACCGGACAAGCGGGTCGTGGGACCGGTGGTTTGCTTTGGCCGGTGGGGTCGCGCCAGAAGAAGTGCCGGATCTGGGGTGGCGGATGAGTTCGCATCTGGAGGTGGAGGCGGCGACGGTCGGACAGGGCGTTTTGCTCATCTCAGATGAGGTGGTTTCCCACGACGTCGCCATCGGCCGGTTGCAGCGCCTGTCGGATGTGGGGTTTCGGGAAGGCGGCTATCATTTGCTGCACGGCGAAGGGGTTTTGCGCCGCAAAGCGGTTCAGGTGTTCCGGGACTGGTTGCTGGCCGAAACGGCACCCTGGCGCAGCGGGGCTGACGGATAATCAACTAAAAGGTTGAATATGCTGCAAAGGCAAAATCGGCGCGCGCAGCGGTGATGTGGTCAGCCGCGCCCTCATTTAGAAGTATTAAAAACAATGGGATACGCCGATTTTCGCCCGCGTTGACTCTGACGCGGATGCGCCTTACTCAACGCTCAAGAATTCCGAAGGGGAATTGCGACGTGAGTGATCCTGATGGCCAGAAGCTGCAAGAGCTGGAGGCGCGGATCCAAGCCGCGAAAGAACGCGGCGCGCCGGGCAAATCCCACCAAGAAGAACACTACTCTCAAGCGCAGCTTGCTTGGCGGATGGTGATCGAACTTGTGGCCGGTCTGGGGATCGGTTTCGGCATGGGCTACGGGTTGGATGTGCTCTTTGGCACGCTGCCTTGGTTCATGGTGATATTTACGATGCTGGGTCTGGCAGCCGGGGTGAAGACGATGCTCCGCTCCGCGCAAGAGATTCAGGACAAGAAAATGGCCGAAGAGGCCGAAAAGAACGAAGGAGCCTGAGATGGCGGACGCAAAAGAAGAAGGCGGTTTGGTATTCCACCCGATGGACCAGTTCATCGTGAAGCCATTCTTCGGGGATGGCCCCGTGGCATGGTACACCGTGACCAACGTCACGGTTTGGATGTTCCTGGCTGTGATCGCCGTCTTCCTGCTGTTGGTTCTGGGCAGCTCCAAGCGGGCGGTTGTTCCTTCCCGGATGCAGTCAGTGGCTGAATTGGCCTACGGCTTTATCTACAAGATGGTCGAAGACATTTGCGGCAAAGAAGGGGTGAAGTACTTCCCCTACATCATGACGCTGTTCATGTTCATTGTCTGCGCCAACTTCCTGGGTCTGATCCCAACGTCCTTCACCACCACATCGCACTTTGCTGTTACCGTGGTGCTGGCCTTTGCCGTATTCCTGACCGTGACGGTTCTGGGCTTTGTCAAAAACGGCGCGGGTTTCCTGAGCCTCTTTTGGGTATCCTCAGCCCCTCTGGCGCTGCGGCCCATCCTGGCGGTGATTGAAATCATCTCTTACTTCGTCCGCCCCGTCAGCCACTCCATCCGTTTGGCAGGCAACGTTATGGCGGGCCACGCGGTGATCAAAGTGTTCGCAGGCTTTGCCGCAATCACGGCTGTATCCCCTGTGGCGGTTCTGGGCATCACGGCGATGTACGGCCTCGAGGTTCTGGTGTCCTTCATCCAGGCCTACGTTTTCACAATTCTGACGTGCGTGTACCTCAAGGACGCACTTCACCCGCATCACTAAAGATCTGGTCGGACATGTTGTCCGACCGACGACACTCAACTTCCAACGCATAGGAGAATGATCATGGAAGGCGAACTCGCACACATCGGCGCAGGCTTGGCGGCAATCGGTTCTGGCGCGGCAGCCATCGGGGTTGGCAACGTAGCAGGCAACTACCTGGCAGGCGCACTGCGCAACCCATCTGCTGCTGCTTCTCAGACAGCCACACTCTTCATCGGTATCGCTTTTGCAGAAGCGCTGGGCATCTTTGCCTTCCTCGTCGCTCTGCTGCTGATGTTTGCTGTATAAGCTCTCGGACACGACATCCTTGCGTGCGGGTAGGGGGCTGACCCCCGCCCGCTGACAAGACACCGTTTCCAAGGAGAAGCCGATATGGCAACTGAACCAATTGATGCCGAACTGGCGGGCAGCTGCGTAGGCCCAGATGGCTCTGCCATCGGGATGCCTCAGCTCTGCTTTGACTGGTGGGGCAACCAGATCTTCTGGCTGGTCCTGGCGCTCATCGCGATCTACCTGATCCTGTCGCGCGTGGCTTTGCCACGTATCGGTGCGGTCCTGGCGGAACGTGCGGGCACGATCAGCAATGATCTTGCGGCTGCCGAAGACCTCAAAGCGAAAGCGATTGAGGCGGAAGAGGCTTATAACAAAGCGTTGGTGGATGCACGTGCAGAAGCTCAGCGGATTGTTGAAGAAGCCAAAGCCGAGATCAAAGGCGACCTGGATGTGGCGATTGCGAAAGCAGACGCTGAGATTGCCGCGAAATCAGCCGAGTCTGAAAAGGCAATAGCTGAGATCCGCGCCTCCGCTTTGGAGAACGTGAAAACGGTTGCGAAAGACACAGCCAAAGAGATTGTTTCGGCCATGGGCGGCAAAGCCGATGCCAAAACGATTACCGCTGCTGTCACATCTCGGATGAAAGGGTAAGTCGATGCGTAAAACACTTACTGCCCTTGCGCTGATCGCAACAGCAACGCCTGCGCTGGCCGCTGGTGACAAGCCGTTCTTTTCGCTGCTGAACACCGACTTCGTCGTGCTGTTGGGCCTGATCGTATTCTTGGCGATCCTGGCTTATTTCAAGGTACCAGGCCTGTTGGGCGGAATGCTCGACAAGCGTGCGGATGACATCAAGTCAGAGCTTGAAGAGGCACGCAAGCTGCGCGAAGAAGCACAGTCTTTGCTCGCGTCCTATGAGCGAAAGCAAAAAGACGTGCAGGAACAGGCCAGCCGGATTGTGGCTGCGGCCAAAGAAGATGCAAGCGCTGCGGCCGCTCAGGCCAAGGTTGATCTGGAAAACTCTGTTGCGCGCCGGATGGCCGCAGCCGAAGATCAGATCGCATCCGCGCAAGCCGCTGCTGTGAAAGAAGTGCGGGACCAGGCGGCGATGATCGCCATCGGTGCCGCGCGCGACGTGATCGCCAAACAGATGACAGCCGCCGACGGCAACAAGTTGATCGACGACGCCATCACCCAGGTGGATGCAAAACTGCACTAACCCGGCTGGCAAAAAAACCCATCAATGAGCCCCGGCAATCGCTGGGGCTTTTGCATTCTCCCTACCTGTGTTTCGCTTAGGGATTGCGGCCCGTCAGCGCCGTGCAGGTAGGACGCTTTGCCCCCATCCCTGTGCCGTGCTCAGCGCCCTGTCTCGTGTTGCAGCCGTTGCCGGGCCACGTCTTCGTGCCGTTCAGCTGTGCGGTGGTCTGTCAGGGCGGCTTTGACAAAATCCAGGTGCTGTTCCACCGCAAGCCGCGCCTGCGTGGCATCCCGGTTTTGCACGGCATCGTTTATCCCACGGTGTTGATCCAACAACAGAGCCCGGCTGGTGCGCTGTTTGAACATGATCTTTCGGTTATAGAACACGCCGCCGCGCAGCAGCTCATACATGGACCGCATCATATGCAGCATGATCACGTTATGGCTGGCCTCAATGATCGCCATATGAAACTGCACATCAATCTGCGCTTCACTCTCAGCGTTCCGCTTGCCGTGCTCTTGCTCCATCTTGTCAAAGATCGCTTGAATGACCGCCAGATCCGTATCCGTGGCATGTTTCGCGGTCCGCTCGGCTGCCAGCGCCTCCATGTCTTTGCGAAAAGACAAATAATCAAAAACCGCTTCGTCATGGCGCGAGAAGAGATCGACCAGAGCGGGTGAAAATGCGCCGCCCAGCACTTCGGCCACATAGATGCCCGCTCCGCGCTTGCTGGTCAAAAGCCCATCCTCTTGCAAGGCGGCAATCGCTTCCCTCAGTGAAGGGCGAGAGACTTGGAGCCGCTCAGCCAGGTCGCGTTCGGCAGGCAACCGCTCGCCCGGGCGTAGAATGCCCCGCAGGATCAGCTCCTCTATCTGCCGGATCACAGCGTTGGAGAGTTTTTCTTGGGCAACCGGACGGAAGGGCATAGAGGCTCCTGAAATTGGTTAGGTTGTATGACCAAATCTGGCATTGGGCAATCGAAGATGTGTCCGGGCGTGGCGCCAGCAGCGCTGGATCAACAGATTGCGGGCTTTGCGCGTCGGGCAGGGAGGCCCTCTCATGCATCAATATGTTGTGGATAAACTGGCCAATTCCCCAGCCTATAGTGGTCCTTCCTTGACAGAAGGGGGCAGCACCCCGCATTTTTGAAGACTAGGAATCACAGGAGCCTCAGGCCAAGTGCGCTTTTCCAAACTCAGATTGACGGGCTTTAAAAGCTTTGTGGATCCCACCGATCTGATCATCGCGGATGGTCTGACAGGCGTGGTGGGGCCCAATGGCTGTGGCAAGTCCAATCTGCTTGAGGCGCTGCGCTGGGTGATGGGTGAAAACCGTCCCAAAGCCATGCGCGGCGGCGGGATGGAGGATGTGATCTTTGCCGGGGCGGCCACCCGTCCTGCCCGCAACTTTGCCGAAGTCGCCCTGCATATCGACAATTCGGAACGTCTGGCCCCGGCGGGTTTTAACGACAATGACCAGCTCGACATCGTTCGGCGCATCACCCGCGATGTTGGCAGCGCCTATAAGGCGGCGGGTAAAGACGTGCGCGCGCGCGATGTGCAGATGCTGTTTGCCGATGCCTCAACCGGGGCGCATAGCCCTGCTTTGGTGCGTCAGGGTCAGATTGCAGAGCTGATCAACGCCAAGCCCAAGAACCGCCGCCGCATTCTGGAAGAAGCCGCTGGCATTTCCGGCCTCTATCAGCGTCGCCATGAGGCTGAGTTGAAGCTTAACGGGGCTGAGACCAATCTGGCGCGGGTCGATGATGTGATCGAACAGTTGGCCAACCAGTTGGCACAGCTGGCCCGCCAGGCCCGGCAGGCGGCACGCTACCGCGAAATTGGGGATGAGCTGCGCAAAGCAGAAGGCATGCTGCTCTATCGACGTTGGCGTGAAGCGGATGATGCGCGGGCAGCGGCAGAAGAGGTTTTGCGCGAAAGGGTGACGGCGACAGCACAGGCCGAAGCGCTGGTTCAAAAGGCGGCCAAGGTCCGGACGTCAGCAGAAGAGGCGTTGCCGCCCCTGCGCGAGGAAGAGGCCGTGGCCGCCGCGATCCTGCAACGCTTGATCGTGCAGCGCGACACACTCAGCGATCAGGAAACGCAGGCCAAGGAAAAGATTGAAACCCTGACGAACCGCATTTCTCAACTGGCCCGCGATATCGAACGCGAGGGTGGGTTGAACCGCGATGCCGGGGAAACCATCGCACGTCTGGAATGGGAAGCTGGCGAATTGTCCAAAGCCAGCGCCGGCCATGAAGATGCTTTGGCGGCGGCAGCGGCTGAGGCCAAGGACGCCGCTTCAATCTTGCAATCGCGTGAGGCGGATCTGTCCGAGAAGACAGAAGATGTCGCCCGTCTTGTTGCCCGGCACGGCTCTGCCGAACGTCTGTTGGCTGATAGCCGCAAAACGCAGTCAAAATCCGAGGCAGAGGCGCAGAAAGCGCAGGATGCCGTGGTGCAAAGCCAAGCCGCGCTTAAAAAGGCAGCGACCGAATTTGATGCAGCCACCCGCGCCGAAGCTGCCGCAGCGGTGGCGGCGGCAGAGGCCGATAAGGCCTTGCTTCAGGCCGAAGAGGCCCGCGCCGAGACCCAATCGCGCGAGGCGGATGCCCGTGCGGAACGTTCTGAAGCCGAAGGTGAGGTCAACGCATTGCGCGCCGAAGCGGCCGCTTTGGCCAAGCTTGTCGCCCGCGATACCGCTGAGGGCGGGCAAATCCTAGACCGGCTTCAGGTGCAGCACGGTTTTGAAAAAGCACTCGGTGCGGCCCTGGCCGATGATCTGCGCGCCCCTGAGGTGACCGCAGACGGTCCATCGGGTTGGGCGGTGTTGCCGGAATATACGCAAGAACAGGCGCTGCCCGATGGGGTCACGCCGCTCAGCGCTCATGTCTCTGTCCCGGATGTGTTGGTGCGCCGCATGGGGCAGATTGGCCTGGTTGATGTGGATGACGGGCCAGCGCTGCAATCCGCTTTGCGGCCCGGCCAGCGATTGGTGTCCTTGGAAGGGGATTTGTGGCGTTGGGACGGTTTCCGGGCCTGGGCCGAAGATGCGCCCTCGGCTGCGGCTTTGCGCCTGCAACAGCTCAACCGGCTTGAGACGCTGAAACAGGCGTTGGAGCAGGCAGAACAACGCGCAGCCGGTGCCCGGTCTGCCCATGAAAGTCTAACCCGTCAATTGGCCGCGCAAACGGAGGCAGACAAAGCCGCCCGCGAGGCGCGGCGCACCGCAGACCGCGCCGTGGCTGATGCGGGGCGTGCGCTGAGCCGGGTAGAGGCAGATCGCAACCTGGCTCAGGGCCGGTTGGAAAGCCTTGGCCTGGCCGTAAAGCGACACGAAGATGAAGCCATGGCCGCGCGCACACGGGTGTTGGAGGCAGAGCGTGCCCTGGCCGAGCTGGGCGATGTCGAAGATGCACGCGCTGGTGTCGAAGACCTGCGTATGACGGTGGAAGCGGCGCGGATCACGATGATGTCGCGTCGGTCCGCCCATGATGAGCTGCGCCGCGAAGGCGAAGCCAGGGTGAAACGCGCGCAGGAAGTCACCAAGGAAATCAGCGGCTGGCGTCACCGGTTGGAGACGGCAGAAAAGCGCAGCGCGGAATTGGTGGAGCGCAAAGAGACATCAGAGGCTGAGCTAAAAGCGGCCAGTGCCGCCCCCGAAGAGATTGCCGCACAACGCCAAGAGCTTGCCACCTCAATCGCGACAGCTGAGGCCCGCAAGGCGGAGGCATCAGATGCGCTATCCACGTCTGAGGGGCTGTTGCGCGAAGCGTCCATGGCTGAGCGCGAAGCCGAACGTGACGCATCTGATGCGCGCGAGGCACGCGCAGGTGCCGAGGCCCGCGCCGTCGCCGCAAGAGAGGTTGTGGCCGCCGCCGCAGAGCGGATTGCCGAAGACAGCCAGGTCACCCCCAATCAGTTGCTGGCAACGTTGGATGTGGCCCCCGACACGATGCCCCCTGCCACCACGCTTGAAGCGGATGTGAACCGCTACAAACGCCAACGCGATGCCCTTGGCGCGGTGAACCTGCGCGCTGAGGAAGACGCCAAGGAAGTGCAAGAAGAGCACGATGGCCTGACCCATGAAAAAGCCGATCTCGAAGAGGCGATCAAAACGCTGCGCTCTGGCATTGCCAGCTTGAACAAGGAGGGGCGAGAGCGTCTTTTGACGGCGTTTGAGCAGGTGAATTCCAATTTCTCCATGCTGTTCCGCCATCTCTTTGGAGGCGGGGAGGCGAACCTTGTGATGGTGGAATCCGATGATCCGCTGGAAGCAGGCCTTGAGATTATGTGCCAACCGCCGGGCAAGAAGCTGAGCACGCTGAGCCTGTTGTCGGGTGGTGAACAGACGCTTACCGCGATGGCGTTGATCTTTGCGGTGTTCCTGGCCAACCCCGCCCCGATCTGTGTTCTGGATGAGGTCGACGCGCCGCTCGATGACGCCAATGTCACGCGCTTTTGCGATCTGCTGGATGAGATGTGCCGCCAGACCGATACCCGGTTTTTGATCATCACACACCACGCGGTGACCATGGCGCGGATGGACAGGCTGTTTGGGGTGACGATGGCAGAGCAGGGTGTCAGCCAGTTGGTTTCGGTCGATCTGAAGAAAGCGGAAGCGATGGTCGCGTAAACGTTTGTGGCTCTGTGACGGGCCTTGCCCTATCTCTGACGCATGCGTTTTTTGCTGATCTTTCTAGTGTTGCCCGTGATGGCCCATGCCCAAGAGTTCCGGGTGTTGCCTCAGGATGAGCCGTTGACCCGCAACGATGTCATTGAGATGACAGGCCGCCACCTGATTGAATTCTATGAGGGTGGACAGGCACGGTATTCCGCAGGAGGCTCTTACAGCTACACCTACGCGGGCGGCGGTACGGCATATGGCCGGTTTGATGTCCGCGCGGATGGTGCCGTTTGCGTGCTGTTTCGCAACGGTAGAGACCGATGCGATTTTTTCGTGCGCAGCCATGGGCGATTGGTGATGATCACCCAATCAGGCGACCGTTTTCCGATCCGCCCTTAGGCGTTATAGCCGTGACAATAACTGGGGCGTCGGCCAGCCATCCACGGGCAGTCCCAACTCCGCCTGGACAGCGCGGACGGCAGCACGGGTGCCTGCGCCCAAGATGCCATCAATCCCGCCAACACTATGCCCACGCGCCTGTAATTTGGTTTGCAGAACTTTCATCTGATCGCCGTCCAATCCAGGGTCTGGATTGCCAGCGTCAAACACACCTGCCCCTTGCAATCGGGTCGCGAAATAGGCGGCAGTTAGCACGTAGGTAAAGCTTTGGTTCCATTCGAAATAGACGTTGAAGTTGGGATAGGCGAGAAACGCAGGCCCGTTCCGCCCTTGTGGCAGCAGGATGGAGGCGGTCAGGTCATTGGCCAGGGGGCATTGCGCGGGGCGACCCCCATCGCGGTCCACTCTGTCACTGGTTTGCGCACCTGCAAGCCGGTCTGGGACCAATCAAAATCCGCAGGCAGGGCAACCTCTGCAAGCCACGGCTCATTGGCGCGCCAGCCCAGGCTTTGCAGCATCTTTGCCCCTGACACCAGCGCATCCGGCGCAGAGGTTTTGAGTGAGACCTTGCCATCCCCATCTGCATCCACGCCGTTTTCCAAAATGTCGCGTGGCAGCATTTGCACCATGCCAATCTCACCCGCCCAGGCCCCGGTTGTTGTGCGAGGATCGAAACCGCCTTGGGCAAAAAGTGTCACGGCCGCCAGCGCTTGCGGGCGGAAAAGCTCAGGCCGGCGGCAATCATGTGCCAGCGTGACCAGCGCGTTTGCGGTGTTAAAATCCCCCTGAAAGGTGCCGTAGTCCGTTTCAAAAGCCCAAAAGGCCAGCAGCACGCCCCGGTCCACGCCGTAGGTCTGTTCAATCTGATCAAACACCGCGCCGTAGGATGCGCCATTGGCAAGCCCCCGGTTCAAACGGTCTGCGGAAATGAGGCGCCGCGCGAAATCGACAAAGGGCAGTTGGAACACGCCTTGGCGGCGGTCGGCTTTCAAAACGGCGGGATCTTGGCGCACGCTTGCAAAAAAAGCCGCCGCCGTTTCTGGCGCGATGCCTTCGCTGATCGCCTCAGCCTTCAGCCCATCAATAAAGGCGTCAAAGGGTCCGCCGCATTGGGCTGAGGCCTGTGTGGCCAGTGCACCAGAAAGCACCGCTGCCGTTATCCATCCACGTCGCATCACACTCTCCTACATCGTGGCCAAAGCGATCAGGGTCACACCGCCCAACATCGCGGCCCAGGTCCGCCACAGGACAGCTACCGCATCTTGAATGGCGCTGGGGCCGATTTGTTCCTGGCCTGTTTTGTTCACCCAGGCAAAATCCTGCATCACGCCATCATAGGCGCGCGGCCCCGACAGGGCCACCTGAATGGCGCGGGCCATCGCGGCCTCGGGCCAGCCCGCATTGGGCGACCGGTGCAGGCGCGCATCTTTGGTAATCTCGGGCCATGTCTGCAGCTGCCAGGACACGCCTGCGATCAACGCCGCCGTCAGGCGGGCGGGGATCCAGTTTAACACATCGTCAAGCCGTGCTGCCGCCCATCCGAAATCTGCATGCCGGGCCGTGCGGTAGCCGATCATGCTGTCGGCGGTGTTCACGATCTTGTAGATCAGGATGCCGGGCAGGCCAAAGACAAGCGCCCAAAACAGCGGCGCGATGACCCCATCGCTCAGGTTTTCAGCAGCGCTTTCGACGGCGGCGCGTGCAACTGCAGGGGCGTCCATATCTTTGGTGTCCCGGCCCACAATCATCGCCACGTCGCGTTTGCCTTGGCCAAGCGACAGGCGCAGCCCGTCAGCCACAGCGCTGACATGATCCACCAGGGAGCGTTGCGCGACCAGAATGGCGATCAGCAAGATTTCCACCACGGGGCCAAGCACGCCCGCCATAGTACCTATGGTCCATGCCACAACAACCAACCCGGCCACGACCGCCATGCCTTTGGCCTTACGTTGTGCGCCCTGATTAACCTTTGTATCAAGCCAGCCGATCAAACGGCCCATCAGCACAGCAGGATGCGGCACCCTGCGCCACAACCAGCCAGGCTCCCCCAATGCGGCGTCCACAATCATCGCCACCACGATCACCCATGCGCTGATCATATCAGCGGACTATGGGGCCGGGTTTGGTGTTTCCTTTTGGCACGGAACAAGGGCGGTTTTTCCTGTTGAATGGCGTTCAGGTTGAAAAACCTCAATCCGGTCCCTTTTACAAGGGCCGCCCTATGGTTAACCTTTAACGGGAGTCGTTAGTCAATTGTAAACGTACAGAGCCCACCCCTGCATGTCCGCCAATGGCCCTAAAATAACACCTGCGTCGCATCATCTGGCAGTCCTGATTGTGCAGAGCAACGCTGAGCTGGGCAAGATTTGGGCACAGCATCTTCACCGTCATCAGATGCAGGTCATCATCGTGGATGACCAAGACGCCGCGATTGCGCATCTTGAAGAGCATGCAGTGGATATTATCATTCTGGATCTGGTGCTGGATCAAGGTGCCGCATTCGCCGTGTCCGATTATGCTGAGTTTCGCCAGCCCGAGGCGCGGGTGATTTTCGTCACCAACACCAGCTTTTTCTCTGACGGGTCAGTCTTTGCCCACGCGGCCAACGCGCGGGCCTTCATGCCCTCCACCACCCCGCCAGAGGATCTGGCGGCGATGGTTGAGCACTACGCAACAGAGCATCGCGGGGGTTAGACCCACCTGCAACACTTCACAGCTGAGCCTGACACCGCCAGGTTTTCGCAGCCCAATGGGGCCCGTCTGAAGGGTCAGCGTATGACGCCCTAACCGCGTGAGTGCGGTGCGTGAAAGTCGATATCCGGGTTCACCGGGATAATCCGGTGCGGATTGATCGACGAGTGGCTGTAGTGATAGTGGCGCACGATGTGATCCATGTTCACGGTCTCTGCCACGCCGGGCCGTTGATAAAGCGCACGGGTGTAGTCCCATAGGTTGGGATAATCTATGATCCGCTTGCGGTTGCATTTGAAATGCAGGTTATAAACCTTGTCGAACCGCACCAGTGTGGGGAACAAACGCCAGTCGGCCTCTGTCAGGTCATCGCCCATCAAAAAACGGTTCTTGGACAGACGCTCCTCTAGCCAGTCCAGGGTGTCAAAAAGGGGTCCGACCGCTTCGTCATAGGCTGCCTGCGTCGTGGCAAACCCGCAGCGATAGACGCCGTTGTTAAAGGTGTCATAGATGCGTGCATTGACCTCTTCGATCGCGTCCCGCTGGGTGGCGGGCCAGTAATCGTCGGTGTTGCCTGTGATGCTGTCGAACGCGCTGTTGAACATCCGAATGATCTCAGAGCTTTCGTTTGAGACGATTGTGTTTTGTTCTTTGTCCCACAGGATGGGCACCGTCACGCGGCCAGAAAACACCGGATCGGCCTTGGTGTAGATGTCGCGCGCAAAGGGCTGGCCAAAGAGCGTGTCGCCCGTGGCACCCGGATAGCTGTCATCGAACGTCCACCCGTCTGACATCATGTCGGGGTGCACCACGGACACGCTGATATGAGGGGCCAGTCCTTTGATCTGGCGAAAGATCAGCGTGCGGTGCGCCCAAGGGCAGGCAAAACTGACGTATAGGTGGTAGCGCCCGCTTTGTGCTGCAAAGCCTCCGACACCAGACGGGCCTGCCTCACCGTCGGGTGTGATCCAGTTGCGAAACTTGGCGGCGGCACGTTCAAATTTCCCACCTGAGGATTTGGTATCATACCAAGTGTCATGCCATTCGCCGTCAACCAGCAGTCCCATCATGCGCTCCTTTGCGTTGTTAACTGCATATGTAGCGTTGCTGTCATAGTCTTCCTATATCCGCGCAGGCGCAGCGTCTCTGCGTGTATGCACATGAGATTTGTCTTGAAGTGGGCGCAGTTCGCGTCATCTGCCAGAAGCGGGGGGTAAGATCATGGACATTATGTTATCGAAAGAGGTGCAAGCCGGGCTTGATGCGGCGCGGCGCGCCGCGATGCGAAAAGCCAGCCGTTTGCGTGTGCAGTTGCCTGACCGCACGGTGCCGGTGCTGCGTCTTGAAAAATCGGGTTTTGTGGTGGCCTTGGAAGATGCGCCCAATCTGCGTGGGTTGGTCGATCTTTATGATGGGGCCAATCACCTTTTCCAATGTCTGATCGTCGCGGGTGAGCCGCAAGGCGATGAAATGCATTATGATTTCAAACGGGCCACGCCGGTGACGGACCGGGCCGCACTTGATTTTGTCCGCGCTCAGGACGCGCCCGCTGGTTTGTTGCCGGATCCAGGACGGATCTAGGTCGCGCCAAAACCGATCGCGCTGCCAATGGATGCGCCGGTGTTTACGGCCAAATACCGCGCGCGGGGCGGATGCACCGCCACGTCGATATCGCGTTGCAGCCAATTGTTCTGCTCCAAATCCTTCAGAGATTTTGACAGCGCGCGGTCGGTGATCGGGGGCAGGGCGTTTTTGATGTCGGTATAAAACCTGGGCTGTTTGCTGAC
The DNA here is from genome assembly GCF_055693825.1 of Sulfitobacter sp. GN1-4. Taxonomy (NCBI): domain Bacteria; kingdom Pseudomonadati; phylum Pseudomonadota; class Alphaproteobacteria; order Rhodobacterales; family Roseobacteraceae; genus Sulfitobacter; species Sulfitobacter sp. GN1-4. Next base: position 3,717,147 of record NZ_JBVFUQ010000003.1, on the reverse strand, counting down.
CGCAAGAATAGGCACGGTCCAGACCCGCCGCAGGATCGGGGCTGCCCCTGCCAAAGGTGTTATGGTGTTGATCCGTTCTGCCAGCGCACCCGCAGCCGTGCCCGCATCGGTTAGCCGGTACTCAGGGCGCAGGGGGTGGCCGTGCCCAGGCGTGCGCTCAACCAATTTCAGATCCACCAGATGCGATAGGCTTTGCGTAAAGGCGGTGCGCCCTGCGCCGGTCTTGGCAAGCAAAACGGCCTGCCGCCCGGGCACACCCTGATGCATCAGCGCCAGAATAGGCAGCGCCCAAGCGCGGGAGGTAATCTTGACAAGAGCATTTATGTCCATAAAGTATAGTTTATATATTTTAAGAACCAAAGGAAAGTCCCATGCCCGTAGCCACCTTGGACGATCAGATTACCATCGCCATTTCTGTGAAAGATCGGCACGCCAGTGCCAAGTGGTACGAAGACATGCTTGGCTTTCCTTTGCGTTATCACATTGATGAGGCGGGCTGGAGCGAGGTGCAGACCAATACCTCAGGTGTTGTACTGGGCTTTGGCGAACAGGCCGAACCACAGCCCGGCAACGCCGTGCCCGTGTTTGGCACCCCCGACATCCAAGCCGCGCGCGCGGCACTTGAGGCGGCGGGCGTGAAATTCGATGGCGATACACAGACTATGGAAGGCATGGTCAGCCTTGCCACCTTCTATGATCCTGACGGCAACGCGCTGATGCTGGCGCAGGATCTGTCAGAGGGCGGCTGAGCCTACTGCAGATCGCCAAAGGCCTTGGCCAGCCGCGCGCAAGCCTCTTGCACCTGGGCGCGCGGCGTCGCGATGTTGAACCGCAGAAAGTTGTCCCCGCCCTTGCCAAAGGTGGGGCCATGGTTCACCGCGATTTTTGCGTCTTCCTGCACACGGCGCGTGAATTCATCGCGCGCCATGCCGGTGCCGTCAAAATCGACCCAAGCAAGATAGGTTGCTTCCAATGACATGGAGCGCAAACCGGGGATCGCATTGACGGCTGCATCAAAGAGCTGCCTGTTGCCGTCCAGATAGGCCACAAGATCATCCACCCATGCGGCCCCTGCAGGCGAATAGGCGGCCGTTGCCATGAACAACCCAAAGGAATTCGGGGACAGGCCAAGCGCCATCATGCGCGCGGCGAATTTTGCGCGCAAATCCGGGTCTTCGATGATCACATTGCCAGAATGGCTGCCCGCGATGTTGAAGGTCTTTGTGGTGGCCGTCATCATCACCAAACGGTCTGTCACTCCGTCGATCTTGGACATCGGAATGTGGGTGTTGCCGGGCATGACCAGATCATGATGGATTTCGTCTGACACCAATATCAAATCATGCCGCTTGGCGAAGGCGGCGATCCCCTGCAGCTCTGCCTCGCTCCAGACGCGGCCACCGGGATTGTGGGGCGAGCACAGGATCACCATCTTCTCTGCACCGGTCATCTGCGCATCCCAGGCGTCAAAATCCGTCTCATAACGGCCATCAACCAGGGGCATTTCGCATTCAACAACCTTGCGCCCTGCTGCGTTAATCACCTTTGCAAAGGCGTGATAAACAGGGGTGAAAAGCACAATGCCATCCCCGGCATCGGTAAAGGCATCGACGCACATCGCGGTGCCGTTTACCAAACCATGGGTCGTGAAAATCCACTCTGGTGCGACTTGCCAGCCGTGCCGTTCAGCCATCCACCACTGGATCGCGTCCAGGTATTTGCTGTCATCACCGAAATAGCCATAGACGCCATGGTCATGCATGTTCTGCACCGCATCCTGCACCACCTGGGGCGGGCGGAAATCCATGTCGGCCACCCACATGGCGATGCCTTCATCGCGGGGCACACCATAAAGCGCCTCCATCTTGTCCCACTTCGCACAATGGGTGCCGCGGCGGTCGATGATGTCGTCAAAACTCATGGGGTGCTCCTTGGCTGATCGCCGGGCAAGCTACCGACAAAGACAGGAGGCGCAACCCCTTGCTTGCAGTGATGCATGCCATCGCCTAAATCGCTTTACATGAAACGCAACATTCTCTTGCACCCCGACCCTCGGTTGAAAAAGACCGCCGCCTCAGTTCCTGACATAACGGATGAGTTGCGGGTTTTGGCCGACGATATGCTCAAAACCATGTATGAGGCCCCTGGCATCGGGCTTGCCGCCCCGCAGGTTGGTATCCTCAACCGGTTGATTGTCCTGGACTGCGTCAAAGAAGACGGCGAAGCGCCCCGGCCATTGGTGATGTTCAACCCGGTGATCACCGCCTCATCGGATGAGCAGAACACCTATGAAGAAGGCTGTCTGTCGCTGCCGGACCTTTATGCCGATGTCACCCGCCCCAAAATCGTGGAGGTCGAATGGATGGACCGGGACGGCAACCCGCAGTCTGAGACCTTCGATGACCTTTGGGCCACCTGCGTTCAGCACGAGATTGATCACTTGGACGGCAAGCTTTTTATCGACTACCTCAAGCCGTTGAAGCGCCAGATGATGACCCGCAAGATGGTCAAGCTAAAGCGTGAGCTGGCGCGGGGATGACGGTTCTGCCGATCCTGACCTGGCCGGACCCCACGTTGACCGAGGTGTGCGCCCCGGTCGAAGAAATCACGCCTGAGATTGAAACGCTTGCCCGCGATATGCTGGACACCATGTATCACGCCCAAGGCCGTGGACTCGCCGCGCCGCAGGTTGGTGTGACGGCGCGTGTCTTTGTCATGGACATTGGCTGGAAAGAGGGTGCATCCGATCCGTTGGTTTGCATCAATCCGGTTTTGCAAGAGGTTAGCGAAGACCGCGCCACCCAGACAGAAGCCTGCCTGAGCATCCCCGGCGTGGAGGCAGCAGTGACCCGTCCGGCCCAGGTTCAGATGGTTTGGATTGGCCTGAACGGCGCGCGCTATGTCCAGAGCTTTGGTGGGTTTGCTGCCGTTTGCGTGCAACACGAACTTGACCACCTGGATGGTGTTGTGACCTTTGACCACCTCACACCAGAAGCAAGGGAGGCGCTGGAAATGGCGTATCATGCCCCATGACCGTGCGGACGATTTTGCAATGGCCTGACAAGCGGCTGCGCACCCCTGCCGAAGACGTCACAGAGATTACGGATGAAATCCGCGCGATCTGGGACGATATGATCGACACAATGGATGCGATGCCTGGCGTCGGCCTGGCCGCGCCTCAGATCGGTGTGATGCTGCGGCTGGCTGTGGTGGATGCTTCATCAGATCGCACGCGGCGGTTGCGCCTGGCAAATCCGGTGATCCTGGAAAGCTCGGCGAAACCCAATGTACACGAAGAGGCCAGCCCCTGTTTGCCAGGCGTCTTTGCCAAAATCACCCGGCCCAGAGCCGTCTCCGTGCGCTATCTGAATGAACGCGGCACTGTCATGCGGCGGGAGTTTGTCGGGCTGGAAGCCACTAGCGTCCAGCACCAGATCGATCATCTGGCGGGACGGATGTATTTTGACAACCTCAGCAAGACCAAACGCGACATGCTCTTGCGCCGGGCCAAAAAGCAAAGCGGCTGACGGGCGGCAAAGGAGAACAGATGCGCGTTATTTTCATGGGCACGCCAGATTTTTCGGTTCCGGTGCTGGAGGCGCTGGTCGCCGATGGCCATGACATCGCGGCTGTCTATTGCCAGCCCCCGCCCTGCGGGACGGGGCAAAAAGGACAGGCCCACCCCGGTGCATCAAAAAGCCAGCGCCCTGGGGCTGGAGGTACGGCACCCTGAAAGCCTGCGGACCGCGGATGCCTTGGCGGTATTTGAGGCGCTTGATGCGGATGTTGCGGTGGTGGTGGCCTACGGCTTGATCCTGCCGCAAGCTATTTTGGATGCGCCGACACATGGCTGTTTGAACATTCACGCCAGCCTGCTGCCCCGCTGGCGGGGTGCCGCCCCCATCCACCGCGCAATCATGGCGGGCGATGCCAAAACCGGTGTCTGTATCATGCAGATGGAGGCGGGCCTGGATACCGGGCCGGTATTGCTGCGCCGGGACGTAGAGATTGGGGTTGAGGAGACCACAGCGCAGTTGCATGACCGGCTGAGCGCTTTGGGGGCGGAGGCGATTGTGACAGCCTTGGCGCAGCTGGACCAGCTGGTCGCGCAGCCGCAAAGCGATGCGGGTGTGACCTATGCCGCAAAGATCGACAAGGCCGAGGCGCGCATCGATTGGACACAGCCCGAGGTGACGGTGGACCGTCAAATCCGCGGCCTTTCACCCTTTCCGGGGGCCTGGTTTTCACTAGACGGCGTGCGGATCAAGGCGTTGGGGTCGCGACGGGCTGAGGGCAATGGTTCGCCGGGGCAGGTGTTGGACCGCGATCTGCGTGTGGCCTGCGGCACGGGTGCTGTGGCCCTCACCCGGTTGCAGAAAGCGGGCAAAGCGGCGCAGGATGTGGATGTGTTCCAAAGCGGTGCGCAAATCGCGCCGGGCACGGATTTGAGCGGAGAGTGATGCGATGTTTCTGACCCTGTTCGGCACTGTCGTGATCGCGGGCATCATTGGCTATGCCTCTGAGAAAACCGGCTGGACCCACAATGGGTATATTCAATCCATCATCATCTGTGTGGGTGGGGCGTTCTTGTTCTATTTCGTGCGCATCATGTTTGGTTTTGGTTTTGCCTCACCGGGAGTGAACGCGATTGTGTCTTCCATCGGAGCGCTCATCATCGTGCCGTTTCATTGGCGGAGATGACGCAAGTGAGTTGTATTGGAAAGATGAAGCCCCGGGGTGCGCCAGGTCATCGACGTGGGCTGCGCTGGGGCGGACGAGTTGGTCCGTGCTAGGATTTAGGGGGCGCACTTTTGTAGACCGGCAGGTGCCAGCCGAAATACAAAGAACCTGCGCGCAAGATCCAAGTGACAAGCGCGCCCGCGAGCAGGGCGATGGATTGGTCTATTTCCAGATGTTTTAAGATCACAGCGGTGGCAGCACCCGCAAAGGCGGCGGTGACATAAAGCTCACCCTGTTTGAGCACCAAAGGCACCTCTCCAACCACGACGTCCCGCATCAGTCCGCCCATGCATCCAGTGATCATGCCCATCAGGATGACGATCACGCCGGTTTGATCCAGCCCAAGCGCCACCCCGGCCCCTGCTGCCACGGCAACCGCCAGGGCAAGGCTGTCGCACCAGATGACAGCGCGCAGGCGGCTTTCCAGCAGGTGCGCGGTGAAAAAGATGACCAGAGCCGCGCCTGCGGCGACGGCCAGATATGTTGGGTTGGCAATCCAGAAGATCGGGTTACGGTCCAGAAGCAGATCGCGAATGGTGCCGCCGCCCAAGGCGGTTAGAGCAGCGATAAAGGCAAAGCCCACCAGATCAAGCTGGGCGCGGCTGGCCACCAGCGCGCCTGTGATCGCGAAGATCAGCACAGAGCCGTAGTCAAGTAGGGTGACCAGGCTCACAAGGTGGTCCTGATCCACGCCAGGGCGTTTTGAAAGGTGGTGTGGCAGGGGGCAGGGACATCGGTTGAGACCTCATGCCAGTGAAATTCAAACCGCTGCCCGCCGTCATCGGCGCACAGATGCGCCCATTGGCTGCGTACCGGTGGCACCACACGGCAGAGGCTGAAATGCCAAACGGCGGCGTCTTCGATGGTGTCTGATTGGCCAAGGTAGAGGGCGTTTTTCGTCTCTAACCCGCTTTCTTCAAAGAGTTCGCGGGCTGCGGCGGCCTGAGGGGTTTCGCCGGGTCGGATGCCGCCTTTGACCAGTTGATAGCCTGCTTGGGGATGGCGGAAGACCGGCAGGCGCAGCGGCGCGCCATCGGGGTGCAGGGCGATGGGGCAGGCCACTTGGCGGGTCATGATTTGAACGGTTTCATCCCGTCGCGGGCCAATTGATCCGCGCGTTCGTTTTCAGGATGACCGGCATGGCCTTTGACCCATTCCCAAGTCACCTGGTGGCGTTGGTTGGCCGTATCCAGCCGTTGCCACAACTCGGCGTTTTTCACGGGCTTTTTCGCGGCGTTCTTCCAGCCGTTTTTCTTCCACCCGAAAATCCAGCCGGTGATGCCATTTTTGACATAGTTGCTGTCGGTCACGATGGTGATTTCCGTCGGACGCTCCAACGCTTCTAAGGCGTGGATGGCGGCCAAAAGCTCCATGCGGTTGTTTGTGGTCTGCGGCTCGCCGCCTTTCAGCTCGCGTTCTTTGACAACGGTCTCACCGTCTTTGGCCTGCATGAGAGCCCCCCAGCCGCCGGGGCCGGGATTGCCTGAACACGCACCATCGGTATAGGCAAAAAGCTTAGGCATGGGCACGCAGCGCGATCCAGGGGGCCAGCGCACCGTCCAGTCCCTTATCGGCCCCATCTGCCCTGTCGGTCACGGTAAAGCCCGCCTGCACCAGCAGCCCCGACAGTTCATCTTCTGTGTAATAGGTATAGAGCCGGCCGAGGCTGTCGCGTTTACTGTCTGTCCCGGACTTCAGCGCGATGTGAAAGATCCCGCCGAGCTTGAGCGCGGTGTGAAGGGCTGTGAGATGCCGGGGCATGTCAGATCTGTCGGCATGGAGCAGGCTAAAGTTTGCCCAGATGCCATCGTAAATCTTGTCGCCCGCGATGTCGGCAAAACTGGCAACAAGGGCGCTGACACCCGGGTGCGCTTTTGCCTTTGCAACCATTTCAGGCACCGCATCCGTTGCCGTCACTGCGTGGCCTTGACGCGCAATAGCAGCCGCGAAATGGCCGGGGCCACAGCCCAGGTCCAACACGCTGGCTTGGGCGGGCAGGGCGGCCAAAAACGCGCGCAGCAGTGGGTCGTCGTCAGGCGCATCGTTGGTCAGCTTTTGGTATTCATCGGCTTTCTGGCTATAAACCCGCAGCGTTTCGTCATCCATCACGCAACCACTCCGACACAAAGGCAGATCATCACGACAATCGTCAGCTGGATCCGCAGGGCCATCCACCAGCGCGGGGTCAGCCCCCAGCGATAGAATGCATAGTCCAGCAGCAAGACGCCAATAAAGCCGGTGGCCAGGTTTGTCAGGGCGCTGACCGGTCCGACCCCAGGCATAAAGAACCACCAAAGGGCGGGGATCACCGACAGCGCAAAACCGGATGCGGCCCGCATGCCCGATGTCTGCGCGGCAAAGCCCCACAGCACGCCGCCCATGAAGGGCAGGATAATGCCGCCATAGCGGATCATTAAAATGCGCCCATCGCCACGCAAAACCTCAGGCATTTGGCTGCTGATGCCATTGGATATGCCCAACACCAGCATGGCACCCCAGATAAAGGGAATGAGGCCAGCAAAACCAAGGACAAGGGCCGCGGGGGGGATACGGGACATCAAAGGGCTCCGGTTGGGTCGCAATGGCTTGTCTGGCGGCAAGGGGCATCCATGAGGAGTGTTTGTTTTTCCATGAATTTGTCCCGCGCACCAATTTGCGCCCAAACTATGCCGCTGCAACCGGCAGGTAAACCCGGCGTCTGTGCGTTGCGGGTCAGAGATTGCGGCGCGGGCGCGGTGCCACTGTGGATCGGGAGTTGCCCGAAAACACCCTGCCGTTTCAGTCTTGCAGTCTAGGCAGGCTCTCGCAGAACGCGGGGAACTTTGAATTCCACGTTCTCCTTGGCGGTTTCCACCAGTTCCTGGCGCATGTCGAACCGGTCCGCGAAGGCCTGAATGACCTCGTTGATCAAAACCTCAGGGGCTGAGGCACCTGCGGTGATCCCAACGGTTGAGATGCCTTCCAATGCGCGCCAGTCAATGTCACCGGCCCGCTGAACCAGTTGCGCGTATGAACATCCGGCTTTTGAGCCGACTTCCACCAGCCGTTTTGAATTGGACGAATTGGGCGCACCCACCACCAGCATCGCGTCGCACTTGGGGGCCATCTCTTTGACGGCCTCCTGGCGGTTGGTGGTGGCATAGCAGATGTCCTCTTTGTGCGGACCGACTATTGCGGGAAAGCGGGCTTGAAGGGCGGCGACGATGTCTTTTGTGTCGTCCACGCTCAACGTGGTCTGCGTGACATAGGCCAGGTGGCCGGGGTCTCTGACCGCGACCTCAGCCACGTCTTCAACCGTTTCAACCAGCAGAACCTCGCCCTCGGGCAGTTGCCCCATGGTGCCCACCGTTTCTGGATGGCCCGCGTGACCGATCATGATCATCTGAAGCCCTGCGTCCGCATGGCGCTGGGCCTCGATGTGCACTTTGCTAACCAGGGGGCAGGTCGCGTCCACGTATATCATGTTGCGCGCCTCTGCGGCGGAGGGCACCGATTTCGGCACGCCATGCGCTGAAAAGATCACCGGACGGTCATCGGGGCATTTATCAAGCTCTGAGACAAAAACCGCCCCTTTGTCACGCAACCCGTCGACGACAAACTTATTGTGCACAATCTCATGCCGAACGTAGACGGGCGCGCCCCATTTCTCCAACGCCATTTCGACGATCTTGATGGCGCGGTCAACGCCCGCGCAGAAACCGCGCGGCGCGGCAAGGTAGAGGGTAAGAGGGGCTTGGTCATGGCGCACTCCTTGGCATGCACCAGACCTAATGGCTTGTGAACTTGGGATCAATCACTGCGATTGCCATCGCCTTCACGGGGAGGGCGGCCAATCACGTCACGCAGGTCTTCTAGCTCGATGAAGTTATCGACCTGCCTGCGCAGCTCATCTGAAATCATCGGAGGCTGGCTGCAGATCGTGGAAACGCAAGAAACCCGGACGCCTTGACGCTGAAGGCTTTCGACAAGCGGGCGAAAATCGCCATCGCCTGAAAAGATCACGATGTGATCGACATGAGGGGCCAGTTCCATTGCATCGACGGCCAGCTCAATGTCCATGTTCCCCTTCACCTTCCGGCGACCCATGCTGTCGGTGTATTCCTTGGCCGGCTTCGTCACCATGGTGAAGCCGTTATAGTTCAACCAGTCGACTAGGGGGCGGATTGGCGAATATTCGTCATTCTCCAAAAGCGCGGTGTAGTAAAACGCCCGCAGAAGTTTGCCGCGCCGCATGAATTCATGCCGCAGCAATTTGTAGTCGATATCAAAACCTAAGGTCTTGGCAGCCGCATACAAATTGGAGCCGTCAATAAAGAGCGCAAGGCGCTCGTCCTTATAAAACATTCACTGTCCTTCCGGCGATGCCGCCGATACTCTTCCTGTGTCGCCACGCTCGGCCAGCACTTAAAAATACTTGTGCTAAAATTTGGTCGTGTTGTAGGCGTCGCGCCTACCTAAGGATTTTTTACAATGCTGCAAGCCCAAGATCACGGGGAAAAAACTAGCACAGGTTGCATTGCGCAGCATAATGTTTTGTTGGCCCTGGGATCCAACCTTGCGTCAACTTACGGGGAACCTGCCGATAACGTATTGTTGGCAATGGAGAAAATTGAGGCGCTGGGCGGAAAAATCATTGCGGCAAGCCAGCTTTATGCCACGCCAAGTTTCCCTCCCGGCAATGGTGCAGATTTCGTCAACGCCGCTTTACACGTTTCCGCGACGTGGACGGTGGAGGAAGCGTTAACAAACTGTCATCAAATTGAGGCGGCGTTGGAGCGCAAGCGCGCGCAGCGGTGGGGCGCGCGCACCTTGGATGTCGATCTGATCGGCTATGATGACGTGATCTGTCCGGATGCCCAAACCCACCAGCATTGGCGCGCGCTCTCTCTGGAAGCGCAGCAGCGCGAAACGCCGGATCAATTGGTCGTCCCGCATCCACGGGTGCAAGAGCGCGCCTTTGTTTTGGTGCCCCTCGCCGATGTGGCGCCAGACTGGGTGCACCCGATTTTGGGCAAAACGGTCAAACAGATGTTGGCAGCGCTTGATCCGGCGGATGTCGCTGCGGTCAAACCCTTGCAATAACCGCTTGTAAATCTGACCAATCGGGCCTAGATACCCGGCTTCTGATACCTTTTTGGATACTGGAGTCCGATATGGCCCGCGTTACCGTAGAAGATTGCGTCGATAAAGTTCCCAACCGGTTTGAGTTGGTCATGCTGGCCGCCCATCGTGCGCGTGAAATTTCTGCGGGTTCGGCTGTCACGGTAGACCGCGACAACGACAAGAACCCCGTTGTATCTTTGCGTGAAATCGCGGACGAAACGCAGGCTGCGGATGATCTGCGCGAGCGTCTGATCGAAAGCAATCAAAGCCAGATCGAAGTCGACGAGCCAGAAGAAGACGCAATGGCGCTTTTGATGGGTGCTGAGCAGGACAAGCCAGAAGAAGACAGCATGTCCGAAGAGATGCTGCTGCGGCAGTTGATGGCTGCGCAAGGCCAAGGCTAACGCCGCACCCCGGTGCGGGACAAGAGGCAGACGATGGACGGCACTGATTTCACTGCTGACGATCTCGTCTCTTTGGTTCACGCCTATAACCCAAAAACCAATGAGCCGCTCATCCGGGCGGCTTTTGATTTTGGTCAGGAAATGCATGAGGGGCAGTTTCGCCACTCAGGTGAGCCCTATTTCATGCACCCCGTCGCGGTGGCGGCCATCCTGACTGAACAACAACTGGATGATGCCACCATCATCACAGCGCTGCTGCACGACACCGTTGAAGACACGCGCGCCTCCTATTCCGATATTGAAACGCATTTCAGCACCGAAGTTGCGGATCTGGTGGATGGGGTGACAAAGCTGACAAACCTGCAGCTGAACTCAACCGAGACCAAACAGGCTGAGAACTTTCGCAAGCTCTTTATGGCGATGTCCAAGGATCTTCGGGTGATCCTGGTCAAACTGGCCGACCGTTTGCACAACATGCGCACGATCCGTGCGATGCGCCCCGAAAAACAGGCGCAGAAGGCCCGCGAAACGATGGACATCTATGCGCCGCTTGCCGGGCGCATGGGGATGCAGTGGATGCGCGAAGAGCTGGAGGACATGGCCTTTAAGGTGCTCAACCCCGAAGGCCGGGCCAGCATCATCCGCCGGTTCATCACGCTGCAACGCGAAACCGGCGACGTGATCCAGCGCATTACCGGCGACATGCGCGCAGAGCTGGAAAAGGCAGGGATTGAGGCTGAGGTTTTTGGCCGGGCCAAAAAGCCCTATTCGATTTGGCGCAAGATGCAGGAAAAAGAGCTGAGTTTCTCGCGCCTGTCTGACATCTATGGCTTTCGCATCATCACCACATCAGATGAAGATTGTTACCGCGCGCTGGGGGCCATCCACAAACGGTGGCGGGCGGTGCCGGGGCGCTTTAAGGATTATATCAGCCAGCCCAAATCAAACGGCTATCGCTCCATCCACACCACCGTGTCGGGCCGTGATGGCAAGATCGTTGAGGTGCAGATGCGCACCCGCCAGATGCATGATGTGGCGGAAACTGGTGTCGCGGCCCATTGGTCTTACCGCGACGGTGTGCGTTCAAAAAACCCGTTTGCGGTTGATCCGGCCAAGTGGATTTCGCAACTCAGCGAACAGTTCGATGCCGAAGATGATCACGAAGATTTTCTCGAGGCGGTCAAGCTTGAGATGTACGCCGACCAGGTATTTTGCTTCACCCCCAAAGGCGATGTGGTCAAACTGCCACGCGGGGCGACGCCGATTGATTTTGCCTATGCCATCCACACCCGCATCGGAAACTCTTGCGTGGGGGCCAAAATCGACGGGATGCGCGTGCCGCTTTGGACACGTGTGAAGAACGGCCAGTCGATTGATATCATCCGCGCACAGGGCCAGACACCCCAGGCCACATGGCTTGATATTGCCACCACGGGCAAAGCCAAATCAGCCATCCGCCGGTCCCTGCGCGAAGAGGATCGTGCGCGGTTCGTCAAACTCGGCCGGGAGCTGGCGCGCTCAGCCTTCGCCCAAGTGGGCAAACGGGCCACCGACAAGGCGCTGCGTACAGCGTCCAAAAACATGCGGTTCAAAAACAGCGAAGACCTGTTGGCCCGCCTGGGCAGCTCTGAGATCACGGGCCGCGAGGTGGTGCAATCGGTCTATGCGGATCTGGCCCCGGCCAAGGGCGACGCGATTGATGCCAAGCGGGCAGTTGTGGGCCTGGAGCCGGGGCAATCCTTTAAACGCTCCCCCTGCTGTCAGCCCCTGCCGGGCGAGCGCATTGTCGGCATCACTTACAAAGGCGAAGGTGTGATCGTACACACCATTGATTGCGACCGGCTGACCAGCTTTGAAGAGCAGCCTGAACGCTGGATTGACCTGCGCTGGCATGAAGGCAATCACCCTGCGGTCTATGACGCGGCAATTGACCTCACCATAGGCAATGGTGCCGGCGTTTTAGGGCGGATATGCACCTTGATCGGTGAGGCCTCTGCCAATATTTCCGATCTGCAATTTATCGAAAGAAAACCTGACTTTTTTAGATTGCTGATCTATGTCGACCTAAGAGACGTTGCGCATCTTCACTCACTCATGCTGACACTTGAGGCTGAAAGTGATGTGGCTGAGATTTCAAGATACCGCAATGTTGATGCATGAAGGTCTATCCGTTGCCGTCAAGGCGGGGTATGTCCTTAGGTGTAAACAAAAATGGACACTGGGCACGTAAGTGATCTTTAAACGCCGAGATCCCAAACCGACACTGCGCGCGGTGGCTGATTTCCTTTGGCCCCGCGGCGGTTGGAATCGTGCGTTTCACTACATCAAACACCGGATGCGCCGCTTGCCTGACAGCCCTGAGCGGATCGCGCGGGGCATCTGGGCGGGCGTCTTTGTCACCTTCTCACCGCTTTTCGGTCTGCATTTTCTGGGGGCTGTCCTGTTGGCCCGCTTGATGAAGGGCAACATCGTTGCGTCCTTGATGGCCACCTTTGTGGGCAATCCCTTTACTTTCGTATTCATCGCGCTGGCATCGCTGCAAACCGGGCACTGGCTGCTGGGCACCGAACTGAAAGAAGGTGAGCTGCGCGCGCTGAGCCGCAAGTTTGGCGATGCAGGCAGCGATCTTTGGCACAACTTCATGGCGATCTTTACGCATGCGAAGATGGATTGGTCCGGCCTCGCAATTTTCTCACGTGATGTCTTTTATCCCTATCTGGTGGGTGGCATCATCCCAGGTATCTTCTTTGCCACATTGGCCTATGTCGCATCTGTACCGCTGCTGCGGGCTTATCAGAAACGGCGCAAAGGGTTGATCAAAGCAAAGTTTGAAGCGCTTAAGCAAAAAACGGCCGCCAAGGCCGATGCCAAGCGCAAAATGGACGAAGCCAAGTAAACGGGGTCTTGGCCGCATCTGACACGGTAATGGAAGGATTTCAGATGACTGGAACGGAGAAGCTGCGCCTTGGCGTCAATATTGACCATGTCGCAACTGTCAGAAACGCCCGTGGTGGGGCCTACCCCGACCCCCTGCGCGCAGCCAAAGTGGCCGAAGCCGCTGGCGCAGACGGGATCACAGCGCATCTGCGCGAAGATCGCCGCCATATCTCTGACGCGGATATTGAGGGGCTGATGGATATGCTGTCTGTGCCGCTCAACTTTGAGATGGCCGCGACTGAGGAAATGCAACAGATCGCCCTGCGGCATAAGCCACACGCGGTTTGCATCGTGCCCGAAAAGCGCGAAGAGCGGACGACAGAGGGCGGTCTGGAAGTCGCGCGCGAGGAAAACCGCCTGGCCCACTTTATCGCCCCCCTCAGAGAGGCGGGCAGCCGCGTGTCGATCTTTATTGCCGCGGACCAGCGTCAGATTGATGCGGCACACCGCATTGGTGCGCAGGTGATTGAGCTGCACAGCGGGGCCTATTGCGATTTCTACAGCGACGGCCATTTCGATGAGGCCAAGGTTGAGCTGGAAAAGATGCGCGAGATGTCCGCCTATGCCCACAGCCTAGGGCTGGAGGTGCATGTCGGGCATGGCCTGACCTATGACACGGTCACCCCCGTCGCCGCCTTTCCTGAGGTGCGCGAATTGAACATCGGGCATTTCCTTATTGGAGAGGCGATCTTTCTGGGGCTAGGCCCCGCAATCGAAGAAATGCGCCGTCTGATGGATCAAGCCCGGGCTGAGGACACTGCATGAGGCGATATGCCTTGGCGTTTGCGATGTGCCTTGCCGCGCCAGTGGCAAGCGCACAGGCCGCTTGGGGGAACCTTGATGCGTTGATGTTCCCCTATCTGACCCAATCAGGCGCGGCTGAGGCGTCTTTCTGGTTGCCGGATGCTGCCGATGCAGCGGCGGCTACCCGCGCTTTGGGGATTGTCTATGAATACATCCCCGGCTCAGCGGGCAATACCTCCATCGCGACGGGCCTTTTTGTGAAACAGCCCGCGGGCTGGGTATTTGCCGGCCCGGTGGAAGGTGTCTTTGGCCACGCGCCGCAAAACGCGCGGTTCACCGCCAGCTTTGTCGATGTCACCACATTGACCCTGGGCCCAAACGATGCCCGATGCTGCCCCACACAGCTGACACGCTGGCGCATAGACTTTGCCAGCCTGCAAGCGGTAGCGTTTGAGTAGCGATATGTTCCTCGTTTGGCTCTGCAACGACACAAGGCAGCACAGATGATCCTCGGCATCGGCACCGACCTGGCCAACATCGACCGCATCCAAGGCACGCTTGACCGCTTTGGTGATCGGTTCCGCAACCGTGTTTTCACCCCGGTGGAGCAGCGCAAGGCGGAACGCCGCAAGGATGTTGCGGGCACCTACGCCAAACGCTGGGCCGCGAAAGAGGCGTGCTCCAAGGCGTTGGGAACGGGCCTGCGCATGGGCATCAGCTGGAAAGACATGGCCGTCAGCAATTTGCGCACCGGGCAACCGGTGATGGAGGTCACAGGCTGGGCGAAAGAACGTCTGGATACCATGACCCCGCCAGGTCATGAGGCGATCATTCATGTCACCCTCACAGATGATCACCCTTGGGCGCAGGCCTTTGTGCTGATTGAGGCCCGTCCGATCGCCAAAAGCTGAGCTTGCACGCTTAAATCGCGGTCCCGGTTTGGCACCCCCTGCGACACAACCTTGACAGTAACGTCACGCACCCGCATGTAACTCCAAATCGACTGAGAGAGGACGCCAGATGGCCGACAAGGAAAAATCCGGCAATGCCTTTGTCGAAACGATAAAAACAATCGTTTATGCGCTTCTGATTGCTGGGGTTTTCCGCACGCTGTTCTTTCAGCCCTTTTGGATCCCGTCAGGCTCTATGAAAGAGACATTGCTGATCGGGGATTTCCTTTTTGTGAACAAGATGGCCTACGGCTATTCCTACGCCTCTTGCCCCAGCCTGATGCTGCCGAACTTCGGCATCGAAGTGGATGCAAAAGACGTCTGCGGGATGTTTGACGGCGACAACACGCGGCTTTTCGGCGGTGATCCGCAGCGCGGTGATGTGGTGGTCTTTCGCCATCCGGTATCCGGGCGGGATTACATCAAGCGTCTTATCGGTATGCCGGGCGATAGCGTGCAGATCACAGCAGGGGTGGTTGAAATCAACGGCACCCCGGTTGAGCTGCAAGACGATGGGCTTTTCCAAGAGGTCATGACAGCCCAAGGCCCCCAACGGCTGCGCCCGCGCTGTGAAAACGGCCCAGTGGGCGAAGGAGGGGCATGCACCAAGTCCCGCCAGATTGAAACGCTGCCCAACGGTGTCAGCCACACGATCTTGAACATTGCCAACCAACAATCCGATAACACGGGCGTCTATACTGTTCCGACGGGCCATTATTTCTTTATGGGCGATAACCGCGATAACTCAGCTGATAGCCGTCTGGCGCAGCAGGTGGGCGGTGTGGGGTTTGTGCCCTATGAAAACCTGATCGGCCGGGCCGACCGCATCATGTTCAGCTCTGCTGGACGGTCGATGTTGTATTTTTGGACATGGCGGGGTGACCGCTTTTTCAAAGCGGTTGAATGAAGATCAGCGGCGATCTCAAAGCCTTTGAGGCGCGCATCGGGCATCAGTTTTCAGACCCAGCACTTTTGGTTCGCGCGGTCACCCACGCCTCCATGTCTTCGGCCAACCGCGATGACAATCAGCGGCTTGAATTCCTTGGTGATCGGGTGTTGGGGTTGGTGATGGCAGAGGCGCTTTTGGCGCTGGACCGCACCGCCACCGAAGGCCAGTTGGCCCCGCGTTTCAACGCATTGGTGCGCAAGGAAACCTGCGCGGATGTGGCGCGCGATATTGATCTGGGCAAGGTTCTGAAACTGGGTCGGTCCGAGATGATCTCAGGCGGGCGGCGCAAGCAGGCCCTGTTGGGCGACGCCATCGAAGCGGTGATTGCGGCGGTCTATCAGGACGCCGGGTTTGAGGCGGCCAAAGCGCTGGTGCTGCGCCTGTGGGGCGCGCGGATTGAGACGGTTGAGGCCGACGCCCGCGATGCAAAAACCGCGCTGCAGGAGTGGGCGCAGGCTCGCAAGCTGCAACCGCCTCAATACCTGCAAATCGCGCGCATCGGTCCTGATCATGCACCGGTGTTCACGATTGCCGCACGGTTGGAAAACGGTGCCGAAGCGCAAGCCACCGCCCCCTCAAAACGTGCAGCTGAACAAGCGGCGGCAACCGCCCTTTTGGCGCAAATGGAGACTGAGACATGAGCGCTGAAATGGGCCAGACACGCGCGGGTTTTGCCGCCCTGATCGGCGAGCCGAATGCAGGGAAATCCACCCTTTTGAACCGTATGGTGGGGGCCAAGGTGTCCATTGTGACGCATAAGGTCCAGACCACCCGCGCGCGCATTCGCGGGGTGGCGATGGCGGGCGACAGCCAGATCGTTTTTGTGGACACCCCCGGCCTTTTTCAACCGCGCCGCCGGTTGGATCGCGCAATGGTTGCCGCCGCCTGGGGCGGGGCTGCGGATGCGGATGTGGTGGTGTTGCTGATTGAGGCGCATCGCGGTGTAACCGAAGGGGTGGAACGCATCCTGGACGGGCTAGCTGAGATTGGCACGGGACGCCGGGTGGCGCTGGCGATCAACAAGATCGACAAGGTCGAAGCGCCGGTGCTGCTGGGCCTGTCAAAAGATCTGAATGACAGGTTCGCCTTTGCTGAGACCTTTATGATTTCTGCGGAAAAGGGTCATGGCGTAGAGGCGCTGCGCGATTGGTTGGCGGTTGAGATGCCCGAAGGGCCTTGGCTCTATCCCGAAGACCAAATCGCCGATCTGCCCATGCGCATGATCGCGGCTGAGATGACACGGGAGAAGCTGACCCTGCGCCTGCATCAGGAGCTGCCCTATCAATTGACGGTGGAGACTGAGAACTGGGAAGAGCGCAAGGACGGCTCTGCCAAGATTGACCAGTTGATCTATGTCGTGCGCGACGGCCACAAGGGCATTGTGCTGGGTCACAAGGGTGAGACGATCAAAGCGGTCAGCAAAGCCGCCCGGACGGAGCTTGAAGAGTTTTTGGGCCGCCGCGTGCATTTGTTTTTGCAGGTCAAGGTCCGGCCAAATTGGCTTGATGAAGCGGAGCGCTATAAGGAAATGGGGCTCGATTTCAAAGATGGCAACGCCTGAGTTTCATCGCAGATGTCTGTCTTGTGGCCACGGTGGCTGTAAGTTTTATTGGAAAGATGAAGGGGCAGGCCAGTGCCAAGGCTGACAACACGGTTCTGGGTTGATGCCTATTTGGCGCGTTTGTCGCTGCAAGGGATCCCGGCTTTTGTCGTGGCGCATGGGGATGACACGGGCGGGGCGGTTCTGGTCAAGCTTGCGACGCTTGATGGGCAGGCGGTGTTGTTTCAGCGGTCCTTTGATCTGATGAGCGGAGAGCGGAGTTGGGTTGAATTGGCCAAGGGCGCTGAGCCGGAGGTGGATGCAGCGGCGCGCAGACAGCGTGAATTTGACCCTGACCTGTGGGTGATTGAGGTGGAGGACCGTCAGGGCCGGCATCTGTTGGACACAGAGGGGCTGGCCTGATGGAGTGGCGCGATCAGGGCATATTGCTCAGCACGCGCCGCCATGGGGAAACCTCTGTGATCATCGAAGTCTTTACGCCAGAGCGCGGCAAACACGCAGGCGTGGTACGGGGCGGAACCAGCCGCAAAATCGCGCCAGTGCTGCAACCGGGCGCGCAGTTGGATCTGGCCTGGCGGGCCAGGTTGGAAGACCACATTGGTAGTTTCACCGTGGAACCGCTGCGCAGCCGTGCGGCGATCGCATTGGGCGACCGGCTGGCGCTGGCTGGGTTAAATGCGGTAACCGGGCTTTTGGCCTTTGCCCTGCCCGAACGTGAGCCGCATCCGGCACTTTATGCCCGAACAGAAGCGCTGTTGGATTTGCTGGGGCAGTCCGATGTCTGGCCGCTGGCGTATCTGCAGTGGGAGATGTGTTTGCTTGAAGAGATGGGCTATGCGCTGGATCTGACGTCTTGTGCGGTGACGGGGTCCCGTCAGGGGTTGCGCTATGTCTCGCCTAAATCGGGGCGGGCGGTATCGGCGGAAGGGGCCGGAGAATGGGCGGATAGGTTGTTGCCCCTGCCCGATGTTTTGCGGGGACAAGGAGAGGCGTCTGATGCAGAGATTGCGCAGGCCTTTGTCACAACGGGGCATTTTCTGAACGCACATATGGCCAAGAACCTTGGCGACAGGCCGCTGCCTGACGCGCGGGCACGCTATGTTGAGGCGTTTGGACGAAGCCTTTGAAGGCTTCGGGCCGTTTCCTTGAAAGGAAACGGGCACCGCCGCGTCTTTATTCCAGTGCCAGGATCGTATCGACCAACGTGTCAAAGGGCGCGATGCCGTCATCAGCAGCGCTTTGCGCGATTTGCGGCAGGCCAATCAGAGACGCCTGAAGCGCGCGGGCAAAATCGGGGTTGCCCAAGCCCAGGCCTGCCAGAAGCTGCGTCAGATAGCGCAGGCGTTCGGCGTCAACCTCTTCCAACACGGTGCGAACGCGCGCATCGCCGTTGGCCCAGATCCGCAGATTGGCCTCAACCCCGTCATTCAGAACGTCTCGGCCAAATTTGCGCAGCCGTTGATCGGGTTCACCACGTTCCTGCAACAAGGCCACCACATGGGCCAGCGCCCGGGCGCGCCATTCTTGCAAGACAGCGTCCTGGAAGGCGGGGACATCTTTGAAATGCCAGTAAAACGACCCTTTGGTCGTTCCCAACCGGCGGGCAAGGGGTTCTGCGGCCAAAGCGGAAGGGCCGGAGGCCACAAGCGCTTCCATGCCAGCGGAAAGCCATTTTTCAGGGGAGAGTCGGGGGCGTGCCATATCCGAGGGATACCGCCCCGCGTGCAGGAGAGGCAAGCGATGCCTCTCCTAATTCACGAAAACTTAGCCAAGCAAGCGGCGTGCGATCACCTGTGCCTGAATTTCAGCCGCTCCTTCAAAGATATTGAGGATGCGGGCGTCACACAGAACGCGGCTGATCTTGTACTCCAGGGCAAAGCCGTTGCCGCCGTGGATCTGCAAGCCATTGTCCGCCGCAGCCCAGGCCACGCGGGCACCCAAGAGCTTGGCCATACCGGCCTCAACATCACAGCGGCGTCCCTCGTCCTTTTCAAAGGCAGAGAAATAGGTCAGCTGACGCGCCACCATGATCTCCACCGCCATCATCGCCAGTTTGGACGACACGCGGGGGAAGTTGATCAGGGATTTGCCGAACTGTTTGCGGTCAATCGCATACTGCATGGAGATATCGAGCGCGGATTGCGCCACGCCAATCGCGCGGGCCGCGGTTTGGATGCGCGCGCTTTCAAAGGTCTCCATCAGTTGCTTAAAGCCTTTGCCTTCTTCGCCGCCCAGAAGGTTTTCACCCTTCACGTGGAAGTTATCAAAGCCCAGTTCGTATTCTTTCATGCCGCGGTAGCCCAGCACTTCGATTTCGCCGCCGGTCATGCCTTCGGTGGGGAAGGGGGCCTCATCCGTGCCGGGTGTCTTTTCGGCCAGGAACATGGACAGACCTTTGTAGTCAGAGGTCTCAGGATCGGTGCGTGCCAGCAGGGTCATCACCTGGGTGCGTGCGGCATGGGTGATCCAGGTTTTGTTGCCGGTGATTCTGTAATCGCCATTCTCGTCCTTCACCGCGCGGGTGCGCAGAGAGCCAAGATCAGAGCCGGTGTTCGGTTCAGTGAACACAGCCGTCGGCAGCGTTTCAGCGGAAGCCAGACGTGGCAGCCACTTTTCTTTCTGCTCTTGCGTGCCGCCAGCGATGATCAGTTCTGCCGCAATCTCAGACCGGGTGCCCAGAGAGCCCACGCCGATATAGCCGCGCGACAATTCTTCGGACACAACGCACATGGACGCTTTGCTCAGACCAAAGCCGCCGAATTCCTCTGGGATGGTCAAGCCAAAGACGCCCATCTCAGCGAGCTCTTCGATCACCTCCATCGGAATAAGTTCATCCTTGAGGTGCCAGTCATGCGCAAAGGGTTCGACCTTTTCCACCGCATAGCGGCGGAACTGTTCGCGGATCATCTCAAGCTCTTCGTCCAGGCCAGATGCACCGACGGTGATGTTCGCGGCCTGCTCTTGCATCAGCTCACAAAGCCGGGTGCGGGCGGCTTGGGTGTTGCCCCCTTGGGTCAGCGTCTGGATCGCAGGTTCCATCATCCCGCGCATGTCTTCTTGGGTCAGGCCCATGTCCTGGAGGCGCAGCACCTCGCCCTGGTTCATCTGGATGCCGCCGTAGATCTGCCAGAGGTATTCGCCAAAGGCGATCTGGTGGATCAGCTGCTCAACCTCGCCAAACTTGCCTTCGGTGTTGAGCGTTTCGGCCCACCGCTGCATTTCGCGCAACGACTGCGCATAGGTGGCCAACCAGGCCAAACCGTGTGCGGCGGTCTGATGCGCCTCGATCAAACCTGCTGAAACGCGGCCGTCTTTGCTGACCAGCGCCCGCACAGAGGTTTTGGCCTTTTCCAAGATCGTTTCAACGGGTGCCACGGCCGCACCTGTCAGCTCCAGCAGATTGTCCAGCAGGACAGGTGCCTGCATCATTGTCATGTCCTGACCGTCATGTGCCATAAGTCTAACCCTCGTTTTGCTGCCCTGCAGATAGCGCCTTCGCAACTGCAGCACAATAAAGATACGTTTTGATGCGTCAATTTGTTCAAAAATTGCGCGCCCATTTTCGCCGTGCAGCGGATTCGCCAGATGGTATGTAGGGCTATGAGCAGCTTATTCGCCATTTTGGACCCATTTCAGCTGATCTTGGCTATGGGTATCGCGTTTTGCGCAGGATTCGTCAAAGGCGTGGTCGGTTTCGCGCAGCCCTTGGTGATCATCTCGGGGCTGACATTGTTCCTGTCGCCAGAGCTGGCGTTGGCGGGTCTGATCCTGCCCACGCTGGTCGCGAATGTGTTTCAGTCCCTGCGCCAAGGGGTGGGGGCGGCGTGGTCTTCTGTGCGGAAGTTTCGGTACTTCATGGCCGTTGGCGGGATCACAATGGTCGTCGCGGCACAGTTGGTTCTGGTGGTGCCGCAGCCGGTGCTATTGGTCGTGATTGGCCTGCCTGCGTTGGTTTATTCTATTCTTGAGCTGTCTGGCGTGTCTTTCACGCTTAAACAGCAACGCAAACGCGTGGACATGGGCATTGGGGCGGTGGCCGGTGTCATGGGCGGCATGGCCGGGGTCTGGGGCCCGCCAACGGTGATGTATCTGACAGCACTGAACACGCCCAAGCATGACCAGATGCGGGTGCAGGGGGTGATTTATGGCGCTGGATCGGTGGTGCTGGTCTTTGCCCATACCGGGTCAGGGGTGCTGACGTCTGACACTGTGGGGCTGTCGCTGGCCTTGATTGCGCCGGCGCTGATCGGGATGTGGGTCGGCGGGCAAGTCATGGACCGAATCGATCAGGTGATGTTCCGACGCGCGACCTTGGTCGTGCTGCTGATCGCAGGCGCGAACCTTATCCGCCGCGCGATTTTCTGACGTTTAGTTGCGCCGCGCGACGGTCACGCCAGAGACGTCTTCGATGAATGTCACGATCCGTGTCTTTACGTTTTCATCTTTGATGGCCGCCAAAGCATGCACAATCTCAAGTCCTGCGTCTTCGCGTGGGGCTTCGTTTTGATTGTCATGCAGTCCTTCAAAGAAGAAAGACGGCGAAACTTCAAGGATTTGCGCCAGCTCAAACAGGCGGCTGGCAGCGACGCGGTTTGATCCGATCTCGTATTTCTGAATTTGCTGGAAAGACAGGTTAAGTTTTCGGGCGACATCCGTTTGAGACAAGCGGCGCAGGGTGCGGATCTGCTTGAGTTTCCGACCGACGTGAAGATCTACAGGATGCGACATTAATCAAACCTCAGGTTGTGAGCTGTAGTCGTTGTCTCCACTTTCGGGATGTCATTCAATTGCCTAGTTTTTTCCTCTTTGGGGAAACAAATAACACGTAGATGGGTGATTAATGTTGCAATGATGGGTGATTTCTTTACCTATGAGTCTAATGAATGAAACGACGAACATAGAGAGCCGTGTAGCCGCCGCCGCGCAGGATGCACCGCCCGCTTTGTTGTACGAAATGATACGGTCGTTCATTGCATTGGCGGACACGTTAAACCTCAGTCATGCAGTTGCGGAATTAAACAGCACCAGACAGACGGTCCGCCGCCACATCTCGCACCTCGAAGCGTCGATGGGCGCGTCTTTGTTCAATGTCGTTGACCGGCGCTATTTTCTAACGCCCGTGGGTGAAAGCATGCGGCCGATGGCCAAGGATATTCTGGCCAGGGGCAAGCTGTGGCATTCCGGCCAGGTCCGCAGCATTGGCGATCTTGAGCGTCTGCATGCGACATCTGGCGACTGGATGCTGTATCAGCAGCAACAACCGTTGGGGCGCATCTGGAGCGATTCCTCCCCGCTGTTGCGAGAGACCTTTCGCGCCTGGAGCATGGCGGGCGGAGAAATTGAAAGCGAATTTTTCGCCCATGTGCGCCCCTATGTGATTGTATATCGCCAATCAGAGGCTGGGTGGATCTGTGTCGAATTTGGCGAACAATCCACTTACGTAAAGTGGTTCGGAAAGGATTTCGCCCGCTCAAGTATTGGTCGCCCGATCAATAAGATGCCCGCGGGGGAGGATTTCTCCAGCCTGGTCTATGCCGCTTTTGAGGAAGTGCAGGCCGCACAGATGGCGCGGCTGGACCATGTTCTGACCCGCATGCCACGCCCCGATGGGCAAGTGGCGCGGCCCGTTGCCTATCAGCGTTTGATGCTCAGCGGTTTTTTCCAGATAAATCACCTTCGGTTCTGTCTTTGGTGGCCCCCGCCGATGACGTGTATATCGACGGTATAGATGTCTCCAAAATCAGGGATTTAGAACCCGTTGAGCCGCTTGAGTTCGGCCCCGAACAAACCCTTTTTGAGGGTGCAAACATGAGCGCCTTTTCGAAATAAGGCGAAAATTGGACAGTTCGATGTCAAATGTCGGGTCTTTTTCCCGCATTTGTATTAGTCTTTTGTCAAAGCGGACAAAAGGACTCGGGCATGACAATTCAATTTCCAAGCGACGCCGCGCCGTTCATCGCGACAAGTCGCGATATCTTGCGGGCACATAAGATTGAGGTAACCACAGGTAGTAATTTTGAAGAGTACAGTGAGATCATCCACACTGAGCGCAAGGTGCAGAATCTTGGTGCGCCGTTCGACTTCAAGCAGTACGACCTGAAAAAAGAAGATGCCTTTTGGCTGATCGGCCGCAACCGTGAGGGGGAGCTGATTCATTCGCAGGCGGCCAAAAAAGTTCCCTTGCATGGTGCTTCTTTGGCAACACATCTGCGCACGCATTTCGTGGATTTCCCGCCTCCTATTCCGGGGTCGATTTTGAACGCTCGCGCTTTC
Organism: Sulfitobacter sp. GN1-4; assembly: GCF_055693825.1. Classification (NCBI taxonomy): domain Bacteria; kingdom Pseudomonadati; phylum Pseudomonadota; class Alphaproteobacteria; order Rhodobacterales; family Roseobacteraceae; genus Sulfitobacter; species Sulfitobacter sp. GN1-4. Next base: position 3,693,486 of record NZ_JBVFUQ010000003.1, on the reverse strand, counting down.
GGGCGACGCCGGGCATGCGCGGCATCACGGGGAATGTGGTCTATCACGGTGAGGTTTGGATGGCCCCGGAAGAGGGCCAGTATCGCGGCACGGGTCTGTCTACCGTGTTGGCACGGACCGGCCTGCTTGAAATCATGCGCCGTTGGAACCCTGATTTTATCTACGGCTTCATGCTGCGCCAAGTTGCGTTCAAGGGGTTCTCTGAACGGATGGGGTATTTCCACAATGAACCCGGCGCGCTCAAGTGGCAGATTGCGGGCCGCGACAAGCCGTTGGAGGCGTTTCTGACCTGGCTCAGTGACGAAGACGCGCGGTTCTTGCTGGATATTCCGGTTGAGGATCTGGTGACAGAGGCGGCCTAAAGCGCCTGCTTCAGGCGGGATGAGCCTCAAAGCGACGATGGAAATGAAAAAGAGCCGCGCCCTTGTCGCGGCTCTTTCTATGTCAAAAGCGATAACGCTCTAATCTGCCCTTAGCGGCTCTGCAGCCCAGCGTCCCTGGAACGCAACTGCGCTGCCAAGCTTACCCGATAGCAGCTGATTTGACGTCTTCATCAATGAAGGGGACGTATTGTTCAAAGTTGTCTGAGAACATCGCAACCAACTTGGCCGCTTGCACGTCATAGCCTTCTGCGTCGTCCCAGGTCCGGCGGGGATCCAGCAGGATGTCCGGCACACCCTCCACCGCAACAGGCACCTCAAAGCCAAAGTTCGGGTCTTTGCGGTAGGTCACCTCGTTCAGTTCACCTTCCAACGCGGCGGTCAGCAGGGCGCGGGTGGCCTTGATCGGCATCCGGCTGCCGGTGCCGTAGGCGCCCCCGGTCCAACCGGTGTTCACCAGCCAGCAGGTCGCCCCATGCTGGGCGATCTTTTCGCGCAAGAGGTTGCCATAGACCTCAGGGCGGCGTGGCATAAAGGGCGCGCCAAAGCAGGTGGAGAACGTGGGCTCAGGCTCAGTCACGCCGCGTTCTGTGCCCGCCACCTTGGACGTAAAGCCCGACAGGAAGTGATACATCGCCTGTGCAGGCGTCAGCCGCGCGATAGGGGGCAAGACGCCAAAGGCGTCGCAGGTCAGCATGATGATGTTCTTGGGATGCCCGCCCACCGCCTTTTCAGAGGCGTTAGAGATATAGTGCAGGGGATAGGCGCAGCGCATGTTCGCCGTCAGGCTGTCGTCGTCAAAATCCAGAGCTTTGGTTTCAGGATCAAAGACCATGTTTTCAATGACGGTGCCGAACTTGCTGGTGGTGTCATAGATCTCTGGCTCTGCTTCGCGGCTCAGGTTGATCGTTTTGGCATAGCAGCCCCCCTCAAAGTTGAAGGTGCCGTTGTCGGACCAGCCGTGTTCATCATCGCCGATCAATGTGCGCTGTGGATCGGCAGAAAGCGTCGTCTTGCCCGTGCCCGACAGGCCAAAGAAAACAGCCGTATCCACCGGGTTGTTCGTCGCGTGGTTGGCTGAGCAGTGCATCGGCATGATGCCTTTCTCAGGCAGCAGATAGTTCAGCAGCGTGAAGACAGACTTCTTGTTCTCGCCCGCGTATTCGGTGCCGCCGATCAGGATCATCTTGCGGTCAAAGTTCATCGCAATCACCGTCTCAGACCGGCAATTGTGCTTGGCGGGGTCCGCCTGGAAGCTGGGGCAGTTGATCACGGTGAAGTCTGCGATGAAGTCATCCAGATCTTCGCGCTCAGGGCGGCGCAGCATGGTGCGGATGAAAAGCCCGTGCCAGGCCAGTTCTGTCACCATGCGAACGTTGATCGCGTGGCGCGGGTCGGCGCCGCCGACCAGGTCCTGCACAAAGTACTCTTTGCCCTGCATGTGCGCGATCATGTCGTCATAAAGCGCGTCAAACCCTTCGGGCGACATCTCGGCGTTGTTTTCCCACCAGATCGTGTCTGCGACACTGGCGGTTTTCACAACATGCTTGTCCTTGGGTGACCGGCCGGTGAATTTGCCCGTGGTGACCAAAAACGCACCACCATTGCCCAGCGTGCCTTCCCCGCGTTTCAGGGCGGTCTCAATCAAGGCCGGTTCCATCATGTTATAATAGACATTGCCCAGCCCGGTGATCTGTTGATCTTCAAGGCGGAACTGCGGGTTTACCCGTCCAGATGTCATGCAATGTCTCCTGTAGACGTGCCGGTGCGGCGATTGGCTAAACTGTTGGTACCAGGCTGGCAAAGCGCTGGCCGCGACCGTTAAGGGTCACAAAGCGGCTCATAACATGAGGGTTTCGGGGATGAACAGGTGGCTTGGTCGCAGTTAGCGCCATCATAGCAAACTTTGGCCACAGGGCGTTGCGCGCAAACGATTGCGCCGGGTTGAACCCAAGGAAAAGTGCGGCAATTTAGCCATTCCTAACCAAAATGTGGCGGAAATGTGGCGATCATCCGAGGTGATTCGCACTTAAGGATTGATTCGCAGGGTTAAAATTGGGATCAATGCCAAAAAACAATAACATGTATTGAGCAGCACGAAGGAAACAGGCGATGTCAAAAATTGCTTTGGTGGACGACGACAGGAATATCCTGACGTCGGTCTCGATGACTCTAGAAGCAGAAGGCTTCGAGGTCGAGACATATAATGACGGCCAGGCGGCCCTCGACGCGTTTAACAAGAAACTTCCAGACATGGCCGTGTTGGACATCAAGATGCCCCGCATGGACGGCATGGATCTGTTGCAGCGTCTGCGTCAGAAAACAGCGATGCCCGTCATCTTCCTCACCTCCAAGGATGATGAGATCGACGAGGTGCTGGGTCTGCGTATGGGCGCGGATGACTACGTCAAAAAACCGTTTAGCCAGCGCTTGTTGGTGGAACGCATCCGCGCGCTTTTGCGCCGTCAGGATGCCGTGGACACCGGACAGGTGGGCGAAACGGAAGAGACCAAGGTGATGGAACGCGGCGATCTGCGGATGGATCCCTTGCGCCACGCGGTCAGCTGGAAGGGCAAAGATGTGTCCCTGACAGTCACCGAATTCCTGCTGTTGCAGGCATTGGCGCAGCGCCCGGGTTTCGTGAAATCGCGCGATCAGCTGATGGATGTCGCCTATGACGATCAGGTCTACGTTGATGACCGGACGATCGACAGCCACATCAAACGTCTGCGCAAGAAGATGCGCACCGCGGATGATGAATTCTCCGCAATTGAGACGCTGTATGGGATCGGGTACAGATATAACGAAGAATAGAATGGCCGCAGAGCCATTGTGAAAGGAACGTAGTGCGGGATACGAGCACACCCACGCGGGACGGTGACGTTGTTCTGGGCGATGATTGGGTCGCCCCGGACAATGCAGCACCCGATGAGCTGCGCGTGCGTCGTGAACGCCGCGGGCTTTTCTCGCTGCGTGGCTCGCCGCTGACCCGCAAGATCATTACCTTCAATCTGATCGCGCTCAACGTTCTTGTCGCGGGCATTTTGTATCTCAACTCCTCGCGGGATTCTCACGCAGTTCAGCGCGCCACGGCGCTGGTGTCTGAGGCTGAGCTGATCGCGAATGTGATTGAGGCTAAATTGCCCGTAGGTGCGCCCGTCAGCCTTGCCACCGGCGATGGGGTCGATTTGAACGCCACCTTGGCGGCGATTGATCTGCGCACCGGGATTGATGTCTTTGTCTACGATCCTGCCGCCAATCTGGTGGCACAGACCAAAGGTGGCCTGTCAGAAAGCATGTCCGACACCGGCAACCGGACATTGCTTACCGATGGTCTAAGCTGGATCTGGGACAAACTCTCCGTGCCTTTTGGCCGGGCAGATGCCGAACCCGCTGCACCTTTGTCTGAGCAGTTCAAACCCTATGTCGCCGACAGCCTGTCTGCGGGGACCCGGACTGAGAACACCATTGATGCCGCAGGGGCCACGCTCTTTACGGTCATGACCCCGATTGAGCAGGGGGCAAACCGTGTCGGCGTTGTCGCCATCGCATCCGCCGCGGGTGAGATTGACAAATTGGTCCGACAGGAACGTGAACGCGTCCTGCAGATGTTTGTCATCGCCACGCTGGTCTCCATCGGTCTCAGCCTCGTGCTGGCCTCAACCATCGCCAACCCGCTGTCTGATCTTGCCTCCGCGGCTGAGCTGGGCCGCGACAAGAACGCGCGCAAGATGAACCCGGGCCGCATTCGTATCCCCGATCTGACCGCGCGCCCCGATGAGATTGGCCGCCTGTCAGGCGCGCTGCGCGGCATGGTTTCAGCGCTTTACAACCGCATTGATGGCAACGAACAATTCGCGGCTGACGTTGCCCATGAAATCAAGAACCCGCTGGCCTCACTCCGCTCGGCAGTGGGCACGCTGCGGATGGTCAAACGCGAAGACCAGCGCGAAAAGCTTCTGGATGTGATCGACCACGACGTGCGTCGCCTGGACCGTTTGGTCAGCGATATCTCCAACGCTTCGCGGCTTGATTCCGAGCTGGTCAAAGAAGAAGAAGAACAGTTCGATCTGCTCAACATGGTGTCCAACCTCGGCCAGTACCTGGGCGAGGATGCCAAGGGCAAAGGCATTGATTTCATTACCGACCTGCCGCAGCAGCCTATCCACGTCCACGGGTTGGAAGCGCGCCTTGCGCAGGTCTTTGTGAACCTGATCACCAATGCAATTTCCTTCTGCGAAGAGGGCGATGCGATCCGCGTCTGGGCACGCAAGCGCGACAATCGTGTCTTGGTGGTGGTCGAAGACACCGGTCCGGGTATCCCCGAACAGGCGCTGGCCAAAATCTTCAAACGCTTCTACTCACAGCGCCCCGAAGAGCATTTTGGCAATAACTCCGGTCTGGGTCTGGCGATCTCCAAACAGATTGTTGAAGCGCATGGCGGCGTGATCTGGGCGGAAAACATCCGCCCCACTGAGGCTGACATCACCTCCGACCCGCTTGGCGCCCGCTTCGTTGTGGGTCTGCCGCTCTAAGCCGGTGCCGCCAGACGCGCCTCCTTCCTTTGAACGTATCCATGCCACCTGTGTGAGCCTTCAGGACCACGCCGCATTGATCATTGGGCCTTCGGGCGCTGGCAAATCGTCCCTTGCGTTGAACCTCATCGCATATGGTTGCGACCTTGTCTCAGACGATCAGACCGAACTCACCCGGCACGCGGACCATGTTGTTGCCACGGCACCTAAAACCATCACCGGCCTGATCGAAGCACGCGGCGTGGGCCTGCTGCGCGCCCCTACCACAGATCAAGCCCGGCTTGCCTTGGTTGTTGATCTGTCTCGGCAAGAGCCCAAACGCCTGCCTGAGGCGCATAGCTATGATCTGCTTGGGATCACCTTTCCGTGTCTTCGGGCCGCCCCCAGCCCCCATTTCGCCGCTGCCGTCTTGCTTTCGCTCAAAGCGATGTTAGGTCCGGGGGCATGACCGAAACGCCCACGTCCACTACCGATAAAACCACTGGCAAACGCCGTGTGGTGCTGGTGACGGGCCCGTCTGGCGCCGGGCGCTCCACCGCGCTGAATGTGCTGGAAGACGCCGGATTCGAAGGCATCGACAACCTGCCGCTGCGGTTGTTGCCGCAGCTTTTGGAAGGCGATGATGCCACCCGCCCGCTTGCGCTGGGGATTGATGCCCGCACCCGCGATTTCTCAACCGATGGCGTGTTGGATGCGCTGGACCGGCTCTCGCAGGCCCCCCAGCTGTCGGTTGAGCTGCTGTTTCTTGATTGTACGCCTGATGTGTTGCTGCGCCGTTTTTCCGAAACCCGCCGCCGCCATCCGATGGCCGAAGGAGCAGCCCCACACGTGGGCATCGCGCGCGAACAAGAGCTGCTGGCCCCCCTGCGTGCCCGCGCTAATGTTTTGATCGACACCTCTCCGCTCACCATCCACGATCTGCGCGCTGAAGTAGAGCTGTGGTTCGCACCAGGCGGCCAGCATCATCTGAGCCTCTCGGTTCAGTCCTTTTCCTACAAACGCGGCCTGCCCCGGTCGGTGGATATGGTGTTTGACTGTCGTTTCCTGCGCAACCCGCACTGGGACCCGGATCTGCGCGCGGCCACCGGCCAAGACCCCCGCGTGGCGGCCTATGTCGCTGAAGATGCCCGTTTTGCCCCCTTCGCCGATCAGGTTTTTGAGATGAGCAAACTGCTGCTTCCCGCCTTTCGCGAAGAGGGAAAATCCAACGTGACTATCGCATTTGGCTGTACCGGCGGGCGGCATCGTTCGGTTACTCTGGCCGAAGCACACGCTTTGCGGCTTGCAGAGCAGGGCTGGCAGGTGTCAATTAGACACCGCGAGCTGGAGAGCCAGCAACAGGGTAAGGCACATTCGTGATCGGGATTGTGATCGTGGCACATGGCGGACTGGCGCGAGAATACCTCGCCGCCATTGAACATGTCGTGGGCTCACAGCACGGTGTGCGCGCGATTGCGATCCAAGCCGACCACGACCGCGATGCCAAACAGCAAGAGATTTGCCAGGCCGCCGACGATGTGGACCAAGGCGCTGGTGTTGTTGTGGTCACCGATCTTTTTGGCGGCTCGCCCTCCAACCTCTCGCTGCGTGCCTGCCAGCCCGAAAACCGCCGGATCCTTTATGGGGCGAATTTGCCGATGTTGATCAAACTGGCCAAGTCGCGTGAACTGGATGTCCCTGACGCGGTGCGCGCGGCGTTAGAGGCGGGCAAGAAATACATCGACAGTCAGAATATCAGCGTCAGCTAAAGGCCCCTCAATGACCCAAGTGTCCCTCCAGATCGTAAACGAAAAGGGCCTGCATGCGCGGGCCTCTGCCAAATTGGTCGAAGTTGTGGAAGCTTTTGACGCGCGCGCTGAGGTCAGCAAGGATGGCATGTCTGCATCAGGTGACAGCATCATGGGGCTTTTGATGTTGGCAGCTGCAAAGGGAAGCACTATTGACGTGCAAACCTCTGGACCGGATGCAGAGGCGCTGGCCGAAGCACTGGGTGCGCTGGTCGCGGACAAGTTTGGAGAAGGCTTCTGACGCCTGCACGCTAACGGACCCGGGGGGGCCATGGTGGACGAGACACAATCAATCTCTGGCACGACCGGCGCCACCGATGATGCGCCGATGAAATACGATCGCCGCAGCCTGTCCTATGCCTCTACCTTCCAGGACCCTTGGAAAGCGGGCTTTATCAGCGTGATGGAACTGCTTACCGGCAAGCTCAAGATCTTGCGGATGGTGCGCAAGTTTGAACGCGCCGGTGCCCCTTCGGGGCAGGCCTTCTGGCGCGGCGCGTTGGATGTGATGGGGATTGATCTGACAACCCCCGAAGAACAATTGCAGCGCATCCCCAAAGAGGGCCCGGTGATCGTGGTTGCCAACCACCCCCACGGGTTGGTCGATGGGATGATCTTTGCCGATTTGATTGGCCGCGTTCGGCCCGATTACCGCATCCTGACCCGTTCGCTGCTGACCTCAATCGACCAGGCCGCAGGCAGCTACATGATCCCTGTGCCGTTTCCGCATGACCCCGACGCGCAGCGCAAAGGGGTTGAGATGCGCGCCAAAGCCATGGCTCACCTGAAAGACGGCGGTGTCGTGGCGCTCTTCCCCTCTGGGGGGTGGCCCATTCCGACAGCTGGTGGGGCCCGGCCATTGAGGGCGAATGGAATGTCTTTACCGCCAAGATGATCCGCCGGTCAGGCGCGACCGTCCTGCCGATCTTTTTTCCGGGCCAAAACAGCCGTCTTTATCAGATTGCCAATCAGGTCAGCCCGATGCTGCGCCAGGGCCTACTTATCCATGAGATCGTCAAGACCTGCAACAAACCCCAAGGCCCGATTGTTGGCCACCCTATCCCACAAAGCGAAATTGACGCCCGCGCCGATGAGCCACGCAAGTTCATGGCCTGGCTACGTGCCCATACGATTGGGTTGAAGGACTAAGTCCATTTCGATCTGATTGAACGCGGATGGCGGCATCCAGGACCGCTGTTTTTTTTGAGTTTTATTGGAAAGATGAAGCCGAGGTTTCGCGCCATCTTGAGGGCGTGGTTGAGGTGACGTCTTGGTGAGAACCAAAAAGCCACCGCAGTTTTTTATCTCAGACGAGGTTGAGCGGTTCTGCTCCGCACAATTCGACGCTGGCAACACAGGCTGAGCTTCGTCGTTAAAGGACCACGGGGTCGCTTCATCTTTCCACTAAAACTTAATTCCGCATTCACGTCTTGGCTGCAGTTCTTGTGGGGTGCGCCTACCGCGTCGGCACGGGCATGTCCCCGCGGTAGTCATAAAACCCACGTTGCGTTTTGCGCCCCAGCCAACCGGCTTCGACGTATTTCGTCAGCAATGGGCAGGGGCGGTATTTGGTGTCTGCCAAACCATCGTGCAGCACGTTCATGATTGCCAAACAGGTGTCGAGCCCGATGAAATCGGCCAGCTCCAGGGGGCCCATCGGGTGGTTTGCGCCTAGTTTCATTGAGCTGTCGATGGATTGCACGTTCCCGACCCCTTCATACAGCGTATAGACGGCCTCGTTGATCATTGGCATCAGAATGCGGTTCACGATGAAGGCGGGAAAATCCTCAGCACTCGCGGCGGTTTTGCCCAATCGGTCCACCACTGCCTTGCAGGCGGCATAGGTTTCTTCATCCGTGGCGATCCCGCGGATCAGCTCCACCAGTTTCATCACGGGGACCGGGTTCATGAAATGGAACCCCATGAATTTCTCGGGCCGATCCGTGCGGCTGGCCAGCCGGGTGATTGAGATGGAGGAGGTGTTGGAGGTCAGGATCGTCTGCGGTTTGATATGCGGCAGCAGGTCTTCAAAAATCGCCTGTTTGACCGTCTCTCGCTCCGTTGCGGCCTCGATGATCAGATCGCTGGGGCCCAGTTCTTTCAACTCTGTCGTGGGCGCAATGCGTTTCAGTGCTGCGGTCATGTCGTCTTCGGCGATTTTGCCGCGTCCGACCTGCCGCGCCATATTGCCTTCGATCAGGGTGATCGCGTTTTGCAAGGCCTCTGTGCTGACATCGGTCATCGTCACGTCATATCCGGCCAGCGCCATCACATGTGCAATGCCGTTGCCCATCTGACCTGCGCCTACGATCCCGATTTTCTGAATATCCATGCCGCGCCCTTTCGTAACATGTCCCAGACTACGGGCAGGGTGGGGCGGGCCGCAAGGGCGGGTCTTGTGGAAAATCTTGTGCAAATTCATCCATTAAGCGAATCGCAAGGGCCGATGGGAATAGTGCGAGGTGGGTAATGAGAGGTGGGTTTTATGTCTTATGACGTGCTTGGGCCGGGGCCCTTGGATTATTTGCCGTGTCGGTACGGCGTTTCGCGGTTGTTGTTTCGGGGGCCTAAGCGGTCTTTGGATGCGCCATATATCGCGTTTATCGGCGGCACGGAAACCTATGGAAAGTTCATCGAACATCCCTTTCCTGCGTTGCTGGAGGACAGGCTGGGCACCACCTGTCTGAACCTGGGTCAGTTGAACGCGGGCATTGATGTTTTTGCGCAAGATCCTTTTGTGTTGGAAGCGTCTTCAAAGGCCGATGTCACCGTTGTGCAAATCCTGGGCGCGGCCAACATGACCAATCGGTTTTATTCAGTCCATCCGCGCCGCAATGACCGGTTCGTGGAAGCGTCCAGCCTGTTGCAAACCATCTACCGTGAAGTGGATTTTTCTGAATTTCACTTCAATAAACACATGCTGAGCAGTCTGCAGAGCACGTCAGAAGACCGGTTTGATACGGTGTTGCAGGAACTGCGGGCGGCGTGGCTGGCCCGGATGAAACTGATGCTGCGCCAGATTAAGGGCAAGACGGTTCTGTTGTGGCTTTCCACCCGCGCAGTGGATGACGCGGCTGTTTCGGCTCAGGGATTGGGCCCTGATCCACTGTTTGTGTCACGGGATATGATTGAAGAGATCCGGCCCCTCGCCACGGCTGTGTTGGAGGTTGTGGCCTCTCATGCGGCGGTTGATGCGGGTACCGAGGGAATGGTGTTCGGAGAGCTGGACGCGCTGGCCGCGGCTGAGATCTTGGGGCCAGCCGCGCATCAAGAGGTTGTGGATGCCTTGGCAGAGGTGCTTGCAACCCTCTGAGGCGAAGCGTCTTGTGTACTAAATGAAAAAGGCCCGCCGTGGTGGCGGGCCTTTTCCTCATCTCTGAAAGGGGTGTTAGCCCAGCTTTTCCATCAGCTCTGGCACAGCGTCAAAGAGGTCAGCGACCAGGCCGTAGTCGGCAACCTGGAAGATCGGTGCTTCTTCGTCTTTGTTGATGGCCACGATGACTTTGGAGTCCTTCATGCCCGCCAGGTGCTGGATCGCGCCGGAAATGCCGACGGCGACATAGAGGTCAGGAGCCACGACCTTACCGGTCTGACCGACCTGCCAGTCGTTGGGCGCATAACCAGAGTCCACAGCCGCGCGGGACGCGCCAACAGCGGCACCCAGTTTGTCAGCCAGCTTTTCGATCAGCGCAAAGTCCTCTTCGGAGCCAACGCCGCGGCCACCAGAGACCACCACACCGGCGGAGGTCAGCTCGGGGCGGTCGCTTGCGGCAACCTTGTCTTCCACCCAGGAAGACAGGGCAGGATCCGCAGCAGCGCTGATGGTTTCCACAGAGGCAGAGCCGCCTTCACCAGCCGCGTCGAATGTCGCGGTACGGAAGGTGACAACCTTTTTGGCGTCGGTGGATTTCACGGTCTGGATCGCGTTGCCCGCATAGATCGGACGCTCAAACGTGTCCGCATCGACAACGCCGGAGGCGTCAGAGATCACCATCACGTCAAGCAGGGCTGCCACACGGGGCATCACGTTCTTGGCGTCGGTGGTCGCTGGGGCCACGATGTGATCATAGTCACCGGCCAAAGACACGATGAGTGCTGCGGTGGATTCCGCCATGCGGTGACCCAATGAGGCATCTTCGGCCACGAGCACTTTGCTCACGCCGTCGATTTTGGCCGCCGCTTCACCCGCAGCAGCGGCAGAGCCGCCTGCGGCCAGAACGGTCACGTCACCCAGCTGCTTGGCCGCGGTCACGGCCTTGGCTGTGGCGTCCATCGCCAGTTCGCCATCGTTTACTTCTGCAAGAAGAAGAACAGCCATTACACAACTCCCTTTTCTTTAAGCTTCGCAACCAGCGTATCAACATCAGCAACCATTTCACCTGCGGCACGTTCGGCAGGCTCTTCGGTTTTGACGATTTCCAGGCGGTTGGCGACGTCCACGCCGTAATCGGCAGGTGTCTTTTCGTCCAAAGGCTTTTTCTTGGCCTTCATGATGTTGGGCAGCGACGCATAGCGTGGCTCATTCAGGCGCAGGTCAACGGTGATAACCGTCGGCATGGAGACCTCAATGGTCTGCAGGCCGCCGTCGACTTCGCGTGTGACCTTTGCTTTGTCGCCCGCGATCTCAACTTCGGAGGCGAAGGTTGCCTGGGACCAGCCCATCAGCGCTGACAGCATCTGACCGGTGGCGTTCATGTCGTTGTCGATGGACTGCTTACCGCAGAGCACGAGGCCAGGCTGTTCTTCGTCCACGATCCCTTTGAGGATTTTGGCAACGGTCAGTGGCTCAATGTCGTTGTGCACGTCATCGGTGGCGACAACAAGGATCGCGCGGTCAGCACCCATGGCGAGTGCGGTGCGGAGTGTTTCCTGGCTTTGCTTGACGCCGATGGATACGGCGACGACTTCGTCTGCCTGACCCGCTTCTTTGAGGCGGATCGCCTGTTCGACGGAAATTTCGTCAAACGGGTTCATGGACATTTTAACGTTTGCGAGATCAACCCCCGATCCGTCCGCTTTCACACGTACTTTCACGTTGTAGTCAATCACGCGTTTGACAGGTACAAGCACCTTCATGAGCGTTTTTCTCCTTGAGTATGGCCCCGGGGTTCCCGGATTCTCCAATGCAATCTTTTGCGTCATATAACGTTCGGATGCCCTAAAACAGGGCAAAATCGTCCGATTTATGTGGTAGAACGTCACGTCCAGCCCGCCGTTAGCGCGAACGGGATATTATCGGAAATTTTGAAAACCCTTGGCGGGTGAGGATGGCCTGAGCCGGTGATGCCTGACGTCTTGGCCTGCAGGAAGCACCCAGTTTGGCCCGTGTCCCCGCGGGGACACAGGTGGGTTTTCGTTTAGAATCAGCCAGCTGCGCGGAATTTAACCCTTAAGTAGGGATTGGGTCAGCGGTTGGCACCTGGCACCCAAAGGACATCGTCCTTACCGCCATTGTTGGCCACGCGGGCGGCGACAAAGAACCAATCGCTCAGCCGGTTCAGGTACGTGACGGCAGCGGCGTTGGTGTCTTCGGCGCGGGCCAACTCCACCGCTAGCCGTTCGGCTCGCCGTGCCACGGTGCGGCAGACGTGCAGATGCGCAGCAAGGCGGGTGCCGCCGGGCAAGATGAAACTGCGCAAAGGCTCGAGCGCGCCGTTCATCACGTCAATCTCAGCCTCCAGCCGAGAAACCTGAGCCTCAGACATGCGCAGGGGCGGATACTCCGCCTCGGCGTCGGCGGCCATATCGGGGCGGCACAGATCCGCACCCAGATCGAACAGATCGTTCTGGATCCGAGAGAGCGCTGCATCCGTTTCTTCGGTCGCTTCAAGCCGGGCAACACCGACAAAGCAGTTCAACTCATCCGCTGTGCCGTATGCTGCGACGCGGACGTCGTGTTTGACCACCCTGTCCCCGTTACCCAATGCGGTTGTGCCGGCATCACCGGTTTTGGTGTAGATTTTATTCAGGACTACCATCAGCCCACGCCCCCTTTGAACCAAATGTAGCCAACGATCATGACCACCGCGACAAACTGCGCGATGATCCGCATCCGCATGAGTTTGTTTGAGTTTTTCTTGTTGAATGCGCCGCCCGAGGCAAACCCCCCAAGGCCGGTCATCAAGATGATCACCACGGCCAAGAGCGCCAGAAGGATAAAGATAAACAGTGGATCGTCGGCCATGTGTGTCCCTTTACGTTTGTGCGCAGATGTAGCGGGGCGATCCCAGACTGCAAGGGCTTAGCGGTTTGCAACCCAATCGAGGCCACGGGTGGGCAGGATCCGGCGCAGGAAACCCGCGATATAGGTGGGCGTCGTCACGTAGTAGCGCGGCTTTGGTTTGGGGCTGTCTAAGGCGTGGATCAGCTTGGCGGTCACGGCCTCCGGGCCCAGTTCAAACGGGTCCTTTTTGACGGAGGCGTAGAGACGCGGGCGCAAGGTGGCCTCATATTCTGCGGCACGGGGGCGTTGGCCCAGTCTATCCACTTTTCAAACTGCGCGATGGAGTTGCGCCGGAATTCAGATGTGATGGGACCAGGTTCAATCTGGATGATCTTGATCGGCGTGTCCTGCATTTCCAACCGAAGCGTGTCCGAATAACCTTCGAGCGCAAATTTCGTGGCGTTATACGCCCCGCGCCACGGCATGGCGACAAGGCCCAGCACGGATGAACATTGCACGATCCGGCCATGGCCCTGGGCGCGCATCACCGGCAGCACCGCGCGGGTCAGCGTGTGCCAGCCGAAAAAGTTCGCCTCAAAGATGGTACGCAGCGCGTCCGTTGGCAGGTCTTCGATGGCACCGGGAATGGCATAGGCCCCGTTGTTAAAAAGCGCGTCCAACTGCCCGCCCGTGGCCGTCAGAACCTCATCGACGGCGTTTTGGAGGGTGGCCCCGTCTTGGTAATCAAGAAGCGGGGCGTCAAAGCCTTCGGCTTGCAGTCGCGCGCAGTCTTCTGGTTTGCGGCAAGAGGCAAAGACACGCCAGCCGCGCGCTTTGAGCGTTTGGGCCGCGTGATATCCGATGCCGCTTGAGGCACCGGTGATCAGGATGGATTTGGATGAGTTTGACAGCGGAAAGACCTCCTGGTTGGAGGTCTTTTTGCGTGTCAGTGCAGCGAAGGCAAGGGGGCTGTCAGCCGCCGGTCAGCAGGAAATCTGCCATCCAGCCGTTGGTGCGGCCATCGATGGTTTCAAAGCGCACCCAGCCTGCGCCGTTGTCTTCCAGCACCATTACTTCGGCACCGCGTACAAGGCTGGCGACCACGCCAAAGCTGGTGCCGGGGCCGCCGCGCACGTTCACCCGGTTGCCCGACACCCGACGAATGTCGACGGTGTTCAGGCTGGTCAGCGTGCTTTCGTCAACTGTCGTTGAGGGCTGGATCAGGCTGGGGATGATGGCGGGGGTGTCGGCGCTGGCGCTGACCAGGCTGACGTTCTGAGGGACTGCGTCGGTATCTGCATCTGCCTCAGGCGCTGCTGTCAGAACCGCTTCTTTGGTTTCCTCCAATACCTCGTCTGCGGAGGTCAGGTTCAGCGCCACGGGGGTAAAATCGTTCAGCGCAGGTGGATCGGTGTCCACAACCACTTTGGGCGCCTCGGCCACAACAACCGGTGTGGTGGTGGCCGCACGGGTGACCGTCGCCTCAGCTTCAGCAGCGTCCGCGGCGCGCTCAGCCTCATAGGCTTGCATCTTTGCCGTCTTGACCGCCTCCGGGTCAAACGCGGCACCGCCGCTCATTTCATAGAACGCCCAAGCCATGAACGCGAAGGATACAAAAATAAAACGCATGATCGTTACGTCCCTCATCACGATTCTTCGAAGTTTACCACGAAACCTCTGTTGTCGGGGTCATTATCAGGGTTAATGGCCGCGTTAATCGGGGAATTGTCGAATTCCGCTCCCCGTGGCGTTCTTGCCGCAGCGCAGCACCGAAAGACGCCACCAACTGCTTGCCGGTCCGGGCAGTGGGGGCTACACCATCTGGTATGTCTGACGTCACCGACCCCTCTGAGACCGACCCGCATAATGTGTCTGAACCGCTGCGCCGTGCGTTGGGTGAGCGGTATCTGACCTATGCGCTCAGCACGATCATGCACCGCGCGCTGCCAGATGCGCGCGACGGGTTAAAGCCGGTCCACCGGCGTATCCTTTATGCGATGCGCGAATTGCGGCTCAGCTCGGCGGGCGGTTTTCGTAAATCCGCCAAGATCAGCGGCGATGTGATGGGCAACTATCACCCGCATGGCGATGCGGCGATTTATGATGCGATGGCGCGTCTGGCGCAGGATTTCAACGTCCGCTACCCGCTGGTCGACGGGCAGGGCAACTTTGGCAACATCGACGGCGATAACCCTGCCGCCAGCCGCTATACTGAGGCGCGGATGACCGCCGTGGCTGAGGCGATGCTGGACGGTCTGAACGAGAATGCCGTTGATTTTCGTGAAAACTACGACGGCACGCTGACCGAACCTGCGGTGCTGCCTGCACAGTTCCCAAACCTTTTGGCCAATGGGTCGTCCGGGATTGCGGTGGGCATGGCCACAAACATCCCGCCACACAACATTGCAGAGCTGTGTGATGCCTGCATCCACATGATCAAAGTCCCCGATTGCCGCGAAGACACGCTGCTGAATTTCGTGCCGGGCCCGGATTTCCCCACAGGCGGCATCATCGTTGAGCCGCAAGAGAACATCGCGCAGGCTTACCGCACGGGTAAAGGTGGCTTCCGCCTGCGGTGTCGTTGGGAGGTTGAGGATCTGGGCCGGGGCCAGTGGCAGATCGTGATCACGGAGATCCCTTATCAGGTTCAGAAATCCAAGCTGATTGAAAAGATCGCCGAGGCCATTCAAACCAAAAAGATCCCGATCCTGGCGGATGTGCGCGACGAAAGCGCCGAAGACGTGCGCATGATCCTTGAGCCGCGTTCCAAGAACGTGGACCCTGAGGTGCTGATGGGGATGCTCTATCGCAACTCTGATCTTGAGGTGCGGTTTTCGCTCAACATGAATGTGTTGATTGATGGAGTAACGCCCAAGGTCTGTTCGATGAAGGAAGTGCTGCGCGCTTTCCTCGATCACCGCCGCGAAGTTCTGCTGCGCCGGTCCGAGCACCGGATGGAAAAGATCGACCACCGGTTGGAAGTATTGGAAGGCTTTATCGTCGCCTTCCTGAACCTGGACCGTGTGATCGACATCATCCGCTATGACGATGATCCAAAGGCCGCCTTGATGCGCGAAGATTGGGGCAAGACCCATGTGCGCGCGATGGACGAAAAGGACTATGTCTCGCCCGCCGCAGGAGAGGGCGAGCTGTCTGAGGTGCAGGTCGATGCGATTCTCAATATGCGCCTGCGCAGTTTGCGGCGGCTGGAAGAGCTTGAGTTGCTGCGCGAGCAATCAGAGCTGATGGAAGAACGGGCTGGTCTGGAGGATCTGCTAGAAAGCAGCGATCTGCAGTGGCAGGCCATCACGGATCAGCTGAAGGCCACCAAAAAGCAATTTGGCAAAGACTGGGACGGCGGCGCGCGCCGCACGACCTTTGCTGAGGCGGGCGAGATTGAGGATGTCCCGCTGGAGGCCATGATTGATCGTGAGCCAATTACGGTGGTTTGTTCGCAAATGGGCTGGATCCGGGCGATGACCGGGCACATTGATCTGGCCCGCGAGCTTAAGTTCAAGGACGGCGACGGTCCGCGTTTTATCTTTCACGCGGAAACGACGGACCGGCTGTTGGTCTTTGGCTCAAACGGGCGTTTCTACACTCTGTCAGCAGCCAATCTGCCGGGTGGGCGCGGCATGGGTGAGCCGCTGCGCTTGATGGTGGATTTGCCCAATGAGGTGCAGATCGTCTCGCTGTTTATTCACCAACCGGACCGCAAGCTGTTGGTGGCCTCCACGGCGGGGGACGGGTTTATCGTCTCTGAGAATGATGTGGTGGCACAGACCCGCAGCGGTAAACAGGTGCTGAACGTGCGCGGCGATGTGCAGGCGTTGGTGTGCCGGGCTGTCAGCGGTGACACCGTTGCGACCGTGGGGGAGAACCGCAAGGTGCTGGTGTTCCCGCTGGACGAATTGCCAGAGATGGGGCGCGGCAAGGGTGTGCGGTTGCAGAAATACAAAGACGGCGGGCTGTCGGATGCCACCACCTTTACCCTGGCTGACGGGCTAAGCTGGTTGGACCCCGCAGGCCGGACCCGGACAGAGGTTGCGCTGGCGGAGTGGACGGGCAAGCGGGCGTCGGCGGGCCGGATGGCCCCGCGCGGGTTCCCGCGTGAAAACAAGTTCACTTGAACCGGGGCAGGGGCGGATGAGCGGCAGCTCAGTCACCACCGGCCCCTGGGGGCAGCGCCTGCGCCCGTGCCTGACCCCGCACCACATCCCCCGGCAGCAGAGAACGGGATCGCCGTTGAATTTACTGGCCGGCGCGGTGCCCTGTTTTGGCTGGCGCTGAAGACCGGGTTTTTCACCATCCTGACGTTGGGGTTTTACCGGTTCTGGATGAAGACCCGACTGCGTCGGTACTATTGGTCTGCGATACGTCCTGCGGGGCATCCACTGGAATACGTGGGGGACCCGGTTGAAAAGCTGCTGGGCTTTTTCATCGCCGTTGTGATCCTGACGTTCTACATCGGCATCCTGAACCTGTTGCTGATGTTTGTCAGCTTCTCGGTCTTCAGCTCATCTGTCATCGGGTATCTGGCCAGTTTTGCCGGTGTGATCCCGCTGTGGTTTTATGCCCGCTACCGCGCCCGGCGCTATGTTCTGGCCCGCAGCCGTTGGCGGGCGGTGCGGTTTGGGCTGGAAAAGGGGGCCTGGGGCTATGCCTGGCGGGCGTTGTGGTATTGGGCGCTGACGATAGTGACGCTGGGCGTGCTGTGGCCGCGCATGACCTTCCTGCTTGAGAAATATAAAACGGATCGCACGTTCTTTGGCTCTGCCCGGCTGCACCAGGGCGGGCGGTGGACGATGCTTTACCGCGCCGCCTGGCCCTTTGTCGCGGCGTTGGTTGGGCTTGGGGCCGCGCTGATTTGGATGTTGGGCGTGGCACCGGTGTTTCCCGAAGGCATTGAGGATGGTGCCGCCTTTGCCGATGCGGTGGAGGCACTGCTGACAGACGCGGCTTTGCAGATCGGCACCGACAGGCCGGTGCGGCTTTTGCTGATCCCGCTGGCCATGGCTGGGTTGCTCTTTGGCGGGATTTATTACCGGTGGGTCAGCAAAAAGATCATGGCCAATCACAAAATCGCCTCAGGGGTGCAATTTTCCTCTGCGCTCAGCGGTGTGCGGGTGACGATGATCTATGTGCTGGGCAACTTCATCGCCTACCTGATGTTGGCGCTGGGCGTTTTGGCGATGATTGTTCTGGCGGCGTTTATCTACAGCGACAGCCTGCTGTTTCTGGCTGAAGCACCTGGGGCGAACACTTTCACGGACCTGCCGCGTTGGGTGTCGTTTGCGTTTTTGGCTGTGGTCTATCTGGCGTTCTTTTTGCTTTGGGGTGTGCTCTATCACACCTTCGTCACCTTCCCCTTGATGCGCCACATGGCGGTGACAACAACGTTGCCGGTCACGGTAGGTTTGGCCTTGATCAGCCAGCGTGAGCGGGACGCTTTTGCAGAGGCCGAAGGTTTTGCCGAAGCGCTGGATTTGGGGGCCGCGATATGAGTGCGGTGTTCTTTGACGGGGACCGGCCAGAGCCACGCGCCGCCATTGCAACAGTAGAGGGCGAGATGCTGGTCATTGCGCTGGCGGATGGTGAGACCATGCGCTGGCCCGCCGCGCAGGTGCGGCGGGTGGGGGATATGGCAGGCCAGGGCGGTGTGTTGCTGCGCCGGACCGCTGATCCGCTTGCCCGGTTGCTTGTTGATGATGCGGATCTGCTGGCCCGCCTGCCGGCGCTGGACCGGCCCGCGCCGCCAAAGGGGCGGGGCAGGCTTGCGGTCTGGGCTGTTGCGGCCATTGGGGCGGTGGCGCTGCAGATCTTTGTGCTGATTCCATTGCTGGCAGATAACCTGGCGGGCTTTATCCCCCCGGCAGGAGAGCGGGCGCTGGGGGCCGCGACCTATGGCCAGATCCGCGAAGCCTTGGATGAGACCGGGCTGAACCCGCTCGAGATTTGCGAAGCGCCCGCCGGTGTCGCCGCATTGGACCGGCTGGTCGCGCGGTTAAGCGGGGAACGGGCGTTGCGCCAAACCCTGCAGGTATCGGTGCTGGATCATGAGATGGTCAACGCCTTTGCCCTGCCTGGTGGCTATGTCGTGCTGTTTCGGGGGTTGATTGAGGCGGCGGAGGGCCCTGATGAGGTGACGGCCGTCCTGGCCCATGAGATCGGCCATGTGATCAGCCGGGATCCCACGCGCCACGCGTTGCGATCTGCGGGCTCCATCGGCATTCTGGGCCTGCTGTTCGGGGATTTTGCAGGCGGTGCGGCGGTGCTGTTTCTGGCCGAAAGGCTGATTTCGGCGCAGTATTCGCAGGCGGCTGAGACGGCGGCGGATGCCTTTGCCCACGAGATGTTGGCGCAGGCTGACATCAACCCCGGCGCGCTGGGCGATCTGTTTGAGACGCTGCGCGCGGAACACGGCGACCGGGAAGGTGTGATCGCGCATTTTCTGACCCATCCGGGCTTGGGGCAACGCATTGCGGCAGCCCGTGCCGAGGTGGACGCCGCGCGCCTTTACAGCGCGTCGATGCCCGATGCCGATTGGGCGGCGTTGCAGGCGATTTGCCGCTAGGGCCTGCAGGCTGCGGCAATGGATTGCGCCCGCGAGGGTGCTGAGGTATCCGAAACGGACAACCGATCCCAGGGGAGAGCGACCGATGATGCGCGTGATGGCTGTTTTGATGAGCATTGTGATGCTGGCCGCCTGTAATGGCGCGCGCGATTTGAATGAAGCGCCAGTGCCGTTGGGGGATTTCAACCTGGTGCACAACATCGCCGTGGCATCGAAAGCGGCCAAAGGTCCGCTGAGCCGGGAAGCCAGCGAAGAACAGCTGATGAAAGCGATGACCGACGCCACAGAAGAACGCTTTGGCCGCTATAACGGCGGGCGTGACTATCACTTTGGGATGAGCATTGAGGGCTATAATCTTGCCGTGCCGGGCGTGCCGATTGTGTTTTCGCCAAAGTCCGTGTTGATCATCAATGTCACGGTCTGGGATGATGAAAAGAATGCCAAGCTGAACGCCGAACCGCATCAGATCACGGTGATTGAATCGTTTGATCAGGGGGCGATCATCGGCTCAGGCTATACCAAGTCAGCTGAAGAGCAGCTCAAGAACCTGGCACAGAACGCGGCCAAGCAGATTGAGAACTATTTGGTCAAACAAAATAAGGAAAACGGGTGGTTTAACGGCACTGCCACAGTCGCCGCCACGACCGAGTAAGCCCGATGGGCGGCATGGGTTCGAAACCCGCTTGATTTTGTCGCCAAGGTTCAATACATCGCGCGCCATAAACGGCGTCAGACGCAGGTCTGGCGCCAAAAATACGTCCGGGCCCAGGTGGCCTCTCAATTTGAAAAGGGTGCTACACGCATGGCAAAGGAAAAGTTTGAACGCACGAAACCGCACGTTAACATCGGCACGATTGGTCACGTTGACCACGGCAAGACGACGCTGACGGCGGCGATCACGAAGTACTTTGGTGACTTCAAAGCCTACGACCAGATCGACGGCGCGCCCGAAGAGAAAGCCCGCGGCATCACCATCTCCACCGCGCACGTGGAATATGAGACCGAGGCACGTCACTACGCGCACGTCGACTGCCCCGGCCACGCGGACTACGTCAAGAACATGATCACCGGTGCGGCGCAGATGGACGGCGCGATCCTGGTGGTGAACGCGGCTGACGGCCCGATGCCACAGACCCGTGAGCACATTCTGCTGGGCCGCCAGGTTGGCATCCCAAAGATGGTCGTGTTCATGAACAAAGTGGACCAGGTTGACGACGAAGAGCTGCTGGAGCTGGTGGAAATGGAAATCCGCGAGCTGCTGTCTTCCTACGACTACCCAGGCGATGACATTCCAATCGTTGCAGGCTCTGCGCTGGCAGCGATGGAAGGCAACAACCCTGAGATCGGCGAAGAGAAGATCAAAGAGCTGATGGCGGCTGTGGACGACTACATCCCAACGCCTGAGCGTGCGGTAGATCAGCCGTTCCTGATGCCAGTGGAAGACGTGTTCTCCATCTCTGGCCGCGGTACAGTTGTGACCGGTCGTGTTGAGCGCGGCGTGATCAACGTGGGCGACGAGATCGAGATCGTGGGCATCCGCGACACGGCCAAGACGACCTGCACAGGCGTTGAAATGTTCCGCAAGCTGCTGGACCGCGGTGAAGCGGGCGACAACATCGGCGCGCTGCTGCGTGGTGTTGACCGTGACGGCGTTGAGCGTGGCCAGGTGCTGTGTAAGCCAGGTTCCGTGACACCACACACCAAGTTCGAGGCCGAGGCCTATATCCTGACCAAGGAAGAGGGTGGCCGTCACACGCCGTTCTTTGCGAACTACCGTCCGCAGTTCTACTTCCGTACGACGGATGTGACCGGCACCGTTCAGCTGCCCGAGGGCACCGAGATGGTGATGCCAGGCGACAACCTGAAGTTCGACGTTGAGCTGATCGCACCGATCGCGATGGAGCAGGGCCTGCGCTTTGCGATCCGCGAAGGCGGCCGCACGGTTGGCGCGGGCGTTGTGTCCAAAATTACTGAGTAATTTGCGAATGCGCTGAGCGTTCAGCACAGACGAAAAGCAAAGGCCGCCCCTCGGGGCGGCCTTTGGCGTTTGGTGGGGGCCGAACCCTTTAAAGGGTTCGGCGCGATCTCTTTAAAGAGATCGGGATCCACGCAGAGGTTAGCCGCCGAAAATGCGGGCCTGAAACCAGATCAACGATGGGTAGGCCACAAGCCATATCCAGAAGAACCGGTTCAACCCAAAAAGGCAGGCGTTTGCCAGATGAAACAGCGCCGCGACCCCCAGCGCCAGGATCAATGCCGTAGGATGCAGCAAGGCCAGCGGGAACATCAGCTCAAACAGGATCACCGCCCAGGACATCGCCTGCATTAACTGTGGCCGATCCGCAAAGCTGCGCAGCGCCTCGCTGACCGGATAGGCGGAGTAGGCAAAGACGTCCTGCAACGCCTGCCCGCTGCGCCAGCTGGGGTTGGTGATTTTGACCCGTCCTGAGATGAAATAAGACAGGGTAAGTTGCAGGGCGAGATAGCCAAACAGCACCTCTTTGACGAAATCCGTGGGCACAAGGGCGGCACCCAGCAGACACCATAGGATCAGCAAGCTCATTTTATCGCTGCCGCCGTTATAGGGGCCCTGAAACCGGTTGAGCATCACCAGACTGATGGCCGCAAGGGCCAGCAGCGCAAAGGTTGCCGATGGGGCATAAAGCAGGGCGGCGGCACACAGAAACCGCAGGCCAAAAAGCACCCGGTCGCGCGCGGTTGTGGCCAGATGCTCAGCGCTTTGGTGCATGAAAGCCAGCGCCATCAAAACTTCGCTCAGGCGCAGGGCTGCGTCGAGCGTCATGATGCCGGCCCATCCATCTGCCAGGGATCAGAGCGGTAGGTTTCGGTCTCGGACAAGCCTGCCCCCTGACGGTGGACAAACATCAGACGGAACTGCAGCTGTGCGCCTGCGGGGGCCTTGCCTGCCACGTCTTGCGTCAGGATCCGCTGGATCTCAGCCAGGCTGTGCGCCGACGGGGCGAGGGTCAGCCGTTCGGCCAGGCTGACCATATAGAGTGTTTCATTCCACCGTGGGTTCCAGAACAGCCGTTTGAAGATCGCCAAGCCTGACAGGTGCTGCGGCCTTGGGCGGAACTCATGCCAGGTCTCGTCGCCCGGCACAAAACGCCACTGCACCCGGGGGGAGGGTTCCACCGCTTTGAAAAAGGCCCATGACGGGATCAGGGCCGGCAAGAGCAAGCCGAAGGTACGCACCATGTGGGGGATGTAGTGTTTCGGCGTTTAGCCTTGGTTAAGGAATTCAGCCCTGTGGCCCATTTCGCTTTGCCTGCCGCGCCGATATGATCGAGGCGCAGGGCAGCAAGAGGGGGATAAGATGCCGGTCTTTGCCAATCCGGATGAGGTTCACCCCATAAAGCGGCCTGAGGGCGGGGCGTTTCAAGGCACGGTGTTTTTGCGGCCCGCAGTGGATCATCCTCGCATGACAGTCGGGGAGTATACCTATGCCAGCGCGTTTGAGCCGCCCGAGGATTGGGCCGCGCGGCTGGCCCCCTACCTTTTCGATTTCAGCCCGGAGCGGTTGGTGATTGGTAAGTTCTGCCAAATCGCCGACGGGGTGACCTTTGTCACCGCTTCTGCCAATCACCGCTACGACGGTATCTCCTCCTATCCATTTGCGATCTTTGATGATGGCGGGCAGGCGGGGCGGCCCTCTTTGCCGGAGGGCGGGCAAGATACTGTTATTGGTCACGATGTCTGGCTGGGGCAGGGGGCCAAGATCCTGCCCGGTGCCCGCCTTGGAAACGGGGTGATCGTAGGCGCGGGGGCGGTTGTTGCCGGGCATGTGCCCGATTACACGATTGTCGGCGGCAATCCGGCGCGCGCCTTGCGGTCCCGCTTTACGCGCGATGAGGCGGAGCGGTTGAACCGCCTGGCCTGGTGGGATTGGCCCATCGCGCGGATCATCGCCAATGAGGCATTGATTGCAGGCGGTGACATCAGCGCATTGGAAGCCGCTGCACCGACCTAGCCTGCTGGAAATTGGCGGACATATGCTGGTGCCCCGCAGGCCAGTGGCTGGGGCATGCATTCCTGCTGACAAATGTGCTGCGACGCGCTACTTTGGGCGCATGATTTATTTACGCAAATTTTTCACCCCTCTTTTCCTGAGCTTGATGCTGATGATGCCTGCCGCCCTTTGGGCGTCGGTGATCGACCGTTTTGAAGGCAGCTATGCCGGGCAAACCGAATTTGAGGTGAACGGCGAAACCCAGAAGCGGGATTTGAGCACCACGATTGAGAGCAGCCGCAAGGGGTTCACTATCACTTGGACGTCGGTGACGTACAAAAGCGACGGGCGGACCAAGGAAAAGACTTATACGATTGAGTTCTTGCCCAGTGAGCGGGACAATATCTATCAGGCCGCGATGAAGTCTAACCTCTTTGGCAAGGCGGTGCCGTTGAACCCCATGGCGGGTGAGCCGTTTGTCTGGGCGCGGGTCGAGGGCGATACGTTTTCCGTCTATTCGCTCTTTATCAACGAAGTTGGTGAATATGAGATTCAGGAATTCCACCGCACCTTGGTGGAAGAAGGCCTGGATCTGGTGTTCTTGCGGGTGCGCAACGGGGCGCCGGAGCGTGAAATTCGCGCGACCTTGATCCGGCAATAGCCTGAGGCGGCATTGGGCCGCGCAATTGTCAAAAGTTGCCGTCTTGCGGCGATCTGCTCTTGATTGCGGGCGCTTTTGCGACTACCCAACGCCACGGCATAGGGGTTTAGCTCAGTTGGTAGAGCATCGGTCTCCAAAACCGAGGGTCGTGGGTTCGAGTCCCTCAGCCCCTGCCAGACTTCCATCCACTGTATTTATTGCTCGGGTTTGACGCTCCGGTATCGGCGTTTGGCTGGGCCATGCGCGGCTCCGGCAGGCAGTGGCGCAAAACCGGTTTTCTCCAATACCTTTTGGCTTGCAAGATGCGCGGTTGAGACCTGCGCATAGATGGCTTCAATCTGCAGGGTGGCAAAGGCATGGCGGCAGGCGGCCTCAACCGCTTGGGTTGCCAAGCCCTGGCCCCAGTGGGGCTGCGCGATTTCATAGCTGAGCGATGCGCGCTCACGCCGTTGCTGCCCAAAGATCAGCCTTAGAAAACCGATGACCTCACCGTTCTGACGCAGGCTCCAGGCAAAGCCGTTGGCGGAGGCGATCAGCTCAACCTGGCCGTTGATAAAATGAAACGCATCCATTTCGCTGGGGCGCGTTGGCAGGGCCGAGTATGTTGCCATGTCAGGCCCCGCCATGACGCGCGCAAAATGTGGCGCATCGGCCTGGGTGACCGGCACCATCAAAAGCTGCGCTGTGCGTAAGGTGTGTTGGGTCATTGCGCGTTCCATGGCGTCTGCCTGGCGTTCACTACCTTGTCTTGGCGCGTGCAGCAAACCTGGGTTCTGCCACATTTTGGCCATCTAGCCGCCCCGCCGGTGCCAGAATGCCCTGGTAGGCAGGAGGCCTGGGAAAATGAGATGTCTATGCCACAAGAGTTGAAATCTGCGCGGCCAGATGATGCTGCCGTATTAACAGAGGACGGTGAACTTGATTCACAGTCCATGAATGCCATTCGCAATCTACTGGGCGGCGGTTCTGAGCCAGCCCCTGAAACTAGCCATGTGCCGCGCGCTGCCGCGCCGCTCAGGGATGCCGTTGCGGCGCAGCCGCCGCAGATGGGCGCGCCTTTTCCGTTGGAGGATTTGGCCGATGAGGCACCGCGCGTACCGCCTGCGCAGGTCACGCGCTTTGAGGTTGCTGTGCCTGAGGTCGATGATGCGCCACGGGCCGCAGGCCCGCAGCATGCGTATGGCGCGCCAGAGGATGCGCAATTTGCGGACGCAGTGACGGACACGCCAAAGGCGGCGGAGCTTGCCGGTCCGGTCGATGATGCGGCAGCCTTTGCCGCGGCGCTGAAAGCGGCGGAGATGTCCGCCGCGCAGGTGCCTTTTGGCGTGGAGCCTGTGAAAAAGCCGCAGGCCCAAGGCAGCGTACCCGCAGGTGCAGGGCAAAAACGGGCAGGGCGCATGCCCTTTGGGTTTCGTCCCAAGCCCCGCCATTACGTTTATGCCGCGCTGGCAGCGCTGGCGATCTTCCGGCCTGGATTAATTGTTGGGGCGCTGTTGATGGCTCTGGCGTTGTTCTTGGCTGTCTTTATCGTCTTGGGCTATGACGGCTTCTGGCGCCGGGCGATGGGGCTGGGCCAATGGTACGCCCGCCTGCGTCCCGCTCATGCCGAAGTCCTGCTTGGCCGGAT
The DNA here is from genome assembly GCF_055693825.1 of Sulfitobacter sp. GN1-4. Lineage (NCBI taxonomy): Bacteria > Pseudomonadati > Pseudomonadota > Alphaproteobacteria > Rhodobacterales > Roseobacteraceae > Sulfitobacter > Sulfitobacter sp. GN1-4. Next base: position 3,667,789 of record NZ_JBVFUQ010000003.1, on the reverse strand, counting down.
GGAACAGTTCGCCGTGAAGTGGGATGCCTTCCTTGACCGCTTTCCAGAAGGCACCGTGGACGGGCTCTATCTGCCTGACTTTGGCGAACTGGCCACAGCGGACAAACGCCATGATGAGGCGATGAGTCGTCGCTTGTCCGGCATCCAGGAAGGCGAGGCGTGAAAGGCGGGGCCCGGAAGGGCCCTGCAGGCTTGAAACCTTTGTCAGCAGCGGCTACATCGCTTGGCAGCGCAGGCAGCATGGCCTGGGCAGCAGTTGGCAAAGGGACGCTTTAGGCAATGACCAATCCACTCCAGTTTATCCAGCAGGTGCGTGCTGAGGTCGGTAAGGTTGTTTGGCCCACGCGGCGTGAGGTCATGCTGACCTCTGTCATGGTGTTTATCCTGTCAGCGCTGACAGCGGTGTTCTTTGCGGTTGTTGATATCCTGATCCGTGGCGGTCTGAACGGCATTCTTGGGATCTTTGGCTAACGCCCGTTTGGCCCAGCTTGCACGCTATTATTCACCCGGCAGGCTTGAATCCCACAACGACTGCGGATAATCAGCAATTCTAGTCTGATAAGGCGTGCGGCGAATCGAGCCCGCGCGCCCTTTTTTTATCAGGTTTTCGAAATGGATTTCGCGGCGCATGGCGCTGCCGCTTCAAGACAGGGATCAAAGGTCAGATGGCAAAGCGTTGGTATTCAGTCAGTGTCCTGTCCAACTTTGAGAAAAAGATCGCAGAGCAAATCCGCCAGACCGTGGAAGAGCAGGGTCTTGAGGATCAGATCGACGAAGTGCTGGTGCCCACCGAAGAGGTGATCGAGGTGCGTCGCGGCAAGAAGGTGACAGCAGAACGTCGCTTTATGCCCGGGTATGTGCTGGTGCATATGGAGATGTCTGACCAAGGCTATCACCTGATCAATTCCATCAACCGGGTCACCGGCTTTTTGGGCCCACAGGGCCGTCCGATGCCCATGCGGGACGCTGAGGTGCAGGGTATCCTGGGCCGCGTGCAGGAAGGCGAAGACGCGCCGCGCACGCTGATCCACTTTGAAGTGGGCGAGAAGGTTAAAGTTGGCGACGGTCCGTTCGAAGACTTTGACGGCATGATCGAAGAGGTCGACGATGAGAACCAGCGCTTGAAAGTGTCTGTATCCATCTTTGGCCGCGAAACACCAGTTGAGCTGGAATATACTCAGGTGATCAAGCAGGGCTGAACCTCACAAACGTCACCACCGCAAAAACCGTAGGGTGCGCTTTCACAGCGCACCTTTTTTCATTCAACGGACGCGTGCGTCTAAGCCCCGCCAACCTCTGCCAACAAACCCTCATAAAACCGCGCGATCACGTCGTGGCGGGCCTGCGCCAGCTGGCGCCCCGTTGGCGTTTGGAACCCGTCTTTCAGCCCCAGCAGTTTGGTCTTGAAATGGTCGATGGCAAAAGATGCATCATCCAGCGTGCGGTTCTGCGCAGCCGGGTCCGCCGGGTCATAAAGCGCGCGCCCCAAACTGCCCGACACAGCAAAGCAGCGCGCGATGCCTACATGGCCCAAGGCATCGAGGCGGTCAGCGTCTTGCAGGATCCGCGCTTCCAGCGTTTCGGGTGGGATGCCTGCGGAAAAGCTGTGGGCCTCGATGGCATGGGCAACCTGATCGGTAAACGCCTGCTCGGCCCCCTGTTGGTGCAAGACATCCCGCGCGTGGCGGGCAGAGAGCCGCGAGGCAAGTTGCCGGTCGGGCGCGTCTTTCGGCAGGTTGACGCAATCATGCAGGATCGTGGCCGCCACAAGCGTGCGCAGATCGCCGCCTTCGGTTGCTGCGATGGTGCGGACATTCTGCCAGACCCGAAGGATGTGGGACAGATCATGCGCGGTGTCAGTGGGGCCCGCCGCACTGCCCGGCAAAAGTGCAGCGGCGAGGGTTTCAAAAGGGCTGAACTGCGTGAGGGGGTCTGTCATGAAACAGGTATGCGGGCTGGTGCCGCACAGATCAACGCCGTTGTCGGGGGTGGCCTTTGGTGGGTTTGTCCGTCTGAGGGGATAGCGCAGGTCAGCCCGCCAGCATTTCCTCCACCACCAGGTTGAAGCGGTTCAAAGCGCCTTCAAACCGGCCAAAAAGGTGGCTGGGATTTCCACGACAGGCAAAGCCGGACTGGATTTCGGCGCCCAGGTCAAAATCCTCCATCAGTGCGGTGACCGTGATCTTCTGGTTTTTTTCCCAATGGGCCTGCATCTCGTCGGTGTCGGGTGCGCTGCGCGGCACCAGCGTGGCCATGCGGATGTGGGTCAAATCCACCGCCTTTGGTTCAAAATGAAACAGCATCACGTGATCCTGTTGGACCAGCAGCTGGACATTGGGTGTTAGGGCATAAAGCAGGTTGGCGTCGCGCCGGATGTCCCGAGAATCCTGTGGCGTGTCGCTTAGGTCAGGCATTGCAATGCGGGGCAGGATCGCGCGGATATGCGGCCCGAACATCTGGTTGCTAAGCAGGTTGTCGGGGAAGTAGGGCGCGATCGTGTTCTTGTGCGCCACGCGAAAGTGATAGGCCTCAAGCCCTCCTTCCATCAACACTTTCCAATTCGCCTTGATCTCCACAGTGTCCATCACCGCGATGCGGTGATCTGCCAGGCCCATCCAGCGGAAGTCGTCACCAAGGCCGTTCAGCCATGTATCGATGTCCGGCATATCCGCCGTTTCGGGGTTGGCGATGATCCAGATAAAGCCATGGGCTTCGGTGCAGGGCAGGCGGCGCAGGCCCCGTTCGGCGCGTGGCAGGTCAGGAAAGCCCTGTTTTTCCTGCGGCACAGCCCGCAATGCGCCGTCATTGGAAAAGCTCCAGGCGTGGTAAGGGCAGGTGAAAACCCGTTTGCAGCCTTTGGCCTCGCGCTCCAACACGGCCCCTCTGTGGCGGCAGACATTCAAAAACGCGCTCACTTTGCCGTCTGCATCCCGGACCAAAAGAAGCGGCAGGTCCAGAAAACGGCGGGTCAGGAACGCGTTCTCTCCCTCCAGTTCTGAGCTATGCGCTGCGACCACGGGCTTTCGGCGAAAAATCATCGCGTTCTCACGCTCGAACCGCTCAGCACTGGTGTAGCGCGCGATTGGGGAATGCGCGATCTCAGGATCCAGAAATGCCGACTTTTGCTCGGCCAGGCCGATGATCTCTTTGATCAGCTTGATCTCAGTTGCGCGGTCCATGGTGTCCTCCTTTGCGTCTTGCCCTTACCGAGTGGTAAGTAACTTACCGGTTGGTAAGGCGTCAAGCCTGTGGTAGGGGAGTGCGTGGAAAGGACCCGCCATGACACAGGCCGAAGACCCCCGCCGCGCCTATATCGCCATCGCCGCGCAGAAATTCGCGGCAGCGGGCTATCACGGCACAAGCCTGGCCGCTGTCGCCTCTGCGGCTGGGGTGACCAAACAGGCGTTGCTACATTTTTTCGGCACCAAAGAACGGCTCTATGCGGACGTGTTAACAGCACTTGCAGACCGTTTGAGCCAAGCGGTGGAAGATGTGCGGCAGGATGATCCGGCGGCCCATTTGCTGGCCTACTTCTTGGCCTTTCGCCGCGCAGCACTTGAACGGCCAGATGACATCCGACTGGTGGTGCGCGCACTTTTGGACAGTGATGAGAAAGCCCGAAAATGGCCGCTCAGACCCTATTTGGATCAGGTGGAAGAATTGCTGCGCGCAACGCCCGCTGAGAACTGGTCAAAAGCACAGCGCATGGCTTGGGTGTCGCAGATGATCGGGTTGCTGCAGTACCTGGCCATCTCAGCCCCCACGATCACGGGCATGTACGGCGCAGAGATGGCGGAGGAGATGGCACAGCAGTATGATGCAGCGATCCGCGATGCCGTGGCGCGCCTGCACCAGCCTGTATAACCAACCTGCATTGGGGCACACGCATGCTTTCCCTTGCAATATCAACAGCCCCTCGTTAGGACGCAGCAATCGTCTTCGGGCGATTCATTCTTGTGGGAGGTGAGGGGGCCGCGGCACCCGACCCGGACCACACAACACATAGCTCGGCGGACGCGTCCAAAGAGCGTTGGAAAGGAGAAGGCCAATGGCCAAGAAACTCGTCGGTACGATGAAGTTGCAAATCCCTGCGGGACAAGCAAACCCATCCCCACCAGTTGGTCCTGCGCTGGGTCAGCGCGGCATCAACATCATGGAATTCTGTAAAGCGTTCAACGCCAAGACAGGCGACATGGAGCCGGGCGCCCCATGCCCAACCGTGATCAGCTACTATCAGGACAAGTCCTTTACCATGGACATCAAGACGCCACCTGCGTCCTATTACCTGAAGAAAGCTGCCAAGCTGAAGTCTGGTGCCAACAACCCCTCTCGTGAGATTGTCGGTTCCGTGACCACCAAGCAGCTGCGCGAGATTGCAGAAGCGAAAATGGCCGACCTGTCCGCAAACGACGTGGAGCAGGCCATGAAGATCATTCTGGGCTCAGCGAAGTCCATGGGCATCGAGGTGAAGTAAGATGGCAAAACTAGGTAAGCGTACAACCGCCGCCCGCGAAGCATTTGCCGGCAAAGAAGACGTGACAGTTGAAGAAGCTGTGGCGCTGATCAAAGGCAACTCCAAGGTCAAGTTCGACGAGACGCTGGAAGTTGCGATGAACCTCGGTGTTGATCCCCGCCACGCGGACCAGATGGTGCGCGGCGTGGTTGGCCTGCCAAACGGCACAGGTAAAACCATGCGCGTTGCGGTTTTTGCACGCGGCCCCAAGGCGGATGAAGCCAAGGAAGCTGGCGCAGACATCGTGGGTGCAGAGGATCTGATGGAAACCGTCCAGGGCGGCACCATCGAATTTGACCGCTGCATTGCAACGCCAGACATGATGCCCATCGTGGGCCGTCTGGGTAAGGTGCTGGGCCCTCGTAACCTGATGCCAAACCCAAAGGTTGGCACCGTCACCATGGATGTGGCTGACGCGGTAAAGGCGGCCAAGGGCGGCGAAGTGCAGTTCAAAGCTGAAAAAGGTGGCGTAGTGCACGCCGGCATCGGCAAACTGTCTTTCGACGAAGCCAAGCTGGTTGAAAACGTGCGCGCCTTCGTGGGTGCCGTTGCCAAGGCCAAGCCAAGCGGGTCCAAGGGCACATACATGAAAAAGATCAACCTGAGCTCCACAATGGGTCCAGGCGTGTCGATCTCTGTGGATAACGCAGCAGGCGAATAAGCCTGACGCGCCTTGTGGCGCGATTGAAACACTTCAAGCAAAAGGCGGGCCAATCGGTCCGCCTTTTTTGCATTGAGATCCGCTGCGCGCCATGGTTGCAAAAAATAAAACCAGAGGCAGAAACGATGCGGGCAGACACCCAATCCCTTCCGCATGCCGATCTATCAGGGCTGACCGTTGCCGCGGTCATGCGCGAAACGATTGGCATGACCATGGCATTCGTTACGTGGTATTTGCGCCAGGGCGCAGATCAGATCGTGATTTGTTTTGATGATCCGGCAGATCCGGCAATTGCAGCACTTGAGCCCTTCCCTCAGGTGTATTGTGTGCCCTGTTCGGCCGAGTTTTGGGGCGCGCTTGAGATTTCGCCCTACGCCCGTTTCACCCGGCGTCAAAATCGGTCGATGGATTTTGTCTATAAAAGCCTGTCGGATGGCTGGTTCATGACCGTGGATGGCGATGAGTTTGTGCATCTCGAAGGCCGCACCCTGCAGCAAGAATTGGAGCGCACGCCAAAGGACATCCGGTCCGTCACAGTGCTGCCAGCGGAGAACATCCAGTCCCCGGATACGCACTATGCCACCCAGTTTCGCCTGGCAATGAGCCGTGAGGCGGTGGATGCTGTTTATGAAGACAGGGCGGGGCTGATGGTCATGCGGCACGGTCTTAGCGGTCACCGCGTGGGCAAGACGGCTTCTCGGGTGGGTATCCCAGGCGTCTTTGTGCGGCAACATTTCTTGCAAGGCACGGATGGCAGCAGGCTGATGGACCGGATCATCGGGCCGGAAGAGGCCGCACATCTGTTGCATTTCTTTGATCAGGGCTATGCCGTTTGGCGGGCCAAGTTGCCGTGGCGTTTGTCGTCGCGCGGGTTTACCGAACGCAGCCGCGCGGTGTTGCAAGACGCGCTTGCCCTGGCTGATCCTGAACCCACGCTGCAAGAGATCTATGCCAAGCTGCATGTCTTTGACGCCAGCCGCAGGCAGGTTCTGGCCGCCCATGGGGCGCTTTTTGAGATAGATGCGCAGCGCACCCGCGCGCTGGCCCAGGCGGTGCCCGATCCGGGGGCCACATCAGGCATCACGCAATACGCCGCCTGACCCTGGCGCGGGTTTGGCGCAGGCCCGCAAAGAAGGGGTTGGAAAACAAACCCGAAGCGGGTAATTCCCTGCTCAAGTACCCAAGCGCGATTCGTCGCGCTTTCGTGCTTTTCGTCCGAGACGGTGGGTGTTGGGATTTGCCAACATAATTCCTGCCTGAGACGGGAAGACGCTTAATTTCTTCGGATGCGCCCATAGGCCTATCCGCAGCAATGCGCAGACCCCCGTAAGGACCCGAAATGTCGGGTGTCACACAAGGCCCCCGGCAAAACTGAGCCGGAGGGGAAACCCTCCCTTACTGGAGTGAAACTGTGGATAGAGCACAAAAAGAAGCACTGGTCGAAGAGCTTGGCCAGATCTTTGAAAGCTCTGGCGTCGTTGTGGTTGCCCACTACGTCGGTATGACAGTTGCTGAAATGCAGGACCTTCGCGCACGTGCACGTGACGCGGGCGGTGCTGTACGTGTTGCCAAGAACAGGCTCGCCAAAATTGCCCTGAAAGGCCGCCCTTGCGAAAGCATTAGCGACCTTCTGACGGGTATGACCGTTCTGACCTATTCTGAAGATCCTGTGGCCGCGGCCAAGGTGGCGCAGGAATACGCCAAGGAAAACCAAAAGCTGGTGATCCTGGGCGGTGCTATGGGTGAGAACGCTCTGGACGTCGCCGGTGTGGAAGCCGTGTCCAAGATGCCTTCGCGCGAGGAGCTTATTGCTACCATCGCAGGCATGCTGGGCGCACCTGCCTCCAACATCGCTGGCGCGGTCGGCGCACCTGCAAGCAACATCGCATCCATCCTGTCCACCATCGAGGACAAGGCTGCGTAAGCAATCGTCTTATCGGCGTGTTGAACATCAACGCGTTGGAACACAAACATTAACGGAAAGAGCTAAACATGGCTGATCTGAAGAAACTGGCAGAAGAGATCGTTGGTCTGACCCTGCTTGAAGCACAAGAACTGAAAACCATCCTGAAAGACGAATACGGCATCGAGCCTGCTGCTGGCGGCGCTGTGATGATGGCGGGCCCTGCTGATGGCGGCGGTGCCGCTGCGGAAGAAAAGTCCGAATTCGACGTCGTTCTGAAGAACGCAGGCGCCTCCAAGATCAACGTGATCAAGGAAGTACGCGGCATCACTGGTCTGGGCCTGAAAGAAGCCAAAGACCTGGTCGAAGCCGGTGGCAAGATCAAAGAAGGTGTCGACAAAGCGGAAGCCGAAGACATCAAAGGCAAGCTGGAAGCAGCTGGCGCCGAGGTCGAGCTGGCCTAAGCCTGCTCGGGCGGGGGTTTCCTCGCTCATTGGAAAAGAAGCGGCGGTTCCGAAAGGGGCCGCCGTTTTTTGCTTTTTGGTGGTGCGGGTGCGTTGCAAAGGACGCGCGGCAATAGTGTTTGGTGGGTCAGGCGTTGGGCTGGCATCTCTTGACATTGCGCGTCGCCATTCAATGGTGGCCAAGCAGATCGCACTTCCTCCAAGGTGTGTTTGCAACGGCCATCACACCAGACCGGTGGAACGCCTGGCGCGGCACTGTTGGCTGATGCCCCTGGTCCCCCGGGGCGGGGATCAATGTCTGATTGGCAATAACACCACAGGTATTTTTGAATTGGACAGGATCAGGGTGGCGCAGTGCTGGAAAGCTCTAGACTAGGGTTTTTCAGGGCACGCGCCAATACGCTGTGTTTGCGCCAATGCCGGCGTTGGCCAACGAAGCAATGAAACCGCCGCCTCAGTTCCCTAACTGTGATGTGACACAAGTCGCTCGTTAACCTACCGCGTTAGGGCGACACGGCGGTTGTTTGGTACAGGGCTGATATTCCTGCAATGCGCAGCTCTGGTAGAAGCGGCCCCAAAACCCGCCATCTTACCTAAGTCAAACAACCCCCTTGACGCAGCCCCCCTCGCACGGCACACTCTGTCCCCGCAAACCCCTCTTGCACTCCCTCCCCATACCGCCTAAATCACAAACTCCGCTGGGAGCGACGATTCGCGCCCGGCTTTTTGCGTCGTATGAACAGGCAGGAGCAGGCACCTCACATAACTCCCTCCAATCTTTCGCAAAAAGCCGCCCCAAAACGCGAACACCGGCGGTTTTTTAGGAAAGATTAAGATCGGGCGCGCACCTCTGGGCCGGTGTGCAGGTATAGATCTTCTTTTCGATCTTTGACGGTTCGCGCCGGTTCAGCCCCACCGCGTGCGATCATACAAAGATGGAGTGCGAAAACCGCATGGCAAATACGTTCCTTGGCCAAAAACGTCTACGTAAATATTATGGCAAAATCCGTGAAGTTCTGGATATGCCGAACCTCATTGAGGTGCAGAAATCCTCCTATGACCTCTTTCTGAACTCCGGCGATATGCCTGAGCCTACAGATGGCGAAGGTATCATGGGCGTGTTCCAGTCGGTCTTTCCGATCAAGGACTTCAATGAGACGTCCATCCTGGAATACGTGAAGTACGAGCTGGAAAAGCCCAAGTACGACGTGGAAGAATGTCAGCAGCGCGACATGACCTATTCCGCGCCGCTGAAGGTGACGCTGCGCCTGATCGTGTTTGATGTGGATGAGGACACCGGCGCCAAGTCCGTCAAGGACATCAAGGAACAAGACGTGTTCATGGGCGACATGCCTTTGATGACGCCAAACGGCACGTTCATCGTGAACGGCACGGAGCGTGTGATCGTCAGCCAGATGCACCGCTCTCCTGGCGTGTTCTTTGACCACGACAAGGGCAAGACGCATTCCTCGGGCAAGCTGCTCTTTGCCTGCCGGATCATTCCCTATCGCGGCTCTTGGTTGGATTTTGAGTTTGACGCCAAAGACATCGTTTTCGCCCGCATCGACCGTCGCCGCAAGTTGCCGGTGACCACGCTGCTTTATGCGCTGGGTCTTGATCAAGAAGCGATCATGGACGCCTATTACCAGACGGTGACCTACAAGCTGGAGAAGAAAAAGGGTTGGGTTGCCCCCTTCTTCCCTGAGCGTGTGCGCGGCACCCGTCCGACCTATGACATCGTGGATGCGAAATCCGGTGAGATCCTGTTTGAAGCCGGCAAGAAGGTCACGCCCCGTGCGGTCAAGAAACTGATCGATGAAGGCGAAGTGACCGAGTTGCTGCTGCCCTTTGATCACATCCAGGGCAAGTTCGCGGCCAAGGACATCATCAACGAAGAAACCGGCGCGATCTATGTCGAAGCCGGGGATGAGTTGACGCTGGAGTACGACAAAGACGGCGAATTGATTGGCGGCACCGCCAAAGAGCTGGTTGATGCAGGTTTCACCGAAATCCCGCTCTTGGACATCGATAACGTCAACGTCGGCCCCTACATGCGCAACACCATGGCGCAGGACAAGAACATGAACCGCGACACGGCGCTCATGGACATCTACCGCGTGATGCGTCCGGGCGAGCCGCCCACCGTTGAAGCGGCAAGCGCGCTCTTTGACACGCTGTTCTTTGATGCGGAGCGTTATGACCTGTCCGCCGTTGGCCGGGTAAAGATGAACATGCGTCTGGATCTGGACGCAGAAGACACCCAGCGCACGCTGCGCCGCGAAGATATCGTGGCCTGCATCAAGGCGTTGGTGGATCTGCGGGACGGTCGTGGCGACATTGACGACATCGACCACCTCGGCAACCGCCGCGTGCGTTCTGTCGGTGAGCTGATGGAAAACCAGTACCGCGTGGGTCTGCTGCGCATGGAGCGCGCGATCAAAGAGCGGATGTCCTCCGTTGAGATCGACACCGTGATGCCGCAGGATCTGATCAACGCGAAACCTGCGGCCGCAGCTGTACGCGAATTCTTCGGTTCCTCACAGCTCAGCCAGTTCATGGACCAGACCAACCCGCTGTCAGAGGTGACGCACAAGCGCCGCCTGTCTGCGCTTGGGCCAGGCGGTCTGACACGCGAACGTGCGGGTTTTGAGGTGCGCGACGTGCACCCGACGCACTATGGCCGGATGTGCCCGATTGAGACGCCGGAAGGACCGAACATTGGTTTGATCAACTCTCTGGCGACCTTTGCGCGGGTGAACAAATACGGCTTCATTGAAACGCCCTACCGCGTGGTGAAAGAAGGCCAGGTTACGGACGAAGTACACTACATGTCCGCAACTGAGGAAATGCGCCACACCGTGGCGCAGGCCAACGCGACGCTGGATGACGCGGGCAAGTTCAAGAACGAGATGGTCAACACCCGCCAGCAGGGGGATTATACCCTCGCACCGGTGGACAGCGTTGACCTCATTGACGTCAGCCCCAAGCAGTTGGTCTCTGTTGCTGCCTCGCTCATCCCGTTCCTTGAGAACGACGACGCGAACCGCGCCTTGATGGGTTCCAACATGCAACGTCAGGCCGTGCCGCTGTTGCAAGCCGAAGCACCGCTTGTCGGCACCGGCATCGAAGAGGTTGTGGCCCGCGATTCAGGCGCTGCGATCATGGCGCGCCGTGCGGGTGTGATCGACCAGGTCGATGCTTCGCGGATCGTGATCCGGGCCACCGAAGATCTGGAATTGGGCGATGCTGGCGTAGACATCTACCGCATGCGCAAATTCCAGCGCTCCAACCAGAACACCTGCATCAACCAGCGTCCGCTGGTGAAAGTGGGTGACACGGTTGGCAAAGGTCAGGTGATTGCGGATGGTCCGTCCACCGACATGGGTGAGCTGGCGCTGGGTAAAAACGTGGTTGTCGCGTTTATGCCTTGGAACGGCTATAACTATGAGGACTCCATCCTGATCTCAGAACGTGTCAGCCGCGACGACGTCTTTACCTCGATCCACATCGAGGAATTCGAAGTCGCCGCCCGTGACACCAAGCTGGGCCCAGAAGAGATCACTCGCGACATTCCGAACGTTGGTGAAGAAGCACTGCGCAACCTCGATGAGGCTGGCATCGTCTACATCGGTGCGGACGTTGAGCCAGGCGATATTCTGGTCGGCAAGATCACGCCAAAGGGCGAAAGCCCGATGACGCCTGAAGAAAAGCTGCTGCGCGCCATCTTTGGTGAAAAAGCCTCTGACGTGCGCGACACCTCTTTGCGGGTGAAGCCGGGTGACTTTGGCACGGTCGTGGAAGTGCGTGTCTTTAACCGCCACGGTGTGGAAAAAGACGAACGTGCGCTGCAGATTGAACGTGAAGAGGTTGAGCGTCTGGCCCGTGACCGGGACGATGAAATGGCGATCCTTGACCGGAACATCTTTGCACGTCTGCGCCAGATGATCATGGGCAAGGTGGCTGTGAAAGGCCCCAAAGGCGTCAAGTCCAACAGCGTGATCACCGATGAGCTTCTGGATGACCAACTGACCCGCGGTCAGTGGTGGCAGCTGGCGCTTGAGGATGAAGACGATGCGAAAATCGTCGAAGCCCTCAACGAACAGTATGAGATCCAGAAACGTGCTTTGGATGCGCGGTTCGACGACAAGGTGGAAAAAGTCCGCCGTGGCGACGATCTGCCCCAGGTGTGATGAAGATGGTCAAAGTCTTTGTCGCGGTGAAGCGCAAGCTGCAGCCAGGCGACAAGATGGCGGGCCGTCACGGCAACAAAGGTGTGATTTCCAAGGTTGTACCCATGGAAGACATGCCGTTCCTTGCCGATGGGACGCCGGTTGATTTCTGTCTGAACCCACTCGGCGTGCCGTCACGTATGAACGTCGGTCAGATCCTCGAGACGCACATGGGCTGGGCCGCACGCGGTCTGGGCGTGAACGTGGATGAGGCGCTGCAAGAGTACAAACGCTCTGGCGATCTGACACCGGTGCGCGAGGCGATGAACCTGGCCTACGGCGAAGACGTCTATGCCGAAGGCATCTCTGGCATGGATGAGGACACGCTGGTCGAAGCGGCAGGCAATGTCACACGCGGTGTGCCGATCGCAACGCCGGTCTTTGACGGTGCCAAAGAAGCAGACGTGAACGACGCGCTGGTGCGCGCGGGCTTTAACTCCTCCGGTCAGTCCGTCCTCTTTGATGGGCGCACGGGTGAGCAATTTGCCCGCCCTGTGACCGTGGGCGTTAAGTACCTGCTGAAACTGCACCACCTGGTGGATGACAAAATCCACGCGCGTTCCACCGGCCCATACTCCTTGGTCACACAGCAGCCGCTGGGTGGTAAGGCACAGTTCGGTGGCCAGCGCTTTGGTGAGATGGAGGTCTGGGCCCTGGAGGCTTATGGCGCTGCATACACCTTGCAGGAAATGCTCACCGTTAAGTCGGATGACGTGGCAGGCCGGACGAAGGTCTACGAAAGCATCGTCAAGGGCGAGGACAACTTTGAAGCGGGCATCCCAGAGAGCTTTAACGTTCTCGTGAAAGAAGTCCGCGGCCTCGGCCTGAATATGGAACTCCTGGATGCGGAGGTGGATGAATAAGGGCAGCCCCGGACCTTTTAAAGGTCCGGCCCGATCTTTTGCCAAAGATCGGGCCCTCTTCTCTCCGACGCACCCCTTTCAAGGATTTGAAAATGAACCAGGAACTGACAAACAACCCGTTCAACCCGCTCGCCCCTCAGAAGGTATTTGATGAGATCAAAGTCTCTCTTGCCTCGCCTGAGCGGATCTTGAGCTGGTCTTTTGGTGAGATCAAAAAGCCCGAGACGATCAACTACCGGACGTTCAAGCCTGAGCGTGACGGCCTGTTCTGCGCGCGTATCTTTGGCCCGATCAAAGATTACGAATGTCTCTGCGGCAAATATAAGCGGATGAAGTATCGCGGCGTTGTCTGCGAAAAATGCGGTGTGGAAGTCACGCTGCAAAAGGTCCGCCGTGAGCGGATGGGCCACATTGAGCTGGCCTCCCCTGTGGCGCACATCTGGTTTTTGAAATCACTGCCGTCCCGGATCGGCCTCATGCTCGACATGACGCTGCGCGATCTGGAGCGTGTGCTGTATTTCGAAAACTACGTGGTGATCGAACCCGGTCTGACGGATCTCACCTACGGTCAGATGATGACCGAAGAAGAGTATATGGACGCCCAGGATGCCTATGGCATGGACGCGTTCACCGCCAACATCGGTGCCGAAGCGATCCGCGAGATGCTTGCCGCGATTGATCTGGAGGCCGAGGCCGACCAGCTGCGCGAAGAGCTGAAAGAAGCCACAGGCGAGCTGAAGCCGAAGAAGATCATCAAACGCCTGAAGGTGGTTGAGAGCTTCCTTGAGAGCGGCAACCGCCCTGAGTGGATGGTGCTGACAGTCATTCCGGTCATTCCGCCAGAGCTGCGCCCACTGGTGCCGCTGGACGGGGGCCGCTTTGCGACGTCTGATCTGAACGACCTCTACCGCCGTGTGATCAACCGGAACAACCGTCTTAAGCGTCTGATTGAACTGCGCGCGCCAGACATCATCGTCCGCAACGAAAAGCGGATGTTGCAGGAATCCGTCGATGCGCTCTTTGATAACGGCCGCCGTGGCCGGGTGATCACGGGGGCCAACAAGCGTCCGCTGAAGTCGCTGTCTGACATGCTGAAAGGCAAGCAGGGCCGCTTCCGTCAGAACCTTTTGGGTAAGCGCGTCGACTTTTCTGGCCGCTCGGTGATTGTGACCGGGCCAGAACTGAAGTTGCACCAATGTGGTCTGCCCAAGAAGATGGCGTTGGAGCTTTTCAAGCCCTTCATCTACTCGCGGCTTGAGGCCAAGGGGCTCAGCTCCACCGTCAAGCAAGCCAAGAAGTTGGTGGAAAAGGAACGTCCCGAGGTGTGGGATATCCTTGATGAGGTGATCCGCGAACACCCTGTGATGCTGAACCGTGCGCCAACGCTGCACCGTTTGGGCATTCAGGCGTTTGAACCTGTGCTGATCGAAGGCAAAGCCATCCAGCTGCACCCGCTTGTGTGCTCGGCCTTTAACGCCGACTTCGACGGGGACCAGATGGCCGTGCACGTCCCGCTGAGCCTTGAGGCGCAGTTGGAAGCACGCGTGCTGATGATGTCCACCAACAACGTTCTGTCGCCCGCCAACGGTGCGCCGATCATCGTGCCGTCTCAGGATATGATCCTGGGCCTTTATTACACCACGCTGGAACGGCAGGGTATGAAGGGCGAAGGCAAGATCTTTGGCACCGTGGAAGAAGTGCAGCACGCGCTTGATGCCGGAGAAGTGCACCTGCACACTAAAATCACCGCGCGCATTCCTCAGATTGATGAGGAAGGCAACGAAGTGATGATGCGGTTTGAAACAACGCCAGGCCGTGTGCGTTTGGGCGCGCTTTTGCCGCTGAATGCCAAGGCACCTTTCGCTCTGGTGAACCGTTTGCTGCGTAAGAAAGAAGTGCAGCAGGTCATCGACACCGTATATCGCTACTGCGGTCAGAAAGAATCCGTCATCTTCTGTGACCAGATCATGACCATGGGCTTCCGCGAAGCGTTCAAGGCCGGGATTTCCTTCGGCAAGGACGACATGTTGATCCCAGACAGCAAGTGGGGCCTCGTTGATGAGACCCGCGAGCAGGTGAAGGATTTCGAACAGCAGTACATGGACGGTCTGATCACCCAGGGTGAGAAGTACAACAAGGTGGTCGACGCCTGGTCAAAGTGTAACGACAAGGTCACCGACGCCATGATGGGCTCTATCTCTGCGGAACGCACAGATGAGGCCGGTGCCGAGATGGAGCCAAACTCCGTCTACATGATGGCCCACTCCGGTGCGCGTGGCTCGGTCACGCAGATGAAGCAGCTGGGCGGGATGCGCGGCCTGATGGCCAAGCCGAACGGCGACATCATTGAGACACCGATCATCTCGAACTTTAAAGAAGGTCTGACCGTTTTGGAGTACTTCAACTCCACCCACGGTGCCCGTAAGGGTCTGTCAGATACCGCTTTGAAAACGGCGAACTCCGGTTATCTGACCCGCCGCCTGGTGGACGTGGCGCAGGACTGCATCGTGCGTATGCATGACTGTGGCACTGAGACTGCGATCACCGCTGAGGCTGCGGTCAATGATGGTGAGGTCGTGGCGTCCCTGGCTGAACGTGTCCTGGGCCGTGTTGCGGCTGACGACATCCTCAAGCCGGGCACCGATGAGGTGCTTGTCACCCAAGGCACCGTGATCGACGAACGGATGGCAGATGCCATCGATGAGGCAGGTGTCCTGTCCACACGGATCCGTTCGCCGCTGACCTGTGAGGCAGAAGAGGGCGTTTGCGCCATGTGCTACGGTCGTGACCTGGCGCGTGGTACGCTGGTGAACCAGGGCGAAGCTGTGGGTATCATCGCAGCACAGTCCATTGGTGAGCCTGGCACACAGCTGACGATGCGGACGTTCCACATCGGCGGCGTTGCGCAGGGTGGTCAGCAGTCGTTCCTTGAAGCGTCCCAGGAAGGCAAGATCGTCTTTGAAAACGCGCAAACGATTGAAAACGCCGTGGGCCAGATCATCGTGATGGGCCGTAACATGAAGATGCTGATCACGGGTGAGGATGGGGCAGAACGCGCCAGCCACAAGATCGGCTACGGCACCACGCTCTTTGTCAAAGAAGGCGATATGGTTGCCCGTGGTGACAAGCTCTTTGAGTGGGATCCATACACGCTGCCGATCATCGCAGAGAAGTCTGGGACAACCCGTTTTGTCGACCTGGTCAGCGGTATCGCCGTGCGCGAGGAAACCGATGACGCGACAGGCATGACCCAGAAGATCGTGACCGATTGGCGCGCTGCACCAAAAGGTAACGAGCTGAAGCCAGAGATCATTCTGGTGGGCGAAGACGGTGAGCCTGTGCGCAATGACGCTGGCAATCCTGTGACCTATCCGATGTCTGTGGACGCGATCCTGTCTGTTGATGACGGCCAGGACGTCAAAGCAGGTGACGTGGTTGCGCGTATTCCGCGTGAAGGTGCCAAAACCAAGGACATCACCGGTGGTCTGCCACGTGTGGCCGAACTCTTTGAGGCACGCCGCCCCAAAGATCACGCCATCATCGCGGAAATCGACGGCTATGTGCGCTTTGGCAAGGACTACAAAAACAAGCGTCGCATCGCGATTGAATCCTCCGAGGATCCGGATCACAAGGTCGAATACATGGTGCCCAAGGGCAAGCACATCCCGGTTGCGGAAGGTGACTTTGTCCAGAAGGGCGACTACATCATGGATGGTAACCCCGCGCCGCATGACATCCTGTCCATCATGGGTGTCGAAGCGCTGGCCGATTACATGATCGACGAAGTGCAGGACGTCTACCGCCTGCAGGGTGTGAAGATCAACGACAAGCACATCGAGGTGATCGTGCGCCAGATGCTGCAGAAGTGGGAGATCCGGGAATCTGGTGATACCACGCTGCTCAAAGGCGAACATGTCGACAAGCAAGAGTTCGATCTGGCCAATGAAAAAGCCGCCTCCAAGGGTGGGCGTTTGGCCAAGGGCGAGCCGATCTTGCTGGGCATCACCAAGGCGTCCTTGCAGACCCGCAGCTTTATCTCTGCTGCCTCCTTCCAGGAGACAACGCGCGTGCTGACTGAAGCATCTGTGCAGGGCAAGAAAGACAAGCTTGTCGGTCTGAAAGAGAACGTCATCGTGGGCCGTCTGATCCCAGCCGGGACCGGTGGCGCGACCATGAAGATGCGTCGCATCGCGCAAGAGCGTGACAACGTCGTGATCGAAGCGCGCCGCGAAGAAGCCGAAGCCGCCGCTGCTTTGGCGGCACCCCAGATGGGCGATGACAACGACATCGTCGGCGGTGAGATCTTTGGCCAGCCTCATTTCGATGAGGAAAGCCGGGATTAATCCACCCCGCATATAAAAAGCTTCAAGCCCCCGTTGCAGCACTGCGGCGGGGGTTTTTCTTTGCCCGGTCGTGATCTTGCACGGGGCCGTCATGCAGCCCCGATGCCTACCCCCGCGCCACGCGCAGGCGCGGCGAGGAGGGGGCCAGATAGGTCCATGAGACTTGCGGGTTCACCCTGATCCGAATTTCCCGTAGTTTGCGCGAAAATCCCAAGGTCAGCGCAGTGACACTCAAATCCCAGATCAAAGGCTTGATGCGGTTTTCGTATCTATCTGAGAACGGCTTTGCCAAATCCGTCAGTGATTTGGACGCCCGGCGTGCGCAGCTTTATGATCCGGCCCGGCTTGAACGGCGGTTTCGGTTGTTTGAACAACTGGCCCTGCCCACCGTGGCCCGTCAGGAGGATCAGAATTTCACCTGCGCGGTCCTAATCGGCGAATGTTTCCCCGATGCCTGGCGCAGCCGATTGGAGGTGTTGCTGGCCGATGTGCCAACGATGCATTTGGTTGCCCTGCCGCCGATGGTTCACATCCAGGCGGTCAAGCAAGCCTATAACGCGCTGCCTGATGACCCGGATGCCACCCATATGGCCACCTTCCGGCAAGACGATGATGACGGCATGCATGGCGAGACCACAGCGCGCATCCGCGCGGTGGCAGATGCCATGCTGCCCGCCCGCGTGAACGACAAGCCGTTTATCATCGCCTTTAACCGTGGTCTCTACCTCGACAACACATCAGAGCCTTCAATCACCGAATGGTATGAGCGGGCGCCCTTGGGCATTGGTCTTGCGATGGTCACGCCCAAAGGCGATCACGCTACGGTCTTCCGCCGCAATCACCGCAATCTGGTGGAGTACTATGATTGCTATACTGAGGTCGGCAAACCCATGTGGATCCGCACCGTGCATCAGGACAACGATTCAGCCGCCATGCCGCAGGGGCGACGCGGTGCGTTGCGGGCAAGGGGTGTCCGGCGTGTGCTTGAGGAAGGCTTTGGCCTGACGCTTGATCAGTTAGCAGGGCTCTGAGTGTCCCGCAATCTGGCCGGCGCGCTTTTGATGATGGCCTCAATGGCCTGCTTTACGCTGAACGATGCGATGCTCAAGCTCACCCTTGGGGGCATTCCTCTGTTCCAGCTATTGTTCGTGCGCAGCACAATCACCACCGGGCTGATCCTGGCCACACGGGGCAGGTTGGGGGCCATTCATTTCAGGATTAGCCGCCGGGATTGGGGGCTGATCATCCTGCGGGCTCTGTCTGAACTGGTGATCGCATATTTCTTTCTGACGGCCCTGTTCAACATGCCCATCGCCAATGTCACAGCCATTATGCAGGCGGTGCCGCTGGCGGTGACACTAGCCTCTGCCCTGATCCTGCGCGAGGCGGTGGGCTGGCGGCGGATGCTGGCCGTGGGCGTTGGGTTTCTGGGTGTCCTGTTGATTGTCCGCCCTGGAGCGGATGGTTTTAACCTGTGGTCATTATATGTGCTGATTGCAGTTGTGGGGGTCACCTTCCGCGATTTGGTGACGCGCCGTCTGTCGGCTGAGGTGCCGTCGATGACGGTCACCTTGGTGACGGCCGCAACGGTCACCATCGCCTCTGGGCTGGCATCGCTCAGCGCGCCTTGGGTGGCCATCTCCGGCGTAAATGCCCTTTATATCGTGGCATCGGCGGTATTCATTCTGGGTGGGTATTTCTTTTCCGTTCAGGTGATGCGCACGGGCGATGTGTCGTTCACGGCACCTTTCCGGTATTCCGGGCTGGTCTGGGCCCTGATCCTGGGCTGGTTCGTTTTCGGGGAATGGCCCACGCTGATCACGATGCTCGGTGCTACAATCGTTGTGGGCACCGGTATCTTCACCTTCTACCGGGAACGCCAGCTGTCGGCGCGCAGCTAAGGCGCACGCCTGACGCGCTCAAAGCGCTGCAAACCGGGCGGTCACCGCATCGGCGTCGATGGCAAAGACGGACTTAAGGTGCGCTTTCATCGCGGCATCCACCGGCGTCAGCTTTGGGGGCTTGATGCCGGGCTTCTGGCGGCTGTCGTTGTGATCGTTGTGCCCCCGGATCAACATATCCTGACCGGTGAAGGTGACAGTGGGCATTTTGCGCCCCACCTTCATGTGGGCGAAGTTCATCACTGACACCTCTAAATCCGCCCGGATCATCAGCGCCAACGCAGCGGTGGTGTAGGGCGTGTTGGTGGGTGCCACTTCGAGCCCTCGCGCAGTGGGGCGCGCGATCAGACCTTGGTTAAAGTCGATGGCGATGTGGCGGTGCTTGGCGGCCAGGGCCTCAACATCCTGCGCGGCCTGGCGCAGCTTTTCGACGTATGTGCAGGCCACCGCATCATCGTCGTCCATGCGAAACTGCAGGCAAGGCGCGCCATCGAACTGGCGCACGCTGTTGATGGCGCGTTGCATGACCTTGCGGTGCGGGCCGGGTGGGCAGCTGCGGATCACCGCGTTGGGCATATCCGCCACCGCCGCTTCCAACCGGGCGCGATACGGGGTGGGCAGGCTGTCACCGGTGACAATCAGAAAGGTAAAATCAGGGTCCGTCTGCGCCTTGAGCGGCGGCAGGGTCATCGTTTCAAAGGTCGCAAAGCGCGCCTCCATCCGGTCGGGCGCATAAAGGTAGCCCATCCGCGCCTGCAGGCTGTCATGTTCCACCTGGAACCCACCTTCGCCCAGGTAGGAAAAGCGGCAGATGCCGATGGTTTGCATAGGCGCAGGCCCCTTGTTTTATCAGCCGAAACATCGCAGGCCGATGGGGGCGTGGCAACCCGGGGAGGCGCTGTTGACAGGTGCCGTCCCTTCCCCTATACGCCCGCTATCTCGACGGCGGGGTCTCCCTGCCAAACGGAATCATAACTTAAGTGGTCAAGATCCGGCCTCCTACTGGCCCGGTCCTCTGAAGCCCCACCGCCTTGTTCACCTCGGTACGGGAACATTGCGGTGCTTTTGCTTTGTTTATGGCGAAGCGCAGAATTTTAAACCGCATGGGGTGAGCCTCGTGCACCTGATGTGAGACAGAACGGGAAGAACCGGAATGCCAACGATTCAACAGCTGATCCGCAAACCGCGGCAGCCAAAACGCAAGACCTCCAAATCCCTGCACCTGGAGCAGTGCCCACAGAAACGTGGCGTTTGCACCCGTGTGTACACCACCACACCTAAGAAACCGAACTCCGCGATGCGGAAAGTGGCCAAGGTTCGCCTGACCAACGGTTTCGAAGTGATTTCCTACATCCCCGGTGAAAGCCACAACCTGCAGGAACACTCTGTTGTTCTGATCCGTGGTGGCCGTGTGAAAGACCTTCCCGGTGTGCGCTATCACATCCTGCGTGGTGTTCTGGATACTCAGGGCGTCAAAGATCGTAAGCAGCGCCGCTCCAAGTACGGTGCCAAGCGTCCGAAGTAATTGATGTCGTGGTGCGCAGTGAATGCGCACCCTACAGCCACCACGTAGGGTGCGCATTTATTGCGCACCATCCGCAAGAAGGAAGACAAACCCATGTCACGCCGCCACGCCGCTGAAAAACGCGAAGTTTTGCCAGACGCCAAGTACGGTGATCTGGTGCTGACAAAATTCATGAACAACCTGATGATCGACGGCAAAAAATCTGTCGCCGAGCGCATCGTTTACAACGCGCTGACCCGCGTTGAGAACAAGATCAAGCGCGCCCCCGTGGAAGTGTTCCACGAAGCGCTGGATAACATCAAACCCTCCGTCGAAGTGCGCTCCCGCCGTGTGGGTGGTGCGACCTATCAGGTGCCCGTTGAAGTGCGCCCTGAGCGTCGCGAAGCACTGGCCATCCGCTGGCTGATCAAAGCGTCCCGTTCGCGCAATGAGAACACCATGGAAGAGCGCCTTGCAGGTGAGCTTCTGGACGCTGTTCAATCTCGCGGTACTGCCGTGAAAAAGCGCGAAGACACGCACAAAATGGCCGACGCCAACAAAGCGTTCAGCCACTACCGCTGGTAAAACCTCCCCCATTAGGGCCGTGATCCGCACGGCCCTTGATCATTTGAAAAGCATACTTCTAAGGAAGCATCAAAATGGCACGCGATTATCCGCTAGACCGCTATCGTAACTTTGGCATCATGGCTCACATTGATGCCGGCAAGACCACATGTTCCGAGCGTATCCTGTACTACACAGGCAAATCCCACAACATCGGTGAGGTGCACGATGGTGCCGCCACCATGGACTGGATGGAGCAGGAACAGGAACGCGGCATCACCATCACATCCGCTGCGACAACCACGTTCTGGGAACGCACTGAGGACGGGTCCACTGCGGACACGCCCAAGCACCGTATGAACATCATCGACACGCCCGGCCACGTGGACTTCACCATTGAGGTTGAGCGTTCCTTGGCCGTTCTCGACGGCGCGGTTGCCGTTCTGGACGCCAACGCCGGTGTTGAGCCACAGACAGAAACGGTTTGGCGTCAGGCCGACCGCTATAAAGTGCCACGCATCGTGTTCGTGAACAAAATGGACAAGATCGGCGCGGACTTCTTCAACTGCGTGCACATGATCCAGGACCGCACAGGCGCCACGCCTTGCCCCATTCAGATCCCAATTGGGGCCGAGAATGAGCTGGAAGGCATGATCGATCTGGTGACCATGGAAGAATGGGTCTGGGCCGGTGAAGACCTCGGCGCATCCTGGGAAAAACGCCCCATCCGTGACAGCCTGAAGGATCAGGCCGAAGAATGGCGCGGCAAGATGGTCGAAGTTGCCGTTGAAATGGACGACGACGCGATGATGGAATACCTCGAAGGCAATGAGCCTGACGTTCCAACACTGCGCAAGCTGATCCGTAAGGGCACGCTTGAGATCAAATTTATCCCCGTTCTGTGCGGCTCTGCGTTCAAGAACAAAGGTGTGCAGCCTCTGCTGAACGCTGTGATCGACTATCTGCCCAGCCCGCTGGACGTTGTTGATTACATGGGCTTCAAACCAGGCGACGAAACAGAAACACGTGACATCCCGCGCCGCGCGGACGATGACATGGCTGTGTCTGGCCTGGCGTTCAAAATCATGAACGACCCCTTTGTTGGCTCCCTGACCTTCACACGTCTCTACTCCGGCGTGTTGAACAAGGGCGACACGCTGCTGAACTCCACTAAAGGTAAGAAAGAGCGCGTCGGTCGTATGATGATGATGCACTCCAACGACCGTGAGGAAATCACAGAAGCATTCGCAGGCGACATCATCGCGCTGGCAGGTCTGAAAGACACCACAACCGGTGACACGCTTTGCGCCGTTAACGATCCTGTGGTTCTGGAAACGATGACTTTCCCTGATCCGGTGATCGAGATCGCGGTTGAGCCAAAGACCAAAGCCGACCAGGAAAAAATGTCCGCCGGTCTGCAGCGTCTGGCCGCAGAAGACCCCTCCTTCCGTGTGGAAACTGACCTGGAATCCGGTCAGACCATCATGAAAGGCATGGGCGAACTGCACCTCGACATCCTCGTCGACCGCTTGAAGCGTGAATTCAAGGTTGAGGCCAACATCGGTGCGCCGCAGGTGGCCTATCGTGAGACGATCTCTCGTGAAGCTGAAATCACCTACACCCACAAGAAACAGTCCGGTGGTTCCGGTCAGTTTGCTGAGGTGAAGATGATCCTGATGCCAACCGAGCCGGGCGAAGGCTACTCTTTCGAGAGCCGCATCGTCGGCGGTGCCGTGCCTAAGGAATACATCCCCGGCGTGGAAAAAGGCATCAACTCTGTCATGGATTCCGGTCCGCTGGCGGGCTTCCCCGTGATCGACTTCAAGGTCGCGCTGATCGACGGTAAGTTCCACGACGTGGACTCATCCGTTCTGGCGTTTGAAATCGCGGCACGTATGGGTATGCGCGAAGGCATGAAAAAAGCCGGCGCGAAACTGCTTGAGCCCATCATGAAGGTCGAGGTGGTGACGCCTGAGGAATACACCGGTGGCATCATCGGTGATCTGACGTCCCGTCGCGGTCAGGTACAGGGGCAGGACACCCGCGGTAACGCGATTGCCATCGACGCTTTTGTGCCGCTGGCCAACATGTTCGGCTACATCAACACCTTGCGGTCCATGTCTTCGGGTCGTGCGAACTTCACCATGCAGTTCGACCACTACGAAGGCGTGCCACAGAACATCTCAGACGAGATCCAGGCCAAATTTGCATAAACCGCGGTGCGCAGTGAATGCGCACCCTACACCAACCCGTAGGGTGCGCTTTTAAGCGCACCGTTAACAAAAAGGAGCCATCCCAATGGCAAAGGAAAAGTTTGAACGCACGAAACCGCACGTTAACATCGGCACGATTGGTCACGTTGACCACGGCAAGACGACGCTGACGGCGGCGATCACGAAGTACTTTGGTGACTTCAAAGCCTACGACCAGATCGACGGCGCGCCCGAAGAGAAAGCCCGCGGCATCACCATCTCCACCGCGCACGTGGAATATGAGACCGAGGCACGTCACTACGCGCACGTCGACTGCCCCGGCCACGCGGACTACGTCAAGAACATGATCACCGGTGCGGCGCAGATGGACGGCGCGATCCTGGTGGTGAACGCGGCTGACGGCCCGATGCCACAGACCCGTGAGCACATTCTGCTGGGCCGCCAGGTTGGCATCCCAAAGATGGTCGTGTTCATGAACAAAGTGGACCAGGTTGACGACGAAGAGCTGCTGGAGCTGGTGGAAATGGAAATCCGCGAGCTGCTGTCTTCCTACGACTACCCAGGCGATGACATTCCAATCGTTGCAGGCTCTGCGCTGGCAGCGATGGAAGGCAACAACCCTGAGATCGGCGAAGAGAAGATCAAAGAGCTGATGGCGGCTGTGGACGACTACATCCCAACGCCTGAGCGTGCGGTAGATCAGCCGTTCCTGATGCCAGTGGAAGACGTGTTCTCCATCTCTGGCCGCGGTACAGTTGTGACCGGTCGTGTTGAGCGCGGCGTGATCAACGTAGGCGACGAGATCGAGATCGTGGGCATCCGCGACACGGCCAAGACGACCTGCACAGGCGTTGAAATGTTCCGCAAGCTGCTGGACCGCGGTGAAGCGGGCGACAACATCGGCGCGCTGCTGCGTGGTGTTGACCGTGACGGCGTTGAGCGTGGCCAGGTGCTGTGTAAGCCAGGTTCCGTGACACCACACACCAAGTTCGAGGCCGAGGCCTATATCCTGACCAAGGAAGAGGGT
Source organism: Sulfitobacter sp. GN1-4 (assembly GCF_055693825.1). Taxonomy (NCBI): domain Bacteria; kingdom Pseudomonadati; phylum Pseudomonadota; class Alphaproteobacteria; order Rhodobacterales; family Roseobacteraceae; genus Sulfitobacter; species Sulfitobacter sp. GN1-4. The sequence continues at coordinate 3,643,604 of NZ_JBVFUQ010000003.1, read as the reverse complement.
GGCCGTCACACGCCGTTCTTTGCGAACTACCGTCCGCAGTTCTACTTCCGTACGACGGATGTGACCGGCACCGTTCAGCTGCCCGAGGGCACCGAGATGGTGATGCCAGGCGACAACCTGAAGTTCGACGTTGAGCTGATCGCACCGATCGCGATGGAGCAGGGCCTGCGCTTTGCGATCCGCGAAGGCGGCCGCACGGTTGGCGCGGGCGTTGTGTCCAAAATTACTGAGTAATTTGCGAATGCGCTGAGCGTTCAGCACAGACGAAAAGCAAAGGTCGCCCCTCGGGGCGGCCTTTGGCGTTTGGTGGGGGCCGAACCCTTTAAAGGGTTCGGTGCGATCTCTTCAAAGAGATCGGCCCTTCATCAGACCAGACCGAACAGGCCCGCCATTTCCAGCTGTCCCACAAGCGTGCCGAAATCAATATCGGCCAGGTCATCTGTTGAAACGGCTGTGACAGTTTCAAAGCCCGTGGCCATAACGCCATTTGCGACCAAATAGGCGTCCACATCTTCGATGGGTGTTTCAGAGACGACCAGCAGCATATCGTCACCCGCGCCGCCAAAGAAGAGATCCGCACTGTCTCCGACAACGCCACCGATCTGATCGGCGGAGAAATACACAACGATGTCATCCCCGCTGCCGCCAGCGACCACATCATTGCCCAGCCCATCGACCAGCAGGTCGTTGCCAGCACCGCCGTTGACGAAATCATTGCCCGCGTTGCCCGCAACCACATCATCCCCTGCACCGGCAAACAGCATGTCATTGCCGGCACCGCCGCCCAGGACATCACCATCTGCGCCGCCCAGCAGGACGTCGTTGCCTGTGCCGCCAAAGACGATGTCTTCGCCAGTCCCCGCAAAGACGACATCGTTGTCGGCCCCTGCAAAGATCAGGTCATTGCCCGCATCCCCGCGAATAATGTCACGCCCCGCGAGCGCAAAGATCGTATCATGATCTGCGCTCCCTTCGGTGATCCCGCCCATGGCGTCGCCTTTGATCTGGTTGGTGCCCAGTGTGCGCGCTTGGAAGGCGCCAAAGACCTCATGCAGTTCGGATGTGAAATGCACAGGGTCAATAAAGCCCACCTGATCAATTGGCACATCCGTGATCAGCAGGGTGTTTTCCGCATCGCTGTTGGGCAGGGCATTCTCAAGCGTGAGGAAGCCGTAGCTTTCTGCGTCTGCCTGCACCTCTTGGGCGAGGGCGTAGAAATCAACCATTTCGACATTCACGCCATTGGCGGCAAGGCCTGCGCCAATGGCCTCAAGCCCGGCGTTCACCTGGGCTGAGACGAGATCGAACAGGGTTGCCGTTTCTGGGCCAAAGGCTGCGATCAGCGCGTTGGAGCTTGGGAAAAAGCTGCCGCCCGGCAGGGCGTTCAAAACCAACGTGCCGATACCTGATGCCGCGAGAATTTCCGCCTGCGACTGGATGTCGGTCAAAATCACGCCGATGCCCTGGGCGATGGCCAGCTGATCAATCGTGCCCCCAGCGGTTGCCGCACCCGCAAGCGCGCTCAGATCGTTGAGGCCAATGAAAATTGAGGCCGCTGAGCTGCCCAGAAACGCGGCTTTCTCCGCGTCGGTCCCTGGCAATCCGGCAAGGCCCAGCTGAAAGGTGCCAACCTGTTGTGCCAAGGTGCTGTTGGCCGTCCCGCCAAAGGCGCTGAGGTCGGTCGCAGTGCCGCCGCCCACGGCCAGGTTGGAGCCCATCAGATCATCGTAGACCGTGCTGGTATCACCCGGGATGCCCAGCAAATCCGCCGCGATATCGGCATAGACCGTGCCGTTGGTGAAGTTGTTGTTATAGAAAATCCCGCGCCCGGCGAAATCCACTGGATTGCCGTCCAGGTCCGTCCCCGTCAGCTCTGCTGGTGGAAAGGTGCCGCCGGTCAGGGCGGACACCGCGCCATTGTCGCTCAGGCTGTCGCCAAAGACAAAGAGTGCGCTGTAATTCGGCTGTGCGTTGGTTGTTTCTTCTTCCATTCTTTCCTCCCAATTAAATGTATGGCTCCCAGCCAAGGGGGCTGGTGCCACTGTTGTTGGCTTGCGCCATTCTTGGAAAGAAATGTCCGGCCTGTGGCCTGCCGATGCAAGCCGGAATGCGCAGGTTTACCAAACCTGCCCCCACGTCATCTGCGGTGATGTGCCCGCCCTCAGCTCCACCATCGGCCCGCTCAGGCCCAGACGGTTGGGATCAGGCAGCGTTGCGGGCGGCTTGCAGCTCTTGATGCGCCTCATCGGTACCGGGTGATGAAAAACGGCTCGCCCCTTCGGCCCAGGCCGCCTTCAGTGCGGGCAGGTCCATCCCGAATTTGCGCCTTAAAAACCGCTTTAGGTTGGGCGGGTTAAAGGCGAAGGATTTTGTGCGCCGGGCAAAGGTGCCGATCTGGCTGTCGTTGTCGTGGTGCGCCCCGCGGATGAACATTGCCGTCTGCCGATGGGTCAGTACGGGCATGGAATGCCATACGCGCAGGTGCGGGAATTCAAAGACGGATTTGGCGGTGCTTGCCTCTTGGAACACCACCAATCCGGGGGCCCATTGTCGGGCAGCCACAGGGCGAAAGTCTATGTTGCCTTGCGTCGTGGCCATGATCAGCCCGCGAGTATAATCAAGGCCCGCAATGCCTTCGGTTTCATAGATGGGGCGCAGTTGGTCAAAAATCTCACGCGATTTGGCTACGAATTCAGCGCCCACCGCGTCATCGTCATCAATCCTGTATTGGGCAAAGACATCACAGGTTTTGTCGCGGTAGGTCGGGATCATGTCTGACAACATTGCCCGCATGTCCTGGCCTTCGGGCATAAATACCGGCATGGCCTGGGGCACGGTTTTCAAAAGGCCCAACAGCCGTTTGCGCCAGGGGTCAGGCAGTTGGTCGCCCATCACGAAAAGCTGTCTGAAATTCGGATCGGTTTGTGCGCGCAAACATGGCAGCACCACATGTTCGAGCAAAAAGAGCCGGTGTTCCAACCGGTGGGGCGCATAAAGCTGCTCTCGAAGCTGGTCGAGATCTTTGCCAGATTTGCGAAAGTCAGCGGAGTTGCTGGGATAGGACCATCGGGTCACGCCCAGCACTTGAGTGCGAAGTGAAGCCATTCTGCCTGCTCTTTTGTTCTTCTGAACTGTCAACTTGTTGCCGACTTACCTTCACGCTAACGGATTGCGGGGGTAAGAAAAGGCCCAATTTGCAGCGTCAAAAAAGTGTTTCGTAAATGCAACCCAAGCGGGACCAATCATCTGGGCCAATTTGGGTCAGCGGCGATCCTTCTTTTAAGGGGGCAAACCCTTAAAATAGGCTTGCCAGCCGCATCCCAACCTCCTATACGCCCCAAGACTCACCGGGGTGCGCTGCGCGCGCCCCGTGTGCGTTGACAGCAGGCGCGAAGAAGGTGTGCGATGAGCGTATATCTTCCAATCCGCTGAAACCCCGATGTAAGGGGATGACACATGGCACAAAGCCAGAATATCCGCATTCGCCTGAAGGCGTTTGATTACCGGGTGCTCGATACTTCCACACAGGAAATCGTAAACACGGCAAAGCGCACAGGCGCTTCCGTTCGCGGCCCGATCCCGCTGCCCAACAAGATCGAAAAGTTCACCGTTCTGCGTGGCCCACACGTTGACAAAAAATCCCGCGACCAGTTCGAGATCCGGACGCACAAGCGTCTCTTGGACATCGTGGATCCAACGCCCCAGACCGTGGACGCGCTGATGAAGCTCGACCTCGCCGCTGGTGTGGACGTTGAAATCAAGCTGCAGTCGTAAGGGGGGCACCAGATTATGTTGCGCTCAGGCGTTATTGCAAAAAAAGTCGGTATGACCCGGCTGTTCATGGAAGACGGCAAGCAGATCCCTGTGACCGTTCTTCAACTCGACAAGCTGCAGGTTGTGGCACAGCGCACCGCTGAAAAAGACGGCTACACAGCTGTTCAGCTGGGTGCAGGCACGGCCAAAGCAAAGCGGACGTCCAAAGCCATGCGTGGCCACTTTGCCGCGGCAAAGGTGGAGCCAAAGCGCAAGCTGGCGGAATTCCGTGTGGATGCGGACGCGATGCTGCCCGTTGGTGAAGAGATCATCGCTGATCACTACTTCGCTGGTCAGTATGTGGATGTGGCAGGCACCTCCATCGGTAAAGGTTTTGCCGGTGCGATGAAGCGTCACAACTTCGGCGGTCTGCGGGCGTCACACGGTGTGTCCATCTCTCACCGTTCGCACGGTTCCACCGGTCAGTGTCAGGATCCTGGTAAGGTTTTCAAAGGCAAGAAAATGGCCGGTCACATGGGTGCAGCCCGCGTGACAACGCAGAACCTCGAAGTGGTCAAGACAGACACCGATCGTGGCCTGATCATGATCAAAGGTGCGGTGCCTGGTTCCAAAGGCGGTTGGGTCACAGTCAAAGACGCTGTGAAAAAGCCATTCCCTGAGAACGCAGTTCTGCCAGCAGCGCTGAAATCTGCAGCGGATGAAGCGGCGAAGGCCGCCGAAGAAGCAGCAGCGGCAGCAGCAGCTGAGGCGGAAGCCGAAGCCAAGCGTCTGGCCGAAGAGCAAGCCGCAGCAGAGGCCGCAGCCGAGGCGGAGGCCGAAGCCTCCATCGCGGCAGATGCAGCTGAAGAAAAGAAAGAAGGTGACGCATGAAACTCGATGTCATCAAACTCGACGGCGGCAAGGCCGGATCGGTAGAGCTGGACGAGGCGCTGTTTGGCCTTGAGCCACGCGCCGACATCCTGCACCGCGTGGTCCGCTGGCAGCGCAACAACGCGCAGGCCGGTACCCACAAGGTCAAGACACGGTCCGAGACGTCTTACTCCACCAAGAAGATCTACCGCCAAAAGGGCACCGGTGGCGCACGCCACGGCGACCGCAACGCGCCGATCTTCCGCAAGGGTGGTATCTACAAGGGCCCAACCCCGCGCAGCCACGGTCACGAGCTGACCAAGAAGTTCCGCAAGCTGGGTCTGAAGCACGCGCTGTCTGCCAAGGCAAAAGCGGGTGAGCTGGTCATAATCGACGAGGCCGCCGCCGAAGGCAAAACCGCCGCATTGGCCAAGCAGGTCTCCTCCCTCGGGTGGAAGCGTGCGCTGGTCATCGATGGTGCGTCTGTGAACGAGAATTTCGCGCAGGCCGCGCGGAACATTGAAGGTTTGGACATCCTGCCCAGCATGGGTGCCAACGTATATGACATCCTCAAGCGTGACACTCTGGTGCTCACCAAAGCAGGTGTCGAAGCATTGGAGGCCCGTCTGAAATGAGCGCCAAAGCACAACACTACGACGTGATCCGCAAGCCGATCATCACCGAGAAAGCGACAATGGCGTCCGAACAGAACGCCGTGGTTTTCGAAGTGGATATCGACAGCAACAAGCCACAGATCAAAGAAGCCGTTGAGGCGCTCTTTGGTGTGAAGGTGAAGGCGGTGAACACCACCATCACCAAAGGCAAGGTCAAGCGTTTCCGCGGCCAGATTGGGCGTCGCAAGGACGTCAAGAAGGCCTACGTGACGCTGGAAGAAGGCAACACAATCGACGTGTCCACCGGCCTCTAAGCCGCGCTGGACCCAAGGTTAGAAAGGCCCCCCGCGTGGGGGCCTTTTTGCGTTTGGTGAAGACCTGGTTAATTGTCACACGCTGTACACCGCGCGTGCACCGGACGTGCAGACATGGTGCCGTAGGGTGCGCATGAATGCGCACCGATGTGGTATAGATTGGGATCGACCGGTGCGCATGAATGCCCACCCTACCTTGCCAAGGCGGTGCGAAAAGATAGGCTGCGCCGTGACCTAAACGGAGCCTTGCCATGTCCCTAGCCGCCATTGTCGATCTTGATGCCCACCCGATCACGGACCCTGATTTCGCCACCACCTGCCGGGCGACTTTGGACCGGGACGGCGCATTGGTGCTGCCGGATTTCCTGACACCGCAGGCCCTGGCCGACATCCACGCAGAGGCACAGGCCGGACGGGACCAGGCCTATTTCTGTGCGCAGAACCACTCGGTCTATCTCACGCCCCCTGATCCCGCTTATGCCGAGGATCACCCCGCCAACCGGCAGGTGGTGTCCTCCAAGGGCTGTATCTGTGACGACATGGTCGGGGAAACGTCTGCGCTGCGCCAGCTTTACGATGCGCCCGCGTTTCGGGATTTCGTGCGGGGCGTGACCGGCCAAGACGGCCTGCACCCCTATGCCGACCCGCTGTCGTCGATCAACATCCACTACGCCGAGCGGGGCCAAGAGCTGGGCTGGCATTTCGACAACTCCTCATTCGCGATCACGCTGCTGATCCAAAAGCCGCCTGCGGGCGCGCGGTTCGAATACCTCAAGGACCTGCGGGATGCAGACGCGGGAGAGATGAATTTCGACGGCGTCGGCGCGCTTTTGGATGGGACGGTTGAGCCTGAGGTGCTGACGATGGAGCCGGGGACGCTGGTGCTGTTCCGGGGGCGGAACTCGGTGCACCGGGTCAGCCCGAATGAGAGCGACGTGACGCGGATGCTGGCGGTGCTGGCGTATAATGCAGAGCCGGGGGTGGCGTTGTCGGAAAGTGCGCGGCAGACGTTTTATGGGCGGTTGGGGTAGGGCGCCCGAGACGAATAGGTGATCCGGGTAGCGGTGGCTTGGGCCGAGGCGTTGATGGAGAGGGTGTTGCGTGGGAGTGGCGCTGTTTCATTGGGTGAGAAGGGAGGGGGTATCGTGGAAAAGGCGATGGGTAGGGTGCGCATTTACTGCGCACCGATACTGCGCACCGGTACGTTGATTTGGCGGGAGCGGTGCGCATGAATGCGCACCCTACGGCTTGCTAGGGGAGAGTAAGGAAATTTCTGCCGTGTTCCCCACCCCTTGACCCCACCCCCATTCCCCCCTAAACGCACGCACAGACACAGCCCCGGATCTGTCCGGGGCTCTGTCTTTGTTCGTCCCAGCCCCACACGGGCCACGACGCACACACCAAACTGGGGACCTTCGGGGCCCTTCATACCATAGGCGGGGGCACACCTCCGCCCGTAAGCAAAACGGAAGACAGACAACATGGCACTCAAGTCGTACAAACCGACGACGCCGGGCCAGCGTGGGCTGGTACTGATCGACCGTTCGGAGCTTTGGAAAGGCCGCCCGGTCAAAGCCCTCACAGAGGGTCTGACCAAGAATGGCGGACGGAACAACACCGGACGGATCACAATGCGTCGCAAAGGTGGTGGTGCAAAGCGCCTCTACCGTATCGTTGATTTCAAGCGCAACAAAATGGACGTCGAAGCCGTCGTCGTGCGCATTGAATATGACCCGAACCGGACCGCGTTTATCGCGCTCGTTCAATACACCGATGGTGAGCAAGCCTACATCCTGGCCCCACAGCGTTTGGCTGTTGGTGACAAGGTTGTGGCCGCGGCCAAGGCTGACATCAAGCCTGGCAACGCGATGCCCTTCTCTGGCATGCCCATCGGTACAATCGTCCACAACATCGAGATGAAGCCTGGTAAAGGCGGTCAGATCGCGCGTGCGGCGGGCACCTACGCTCAGTTCGTGGGCCGGGACGGGGGCTATGCCCAGATCCGTCTCAGCTCAGGCGAGCTGCGTCTGGTGCGTCAGGAATGCATGGCCACCGTTGGTGCGGTTTCCAACCCTGACAACTCCAACCAGAACATGGGTAAAGCGGGTCGTATGCGCCACAAGGGCGTGCGTCCAAGCGTCCGTGGTGTTGTGATGAACCCGATTGACCACCCACACGGTGGTGGTGAAGGCCGGACCTCAGGTGGTCGCCATCCGGTGACGCCATGGGGCAAGCCAACCAAGGGTGCCAAAACCCGCAACAAGAACAAAGCGTCCAGCCGTCTGATTGTACGGTCACGGCACGCCAAGAAGAAGGGGCGGTAATATGGCTCGTTCAGTATGGAAAGGTCCTTTTGTTGACTCTTATGTCCTCAAAAAGGCCGAAGCCGCCCGGGAAAGTGGCCGCAACGAAGTGATCAAGATCTGGTCCCGTCGCTCCACCATCCTGCCGCAGTTTGTGGGTCTGACATTCGGTGTCTACAACGGCCACAAGCATATCCCAGTAAACGTTAGCGAAGAGATGATTGGCCAGAAGTTTGGTGAATATTCTCCGACCCGTACCTATTACGGTCACGCCGCTGACAAAAAAGCGAAGCGGAAATAAGCCATGAGTAAGGATAAAAATCCCCGCCGCGTGGCCGACAACGAAGCACGTGCAAAGCTGCGCATGCTCAAGACGTCACCGCAGAAACTGAACCTCGTTGCTGGCCTGATCCGTGGCAAGAAAGTGGAGCGGGCGCTGACCGATCTGACTTTCTCCAAGAAGCGGATCGCGCAGGATGTGAAGAAGTGCCTTCAGTCCGCAATCGCCAACGCTGAGAACAACCACAACCTGGACGTAGACGAGCTGATCGTGGCCGAAGCCTATGTGGGCAAGAACCTCACGATGAAGCGCGGTCGCCCTCGGGCCCGTGGCCGGTTTGGCAAGATCATGAAGCCATTTGCCGAAGTCACCATCGTCGTGCGTCAAGTTGAGGAGCAAGCATAATGGGTAACAAAGTAAACCCGATCGGCATGCGCCTGCAGGTCAACCGCACCTGGGACAGCCGCTGGTACGCCGACACCAAAGACTATGGTGATCTTCTGCTCGAAGACCTCGCGATCCGTGAGTTCATCAAGAAAGAGTGTCATCAGGCCGGTGTGGCCCGTGTGATCATCGAACGTCCGCACAAGAAGTGCCGTGTGACCATTCACACCGCGCGTCCTGGCGTGATCATCGGCAAGAAAGGGGCAGACATCGAAGGTCTGCGTCAGAAGATTGCCAAGATGACCTCCTCCGAGCTGCACCTCAACATCGTTGAAGTGCGCAAGCCAGAGCTGGATGCAGCCCTGGTCGGTGAGAGCATCGCACAGCAGCTGGAGCGCCGGGTGTCCTTCCGCCGCGCCATGAAGCGTGCGGTACAGAACGCCATGCGTATGGGTGCCCTGGGCATCCGTGTGAACCTGGCCGGTCGCCTGGGTGGGGCAGAGATTGCCCGCACCGAGTGGTACCGCGAAGGTCGCGTGCCGTTGCACACGCTGCGTGCTGACATCGATTACGCGCATGTGGAAGCCTCCACCGCTTATGGGATCATCGGGATCAAGACCTGGATCTTCAAAGGCGAGATCATGGAGCACGATCCGCAGGCCCGTGACCGTAAGGCACAGGAACTTCAGGACGGCCCAGCACCACGCGGTGCAGGCGGTCGCCGGTAAGGAGTAGATAGATGCTACAGCCAAAACGGACGAAATTCCGCAAGCAGTTCAAAGGTTCCATCAAGGGCATGGCGAAGGGGGGCTCTGACCTCAACTTCGGCACCTACGGTCTGAAGGCGTTGCAGCCAGAGCGCGTCACCGCGCGCCAGATCGAAGCCGCCCGTCGTGCCATGACGCGTCATATGAAGCGTCAGGGCCGTGTTTGGATCCGCATCTTCCCAGATGTGCCTGTTACCTCCAAGCCTGTCGAAGTTCGGATGGGTAAAGGTAAAGGTTCCGTTGATTTCTGGGCGGCCAAGGTTAAGCCGGGCCGTGTGATGTTTGAAATTGACGGTGTGAACGAAGAAATCGCGCGCGAAGCGCTGCGTCTGGCGGCGATGAAGCTGCCGATCAAGACGCGCGTGATTGTACGCGAAGATTGGTAAGACCGGTTTTGGTGCGCTGAGAAGCGCACCCTACGGTTCGAGATTGGCCCCCGGCGCGCAAGCGGCGGGGGTTCTTCATTTTAGCGAAGTGATTGTCACATCGTCAAACAGGGCTGCCGAGGTCTCGGACCCTTTGCCACCAGGTCTGTAGATGCCAAGCTTTAGGTAGGGCACTGCGCATCGGGCATAATCGACAGGGGCACCCGAAACGATCTGCTGCTCATTGAGCGAGACGCTCAAGCGGCCTGGCTTGGTGCTCATGTCCAGGTCCAATGCGAACCGTACCGGTTTGCCATAGAGCCCCTTCACCGCAATTGTGTGTCCAAGCGCATTGCGATGTCTGCCAGATGACAGGGCTGACACGCCGCGTAAGGTTTCAATCCGCAACTGGCCTTCGTCAAACTTCAACATTGCAGGCGGATAGGCTTTCTTGCAGCGCGTGTTCCAGCCATGGATTTGCAGGAACGCCTCTCTTTCGCCGGTAAAGCCTTGCAGCAGGGTCACTTCTGCCGTGATGCGGTAGCGTGCACCCAGTTCCAGGCGCGTTGCCTGCGCCACCTCTGCCCGCTCCCAATAGGGGGCGCTGTGGCGGGCTTGCGCGTCGGTGCTGCATTTGCCCTTGTCTCCGGGCTTTAGCGTGACCCGCAGCTTCCGGTCGCCATCCTGGGAGACCTGTGAGATGGAGCTTGCCTGAGGCAGCCCGCATGTGTCGCGCAAAACCACGGACCAGTCTTTATCGCGGAAACTGCCTGCAAAGGCTGCCCCCGCGCAAAGCTGTGCCACCAAAAGTGCGCTGCACAGTAATGCCGATCTCATCACGCCCCTGTCTGTTGTCATAGCATGACGACAGTGTAGCACAGCATTCATGGTGCCGTTTGCAGAACATCCGGACTTACCGGAGCGCAGCCCACCTCACCCCCACGCATAATTGAAGCTGACCGATATGCGGTCTTCCTCGCTCATGTTCATGGGCACCTCATGGCGCAGCCAGCTTTCCCACAGCAGCACATCGCCCACCTTGGGAGAGACATAGGCGAAGGGGCGTAGGGCCTCGGGCGCGTCTTTGGTGCGGCCTGGGGCGGCCATCATCATGGGCAGGCGGGGGTCTTCGTATTTGATGGAAGCAGAGCCGTCCGGCAGGGCCACGTAGGTGGTGCCTGAGATCACTGAATGGGGGTGGATGTGGCCGGTGTGGATGCCGCCTTCGGGCAGGATGTTGATCCAGATGTCTTCAAGCTTGAGCGCTTTGCCATCCAGATCGAAATGCAGATCGCGGGCGAATTGGGCCACATGGGCATCCAGCGCCTTGATCACATCCGCAAAGATCGGGAACCGCCAGCCCAGGTCAGTCAGCGAGGCATAGGAGGTATAGCCGGGATAGCCGTTTTCCTCTGACCAGCGCTGCCCGGCCTCATCGTCTTCGGCGATGGCATAGCAGGAGGCCTCAAGCTCATCGGGGTCCACTTGGCCGTGGTCATTGAGCTGCGCATGATAAAGCGGGGTGACGAACAGGGTTTTGGTCTGGGCCATGGGCGTGCCTTTGGGTGGTTCAGAACGCCGTTTGTACGGCGCGGGACAGAAAGAAGCCATGGCCATCTTGGTTGCGGCACTCAAGCCCCTTGCGGCTGGAATGGCACGAAAAGCCGCCGAATTGCCCGGTGACGCCATAGTCGGCCACATGTTGCCCGCCCACGGGGCGTTCGCCTTGGGGTGTGCAGGTGACATCCACGCCGCCGCGGTTGCCCATGAAGGCGGTGATGCCACGGTGCACCGGGCAGGCGGTGAACTGCGCCATGGGGGCTTTGCGTTGAAAGATGGTGCAGGTCAGATCCGAGCTGCTGACCTCTTCGCCCACCCAGCATTCGATATTGCCTGAGGGGGTGTTGAAGGACCAGACATCAGCCCGGCCGGGCCTGCAAAACAAAGGGCAAGGAGCATCAGTGCGCGTAAGATCATCAGCCGGGCTTTCTTGGGGTTTCGGGATCAGGATAAGGCGGTTGCGACGCCTGGGCCAAGCGGTTTTCGCGCATGTGCGCGCGGGTCTTGGCTGGTAGGCTGTGCCTGTTGGGTGGCAGAGGTGTGCGGGCAGGGGCGAAAACCGGCAAAACCCCCTTGCCAAGTCGCGGGCACCGCCATATACGGCGCACTTCTAGTGACCTCCACCAGAATCAGGGTAACGCAAAAGCGGCCTGCTGGTGATGTTGAAAAGGAAATATGCGTGATGAACGCCCAAGACCTTCGGGATAAAACCCCCGATCAGCTTCGTGATGAGCTGGTCACCCTCAAGAAAGAAGCCTTTAACCTGCGTTTTCAGCAGGCCACCGGTCAACTTGAGAACCCTGCGCGGCTGCGCAGCGTGAAGCGTGATGTGGCGCGTGTCCACACCATTCTGAACGAAAAAGCCCAAGCGGCTGCGGAATAAGGAGAGCACCCATGCCAAAGCGTATCTTGCAAGGCGTCGTGACCTCCGACGCAAACGCCCAGACAGTCACCGTAAACGTAGAGCGTCGCTTTACGCATCCGGTTCTGAAAAAGACCATTCGTAAGTCCAAGAAATACCGGGCGCACGATGAGAACAACACATTCAAAGTGGGCGACACCGTGCGCATCATTGAATGTGCACCAAAGTCCAAGACAAAGCGTTGGGAAGTGCTGACGGCGGAAGCCTGATCCACAAGCCGCGTCCGCCGCAAGGCAGGCGCGGTTTCTGACGTTAAGATTTAGCGAAACCCTGGGGAAACGGCTAAGGCATCAGCCCCCCAAAGGTCGGGAGAAACCAAATGATCCAGATGCAGACCAACCTGGATGTTGCTGACAACAGCGGCGCTCGCCGTGTTCAGTGCATCAAGGTACTGGGTGGTTCCAAGCGTAAATACGCATCCGTAGGCGACATCATCGTCGTTTCGGTTAAGGAAGCCATCCCACGCGGTCGTGTGAAAAAAGGCGACGTCCGTAAGGCCGTTGTCGTTCGCACGGCAAAAGAAGTGCGTCGCGAAGATGGCACCGCCATCCGCTTTGACCGCAACGCAGCCGTCATCCTCAACAACAACAATGAGCCTGTAGGTACACGTATCTTTGGCCCAGTTGTTCGCGAGCTGCGCGGCAAGAACTTCATGAAGATTATCTCGCTGGCTCCGGAGGTGCTCTGATGGCTGCCAAACTGAAAAAAGGTGACAAGGTCATCGTGCTTGCTGGCAAAGACAAGGGCAAGACCGGGACCATTTCCTTGGTTGATCCAAAGGCAGGCAAGGCCGTTGTGGATGGCATCAACATCGCCATCCGCGCCACGCGTCAGAGCCAGGAAAGCCAGGGCGGCCGTCTGCCCAAGGCGATGCCGATTGATCTGAGCAACCTTGCGTATGTGGATGCCAACGGCAAAGCCACACGGGTTGGTTTCAAAATGGAAGGCGACAAGAAAGTGCGCTTTGCCAAGACCACGGGAGACGTGATTGATGCTTGATTCCGCTGATTACACACCCCGCCTTCTGAGCGTCTACCGCGACGAGATCCGCGCGAAGATGAAAGAAGAGTTCGGCTATAAGAATGACATGATGATCCCACGTCTGGACAAGGTCGTGCTGAACATTGGTTGTGGTGCTGAAGCCGTGCGCGACAGCAAGAAAGCCAAATCCGCTCAGGAAGATCTGACCGCGATTGCGGGCCAGAAAGCCATGACCACCACCGCCAAGAAATCTATCGCGGGTTTCCGGGTGCGTGAGGACATGCCCCTGGGTGCCAAGGTCACGCTGCGCGGTGAGCGTATGTATGAATTCCTTGACCGTCTGATCACGATCGCTCTGCCACGGGTCCGCGACTTCCGCGGCGTGAAGGGCTCCTCTTTTGATGGCCGCGGCAACTATGCCATGGGCCTGAAAGAGCACATCGTGTTCCCAGAGATTGATTTCGACAAAGTCGATGAGACCTGGGGGATGGACATCATCATCGCCACCACGGCGAAAACCGACGCTGAAGCGAAGGCACTGTTGACGGCGTTCAACATGCCCTTCAACAGCTGATCGGGAGGATTTGAGATATGGCTAAGAAATCCATGATCGCACGCGAAAAGAAGCGTGAAAAGTTGGTCGCGAAGTACGCCGAAAAGCGTGCGGCTCTGAAAGAGATCGTGAACGACGAAAGCAAGCCAATGGAAGAGCGTTTCCGCGCCTCCCTGAAGCTGGCGAAACTGCCCCGCAACTCAAGCGCTGTGCGTCTGCACAACCGCTGCCAGCTGACGGGCCGTCCACACGCGTATTATCGCAAACTGAAAATCTCGCGTATCGCGCTGCGGGACCTTGGCTCAGCGGGCCAAATCCCCGGCATGGTCAAATCCAGCTGGTAAGGAGGGTACATAGATGAACGATCCTATCGCAGATATGCTGACCCGCATCCGCAACAGCCAGATGCGCGGCAAGTCTACCGTCATGACACCTGCCTCCAAACTGCGTGAGCGTGTGTTGGAAGTGATGGCAGACGAGGGCTATATCCGGGGTTTTGAAAAGACCACCGGCATCGACGGCCACCCGGCCATCGAGATCAGCCTGAAGTACTACGAGGGCGAACCTGTTATTCGTGAGCTGAAGCGGGTGTCTAAGCCCGGTCGTCGCGTATACATGGGCGCACAGGACATCCCACAGGTGCGTCAGGGCCTGGGTGTGTCGATTGTCTCCACCCCCAAGGGTGTGATGTCGGATGCAAATGCACGTAGCGCCAATGTTGGCGGCGAAGTGCTCTGCACCGTATTCTAAGGAGGTTGCAATGTCTCGTATTGGTAAAAAACCAGTAGACCTGCCCAGCGGTGTGACCGCGACAGTCTCTGGCCAGTCTATCGAAGTGAAGGGCCCCAAGGGCACCCGCAGCTTCCACGCCACAGACGATGTTGACATCAAAGTGGAAGACAACGCTGTTTCCGTGATGCCACGTGGCAAATCCAAGCGCGCGCGCCAGCAGTGGGGCATGTCCCGCACCATGGTCGCCAACTTGGTGACCGGTGTGACCGAAGGCTTCAAAAAAGAGCTGGAGATCCAGGGTGTTGGTTACCGTGCACAGGTGCAGGGTAACGTATTGAAACTGAACCTGGGCCTGTCCCATGACGTGGACTTTGTCGCCCCTGAGGGTGTGACAGTGACCGCGCCAAAGCAAACCGAAGTTGTGGTCGAAGGTATCGACGAGCAACTGGTGGGTCAGGTTGCGGCGAACATTCGCGCGTGGCGTAAGCCAGAGCCCTACAAGGGCAAAGGCATCCGCTACAAGGACGAGTATGTCTTCCGCAAAGAAGGCAAGAAGAAGTAAGGACGCAAGGACATGGCAAACAGCAAAAGACAACTGTTCATCAAACGCCGCCTGCGCGTTCGGAACAAACTTCGCCGCACAAATGCGGGCCGTATGCGCCTGTCTGTGCACCGTTCCAACAAGAACATCAGCGTTCAGCTGATCGACGATGTGAACGGCAAAACAGTCGCCGCAGCTTCATCTTTGGAGAAGGATCTGGGCGTGGTTGGCAAAAACAACATCGACGCGGCCACCAAGGTGGGTGCAGCGATTGCCGAACGCGCAAAGAAAGCCGGTGTCGCAGAAGCGTATTTCGACCGTGGCGGTTTCCTGTTCCACGGCAAAGTGAAAGCGCTGGCGGATGCTGCCCGTGAGGGTGGTCTGAAGATCTGATGTGGTCGGTGCGCAGTGAATGCGCACCCTACATCGAACACAACCTGTAGGGTGCGCATTCACTGCGCACCTTCGATGATCGGGGAGCCGCTTGGGCTCACTGCGATCGAACAAACCGGGCGCAGGCCCACCAGATAAAGGATGTTCTCATGGCAGAACGTGAAAACCGTCGCGGCCCCCGCCGGGACAGAGACGAAGCACCGGAATTTGCCGACCGCCTGGTCGCCATCAACCGCGTGTCCAAGACCGTTAAAGGTGGTAAGCGCTTTGGGTTTGCCGCACTCGTCGTTGTCGGCGATCAGAAGGGCCGCGTAGGCTTTGGCAAAGGTAAAGCGAAAGAAGTACCTGAGGCCATCCGCAAAGCCACTGAGCAGGCCAAGCGCCAGATGATCCGCGTGCAGCTGCGCGAAGGTCGGACGCTGCACCACGACATGGAAGGCCGCCACGGTGCGGGCCGCGTTGTGATGCGTACCGCGCCAGAAGGTACTGGGATCATCGCAGGTGGTCCGATGCGTGCGGTATTTGAGATGCTGGGCATCAAGGACGTTGTGTCCAAGTCCATCGGCTCTCAGAACCCATACAACATGATCCGTGCAACCATGGACGGTCTCCGCAAAGAGTCCTCTCCACGGTCCGTCGCACAGCGTCGTGGCAAGAAGGTCGCTGACATTCTGCCCAAGAACGATGCGCCTGCGGCCGCACCAGCAGCTGAGGAGGCCTAATCCATGGCTAAGACTATCGTTGTAAAGCAGATCGGTTCCCCGATCCGCCGCCCCGCCATCCAGCGTCAGACGCTGATCGGCCTGGGCCTGAACAAGATGAACCGCACCCGTGAGCTGGAAGATACCCCAGCTGTGCGTGGGATGATCAACAAGATCTCTCACATGGTTGAGATCATCGAAGAAAAAGGCTGAGTTTACAAAAAACTCAACGTCTTAAGGAACGCCCTGCTGGAAACAGCGGGGCGTCTTTTGTTAAGGGTGATCGTGCCAAAGGGTCAGCCATTGGTGTGTTTGTTGAATGAGTAAAGGTGCCAAATGCACCCTCGGACGTGCGACGCCCGCAGTTGAGATCAGGGATTTCAGCGGGTTTCTGGGACGCCTGTCGCCGAGGTGAGATGCATTTCGTGCAAGCGGAGCGTAAACAGTTGGCTGTGTTCAGGATCAGTGGTTCCCCAAGGGTGGGAATGAACCCGGAGAGGGCACGAACCTGCCCCATTTTTGCCCCACTTCTTAAGCTATTCAGGTCCGAATGATGACGTCTGAGCCTCATCAGGAACAGCGGATTAAGGACAGTTCTTTGGTATCGGTTGGTATGAACATGCCCGTGACTGGCACGGCCCCGCAGGGGACGGCGCATGCGGGCCGGCTGCATTCCATTGATACGGCCAAGGGCATTGGCATTTTGCTGGTGGTCTTTGGCCATGCCTGGCACGGTGCCTTTGCTGCAGGTTTGCTGGGCGATGCGGCCGTGTTTCGGGCGGTCGATAACATGATCTATTCCTGGCACATGCCGCTGTTCTTCTTTTTGGCGGGTCTGGTTTTTCTGGATGCGATCACCCGTGTGACGCCGCAGGACTTTGTCCTGAGCCGGATGTGGCGGTTGCTTTGGCCGATGGTGCTGTGGACCTGGATTTTCTTTGGGGTCCGGCTGATGGCGGGGCAATCTGCGAATTTTCCGGTGGAGATATCGGATTTCCCGCTGATCCCGCTGCCGCCCTATGAGCATCTGTGGTTTCTGTGGGCCTTGTTGTTGGTGCAGCTGGCGTCGTTGGCGCTGTGCCGCGCTTTGCTGCCCCTGATATCGGTGCCTACGTTGCATTTCGCGCTGGGGGCCATCGCGTTTGTCTACGCTTTGTGTTTGCCCATCATATCGGTCACATCGCTTTATACAGGGCCTGCGGTTGAGAATGCGCCTTACTTCATTGCGGGCGTCGCCGCCGGTGGCTTGGCAGCACTGCGCCCGGCCCGTTGGATGGCCGTAGCGGCGGCGGTGATCTTTGCCGTTCTGTTGATCCAGGCGATTGAAATTTGGGGGCCGGGCCTGCATTCGCTGGCCTTGGTTGTGTTCTTTTGGGTGATGATTGCCCATCTTGATACCAACGCCGATGAGCCAGGTGTGATCCTGAAGGTCCTGCGGTATCTGGGCGTGATGTCACTGATCATTTTCCTGGCGCATACGATCTTTACCGCCGCGTTTCGAATTGGCTTTGTCAGCGTCGGTGTGACCGATCTGTGGGTGCATCTGTCCATTGGCACGCTTGTGGGTGTCGTGGGGCCGATAGTGCTTTATCACGGCTTGCGCAGGCTGGGTGTGACCAAATGGTTCGGTGTCTGACCAACGCCCTTGATCCACCCCAAGACTTCTCCTATACGCCCCCGGTGGCCACTGCGTGGCCTAGAATCAAGTGAAACGCCGTGTTTGCCCGCTCCCGTCGCTGGGGGGTATTTCCGGCAAGAGGAGAAGCGACATGAAATTGAATGAACTCTCTGACAATCCAGGGGCCACCAAAAAGCGCAAGCGCGTTGGCCGTGGTCCTGGTTCTGGCACCGGTAAAATGGGTGGCCGGGGTATCAAAGGTCAGAAATCCCGCTCAGGTGTAGCGATCAATGGCTACGAGGGTGGCCAGATGCCGCTCTATCAGCGTCTGCCAAAGCGTGGCTTTAACAAGCCGAACCGCAAATCCTTTGCTGTTGTGAACCTGGGCCTGATCCAGAAGTTCATCGACGCCAAGAAACTGGACGCGAAAAAGCCAATTGACGGCGCGGCACTGGTGGCTTCTGGCCTGGTGCGTCGTGAGCTGGACGGCATCCGGGTTCTGGCCAAGGGCGAGATCACAAGCAAAGTTGATCTGACCGTTGCTGGCGCATCAAAGTCCGCGATTGACGCGGTTGAGAAGGCCGGTGGCAGCGTCACTGTGGCTGCCAAGGCGGCCGCTGCGGCGGAGTAACCCTGCCTTTGGGCTTGTGAGCGGGCGCGCGCCCGCTTACATAGACTTTCGAGTTTTCAGGGACGCCGCCGGCTGGAGACAGTAGGGCGGCGTTTTCACACCAACGAAAAGAGACCGCATAATGGTATCAGCCGTCGAAAACATGGCCGCCAACACAAGTTGGTCCGCTTTGGGTAAGGCCACCGACCTGCGCAACCGGATCTTTTTCACGCTGGCGTTGCTGATTGTCTATCGTCTGGGCACGTTTATCCCGGTGCCGGGCATTGATGGCGCGGCTCTGCGGGAATTCATGGACAGCGCGGGCCAAGGCATCGGCGGCATGGTGTCGATGTTCACAGGCGGCGCATTGGGCCGGATGGGGATCTTTGCCCTTGGCATCATGCCCTATATCTCAGCCTCGATCATCGTGCAGCTTTTGGGGGCGATGTATCCGCCCTGGGAGCAGCTGAAGAAAGAAGGCGAACAGGGCCGCAAGAAGCTGAACCAATATACGCGCTATGGCACCGTGGCTTTGGCGACGTTGCAATCCTATGGCCTCGCGGTTTCGCTGGAAGCGGGTGATATCGCGGCGGATCCGGGTTGGTATTTCCGCATTTCCTGCATGATCACGCTGGTGGGCGGGACGATGTTCCTGATGTGGCTGGGTGAGCAGATCACCGCGCGCGGCATCGGCAACGGTATTTCCCTGATCATCTTCGTTGGCATCATCGCCGAAGTGCCTGCGGCACTGGCGCAGTTCTTTGCCTCTGGCCGGTCAGGTGCGATCAGCCCTGCGTTGATTGTCGGGGTGCTGGTCATGGTCGTGGTGACGATCATGTTTGTGGTCTTTATGGAAAGGGCCTTGCGAAAAATTCACATCCAATATCCGCGCCGTCAGGTGGGGATGAAGATGTATGACGGTGGCTCAAGCCATTTGCCGGTCAAGGTCAATCCATCGGGTGTGATCCCGGCGATCTTTGCGTCATCACTGTTGCTGCTGCCTGTCACGATCAGCACGTTTTCCGGCAATTCAACAGGCCCGGTGATGTCCGTGCTTTTGGCGAACTTTGGTCCGGGGCAGCCGCTTTATCTGCTGTTCTTTGTCGCGATGATCGTTTTCTTTGCGTATTTCTATACGTTCAACGTCAGCTTTAAGCCCGACGATGTGGCCGATAACCTCAAAAACCAGAACGGTTTTGTGCCGGGCATCCGTCCGGGTAAGAAAACGGCTGAGTATCTGGAATATGTGGTGAACCGCGTGTTGGTGCTGGGCTCTGGCTATTTGGCGCTGGTCTGTGTGTTCCCCGAAATTCTGCGCGGCCAGTTTGCGATCCCATTTTATTTTGGCGGGACTTCGGTGTTGATTGTGGTATCGGTGACGATGGACACAATCCAGCAGGTTCAAAGCCATCTGCTGGCACATCAATACGAAGGTTTGCTTGAAGAGTCGCAGCTGCGCGGCAAAGGCAAAGGGACGAAGAAGAAACGGAGCCCGGTACGTCGATGAACATTATTCTACTTGGACCGCCGGGCGCGGGCAAAGGCACACAAGCACAGGTTTTGGTTGATGCGCGCGATATGGTGCAGCTGTCGACCGGTGACATGCTGCGCGAGGCGCGCACATCCGGCACGGAGATGGGCAAGCGCGTCGCTGAGGTGATGGACCGCGGTGATCTGGTGACAGATGAGATCGTGATCGGCCTGATCCGCGAAAAGCTGGAAGGCGATAACAAGGGTGGGTTCATCTTTGACGGCTTCCCGCGGACCTTGGCCCAGGCGGATGCCTTGGGTGAGCTGTTGGCCGAAATGGGTCAGAGCCTGGATCATGTGATCGAGATGGAAGTGAATGATGAGGTTCTGGTGGGCCGCATCCTAAAACGCGCAGAAGAGGCGGCGGCCGCAGGGCAGCCCGTGCGCGCGGACGATAATGAGGAAAGCCTCAAGGTGCGTCTGATGGCCTATTACAAGCAGACCTCACCGCTGATCGGGTATTATCATGCCAAAGGTCAGCTGCAGGGTGTTGATGGGCTGGCGTCTATTGACAGTGTCAGCGCGGCGATTGCCGGTTTGCTTGACGCCTGATTTTGGGGCCTGTCTTTTGCAAAAGACAGGCGCGATCTGTTGAAACAGATCGGTCTGAATTCTTTCAAGAATTCAGCTGCCCTGCGCAAAGGTCCTCCATGGGTTGACGCTTTGTTGAAAACGCCATAGTGAGCGCTATCTCGAATGAGAATCAATTCGCAATGCAGGTCGCCCCTGCGGCGCGAGATCACCTGATCAGCCTTAGCCCGACGGCAATACGCCTCGGGCTTATGTTGTGAAAAAAGGGTCTGGGATTACGGACCCGCAACGAAAGGAAATGCACACGTGGCACGTATTGCCGGCGTAAATATCCCGACTGCAAAGCGGGTTCCAATCGCCCTCACATATATCACCGGTATCGGCAACTCCTCCGCCGCAAAGATTTGCGAAGCGGTAGGCATCGACATGACCCGCCGGGTCAACGAATTGTCCGACGCCGAAGTTCTGAAAATTCGCGAACACATCGACGAAAACTATACCGTCGAAGGTGACCTGCGTCGTGACACGCAGATGAACATCAAACGTCTGATGGACCTGGGCTGCTACCGTGGCCTGCGCCACCGTCGTAACCTGCCCGTTCGTGGTCAGCGCACACACACCAACGCACGCACCCGCAAAGGCCCCGCAAAGGCCATTGCTGGTAAGAAGAAATAAGGGGGCTGACAGATGGCACGCGATACACGTCGGACCAAGCGTAAGGTCTCCAAGAACATCGCCGCAGGTGTGGCGCATGTGAACTCTTCTTTCAACAACACCAAGATCCTGATCTCTGACGTTCAGGGCAATGCGATCTCTTGGTCTTCTGCGGGCACGATGGGCTTTAAAGGTTCACGTAAGTCCACGCCTTATGCGGCACAGATGGCTGCCGAAGATGCGGGCCGCAAGGCGCAGGAGCACGGTGTAAAGACGCTGGAAGTTGAAGTGCAGGGCCCAGGCTCTGGCCGGGAAAGCGCGCTGCGCGCGCTGGCGGCTGCGGGCTTTAACATCACGTCCATTCGTGACGTGACGCCCATGGCACACAACGGCTGCCGCCCCCCAAAGCGCCGCCGCGTTTAACAGACATTTTTTAGACTGGGGCCCTGCGGTTTGCTGCGGCCCCAGACCGCATTTTGAAACCTCGGGAGCCTGCGCTGTTTGGACATGCAGTGCAAGGCAGGAATGGAGGGATACATGATCCACAAAAATTGGGCGGAACTGATCAAACCACAGCAGCTTGACGTAAAGCCAGGCAACGATCCTGCGCGCCAGGCCACTGTGATTGCAGAACCACTGGAGCGTGGTTTCGGCCTGACCATGGGCAACGCGCTGCGCCGCGTGCTGATGTCATCTTTGCAGGGTGCCGCGATCACCTCTGTGCAGATCGACAACGTGCTGCATGAGTTTTCCTCTGTCGCCGGTGTGCGCGAAGACGTCACCGACATCATCCTGAACCTCAAAGGTGTGTCGATCCGTATGGAAGTGGAAGGGCCTAAGCGTCTGTCCATCTCTGCGAAGGGTCCGGGTGTTGTGACGGCGGGCGATATCTCCGAATCTGCGGGCATTGAGATCCTGAACCGTGACCATGTGATCTGTCACTTGGATGACGGCGCGGACGTCTACATGGAGCTGACCGTTAACACCGGTAAGGGCTATGTGTCTGCTGACAAGAACAAGCCTGAGGATGCGCCGATTGGGTTGATCCCGATTGATGCGATCTATTCCCCGGTCAAGAAAGTGTCTTATGACGTGCAGCCGACCCGTGAGGGCCAGGTGCTGGATTATGACAAGCTGACCATGAAGGTGGAAACAGACGGCTCCATCACGCCGGATGACGCGGTCGCTTTTGCGGCGCGCATTCTGCAGGACCAGCTGGGTATCTTTGTGAACTTTGATGAGCCTGAATCAGCGTCCCGCGCGGATGAGGATGACGGTCTGGAGTTCAACCCGCTGCTGCTGAAGAAAGTGGACGAGCTGGAACTGTCCGTGCGTTCCGCGAACTGCCTCAAGAACGACAACATCGTCTACATCGGTGATCTTATCCAAAAGACCGAAGCAGAGATGCTGCGCACGCCAAACTTTGGCCGGAAGTCTTTGAACGAGATCAAAGAGGTGCTGTCCGGCATGGGCTTGCATCTGGGCATGGACGTTGAGGACTGGCCACCAGACAACATCGAAGATCTGGCGAAAAAGTTCGAAGACAACTTTTGATTGTATGGCGGGGGCAACCCCGCTTTACAACACTACTGGGTAGCGCGTGAAACGCACACCCCAAGGAGAGCCGGTGACACGCATCGCTGGCCAGACAAAGCAAAATCGCCCGTAGAGGGCATCGAAATGGAGAACTAAAATGCGTCACGCACGTGGATACCGCCGCCTGAACCGCACACATGAGCACCGCAAGGCGCTCTGGGCAAACATGGCAGGCTCGCTCATTGAGCATGAACAGATCAAGACAACATTGCCGAAAGCCAAAGAGCTGAAGCCGATCATCGAAAAGATGATCACACTGGCCAAGCGCGGCGATTTGCATGCGCGCCGTCAGGCGGCCTCAAAGCTGAAGCAGGACGCCTATGTGGCCAAGCTATTTGACGTGCTGGGCCCCCGCTATGCCGACCGTCAGGGTGGCTATGTGCGCGTGCTGAAAGCGGGTTTCCGCTATGGCGATATGGCACCGATGGCGATCATCGAGTTTGTCGACCGGGATCGTGACGCGAAAGGTGCGGCTGACAAGGCGCGTCTGGAAGCGGAAGACGCCGCGGAATAAGACTTTTGCAAAAGTCTGGGGCGCGTGAGGCGTCTGAAAGAGCCCTGCCTTTGGTGGGGCTTTTTGTTGTTCTGAGGTGCATGAGTTGTAGGGTCAGGACCCACTCATTTCGCACCACTGGTTTGACAGATTTTTCTCGTGACAAGGTACATCTGCGCAGGAACTCTTGTTGAATTTCAAGCAGATGTAACGCCCCCTCTCGCGACATTGCTTTGCAATGCGCTGCCGGGCAGTGGCTCACGAGGAAAATCCGTCAAATCTGAAGGACGACAAAACCGCTTCTTTTCAGAGGCATGAGCCATTTGCAATGAACCCGTTCGTTGCAGCATGCCTCAAACCGCTGAAACTTCGCGGTTTTGACGCCAGTGGCGCGAAATTAATGGGCCCTGACCCTAGAGGAAAGATGAAGCTGGGGTGTTGCGTGCCCTGGGGTGGCGCGCATATGGTGGGGCATGCGGATATTTGTTTTGATATGGGCGCTGATGGCGACCCCTGTGATGGCCCAGCAGGTGCCAAGTTCGGCCCTGCAGATGCAGTTGAGCTTTGTGCCTTTGGTGAAAGAGGCAACGCCAGCGGTGGTGAACATCTACGCCAAGATCATGGCCGAGCCGCGGCGAACGCCTTTGCAGAGTGATCCATTCTTTGAGCGGTTTTTTCGCGATCCTTTTGCGGAAAAGCCGCGCGTGCAGAATTCCTTGGGCTCTGGCGTGATCCTGTCCGAGGACGGGATTGTCGTGTCGAACTATCATGTGGTGGGCATGGCCACGGAGATCACTGTGGTGCTGTCAGACCGGCGCGAATATGCCGCGCGCGTGCTGCTGGGGGACCGGGAGGCGGATCTGGCGATCTTGCAGATCGAGGCGGAGGGGCCGTTGCCCTATTTGGCGCTGAGGGACAGTGAGACGGTTGAGGTGGGCGAGCTGGCCTTGGCCATTGGCAATCCTTTTGGGGTGGGGCAGACGGTGTCGAGTGGCATTGTGTCCGGCCTCGCGCGCAGCCGCGTGGGCGGGGGCAATTCGGGCCTGGGCTATTTCATTCAGACCGATGCGCCGATTAATCCGGGCAACTCAGGTGGGGCGTTGATTGACATGGGGGGGCGGTTGATTGGGATCAATACCTCCATTCTGACGCGCTCTGGTGGGTCCAATGGCATTGGTTTCGCCATTCCGGCGGATTTGGTTGCGGCCTTTGTGGACCAAGCGCGGGCGGGGCGGACGGCCTTTTCCAAGCCCTGGGCCGGGATCAGTGGGCAGCCTGTGGATGCCGATATGGCGGGGCCTTTGGGGCTGGATCGCCCTGGTGGCATCATCGTGTCGGGGGTGCATGCGGCCAGCCCCTTTGCCGCTGCTGGTTTGCAGGTTGGTGATGTGATCACCCATGTGGGCGGGGCGGAGGTGAACACGCCGGCTGAGATGGTCTACCGGATGAGTGTGGAGGGCATGGGCCAGGCAGCACCTGTCAGTTTGCTGCGCGCGGGGGAGAAGATGGCCCTTGAGGTGGCGCTGGTGGCGGCACCGGATGTGCCTGCGCGGGATGAGACAGTGTTGTCTGAGCGCAGCCTGTTGCCGGGGTTGCGCATGGTGCGGATCAATCCGGCGGTTTTGGCTGAGATGAACCTGCCGTTGGAGAGCGAAGGGGTTGTGGTGCTGGAGGCGGGCCGGTTTGGCCAGCGGGTTGGGCTGCGCAGTGGCGATGTGATTGTGGGCATCAACGGGGTTGAGACGGTCCATCCCGAGGAGGTCTCCACCCTGTTGGGCGGGCAAGTGCGGCGCATTGAGATGGTGGTGCAACGGGGGGACCGGCGCAGTGTGCTGCGGTTCCGGGTCTGATGGCGGATTTGTTTGACAGCGGTGCGTTTGAGGGGGCGGCACCAACGGGGCACCGGCCTTTGGCAGACCGGTTGCGGCCGCGTTCCTTGTCTGAGGTTATTGGGCAGCAAAAGGTGCTTGGGCCTGAGGGGCCGCTGACGGTGATGTTGGGGGCGGGGGCGCTGACCTCGCTCATCTTTTGGGGGCCGCCTGGGGTGGGCAAGACCACGATTGCCCGGTTGCTGGCTGATGAAACGGATCTGCATTTTGTGCAGATCAGTGCGATTTTTTCAGGCGTGCCAGAGCTGCGCAAGGTGTTTGAGGCGGCCAAGATCCGGCGGCAGAACGGGCAGGGGACGCTGCTGTTTGTGGATGAGATCCACCGGTTTAACAAAGCGCAGCAGGATGGGTTTTTGCCCCATATGGAGGACGGCACGATCCTGCTGGTGGGGGCCACAACGGAGAACCCCAGTTTTGAGTTGAACGCAGCTGTGATGAGCCGCGCGCAGGTGATGGTGCTGGAGCGGCTGAGCCTGGCGGAGTTGGAGCTGTTGGCCCAGCGGGCGGAGAAGGAGTTGGACCGCGCGCTGCCGCTGAGCGGGGCGGCGCGGGAGGCGTTGTTGGAAATGGCCGATGGCGATGGGCGTGCGCTGTTGAACCTGGTGGAGCAGGTGGCGGCCTGGGACGTGGCAGACAAGCTTGACCCCGCAGCCCTGGGCGCGCGGTTGATGCGGCGGGCGGCGAATTATGACAAATCGGGGGATGCGCATTACAATCTGATCTCTGCTTTGCATAAATCGGTGCGCGGATCAGACCCTGATGCGGCGCTTTATTGGTTTGCCCGGATGCTGGAGGGGGGCGAGGACCCGCGGTTTTTGGCCCGACGGCTGACGCGGATGGCGGTGGAGGACATTGGGCTGGCCGATCCGCAGGCGCAGGCGGTTTGTTTGCAATCGTGGGAAACCTATGAGCGGTTGGGATCGCCCGAAGGGGAATTGGCGCTGGCCCAAGCGGTGGCCTATCTGGCCTTGGCGCCTAAGTCGAATGCGGCCTATGTGGCCTACAAGGGGGCGCGGCGCGCGGCCAAAGAGACCGGATCGGCCCCGCCGCCCAAGCATATCCTGAACGCTGCAACCTCCATGATGAAAGATCAGGGGTATGGGGCGGGCTATGCCTATGACCATGATGCTGAGGAAGGGTTTTCGGGGCAGAACTATTTCCCGGACGGGATGGAGCGGCTGGCGCTTTATACGCCGGTAGAGCGTGGGTTTGAGCGTGAGTTGGCCAAGCGGGTTGCCTATTTCACCAAGTTGCGCGCGCAGCGCGGCGGGTAGGCGGCTTGTTCAATGCGTGGTGCGCGCTGAGAACGGGCTTTTGAGTTATAGTGGAAAGATGAAGCCCGGGGCGCGGCTTTGCGGCCAGCTTGACAATTTGGATGCAAAGGAAGACAGACGCGCCATGCTTTCGACACTTTCTCTTGTCGCTTTGGGCGGTGCCATTGGCGCGGCGCTTCGGTTTTTGGCCGGGGTGGCGATGTTGCGTTTGACGGGGCCGCAGGAGTTCCCCGTAGCGATCTTGTCGGTGAATGTGCTGGGGTCGTTTCTGATGGGAGTGTTTGTGGTTATGGCCGCGCATAAAGGTCTGACCGGATACAGCCCCTTTGTTATGACGGGGCTTTTGGGTGGGTTCACGACGTTTTCCGCGTTTTCTCTTGAAACGGTGACGTTGATTGAGAGAGGCGAGGCGGGGGCAGCTGCGCTTTATGTGGGGCTTTCTGTGGTGCTGTCTGTGGGCGGCTTGATGCTGGGCTTGATCCTGGCGCGGGGGATGGTGGCATGAGCCGGGTACAGACTGTTACGGTAGGGCCGGGGGATGGCGATCAGCGGTTGGACCGGTGGTTTCGGTCCAAGTTTCCGCATGTGCCGCAGGGGCGCATCGAAAAGATGTGCCGCAAGGGTGAGATCCGGGTGGATGGTGGCCGGGTGAAAGGATCATCGCGGGTGGAGGTGGGCCAACAGGTGCGCATCCCGCCGCTGCCGTCTAGCCCTGCCCCGGCCCCCACGCAGGTCAAGATCAGCGATGCGGACGCCAAGTTCATCCGCGCTTGTGTGATCTATAAAGATGATCACGTGATAGCCCTGAACAAGCCTGCGGGCCTGCCTGTGCAGGGCGGATCCGGGCAGGGCACGCGCCATGTGGACGGGTTGGGCGAGGCGTTGATGTTTGACGCAGAAGAGCGGCCCCGCTTGGTGCACCGTTTGGACAAGGACACCTCGGGTGTGTTGTTGCTGGCGCGCACGCGTGCCGCGGCGCAGGCCTTGACCAAGGCGATGCGGCACCGCGAGACCCGCAAGATTTACTGGGCTGTCGTGGCGGGGGTGCCAACGCCCTATCTGGGTGAGATCCGGTATGGCTTGGTCAAGGCGGGCGGCCATGGACGGTCGGGGGAGGGCGAAAAGATGGTTGCCGTGCATCCGCGCGATATGGATGACACGCCGGGTGCAAAACGGGCGCATACGCTTTATGCGACGCTGTTTCGGGTCGCCTCTCGGGCGTCCTGGGTGGCGCTGGAGCCGGTGACGGGCCGGACGCACCAATTGCGCGCGCATATGGCTGAGATTGGGCATCCGATTGCTGGTGACGGCAAATATGGCGGGTCTGGGCAAGAGAACCTTGGCGATGGCTGGGGCGCGCAAATTGGTGGGATCATTTCCAAGAAACTGCATTTGCATGCGCGTATGATGCGGTTTGAGCATCCTGAGACGCGCAAGATTATCACCGTGATAGCAGATTTGCCGCCGCATATGGCAGAGACCTGGGACACCTTTGGCTGGACGGAGGATTTGGCCGAAGACGACCCGTTTGAGGCGCTCTGATGGGGGCTGATCTGCGGCTGGTGATCTTTGATGTCGATGGCACCCTGGTCGACAGCCAGGCGGATATTCTGTCCGCGATGGCAGTGGCCTTTGCCGCTGTGGACCAGCCCTTGCCCGCACGGGATACTTTACTGAGCATTGTGGGGCTGTCGTTGAATGTGGCCTTTCCCCGGCTGGCCCCTGATCTGGCACCGTCGGCACATGCGCAGATGGAGGTGGCCTATAAGGCGGCCTATATGGATTTGCGGGCCAAGGCAGGGGTGGCGCAGTCCTCACCGCTTTATCCCGGCGCCCTGGCGGCGATGCAGGCGCTGAATGCGATCCCTGAGGTGTTGTTGGGGGTGGCCACGGGCAAATCGAAGCGGGGGTTGGACAAGTTGATTGAGGGGCATGGTTTGCAAGGGATGTTCGTGACCCAGCAGGTGGCGGATTTCCATCCGTCAAAACCGCATCCGTCCATGATTGAGGCGGCGATGGCGGAAACGGGTGTGTCCGCCGCGGCGACGGTAATGATTGGCGACACCAGCTTTGACATGGAGATGGCAACGCGCGCAGGCGTGCGGGGCCTTGGGGTATCTTGGGGGTATCACCCTGTTGCTGCTCTGACAGAGGCTGCCGCCGTGGTGGACAGCTTTGAGCAGGTGATGCCGACCCTGAAGCGGCTGTGGGGGGCGTCTGCATGAGCGCATGGAAGATGAAACGCTTTTGGAAAGAGGCGCAGGTTTCTCAAGAAGACGCGGGCTTTGCCGTGCTGTTGGATGGGCGTCCGGTCAAGACACCGGCGAAGCGGTCTTTGATCACGCCGACCCGCGCGATGGCAGAGGCTGTTGCGGCGGAATGGGATGCGCAAGAAGATGAGATCAATCCACATGTGATGCCCGCGACCAAGACGGTGAATGCCGCGATTGATAAGGTGGCGGTGCAGCATGCGGAGGTGGCCGACATGATCGCGGCTTACGGTGACAGCGATTTGCTGTGCTACCGCGCGGATCATCCCCAGGGTCTGGTCGCGCGGCAGACCGAAGCGTGGGATCCGATGTTGCATTGGGCAGAGCAGGCGCTGGAGGTGCGGCTGCACCCCGGACCGGGATCATGCACCAGCCGCAAGATCCTGCCGCTTTGGCAGCCCTTGCCCAGCGGACCCATGCGTTGAGTGCTTTTGAACTGGCGGCCTTTCATGATTTGGTCAGCCTGTCGGGATCATTGATCCTGGGCTTTGCCACCGCGCTTGGGGCGCGGCCCGCTGAGGAGGTCTGGACCTTGTCGCGGCTGGATGAGCTTTGGCAGATTGAGCAGTGGGGAAAAGACGACGAGGCCGAAGAACTTGCCGCGATCAAACGCGCAAGTTTTCTGCACGCCAGCCGCATGTTCACGCTTTGCTCTGCTGACAGTTAAGGCCAATGCGCGTTGGCTAGGCATTCGCCTTTGCTGCGTGGGCTTTTTGCATGGATTTTGAGCAGGCTGCCCTTGACGTTCAGCGGGGAATCCGAGCACACTAGCTGCCACTGATCGGAAAATCCGTGATGTATCACCTACTGGCTGCACAATGCGGTTGGTATTACCGCCCTAACACGTGGCGGACTATCAGGAAGAGGTAAAAATGACTAAATCTGTATTCTTTGGCGCGCTAACCGTCGCCGGCCTTGCGGCTGGTGCAGCGGCAGCGGGCACGCTGGATGACGTTAAGGCGCGCGGCACGCTGAACTGTGGTGTGACCACAGGTCTGGTGGGCTTTGCGGCACCTGACGCCAACGGCGAATGGAAAGGCTTCGACGTTGCAGTATGCCGCGCGGTTGCTGCTGCTGTTCTGGGCGATGCAAACGCTGTGGAATTCGTTCCAACAACCGGTAAGACACGCTTTACGGCGCTCGCTTCTGGTGAGATCGACATGCTGGCACGTAACACCACATGGACGTTCTCTCGGGACGTTGACCTGAAGTTTGAATTTGTCGGCGTGAACTACTACGACGGTCAGGGCTTCATGGTTCCAAAAGACCTGGGCGTATCTTCTGCCAAGGAACTGGACGGTGCGACAGTCTGCATTCAGACCGGTACAACAACAGAGCTGAACCTGGCGGACTTCTTCCGCTCCAACAACATCAGCTATGAGCCTGTGCCAATCGAAACAAACGCCGAAGCACAGCAGCAGTACCTGGCTGGCGCATGCGACGTTTACACAACTGACGCATCCGGCCTGGCCGCGACACGTGCGACATTTGAAGATCCAACAGCGCACACGCTGCTGCCAGAGATCGTATCCAAAGAGCCACTGGGCCCACTTGTTCGCCACGGCGACAACGACTGGGGTGACGTGGTCCGCTGGACGCTGAACGCTCTGATCACAGCAGAAGAGCTGGGCGTGTCCTCCACAAACGTGGGCGAAATGTCCTCCAGCACGAACAACCCAGAAGTTGCACGTCTGCTGGGCTCCGAAGGCACATTGGGCGAAATGCTCGGCCTGGACGCAGAATGGGCCAAGCGCGCCATCGAGACGCAGGGCAACTATGGTGAGATCTTTGCCAAGAACATCGGTGAAGAAACACCCATCGGTCTGGCCCGTGGCCTGAACGCACAGTGGACAGATGGCGGCCTGCTCTACAGCCCACCATTCCGCTAAGAACGACGATTGGGGGCGCGGCACAGACCGCGCCCCCAACGCTTTAAGGGACTAAACAATTTACCTGATACGGGCCTTCTTAAGGGCTGATAAAAATCAACGATCAGGCACACGGGGAACAATCTGATGTCGACAACCACCGACCCTCAAGGGGGCTCGTTCCGGCTATCCATGCTGTTGAACGATACGCGATACCGATCCGCGACATTGCAAGCAATTGCGGCGATCGTGCTGGCGCTGGCGATCTGGTATCTGGGCCGCAACCTGATGCTGAACCTGCGCGCTGCAGGTCTCAACATCTCTTACGAATTTCTGGGATCGCCGTCCGGCTATGACATCAACCAGACGCTGGTTGATTACACCAGCCAGTCGACGCACCTGCGGGCGGCCGTTGTTGGCATCCTAAACACGCTTTTGGTGGCGTTCCTTGCCTGTGTCACAGCCACGGTGCTGGGCGTTCTGGCCGGGGTGCTGCGCCTGTCCAACAACTGGTTGGTCAGCAAGCTGATGGCGTTCTATGTGGAAATCTTCCGCAACATCCCCGTTCTGATTTGGATCGTGATCATCTTTACGATCATGATTGCGGTGCTCCCTGGACCGAGGGCGTTCAGGGGCGATGATCCGGCCTCAACCATGTTGCTGGACATGTTCGCCTTTACCAACCGGGGCGTTTATGTGCCCGGTCCCTATTTCACCCGTGGCATCGGCGGAGCAGAGGGCAGCATCGTCAACTGGCTGCTGGTGATCGGTACGCTGATTGGCTCACTGATCGTCACGCGCATGGTGACGGCGCGGGCCAATGCCACGCAGGCCGCGACCGGGATCCGGCCCAACACGCTTTGGGTCAACCTGGCTATTTGGTTTGTTCCTTTGATTGCGCTGCTGGCCATTCTGGGGCTGGCCTGGGACATTCCTGAGCTCAAGGGCTTTAACTTTGCAGGCGGCATCAAAATCGGTGGCCCGCTGATTGCACTGTGGTTCGCCCTGTCGATCTACACCGGTGCCTTCATCGCGGAAAACGTCCGTGCGGGCATTCAGGCGGTCAGCAAAGGCCAGACCGAAGCGGCTGGCGCGCTGGGCCTGCGGCCCAACCGGATCATGAGCCTGGTGGTTCTGCCGCAAGCGCTGCGGGTGATCATCCCGCCGCTGATTTCACAGTACCTCAACATCACCAAGAACTCATCCCTGGCGATTGCCGTGGGCTATGCCGATGTGACGGCGACGCTGGGCGGCATCACGCTGAACCAGACGGGCCGTGCGATTGAATGCGTGTTGTTGTTGATGCTGTTCTATCTGACGATCAGCCTGCTGATTTCGGCATTCATGAACGTCTACAACAATGCCATGAAACTGAAGGAGCGCTAAGATGAGCGATACCAACATCTCATTCGTGCGCACCGAAAGCCTTGCACCGCAGGCCCCTCCGGCGGCGGAAACGGGCATCGTGAAATGGCTGCGCGAGAACCTTTTCGCCACTTGGGGCAACGCCCTTCTGACGATTGCATCGCTTTACGTGATCTTCCTGATCTTGCGGGTCGTGTTTCCGTGGCTTTTCAACGGGGTTTGGACAACGTCCAGCCTGGCGGAATGCCGCGAGGTTTTGCAGGGCGTGTCGGGGGGCTGTTTTTCGGTTCTGACCGAACGCTGGAACCAGCTGCTGTTTGGGTTCACCTATCCATCAGAGCTTTATTGGCGGCCCACCGTTGCCTTTCTTTTGATGCTGGTGGCCATTGCGCCCGTGCTGTTTTTTGACCTGCCGCGCAAGTTGCTGATCATCACGGGGCTTTTCCCCTTCGTGGCCTATTGGCTGATCTGGGGCGGGACCATTTTGGTGCCGGTGCTGGCGCTGGTTGGCTTTATCGTCGGCTACTTTGTCTACATCCGCTTTGAGCGCGTCAGCTTTGCGGCGGGTTTCTTTGGCGGGGTGGCTGCGGCGATTGTTGTGTGGTCGCTGTCGGGCTACATCACCGGGCCTGCGGCCAATGTCCTGGCGTTGGAGGCTGTGCCTTCCCGCGATATGGGCGGCTATATGCTGAACATGATGCTGGGTGTGACCTGTGTGTCCCTGTCCTTGCCCATCGGCATTGCGCTGGCGCTGGGGCGTCAGTCCTCCATGCCGCTGATCAAGTGGATCTGTGTGGTCTTTATTGAGTTCGTTCGCGGCGTGCCGCTGATCACGCTCTTGTTTGTGGCCAACGTGATGCTGGCGTATTTCTTCCCGCCCGGATCCGGTGTGGATCTGTTCCTGCGGGTGGTGATCATGATCACGCTCTTTTCCTCGGCCTATATCGCTGAGGTGATCCGGGGTGGTCTGGCCGCTCTGCCCAAGGGGCAGTATGAGGCGGCGGATTCCTTCGGGGCTGGATTACCCGCAGGCGATGCGCCTGATCATCCTGCCACAGGCGCTCAAGATCTCCATTCCGGGCATCGTGAACATCGCCGTGGGTCTGTTCAAAGACACCACATTGGTTTCCGTGATTTCCATGTTCGATATCCTCGGCATGATCCGCGGGCCGATCCTGGCCTCGACCGAATGGAACGGCGTCTACTGGGAGCTTCTGGGCTTTGCCTGTGTTGTCTTCTTCGTCGTTTGCTACGGCATCTCACAATATTCGCAGTGGCTGGAACGCCGCCTTGCAACTGATCACCGCTGATCCGCGCAAATTAACGCGGTCGCGCTTAGAAAATAGAAAGGGCTAGAGATATGGCCGAAGCTGCAAAGTTGAAAGTATCCGACGAAGTCGCGATTACGATCCAGAAGATGAACAAATGGTACGGCGCGTTCCACGTGCTGCGGGACATTGACCTGACGGTGTTCCAAGGCGAACGGATCGTGATTTGCGGACCATCTGGTTCAGGTAAATCAACGCTCATCCGCTGCATTAACGCACTGGAAGAGCATCAGAAGGGCTCCATTGAGGTGGACGGCACGCTGTTGTCCTCAGACCTCAAGAACATCGACAAGATCCGCTCAGAGGTTGGCATGTGCTTTCAGCACTTCAATCTGTTCCCGCATCTGACGATCCTGGAGAACTGCACGCTGGCGCCGATCTGGGTGCGCAAGACGCCCAAGAAAGAGGCCGAAGAAACGGCGATGCATTTCCTGGAAAAGGTAAAGATCCCGGATCAGGCCAATAAATACCCCGGTCAGTTGTCGGGTGGTCAGCAGCAGCGTGTGGCGATTGCCCGCTCGCTCTGCATGCGGCCGCGCATCATGCTGTTTGATGAACCGACCTCAGCGTTGGACCCTGAGATGATCAAAGAGGTGCTCGACACAATGATCGAGCTGGCCGAAGAGGGCATGACCATGCTTTGCGTGACGCACGAGATGGGCTTTGCCCGTCAGGTGGCGAACCGCGTGATCTTTATGGATGAAGGTCAGATCGTGGAGCAGAATGAGCCTGAGGCCTTCTTTAATAACCCACAATCCCCACGGACGCAGCTGTTCCTGAGCCAGATCCTGGGGCACTAAGCCGGTGCCGGGGGACCCCGGCCCGTTTATGCAAAATCAAGCGCGTCGCCTTTGCAGGGCGGCGCGTTTTTCGTGGGGGCGGGTCTGATTGGGGGACCGGATACCCGGCCTAGCGCATCTCACGCGGGACGACGAAATGTCTGACGAAGGCTTTGCCCCAGGTGGCTCTTTCCCAATCGTCGATATCGAAGTCAGCCACCAATGTGGCCCCGGTGGGGTATTGGTGGAATTGCGGATGGCCGGGGGCCGTTTTCACAAACTCCTCTGCGGCAACGCCGATACCGGGGTTGTGGCCAAGCATTAGAACGCAGTCGCCGGTGGCCCCGTGCAGGGTTTGCAAAATCGTTGGGGCGCTTGCCAGGTAGAGATGTTTGAGCAGCTGCGCGCGGACATCATCGGGCAGGTCCAGCCGCAACAGCGTTTCCTGGGTGCGCACGGACGTGGATACAAGCACCTGATCGGGGATCAGCTCATTCTGGCGCAACCAATCGCCCAAGGCTGCCGCCGCGCGCCTGCCGCGTGGATTGAGCGGGCGGTCATGATCGTTGCTCGGCCCACCTGACCAATCCGATTTGGCATGGCGCATCAGGATCAGTCGCTTCATATCATCTCCCTGCAAACTGCTTCATATGATACGCAGATTGCGCTGGGATGCGCCCGTAGATTTGTGAAACTGGACAACTGCGACGCACATTGCAGCCCTTATCCATATTGGATTTTCCCTCATGGGTAGAAAGAAAGTCTTTACATTTCGGCACGTCATAGCCCGCAGGGGTCAATGCATCCGACAGGCAACTGTTGCGGCAGGGTTGGCCCGCACAGCTGTTGCAGGGGTTCGGTGGCGGCTCTGGCAGATCAATATGCTGGGGCAGGGCCAGGGCCCCCGGAAGGACACGAAAAGGCCAGCCGTATCATGGACCAGCAGTTGCACAGGTGAACTGTGGGTGCGGCCGGTGCGCAGTGCCCAGGAATAAAACGGCTGAAATGGCGGGCCGCCGAAGGGATAGAGCGCGGTGGCGCCAAGGTCTTTGGCCCAGCTGCCAATGACGCGGGTGGACCAGCGGTCCATCGGGTCTGCTGCCCCGTCTTGCCATTCCGGGCTGGCGGTGAACATGGGCCAGAACCCCGGCTCATCCGGGCCCAGCATCAGCAGGGTCTGACACTGATCTGGCACAGCGTCGTCTGCCTGGGGGTGGAACCCGCCCAGGATTGTCAGGTGGCGCGCCTTTGCGGCGTCTTGCAAGGCGGCGTATGTCATCCGCGGCGAATGATGCTGCCCGCACCGTGATCGGTGAAAAGCTCCAACAGGCAGGCGTTGGGCGCGCGGCCATCAATGATCACGGCCGCGCGGACACCGCCCGCCAGCGCATCCAGCGCGGTTTGAACTTTGGGGATCATACCGCCCGCGATGGTGCCATCGGTGATCAAGGTTTCAATTTGGGTGGCGGTCAGATCGGTCAGCACCTCGCCTTCGGCGTTTTTGACGCCAGCGACATCGGTCAGCAACAAAAGCCGGTCTGCCTGAAGCGCAGAGGCGATGGTGCCGGCGGCGGTGTCGCCATTGATGTTGAACGTCTCGCCCTGCGTGCCCATGCCCAAGGGGGCGATGACCGGAATGATCCCTTTGTCAGACAGGTCTGTCAGCACGGTCGGGTCCACCTTGACGGGTTTGCCGACGAGGCCCAGGGCTGGATCTTCGGCCTCGCAGGTGATGAGCGCGCTGTCCTTGCCCGACAGGCCCACCGCGCGTCCGCCCTGTGCTGCGATGGCCTGCACGATCCGTGAATTGACAGAGCCGGAGAGGACCATTTCCACCACTTCCATGGTGGCCGCATCTGTCACGCGTTTGCCGTTCACGAAATCAGATTTGATCTCAAGCCGTTTGAGCATTTCATTGATCATCGGCCCGCCGCCGTGCACCACCACCGGGTTCACGCCGACCTGGCGCATCAGGGTCACATCGCGGGCGAAGTCGGCCATCGCCGCATCGCTGCCCATGGCGTGACCGCCCAATTTGATGACGACGGTGGCCCCGGCATAGCGCTGCATATAGGGCAGGGCCTGGCTGAGGGTTTGGGCTGTGGTGATCCAATCGCGGTTCATGTCTTGGGTTCTCATGGTCAGACCTCTTTGAGCGGGATCATAGAAAGTTGGGCGGGATTGACCACATGGTAAATGGCGCGTTTGGCGCTGGTGTTGCTGTGAGTTGTAGAGGAAAGATGAAGCGCGGTAGCGCGTGCTTATTCCAGCGTTGCGATGATGGATCGGAGGGTGGGAATACCCCAGCCCTTTTCGGAGCTTGTCACAACGATTTCAGGGTAGGCTGCGGGGTGTTTGGAGAGGGCCGTACGGACCTGATCAAGGATTTTCGCGCGTTCTTTTTCTTTGACCTTGTCGGCCTTGGTGAGCACCACCTGAAAAGTAACTGCGGCGCTG
This sequence comes from Sulfitobacter sp. GN1-4, assembly GCF_055693825.1. Taxonomy (NCBI): domain Bacteria; kingdom Pseudomonadati; phylum Pseudomonadota; class Alphaproteobacteria; order Rhodobacterales; family Roseobacteraceae; genus Sulfitobacter; species Sulfitobacter sp. GN1-4. Next base: position 3,607,309 of record NZ_JBVFUQ010000003.1, on the reverse strand, counting down.
TCCAGCAGGCTGAGGATTTCGGCATCCACTTTCTTGACGCCGTGGCGGGCGTCGATCAGCACAAAGGCGCGGCGCAGGGTTTGCCGCCCTGAGAGGTATTGTTTCAGCAGGCGTTGCCATTTCTCAACCACGGGAAGCGGGGCGTTGGCGTAGCCGTAGCCTGGCAGGTCAACCAGGTAATGCGCATCCCCGGCGGTGAAAAAGTTGATCTCTTGCGTGCGGCCCGGCGTGTTGGAGGCGCGGGCCAGCGCCTTCATGCCCGTCAGCGCGTTGATCAGGGTAGATTTGCCCACGTTTGAGCGCCCTGCAAAGCAGACCTCCAGCCGGTCTGGTTCAGGCAGGCCAGACATGGCCACAACACCTTTGACAAAGGTGGTTTCACCGGCAAAAAGCAGGCGGCCCGCTTCGGCGGTTTGCGGATCTGGTTCTTCGGCGATGGGGAAGGGCAGGGATGTCATAGGCGGGTGGCCTTATCTCCGATTTGGATTGTGCCGCCTTGGATGACGCGGGCCTGTACGCCAAAATCGACATGGCCAAAGTTGCGTTCCAGCGCGCCGAGCGTGTCTGTATCGCGTTGGCCGGTCAGGGGGTTGGCGGTGGTATGGCTGCAGCGTTCGATGCGTTCTTCGATCCGCAGAACGGCATCTGCGATGCGGATTTCATGACCGATCCAGCTGAACTCTTCCCGGGGGCGGTGCCCTCCAGCCAGATGTTGCCGCGCCAGCGCTCAGCCTCCAGCGGGCCGCCGAGGGTTTGGGCCACTGCATCGTGCGAGGCTGTTGTCATCAGCGAGAGGGTGGGCAGGGGGCTGTCGGTCATGGCGCGCTGGGTCGCGCGCAGGATCCCGGAAGGGCGGCTGCGGTTTTCGGGGCAGAGCGGCGCGATCCATGCAAGGAATGCTGCCTCGCCCTCGGGCGTGTCGGGGCCAAAGGTGAGCTCGCCCAGGTCCTGATGGGTGAGGGTGATTTGCTGTGCCGCCTCATCGAGCTTGGCCCAGAGCCCGGCAAGGGCCGGGGTGCGGGCACCGATCATGAAGTTGTGGCATTGCACCCAAGCGCCTGATTGGGCGTCTGGTTGCGTGGCCTCATGGGTGACAGCCCAGTGCCCTGTCCCAGGGCATGGTTTGATTGGCCGTCAACGCCACTTTTTCGATGCTTTCGCGCCCGTGGCTTTTGATGGGATACCGCCAGAGCGCAGAAACTTGCATCACTTGCTGCCCTTCTTGGCGGGCTCCTTAGGATCGTTGGCGGCTTTCGCCTTGCGCTTGAAGCTCGACTTGATGTTGCCCAGCAGGTCAGGTTTGTAGCCCTGGCTGCGCATGATCAGGTACTGCTGCACGAAGGTGATCGTGTTGTTGGCGATCCAGTAGACGACGAGGCCTGAGGCAAAGCCGCCCAGCATGAACATGAAGACCCAAGGCATCCAGGCAAAGATCATCTGCTGGGTGGGGTCGGTGGGTGCCGGGTTCAGCTTTTGCTGGAGCCACATGGAGATGCCCAACAACAGCGGCAGGATGCCGATAAAGATGAGCGCCATCAGGCTCGTGGGCTCAGGTGCGTCCCAGGGCAGCAGGCCGTAGAAGTTGAAAATGGAGGTCGGATCAGGGGCGGAGAGATCTTGGAACACGCCGAACCAAGGGGCGTGGCGCAGTTCAATCGTGACAAAGATCACCTTGTAGAGCGAGAAGAAGATTGGGATCTGCAACAGGATGGGCAAACAGCCCGCGGCGGGGTTCACCTTTTCCTTCTTATACAGTTCCATCATGCCTTGCTGGAGCTTTTGCCGGTCATCGCCTGCTTGCTCTTTCAGCTTCTCCATCTCGGGCTGGAGTTCCTTCATCTTGGCCATGGATACGTAGGATTTATAGGCCAGCGGCAGGAGAACCGCTTTGATGATCAGGGTCAGGCCGATGATGGCCCAGCCCATGTTGCCGATGAGTTTGTTCAATTCGTGCAGCAGCCAGAAGATGGGTTTTGTCAGGAAAAAGAACCAACCCCAGTCGATGCTGTCGATGAATTTGGTCACACCTGCGGCTTCGTATTCGCGCAGGATTGCCCATTCTTTCGCACCAGCGAAAAGCTGCGTTGTCACTTCACTGCTTTGACCGGCTGCGATGGTTTGAGTGGGCAGGCGGGTGACCGCGCGGTAGACGTCCGCGCGGGCGTCATAGGTCAGCGCCTGGTCAAAGGTTTGGCCCGCACTTGGGATCAGGATGGCCTGCCAGAAGTGGTCGGTAAAGCCGACCCAGCCTTGGGTCACGCCCTCTTGCACGATGGCCTGGCGGCCCCAGGTGGCGTTCACCTCAGCCTCAGCAATGTCGGCCCAATCGGTTTCGATCAGCTCTTCATCTGCGATGGCAACCGCCCCTTCGTGCAGGATAAAGAAGTTTTCCAGATCGTCAGGTTCGGTGTGTTGAACGACCATGCCGTAGGGGGCCAGGGTGACAGGCTCACCCCCGTTGTTGGTCACGCTTTGCGTGAGCGAGAACATATAGTCGGCATCAACAGAGATCGTGCGGCCAAAGACCTGGCCCGCGCCGTTATCCCAGGACAGGGTGACGGGGCTGTCCACGCCAAGCGTTTCGCCTGAGGTTAGCGTCCATTCGGTGTTGGGGCCGGGCACCGCGTCTGCGGCGATGCCGTTGCCGGCGGCCCACCCTTGAAGCGCGTAATAGGCATCAATCGTGCCTTGTGGCGACAGCATGGTGACGATGGGCGCATCAGGATCAACGGTGGTGCGGTAATCTTTCAGTTTCAGGTCGTCCACCCGGCCGCCAACCAGCGACACCGAGCCGGTCAGGCGCGGTGTTTCGATGGGCACACGCACGGCGTTTTCAAAGCTGGCGCTGCTGTCATCGCTGGGCGCGATGCTGGCCGTCTCGGAGCTGGCGTCTGGGGCCACGGGGACGCTGGCGTCCGCTTCGGCCTGGGCGGCGGTTTCGACCGTGCCGTCAAGGGGGGTGTCAGGTTCAGGTGGTGGGAAAAGCACAAACCAGATCAGGATCACAACAAAGCTGAGACCCGTCGCAAGGAGGAGGTTCTTGTTCTGATCGTCCATAAGGAGCGCCACCTGAATGCTGCTGAAAACTAGGGTGGTTCAACAGAGTGCGGCGCGAAAGGTCAAGTGGAATCGGCCCAATTGCAGCACAGAAAAAGGGCAAGAGCGGCCTTGAAAACAGATGTTTTTGTACGCTGCGCCAGCTTTGCCGCGTCAGAGGGCCAGACGGGGCTATGGCCCTTTGCCGTTCATCAGCCGCGGAACATCTTCCAGCTTGTCGGTGTGGCGGGTGATCCAATCCAGTGTTTGGTCAAAAGGCATGGGGCGTCCGATGCCAAAACCCTGGACGTGGTCACAGCCCAGCTGCGCAAGAAGAACATGTTCCCCGACGGTTTCAACACCCTCTGCCAAGGTTTCAATCTGTAGCCTTTCGGCCATGGTCAGGATGGCGCTGATCATGCGTTGTTGTTCTGGATCGCGGTCGGCTTTCATCACAAATGACCGGTCGATTTTGATGCGTGAGACCGCGAAGCGGCGGATTGATGCGATGGAGGCCTGCCCGGTGCCAAAGTCGTCCAGATCAATTCGGCAGCCCAATTCGCCCAAGGCCTTGATGTTGCGGGTGATCACGTCATCGGAGGTGCTGGCCACGACGGTTTCCAGCACCTCAACCGCCAGCCGGTTTGGCGTCAGCTCAAAGCGGTCAAACTCCCATGACAGTTTGTCGACAAGGTTCGGATTGCTCAGCTCTGGCCCGGCGAAATTCACGCCGATCTGGGGGATGTTGAGCCCGGCACTGTCCCAGGCCTTTAACGCGGTAAAGGCGTGGTACATCATCACTTCTGCCAAACGCTCCAACTGGCCCGCTTGTTCGACCGCGGGCAGAAACTCAGACGGGGCGATCAGCCCGCGATTGGGGTGATCCCAACGGGCGAGCGCCTCAAAACCGCTGATTTGGCCCGTATCCGTTGAGATTTGCGGCTGAAACCAGGGAAGGATCTGCCCGCCTTCCAGGGCTTTGACGACATCTTCGCAGAGATCCACGCGGGCCTGGGCGCTGACGCGCATTTGTTCTGTGAAGGCGCGGATGGCGGAGGGCCCATGGCTTTTCGCTTCGCGCAGCGCCAGGGCGGCGGCGTTCAACCACTCAGCACAGCTGCCGCGCGGGGCGCGATCAAGTTGGCAGAAGCCAATGGACACGGAAATGTAGATGGATGTGCCATCAAGCGACAGCGGTTCTTCGGCAGCGGTTTGCAGGCGGCCTGCCAGTTGGATGCAGCTTTCCAAATCCAAATACGCGACCGGCGCAGTGCAGATGGCAAATCGCGCCTCACCCATTTGGCCAACACGGTCGACCCGTCGCAGCGCCGATTGCAGGCGTTCGCCAACCCGCTGGCTGACCGTATTGGCCGCCGCGTGGCCATAGCGTTCCACAACCTGGTCAAATTCCTCAATCACAACATAGAACGCGGCGCTGTTCAGGTCCTTTTGCTGGGCTTGCTGATATATCTGTTCGGCGAGTTCTTCAAAAACGGGGCGCTGCTGTGGCCCGATGCCGGCGTCTTTTGAAAAACTGGCATTGGGTTGAAAAGACCCGCTGATCAGAAACAAGATCGGGATCAAACCGGCCAGGAAGATCAGGCCGCTTTCGCCGACGAACCAATAAGCGGCCAGGCAAATGGCGGGCAAAAACGCAAGGGCGACGGGGCGCCAGAGGTTGTGAATGCCCAATTTTCGCGCATGAGCGATAAATGAAGGCCGAGGCGGCACCATAATCAATCTCCTCAAGGCGGCGCGCAAAGCCGCGATTGAGGCAAGTAAAGATCAAAGAGGTGGTGCGTGGGTTAACGCGAGGGCGTTAGACAAGCGGAAATTATCTAAAATTCTCTAGGTTTCCCGCGTAAGGCCCGCAAAATCGAACAGTTTGGGGTCCAATAGGTGTGAGGGCCGCGCGTTCATCAAGGCGCGGAACATCACCTGGCGGCGGCCCGGACTGTTGGCTTCCCAGCCATCTAGGATCTGTTTGACCTGCTGTCGCTGCAGCCCGTCCTGAGAGCCACACAGATCACATGGAATGATCGGGTAATTCATTGCAGTGCTGAATTTTTCGCAATCCACTTCGGCAACATGGGCCAGCGGGCGGTAGACAAAAAGATCGCCTTCTTCGTTCACCAGCTTGGGCGGCATCGTTGCCAAGCGGCCCCCATGAAAGAGGTTCATAAAAAACGTCTCAAGGATGTCGTCGCGGTGGTGGCCCAAAACCACGGCGGTACAACCTTCTTCACGGGCAATCCGGTAGAGATTGCCCCGGCGCAGGCGCGAACAGAGCGCGCAAAAGGTGCGGCCTTGGGGGATTTTGTCCATCACGATGGAATAGGTGTCTTGGTATTCAATCCGGTGCGGCACCTCCATTTGCGCAAGAAACTCAGGCAAGACCGTCGCGGGAAAGCCCGGCTGGCCTTGGTCGAGGTTGCAGGCCAAAAGCTCAACCGGCAGCAGGCCGCGCCATTGCAACTCATGCAGGATGGCCAGCAGTGTATAGCTGTCCTTGCCGCCCGACAGACAGACCAGCCATTTGCCGCCCGGCTCGATCATGCCGTATTGATCAATCGCCTCGCGGGTATAGCGGACCAGCCGTTTGCGGAGTTTTTTGAACTCAGTCGTTTGCGGCGCGCCATGAAACAGCGGGTGGATTTCATCAGATTGATCAAGCATGGGGTCCCTTAAAGCGAACGGCATTTCACCCAAATCGTAGCGTATCATGGCCCCCCTTTTGATCTTGGGCCGGGGGAACAAGTCAGCGCCATAGGCTTTGCTCTAGAACATTGGCGGTGGCCGTTCAACGGTTTCACGGGCAGCCTGCGGTGTTCTAGTTATGCGTGATATGCTACCTTGCGGGCATTTTAGAACAGGAGATTAACATGGACTATATTTTTACCGTCCGCAGCATCCGCAGTGGCGCTTTTTCGAATGAGCCGGGGGCCAATCATTTTCTGGCCGTGCCAGCGGGCAGCAAGGTGCCTTCGCCGGATCACCGGATCAAGAAAACCGAATGGGTAAAGCAGATTGTTGAGGCGTCAAAGCATGGGCCCCAAGATGACGGGCCTGTGGGCGACATCGTGCTTTATGTGCATGGCTTCAATACCTCGCAAGAGGAGATGCTGAAACGTCAGCGTTTGCTGCGTAAGGGGTTGGAAAAGCATGGGTTTGAGGGCGTGGTGATCAGCTTTGACTGGCCCAGCGCCAGCAGTGCGCTGAACTATCTGGAAGACCGCACCGATGCCAAGATGACGGCGCTGCGGCTGGTGGATGAAGGCATCTCCAGCTTTGCCGCCCTGCAAACGCCCGACTGCCACATCAACCTGCATCTGCTGGCCCATTCGATGGGGGCCTATGTGGTGCGAGAGGCGTTTGATGACGCCGATGACCGGCCCGCCATCGCGGGGCGCAGTTGGTCGGTGAGCCAGGTGATGGTGCTGTCGGGGGATGTCTCGGCCAGTTCCATGCGGGCGGGGCAGTCAAAGTCCAGCTCGCTTTATCGCCATTGCGTGCGTCTGACGAATTACTTCAACCCGTTTGACAATGTGCTGACCCTGTCCAACGTCAAACGCGTGGGCGTGTCGCCGCGCGTGGGCCGGGTGGGCATCCCCGAAGAGATGCCTGCGCAGGCGGTAAACGTGAACACTGGCAATCACTTTGAGGCGCATCAGGCGAATTTTGCCGATCTGCCTTATGCCGCCCACACTTGGTATTTTTACGATGACACGCTGATGCAGGACCTGATGCACACCATCAAAGGGGAGGTGGACCGTGAGATGATCCCGACCCGTCAGTTGGGCGATCGGGGGAATATGGTGTTGGTTTGAGGTTTGCGTTTTGTCGCAGGGGGTGCGCGGGGGGCAGGCGGTGTGCAGGAGTTGTAGAGGAAAGATGAAGCCGGGGGCGTGGGCAAAACCATTGTTGCGGGTTTGGGTTTCTGTGGCGGGGCATTGCAGCTGGCGCATTTGGTAATGCGCAACCCTTTGGCCCTTTTGATTTAGGGCACGTTGTCGATGCCGCTGGCACCCCAGGGTGGCAGCGCAGGATGCGGCGTGCGGTGAGCCAGCCGCCTTTTAGGCCGCCGTGTTTTGCCAAGGCCTCCAGCGCATAGGCGCTACAGGTGGGGTGGTAGCGGCAGTTGTGTCCGACCCATGGGCTGAAAATCAGCCGGTAGGCGCGCACGGGCAGGGCCAGGATATGGGCGAGGGGGCTCATGATCTGGTGTGATGTAGGCGATTGAGGGCCGATTGAAAGTCTGCTTGAAGCTGCGCAAAAGGCAGGGTGGCGGTGGCCCCTTTGCGGCCGATCAGCACATAATCATGTCCCGGTTTGCCATTTGCGCCCAGCCCCAGTCGGGCGATTTCGCGCAGCCTGCGTTTGGCGCGGTTGCGCGCCACGGCGTTGCCGACCTTTTTGGAGCAGGTGAAGCCCATTCGCATCACGTCAGCGCCTGGCGGTTCGGCGGCACCGCGTTTGCGCATCTGCAGCACAAAGCCGGGTTTCGCGACATGGGCCGCCCGCGCGGCGCGCTGGAAATCGGCGCGCTTCTGGATAACCTCAAGACGCAAAGAAACCGCCGGAGGCATGTCCCTCTCGGCGGCGGTGGTGCCATCCGTTGGGGCCTCCGGCGGTGTCATACTTTACCTTGGCGCTGGCGGGTTTAGGCGCTCAGCTTCTTGCGGCCCTGGGCACGGCGTGCGTTCAGGATCTTGCGGCCTGCTTTGGTGGCCATACGCGCGCGAAAACCATGGCGCCGTTTGCGCACGAGGTTGGAAGGCTGAAAGGTGCGTTTCATCGCTCCGTCTCCATTTATCTAGCTGCCAGGCGGATTCGGCCCGCAGCGGCAATTCAAGCCCGCTCTCTACTGGTGGCTGTTGGGCAAGTCAAACCCTTGGGGCGTGAAATTCGGCGCTGATTGCAACATTTTCACCAAATCCAGACCCGGGTTTGTTTCAATTGCGCACTCAGAGGGGCAAATGCACACGAAATCCTACACTCAAAGTCAAGCGGTTGTGATCGGGCTATCGCACAGGCGCGCAAGCCGCCATCTAGAGTGAAAGAAATGCCGTGTCTTTCCCAAAGGATGGTGCCAAATGACAGAAATGACTGAAACCCGCAAAACCGGCATTGGGCGGTACCTGCCCCTAATTGCGATCCTTGCTGTCGCGGCGATTGGCGCGTTCACCTTGCGCGACTACCTCAGCTTTGAGGCGTTGCGTGACAACCGTGAGGCCCTGATCGCGCTGCGCGACAGCAATGTGGTGTTGTCGGTGCTGGGCTTTGTGCTGGTCTACGTTGTTGTGGTGGCGTTCTCATTGCCGGGTGCGTTGATTGTCACGCTGACGGGGGGCTTTTTGTTCGGCACGCTGCTGGGCACCAGCTTGAACGTGGTGGGGGCGACCATCGGTGCGGTTTTGATATTTTTGGCCGCCCGCATGGGGTTGGGCGACCGGTTGAAGGCGCGCATGGATGCGTCTGATGGATTGGTGGCCAAGGTCAAGAAAGGCATTGATGAAAACCAGTGGTCGATGCTGTTCTTTATCCGTTTGGTGCCTGCGGTGCCGTTTTTTGTGGCCAACTTGTTGCCTGCGTTTTTGGGCGTGCCGCTTTATCGCTATGCGATTTCGACCTTTCTTGGGATCATGCCCGGCACTTTGGTCTTTACCTCGGTTGGCGCGGGGCTGGGTGAGGTGTTTGCCAGGGGCGAGACGCCGGATTTGGGCATTATCTTTGAGCCGCATATCATTCTGCCAATTTTGGGCCTGACCGCATTGTCGCTCATGCCGGTGGTCATCAAGGCGGTGACCGGAAAGAAGGAACTTATCAAATGAACCGGATCAAGACAGATGTGCTGGTGATTGGCGCAGGCTCTGGTGGGTTGTCCGTGGCGGCCGGTGCGGCACAGATGGGCGCGGATGTGGTGTTGCTGGAAGGGCATGAAATGGGGGGTGATTGCCTCAATTTCGGTTGCGTGCCCTCCAAGGCGCTGATCGCCAGCGGCAAGGCGGCTTATGGCCAGCAGCACAGTGCAGCCTACGGGGTGAAAGATGTGGCCCCTAAGGTCGATTATGCTGCGGCCAAGGATCATGTGGCAGATGTGATCGCGCAGATCGCGCCGATGGACAGCCAGGAACGGTTTGAAGGGTTTGGCGTCAAGGTGATCCGGGAATACGGGCGGTTTATTTCCAAAACCGAGGTTCAGGCCGGTGACACCGTGATCACCGCAAGGCGCGTGGTGATTGCCACCGGATCATCGCCGCTGGTGCCGCCGATCCCCGGGTTGGACAAGGTGCCTTATGAAACCAATGAGACCCTGTTTAACCTGCGTGAGCAGCCCGAACATCTGTTGATTATCGGGGGCGGCCCCATCGGCATGGAGATGGCGCAGGCGCATGTTCGGCTGGGCAGCAAGGTGACCGTGATCGAAGGAGCCAAGGCGCTGGGCAAGGACGACCCGGAGATGGCGCGCGTCGTGCTGGACAGTTTGCGCGATGAAGGTGTCGTTATTGAAGAAGATGCGCTTGCCGCTGAAATCCGCGGCTCGGCTGGCGCGATTGAGGTGGAGGCCAAAGATGGGCGCGTGTTCAAGGGCTCGCATCTGTTGATGGCCGTTGGCCGCAAATCGAACACTGACAAGCTGGATCTGGAAAAAGCGGGCATCACACCTTCCCGCACCGGGATCGAAGTGGATGCCGCCCTGCGCACCAGCAACAAAAAGGTCTACGCCATTGGCGATGTCGCCGGTGGGCTGCAGTTCACACATGTTGCGGGATACCATGCGGGCGTGATCATCCGCTCCATGCTCTTTGGTTTGCCGTCGAAGGCCAAGACGGCTCATATCCCCTGGGCGACCTATACGGATCCTGAATTGGCTCAGGTGGGCCTGACCGAGGCTGAGGCCAAGAAAGCGCATGGCACAAACCTGGAGGTTGTCCGCTTTCCCTATCACCATAACGACAGGGCAATTGCGGAGCGGAAAACCAAGGGGTTGATCAAAGTCATGGTGGTCAAAGGCCGCCCCGTTGGGGCCTCTATCGTTGGCTATCAGGCGGGTGAGTTGATCAACCTTTGGGCCTTGGCACTGGCCAACCGAATGAAGATGAGCCAAATTGCGGCCATGGTCGCCCCGTACCCAACCATAGGTGAGATCAACAAACGGGCCGCTGGTGCCTATTTTGGCCCGCGGCTGTTTGAAAGTGATCGTGTCAAAAAGGTTGTGCGTTTCGTGCAGCGGTATCTGCCGTGACCTGCGTGCACCGCGCCTTCCACCTTTGGTCGTTCTGCACAGACGGATAGGGCATTCATGATCAACTCCCTGTCCGGTCGGCTGCTGATCCTTACTACGGTCTTTGTGATGATTGCCGAGGTGCTGATTTTCGTGCCCTCCATCGCGCGGTTTCGCGAAGATTACATGCTGAACCGTCTGGAACGGGCGCAGATCGCCTCGCTTGCGCTGTTGGCGGATGACATGCTTGACCCGGATCTGGAGTATGAGCTGCTGGAGAATGCGCAGGTCTTTAACGTGGTGCTGCGGCGCGATGAGGTACGGCAGTTGATGCTGTCGTCCTCCATGCCGCAATCCATCAGCCAGACCTTTGATTTACGCGATGCCACGGCGCTGATCCTGATCCGGGACGCGATGCTGCGCATGGTCACGCCGGAGAACGAAGTGATCCGGGTGATCGGTGCGCCGGTTCGCGAAGCGGGGCTGTTGATTGAAATCACCATGGAGACCGAGCCGCTGCGGATGGCGATGATTGATTACGGCATCCGTATTCTGATCCTGTCTGCGGTGATCTCGATCATCACGGCGGTGTTGCTGTTTATCGCGATGCGCGCGCTGATCCTAAAGCCGATCAAAGGCGTTGTGGGCCACATGCAACGCTATGCTGAGGCCCCTGAGGACGCGCGCCGCATCATCGAACCCTCTGCCGGGGTGACAGAATTGCGCGAAGCGGAAGTGGCGTTGCGGACGTTGCAGACCGACCTGACCCAATCGCTGAAGCAAAAAGAGCGTTTGGCGCAATTGGGCTCAGCCGTCAGCAAGATCAGCCATGATCTGCGCAACATCCTGACCTCAGCGCAGCTTTTCACGGACCGGATCGAGATGTCAGAAGACCCGATCGTGAAACGTATGGCCCCGAAACTTGTGGGCTCTATCACGCGGGCGGTTCATTTGTGCGAAAGCACGCTGGCCTTTGGCAAAGCGGAAGAGCCTGGGCCGACGTTGACCATGGTGTCCTTGGCTGAGCTGGTGGATGATGTGATCGAAGGGGAACGGCTGGCCATTGCCGAACACCCCATCAGCTTTGGCGCGGATATCCCTGTGGGTCTGACCGTGCGCGCCGATCCAGAACAGCTTTACCGGGTGATTTCCAACATCATCCGCAACGCACGCCAAGCACTGGCTGCGACGGGCAAAGGGGGCGAGATTGGTCTGATCGCCCAGGATAACGAAACAACCTGGCAGATTGATATCTGCGACACCGGCCCAGGCCTGCCGCCCAAAGCGCAAGAGCATCTGTTCACCCCGTTCCAAGGCAGCGCCCGCAAGGGCGGCTCTGGCCTGGGGCTTGCGATTGCGGCGGAGCTGATCAAAGGCCACGGCGGCAATCTTTCGCTGGTCAAAACAGATGAAAGCGGGACGACCTTCCGTCTGGTTTTGCCCAAAGGCGACGGCGCGCTCTAGCTCTTGGTGCAGAAAGCAAAACTTGGGCTTGCAAAGCCCGGGCAGGCCGACTAAACCGCGCGGCAGTGGACCGATAGCTCAGCTGGATAGAGTACTTGACTACGAATCAAGGGGTCGGGGGTTCGAATCCTCCTCGGTCCGCCACTTCTCCAAGCAAGTCATTGATTTTAAAGGAAAATAGGCGCACCCTGCGGTGATCTACCAAGTTTCCTACCAAATTTGATTTCCGGACTAGTGGTGAGTGCGCCCTTGACACACCGCTTTGGAAGTAAACTAGTAGGACCGATGACAAATCAGTTGACCATTGAGCCGGAAGAAATCGAGTCGAGCATTGTGATGATCGGCAATTTCAACCCGGCAATCTTTAACCCAACATGGCTTTTTACACAGGGCATTGAGCTCGAGACGGCTGGCAATGAGACTGAAGTAGATGTGATCCACGAAGACATTTCACGCTTTGTGATCGACGGAACACGGTATCTGATCGAGAAGGGCCGTTTTCAGATTCACACAAACACATCACCATTTGTTCAGATTGCAGATAAAGTAAATTTACTATTTGGGGAGTATTTGATGCATACCCCAGTTAGAGCATTTGGAGTCAACTTACAGATGCACTTCAACTTGCCAACAAAAGAGAAGCGGCAATCCCTTGGTCGGCTTCTTGCGCCGGTTGAGCCATGGGGGCGGTTTGGTGAGGAATTATTGGGAAACACAGGCTCTCTTAAGCCAGGCGGCATGAGAAACATCACCATGCAGCGAGTTGATGATCGGGAAGATGTTTCAATAAGCACAAACGTATCCATACAGCCATCGGGAAGACTAAAGGGTGATGAAGGGGTGTTTGTGTCAGTGAATTTCCACCATACATCATTACAACCCGAGATCCACGTGGGAGCAAAATGGGCGGCTCATATGATCTCGCAGAACTTTGATGTACTGACTCTTGAAGCAATGGAAATTTGTAATCACTTTATGGTTCAGGGGCAGAAATGAATACCGCACGGGCCAGGAACCCAATTTTCGATTTTCGCTATAAGAACTCCGATTATTCTGGCGACAGTTTAGAATTGAGTATGTCTGAGGTAGATTTCGTTGGGAATCTGGCGCACGACTACCAGAGAGTACCCAAGCATATTTCAACTAAGAAACTCCCGAATACTACTGATCTAGAATTGGAAGAACGTGATCAGCTAACTGGTGTTTCAAGTGTCGTAGTTGATCTAGATATTGATGATTTAGTTGCACCCCTTTCTCTCAGGCAGGAGCCATTGTTCTTGCGATCACAACGGCAATTTAACTCGATTGCTGAGTGGGAAGGAGCAATTCATCATATTGATACCGAGTGTTTCTACGTCGCACTGGTGCCAGTTTTTGGTGATAGTTCGTTGCCAATGGATGAAGGCATTTTTCAAATTAGTGACCTTGATGAATATCAGAAACAGCACTTGGAGCTTGGCGCGGTCATTCGCTGGTCGATAGGCATCCAAAAACTGCCCAACGGAGTGAAGCAACGTGTGTCTCAGATTCACTTCCGACGGCTACCTGCCCACTCTTTGAAAGAGCACTCCCGCGAGATTTCAAATGCCGAGCAACTCCTAAGCAAAATTTCGTGGGATGACCGCACCGGATCCTGACCAAATAGAGCTCAGTGTCTTTGGTCCTGGGTTTGGGGAGTGTATCCTTTGCCATGTAGGGTCAGGCAATTGGGTCGTGATTGACTCCTGCCTCGACCACACGTCAAGGCCAGTGGCGTTGAGTTACCTTGACGGTATTGGAGTAGATCCGGCTGTTGGCGTAACTCACATACTTGCTACACATTGGCATGACGATCACATTAGAGGATTGAGCGGAATTTTGGCCGCATCTCCTTCAGCAATCCTATGTCACAGCTCTGCGCTTACAGAAGCAGAGTTTGTGGCGCTGCTAGCTAGCTTTGACAATCAACCTGTATCGAGACTGGATCGCGGCGGCACCGAGATGCTAAAGTGTTTGGAGCACGCTGCCGAACACGGCAACTTGCTACGAGTCTTAGGTGAAAACTCAATCGCTGCCGAATGGGAGAAAGGTATCCTAGCTCACGGAAAGCCAGTTGAGTTGCGTGCGCTTTCACCGTCACGAGAACAGTTTACTAGGTTCCTGGCTTCGGTTCCGGATTGGGTTAGAGCTTTAGACAAATTGGCCAAAGGTCGAATAGCAAGCAAAGGTAGAAATGACCTTTCAGTCGCTGCTTTGCTTCAGGTTGGCGATGAACTTTCTTTACTGGGCGCTGATCTTGAGGAGCACAACGACGCACTAGTAGGTTGGAGTGCTGTTCTTACACTAAGGGACAGCTCACAAAAGAAGGCAAACCTCTTTAAGGTGCCTCACCATGGTTCCGCAGGCGCACATCATGATGGTGTTTGGTCCGACCTGCTCCTTCCGGATCCTATCTCCATTATCACACCCTGGGCTTTAGGCAGTGGACGCCTTCCGAAGGAAACTGACCTTAAACGGATAGATAAACTCTCGGCCGAAACCTACATAACAAGCGAAAAGGAGATCAGTCTTAAGTCCCGATATGAGAGTGAGGTCTTGCGAGAAATTCGAAAGAGCGGTGTTAGCTTGAAACCAGCTGTCTTTGAGCCTGGCCAAGTTAGAGTTAGATGGACGCCTGATCGTTTTGAAAGCCGAACTGTGGAGATTTTTGGTGGTGCAGCAAAGGTAGCGTAAAACCACCCGCCACAACTACCCTTTTGCCACTACCAACGGTGGCTCACTTGGGAAGCTCCGCATGTCAAACCACTTGAACCTGGTGCCGTCAGGATTGACCTGATCTCCCATCACCAAGTTTGAGCCGTTCATCTGGTGCCGGATGAGCGCGGCGCGGAATGCTCGCAGATCAATCAGCCACCACGCATCTAGACCGGTCTCAGCGTCGTTGGAATGGCCATAGAACATCCAATCACCGTTCCCGTTCACTATCTTGCTGAGCTCCGTCTGCGCTCCTGACGGGACCGCTGAGCGAATGGTAAACTGATGAGGATAGCGGCCCACATAGCCAGGACGACGCACTCTTGCTGCAACGCGCATGTCCCTTGCGTCTAACATCATCAGGTCTGTGGCTTGGAGGTGATCAAACGGATCGGCAGCCGTCTCCAAGAGGTAGCCGCCGACCAGCTGTTTGATCTCGGGGAGAAACCGGTCCGACCAGCTTCTGTTGTGGGTGTAACAATTCATACTGACTACTCTCTGGCGCTCCCCCGGCGCACCGAACACAATTGCACTTCCTGGCTATGCTGCTGACTTGATCAGTTGCCGCGCTTCTTTCCAGAATGCGCCGGTTTCCCAATCAGACATAAGGCCACCCTTGCAACTATCGACAACGGCTTTGGCCGCGAAATCGGCTGCGCAGGTGCTTGGCTGGGCCATCATCTCTGCCTCAATCCTGGATGAGTGCTGGTAAAATAGGAGCTCCAGCTCTTCATCTCCGGCCTTCACGGTGGAAGCCGTCTGGTAAGTCTGCGCTGCGCCGATAATGGCTTGGTGCTGGCGGAACAGTTCTAGGATGGGTGTCGAGGCGGTTTGCCGGTTGGCTTCATCTTCAGCATCCGCCTTTGCGGTCTGAGCTAGGGCCGAGGTTGGTAGCTGGGTTTCATCCCGATCCTCTAATCCATCCAGATCCAAGAACAGGTCGTGGGCCAGCCGTGCCATGGTCTCGAAAGTCTGTTGGAAACCTGACCTCTGGAGATCCATGTTCATTGCAGTGTCTGATGCCGCGACGCCCATCTTGGCCAAGCCAAACAGAGCACCTGCCTTTTCATGGGCCAGGTCGCTGGCGGACTTTTCCGCGCTGATTTCATAGATGATGTCTTTCATTTGCCTCTCTCCGCGTTGTCTAATGCTTCGGTTATGTTTCCTGCGACCAACAGGGTCTGATGGAGGATGGCGTGAATGCTGTTGTTAAGGGGGCTGGCGTCCACCACTTCGTTCAAAAGAAGCTCTAGCCCCTGCAGCATTCCGTGAAGCGTGGTCGCTTGATCCCGGAGGTCTCCGAGGGATTGCGTTTGCATGATGCGTTCCTCTTTGTGTTCGACCGTCAAGCCACGAGCCGAAGCTCAGGCTCGCGTTGTTCGGTAGCAGCGTGCGGTGGCTGAAGCTGTTCCTGCGGGGCCCGCAGCGCGGCCCTGAGGACTCCAAGGCGGGTATAGTCCTGCTGAGTGAGCCGGGGTTTGCTCTCAATGGCGTTGATTGCTGAGCGGGTGCGATTGATGGGGCACTCATGGAATGCCGCCAGCTTTGCCTTTGCCCATGCGGCCTGCAGTTCTCGCCCGAATGCCGTGCGGCAGAAGGGCAAGCCGCGATTGAACTGGTGATAGGCTGCCCATGCGGCGCGCATTATGATCAAGTGATCAACCGTTCCATACTTACTCATTGCTTTGCTCCATTTGTGCTGATAGCATAAATTTAGTAACAGTGGCACATGCTGTCAACACATAAAATGTGCAGATAGCACAGAAATGGAGACATCATGACGCCTGAGCAGTTCAAAATGGCGAAATCGGCGCTTGGTCTAAGTAATCCTGACCTTGCTGAAATGACGGGTCTGCACCGCAATACCTTAAACAAAGTCGATAAAGGCGAAGGCAAGCAGTCTACGGTGTCACACCTTCGCTTGGCCCTGGAAGCCCAAGGCATCCAATTCCTGGAAGATGGTCAGGTAGCTGCTGGACCTGGGGTCGCGTTGAAGTTGAGCGAATAGCTAAGGGTACCCTTGACCAATACTCTTCACATCGGCCTTACTGGTTGTCACAATTTTTGATCTTTCAGTATTGGAATTCAAATATGATTAGATTTCTGCTTCTGGCACTCGGCTTGGTCCTCCCGACATTGGCAAACGCTGGGGGCGATACCCCAGAACTATCGGATGGCATTTGTTTATTTGAAGGAGGTGCTTTCTCGGAGGGTTCCCAACTTACGCGGGCTGGGGCCAGGATGGTATGCACCAAAGGGATCTGGGCAAAATCAAAGGAAATTCAGTGTGCTTATGAACAAGGCTTCTACAGCGACGGTTCAGAGATTTTCCCAGTCGGGGGCGAAGGTCTAGTCTGTGAAAATGGTGAGTGGAAGCGCTTTTCCTGTAGCATGCATACCATCGGCGGCGACGCGACCGCACTTGTATCTAATCCCTCCAATCCTGACTGGAAAGTTTGCCTTGTTCATAGCCCGACAATTGATGGCGCGGAGCCAGCAATTGTTGGGATCACGGTAAGAAACTCGGCAGATCCGCCAGACGCTCCTCACGTGCTCAGCGAGCTGATTCGAGGTATTCCCACTGACAACGCTGATGGACCAACAGAGGCTTGCATAAATCTGAAAGTTAGCAGCGGTCAGGTTCTTTCCGCCGTTAAAACAACGAAGCCACTTGGTCTAATGAAGGTGTGCCCAACATCAGTGAAACGCTAGCTCAGCAAACGGCTGCGGGTCTAGAACAGCTATAGATTTTGACGGGACACTCAACCAAGACAGAAAGCCTATTGAAGTATTTCCTTCACTGGCACCCCGCTTCGGAGGGGTTTTTCTTTGCAGTCGAGGGTAAGACAGGCCTGACTACCTCACGCTATGGCGTCTCTTTGCGAACGGACGCCAATTGCACGATAGGGCTTTTTTGCTGTGCTGGGTCGGGACCCTCGTCCAGCAGAAACAAAGCTATTCGCCCTGCAGGAGTTATTTCTCGCGACGGAGTAATCAGACCAGCCTCCGCCAGCTCCCAGGCACATTTCGGATAGATTGGTGGCGCAATCCAAACCCCCGTGTCCCAATGCCGGGCTGTGGCTTTCCGCATTCGGATATATGCGGCCCGTTTTTCCTCGCTCACTGCATGATCTCTTGTGACAGTTGGCTTTGATGCGCACATTTTTGGATGGCTGTTGGCCGCTAAAGGGGAAAGCTCATTGAAAGTTATCATTGCGGTTGTTGCGGTGCTTTTTTTTGGTTTTTTGCGGGTCAGCCGGTTACAGCGGAACTCCCCTTCGAGGCGAAAGGTGAGCTATCCGGCATTGCGGCTGTCGTGGACGGCGATGGTGTTCGCATTGCGGGTGTAGAAGTTAGACTGCAGGGCATCGCCGCGCCGGAGGACAATGGAGCGCGGGTTGAGTCGGGCGGGAAAGAGGCCACAGAGGCGCTGAAGGCCCTTGCTGATGGGCGGTTGGTCCGCTGCTACTTGGACGGCACTACGACGCGCAGGCGGCCTGGGGAGTCTGCTTTGCGGGCAACGTGGAGCTAGGTGAGGTAATGGTGCGAGGCGGGTTCGCGAGGACTGCCCGAGATACTCAAAATCAAGGTACAGCCAAGCAGAGGGAGAAGCTGTTGAGAAGGGTGCCAAGCTTGTGGCCATTTATCCGCTGCCAAAATACTGCTTAGACTGAAGGTCGCCACAGTTTAGAATGCCCCAAGTGTTCCGGAAACACCGAGGGCGAAGACATGACCGTTGAGACTGTTGAGTACCGGGTTAGGCGCGGCGATACGTTCCAGAACATAGTAGAGGCTGCCGGCTTTCCTAGAAGGGATTGGGGGCGCATCTACAACGCTCCGTATAACCGAGCGATTAAGAAGCTTCGGCCTGACCCGGATCATATTGAACCTGGTGACCGCATCATGTTGCCGCGCTTCAACCCTCAACAGATTGGGGACATTGCAGATAGAATCCAGGCTGTAGAAAACCGTTTTGGGCGTCTAACTGACGCCGTGCGCCAGGTCGAACGCGGAATATCAGAGCTAGAAGAACAAGTTCAGAGCTCTCGGGCGCAGTCTGAGAGGGACCAGCGGAGGAAAATCGAGGATCTACAGCGCCGCTCCGACGACTTGCTAGATATTGCTGCATCTGCGGCTGACCTATGCGATGACGCCTATTCCTGCATGGGTGGCGGGGCTGCCTCCGCCAAGTTCGAAGCGACAGCAAGAAAACTCAGGAACGAAGCTAAACAGGTTCAGCGGCATGTTTCGCGTGATGAACGGGCCGCGCTTAAGGCGTTGAAGGGCCTGCGAAGCCGACTAAGCTATTTTCAAAAAGAGTATAAGCGGGTCGAAAATGAGATGATCCGCTTGAGAAACTTCTACAGGAGAGCTGCACGCAACCCCTATTGAGCCGGATTGGTCACTCCATCAGCAAGTTCCAGCTCTGGAAACGCCGCAAGGAAGCTTTCTGCATCTTCCATAGCCCTGAAATAGAACGCGGTAGCATGGCAGTGGATGCCTCGCGTTGATAGGTTCTGGCACCGCTCGGGGCCTAAATTATCACCGATCCAAGCATGGATTTCGCTTAGCTGGTTGCCCAGCTCAGCAGGCGGTATCTTCATCTTCACCCGGATCGGGAAAGCACTGTCAATTCGTCGCTTGTTTGGGGGATTTTGCTTGGGGAGGCGTTTAACCTATCGATCCAAGTCGGCGCAATCAACTGACTTAGCCCCCTGATCCGCGCCGTTCGGGTTGGCGTAGTAGCTTCAAATACCGGACCAGCCAGTTCGCACAGTTGTTAATATGACCTTTCATTCAACCGCGCAACCAGCGGGCAAAAACGAAACAGGTTTTTGCAATGGTACATAATACCAAGAGATAGCACCGTCTGGGTGGTCAATCAGAATATTTCCTGTTTAGCGAAACACTTTTGTAAATCTATCTGTGTACTTTTGACGAGTTAAGCTCAATTCTCTCAGAACTCGATGTTGGCACAACTTCCAGAGATTTTTCAACTGATACCAATCGCGTAATCATTTGTTCATGTGCTTGAATAACCGTATTTGCCGCAGCCTTGATTGCTTCACCTTCAAGTTCGGCGCGAGCGACGCGTAAGTCGGATTTGATCTGCGCAATTTCTTTCTCTTGTTCGCTGATCCTCAACAATGCATCTTGTAGCTGGGTTTGCAAAGTCGATACGTTGGATGTCAATTGTACAACATCCGTAAGTAGTTTCTTAAAATCTGACCAGCCGATATCCATTAACTTAGCCTTAGCGCGAACTCAAAAGTTCATTAATTTCCGCTTCCCTTTGGGCGATTTCCTTGAGCTGCTTGGTCACAAGATCAGAAGTAACGGAAATCTCCACTTTCTGAGTATCTGTTAGTGCTTCTATGAACTCATGTAACGACGGTCTGTCGCTGCCATCTCTACTGACTGAGTTCATAGAAGGGGAGCTTTTGGAAGCGGCGAAACTCGCTTCAACTTGAGATCCATAGGTTGCTTCAAATTCTTCGACCGACACTACCGCCCATACATCATCAAGCATCTCTACTACTTCGATGCCAGCTCCTAATTCTTCCTCCGCCGCGAGCTCTTGGATGGATTTACCGGACGCCTGCAGTTCCGCTTCTTCTTCCGAGCGGGCGACGTTCAGCTGGATCGTAGCATCCACTTCAGGGTGCAGCACAACAGTCACGTCATGCAGGCCCAGCTCTTTAATCGGAGCGGATAGTACAACCTGCTTGCGGTCTACGGTGAAACCACCTGCTGTTGCCGCCTCAGCCGCGTCACGGGTGGTGACAGAGCCGTAGAGCGCGCCTGCGTCAGAGGCGGAGCGAAGCACGATGAACTGCTGACCGCCCAGTTTTTCGGCCATAGAAATGGCCTCTTTTTTGGTCTCCAGGTTCTGTGCTTCGAGCTGTGCCTTGCGGGCTTCAAACGCCTCAATAACCGCCTTGGAGGCAGAGAGCGCCTTGCCATGGGGCAGCAGGAAGTTTCGGGCGTAGCCGGGTTTCACGTCAACCACTTCGCCCATCTGACCAAGTCTTGCGACACGCTTGAGCAAAATCACTTGCATTTCTGGTAGCTTAACCTCGACAGTTCTGCAGCCCTACCTAACCATTGAATGTCAACGGACCAAAGTCAACGTGCGAAGGCTCTTTATTAGAAATAGTTACTAGGTGGTCAACAAAAAACCGCTTGTACATCAAGTCTGAGGTCTTACTTCCTCCTGCCGTGCTAGGGACGGTTAATTTCAAGGCCTGCTACACAGCCAGCCTAAAGTATAAGTCGAACTTAGTGAAAGCCACGGAGGTCACCTTGCAGAGAAAACCGTCTCTTGTTTTCTCAGATTTTGAATAGTTGCTCACCGAACGGCAACAGAGTGATACTACTGGAACCGCAACCAGCTTTTAGCTATCGACCTGAGAGGATCAAAGGGACATTGACGCGGAGCATCAAGAGCGTTGCAGGACGTTAGGATGGCGAGGCCCCCCAGCCTGCGCAAAGATTCTGCTAAAGTGGCGAGTAATTACATGATTTTCCGTACGCGCTTGAAAGAGAGCCTTTGGATGCGATTTTTATTGGCGGTTGAGCGGCTTGCGGTCTTAGGCGCTTCAATTGCCGCAATAATAACTCTTCTGCAGTACTATGGTGAGGCCGATCAACGCAGAGTGGTTCGAACTTCATCTCTGATTATAGCGCTAAATGTCTGTGAAGAGTATTTGGCCGGTGAACGCAAAGAACTCAAGGAACGTTTCTTCACGCTAGATGGGCAACGGGCAATCATCGACGTCGCAGCATCTCGATTAAGCTTCGAGTGCGGGCACATAGAAGCGCTTGCAAATGAAAAAACCCCAATCTTCCAAAGCCTCTTTGACAGGTGGGATGCTCTTCAGAGGACAAGAGGTCAAGACTAGAGGTGCATTGCACAAAACTGTACGAGGAACAAAAAGGCCTAGAATTCAACCCAGTTTTGTTTCTTCGCTTTTAACTCTAGGCTTGTCCTGTTTAGGAAACTTCTACCCCAGAGCATTGACGCCGACTTCAAATCTACAGAGTAGTTGCCTCGGCTGGTGCAACCTTGACGCAGAAGGGGGCCGCCCCCAAATTGAGGGCATGTTCAGAACAATTCTCTTCCTTGCCATATTGGCCGCCGCAGCTTCGACGTACGCGCCAGTGCCCATAACCTGGCCGCTTGTGGTGACGGTCGCATTGCTGGTGGGCTTTGGCCTGGCGACAGGCCGTATTCCCTTAAGGCCTCGCCATTAGCGCGTCGATGATCTCGCGCGTTTTGCCCGTGTACGGTTCACTGCCCGCTGTTTCCTTGGCAGCCAGGACCACTGCAACGTGATTTGTCAGTGTCACTAGTTTTCTTTGGGCTCTAGTTAGTTTTTTGCAGCTCATTTCAACTTGTTTTCGGCATCTCTTCTAAGTTCCAAAATGAGCTCAAGCATTTTTTCCCAGCCAACATGCTGCAATTCAACCGGCTTACCGTGCCAGGTTTGGTCTATCTCAATACCATTCCAAACAGTTGGTAAGTTCTGAAAGAAATTTCCCCGCGAGTTCTGCAAATGCCAGCGAAAATCATGTGAAATAGCATTCCTAAGGTGACGCATGAACGCGTAGCAATCGAAGTTCTTGAAAGCTTTTAGCTGCCCAGAACGTTCGACGTAGTTCAGAACGACTTCATAACTCTCTTTGATTGCAGAACGATACAGCATTAGTGTGTACTCTTTCAGAGCAATTTCGCGGTCCCTCTGCACTTCAAGCATGTCAGCTACCTGGTCGAAAGGAATTGTTTTTGATCCAATGCTCGCGTGACTTTCGCGGAGAACTTCCATACCTCGAGCGTCCATAAGTACTGGAACAGCTGCAAGACCGATTATTAGACTGTTCCTAGCGTTGGTCAGTTGGCTAAGCGCTTCTGCCTTGGTTCCATTTGTCAACTAGGCGTTCCTTCTTACGGTTGTCAGGTATCAGGAGGACTGCGTTTGCCCATATTTCTGTTTATCGTGACACAGAATTGGGTAGACAGCATTTAGGTCTGTTAGCCAGCTAAGTATTGTATTGAGGTTTAATGGATCAACCATAAAGATGAGTATGGAATGAGGTAAAGGGGTCATTCGCCCTTGTTTTCTCAAGTTATCGTCTTTGCGCTCCGGACTAGTGCGTTGACCGCCTTTCTGGACGCAACGGCCTGCTGAGACCTTGCGCCATGTTTCCAAGTTGGATGGCCAGGGCCGGGCAAATGCCCTCCGCCAGCGCCATGCATTCGACAAACAGTCCATCCGCGCACTGCCGGGTTTTTGCACGGTAGACCTGCGCGTTTAGAATGTGCAGTGCATCGCGGCGCTTCATGAGCCTTTTGCATGGGGTTATCGTCACTTTTCACGAGCAGCCTCCCCCTTTGGACGTTTCCAACGATGGCTTGGCCGCCGTTTTCAACGTTCACGTGCTGGACTGTGACAACCTGCTTGCCGCCGTTCCGGTGTTTACGGAGTTGCTCCATCTGTGCTGTGAAGGTGCGAGCAAGTTTGTTGTAGATTTTCTCATGCAGATCCGCCTGCTCGAGATAGTCAGCGCAAGCCAACTTTGCGGAGTGCCGCAGCATTGCAATGTGAGTTGCTGCCATCTGTGTTGCCAGCATCGCTTCGAGGCTGTCGCGCGGCGAAATACCATCAACAATTGCGATAGCATCAGATCCGTCTCCTTCCAGGCCTGCCTTTTGCCCAGACACGTTTAGACATCCACGCAGCATCGCATCAGAGAACTCGCGGCGGCTGTTCCCGAATAGCTCCTCCAATAGTGTTTCCGAGACAATCTGGACGTTTGCAACTCCGCCATCTGTGGCAACCACCTTGGGGAGCGGAAATCGCTTGATTTGATCATCCGTGACAGAGGTGGTTTTTTCAATGCCAGCTTGCATTGATATAGCTTGAACTTGCGTCCCGTTCTTAGGTCTCTTCAAACTCATTTCTGTTTCCTTTGTCCTGTTTCTTCTGCTCTCAACATGTTGGTCATCGGATGGTCCCGATGCGTTTGGCTGCAGCGATAGTTTCTGGGCGTGGACCTTGGGTCTTTCCCCCTTTCTCAGCATCTCCGACATCGGCTCCACGCGCCGAAGAAATCGGTTGGACGTTTTCGCCTGAAAAGCGCGCCGTCTCGTCTAGTTCTTTTCTCGTGTTAGTCTCGTCTACGTCTCGTCTCGTCTTCGTCTCGTGTGCCCCCACGGTGTCGGCAGGGTGTAGGCACGGTGCCTCCATGAAGTGCTGCAGAGAGGGCATGAGAGCGCAAATTTCGGCCTTCACAGCCCGATTTTGCCCCTGCATTTGGTCGCTCAAAGCCTGATGGAAATCTTCTTCAAAGTTCTGGCGCATGGTGGCGAGAAACGGTGAGAAGACACCCCGGAGCTTTTCCCATTCGGTGCTGTCGGGCCTCCACCTTTGGGACCGCTTGATAGACCGACGGTGAACTCAGCCGAAGATGAGAGGAGCATTTCACTGGGCGCATCGATGACCAAAAAGTCGGCTGCAAGCGAGGCCATCCGGCTCGCATTCTCTGGCGCGTTCTTCTTCATGAACCACCCGGCAATGCGCAGAAATTCATCGTCTTCGTTGAATTCGATGAGGCCAACGGTGACCATCTGTTCAATCGCTTTTTCGAGGTCGGAGCGGGTGAGGTCAGCATCATCCGCCCAAACAGCCTTGGGATACCGGAACAATCCGGTAAACCCGCCCAAGGGTGTGAGATGGGCGCACAAATACGCCCACCTTTGCTGGTGGTTGAGTTGCCGGATTTTCTTTGAATGCGGCAAGGTTGCTTCGATTTGAGCGAAGGTTTTACTCATTGCCCGGCACCTCCGTGAGGCTGCTGAGGGCCTGAACTACCTCAAGCAGAAGGGCCGCGCGGAACGCGACCCCCTGTTTCCCTGGACGCATCTCACCACCGCCCGCGTCGAAGAACACCCGGACATTGACTAGGTCATAACCATTGAATTCATTGCGGGAAAAGCGGATGGTCCCGCGCTTGTTTTTGCGGATTTCGACGGTTTGAGGCCCCATCATGCGGCCTCCCCGAAGTACAAATTCGCAATCAGCTTTGCTTGTGTCTGGCTGAGCCCGAAACGGCGCATAAGATGGGCAATTTGAAGAGAGCGGGTCATTATGCGTCCTCTCCATCAATGCGTGTCACCTTGCTGTCGAGAGTGTAGACGCCGTAACGATCACGGCCTGTCTCAGGGTCCTGTTTGTACAGGGTGCAGGTGATCGCCACGCCATGGTCACGCCGCAGGGGCAGGACATTATCTGACAGGCGGCAATAACTGGCAGCCAAAACAGGCGATTGCATCAGCCCTTCGAGAACTTGGCGCTTACGCCGCGATACGGTGATGATCCGTGATTGCTCGCCAGGGGTTTCCACACGGTATTTTGCAGGCTTTGCTGCATCTGGCAGGTCAGCCCACCGATAAATGCGTTTGGTATTGTGAGGCGGTTTTTCGCCAGGTTCTGCAGTGATTGTGGTGCTGTGGGTCATCGTCTCAAACTCCTATGTTGAGATTGAGGCTCAAACGGGCTATCTTTCTTTTGTCCGCCAAGACATGTCGAAAGACGCACCCCCTCGTTCGAACCTCGTAGGTTTAGCGGGGGGGTTGTCTTTAGGCGGCCTGTTCAACGAGATTGTCTGCAAGCCATTTGTCCAGGTCGGAACGGCGGTAGATAATGCAGCCCGCCACTTTTGCAAAAGGCGGACCTTTACCAGCATTAATCCTCATGCGCAGCTTCGCGAGATGGGACAGACTTAAGCCAGAGTATGCAGAAGCAACGGGTGGACGCATGTTTGGCGGCCATTCTGATACCATTGGATCAGATTTGTTCGGTTCATATGCTGCAGGTGGATTGCACAGTTCTGTGCAGCTCTGTTCGAGTGTCTCAGACATTTTCGCACGTTCCTAAAGTTTCATATGTGCGACAAATATCAAGGGCATCATGGGACAGTGGCCCGCACTGTCCCATTTTTCTCAGGTGACCTTTTTTCTCCGATTGTATGTCTTGACCAATGAGCTGTACTTCATGGTCAGCCCAAGACTCTTAATGGTGTTTCTGGCGGCATCAGTCTTTTTTTGTCCCTCGCCAATTCGACGCTCCATTTCAGCGAGAGGCCTGGCAAGTCGGGCAGCTTGGCCCTTCGCCCTTTGATTACCAGCATCAGACGCACCTGACTTAACCTTCCTCCCTCGCATTGCATCTGCTTCGGAGGAGTATTTGGCCTCAAACTGAACCATTAACCCAGCTAGATGCATGCCTAAGCTGAAAGCGCGCCATACTTCTTCCTGTGTCTTATTGTCGGAAGCCTGCACGCGCAGTTCCAGAGCATCATATTTTGCAAGGACCAGAGCGAAAGTTGAGGCGTACCAAAGCACAGAATGATCTTCGTCTGGGCAGTGAAGCATCGCCGCCAAGCGGAAGCCATTGTCCATGCTTCCCTGAAGATAGTCATGACCTCTTTCTGCAGCTTCATGCCAATCCATTGGCCGGAATTTCCCATTAATGTCTATCAGCAGAAACGGATCTGGGAGACCGAGGCTGGAATAAATATGCCTACTCCACTTCTCGGCGGTTTGACGAACATCTTCCAGAACTGGACCGGACATCACCTTCATTCCGCTTGGAACAGGCTGGCCGGTTAAGAATTTTTCGCGTGTCGGACCGTCCATCAATACGGGTTCACGCTCGTAGGCCGTTAGTCCTGAACCGACCCTAACAGTTTCGGGTTTCTTCGAGCTCACGCCTGGCTCCTCTTACCGATGGATTTAGCGCATTCGCCACTGCAGAACTTGCCCCAGGCTTCCATCAGTAGGGCGCGCCTTTCAAAGAGGTTGGATCGGGCATATGACCTGGCGGTATCACTCCCAACGGCGTGGCTCAGACAGGCTTCTGCCACTTCCCACTCCGCCTTTGCGCTTTCACTGGCCCAATCTCGAAAAGCACTCCTAAAGCCGTGAACCGTGAACCCCTCGCACTTCATGCGGATCAACAAGGCTCTGATCGCTGCGTCACTTTGCTCTCTTTCAAACTGAGAATTGCCCATGCTCGGGAATACCAAGTCCTGCCCAAGGCCATTCACCTTTGTCAGCACGCCCTGAGCGGCCTCGGACAAAGGGACGTGGTGTTCGATACCCCTCTTCATCCTTTGTGCGGGGACACACCAGCGGTGCCCGCTGATCTCCGGCCATTTTGCTCCGCGAGCCTCGCCCGACCTCGAGGCGGTTAAGATGATGAACTCAAGGGTGCGTGCGGAAACACCCTCGCGTTCAGCCAGCTGCACCATCAACTGTGGCACTTTTTGCCAGGGCATCGCCGAATGATGTTTAACCTGCGGCCTAAAATTAGGAAGTGCTTTCTGGATGCCGTTGATTGGGTTCTCGTGAAGGAAATGGCCTGCGCCTTTCGCCCAGTCAAAGACGGTCGCTAGTCGCTGCTTGAGCCTTTTGGCAGTCTCATGCTTCTCCACCCAGATTGGTGATAGGATCTTTAGGCAGTCTGCAGTCCGAATTGTTTCTATCGGCCTCTCACCGATTTCTGGATTGGCGTAAGTCTTGACGGTGGATAACCATCCGTCTGCATGCTTTTTGTTGCGCCATGTAGGGAGCAAGCTTTGATGCACTCGGTCAGCCGCTTGAGCAAACGTGAGCTTCTCTTTCCGCCTCTCAACGCGAGGGTCTCCACCGGCGCGAGCTATTTTCCTGATTTCTCGCGCCTGATCCCTTGCTTCTTCCAGGCTGGTGTAACTTGCTCCACCCAGACCGATGTCAGTTTGCTTGCCGTGAATTGTGACCCGGCAAATGTAATACTTCCCGCCGTTCTTGGGGATCACGAGGTAAAGGCAATTTCCGTCAGAGTACCGCCCTGGATTGCTGAGCTTTGCAACCTTCGCAACTGTCAGGCCCGATTTAGCCATCCTACCATATTCCCTACCATGAATATCTATCTATAGCATGGAACATCGAGGAAAGAACAGGCAAGGGGCTAAGGGTTTTTCTATATTTTTATGGAACTATGGTCCATCAGCTGAAATCTGCATGAATAGGGGTTTGGCGGTTCCTCGGTCCGCCACTTTCCTCTCACCCCATCGATAGAAAACTGCCTTGCGACCTGCCCGCGTTTTTGGGTCTGCCGGGCCGTGATTTGTCGCGAAAAACACATCGCTTGGGCGTTTGTTTGTGCTTTAGTGCTTTTTGCAAGCAGCAGGCCCGTGCTGCATCGGCGCGGGTTTTGAGACAAGGAGACTGGCCATGGACACGACACTAAACGCCGATGGAACGGTTCTGACGCTTCGGTCCGCTGAACAGACGCTCCGGTTTCACGCGATGTGGCTGCGCGACAATGCGCAAGATCCTGAGACGCGCGCGGTTGCTAACGGGCAACGTTTGATTGCGCTGCGCGACATCCCGGCAGACACGCACATCAATGCCGCCGTGATCGATGCGAAGGGTTTGCATGTGACCTTTGAGCCCGAAGGCAAGCAGGTGACCTTCGATCCCAAGTGGTTGCGTGCCAACGCCTATGACGTCGATGCCCCCACCGAAAAGGGATGGGTGGGCGATGACATTGCGTTATGGGACGGCACGCTGGGGGCTGGCGTGCCGGTGGCGCAGTTTGCGGATCTGGGCACAAAACCCGAAGTTCTTGCGACATGGCTGGATGAGGTCACGCTGCACGGGTTTGGCAAGGTCGAAGGCGGGCCCATCCAAGAGGGCGCGCTGTTCAAGCTGGTCGATCTTTTCGGCTACGTCCGTGAGACAAATTACGGCAAGCACTTTGAGGTGCGTACAGAAGTAAACCCAACGAACCTGGCCTATACAGGCTTGGGATTGCAGGCCCATACCGACAACCCTTACCGTGACCCGGTGCCCACTGTTCAAGTGCTCTATTGCCTGGAAAGCTCGGCTGCGGGGGTGAGAATATGGTGGTGGACGGGTTTGCCTGCGCGCGCCGTTTGCAGGCCGAAAACCCTGCTTATTTCGACGTGCTCAGCACTTATTGCGCGCGGTTTGAATATGCGGGCGAAGCGGGGGTGCATCTGACGTCGCGGCGTCCGTTAATTGAATTAGCGCCAGACGGCGAACTGATGGCGGTGCGCATCAACAACCGGTCACTGGCGGCAGTGACGGATGTGCCTTTTGACAAGATGGCGCTGTGGTATGCGGCCTATCGGAGGCTTGCCGAGATCATTGATGATCCTGCGATGGAGGTGGTGTTCCGTCTGAACCCTGGCGAAGCCTTTGTGGTGGATAACACCCGTGTGCTTCATGCGCGCAAGGCCTATTCAGGGGCTGGCACGCGGTGGCTGCAGGGGTGTTATGCGGACAAGGATGGGCTGCGATCCACACGTGATGCGTTACGAAAGAAACAGCCGGAGGCGGTGTGATGAGTGCAGCAGCAAAGGATCTGACGGCGGAGACGATCGTCGATTTCCTCGCGTCGATTTTTGAGCGTCGCGGATCAGAAGAATACCTGGGCGAGCCGGTGACGATGGGAGAGCACATGCTGCAGGGGGCGACCCTGGCAGAGCAAAACAACCAGTCGGATGAGATCGTGGTGGCGGCCCTTTTGCATGATATCGGTCACTTTACGTCAGAGTTCGGGACTTTTGCGATGGAGGATACCGAAGACCGCCATCACGAAGACGCAGGGGCGGAAGTGCTTGAGCGGTTCTTTCCAACTGTGGTGACGGATTGCTGCCGGTATCACGTCGCGGCCAAGCGGTATCTTTGCGCGACAAAGCCGTCCTATTTCGACAGGTTGTCTGAGGCCTCCGTGCATTCGCTGAAACTGCAAGGCGGGCCGATGAGCGCGCAGGAGGTGGCAGCGTTTGAGCTAAACCCGAACCTTAGCCAGATCATCGCGGTGAGGTATCTGGATGAGGCGGCCAAGATCGCAGGGATGAAGACACCAGATTTCAGCCATTTCGCGCCAAAGGTTCAGCGGCTGGTGGACGCGCACCTGGGGTCTTGAACCCAAGGTGATGCGGCGCATTCAGTCCTGCGCGCCTTGCTCAAAAGCAGCCATCATGGCGCTGCGCAAGCGGGCCACGTCTTCGTCTATTGAGACGCTGTGATCACAGTGAAACGACGGCAGCACCGTCACCGGGATTGTGCCGCTTTTGGGCAGGTGTTTGCCACGCGGCAGCAAGCGATCTGAGGCGTGAATGACGATGGGTCTGATCGTCCGGCCTGTGGTGCGCGCGACCATCACTGCGCCCGCTTTAAACGGGCCCAAGCTTTCGGACTTTGTGCGCGTGCCTTCGGGGAACAACACGACAGAGCACCGCGCCGGCATGGCGTTTACCGCATCGGTCAGTGTTTCAAGCGCAACCGTGCCGCTTTTGCGGTCAATCTCTACCAAACCGGCCCCTTTGAACCCGTTGCGCAAAAGGGCCGCATCACAAAGTTCCTTTTTGGCTGCGAAGGTGATCCACTTTTCATCGGGCATCAAGTCCATCAGGGCAAAGCCATCCAGATGGCTTCGGTGGTTGATGACGATGATGCTGTCGGTATCAGACGCCAGGGTGGCACGGTCTGCTTGGGACATTTCCGGGCGAATGCTGAGCAACCACATCAGTCGCGAACAGGCCCGTTTGACGAGCCGCCAGTACCATCCGCGAAAGCCGGGGCGCTTGCGGCAGAGCAAGGGAATGAAGGCCACAAAGATGAAATAGACAGGCCCAAGGATGAACAACGCCCCCAGTTTGAGGACGCGCAGGCCAGACGGCGCTTTGGCCGCCGGTGCGGCCTTTTCGTGTGATGGATGCCGTGACATGAATCCCCGTCGCGCATGCTACCTGCCGGGGGATGGTCACAAGGGCGCGTGCCCTTTGGGCGCTTGGCCCGACAAGCCGGAGCGCCCCGTCTCTATGGGCTAAGGGCCGGGGCACTTCAACAAAAACTGTGCATCCGCGCCTGCCAAAAGCCCCGGCAATGTAATCCCGCTGGTTGATTCTTAGCTGTAGCGATAGGCCGATTGAAAGGCCGCAGGGGGCAGATTGCCTTTGCAGGCTTGCTTTGCCAGCCTTTGCATACGGCCGCGAATTGTAAGCGCTTATCAGAAAAGTTGCTCTGCATCGGCGAAAGTGCAATCTTTCAAATCATAAGAGAAGAGAATACTTGGGAGGACTTTAGAATGAAATTTACCAACGCCTTATCAGGAGCCGCATTTTCGCTGCTTTTGGCTGCTGCACCTGCTTTTGCGCAATCTGGGGAAGATTGCCACCGCGGCACATTGGATGTGGCTTATTGTGACAGGAACCTCGATCAGCTGGCTGACCTGCCAACGGACCCCGCCGATTGGGTTGATCCGTCCACGATCATTTTCACCTACACGCCGGTCGAAGACCCTGCCGTTTACGCCAGTATCTGGGACGGTTTTGTGAACCACATGGCTGAGGTAACGGGCAAAGATGTGGTGTTCTTTCCGGTGCAATCCAACGCCGCTCAGCTAGAGGCGATGCGCTCTGGTCGTTTGCATGTGGCAGGCTTTAACACAGGCTCAAACCCGATTGCGGTGAGCTGCGCGGGTTTCGTGCCCTTTGGCATGATGGCCTATGATGATGGGTCTTTCGGCTATGAGATGGAGATCATCGTTCCCGCTGATTCCGAGATCACCTCGCCTGAGCAGATTGAGGGCCGCACGATGGCTTTTACCTCGCCCACGTCTAACTCTGGTTTCAAGGCGCCTTCGGCGATCCTGAAAGGTGAATTCGGGCTGATCGCAGAAGAGAATTTCACACCGACCTATTCAGGCAAGCACGATAACTCCATCCTGGGTGTCTACAACGGCGACTACGAAGTCGCAGCGATTGCCAACTCCGTTTTGCAGCGGATGATGCGGCGCGGGGTGATCGAAGAGGGCAAGATCAGAACGATCTATAAATCCCAGACCTTCCCGACTACGGGCTATGGGCATGCGCATAACCTGCACCCTGAGCTGGTGGCCAAGATCAAAACGGCGTTCTGGACCTACGAATGGGACGAGAATTTCAAAAGGAATTCTCAAAAGCGGATCGCTTTGTCGGCATTGAGCACAAGTATGATTGGGCGGTAATCCGTCAGATCGACGCGGCCAATGGCGTGTCCTACGACTGTAAGTAATCGGTCAACACCTACAAAGGCCCGCCCATTTTGGCGGGCCTTTCGACAGTTATTTCCTCAAAAGAAAGACGCTCATGCTGCGCCTTGAAAACCTGTCCAAGCGCTACAAGACCGGCGACTTGGCTTTGAACGATGTGTCGTTGGACATCCCCGATGGGCAACTGGTGGCGTTGATTGGGCCATCGGGGGCAGGGAAATCCACGTTGATCCGATGTGTGAACCGGCTGGTCGATGCCACGTCGGGCAAGATATATCTGGGCGACCGCGAAATCACCGGCCTGTCTAAAACAGAGCTGCGCCGCGCGCGTCGGCGGATGGGGATGATTTTTCAAGAATATGCCTTGGTTGAACGCCTGACGGTGATGGAGAACGTGCTGTCGGGGCGTCTGGGCTATGTGAATTTTTGGCAAAGCCTGTTCCGCAAATTTCCCAAGGACAGCGTGCGCGAAGCGTACCGGCTGCTGGACCGTGTCGGTTTGATGCATATGGCGGACAAACGGGCGGATGAACTTTCCGGCGGGCAACGCCAGCGCGTTGGCATCTGCCGCGCCCTGATCCAGGATCCTGAGCTGTTGCTGGTGGATGAACCCACGGCAAGCCTTGATCCCAAAACCTCGCGGCAGATCATGCGCCTGATCAAAGAGCTGTGCGAGGAACGCGGCCTGGCCGCGATCATCAACATTCACGATGTGGCCTTGGCGCAGATGTTTTCGCAGCGGGTCGTTGGCCTCAAACTTGGTGAGATCGTCTATGACGGTGCGCCGGATGGGCTGAAGCCTGACGTTTTGACTGAGATCTACGGCGAAGAAGACTGGGAAGCCACGATCGAGGACAAAGAGGTCAAAGAAGAGATCATCAGCGGTGACGGGCACGCGGCATGAGTGACGCATCCCCTTCATACGCGGATCATTGGAAGAAACCGCCTTTCATCAAATCATCGCTGCTGCGCTACCTGATCTATCTTGGCGCGCTGACCTATTTCTTCCTGGCCATCTACACGATGGAGGTGAATTGGACCCGCGTTGCCGAAGGCATTCCGCGCGGCGCTGAGATGCTGAGCAAGTTCTTTCCACCAGACCTAAGCGACAGTCGCGGTGTGATCCTGGACGGCATCCTGGAAAGCATCTGGATGGCCATCATCTCCACCATTGGGGGCATCCTGTTGTCGGTGCCCATCGGTCTGGGTGCTGCGCGCAATCTGGCGCCCACGTGGATGTATCTTTTCTGTCGTGGGATCATTGCCGTATCGCGCACCTTTCCCGAAGTGATCCTGGCGATTTTCGCGGTGAAGTTTTTTGGCTTTGGCCCCTTTGCCGGTTTCATTGCGCTGTCCATCGGCACCATCGGCTTTTTTGCCAAGCTGTTGGCCGAGGACATCGAAAACATGAACCGGTCGCAGGCCGAAGCGGTGCGCGCGACGGGGGCGTCCTGGTTGCAGTGGGTGAACTACGCAATCCAGCCTCAGGTCTTGCCGCGCATGATTGGGCTGTCGCTCTACCGGCTCGACATCAATTTCCGTGAAAGCGCGGTGGTGGGGATTGTGGGTGCCGGTGGGATCGGTGCGCATCTGCTGACCTCCGTGCAGCGGTATGAATATGCCACCACAGCGACAATCCTGTTTTCCATCATCGCGATTGTGATCACGCTGGAATACACCTCAGGCTATCTCAGAAAGTGGGTGCAGTAATGCCGTTGATTGAGACAAACGAGGGGCCGATTTGGCGCAAACGTACCCCCCTGAAGCAATGGCTGATCTGGGGGGGCTGGCTGATCGGGGTGTGTATCGCGGTATATGCCTGGCAGCTGATATCAGAGAAAACGATCTGGATGTTCGTGTGGGATGCCCCGCGGCAGATTTCGGACATTGTGGGGCGCATGGTGCCACCGGACACAGGATACCTGTCGCAGCTTTGGCGCCCTGTTTGGGATACGCTTAACATCGCGACCATCGGCACGGCCATTGCCATGGTCCTGGCTGTTCCCATTGCCTTTCTGGCCGCCCATAACACCACGCCGCATAAATCGGTGCGGGCCGTGATGTTGCTGATCATTGTGGGCACACGTTCGGTAAACTCACTGATCTGGGCGTTGCTGCTGGTTGTTATTGTGGGGCCCGGCGTTTTAGCTGGAACGCTGGCCATTGGTATCCGGTCCATCGGCGGCTGTGCTAAGCTCATCTACGAATCCATCGAAGAGATTGATCACAAGCAGGTCGAAGCGATTGAGGCCACTGGCGGGTCACGGGCGCAGCAGATGGTCTATGGGATCATCCCGCAAATCCTGCCCACCATCGCGGGTGTGGGTGTCTTTCGCTGGGACATCAATGTGCGCGGTTCAACAATTCTGGGCATCGTGGGGGCCGGCGGGATCGGGGTGCAGCTGAATGCCTCCATCAACGTGCTGGCCTGGACCCAGGTTTCAACGATCTTGTTGGTCATCTTGGGCACGGTTTTCATCTCAGAATACATCTCGGCAAAGGTCCGGGGGCCATCATCTAGCATGACCCAGCGAGATGCCGCATGGGCCGTGCAGCAATATGAGGCTGTGCGCGCGCTTTTGCCTAAAGGGCACATGCCAGCAGACTATCAGCGTGCCGCCAATCTGGGGGACATTGCGGATGCCTTTGACGTGTTCTTGCTGGATGCCTTTGGGGTGCTGAACGTCGGCAATTCCGCAATTGTGGGTGCCACTGACCGGGTGAAGATGTTGCAAGACATGGGCAAGCGGGTGCTGGTCCTAACAAATGGCGCCACCTACCCGGCCGAGGCCGCGCTGCGCAAGTTCACCGACTTTGGCTTTCACTTTGAGCTGAATGATATCGTGTCCAGCCGCGATGCCCTATCGGCGGCCCTGTCCAAGTGCGGCGATGCGGGCACATGGGGGGTGATGGCCGGGCCAGCCTCTGCCGTTGACATGCTGGGCGTTGCTTGGCACGCGCTGGGAGATGAGGCCGCAGCCTATGACCAGGCCTGCGGGTTTTTGCTGTTGTCGTCGGGGCAATGGTCTGACAGCAGGCAGGCGCTGTTACGCGCAAGCCTTTTGCGCCATCCGCGCCCCGTACTTGTGGGAAACCCCGACATTGTGGCCCCGCGCGAAGACGGGTTCAGCCTGGAGCCGGGGCATTATGCCTATCAGCTTGCCCGCACGCTCGGCATTGAACTGGGTCTTTTCGGCAAGCCCTTTGCAAACATATTTGAGCAAGCCTTTGACCGTCTGCCCGCCGTTGATCTGGGCCGGGTTGCGATGGTTGGTGATACGCTGCACACCGACGTTTTGGGCGGCGCGGCATATGGCGTGCAAACGGTGTTGGTGACAGACCACGGGCTATTTGCAGGCCAAGACCACGCCGCATTCATCGCGCAAACCGGGATCGTGCCGCACTACGTTATTCCGGGCATCTAAAGCGAAAGAGACAGACATGCAGTTTACCACCAGCGCCAACAGGCCACAAAAGCCCCATGATGTGGAAAGGGCAGGCCGATGAGCGCACGCATCCTCTTTGATCTGGACGGCACGTTGATCGACAGCGCGCCCGACATTCAGAACATCGCCAATGCCGCACTGGCGCAGGTCGGTGCGGCCCCGATTTCGCTGCAAGAGACGCATACATTTATCGGTGAGGGGGTTGAGGCCTTTGTGCGCAAGATGCGGCAGGCACGCGACCTGTCTGAGACGCATCAGGAGACGCTGCTGCAGGAAATCGTCGCGCGCTATGACAGCGCGGTCACGCATACGGTCATGTATCCGGGGGTGGCAGATGCTCTTGCCAGCCTGCATCAAAGCCATGCTTTGGGCATCTGCACCAACAAGCTGCTGAGGCCCGCGGTGGCGGTGCTGGAACATCTCAAGATAGACCATCACTTTGCCACCATATGGGGCGGCGACAACCCCCTTGCCCGCAAACCAGATCCGGCCCCATTGCGCGCGGCATTTGCTGAGCTGGGTCAGGGGCCGTGCATCTATGTCGGGGACAGTGAGGTTGATGCAGAGACAGCGCAGCGGGCGGATGTGCCCTTTGTCTTGTTCACGAGAGGATACCGCAAGTCCCCGGTGGAGAGCATTCCGCATACTGCCCGCCTGGATGACTTCAGCGCACTGCCAGAGGTGATTGAGCAGATACTGCGTGCGCATTGACGCGTGGCCAGTTGGTGGTGCGCTTGCGCATGGCCGTAATTTGCGTAGTTTTCCGCTATGACGGATGATGACAACGATATTCTGAACGCCCTCCCGGCCCGCCTGAAAGAGGCGCGCAAATCGCAAGGGCTGTCACTTGATGCGGTGGCCAACTTCAGCGGGGTTTCCCGCTCCATGGTCAGCCAGATTGAGCGTGGTGAAAGCAGCCCGACGATAGCAACATTGTGGAACCTGACGCGGGCGCTGAACGTCGATTTTGCGGGGTTGCTGGATCAGGGCGATCAGGATGACCGCATTGACGTGCTGCGCGCCGCAGACGTGCCTGCCATCGAAAAGCATGGCACGGGCTGCCGGATCACAATTCTGTCTCCGCCAGAGGATGCGGGCGGGCATGAGGTGTATGACATTGCTTTTGACGCAGGCGGTGCCTTGACCAGCCAGCCCCACGCGCGGGGCGCGCAAGAACAGCTGACGGTTCTGGAAGGGGCGGTTGAGGTGACCTCAGGGGCGGCGGTTGAGGTGCTGAATGCAGGCGATACCGCGCGGTACGCTGCCGATGTAGCCCATGCGATTGCAGCGCAGGCAGGTGCTGCGCGGGTGTTCCTGATTGTGAAAAGCGCATAGAACCAGTGTAGCGGATGAATATCCGGTATAGTGGATTTCTGTATTGCGGATGAATTTCCGTTATGTCAGATGTGGGGTGAAAGGACATCCCCATGACCACCCATTTCCTGACCGACATCGCCAACACACTTTCTCAAATTGAGGCGGAGGGCCTTTATAAACGCGAGCGTGAGATCACGTCGCCCCAGGCTGGCACCGTTCATGTGCAGGACAGGTCGATGATCAACCTGTGCGCCAATAACTACCTGGGACTTGCCGATCATCCCGCGCTGATTGCCGCCGCGCAAGATGTGATGGGGTCCAAGGGCTTTGGTATGGCCTCGGTTCGGTTCATCTGCGGCACGCAGGACATTCACCGCAGTTTGGAACAGCGGCTGGCGCAGTTTCTCAAAAAAGATGACGCCATCCTCTTTGCGGCTTGCTTTGATGCAAATGGCGGGTTGTTTGAACCCCTGCTGGGGCCCGAGGATGCGATCGTCTCAGACAGCCTTAATCACGCGTCGATCATTGACGGCATCCGGCTGTGTAAGGCCAAGCGCTACCGCTATGCCAACAATGACATGCACGATCTGGAAGAGATGTTGAAACAGGCCCGCAACGAAGGCGCGCGTCATATCATGATTGCAACCGACGGCGTGTTTTCCATGGACGGCTATCTGGCAAATCTGCCCGACATCACTCGGCTGGCCAAAACCTATGACGCGGTTGTGATGGTGGATGACTGCCATGCGACGGGGTTCATGGGGCCGCGCGGGGCCGGAACGCCAGACTACTTTGGCGTGGATGTGGATATTCTGACAGGTACCCTGGGCAAGGCGCTGGGCGGGGCGATTGGGGGATATATCGCGGGGCCGCAACCGGTAATCGACCTTTTGCGGCAGCGCGCGCGCCCGTATCTGTTTTCGAACTCGCTGCCCCCGTCCATTGTGGCCGCAGG
Organism: Sulfitobacter sp. GN1-4; assembly: GCF_055693825.1. NCBI lineage: Bacteria > Pseudomonadati > Pseudomonadota > Alphaproteobacteria > Rhodobacterales > Roseobacteraceae > Sulfitobacter > Sulfitobacter sp. GN1-4. The sequence goes on along the minus strand of NZ_JBVFUQ010000003.1, from coordinate 3,570,025 downwards.
CATTGAGGCCATCCGCCTGGTTGAGGAAGGCGCCGATCAGCGGGCCACGCTTTTTGAGAATGCGCGCTACTGGCGGGCGGGGTTGGCGGCGCTTGGCTTTGATCTTTTGCCGGGGGAGCATCCGATCATTCCAGTGATGTTGGGCGAGGCGCAGTTGGCGCAAGATATGGCCGCTGCCTTGTTTGACGAAGGCGTTTATGTCTCAGGCTTTTTCTTTCCGGTGGTGCCGCGCGGGCAGGCCCGCATTCGCACGCAGATGAACGCAAGACTGACCCGGGCAGAGCTTGATCAGGCCTTGGCGGCCTTTGCGAAAGTGGGCCGCGCATTGGGGGCCATCGCATGACACAGAACACTATGACCGCGCTGGCGAAAACCAAAACTGAACCGGGCCTTTGGCGCGTCTCTGCCCCCGTACCTGAGATTGGCGCTGACGAAGTGCTCATCCGGGTGCACAAGACCGGCATCTGTGGCACGGATATCCACATCTGGAACTGGGATGACTGGGCGGCAGAAACCGTTCCCCAAGGGTTGATCACCGGGCATGAGTTTGCAGGTGAGATCGTTGAAGTTGGCCGGAACGTAGAAGGATTGCGCCTGGGCCAACGCTGTTCAGGGGAGGGGCACCTGATCGGCACAGACAGCCGTCAGTCCCGGTCTGGCCGGTTTCACCTTGATCCGGGCACCCGCGGTATTGGGGTGAACGAACAGGGGGCCTTTGCACAATACCTCAAACTGCCGGCCTTCAACGTTGTGCCGCTACCCGATGATATCCCTGATGAGATCGGCGCCATCCTCGACCCGCTTGGAAACGCGGTACACACGGCGTTGAGCTTTGATTTGTTGGGAGAGGACGTGCTGATCACCGGCGCGGGGCCCATCGGCATCATGGCGGCGGCCGTCGCACGGCATGCAGGCGCGCGGAACGTTGTGATTACAGATATCAACCCCGCGCGATTGCGGTTGGCCGAAGATGTGGTGCCCAGCCTGCGCCCGGTTGATGTCACCAAAGAAGACTTGAACGATGTGGCCCATACGCTTGGCTTGAAAGAAGGCTTTGATGTGGGGCTGGAAATGTCCGGCAATCAATCGGCCTTGGACCAGATGGTTGAGGCGTTGGTGATGGGCGGCAAGATCGCTTTGCTGGGCATTCCCCCCGGCCAATCCCCCGTCAATTGGAGCCGGATCGTGTTCAAGGCCATCACCCTGAAAGGCGTCTACGGGCGTGAGATGTTTGAGACCTGGTACAAGATGATCGCGATGCTGCAGAACGGTCTGGATGTGAGCCGCGTCATCACCCACCGGTTTCCGGTTGAGGCCTATGAGGACGGTTTCGCCGCGATGTTGTCAGGCACCTCCGGCAAGGTGGTGTTGGATTGGACATCTCCCACCGCGTAACGTGCCGCGCGCAGGCCAATGCGCAAAGCCGTTGTTGGATGCCAGATGTTCATCTAATGTTCGCTCACGCAAATAGGGGGCGAACATGGCATTAGGGCAGAAACTCAACGGTACATTGCGCAAGTTCATTGAACGGCAGCCGGTTTTCTTTGTGGCAACCGCAGCGCCGGATGGGCGCGTCAATGTCTCGCCCAAGGGGGCGGACACTCTGCGGATTTTGGATGATCGGAACCTGCGGTGGTTGAACCTATCGGGCAGTGGCAATGAAACGGCGGGCCATATTCTGCAATGCAACCGCATCACCATGATGTTCTGCGCCTTTGAAGGGGATGCGCTGATATTGCGGCTGTATGGCAAGGCCCAGGTGCTGCACCCACGGGATGAAGGCTGGGATACGGCCTGCGCGGATTTCCCGAAACTCGCGGGCAGTCGTCAGATTTTCGACATCGAAATTGACGGTGTGCAAACCTCTTGCGGCACCGGCGTGCCGATCATGCGCTTTGAAAAAAGCCGCGTCGAGGATGAGCTTGAGCCCTATTACGCTGAAATGGGCGAGGACGGTGTGCAAGCCTACTGGCGCAAAAAGAACCTGCGCACGATTGATGGTTTTGACACCGGGTTGCTGGGCGAGGATTGAGGTGTCGGGCGCTGGGCCCACATCCAGCTGGCGGTCAGAGCGCCAGCACACCGATCCCGCCAAAGGCCACCGCACAGCCCAGCCATTGCGGCGGGGTCAGCTTTTCGCGCAGGAAGATCCAGGCGAGGATAATGGTGATCATCCCAAACGTGGATGAGGCCACAGCGGCATATTGTGCCGATGGCAGGCTGCCTGCGGAAATCACGCAGAGCAACGCGATGCCGTCCAAAACACCCATGATCGCAATGAACACCAATGCCCCGCGCCCCGGCAACCACGGCAAGGCCAGCAGCGGAAAGGCGGGCAGAAAAAGCGTGATGCTGGTGATCCGCGTGATCAGGATGGAGGGTAAATCATCCGCAAGTTTCGCGGCCTCTTGGCCAAAGGCGAAGGTGGCAAAGAACCCAATGGCAGACAGGGCCGAGAGCGCGATGGTGGGTAGAACCGCTGGAATCTCCGCGTCCTCTTCATCCGCTGAAAACGTGGAGACGATGGCGATGCCGGCCACCACCGCCAAGACAGCGGCCCATTGCACAGGGCTGATGTCTTCGCCGCGAAACGATGCAAAGGCCACGGAAAGCACCGGATAACTGCCGATCACGGGTGCTACGATCCGAACAGGGCCGCGGTGGAAGGCGTTATAAAGGCACACACTTGCCAGCAGAAAACCAATGCCCGCCAGGACAGAATAGATCACGGCGATCTGCGGCAGTGCCGTAAAGCTGCCTGTCGCGGCCATTACCACAACCTGAAAGGCGGCCCCCACCACAAGCACGCCCAAAAGCGTCGCCATCAGTGGGGCAGTTTGGCTGATACGGCGGATGGTGACATCGTGAATGCCCCAGCACAGCGCTGCGATCAAACCAAGGGTCAGAGCATTCATGTGGCGACATTTCCCAATTGAGGGGTTGAGCATTCCCCAACCGGATTTTCCATGCGCCAGACCTAAAGCAGAAGTGCATCAGCCCGCAACACTCAACCCGGCGTGAAATCAGAGGCTTCAGCGGTTTGCAGGATTGGCTTAGGATTTGGTCACATGCCTTTCGCTGGGGCACAACCTGTGCCAAGCCTGCAGCGTCAGTCTTGCAAGATGAGGCCGCCATGTACACGCGCTACGCCATTTATTACCTGCCCCCACCCGGTGCTCTCGCCAGTTTTGGCGCGCGTTGGTTGGGCTGGGATGTCCTGACAGGCGAAGCGGTGCCGCATTACGATGTGCCTGCGCTGAGCGAGGCGACCAAGGCCCCCCGCAAGTATGGCTTTCACGGCACGTTGAAACCGCCCTTTCGCCTGGCTGACGGCACAGATGCTGCGGCACTCAAAGACGCAGTCGGGGCGCTGGCCGCGCGCACGGAGCCCGCACACGCGTCAGGTCTGGGGATCACCCGTTTGGGCCGGTTCTTGGCGTTGGTTCCGCAGCCAAATCAGGGGGATCTTGGCCGCGTGGCGGATGCTTGCGTGATGACGCTGGACGACTTTCGCGCCCCCGCGACGGCGGACGAACTTGCTAAACGCCGCAAGGCCAACCTGACGCCCGCACAGGATGCGTTGTTGCTGCGATGGGGCTATCCTTATGTCTGCGAAGCGTTTCGGTTTCACATGACGCTGACAGGGCGCTTGCCCGCCGGGGATCTGGAAGGTTGGGCGGCGCAGACGGCGGCAAAACTGCCCGCGCTTTCTGACCCCTTTGTGCTGGATGCCATCGCTCTTGTCGGCGAACGCGCGGATGGCCGATTTGAGCTTATTGAACGCTTCCCCCTCATGGGAGGCTGAGTGGGGGGAGGCGAGGCCCGCTCTGGCACAGAATCTGCAATTGCGCAGCTTTAGGCAAAAGTGCGGCTTTGCGTGCAGGAGAATGTTTTGTGATTGCTGGTTTCTTCAGTCGAAAAGCCTATGGATGCCTCGAACAGTGGCGGGATTTCTCAAAAAACCCCTGCAAGGCGGGGCGCATGGAATTTCTGATTGTAAAATTCCCCATGACGTTTCACAGTCACGTCTGAAAATAAGTCCTGCGCGCACAACGACGACAGGTACAATGGGGAAGTATTGCAATGCCAACATCCGACGGGGCCTTCGTCGCCTTTGATCGTGTGCAAAAAAGCTATGATGGGGAAACGCTGGTCGTCAAAGACCTGAACCTGTCCATGCCAAAAGGCGAATTTCTAACCATGTTAGGGCCATCAGGGTCAGGCAAGACAACCTGTCTGATGATGCTGGCCGGGTTTGAAACAGCGACACATGGTGACATCACGCTGGATGGCGTGTCGATCAACAACATCCCGCCGCACAAGCGGGGCATCGGCATGGTGTTCCAGAACTATGCGCTGTTCCCGCATATGACAGTGGCCGAAAACCTCAGCTTCCCGCTGGAAGTGCGCAAGATGGGCAAATCTGAGCGGGACGAGAAGGTAAAGCGCGCGCTGGACATGGTTCAGATGGGCAGCTTTGCAGGTCGCCGTCCTGCGCAGCTTTCTGGCGGGCAGCAACAGCGGATCGCCTTGGCCCGTGCGCTGGTGTTTGAGCCTGAGCTGGTGCTGATGGACGAACCGCTTGGAGCTTTGGACAAGCAGCTGCGCGAAACCCTGCAGTTTGAGATCACCAACCTTGCGCACGAGCTGGGCATCACCACCGTTTATGTGACCCACGACCAGACAGAGGCGCTGACCATGTCAGATCGCGTGGCGGTTTTTGATGATGGCCGAATTCAGCAGCTTGCCCCGCCGGATGAGCTTTATGAAAAGCCCGAAAACAGCTTTGTTGCGCAGTTCATCGGTGAAAACAACACGCTGGATGGTGTGATCCAAGAGATCAAAGGCGATACCTGCATCGTCAAGCTGGATAGCGGTGAAATCATTGACGCCGTGCCGGTGAATGTCAGTGCCGTTGGCGAACGCACTAAGGTGTCCATCCGTCCCGAACGGGTTGAGTTTAACAGCGACCGGTTGAGCGGTGATGCCCATACACTGCAGGCCGAAGTGCTGGAATTCATCTATATGGGTGACATTTTCCGCACTCGCCTGCGCGTGGCGGGAACCGACGAATTCGTCATCAAGACACGCAACGCCCCCGATCAACGCCGCCTGAAACCAGGCGAAAAGATCGAAATCGGGTGGTTGGCACAAGACTGTCGGGCTTTGGACGCCTAAGCGTCCGGCCTTGATCAGAATAGAGGGTGACGTCACCCGGGCGACGCCCTTGGATTATCAAACCGGGTAACAAGTAACGGGAGAACCAAATGAAAACCACATTGAAACTGATGGCAACATCCTGCCTGACGCTGACGGCAACAATGTCGTTCGCCGAAGAAATGGCAGACGAAATGACCATCGTAAGCTGGGGCGGCGCTTATTCTGCGTCTCAGCAAGCGGCTTATCACGACCCCTACGCCGAAAAGACAGGCGTGAAGATCATCAACGATGAATCCTCTGCCGAAGCGGTTGCTAAGCTGCGTGCGATGAATGAAGCGGGCAATGTCACATGGGACGTCGTTGACGTTGTGGCGTCTGACGCGATCCGCCTGTGCGACGAAGGTCTGGCGCTTGAGATCGACCCTGACACACAGCTGGCAGACGGCGACGATGGCTCCAAAGCTTCTGATGACTTTGGCGATCTGATCGTATCCGACTGCTTTATCCCGCAGATCGTGTACTCCACCACATTCGGCTACCGCACCGATCTGGTCGGCGACACAGCGCCAACATCCGTCTGCGCCGTGTTCGACACAGACGCCTATCCTGGCAAGCGTTCGCTGGAAAAGCGCCCCATCAACAACATGGAATGGGCGCTGATCTGTGACGGCGTGGCCAAAGAAGACGTCTATGACGTGCTGGAGACCGAAGAAGGTCAGGCGCAGGCGTTTGCCAAGCTCGACACCATCAAAGACGATGTGATTTGGTGGTCTGCGGGTGCGGACACGCCACAGCTGCTGGCGGATGGCGAAGTTGTCATGGGCTCCACCTATAACGGTCGTCTGTTTGCGCTGATCGAAGAGCAAAAGCAGCCCGTGGGTATGCTTTGGGATGCGCAGGTGTTTGACCTTGATGGTTGGATCATCCCAACGGGCCTCAGCCCAGAGCGTCAGGCGCGTGCGCTGGACTATGTGAAGTTCGCGACAGACACACAGCGTCTTGCCGATCAGGCCAAGTACATCTCATACGGTCCTGCGCGTAAGTCTTCCGCACCATTGGTCGGCAAGCATGCGACACTGGGCATCGAGATGGCACCACATATGCCAACCGATCCCAACAACGCCAAGAACACCTTCTTGTATAACTACGAATGGTGGGCGGATTACCGCGATGATCTGGATGCGAAATTCCAGGCCTGGCTGAGCCAGTAAACCTATCGTTCGCAGCCCCGCCAACTGGTGGGGCTGCGGCACGCTACTAAAAGGATCGCGTCATGCCCAAGGGCTATATCATCGGCCATATCACCGTCACTGACCCTGAGGGGTATCCGGAATATGTGCGCCGCGACACGCCGATCCTGCAATCGCATGGGGCGCGCTTTGTCGTCAGAGGCGGACAGCAAGAGGTGCTGGAAGGTGACGCTGGTCAGCGCACCGTGGTGATTGAATTTGACAGTTTTGACGCCGCCAAGGCGGCCTATGACGATCCAGAATATCAAGAGGTTGCCGAAATCCGGCGGCGCTGTGCTGACAGCACGATCCTCGTCGTTGAAGGGACATAACCCGTGACAGATGCCACATCCGGTCCAATGCTGGCCGCCGATGGTCGGCCGCTCAAAGCGTCGCTGAACCGCGCGTTGCGCCGCCAAAAGTTGCGGGCGCTCGCGCTGATCGCGCCTTTGCTGATCTTTATCCTGGTGTCTTTTGTGATGCCCATTGCGGACATGTTGTTCCGCTCTGTCGAAAATGAGATCGTCTCAGAAACCCTGCCGCGCACCGTTGTGGCGCTTGAGCAGTGGGATGCGACCTCAGAAGAGGCCCCAGGAGAGGCTGTTTTTTCGGCGCTTTACACAGACATTGCCCTGGCGGCGGAATACAAGAAACATACGCGGGTCGGCTCGCGCCTGAACTATGAAACCACCGGCATCGCATCGCTTTTCCGAAAATCCGGTCGGCGTGTGGGGCGTTTTGATACAGATACCTATACAGATGCCTTCACAGATGCCGATCCCGCCTATGCCGACCCCGCTCAGTGGGCCACCTGGATGGCGGATGACAGCATTCGAACCGCTCTGCCGCTGACGGCCTCGGCCTATGATGGCTGGGCGCAGATGATTGTTGAAGCCGAAGGCGACGACCCTCTGGAAGAAGAGCCATGGGATTTCGTCTTTACCGCGCTTTACCAAGACGCCACCAACGGCGGCACGCTGCCCGTTAACGTGGATCTGTCAGGCGTAGAGCCTGTGTCCCTGCGCGCGGCCTTTGAAGACATTGACGATGATTGGCTTGACCCGGAGGTCTGGCAAACGATCAAGACCTATTCGCCGGTCTATACAGACGGCTATTTCCTGAACTCCATCGACATGCTGAAAGGCCCCGATGGGGCCGAAGCGCGGCCCGAGAATGAGCAGATCTACATCACGCTTTTTATCCGCACGATGATCATGTCGATGGCCATCACCGGCATGTGCGTGCTTTTGGGCTATCCCATCGCTTGGCTTCTGGCCAACCTGCGTGATAGCACCGCGAACCTGCTGATGATCTTGGTTCTGCTGCCCTTCTGGACCTCGCTTTTGGTGCGAACCTCAGCCTGGAAAGTGCTTTTGCAGCAGCAAGGGGTGATCAACGACACGCTGGTGTGGATTGGCATCGTTTCTGACGGCAACCGGCTTGAGCTGATCAACAACCAGACCGGCACCATCATCGCGATGACGCACATCCTGCTGCCCTTCATGATCCTGCCGCTTTATTCGGTGATGAAGACGATCCCGCCCAGCTATCTTCGGGCGGCCAAATCCTTGGGGGCCACGAACTGGACCGCGTTCTGGCGCGTCTACTTCCCGCAATCGGTGCCGGGCATCGGGGCGGGCTGTATCCTCGTGTTCATTCTGGCGATTGGCTATTACATCACGCCGGAACTGGTAGGCGGGACCAAAGGTGTCTTTATCTCCAACCGGATTGCTTATCACATCTCCAGCTCTTTGAACTGGGGTTTGGCAGCGGCGCTGGGTAGTATTCTGCTGGCGGTCGTGCTGATCCTTTACTGGGTCTACGACAAGATCGTGGGCATCGACAACGTGAAGCTGGGGGGCTGATCCATGAGCGCATTGCCACCATATGCGACAACCGGCCAACGCATCTGGCACTATAGTTTCCGGGTGATCTGTGGGTTGATCTTTTTCTTCCTGATCGCGCCGATCCTGGTGATTATCCCGCTGTCGTTCAACGCGCAGGATTTCTTTACCTTCACGCCTGAGATGCTGGCCTTTGACCCTGAGGGGTATTCGCTCAAGCATTATGAGGATTTCTTTACCAACTCCGATTGGCAGTTGGCCTTGCAGAACTCACTCAAGATTGCGCCGGTGGCCACGTTGCTGTCGGTGTCTTTGGGCACCCTGGCCGCCATTGGTCTGAGCCAGAGCCACGTGCCCTTTCGGCGCGGGATCATGGCGATCCTGATCTCGCCCATGATCGTGCCGCTGATCATTTCCGCCACGGGCATGTATTTCTTTTATTCCAACCCCTACATCCCGTTGCCCTTCGGTTTGTCGATTGAGCTGCCGTTCACGCTCACCGGCACCTACATCGGCGTTGTGCTGGCCCATGCGGCCTTGGGCATTCCGTTTGTGATCATCACCGTGACCGCGACGCTGGTGGGCTTTGACCGCTCGCTGACGCGGGCTGCGGCGAACATGGGGGCAGGGCCGGTCACCACCTTTTTCCGGGTGCAGATGCCATTGATCTTGCCGGGCGTCGTCTCGGGCGGGCTTTTCGCCTTTATCACCTCATTTGATGAGGTGGTTGTGGTGCTCTTTGTCGGCTCTGCGGGTCAGAAAACACTGCCGTGGCAGATGTTCACCGGCCTGCGCGAACAGATCAGCCCCACCATCCTGGCGGTGGCGACCATCCTGATCACGCTCTCGGTTATCCTGCTCTTTGTGGTGGAGCTGCTGCGCCGCCGGTCTGAGCGGTTGCGGGGCATGTCACCCAGCTAACAACGCCAAAGGCGTCCCGGTGCATCCGGGGCTGCCTTGGCGCCGGCCAGCTTCAGCATGTGCCAGGCCAAGACCTGATTGCTGCTGAGCACGGGCTTGCCCAACTCATCCTCCATCTGCGCAATCACGTCGAGCGTGCGCAGGTTGGTGCAGGACAAAAAGACGGCATCACATGCCTCATGTGCCCCAACCAGCGCGCCCGCACGGTGCAAAGAGGCGGGCGTGATGCGGACCACGTTGGCCTCCACCGGTTCGTTGAAGCTCCCGAACTGAGCTACCTCAATCCCCGCCGCCTGCAACACTTTGCGCAACTGGTCAGAGATATTGGCGACGTAAGGACTGACCAATCCCAAGGAAGTCACGTTCAGCGCACCGCAAGCGGCGATCAATGCGGCCACGGGGTTGGTGACGTGTTGTGTTTGAACACCGTCCTGAATGCGCGCGGCAATCCTGTCGCTGCCGATCTGGGCCGAGGCTGAGGTGCAGCCGTATCCAACGGTGCCAAAGCGGCTGTCTTGCGGCAAGAGGCGTGCCGATGCGGTCAGCCTGCCTTCCATGGCGGCGATCATGTCCTGGCTCAGCACGGTTCCCGATTCCACGCGCGACACCAAAAGCTCCACCTCCGGCGGCAGTAGCCTACGCATATCCGCCTCCAGGGTTTCATCCGATTGCAGCACGATCATCCCAAGTTGCATGGGGTGGCCTGAGCTAAGCGAATACGGCAGGTCCATCACAGCACCCTCATGTCAGCGGTTTGCGGGGCCGACAGAAAGCGCGGCGCGCCTTCGGTGATCAAGATGTCCTCTTCATGCACCATGATCTTGCCATCCGCCAAGGTGATCCCCGGCTCAAGTGTCAGGACCATGCCGGGTGCCAATGTTGTGTGATCAGCCGGGATGATCGACGGACCTTCGGTCAGCTGCATGCCCAAGCCATGGCCCAGACGCCCCGCATCCGACCCGCTTTGGCCGGGGTTCAGGGTGGCGTTCATCACGGCAAATAGATCGCAGATACGCGCGCCTGGACGGGCGATTTCAAAGGCGGCCTGGGTCGCCTTGATCAAACTGGCATGGGCGTCTGCCACAGCACTGTTTGGCGGGCCAAGGCTATAGTTGCGGTCGAAATCGCAGAAATAGCCATCCCAAACCAATCCGGTGTCCAGCATCAGAACATCGCCCGCCTGCAGGGGCGCATCCGTTGCGGGTGAGATGACATCGCCATATCCCCCTTGCCCTGCCGCCCCGGCCAGATAGGGCACCCAATCCGCGCCTTCCTCCAGGCAGAGCCTTTGGAAATTGCGGAAAACCTCAGAAAGCGGTGTGCCCTGATTGGCAATTTCATGCACCCGGTCAAAGGCGCGATTGGCGATGCCGGTGGCCTGCTCAATCTTGGCAATCTCAGCGGCGGACTTGATCTGCCGCAGATCGAATGTGATCCGCTGATCGCTCACGATGTCGCGGTCGCCAAGCTGGCCACGCAGACGCCGGAAATCCGTAATCGGCATCCGCAGGTGGCTTTCAAGGTGGCTGGCCAGGCCGATCTTGCCGCCCTTGGGCACAACCTCCCGCAGGGTGTCAGACAGGGCGGTCACACCGTCGTCGTCGTAATCTGGCGACTGCCAGGTGCGGATGTCTGTCAGCCAGGTCTGCCCCATCAAATGGGCACCAATGGCGGGGATGACGGCGATGGGCGTGCCCATGGCGGGCAGCACCACAAACCAGGGTCGGGTAGGGCTTTCCCAAAAACGGGTCAGAAATCCTGTGTAATAGCGCACCTCAACCTCGGTGCTGAGCAGCAGCGCATCAAGGCCAATTGCGCGCATCCTGTCCTGGGCAGCGGCGGTTCTTGCCGCAAACTCAGCATCCGGAAATCCGCGGGTGGGCGGCGTCACGCTTCGGGTCCTTCGCTTAGGATGACCATCACCCGCGCGTCTGGGCCAAGGCCAAACTCACCCGGCATCCGGGCGGCTTTCAGCAGCCCCGACAGACCCGCGCCGCCCGATGGGGTGGTGGGCATGCCGTGCGCAGCGGCGGTTGCGGCACCGGCGGCGCCTTCTTCTTCGCTGATCAGCAGAAAACCGTCAGCATCCCGCGCCAGCCCTTTGAGTGCGATCAAGGATGGCTCTTTGCAGTCCAGCCGCCCCATGTCGGAAACCGGCCCGTCCATGATTTGCGCCGATCCCGCTTGGACGGAGCCATAAAGGGCAGGTGCTGCTTCTGGCTCTACCACGATGATCTGCGGCGTGCTGCCCCAGACCTTGCGTGCGTAACAGGCCGCCGCGGCAGCCAGCCCGCCCACACCTGCTTGCAAAAAGATATGGGTTGGGGCCTGCGGCATCTGCGTGACCGCTTCTTGCATCAGCGCCAGATACCCTTCCATCAAGCGGTGCGGCAGTGTCGTGTAGCCGGGCCAAGAGCTGTCGGACAGCAAGACCCACCCGTTGGCTTCTGCCGCTTGGGCCGCGCCTTGCATGCTTTCCTCGTAAATTGCGCCGTGCCGGACAACCTCAGCGCCTTTGGCGCGCAGCCTGTCGGCAAAGCTCTCAGGTACGGTTTGGGCCAGGTAAATGACTGATTTGGCGTCAAAAGCGGCAGCGCCTGCGGCCACGGACATGCCGTGGTTCCCCGCACTTGCCGTCACAAACGTCTGCCCTTTTGCCCGGCCCTGTTGCGCCTCGTGCGCGATGACATAGGCCGCGCCCAAAGCCTTGAAGCTGCCAAGGTTCATGCGCCCGCGTTCATCTTTGACGTGGATCTCGCCCAGACCAATTTCGCGGGCCAAGGGGCTGAGGGACGTCAGCGGCGTGATTGCGGCGGCCGGACACTGCTCCAGCAGCGCGGTGGGGGTGTCCGCATCATCGCTTGGCCAGGGGAAATCTTCCAGGCTTTGAAGAACGGCAGCTTGCTGGGCGGGGGTTTTGTGAAAGAAGCTCATGCCAAAGTGCTAACGCACTTTTGTGCGGCACAGAAGCATGCAAGCGGCATCTGGACCTTGTGTTCGCGACGTCTGCGCGAGTTAATTATCTTGCCGCGCTACCAGTCTGCTTAGACACAATAGCTGCTCACCGGTCAGTGGCTTGTTCAGAAAATCCTTCACCATCTCAAACGTCCGGGCGCGGATTTCATCCTCTGGGTTGAGCGAGGTGGTCAACATCACAACGATGGGGCAAAGCGATGCGCCCAATCTGTCTGTGGCTTCTTTGAGAAATTCAAAGCCGTCCATCCCGGGCATATTGATGTCCAACAGGATCAGATCAGGCCGCGCGCTGTTGGGGTCTTGCAGATGGGCCAGCGCCATGGTCGCGTCCATAAACTGGATGAGGTTGCCCACCAGGCCAGATTTGTTTGCGATCCGGCGATAGATCATCTGATCAATTTCGCTGTCGTCGATCAGCATCAGCGTCTCAATCGGGTATGTGCTGGTTTCGGTCATGCTAAGGGCACTTCCATGCTAAAGGTTGCGCCTTCGCCCAAAGCGGAGGTGAGGGTGATGTCGCTGGCGTGGTTCGCCGCGATGCGCCGACAGATGGCAAGCCCCAGACCCGTGCCGCTTACCTCAGTGGGTTGTTGCAGACGTTTGAACAGTTGAAACACCTGATCATGCCGCTGGGGGTCAATCCCGATCCCGTTGTCCGTAACAGACAGTGCGCATGTTTTGGCCATGGCCGTCAGATGTGCCTCAATGCGCACAACAAGAGGATGATGTTCTTTGCGGAACTTGACGGCGTTCTCAATCAGGTTTTGCAGATAGATCCGGATCTGGGTGTGATCACCGCGCACCATCGGCAAGTCAGCTACATGAATCCGCGCGCCACTTTCTTGTAGCAGGCCGCGCAAATCGGCCTCGATGTCGGACACGATCTGGCCCAGGTCAACGGTCTGCATGTGCAGTGCCTGATTGACGACCTGGGTGTAGTGCAGCACATCATCCACCAGCCGCCCCATGCGCCCCGCCGTTTCCAGTGCCATTTGGACGAGGTATTGCGCATCTTGGTTCAGTGTCTCTTGATGTGTGTCCAACAATTCCCGCATTAACAGGCCCAGCGTGTTGGAGGGGGATTTCAGATCATGCGACACCGAATAGGAAAAGGTGCGCAATTCGTCGTTCACCGCTTCTGATTTGCGATGTTCTGCCTGCGCTTTTTCCTCGGCTAGTTTTTGTTTGGTGATGTCAGAGGCGACGCCGATGTGACGCACCACGTTGCCCAAATCGTCGCGGTCAAAAACGGTGTCATAGGAAATCAGCCAGACCCATTCGCCATCTTTGGCCTTCATCCGGTATTCCAGCTGCGCCACTTCGCCATCCTCCAACGCGGAGATATCGCTAAAATGTTTACTGATCCGGTCAATATCATCCGGGTGGCACAAGCGGGGCATCACCTCTGATCCCATTTCTTGTACTTCTTGGGCGCTGTAGCCAAGCGCCTCACCCACGGAGCGGTTCGAATATTCGTTGCACTGGGTTTGTTCGTTGAAAATGTAGATAATGCTCGGAACAATGTCCGTTACCTTTTTCAAAAACTGGGCGGCCTGCCACGAAGACATGGTTGTGCCATCTTCAAAGTCCAGAACCTGCGTTGCTGCGTTCATGTTACTCTCCATCACCCGCGACCGACGGTAGAGGACAAGTCTTAAGCAAGGCTAAAACCCTGCCCGCCTCTTGCCTGCCTGTGTGTGAAAAACTATGCCTGCAGCAGCCAGCAAGAGAGGGAGCGGGAAATGGAAATGTGGGCAGGTAGCGTCGCGATTGTCACGGGTGGGGCCTCAGGATTGGGGGCGGCCAGTGCCGAGGCTTTGGCGCAGGCGGGGCTGAAAGTTGCTATTTTCGATCTCAATGATGCTTTGGGCACCGCCAAGGCCCAAGAGTTGGGCGGGACCTATCACAACGTGAATGTCGCGGATGCGGCCAGCGTGTCAGCGGCCATGGCAGCGGTTGTTGCTGAGGTCGGAACGCCGCGCGTGTTGGTCAATTGCGCAGGCATCGGGCCTGCTGCAAAAACCGTGTCGCGGGGCGAACCTCATGACCCGGATGTCTTCGCCAAGGTCATTGGCGTTAACTTGATCGGCTCGTTTATCTGCGCCTCTCAGGCTGCGGCCCATATGGTGGCGGCAGACCCGATGGCCCCTGCCGGCGCACGCGGCGTGGTGATCAACACCGCCTCGGTTGCGGCCTACGAAGGGCAGATCGGCCAGGTGGCCTATGCCGCGTCCAAAGGCGGCATCGTGGGCATGACCTTGCCGATGGCACGGGATCTGGCAGATAAAGGCGTGCGCATCTGCACCATCGCACCCGGCTTGTTCCTGACGCCGTTGCTGAAAGGGCTGCCTGAGGATGTGCAGACGTCACTGGGCCAACAGGTGCCATTCCCGTCCCGTTTGGGCGATCCTGCCGAATACGGCAAGTTGGTGTGCCACATCCTGGACAACCCCATGCTCAACGGTGAGGTCATCCGCACTGGACGGGGCCATCCGCATGGCACCCCGGTAAGGTCAGGGTTTCGCAGGCTCCGCCGCTGGGTTGGCATCCTGATCCGGTGTGTTCAGCGTAGACCAGGTGTCATCCTCAGGCGGGGATGGCGGCGTCTCACAGGTGCCTTTGTGGATGTTCACCTTTGCAATGAAATTTGCAGAAATAGGCGCGGTGACAAACAGGAACGCCATGATCAACAGCTCATGGATCGATCCATCCGCCGTTGTGAAAGCATAGACCAAAGAGGCCGCCAGCAGCGCACCAATGCCCACCGTACCCACCTTGGTGGGGGCGTGCAGGCGGGTCATAGGGTCATTGAATTTCAGCAAGCCGATGGCCCCAACCAGGGCAAAGCATCCGCCGATGATCAACAGCAAGGCTGTCGCATATAGTCCGATCACATCCAGGCTCATTCGATGATGTCCCCCCGCAGCACAAACCGGGCATAGGCCACGGTCGACACAAATCCGAGCATTGCGATGATCAGCGTGACCTCAAAATAGATTTCGCTGCCCTGGGCGATGCCCAAGAGCACAATCAGACCAATGGCGTTTACCACCATCGTATCCAGCGCCAGGATCCGGTCGCCCACGGCGGGGCCAATCACCAGTCGCACCATGCACATCACCTGCGATATCGCCACCGCGCTAAAGGCAAAGATCAACGCAGCGTTCAGGAAACCCTCTGCGGCTGTCATGCGAAAATCTCCTTCAACCGGCGTTCATAACGTTCTTTGATCGTGTCCCGCTCAGCCTCGGGATCATCGGTGTGCAGCACATGCACCAAAAGGCTGTGCCCTTCGTCAGACAAATCGGCTGAGACCGTACCAGGGGTCAGCGTGATGGTGCCTGCCAAAATCGTAATCGCCTCAGGCTGGCGCAGCTCAAGCGGGATCACGATCCAAGCAGGCTTAAGCTTGGCGTTGGGTTTGGTCAGCACGATCCAGGCCACTTGCAGGTTGGCCACGATGATGTCCCACATCACGATCAAAGAGTAGCTGATGAACTTGCCCACCGCGATGCCTTTGGGGCGTTCGGGCCACCAGATCTCAGTGATTTTGGGAATGATGATGCCCAGGATCAGGCCGAAGACAGCCATGCCCGCGCTGACCGAATTCTGCAAAAGCACCCAGACGATGGCCAAAAGGACCGTCAGCAGCGGATGCGGGAACAGCCAATGCAATGCGCGTGTCATCTATTTGTCCTCCTTCTCACCGTCTTTGGCCGGCTTGCTTAGTTTGCCGGGGGTGTCCACCACGGTGGAGATATAGGGCTCCGGTGCAAAGAGCGCGGCTGAGGTTTGTTCAGTGTAGCGATAAATCGGACCGGCAAAGACAGTGTGCGCAATCAAAAGCGCGATCAGCCCGCCAACGGCGGCATAAGACAATGTGCTGGGGGGGCGGATGTCTCAGCGCCTTCATCCGGCGTGATGGATTTGGCTTTCCAGAACACCACTGAACCGGCACGGGCAAATCCAACAACACTGATCAAGCTGGAGGTGAGGATGACGGCCCAGATCCACGCCGCAAGTGGCGTGTCAAAGCCTGCATCCAGGATCATCAGCTTGCCCACAAAGCCCGACAAGGGCGGCAGGCCCGTCATCGCGATGGCTGCGGTAAAGAACAGCGCGGATGTCAGGGCAGCGCCCGCAACCGGCGGCATCGCCGTCAGCGCAAGCGAGGGCCGCCCGGCCCGCACCAGATCCGCGATCAGAAACAGAGCTGCGGCGGCCAGTGTGGAATGCACGATGTAATACAGCGCTGCTGAAATCCCCGCAGGCGTGAACATCGCGATGGATACCATCACCATGCCCATCGACCCAATGACCGAAAACGCTACCAGCCGGTCCAGTTTTTTCGCGCCCAGCACACCAATCATCCCAATGGCCAGAGACGCAAGTGCTGCTGGCAAAAGCCAGGTGGTGTGCAAGCCCGCTGTCACTTCAAGCTCGGGTGAGAAGACCATCGTGTAGACCCGGATGATCGCATAGGCCCCGACCTTGGTCATGATCGCAAACAGGGCGGCCACAGGTGCGGGCGCTTCAGCATAGCTTGACGGCAGCCAGAAATGCAGCGGCACCACCGCGGCCTTGATCGCAAAGACCAGCAGCAACAAAACCGCAGCCAGACGGATGCCCACGGTATCCGCAGGATCAATAAGCGCCACCCGCTGGGCCAGATCTGCCATGTTCAGCGTGCCGGTCTGGGCATAAATCGCCCCCAGCGCAAACAGGAACAGCGTGGAGCCGATGAGGTTAAAGAGCACATATTGCACCCCGGCGCGCAGCCGCACTTCACCGCCAGCGTGGATCATCAGACCGTAAGAGGCGATCAACAGGACCTCGAAGAAAACAAAGAGGTTAAAGAGGTCACCGGTCAGGAACGCCCCAAGGATGCCCATCAACTGGAATTGGAACAGCGCATGGAAGTGCCGCCCCCGCTCATCCCAGCCGGACCCAATGGCGTAAAGCAGCACAAAAAGCGCCAGCACAGCGGTGAGCAGGATCATCATCGTGCTCAACCTGTCGCCCACGACGACAATGCCAAACGGCGCGGCCCAATCGCCCAGCTGATACAGCAGAACAGTACCGTCAGAAGTGGCCCAGGCCAGGCCCGCCGCCAGGACGATCTGCGCAATAACGCCAGCAACAGAGAACACCCGCTGGATGCCCATGTGATAGCGCGCCGCCAGCACAATGAAGGGGGCCAGCAGAGAGGGCAGAACAATCGGAAGGATGATCCAGTGCATCATGACCGTTCTCCTTCCTGCGTATCTTCCTGGGCGGGATCGTTGACGCTGTCGTCATCCGCGCCAAGAAACGCCCCCAGGGCGATCATCACCACAACCGCCGTCATCCCGAATGAGATCACGATCGCGGTCAGAACCAGCGCCTGCGGCAGCGGATCGGTATAGGTGGTGGCATTGGTCAGGATGGGCGGTGCGCCCACCGCCAACCGACCCGAGGCAAAAAGAAACACGTTCACCGCATAGGTCAGCAGCGAAATGCCCAGGATCACCGGGAAAGTCCGCAGTCGCAGGGTCAGATAAATCCCTGCAGCGGTCAGAATGCCGATGGCTGAGGCAACAAGCAGTTCAAGTCCCATCTTACGCGCCCTCCGCTTTTGGGCTGGCCGGATCAATGGGATCCGGATCATCGCGGGATGGGTCAATATCCATGGCGTGTTCACTGTCTTTCACATGGGCGCGGCGTGCCAGCCGCGAAAAGCTCTCCAACGACAGCATCACCGCACCGACCACAGCCAGGAAAACGCCAAGGTCAAAGAGCGCCGCCGTGGCCAGCTCAAATTCGTTGAAGGGCGGAATGCGGACATAGGTAAAGTCAGACGTCAGGAATGGCTTTTCTACAAACCACGACCCGATCCCGGTCAGACCCGCGATCAGAACGCCTGCACCAATGATCCCATGGTAGGGATAGCGCAGCCGCGCTGTTGTCCAGCTAAAGCCGCTGGCCATGTACTGCATCACCACCGCGATGGAGACGACAAGGCCCGAGATGAACCCGCCCCCCGGCTCATTATGCCCGCGCAGGAAGATATAGAAACCAACCAGCAGGACAACCGGCATGATCACCCGTGTCAGCACCACCATCATCATCGGATGGGCATCACCCGCAATCGGCTGATCCGGTCTGCGGTTCAGCAGACGGGCGCGCACAGGGCCGTTCAGCAAAGTCTCGGTCAGGGCGAAGATCAGCAGAGCGGCGATGCCCAGCACGATGATCTCGCCAAAGGTGTCAAAGCCACGGAAATCCACCAGGATCACGTTCACCACATTGGTGCCACCGCCGCCTTTATAGGAATTGGCCAGGTGGAATTCTGAGATGGGCGTGGTCACTGCGTCGCGCAGCAAGAAGTGATAGGCCATCGCAAAGGTGGCAAGCCCGCCCGCAATCGCCACCGCGCCATCGCGCATCCGGCGCAGCACGCTGCTTTCTTCTGGTGTGCGGTTGGGCAGGAAATTCAGCGCCAAGAGCAGCAGAATGATGGTGACAACTTCGACGGTGATCTGCGTCATCGCCAGATCCGGTGCGCTAAAGAACACAAAGCCCACAGAGACCATCAGGCCGACAATGCCAATCAGGATCAGCGACAGCAAACGGTTGCGGTGCAGCAGCACCAGGCCCAGCGTTGCTGTCACCAACATCGCCCAACCGGCGATTTCCACCACACCTGCCGCCTGCGGCGTGCGCGTGGCGGGCCCGACAACGCCGGTGGTCCAGGCGTAATAGCCTGCCGCCGTGATCGCCACAGCAGCAAAGGCTGCGTAGCGTGAAAACGCGCCATTGTGCAGGCCGTGGGTAATGCCACGGGCGAGGGCGGCGGCGGCCTCTACAATGGCTTCAAAGATAACCTTGGCTTCTGGACGCGGGGCGGCATCCCACATGCGCAACATCGGTTTGAACAGCATCAGCGCAATCAGACCACCGACCACAGCCGCGATCGACATAAAGAGCGCAGGCACCAGCCCGTGCCAGATCTTGATGTATTTCACTTCAAGCTTCGCGGTGTCGCCGATCACGGCATCGGCCACCAGGAAGACAAAGTTCTGCACCAGGAAGGGCGCGCAGCCGATGAGCACGACCAGCACAACCAAAAGCGCCGGCGGCCCCCACATGCCAAAACCCGGATCATGCGGCTTGGCCGGATAATCATCCCTGACAGGGCCAAGGAAGGTGTGGCTGATCAGGCGGAAACAATAGGCAGCTGAAAAGAGCGAGCCGATCACCGCCAGCGTTGGCACCAACCAGGGCGTGCCAAAGAGCACGGTGTGATTGGCTTCCTCCAACATCATTTCCTTGCTGAGGAACCCGTTCAGGAACGGGATCCCCGCCATCGACAGAGACGCGACCGTGGCGATCACAAAGGTGACCGGCATCAAGGTGCGCAACCCGCCCAGCTTGCGAATATCGCGGGTGTGTGTCTCATGATCGACAATGCCTGCGGACATAAAGAGCGCTGCTTTGAACGTCGCGTGGTTCATGATGTGGAACACAGCCGCCATCGCGCCAAAGGGCGTGCCGGTGCCCAGCAGCATGGTGATCAGGCCTAGGTGGCTGACCGTGGAAAAGGCCAAAAGCGCCTTCAGATCATGTTTGAAAAGCGCGATTACAGCGCCCAGCACCATGGTAATCAGACCAGCGCTGGTGACGATCACGAACCATTCGGTCGTCCCCGACAGCACAGGCCACATCCGGGCCATCAGGAAAATACCGGCTTTGACCATGGTGGCTGAGTGCAGGTAGGCCGACACAGGCGTCGGTGCCGCCATCGCGTGGGGCAGCCAGAAATGGAACGGGAACTGCGCGGATTTGGTGAAGCACCCCAGCAGGATCAGGATCAGAGCGGGCAGATACAGCGGGCTTTCCTGGACCATCTCGCGGTTTTGCAAAATGACGCTTAGGTCAAAGCTGCCAACGATATTGCCGATGATCAGCATCCCGCCGATCAAGGCCAGCCCGCCCATACCGGTCACGGCAAGCGCCATGCGCGCGCCCTGACGGCCTTCGGGCAGATGTTTCCAATAGCCGATCAGCAGGAAGGAAGACAGGGACGTCAGCTCCCAGAAAATGAGCAAAAGCAGGATGTTATCGGACAGGACAATCCCCACCATCGCGCCTTGGAACAGCAGCAGATAGGTAAAGAATTCGCCCATGTTGTCGTTTCGGGACAAATAGAAGCGCGCATATGTGATGATCAACAGCCCGATGCCAAGGATCAGCAGCGCGAAAAAGAACCCAAGCCCGTCCAGCATCAGGTTCACGTTCAGCCCCAAACCGGGCAACCAATCCACGCCGGTGGTCACCACATCGCCCGCCAGCACGTAAGGCAGGTTGGTCAGCAGGCCGATAAAGGCGGCAAGTGTGACAGTAAAGGTGACGCCAGCACAGGCCTGACGCCCTGCGTTGTACATCAGACCCGGCAGCAAAGCGCCCAGAAAGGGCAAGGCGACGATGAGGAAGAGGGACACGCGAACTCCTGATCAGGGTCTTTGGAAGTTCGGCTATATCTGTGTTACTTGCTTGCCTTTCTCAAGGGAAACCGGACCGAAATCCGACCGAAATCGTCGAAAATCGACATGCCAAGGTATCTTGAGCGCTCCAGAGGGCCCTATACGACGTTTCAGGGCATGAAACGTGGCCCCGCGCTGGCGATGCGCAGGGCCTCAGACCCCGATTGGGTGATACTGGGGGAATCGGGGTCTGTTGGGGTCAGGCGGCCTCTGGATCCAGCACGCCGATGGTCACACCCAGCGTCAAGGTCTCGCCCCGGCGCAGCAGGGTGATCTTAGCGGCGTCCTTGGGTGTGGTGGTGGCCACAGCACGGGTCAGATCGCGCAAATCACTGATCTCTTCGCCCGCATAGCTGAGGATGATATCGCCTTTGCGCAGGCCAGCGTCCTCAGCGGGGCTGTCTGCGGTCACGGCCTCAATCACAGCACCTTTGGGCGCGTCATAGCCCAACACGGCGGCGACTTCCTCGGTCATGGGCCGGATCTGCACGCCCAACCAGCCGCGCGCCAGCTCTCCATCATCGGCAAGATCGGCAACCACCGTCTGCACCAGATCTGAGGGAACGGCAAAGCCGATGCCCACCGATCCGCCCCCGGGCGAGATGATGGCGGTGTTCACGCCGATCACGTCACCTGCGTTGTTAAACAAAGGCCCGCCAGAATTGCCCCGGTTGATCGCAGCATCTGTTTGGATGAAATCGTCAAAAGGGCCTGACCGGATGTCGCGCGACAGTGCTGAGATGATGCCCGACGTCACCGTGCCGCCCAGACCAAAGGGGTTGCCAACCGCGACAACCTCATCGCCAACGCGCAACCCTGTTGAGGTGCCAAAATCCACCGTTGGCAATGGCGCATCTGCCGCGACCTGCAGCAAGGCAATGTCGGTCATCGGGTCAGAGCCGATGACCTCGGCCTCTAACTTGCGCCCGTCCGTCAAGGTCACTGTGACCGTCTCAGCGCCCGCAATCACGTGGTGATTGGTCACGATCTGCCCGTCTTCTGAGATGATGAAACCAGATCCCAGCCCCTGGCTTGGTCCGCGTTGACCTGGGGTGAAGTCTTCAAAGAAGCGGCGCATCTGTGGCGGCATATTGCGCGGCGTTTGCTCCAACGCGGCCTGCGCTTTGCCAGTCACCTCAATAAAGACCACCGCAGGTGTCACTTCTTCTACCAGATCGGCATAGCCCCCCGGCGGCACAGCGAATGCGGGCGCGGGAACTGAGGTAAGTGCAACAGCAGACAACATCGCCGCGGTTAGGGCCGCGGTTGTGGTCCGGTTTGATAGGGAAAATACGTTACGCATGAAGGAGCCTCATCCAATGGTTCGTGATGGGGCTGGATATGGCGGGCCAGTCTTACAGCGTGATGGGGCTGGCTATACAAATTTGTAACACGCCCTCCTGATCCATCTGTCACCTCTATATAAGGGAGGCGACAGAAAGGACGTAGCACCCATGAAACTGCTGGTGATAGAGGACGACGCCACCACAGGCACCTATATTGCGCGGGGCTTGCGGGAAGAAGGCCATGTGGTCGATTTGCTTGAGGATGGCAAAGCCGGGCTGATCGCGGCGGCCTCTGGTGGATATGACGTCATTGTGCTGGACCGGATGTTGCCTGAACTCGATGGGTTGAGCGTTCTGAAAACCCTGCGCGGGGCGGGCAATACAACGCCCGTCCTTCTGTTGACCGCTCTGGGTGAGGTGGATGACCGCATCGAAGGGCTGCAGGCCGGGGCAGATGATTATCTGGCAAAACCCTTTGTCTTTGGAGAGCTTTCGGCCCGCGTTGCAGCCCTGGCACGGCGCCCCCAAACGCTGGAGGCTGAGGCGGTTTTGCGTGCCGGGGACCTGGAGATGAACCTGATCACCCGCCAGGTCACGCGGGGGGCTGCCAAGATTGATCTCTTGCCGCGTGAATTTGCGCTGCTGGAGCATCTGCTGCGCCGCAAGGGCCGGGTGCAGACCCGGACGATGTTGCTGGAAAGCGTATGGGACATTGGGTTTGACCCCGGCACCAACGTTGTCGAAACACATATCAGCCGTCTGCGCGCCAAGGTGGACAAACCCTTTGCGCGTGATCTGATTGAAACGATCCGCGGCGCCGGGTACCGGATCGCCGCATGAGCTTACGGGTGGCGGAACTCTGGCGGTCGATGCCCCTCAGGCTTGCGGTTTTGCTGGTCTCCCTCTTCGCGCTCATCTCATTGCTCAGCCTTGCGGCCAGCTATGCCGTTACCCAAGCCTCATTTGAAGAAACCATCCGAGCGGATCTGAACCAGGACCTTGCCGGGTTTCGTGCGGCCCCCAACGCGCGTGCCGTGGCGCTGTTGGTGGATGCAGAATCCAAAGAAGCTGACCCCAACCGCCTGATCCTCAGCTACATCGCACCGTCGGGGCGCATTTTTGGCAATGGGGCCATCGCGCGGGACGATGAGGGGTTTCATATCTTCTCGCTCAACCCGGAACGTGCTGAGTTCGAAGGCCGCTACCTGTCGCTGACCGATACGCTTTATGGCGGGCTGATCACGGTGGCGCGCAGCCGGGCTGAGATCGAGGCGCTTGGCAGTGTGTTTGTGAACATCCTTGTCATCAGCCTGTTGCCCACAGTTCTTATCGCGCTCTCTGGGGGGCTGATCCTGGCGCGCCGTTCAAAACGACATGTTGAGGTGGTCAACGCAGCACTTGACCGGATGACGAGCGGAGATTTGGGCGCCCGCGTTCAGATCGGGCCGCGCTGGTCTGATGACATGGTTCAGATTGGCGTGAAGCTGAACCAGATGGCCAGCGCACAAGAGGGGCAGATGAAGGCGCTGAAGGGTGTTTCATCAGACATCGCGCATGATCTGAAAACCCCGTTGCAGCGCGTCGCTTTGCACCTCGAAGAATTGGACGCGCAGATGCAAGGCAACGATGCATCGGCGCAGTTGGTCGAAAAGACCCAGAAGGAAGTGGCCGAAATGACCCGCGTCTTTCAATCGCTTCTGCAATTGGCGCAGGTTGAGGCGGGATCTCCGAAAGCGCGGTTTGAACGCGTGGACCTCAATGCGTTGTGCCAAACCGTTGTCGATGTGTTTGAGCCCAGCACCACGGAAACGGGCCACGTTTTGCGTCTTGAAAGCAAGGTGCAGACCGCTTGGGTACAGGGTGACAAGGCGCTTTTGGGTCAGATGCTTTCCAACCTGATCGAAAACGCGCTGCGCCATACACCAGATGGCACCATCGTGCGGATAACGCTTGGGGCTGAAGATGCAGGCCCCGTGCTGGCCATTGCAGACACTGGCCCCGGCATCCCGGCTGAGGAACGTGAAAAGGTGCGCCAGCGTCTTTATCGTCTGGACCGCAGCCGCAACACGCCGGGCCATGGTCTGGGCCTCAGCCTGGTGGAGGCGGTGGCCAGCTTGCATGATGCCACGCTGACGCTGGAGGATAACGCGCCCGGTTTGCGCGTGACCTTGCGTTTCACTGGATAAGCGGCGCGCAAGGCTACTTGTGTTCGGCGCACAAAATTGGCCAAGTGCGCGGAACCTTCAGAAAGGATCGTTCAAATGCGCGCCATGCAAGTCACCGCCTATGACACGCCGCTTACCCTGCAGGACGTGGACCGCCCAACCCCCGGCCCGGAAGAAGTTCTGGTGCAAATTGACACCTGTGGCCTCAACTTTGGCGATACGCTGCTGATCAAAGGCACGTACCAGGAAAAACCTGCCCTGCCTTTCACCATTGGCATGGAACTGGCAGGCACCGTGGTTGAGGTGGGGGCAAATGTGACCAGCCTTGGACCGGGGCAGCGCATTGCCTCCTACACCGGCTTTGGCGGGCTTGCGGAATATGCGGCCATTCCGGCGGACATCTGTGTGCCGATCCCGGATGAGATGTCTGCCGTTGATGCGGCGGCCTTTCTGGTGGCCTACGGCACCAGCCACGTGGCGCTGGATTACAAAGCGCGCATGCGCCCGGGTGAACGGCTCTTGGTGCTGGGCGCGTCTGGCGGCGTTGGGCTGACGGCGGTTGAATTGGGCAAACTTATGGGCGCTGAGGTCATCGCCTGCGCCAGGGGGCGGCCAAGCTTGAGATCTGCAAGGCCGCTGGTGCCGATCATCTGCTGGATTCTGAGACAGGCGACATTCGCACCTTTGTCAAAGATCTCGGCGGCGCTGATGTGGTCTATGACCCGGTGGGCGGGGATCAGTTCAAAGCAGCGCTGCGCGCCTGCAATCCCGACGCGCGGTTGTTGCCCTTGGGCTTTGCCTCGGGCGAAGTGCCCCAGATCCCGGCCAATATCCTGCTGGTCAAAAACCTGACCGTCATGGGCCTTTATTGGGGGGGATATGCAAAGGTTGATCCCTCTGTCCTGACCGACAGCTTCAAAACGCTGTTTGATTGGTACGTGGACGGCAAGCTTAAGCCGCATGTCAGCAATGTGCTGCCGCTGGATCAGGCCAATGAAGCCCTTGATTTGCTGCGCACGCGCAAGGCCACCGGCAAAGTCGTTGTGCAAGTGTCCTAAGCGACCCCTTGCCGCCACCCAACAGGTGACGGTAACGTAGCGGGGTTACAGGAGGAATTTCCATGCAGATGTCAGATACCCGCCAGATCTCCGTCCCTCCGGCGCAGGTCTATGCCGCGTTGTTGGATCCTGAGATGTTGAAGCACTGCGTGCCCGGCGCACAAGAGGTGACAGGCTCTGTCGCGGATGGGTTTGAGGCCACCGTGGTCCAGAAAGTAGGCCCGGTAAAGGCCACGTTCAAAGGCCAGGTGACCATCTCTGATTTGGTGCAGGACACATCGCTTAAGATTGACGGATCGGGTAAAGGGGGCGCTGCGGGCTTTGCCAAAGGCGGTGCTGAGGTCAGGCTGTTGGAAAAGGACGGCGGCACTGAGCTGAGCTATGACGTCGAAGCGAAGGTGGGCGGTAAGCTGGCGCAATTGGGCAGCCGCATCATCGATGGCTTTGCCAAAAAGATGGCTGATCAGTTCTTTGAGAACCTGCAAACCGCACTCGAAGGGCCAGCTGAGCCTGAGGAAGAGGCCGAAGGCGAAGACGCGCCTGCCAAAAAAGGCTGGTTTGGACGCTCAAAAAGCTGAACTGCTCTGTTCACTTTTTCGATCCCGGTTTAGATTGCCTCTCCGGGAGAGCTTTACATGCAGAATATTGTTGAGATCAAAGACCTCAAAAAATCCTACAAAGGCGGGTTTGAGGCGCTCAAAGGCGTGGACCTGAACATCAAAGAGGGCGAGATCCTCGCGCTGTTGGGGCCAAATGGCGCGGGCAAGACGACGCTGATTTCAACCATCTGCGGCATCACCACCGCATCCTCGGGCAGTGTCACCGTGGGCGGGCACGACATTCAGCGCCAATACCGTGCGGCCCGCGCGATGATTGGCCTTGTCCCGCAAGAGATCAACCTGGAACCCTTTGAGCGGGTCAAGAATACCGTAAAGTTCTCACGCGGTCTTTTTGGCAAAGGCAGCGATGATGCCGCCATTGAAAAGGTGCTCAAACAGCTGTCGCTTTGGGACAAGAAAGACAGCCAGATCCGCGAACTCTCTGGTGGGATGAAACGCCGCGTGCTGATCGCCAAGGCGCTGGCGCATGACCCGCGCGTACTGTTTCTGGATGAACCCACAGCCGGTGTGGACGTCGAATTGCGCAAAGACATGTGGGAAGTGGTGGCCAATCTGAAAGCCAGCGGTGTCACGATCATCCTGACCACACATTACATCGAAGAAGCTGAGGCCATCGCCGACCGGGTAGGCGTGATTGCCAATGGTGAGCTTTTGCTTGTGGAAGACAAAGACACGTTGATGGCCCGCATGGGGCAGAAAGAGCTCGAAGTGCAACTGACCGCCCCCATCGACGCGCTTCCCGCGGCATTGCAACAGGACGCTCTGCGCCTGTCTGACGATGGGCATGCGCTGATCTACACCTACGACACCCGTGCAGAGAGGACAGGCATCACCAGCCTGCTGTCGGACGTGGCCAAGGCCGGTCTGGTGCTGCGCGATGTGGTCACGCGGCAATCCTCGCTTGAAGAAATTTTTGTCAGCCTTGTCAAAGATAACGCTGACCAGTCGGAGGATGCCGCATGAACTGGACCGCTGTGCGCGCCATCTTTGTGTTTGAGATGATGCGTTTTTTCCGCACCATCGCACAAAGCTTTCTGGCCCCTGTCCTGTCCACGTCTCTCTATTTCGTGGTCTTCGGTGCCGCCATCGGCAGCCGCATCCAAGAGGTTGAAGGCGTCAGCTATGGGGCCTTCATCGTGCCGGGTCTGATCATGCTGACCGTGATTACGCAATCCATCTCCAATGCCTCTTTCGGGATCTACTTTCCGAAATTCATCGGCACCTTCTTTGAGCTGTTGTCCGCGCCGATCAGCTTTATTGAGATCGTGATCGGCTATGTCGGTGCGGCGGCGGCTAAGGCGTTGATCATTGGCCTGATCATCCTGGTCACGGCCTTCTTCTTTGTCGATTTCAGCATCGCGCACCCGCTTGCCATGCTGGCCTTCCTGATCCTGACCACCATCAGCTTTGCGCTTTTTGGCTTTATTCTGGGGATCTGGGCCAAAAGTTTTGAACAGCTTCAAATCGTGCCGTTGCTGATTGTGACACCTTTGGTTTTTCTGGGCGGGTCGTTCTATTCCATCTCCATGCTGCCGCCCGTCTGGCAGACCATTTCGATGTTCAATCCGGTTGTTTACCTGATCTCTGGCTTCCGCTGGGCCTTTTATGACACGGCGGATGTGCCCATCATCACCAGCCTTTTGGCCATTGGTCTTTTCACCGCTGTTTGCCTTGCTGCGATCTGGTGGATCTTTCGGACTGGGTGGCGCATCCGCGAATAAACCGGGCCGCCGTCTTGTTTGCCCCGTTCTTGGGCTCTACATGGGGGGACATGAAGAACTGGCTTCCTTTCCTAAAATCTGATCCGACCGTCGCTGTGATCCGCCTGTCAGGTGTGATCGGCGGGGCAGGGCGCGGCACATTGTCTGACGCCGCACTCGCCCCCGTGATCGAAAAGGCGTTTTCGCGGGGCAAACCTGTGGCCGTAGCGCTTGAGATTAATTCCCCCGGCGGCAGCCCCGTGCAATCGTCGCTGATTGCCGCACGTATCAGACGGCTGGCAGAGGAAAAAGAAATCCCCGTTTTCACCTTCGTCGAAGACGTCGCCGCCTCTGGGGGCTATTGGCTTGCCGTGGCGGGGGATGAGATTTTTGCAGATCGGTCATCAGTTGTTGGCTCAATCGGTGTGATCTCTGCCTCTTTCGGGCTGGATAAGCTGATCAACACGTATGGCGTGGAACGCCGCGTTTATACCGCCGGTAAATCCAAAAGCATGCTGGACCCGTTCCGCCCCGAAAACCCCGAAGATGTCGCCCGGCTCAAAGGTCTGCTGGAAGACATCCATCTCAATTTCAAGGATCACATCAACGTCCGCCGCCAGGGCAAGCTGCCCGAAGACCAGGATTTGTTCACCGGTGAGGTCTGGCTGGCTGAGCGGGCACAAGTCCTTGGGCTGATCGACGGCATCGGCCACCTGCGCCCGGTGATGAAAGAGCGGTTTGGCGACAAGGTGCGGTTCCGGCCCTACGGCATTAAACGTGGTCTGCTGTCGCGCTTTGGCGCGCAATTGGTATCTGACACGGTTCAGGGGATTGAGGAACGGGCGGCATACGCTCGGTTTGGCCTCTGATTTATGCTGTCCAAGATTGTCCTTCTTTTTCTGGTGTTCATTGGCGTGCTTGCATGGTTCGGCAAGATGCACTGGATTGGGGGCAAACGTTTGACCCAAAAGAAATGTAAGGCCTGCGGGCGCTACCGCATCGGCAAAGGTGACTGCGCCTGTGGAGGGCCCGGCTCATGATGATGCCTTGGGTGCTGTCCGGTTTGGGCCTGTTGATCCTGCTGCTTGCAGGGGATGCGCTGGTGAAGGGGGCGGTCAATCTGTCCCTGCGCCTTGGCGTGCCTGCCTTGATCGTCAGTCTGACGATTGTGGCCTTTGGCACATCCGCGCCTGAGCTGTTGATCTCCATCAAAGCGGTCTTGGACGATGCCTCTGGCATTGCGCTGGGCAATGTTGTGGGCTCAAACACCGCCAATATCCTGCTTGTGCTGGGCATTCCTGCGCTGCTGGCAACGATGCACACGTCTGAGTGTGAGACCAAAAAGACCTTCAACATCATGATCGCTGCATCGGTGATGTTCATTGCCTTGGCCTTTCGCGGGGTCTTTGACTGGACCGCGGGCCTGATCCTGCTGGCCGCGTTGACCTTTGTTTTGGGCAGCGCATTCTATGACGCGCACAAACACCGCAAAGCTGGTGAGGCGGTAGATGAAGAAGAGCCCGAAGGCGCAGACCCGGACATGCCGGGATGGCAAATTGCCGTGTTTCTTGTGCTGGGCCTGATGGGCCTGCCGCTTGGGGCGAGCCTGCTGGTAGATAACGCCACGATCATCGCCAAAGCTTACGGCGTCAGTGATACGGTGATCGGCCTGACCCTTGTGGCCATCGGCACCTCGCTGCCCGAGCTTGCGACAACTGTGATGGCCGCTTTGCGCCGGCAAGCGGATGTGGCGCTGGGCAATGTGATCGGCTCCAACATGTTCAACCTGCTTGCCATCATTGGTGTCGCCAGCCTTGTTGGGCCGATTGCGGTGGATCCCGCGTTCCTGCGGTTTGATCTTTGGGTGATGCTGGGCGCGTCGCTTTTGCTGATCCCCTTTGTTTATTTCCGCCAAGACATCACGCGCCTGTGGGGAATTGCCCTAAGCGCGCTATATGCGGCCTATCTGGTACTTGTCTTGATCTAAGGAGTTCGCGCATGAAGCGGCGTGCACTTGTGACTGGCGCGGGGCAGCGGCTCGGCGCTGCGATGGCGCTCTATTTGGCCAACCGTGGGTTTGATGTTGCTGTGCACTACGCCAGCTCTTCTGAAGGGGCGGATGCGGTGGTGCGGCAGATCACCGATCTGGGCCAGCATGCCACAGCCCTGCAAGCAGACCTGCTTGAGGATACCGCAACAGGGCATCTGTTCAGCGCTGCCACTGAGGCGCTGGGCGGGCCAATCACCTGTTTGGTCAACAACGCCTCCATCTTTGAATACGACACGCTCAGCAGTGCGACGCGTGAAAGCTGGGACAGACATATGGGCAGCAACCTCCGCGCGCCCTTTGTATTGACCCAGGCGATGGCCGCGCAGGGCCTGACGGCTGAGACAGACGCCCAGGGGGAGCCGTTGGCCACAGGTCTTGTGGTCAACATGCTCGATCAGCGCGTGCGCAAACTCACGCCTGAGTTCATGACCTACACGTTGGCCAAGATGGGGCTGTGGGCGCTTACCCAAACCAGCGCCCGCGCGCTTGCCCCAGCGGTGCGCGTCAACGCCATCGGGCCAGGCCCCACTTTGCAAGGCAGCCGCCAGTCTCAGCAGCACTTTCAAGATCAACGCGCCAACACCGTGCTGAAACGTGGTGCAAACCCCGCTGATATCACCGCTGCATTGGGTTATTTTCTGGATGCTCCGGGGGTTACCGGGCAGCTGCTGTGTGTGGACGGGGGCCAGCATCTGGCGTGGGAAACCCCGGATGTTCTGGGCGTGGAATAGGTGTTTCGCGATCAAGTTGTGCACGTCCCGCGGGTTTCGCCACATTTCTGTCACAATTCCACTTGGTTTTCAGACTGTTAGGCCGGAGGCGAAAAAATATCTAGTAATATCAAGGGCTAATGATTTTGCTTAAAAACCGCTCATTTCCAGGAACTGCCCGAACTGCAACGATAAATTTGCATTTTCAGGATCCTGTCCTCAGGTTTATCCACAGGCAAAGTGAAAGGCTTTACGCTTGCGCAGCAGGGCGTCCTGTTGCAGGACGAAGTGAGAATCAGGCCCCGACATGACAGAGCAAACCAACGCCCCCCTTCTGGGTCACGAGGTGATCCAAAACTACCTGAAGACGATCGACACGTCGCCGGGCGTCTACCGCATGCTCGATGCGGAAAGCCGCGTGCTTTATGTCGGCAAGGCGCGCAACCTCAAGGCGCGGGTCAGCAACTACGCGCGGCCCTCTGGCCACTCTGGCCGGATCGCCCGCATGATCGCCTCAACCGCGTCGATGATGTTTCTGACCACAAAGACTGAGACCGAAGCACTGCTGCTGGAACAGAACCTGATTAAGCAGCTCAAGCCCAAGTTTAACGTGCTTTTGCGCGACGACAAAAGCTTTCCCAACATCCTGGTGACGGGCGAACATGATTTCCCTCAGATCAAAAAACATCGCGGCGCCAAAAAGGAAAAAGGCGCCTACTACGGCCCCTTCGCCAGCGCCGGTGCGGTGAACCGAACGCTCAATCAGCTGCAGCGCGTCTTTCTCTTGCGCGATTGCTCAAACGCGATGTTTGAAACCCGGACGCGGCCCTGCCTGCAATACCAGATCAAACGCTGCTCTGCGCCCTGTGTGGGCAAGATCAGCCCAGAGGCCTACCGCGAGACGGTCAAAGACGCTGAACGGTTCTTGTCGGGCAAGACCACCGATATTCAGGCGCGTCTGGCCGCCCAGATGTCGGCGGCCTCTGAGGCGATGGAATTTGAACGCGCTGCCGCCCTGCGCGACCGGATCAAGGCCCTGACCCAGGTGCAGACCGCCCAGGGCATCAACCCGCGCGGCGTGTCTGAGGCTGACATCATTGCGCTGCACATGGACAGCGGGCAGGCTTGCGTTCAGGTGTTTTTCATCCGCGCCAATCAAAACTGGGGCAACAAGGATTACTATCCCCGCGTCGGCGCTGATGTGGATGCGGCCGAAGTGCTTGAGGCTTTCATCGGCCAGTTCTACAGCGACCGCGAACCGCCCAAACAGCTTTTGCTGTCCAACCAGATCGAAAACGCTGATCTGATGGCCGAAGCGCTGGGCAGTAAGATCAACCGCAAGGTTGAGCTTTTGGTGCCCCAGCGCGGCGAAAAGGCCGAGTTGATCGACGGCGCGCTGCGCAATGCCCGCGAAAGCCTGGCCCGCAAAATGGCGGAAACCGCGACCCAGGCCAAATTGCTCAAAGGTCTGGCGGATGCCTTTGACCTGCCCCAAGTGCCTGCACGGATTGAGGTCTACGACAACTCTCACATCCAAGGCACCAATGCCGTGGGCGGGATGATTGTTGCAGGCCCCGACGGGATGATGAAAAATCAATACCGCAAGTTTAACATCAAGGGCGATGCGCTGACCCCAGGCGATGATTTTGGCATGATGAAAGAGGTGCTCACCCGGCGCTTCAAACGTCTGATCAAGGAAGACCCTGACCGCAAGGAAGGCCATTGGCCGGATCTGTTGTTGATCGACGGTGGGGCGGGGCAGGTTTCTGCCGTGGCCTCTATCATGCGCGAATATGGTGTTGAGGACATTCCGATGGTGGGCGTTGCCAAAGGCGTCGACCGGGACGCCGGCAAAGAGGAGTTCCACCGCGTCGGTCAACGCCCGATGGCGCTGCGCCACAATGATCCGGTGCTCTATTTCGTGCAACGTCTGCGAGATGAGGCACACCGCTTTGCCATTGGCACCCACCGCGCCAAACGCGCCAAGGCTGTCGGGGCAACCCCTCTGGACGAGGTGCCAGGCGTCGGTGCCGCCCGCAAACGCGCCCTTTTGGCTCATTTCGGTTCTGCCAAAGCGGTTGGGCGCGCCAACCTCAACGATCTCAAAGCAGTGGACGGCGTCTCTGATGCCCTGGCTGAGACGATCTATGCCTATTTCCACGAAAAAGGCTGAGGTCCTAATAGGCACCTCTCAAACGCATGCTCCGTCCCCCCGGTCACGAGGCAGGGGTTTTATAGGATGGAATGATCCGCTCTCTTCCAAGCCCTGTGCCTATTTCCCTACTTGAGTGTTAACGACATACCTATCCCCATGGTATTAAACGAAAAGCCTCTCCTGTCCCCGCGGGGACAGCCCCCCGTTGGCTCTGTTTGCACGCCGCCTCAAATCTGCGCAGCCTTCCCGATAAGAGAAACCCCAGCACCGATCTGATCAATCCCGCCGTTCCGGCTTTCGCCTGCCGAAGCCGCATTGTAATGTGCGCGTCATGACGTGGAATCTGCCCAACATCCTGACGCTCCTGCGCCTGTTGGCCGCCCCGATGGTGGCGGTGATGTTTCTCTATTTCACGCGCCCCTATGCGGATTGGTTTGCGCTGGTGCTGTTTCTCTCAGCCGCCATCACAGACTGGTTTGACGGCTACCTCGCCCGGGCGTGGAGCCAGGAAACCAAACTGGGTGCCATGTTGGATCCCATCGCAGACAAGGCCATGGTTGTCATCGCGCTCATGGTCATCATCGGCTTTTCCAGCTGGTCACCCTGGCTGGTGCTGCCCGCCACTGTGATCCTCTTCCGAGAGGTTTTTGTCTCTGGCCTTCGGGAATATCTGGGCGATGTTGCGGGCACGCTGAAAGTGACCC
The DNA here is from genome assembly GCF_055693825.1 of Sulfitobacter sp. GN1-4. NCBI lineage: Bacteria > Pseudomonadati > Pseudomonadota > Alphaproteobacteria > Rhodobacterales > Roseobacteraceae > Sulfitobacter > Sulfitobacter sp. GN1-4. Next base: position 3,536,925 of record NZ_JBVFUQ010000003.1, on the reverse strand, counting down.
AGCTGGCCAAATGGAAAACCACCTGTCAGATGATCGCCATTGCGGTGCTGTTCAGCCAGGGGGTGTTTGAACATTACCTTGGCATGTCGGTTTTTGGCATGGATGAAGCCATGGTGGCCGACATCCTGGAAGGGCGCGAAGAAGACATCTTGGGCTTGCAATGGAAGCTGGCCGGGATGGAATGGTCGGGCCTGATCGGCTTGTGGCTGCTTTGGCTTGCAGCCGCGCTGACGGCGATCACCGGGGCGGATTATCTCATCAAAGCGATGCCGCATTTGAAAGAGGGTCGGACATGAATGTGCTCTATTTCGCCTGGGTACGCGAACGCATCGGCCTGCCGCGTGAAGAGGTAACAACCGACGCCAAAACCGTAATGGAGCTGGTCACGGAACTTAGAGCGCGGGAAGACCGCTACGATATGGCGTTCTCTGATCTGTCTGCCCTGCGCGTGGCCGTTGACCAGCAGCTGACGGATTTTGATGCCTCTCTTGAAGGCGCGCGCGAAGTGGCGTTTTTCCCGCCCATGACAGGCGGCTAAGCCATGCGCATCCAAGTGCAAGAGGCCGCTTTCGACCTAGGGGCTGAGACATCCGCTTTTGCCGCCACGGGTCGCGATATGGGGGCCATCGTCACCTTCACCGGCGTTGTCCGGGATCTGCCCGACACGCCCTTGCAGGCGATGGAGATCGAACATTACCCCGGCATGACAGAAGCAGCCCTGCGCCAGATCGCCGAACAAGCGACCGCGCGGTTCTCACTGGGCGACGTGCTGGTCATCCACCGCTATGGCAGACTGGCCCCGGGGGAGATGATCATGATGGTCGCCACCGCCGCCCCGCACCGTAAGGACGCCTTTGAGGGCGCGGAGTTTTTGATGGATTTCCTAAAATCCCGCGCGCCCTTCTGGAAACGAGAGATCACGGCAAAGGGTGCTGATTGGGTCGCTGCAAAAGACACGGACGAAGACGCGCTCAACCGGTGGTAAAAGACCAACCGCGCCTTCCTACTGGGTGGGCGCTACCGGCACCCACGCCCTGCGCTTCATCTTTCCCTTAAAACTCCAGTACCATAGATCCAACAAGACACAGCCTCGCGTTGGAGCGGCACCTCACCGTTTGCTGGTAAAGACTTCGCCGCCTGATTTACTCTGCGCTTCCAGATAGGATCGCAGCTCTTCGGCCTCATGCCGGGCATCGCGCAAACCTTCCATGGCAGCACTCAGCTCCGCTTCGGTCTGGGCCAATTGGTTGGTCAATTCTGCCTCGCGTTGCTGCAAATAGGTGATGGCCTGATCGCGGGTTTCTTCCGCCTCGTGCAGCTCTTGGCTCATCTTATCCAGCTGGGCCACATCGCCTGCGGCCACGCGGGTAAAGCGGTGCAGCAGCCAATTCGCGAACCACCCAAGGCAAAAGGCAACGAAGAGGATGATCGCTGTTGCGAGGACAAACTCAGTTCTGCTCATCGGTGGTGCTTTCTTCTGCGGCGTCGGCAGGGGCTGTATCGCCGGATTGCGCGGCACTTTCCAGTGTTGTTTCGTCTGGTGTGGCCACGGTATCGGGGCGGATCAGGCGAAACTCGATGCGACGGTTCGCTTCCCGGCCTTCCTCGGTGTCATTCCCGGCAATGGGGTTTTCCTCACCGTAGCCCTTGGCGGTGAAGGATGAGGTCAAAACCCGCCGCGCGCGCAATTCGTTCAGCACGGATTCAGCGCGGCTTTGGCTCAGCGCCAGGTTCATCGTCTCACGGCCTTGGCTGTCGGTATAACCTTGGATCTCAAGCGGCAGATCCCCGCAATCTTTCAACAGGTTAGCGATGGCATCCATGATGCTGAGGGCAGAGGCATCGATCGTGGCTGAGCCAGGCTCAAACGTGATTTTACCGCCCGCCAGGATCTCACCGATTTGGACTTCGCATTCGTCCGGGGTGGGCAGGCCCAACACAGGATCAAGCTTTTCCTGATATGTCACATTGATGTCAAAAGCGGCCCCGTCGCCCAGGTTGGCAGAAAGCAGAGCTGCGATCACGTTACTGGCATCTGGATTGCCGGTGTTGCCCGTAACGGTCAGCTGATCGGGGGTGACCAGGATTTTGCCGTTGTCGAGGGCGGCCAAAGCCTCCAACCCGGTCAGAACCCGCGGGGCCCAATCGCCGGGCAGGTCATCGGTGACGCGCGCGGCCATATAGACATTGTCGGTCCCAAACCGCGCCTGGGCATAGCTGTCGGCCAATTCGCGCAACGCAGGGTCGGACACCCGGCCACGCAGTTGCACCTGCCCTTCAGGGCTGCGGGTGGCGGTGAATTCGGGGGGGCCTTGGTTGGGGTCTTCGATTTCAGGCAATTTGGCGTTCAGCACAAACAGCTCGGGCAGGCTGGTCTCCAGCTCTCCTACGACCCGGTCGAATTGCGCCTGATTGCTGCCGGGCAAACCGATCAGGGTGATATCCGCATCCGCGAAAGTGACAGAGCCGCCTTCCAGGCGGTGCACGGCCGCAATGGTCTGCGTGACCGCTTCGCTCCATTTCGGGCTGGGCACGCCCAGGCCCACCAGACAGCGGGCAGCGCCCGTCAGACCAGCATCACTCGCCGCGGCCAGGATGCGGCTGCGCGCTTCTTCGGTATCGGCTGAGCAGACGTCAAAACGCGGGCCATCCGCATCAATCTGAAACTTCAGCGTAAAGGGGGTGATGACCGGGCGCGGTGCGGCGATATCCAGCGTCAGGTCGATGCCCTCTGGCACGCGACGTGTCAGCCGGGTCTCCATATCGATTTTTTCCTGAGGGCTATCGGCAATGGCGGTGATCATGACCGCCCCCGCTGACACGGATGCTTTGGCCCGGGGCAGCTGCGCCATCGCGGTCATCGCGTAGGACAAGGCGTCTTGCCAGCCATCAGGGGCGGGGTAGTTGGCCTGTTCCAGCAGGTCCGTCACATTGGCTTCCCCTGCCAGATCCTGAAAGCTCTCAATCATCTCTTCGCGGTCGGTGCTGGTGGGGATCAAGCCGATGATCGACACACCGCTGTCGTTGCGCAGCACCTCGGCAGAGAATTTGGGCGGTGCCAAAGCGGCCTGCGCCTCAACCGCCATTTCATCAATCACGCGGGCCGCATCGACGATTGACCCGGCGGTGCTGAGCGCTTGGAACCGCACAGCTTCGGTGGGGGCCACGCCTGCAAGGGTCACCTGCAGGCCGTCGGCCTGCACTTCGGCCCAGGTCATGCCAGCCTCATCCAGCGCGCCGCGCACGCCGATTTCAGAGGTTTCCTCGATCAACTTCACACTGAAGTTGGCCGCCAAAAGCGACACCACGCCAGCGGCGAAGAAGGTGGTAGAGATGATCAGAAGGGATGACAGGCGCATCTGTTGTTTATTGTCTTATTATTCGGTGTCTTCTGATACGCGGCTCTGCGCTTGCGCGCAATCACGCCAATAGCGCAGCGGCGAAAAACAGCAGCGGGATTATGCCGGTGTCCCTGTTGGCTTGAAAAAGCCGGAGCATCTTGCCAGGGTTTTCCAGATCAAGCCCCCGCAATTGCCAGGCCATATGCCACCCCATGGCCCAAGGTCCGGCCAGAGCAAGGACAAGCGCCAAGGGTGAGGCGTTGGGCATCGCAGTAAAGATCACCGCCAGCCCCATCAGGCCCACCGTCACCATCAAGAAACGGCGCAGCCAAATGGGCGAGCTTTCGCCAAAGAGCCGGGCTGTGGATTTCACCCCAATCAAGGCGTCATCTTCGGTGTCTTGGTGAGCGTAGATCGTGTCATAAAAGAGCGTCCAGGCAATGCCCGCGCCATAGAGCAGGACCGCAGGCGCATCCAATTGGCCGGCATGCGCGGTCCACACCAACAGCGCCCCCCAGTTAAAGGCGAGGCCCAAAAACACCTGCGGCCACCAGGTGAACCGTTTGGCAAAGGGATACACGGCCACCAGCAAAAGCGACAGAACACCCAGCGATATGGCCGCACGGTTGAACGTGAACAGAATCACCGCCGCCAAAAGCGCCTGGATCACCATCCACGCCACAGCACCATTGACGGTGACCTGGCCCGAGGGGATGGGGCGCGACCTTGTGCGCGCCACCTGGCCGTCAAAATCGCGGTCGGTGATGTCATTCCAGGTGCACCCCGCCCCTCGCATCAAGAAGGCGCCAATGCCGCACCCGATAAAGATCCACAGATCCTCCCACCGGGGCGACTGATCATAAAGGATAGCAAGCGCCAGACCCCACCAGCACGGAAGCAGCAACAGCCAGGTGCCAATGGGCCGGTCCGCCCGGCTGAGCCTGAGATACGGGCGTGTGAAGGGCGGCGCATAGCGGTCTACCCAATTGTCTGGGGGCGCGTCTGCGACAGGAGCATCTGGTGATGGCGGCAGGTCTTGCATATATCGGGCCCATGAGAGCGAAGATCAGGCTTTATGTAGATCACCCCTTGGGTGAGGGGCAATCGGTTCCTTTGGATAAGGCGCAGGCGCATTACCTTTTTGGGGTGATGCGGCAGGCGGTCGGTGGGCAGGTGGCGCTGTTTAATGGCCGCGATGGAGAGTGGACGGCCCAAATTGCCCAGGCAGGTAAGCGCAGCGGGGTTTTGACCTGTGTGGCGCTGTCCGCTCCGTTGCAGGTGCCGCCCGATCTGTGGCTGGTCTTTGCCCCCATCAAAAAGGCGCGGACCGATTTCATTGTGGAAAAGGCAGCCGAAATGGGGGCCGCGCGGATCGTGCCGGTGATGACAGAGTTCACCAACGCAGGCCGGGTCCAGCGCGACCGGCTTCAAGCCCATGCGGTTGAGGCCGCCGAGCAATGCGGGGGCACTTTCGTGCCGCAGGTGGATGAGGCGGTCAAGTTTGGCCAGCTGATGGACCGCTGGGATACGACCCGCCAGATCATGTTCTGCGACGAGATCCCTGGCCGGTGGGCAGGCCGAGCTGCCGGATCTGCCGGGACCTTGGGCGATCCTGATCGGGCCAGAGGGCGGGTTTTCTGAGCAAGAGCGTGCGCGGCTACAGCGCATGGCGCAGGCCCACGCGGTGGCTTTGGGCCCACGCATTTTGCGGGCAGATACTGCGGCGGTGGCTGCGATGACGCTTTGGCAGCAGCAGTTGGGCGATTGGGGGCAGGCATGAGCTTTATCCGACCACAGGCCAAAGCAACGCTTTGGCGTTGGCGCGAGGTGATTGTGGCCTTTGGCTGTGCGGTGCTGGGGCTTTGGATGGTCTCGGGCCCTGGTTTCCTGGTGGCGATCCCGGGTTATGCGTTCATTCTGGGGGGGCTTGTCATGGGCTGGATCGGCATTCAGCGCGCGCGGTTTCGGGGCGGCGATGGCGGGGCCGGGGCGGTGCAGATTGACGAAGGCCAGGTGACCTATTTTGGCCCGCTCACCGGCGGCACGGTTGCTTTGCGCGAATTAGAAAGCCTGACGCTGGATGGGGGGATGTATCCCGCGCATTGGCGTCTGGTCCAGCGGGGGCATGCGCCGCTGCTGATCCCGGTGAATGCGGCAGGCTCGGATGCGCTTTTTGACGCTTTTGCCACCTTGCCGGGGCTTAAGACGGAGCGGATGTTGCACACGCTGAATGCCAAACCACATCAAGCGGTCGTGATCTGGCAACGCGGCCCTTTGCGCCCCGCAGGGGCCATGTTGCATTGACACCTTTGAAATTTGGGACCATGGCTGACGCCCAAACAAAGCCAAAGCGGAGCGCTTAGAGATGTCCATTCCACAGTCCGGCGGTGGCCCGATTGAGCGTCATGAACAGCTTGCAGAGTACCTAGAAGCTGGATGCAAACCCAAAGAAGACTGGCGGATCGGCACGGAGCACGAGAAATTCGGCTACTGCAAAGACACGCACAAGCCGCTGCCCTATGAGGGGGAACGTTCCATCCGGGTCATGCTGGAAGGGCTGCGCGATCGGCATTCCTGGGCCCCAGTGGAAGAAGCGGGCAAGCTGATTGGGCTGGAAAAGGACGGCGCCAACATTTCGCTTGAGCCGGGCGGGCAGCTGGAGCTGTCGGGTGGCCCGTTGGAGACAATCCACGAAACCTGTGATGAGGTGAACACCCATTTGGCTGAAGTCAAAGACGTGGCTGATGAGATTGGCGTCGGCTGGATCGGCCTGGGCGCGGCGCCTGAGTGGACCCATGAGCAGATGGATCTGATGCCCAAGGGCCGATACAAGCTGATGAACGATTACATGACCCGTGTCGGATCCATGGGCCGGGTGATGATGCGCCGCACATGCACGGTGCAGGTGAACCTGGATTTCGGGTCTGAGGCGGACATGATCAAAAAGATGCGGGTGGCTGTCGCGTTGCAGCCCGTTGCCACCGCGCTTTTTGCCAACTCTCCTTTCTTTGAAGGCAAACCCAACGGCTATAAATCCCTGCGCTCCATGGTGTGGCGCAATCTGGATGCGGCGCGCACCGGGACGCTGCCGTTTGTCTTTGATGAAGGGTTCGGGTTTGAAGCTTGGGTGGAATATGCGCTCGATGTGCCGATGTATTTTGTCTATCGCGATGGGCAGTACATCAACGCGCTGGGCATGTCTTTCCGTGACTTTATGGCAGGCAAGCTGCCTGCTCTGCCCGGTGAAACACCGACGCTGAGCGATTGGGCCGATCACCTGACAACCGCCTTCCCCGAAGCACGTATGAAAAAGTTCATCGAAATGCGCGGCGCAGATGGTGGGCCGTGGCGGCGGCTTTGTGCGTTGCCGGCGTTTTGGGTGGGGCTGATGTATGACCAGACAGCGCTTGATGCGGCCTGGGATTTGGTCAAGGACTGGACCGCGGCACAGCATGACGCGCTGCGGGTTGCGGCCTCAATCGATGGGCTTCAGGCGCAGGTCACGGGCATCAATATGCATGAGGTCGCGCGCGAAGTGATCGCGATTTCTGAGGCCGGGTTGAAAGCGCGGGCAAAGCCTGGCGCGGGCGGCATGGTTCCAGATGAGACCCATTTCCTGAATGCGCTGGTCGAAAGCATCGAGACGGGCAAAGTGCCCGCCGATGAGTTGTTGGATGATTATCACGGCGCTGGGGCGGTGATTTGAGCCAGATCTACAGCGCCTACAGCTACTAAGACGTGGCCTGTCCGGGTCTGTCCGTGCTTGCGTTCGCAGCACCCAGCACACGTTCGCGGTAGAGCGCCTTCAGCTCTTCTTTTTGCTTTTGCTTGAGATACGCCTGTTCCTCGGGCGTTTTTTCAAACAGATGGCCATAGCCTTCCATCGGGTTGTGCGATGTCGGCCCTTTGCGGAAACTCGCAGCCGACGGCACGCTGCTTTCGCCATAGCCGTTGCCCTCAGGGTCTGAGGGCAGCAGCATGAAGAACAGGTGCAACGCGACGCAGACAAAGGGTGTCGCAACTGTGCCAATCATCGCAATCAGCAAGCTGCCGCCTTCGATAGGGCTTTCCTTCAGGCCCTGGGCCACGTTTCCGGCAACGGCTTTCGCCTCTTCTGCCTCCAAACGGGGGGCAGAAGACCAGCTTTCGGCAACACCAGCCCAAAGCGCATCCCAGCCAACGGCGTTCAGTGCAGCGGCCGTGCCAAAGGCGGCCTCCCAAAAGGTGTCAGCGGCACCGGCGACAAGCGCGCCCAGAATGATCCCGATGCTGAGCATCTGAAACCCGGTGTCAGTGGCGGTGATCAGGAAAGTGCTAAGGCCGAACATCAAGATGATACCTGAGATCAGCGCTGAGACAGGCAAGGTGGCCCATTTGCCACTGCGCCCGCTGTCGTGCAGGCGGCGGACGGTCAGCGAAAAGCGGGGCACCAGTGTAAGGAAGAACAAGACGATGGATTCATAGAACAGCGGGTTCAACGGTGGGATTTCACGGCGCAGCAGATACTCCCATATCTCGCGCGCATCGACGACAAAGGCCCAGATGATCAGGCCCCAGATCACCGGCATCACGGCCCAGTATTCCAGCCGCGTGGCGCGGTCCCAAAAGTTGATGCCGCGAAAGGCAAATTTCTCAAATGCGGAAAAGACCTGTTGCATATGCAGTCCTTCTGACGTGCTGAGTTTGCACGGATTATGCGTGCAATCGCGTCCGAATTAGGGCGCGGTGATGTCCTTTTGCGGTAACGCCGGGCTGTTTTTAATCTGCTTTTGATTGTGCGTCGGGCAGATAGGCGCGCACAAAGTCGATCACCTTTTGCGCGGGCATTTCGCAAGGAAACAGCGCGGGGCCTGCGCTGAGGTCATAAAGATTGAGGCTGATGTAATCCGTGCCGCCCAGCTCTTCGGCAACGACTTTGGTGGCCTTTCCCGCCCCAAAGGTGCTGCGGCTGGTCACATAGCGTTTATCAAACGCGGTGCCTGTGGTGGTGCCCATTGGCAGGGCGGCGATCTTTGCCACGACATCGGGCGGCGGGGTCACTTTTTTCTGGCCGATTTTCGGCTCTGTCCCTGCTTTGATGCGCGCGATGTTTTCGCGGTGACGGTAGAACACCAGCAAGGTCATCAGAATGCCCCAGGCCAGCGCATAGCCGTAGCCCAAGAAGACCAGCAGGAACGTTGACGCTGATGCAGAGGCGAGCCCACCCATGGACGAGATGCGCGTGATGCCTGCAGCAATCAGCCAGACCAGACAACAACCAATGCCCACGGGCCAGGCCACGGCCAGCATCAGTCCCAGGAAAGTGGCCACGCCCTTGCCGCCCTTGAACCTAAGCCAGACTGGAAAGCAGTGCCCGATCATCGCCGCAAGGCCTGCTACCAATGCGGCGTCTTCCGCGAAAAGGGCGCGTGCCAGCAAAAGCGCAACCGCCCCTTTGGCGGCATCAAACAGCAAGGTGAGTGCAGCCGCCAGTTTGTTGCCGGTGCGCAAGACATTCGTGGCCCCGATATTGCCAGAACCGATGTCGCGAAGATTGCCCAGGCCCATGGCGCGGGTCAGGATCATGCCAAAGGGGATCGACCCCAGCAGATAGCCCAGCACAGCGCAGAGCGAGAGGATGGTTGATGTTGATTCAAGGGGTGGCATCAGGGGGCCTCAAATACGCAAGCGCCAGCGACATAGGTGCCCAGCACCTTACCTTCCAGCCGCACCCCGTCAAATGGCGTGTTGCGCGACTTGGACCGCAGGGTTGCACGGTCCAGCACAAAGGGGGCGTTGGGATCAAACAAGACCAGGTCAGCAGGCGCACCCACGGCCAGCCGCCCTGAGGGCAGGCCCAGTCGGTTGGCGGGGTTCAGCGACAAGGCCCGCCAAAGTGTTGGCAGGTCCATATGATCGTTGTGCACCAGCCGCATCGCGGCAGGCAGCAGCGTTTCCAGACCCACTGCGCCAGAGGCTGCTTCTTCGAACGGCAGGCGTTTGCTTTCTTCGTCTTGTGGGGTGTGCATGGAGCAGATGATGTCAATCAGCCCTTCCGCCACGGCATCAATCACAGCGCGGCGGTCGTCTTCGTCGCGCAGCGGTGGCTTGAGCTTAAAGAAGGTTCGGTAATCGGCCACATCCAGCGCGTTCAGGGTCAGGTGGTGAATGCCCACACCCGCGGTGATATCCAGACCGTTCTTTTTGGCACGTGCCAAAGCGGGCAGGGCGCGCGCGGTGGTGATCTGATCGGCGTGGTATTTGGCTCCGGTCATTTCAATAAGCGCGATGTCACGGTCCAGCCCCATGCGTTCAGCCATCGGTGAGACCGCAGGCAGGCCGCGCAGCGACGCGAATTTGCCAGAGGTCGCAGCCGCGCCTGCGCTGAGCGTGGGTTCCCGGGGGTGCGCGATGACCAAGGCACCCAAGCTGCGCGCGTAGGTCAACGCGCGGGAGAAGACTTTGGTATCTGCGATCACGGCGTCGCAATCGGTAAACGCGGCGGCACCTGCGTCTTGTAAAAACCCGATTTCGGTCATTTCACGGCCCGCGCGGCCTTTGGTCAGGGCCGCCATTGGTACGACGTTGACGGGCGAGACTTCGTTTGCGCGGCGGGTGACAAACTCCAGCACTTCGGGACTGTCGATGGCGGGCTGGGTATCGGGACGGGTGATCATGGTGGTCACGCCGCCCGCTGCAGCGGCCAGCCCAGCGGAGCGATAGCTTTCTTTGTGCCGCTCACCGGGTTCGCAGACTTTCACGCCCAGATCGACGATGCCGGGGGCCAGAAACTTGCCCCTGCAATCGACCTCTTGCGCGCCTTTGGGCAGGGGCGCCATTTCGGTGCTGATCTGAGAGATCTTCCCATCAAAGACCGACAGGGTGCCGGTGATAATGTGCCCGGCTTCGGGATCAATCATTTTGGCGTTGGTAAAGTGCAGCGACATGAGCCGGTGTCATTCCTTTGTGCGGTTGCGCTCTCTTGCCCGAAACTGCGCGGTGAACCAAGGGGATTGTGTGTTGTGTCAGCCGATCCAGAGCATCATGCCGACAATGCCAAAGGCCACAAGCAGCGCGATCATCGCGATGCGGCCTGACATTTTGGGGTCTGGTTTGGGTTCTTGCATGGAGCGTTTGCCTTTGTGGTTATGCGGCCAGCAGCCAGATCAGAACGGCCAGCACGACAAGTGCCAGGATGGCCACGACGATGGAGCCGCCCCGCTGGCGGCGTGCGGGCTGAGCGGTGTCCGGTTGCGGGGTGCCGGAATAGGGTGCGGCGGCTTCAGTTTGGAGTGCCGTGACTGAATTGTCGGCGGGCGTCTGGCTGTAGCTGCCGATCAGCGTGAGGGCGGAAATGGGGTCAATCTGCCCGCCTGCGCCGCCAAAGGCGGAGGAATGCACAAGCAGCACCCAGCCATCAAGGGCTGCGAGTTTGGCTGCATCCCGCTTAAGATCCACCTCATTGGCGTCCACGCCGTCCCGCAGATATCCGGCCAGCCCCAGATCGCCCAGATCGGAGATGGCAAAGACCTCAAGCCCGAGATCATTCAGATCTTCGGTGCCAAGCGCGGCCTCTTGCAGCATGTGTTCATCCGACAGTGCTTTGGCCTCAGCAGGCGACATCGACAGCGAAAAGACGCGCGTGACGCCCTGTTCACCTGTGGGGATCGTGATGCGGCCCATCGTCAGGCCAACGCCATTCGGTCGGCGCGTAGATTGCGGGCCAGCAGATCCATGGCCGCCATGCGCACGGCGACGCCCATCTCAACACTGGTCCTGGATCACGCTGCGGTTGATGTCATCGGCCAGCGTGCCGTCAATTTCCACGCCCCGGTTCATCGGGCCGGGGTGCATGACAATCGCATCTTCGGCGGCATGGGCCAGCTTTTCGCCGTCCAGACCGAAGCGGTGGTAATATTCCCGTTCTGACGGGATGAAACCGCCGTCCATCCGTTCCTTTTGCAGCCTGAGCATCATGACGACATCGACGTCTTTGAGGCCCTCTTGCATGTTGTCAAAAACCTCAACGCCAAACTCAGCAATGCCCGACGGCATCAGCGTGGGCGGGCCGATCAGGCGCAGGCGGTTTTCCATTTTGCCCAGCAGCATGATGTTGGACCGCGCCACGCGGCTGTGCGCGATGTCGCCGCAAATGGCGATGCTGAGCCGGTGCAGGCGGCCCTTGGCGCGCCGGATCGTCAGCGCGTCCAGCAGCGCCTGTGTGGGGTGCTCATGCCGTCCGTCGCCGGCGTTTAGAACGGCGCAGTTGACCTTTTGGGCCAGCAGATCAACCGCCCCCGACTGGGGATGGCGCACGACCAGCAAATCGGGGTGCATGGCATTCAGGGTCATCGCGGTGTCAATCAGGGTTTCACCCTTTTTGATCGAGGACGCCTGCATTGCCATGTTCATCACATCAGCGCCCAAACGCTTGCCCGCGATCTCAAAGCTCGCCTGGGTGCGGGTGGAGTTTTCAAAGAACATGTTAATCTGGGTGAGCCCGGCCAGCGCGTCTGAGTGTTTGTCCGCGCGGCGGTTCAGATCAGCATAGCTGTCGGCCAGATCCAGGATCTCGGTAATGTCCAGCGGGCTAAGCTGTTCAATGCCCAACAAATGACGATGTGCGAAGGTGGCTGTGGTCATTGTTGCGCGGTCCTTTGGAAACTCAGCGTCTTATAAAGGTCAGACCGAAGCCCCCGCAAGCCACTGCGACAGTTTGAATGGGGGGCATGAGAGGGATTTAGCTCAAGGCCAGTGGCGGGTAGGGTGGGAGTATGGAATCGATGAGTTTTCACAGCGATCTTGCGCTGCTGGATTGGCAGATGGAATTGGGTGCGACCGAAGCCATTTGTGATGCGCCGGTCAACCGGTATGAGCTGCCCGCGACGCTGGGCAAGCCCAAAGCGGTTGCCGCAGCTGCGCAGCCGGTTGCGGCCCCAAAGCCTGTGGCCCAGGACGATCCGGTTGCGGTGGCGGAAGGGGCGGCGCGGGCTGCGCAAACGCTTGAGGATTTGCGCGCCGCCGTGGAGGCCTATCCGCATTGTGAGTTAAAGAAAGGCGCGCGCAATCTGGTGTTCAGCGATGGCATCCCCGGTGCGCGGGTTATGCTGGTGGGTGAGGCACCGGGGCGCGACGAAGACCTGCAAGGGCGGCCTTTTGTGGGGCGTGCGGGCCAATTACTGGACAAAATGTTGGCGGCGATCAACATGGGCCGGGCCGATGAAAACGCACCGGTCTACATCACCAACGTCTTGCCCTGGCGGCCACCGCAGAACCGAGACCCCAAGCCGCATGAGATCGCGATGATGAAGCCGTTTGTGCAGCGCCATATCGAACTGGCCAAGCCGGATGTGCTGGTGCTGGTGGGCAATTGGTCCTGTCAGGCGTTGTTGGGCAAACGGGGCATCACACGTCTGAGAGGGCATTGGACCGAGGCAGCGGGCCTGCCAGCTTTGCCGATGTTCCACCCCGCCTACCTGCTCCGTTCGCCCGAAAAAAGCAGGAGGCCTGGGCCGATCTGCTGAGCCTGCAGGCGAAACTGCGTCAGGGAGCAGCGCGATGAGCCGTATTGACGAAAGCAAAGACTTTATCGCAGTCCGGGTGGCGATTTTGACCGTTTCAGACAGTAGAGCGCTTGCCGATGACCGCTCAGGCCAGGTTTTGGTCGACCGGGTTGAGGGCGCGGGCCACGTAGTTGCCGCCCGCCATATCTTGCCCGATGAGCGGGATTTGATCGCAGATCAACTGCGCGAATGGTGTGCGGACCCTGAGATTGATGTGGTGCTCAGCACCGGGGGCACCGGGCTGACGGGCCGGGATGTCACGGTTGAGGCGCACAGGGATGTCTATGAAAAAGAGATCGACGCCTTTGGGACGGTCTTTACCATCGTATCCATGCAAAAGATTGGCACCTCAGCGGTGCAAAGCCGGGCCACTGGTGGCGTTGCGCAAGGGACGTACCTTTTTGCGCTGCCAGGCTCGCCGGGGGCGTGCAAGGACGCCTGGGATGAGATTTTGGCAAAACAGCTCGATTACCGGCACAGGCCCTGCAACTTTGTTGAAATCATGCCCCGGCTTGATGAACACCAGCGGCGAAAATAAATTTGCTGCGGCGCGACGGAAATGCCGCGCAGCTGCGTAATATAGCTGTGACTTGGTATTTTGCGGTAGCCGATTAGGTTACTGGGTGAGGCAAAATTTTTGAAAGCTGAATAATATGAGGTTTTTGCGCCAAAGCATGATCGGCCTTTTCCTGGCGGCGGTGACGCTGGGATTGCTTGTTTATGCAGGGTCCATGATCGGTTCTGCCGTTAGTGAGCGGATGGCGGATGAGCGGACAGGCCCCCCTCAGCGGGAGCGCGTGTTCGCTGTGAACGTCATTTCAGCCCAGATGTCAGACGTGACCCCCATTTTGGAAACCTTTGGTGAGGTGCAAAGCCGCCGCCAGCTGGAATTGCGCGCGGCCAATGGTGGGCGCGTGATTGAGCTGGCCGCAGATTTTGAGGATGGCGGCGAAGTGCGCGCGGGCCAGGTGCTGGTGCGGCTTGACCCGGCTGATGCGCAATCTGCCGTGGACCGTGCGCAAAGCGATGTGGCGGATGCCACCGCCGAAGGGCGCGATGCGGCACGTGCGCTTGAGTTGGCCAGAGCAGAGCAGGCGGCCTCAGAAGAGCAGGCAGCGCTGCGCCAGCGCGCGTTTGAGCGGCAGCGGGATTTGGCAGAGCGCGGTGTGGGCACGGCGAGCGTGGCGGAATCAGCTGAGTTGTCGGCATCCTCTGCCCGGCAGGCGGTGGTGTCGCGCCAACAGGCCGTGGCCCAAGCCGAGGCGCGTGTTGATCAGGCCGCAACCCGGCTTGCCCGCGCAGAAATTGCGCTGGCCGAAGCGGAGCGGCGGCTCAAAGATACGGTTCTGACGGCCCCTTTTGATGGGGTTTTGTCCGCCACGAACGTGCTGGTGGGGCGGCTGGTTTCCCCAAATGAGCGGTTGGCGGAACTGATAGACCCTGAGGATCTGGAAGTGTCGTTTCGCACCTCAACCGCGCAATATGCCCGGCTGCTGGATCAAGACGGTGATCTGATCCTAAGCGATGTCACCGCGACGCTGGACGTCACGGGCGTGGATCTGGAGGCCAAGGGCCGCATCAGCCGCGCAAGTGCGGCGGCAGGCGAAGGGGCCACGGGGCGATTGATTTTTGCAGGGCTGTCCCAGGCCAATGGGTTCAAGCCGGGTGATTTTGTCACCGTGCGCGTGCAAGAGCCTGCGTTGCAGGGCGTTGTGCGTTTGCCCGCCTCGGCTGTGGATGCCAAGGATGAGGTGCTGGTGCTGGATGCGGAGAACCGGTTGGAAGCCATTGCGGTCACAATACTGCGCCGTCAGCGCGATGATGTGCTGGTGCGCGGCCCGTTGGTGGGCCGCCAGATTGTTGAGGCACGATCGCCCCTGTTGGGGGCGGGGATTTCCGTCACACCGCTGAGCCGGGATGCCGCACCTGCGCCGACAGAACCCGAAATGCTAGAGCTGAGCGAAGAGCGGCGGGCGAAACTGGTGGCCTTCATTGAGGCCAATGACCGGATGCCCAAAGAAGCCAAGGCGCGCGTGCTGTCGCGACTTGCGGAACCCAAGGTACCCGCGCGCATGGTCGCGCGGATCGAAAGCCGGATGGGAGGCTAACCCATGGTGCGCAAGATGCCAGGCGCGGCGGGGGGCGTTCTGTCGTACTTTGTGCGGCACAGGACGGCGGCCAACCTGCTGCTGTTGGTGCTTTTGGTGGCCGGGCTCGCCTCAGCGCCCAACATGCGGGCGCAGTTCTTCCCGGATGTGATCATTGATAACGTGTCCATAAACACCACGTGGGATGGGGCCGGGCCAGAGGACGTGGATGAAGCCATTGTCCAGGTCTTAGAGCCGGTGCTGTTGTCGGTTGAAGGTGTGACAAGCTCTGAAAGCACGTCCAGAGAGGGGCGTGCCACGGTGCAGCTGGATTTTGAGCCGGGCTGGGACATGTCGCGGGCCGCTGCTGATGTGCAGACGGCGATTGATGCAGTGACCACTTTGCCTGACGGCGCAGACGAACCTGTCGTGCGGCGCGGGGCCTGGCGGGACAGGGTCACGGATGTGGTCATCACCGGTGATGTTTCGCCCCAGCAGCTGGGACGGTTTGCGGATGAATTGGTCACCCGGCTTTTTGCGGCGGGGGTCACGCGGACCACCATCCAAGGCGTGGCAGACCCCGAAACGCTGGTCGAAGTGCCTTCGGCCAAGTTGATCGCCTATGACATCAGCATGGCCGATATCGCCGGTGCCATCGCAGAAGAGGCAGATGCCGATCCCGCAGGCGATGTGACGGGCGCAAACGCCCGCGTGCGCACCGGCACTGCCAAGCGCAGTGCGCAAGAGATTGCAGGCATTGTGCTGCGGTCAAACCCGGATGGGTCAAAGCTGACCATCGGGGACGTGGCCACAGTGCGGGAACAGGGCGTTGACCGCGAGCGCAGCTTTTTCGTGGGCGATGATCCGGCGATGTCGCTGCGGGTCGATCGCTCAGACCAGGGTGATGCCATCAGCATTCAAGAAGACGTGGAACGCGTCACCGCCGAGCTGCAAGCGAGCCTGCCTTCAAGCGTCACAATTGAGCTGATCCGCACCCGGTCTGAGGCGATTACAGGGCGTCTGAATATCCTGATCGACAATGGGTTGATGGGTCTGGCGCTGGTGGTTGGTTTGCTCTTTTTGTTTTTGAACGCCCGCACCGCGTTTTGGGTGGCGGCGGGTATTCCCGTGGCCATGGGGGCTGCGATTGCGTTGATGTATCTGGGCGGTTTGACGATCAACATGATCTCGCTCTTTGGATTGATCATCACGCTGGGCATCGTTGTTGATGACGCCATTGTTGTGGGCGAACATACCGATGCGCGTTTTCGAATGGGCGACACGGCCATGCAAGCGGCTGAAAACGCCGCTGCGCGGATGGCGATGCCGGTCTTTGCCGCGACGTTGACGACCATCGTGGCCTTCTTTGGTCTGGTCGCGGTTGGCGGGCGGTTCGGCGATTTGATCCGCGACATTCCCTTTACCGTGATCGCGGTTTTGGCCGCGTCCCTGGTAGAGTGCTTTTTGATCCTGCCCAACCACATGGCCCATGCGATGAAGGCGGCGGATAAGGCGCATTGGTATGATCTGCCAAGCCGTGTGGTGAACCGTGGGTTTGTCTGGGTGCGCGAAACCTTGTTCCGTCCGCTGATGGCGGGGGTGATCAAGGCACGCTATGTGGTGTTGGCGGGCACAATGGTGGTGCTGGCCTCTCAAGCGGCGCTTTTTATCACGGGTGATGTGCAGTGGCGGTTCTTTAACGCGCCAGAACGCGGCTCGGTCACTGGGAACTTCATCATGGCCGAAGGGGCCACGCGGGAAGATACCTTTGCCATGATGCGCGAGATGCAGCGCGCGACGGAGGCGCTGGGCGCAGAATATGAAGAGCGGTATGGGACCAATCCGCTGGATTATGTGATTGCCCAAACCGGTGGGAACAGTGGTTTTGGTCTGGCCGGGGCCAGCACCAAGGACAACGATCTGCTGGGCGGTATTTCCATTGAGCTGATCGACGCTGATTTGCGCCCCTATTCCAGCTTTGCCTTTGTCGCGGATCTGCAAGACCGGGTGGTGCAGCATCCGCTGGCCGAAACCGTGAGCTTTCGGGGCTGGCGGTCAGGGCCGGGTGGTGATGCGCTGGATGTGCAGTTTTACGGTGCCGACACAGATACCCTGAAAGCCGCATCTGAGGCTTTGCAGGATGCGCTGCGACAATATCCGGAGGTGAGCGCGGTTCAAGACAATCTGGCCTATGACAAAGAAGAGCTGATCCTGGATCTGACCCCGCAGGGCCAAGCGCTGGGCTTTACCATCGATAGCCTGGGGCGTGCCTTGCGCAACCGCTTGGGCGGGATTGAGGCGGCAACCTATCCCGATGGGCCGCGCTCCGCGAGCATCCGGGTGGAGCTGCCCAAGGGTGAGCTGACGGCGGATTTCCTGGACCGCACACAGATGCGCACGCCCACCGGGCTTTACGTGCCCCTGGCCGATATCGTGAGTGTGGACCGCCGCACCGGGTTCAACACCGTGCGCCGGGAAAACGGCATCCGTCTGATTTCTGTGACAGGCGACATTTCAGAAGATGATCCCGCCCGCGCAACCGAGATCAGCACCGCGCTGCAGGAAGAGATTTTGCCCAAGATCGCCTCAGAGCTGCAGGTGGAGTTCCGGCTGTCTGGCCTGAGCGAGCAAGAAGATGAGTTCCTAAATGATTCCATCACCGGTTTGGTGCTGTGTTTGACCGGGATTTATCTGGTGCTGGCACTGGGTCTTTGGCAGTTGGACGCGACCGGCGGTGGTGATGGCGATTATTCCGTTTGGATTGGTTGGCACGATCTATGGCCATTATGTCTGGGATGTACCGCTGAGCATGTTCACGGTGGTTGGGCTGTTGGGCATGACAGGGATCATCATCAACGATTCCATCGTTTTGGTCACAACCATCGACGAATACGCCGAAACGCGGGGGCTGATGCCCTCCATCATTGATGGTGCGGCGGACCGGTTGCGGCCTGTGATGTTGACGACGCTGACAACTGTGCTGGGTCTAACGCCCCTGCTTTATGAACAAAGCCAACAGGCGCAGTTTTTGAAACCCACGATTATCACGCTGGTTTACGGGTTGGGCTTTGGGATGTTCTTGGTGCTGCTGGTGGTGCCTGCACTGATCGCCGCGCAACATGACATCGGGCGGCAGATCCGGGCGATGCGCCGGGGGTTGCGTGCACCGGTGGGCAGCGTGCAGGCCAGCATGCTGGTGCTATGGGCGGCGGTTTTGGCCTGGGGGGTGTCACCTTGGGATGGGCCGTCTGGACGGGTGCGATGCACCCTGCATTGGCCGGAATGCTGCCCGCTGGCGGCGCATTGGCTGGGACGGCTGGGGCATTGCTGGTCTTTATCGCCGGTGCAGCAGTGATCGCGTTGACTGGCTATGTGGCATCGGTGCTGGTTTTTGCGCTGCGCCGCAGACGGGCTGCGGCCTGATCAGCCCGGTTTGCAGCCTTTGATTTCAACGGAATGTTTCTGGCCCAACACGGTAATGACGACCGCTGATCTGTCGATGGCCACTGGTGCACCATCGCTTGTCATCATCTCGCCTATCGCGGTCAGTGTCTGACCCTGCCTGCTGACCTCTGTTTCGCTCATCCATAGGCCGGGTGCGCCCGGTTCAATGATGACCACTTCGCTGCCGCCTGCGGACGGCATGGAGACGCGGGTTTCGATTTGCAGCCCGTCCTCTGTCGGGCGCAGCGCGCAGGTGGTGCCCCGCACGCCGGCTTCTTTTGCCGAAAAGGGCCGGTTGGCCAGTGCCGCGGCAATGGCGGGCGTGGGTTTGGTGTTGTTGTCATCAATGACGGCGGTGATTTTCATGCGGTGCGGGACGCAGATGTCACTGCACACGCCCATGTCCACCACAGCCTGCAAGGTGATGGGTTGACCCGCCGTTTTCGGCAGGAGTTTCAGCGGCAAGACAACGGTGTCCGTATAGCCAATGGTGCGCATCCCGGCGGTCAGAAAAACCTCTGGTGCGGGCCAGGATATCCCGACGCCGTGCAGATTTTTGGAGCCTGACCAAGAGAAGGTCGGCGGAATGCCCGCATCACCGGGCGTGCGCCAGTAGGTTTTCCAGCCCGGTGCCAGCTCAAGCCTGAGAGCTGCCATCCGGCTGCCATCCGATTGCTGCCACCCGCTTAGGATTTCGCCGCTCACCGGCACTTCAAAACGGTCTTTGGCAAGCGCGGGCAGCGCGATTGCGGCCATGGTCGCGGCGATGAAAAGGTTTTTGATCATGGCAAGCTACATGCGCCATCCTCTGGCTGCTGCCAAGTCACGTTTGGGTCATAGCGGACGTGATCATCACCGCTCAGCCCCGTCAAGCACCTTGCAAGGTGTGCCCAGTGCGGGCATCCTTGGCCCATGCGCTCAACCCCTGATCGACTTCATGACTGAAGACATCACATCGCTGACCGGCAAATTGCTGATCGCCATGCCTGGCATGGGCGATCCGCGGTTTGAGCATTCTGTCGTGTTTTTGTCGGCCCATTCTGAGGATGGGGCCATGGGTCTCATTGTGAACAAGCCTGCCGACGGGGTCAGCCTGTCAGACGTGCTGGACCAGTTGGTGCAGGACATGCCCCAGGGCAAGCCGCAGATGGGCGTGCATTTCGGCGGGCCGGTCGAAACCGGGCAGGGGTTTGTGTTGCATTCGCAGGAATACCGCTCAGCCATGCAGACACTGGTGGTTGATGGCGGCTTTGCCTTGACCGCCACGCTTGACGTGTTGGAAGACATCCTGCGCGGGCAGGGGCCAGAGAAAGCGCTGCTGATGCTGGGCTATGCCGGTTGGGGGCCGGGGCAGCTGGAAGGTGAAATTGCGCAGAACGGGTGGCTGACGGCGGATGCAGACCGGGAGCTGGTGTTTGATCTGCCGGACGCGCAAAAGTGGGAAGCGGCGTTGAAATCGCTGGGGATTGACCCGTTGGTTTTATCGGCGACGGCGGGGCGGGCCTAAATCAGGGCGCAGTAACGTTGCGGGGGGCCGCCGCGCGGCGCAGGCGATCATTGATTGCAATGCCCAAACCACGCGCTGGGATCGGGGCCACGGCGATGGGGGCGCCTTTGGCGTCCGGGGGTGTGCAGGTGGTCAAAGAGGTTGGCGGCGGCCTCAACCAGATCACCACTGGCCGAAAGAGACAGATCACCAGCAATTGCACCAAACCCCAGCAGCAGCTCATCGGCGCTTGCGTCCGTGGCGTTCAGGCGCACGCGGGCTGCAGGCGCGTAGTGAGAGCTGAGTTGACCGGGGGCGGTGATGTCGTTTTTTGCAGGGGCTGCAAGCGGGTGGCCCAGGGCGGCCTCAATGGCCTCTTGCGGCAGGCCGCCCGCGCGCAGCAAGGTTGCGCGCCCGTCTTGCCATCCGACAATGGTGCTTTCCAAACCGACGCTGCAGGCCCCATCGTCGAGCACCGCTTCGATCCGGCCTTCCAGCCCGGCCAAGACATGGTGAGCCTGCGTCGGGCTGATCCGGCCCGATGGGTTGGCCGAAGGTGCCGCGACGGGGCCACCAAAGCTTTGCAATAGTTGATGTGCTGCGGGGTGCGCGGGCACGCGCAAGGCGACGGTGGGCAGACCAGCAGTTACCAGAGACGACAGGCCATGCCCTTCTTTCAGCGGGAGGACGAGGGTGAGGGGACCGGGCCAAAAGGCTGCCGCCAACACCTCTGCCGCATCAGACCAAAGCACATAATCCCGCGCCTTAGCGGCCTCAGCAAGGTGGACAATCAGCGGATTAAAGCTGGGCCGCCCCTTGGCGTCATAGATCCGGGCAACCGCACTGGCCATCACGGGCATCGGCCCCCAGGCCATAGACAGTTTCGGTCGGAAAAGAGACCAGCGCCCCCTCCCGCAACAGCGCAGCGGCTGCGGCGATGCCGTCGTCTTGTGGGAAAAGCAGGCGTGTTTTCATGGACCTTCCCCGCGTGACGCCGCGTCGTGGTTGTGGTGCAGTGGTGGGATTTTCATGGTTGACCCAAGGCAAAGCTGATATCGCGGCAGGCGTACTTTGCCAAGGCATTCCAAGTTTGTAAGGAGATGCATCATGCCCTACCGTGCTGCTGTTGAAGATTTTCGCTTTATGCTCGACCACCTGATCGACATGGAGGCGGTGCGTCAAACGGAGCGCTTTGCAGAGGCTACCAAAGATGTGTCGGACGCTATTCTGGCTGAGGCTGGGCGCGTTTGCGATGATGTTCTGTCGCCCTTGCAGCGCAATGGTGATCTGCATCCCGCGGTGCTGGAGAACGGCGTTGTGCGCACCTCGCCTGGCTACGCCGAAGGGTTCGCCGCCATCGCCGAGGGCGGTTGGATCGGCATCACCGCCAACCCCGCGCATGGCGGCATGGGACTGCCGATGGTGTTGAACACCGCAATGAACGACATGATGAGCGGTGCGTGCCTGTCTTTGCAACTGGCCCCGTTGATGAGCCAGGGTCAGATTGAGGCGTTGGAGCATCACGCCTCTGATGAGATCAAAGCGCTTTATCTGCCCAAACTGATCAGCGGTGAATGGACCGGGACCATGAACCTAACCGAGCCGCAAGCCGGCTCTGACGTTGGGGCGTTAAAGACCAAAGCGGTGGACAACAACGACGGGACCTATGCGATTTCGGGTCAGAAGATTTACATCAGCTGGGGCGACAACGACTTTGCCGAAAACGTCTGCCACCTTGTGCTGGCGCGTTTGCCCGGCGCACCGGAGGGGACGAAAGGCATCAGTCTGTTCATCGTGCCCAAGTATCTGCCAAATCCAGACGGGACC
The DNA here is from genome assembly GCF_055693825.1 of Sulfitobacter sp. GN1-4. NCBI lineage: Bacteria > Pseudomonadati > Pseudomonadota > Alphaproteobacteria > Rhodobacterales > Roseobacteraceae > Sulfitobacter > Sulfitobacter sp. GN1-4. The sequence goes on along the minus strand of NZ_JBVFUQ010000003.1, from coordinate 3,515,198 downwards.
GTCGGCAAAAGCAATGGTGTGAGCGTGGTCAGCCTGGAGCACAAGCTGGGGCTGCATGGCTCTCCTACAGCTGTGATGCAGTATGATGACGCGACCGGCTGGATGATCGGGCCGGAGCAGGGCGGCATGGCGGCGATGTTTACGATGATGAACAACGCGCGTCTTGGGGTTGGCACGCAAGGCATCGGCGTGGCCCATGCCGCGTTTCAACACGCGATGGCCTATGCGCTGGAGCGCAAGCAGGGCAAATCCATTCATGGCTTCACCATTGCCGCCCATGCGGATGTGCGCCGGATGCTGTTGGCGATGAAAGCGGATGTGTTTGCGGCGCGCGCAATTGCGCTGTCTTGTGCGCAGGCGATCGACATGAGCAATGCGACCGGGGACAAAAGCTGGCAGGCCCGCGCGGCCTTTTTGACGCCGATTGCCAAGGCCTTTGGCACCGAGACCGGGATCAAGGTGGCGGATACGGGCATTCAGGTGCACGGCGGCATGGGCTTTGTTGAGGAAACCGGTGCTGCGCAATTCCTGCGCGATGTGCGGGTGACAGCGATTTATGAAGGCACCAACGGCATTCAGGCGATGGATCTTGTCGCGCGCAAGATGATGGACGGTGGCGAAATGGCGGGCCGCCTGCTGGATGAGATCGAAGAGACAGCAGAGGCCGCGCGCGCCACTTTGCCGGACCTCGCAGAAGCGGTCTGGGATGCGAGCGAGACTTTGAGGGAAACGACAGATTGGTTGGTGGCCCAAGAGGACCTGACCGACAGGTTCGCCGGTGCGGTTGCCTATCTGCAAGCTTTTGCCCGTGTGCTGGGCGCGCATTTTCACCTCAAGGCCGCCATGGCAGCCCCCGGTGGCCCGCGCGAGAAAATGGCGCGCTTTTATATGAACCGCCTGTTGCCGGAACACGTTGTCCTGCTGGCACAGGCGAAAATCGGACAGGACGACCTTTACGCCATGGATCTGGATGAGTTGTCTGCATGAACACCCAAGCACCTGAAGGCCTGCGCTATCCCTGGGAAACCCCGCCCGCGCATGGTGACGAAGCGATTGAGGTCGCTCCCGGCGTTTTATGGCTGCGCATGCCGCTGCCCATGAAGTTGGACCATGTGAACATCTATGCGCTCGATGATGGCGACAGCTGGACAATCATAGACACTGGGTTTGCGTCCAAGAAATCAAAAGCGCTGTGGGAGGCGGCTCTGGCTGGGCCGTTGGGTGGTAAACCCGTGGGCCGTGTTGTGGTCACACATCATCACCCTGATCATGTGGGACTGGCGGGGTGGTTCCAAGATGCGCATGGGGCCTCACTGGTAACCACACGCACAGCGTGGTTGATGGCGCGCATGCTGACGCTGGATGTGCAAGAACAGACGCCCCCCAAGACCATTGAGTTTTATCGACGCTCAGGCATGGACGCGGCCTTGCTTGAAAAGCGTATTGCAGAGCGTCCGTTTAACTTTGCCGATATCGTGGCCCCCTTGCCCTTGGGCTATACCCGGATCCAGCAGGGGGACAGCATCGTCATGGGCGGGCGCACTTGGGACATTCACATGGGCAACGGGCACGCCCCTGAACACGCCACCTTCTGGAGCCGTGATGACAATCTGGTTCTGGCGGGCGATCAGATCTTGCCCTCCATCAGCCCCAACATCGGGGTCTATCCAACGGAGCCGATGGCAGATCCCATCGGCGAATGGCTTGAGGCTTGTGAGCGTTTGGCGGGTCTGGCGCGGGCGGATCACCTGGTGCTGGGGGGCACAAGCTGCCCTTCACCGGGTTGCCCAAACGCATGAGCCAATTGATCGAAAATCACCACAGCGCGTTGAAGCGGTTGGAAGAGTTTATCGCCGCGCCCAAATCCGCCTCAGAATGCTTTGCGCCTTTGTTCAAAAGAACGATAGGTGAAGGGGAGTATGGGTTGGCGCTGGTTGAAGCTGTCGCGCACTTGAGCCACCTTTACCAGGAAGGACGGGCAACCCGTGAATTGCGCGAAGCGGACGGGGCCTGGGTGTATCAAAGCAAAGGGTGAGCGGTATGGGTGATGAGATCAAAACAGCAGCTGAGGCCAGTGAGGCGCATGTGCTGCCACAAATCTACGAAACACATGCCGATCCAGCGCAGCGCAAAGCCTCGGATCAGCCGATCCCGCAAAGCGTGGCGGGCAAACCTGTCGCTCAGAAAAGCCCAGCACAGTGGGCCTATGAGCGTACAGTGCTGTATCTGAAGAACTTTGAAGAACAGTTGGATAATGAACACGAAGTGGCCATGGGCTTTACCGGGGGCGACACAGGTGTGCTGCGGATTGAGGGCATGGGGTATTTTGATCCCGATATCGTCACCTTTTATGGGGCCGATCAAAACGGCGCGCGCACGCAGTTGGTGCAGCATGTCAGCCAGCTAAGCGTTATGTTTCGCGCCTTGCCAAAAGCGGTGCAGGGGGCAGAGCCCAAGCGCATCGGTTTCCGGTTGGTCGAAGACCTGGAGACGGCCAAAAGCACCAGTTGAGCCTTGCGAGGTGATGCTGCATTTTGACTGGGTGACAGGGCCAGACAAATACGCTAACCAACGCACAAGTCCGTAGCTAAGGAAATTCAAAATGGCTGAACATGAGCATGGCAGCATGGATACATCCGTGCAGGAAAAGACATTTGACGGGTTCATGTCTTTCGTCACCAAATCCGTCATCGTGATTCTGGTGATCATCGTCGGTATGGCGATTTTCATCACTTGATCCGCGCCTTCCGCGCGAGGCCGGTAAAGGAGCGTGCTGCTGTGAAACGCATCGTTTTGGCGCTGAGCGTCGTTGCTGCGGTTGCCGCATGTGTCGCACCGCCCGGAACCGACAGTCCGTCTGAGGCAATACAGGCGGCAGCCTTCCGTGCCAGCGATGCGCCCAGCCTGACCTTGTTTACCATGGTCAACAACCGCACCGGCAGCGGCGGGCATACTGCGCTGATGGTCAGCGGATCACAACGGGTGATTTTTGACCCGGCTGGATCTTTCCGTGACAGCCGCGTGGTTGAGCGCGGCGATGTCCTTTATGGAATCACGCCCGGTTGGTTGCAGGCCTATAAATCCGCCCATGCCCGTGAGACGTTTCACGTCGTGTCCCAAACGATTGCTGTGTCACCTGAAACGGCAGAACGGGCGCTGCAGCTTGTGCAGGCCAATGGCCCGGTGGCGGGTGCCTTTTGCGCGCAATCCACAACAGCCATTCTGGCCCAGCTGAATGGGTTTGAAGGCATTGAGCGGACGTTTTTCCCGGTTAACGTGATGGAGCAATTCGCAACGCTGCCCGGTGTGACGACGACAAAGCTTTATGAAAACGATGCGGGCGATGTGATCGACGCGGTGCGTGCGGCAGAACTAGCCCAGTAAATAGAGCATCGAATAGAGGGTGACCGCACCGGCCCCCACTGCGATCAGGACATTCTTCGTCATCAGCCCAACGGTCAGTGTCACCGCCGCCGCCGCAAGGCGCGCGGGGTCAAGCTCACCTCCGGTGGCGGACGGCCAGATGACCTGAGGCGTGACCAAGGCGGGCAAGACGGCCACGGCTGTATAGCGCAGGTGCCGCAACAGCCAATCGGGCATGGGTCGGTTCCCCACCAGCCCGATGAACACAAACCGCAAGAAAAAGCTGCCCAGGCCCATCCCGATGATGATGATCCAGAGAGTGAGTGGATCGTTCATTTCACAGCCTCCGCGCGCTGGGCCATACGTTTTTCAACCCAAGCGCCCGCAATCATGCCTGCCATCCCCGCCACGATGATGCCCAGCGAATAGGGGATCGCCACGGTAAAGAGGCTCATCACAACGGCGACCAGGGCGGCCACCACATGTGCCAAGGTGCGAAACATCGGTGCGATCATGGCCAGAAACGTGATGGGGATTGCGAAATCCAACGCCCAGCTTTCAGGCACGCGTGAGCCAAGGACCGCGCCAACAACGGTGAAGATGTACCAAAAGGGGCCACCAGCGACACGGCCCCAAAGAAATAGGCGACACGTTCGGGCACGGTCATGTCGGGGTCTTGTTCGTATTTCGCCACCGACACGACATAGGATTGATCCACCGTCAGATAGGCAGCAAAGGCCCTCTGCCACAAAGGGGCGGAGCCGATGTAGGGCGTCAGGGATGCGGAATACATCGCCATGCGCAGGTTCACCGCAAGCGCTGAGGCCAGCACAACGATGGTCGGGGCCTCTTCCTGCATCAGCTGCAGGGCGGTGAATTGGGCGGCCCCGGCGATCACCACGACCGAAAAGGCCAAAGCCTCCAGCACGTTCAACCCCGCCTCGACCGCCAACAGGCCAAAGAGCGTGGCAAAGGGGATCACCACCAGCAGGAAGGGCGCTCCGGCAAGCAGGCCTTTGAAAAAGGTGGATTTCGCGGTGGTGATGGTCATGGGAAAGCCTTAGGTTATTGCCAGTCGTAACGCTAACGCTGAGAGGATACAATTGGCCCAAGATCCTGATCTGAGCGATTACATCATCGCGCCTGATCCTCAGGCGGCGCGGTTGACCCGGGCGGTTTGGGGCACGGATCATAAGGGCTGCAAAACTGAGATCTCAGTTGTTGAAGAACGCCCGCTGACCATATTCCTGAACCGTCAAGAAGTGGTCACCGCCATGACGATCGGCGATTACCCTGCCTATCTTGCCGTGGGCTTTCTGCGCAATCAGGGGATGTTGCAAGACAGCGATGACATCACCGGGATTGATTACGACGAAGAGCTTGAAACCGTTGTGGTCCGCACCGCGCGTGAAACGGATTACGAAGACAAGATGCGCCGCAAAACCCGCACCAGCGGCTGTGCGGTTGGGACCGTCTTTGGCGACATGATGGAAGGGCTGGAAGGCGTGGAACTGGCCCAGACGCAGGTCCGCACATCCTGGCTTTATGCCCTGTCGGCCAAGATCAACCGCACGCCTTCTCTTTATCTGCAGGCCGGTGCGATCCATGGCACTGTGCTGTGCCAGGGTGACCGCCCGCTGGTCTATATGGAAGACGTGGGGCGGCATAATGCAGTTGATAAGATCGCAGGCTGGATGCGGCTGGAGGATGTGCCCTGCGATGACAAGATCCTGTATACCACTGGGCGGCTGACCTCAGAGATGGTGATCAAAACCGCAATGATGGGCATACCTGTCCTGGCCTCTCGGTCAGGATTTACCGCCTGGGGTGTTGAGATTGCTCAGCAGGTTGGGCTGACGCTAATTGGCCGGATGAAAGGCAAGCGGTTCGTCTGCCTGAGCGGTGAGGATCGTCTGATCCGCGATGCCGACCCCGATCAGATCGCAGATGAGCCGCGCCGCGCGGGCCGCAAAAGGGGCTGCGGCATGAACGAACCCCTTGGCGTGATTTTGGCTGGGGGCCAGGCCACCCGGATGGGTGGCGGTGACAAGGGGCTGCTGCGCCTGCAAGGCAAGATGCTGTTGTCACATGTGATGGACCGTCTGACCCCGCAGGTGGGGCAAGTGGCGCTGAATGCCAACGGCGATGCGGACCGGTTTGCGGCCTTTGGTCTGCCGGTGGTGGCTGACAGCATTGAAGGGTTTGCCGGACCGCTGGCCGGTGTGCTTGCGGGGCTGGATTGGGCCGCAGAGCAAGGGGCGGACGCGATTGTCACAGCCGCTGCAGACACGCCGTTTTTCCCTTGTGATCTGGTGCCGCAGCTGTTGCTGGCCGGTGAAGGCATGGCGCATCCTCTTGTGTTGGCCACCACGCCTGATCCCAAACGGGGCCGGGCGCGCCACCCCACATTTGGGCTTTGGCCCGTCGCACTGCGCGATGACCTACGCGAGGCTTTGGCCGGTGGTCTGCGCAAAGTCGTGTTGTGGACAGATCAGCACGGCGGGCGCGAGGCGCTGTTTGCGGATGAGGCCGCGTTTTTCAACGTCAACACGCCCGAGGATCTGGCGCAGGCAGAGGCGATGACATGAGAGTTTTTGGGGTCGCGGGCTGGAAGAACGCGGGCAAGACCGGACTTATGGAACGTCTGGTGGCCGAGATTACAGGGCGCGGGTTTACCGTTTCTACCATCAAGCATGCGCACCACAGCTTTGATGTCGACCACCCCGGCAAAGACAGCTACCGCCACCGTGCCGCAGGCGCATCGGAGGTATTGCTGGCCTCTGGCAAACGCTTTGCGTTGATGCATGAATTGCGCGGAGCTGAGGAGCCTGCGTTGCCTGAATTGCTGGGCAAGCTGGCGGCGGTCGATCTGGTTCTGATCGAGGGCTATAAAACGGCCCCCCACCCCAAGATTGAGGCCCACCGCGCCGTGACAGGTAACCCCCTGATCGCGCCGCAGGACGACACGGTGCGCGCCATTGCCAGTGATACGCCAATGGAGGCGCAGGTGCCGGTGTTTGATCTGGATGACACGGTGCGGATCGCTGATTTTATCTTGGCAGAGGTTGGGTTGTGACCGGATTTGACACCATCGTTGTGGTGGACTGGTCAGGCGGCAATGACCGGGGGAAGGCCCCGAAAAAGGACGCGATTTGGGCTGGTGTGAACCGGGGTGGCACCATGGACGCCCCTGTATATTTGCGCAATCGGCAAGAGGCTGAGGCTTGGCTGGCGTCCTTCTTTGAGGCGGAGCACGCGGCGGGGCGGCGGGTTTTGGCCGGGTTTGATTTTCCATTTGGCTATCCCGCTGGATTTGCCCAAGCCTTGACCGGAACGGCAGATCCCTTTGCCCTGTGGGATTATTTCGAAGCGCATCTGGAAGATACCCCCAGCGCCAATAACCGTTTTGCATTGGCGGGGAAGATAAACTTGGCCACAGGCGGCGGGCGTGGGCCGTTCTGGTTCGCGCCTGTGGCAACGGAAGTGGCCGGGTTGCCACGAACCAAGGCCGGATATGAAAACCCCTTTCCCGAAAAGCGGCAGTGCGAAGGGTTGGCCCCCGGGGCGTTCACCTGTTGGCAGATGGGCGGCGCGGGTGCCGTGGGTGGACAGGTCTTTACCGGCTTGCCCGTTCTGAACCGGCTGCGGCGGAAATTTAAGGCGGCCGTTTGGCCGTTTGAGCCGTTGACCCAAGATATCGCCTTTGTCGAGATCTGGCCCTCTTTGACGGTCGGCCCGCCGCCCGATGGGTGGATCAAAGATGCTTGGCAGGTGGCTGAGGTTGCCCGGCAGGTCGCCGCCTTGCCGCCTGAAAAGCTGCGGGAAATCCTAACGGTGGAGTCCCCGGAAGAGGGGTGGATCTTCGGGCTGGGCTATGAGGAGTTCCTGACCGCGCCGCCGCTGAGGAACGATTGCTTTGCGCTGCCCCCTGGCGTGCATTGGACGCCGGTGGATGAGGCATTGAGCCTGCTGCAAGAACGTCTGGCCCCGGTGACAGCGGCACGGCGCGTGGAGCTTGGCGAGGCTTTGAATGGGATCGCTAGCCAGGACCATTTTGCCCAACGTTCCAATCCGCCTTTGCCCAACACGGCGGTTGATGGCTATGGCTTTGCGGGTGGCAGGCCAGAGGGCGTGCACAACCTGCCCCTGGCCGAAGGTCGGGCGGCGGCGGGCGATGCGCCGGGGGCGGTGCCCGCAGGTAAGGCCATCCGCGTGCTGACCGGTGCGGCAATACCAGAAGGCGTCGATACGGTTGTGTTGCAAGAAGACGTGGTGGTCTCAGACGGTGCTATCCAGTTTTCCGGGCCGCTCAAAGCTGGGGCGAATGTCCGCAAAGCAGGCGAGGATGTTGCCGCTGGGGACATCGTGCTGGCAAAGGGCCGCCGGATCACGCCCGCTGATCTGGCGCTTTTGGCAGCCACTGGCCTGTCACAGGTAACGGTGCGCGACCGGCTGCGGGTTGGCGTGATCTCAACCGGGGATGAACTGGTAGCACCGGGCGATGCGGCGGGGCCGGGACAGATTTTTGATGCCAACCGCCCAATGTTGACCGGGCTTGTTGCGCGTTTTGGCTATCAGGCGGTCGACCTTGGCATTGTGCCTGACAACGCGGATGCCCTACGTGCCGCGCTGGACGCTGCGGCGGCTAAGACGGACGTTATCCTAACCAGCGGCGGGGCCTCAGCGGGCGACGAGGATCATGTGTCAGCGTTGCTGCAAGAGGCGGGCGCGATGGCGCTTTGGCGCATCGCGGTCAAGCCAGGGCCGCCCTTTGGCGCTGGGGATGTGGGATGGGGTGCCGGTCTTTGGTTTGCCGGGCAATCCGGTTGCGGCGATGGTCTGCGCGCTGATCTTTGCGCGCCCCGCGATGGCGCTTTTGGCCGGAGAGGGATGGCGCGCGCCACAGGGATTTGAACTGCCAGCAGGGTTTTCCAAGCGGAAGAAAGCAGGCCGCCGTGAGTTTTTGCGCGCCCGGATCCGGGACGGCGTTGTTGAGGCTTTTGGATCCGAAGGATCTGGCCGAATTTCGGGGCTAAGCTGGGCCGAGGGGCTGGTGGACTTACCTGAACCGGCCGCAGAAATTACGCCCGGCGATCCGGTGCGGTTCATTCCTTACGCAAGTTTTTGGGACTGAGTGCGCGGGGCAGACACTGCCACGCAGAGGATCAACAGATCCTAGTCAAAGGTCCCTGCGCACCGGCCCAGCAGCATAAATGCGCGCGCCGTACGGGTATCGGCCATCGCAGAGATTTCGCCATCGGAGGCGTTTTTTTCAAACTCAGCAATGGTTTTGTCAAAGCGGCGGAGAAAGTGGTGGGCGGCGTCGCGAAAGATCGGGTCTTGTTTCATGCGCGCGTTGGTCAGCGCCAGTGACGACCGGTCTCTGATCCCACCAAGAGCGGCCACTGCCCGCCCGCGTGCGCCTTGGGAAAACTGGCGCCAAACCTCGGGCCTTGCGCGGTCGGGGCGCAGGTCGTCCATGTAGATGCCGTCCTGGCTCATCAAGGTCAGCACGTCCTGAGCGGCCTGGATCAACTGAGAGGTTGATCGGTCTTTCAACGCCCTGCGCAGGGCGGCAAAGCCCATTTCATCTTCGGCCGTTTCAGGAAAATTCAGCGCGCGGATGAAATCATCATTGGCCAGTTGTGGGGCCATATCCACAGCCTGCGTGCCCAGCTCTAATGCGGGCTGATCATCCAGCATGGCGGCGTCGTCAGGTCTGGGGGCTGGGCGGGTGGTTTCATTCCGGCTGGACTGGAATGTGGCCAACGCGGTTTCGGTTTTGCGCGTGGCAGCGGCGATTTCATCAAGCCTGCGTGTCACAGATGGCTCTGCGCGCAGGGGCTGGTTTTGCTGTTGGTTGAGATAGGCTTGCCGGATGGCATCAATCGCAGACTGCAGCCGCTGGCTTTCGTCGCGCATGACGCGGCTGGCTTTGGCCGCCGTTGCGGCGACCCAGATCATCGCCACGGGCATGAAGACCGCCAGCATGGTCATCAAGAACCGCAGGCTTTCTGCGCCGTCTCCGGCTGGGCTGTCGTCGCGCAGGATCAGAAAGAAGAAGATCGCGCCCAACAACCACACCGCGCTGAGCGCGATGGCGATGATTTCAATGCCGGTGATGATCTCTGGCTTGGGCTTGTCATAGATGCCAAGCGGCGTCGGTTTGGCAGCGTCCGAAGCCGGGCGTGCCGCTGGGGCATCGGATGGGTTTTGTGAGGTTTCAGCCATGCTGTGCTCCGCGCCTGCGCCTGATACTGGGAAAGCCCTAGGCGTAAACGATTTTCAGAACCTCATAGGATTTTTCGCCGCCGGGGGTGCGTACCTCAACGGAATCGCCTTCCTCTTTCCCGATCAATGCGCGGGCAATGGGGGATTTGATGTTGAGCAGGCCTTCTTCGATCTTGGCCTCATACTCACCCACGATCTGATAGGTTTTTTCCTCATCCGTGTCTTCATCAACAACCGTGACAGTGGCCCCGAACTTGATCGCACCAGACAGCTTAGCAGGATCAATCACATCCGCCAAAGAGATTGCTCCCTCCAACTCTTTGATGCGACCTTCGATAAAGGACTGCTTTTCCTTTGCGGAATGGTATTCCGCGTTTTCGGACAAATCCCCATGCTCGCGCGCTTCGGCGATTGCCTTGATGATCGCGGGACGCTCTTCTGACTTGAGCTGCTTGAGCTCTGTCTCAAGGGCCTGGTGCCCTGCGCGGGTCATTGGGATCTTTTCCATGGGCGTTTGTCCACGTCATCTGGGCCGCACAGCGGGTTTTCCGCTGAACGGCTGTTTGCATACTAAACTGGCGGATACCTGACCCAAACCGAAAGGGAATTGCAAGGGGGCTTTCACGCCTTGGCTAACCCCCGCCGTCAAACATGCCTATTCATATTGCACAACCTCGTATTCGATGTTGTCGCCATCATGGAAATAGAACCGTTTGCCCGGCTCATACTCGTAATGCGGCCCGGTCTGAAACCCGTGGGCCTGCACCTGCGCTTCCATGGCATCCAGGTCATCCACCACAACGGCGATGTGGTTCAATCCACCAACCGAGGTATAGCTGCTGGCTTTGTCCTGCATCGGTTTGCCGGGGGTGTAGAGCGCCAGATACTGCGTATCGGTGCCGACGTGTACCGTATGCCCGCCGTCTATGGCGTCGCCCTGCCAGCGGATATGCCAGCCGAAAAGCTTTTCCATCCAGGCGGCGGTGGTTTGCGGATCAGAGACAGTGACGTTGGTGTGTTCGAGCATTGCGGGCATGTTTTTTCCTTTTGCTTGCATCTTCTGGACTCAGGTGTAATTTCTAAACCTAACTTTAGGTCAAGGTATTTTTTTATGGCAGTTCATGAGGGTCTTTCCATTGGCGCATTGGCAGATCGGACCGGCCTGGCCGTGTCCGCCATCCGGTATTATGAGGCGCAGGGCCTGATCAAACCCTGGCGCAATGCCGGGGGACAGCGCCGGTTTGAACGCGCTGATTTGCGGCGGTTAAGCTTTGTTATGATCGCCCAGCAGTTCGGATTTACCCTGCCGCAGATCAAAGCGGAGCTTGATCGGCTACCGGGGGGCGGACACCAACCAAGGCGGATTGGGCAGAGATCAGCAAAGGGTTTCGCGCAGCCTTGGACACCCGGATCGCCACATTGACCAAACTGCGGGACAATCTGGATGGGTGTATCGGATGCGGCTGTCTCAGCCTTGAGGCCTGCCAGCTTTACAACCCCTTGGATCGTGCGGCAGAGCGCGGGCAGGGGCCGCGATATCTGATGGGGGATCTGCCCGAAAAGGCGTAAGGCGTTTGAGTAGCAGCGTGGGGAGAAGCGCTTGAGCGGGCCCGTTGGGCCAACCCTCCGACCAAATCGTTTCATTTTTGAGCCCTTTGGCCAGATTGTCCTTTTTTATTGCCAGTCCGGCCCCTGCGTCGATTTTACGTATCGTCCCGATTGCAATGAATGCTCACCTAGGCTAGCGACACAAAAACGCATTTTGCCCGGAGGAATTCCTAGCCATGGCTGAGATCGAACGCGAAGCAATGGAATATGACGTGGTCATCGTTGGGGCAGGGCCTGCTGGCCTGTCGGCGGCGATCCGACTGAAGCAGCTGGACCCTGATTGCAACGTGGTCGTGCTGGAAAAAGGCTCAGAAGTGGGCGCGCATATCCTGTCAGGTGCTGTCCTTGACCCCTGCGGTTTGGATGCGCTGATCCCAGATTGGAAAGCCAAAGGCGCGCCGATCAACGTGCCCGTTGTCGAAGACAACTTTTATATGCTGGGTGAAGCCGGTCAGCTGCGCATCCCGAACTTTCCAATGCCGCCCTTGATGAACAACCATGGCAATTACGTCGTCTCCATGGGCAACGTCTGCCGCTGGATGGCCGAGCAAGCCGAAGAGCTGGGTGTTGAGATTTTCCCCGGCATGGCCTGTTCTGAGCTGGTCTTTGGTGAGAACGGCGAAGTGAAAGGCGTTGTGGCTGGCGTCTTTGGTCTCGAAGCAGACGGCTCTTACGGGCCCGACACAGAGCCGGGGATGGAGCTTCACGGCAAATATGTGTTCCTTTCTGAGGGCGTTCGCGGATCCTTGTCCAAGCAGGTGATCGCGAAATACGGCCTGGACGAAGGCAAAGAGCCGCAGAAATACGGCATCGGCATGAAAGAAATCTGGGAGATTGACCCGGCCAAGCACAAGCCCGGGTCTGTCACCCATACCATGGGCTGGCCGCTTGAAAAGAAGGCGGGCGGTGGGTCATTCATCTACCACCTGGACAACAACCAGGTCTATGTCGGGTTTGTGGTGCACCTTGGCTACAAGAACCCGCATGTCTTCCCTTACATGGAATTCCAGCAGTTCAAGCATCACCCCATCGTGGCGGATCTGCTTGAGGGCGGCAAACGCGTGGCCTACGGCGCGCGGGCGATCACCGAAGGGGGCTATCAGGCGATGCCTAAGATGGTTGCGCCTGGTGTGGCGCTTTTGGGGTGCTCCGTGGGTATGGTCAACGTGCCGCGGATCAAGGGCAACCATAACGCGATGCTGTCAGGCAAGGCGGCGGCGGAAGCCGCGCATGCGGCCATTCAGGCGGGTCGGGCCAGTGATGAGCTGTCTGCCTATGAAAAAGACGTCCGCGAAGGTGCCATTGGCAAAGACCTCAAGAAGGTGCGCAATGTGAAACCGATGTGGTCCAAGTGGGGCCTGACGGCGTCTTTGGCCTTTGGTGGGTTCGACATGTGGTGCAACACGCTTTTTGGCGGCTCGCTGTTCGGCACGATGCAGCACGGCAAATCCGATGCTGAAGCGACAGAGCCTGCCTCAAAGCACAAAGAAATCGACTATCCAAAGCCTGACGGGAAACTCAGCTTTGACCGTCTGACCAATGTGGCCTTCTCCTTTACCAATCATGAGGAAAGCCAGCCTGCGCATTTGACGCTAAAGGATGCGGACGTGCCGGTGAAGGTGAACCTTGCAACATACGCAGGGCCGTCTGCGCGGTACTGCCCGGCGGGCGTTTATGAGTTTGTTGAGGAAGAGGGCAAGGAAACCCGCTTTCAGATCAACTTTCAGAACTGTGTGCATTGCAAAACATGCGACATCAAAGACCCCAGCCAGAATATTGTCTGGACCACGCCGCAAGGCGGTGACGGGCCGAACTATCCAAACATGTGATCTAGTGGGCTGAGGGCGCCTGTGTCCTCATGCGCCATGGGTCACTTAGGTGAGATTGATAAGGGGCGCGGCCATTTGGTCGCGCCCTTTTGATGTTGTTTGTACGGCCAGGCATTGCGCTGCGGCGCGGAGATGTTAGCCTTTGGTGCAAATCAAAAGAGGCAGTAGATATGATACGATCACTTCTGGTGGGTGCCGCTGCGCTGATGCTGAGTACAGCCCAAGTGCCGCCTGTGGCTGCGCAGTCTGTTGCCGGGGCCTATTTGGCAGGCAGGCATGCCGCTGTGAACAGTGATTACCGCGAAGCCGCACGGTATTACACCGAGGCGCTGACCCGCGACAGCGGGAACGTGGAGCTGATGGAAAGCGCGGTACTGGCCCGTCTGGCGCTGGGTGACGTGGCGCTGGCCGCACCGATTGCGCGGGTGTTGTCCCAAAAGAACCAGACGTCGCAGGTGGCGCGGATGGTCATCACGGCCGATCTTGCCGGCAAAGAAGACTATCGCGGGCTGCTGGCGCAGGCCCCGGATACCTCAGGCATTGGGCCTTGGGTCGACGGGTTGGTCAAGGCTTGGGCGCATGTGGGGGCGGGGGATGTCACCTCGGCCATGGCGGCGTTTGATGATCTGAGCGATGAAGCGGGCATGCGGGGCTTTGTGCGGTATCATCAGGCTTTGGCATTGGCCAGCGTGGGTGATTTCGAAGGCGCAGAGGCCATTTTCGGTGAGGCAGGCGCAGGCGCTGCCGGTCAGACCCGGCGCGGTGTGATGGCCCATGCAGAAGTTTTGGCGCAGCTTGACCGGCACGAGGATGCCCTGGTGGTGCTCCGCTCCAGCTTTGGCGATGCGACGGATCCGGAACTCGACCGCATGATCGCGCGTCTGGAGGCCAAAGAGACGGTGCCTTTTACCCACGTCCAAGGGGCGCAGGATGGCATCGCTGAGGTGTTTTTTACCTTCGCGGCTGTGCTCAGATCGGAATCTGCGGGTGATTATTACGTGTTGCTATACGCGCGCATCGCCCGGCATTTGCGCAGCGATCACGTGGATGCGCTGCTGCTGACGGCGGACTTGCTGGAAAGCCTGGGCCAGAACGAACTGGCGATTGCTGAGTACAAGGATATCCCCGCCGATGACCCGGCCTTCCATGTGGCTGAGTTGGGGCGGGCTGATGCCCTGCGTCGGTCTGGCAAGTTGGATCAAGCGGTTGAAGTACTTGAACAGCTGACCCGCAGCCACGGAAACCTGGCCGTGGTGCATTCCACGCTGGGCGATGTGCTGCGCGGAAACGATCAATACGCCGAAGCGATTGATGCCTATGACAGGGCGATTGACCTCGCCGCTGCGACAGCCCCCGTGCGCTGGGTGCTCTATTACTCTCGGGGGATCGCGCATGAGCGGTCCGGCGATTATGACCGTATGGAACAGGATTTCCGGGCCGCCTTGGCGATTGAGCCGGACCAGCCGCAGGTGCTCAACTATCTGGGCTATTCCATGGTTGAGCAGAAACGCAACCTGGAAGAAGCGCTTGATATGATTGAGCGCGCGGTCGCCGCCAGCCCGGACAGCGGGTATATCGTCGATTCCCTTGGCTGGGTGTTCTACCGCCTGGGCCGTTATGATGAGGCCGTTGTGCAGATGGAGCGCGCGGTGGAGCTAATGCCGGTTGATCCGGTGGTGAACGACCATTTGGGCGATGTCTATTGGGCGGTTGGCCGCCAGCGTGAAGCGGAGTTCCAGTGGAGCAGGGCGCTGTCCTTCATTGATGCAGATGATGCCGACACAGAGGCAGATCCCGAACGTATTCGGCGCAAGTTGGATGTTGGGCTAGACGTCGTGCTGCAAGAAGAAGGCGCCCCACCTTTGCAAGTGGCCAATGACATCTGAAACCTTTGCGCCGGCCAAGATTAACCTGACGCTTCATGTGACCGGCCAGCGGGCGGATGGGTATCACCTGCTGGATTCGCTGGTGGTTTTTGCGGATGTCGGCGACAGGCTTTGGTTTCGGGATCAAGATCGTCTGGCGCTCAGCGTGACGGGGCCCTTTGCCGAAGGCGTGCCCGCGGATGAGCGAAACCTGGTTTGGCAAGCGGCAGCGCAGGCAGGGGTTACCGCGCATATTGAGCTGGAAAAGAACTTGCCCCATGGCGGTGGCATTGGCGGCGGGTCTTCTGATGCAGCCGCCGTGTTACGGGCCTTTGCGCATCCGACGGGTGCGTTGGCGCTGGGGGCGGATGTTCCTGTCTGTTTGGCCGCCAAAGCGCAGCGCATGCGAGGTATCGGTGACGCGTTAGAGCTGGTGCCGGACCTGCCGCCCCTTTGGGCAGTGTTGGTCAACCCTGGCCACCATGTGCCGACGCCGTCGGTATTTCGTGCGCTTGAGCTCAAGGATAACCCCGGAATGGCTGACGCGATCCCTTCCTTTGCGGATGCGGGGGAGTTCGCCGCCTGGCTGGCATTGCAACGCAATGATCTGCAGGCACCAGCGATCCAATTGGTGCCTGAGATTGGCGCTGTTTTGACGGCTTTGGAGATGCAGCCAGGGCTCCGCCTGGCGCGGATGTCCGGATCGGGTGCAACATGTTTCGGTGTGTTCGAAGATGAGGCAGCCGCCCGCGTAGCGGCGCGGCATCTGTCGGGCGCACATCCCGGTTGGTGGGTTGCCCCGACGCAGCTTAGCTGATGCGGCTGACCACATAGTCAGCCAGATCAATCAACATATCCTTGACGTCATGATCTGGCAGGACGGCCAATGCGGCTTTGGCTTTTTCGGCCCAGGCCAGCGCGTCTTGTTGGGTGGCTTGCAAGGTCGCGTGCTTGTGCAAAAGCGTCAGCGCATGTTCTAGATCACCGTCCTCTTGCCGGCCTTTCTCGATGGTCCGGGTCCAAAAGGCGCGTTCGTCCGCATCCGCCAGGGCTACTGCCTTGATCACCGGCAGGGTCAATTTGCGCTCGCGGAAATCGTCGCCGATGTTTTTACCTGTGGCATCGCTTTGACCCTGATAATCAAGCAGGTCGTCCACGATCTGAAAGGCGATCCCCAGCGCGTCACCATATTCAAAGAGCGCCTGTATCTGGCTGTCCTCAGCATCCGCAATCACGCCGCCCACTTCGGTCGCGGCTGAGAAGAGAGCGGCGGTTTTGCCGCGCACTACCTGTAGATAGATGCTTTCGTCCGTGGCCAGGTTTTGCGCTGCCGTCAGCTGCAGCACCTCGCCTTCGGCGATGGTGGCCGCGGCGTTTGACAGGATCTTCATCACCCGCATGGACCCCGGTTCGGTCATCAGCTGGAAGGACCGTGCAAAAAGGTAATCACCCACCAGGACGGAAGATTGGTTGTCCCACAGCAGGTTCGCAGTGGGACGGCCCCGGCGCTGCTGGCTTTCATCCACCACGTCATCATGCAGCAAGGTCGCTGTGTGAATAAATTCGACCGTAGCGGCGAGGTGGACGTGATAGGGGCCGTCATAGCCGCACATGCGCGCCGCAGCGAGTGTCAGCATGGGCCGCAGTCGTTTGCCACCAGCGCCGACCAAATGGGCGGTTACCTCTGGAATGCGGGGGGCATGTTCTGAGGCCATGCGTTCGTTGATCAATGTGCCAACCAGGCCCAGGTCTTTTTCAAGATAGGCGGCCAGGCGGTCATGCGGCTTGGCGACGGCGGCAATGTTCATGAACGCTCTCCTCTTTGTTGGGTCAACCGAAGGCTCGACAACCGGATGAATATGCCCCACATCTCAGATATGAAGGAACTACTGCGCACCACGGACATGACGATCATCGCCTTTGCCCAGGCCCTTCTTCGGGGGGAGGATATAGACTGCTTCGAGATGGACGTAAACATGAGCGTCCTCGAAGGCGGCATCGGAATTTTCCCACGTCGTTTGATGGTGCATCCTGATGATCACGACGCCGCTGAGCGGGTGTTGCGGGATAACGACATCCCCTTTGGCATTGACTGAGCTTCCTGACACAGCCCTTAGCCGCGATGCTTTCCTGGGCGGGCGGCTCCACCTTTATCAGCCGCGTAAAGGATACCGGGCTGGCGTGGATGCTGTCCTGCTAAGTGCTTCTGTTCCGGCAGAAAATAGCCAGCGCATATTGGAGCTTGGGTGCGGGGTTGGTGCTGCGATTTTGTGTTTGGGCACCCGTGTGCCGGGCTTGGAACTGACCGGGGTTGAGCGTGATCCGGCATTCGCCAGCTTGGCGCGGCGCAACGGGGAGGGGCGTCTGCAGGTGGTGGAGGCGGATCTGGACGATCTACCGTTGGATATCCGGCAGCGTCAATTTGACCACGTTCTGGCCAACCCGCCTTATTATGACCGCGACGCTTCCGTTGCGTCAGATGATCCCGCGCGAGAAGCAGCACATGGTGCGCAGACCCCGTTGTCGCGTTGGGTGAAAACAGCCGCGCGTCGGTTGGCCCCGAAAGGCCAGGCGCATTTTATCCATCTGACAGAGCGTTTGCCGGATATTCTGGCCGCATTGCCGCATGAGATGGGGAGCATCGAAGTGCTGCCGCTTGCCGCCCGCACAGGTCGTGCGCCTGAACGCATCATTGTGCGGGCCCGCAAGAACGGTCGCGGGGCCTTTAAGTTGCATGCTCCGCTGATTCTCCACGCTGGCGTGCAGCATGAACGGGACGGAGACAGCTATGTGCCGCACATCAGAGCCGTCTTGCGGGACGGGGCGGCGCTGATTTTCTGAGCCTTCTTAAGCAACTGTTTACCCAAGGTCAGGATATGCTGCGAGGCGGCGTGACACACCGCCAGATCTGTGGTCCACTTCAGATCTATACACAAATTTAGGAGGTATACATGGCTCTCAATGCACATCTGGAGACACTCAAGCGCAAGCACCAGGATCTCAGCGATGCAGTCGAAATGGCACAACGCTCCCCTGGCCATGATGATCTAGAAGTTGCGACCATGAAGAAAGAAAAGCTGCGATTGAAAGAGGAGATTACGCGGCTTTCGAGTTAGCCTCAGATAGATTTATCTGCTCGATGACGTCATGCTGGCCCGCGCGGCGATGACCGCGCCGCCAGTGATCAACAGGGCTGCCCAAAGCAAAGCCAGGCTTGGGGCAGCCACACCGGCCAAGACCAGGACAAGTGTAGACAGCAGCGGGGCCGCGTAAGAGCTCGTGCCCAAAAGCTGAATGTCGCCTTGTTTCACCCCAATGTCCCAGACAAAGAACGCCAGCCCGACCGGGCCTGTGCCCAGCCCGATGATGGCGGCCCATCCCAATGTGGTGGAGGGCAGCTGGGTGTCCTCAAATACCAAATGCAAGGGCAGCGACAGCGCGGCGCTGGCGATGCAAAACACAGCCACCGTCGCGGTGGGCGCATCGCCGACCAGGCGCGACAGGACCGAATAGCTCGACCACGTCAGCGCGCAAAGGAGCGCAAGCGCATAGCCCGCTGCGTGTGAGGTGGCAAAGCCAGCCCCGCCACCCCCAAGGATGATGAGCGCTGCGCCCGAAAAACCCACCAGGGCGCCAATCAGATGGCCCAGCCGCAGCCGTTCACCGGGCAGCAAGCCCGAAAACACGACGATCAAGAGCGGCCAAAGATAGGCGATCAGCCCGGCTTCGGCAGCGGGGGCAAGCCTGAGCGCAGAAAAATAGAGGGCGTGATAGCCAAACAGGCCCAGCGTGCCAAAGATGTACACCTTGAGCGGTACGGACCTAAGGTTGGCTGTCATGCCGGTCAGGGCCGCCCAGATCAGCCCCAGCGTGCCGCCAATGGCAAAACAAATGGTGTTCAATAGAAACGGGGGCGTTGGGGCCGATCCAACCGTAAAGAGCGCAAGAAGCGCCCATAGCAGAACGGCACCAAAGCCGATCGCGGTGGCCCGGGAACGATTCATGTAGCGGATCCAATCGGTTTGACATCAAAGCTGTCGGCGATGTGCGTGTTGCGTTCAATCTCGCGCAGGATCCAGGTTTTGAAGGCGGCGATCTGTGGGCGGGTTTCCTGCCCCGCTTGGCACAGAAAGCGAAAGCGCGCACCAGTGTTCAACGCCATTCTGAAAGGCGCGACAAGCCGGCCTTCTGCGATGTCTTTTATGACAAAGGCACGCCGCCCCAGCGCCACACCAATCCCTGCAAGTGCGGCGTCCAATGCGTGGTCTGACTGGGTAAAGCGTGGCCCCGAAGCAGGCAGCGGCGCGATCCCAACACTGGCGCTCCAGGCGGCCCAATCCACGCGGGGTTTCAAAAAATCGATGGATTCGTCGATGATCAGAACCGCCTCGGCCAGGCTTTCAGGTGTTGGAAAGCGCGATGCCATTTCGGGCAACATCACAGGCGTGACCCATTCCTCGGCCAATGGCAGGGAATAGACACCAACATCGGGGCCCAGGCCAAAGCGAATGGCGACATCAATGTTGTCGCGCACAAAATCCATTCGGCGCAGAGAAGCGGAAAAGCGCAGCTCAATCTCGGGGTGTTCCTGCGCGAACTCGTACAGGCGCGGCGCCAGCCATTTCGCGGTGAACGCTGGGCCCGCTGTGACGGTGAGCGCGTGATGATCCTGGGCCCGTTGTGCCGCATGCCAGCCGTTGGCCAGTGTTTCAAAAGCGGCCTTTGCATCCGGGGCCAAGGCACGCCCTGCATCTGTCAATTCAACCGCCCGATTGAGCCGGACGAACAGCGGTGCGCCTAAGTGTTCCTCAAGTGATTTGATCTGAAAGCTGAGGGCCGCAGGGGTCACGTGCAGCTCATCTGCCGCCTTTGCAAAGGACATATGGCGCGCAGCGGCGTCAAAGGCTCTTAAAGCGGTTAAGGGGGGCAGAGGTGTCGCCATCTCGACTTAAGTAAAACTAAACTGAGGCGTTG
Organism: Sulfitobacter sp. GN1-4; assembly: GCF_055693825.1. NCBI lineage: Bacteria > Pseudomonadati > Pseudomonadota > Alphaproteobacteria > Rhodobacterales > Roseobacteraceae > Sulfitobacter > Sulfitobacter sp. GN1-4. The sequence goes on along the minus strand of NZ_JBVFUQ010000003.1, from coordinate 3,495,328 downwards.
GAAAGTCTCGTTTGTCAGAAAGGCCAGGAAATCTCATATTGAGGTCAATCGAGACACACTTTCCTCCCTGAAAGGACACCGCCATGGAAACGCAGAACACACAAAAGACCTACCACGATGCATATGCCCGGGCGCATCAAGAGCGTGCAGCCGCAGCCGCGCAGATGTGGTCCTGGCTCTTTTCGCGTGCGTCCCGCTGATTGACTGCAGCTTTCTTACGGGACAAAAAAGGCCGGCTCAGTTGAGCCGGCCTTTTCTATTCAAGTGTGGTGTTGCGGCTTAGACGAAGAACTGCGCGCCGTTGGCTGAGATGGTGGAGCCGTTGATAAAGCCCGCGTCATCGGCCACCAGGAATTTCACGCAGCGTGCGATTTCTTCAGGCTCACCCAAACGGCCTGCTGGGATCTGAGCAATGATGCTGTCGCGCACTTTTTCTGGGACCGCCATCACCATGTCCGTGCCGATATAGCCCGGGCAGATCGCGTTTGCCGTGATGTTGGCGCGTGCGCCTTCCTGAGCCAGCGATTTCACGATGCCCAAATCGCCTGCTTTGGTCGCGGCATAGTTTACCTGCGCGAACTGGCCTTTCTGACCGTTGATGGACGAGATCACAACGATCCGGCCAAATTTACGCTCACGCATGCCGGGCCAGATGGGGTGAACGGTGTTGAAAACACCGGTGAGGTTGGTGTCGATCACCTGGTGCCACTGTTCTGGCGTCATTTTGTGGAAAGGGGCGTCACGGGTGATGCCTGCATTGGCCACGATGATTTCAATGGGGCCCAGATCGGCTTCGACCTGTTCCAGCCCTGCTTTGGAGCTGTCGTAGTCTGCGACGTTCCACTTGTAGGTTTTGATGCCCGTTTCTGCGGTGAAGGCCGCTGCTGCTTCGTCGTTGCCAGCATAGGTGGCCGCAACGGTATAGCCTGCCTCTTTGAGTTCTTTGGAAATGGCGGCACCGATGCCTCGGCTGCCTCCGGTTACAAGTGCGACGCGGGACATGTAGGTCTCCTCTAGAGAATTTGCGTTGTTCGTTTATTACGTTGGGATAAATCTGGGCGCAACATTATTACGCGGCCGATTTGTCCTTTTGTCCTGCACCAGCGGTGCAGCGCCTCTCAAATGGGCGTGTGGGGGTGCGCAGTAGATGCGCACCCGCAAGAGTTAGGGACGCTCAAGGCACATGGCGACGCCCATGCCACCGCCGATGCACAGCGTGGCGAGGCCTTTTTTCGCATCGCGGCGCTTCATCTCAAAGAGCAGCGTGTTCAGGATGCGGGCACCAGAGGCACCGATGGGGTGGCCGATGGCGATGGCACCGCCGTTGACGTTCACGATCGCCGGATCCCAGCCCATGTCCTTGTTCACGGCACAGGCCTGTGCGGCGAAGGCTTCGTTTGCTTCTACCAGGTCAAGGTCTTCGGCTTTCCAACCGGCTTTTTCCAGCGCTTTGCGGGAAGCATAGATCGGGCCAACGCCCATGATGGAGGGGTCCAGACCCGCGGTTGCGTAAGACGCGATGCGCGCCAAAGGCTCAATGCCGCGCTTTTCTGCGTCATCCGCTGACATCAAAAGCGCGCCCGCCGCACCGTCGTTCAAGCCAGAAGCGTTCGCGGCTGTGACAGAACCATCTTTGGTGAAGGCAGGGCGCATCTTGGCCATCGCCTCCAGGTTTGCGCCGTGGCGGATGTATTCATCGCTGTCGACAGTGATGTCGCCTTTGCGGTTTGGCACGGTGTAGGCGACGATTTCGTCCGCGAACTTACCTGCCTTCTGTGCGGCTTCGGCTTTGTTCTGAGAGCTGACGGCGAATTCGTCCTGCGCATCACGGCTGATCTGCCACTTCTCAGCGACGTTTTCGGCGGTTTGGCCCATGTGGTAGCCGTTGAATGCATCCCACAGACCGTCTTTGATCATGGTGTCGATCAGCTTCATGTCGCCCATTTTCTGACCCGCGCGCATGGCTTGGGCGTGGGGGGACATCGTCATATTTTCCTGACCACCTGCGGCAACGATGCTGGCGTCGCCCAGTTGGATGTGCTGTGCGCCCAAGGCAACAGCGCGCAGGCCGGAGCCGCACACCTGGTTGATGCCCCATGCGGCGCTTTCTTGGGGAAGACCTGCGTTGATGTGCGCTTGGCGGGCGGGGTTTTGGCCCTGGCCAGCGGTCAGCACCTGACCAAGGATCGTCTCTGACACTTCGGATGCATCGACACCTGCGCGGGCAACAATCTCTTTCAGAACAGCAGCGCCCAAATCGTGTGCTGGGGTGTTGGCAAAGGACCCTCCGAAACTACCGACGGCGGTACGGGCGGCGGATGCGATGACGACGTTGGTCATGAATATGGCTTCCTCTTCATTATTGGCAGAGAACCAAAGGGCATGTGTCTCACTACACCACGCCGACTCCCCCGCCTTCTGGGGGGCGTCTTACATCATGCGCTGCCACGCGACAACTGACGCAGGGAAAGCCCGCCATGTGTCAGACACATGGGAGCGCGGTGTTATCCTGTGCGTGAAACTTTGGGTGCCATCCAGGTAGGCTGTACCGTTGGGGCCGCGTAATAATAGCCCTGAAGGCAATCCACCCCCATCTCGGTTAGCATCGCGGCGTCGGCTTCGCGTTCGACACTTTGCGCCACGGTCAGCATGTCGAATTGTTCCGCGATTGAGATAAGGGCGGCGGTGATCACCTGGTTATCGGGGTCTTGGGACAGGCCCCGTATGAATTGGCCATCGATTTTCAGAATGTCGAACAGGAAATCCTTGAAATAACGGATCGCGGTTTGGCCTGCCCCGTAGTTGTCCAAGGCAAAGCAGATGCCATGAGGTTGCAGGTCATCCATGGCGTCCATCACCAGTTCCGGTACCAGCATGGCCGGATCCTCGGTGATTTCCAGGATCAGCCGTTCGCCAACCGTGGGATCCGCGCGCAGATGACGTCTGAGCGTTTTATGCCAAGCGCTGTATCCGATGGAGCGCGCAGAAAGGTTGATAGACAGTCGCAGACCGGGATTTTTGCGCAACGCTTGCAGGCCCAGACGCAGGGCAACAACATCAACCTCGCGGCCCAGTTCCGTGGCGGCAATGGCGGGCATGAAATGGCCTGCCGGAATGACGCGGCCTGTCGGGTCCAAGACCCGCATCAATCCTTCATAAAACCCGACTTTCGTCTGGTCGCTGGCCAGCATGATCGGTTGGAAGGCCAGCAGCGTTTGGTTGTGTTTTACAGCCTGTTCGACCATGTCCAGCGTCCCTTTGTCGCGCTTGGACACAGCATAGTTCAGAGGGCTGTCCGCCCCGGGCGGTACGTCTGCGAAGCGACGTTTGGAAGAATGCACCACAGCGATTTACTTTCGTTAGGACCTGCGCCAGCATGACCGACAAAGATTTAAACGCTTGTTAAGACGTGGATTTGGTTTGAATTGTTGCCGTCCCGTCCCGGAGGATGCGATGGAACGATGCGGCTGGGCAGGGTCGGAACCGATCTATGTTGCCTATCACGACACCGAATGGGGCGTGCCCGAATGGGATAGCCGTGCGTTGTGGGAAAAGCTGATCTTGGATGGGTTTCAGGCCGGGCTAAGCTGGATCACCATTTTGAAAAAGCGCGATAATTTCCGCGCCGCGTTCGAAGGGTTTGATCCCAATGTGATCGCCAGCTGGGGCGAGCCGGAGGTGCTACGCTTGCTGCAAAACGAAGGCATTATTCGCCACAGGGGCAAGATCGAAGCGACCATCACGAACGCGCGGGCCTGGCAGAAGGTTGAGCAACGTGAAGGATTTGATCGCTTCATGTGGAACTATCTGGATGGCACCCCGCTGCAAAACCGCTGGACCAGCCTAAGCGAGGTGCCCGCCAAGACGCCGCTGAGCGAACGCATTTCAAAGGACCTCAAGAAAGAGGGGTTCAAGTTCTGCGGCCCCACGATTGTCTACGCCTGGATGCAGGCCTGTGGGCTGATCAACGATCACCTCGTGACCTGCCCCAGACATGCCGATTGTGCAGCGATGGCCCCTGCCGGGGTGCGGGGCTGATATGATCTTGCATTGCGTGTTTTGTAACTTTCGAGTGGATGCGCCTGAGGCTGACCGCGAAGCGGTTTTTGCTGAGCTGCGCGCATTTAGCCTGACCCTTGAAGGGGTGTCGCAGTTTGCGCATGGGCCGAACCGGGATTTTGAAAAACTGTCGCAAGACTATGACGCGGGTTTTGTGATCCATTTTCGGGATGCGGCGGCGTTGCAGGCCTATGCCCAACATCCGACCCATCAGGCTTTGGGCAAAAGGCTGGTGTCGCTTTGTGAAGGCGGGACAGCTGGCCTTATCGTCTTTGATCTTGAGACCGCTTAACCCGAAAGGGGCGGGGCGCACGGGGCCTCACGCAACCCGGCGAATCCTTTGAAATCAGGCAGAGTGCTGGTGTGCGGTTTTCTTCCCTTGCGGCGTTACTTGATCTGGCTGGCGTGCCAGACGTTTTTTGCCACCATGTAGTTTTCCAACCCTTCGGTGCCGCCCTCGCGGCCATAACCGCTTGATTTCACGCCCCCAAAGGGGGTTTCTGGCATGGAGGCTTCCAGCGTGTTGACCGAGAAATTCCCCACCTCAACCTCTTGGGACAATCTGTGCAGATAATCCGCACGGTTGGTAAAGGCATAGCCTGCGAGGCCGTAGGGGACTGAGTTTGCCTTTGCGATGGCCTCATCCAGAGAGGCGACGGGATTTAGAACTGCAATTGGGCCAAAGGGTTCTTCGCGCATCACCAGCGCTGTATCTGGCACATTTGCCAGCACTGTCGGGGCAAAGAAGTATCCGGTGTCCCCGATGCGTTTGCCACCGGTCAAGACCTGTCCGCCGCTGGCACGCGCATCCTCTGTCATGTCTGTCAGGGTCGCGATCCTACGGTCATTGGCCGTGGGGCCCATTTGCACCCCATCCTCCAGGCCATTGCCCACTACGACCGTCTTGGCGTGCGCGACGAAAATCTCGCAAAATTGCTCATAGATGCTGTCGTGAATGAAAAATCGGGTCGGAGAGGTGCAGACCTGCCCGGCTGAGCGATACTTACGTGAGGCGCTTGTGATGGCCGCCTTTTCAACATCGGTATCTTCGCAGACGATCACGGGGGCATGGCCACCCAACTCCATCAGCACGGATGTCATATGTTCAGACGCCAGCGTGGTCAGATGCCGCCCCACAGCGGTGGAGCCGGTGAAAGCGACCAGTTTGACAGGATCTTGCGGAATAAGATGGCCCGAGATTTCGGCGGGATTGCCGAACACCAAGTTCAGGACACCTTTTGGCAGGCCCGCATCTTCGAAGGCTTTAACGATGTGCACCGCACCTGCGGGCGTTTCTTCTGCCGCTTTCAGAATAACCGAACAGCCTGACGCCAGCGCACCTGCGATTTTCCGGGCAGGCTGGCTCATCGGGAAGTTCCAGGGCGAAAACGCGGCCACCACGCCGATGGGTTGGTGGTGGACGGTAAATGTTTCGTCTGCGCGCGCGGGAATGACCCGCCCATAGGTGCGCATGGCCTCTCCGGCGTCCCATTCAAAGAACTCAGCGCCTCGGATCACCTCAAGCCGGGCTTCCTTCAAGGTCTTGCCGTGCTCCAGCGTGATGTCGCGCGCGATCTCTTCTTGCCGTTCGCGCATCAGGGCAGCAGCGCGGCGGATCAGGTTGGCACGGTCGCGCGGCGCTGAGGCACGCCAAAGCTTGAACCCGGCCACTGCAGCGGTGACGGCATCATCCAGATCAGAAGATGTGGCAACCGGTGTCTGGCCAATGACCTCTTCTGTTGCTGGGTTGATGACCGGCAAATGGTCCGCCGTGTCACGCCAAGCGCCATCAATAAAGAGCCGGATGTCTGGGTACATATTGATGCCTTGCTGCGGAAACCTTATCAGGATGAGCATCCAGCAAGCGTGCCTGCCGGTTCAAGTAAATTGACTGAATACTGATATCTCGATTGTGAATGTCGGATGTGGTCTGTCGCGGGTTGTCTGCTTGCGCGGATGATTTGCTCAAGAACCTGGGGACAAGTCATTGACTCCTTCACAAACCCTCGTATAAGCGCGGCTTCATTGGTGTTGGTGGCCCCCGCAAGGGGATGCCTGTCGGGGTGAAAACCCAAAGGACAACGCCCTTCGAAACCATATTGAAGGAGAACAGCTGTGACAAAACGCACCGCTGCCAAGCACAAGATTGATCGCCGCATGGGCGAAAACATTTGGGGCCGCCCCAAATCCCCTGTTAACCGTCGTGAATATGGCCCCGGCCAGCACGGTCAGCGCCGTAAAGGCAAGCTGTCAGATTTCGGCATCCAGCTGCGCGCCAAGCAGAAGCTGAAAGGCTACTACGGCGACCTGACCGAAAAGCAGTTCCGCCGCATCTACTCCGAAGCGGAGCGGGTAAAGGGCGACACCGGTGAAAACCTGGTGGGTCTGCTGGAACGCCGTCTGGACGCGGTTGTGTACCGTGCCAAGTTCGTGGCAACCGTTTTTGCGGCGCGCCAGTTCGTGAACCACGGCCACGTCCGGGTGAACGGCAAGAAGGTGAACATCCCGTCCTACCGCGTGAAAGAAGGCGACGTGATCGAAGTGCGTGACCGTTCCAAGCAAATGGTTGCCCTTCTTGAAGCCACACAGCTGCCAGAGCGTGACGTGCCAGATTATATCGAGGCAGACCATTCCAAGATGACCGCGACATTCGTGCGCACGCCCAGCCTGGGCGACGTGCCGTATCCGGTCATGATGGAACCCAACCTCGTCGTGGAATTCTACGCGAAGAACTAACTTCGCCACCATTCCAAGCCAGATCAGGGCCGCGACGGGAAACCGCCGCGGCCTTTTGTCATTCCGGCTGGCGGCGGCGGGTCGCGCCCGTTAAGAAACCTGAACAGATAACAGGACCACCTATGTCTCAGTTCACTCCGCAACCCGGCATTATGAACATTGAGCTTTACCAGGGCGGCAAATCGGCCATCGCGGGCCGGGATGACGTGCTCAAGCTCAGTTCAAATGAAAACCCATTGGGCCCCGTGCCCGCAGCCATCACCGCGCTGCAAGATGCGGCGGCGGACATGCACCGCTATCCCTCCACGGATCACGCTGCTTTGCGGACAGCGATCGGTGAGGTTTGGGGCGTGGCCCCTGAGCGGGTGATTTGTGGCGTCGGATCAGACGAGGTGCTGCAGTTTGTCACGCAAGCCTTTGCCGGGCCGGGGGATGAGATCATCCACACCGCGCATGGCTTTTCGATGTACCCGGTGCTGATCAACATGGCGGGGGCGACATCGGTCTGTGTGCCTGAACATGAGCGTGTTGTGGATGTGGACGCGGTCCTGGCCGCTGTCACAGACCGGACGCGGATTGTGTTGCTGACCAACCCCGGCAATCCCACCGGGACCCGCATCTCTGACGCGGATTTGCTGCGCCTGGCGGATGGCTTGCCCGCCTCTGTGATCCTAGTGATTGATGCGGCTTATGCCGAATATGCCGAAGGTTATGACGGTGGGCTGTCCCTGGCGGCGACGCGCGCCAATGTGTTGATGACGCGCACGTTCTCCAAAATATACGGCTTGGGCGGATTGCGGATCGGCTGGGGCTATGGCCCCAAGGCGATGATCGATGTGATGACGCGCATTCGCCAACCCTTTAACCTTTCCACGGTGCAGCTTGCCGCGGCCGAGGCGGCGGTGCGGGATACCGATTGGGTGGCCAATTGCGCGGCGCTCAACGCCGAACAGCGCAGCCGCCTTGTGGGGGCTTTGGGGCAGTTGGGCGTGGCCTGTGACGCCTCTGATACCAACTTTGTCCTTGCGCGATTTGCCGATGTGCCAGAGGCCGACAGCGCCGAGGCCGCGCTGACCGAAGACGGCATTTTGGTACGCCGCGTTGCGGGATACGGCTTTCCCGAAGCGCTCCGGATCACCGTTGGTGACGCAGATCAAACAGGCCGGGTGATTGATACCCTCCAGCGTTGGCGAGGTGAGCCATGAGTGTGATCTATGATCGTGTCGCCTTGATCGGGCTGGGCCTGATTGCGTCGTCGATGTTTTGGGCTATGAAGCGCGATGGGCTGGCGGGGCACGTCAGTGGCTATGCCAAATCCGCCGAAACCCGCGATATCGCGCGTAACATTGGGCTGTGTGACCAGGTTTGCGACAGCGTCGCCGAAGCGGTTGAGGATGCGGATCTGGTTGTGCTCTGCGTCCCTGTGGGGGCCATGGGCACAGTCGCGGCTGAGATGGCACCGCATCTAAAAGAGGGTGCCACGATCACCGACGTTGGATCGGTCAAGGCAGATGTGATTGCCCGGGTCAGCCCCCATGTGCCGCAAGGCGTCCATTTTATCCCTGGCCATCCGATGGCGGGCACAGAGCATTCTGGTCCGAATTCAGGGTTTGCTGAACTATTTGACAACCGCTGGTGTCTGCTGGTCCCGGTAGAAGGGTCCGCACCGGAGGCCGTCAAACGCCTGCGCTCCCTTTGGGAAGGCATGGGTTCCAACGTGGAAGAGATGGAGCCTGAGCACCATGATTTGGTCTGCGCTGTGACGTCACATGCGCCCCACCTCATCGCTTACACGATGGTTGGGGTAGCCGATGACCTGCGCCGCGTGACCGATAATGAGGTCATTAAATTCTCAGCTGCGGGTTTCAGGGACTTCACCCGCATCGCCGCCTCGGACCCAACGATGTGGCGGGACGTGTTCCTGACAAACAAGGAAGCAACGCTCGAAATTCTGGGCCGGTTCACCGAAGAGCTCTTTGCGCTGCAACGTGCCATTCGGCAAGGCGATGGTGAGCATCTTCACGCCTATTTCACCCGCACCCGTGCCATTCGCCGTGGTATTATCGAAGCGGGTCAGGATACAGATGCGCCAGACTTTGGCCGTAGCGGAGACCGGACTTGAGCCTGAAGGCCTGGACATTGATGGGCGCGCTTTGCTTTGCGCAGGGGGCCTATGCGGCTGATCCCACATCGTCGCTGCGCCCGGTGCAGCGCGGTGGCAACGTGGCGGTGCAACCTGTGACGCTGGATGGCACGGGTGCGGTTCGCCAGCCTGCGCAGAGTGCCGCGCAAGAGGCGGCCAAGGAACGGCCGGGCCTCTTTTCATCCTTGCGCCCCTTTTTCGCACCAACGCGGTCGCGCGTGAGGGGCGAGAGCAGCAGCGCTTGCGCAAAAAGGGGGCGGTTTGCGGTGATCTGGCCATTCAAGGAGAAGCGGTTGGCAGGGTGACAGGGAACCTGCGGGGCTGCGTTATTGAGAATGCCGTGCGCATCCGCGAGGTGGCAGGTGTCGGGCTGAGCCAGCGGTCGGTGATGGATTGCCAGACCGCCGATGCGTTGAAGAATTGGATGGAAAGCACGGCAAAGCCTGCCCTTTCCAGAAAGGGCGGCGGGCTGAAATCGGTTCGGGTGGCCGCGCATTATGCCTGCCGCACCCGCAATAACCAAAAGGGCGCGCGATTGTCCGAACACGGCAAGGGCCGTGCCATTGATATCTCGGCCTTCCGGTTGCAGGACGGCACAGAGGTGAGCGTGCTGGATGGCTGGAACGCACGGCGCTATTCAAAGGCGTTGCGGCAGATGCACAAAGGGGCCTGCGGGCCGTTTGGCACGGTGCTGGGACCAGAGGCTAACCGGTTTCACCGCGACCACTTTCATTTTGATACGGCGCGTTACCGGTCGGGCAGCTTTTGTCGTTAAGGTAGACGTCAAGTGGCCCGGACTTCGCCTGCGCCACAGCGATCTGCGGAATGCACGATTGGTCTTGCCTTTGGCGATAGGTATTGCGGTCTAATAACGTATTTTGATCTTTGGCGCGGGGCCAAGGGCAATAGGGCCTAAAAAGGCATTGCCCGCCTCAAACCTGAGCTGCAGATCCAACGTCTCTGACGCGCCGCTTAAGTTGGCCAATGCGTTCGCGACCACCTCAACCTGACGGGCGCGGGCGGCAGGCAAAAGCCGGGCGCGTTCCAGTTGGGCCAGCAGAACGGCCCATCGTTCTACCACCAGTCGGACCTCACCCTCAGGCACCCCCTCTGCGTCAAAGGTCAGCGTACCTGAGCCACCTATCGCCACTTCATACCACCGCAGATCAAGCGTATCTAACCTGACGCTGCGCGGTTGCGGGTGGGGCGCTTGGCCTGCAAAGCGGTCGAGCGGTTTGTCAAAAGTGATGTCCGCAGTTGCCGCAAACGCCTCAAAACGTTCTGGCCAGACCGAGGGGATCTCCAAAAGGCCGCGCAGCAGGTCGCCGGGTATCAGCTCCGTTGCGGTAAGGGTGGCGCGGTAGCTATGGCGCTCCTCAGGCAGGTGCCGCAGTTCAGCCAGAAGCCCCTTGCCACTGATCAGATTGCCCTGCGGCGTATTGGCGTCCCATGACGCAGCAGAGACGGAGAGACGCGCCAATTCGGTGGCGAAGCTGGGATATGTTTTCAGCGCCGCGCGCCCGTCACTGCTGCGCAGAAACAAGGTGCCTGCCGGCCCGCTGATCTCAACGGGGGTTTGGGGCAGGTCTAGCGTGATATCACCCGGCCAATAGGCGGGCATCACGGCCCTTACATCATCGGCCTTCACCGACAGCCCAGTGTCAGGGTGTTGGACGGTGATGCGCCCGATGTTCGTGTTGAAAACACCTGGAAAACCGGCGACCTGCAGATCCCCCAGATCGGCCTGCCAGCCCGCATCAGGCGCGTTGACTGCCACTTCGCTCAGTTGACGTTCGATCACCCCCGCAGCCAGCCACCACCAGCCCGACCACAGCAGCGCCAGCGCAACACAGACCTTGAGCAGAGCGCCCATTGCGAAATCCCTTTAACTCTTGCCTGAGATGCGGTTTACCCACGCAAAACGCAAAGGACCAGCAAGATGGCGATGTGGGTATTTGGCTATGGCTCTCTTCTGTGGAACCCAGGGTTTGAGGTGGCCGAAAGTGTGATTGCGACGCTGCCGGGCTATGCCCGCTCTTTCTGCATGCGCTCAATCCACCACCGGGGCACCGAAGAGGCCCCAGGCCTGGTGCTGGCCCTTGACCGCCAGCCCGATCAAGGCTGCACAGGTATGGCGTTGCGGGTGGCCCCCGGTCAGGAGGCAAAGACCTTGGCATACCTGCGCGAGCGTGAGCTGATTTCCTCTGCCTATCTGGAGCAGAACCTTGAGATCACCTTGGCGGATGGCCGGGTGGTTGAGGCGGTTGTGTATGTTGTGGACGAAAGCCACAACCAATATTGCGGCGGGCTGCCGCTGGAAGAGCAGGCGCATATCATCGCCCAAGCCGTTGGGGGGCGCGGACCCAATACCGAATACCTCTATAACACCGCCGATCATTTGCAGGAGGTGGGGCTGAATGACCCCGACCTTGAGTGGCTGAGCGCGCGCGTCAAAACCCTTGCACAGCCATCAAAGGCATAATTTCTTGGCATCTGCAGCATATTTCAGTGTAACCTCTGCGCAGAGCAGACAAAAAGGTCAGGAGCACCGGCCGAATGGCGCAGTCTGAGCGCACAGAACGACCGCAGTTTTCGCAGCCCGTCCGTCAGATTTCACTGATGCTGATCGTGCTGGGTCTGACCGGTTTTGGTGCCTTTTTGGCGCTGCCGTCGGTCTATCCGATTTTTGCGGCTAACCCCTATTTGAACGGGTTTATTATCTTCGTGTTCCTGATCGGGGTGATCGCCTGTTTCTATCAGGTGTTTCAGTTGATCGGTTCGGTCCGCTGGATTGAGAATTTCGCCTCTGACACACCCGATCCGGCCACCGTAGCGCCGCCGATGCTGGCCCCCTTGGCCGCCCTTTTGCGGACGCGGGGGGCACGGATGCAAGTCTCTGCCAGCTCTACCCGGTCCATCCTGGATTCCGTCTCTACCCGGATTGATGAAGCGCGCGAGATTACGCGCTATATCGTCAACATGCTGATTTTCCTGGGCCTTTTGGGCACGTTCTATGGCCTTGCGACGACGGTGCCCGCGGTGGTCGATACCATCCGCTCGCTGGCCCCCTCGGATGGGGATAGCGGCACGGAGGTGTTCAGCAATCTGATGACCGGGCTTGAGGCGCAGTTGGGCGGCATGGGCGTGGCCTTTGGCTCATCGCTGCTGGGGCTTGCTGGATCCTTGGTCGTAGGCTTGCTGGAGCTTTTCGCCGGACACGGCCAGAACCGCTTTTACCAAGAGCTTGAAGACTGGCTCAGCTCCATCACACGGGTTGGCTTTAGCGCGGGCGATGATGCGACGTCTGAACAGACAATGGTTGCGGGCGTGGTCGATCACATGGCCGAGCAGATGGAGAAGCTCCAGCAGATGTTCGCGCAGTCCAACGTTAGCCGGGCTGCGGTCGATGACAAGCTCAACCGATTGGCGGATGCGGTGGACCGGATGACGGAACGCATGCAAACCGATGATCCGTCTGCCGCCGCGCTTAACCAGATTGCTGCAGGTCAGGAACGGCTGATTGCGGTCATGCAAGAGCGTGAAGGTGGTGAAGGCATTGATGCCGAAAGCCGGATGCGCCTGCGCTCCATTGACGTGCAAATGCTGCGTATCCTGGAAGAGATCTCTGCCGGGCGTCAGGAAACGATGGCCGAGCTGCGCCAAGATATCGCCATGCTGGTCAAGGCCACGTCAGGAAACCGATCAGGCGTTTTGCGCAAGGTTCGCACCACGGATACATCCAGCGGCGAGGGCCAGTAAATGGCGCTCTCCCGGAGGACGGGTACACGTTTTCAGGGCTCCATTTGGCCCGGTTTTGTGGATGCGATGACCGGTCTGTTGCTGGTGCTGATGTTTGTTCTGACGATCTTCATGATCGTGCAATTCGTTTTGCAAGAACGCATCACGGGGCAGGAAACAGAGCTGGATGTTTTATCCGAAGAGGTGGCCGCGCTGACCCAAGCCTTGGGGCTGGAAGAACGCGATAACGCGCAACTTGAGGCCAGGTTGGGCGCGTTGAATACCACGCTGAACAGCACCCAAGACCAGTTGAATGCAGCCCAGGGGCGGCTGTCCCAACAAGAGGCATTGATTGCATCGCTTACCGCTGAGCGGGACCAGAAGGTGGCCGAGCTGGAGGCCGCAGGCGCTGAGATCACGCGCTTTGAGGCGCAAGTGGCAGGCTTGCTGGCGCAAAGGGACACCGCGCTGACGCAGGTTGAGCAGTTGGAGACCGAAAAGGCAGATCTTTTGAGCGCGCAAGAGCAGCTCAACCTCGCGCTGGCGACAGCGCGCACTGAAATTGACGCCCAGGTCGAAGCCGCGCGTCTGGCGGCCAGCCAGCGGGAGGCGCTGGACGCACTTGTGGCGCAGTTGCGTGCCGAGACCGCAGAGCAAGGCACGCAAATTGCAACGCTGCAAGGGCAGCTTGATGAAACCGCGCAAGCGCTCAGCGATGAAGAGGCCGCGCGCCTGGCCGAGGCTGCGGCGGCAGAGCTGCTGCGCGAACGGTTACAAAACGCCGATGCGGATCTGACGGCGATGACCCTCGCGCTGGAAGAACAACGCCGCCAGGCCGAAGAGACGCTGACGCTTTTGGCAGCGGCGCGGTCGGCCGAAGAGATGTTGGATATCCAACTCGCAGAGATGTTGATCCAGCTGGAAGCAGCGCAAACTGCAGCGATTGAGGGTTTGCAGACACAACAACAGCTGACGGAGACGCAAGGCGCGTTGGAAGAGTTGCGCGCGCAGGCAGAGGCGGATGCCGCCCAGGCGGCGGCCCTTTTGGCACGGTTGCAGGAAGAGGCTGAGGAAAACCGCGCCATCACAGCGGCGGAGATTGCGCAGTTGCAGTCGGATGCGGCGGTTGCCGCGGCAGACCGGGCCGCTGAGATCGCTGCCTTTCAGACGCAAGCGGATGCCCAAAAGGCTGAGATCGCGCGGTTGCGCCGCGCACTTGAGGCAAGCCAGACCTCTGCCACCCAGAGCGACAGTGCACTTGCCCGACTTCAAGCGTTGGTCGACGCGCAAGAAACCGCCACGGCTGATTTGACGGCAGACCGCGATGAGCTGCGGGCCCGGCTGGCCGAGGCCATTGCCGCGCGGATTGCGGCACAGACAAACGCAGACACGCAGCAAACCGATGCGGAGCGTCAGGCCGCCCTGTTGGCCACAGCGCGCGCACAGCTTGCCGAAGAACAGGCTGCCGCAACACAAGCGCAGCGACAGACGGAGTTGTTGAACCAACAGGTCGGCGCGCTGCGGACGCAGCTGACCCAGTTACAAGCCTTGTTGGACGATGCCCGCGCGCGGGACGCTGCCAAAGAGGTGGAGCTGCAGTCGCTGGGATCAGAGCTGAACACAGCACTTGCACGGGTTGCCGCCCAAGAACGCCGCCGCGCTGAGCTGGAAGCAGCAGAACGCGCACGGCTTGAGGAAGAAGCGCGCCTGTTGGCCGAGGCCAAGCGGTTGGCTGAGGAAGAAGCACGACTGGCGGCACAAGAGGCCGAACTGCTGCAAGAGCAGGCCCGCGATCTGGAGCAGTACCGTTCCGAGTTCTTTGGCCGCTTGCGGGACGTTCTGGGGGCCCAAGAAGGTGTGCGGATCGAAGGCGACCGGTTCGTGTTCTCATCCGAGGTTTTGTTCCCGCCGGGCGGCGCAATCCTGTCCAATGAAGGCCGGGGTGAGATTGCCAAGGTTGCGGGCATTCTGAGGTCTGTAGCAGGAGACATCCCGCCCGAAATAGACTGGGTGATCCGGGTGGACGGGCATACCGATAACGTCCCTGTGGTGGGCGGCGCGCAGTTTGCCGACAACTGGGAGCTTTCTCAGGCGCGCGCACTTTCCGTGGTGCGCTATATGATTGATTTTCTGGGCATCCCACCGGATCGCCTCGCCGCTAACGGCTTTGGTCAGTATCAACCGTTGGCCGAGGGCGACAGCCCTGAGGCCCGTGCGCAAAACCGCCGCATTGAGTTGAAGTTCACTGAGAAATAAGCCGGGTCTTCATTTCCGAGCGCGCCGGTTTGGGAGCGTCCATACTGGGTCGCCCATCAGCCCTTAGGGCGAGACATAGACCACATCACGCCTCAGGCTGATCACCTCTCCGTCCCGCAACAGCGTGGCAGTGCCCACGTAAGACCCCGTTGGCCAGGCCTTGCCTCGTAGGCGCTTGCCGATGGCTCTGAACGCCTGGGCGTGGTTGCGTTCTAGCGTGTGGTCTTTGCTGACTACTTCACCCTCTGGCCCGACGATGCGCAGCCGGAGGATGTCATCTTTCAAGGTGCCAAAACTGAACCCATAAAAGACAAGTGCCGATGCATCGGCGGGCAGGTTCGCCGCAAAAGGGATGCCTTGTTTCACGGTCGCAAAATCCGGCACTTGATCCGTCAT
The DNA here is from genome assembly GCF_055693825.1 of Sulfitobacter sp. GN1-4. NCBI lineage: Bacteria > Pseudomonadati > Pseudomonadota > Alphaproteobacteria > Rhodobacterales > Roseobacteraceae > Sulfitobacter > Sulfitobacter sp. GN1-4. The sequence continues at coordinate 3,480,000 of NZ_JBVFUQ010000003.1, read as the reverse complement.
ACCAACGCGGATCAGCCCACCGGGTTGATAGAAAGGCGTCTCCTCCCACAAGGTACTGTCGCCCGCTGATCCGCAGGTCAGCGTGCCGTCTGGATCAAAGGGATCGACAGGCGTGCTGTTTTGGCGCACGGACAGATGCAGATGCGGAAATTCGGTGCGCCCGGAATAGCCGATCTGGCCTAGCACATCCCCGGCTTTGACCTTTTGGCCATTGGTGACGGTGATGGAGCCTTGTTTTAGGTGGCAATACTGCGTTTCCCAGCCATCTGGATGGGCCAGCAAAACGCCGTTGCCGCATTCCTTGCCTTCAACCTCGGCGCGGGTTTCATCGCTCCAGCCGGTGTCGGGCATGGTGTCACGCACGCCCCGCACGGTGCCGTCCGCGGCGGCGATCACATCTACGCCACGGCGCATGTCGGCATGCGTGGGCACGGCAAAGTCGGTGCCCTTGTGCCCGTCATAGGCAAGCGAACTGCAGTGAAAATCGATGGCACCTGCGCCGGGGTCGCGGTCCATATATTGCTGGATATAGCAGTCTTCGCCCAGCGTGCAGTCCACCGGCAACGACAAAAGAAAATCCTCCGCCAGCACCGGGCTGGCGGAGGATATGATCAGTGCCAATAGGCCGCTGCGCGTCATTCCGCTGTCAAAAGTGGCGGTTTGTTCCCCGCGATCTTGGGTGTTTCTGGATCAAGAATGGTCAGCTCCAGCTCACCTTTCTTGACGCCCACCTTGACCACGCCACCTTTGGCCAACTTGCCAAAGAGCAACTCCTCGGCCAGCGGCTTTTTGATGTGTTCTTGGATCACGCGGCCGAGTGGGCGCGCGCCCATCTTGTCATCATAACCCTTGTCGGCCAGCCATTCGGCGGCTTTCTTGGTCAGCTCAAACGTCACGTTGCGGTCCATCAGCTGCGCTTCAAGTTGCAGCACGAACTTTTCAACCACCCGCAAGATCACCTCTTTCGGCAGCGCGCCGAAGGAGATCACCGCATCCAGACGGTTGCGGAATTCAGGTGTGAAGGTCCGCTCAATCGCGGCGGTATCCTCACCTGTGCGGCGGTCACGGCCAAAGCCGATCGCCTCTTTCGCTTGTTCGGCAGCACCGGCGTTTGACGTCATGATCAGCACCACATTGCGGAAATCCACCGTGCGGCCGTTGTGATCTGTCAGCTTGCCGTGGTCCATGACCTGCAACAGGATGTTGTAGACATCCGGGTGGGCCTTTTCCATTTCATCGAGCAGAAGCACACAGTGCGGATGCTGGTCGACACCGTCGGTCAGCATGCCACCCTGGTCAAACCCCACATAGCCCGGAGGCGCACCGATGAGGCGAGAGACCGCGTGTTTTTCCATATACTCAGACATGTCAAAACGCAGCAGTTCCACACCCAGCGTATCCGCCAGCTGTTTGGCCACTTCGGTTTTACCCACACCGGTTGGACCGGCAAAGAGGTAGTTGCCGATGGGCTTTTCAGGCTCGCGCAGGCCCGCACGGGCCAGTTTGATCGCTGAGGAAAGCGCCTCAATCGCTTTGTCCTGCCCAAAGACCACCCGCTTGAGCGAGGCTTCGAGGTCTTTCAGCACCACAACATCGTCTTTGGAGACGTTCTTGGGCGGGATGCGCGCGATTTTGGCCACGACGCCTTCGATCTCTTTGGTGCCGATGGTTTTGCGCCGTTTGGAGGCGACAACAAGGTGTTGTGCCGCACCGGCCTCATCAATCACGTCAATGGCTGAATCGGGCAGCTTGCGGTCGTTGATATAGCGGCTGGCCAGTTCCACAGATGTTTTGATCGCATCCGAGGTGTATTTGACCGAATGGTGATCCTCAAAATACGGCTTGAGGCCTTTGAGGATCTTCACCGCGTCTTCGACGCTTGGCTCATTCACGTCAATCTTCTGGAACCGGCGGCTTAGCGCGCGATCCTTCTCAAAATGCTGACGGAACTCTTTGTAGGTGGTGGACCCCATCGTGCGCAGCTTGCCACCGGCCAGGGCCGGCTTCAGCAGGTTGGAAGCATCCATCGCGCCACCGGAGGTGGCACCGGCACCAATAACGGTGTGGATCTCATCAATGAACAAGACCGCATCGTCATGCTCTTCCAACTCGGAAACGACAGCCTTGAGCCGCTCTTCAAAGTCACCGCGGTAGCGTGTGCCTGCCAGAAGCGCGCCCATGTCCAGTGAATAGATCGTGGTGTTCTGCAACACCTCAGGCGTTTCACCGGCAACGATCTGGCGCGCCAGGCCTTCGGCAATCGCCGTTTTGCCCACACCGGGGTCACCCACCAGCAGAGGGTTGTTTTTGCGGCGACGGCATAGCACCTGGATGCAACGCTCTACTTCCAGGTCGCGCCCAATCAGAGGGTCGATGTCACCTTCCCGCGACTTGGCGTTCAAATCGACGCAGTATTTCTCAAGCGCGGTTTCTTTCTTTTCGCCGTCCGTGACGCCCTGCGGCTCTTCATCGGCCTCGGGCGTGCCCGCGACGGGCCGCGCTTCGCCGTAGGCGGGGTCTTTGGCGACGCCATGGGCGATATAGTTCACCGCATCATAGCGGGTCATTTCCTGTTCTTGCAGGAAGTAGGCCGCGTTGCTTTCGCGCTCAGCAAAGATGGCGACCAGTACGTTGGCACCGGTCACTTCTGTGCGACCGGAGGACTGGACGTGGATGGCCGCGCGTTGGATCACACGTTGGAAAGCGGCGGTAGGCACCGCCTCTGATCCGTCGACATCGGTGACCAGATTGCTCAGGTCCTCATCAACGAATTCAACCAGAGTCTCGCGCAATTCATCAACATCAACAGAGCAAGCTTTCATTACTTGCACTGCATCGGGTTCATCAATCAGCGCAAGCAAGAGATGTTCCAGCGTTGCGAATTCATGTTTGCGTGCGTTGGCCAGCGCCAGCGCCGCATGTATTGCCTGCTCAAGAGTGTTTGAGAATGAAGGCACCGGCGTGCTCCTTATCCTTCGGGGTCGGTCAGGGTGCTGTGGGATAACAGGGCCCCGGTCCGACCATGGCCTCTACCTATTAGAGTTTGGTTGATCACGGCGCGGCTTCAAGCATTTTCTTCGAAAAACTAGTCACAAAGTCCGTGATCAGTGCTTTTTGCACCCATTTGCCGCAGTCAAAAATTGTCTTTTCGTTTGCGGATTTCGGCAAAGACGTCGGCGTCGGGTGCGGTGGGCATCCCCAAAGTGGCACGAATGCCGGGATCGGCAGGGCGCAAAAAGGGATTTGTGGCAAGTTCGGTTGCGAGGGTTGAGGGAACGGTGGGTGCGCCTTTGGCGCGGGCGGCATCCACCTGTGCTGCTCGAGAGATAAGTGCGGAATTGTCAGGATCAACCGTCAGGGCGAATTTGGCATTGCTGGCGGTGTATTCATGGCCTGAACAGATGGTTGTCTCTGGGGGAAGAGCCATCAGCTTTTGCATGCTGTCCCACATCTGAGGTGCGGTGCCCTCAAAAAGCCGCCCACAGCCCAAAGCCATCAAGCTATCAGCCGTAAAGCAGGCACTGGCCGCAGCGACGTAGAATGCGATGTGGCCCACGGTATGGCCTGAGACATCGAAAATCTGCGCCTGCAGGCTGCCCAACGCAACGGTGTCGCCTTCGCTGACGGCAAGGTCTAGGTCAGGCAGACGTGCCGCATCGGCTTTGGCACCGACGACTTTGGCCGGGTGAGCGGCCAGCAGATCAGGCAGGCCGTCTACATGATCATAGTGGTGATGGGTGATCCAGACCTGTGAGGCGGTCCAGCCCCGGTCGGACAATGCGGCGTTGATCGGACCCGCCTCAGGCACATCGATCACCGCAACCTCCCCGGTTTCGCCGTCTCGCAAAATGTAGGCGTAATTGTCGCTAAGGCAGGGGACGGTGATCAGCTCAAAAGCCATGGCGCATTCCTCATTCGTTGATATGCTGGAGGTAAGACTGTCACCGCAAAGGCCAAGCCGCAATGCACCTTGATGTGCAAGATCTGCGCAACTTCTATTACCGCAGCCCCTTGGGTCGTGCCGCGCAGGCGTCTTTGCGCGGGCGTATGCTTGAGCTGTGGCCTGAGGCTAAAGGCCAGACCGTTGTCGGATTTGGCTTTGCCGCCCCGCTGCTGCGTCCCTATTTGAAAGACGCCCGGCGGGTTATCACGCTGATGCCGGGCCCGCAGGGGGTGATGCCTTGGCCGCCGGGCATGGCTAATACCTCAGTTCTGACAGAAGAAACGCTTTGGCCGCTTGAAACCGGTCACGTGGATAAGCTGGTGTTGATGCACGGCCTTGAGACCAGCGAACGCCCCTCTGACCTGCTGGAGGAATGCTGGCGGGTGCTGGGGCCGGGGGGCGCGTGCTTTTTATCGTGCCAAACCGCGCGGGGCTTTGGGCGCGCAGGGATGCAACGCCCTTTGGCTTTGGCCGCCCCTATTCGCCCAGCCAGTTGGACGCGCAGCTCAAAAAACACCAGTTTCTGCCTGAACGGCATGTGGGCGCGCTGTATCAGTTGCCTTCACACCAGCGTGTCTGGATGAAATCGGCCCGGCTTTTGAAAGTGTGGGCCGCCGCATGCCTGCGATGATGGCGGGGGGCGTTTATGGTGGAGGCGACCAAGCTGGTCTATCCGCCGAAAGGCACCGGTAAGAAGGTGCGGTCGCGGGTGAGTGTCCTTGAGGGCCTCACAGAGCCCGCGGTTGGGCGGGCGCGAGGCACTTGAAGGTCAGTGGTGATCTGGCAAAACCGCGACAAAGCTCAAACGCGAAAGAGCCCCTGCAAGGTGCAAGGGCTCTCTTATTTATTCTACGGTTTGATTAGCCAAAGCCGGGGATGGTGAATGGCAAGCTCAGACCTGTGAGTGTGCCGCCCGTGTTGCCACCGGTGAGAGAGAAGTCAAAGCCGCTCCCGGTGTCTGTGCCGTCGTCATCATCGGCTGTCACGACGCCCGCTTCGGGTTCGACATAGTTCTCAACACTTGCCCAATCCAGGTTGGACGTGATGGACGGATCATCATTCACAAAGCTGTCGATGCGCAATTCATAGGGGCGCATGTCTTCGGGATCTCCGTTGATGACCACGGCGTCCTCACCCAGGTAGATTTCGGAGACCATGCGCATGTCATTCGTCTGCCCATCAGGGTCGGCCAGAAGGGCTTGGATCTGTGCATCGCTCAGGCTTTCCACATCGGATGATGTTTCGATGACATAAGCGCGTTTGGTGACGCTGGTGTCGTTTTCGCGGCCATCTTCCACCTCTTCGAAGATCAGGTGCACGTTGCCGGTGACATCAGACCCAAATTCGAAATGCAGGCTGTCGTTGGGGTTGCTCAGATCAACCTCAGCGATATGCGTGCCCAGATGATCGCCCTCCACGTCCAGCGTGATATCAGTGCTGCCCTCAAAGGATTTGGTTGTGGTCAAGGTGGTCACTTCGGTGCCGCTTTCGTCGACATCAACCGTTTCGGCGGACATCAAGCTGCCCTCCGGCCCTTCGATGTTGCTGTTCAATCCAGCAGTGATCGCGGTGGTCTGTGCGTTAAACTCAATGCCAAAGGTATGTTCCGCGTCATAGCCAACTTCAATGGCATTGGCGTCTTCAGGCGCTGTGACACTGAACGCTGGATCTGTTTCATCAGCTCCTTCAGCGCGTTCTTCCATCACCAGGCCGTCATCAACCTCAGAGCCGGCTGACGTGCTGACCGTCACCAAATTCTCAGGCTGGCGCGCTTCCTCAGCGGCGGCTTCTTCTGCCGCGCGCTGCTCTTCCAGTTCTTCGGCAATTATCAGCGGATCACGATACTCATCGCCCATGGGTGGGCGTGCCACTTCCTCGGTGCCGGTCTGAGTTTCGTCATCAGCGCTGTCCAGATTGCCGACAAAGTCATGCAAATCGTCAACAACGTCTTCGATCTGCTGATCAGGGTTTTCCTGAACGCCTTCGACAAAGTTGTTGATCTGCTCTTCCAATTCGGGTGCCAGATCATCCGCAGGCTGGAACTGGATCTCAAGATCACCGGTTCCTTGGGCCACTTGCGTCGGCTCTGTTGTGTCCTCAGCAGAGGTTTCGTCTACCTCATACTCATCAGCATCGCCACCGCCGCCCATCGACATCGCGGCGAAACCGACGGACAAAAGAGACAAGAATCCAATTGCAAACATCTGCACGTCCTCGTTCTGCTGGCCCAAAACTGCTCGCAGGCCAATGAATTAATTTCGATTTGTTTGCCCAAGGAACTTGGCCGGAGTGAGGCGAATGAGGGCAATGAGGGGGCAAGATCTCGTATTTCTGCGCTGCAAAAGGCGATGTTCGCGCCACAATTGCAGCTTCTGCGCGCATGAAACCGGCTGTCAGGCAAAGGTTTGGCAAATAAACCAAGGGGGGTCACATCACCGCACGTTACTGTGTTGCGGTGCGGCACACCCTCTGCTACATGGCCCCTGATTTAGCTGCCTTGACCCTGATCAAGACGCGCCAACGAACCGGTGACGCGCCTTTTTGGTGTGGATGACCGGCCCACTGAATGAGAGGATGGACGTGTCCGAAACCGCTTCGATTTCCACTGGCATCGCGCAGCGTTACGCTTCTGCCGTTTTTGAATTGGCCAAAGAAGCCAAAACAGTCAAAAAGATTGAGGCCGATCTTGATGCGTTGACTGCTGCGCTGAACGATAGCGAAGATTTTCGCAACCTGATCTCATCACCGATCTATTCGCGTGAAGAACAGGGTGCTGCCATTTCTGCGCTGGCCAAGAAAATGAAACTGACAGACACAATCGCAAACACCTTGGCGCTGATGGCGTCCAAGCGTCGTTTGTTTGTTGTGCCCGCGCTGGTCAAAACCCTGCGCGAGATCATTGCTGAGGACAAAGGCGAAGTGACCGCTGAGGTGACATCTGCCAAGGCGCTGACAAAAGCGCAGTCTGACAAGCTGGCCAAGTCGCTCAAGGCGACAACTGGCAAAACCGTAACTCTACAAGCGACCGTGGATGAAAGCCTCATCGGCGGTCTTATCGTTAAAGTGGGCTCCAAGATGATCGATACGTCGATCCGCTCGAAGCTCAATTCCCTCCAGAATGCAATGAAAGAGGTCGGATAAATGGGTATCCAAGCTGCGGAAATCTCCGCGATCCTGAAGGACCAGATCAAGAATTTCGGTCAAGAAGCTGAAGTGGCCGAAGTTGGCCGCGTGCTCTCCGTTGGTGACGGTATTGCCCGTGTGTATGGTCTGGACAATGTACAGGCCGGTGAAATGGTCGAATTCCCCGGTGGCATTCAGGGCATGGCGCTGAACCTCGAAGCTGACAACGTGGGTGTTGTGATCTTCGGTTCTGACCGGGACATCAAAGAAGGTGACACAGTCAAGCGCACCAACTCCATCGTGGACGTGCCAATCGGTGACGGTCTGCTGGGGCGTGTTGTTGACGGCCTGGGCAACCCCATCGACGGCAAAGGCCCGATTGATGCCAAAGAGCGCGGCGTCGCCGACGTCAAAGCGCCTGGCATTATCCCTCGTAAATCCGTGCACGAGCCAATGGCCACTGGCCTGAAGTCTGTGGACGCGATGATCCCTATTGGCCGTGGCCAGCGGGAATTGATCATTGGCGACCGTCAGACCGGCAAAACAGCTGTGGCTTTGGACGCGATCCTGAACCAGAAATCCTATAACGAAGCCGCAGGCGATGATGAGTACAAGAAACTGTACTGCGTCTATGTCGCCATCGGCCAGAAGCGTTCCACCGTGGCGCAGCTGGTGAAAAAGCTCGAAGAGAGCGGCGCGATTGAATATTCCATCGTTGTGGCTGCGACCGCGTCTGACCCAGCTCCGATGCAGTTCCTGGCCCCCTACGCCGCGACTGCGATGGCGGAATACTTCCGCGACAACGGCCGCCACGCGCTGATCATCTATGATGACCTGTCCAAGCAGGCCGTGTCCTACCGTCAGATGTCCTTGCTGCTGCGCCGCCCACCAGGCCGCGAAGCGTATCCTGGCGACGTTTTCTATCTGCACTCCCGCCTGCTGGAGCGTTCTGCGAAGCTGAACGAAGACTTCGGCGCCGGTTCTTTGACGGCTCTGCCTGTGATCGAAACCCAGGGTGGCGACGTGTCGGCGTTTATTCCGACCAACGTGATCTCCATCACCGACGGTCAGATCTTCCTTGAAACCGAATTGTTCTATCAGGGCATCCGCCCCGCGGTGAACACCGGTCTGTCCGTTTCTCGTGTGGGCTCCTCTGCTCAGACCAAGGCGATGTCCTCTGTGGCGGGCCCTGTGAAGCTGTCTCTGGCGCAGTACCGCGAAATGGCGGCCTTTGCGCAGTTCGGTTCTGACCTGGATGCCGCGACACAGCAGTTGCTGAACCGGGGTGCCCGTCTGACAGAACTGATGAAGCAGCCTCAGTATGCACCGATGACCAACGCGGAAATCGTATGCGTGATCTTTGCGGGCACCAACGGCTACCTCGATGGCATCGACGTGACCGACGTTGGCCGCTGGGAGCAAGGCTTGCTGGCGCACCTGCGGTCCAAGAATGCGGACCTGCTGGCCGACATCACCGACAACGATCGCAAGGTGAAGGACGAGCTGGAAGACAAGATCAAGGCCGCCCTCGACGCTTACGCCGCTGACTTCGCTTAAGGGGAGATCGGCAGATGCCTAGTCTCAAGGACCTTAAAAACAGGATCGAGTCGGTCAAATCGACCCGCAAGATCACCAAAGCCATGCAAATGGTTGCCGCGGCGAAGCTTCGCCGCGCGCAGGAAGCGGCTGAGATGTCGCGGCCCTATGCTGAGCGGTTTAACGCCGTGATGGCCGGGCTCGCGGCCTCTGTTGGCGGCTCTGACAGCGCGCCCAAACTGCTAAGCGGTACGGGCTCTGATCAGGTTCAGCTGTTGGTCGTTATGACCTCTGAGCGCGGTCTTTGCGGTGGTTTCAACACCAACATCGTAAAGAAAGCCAAGGTCATGGCAGAAGAGCTGTTGGCCGCTGGCAAGACCGTAAAAATTCTGACCGTTGGCAAAAAAGGCCGCGACCAGCTTAAGCGTGATTATGGCGACAACCTCGTCGGTCACGTGGACATGAGCGAGGTTAAGCGACTGGGCTATGCGGACGCGCAGGGCATTGCCAAGGACATCCTTGGCCGCTTTGACGCGGGTGAGTTTGACGTGGCGACGCTGTTTTATGCGGAGTTCGTGAACGTGGTCAGCCAGGTGCCGCAGGCACAGCAGATCATTCCTGCCAAATTCGAGGACAAAGGCGAAGACGAAGGGGCCTCAACCCTCTTTGATTATGAGCCTTCCGAAGAAGCGATCTTGGCAGATCTTCTGCCGCGTGGCGTTGCCACCGCGATCTTCTCAGGTCTTCTCGAAAATGCCGCCTCAGAGCAGGGCGCGCGGATGTCCGCCATGGACAACGCAACGCGCAACGCGGGCGACATGATCGAAAACCTGACCATCGAATTTAACCGTTCCCGTCAGGCCGTCATCACCAACGAGCTGATCGAAATCATTTCCGGCGCGGAAGCGCTGTAGACAAAACCGGAGAAACGACATGGCAAATGCAGTCGGCAAAATCACTCAGGTCATCGGCGCTGTCGTTGACGTGCAGTTTGAGGATCACCTGCCAGAGATCCTCAACTCCCTGAAAACACCGAACCAGGGCAAAGACCTGGTGCTTGAGGTTGCCCAGCACCTCGGCGAAAACACCGTGCGCGCCATTGCGATGGACGCCACAGAGGGCCTCGTGCGTGGCGCAACCGTCACCGACACAGGTGCCCCCATCGCTGTGCCAGTGGGCAAAGCCACACTGGGCCGCATCCTGAACGTGACCGGTGACCCGGTTGACGAAAAGGGCCCCGTTGAAACAGACGAAACGCGCCCCATCCACGGCGACGCGCCTGCGTTTGACGCGCAGTCCACTGAAACAGAGATCCTGACCACAGGCATCAAAGTGATCGACCTGCTGGCCCCCTACACCAAAGGTGGTAAGATCGGCCTCTTCGGCGGTGCCGGCGTGGGCAAAACCGTTCTGATCATGGAACTGATCAACAACATCGCCAAAGTGCACTCCGGTCTGTCCGTGTTCGCGGGCGTGGGCGAGCGGACCCGTGAAGGGAACGATCTCTACCACGAGATGATCGAATCCGGCGTTATCGTTCCTGACAACATGTCAGAATCCAAAATTGCTCTGGTCTACGGCCAGATGAACGAGCCTCCCGGAGCGCGTATGCGTGTGGCTCTGTCCGGTCTGACACTGGCCGAACAGTTCCGCGACGAGATCCGGTTCTGACGTTCTGTTCTTTGTGGACAACATCTTCCGCTTCACACAGGCCGGTTCTGAGGTGTCCGCTCTGTTGGGTCGTATCCCATCCGCTGTGGGCTACCAGCCAACACTGGCCACCGACATGGGCGCGATGCAGGAACGTATCTCTTCCACCAAGAACGGCTCAATCACATCCGTTCAGGCCGTTTACGTGCCTGCGGACGACTTGACCGACCCTGCGCCTGCGACCTCCTTTGCCCACTTGGACGCGACCACCGTTCTGGACCGCTCCATCTCGGAAAAAGGCATCTATCCTGCGGTGGATCCTCTGGGTTCCACATCCCGCCTGCTGGACCCGATGATCATCGGCGAAGAGCACTATAAGGTCGCGACAGACGTGCAGCAGATCCTGCAGCGCTACAAATCCTTGCAGGACATCATCGCGATCCTTGGCATGGACGAACTGTCTGAAGAAGACAAAATGACGGTTGCGCGTGCGCGTAAGATCGAACGCTTCCTCAGCCAGCCGTTCGACGTGGCCAAAGTCTTTACCGGTTCTGACGGTGTGCAGGTGCCATTGGATGACACAATCGCGTCGTTCAAAGCCGTGGTTGCAGGTGAATATGACCACCTGCCCGAAGGTGCCTTCTACATGGTAGGCGGCATCGACGAGGTGAAAGCCAAGGCAGAAAAAATGGCGGCAGACGCCGCCTGATAGGAGGCCTTCATGGCAGATACGATGCAATTCGATCTGGTTTCGCCTGAACGGCGTTTGGCGTCGATGCAGGTCACATCTGTTCAGATCCCAGGCGCTGACGGTGACATGACAGCGATGGAGGGGCATGCCCCCACCATCACGACACTGCGCCCTGGCGTGCTGTCTGTCGAAGGGCCCGAAGGGTCTGAAGACTATGTCGTGACCGGCGGTTTTGCTGAGATCCGCGCCGATGGCGTGTCGGTTTTGGCAGAACGTGCTGTGACCAAGGGTGACATGACCCAAGACCATCTCGATGAGATGATCGAAGAGGCCAAGAACATGTATTCTCAGGCAAAAGAAGCGTTTGAGAATGAGCCTGGCCCAGTAGATGACGCAGCCAAGCTGCTGTCTGATATGGTCGCAATGGGTGAGCATATGGGCCTGTCGGCCAAACAATAAGATCACACGCGAAAGCGTTAGGAACCCCGCCCCTTTGGGCGGGGTTTTTTGTTTCTGCGTGACGGGCAAAGCGTTGAAGAGGGTTGGGCGGTGCGGATCCGGTGCGCTCTTTCGCCCCAATCCCGTCCTACTCTTGCCCTTGGCACCGCCTATTCCCAGCGCAAAGACCCTTTCTCGGAGAATCCGATATGCGCAAGCTGCTCCTTGTGTGCCTCATTGGCCTGCCAACCCAAACCAGCGCTCAGCCCTATAGCGAAAGCATGGCAGATTGCGCCGCTGTTTTTCAAAACGCTGCACAATGGGTGAAGACGGATGTCTCCGCCGATGAGCTGATGTCGGTCGCCATTCGGTGGGCGGATGCGGCGATTGCCCAGGCCGCGCAAGAGGGGGACGCGATGAGCGAGGACGCCCTTTGGGCTAAGATCGATGGCAAAACAGCCCAATGGGAAGCCAAAGGCGGCACTGTGTTTTTCACGCAGGACTTCCGCGATTGGTCACAATACTGCCGGAAATTTGCTGATCACACAGGCGTTCGCATCTACCAATAGGATGGGCCATAAACGGCAGAAGACGCCGGGGTGCCCGAACTAGGTTCGTGCCTGCGTGGCCGAAACCACACCCCCAGCGCCTTCTTGAATATCGGCGGCCGAAGCCCCCTCTATCCGGTTTGCGTCAGCTCAAAGAGCCGTTGCAAGCGGGATCATACCTTGCGGCATAGTCCCCCCAGGTGGTTCCAGCCTAGGGCCTTCCCCACACCTACGATGGCTTTATGCGCTACCTTCCCAACCTGCTCCGAAAAGCCTGCCGTTTCGGCCAGCGTTCTGAACCTTTCATCACGAGAGCACTCCAGGCGAACCCTTTGCTTTCCCGCTCCAGCCTCAGAAGACCTTCGCGTCCCGCTCGGGATCTATGATCCTCTGCGTTGAACTCAGAGTTGCACTGGATCGGCGTTCTGGCAAACAAAAGTTTTTCGGATGCGCAAATTTTTTGGGGATAACCTGTTGAAAAGACATGTGAATAACTGCTGTGGATAAGTCGATTTTTGCACATTCTCCAAGAATTTAGAGCCCGGCCCCAATGCCGTATTTTTGAGCGTTTTAAAAACTCTGCTGAGGGGCGGCAAATCTGCGATTTTGGATGTGATTTACCGGTCCGAAAGCAGAATCACCTGATCTGATCCCTGACTTTTTGGGAATCACTCTTGCGGCCGGTCATCTTTTCAGCATTTGGCCGTGGCCCGGTGAGCCTGATGCGCGTCACCTCTTTTGTGCCTGGCAAGGCTCGGCTACAACCTGCGTGTAAACCAATGGCTGCGGGCATATGAAAAAACTAAAAAGCCATACTGTTGGCATCGACAGCGGTGACGTTACCCTGTTCAAAGATTTCGAAGACGATGGCGATATGTGGACAGGCCAGGGCCAGCGCGAACGCCGCCGTCACATCCGGTTTTCGGAACGATACAAATCCCCCCGACGGTGCAGCTGTCGCCCTCTCTGTGGGATTTGGACACCAGCACGATCATGCGCGCTGACATCACGCCAGAGAACATCACCAAAAGCGGGTTTGACATGGTCTTTCGCACCTGGGGCGATACCCGCGTGGCCCGCATGCGGATTGCCTGGATGGCCATCGGTGAAATGTCGGAACTGGATGATTGGGATGTGAACTGACGCTTGGCAGATCACCCAGGCAAAACGTCAGACCCCGTACATGCCATCATAAATCGGCTCAAGGCTGTCTGCCTCAAACAGGGATGACACGCTTGTCCCGTTCCAGATGTTCAAAATCGCCTGCGCAAACATCGGGGCCGTGGGCACGATGCGGATGTTGGGTGCTTTTTTCACTGGCTCAGTTGGCGCAATGCTATCGGTAATCACCAGGGATTTCATGACCGAATTGGTCACCCGCTCCACCGCGGGCCCGGACATCACACCGTGGGTGATGTAGGAATGGACCTCTTTCGCCCCGTTCTCCATCAGTACCTCAGCCGCTTTGCACAAGGTGCCCGCGGTATCACAGATGTCGTCCACGATCAGACAGGTCTTGCCCTTCACATCCCCGATCACGGTCATTTCGGCGATTTCGCCAGGTTTTTCACGGCGCTTGTCCACGATCGACAGGGGGGAGTTGATGCGTTTGGCCAATTCGCGCGCCCGGGCCACGCCGCCAACATCCGGTGACACCACCATCAGATCCGCCATCTGATCCTTGAACTGGCTTTTGATGTCCAAGGCAAAGATCGGAGAGGCATAAAGGTTATCGACAGGAATATCGAAGAAGCCTTGGATCTGGGCGGCGTGCAGGTCCATCGTCAACACACGTTCAATGCCGGTGCCCACCAACATGTTGGCCACCAGTTTTGCACTGATCGGTGTGCGGGCCTTGGTCCGGCGGTCTTGCCGCGCATATCCGAAATAGGGCAGCACAGCCGTTACCCGCTTGGCCGAGGACCGACGCAGGGCATCAGCCATGATCAAGAGTTCCATCAGGTTGTCGTTGGCCGGGTTTGAGGTGGATTGGATGATGAACATGTCCTCCCCCCGCACATTCTCAAACACCTCAACGAAAATTTCGCCGTCGTTAAAACGCTCTACCCGTGTCTCAACCAGCCCGACGTTGACGCCACGGTGTAGCGACATGCGTCGCGCAATTCCTTTGGCCAGAGGCATGTTCGCATTGCCGGAGATCAGCTTCGGCTCGGGTGTATTGGGCATGTGGCGGATCTCCGTGGCAGCGGGATATGACAGATTCGTGACGTTGAACCTCGCTTAACACGGGTCTACGGTGCGGCAAAGCTAAGGAGGCGCAAATGGCTCAGATCGATTACTTTTTCGCGACACTATCCCCCTATTGCTACCTGGCCGGGATGCGCCTGGAAGAGGTCGCCGCAAAACACGGGGCAACAATCAACTACAAGCCCTTTGATATCGTATCGGCCTTCGGTCGCACGGGCGGGACATCCCCAAAAGACCGCCATGTCAGCCGGCAAGAATACCGGGCGCAGGAACTCACGCGCCAGGCCAAGAAACTTGGCATGGCGTTCAATTTGAAACCCGCCCATTGGCCTACCAATGGGGCCCCTGCGGCCTATGCCTTTATCGCGGCCCAAAACGCAGGCGGGGGTGATCTGGGCAAACTTGCACATATCATCACACGCGCGGTCTGGCGCGATGAACAGGACATCGCAGAAGACGCCGTTGTGCGCGCCTGCCTGCAAGAGGCCGGGTTTGACCCTGGATTGGCAGACAGCGGATTGCTTGTTGGCGCAGAAACCTATGCCGCCAACCTCGAAGAAGCGGTGGAGCGGGGCGTTTTCGGCGCGCCATTTTATATCGTCGGGGATCAGCGCTTTTGGGGACAGGACCGCATCGAAGACGTTGATGCCCACCTTGCAGGCGATTTGTGAGGCCGCAGCAGGGGTTCTCGCCCAACTGCATGACCTTGGGCAGCGGCGCCCGCCGCGCGCTGGCTTTGCATTGCACGATGGCTTTTGGCGGGGCCTGGTCTGGCTTTGCCAAAGCACTGCCGGAATGCACGCTTCTGGCCGCGGATATGCCCAGCCACGGCCGCAGCGCGGACTGGGATGAGGTAAGCGATTTCAGCGATACGGTTTTTTCTGGTGCGCTCAGCGTGATGGATGAGGCACCGATGGATGTGATAGGGCATTCATTTGGTGCTGTTACGGCGCTGCGCTTGGCCGCCTTTCACCCTGAAAAGGTCAAAACCCTCACGCTCATCGAACCGGTGTTCTTTATCATCGCCGCCCGTGACGCACCCCAGACGATGGCAGCACATGACGCCCAGGCCCAGCCCTATGTCACAGCAATCGCTGCCGGGGACAAGGAAGGTGCGGCGCGGGCCTTTAACCGGATGTGGAGCGCCACCGCCCCCCTGGGAGAGCCTGCCTGCACGCGACCGCGCGGCGATGGTCCGGGCCATCCATGTGGTCCCCGATACCCAAGCGTTTCTCTTTGAGGATGCCGCAGGCCTTCTGGCACCGG
This sequence comes from Sulfitobacter sp. GN1-4, assembly GCF_055693825.1. Taxonomy (NCBI): domain Bacteria; kingdom Pseudomonadati; phylum Pseudomonadota; class Alphaproteobacteria; order Rhodobacterales; family Roseobacteraceae; genus Sulfitobacter; species Sulfitobacter sp. GN1-4. The sequence goes on along the minus strand of NZ_JBVFUQ010000003.1, from coordinate 3,464,597 downwards.
GCAGGCTGGCCGCCCTGGACATGCCAACGCTGCTGCTGCGCGGTGAAGAGGCCCACCCGGCCATCATCGCAACAAACGATGGCCTGGCCCAGCGGATACCACATGCGACCCAAGCGGCAGTTCCCGGTGCAGGCCACATGGCCCCAATCAGCCATCCCGCTGAAACAGCACAGGCCGTTCGCAAGCTATTTGAGCAGAGCGCAGAATCTTGATCCCACCTCACTTAAGGGCGCGCCGCCTGGGCTTCATCTTTCTAATATAACTTCTGGACAGCCTCTGCCGCACGTGCGCCTTCAGAAATGGCGCACAAAGTCATCAATCTGCGCCTTCTCAATCGACCAGTCGCAGACCAGCCGGGCAGAGATATGCGCCTCCGCCGGCCCCTCCAGATCTCCGCCAAACCGGCCATAGCGCGCGCCTGCGGCCTCAAGCGCTTGATGAATGCGCCGGGGGAAGGAAACAAACAGCATGTTGGCCTGGGGTTCATGCAAGAACGTCACACCCGCCTTGCGCAACCCATCTGTCAGATAGGCGGCGTTCTCATTGGCCTGACGTGCTGTCGTCAGATAGGTGTCGTTTTCCAGATACCCGGCCATCTGAGCCGACAAATACCGGTGTTTGCTGAACAAATGCGCCGCGCGTTTGCGGCGCAACTCAAATTCCCACGCCTTCGCAGGATCGAAAAACACCACCGCCTCAACACCCATGCAGCCGTTTTTGGTGCCGCCAAAACTCACCACATCCACGCCGGCCTTCCACGACATCTCAGCCGCGCTGCATCCCAGCGCAGCTTGCGCATTGGCAAATCGTGCGCCGTCCAAATGGACAGGCAAGTCATGCGCCTTGGCGATGGCGCAAAGCGCGCTTAACTCATCCAGCGTATAGACACTGCCGCGCTCTGTGACTTGGGTGATCGTGACTGGCCCGGGCTGGGCGCAATGCACATCGCCCTTGGGGGTCTCCTCAATCGCGCAGCGCAGCATGTCTGGCGTGATCTTGTCATCTGTCGGCAACAGGGCAAGTTTGGCCCCACCGCTGTAAAACTCGGGCGCGTTGCATTCATCCACCTCAACATGAGCAACCTTGGCGCAATAAACCGCTTGCCACGGCTGGGTATAGCACGCCAGCGCCAGCGCGTTTGCCGCTGTTCCCGTGGCCACCAGATAAACCGCCGCCTGCGGCGCTTCAAAGACATCGCGGATGCGGGCGCGCACCTCATCCATGATCGCATCATCGCCGTAGGATGCCTGATAGCCGCTGTTCGCCTCCATCACCCGCGCCATAACATGTGGATGGGCGGGGCCATTGTTGTCAGAGGCAAAGAACATCAGGTGGGCTCCTCTATGATGTGGTCTTCCCATTCTTCAAATGGGGTGTCGAATTCAGAAACGGTCATGCCTTGCACCGACACGCCCGCGGCATGAACGCTTTGCGCGCTGCCGCTGATCAGTGGATGCCACTCAGGCAAAGGTTTGCCCAAATACAGCAGCCGGTAGGCGCAGGTTTGTGGCATCCAATAGGCATGGGTATCCAGGTTGCTGGGTTTCAACACGATGCAGTCAGGCACAAACTGATGCCGGTTCTCATAATGCGTGCAGCGGCAGCTGGCATCATCCAGCAACCGGCACGCCACCCGGGTCAGGGCGACCACATCAGTGTCTTCATCTTCCAACTTATTCAGGCAACATTTCCCGCAGCCATCGCAAAGCGCTTCCCACTCGGTCTGGCTCAACTTTGTCAGTGGCTTTTTCTCCCAAAATCTTGGGGTCAGCCCCTCCCGTGTGATCGGATCGCTCATAACGCCGCCAGAATGCTGCGCGCCTCAGCGCTGTCTGCATCCATCTGGCGGATCAACGCCTCAAGGCTGTCAAACTTTTCTTCACCGCGCAGGTGCTCGACCAAGGCCACAGACAGCCCCGCGCCATAAAGATCGCCTTTGAAATCAAAGAGAAAGGTCTCCAGGTTGGCCTTGTTCTCTCCAAACATGGGCCGCACGCCCAGGCTGGCAACGCCGTGATAGCTGCCTTGATGCGCGCCTTCCAGAACATCGACCAGAACCGCATAAACGCCAAAGGCCGGCTGGTGCAAACCGTCAATCGACATGTTGGCCGTGGGATAGCCCAGCTCGCGCCCGCGCTGCTCACCCCCGATCACGGGGCCTTCAATCCGGTGCCAATGGCCCAGCATATCCGCCGCCTGACGTGGATCGCCGGCGCTTAGCGCTTGGCGTATCGCGGTGGACGACACGGTTTGCGCGCCCGTTGCCATCAAAGGTGCGATGCTCACCCCGAACCCCAGGTCCCGGCCAAAGGCCACAAGGTCTTCTGCCGTTCCCGCGCGTGCTTTGCCAAAACAGAAATCAGCGCCCACCACCACATGACGCAGCCCAAGCCCGTCCTTGATCACATCGCGGGCAAATTCCTCGGGCGAGAGGGAGGCAAGCCCCTTGTTGAACCCCAGCTCATAGAGCCGCTGAACACCGATTTTTTCCAGCCGCGTGGCCCGTGCTGCGGCCCCCATCAACCGAAAGGGTGGCGCATCCGGTGCGAAATACTCGCGGGGATGGGGCTCAAAGGTAAGAATGCCCAACGGAGCATCCGGCACAGCCTGCCGCGCCATTTCAATGACCGATAGATGCCCCTTGTGCACGCCATCAAAGTTGCCAATCGCAACGGTGGCCCCCCGGTCTGCGTCCCGGACAAACTGATAATCTCGGATAATCCTCATGACCCCTGCCTAGCCGTGCAGGGTCAGAGAGACAAGAACCCCCAGGGGCTTCATCTTTCCAATATAACTTATCACAGCCGTTGCCCCATAGGGCGCGCTTGGCGTTCGCGCGGGTCAGTCGAACTTGCGGGATGGTGCCAGAACGGTGGCTTCGCCAATCAGGACCTTCTTTCCATCAACCGCACAATGGCAATCCATCTTCACGCGGCGTTTGGAAAACTCAATATCCGTGACCTTCACCTCGGCATAGACCAGATCACCGGGACGCACAGGGGCCAGGAACTTCAGCGACTGGCCCATATAGACGGTCCCGTGGCCCGGCAGCTGCTCTCCGATCACGGCTGAAATTAGACCAGCGGTCAGCATCCCATGCGCGATGCGGCCCTGGAAAATGGTATCTTGGGCGTAATCGTCGTCCAAATGCACCGGGTTATGATCTGTTGAGATCTGGGCGAACATCTGGATGTCTTCATCCGTCACCACTTTCTGAAGATAGCGTGACATGCCAATTTCGATGTCTTCGATGCAGATCGTGCCGCGGGGGAGATTGTCCAACATGTCCCATCCTTCAGGTAATAAAATGCCGCAGGGGCGGTGAAGTTTGGAACTTAATTACTTCGCAGGCGCAGAAAAGCAAGCGAAAAATGTCTACCGCAAAAAGCCAATTGTATAGGTTGGGCTCGACATTTCTCTTTCTAAATAATTGTTTAGGGCAGCAGGGTCAGGTTGGTGTGTTGTTTTTGTTTCTGCAGCAGCAAGGCCGCCCGATATGAAAAGAGAATCGATATCCTCTCCCATGGCCCCTTTGATGTCTGTCAGGATGCCATCTCCGATGCACAAAATCCGCCCGTCGGGGATATCCGTGCCCAAGGCTGACAGCCTGCGCCGGGCCAGATCATAGATCGGCGGATGGGGTTTGCCGAAATACAGGCTCTCGCCGCCCATCTCGGTATAAAGCTGTGCCAGGGCACCGGCACACCATTCCCGTTTCTCGCCCCGGTCCACCACAATATCGGGATTGGCACAGAGCAGTTTCAGGCCCTTTTGCTTGGCATAAAGAAACGTGGGGCGCATCACGGCTGGATCGGCAGAGGGATCTTGCGGCCCGGTGCATACGATGCCTTCGGCTTCCTCCAGCGGCACCATTGTGATGTCGAGCGGCTCTTCCAAAAGGTTCAGCGGCTGAAAGAATTTTTCTTCCCCCGGCGCGCCGATAAAAAAGACCTTGGTGCCTACCGCACCCTGGAACATCGCAGAGCGCGCTGAATCGCCTGATGTGGCGATGCTGTCCCAGCTGTCCTCGGGAACCTGGAAATGCGTCAGCTGCTTTGTCACCCCTGCACGGGGGCGGGGCGAATTCGTGACCATGATCACTTTGCCCCCGGTGTCGCGGTAGGCCTTCAGCGCGGCGACCGCATCGGGGAAGGCGACGATGCCGTTATGCACACAGCCCCAAAGATCAACAAAGAGCGCATCATATTGCGCGGTGATGTCTGACAGTCGTTCGATGATCTGGGTCATGGGCGGTCTTTGTTCCTGCTCAGGCGTGGCGTTGGGCGGCATACTTTCTGCTCTAGGGGATTGTGCACCAAGATGGAACCGCGGGCGCGCGTTTCACTTGTTGAATGGGCTTTGCGGCAGATCCAGAAACAGCGGCCTTCTTTTGCCACATTTGGGTCGAGATCAAACAGCCCTGTTTCGCAATCACGATCGGAGCGGGGGGCAAATCAGGGATTGTTTCGCCGCTTTGGTCAATTCTGCCCCAATTCAGGCAAGAATGTGGAAAGACGTTGAAAACAACATGCAGAGCGCTGATGCTCTTCGTAGGGGAATCAGACTGCTCACTATGCGCCACATCGAAGAGCCAATCATCACGTCCAAGTTAATGGGCCTCACCGCATACCAGCGCGCTTTGGGGAAAGCTGCGCGGCCTGCGATGTCAAAGGTGATGGGTGCTTCTAACCAAGGCGGGCACGCCCGCGCGACCGTGGTCACCAAGGACCTGAAGATGTCTGTCTTACGGTCGTTGCAGCAGCAGTCTAACGGCGGATCTGTCAAGATCCGCGATGTAGCGGCGGCGCTTGATCGGTTGATCAAGCAGCCCCGATAGACAGCGCCCGCCTGCCCGGGGGGAATGGCGGGCGCTGTGCCGTTACATTTTCAGGTTTGGGATAATCTGTTTCTTGCGGCTCATGATGCCGGGCAGAACCACGTTGTCGCCCTCCACCGTCGCATCAAAGCTTTTCTCAGCGATGTGTTTGACCATGTCATTCGGTATGAGAAGCGTTGCCTCTTCTTTCAGAATGTCGACCACAAAGAGCAAAACTTGTGCCGCGCCATCCGCCTCGGCCACGCCAGGCATTGCCGCCATCAGCGCTTCTTTGCGGGCCAGCAGCGGCGCAGGAGAGGTCGTCTCCAACACGCTCACGCGCAGGCCGGTGCCATCCAGATCAAACTCTTTGCTGTCCATGCGCAGCAGCTCTTCTTCGGAAAAGGCTGAAACGTCGGATTTGGCGGCAAACATTTGCTCCGCGTAGGCGGCGATGTCCACGCCCAGTTCTTCGGCGATCGAATAAGCAATCGCTTTGTCTTCTTGCGTCGTTGTGGGCGAGCGGAATTCCAACGTGTCAGACAGGATACAAGACAGCGCCGCACCTTTGACCTCGCGTGGGGCCTGCGCCCAGTCTTTGCCGATCTTCTTCCACATGATTGTTGCAGTGCAGGCCAAGGGCTGAATGTCGATCTCAATCGGGCCACGTGTTTCAAGCCCGGCCACCAGGCGATGGTGGTCGATGATGCCGGTGATGTTGGCGTCGTTGATGTTGTCGGGCAATTCCGCGGGGTTGTTGGTGTCCACGATCACCACGTCCGTGTCTGCGGCCAGATCTGTCAGGATCTCGGGCTTGTCCAAGCCCCAATGCTCCAGCACGAACAAGGCTTCTGTGTTGGGCTCGCCCAGCAGCACGGGTTTGGCGGCAACGCCCTTGATCTGGTTGAGATACCAAGACCAGACAATCGGGCTGCCGGTGCTGTCAGTGTCGGGGGACTTGTGGCCAAAAACGAGGGTGCTCATACGCGCGTTCCTTGAAAATCGAAGGGGTCATTTTGCGCGCCTTATAGGGGCGGGCCGGGCTGATGTCACCACCTCGTCTCAGAGACCGAGATCCGCGCGTTTTTTCTTGGTCAACCCAGCCACCACCATGTCGTATGAGGCTTTAATATGATCGCGCAGGCTATCATCCGACAGGCCGGGTTCAGCGTAGTGTTGGATCCATTTCAACCCACGCGACGCCATATAGGGGGCGGGCCGCAAGCCGGGGCTGTCTGAGAGGATTTCAAAGGCCATCTCAGAGGCCTTGAAGGTCACGGTTGCCTCCGTGTTGCCCATGCCAATGACGGCAAAGACCTTACCGCCGACCTTATAGACATCGGCATTGCCCCACTGAACCACATGGGTGGTCTGGGGCAGGCTGGCGCAAAAGGTGTTGAGATCATCGCGGGTCATGGCGGCAGTCTATTGGCTTGGCGCGGGCAGGGGAATGCGCAAATATGCGCCCATGACCAATCCCCGCGAAACGGACCTTTACCCGCCGATCAAGGCGTTCTTGGAAGACCAGGGGTATGTGGTGAAGTCCGAAGTGGGTGCGGCAGACGTTGTGGCTGTTCGGGGGGCTGAGGCACCTGTGGTCGTTGAGCTGAAGCTGGGCTTTTCACTGGCGTTGTTTCATCAATGCATCGCGCGGCTGAAGGTCACCGATGACGTCTATCTGGCCGTGGCGCGCCAGCCGGGCAAACGTTTTGCCAAGGCGGTAAAGGACAACACCGCATTAGCGCGACGTTTGGGTCTGGGTCTGATCACTGTGCGGCTGAAAGACGGGCTGGTCGAGGTACATTGCGATCCCGGCCCCTATGTGCCGCGCAAGGTGGCCAAAAAGCAAAAACAACTGTTAAAGGAATTCGCCCGGCGGCAAGGCGATCCAAACGATGGCGGTCAAACGCGGGCCGGGTTGGTGACCGCCTACCGGCAGGATGCACTGAAACTGGCGGTGTATCTGTTTGAGGTTGGCGCCAGCAAAGGCGCTGACGTTGCCAAGGAAACAGGTGTCGGGCGCGCCACGACGATGATGCGTGACAATCACTATGGCTGGTTTGAGAAGGTCGAAACCGGCGTCTATGGTCTGACGCCTGTGGGGGCTGAGGCGGTGACAACGGCGGGCCGGGTGCTGGGAGCCTCATAACCATCTGAGCGGCCCGGGGATTTCTTGCAAAAATTTTGTAGCCCGATTGCTTGACTCATTGTCGCACCATCCCTAGCTATGCGCCGTTAGCACTCAGCACAGAAGAGTGCTAACGCCTGATCGCTCCGCGAACGGAGGGCAGGCTGGGAGTAAACTTTGAGCCTTAAGGAGCTACAAAGATGGCATTGAAACCGCTTCATGACCGCGTGCTGGTAAAGCGCACTGAGAGCGAAGAGAAAACAGCTGGCGGGTTGATCATTCCTGATTCCGCCAAAGAAAAGCCCTCCGAGGGCGAGGTTATTGCATGCGGCGAAGGCGCCCGCAAAGACAGCGGTGAGCTGATCGCAATGGCCGTAAAGCCAGGCGACAAAATCCTGTTCGGCAAATGGTCCGGTACAGAAGTGACAGTCGACGGCGAAGAAATGCTGATGATGAAAGAAAGCGACATCATGGGGATCCTGTCCTGATCACAGGACAGCGGCGCAGCACCTGCGCCCCAAGATGACCTTCTAACACAGAGATTGATGGAGAAGATAAATGGCAGCTAAGGACGTCAAATTCGACACAGATGCCCGTAACCGGATGCTGAATGGCGTGAACATTCTGGCAGACGCGGTCAAAGTGACCCTGGGCCCCAAAGGCCGCAACGTGGTCCTGGACAAGTCTTTCGGCGCACCACGCATCACCAAAGACGGTGTATCCGTGGCCAAAGAGATCGAGCTGGAAGACAAGTTCGAGAACATGGGCGCGCAGATGGTCAAGGAAGTCGCTTCCCGCACCAACGACGAAGCCGGTGACGGCACAACAACAGCCACAGTTCTGGCCCAAGCGATTGTCCGCGAAGGCATGAAATCTGTCGCTGCTGGCATGAACCCAATGGACCTCAAGCGCGGCATCGACATGGCGACAATCACTGTCGTTGAGGCGATCAAAGCAGCGTCCCGCGAAGTGTCTGACAGCGACGAAGTCGCTCAGGTCGGCACCATCTCCGCCAACGGCGAAAAAGAGATCGGCCAGCAGATCGCAGACGCGATGCAGAAAGTCGGCAACGAGGGTGTGATCACCGTTGAGGAAAACAAAGGCCTGGAAACAGAAACAGACGTCGTCGAAGGCATGCAGTTCGACCGCGGCTACCTGTCCCCCTACTTTGTCACCAACTCTGACAAGATGACGGTTGAGCTGGAAGACGCCATCGTGCTGCTGCACGAAAAGAAACTGTCTTCTCTGCAGCCAATGGTGCCTCTGCTTGAGCAGGTGATCCAGTCTCAGAAGCCTCTGCTGATCATCGCAGAAGACGTTGAAGGCGAAGCGCTGGCAACTTTGGTTGTCAACAAGCTGCGCGGTGGTCTGAAAATCGCGGCTGTCAAAGCACCTGGTTTCGGCGACCGTCGTAAAGCCATGCTGCAAGACCTTGCAATCCTGACCGGCGGTCAGGTGATCTCCGAGGATCTGGGCATGAAGCTTGAGTCCGTGACAATGGACATGCTGGGCTCCGCCAAGAAAGTTGCGATCACCAAAGACGAAACCACAGTTGTGGACGGCGCTGGTGAGAAAGCAGAGATCGAAGCACGTGTTGCTCAGATCCGCACGCAGATCGAAGAAACCACATCCGACTATGACCGTGAAAAGCTGCAAGAGCGTGTTGCGAAACTCGCCGGTGGTGTTGCGGTGATCCGCGTAGGCGGCATGACCGAAGTGGAAGTGAAAGAGCGCAAAGACCGCGTTGATGACGCGCTGAACGCTACACGTGCTGCGGTACAAGAAGGCATCGTTGTTGGCGGTGGTGTTGCTCTGGTTCAGGCGGCCAAGAAGCTCGAAGGCATGTCCGGTGAGAACAACGACCAGAACGTCGGTATCTCCATCGTGCGCAAAGCCATCGAAGCGCCTCTGCGTCAGATCGCTGAGAACGCCGGTGTGGACGGTGCTGTTGTTGCGGGCAAAATCCGCGAAAGCGACGACACTTCCTTTGGCTTCAACGCCCAGACTGAAGAATATGGCGACATGTTCAAGTTCGGCGTGATCGACCCTGCGAAAGTTGTCCGTACTGCTCTGCAGGACGCGGCCTCTGTTGCGGCGCTGCTGATCACCACCGAAGCCATGGTGGCAGACAAGCCCGCCAAAGAAGGCGCAGGCGGCATGCCAGGCGGCGGCATGCCCGACATGGGCGGCATGGGCGGCATGATGTAAGCCACCCCTACCTGTTAGGTAAGCGCAAAGGGCCCTCCGGGGCCCTTTGTTGCGTTTGGGGCCTGCCAGAATTAACGCGGCAGAAAGGGGATTGGCGTAGACGGTCACTAATCCGCAGATGAGGTCGCCATGTCAGCCCAACCGTCTTCCCAGGTCGTCTCTGCGGCGTCCGCGCAGCATGGTCGATCAGATCCGGCTAAGGAATTTGAAGACTTCATTTATTTGATCAGCCATGACGTGCGCAGTTCGGTCCGCGCTTTGATTGAGCTGCCACAATGGATCGTCGAAGATCTGCAGGACGCCGGTGTTCCCATTGAAGGGTCTGTGGCCTCTTCTATCGAAATGATGAACCGGCACACCGGCAGGCTGGACCGGATGTTGGTGGATCTGCTTGCCTATTCGCGGATTGGCCGCATGCAAAGCGTTGTGGCACATGATTTGACGCAAATTCTGGATCAGGTGCTGGATGAATTTCAGGTTCCTTCCGCCTTTACCGTCGTGCGCGATTTTGAGGCTGAAACCCTCATTCTAGGGGATCGCGATGTGCTGATGCTTTTCGGGGCGCTTCTTCAAAACGCGGTGCGCCACCATGATAAACCCGCTGGTCGGGTCATTGTATCGACAGGATGGGAAGGGCCGTTCTTTGTGCTGCGCGTTGCAGACGACGGGCCTGGTGTCGCAGAAAAATTCCGCGAACGGGCCTTTGGTGTCATGCAAACCCTGCGCCCCCGGGACGAGGTTGAGGGCAGCGGGCTGGGTTTGTCAAACGTGCGCAAAATCGCTGAACTCAACGGGGGAACAGCGCATATGATCGCCTCCCCCTATGGGCGTGGCACCTGTGTTGAGGTGCGGCTGCTCCAGCCCAGGGCGTAGCGCCGAACGGGACAAAATGAAGCACTTCCGCGCGCTGAGTTAAGAAATGCGCAGGATTTTGGCGCAATCCTGTATCCATCGGACCTGAGAAGGAGAAGGCAAATGCTGCACACATCGTCCACATCTTCGTCCATGCCACATCCGCTGCCCGCCCCCGTGACATACGGGCGCTGTTGCTTGATGACAGCAGCTTTGATCGCGCGCGCATCCGGCGGCTGAGCCAGAAAACCAAGCTGTCGATTGAACTGGATGAGGTCGACAGCATCGAACAGCTGGACCGCGCTGTGGCTAAGGCGGATTATGATCTGATCCTGATTGACTACCGCTTGCCCGTTGGCGACGGGATGGAGGCGTTGGATCTGATCCTGCGCAACGATTTGAACCGCGATGCAGGCAAGATCATGATCACAGGGGATGGCGCACGCCAAACCGTTGTGCAAGCGATGCGCAGCGGCTGCCATGATTTTCTGACCAAAGAAGAGATGGATGTAGAAGCCTTACGCGGTGCCATCTTGAACGCGCTCAAAGCGGCCCACGCCCGTCAGACAAGTCTGTTGCACCTGGAAGAGCAAAAAGAGGTTATTCGCCAGGGCCTTGTCGCTGCTATGCAGGACAGCGAAGTGCAGGGCAACGTCGTCTCGCTCGTCCAAAGCCAGCTGCGCCACCTCGGTATTTCGCCGGATCAGGCCCGCAGCGGCATGGCCGTTGAAGACCTGGAGGCGCTTTTGGCAGATGCCGGCGACCGCGACAGGTTCACCTTTCACTAGGGTCAGGACCCATTCACCTCACCCGACTGGTTGACAAATTTTCTCGTGACAAGGCACATCTGCGCAGGAACTCTTGTTGAATTTCAGCCAGATGTACCGCCCCTCTCGCGGCATTGCCGTGCAATGCGATGACGGGCAGCGGATCACGGGAAAATCCGTCAAATCTAAAGGACGACAAACCGCGAAGTTTCAGCGGCATGAGCCATTTGCACTTAACCTGTTCGGCGCGGACATGTCGCAAACCACTGCAACTTCGCGGTATTAACGCCAGCGGAGAGAAAGGAATGGGGCCTGACCCTACGCAGTGCATAACCGGCAAGTGTATTGCCGCCGCCTGGTAAACTGCATTAAGGCAAGGACATGCGCCTTGTCCTTGCCACCGTCCTGACGATGATCGCCTTTGCGGCAAACTCCATCCTGACACGCATGGCGATCGATGGTGGGTATATTGATCCATCAGGCTTTGCGCTGGTGCGTGTTGTCTCAGGCGCCGTTGTACTTGGCATGATCATCACCCTGCGCAGCGGCGGCTTTCCCCTCTTGCGGCGCAATCGTATTCCAGGGGCGCTCAGCCTGGCGGTCTATTTGGTTGGGTTTTCCCTTGCCTATCTCACACTTGACGCGGGGCTGGGGGCTTTGATCCTTTTCGGGGTCGTTCAGATCACGATGTTCGCCCACGCCACGCTCACCGGCAACACGCCGACGCAACGCCAGATTGCCGGGGGCAGCCTGGCTTTTCTGGGGCTAATCATTGCCCTTTGGCCGGGGCCGGGGGGCGTGGCGGATCTTGGGGGTGCGGTGCTGATGGTCTTTGCCGGGATCGGCTGGGGGGCTTACACGATCATCGGCAAAGGGGCCGAGGATCCACTGGCTGCAACAACCGCCAATTTCGTCCTTTGTGTGCCCATCCTGATGGTGCTTTTGGTGGGCACGGGGCTGCGGTTCAGCGTGCAGGGCATCGCGCTGGGCATTCTGTGCGGTGGGCTGACCTCTGGTTTGGGCTACGCCCTTTGGTACAGCGTGTTGCCGAAACTGCAGGGGGCCACGGCTGCGATTGTTCAGCTGAGCGTGCCCATTCTGGCAATCCTGGCAGGCGCGCTGTTCTTAGGCGAAACCGTGGGTCTGACCGTTCTGGCCGCAACCGTTTTGGTGGTTGGCGGTATCGGTTGGTCGGTCACCGGACCAGCGGCTCAAGCGGGTCGTAGATAACCGTATCTGCATTCTCAAACGCAACTTGGGCCAAGCTATCGGGCTTGTGTCTCAGCTGGCGCAGCTCTTGCGGCGTTACCCAATGCCATTCCGTCACGATCTTTTCGGTGTCCTGCCATGCCGGATCAACCTGTGCTGTGCCGACTAAGGTGCAGCGAAAATAGATATCGACCTGATGAAAGGCGCTGGCGGGATCGTGAAATTCGTTCACCAAACAGGGCGCACCCACCTCAATCTCCAGCCCGGTTTCTTCGAAAACCTCGCGGCGCAGGTTGTCGGGCAAAGACGATCCAACTTCGGCACCGCCTCCCGGCGCACAAAGCAGATCACTTTGCCCATCCGCGAAGGCGTTGACCAACAAAAGCCGTCCCTCATGCAAGATAATCGCACGCACCGCCAAGCGCGGAGATTTTGGGCGCATAATCGTAGTTTCCTTGTCTCTTGCGCTTGCAGCATTTCATACCGGCGCAAATCAGTCTATCTGAACTCTCATGCGCTTACCTGCTCTCTTTACGGCCTGTTTCGCCCTGCTGACTGCCTGTCAGTCCGTCGCTCAAGAACGGTGCGCGGTGCTGCTGCATGGCTTGGCGCGCACGGAAAGCTCTTTTGCCCTGATGGAAGCGGCACTTGAGACCGAAGGCTACCGCATCATCCGTCCGGGCTATCCCTCGACCGAAGCCCCGATAGAAGAGCTGACACGCCGCACCATCCCAGACGCGGTGGCGGCCTGCGGGACGCAGACGGTGGATTTCGTGACCCATTCCATGGGCGGCATTCTGGTGCGGCAGTGGATGGCGGAAACCAATGATCCGCGTATTGGCCGCGTTGTCATGCTGGGGCCACCGAACCAGGGCAGTGAAGTTGTCGATAGCTTGGACAACATCGCCGCCTTTGACTGGATCAACGGCCCGGCTGGCGCGCAGATGGGGACAGGGGCGGATTCGTTACCGCGCAGCCTGCCACCGGTGACGTTTGAACTTGGCGTGATTGCGGGATCGCAATCTTTGAACCCCTATTTTTCGACCCTGTTGCCGGGCCCGGATGACGGCAAGGTTTCGGTCGCTTCAACCCGTGTGGAAGGGATGAAAGACCATGTCATCATGCCCGTGACCCATACGTTTATGATGAACAACCCCCGTGTCATCGCCCAATCCATGGCGTTCTTGCGCGATGGCGTTTTTGACCGGTCGATGGGGTGGTTCGAAGGTGTGCTTGAATCGATTGGCTGCCCCGATGGCGACTGCATCACCGGTGAGGATGAGGATAAGGACGAGGAAGGCGACAATGCCAAACCTTGATCTTGTCGGGGGGCAGGTGCTGCGCCCTGAGGGCCTGACGCCGACCCGGCTGTCCTTTGCGGAGGGGCTGATTTGCGGCGATACCACCGGGCGCGAAATTGATCTGAGCGGTTTTCTGATCCTGCCGGGCATCGTTGATCTGCACGGCGACGGGTTTGAACGTCACTTGGCGCAACGCCGCGGCGCGATGAAGCAACTGGATGCGGGGTTGGTCGCCACCGAAGCCGAGCTTGCCGCGAATGGCATCACGACGGCGATCCTGGCGCAGTTTGTCAGCTGGGAAGGCGGCATGCGGGGCCTCGATTTCGCTAAACGGGTTTTTCAGGCGATCAGGGATGTGAACCCGGCGCTGGTCACGGATCTGCACGCCCAGCTGCGCTTTGAAACGCATCTGTTGGATCTTTACGCTGATCTGCCGGGCTGGCTGTCTGAATGGGCGGTCCGCTATATCGTTTTCAACGATCATCTGCCGCATGACCGGTTGGCAGCAGGCAAGCTGCCGCGCCGGCTGAACGGGCAGGCGTTAAAGGCGGGGCGCAGCCCGGAAAAACACCACGCCTACATGCGTGATCTGCACGCGCAATCCTCCCAGGTGCCCACGGCGCTCAAGGCGCTTTGCCCGCAGTTGGCCGCGCAGGGCATCCGTATGGGCAGCCATGATGATGCAAAGCCTGAAACCCGCGCATGGTGGCGCGCCCAAGGCGTGTCCATCGCCGAATTCCCCGAAGCCCTGCCCGCAGCCGAGGCCGCGCATGCGGAGGGCGATGCCGTGCTGATGGGGGCACCCAATGTGGTGCGCGGGGGGTCTCACAACGGGAACCTGTCGGCCATCGACGTGATCTCAATGGGGTATGTGAACGGCATCGCCTCTGACTATCACTATCCATCCCCGCGCCGGGCGGCCCTGATGCTGGCAGACAGCGGCGTGTGCAGCTTGGCTCAGGCCTGGCATCTGGTCTCTGGCGGTCCGGCACAGGTGCTGGGCTTTGACGACCGGGGCGTTTTGATCCCGGGCAAACGCGCTGACATGGTGATCCTGGATCAACAGACCCGCCGTGTCGCGGCCACGTTTGTGGCGGGGCAGGTGTCTTATATGGCGGGCGACGTCGCGGCGCGGTTTATCGGCTGATCCGGTTCACATGCCCCATCTTGCGGCCCGGCTTTACCTCTGCTTTGCCATATAGATGCAGCGCTGCATCCGGCTCTTGGGCGATGCTGGGCACGCGGTCCATGTCATCGCCAATGAGATTCTCCATCACCACATCCGTATGCCGTGATCCATCCCCCAAGGGCCAACCGGCAATGGCGCGGATGTGTTGTTCAAACTGATCAACCGCACAGCCGTTTTGGGTCCAATGGCCTGAATTATGCACGCGGGGGGCAATTTCGTTCACGATCAGACCGCGCGGGGTCACAAAAAGCTCCACGCCCAGAACGCCCACATAATCCAGCGCATTCAGGATCCGTCCGGCCAGCAAAACCGCGTCCGTCCGTTGGGCCGCGCTCAGCCGGGCAGGGACTGTGGTGGTGTGCAATATACCGTCCCGGTGCACGTTCTCGCCCGGATCAAAACAGGCCACTTCCCCCGAAACACCCCGCGCCGCGATCACCGACACCTCGTGTGAAAAATCAACGAAGCCTTCCAGGATCGCAGGCGCGCCCTGCATGTCATCCAACGCCCCGCTTGCATCTTCTGGTGTGCTGAGCCGGGCTTGGCCCTTGCCGTCATAGCCGAACCGCCGGGTCTTCAGGATCGACGGCGCGCCAATCTCTTGGACAGCGGCGGTCATGGCGGCCGCGTCGGGGATGTCTGCAAAGGGGGCCACGGTCAGGCCCAGGTCTTGCAGGAATGTCTTTTCGGTCAGCCGGTCTTGCGACACCCGCAGCGCCTCACGTCCGGGGCGGATCGGGGCGATGGCTTCGATCACATCCAGCGCGTCTGTGGGGATGTTCTCAAATTCATAGGTGATCACATCGCAGGTCTGGGCAAAGCGGGTCAGCGCCGCGGCGTCGTCATAAGACGCGGTTGTCACCGCATCTGCCACCTGTCCGGCAGGCGGGTTGGCACCGGGTTCAAAGATATGTGTGACAAAGCCCAGCCGTGAGGCCGCGACCGACAACATGCGCCCCAGCTGCCCACCGCCCAGGATGCCAATGGTCGCACCAGGTGAAAGCGGGTTAGTCATCTGAAGGTGCATCCGGGATAGAGGCCGACAGGGCGTCGCGCCAGGCATCAAGCCGCGTGGCCAGTGCGGGGTCTTGCAGCGCCAGAATGCCCGCCGCCATCAAAGCCGCATTTGCGGCCCCTGGCGCCCCGATGGCCATGGTGGCCACCGGAAAGCCCTTGGGCATCTGCACGATGGAATAAAGGGAATCGACACCAGACAGCGCCTTGGTCTGAACCGGCACACCCACCACCGGCACCCGCGTTTTGGAGGCCATCATGCCCGGCAAATGCGCGGCCCCTCCGGCCCCTGCAATGATCACCTGCAGGCCGCGATCTGCGGCAGTTTTGCCATAATCCCACAACCGATCCGGCGTGCGATGGGCGGACACGATCCGGCTCTCATAGGCGATGCCAAGTTCATCCAAAAGATCAGCGGCCTCGCGCATGGTGGCCCAATCAGATTGGGACCCCATGATAATACCGACAGCAGGTGTGGTCATAGTTCTTGGCCTTTGGCTCTCAAGCGGAGCGCGCACTATAGCCAGCCTGAACTGAGGGGCAACGGCCAAGCCGCAACCGAGGGGCGATACTATGCAATGATATCCGGCGTCAGACGGTCTTCGATCATCGCGATCTGATCTTTCAGGCGCAATTTGCGCTTTTTCAGCCGCTGCAAGGTCAGCTGATCCGCCGTGGCGCGTTCGACCAGGGCTTGGATCGCTTCATCCAGATCGCGATGTTCACGGCGAAAAACCTCAAGCTCAACGCGCAAAACCTCATCGGTTTTCATCGAAAGATCGGTGGGTGCGTTCATTTTGAGCGATTCCGTGGCCAGCCTCTGACCTTACAATATAGTGTTCACCTCTATCCCGCAAAACCCTTGCACCGCGTGGCGGGGGCCACCATATTCTTTTTTGCGGGTTGCCTGCATGGGATCCGCTTCTGACTGTCGCTTTTTTTGCAAGGACGTGTCGCATGACAAAGTTAACGCTTGCCTCATACCCGCATATGCTGGGTTTTGAACAGCTTGAGCGTGTGCTGGAACGCACCGCTAAATCCGGTAACGAAGGGTATCCGCCCTTCAACATCGAACAAACCTCTGACTTCAGCTACCGCATCACGTTGGCCGTTGCGGGCTTTGGCGAAGATGACCTGTCGATCACCGTGGAAGACCGCCAATTGGTGATCCGGGGCCGCCAGACCGACGATGGCGATGATCGTGTGTTTTTGCATCGCGGCATCGCGTCACGTCAGTTCCAACGTTCATTTGTGCTAGCTGATGGTGTGGATGTGGGCGAGGCCCGTATGGAAAATGGTCTGCTGCACGTGGATCTGACCCGCGCCAAGCCTGAGACAATTGTGCAAACGATCAAGATCAAGAAAGGGTAAATTCGATGCAAGACATGGCCCAAACCACCGGTGATAGAACGGTTTACGTGAAATCCATCGCCGTGAATGATCTGCCGAAAGACATGCGTGTGCAGGCCGAAGGGCTTGACCTGATCTATGCCGTGCATGACGCCAAGGGCAAGCAGCTGGCGCTTGTGGGGGACCGCAAGCTGGCGTTTTCGCTGGCCCGCCAGCATGATTACGCGCCCGTTATGGTACATTGATCGCCTGGCCGGTTGCAGGAGTGCGACCGCCGGGTAAAGCTGAAAGGCCGCGGGGTTTCCTGCGGCTTTTTTCATGAAAGGGGGGATGATGGCATTTGAATTTGACTGGGTAGACGCCTTTGCCGATGCGCCGTTTGGCGGCAATGGCTGTGCTGTGGTGCATGGCGGTGCGGGGGTGCCGGACGATGTTTGCACCGCCTATGTGCGCGAAACATCTTTGGTGGAATGCACGTTCACCGGGCCGTCGCAGGTGGCCGACATCAAGGTCAAATACTACCTGGCCAGCCAGGAAATCCCCTTTGCTGGTCATCCCACCATCGCAACCGTCGCTGCCATGCGGCACCGGGGTCTGATCGCTGATGGCCCGCTCACGCTTGAGACAGGGGCAGGTTTGGTGCCGGTGGAGGTTGCGGGCACTCAGATCACCATGACCCAAATCGCGCCCAGCTTTGGCATGGAGGTGCCTGCCAAGATCATCGCAGCCGTTGGCGGTTTGGCACCTGAGGACATCATCGCGCCGCCCCAGATTGTCTCAACAGGCCTGCCGTTTTGCGTCACACTGCTGCGCGACAAGGCGGCGGTTGATCGGGTGCGCTTGGATGTCGCCGCGCTTGAGGCGTTTCGCGCGCACACCGGGCTTACTGCTGCGGATGTGATGGAGCCTTATTGGATCACGCGCGAAGGGGCGACCGCCCCGGGCGATACCTATGCGCGTTTGGTTCTGGGCCCCCCAAACCCGCCTGAGGATCCTTTCACAGGGTCCGCCACCGGCGCTGCGGCAAGCTATCTGTGGTCACGCGGGCTGATCGACGCCCCTGCATATCTGGCTGAGCAGGGCCACGGCATGGGCCGGCCCGGCCAAGCGCAGGTTGAGGTTTTGGGCCCGCCCGATGCGATCACCGGCGTCAAGGTCGGCGGGCAGGGCGTGGTGGTCATGTCGGGCGAGGTCTTCTTGCCGGTCTGACCCCCAAAACGGCAGCACCCCGGACAGGGTCCAGGGTGCGTCTGTGTCATTCTGCGCGGTGACGCGCTTTGACTTGGCGAGGTGATCTTAAGGGCCTGCCGCTTACTGCGCGGCAATCAGCCCCATGCTTTCCAGCTTCAAAAGCACCTGATGGGCGCAATTGTCCACTTCGACATTTTCGGTCTCAACCCGCAGCTCAGGATTTTCTGGCACATCGTAAGGGTCTGAAATGCCGGTGAATTCCTTGATCTTGCCTTCGCGCGCCAGCTTATACAGACCCTTGCGGTCGCGCCGCTCACATTCTTCCAGGCTGGTGGCCACATGCACTTCGACAAAGGCGCCAAAGCCTTCGATGTCTTCGCGTACCGCACGGCGGGTGGTGGCATAAGGGGCGATCGGGGCGCAGATGGCGATCCCGCCGTTTTTGGTGATTTCACTTGCGACATAACCGATGCGGCGGATGTTCAAATCGCGGTGTTCTTTGGAAAAGCCCAGCTCAGAGGACAGGTTCTTGCGAACAATGTCGCCATCCAAGAGCGTCACGGGCCGTCCCCCCATTTCCATCAGTTTGACCATCAGCGCGTTGGCGATGGTCGATTTGCCAGAGCCTGAGAACCCGGTGAAGAAAACCGTAAACCCTTGCTGAGAGCGTGGCGGCCGCGTGCGGCGCAGTTCGGTGACCACTTCGGGGAAAGAGAACCACTCAGGGATCTCCAGGCCTTCTTGCAGACGACGGCGCAGCTCAGTGCCTGAGATGTTCAGGATGGTGACATCGTCTTTGTCCAGGATCTCATCGGCGGGCTCATATTGGGCGCGTTCTTGCACATAAACCATGTGCTTAAAGTCGACCATTTCGATGCCCATCTCTTCCTGGTGTTCGCGGAACAGATCTTGTGCATCATAGGGGCCATAGAAATCCTCACCTGCGGAATTCTTACCCGGCCCCGCGTGATCCCGGCCCACGATGAAATGCGTGCAGCCGTGGTTTTTGCGGATCAGCCCGTGCCAGACTGCTTCCCGTGGGCCTGCCATGCGCATGGCAAGGTTCAGCAGGCTCATGTTGGTGGTGGCGGCGGGGTATTTATCAAGCACCGCCTCATAGCAGCGCACGCGGGTAAAGTGATCCACGTCGCCGGGTTTCGTCATGCCCACAACCGGATGGATTAGCAGGTTCGCCTGCGCCTCACGGGCGGCGCGGAACGTCAGCTCTTGGTGCGCGCGGTGCAGCGGGTTGCGGGTTTGAAACGCCACGACCTTGCGCCAGCCAAGTTTGCGGAAATAGGCGCGCAATTCGTTGGGCGTGTCGCGACGGGCACGGAAATCGTAATGCACGGGCTGTTGAATGCCGGTTACAGGCCCGCCCAAGTACACCGCGCCTGCCTGGTTGTGCAGATAATTGACGGCCGGATGTGCCGCGTCATCGGCGCCAAAAACCTTCTCCGCTTCGCGCGCCTTGTTCGGCGTGAAGCGGTCCGTCACGGTCATCGTGGCCAGAATAACGCCTTCTTGATCGCGCAGCGCGATGTCCTGCCCAATCTCAAGGCTGTCGGCAAAGCTTTCGCTGACATCCAGCGTGATGGGCATGGGCCACAGCGTGCCGTCCGCAAGGCGCATGTTTTCGACAACGCCGTCATAATCCTCTTGCGACAAGAACCCTTTGAGCGGGTTGAAGCCGCCGTTCATCAGAAGTTCCAGATCGCAGATCTGGCGCGGCGTCAGGTCGTGGCTGACAAGCTCGGCCGCGTCCAGCTTCATCTTCTGCGCAGACTCGTAGGATACGTAAAGTTCAGGGATCGGGGTCAGGTTGGGTAGCATGCTCATGTCGTGTCTCGTGTTGCCTCGTTCTGGTGTGCCCAGTTTCTTGCCCTATGCCGCTTCCTGGTTGCAAAAGTCTAGGTGGACATCGGTTTAACGGTAAAAAAGTCATCAAAAGGTGCAGGAATGCCGGGAATTACTGCGCTGGCACTGTTTCTTGGGCCGTTTTTTGCGTGATCAGGTCGTGCAAATCGCTCGCCTCTTTTACAGGCCAGGCGGGCAGCGGGGTGCTAAGCCCACGCAATTCCAACGCGATGAAATCAGATGCGGGCAGGTGAATGCCCGCCTTTTCCAATAGTGGCAATGAAATCAACGCCTGCACTTTGTGCTCTTTGGTGACGCCTTCGATGCGGGATGCGGTGTTGACCGTATCACCGATCAAGGTGCGCGGTGCTGCACCCGCCGCCCCGATCTCCCCCAGCACAACCTCACCCAAATGCGCGCCAATGCCAATGGCGACAGGGCTTTGCCCCTCAGAGGCTAGGGTTTCATTAAACTCAGCCAAGGCTTGACCGATCCGCTCAATCGCGCGCAATGCGGCCTTGGCTGAGCTTGTCGCGTCAGCTGTTTCAAACACGGCCAGAAACCCGTCGCCCAGGTATTTGTCGATGGTGCCGCCTTCGTTGAGGATGCCGGGGACGATCGCATCAAAGAAACGGTTCAACAAAAACACCACGTCATAGGGCAACTGCCCTGTGGTGCGCGCTGTAAATCCGCGCATGTCGAGAAAGAGCAGCGCCAGCTCCTTTTCTTCGCCCTGGCTTGCGTGTTCGCGGTGCTTGCGCCGACCGTCTGATTGGAACACCCGAAACACGGTCATCGGGTCCATGGGCTTGATCTGACAGGCCAGGCGTGTGTTCGGTTCTGCGCCTACGGCCGCCAGGCTTTTGGCTTCTGCATCGCTGGGGGGATGCAGCAGGTCAGCCCCTTCCACCACCAAGACGCGGCAGGTCGTACAGCGTCCCCGCCCGCCACAAAGCGCTGCATGGGGGATGCCCCGCATTCGCGACATTTCCAACAAAGTCAGGCCTTTGGGCGCGGTAATCTCTCCGCCCCGTGCATATTTGATCCGAACGGAGCGTTTGCGCAGCCGCACGAATTTCACGATGTAGGCCAAAGCGACGGCCAACATGATAACCCCGAACCCCCACAACGCCTGATCGCTTTGCCGGATAAGCGCGCCAAAGGTCGCCCCGTCGGGAAAGTTGAAACGCTGGGCAAGTGCGGCTTGTTGCTCAGGATCAGCCCAGGCCGCATTCACGCGGCGGCCTTCCACCAGAAACCCCGCCAACGCAAATCCAGGCACCAGTGCGGCAAGTCCTGCCATCACCGGTAAGGCATCGCGCCACCACTTTTGGCTGCGCAGCCAGAAATGCAGGCCGATGCAGCTGTGAACCCAGACGATCAGCAACAGCGCGCTTTGCTTCCAGCCGTCCAATGTGCCGTGGATCAACAGCATGATGTAGCTCATCTCATCATTCACGCCGAACTGCTGATGCGCGCCGCGCGTGTGCACAAGATGGGCCGCAAGAAGCACAGGGATGACCAAGCCAAGTGCGATCTGCAGCGCCTCCCAAAAGGGCATGCGCAGCGTGCCGCGTTTGGCCAGTTTGAGCAAAGCCAAGCCCACATGCACAAAAAGCGCGCCGTAAAGCAGAAGAGAGCCTACGTCGCTGCGGGTCACGGCCTTGCGGGCCTCTTGCGCGGCCAGCATGATCTCGGTTGAAAAAAGACCCAAGCCCACGTTCAAAAAATGGGTGAGCGCAAAGGCGAACAGCACAAGCCCGCTTGCGATGCGCATGCGTGTCGCCCAGTTGCCGCGCCAGATGTCGTTCATTGTCTGCCCTCAGGTGTCACAACACCTTGGAAGGCGGGCGGCTTGGCGTCAACTCACTCAGCGACCTGAACGACGGGTGCGGCGTGGGCATCGGCGTTTTCGCCTTCGCCTTCGGCCAGGAAACGTTCCGCTTCAAGGGCGGCCATGCAGCCCATGCCGGCACTTGTCACAGCTTGGCGGTACTTGTGATCGGTCAGATCGCCTGCGGCAAAGACACCGGGCACGGATGTCGCGGTGCTGTCGGGTTGGGTCACCACATAGCCGCCCATGTGCGTCTCCAGCGTGTCTTTGACCAATTCGTTGGCGGGTGCATGGCCGATGGCCACAAAGACGCCCTTGCACGGGATGTCGGTAATCTCGCCGGTTTTGGTGTGCTTGACCTTGATGCCTTCCACTCCCAGTGGGCTGTCGCCGCCATAGACTTCTTCCAGCGTGTGAAACCAAAGCGGTTCAATCTTGGGGTTCTTCATCAGCCGGTCGATCAGGATCTTTTCGGCACGCAGCTCATCGCGCCGGTGCACAAGCGTGACCTTGGAGGCGAAGTTCGTCAGGAACAGTGCCTCTTCTACGGCGGTGTTGCCCCCGCCAATGACCACAATCTCTTGGCCGCGGTAAAAGAAGCCGTCGCAGGTGGCGCAGGCAGAAACGCCGAAGCCTTTGAATTTCTCTTCGCTTTCCAGCCCCAGCCATTTCGCGCGTGCCCCAGTCGCCAGGATCACCGCGTCGGCCACATAGGTCGTGCCGCTGTCGCTTTTGGCGTGGAACGGACGGGACGACAGATCAAGGTCGGTGATGATGTCGGCGATGATTTCCGTGCCCATGGCCTTGGCATGTGCCTCCATGCGCACCATCAAATCGGGGCCCTGCACCTCTGTATCGCCGGGCCAGTTCTCAACCTCGGTGGTTGTGGTGAGCTGGCCGCCCGGCTCAATGCCCTGCACCAGGATCGGCTCCAACATGGCGCGGCTGGCATAGACTCCAGCGGTATAGCCCGCAGGGCCGGACCCGATGATCAGTACCTTGGTCTTGCGTGTCTCAGCCATGTGAATCCCCTCGCGTTCTTCGATGCAGCCCGTCCGATATAGCCCCCCGGCAGGCCAACTTAAAGCCCTGCTGGAGCGCTTGGCGTGCGCGTTATTTGGGCATTGCTCAAGAGGGGATTAGAAAGAATATTGCGTCTTTGCGAAACATTATTGCGCCCAGCCCGCGCCCTGTTATAAGAATCGCGAATTGAAAGGGACATTCAATGGCATCCACACGGCTTGATCCGATTGATCGGAAAATTCTGGCTGAGCTGCAGGCAGACGGGCGTATGACCAATGTAGAGTTGGCCAAACGTGTGGGCATCTCCGCGCCGCCCTGTCTGCGCCGGGTCCGCACGCTGGAAGAGCAGGGCTATATCAAAGGCTACCACGCCGATGTCGATGCCCGTGAGCTTGGGTTTGAAGTACAGGTCTTTGCCATGGTCGGTTTGGCCAGCCAGGCAGAGGTGGATCTGAGCGCGTTTGAGGAAAAGTGCCGCGCCTGGCCGCTGGTGCGTGAGTGTCACATGCTCAACGGCGAGGTGGATTTCATCCTCAAATGCGTGGCCCCCGACCTGTCCAGCTTTCAAAGCTTTCTGACGGGTGAGTTGTTAACCACGCCCAACGTCGAAAGCGTGAAGACCAGCCTTGTCATTCGGGGTGCCAAGGATGAGCCCGGCGTGCCCTTTGACGTGATGGAACAGCGGTTGGAAGTTAAGCCATAACCTGACCAAATTCCGCCCCTGGCACCGGTTCTGGTGCGCGGGGGTAGGCCACTGGCCCAAAATCGCTGATCCGCGTGATATGCGGGAACATCGCCATGAAGCGCGTGCGCAACGCTTCTGAAACAGACAGCGTGGCGTTGGCCCCAGGGTGATAGCTTTCAATTTCGATGCCGCTGGCGATCATCACTGCGTGCCGCGCAAGGCACAGATGGAATAGGCGGATGGGCGTGGGCGGGACGACTTCGATCACATTGACGCCATCCACGAAGGTGTTCAGCGACACCAACATGCGTTTTTCGCCCGCCTCTGCGCGCAATTCATGCGGCGTGTGCAGGATACGCGCCGCAGGCCCCAGCGTCAGATAGCTGTCGGGGCGTCCCCTGCCAAAGGCATCCGGCATGATGCGGCAGAGCGGCAACCGCCGTCCGGCATCGGCTGGCACAAAGTTGCTGGAGCCGATCCAAACTAGCTTTTCCGCGCCGCCATCCGCGGTGCTGATCATATCGCCGGGCTGCAAATCTTCGACAGCAACATCGCCATCCGGCGTGGTGATCAACGTCCCACGGGCAAAGGCGGAAAAGGCGTTTTCAAAAAGGTGAATGGCAGGCGCACTGTCTTGTCCGATGATCAGCGATCCGTCCGGGCGCAGGGCGGCAAACTCAAAACTGCGCTGCGGAATCTTCGACAGCGGCGAAACCCGGCCCTGCTGGCCAGAGGTCTGTTTGTCGGTCACAACCGTTTTCTTTGCGCCGTAGGCGGTATTCAGCGTCATGCGATCACCCTCACTCAGGTTGGTCACATCCGTGTCGGCCCCCACCGACGAGCACGGAAATAACGAACGTCATTTCAGTAGCGAAGACCTGAATGGCCCAAGCGCGCGTGCGAAGTCAAAACCGGGGGGAATTGATGCGATATTTGAGTCCAATGTTTGCAGACAACGCCTTTCTGTTTCCTTAATTTACGCCCCGGCGCCACATTCTCGGCCCAGGTTGGAAAACGAAAAAGCCCCGGATGCGTCGAATCGCATCCGGGGCTTTTTCAAGACAATCAGGCCCGGCAGTAGGGCCTAAAAGCGTTAGGTTAAGCGGTTTTCTGGTCGGCTTCCATGCCGTTGCGCTTGGCAATAAAGGCCTTGCGGCGCGCGCCGCGGGCCCATGGCATCGCGGTCTCTTCTTTGGCAGCAGCTTCTACAATCGCTTTGATGAAACGTGTGTTGGTGTTCATGGCTCTCATCCTCTGGCTGATAATGCGGGCTTCTGCCCTTTCTTGAGGATCAATATGGCCCTGCAATCGGGCCGGTTTTTGACCGCTTCGCAGTTTTTCTAAAAATCTTCCGCACAATCCGTGCCTCAATGTGACCAAGCTGCCCCATTCGCGAAGTGCCCTTGTTTTTATGTAGATTTGCGCGGTTATTGTGAACAAACAGCGGAAACTTGTGCGATTGTTTCCAGACCAGTGTTTCCCATTCAGGCACAATCAGGGCGCAGTCCGCCGCATTTATGCCCAGATCAGAGCGTGATCACCGATATCAGCCGGCCATAGTCTGCTTCTTTGGCGTGGGTCGCGCGCCGGTAGGAAAAGAATCGATCCGCATCGCTGTAGGTGCAGTGGCGGATCCACTCCGCATGGCCCACGCCTGCCGCCCGCAACTGGCTTAGGCCAAAGCCCGGCAGGTCAAACAGCATCCGGTCGCCTTCGCCTTGGATAAAGAACCGGTCAAAGGCCTGATCTTCGGCGATGAAATCCTCAAAGAACTCCGGCCCCACTTCATAAGCCCGTTGCGAAATGCACGGGCCGATGATGGCGGTGATCTTTTCGCGCGCCGCGCCTAGGGATTCCATGGCCGCCACCGTGCTGGCCAACACGCCGTCCAGCGCGCCGCGCCAGCCTGCATGCGCGGCTCCGATGACCCCGGCGCTGGCATCTGCAAAAAGCACCGGCTGGCAATCGGCTGCCAAAACCGACAGCGCAATCCCAGGTGTGTTTGTCACCAAGGCATCCGCCTTGGGTTTGCTCTGCATCGGCGCGTCCACCGTGATCGCAGTGGCGGAATGCACCTGATGCACCCCTGCAAGGTTTTCGTCCGGCACGCCCATGGCTTGGGCAACGCGGGCGCGGTTAATGGCGACAACCTCGCGTTGGTCGCTGCTGCCTTCGCCGCAATTCAGCCCCGCGAACACACCAGAAGAGGCACCGCCACGCCGGGTAAAGAACCCATGCTTGACCGGTGCCAAAGCATCCGAGGTTAGAATTTCCAGCGTCATTGGGACACTCCAGGCGGGGCAGCGGCACCGGGTTGCATCAGCGCCAGCACTTGAAACAGGTTTCCCATTTCTTGCGGGTGCGTCAACCGCCGATGCGCAGCGATGTGGCTTTCAAGAGCCTCTCCGCTCAGCCCGCGCGCCAGGTCTTGGGCACGTTGTGTGATGCCCAAGCGCTCCAGAAACACACCTTGCGGCGTCAGGGCGCTGTGCGCACAGCTTTCGGCCATCTGGGTCAGGCCCTGAAAATCCACATGCGCGGTCAAATCCGCCTCACCGGGTGTTTCAAACACGCCCACCTTCTGATGCGCCTTCACTGCCTGCAGGCTGTCGCCGCGCGTGCGCCAACCCCCGTAATCAATGATCAGCGCGGCACCACCATGGGTGGCGATCCGGTCTGCGACCGGGTCCAGCACGGTCAGCGCACTGGTGCAGGTTTCTATCAATGTGCCGTCAGGCGTATCCAGCATGCGCCCCGCCAAGGCCGGTTGCGGCTGTGCGGGGCCCAGCCCGAAGGCCAAGGCACTGTCTGACAGTCCAACATGCCGTTCCCGCCATTGATCTTGCGCGCGCACAAACTGCCGGATCGGGAGCGCGTCAAAGAACTCATTCGCGATCAGAAAAAGCGGCTGCTGGGGCAGGGCGGATGTATCGGGTTGCCAGCTCACCTCATGGCCCTGCAGCGTCTCACGCTGGACGCGGCGCAACACCTCTGACGCCTCCACCAGCACAATCTCAGCGGCGTCAACAAATCCCGGCACGCCTCGGCACGCCCGCAGCGCATCAGCCATTAGCGTGCCCCGGCCCGGCCCCAGCTCAGCCAGGGTAAACCGCTCAGGTGCGCCTTGGCTCAGCCAGGTTTGCGCCAGGCTCAGGCCGATCAACTCGCCAAACATCTGGCTGATTTCAGGCGCGGTGACGAAATCGCCCGCCTGCCCAAAAGGATCACGCGTTGCGTAATACCCAAACTTGGGGTGCAGCAGGCAGGTGGTCATGTATTCGTCCACCCGCATGGGCCCCTGGGCGCTGATGCGTGCGGTGATGTGTTCCAGCAGGCTCATGCGCCGCGGCGGGCGCGCAGGATAAAGAAGAGGCCGATCAGCACCATCGGGATGCACAGCAACTGCCCCATGGTGAACCCATAGCCGCCGGTTTGAAGGGCCAGTCCTAGTGGATTGCCGGGGGTGATGAATTGCGGATCGGGCTGGCGCACGAATTCCACGATAAAACGCCCAATCCCGTAACCTGCCAGAAACGTCCCGATCAGCAGCCCCTGCGCTTTCAGCGCATCGCGCCGCCAGGCCATCCACAACAGAACAATGCCCAGCACCAAACCTTCCAGTACCGCTTCGTAAAGCTGTGAGGGTGTCTGGCGCAAATGCCCAAAACGCCGGGGCAGAACTGTGCCGCCTGTCCCGGAAAGGCCACACCCCAGGGCAGATCCGTGGGCCGTCCCCAAAGCTCAGCGTTGATGAAATTGGCCACACGGCCCAAAAACAGACCTGGGGCCAAGCCCAGCGTGATCAGATCGCCTGCGGATATGGTCGCAATCTTATGCGCCTTGGTGTAGAAAAATGCGGCCAAGATGACGCCAATCGCGCCACCATGAAACGACATGCCGCCTTCCCAGATCTGCAAGACCCGCAGGGGGTTTTCCAGATAATAGCCGGCTTGGTAGAAAATCACATAGCCCAGCCGCCCGCCGATAATCACACCCAGGATCACCCAGAACAGCAGATCTTCGATCTGGCGTGGGGACATCACGGGTGTGTCATTGCGCCACAACCGCGGTGTGCGCGCGGCCCCCACAACCAACCGCCAGCCCAGCAAAATACCCACAATATAAGCCAGCGCATACCAGCGCAGCGCAAATTCTATGCCCCAAAAGGTGACCGAAAAGATTTCCGGCGAAATATTGGGAAAAGGGATCATCGCAACCATGGCCTGATTGAGCCGTCTTGGACGGGGAAGTCAACCTTGCCTGTCCCCTTCGCAGACCCCATATAGGGAACAGCTGAAAACGGGAGCTTGCCATGCAAAGCCGCAACAAGATTTTTGATGATGTGTCGCAACTGATGACAAACGCGATGGGCGTGGCGCAGGGGGCTAAGGAAGAGGCCGAAAACGCCATGAAAAGCATGGTAGACCGCTGGCTGGCCGACCGTGATTTTGTCACCCGCGAAGAATTTGATGCCGTCCGCGCCATGGCCCAGAAGGCCCGCGAGGAAAATGAGGCGCTCAAAGCCCGGCTTGAGGCGCTTGAAGGTGCTACCAAGGGCTAACGGCCCTCAGCACGCCAACTGACATTCCAAAATTTTCTTTGCGCAGCAGGGTTTATATGCTTTGATGCGCCAAAGTTATTTGTGACAGCATTGATGTGGCGGTAATTTATCTGCCTGCCAAACCCTCTCAATGCCTGTAATCGGCTACGGCCGATGTTGAGGAATGGTATGAATAAGAACCCATCGCTTGAACAGATTGCCATTTTTGAGGCGGAGATCGCCGGCTTTCGGGATCACCACACAGAGATGCACACGCTCTATCAAGCCGATGGCGTCATTGATGCCGACGAAGAAGAGGTGCTGAACCGCATTGAGCAAAAGATCGCGGAAGCTCAGGAAGTTATTGCCACCCTTCGACACACCTATGAACAGAACAAGAAACTCTGGCAGGACCGCCGTGACGATCTAAGCCATGCGCAAGATGGGCTCATTGCGCTAAATATCGCAGCACACCCCGAGGCTAAAAGCGTGCGGGAGGAGTATCGCGGCGTTCTGACCTGCGCGCGCGAAGAACGTTGGACAGATGCCTGTACGGCCCTGGACGCTTTGCTGGTTCGGGTGCAGCCGCTCTTTGAAGAAGCCGATGCCGAAGGGGCGGCGGCGAAAGAGTATCAGCCTAATCGCCGGGACTATGACGAACGTGTCGCCTATCTGGATCGCACCAGCCCTCAACCAGATTTTCTGGTCGACGGTCTTCGGAAACTTGCGGATCATACCAGCAAGATAGATGCGGCAAAGGCCTCTGAGGGGTTTCAAAAGGCCAACGAAGCTCTGGCCGAAGCCCTCAAGACCCTCGCGCCAATAGAGGCGCAGCAAGAGCAATATGAATTCGAAAACCAGGATTTCGAAAGTGCACTCAAAGGGATCGAAGATCAGCTTTTTGAGGTGTTAGAAAGCCGGTTGCCTCAGTTTGCCACCCAACGCGACGCTATTCAGCGCAAATCAGACAAGATGTATGAGCTGATCGCCGTGCCTGACACCGCCGCCGCCAAACCGATCCTGCTTGAGATCATTCAAGAGGTTGAAGCGCTCTATCCTGAACTGATCAAACAAGAAGGCAGCAAAGACGAGTTTTTCCATGACTACCCTCCGCTTGAAAAGCGGGCCAAGGCGGTTGAACACTGCGAGCTGGAGTTTGGCCCAGACCTTGTGCGGCACATGTTGGACACCCAGCGCGAAATTGAGGGTTTTGTGGATGCAGGGGATTACGCATCAGCCGTAAATAAACTGACGCATCTGGAAGCATTTATCAAAGATATCGAAGCGCTCTTTGATGAACCGGTAGAGTACAAAGTGCGCAAAGCCGCGCTGGCAACTGAGCTTGCCCAAGCACGTGTTGTTGACCCTCGGACCGCCTACATCAAGCCGCAGCAAGAGGAGCTTGAAAAGGTCGTTGCGGACATGGAGAAGGACGAAGCCGACAGCCAGTTTTTTCAGGCGTTGGGCCGTATGGACCGGGTCGAAGCCCTGGTGGCGGAAATACTCAATACCATCGCGCAAAAAAAGAAAGACAGCCTGCACCGGCAAAAGTCCTTCCATGCGCAATATGCCGAAGCCACGCGGGACCTGACCAAAGAAACGAAAGACGAATATGTCTGGATTACGCTGTGGCCAGATAAGATCGACAAGGCCATCGCAGATGAAGACTGGGCCAAGGCGCTGACATCTTTGGACAAGGCGTTTGACCGGCTTGGCGAGTTTAACAAAGAGATGCTGCGCGAAACGGCGGGCAACATGACCGATTTCGTGCCTGAAGCCGCCATGGATATTGTCGGACTTTCGCCAGAGCTGACGCAGTCCATTCAGGATCTGGAAAAAGACGGCTGGCGCGTCGAGGTGGGCAAGGCGGGCAAGGGCACACACGCCCAAAGGGGCATCAAACTCATCACCATAGACGCGAATGATCTGGGCAATCCGCGCCGCGTGGTGCAGGCGCTGGCGCATGAAGTGGGTCACGCAGAAGATCACCGCCCCCCCGATTGGTCATCGCGCGAGGCCTTTATCCACTCCATGCTGCTTGGCGAAGCCGAGGCAGTGATGGAGAACATACGCATCCAGCGTGAACTGCTGGCAAATGGCCATCAGAATATCAAAGTCTCGGGCCACCCATCTGCGCTGCCTACTTATGAAGCGGCCTATGATCAATATCTCAAGGACGGAGATACAAAGAAGGCGCTCGAAACCATCGCTACGAAATTTGGCCCGATCGAAGTGCCGTCAGGCAACGATCACAAGTGCAAGAATTATATTGAGTATTACGGCAAGCAGTATGATGAGCTGCATGACAAAAGCGGTGCAAAATGACCCAAGTCCCCGCACCTGGCACCTCATGCCCCTGCCACGCGGCCCCGTTGCACGCCCCCTTTTCACGACAATGGCCGCATATCATGACTGATCCCGCACACTACCTGTCCTTCATCAAACGTCTTCTGCCGGGGCCGCCCCAGTCCATTGATGACGCGTCATTGCAGCTGGGCATTGAAATGCAAACCGTGGAAAAAGGCACCCGCATCTGGGGCGAGGCCTGCGGCGAGACGGCGTTCGGCCCGGTCTTTTCCAACATCGAGCTGCGCTTTTACCCGGACGGACGCGCCTCCCTTCTGGCCCTGACCCTCCCGCCCGATCAGGCCCCAAACCTGGACGACGTGTTGGGCGCCTTTGATGGGCTCAAGATCACAGCCACACCGCGAGGGCGCTCGGACGAAGAGATGACGGAATTCAGCCGAAAAGAATATTGGGGGCCGCTGACCTTCGGGTTTCTGGCCCACACGCCGGACAAATTGGCCAGCGTTGTTTTGGGCTACACCTACATCGACTAAGCTGCGGCTCGCTCTTGCCTATCGTTGTGGCTGATCCACAAGATATGACAGTTATCCCCCACAAACTGCGGTTATCCCCAAGAAAAGGGTTGCCAGGCGCCCCTCTTTGCCTCCACCATATCTTGTATAGGCGGTTGCTCGCCCAACGGCCTATTGTACAGGCTTCTATTCCTTGTATGGCGCTGCGCTGTCGGGAATGGACATAGAAAAGAGGTGTCAAAATGGCCCTGTCCGAGCAGTACCTAGAAGAAGAAATCCACCCTATCGACATCGTTGAACACCTGGCAGCCTACCATGAGTGGGATTTTGACCGGATATCAGATGAACAGATTGCCATGGCTGTTGAGGGCCAGTGGCGGACCTATTCTATCACCTTGGCCTGGTCGGCCTATGATGAAACGCTGCGCCTGATCTGCACCTTTGAAATGGACCCGCCCGATCACCGTCTGCCGGGGCTGTTTGATCTGCTAAACAAGGTGAATGACCAATGCTGGGCCGGGGCCTTTACCTATTGGGCGGAACAAAAGCTGATGGTCTACCGCTACGGCCTTGTCTGTGCGGGCGGCCATGACGCCAGCGCTGAGCAGATCGACACCATGATCGGTGCCGCCGTCTTGTCAGCTGAGCGGTATTACCCCGCCCTCCAGCTGCAGGTTTGGGGCGACAAATCTCCTGAAGAGGCGCTGCAAGTCGCCATTGCAGAGGCTTACGGCCGGGCGTAACACTCTCCCCCACAGACAAGTGGGGGCACCATGCAAAACACGAGAATAGCGGCAAAAGGCCTGGTCCTTTTGGGATGTGGCAAGATGGGCTCGGCCATGCTTGCTGGATGGTTGGCACGCGGGCTCCCGCCCAGCTCTGTTTGGGTGGTCGATCCTTATCCGTCAGACTGGCTGCAAGGGCAGGGCGTGCAGATAAACGCTGAACTGCCAGCAGACCCTGCCATCGTGCTTGTCGCGGTCAAACCGCAAATGATGGCTGAGGCCCTGCCAAGCCTGCAAAAGATGGGCAATTCCAGCACCCTTTTCGTCAGCGTCGCCGCCGGAACGCCCTTGCAGTTTTTCGAAGACACGCTGGGGGCCAACACCCCTGTGGTCCGCGCCATGCCCAACACGCCTGCTGCCATCTCACGCGGGATATCGGCCATCGTGGCCAACGCAGCGGCAGGTCCTGACGCCCTGGATGAGGCGGAAAGCCTGCTCAGCGCCGTGGGCGAGGTGGTGCGCCTGACCGATGAAGCGCAGATTGATGCGGTTACCGGGGTCAGCGGTTCTGGCCCGGCCTATGTCTTTCATCTGATCGAAACGCTGGCCGCCGCAGGTGCTGCGCAGGGCCTGCCGGCCGATCTGGCCATGCAGCTTGCCAAGGCCACCGTGGCCGGGGCCGGTGCGCTGGCCCAATCGGCGGAAGAAGACCCAAGCCAGCTGCGTGTCAACGTGACCTCGCCCAATGGCACGACCCAGGCCGCGCTTGAGGTGTTGATGCATGAGACAGAGGGTTTTCCGGCACTGTTGAACAAGGCTGTCGCGGCCGCCACCAACCGCTCAAAGGAGCTTGCCCGTGGCTGAGATCACTTTTGACGACTTTCTGAACGTGGACATCCGCGTGGGCACGGTGACCCGCGCTGAACCCTTCCCCGAAGCGCGCAAGCCTGCGATCAAGCTTTGGGTGGATTTCGGAGAAGAGATTGGCCTGCGCAAAACCTCGGCTCAGATCACGGTGCACTACGATCCTGACGGGCTTGTGGGCAAACAGGTCATGGCCGTGGTGAACTTTCCCCCGCGCCAGATTGGCCCCTTTATGTCTGAAGTCCTGGTGCTGGGCCTACCGGATGCCGACGGGGCCATCGTGCTTTTGTCGCCTGATCAAACGGTGCCAAACGGCGGGCGGATGCATTAAGGCCGGATGCCTGTCGCAGGGACGGGGAAACGTCCCACAACCTGTTGAACGCGGGGGGCTGTCAGGCAAAGCTACCCGTCGCCCGAAGGGCGATCGCCCACTGCCGCGCGCCAATGAATGCGGCAAAGTGAGACATAGGTCTCATTCCCGCCGATTTGCACCTGCGCGCCGTCCTTGAGCACATTGCCCGCGTCATCCATCCGCACCACCATCGTGGCCTTCTTGCCGCAATGACAGATGGTGCGCACCTCGCGCATCTCATCGGCCAGCGCCAGCAACGTCGCGGATCCGGGGAAAAGCTTGCCCTGAAAATCCACGCGCAGCCCAAAACACATCACCGGGACTTTCAGATCATCTACCGCGCGGGCCAATTGCCACACCTGGTCTGCCTCCAGAAATTGCGCCTCATCCACAAACACACAGGCACAAGGCCCTGCCGACAAACGCGCGCTCAGCTTGGCAAAAAGGTCTTCGCCGGGTGCATAGGTGTCGGCCTCTTTGCTGATCCCGATACGCGATCCGATGCGGCCTTCACCGGCGCGGCCATCAAATTGCGCGGTCAGCAGATAGGTCTCCATCCCGCGTTCTTCATAGTTATGCGCGGCTTGCAACAGCACTGTCGATTTGCCGGCGTTCATCGTGGAATAGTGAAAATAGAGCTTGGCCATACCGTCTGTTATGCCAAGCAGGCCATGGCGTTCAAGCGCCTGTGACACAACGGGCCGCACGCCGCGCGCGGCTTGGCCGGTCTGTGCGGAACCGGCCAAGCCCGACGGCGTACGTAACCTTACTCCCCACCTCATGTTTCTGCGGTGGTACTCGTACGCTCCACCCAACGGAGGTGGAGTGATTAAGACAATGACATTTGCCTTGGGACACATTAATGGGAAAAGCCAACGTCCTTTCCCCGATGTGCGTGGAGTGGAAGGGATTCGGGGAATCGGGAAAACACGACATGGCCGTTATTGGCAGTTATTTGAAAAAGCACACCGAAGCATTGGTGAAGGATGTAGGCATTGAGCCCGCTTGTGAGCTGACGGGGAAATCCAAGGCCACACTGGGGCGCTACTATTCGGACAACGAAGAACACACCGACCGCTTCATGCCCATCGACGCAGTGGCACAGCTGGAAGCGGCTTCAAGCTATCCGCATGTCACTGCCGCCCTGGCTGAGTTGCGGGGCGTGTCGCTTAACTTTGAAGACCGGCTGCGCAACACCGAACGCACCGGCGGGGTGAACGCGGATGTGATCGCCCTCAGCCAGCGGTTTGCGATGCTGATGGCGGAGTATCAAGAAAGCATGCTGGACGGTATGATCAGCGTGAATGAAGCAAAACGTCTGCTGAAAGAAACCACGCTGTTGCAGCAGGTGCTTGTGGACATGAAGCTTAATCTTGAGGATGAAAGTGGCAGCTGATCTGCCCAGTTTGCGGGCCGATTATCTGCCTGCGATTGATGTAGAGGCGTATAAGTCCGCCGACGATCCGGGGCATAAACCTCGGATACTTCTGCTTTATGGCTCTATCCGTGCCCAAAGCTATTCGCGCCGGGCAGCGGAAGAAGCCGCGCGTATTCTAGAGCATCTGGGCTGCGAAACCCGGATGTTTGACCCCACCGGTTTGCCCCAGCCTGATGGCGATGATCCCGATCATCCCAAAGTGGCTGAGCTGCGCGATTTAGCTGTCTGGGCCGAAGGCATGGTCTGGTCCAGCCCGGAACGCCATGGGGCCATGACCGGCATCATGAAAAGCCAGATCGACTGGCTGCCCCTGTCGCTGAAAGGCGGTATCCGCCCGACCCAAGGCAAGACGCTTGCGGTGATGCAGGTCAGCGGCGGTTCGCAGAGTTTTAACGCGGTAAACCAGATGCGCATTCTGGGCCGCTGGATGCGGATGGTGACGATCCCAAATCAATCCTCCATCCCCAAGGCCTGGCTGGAATTTGACGGCAAAGGCCGCTTGCCGGAGGGGCCGTTTTACGCCCGCGTTGTTGACGTGATGGAAGAGCTGGTCAAATTCACCTGGATGGTGCGGGGCCGCAAAGACATGCTGGTGGATCGCTACTCCGAACGGGTGGAAACCGCCGAAGAGGTGCACAAGCGCGTGTCGAAAAAATAGAACGCGCCTGAAGGTTGGTATGCGGCTTTGGCTGGGGCCGGCGATCTGGCCTAGCCGTGCCGTTGCACCAGCACAGACCCCACGGAATAGCCCGCTCCAAACGAACAAATCAGCCCCCAATCGCCATTCTGCAGATCGTCCGAATATTTGGAGAACGCGATGATCGACCCGGCAGAGGAGGTATTTGCGTAGTCTTGCAAAATGTTGGGCTGCTCCATCCCTTCGGGCGCGCGGCCCAGAACTTTGCGCCCGATGAAATCGTTCATGGACTTGTTGGCTTGATGCAGCCAAAGGCGTTTGAGATCAGTGGCTTGTACGCCCTCATCCGCCATATGCTGCCCGATATGATCAGACACCATCGGCACCACTTCTTTGAACACCTTGCGGCCGTTTTGCATGAATTGCATGTCGCGCCGGTCGGCCATGCCATCCGGCCGCGAGCGGCGCAAAAAGCCGTTGTTGTTGCGGATGTTGTTGGAAAACTCAGTGGCGCAGCGGGTGGATTTCACTTCGAAATAGGCCCCGTTTGCGTTCTCCGCGCGCTCAATCAACGTGGCTGTTGCGACGTCGCCAAAGATGAAATGACAATCCCTGTCGCGCCACTCCAGATGGGCCGAGCAGATCTCAGGGTTCACCACCAAAGCGGAGCGGATGGAGCCGGAGCGGACCATGTCAGCGGCGGCCTGGATGCCGAACGTGGCGGAGGAACAGGCGACGTTCATGTCAAAGGCAAAGCCGTTGATGCCCAAGAGCTGTTGGATCTCAATCGCGACCGCCGGATAGGCGCGTTCCAGGTTGGAGGCTGCACAGATCACCGCATCCACATCCGCTGCCGTCTTGCCCGCGGCCTCAAGCGCCTTCTTGGCGGCATCCAGCGCCATTTCCGCCATCTGGGAGGGTTCATCATCCGCACGCTGGCGCAGCAGGGGGTGCATCACCTTGGGGTCCAGAACGCCTGATTTATCGAGAACATAGCGTTGCTCAATCCCCGATGCTTTGACGATGAAGCTTTCTGAGGAATGCTCTTTCGCGGCGACCTCTCCTGCGTCGATTGCGGTGGCGTTTTCGGCGTTGAAGAGATCAACATAGGCGTTGAAAGCATCGACCAATTCGGCGTTGGTGATGACCTCTTTGGGGGTGAAAACGCCGGTGCCGGTGATGGCTGGAGTGTACATGGGATCCTCATGTTCTGTGCGGGGCTGGCCGTGGGGGAGGCCCCAAGGTTACCAAATCGTAAAAAGTCACACCGCGTACACCGGGCGTACACTGCCAGTGCATACGGTGGGTTCGGACATTTTTAACGAAAGTTTCACAGTCTCGCCATCGCAAACGACACCAGGAGGCGCAGATGGCAAAACGAAACAAAACCCAGCGTGAGCATTTCAACTACTTCACCGATCTGATGCAGCAGATCGAATGGGATCTGCACCAAGAGGTGCTGGATGCCAAACGTATCCCCACCCAATGGCACCAGATCGCGCGCGAAAAGGGACAGGCCGAGAAGGTGCGGATCACCCTGCGGGTGGACGCGGATGTGGTTCGGTTTTTCCGCAAGTTCGGGAAGGGCTATCAGCAGCGGATGAACAATGTGCTGGCTGCCTGGATGCATGGGCGGATTGCGGCGCTGATCCGGGGGCCGGATACCGAAGACATCTATACCCAATTTGCCGAAGACGGCCGCCCCCGGTTTGGCGACAGCGCGCTGGTGGAGCGGGGGTATGTGCGGCGGTCTGATGGCCGATATTACGACATGAACCGCCAGATCGTGGTGGATGAGATTGAGGATTGAGGGCGCATGGAGATTGCGCAGTTCAAGGCCGCCGCCTGGCGGGGCTCTGCTCAGTCTCCCGATGGTGAGGTGAGCCGTTGGCCTGAGAGATAAACACGCCAGCCCGGCAGATCATCTGGCGCAACTGGCCGAGGCCAGGTTTGCCGAAAAGCCCGTGACGGTTGCCGGTCTTCTGGAGGCGATTGAGACGCGCGCGTGCCCGGCGCGCTGACTGCAGCCGGGCGACAGTCCGGCAGGAGGGGGAGGGCGATCCGCGTCTGTTTAGCGCGGCTGGGAAGGGTCAGCGGATTGGCCCCCTTGGGACAGTGCTTTTTCGACGAGGGTGTCGTATCGCGCGGCCAGTCGGTGTTGATGGCTTTTTGCCATGTCTGGCTGCAGCAGGATCATGCCGCTGAAGGCGGCGTATTCCAGAAATGCCAAATCTTCGGCGGTGGTCTGATCAATCCCGAAACGCTCGACATATATACGGGTAAGTATGGTGATGCGGGTCTGGTCGGTATCGCGCAGGATTTGCGCGATCTCGGGCCGTCTGCGCCCAAGCTCTCGCATCCCCAGTTCGAGTTTGTAGTCAATCGCCATCGCGGCGGTCGTGAGATCGGCGGCGGTTTCATGGATGGATGTGGTGCTGGTGATGCTGGCCGCGACATCCTCGGTGGATTGCTTTGTCCAAGCCTCAGCCAAGGATCGCAGAAAGGCGTTGTGGTCCTCAAAATGATGATAGAACGACCCGCGGGTAAGGCCGGCAGTTGCGCAGATCGCTTCCAGTTTGACCGCGTCTGGCCCCTGCCGGGAAAGTTCTGCCAAGCCCAGTGCAACCCAGTCTTGCGCCTTTAACCGCCGCTTTTTCGTCATGCTGCCAATCCCAGAACACCAAGGAGAACCACGGGGGCAAACAGCCAGCCCTGCGGGACAAGTCTGTGATTTGCGCCTCTGATTGTGACAAGAAAGATGCCGCAAAGGGCAAAGCCTGAGGCAAGTGCCAGCCCTGCGATTGCGAAAGCGCTGCTGGCTTGCAAAGCGGCCATGCTAAAGAACCCTGCCATGCAAGCAATTGAAACGCTTGTGAAATGCCAGCAGAGGTATTGGGTTTCCCGCACCACTGGGTCAAGTTCATCAGCGCGCAGGAGCGGATGTGCGATGTCGCGTTCTCCGGCGGTCAAATGGATGGCGAGCCAGAGGGCAGACAACCCGCCCGCCGCAGAGAAAAACCAGAAACTCATACGATGTCCTTTCGTAAAACATACCTTTTTGTATGCTGTTTTGAAAAAACATACAAGATGGTATGTTTTGAGGCGCCCGTGTCATTTCCTGAAACCCGCAGCAAAGGCCTGACAGGGCGTCCTTGCATCCCTACACTGCCGGGTATCTGCGCGGTTGCGCGATCACCTTCGGTTTATTGGGACAGGCCATGACAGTCAGCCACATCAAGCCAAACCGTGGCACGGAGATGCTGCGCGCCTCTGATGTGCGGGCAGAGCGGATCATTGCGACGCTGAGGATGATCCTGTCAGCGGCGTTGTTCCTGGGCGTGTGCGGGCTGTTGCTGAGGCTGGAGACGGCGGGCCTGAGTGTGCGCCGGCTGGAGCTGATGTTTCTGCTGGTTGGGGCGGCTGCGTATTTTGTTCTGGGGGCTGTGAATTTTTACTTTTCGCATCCGAGCCGGTTCAGATTTTGGCAAAGTTGGCTGTTTAACGCGCTGGAGGTTCTGCTGCTGGCCGCACAGCTTTATATTGATGTGCGGGATGTGGCGACGCCGTCTTTGGTTGCTTTGGCCAGCCCGCTTATTCTGGTGATCGCGCTGGTGTTGAGCATTCAGGCGCTGCGCTACCGGTTGGAATTGCATGTCTTTACCTCCGTTTTGTTGATCGTCACCTGTGCGGTGATTGCCTTTCACAATCCGCTGTCGGATCAGACCTGGGCCCCGTCTGTGGTTGAAGAAATGCGCGTGCTGTATTCGCCGCCGCCCAATGTGATGCGGTTTGTGATGCTGACAACGCTGGCATTGGTGATTGGGACGGCGGTTTACAGATCCCGCAGCCTGGTGGTGCGCGTTGCCAAAGAGGTCGAGGATTCAGACAACCTGCGGCGGTTCCTGCCCGAAGAGCTGCGCAATGGTTTGGGGGATGAAGCGCTGCAGCGTCTGCGGACACCTGAGCGGCGCAACGTTGCTGTTTTGATGGTGGATCTGCGGGGGTTCACGGAGTTGAGTGAGAGCCTGGAGGCCCGGCAGGTTGCCGACATTCTTTTGTGGTTCCGCTCTTTGGTGCTGGACGCAGCAGAGCAGCACAGCGGGGTCGTGGACAAATTTGTGGGCGATGGAGCTATGGTTATTTTCGGGCTGAGTGATGATGACACCACATCAGCAGGTCAGGCCCATGCGGCGTTTAGGGTCATCGCGGATGGGGTGGCGGCGCGGCGTCGGGGGGATGCATCTGTGGGGCCGGGCATCGCCATTGCGGGCGGTCTGTTTGCCGGGCCTGCGTTGGTGGGGGCCTTTGGCGATGAAAGGCGGCTTGAGTTCACGGCCCTGGGAAGGACCGTCAACATTGCCTCCCGCTTTGAGGCGATGGCCAAGGAGAGAGACCTCAGACTTGTGGCATCCGCGCAGAGCGTTGCTGACGCAGGCGTGGATCAGGCGGGGTTTGAGGATTTGGGACCGGTCGATGTGCGCGGGATTGCAGAGCCGATCAGGGTGCTTGGCGTGAAATAAAGGCGCATGGGATATGCGCCTTCGGTTTCGGGGTATGCTTACCCCTGTGTCAGTGCCGCGATGTTTTTCAGGCCCCGCTCATATGTTTTGCCAAGCATGCGGTCCATGAACAGACCGAAGATGCGGAAGACGGGGTTATAGCCCATGTCAGATGTGACGGTCCATGTGACCTGGGCCCCGGTGTCTGTCGCTTTTGCTTCAATCGTTTGCACGGGTTTGCCCATGGCACCGAGGTCAATCAGATGCGTCACGCGGGTCGCAGAGACATCGGTGACGGTTTGCGTGCCTTTGCCTTCTTTGCCTTCAAAGCGGAAACCCGAACCCACGCCTGAGGCCGGGCCAAATGGGATGATTTTCAGCTCCGGGTCGGTTGTGCGGTAGGGGTTGAAGGTTTGAAAGCCATCGGTGCTGGCCACGCGGGCGATGATATCCTCAGCGCGCAGGGCGACATCTGCCTGCCGGCTGATAACGACTTTGCGCGGCAACAGCAGGGCGATCAGGGCAAGGGCGGCGATGATAGCGATGAGGGTGTAGAGTGTGGTCATGGGTCTGGTCCTTTTGGCTTGGGGGATGCGCGTTTTGCGTCCCTTCTGCCCACACGACGCACGTAGCCTCTGCCAATCGACAACTCAGGACATTTTTTTCCGCACTTCAGCGATTTTTTTCTCAAGCCACCGTTTTGAGGGGGCATCGGTGCAAAGTGAGATGGCTATGGTATAGGCCTCTGCCGCGTCTGCGGTGCGGCCTAAGCCCATCAGACAATGCGCCCGCACCGCATGGAAGGGTTGGTAGTTTTCCAACCCGTCAAACTTAATCAGCGCCAACATCCTGAGGCCTTCTGCGGGGCCTGCATCTTCTGCGACGACGGCCGCGCGGCTGACGGCCCCCCCGATGGAGGGATAGGCGTGCATCAAGCCTTGATAGAGCTGGGACAGTGCCCGCCAGTCTGTTTTGCCCGTCACCGAGCGTGCAGCGTGAACGGATTGAATGGCCGCTTCTAGTTGGAACCTTCCCGGCACGCTTTTGGGTGTGCGCCTGAGGGAGGCTTGGGTCAGCAGGCTAACGGAGCGTTCGATGAGATCACTGTCCCAAAGGCTGGTGTCTTGCTCAGGCACTGGGACCAAAACCCCATCGCTGATGCGTGCGTCCCGGCGGGCCTCAATCAAGCCAATCAGGGCTGTCAGGCCAAGCGTTTCGGGGTTTTCGGGGGCGAGTTCGGCCAGGATGTTGGACAAAAAGAACGCCTCATGGCTGATGTCGCCCTCCCCCTCCAGCCAGTCCAGCGCGTAAGCGCCATAGACGGCTTCTAGCACAGCGACCATCCGCTCAGGGTAGGCGTCGGGTTCGGGAATGACGAAGGGAATGCCGGCGGTCTTGATCTTGCGTTTCGCCCGCACCAGCCGTTGGGCCATCGTGGCGGGTTTGACAAGGAATGCCTTGGCGATCTGATCCGCCTCCAGCCCCAGAACGGTTTGCAACATAAGCGGCGTGCGAATGGCCGCGTCGATGGCGGGGTGGGCGCAGACAAAGAGCAGTTTCAGCCGTTCATCCAACCCAGCCTCATCGGGTTCTATTGCCTGTGCGTCGGCCATATCATTTGCCTTGTCCGTGATGACCAAACGGGCATCCCTGCGCGCCTGATCAATGCGTCTGTTTTTGGCCACGGTCAAAAGCCAGGCCTCGGGTTTGTCGGGAATGCCGCGCGCGGGCCAGGTTTTCAGAGCGGCCACAAAAGCATCGGCAAGCGCGTCTTCGGCGGCGATGATGTCGCCTGTGCGGCTGGCCAACATCGCGATGAGTTTGCCGTAAGCGGCGCGGGCAACATCCTCTGCCCGCGCCTGCGTTTCGCTTTCGCTCACACGCTGTCCATCGCGGATGCGCGGATTTCCAGTTTGCCGTAGTGGACGTGGGGGCATTGTTCGGCCCATTTCATCGCTTCATCCAGGTTGGGCACGTCGATGGCGAAATAGCCGCCCAGGGTTTCTTTCGTCTCAGCAAAGGGGCCGTCCTGCACCTGTTTTTCGCCGCCCGCCAGTGTGACTGTCGTTGCGGTATCGGCGGGGTGAAGCCAGTCGGTTTCAATAAAGACGCCTGCCTCTTGCAGCGCGCCGATGTATTGTCCGTAGATTTCCTTGGACTTAGCCCAGTCCTCTTCTGTCATGCCAGCGGCCATTGCAGGATCGGAGTAAAGAAGAAATGTGTAACGCATTGTTTTATGTCCCTTGATGAGTTTCAGATTAAGCCGCGACGTCGGCGATGTTGGCAAGGCCAAGTTCGAAGTTGGGGCCGATCATGCCATCCATGAAAAGCCCCATGACGCGGAACACCGGGTTCATGCCCAAATCCATGTCCATGCGCCAAGTGACTTCGGTGGCATCCTCCAGCGCCACAGCCGAGATCGCCTGGGTGGGCTGGCCCAACGGTCCAAGATCAAGGTCAAACACCACCTGATTGGCCGAAACAGAGGCCACCGTTTGCGTGCCAGCGCCGTCTTTGCTTTCAAACGAAAAGCCAGAACCAACCCCGGATGTCGGGCCAAACATTTCAACCTGCAGATTTGGGTCCAGGTCTTTGTAGGGGTTAAAGCGCTGGTAGCCGACATTGGATGCGGCAAGATCGATCACGGCTTGGGGCGCGGCCTGAACCATTGAGCTGCGTTCAATCATCACGTGGCGCGGTAAGCTGAGGGTCGCCGCGGTGAGTGCTGCGATGCCGCATGCTGTGTAGAAGGCGAGTTTTTTGACGTTCATAAGACTTTCCTCTCGTCTGAGATTGGGAAGGGCTTTTTTGCCGCTTCACCCACACGACGCGCGGAAAGGCCGCCAATCGACAGCGGGTGCGAAATTTTTTGAGAAAAGTTTTGGGGGCGCTGGGCGGCTGACGAGGGGCGGCGGTTTTTTGGCGGGTTGGGGAGCGCATCGCGTTGCACCGCGCGTGCAGGGGCTGGGCGGCTCACCTTTGCGCGACATTTGCTGCGTTGGGTGACGATCTGCGGCAATGTCGGGGACATGGATCCCGGGGGACGAGGCTATCTGACGGCAGAGCCTCATAGGCATTCTGTCGGGTCCGGTTCAAAGAATAGGTTATCTTTGAACGGCGGGTCTTACGGGTATCCGTTGCGAAGAATTTGATCGCTTATGTGTTCAGTGTTTTCGTCCCGAATGAACGTTGATTGGATTTCGCTAAACCTGTTCTAGAAGCGCAGGATCGAGGTGGAAACGCGCGCCGTATCTCTCTGCTAATTCGCTGCAACGGGCCGCGAATTTTTCTTTTCCGACGAGGTTGACGTATTCCAGCGCGCCGCCCGCATATGCAGGAAAGCCGATTGCCAGGATGGAGCCGATGTTGCCGTCGTTGGAGGAGTGCAGAACACCTTCATGACGGCATTTCAGGGTCTCGATGACCTGGCGGTAGATCATGCGATCTTCGATATCTGCCTTGGGGACGTCGATGTTTCGCTCAGCGAAGTCTTTCAGGCCAGGCCACAGGGATTTGCTGCCGTCTTCGGCATAGTCATAAAAGCCCGCCCCCGCGAGGCGGCCACTGCGCCCCATTTCATGCAGCGCGATGCCAACCTTGTGGGTTGAGCTGTTGTCGGCAGGGAACCCGTTTTCGACGCCCAAACGCGCATCAAGCATTTCGTGGGTTTCTTTGACCTTCTGGGCAAGGGCCATGGAGACCTCATCAAACACAGCAAGCGGGCCAACCGGCATCCCGGCTGTCCAGGAGCACCGCTCAACCGCGACAGCAGAGACGCCATCGCGCATCAGGGCCTGGCCTTCGTCCAGATAGGTGCCAAACACGCGGCTGGTAAAGAAGCCGCGGCTGTCGTTGACGACGATGGGTGTGTAGCC
The DNA here is from genome assembly GCF_055693825.1 of Sulfitobacter sp. GN1-4. NCBI lineage: Bacteria > Pseudomonadati > Pseudomonadota > Alphaproteobacteria > Rhodobacterales > Roseobacteraceae > Sulfitobacter > Sulfitobacter sp. GN1-4. The sequence goes on along the minus strand of NZ_JBVFUQ010000003.1, from coordinate 3,421,424 downwards.
AATTTGCAGGACGTAATCGTAGGCCTTTGCCAATGTCGCATCGCTGGTTTTCTCACCCACGATAATCTCCACGATGCGCATTTTGTCGACGGGGCTGAAGAAATGCAGGCCGATGAAACGGGTTGGGTCCGGGCAGGCCTCTGCCAGGATGGAGATCGGCAGGGTTGAGGTGTTTGAGCCATAGATGCCGTCGTCAGACAGCTTGGAGAACGTATCGGCGATGACCTTTTCTTTCAGGGAGATGTCTTCGAAAACGGCTTCGACAATGACGTCCACCTTCTCAATATCGTCATCTGATGCGGTCGGGGTGATCTGCGACAACAGGGCATCGGCCGCGTCTTGGGTCATGCGGCCGCGTTTGATCTGACCCTTGGCCAGACGCTCAGAATAGGCTTTGCCGCGTTCGGCTGCCTCAAGCTGGGTGTCTTTGAGCAGGGTTGGCAGTTTGGACTTTGCATTGGCCCATGCGATGCCTGCCCCCATCATCCCCGCGCCAAGAACGGCGGAGGACGTCGCTTGCCATCTGTCATGGTCCTTTGGGCGGGCTTTGCCTGCTTTGATATCCTGAAAGCCAAAAAGAAAGTGCGGATCGCCGCTTTGGCCTCTGGGGAGACGGCCAAGGCTGCAAAGCCGCGGCTTTCGGCGCGCATTGCGCTTTCGAAACCCATTCTGAGTGAGTTCACAGCGATATCGAGGATTTTCTCGGGCGCAGGCATCAGCCCACGTGTCTTGTTATAAAGCATCGCCGGCGTGGTGGAGATGACGCCCCGCACGCGGGGGCTGTTTGCATCACCGCCTGGCGGGACAAAGCCGCGTTGATCCCAAGGCTGGATGCCCGCATCTGGGTTCGCTTTGATCCATGCCTTTGCCGCTGGGATCAGATCCTCTTGAGTGGCCACGATTTCATCGACCATCCCAGCTTTCACCGCTTGGGCGGGGCGCACCTGTTTGCCTTCCAGAAGATTGGGCAGAGCGGCCTCCAGCCCGATCAGAGCCGTCAGGCGGACCACACCGCCCGCACCTGGCAGCAGGCCGAGGGTGACCTCTGGCAGGCCAACAACTGCTTTCGGGGAATCGACGACGATGCGCCGGTTGCACAGCAGACAAATCTCATAGCCACCGCCAAGTGCGGCGCCATTGATTGCGGCAACCATCGGAACGGGCAGTTTTTCAATTTTGCGCAGCGCGGCTTTGGTGCGCGTGACCTGCGCCATCGCTGCTTCGGTATCGGACATCTCAAGGATTTCGCCGAGGTTGCCGCCCGCGAAAAAGGTCTTTTTCGCAGAGGCGATCACGATCCCTGTGAGGTCTTCTTCGGCCTCCAAGCGTGGACCAAGCTCTTCCATGCCGAGCAACCATGCTTCTGTCATCGTGTTGGCAGAAGCGCCCGTGGCATCCAAGGTTACGGTGACGATGCCGCTTTCGTCTTTTTCATACGTGTATTCGGTCATTTTCCTGATCCGTTAGCAGCGTTCGATGATCGATGCGATGCCCATGCCACCGCCGACACACATGGTGATCAGGGCGCGCTTTTTCTCGCGGCGTTCCAGTTCGTCCAGAACCGTGCTGACCAGCATTGCGCCTGTGGCGCCCAAGGGGTGACCCATCGCGATGGCACCGCCCGCCACGTTGAGGTTTTCGTCATCGACTTCCAAATCGCGCTGCAGCTGCAGGGCGACTGAGGCAAAGGCTTCGTTGATCTCAACCAGATCAATGTCGTTCATGGTCATGCCGGCCTTTTTCAACGCCTTGCGCGAAGCAGGCGTAGGCCCGGTCAGCATGATGATAGGGTCTGATGCGGTGACAGCGGTTGCGACAACGCGTCCGCGGGGCGTCAAGCCAAGGTCTTTGCCGACCTGTTCACTGCCCAGAAGGACAAAGGCCGCGCCATCCACGATACCAGAGGAGTTGCCCGGCGTGTGCACGTGGTTGATGCGTTCGACTTCGGTGTATTTCGACAGGGCCACGGCATCAAAGCCCATCGCGCCCAGCTTTGCAAAGCTGGGTTTCAGGGCGCCAAGCGCCTGCATATCGGTTGCGGGTTTGATGAAATCGTCACGCTCCAGAATGACAGCGCCGTTTTCGTCTTTGACGGGCACCACAGAGCGATCAAACCACCCGTTGTCGCGGGCTGTTGCCGCGCGTTGCTGAGAGCGCACGGCAAATGCATCGACGTCATCGCGGCTGAACCCTTGTAGAGTTGCGATCAGATCTGCGCCAATACCTTGGGGGACAAATTTTGTGGCCAGGACGGTTTCAGGATCTTCAGCGAAGGGCCCGCCGTCAGAGCCCATGGTCACGCGCGACATGCTTTCATAGCCGCCGGCACATACCATGTCTTCCCAGCCGGAGGCGATTTTCGCGGCGGCGGTGTTGAGGGTATCGAGACCTGAGGCACAGAACCGGTTCACCTGAGCACCCGGTACGCTTTCGTCCCAGCCTGCTTTTTGCAGCGCGATCTTGGGCAGCACGGCACCTTGTTCCTGAACAGGGCTGACACATCCCATGATGACATCATCCACACGAGAGGTATCCAGATCATGGCGCGTTTGCATTTCGCTCAGCAGCGTTGTGACAAGGTTGATCGGTTTGACTTCATTAAGAGAACCGTCGGGTTTGCCCTTGGAACGGGGTGTTCTGAGAGCGTCGAAAATATAGGCAGTTTCGACCATGACATTTCCTTTTCAGCTGTTTCCGGCGCACGACTGGCTGGGGTCGGCATATCAAAGTGTTTGATGTGCCGCCAAGTGTTGCTGTGTTTTGGGCATATCACAAAGGGCTGTGGTCTGTGGTCTGACGTTGATCTCAGATCGCTTTACTAAGCTGCTGGGCATCGAACACCCCATTGCACAAGGTGGCATGATGTGGGTTTGGCGCATCTGAACCGGTGCCTGCTGCGGCATGGGAAGGGCGCGCTGACAACGGCTGAGGCCTCAGCCGCGAAGCTTTACACACCCAAATCCTGAACGCGATGTGTGACGATGCGTTGCAGCGGCATGGCGGTGCCGGTTACATGAACGAATACCTGATCGCGCAGCTTTGGTGTGATGCGCGGGTATCGCGGATTTATGGCGGAACCGAATAGATCATGAAAGAAGTCATCTGTAGGGCGATCTGAGAAGCGAATTATGACAAATCTTCCCCAAGTGGATGTGGCCGATAATGTCACAACAATCACACTCAACGATCCCCGGACGCTGAACGCGATCACGCCAGAGGTGGGCAACGCGCTGCGCGATGCGCTGGCCATGGGGCAAAAGCAATCGCGGGCAATCGTTCTGACGGGCGGTTCCAAGGCGTTCAGCTCTGGTGCGAACCTGTCGCCGGATTTGGACATCAAACCGGGTGCGATTGATGCAGGGCAGGTGCTTGAGGAGGTCTATAACGGCCTGATGATGGATATTCGCAACCTCGACGTGCCGTTCATTACGGCTGTGAATGGAGCGGCAGCCGGGGTTGGGGCATCACTGGCCATGGCGGGCGATTTGATCGTTGCAGGCAAGAGCGCGTATTTCCTGGAGGCTTTTTGCCATATCGGATTGGTGCCGGATGGCGGCGCGACCTGGATGCTGACCCGCAATCTGGGACGGGTCCGGGCGGCAGAGCTTGCGTTGTTGGGTGGACGGTTCGGCGCGGAAGAAGCGCACAAGGCAGGGATGGTCACACGCGTGGTTGAGGACGCTGAGGTTATCGACACGGCGGCAAAACTCGCGGTAAAAATCGCCAAGGGGCCAACGCATGCGCTGGGCCTGACGCGGCAGTTGCTTTGGCAAGCGGGCGATGCATCTTTTGACGCGCAGCTTCGGGCGGAGCGCGTGGCGCAGAAGTCTGCGGGTGAGCATCCGGATTTTGCAGAAGGCGTTGCCGCCTTTTGGGAGAAACGCAAGGCAGACTTCTCTTAGAGCGGTCGCATTCGGGCGGCTGTCTGTCTGGACGCAAACAGAATTGGAATAGAGCGATGCCAGGACCACTTGACGGAGTGCGGATTGTTGAATTTGCAGGGATCGGGCCGGGGCCTTTTGCCTGCATGATGTTTGCCGATCACGGTGCGGAGGTGATCAGGATTGAACGCCCGGGCGGTGTTCAGGCGGGGCCTGAAAGCCCGGCGCAGACGGATATTTTGTTGCGGTCGCGCAAGCGCATGTTTGTGGATCTGAAATCCGATGAGGGCAGGGCGGTTTTGTTCGATCTGATCGCCAAGTCAGACGGTCTTGTCGAAGGGTTTCGCCCCGGGGTGATGGAACGGCTGGGTTTCGGCCCCGACGAGATGCTTAAGCTGAACCCTGCGTTGGTTTACGGGCGGATGACAGGCTGGGGTCAGACAGGGCCTTACGCCAGTATGGCGGGCCATGACATCAACTATATCGCGCTGACGGGCGCTTTGCATGCCTTTGGCCGCAAAGACGGACCGCCTGTGCCACCGATCAACATGGTTGGTGATTTCGGCGGCGGTGCCATGATGCTGGCCTACGGCATGTTGGCGGGTCTTCTGGCGGCGCAACGGACGGGGCAGGGGACGGTTGTGGACGCGGCGATGACCGATGGTGCGTCGTTGCTGATGTCGATGATTTATACGTTCCTGCGGCAGGGCAATTGGCAAGACGAACGCGGGACAAACCTGCTGGATACCGGTGCCCATTTCTATGACGTCTTTGAAACCAAGGACGGCAAATACATCTCCCTCGGGGCGATTGAGCCGAAGTTTTATGCGCAGATGCTGCAGCTGTTGGGCTTGTCTGATGATCCATCATTTGAAAAGCAATTGGACAGCAGATCATGGGACGCGCTGAAGGCCAAGATTGCCGGAGCGGTGAAGGCGCGCACGCGCGATGAATGGGACGTGGTTTTCGCGGGAAGCGACGCCTGCTATGCCCCGGTGATGTCCCTGACCGAAGCGCCGGATCATCCGCATAACGCGGCGCGCGAGACTTTCGTCGCGGAGGGGGGCACGACCCAGCCGGCACCCGCACCTCGCTATTCCAACTTTGAAACACGGGTGCCGCAGATGTCGGACCAAAGCTCTCATACGCGGGAAATTCTCGAAGGGATTGGGTACGGGGCTGCGGATATCGACACGCTTTTGGCAGGCGGCGGTGTCAGCTGACAGGCCAAGCTGTTCTGAGGCTGTGCAACCGGGGACGGTAGCGCCGATGCCATGAAGGCACCGGCTGTCTTGTGTGATGGCCCCGCGGTCGAGTTAGCTTAGGTATGTGTCCAGAAAGCTGAATTGTGAGCTGAGGAACGTCGCCGCAGTTGGGGTTTTGCCCATGTCAAAGGCATGTGTGGCATCGGGGGCCGAGACGTAGGTGACATCGACACCAGCCTCGCGCAGGCGCTGCGCATCGCTGCGGTCTTGATCCAGGAAAGTCTGCGGTCTGCATCGTAATCTACGGCTGTAGAGGTCATCAGCTGAAACCAAGGGCCATCCAGATCGGTTTCAGAGACACGGCGTGCCGGTGGTCCTTGCCGTCTTGGTGTAGCTCCTAAAGTCGCCGCTTCGATTAACTGATCCGCCGGCAACGCGGAGTTGATGGCAGACTATTCGCAGCGCAGCGTCTGAAAACGTTGCGTGCGCCAAGCCCTGTTCCCCCTCAACGCGCAGCAACGCAGTGTTTCTGTCCCACGTCGTCAAAATACGCGCGGGTGGCTTGAACGAACTGTTCGACGATACGCCTGGGTTTTGAAGGGTCGTAGGCGATGGACAGTGTCAGCGGGCGCAACGCGTCTGAGATCGGCAGGCTGACCAGCTTTTCGCCGGCATAGGAGACGTCGGTCAGTGGGGTCATGTTGAGGACGGCACAGCCATAGTTTTGGCTCACCAGACTTCGAACCATCTCAGTTGAATTGGCGTAGGCTGCGATGTTGGGGGACGTTCCAAAGTCCTGAAAGAGCTTTCGGTAGTAGGCACCCGCGACGGGGCGGTCGAGGATGACAAGGCTTTGCTCTGCGATCTGGGCCAGGCTGATGGTGGCGTGTTCTGCCAAAGGATGGGACGCGGGCAGCAGGCAATAGGGGGCCGCTTCTATCAACACGTCGAAGTTGATGGATGCTTTGGCCCCATCGCTTACGAAAAGGATGACGTCGAAATCGCCATTCAAAAGCCCCTGCTGGGCGGCGTCATTGTCACACTCCTGAAGATGGAGCACGGAGCTGCCATCTTTGGGTACGAAGGTCGCCAGGATATCGGGGAGAAACGCCGGTGCAATCGGCGCGTAATAGCCGACGCGCAAGGTGCCACTGAGGGATTGTTTCAGCGCTGTGCCGTCTGACAGGATGGATTGATAATCCTCTAAAAGGTGCTGAAATTTCTTCGCGATCAAACGCCCGCTTGCATTCGCGGTGATCCCACGAGAGCGTTGCCGCGATACCAAAGTCAGCTCAAACGCCTCTTCCACCTGATCAATCGCGGCGGACACGGCTGAGGCTGAGATGTTCAAATGCTCAGACGCTTTCACGATGCTGCCATAGGCCAAAGCCGTGTTGAAATATTGCATGGCTTTCAAAGAGAGGGTCATCTTAAATCTGATTTTCTGAGGTAGTTCATCGTTTCATTCTGTTTGTTGTAGGAAGCTGGCTGTGTCAATCTTGCTCTGCCGCTAGGGAGATTGCGCTTATGTCTGACGAACAGCTCAAAGGATGGAACCATCTGCCGGATGTCCCACTTAGGACATCGCCGTTCTTCACCTGGCCGCTGGATCCGGTTGAGATGGTGAAGTGGTTCTGGAATTCATGGTTTTTGATCACAGAAAAGCTGATCATTCTTGGCCTGGCTTTCGCCTGCTACGTCTGGTTCCAGCCCTCTTTGGAAGAAACACAAACCTTCGGATTTGGCTGGATTGCTCAGATGTATCTGCGCAACATCGTGCTGACCCTTCTGGTCGCCGGTTCCCTGCATCTGTGGTTCTACACGTTCTCTGCCCAAGGAAAGGAGCTGAAATTCGACCCGCGCCCGCTGATGGTCAATGGGCGGCAATTCACCCTGGGCGGGCAAGTGCGGGACAATATGTTCTGGACGCTTGGGACCGGGGTGCTGATCTGGACCGCGTTTGAGGCGGTATTATTCTGGGCGCTGGCCAACGGGTACATGCGTCTGGTCACGTTTGAGGCGAACCCGGTCTGGTTTGTTGCGATCTTTTTCCTGATCCCGATCTGGGAGAGCTTCTATTTCTACATCATCCACCGGGCGCTGCACATTCCGTTCCTCTACAAGCACGTCCATTCCCTGCATCACCGCAACATCAACGTGGGCCCGTGGTCTGGCATGTCGATGCATCCGGTGGAGCAGTTCATTTTTCTGGGCTCGGTTTTCATCCACCTCGTTATTGGGGCGCATCCGGTGCACATCTTGTTCCACCTGCAGTACTATTTCCTGACAGCGATCACGACGCATACCGGCTTTCAGGGGTTGCTGGTGGGGGACAAGAACCGGCTGGCGCTGGGGACATTCCACCACCAGATGCACCACCGCTATTTCGAATGTAACTACGGCAGCCTTGAGATCCCTTGGGACAAGTGGTTCGGGTCTTTCCATGACGGCACCCCGTCGGCCAACGAAAAGATGCAGGAGCGGCGCAAAAGGATCATGGGGCAGTGAAGGGATCGTTGAGCATCATGGAGTTGCGCGCCCTTAAAGGCGTGCGCCAGATCGCCTACGTCCAAGTGGCGCGTGAGGAAGAAGCGATTGCCGCGGCTGAGGCGGGCATGGACATGATCGGCACGGCCTTTATCCCCGAACGCGCCCATTTCGCAAAATCAGTTCCGGGCACGCATTTCCAATTTGGTCTGCCTTGGGGCCAGCACGCAAACGCGACAGAGGCGCTGCGCGATGCTATGGCTGCGATGAAGGCGGGCGCGCAGTCGGTTTATTGCGGCTACAGCGCAAAGATTGTCGAAGCGCTTGCACGTGAAGGCGTGCCTGTCATTTGCCATGTTGGTCTGGTGCCGCCTAAAGCCACGTGGACGGGTGGCTACCGCGCCGTAGGCAAGACCGCAGAGCAGGCAAAAATGGTCTGGCAGCAGGTGCAGGATTTTGAACAAGCCGGTGCTTTTGCAGTGGAATTGGAGGTCGTTGCAGCGCCTCTTGCAACTGAGATGACCAAGCGGACGTCAATGCTGACAATCTCGCTGGGCTCGGGCGGGGGATGCGACGCGCAGTATTTATTCTCTGCCGACATTCTGGGCGAGAACCGCGGCCACTTTCCCCGCCACGCCAAGAAATACCGCGACTTCGCCGCCGAAAGAGACCGCCTGCAAGCCGAACGCATCGCGGCTTACAAAGAATACATCGCTGATGTCGGATCAGGCGCGTTCCCGGAAACCGGGCATACGGTGCGCATGGATGAAGACATCCTGCGTGATGTGTTGGGGGATTAACGGCCCTAGGCTGCTGGTGTCTGACAGCTAGCTTTTGTCATGGTCCGCTTTCGGGGCTGGGAACCTTTGTGGTCTGGGCACTGGCACACCCTGCGTTTCAGGTCTCGAAAAACTCTTGCTGCCATGCGACATGGAAAAGGCCCTTTCTTATGGCGCGGCGCTGGGCGCGTATTTTCCACGCTGACTTAGGGGCGGCACTGCAGGCTGAACTTACCTTGGACGCGGGACATACATGCTGACAAATCTTGATTTGAAGGAGCTCACAGAATTTCGCCGCGAACTGCATCGCCATCCCGAACTGTCGGGGGAGGAGGTCGAAACGGCCCGCAGGATTGTCGCGGCATTGGAGCCCTTGTCGCCGACGCGCATCTTGACTGGATTGGGTGGGCATGGCGTTGCCGCAGTGTTTGACAGCGGCACAGACGGCCCAACGGTTCTTTTCCGCGCTGAGCTGGATGCGTTGCCGATTGAAGAGCGTAATGACATCGCGTGGGCGTCCCTGTCGCCCGGCAAGAGCCATGTTTGCGGTCATGACGGGCATATGACCATGCTGCTGGCGCTGGGGCGTATGATTTCGCGTCAACGGGTCGCAAAGGGCCGCGTTGTTCTCATGTTCCAACCTGCCGAAGAAGACGGCAGTGGTGCCAAAGCCGTTGTCTCCGATCCCGCCTATCAAGACATTCAAGCGGATTGGGCCTTTGCCATTCATATCGAACCCGGCCGTCCGTTTGGATATGTCTCGACCTGTGTTGGGCTGATAAACTGCGCGTCGCTTGGGCTGAAGATAAAGCTGTCGGGCAAAACTGCACATGCCGCCGATCCAGAAGACGGCGTCTCTCCTGCACGGGCTGTTGCTCAATTGATCCCTGCGCTGGATGCTTTGGGGACGGGTGGCGCACTGGACGACGCTTTCCGATTGGTGACGATTACCCATGTGAAAATCGGTGAGCCTTCGTTTGGCGTTGCACCGGGGGACGCGGAGATCTTCGCGACATTACGCACAGCAGGTGATGCAGGCATGGCGCAGCTTGAAGCCACGGCGCGCAATCTTGCGCGTTCAGCGGCGGAGGCGTTCGGGCTTGGGATCGCGTTTGAGGTCTGCGATGATTTCGCGGCCTCGATCAATGATGCAGAGGCCTATGCGGTGGCAACGCGTGCCATGGATGCACTCGATGTCTCCTATGGGGATGCGGGCGTTCCCATGCGTGCATCTGAGGATTTTGGTGTATTTGGCTGGAATGCCAAAGCGGCGATGCTGTGCCTGGGGCCAGGCGAAAAATACGCAGCGCTGCACAACCCCGACTACGATTTCCCAGATGATCTTATTCCGGTCGGAAGCGCCATCTTTGAGCGCATCGCACGGGATTTGTTGGGAAGCACCTGACCCTAGTTCGCGGCATGCGGTGCCGCATCCCTGCCTTTCGTTCGTCACGCGCGGCGTGCAGCGCTATTGAAGGGCGTTCGGCAGCCAGAGTGCGATGTCAGGAAAGGCAATCAACGCAAAGGCCATCGCGAGCATGACCAGCGCATAGGGTATGACGCCCAACATCACCTCGTTCAGGTTGCCTGATTTACGCGCGCCTTGAACGACGTAGAGGTTCAGACCAACAGGGGGCGTGATCAGCGCCATTTCGACCAGGACGATCATCAGGATGCCAAACCAGATCACGTCGTAGCCCTGTGCGAGGACCATTGGCACAATGATTGGGATCGTCACCACCATCAGTGAAAGCGTTTCAATAAAAAAGCCAAGTACGATGTAGAGGACAACGACAACCATGATGAAGCCAAGCGGCCCAAGGCCGAGCCCCTCCATGAAGCTGGTCAGTTCGCGGCCAAGGCCTGCGGAAGACAGCGTAAAATTCAGGAACGATGCGCCGATGATGATCAGCATGATCATGGAGGTCACTTTGATGGTGCCCAAAAGGCTTTCACGCATCATCGTCCAATTGACCCCGCCAAAGGCCAGCGCAATCAGCAAAGCGCCTGCGACACCAACGGCCGCTGCCTCTGTCGGGGTGGCCCAGCCGCGATAGATTGAACCGACGATCAATCCAAAAAGGATCAGGATCGGAACGAGGTCGATCAGCGCCCGCGCCATCTGGATGAACGGAAACACCCGACGATTGCCGCCCAGCTCTGGCCGGATCGTGCAGATGATCGCGGTGATCATCAGGAAAGCAAAGGCCAAGGCCAGACCGGGGATCAAGCCCGCAAGGAAAAGCTGCGGGATAGAGGATTGGGTCAGGAACCCATAGACGATCAGGTTAATCGACGGCGGGATCATGATGCCCAGCGTGCCGCCTGCTGCAATCGCTCCTGAAAACAGCTTGGGGTCATAGCCAAGCTTTTCAGCTTGGGGCATGGCGACGGTGGCCACAGTTGCAGCGGTCGCCACAGAAGAGCCGGAGGTGGCTGAAAACATCGTGGCGGTCGCGACATTCGCGTGCACCAATCCACCGGGCATCCAGCTGACCCAGCGGTCAAGTGCGGCATAGGTGCGGGTGGCAACGCCGGAGCGGACAAGGATTTCGCCCAACAGCACAAAGAACGGGATCGCAATCAGCGTGGCCGAGCTTGAAGACGACCAGACCATGTTCCCCAACGCACGGCTGAGGGGGAAGTTGGAAAAGAACTGATCCACGCCGAACCCAAGCAGGAAAAGAACAATGCCTACGGGAATGGAAACGGCAAGCAGGGCCAATAGGCCAACAGAGACGTATGTGATCATTTCAGGCTCTCCTGCTCCGCAAATGCACCGATGAAAGCTTCGGTTTCTGTCGCGCGGCCGCGCACCAGCAGGCCGATGGCGGCCAGGGTCACCAAGCAGGACATGAGCGCGAACCATACCCAGCCCGCGAACCAGGGGATTTGCACCCAAGCAAGCGGCGTGGCCAGTGGCGTGTTGGCACGGCTGCCGTTTTCAACGGCGCGTTCCACAACAGGCCAGCATTTGATCGCGATGGTCACAACGACACCTGACATCACAATCATTGAGAAGATGTCGAAGAGCGCGCGGGCCATGCTGCCCGTGCGGGACCGGATCAGATCGATACGGATGTGGCCAAGCTCTAGCAACGCATAGGCCATACCCCATGAACTGACCAAGGCCATCGCATAGCCTGCCAGCTCTTCTGATCCGCCAAAGGACGCATGGACCTGACGCAGCGCAATATCGGCAACGACAAAGGCCGCCATTCCCAAAAGCCCCAGCCCGACAATCAGGGCGATTGTCTGGTTGAGCTTTCGAAGCGTATTGATCAACGCCAGTTCCATATCATGCGTCCTTCAGCTTTTGCGCTTACTCGATCGTTACGCCAACAACTTGGCCAACCGACGCGTTCCAGCGGGCTGCCCAATCGCCTCCGGCGCGTTCTGCCCAATCTGGCAGGACCTCACCAATCAGGATGCCCCGGGCCTTTTCAAAATCAGCGTCCGAGATGCTGACAAGGCTCAGGTTGCGCGCCTCACCTGCCGGACAATCGCCATTGCCTGTCAGGCAAGCGATGTCGTTGACCAAAGCGTCTTGGGCGCTGGCCCAAGCAGGCTCTTCAAACCCTGACGAGATCTGTTCCTTGATCACAGCCTGATCCGCAGCACTTAGTCCATCCCATTTGTCAGCGTTCATAGCTGTGACAACGTGATCCCAACCGCCCAGTGGGATTGGCAAAAGATGGGTGGTGACTTCCCACCAGCCAGCGGAATACCCGGACCCTGCACCGGTCACGGCGCAATCAACAACGCCATTTTGCAACGCGCCGGGCACTTCTGAGAACGACACGTTCACACCCTCCGCGCCCAGTGCTTCGAGAAAGAGCGCAGTCATTCGGCCAGAGGCCCGGACTTTCAAACCTTCCAGGTCGGAAAAGCTGCTGATTTCCGCGTTGCAGAACACGACCTGCGGCGGGTAGGGCGCAATCGCCAGAACCTCTGCGTTAAAGCGTGCGCGATAGATGTCGGACACCATGGGGCGGGCCGCATCGACCATTGCGCGGGCTTCATCCGCCGTCAGCGCCAGCAGTGGCACATCAAGCCCTTCCAGCTCTGGTGCATCGCCAACGGCATAGTCTGCAACCGTCATCGCCACGTCGTAGACGCCTTGGCCCAGCAACGGGTAAATCTCGGACAGACCCAGACCCATTTGGTTGTGTGTTGTCAGTTCAACGTTGAAATCACCGGCGGCTGGCAAAGTCTCGGACCAGAATGGCGCTTCATAGGTTTTATGCAGTGGCAGGCTGGACCAGCTGCCGACGACTGACAGGTCCTCGGCAAGAACAGGTGCTGCAAGTGCCGTCGTTGCGGCAAGCACTGTTAATGTACGTTTCATGATTTCACTCCTAGTTGGTTGGATTCTTGATAGATCGTTGTGTCCGCATCTTCGGCGACATCTGTTATCAGCATGTGCCCAGGCGCATGTGTGATGCACAGGGAGGGTTTTGCCGCCCGAAGCACGTTTTGGGGCGTCACACCGCAGGCCCAATAAACCGGGACTTCGCCCGGTTTGATGTCGACAGGATCGCCATAGTCGGGTTGAGCAAGGTCAGAAATGCCGATGGTTTCAGGATCGCCAACTGCAATTGGTGCCCCATGCGCTTGTGGATACCGGGTGCTGATCGCGCGTGCATCTTCGATTTGGTCTGTGCGGAGCGGGCGCATTGTGACGACCATCTTGCCCCCAAACGGCCCCGCGGGCACCAGATCAATATTGGTGCGAAACATCGGCACATTGCGCCCCTGCTCAATATGGCGCACCGGAATACCGGCCCGTATGAGTGCGTTTTCAAAGGTAAATGAACACCCAAGCGCGACCGTCACCAAATCCTTGGTCCAGCGGCTTGAGATATCTGTTACCTCTTCGGCAAAATCGCCGTCGCAAAAGACCCGGTAGCGGGGCACATCTGTGCGTATGTCGATGTCGCGCCCAAGGGTCGGCAGCATCGGGTCGCCTGTTTCGCTGACGCCCACCAGCGGGCAAGGCTTGGGATTTCGTTGGCAAAACCGCAGAAAATCCAGTGCATAAGCCTCGGGGAGAATGGCGAGGTTGCACTGGAGTTTCCCCGGAGCGAGCCCTGCGGTATGCGCATCATGTTTGCCCGCTCTGATCAGCTTGCGGATTTCACCGCTGGGCAGCGCTTTTGCGTCAGCCTTGGATACTGTCTGTGTAGACATGTCGCCCCCGTGTTCCTGCCGCTCAAACTTCACACAGGGGGTAAATTCACACAAATTATCATTTTCTATCTAAGGTGATAGAAATTTTGAAACTACTTGGGGTGCACCTGATGCCAGGTTAGTGCGACGTTGCGCGCAATTTCTGCACTATTTTCAACAAGAAAGCTGTGTGGCTCAGCCAAATACGAGGCTGTGAATTCCAAAGGAGGCGGCACAAAACCTGGATCAAACTCAGCCACCTCATTCGCGTCGAGATGAGGCACCGCCAGAACACGCGGATAGGGCCCAACAGCGATTCCCGCTGCAATCATCTTCAAACTTGCAGAGAGCGACGCCGATGAGAACACCCGCGATTTTGGCCCCACGCGGCGCGCAAGTTCCGAGGTCAGCTCCCGATAGGGGCGGGTTTGGTTTGAATAGGAAATGATTGGTGTCTGGGTCAGATCAACCTTTCCCATTTTGCTGGATTTGTACCAGTGCAGATCAAATTGCGGCAAAGCGACATTCTTGACCGAATATTCTGAGACAGGCCCCATCAGAAAAGCCAGATCAAGACGCCGTTCCAGGATCGACGCACGCAGGTTCAGTGAAATGTCCACCGTGAGGTCGACATTCACTCTGGGATATTGCGCGCTGAAGGCTTGGATGAAGGATGGCAACCATGACTGAGCAATTGTCTCAGAGGCGCCGATGCGGAACAGCCCTTCGGTTTCGGCGGGGTTTGCCACACGGTTTTTGATCTCCTCTTCGACAAAGAGAAGCTGCTCGGCATACCCTAACAGTTGCTGACCTTTCTTGGTCAGGACAAGCTCTCCGGGTCCACGCTCAAAGAGTTTGGATTCCAGCTCAACCTCCAAATTCGAAATACGCGTTGAAACGGCAGGCTGCGACAGGTGCAGGCGATCGGAGGCTTTGCGAAAGCCACCCAAGCGAGCCACCCAAAGGAATGTGCGGAGCTGTTCAAAGGTCATGCCTATTCAAAACACTGATCGAAGCGCGGCGCAAATCATCCGTTTCTTGGATGTTGTGCCGGTCTGGCAATTGGGAAAGGGGACGCGTATTTCAGGTTCAGGTCGACACAAGGCGGGCCTGCTCTTGGACAATGTTGACCGAAACGCTGTCACCTTGCACGAAGGGGTTGGCCTGGACAGGTGCAATGACAAACAAAGACCCAACAGGCGTTTCGACAGTATATTGCATTTCCTTGCCCAGATAGGCCGCATAACTCACTTCGCCCTGCAGGCCAGTCGTCCTGGGCGCAGTCAGGGTCAATGCATGGGGACGCAACACCATTTGTGCGGCACCCTTGCCGATGCCATGATGTGGGATGCTGAATGTCTGACCACTCAACATTGCCGTTGCCATTTTGCCCTTGGTGGCTTCAACTTCGCACGGCACGAGGTTCGCATCCCATGAGGTCGGCAAAGAATTCGGTCACGGTGCCCGCGCGTCCGAACAGAAGGATGAGCGCGAGGCCGATGACAAAGGGTGGTGTGATGATCGGCAAAACGGTCAGCACGCGCAGAACCTTTTTGGCGCGAAAATCGGTGCGTGTGAAGATCAGCGCAAAGGACAGCCCCAGCAGCGTTGTGCCTGCACCCGTCATCACCGCAAGGATCAGCGAATTGATGCCAACACCACAGGAGCGGCCGCTGATCAGGCAGCCAAGCCCCCAAATGTCGCTGCTGAAAAAGCGCGGGAAAAACTCGGTCAGCGCATAGCCACCCTCGACCTCGAATGCGCGGACAAGGATGTGGATGACGGGGAAAAAAACGAAAATCGCGACGAGTGCCACTATCAGACCAATGGTGCTGACGACGAAGGCATCGCCTTGGCCTTTTCCCGACTGAGAGATGGAGATCGTGGCTGCAAAAAGCAAAGACAGCGCACAAACCGCAGCACCCGCTCCCATGCCGGGTTGCCCGGCCAAATGGATTCTGAGGTTAGCAACGCCTCAAGTATGCGCGGGCCGGCGCGCACAATGACAAGGCCCTGGACAGCCAAAAGGGCCAACCCAAAGATGGATGTACCAAGGGTCAGACGTGCGCGGCGAACAGGGTCCGCGACACTTAACTGAAGCATTAGAGCGCCGAGCAGCGCCAGACCTACAGGGGCCAGCCACCATTGCCCCGCAACGCTCGCAAACAGACCGGTAGACGCAGTGCCGTCCGTCATCCACCCAGCGTTAAAAACACCATCATCGGTCATGTGCCACGGCAGGCAGATGAACCCAAACACCCCAAGGGCCAGCCAGAAAAGGACTGTCTTTTTCATCGTAATGTCCATGCAGATTGGGGATGCCCCGCCTTTTCCGGCGGAGCATCCGTCGTCCGTCCCGCGTCGTGCGGGGCTGACAGGGAGGATTATTGCTTGGGGTTTGGATCGCCCACTTCGGCGTCCCAACGAGCCAGCAGACGTTCGCGGGTCTCAGAAGAACCGTAGGTCGCGAAGTCGTAGTCGATCAACTTGATCGAGGCGAGGTCCGGCGATTGCGGTGCCACCGACGCATTGGAATTGGACGGCACTTGGAAGGCCCCAACTTCTGGTCCGCGAGACTGAATATCCACCCGCAAGGCGAACTCGACCCAGGCCTGAGCACCTTCAAAATTGCGCGCACCTTCGATGATGGAAACAGCGCCAACCTCATATCCGGTGCCTTCACACGGTGCGACGATGGCCAACGGAAGTCCGATGGCAGCCTGGTTCACCATATCGTGCATGAAGCCGATGGAGACACCCGTTTCGCCGCGTGCCGCAGCCTTTGTAGGGGCGGAGCCGGATTTGGTGTAAGAGTTCACGTTGGCCCCAATTGCGGCCAGCCGTTCCATTGCTTCGTCTTCTCCGAAGAGCTGAACAAATGTAGCGAGTTCGGTGTAGGCTGTGCCCGAGGAGTTCGGATATGCGACCTGAATTTCGCCCTCAAACCGCGGGTCGGCCAGATCGGCCCAGCATTCCGGCGGGGCAATGCCTTTGTCGGCCAGAATTTCGGTATTGTAGGCGATGCCCAAGGCACCGGCCTAGATGCCGACAGTACGATCTTCCGAAATCTCGGCCATATTCTGGGACCAGCCCAGCAGCTCACTTGAGTCCATGCCAGAGGCTTGCGTCAGGCCTTCTTCGGCTGCGATCAGGTGCGGGTCGCCAGTACCGCCCCACCAGACGTCAATCTAGGGGTTGCCTGCCTCAGCACGGATTTGCGCCAGGGTTTCACCGGTCGATTTGCGCACCATCAACACATCGGTGTCTGGGTTTTCCGCCTCAAAGGCCGCAACCATCAAGTCACACCAATCCTGCTCTGCGCTGCACACCACGCTCAGCTCATCGACCCAGGCTGCGGCACCAGATGCCATCAGCGCAGCCGCCGAGATCATTCCTAATTTCTTCATGTTGCCCTCCCAAAAAGTTTTGCACGCCGCACGCGAGGTGCCCCTAGATCTTGTTCTGATTGACCTGCAGCTGCGCGATGAAAGCGGTTTGGCCTTGGCCATGGATATTCGCAAAACGAGCGATCTGCCCATCGTCATGCTGACGGGGCGTGAGGATGAAACCGACAAGATCGTCGGGCTTGAGGTCGGCGCGGATGATTATCTGCTTAAACCCTTTAACCCACGCGAATTGGTGGCCCGCATCCGGGCGGTTTTGCGCCGCTATGGCAAGGCAGACGCTGTGACACACGCCGCGTCAGAAACATCGCGGCGCGGATTTGGACGCCTGACAGTCGATCAAAAAAGCCGCGCTCTTTTCGATGACACGGGCGCGGAAATCTCTCTGACCCATGCGGAATACCGCCTGTTGGAGTATTTCCTCGAACGTCCCAACCAGATTATCACGCGTGTGGAATTGCTGTCGGAACTTGGCAACGATCTGACGAAGTATGTCGACCGGACGATTGATGTCCTTATCCTGAGGCTGCGCCGCAAAATCGAAGAAAGCCCTTCTAAGCCAGTGCATCTGCAGACCCGGCGCAGGCAAGGGTATATTTTCGTCGCAGAGGCCCGCTGATGCTGCCGCGAAGCGTGCGCGGGGTCTTGCGCCAGAAACTAGGCGGATCCTGATCAGCGGCAAATCCTCCCTTCGGGACCTGCAGATCGCGGGTGCAGTTTTCGTCGAGAAACCCGTCACCAATGCCAGGCTCTCTAACGCCGCAGCAACAAGCTCGGTCTAATGTCTTGTGCTCAAGGCGAGCGGCCGCTTTGGATCGACGCATTTGCAGCATCCGTTATGGTCGGGTAACGGCAGCATTGGGCCGTTAGCGAAAGATCGATTGACCAACTAGGGGATACCACTGCCAATAAACTTCGATTGAGCATTGATGGCTTCGTGCAAGAACTTTGCAAAAACGCGCTCGCGCTCGCAGCACGAAAATCGCTTTAGGTGCACTGTACCGGGCTGAGTCACGCAACTGCGACATTGGCCGTTCGCTCATAGTTGTAAGAGGACTGACCCGGTGAAGATCAAGTCATGGATTGACCTGAGATTCTGCACAGGTAGGAAACTTCCAAACTTTGCTTTCAAGAACCGCCCTTTTCCCGGTCCATGATCAACCGAACGCCACGTTGCCAGGTGAGATAAGACCAAGCCCACTGCAGCGTGACAAACAGACGGTTCCTAAACCCGATTAAGAAATAAACGTGAGCGGCACCCCATAGGAGCCATCCAAGAAACCCCGCCAATTGCAGGCCATAGATGTCTGCAACGGCCCTGTTCCTGCCAATCGTCGCGAGCGCGCCCGCATCTGCGTAGCGAAAGAGGTCTTTGGTGTCCTTACCACTGGCTGTCTTCGCCAGCCGCCTTCCGACATATGTTCCCATCTGCTTGGCGACCGGTGCGATGCCGGGGAGAGGGGCGCCGTCCTGTTCATATCGTGCAACATCACCAACGACGTAGATGTTATCGTGCCCAACCGGGCGTAATGTTTCATCCACTATGATCCGACCATTTGGGCCAGCCTCACTGTCCAACCATTCTGCCGCGGGTGATGCGCGAACGCCTGCGGCCCAAATAATTGTTTCAGTTGCAATCGTTTGGTCCGGGGTCTGAACCTGCATACCTGAAACATCAGTCACCCGTGTATTGAGCATGACGCTGACGCCAAGCTGTTCTAGATAGGTTTTAGACTTTACCGACAGTTCTTCGGGAAATGATGGGAGGACGCGGTCCGTCCCTTCAATCAAGAGGACCTCGACCATGTCATCCGTAATTCTTCGAAAATCACGGATCATTGACTGCGAAAGTTCTGAAATCGCGCCGGCAAGCTCAACACCGGTTGGTCCCGCCCCGAAAATCACAAAGCGGAGTTTGCGTTCGGCCCCATCCCTGTCGTTTTCGACGATTTGTTCTGCATGTTCAAAGGCCTTCAACACAAGATCCCGCAGGTATAGCGCATCATCCAACGTCTTCAGGCCGGGTGCCGCGTCTGCCCAATGATCATTCCCGAAGTAGCTGTGCTTTGCACCAGTTGCGATCACCAACGCATCATAGTGCAGGGTTGTACCCGACTCCAATTTGACGGTCTGATTGTCTTTATCCACGGTTACGAGGCTGTCCATTGCAATCGTCACATTGCGCTGATGTCGCAGAATGCGACGGATGGGGACGGCAATGTCAGCTGGAGCCAAAGCGGCAGTGGCAACCTGATACAACAGGGGTTGAAAGAGGTGATGGTTCTGCTGATCCACCAATGTCACGTCGACAGGCGCATTTGCAAGCGCCTTGGCTGTCGAAAGGCCAGCGAAACCGGCACCAATAATGACGACATTTTTCAATGGTTTGTGCATTTTCACGGTTCTTTTTGAACGACTAGACCTGAATGCTATCGGCAATGTGGCAGTCGGCTGGCAAACTCTCTCGGTTTGATCAAACCTCTCCGCCTAGTTCCGCTTTGATCTGCGCGTCGGTGCGGACAAAGAGCAGGTAATAGAAGACAGGTGCTGCGATCAACGTCAGGATTGATGCAAAGGCCAGCCCGCCCATGATCGTGACTGCCATGGATTGAAAGAATGCATCCGTTAGCAAGGGTGCCATCCCGAGGATGGTCGTCAACGCGGCCAGCATCACGGGGCGCAGACGGGTGCTTGACGCCATTGCAATCGCGTCATCCAAAGGCATGGCGGGATCGTCTTTACGAGTAAGATCAATCTCTTCTACCAGTACGATCCCGTTCTTGATCAGCATGCCCGACAGGGACAACAGGCCCAACAGTGCCGTAAAGGTGAACGGAAGGCCCGTGCCCAAAAGGCCAAGGCTGACGCCGTTCACGGCCATGGGCACCAAGGCCCAGATGATCAGCGGCTGCTTTAAACCATTGAACAACAGGATCGAGATCAACACCATGACGATAAGGCTGAGTGGCAATTGCCCTGCAAGTGAGGTCTGCGCATCGGTCGAGCTTTCATACTCACCGCCCCACTCCATTGTGTAGCCGACGGGGATGTCCATCGCCTCGATAGCGGTCTGAACTTCGGCCTGAACCGAAGCCGCGGTTACGCCGCGCGGGATGTCTGCGCCAACCGTGATGACGTTTTCGCGGTCGATCCGGCGAATGATCGTGTTCTGCGCCTGAAAGGTAAAGCCATCGATCACCTGTTCGATTGGCACAAAGGTATTGCCACTGTTTGAATAGACCAGCAGGTCTGACAGGTTAACGCCATCTTCCCGAGGGCTGCGCACCACCATCGGTATTTGCCTGTCGCCTTCGCGGTATATCCCGGCCATGCGTCCATCATTGGCGTATTGTATCGCGCGCGTGATGTCCGATCTTGAAATGCCAGCTACCTGCGCACGATCAGCGGCGTAAATCGGTTGCAGTACCAATTCCTGTTCTGCCCAATTTAGGCGCGGCGCGACGATGTTGGCAGACGCATCTTGCAGAACGCGGATCGCCTCATCCCCCAAGGAACGCAACACCGCTGGGTCCGCCCCCGCAAAGCGGACTTCGATGGGTGAGCCGCCGCCCGGACCAAAGGCCAACCGCTGCACGCGGACCCGGCCCTCTGGCGCGTTCGCTTGCGCAAATGCGTTCAGCGCGGCCATTTCGGCTTCGATCACGTCAAGTGAAGAGACCCGCACGATCAGATGACCGTAGGCTTGGAACGGATCCTCGGATTGGTAGGTCAGCATAAAGCGCGCACCACCACTGCCCGAAAAGGATGTGACCGATACAACGTCGTCACGGCTTTCAAGCCAATTTTCAAGCCCCATCAAACCTTGTGAGGTCTGTTGGATCGATGCCCCTTGTTGCAATTGATAGTGCACAAAATAGAGCGGCGTGTTGCTGTCGGGAAAGAACTGCTGCTTGATATTTCCGAACAGCACGTAACAGGCCACGGTTGTCCCAAACAATAGGGCCATTACAAGCCACCACAACTTCATCGCGGCCTTCAAGAAGGCGCGGTAAGCGTGAAAGAGTGGGCCTGCGTAGCTGTCGCCAGTGCCGCTTTGTTCGACTTTGAAGAAATAATGCCCCAACAGTGGTGTGGCCGTGATGGCCAATAGCCAGGACAGCAGCAGCGAAATCGCGATCACCGCAAAAAGCGAGAACAGGAATTCTCCGGTTGCATCGGGGCTGAGCCCGATCCCGGCAAAAGCCATGATCCCGATCACGGTCGCACCAAGCAGCGGTATTTGCGTCTTTTGGGCAGCTTCCGTCGCCGCATCGCGAGAGGACTTGCCCTGCCGCATCGCGTTTTGCATGCCCTCGGCTACAACGATTGCGTTGTCGACCAGCATGCCCATGGCGATGATCAGGGCGCCCAGCGATATGCGTTCCATTTCGATTGAAAAGATCGACATGAACAGAATCGTGCCAACGACCGTCAACAACAGGGTTGCCCCCACAACGACCGCCGCCCGCCAGCCCATAACACAAGCCAATACGACGACCACAATGGCCACGGACATCGCCAGGTTCACAAGGAAATTGTTGGACGCGTCCTCAACGATCTTGTGTTGCTGATAGATCGGGTGAAGGTCGACCCCAACAGGAAGCGATGCGGTGAGTTCGGCAAGTTTTGCGTCTACGCGCGCGCCCACCTTAACGATGTCTTCTGTGCTGAGGCCCGCAACGCCAAGGGTAAAGGCATCATCACCATCATGCCGCACGATCAGGGAGGGGCTGTCCGCAACACCGCGTGTTACTGTGGCGAAGTCCGACAGGTTTACCAACTGATCGCCCACACCCAGCGTCAGGTTTCCGATCGCTGTCACGCTGTCTGATCCTTCGGGGCGTTGCACAATCAAGCGCCCCTGAGCGTCCTGAATAAAACCACCGTCGACAACTTCGTTAGACGTCGCGATTGCGGCTTCGATAGCACTGGGCGGGATGCCCAAAGTTGAGGTCAGCGCAACATCGGGTTCGACGAAAATACGTTCTTCAGGCAGGCCCGAGACCTGAACATCCGCGACGCCCGAAACCGTCAGCAGTTCACGGCGCAGAAACGACGACAGCTCGTGGATTTCGGCATTGTCAAATCCCGGCGCGGTGACCGCGTAATACAGGCCGAAGACATCGCCAAATGCGTCATTCACAAACGGCGTGGTCGCTCCTGTTGGAAGCCGTGCATCCGCAACCCGATTGCGCAGTTTGACCCAGATCGCGGGCAGTTCCGTCCCATCGTATTGGTCTTGCATATCAACCGAGATCCAGGACAGCCCCGGCTGGTTCATTGTGGTGATCTCGCGGACCTCACCCATCTTCTGTATCTCGGATTCGATGGGTTCGCTGACCTCACGGGCGACTTCCTCGGCAGAGGCGCCCGGATATTGCGTGATTACAATTGCAGTCTTGATGGTAAAGGCGGGGTCTTCGAGGCGCCCAAGATTCAAAAAACCAGAAATGCCGCCCAGCAGACAGCCTAGAATGAGTATCCAGGTGTAAATTGGCCGGTTGATGGAGAAGCGCGCGATATCCATGTTGCACCTATTCTCCAAATCCGGTGAACCGGGTGACCGTTTCGCCGTCTTGTAGTCGGGACGCTCCGACCGCGACGTATTCCTGGCCCATCTCAAGGCCTGACACCACAATCACCTGCCCTGCATCATTTGGCACAATCTCGATGGGGGTCGCTGTCACGGTCCCTGTTGTTTCGCCGGCTTGCTCAAAAAGCATGACTTGCGGAGAGCCATCGCTGGCGAAGACCAAAGCGGATCTTGGGACGCTGATTTGCTGTTTGACATCGTTAAAGCGCGCTTCAACCACGACAGAGGAGCCCGGGAGGATGATCAAATCCTCTGGCGGGGCCATCCCCAAGGTGATGGTATACGTCTGACCGACGGCAGCCGTTTCGGCATTATATTCTCGGACCTCTACGGGGAAAGGTGCGTCAGCCGCAGGAAACCGCGCCGTCAACGTCACATCGGGGTCACGTCCTGCTCTTTGAAATAAAACCTCAGGGACGCTGATCTCGATCCTGATTTCCGACATGTTGTGAAGCCGAACAACCGGCACACCTGCGGCCACAGTCGATTGATTGGCGATAAGCCGCGAAGACACGAGCGCGTCAAACGGGGCGGACAAAACCGCTTGATCTAGCGCACGCTGCGCCTGATCGACCTGCACTTTGGTCAGATCAAAATTCGTCCGCGCATCATCAACCGAGGCCTGACTGACTGTATTTCCGCTCAGCGCCTCCAGACGTTGAAGCGTCCGTGCGGCTTGATCAAATTGTGCCGTCGCCTGAGCAAGTGCGAGTTCAAACGGAACAGGATCAAGCGTTGCAATTAGCGTGCCTTGGTCAATCGAGGACCCTTCGACGACAGGGAGCTGCAAGATCTGACCACCAACTTGAAACGCCAGGTCAACCGTTTCCAGCGCGACGACGCGGCCGTAGAATTCCCTACTGGCCTCTTCGGTTGCTGCCGTGACCTGTTCAATTTTCGCGATCGCGTTGTCTTGCGCCGCTGCCGGGCCGGATGCAACCGCCACCAAGATGGCCCACGTTAAAGCGGGCAAAATTAAGCGAACAGGCTTTTTGTCGCCGCGCATCTTCATGAAAGCCACGCCTTTGGGTTTGCGATTTATCATGGCGTCCATCTCAGTTATTTGTTGCATAATATAATTATCTTTTGTAATTATACAACATGGATGTCAACAAGAGATGAAGATGGTTTTTACAGAAGACTTCCCCCTGGTTTGCTCTTGCTATCTTTCTTCAAGGAGCTGACGGACCAAGTATTGAACGAAACGGCAGAAGCCAGCGGCTCAATGACTGTCAACCAACTCGAACTGGTGGCGATCCTTGGCCGGAAAATGACAATGAAAGAAGTTGCTGACACGCTACGAATGCATCCGTCGAATGTCACTGGCCTGGTGAATGCGTGCACTGATGCCGGATGGGTTGAGCGTGTGCCGTCAAAAAGTGACAAGCGCACCAAGTACTTGGTTTTGACGGAAGGAGGCGCGGATCGACGCAAACGCATTTTGTATGAAATAGAGCGCCGTTTTTACGACATATCGGGGATTTCCGATGTGGTCGCAACACAGATCCTAGCTCAATTGAAGGTTTCCGATTCCGCCTGAAAAGCTCCTTGCTTTTCAAAATAGTTCAGTCCCTTTCACATCTTAGTGGGCATTGGGTTCACAAAATAAGGATGAACTTTGCACATTCCGCAGCAAAACTTCCATCGAACGGACGGCTGCCTTTTTTTGCAGCCGCAAAGTTCACAATCAGACCTTTGCAACCTGAGAACTTGGTCTGCGACCCGATTGTTGGACCCCCGTGCGGCGAAACTGCGGGTTCGGCAGGCCCAATTTTCGAACTTCTCAATGGCCGCTCTTAAAAAACGCCGCGCTTCAAAATGCATGCTGCAGCGCCTCCGATGGTGGCAATGAGCCCATCGCGACAGGTGCTGCAGAAAAGACGAACGGCTGCATCACGGGTTTGCAGATATTTGAATGCCCGCAAGACGGGAGCTTGAGACCGACGACTTGCAGATCTCCAGAAACCGGTCAGTCAGCACAGACTGAACCGCTTGGCGCGAGCGGGCAATAACCACCCTGTAATGCCCGATGTTTTCCTTGAGAGGCCGCGCAACGATTGGGTCGCCTTCAGTCGTGCAGTCCTGTTTGGGCGGGAAGCCTGCAAGCGTGAAACCGAACCCCTTGCCGACATAAGCCTGAACAAGCTCGCGTGATTGGGACTGGAACGGCACTTCGGGGTGAACGCCCGCGGCCTGCAGCAGTTGAAGGTAGCTGGGACCGGGGCCAGCGGGCGAGACGGAGATATAAGGCAGACCGGTCAGGTCGGACAGGCTGATCCGGGCTTTCGATGCCAAAGGGTGCGCGCCTGACAACAGAATCAGGGGCGGCAGCTCCAATAGCACTTCAACCTCATGCCGACCGGGATCGAACCCCTGATCAAAGACCACTAGCGCATCCACCTCGCCAGTGTCCAACGCGGCCACCAGTGCCGGGTAGTCAGCTTCCTTCACTTCTATACGGACACCCGGATGGCTTTCGCGGAAAGCAAGCACCGCAGGCAGGACGATCTGCTGCGCAAGTGCGTGATGGGTGCCAATGTGGATCCGGCCAGTGCGGCCAAACGCCAGATCTCGCGGCCTGCCGGTCCAGTGCGGCAGCCTGCTTTAGCAGCGCCTCGGCCTGGGTAGCGAACATCCCGCCAGCGCGGGTCAGCCGCATGCCTTGTGCCGGAAATCGGTCGAACAGGCTCAGGCCGGTGGCGGCCTCCAGCTTATCCAATGCCGAGGCGATGGCCGCGGCAGAGACATTCAGCTGCCGCGCCGCCTGGGCAATGCCGCCCTGCCGCGCGGTTTCCGTCAGGTAGGTGAGCTGGCGAAGGGTGAAGCGGACCATTGGAAAAATCTTTCTTTAAAGCAGATTAAATCAATTTTCCCGGCTTTAGGACAGGCCTTATGCTGCCTGAAGGCGACAGCGGAGGATATTATGGAAATTATCCCAATGACCGGCGGTTTGGGCGCGGAAATCCTGGGAGCGGATATCCGCCGCGGCGAGGATTTCACTGCCATCCGCGATGCATTTGCGGAATACTCGGTGATCGTGTTGCGGGGGCAGACTGCAGGCCCAAAAGATCACCTGACCTTTGCCCGCCGTTTCGGACCGGTGAATGTCAACCGGTTCTTCAAGCCGGTTGAGGGTCACCCTGAAATCGCCACTGTACTGAAAGAGAAGGACCAGACAGAGGCCGTTGGTGAGGGATGGCATACCGATCATTCCTATGATCAGGAGCCGGCGATGGGCTCAATTCTTCGGGCCATCGAGATGCCGCCCTATGGCGGCGATACCCTGTTTGTCTCTATGGGTGCGGCCTATGAGGCGTTGTCAGAACACATGCGCCGATTTCTGGATGGGCTGACGGCCGTGCATTCGTCCCGTCATGTCTTCGGCGTGACCACTCTGGACAGCGAAGCGGCCAAAAGCGGGCGGTTGAGCAACTCAGAAGCTGCAACTCAGGATGCACGCCATCCAGTCGTCATCACGCATCCGCTCAGCGGACGGCGTGGACTATTCGTGAACCCTGTTTTCACGACGCATATCGAAGGTCTGACGGCCGAGGAATCTGCGGCCATACTCGACATGCTCTATGCCCATTGCCAGCAGCCGGAATTTCAATGCCGCGTGCGTTGGCGGGCCGGTGACATCACCATGTGGGACAACCGTGCCACCTGGCACAAGGCGATCAACGACTACCACGGGTTCCGCCGCTTGATGCACCGGGTCACCGTCGAGGGCGGCCCGCTTGCCTCCACTTGCCCATCCTGACCGCTGATGAAAGCTCAGCCATGACCCGCCACAGCTCCAATACAGAGATCGACCGACCCAATGTCATACTCATTTTGGCTGACGACATGGGGTTTGCCGACCTTGGTGTTACGGGTTCTGAGATCAAAACTCCAAACATTGACGCGCTCGCCGGAGACGGTGTCCTACTGTCAGCTATGTACAATTGCGCCCGGTGCTGCCCGACGCGGGCCTCCCTGCTGACGGGGCTTTATCCGCACAATGCAGGTATCGGGCACATGGGGGCAAATTTAGGCACGCCTGCCTATCAAGGGTTTCTACGCAACGACAGCGCCACGATTGCCGAACATCTACGGGCCAATGGATATCGAACGCTCATGTCCGGCAAATGGCATGTGGCCGGTGATTTCGAGGCGCGTAACTACGACAGTTGGCGCGTTGGCGATGTTGAGCACCCCACACCCAGGCAACGCGGGTTTGACCATTTCTACGGGAACATGGACGGGGCCACGCATTTCTTCTCGCCGCACTACATGCTTGAAGATGACAGCCGTTTGGAAACGATCCCCGATGATTTTTATTTCACCGACGCGATCACGCATAAGGCCATCGGGATGATCGAAGGCGCGGTCGAAGATGAAAAGCCGTTCTTTCTTTATCTTGCCCACACCGCACCGCATTGGCCACTGCACGCGCATCCCGGAGACATCGCCAAATACGACGGTGTGTATGACAAGGGCTGGGATCAAACGCGCACCGCTCGGCACGAAGAAATGAACGGGTTAGGCGTCTTTCAGCGCGCTTGGGACATCTCTCCCCGTGACCATGGTGTCCATCGCTGGGCCGACGAGAAACATAAGGATTGGGAAGCCAGCAAGATGGCCACCTATGCCGCGATGGTGGATCGGATGGACCAATCTATCGGAACGCTGATCGCCGCGCTTAAAAGGCT
The DNA here is from genome assembly GCF_055693825.1 of Sulfitobacter sp. GN1-4. NCBI lineage: Bacteria > Pseudomonadati > Pseudomonadota > Alphaproteobacteria > Rhodobacterales > Roseobacteraceae > Sulfitobacter > Sulfitobacter sp. GN1-4. Next base: position 3,394,215 of record NZ_JBVFUQ010000003.1, on the reverse strand, counting down.
AGATCAATTCGAAAACACGTTGATCCTGTTCTTGTCCGACAATGGTGGGTGTGCCGAGTTCATGGCCGAGGATGGCTGGGCCCAGTTTTACCCCGACCGCACCCATGACGGTCGTAAGATCACGATGGGGAATGTACCGGACCTGCGCCCGGGTGATGCCCAAACCTTTCAAAGCTACGACAAGCCTTGGGCAAACGTGTCGAACGCACCATTCCGACTGTTCAAACACTATGTGCATGAAGGCGGCATCTCGACCCCGCTTGTCGCTCATTGGCCCAAGGGGTTCGCGCCGCGCAGTACCGCGCAAGCACCCTGCCATGTGGTCGATATCCTGCCCACAATTCTGGAGGCTTGCGGGGCCAGCTATCAATCCGAGGTGGGCGGCCATAAGATCCAGCCGCTTCAAGGGGAGTCACTAATGGGCGTGTTCCGCGACAAAGACTGGGAACGTGAACAACCCATTTTCTGGGAACACGAAGGCAATGCTGCCATCCGATTGGGTCAGTTCAAACTTGTTCGCCTGCACAACCAGCCTTGGGAGCTTTACGACATGGAAGCAGACCGCACCGAGCTTGCTAATCTTGCCGGGCGGCATGCGCCGTTTGAGTTGGAGTTGATAAAAGAATATCAGGCATGGGCGAAACAGGTCGGAGTCATGGATTGGGACCATGCCCTTCCGCTTCTGTTGGCTGCTTGGGATATGGAAACGGTGAATGGGTGATCACTTTAGAAACCGGCCATTCGAAAGTTGATCTTCAACGGCGGCTTCGTCCCGTAGAGTGGTCATTTAGTGAAATTCGCCCAATGACCGCAACGCGGGACGAAGCCGACCTTGAGCTCGATCTCTCCAATGATCGCTTCTACTCAAACACTGATAGAGCAAGCTGGAAGACTGCGTTCGCTTCATTCGCCGCAACACCCTGCCTCTGCATGTTCATTATGCACGCAATCTGCGCTTCAATGTACAGAGCAGCCGTTTGGGTAGGGATGTCTGGGTTAAACTGACCGTTCGCTTTCGCCCTATCAATCCATTTTGCGTAGGTTTCTATGTTTAACTCTCGAAGTTCATCGACCTGCTCGCCGGTGAGTTCTCCTAGCTGAGCACGGCACTGACATAAATCAACAAACAGGCAACCGTCTGGCATGCCGTGTTCTTGATGGTCCCGCAGGATGTACGTGGTGAGGGCTTCCAACGCCGTTTCAAAGGGTTGATCGACAGCCAATAATTCAAAGAGCGGTGCCATCGTCATCTGGTGATAGTCGATGAGCACCGCCTGTTTAAGTCCGTCCTCACTGCCAAACTCTTTGTAAAGCGATGGCTTGGACACGCCCGCGCGCTGACACACCGAATTCAGCGACACCGCTGCTTGTCCATCCTGCCAGTAGGCCTGCATTGCCACATGCACGACATGGTCACGATCAAACGTCTTTGGCCGTCCTCGTGAGGCCTTCTTCTCACCTGCATTCATTTTAATACCGCATGGTTTTTTATAATTGACAGAGGGTGCACCCATATTTAATACCAATCGGTAACAAATAATTCAACAAGGGAACATCATGAACGAATTTACGATCTCCGGCCTCGGATTACTCCTATGCCTTGCCCCGGCTATTGTTCATGCCGTTGAAGTCTACCGGCCACTTTGGGCACGTTGGGTGGTCAACTGGGTCCTGCCGTTCTTCGGGCCTGGATTACCGCGGCCATCCAAGGCACTGACTCATGATGACGAGATTGCCATGCTTGACGCCGCACTTGGGGCGGCGCCTGCAGACAAAGCCCCGGCAGCTGCCGACTACATCTTCGTGATACTGTTCGAACAACGTCAGGGCGCGCTTGCCTTCATCTCTCTCGCGGCGGGCATCTTCTATGGGCTGACACTGCCCTTGGCGGATCGCCATACTTTGCATTTCGTGTTTGGGATCATGGCAGCCCTGTTCGCGCTGGTGAACGCTAACCACGCAGGTATTCCGGGACTTGGGCATCATCCCAGAGTTACGAGACACGGCCGTAATGTCGGCATCGTCTTTGGCGCGTTTTGGGTGGTCGTCGCTGCACTAAACTGGTTGGGGTTCACATACGCTTTGGCATAGGTTTAGCGGCACGCGCACTTCCTTAAGGGAAAAGCGGCCGTTCGAACACTTTGCAGCGTCCGGCAAAGTGGGCTCTTTGCTGCCATTAGGTCAGTCGCAGCATTCGCGGCGAACTGCCAAGACCGTGTCCACACGAACGGCCCATTGCGGTCGTTACGAAACACATTGAATGCTGCATTGCAGCTTCCCAAAAGCGGACGTTGGCCTACTGTTCTCAAAATCGAATTGATATATCAATGCGCGGCCCTTAGGGAGCTACTAGCCGCGATCCTTTCTATCTTTCTCTGCACCAGCAATTGCGGCCCCAGCCAAAATGAGCGGCGCGGCCAGGACGAAGCTGGTGGAGAAGCTTAGGCGGAAGATGAACACATCGGCGAGTATCGGCCAAAGCAAAGCTACGTATTCAAAAGGTGCAAGCCGTGATGCTTCTGCGTATCGGAATGCGAGTGTCATTGCGATATGAGCGCAACCGCCAAAGAGGCCCGAGAGGATCAAAAACCAAAGGGCCGACCCGTTTGGCGCGACCCAACCCCAAGGCAGCGTCGCAAGACCGCCCACCGTTGAGGCTAACACAAAATAAAGTGCGATGGCCCCAGGGCTCTCTGTTTTGCTGAGACTGCGGACCATGATCAGGGCCAAAGAGGTCAAGACGGCGGCAGCTATCCCGATGATGTAGCCTACCAGCCGTCCGCTTTCCTGTGCGGGGGATGTCAATTCGGGCCAGACAAGGACGACGACCCCCACAAAGCCGAATGCGATTCCTCCGATGCGCCACTTTGTGATGCTTTCTGACAAGAGGACGGTTGCGCCTATCGCCAGCAATATGGGTGAGAGTTGGGAAATCAGGATTGCTTCGGCGAGATTCAACTGCGCTACGGCTGCGAAAGAACCGAACAGCGCAAGTGCCCCGAAACTTGCCCGCAAAAGATGTGCGCCGGGTCGCCGAGTCGCAAGTCCGTGAGGGAACTCGCCACGGAGCCAAAGAAAAACGATCAGGGGGACAATGGCAAAGAAAGACCGAAAGAAAACGATTTGCCCGAGAGGAACGTTATCGCTGACCGCTTTCACGCTGACAAACATACCAGCAAACAGCAGCCCTGACAGGATGCGCAGGCTGATCCCCCGGCCTGGACGGTCAATAACGCTCATTCCGGCGTGTCTTCGGCCAGGGCGTCGCGCAGCGCGTCTCCCGTCAAGTTGATAGCCAAGACGCAGATGACAACAGCAAGACCGGGCCAGATCATTTGTAAGGGCGTTGAGCGCAGGTGCACGCGCGCATCAAGGAGCATGGATCCCCATTCCGGGTACGGGGGCTGGACGCCAAAGCCAAGGAAACCGAGCGCGGAGATGCCAAGGATGGCACGCGCAAACATTCCGGTCCAGACCACGGTAAGGGAGGGGATGAGCGATGGCAGGTAATGCCAACGCGCGATGGACCAACCGGGCAGGCCAGCAAGGCGAGCTTGTACGACATATCCACGGCTCTGGACGGACAGCCCGATACCACGCGCAACACGGGCGTAGCGCATCCAGCCGGTGACGCTGAGGGCGAAGATGAGGCTCCAGGTGCCTGCGCCCATCAGCCCGGCGATAACAATGGCGGCCACCAGCTCTGGGAAGGCCAGAAAGGTGTCTGTTGTGCGCATCATGATCCAATCAGCGACCTTGCCCCCCAGCGCGGCGGCAAGTCCGATTGTGGTACCGATCGCAAGACTGATGACAGAGATTAGGAATGCCAGCCCCAGCGACCACCGCGCACCGTGTAAAAGCCGAGATAGGATGTCACGACCAAGTGCATCGGTTCCCAATATGAACTCGGTGCTTGGGTCGGACAGACGGTTCGGGATGTTGATAGCTGTCGGATCGAAGGGTGCCAGAATTGGCCCCAAGCCCGCGAGCAACACAAATACGGTCACGAGAATAAGTACGCTACGCATCGCTCTCTCCGATCCGCGGATCAATGACGCGGTAGATCAGGTCGATGATCAGGTTAATGGTCACAAAGACTAACGCGGTAAGGACGACAACAGCTTGAACATGTGAAAAGTCACGGGCAAGGATTGCCTGCACCAAAAACGTGCCGAGGCCTGGCCTGCCGAAAATCACTTCAACCAGAACCAAGCCTTCCAGGAGAAAGGCGAGTTCTAGTCCAAAGACCGTGATGACCGGAATGGCGGCATGTGGGGCGATATGGTCGCGGCCAACTGACTTTTTTGAAACGCCACGTCGCCGGAAGGCTGGCAGGAATGTTTGACCACGGGCCTCCAAGATACCGGAGCGGATAATCCGCGTGAGCGACGCTGCGACGCCAAGGCCAAGTGTGAGGGCTGGAAGGATGGCATGCGCCGGCGTGCTGGCGCCTAGGGCTGGCAGCCATGCGAGTTTTACAGCGAAGATCAGAATAAGGATCAGTCCAAGCCAATAGGCTGGAATCGCGTTCCCGAGCGAAGCAATGCCAACCGCGGACCGATCTAACAGGCTGCCTGGGCGTTTCGCCGCGACAATGGCAAGCGGGACAGACATGGCAAGCCCGATAGCCAATGCCGCGAACGCCAGGGGAAAGGTATAACTCATCGATGCCAACAGGTCAGGCCAAACCGGGCGTCCTGTGACGGCTGAGAAACCAAGGTCGAGCGTCAGCAATGGACTGAGCCATGCCCAAAAAGCCTGCGAGAAGGATCGGTTCAAGCCCACTTCTTCGCGGACTTGATCAATCACCTCATCCGTCAGAAGCGCGTCGAACCGGGCCATGGCAATTGCCTGAGCTGGATCGCCTGGCGCGTTCCATAGCAAGGCAAACGTCAGGATCGCCGTGCCAGATAGGATAACAAGCGCGCGCAACAGCAGGGCTCCGGCAACTTTGGTCATGTCGCCGCCTCTAGTGATCCAAGGGCGATGGCGGCGTCGCGCAGGGTGCGGCAATAGGATGATTGCGGGTTTGATACAAAGGTTTGGGCATCGGCGGTCTCGATCATCCGTCCGGCCTTGAGAACCGCGATCTGATCAGCATGGGCCACAGCATAACCCAGATCGTGTGTGACAATGAGTGCTGCGAAGCCTTCCTCAACCTGCAAATCTGAGATTAGTCGCGCGGTGTGCTTTTGCGTCACAGCGTCAAGGGCCGAAAGCGGTTCATCGAAAAGCACCAGTGGCGGAGAAGCAATCAACGCGCGGAGGATACCAGCGCGCTGCGCCTGCCCGATGGAGACTTGAGTGGGGCGGCGATCCAGCAGATCAAGCGGCAACTCTAGCCCAGCGCAAAGGCGCTCTAACCGACCCTCTGGCAGGGTGATGCCCCGCGCGACAATGGGTTCCATAAGCGAGCGGCGCAAGCTCAGAACCGGATTGAAGGCCGCACGTGGCTCTTGCATGACTAAGCTAGGGCGAACCATGTGCATGGGCGCGTTGGCCCATGTGACGCGGCCAGAGGTTGGCTTTAAAAGGCCGAGAATGGCGGCGATTAAAGTGGACTTTCCCGCGCCGCTTTCACCGACAACAGCGAGCGTTTTACCCGGCGGCAAAGACAGTGAGATATCCTCTAACGTGACGCGTTTGCCGCGCTTCACGAGAAGGTCTTGCACGTTCAACATGGCAGCGCCATCCAGTTGCGATGCGCCGAAAGAGACTTTGCCGCCGGTGTCTGCGGTCGCTCCAAAATCTCTTCTGTCCGGCCATGTTCAACCAGCCGCCCGGCATCCATCACCATCAGCGTACCCACCCGCCTCGCGGCAAGTCCAAGGTCATGGGTAATCAGGATCATGCTCGTGTCTTTGCCGTCCAGAAACGCACTCAAAAGGTCCATCGTTGCGGCTGCCACCACCGGATCAAGTGCGGATGTCGGTTCGTCCAATACAATCAGGTCAGGCACACCGATCAGCGCCATGGCAATCACAAATCGCTGCTGCATTCCCCGGCTCCAACCCCAAGGACGCTTGTGCAGGTCACCGCCTTCGATGCTGAGGGCTTGGAATAGACCGACCTGATCCGCAGACCTCGGGGCAAGACCAAGAGCGACCTCAGCCTCGCGCCAGTGAAACGCCATTGAGCGCAGCGGGTCCAGCGCTTCATCCGGGCTTTGCGGCACGTGGGCCACGCTATGCCCTTGCCCGCGCAGATCATCGATCAACGCATGACCCAGCGTAGATTTGCCTGAGCCAGACGCACCAACGAGGCCAATGCGGTCTCGCGGTTCGATCTCCAGCGATGTGGGATGAAGGATGGTCCGGCCCGCGCGAACAGCGCTCAGGCCAGAAACTTTCAGTGTCATTCGGTCAACTTTGTCTCGTGCGTGATCCAGTAGGTTTCTGTTGGGTGCACCTGATAGCCAGTCAGGCCGGGAACGCCAACATTGGTCTGGCTCACGTGGAAGACCGGGATCATTGCAGCCTCAGACGCGATGATCTGCTGCACCTCGTCATAAATGGCTTTGCGGCCCTCATGCTCAAAGGTCAGGCGACCCTGGTCCAAAAGCTCATCAAGACGTGCGTTGGCATATTGACCGGAGTTGGACCCGCCATCTGAGCGCAGCAGAGTCTCCAGCACCGCACCAGGATCGCCTTGTGGTGTGGTAACCCACGCTTGCAAGAATAGATCTGCCTCGCCAGCCGCAATCGCATCATTGCTGGCACCCCATTCCCCAACGGTGATGTTGGTTTGAACACCAATGGCGGACAGGAAGGCTTGTGTCAGTTCTGCAGTAGGCGGAAGAGCGGCGCGCGAAGAATAGGTGACGATGTCGATCTCAAGCGGTTCGCCCCCAAGCATCCATTTGCCGCCTTCTTTTACAGCACCGGCCTCTGCCAGCAATTCTTCGGCGCGGGCAGGATCGTACGTGGCTGGGATGTCGGCGGCCCAACCCGTGCCTTCAGGATAAACGGTGCCTGCCGGTTCGCCACCGACGCCAGATAAGGCGGCTTGTACGATACCGTCACGGTCAATTGCGTAAGATACAGCTTGACGGATCAAAGGGTCGGCCATTGGGCCACTCGCAGCGTTCACCGTGTAGAAATAAAGCCGCGCTGTCGGCGCAGTAAACCCTTGTGCGCCCGTTTCTTGAATGCGTTCGTAATCAGTCTCTGGATAGTTGATGACCAGATCAACCTCGCCCGCCTCAAAGGCTAATGCAGCAGTTGATGGATTGGTTGAGACCACCACGCGTACCTCTTCCAGTCCCGGTGTGCCAAGGCGATAGTCAGGGTTCGCTTCAACACGGTAAAGCTGCTCTGGCACGGCCTCTTTGAAAATAAAGGGGCCCGTCGCATTGATTGGGAAATCGTCAGTCGGTGTACCAAGAATAGCAATGCCTGGTTCGGACAACGTCCAAGGGAAAGCGGCGTTCGGGCTGTTCGTTTCAAACACCACGACATTGTCGCCATCACTGGACGTGCTCGCCAGGTCAAGCAGGCTGGCGATGCGGGCGTTGTGACCGGGGTGTTCCTCGTCCGAGATGGGCGCAATCGCATCGATCACAGCTTGCGCGGTCACAACCGACCCATCGTGAAACGTGAGCCCATCGCGCAAAGTCACGCGCCATGTTGTTGGTGAACTCTGTTCTATACTCTCGGCCAGTCGCGGATAGAGGTTCATCTCATAGTCGATCCCCATCAGCGTTTCAGTCACGCCCGTCTGGTTCGACATCCATCCGTTGTAGCTGGCACGGGGGTCAGGAACTTCAGCGGTGGGACCAAAGCTAACCGAGACAGTGAGGCTGCCGTCTTGGGCGAATGCGGGAACAGAGGTGCCAAGGGCGAGAGCTGAAACGCAGGCCAGCCGGGATAAGAACGTCATAGTTATTTCCTTCAGGATAGGGTGTTGAGTCTAGAGAGTGTTGATTGCCGATCCCGCGCAAGGGTGTCCGCTTCGGCCTGAGAAAGTGACAAGAGCGCCTCAGCATCTGATAGACCGTTGGCGCGGGCCTTGGTCCAGATGCGGCGGACTGAGGTGGGCGACCATGGCAGGGCGGCTTGCGCCACCCACTGCCGTACCGATGCGGGCAAGCCGTCAAAAGCCTCCATAGGATTGCCGGTGCGCCGTTTACGGCGCAGGCTGCATTGCCCAAGGTTTTGGTTCATGCCGCATCCTCAACCCGTCGCCAGCCGGGAAACGGGTCGGGCATGTCCAGCGGCAACGCATCTGGCCCAGCCGCCAAAACTGCTGGAACCAGGCAGTCGTCAAGTTTGGTCTTTAGAGCACGCCAATCAATGCCCGCACCGATGAACACAAGCTCTTGCCGCCGGTCGCCCCAAGGCTCTACCCAGTGCTGCTGCATATACTCTTGAGCAGAGGCGTGCTCCGGCCAGCGCTCTTGAGGGACAGAGGCCCACCATGTGCCAATTGGCTTCACGCTGGAAAGCGACCCAGCCAGCGAAAACTCGGCAACCCACTCCGGGCGCGTGGCGATCCAGAAATGCCCCTTGGCGCGGATCACACCGGGCATATCGCCGTTCAGTACTGACAGGATTTTCTCGGGAATGAAGGGCTGACGCGCACGGTAGACGTAAGAGACTACACCATATTCTTCGGTTTCAGGCACATGGTCAGCGAAGCCGTACAATTCCTTGGCCCACATCGGGTGCTCATGCGCCTTGTCGAAGTCGAACAAGCCGGTGTCGAGAATCTTCTCCGCAGCGACCTCTGAGTGATTGGTCTCTATGATCTCAGCGTCGGCGTTGAGGCTGCGGACAATCTTGCGGGCAGCATCCAGTTGCGCATCGGTCGCATACGCAACTTTGTTAAGGATGACCACATCGGCAAATTCCATCTGATCCGTAAGAAGATGCACGAGCGTGCGTTCATCTTCATCACCCATGACTTCGCCGCGATCCCGCAGGAAATCGTGACTAGAGAAGTCGTTGAGAAGGTTCACCGCATCCACGACCGTCACCATCGTGTCGAGCCGCGCGACATCCGACAGACTGTCACCAAATTCATCTCTGAAATCGAAGGTCGCTGCGACCGGCAGAGGTTCTGAAATCCCCGTGCTTTCAATCAATAGATAGTCAAAACGCCGCTCTGCCGCCAACCGGCGGACTTCATCCAGCAAGTCATCGCGCAAGGTGCAACAGATGCAGCCGTTAGACATCTCAACCAGCGTCTCGTCGGTCCGGCTCAGCTCGGTGTCTGCACGCACAAGGTCCGCATCAATGTTCACCTCGGACATGTCGTTCACAATGACAGCGACCCGTCGCCCCTCGCGATTGTTGAGGACACGGTTCAGCAAGGTGGTCTTACCTGCGCCCAGAAATCCAGACAGAACGGTGACGGGGAGCCTTTTGTCTTGCATCTCTGATCTCCATCGCTTGCGGTGACAGTCACGCAACCTACGCAGTTACTAGACAAATGCAACTGCTAATGTTACGTATTGAATGAGCTAGGAGAAGAAGCGCGTATGAAGCGAAACAGCCGCCTGTCACTTGCCCTTCACACACTGAGCCACATGGCGGGTGAGCCCGACCGAGTGCGGACATCTGCCGATATCGCTGATCACGCCGGGACAAACCCTGTGGTGGTTCGTCGTGTTCTCGGAAAACTGCGCGAAGCTGGGCTTTTGTCCTCTGAGAAGGGCCACGCAGGCGGTTGGCGATTGGCCAAGTCAGCCGCCAGTATCACTTTGGCAGACGTCTATTTAGCACTCGATGAAAGGCTTGTCTCCGGTGCGGGCGGCGATGATGAACCTTCAACCTGCAGCGTGGAAACAGGCCTGCACGCCCGCGTTGCGGGCGTCCTCGATGACATCGAGGCAAGCCTCGTGGAACGTCTACGCGAAACCTCGATCACAGATGTACATCCTAAAAGTTGTAGTTATTGCTCAAGCTGAGAACTGAAATCGCCCGAGTTCAAAAAGACCGAACCATTCGCCCTTTGACGTCATCCGAAAGTTCGGCATCGCAACAATATTGCCAGTTCTCATGGTATGATTCAGCGACAGCGTCGGGTTGTCGTTGTGGAGGGCATGGCGGATCGGAGTACCTTTGGCCCGGACGCTTCCGTGAACGCCTGCACATCTCGACCCGACAATACGCGCGGATTGTCGGAGACTGGGTAACCTCGATCGGCCTTGAGGTAAGTGCGTATGGGACGCATTCGAAACGGCGAACCAAAGTAACCCAGATCTACAACAAGACAGGCAACTTGCGGGCCGTTCAGCTCTTACTGGGCCATACGAAAATGGACCGCACGGTTAGGTATCTTGGTGTCGAACTCGAAGATGCTCTGGCCATTGCCGAAGCCATTGAGATCTAGTGTATTTGGGCCGCCTTCGCGGGCGGCCCAAACCTACTGTTGGATTTGTCCCTACAATGCTGCGGCACTGTTGTCCAAAACGGACATTAACATGCGGGCGAAACTACCAGCGCTTTCGCTAACAGGATTTCGACCAGCAATGTCTCCCCGACAGAGGCAAAAGAGGCCCTTCACTACATTTCTCAGTAAAGCCGAAAGTTCAAAAAGCTGCCGGGCCGCTGGCGATCGAGGTGTGTGCCCCGTTTTAAGCGCGTGGAAACATACGCCGAAGGCCAGCGACGGCGCTAAAGATCTTTGACCAAACGCAGAGCGTCATAGATGGCGGCATGGGTATTGCGCGCTGAAACGGCGTCACCAATACGGAATAGCAAGAAATCGTTGCTTTTCGTTTGTCCAAAAGACTGCCGCGTTCCTGCAAGAAGCGCGTCATAATCAACAGCACCGGCATTTGCGCTGAACGGTTTGAGTTCAAAGTAAAGGTCATCAAGCGGCATTGTGCCGTAGTTCACGACGATCTGATCGTACTCTTTCTCCGTGATGTGATCACTGTAGTCAGTTCCGACGCGCGCGCGCAGACGGTTGCCAGACTGCGACACGCCCAACAGTCGACGCGCGACCGTAAATATCGCATCTTTCTCCTGAAGACTGCGCATGTAGGGTACGAGGTTCATTGCCATAATCTCTGGAGCAAAGGTGCGATCGGGCGTCATAACTTCGACGCGCAATCCTGCTGAGGTCGCGACCTCGGCCGCCTGCATTGCAGGATGATCACCGCTTTCGTCATAGATCAGAACATCGCCCTCAGGCTTTACATCGCCCGAAATGATATCCCATGCGGAGATGACATGCTTCGCCTCTTTGCCACTTTCAAACAGCTCTAGATTGGGCAGGCCGCCAGTTGCGATTATGACCACGTCGGGGTGTTCATTACGCACATCCTCGGCCTCGGCCCATGCATTGAAGTGAAAGGTCACATCGCGGGCCGCGCATTGCGCCATGCGCCAGTCGATAATGCCCATCATTTCACGGCGGCGCGGGTTTTGTGCGGTCAATCTGATCTGGCCGCCGGGGTCGGGCTGGACTTCGTAGACGACCACCTCGTGGCCGCGTTCTGAGGCGACGCGCGCAGCTTCCAGACCCGCAGGACCAGCCCCGACGATGACCACTTTGCGGCGCTCCGCAGCGGGCGTGATCACATGCGGCATGCTGAGTTCACGCCCCGTTGCCGCATTGTGGATGCAAAGCGCATCGCCCGCCTGATAGATGCGATCGAGACAGTAGGTCGCCCCCACGCAGGGTCGGATATCATCCTCGCGGCCCTCTTCGATCTTTCGCACGATGTGCGGGTCGGCCATATGGGCGCGTGTCATGCCCACCATATCGAGCTGCCCTGATTGCACCGCATGACGGGCGGTGGCCACATCGGGGATCCGCGCGGCGTGGAACGTTGGCATGCCGGTCGCTCGCCGGACCCTCCCTGCGAAATCCAGATGCGGCGCGCTTGGCATTCCCTGTACCGGGATAACATCCGTCATGGCGGGGTCGGTGTGGATGCGGCCCCGGATGATGTTGAGGAAATCGACCTGACCGGTGTCAGCCAGCCGTTTTGAAATCTCAATCCCTTCTTCTGCAGTGATCCCCCCTTCTGCGCTTCATCCGCCGTATAGCGGAATCCCACAATGAAATCGTCGCCAACGCGCTTGCGGATCGCGGCGAGAACATCGAGTGGGAAACGCAGGCGGTTTTCAAGGGTATCCGCGCCATAAGGCCCGCTGAGATCATTGGTCAAAGGCGACCAGAACTGATCCAGCAGATGGCCGTAGACCTGCAATTCGATCCCGTCCATGCCGCCGTCTTTCATCCGCTCAGTGGCATCCGCGAAATCGTTGATGATCCGGTCGATGTCCCAGTCCTCGATCAACTTGGGAAAGGCCCGGTGCGCGGGTTCGCGGTGCTTTGAGGAAGACACCGAGGGCAACCAATCGCCCTTGTTCCAGGCCGTGCGGCGGCCCAGATGCGTGAGCTGGATCATTACAGCGCAGCCATGTGCGTGGCACGCATCCGTCAGGTTGCGTATCCAGGGGACAACCTCATCCTTGTAGGCCAGCACGTTGTTGAAGACTGGAGGGCTGTCCTTGGAAACTGCAGCAGAGCCAGCGGTCATCGCCAGCGACACACCCGCCTTTGCGCGTTCCTCGTGGTAGGCCCGGTAGCGGTCCTTGGGCATCCCGTCCTCCGGATAGGCCGGTTCATGGCTGGTTGTCATGATCCGATTTTTCAACGTCAGATGTTTGAGTTGGAAAGGCTGCAAAAGCGGGTCTTTGGACATATCGGAACCTTGTATGTCAGGATGACTGAGGATCGGGTGCACGGGTCGCTGACGTGAGCCTGACCGAGCGTCTGAGCTTGGTAAAGGGGATCTCAGCCAACCGGCAGGGAAATTGCCCCGGCGCTGCCGTCAGCAGCGTCTGGGTCGCGATCTTATCGAAGTCCGCCCTGAAGTGCGCTGTGCTCTTGACGCAAACGATCCGCGCTTTTTCAGGGGCAAGCCCGAAGTGGCGGAAGAGTGCCAAATCCAAGCACTGATTGCGAATGCTTGTTACCACGATGCAGATGCTGGTCCCTTCCAGCCTAAGCGCCGCGGACGGGCCAAGTGTCGCGATCCCACCGCCGTACATTTCGCCGGTATAGGTGCAAAGCCCATCGCTAAGATGCACCACCCGGACGGTAGCGTGCAATGGGCTATCGCCTGGGCTGCGCCCGCCAATCCTGCCGGCAAAGCAGCCGCCGACTCCCGCGGCATGAGCTTGGCGCGCCAGCTCAGGGTCATGGATTAATCCCACAAATGCGTCGGGCGCGGATTGGGCGATCAACTCCCTCAACATGCCGGTTGTGTCAGAGGACGCCCCGGCCCCGGGATTATCCTGCACATCTGCAATGACGACGGTCCCCGTCTTGCTTGCCTCCATGGCCTTGGCGACAGAATCTATGGGGGAAAGCAGGTCGGTATCAAAAACTTCTTCAGCCTGTTTCAACCGGGCAAGCAAGCCGTCCGCGATACAGTCCGCTTCACTTTGCGTTGATGCATAGGCCAGCACCGAAGGGCCGTTATCGGCAATGTCCGCCGCCGTAAACCCGAGCGCCATTTCTGCCAGCTGTCCGGGCGGACCGTCGAATTCTGATAGGTTGTGATAAAGCGACTGCGCGGGTTCAGCACCGGTGTGCTGGGCATGCAAGGGGACCAAAAAGTCCGCCTGCCGCCATGCCTTTGCGGGCGGCCCCTCTTGCATAATGTGTTGCAGCATCGCGTGCGCTCGCGCCCCAGTGTCTGCCATGTCGAGATGGGGATATGTGCGATACACCGTGAAGACATCCGCCGCATCCATCATCGCTTGGGTCACGTTGGCGTGCAGATCGAGACTTGCCACCAGCGGGACGTCCGGCCCAATCAGTCTACGAAGCCGCGTCAACAATGCACCTTCACCGTCATCAAGACTTTGGGTGACCATCGCTCCATGCAGGTCAAGATAGACGGCATCGACGGCTCCCATCGCCTCTACCTCGCGCAGAATGCGACCAGCGATTGTCTCAAAGGCGTGATCACTGACCGAAGCCCCCGGTTCCGCCGAGCACCACAGGATCGGTTCGACCACTGTGCCGGGGATGGCACCTGCCGCCTTGATGAAGCCTGCAATGGGCAGGTTCATGCCTTGCGTGACCTCAATCACCTGGCTGCCACTTACCAACGCGGGCCAGCTGTCTGCCTGTTCAAAATCCGCAATCGTGGTCTCTCCCGCAACAAACGTGTTGGTTTCGTGTTGAAAGCCGGCGATTGCGATGCGCATCAGGGTTCGTTCCGCTTTGATTTAGGGCAACGCGGCGGCGAGGATTTCGCGCAGCTTGTCAGCTACAATCCCCGGCTTATGGCGCGTCATCGATACATGGCCCAAACCCGGTATCTCATGGAAGACCCCATGTGGTGCCAGATCGGAAACCACCTTGCACATCGAAGGGGCGGTCTGCACGTCTTCAGAAAACGCGATCACATGCATCGGCACTGGGCAGGTCTTGAGGCCCTCGCGGCAGTCGAATTCAAGACAAGCCTCCCACTGATCAATGGTGTCCTGGGGATCGCGGTCGCGGAAGCGTTCCGTGTAGGAGGCTTTGATTTGTTCCCACAGCTCAGGGACGTGCAGCGCCTTGGCCGGAAAGGCATAAACCGCATAGTGCGGTGCCAGAAAGTAGTCTGGCAGAACTATGCCATCCTTGCGCAGGTCAATTTCCGCCTGCATCCAGTCGCGGGTGAACCCGTCAATGTAGGCAGAGGTACCCATAGGGATAGCCAGCCGCACTTTGTCCGGAAAATCGATGGCGGTCTGCTGGGTTACAAGCCCGCCCAGCGACAGGCCGCAGACCACTGCCTGCCCCTCAGCAAAGGCGTCGATGACAGCCGCGCAATCGGCGGCATAATCCTCCATTGTCCAGGGGGCGGTGGCGCGGTGGTTAGCCCCGCGCCGCGCGGGTCGTAAGAAATACAGCGGTATTTGTCTGACAGCCGTGCGAACTGTTGGGAGTAAGCATCCGCCGTCTGATCGCCGCCGGGCACAAATACGACACTTGGGCCGGTCCCTTCCACTACCACGCGCATGGCCACGCCGTTGGCGGTTAGCGTATGGGTTTCGGTATCGGGTCCAAAGCTTGGAAAAACGGACATCGCGGGCGGTCCTTACGTTGCTGGTTCAGTCTGGGGAGGCGGACGCGCGCCGGGGGCTAGTGGAAAGTGGCAGGCCACGGCCCGAGATCCTTCGTGATAGCGCAGCGGGGCCTCCTCACTGCATTTGGCCTGCGCCCAAGGGCAGCGGGTATGAAATTCGCACCCTTTTGGTCTGGCCAGTAGCGAAGGTACTTCGGCGGGTAGTGATATCCGGTCGTGGGTCTTGTTGGGGTCTGGTTCAGGGTTCGCAGACAACAGCGCCGCTGTGTAGGGATGACGCGGCGCGCCAAAGACCTCTTCGGTCTTTCCTGCCTCCACAAAGCGGCCCAGGTACATCACCGCCGTCCAATCTGCCACGTGATGCACGACATGCAGGTTGTGGGTGATGATCATCATCGCAAGCCCCAGCCGTTCACGCAGATCATTGAGCAGGTTCAGCACCTCTCCCTGCACCGACACATCCAGCCCCGCGGTCGGTTCATCTGCGATGATCAGCGCCGGATCGAGCGCGATGGCACGCGCCACGCCCACACGCCGCGCCTGTCCGCCTGACAGCTGATGCGGGAAGCGGCTGGCAAAGTCGGTGGGCAGGCCTACCAACGACAACAGCCGTGCGGCCTCGTCACGCAGATTGCGGCCTTCGGCCCCGTGGATGCGGAACGGTTCAGTGACCAGATCGCCCACTGTCATACGAGGGGAAAGCGAGCCGACAGGGTCCTGAAACATCATCGACATGCGCTGCCGGATGGGCTTCATCGCGCGGCGGTCCAGCCCGTCGATACGCTGCCCTTCAAACATGATCGTCCCCTGGCTAGTCCCCTGCAAACCGTTCACGGCCCGCGCCAGCGTGGTCTTGCCCGACCCGCTTTCGCCCACAATCGCAAAGGTTTCGCCTCGGCGCACATCGAAACTGACACCGGCCACGCCCAGGATCGAACTGCGCCGCCCAAAGCCGCCAACGGGAAAGCTGACCTGCACGTCTTGGACGCTAAGGATGGGATCGTCGCTCATGCGGGAGCCTCCGTCTCAGCTGGAGTGGCGGCAACAAAGCAGCGCGCCACATGGCCACCCTGAACCTGTTTGTCCGGCGGCGGGCTGCCGCAGGCGTCGTGCACCCGGTGGCAGCGGTTAGCAAAAATGCACCCCGCTGGCCGTGCCCGCAGGTCGGGGATTTCGCCGGGAATGGTGGGCAGATTGCGTGTGCGCTCAGACTGCCGCGCCGGGTCACATTCCAGCAGGCGGGCCGTATAGGGATGGCGCGGATCGTTGAAGATTTGCTGCGTGCTGCCGCGTTCGACAACTTCGCCTGCGTACATCACCACAACATCGTCACAAAGCTCCGCGATCACGCCCAGGTGGTGCGAAATGAACATGACCGAACAACCAATCTGCTGTTGCAGGTCTTTCAGGAGCTCAATGGTTGTCACCTCCAGCGTAGCATCAAGCGCGGTTGTCGGCTCATCCGCAATGAGCAACGCAGGCTCCATCATGAGCGCCATGGCGATGGCGATGCGCTGTTTCATGCCGCCGGAAAACTGGTGCGGATAGCGCGCCAGCGCGGCCTGCGCGTCGGGGATGCGCACAAGCTCCAGCATTTCGGCCGCGCGTTTGGCTTTGTCCGCCTTCGACACGTCTGATCGGTATTGGATATTGATCATCTGCTGCCCGACTGAAATCACCGGGTTCAAAGCCCCCATCGGGTCTTGAAAAACCGTTGCAATCCGAGGACCGCGCAAATCGCGCATGCGCGATGGGGTAAGGCGGGTTAGGTCGTCAGTGTCTTGAAACAGGATGCTGCCGCTGTCGATCTTCCCATTGTCGGCTAGCAGGCCAAGGATGGCGTTGATCAGGGTGGACTTGCCGCAGCCGCTTTCGCCGACGATACCGACAATCCGGTTTTCCGGCACGTCGAAGCTGACGTTTTTCAAAGCGTGCAGCGGTCCGTCTTCGGTGGAAAAAGTGACGTTCAGGGCGTCGATGGCCAGCGTTTTCATGGCTCAGCGTCCTTTCAACCGCGGGTCAAAGACATCGCGCAACGTCTCGCCCAGAAAGGTAAAGCCCAGCGTCGTCAGGATGATCGGCACGCCCCCTGCGATGGCGATCCAGGCGGTATCGCGTATGGACGTAAAACCATCGTTCAGCATAGACCCCCAGGAGGGTGTGGGCGGGCGCACGCCAAGCCCCAAAAAGCTCATCCCCGCTTCGATCCCGATCACGACGGGAATGTCCATCGAAGCAAGGATCACCAGCGGGCCGATCACATTGGGCAGGATATGTACCCGCAGGATCCGGGCTGGCGATGCGCCCATGCTTTGCGCCGCCGTCACGTACTCGGAGTTCTTGAGCGCAATCGTCTGCGTTCGGATGATCCGCGCATAGCCCGGCACGGTTACAAGGATCACTACCACCATCACAGCGGTCAGTGAGGGGCCCATGATCGTCACCAGTGCAAGGGCCAGCATGACCGTGGGAAAGCTCTTCATCGCGTCAAAGAGCAGGATCATCAGGTTATCCAGCCAGCGCGGCCCGTAGCCCGCGATCAGCCCCAACACGATGCCAATGGCGAGCGAGGCGGCAGTGGACACTAGTGCTACAAACAGCGCGATCCGCCCGCCGTACAGCACCCGCGCAAACAAGTCACGGCCAAGTTGATCCGTACCCATCAGATGCTCAGCACTTGGTGCCTGAAAGCGGTCACGCGGGCTGATGCGCGTGGGATCATAGCTGGTCAGGAAATCGGCAAAGATTGCCCCGAAGACGACCAAGACCACCAGGAACAGACCCAGAGCGCCCAAAGGTTCGCGCAGGATCTTGCGGATCGGTCGCCACAGCTCGGTCATGCGGCTGGGTGGGGCTTTAGAAATTGCTTCTGACACGGGGGTCCAAGGCTCCGATAATGAGGTCCGCCAGAAGGTTCAGCAGGACAAAAAGAACGGTTGTGACCAGCACGGTGCCTGACACAACGGGGAAGTTGCGGGTGAGGATCGCGTCATATACCAGCTTGCCAACACCGGGGCGCGCAAAGACGATCTCGGCAAAGACGGCTGAAGACAGCATCTGCCCGATGCCCACACCCAGCAATGTCACGGTGGGCAGGATCGCGATGGACAGTGCATAGCGATAAGTGATCATCCGGTCCGGTAGGCCAAAGGCGCGGGCGGTGCGGATGTGACTGGCCTCCAGCACCTCCAACATGGACGCGCGGACCATACGGGCGATGTAGCCAACCCAGCCCAGCCCTACCGCCAACGAGGGCAAAATGAGGTGGACCAATTGATCACCCAGCTGCCCCGGCTCGCCTGCGCCGATGGCCGGTAGCCAGCGCAGCTGCACGGCAAAGATCAACAGTGCGTAGATAGCGATGACAAAGGAGGGCACGGCAATCACAGCGACCGATAGAATTCCGACAATACGGTCGGCCCAGCTGCCACGGCTAACCGCCGCCCAGCAACCCAGCGGGATGCCCAGCGCCACCGACCAGGTGATGCCGCCTGCGATCAGCGCCAGCGTGTAGGGCAGCTGCTCCAGCACCACCGTCAGCACTGGACGGCCTGACAGCACCTCATTGCCCAGATTACCGGTCCATGCGTTGGTGAAGAAGTTCCAGAATTGCGTGACAATGGACTGGTTGAGCCCCATCGCCTCGCGCAGGGCTTCGCGCATTTCCGGCGTGGCGCGGGGGCCGAGAGCCACCGCCGCCGGATCACCGGGGATCAGGTAGATCATGCAAAACAGGATGAACATCGCTACGGAGACGATCACCGCCGCAAGGCCCAACCTTTTGATGAAGTAAGTTAGCACAACCGCCCCTCCGGTTCAGTAATCAGGCGGCCCGGCATCGGGGCCGCCCTCTTTGGTCTTAGGTCGGTTTGAAGAGCGGCAGTAGCGGTTCCCCATTGGGTTTGAGGCCGGGATCAATAGTGTCCTTGTGAATCAGACCCACGACTTCATGCGTGAGGAAGACATAGGAGCCACTTTCGTCCATGAGACCTTGCATCTTCTTGTAGATCTCATCGCGCTTGGCGTTGTCGCTTTCGACCAGACCCTCTTCATGCAGAGCCTTGTATTCGGCATCATTAAACCGCTCCCAGTTCCATACACCTACCTGTTCGGGTGTGAACCAGACCGTTGCCCAGCTGGGATCCGGGTTCATGGAGAAGCGGCTAAGCACCAGCTGCAGGTTCATGAAGTAATCGCCATCTTTGGAGCCCAGCGTCCAGAAGGTGCCGGAGTCATTCTGCTTGATCTCGCAAGTGATGCCGACGTCCGCCAGATTGGCCTGGATGACCTGAGCCGCTGTAAGACGCTCGGACTGGTTCAGAATGTCGAGCGTGACAAAGAGGTTGGTCGCCCCGGCCTCTTCAAGCAGCGCGCGCGCTTTGTCGGGGTCGTAGTCGTAGGTGACCCCATCACGATTACCGGGCAGGCCCGGCGCGATGATGCCATTGGCGACGGACGCGGCCCCGAAGTAAGCGGCATCGACAACCGTTTCGCGGTCAATCGCGTGCTGGATCGCACGGCGGATGCGGATGTCTTTCAGCGCCTCGTTGTCCTGATTGATGCCCAGCCAGACGTAGGCGAGCGACGGCTTTTCTTCCACCACGGAGCCTGCAGGCGGGTTTTCCTTCAGTCGCGGCAGGGAGGACACTGCCGTCCAGGTGTAGTCCAGATCGCCAGCTTCAAAACCCAACTCGGCTGTTGCCGGGTCTTCGATAGGCAGGATGTGGATTTCCTCAAACCCGCCGGCTTCATAGGCCCATTCGGGGTTGCGCTTGAGCACGGTCTTTTGCTTGGGCACCCATTCGTCAAGCAGGTAGGGTCCGGACTGCGCCACGGCTTCGGTACCGATCTTGCCGCCCAGTTCTTCCACCGCCTTTTGCGAAACCACGCAAGATGCCGCAGTGGGCAGGGTGGTGGTCCAAAGCGGCACGAACTTGTTCTTGAGGTGGATAAGGCCCGACAGCTTGTCCTTGACCTCGACCTCTTTCAGCGCACTCCAATCGCCCGCATAGGGACTTTCATTGGCCGGATCGACAATCCGTTCGATGGAAAACTTCACGTCCTCCGCCGTCATCTGACCGTAACCATCGGTAAACCCGATATTGTCACGCAGGGTGAAAGCGACGGTCAGGTCATCCAACTGTTCGATGGACGAAACGGCCACAGGCCGCCAACCCCACTGATCGCCCGGCGTGTTGTCCACCAGCGGGGCGAAGATTGATTTGATGATGTCCGCCTCTGGCAGCGACAGCCAGAAGGCCGGGTCTAGGATTTGAATGTCGCTGTAGGACCGGACGGTCAGGACGGTGCCATCCTGACTGATCGCCATGTTCGGAAATGCCAAACTGGCCGCACCAAAGGCACTGGCACCTGCCAGAACAGACCGCCGAGAGACGTCCTTTTTGAAGATTGAACTCATGAGCTTACTCCCTAATTGTGTGACGGACGTGATCCGTGCAGTATGAGGCGGGCGTGATCCCGCAGATCGGAAATGGCGGCTGTTAACCGCTCTTTTTTGTAGTGGTCTTGGGCTTTTGGGCCGAAGCAGTCCGCTCGAGAAATTCAGGAATGATCACGGGTGAGTTGACCCAAAGAAGCCGCGCGGGCTGATCACTGACGTTGCGGGCGTTGTGCACGATGTGGCCCGGAAAGCTAAAGCTGTCGCCCGCCTGAAGGGTGATCACTTCGTCGTCCAATGTCAGCTCAAACTCGCCATCCAGTACCAGCCCGTGCATCTCACCATCGCGGGTGAAAAGGGGTGTCACGATTTCAGTTGAATGAGGGCTGTAGTCTGAGACGCCCATATAAAAACCGCCGCCAATCGAACTGGAGAGCAGTTGGTCGGAATACCCCGATTGCTCCATCGGTTCCTGATAAAGAAGGCTGAGGTTGCGGCGGTTCTGTTTGCGCACAACATAGGACCGTTCCATCGGGCCGGATCCGGGACGTCGGTTGAAAAACCACTCCTCCGGCACGGCAAGTGAGTTGGCAATGCTGGTGATCTTGCGCAGCGAGGCGCTGACAGTACCGCGTTCAATGGCGCTGAGGTGGCTGACCGATATGCCGCTGGCTGCGGCAAGTTCGGCCAGCGTCAACTCACGCGCTTTGCGCAACTGCCGCACTTCGGCTCCGAAGGCCGTCAAGGCCTCTGTCGAGGTGGCCCTGGCCACTTTTGAACCCCTGCTGTCAGCCACGAATCCCCATTCCGCTAAATAATTTCAAAGGAAAGCTATCAGTAGTTTTTCACAAAACAAGAAAAATGAGTCAAAATTATTGTATAAACGCAGTCGATCTGCCAAATTCCAGATACTAAGGGGAGGATCTGGCAGTGAATACTCGGCAGGCGCGCGCCACATTCTCTGTGGTCGAGACAGACCATCTCTGGATCAAAATGTCCGATGGAACACGGCTGGCGGCCCGTCTCTGGCGACCCGAGACGACAGATCCGGTGCCCGCCATTTTGGAATACATCCCCTATCGCAAGACCGATATGGTGCGCGCCCGCGATGAGCGGAACCATCCGTTTCTGGCCACCCATGGCTATGCCGCCATCCGCGTCGACATGCGCGGCTCAGGCGACAGCGAAGGCCACATGCCCGATATGTATGCCCCGAACGAGTTGGCAGATGCCCGAGAGGTGATCAACTGGCTGGCGGCTCAGCCCTGGTGCAACGGGCGGGTCGGCATGTTTGGCACATCCTGGGGGGTACTGCGTCTTTGCAGGCCAGCGTCAAGGCACCGGCCGCTTTGAAGGCGGTCATCGCAGTCTGCGCGACCCACGACAGGTTCGAAGACGATATCCACTATATGGGCGGTTGCGTGCTGACCGACACCTTTGAATGGGGGGCAACCTTGCCTTCTATCCTTGGCGCGCCCCCCACGCCGAATGTGGGAGAGGAGTGGATGGAGCTCTGGCGTCAGCGGCTTGCGATGCTCAGCTGCCCTGTCGAAAACTGGCTCCGGGCAGACGAGCGTGGTTCGTTTTGGCGGCACGGTTCGGTCATTCATGAGGCGCAAGATCTCTGCGTGCCCATCCTTTCCGTCGGAGGTTGGAGTGACCGATATTCGAATTCCGTCATGGCACTGGTGAATGCTCGCCCTGATCTTGTCTGGGGCGTCGTTGGTCCTTGGGGGCACCACTATCCCGACCACGGCGTCCCGGGGCCTGCCATCGGGTTCCAGCAGATGGCGCTCGACTGGTGGGATCACTGGCTTGGCACAAAAGAACCCAAACAGCCGAAGTGGCCCCGTCTGCGGGCCTGGCTGCGCGAGTTTGAAAAGCCACAAGACGCTCTCCCGCAACGCAAAGGCCACTGGATTCAAAGCGGCCCACCCAAGCAAGAGACAGAGCCAACCGGCTTTGCGTTTGGCGAACACCTCCTAGGCCCTGAACAGGGCGGATGGCAGGTGCCGTCCAACCCGGTCATCGGCACGACTTCTGGCGACACCGGTTACTTTGGGCGCACCGGAGGGCTTCCCTTGGATCAACAGGAAGATGACGATTTGTCATTGGTCTTTGAAACAGAGCCCGTTGAAAAGGACATGGTGATCTACGGCGCGCCGACACTGACACTCAAGGGCCACACCAGTACCGGCAAGGGCAACATAGCTGCGCGGCTCAATGACGTCTCAGCAACCGGAGAAGTTCAGCGTATTGCCTATGGTGTAAGGAACCTAGCTCTCGATAAACACCTGGACAGGCCGGTGAGGTCTGACCAGGCTGGTGGCTTCGCTGTCGATATCGCGCTGCACAGTACGGCCTATCTCGTTCGAAAAGGCCACCGGCTGCGACTGGCACTGTCACAGACCATGTGGCCGCTTGTACTAAGTGAGGCAAAGGCAGGCGAAATCGCATTGCACGCGGGCAACTTGGTCCTCCCCCACCTTAAGACCCCTCCTTCACCTTTGACTGTCCCGTTTGCGGCAGCACCGGATTTGCCCGCTAAAAAGTCACACCAGACGCTCGAAAACCCGCCCTTGAAGCGTTGGCATGCAAAGGACGCTACGGCAAAAGAAATGGGCTGGTATCAGCCAAATACTGAGGTTCACTACGACGTGACAGGAACCACTTTTGCTTTCGAAACACGCATGAAGCACCGTCTTGAAGCCGCCGAGGAGCCGGTACAGGTAACCGAGGTATCCCACGAGATGCGCTTCGACCGTCCAGATGGCCGGGCTGTCGTTGCAACGACACTCGAAAGCCGCAAGTGCGCGACGGAATGGACCGTCAAAGTTAGCTTCTCCGCTTGCTGGCAAGAGAACGAAGTCGCCGCATTGGAATGGTTCTTTGAACCGCATTTGTGACAAAAGGCAGCAATGCCCCTGTCTGGAAAGCAGAAAAAAGATCCGTCGACCACAAAGTCTGCTTTGGGACCATAGGTCAAAAGATCATGCACCCGGGGCGAAAGTCCGGTTTCCGCCCTTTATGCTCATATGGCATCTTGCTATCACCCGTCGCTTGCGTTGACCGCAGCCGCAAATCGAGACAAACCACCAGTGATGTAGCTTTCTATTTCCGGCATGCTCCGGCGTACGATCTGCCGTGTGACGAAGTTTTTGGGTAGCACATTGTACGTCCATTCGAACTGTGCACCGTCTTCAGTTGCGATGAATCTCTGTTCGCCCACCACTTGCTCCACGCCGCGGCCTGTTGCGTTGGTAAAAATGAAAAGTTGGTACTTGAAGAAGTCGGCGCGGTTCTCGACCACCCGCTCGATGATGTAATGCCCATCTGCAAGCTTCAGGCGGCGTGTTGCGTTTGGCTCGGGCCAAGTTCCACGGATGATCTCCGTCTCAACCGGATTGGAGATGTTCTTCGTTGGCTCAAGGAATGTAATGAGCGGCTGTTCTTCCATGAATTTTCGCAGTTCTGGAACGGTTAGGCTGACCTCCTCCTCGGCATAGGCCGTCAGGAAGCCAGTTGTTGCGACGGGTGGCGGCGCTCTCCATTCGGGTGGCGAAGTCGGCGGTGCGCTGGCTGAACAGGCTGCGAGCAAAACGGTGAGTGACATTGCTGCAATTATCTTGTGCATGTTTATCTCCTTGGTATCATAATACGTACTCCGTCCTATTTGATACGGACTACGTATTATTCAAGGAGGGTCACCTCAAAAATGTCAGTTGAAGAACTCGCTGATGACCTGGCAGGTCACGTCGGTGTCCTGATGAAGGCCTTCCTGGTCTCAAACCGCCAAGGCGCGCCGGCCGAAGGCAAACTCCCCTTTAACCCCCTATATTTTAATTTGCTGAAACTGCTCCGCGCGGCTGGTAGAGCAACGCCGTCCGAAATCGCTGAAACGCTGATCGTGCCCAGAACAACCGTTTCGACGGCCATCAAAGCTCTTCTGAAAAGAGATTTGTTAAAGACCGCCCCAAGCAAAAGTGATGGGCGATCCATCGAGGTTTCCCTCTCGGAGGCTGGCAACGAAGCTGTTGAGGCGATTTTGCGTCAGGACTTTCGGAATTCAATGGCCATGTTGCTGGCCCTGAATGAGGAGGACCGAGAACAATTCGTGGCCTCCTTCCAAAAAATTGCGTTGTTTATCGAACGTTCAGGATCCGAAACCTGACATTCGAGAGCTCTGCAGCATTCGGAACTCTGGGCTCCGTTGCCGCCATTTGCTGGATTGTCACCAAAGTCTGCTAGGAGCTACTCTGGCAGGAATGTCGAACCTGGTCATGTCCACTCGATAAGAAAGAAACCTCGTCAACTTGCAAGTCGAGCAGAGACCCGTTCTTTGCATTTGTACGCATCACGGAGGGATGAAACCAAAAATGGCACGGATTACTTCGTTTGCCGGATCAGGTTTTGACCTAGATGCTCTGCATCGCGCCATGCTTGCCGCATTTTCTGACTATATCGTCCCTTTGCAACCAGACAGAGACACGTTCAAAGCCGCGCTGAGCGCGAGAGGTTTTGACCCCGAGGCGTCTTTTGTCGCCGTCGACGATGATGAAGTCATCGGGTTTTGGAACGTCGCGACGCGTGGCCCTAAACGGTATCTGATCGGTAGCGGAACTCGGATTGGCCATAGAGGCCGGGGATTGGCGTCCCGTTTGGGCATGGCGGCGATATGTACGGCAGAGAATGTCGGAATCGAGAGCTTTTGGCTCGAAGTCATCGAGGGGAACACAGGCGCTGAACGTCTCTATCGGAAGCTCGGGTTCGATGTGACAAGAAAGCTCAACTGCTATCGGTTTAGTCATCCATCTCCTGATCGGTCCTCATGCGAACTGTCGGATTTTGGCACCGTTGAGAATGTCATTCAGCGGTATTTGACCTGGGAGCCTACTTGGCAAAACGCCACGGAAACCATTTCCGGCTCACAGCTGACGTCCTTCCTGCATGAAAAAGGTGGAGCGATCATCGGCGTAGGTGGCCTCGTGCATCAGATTGCCGCCAGCGAACCCTCGGCTTTGGAAGACCTCCTCGCTGCGGCAGCCACGATCGGCTCGCTGACATTGGTCAATGTCGACTCCGACGACATCGCGTTGTGCTCCCTTTTGCAGGAGCTTGGGGCTCACCGCTTCATCGTTCAGTCTGAAATGCGCCTGTTGTTGCCAATCGTCTCGTAGCGGACGTTCGAACCCGGCGCAGCATTCGTCAACATAGGATTCAAACCGACCTCGAATGCGGCGCAGCAATCCATCTTGCGATGCCTAGACCACCGCCAATCACGGCCCACAGCTGTCACTAGATCAATTGCAGCAGGACGACCTATCAGCCGAAATTTGCGTCAGACAACTTACAGATTGGCGCTAGAGCGCCGACCCCTCCACCACCACCTCTGAGAAATCCGACCACCGATGCACATCCAGGGGGCTAGACGGCCACGGATCCTCTATCTCATTTGGTCATGCCGTCTCCTAGGACCATGAAGGCCGGCCTTAGCTAGGTGGTTCGGAGAGCCTCTCGGGTTGGGGCCTCTTCCTTTTTCTTGCCCCCCTGTCTCTTCGCTTCCATTACTCATACCTATTTCAAGTATGGTCTAAGCCTACCACTGCAATGGCCGACAGCACGATCAGGGGCATTTTGGGGTGGCATTTCTGGCCCGAGAGCATCACTCAGGCGCATCAATGATCATGTAAGGAAGAAGTGGCTGGGATGGTAGGAGACCGTGTCGCCCCACGGGTTCATTAGAATTCCCCAACTAGCTTCCAGAAGTGGGGCAGTTCGGGAGTCTCGGGAGTCCGGTTGCTCACCTATGGACTGCGCGGCCACGGCTTCTACAGATCGCTACTACAGCCCGAGCCACCCCTGATGAAAAAAGCAAAGTGGGCGACCCCGGCCAGATCAACCAGCCGAGGTCACCTAGTCTTCCCAGAGCCCGTCCCAACGATCCCGAACTCCATCAACAGCCGCTCCCCAACCGTCACCCACTGTCTCCTGTCCCTTGCGCAACGCGTCTCCGGCGGCTTCTCCCGCCCACTCCACGGCGTTTCCGGCGGTCTCCAGCCCGGTGCTCCGGGTCTCCCGGAACTCAGGTAACTCAGGAACGTATTGCTGCACCTCCTCCCAGGCCTCTCCCGGCGCTGACCGCACCTTGGCCCAGACCTCTTCCCGGGTGGGGGCTTCATCCCGCAGACCCGCTGCTCCTCCTCGGACACGTCCAAGTTGGGGTTCAGCGCCACCTCCAGCGCCCGCAGGTCCTTCAGGTTATCGCAGCCGTCCTTCAGCTCGTAGCCCGTGACCGCCACTCCGACACCAACGCCCACGAAGGGAATACTGCTGGCGAACAGCGACGAGACGTTTCTGGTGGCGGCCACTGTGGTCCTCCGGGACAGCCGACCAACCGTGTCACTCACCGCTTCGCTGAGTTGTTTCTGTGAGCCACGATACTGGACGGTGGGATCCTTCAAGGTCGTGATCGTCTTCTCCTTGAGTGCAACTTCGTTTTTCAACTTGGTGATCCGGCGATCCCGGGCATCAAGGTCGGTCGTTAGCGAGGCGACCTTTGCCTTGGAGGTCTTTAGCTGACCATCCAGATCAGCGTTCTTCGCAGTCAGGGACGAAATCACCGACCGTGTTCCCGTGACCGCATCGAAGACAGAGCTGACCACCGTGGCAACAGCGCTGAAGGCGAGCGTCGCAACGTTCAGGCTGAGCGATAGAGCAAGGCAGAGAGCCAGGATTAGAGTACCGATACGTTTCATTTCTTTCTCCGTTTTCGACCCACCGGCCCTGTTGTTGAATCGAGTTCGTTATGCCCGATCTATTCCACTCCAACCTGCGTAGTTTCGAAGCGGCAAGCGGCAGCCGCTGAAAGCAGGATCTGCGGCAAGGGTTGACTGGATAACCTTACCACTCAACAAAAGGTAATGTCCTACAGAACTTATATTGCCGCCAGTAGAGCTGCCTACATTGCTGGGATCGAAGCAGGGATTTCGCCGCAGGAGCTTCGAGCTCACACTGGTGTAATTGGTGAAGCCTTCGTTGCCGATCATTTGGGTGTGAGACTATCAGCCAAGAACAATCAACACGGCAATGACCTGACCGACTCCAATGGGCTGAGGGTCTCCGTCAAAACAATCACTACTTCAACCCATATCTCTTTGAACGCCAACACTCTCGATAAAGTGGATAGAATAATAGTTGTCTGGATTGGTACAGAAGCTGACGAGCTAGATGTTGAGATTGTTTACGACAAGAGCGCCGAGGATTTCTTGGCCGAAGCAGTTGTTTACCGAAGCACTTTGCGTTTGGCCCGTGGAGCCATGACCTTCCCTCAACGGATTGCGGGACCGGCTGCCTTCGATGTTGGTGCTGTTATTGACACTTACAACGACGGGTTGATCGAATACCGGAAGCACGCCAGCGGATCGTTCACAGTCCTCGTTGACGGTACCGCTCAGCCTGCCTTTCAACATCTCCGACTGCTCAGAGACAGGTTAGGCCTGGAGAAGAAGAGGAACGACACCACAAGGTCGATGGGGACACAGATCTTTAACAAACTGGGACAGTCCTAACCCTGCTCACCCTAGAAAACTCCTTTTGACCAAGCATAAACAGCCATTTTAGCTGGTCGTCACTTTGCCGGTGAGCCACCAAATTTCCACTTCGCCCATGCCCTTAACGGTAACAGCCCCGCGCTCTTCGAACAAATAATCCTCGCCTAGCTCTTTATAGGCTGGACCTGTAACCTGGATGCGACCTGGCTCACCGTGGCTTTCCCTGCTTGGCTCCTTTGTCATACCCCGCATCAAAGGATTGTCGCTGTGTCATATGCGGAGGCGCTTGCTGACAAACTTGCTCTGGACTGTCTGAAGGTACTCGAGGCGCGATGGTATCGCGAGGCTTTTCCAATGCAGCGTATTGCTAGGAGCTGCTCAGCGCGATCCGATTTTGAGACGGCCAGGGGCGGGGGAGATTCTCGACATCCGTCGGCGGCGCACTGACGGGCAGAGGGGGTGATATCATCATCATCGATGACCCACACAAACCCGAAGACGCAGTATCGCAGCTCAAGCGAAGCGCAGTACTTGACTGGTACCAATCCACCTTGCTGAGCCGCCTCAATGACCCCTGACAGGACCAATCGTTTTGATTCAACAACGTCTGCATGAAGCGGACTTAGCGGGCACTTTGTTAGAACAAGGAGGATGGTTCCACCTCGACTTACCTGCGATTGCCGAGGAGCCAGCTGAGGTTGACCTTGGGCGGCGTGGGCGAGTGCAAAGAAGGGAAGGGGACGTCTTACACCCTGAACGTCTACCCCGGGATTTGTTGGAGCGACGCCGGGCTGAACTCGGCTCTTATGTGTTTGCGGCTCAGTACCAGCAACGCCCGGCACCGCTAGGTGGGGGGCTCATTAAGTGGTATTAGTTCCAGACCTACGATCACCATCCACGTAAGACGCCGAAAGATCGTATCGTACAAAGCTGGGATGCCGCGTCCAAGGCTGAAGAGAGCAATGACTACTCTGTATGCACGACATGGTTGGTCAGGGGCGGTTCTGCGTGGTTAATTGACCTTTATAGAGCAAAGCTGGAGTTTCCTGCACTTCGTCGGCAGATCGAACGCCGGGCTCAGAAACATGACGCCAAGTTCGTTCTTATTGAGGAAGCGGGATCTGGCATTCAGCTCATCCAAGATCTCAAATCCAGCACCCGCCTTTCCGTCAAAGGGATTATCCCAAAGGATGACAAAGCAACGCGTATACTTGGCGTCTCGCACATGATCGAAGCGGGCAGGATTGCAGTTCCAGCTTCAGCGCCTTGGCGCGCAGACTTCCAGCGAGAAGTAACTCTGTTTCCCTCTGGCATGCATGACGATCAGGTCGACAGCCTGTCACAGTTCCTGAAGTGGTTTGCCCGCCCTGCGCGAAAGACAAAGGTGGGACCGCTGCCATTTTGAACAGGTTAGCCGGTGGTTTGAATACATGCTGCAAGCGCTGGTTCTGAGAGAACAAGCCCAGGCAGTGCTTTGCATGACAAACCTCCGGCTTAAGTCCTCGAGTGCCAGGGCCGCTTTGCAGACTTCGCATCTAAGCAATGAGGTTACACGATTGAAATCTGGTTTGGGCCGTTTGCAGGCCTTGTACCTGTTTGCAGCGAACGGCCGGTTCCAGTCCATGGCGACCTCGAGTGTTTATTCAGCAATCGAGGGACGGGCGGAGGGCGGATGTTCGCGGCTTTGCGGTGATGATCTCTGGCACTCTTCGAAGCAGAAGTTCGAAGCCCTAGCCCCAGTTCGCGTTCAAGTTTGCAATTCAGGAATAATGTCCAAGATGCTAGCCTTAAGCATCTCGTCTTTCTTGAAGCGGTTTGCTGTTAAGAGTTGTGCATAGCCATGCACCAGGCTCCAGACAAACATTTGTTGGCGGGCTTCATTCTGATTGGCGTCGTCGGAAAAATGTCCGAAGTCTTGAGCGATATCGGCCAGAATGACGAAACATGCTCCAACCGACGTTATGAGGTGTGGATCGTTTGACGATACCCGGTCCCGCGCGAACATCAGCTCATAAAGGGCGGGATGATCCTGCGCGAAAGCAACATAGCCGAGCAGCGCTGCCTTCCGGCGGCCATCGCGGTCAGCCGCCTCATCCAAGTTACCCCGCATATAGGTTTCCAATTCCGCGTAGCCCTGTGCCGCGAGAGCGGTCAGGAGAGCGGCTTTGTTTGCAAAGTGATTTTGCGGCGCGGTCGCGCTCACGCCGACGGCCTTGGCGCATTTGCGTAAGGATAGGTCACTGTGGCCTTCTGTTTCGAGCAAGCGGCGTGCCGCTGATAACAGCGCGTCCCTGAGATTGCCGTGGTGGTATGTCTTGGCGTCTTTTGCTGCTTCCATATGTGCAATGTAAACTTCTTCTTGACGAGAGTACAAGTTGATCAATATATGTGCACTGCAAATATACAGTGCGCATATGAGGGAAAAATGAAAAAGATGTTGGTCTATCTGATTGGAACGGTTGCCGGGCTTGTAGTATTGGCCGCAGCTTTTTGGTTCACGAACCCAATGGGGTTGCGGGACAGTCTGCTTGCAAACCAGATCGTCAAGATGCGGGTCGCGCCAGCCCGGTTGGACAATCCCAAGACCCCAGGCGACTACGGCATGGGCTATCGCGATGTCGACATTATGACCGATGACAACGTGCGGCTAAGTGCATGGGAAATTCCGGCGGCACGGCCATCGGATCAGACAATCATTCTCAATCATCCGCTCACCACGACCCGCTATGGGTCAGTGGCCGGACTGGATGGCGTTTCGGCTGAGTTCTTGCCGATGGTCAAGCATCTGCATGATGCAGGCTACAACGTGGTGATGTATGACCATCGCGGGCAGGGGGACAGCGACGGCGGGCTAGGCAGCGCTGCACGCGGAACCGAAGCTCCGGTGGGCGCAGGTGTGACAGAGTGGCAGGACGTCGTCGCGTCGCTAAACTACGTTCTTGCACATGCGGAGTTCGCAGATGATGAGATCATCTTCTTGTCCCAATGCATGGGTGCCAACGCAACCTTTCTCGCTTGGCAAAACGCGCCTGAACTGTTTGCAAACCCACAGATCAAAGCGCTTGTCGCGAACCAACCGACTTTGTCCTACAACATGACCGATCGATTTATTCGCGCGAAAACAGGCCTCGATATTGTGGACCTTGTGCTTGATACGCAACGCGAGAAATACGGGTTCGGCTTTGCCAACGCGTTGGAAACAGTGCCGAGCGTCACGGTTCCCATCCTGTTCGCACAGGTGGAAAAGGATCAATACACGTTCAATACGCAAACAGGACGAAACGACATTCAGGAGATCATCGACGCGGCCACGACCGAGAACGAGGTCATCTGGATTGGTCCAGAGCATCCAAATGCATTCGGAACCGGAATGCGTTTCGACGGGTACCAGTACTTCAATCAGCACCCAGAGGGTCTGTTGGACTTCATGGCCAGGCAGTTCAGCTAAGTTCTTCCCTGGGCCAATTTGGGAACTGGCCTAAAGATGGCGGACCTTTCGGCGGTGACACCAAGGGTCCGCTTAAACTTGGGGAACTCTTGCGGTTTGCGAAAATGTAGATTGGTCCGTCATGCGCGCACTGGCATGCGAATGTCATTGCCCTGTGTCAGACCTTGCACTTTTTCCGCGATCGAAATGGCATCGATTCCATGATGTTTGTAGAGATCACTGATCGTACCTGTTTGCCCGAAATGCTCGACCCCCAACGAGATCGTCTGGTGACCTGCGACGCCACCGAGCCATGCGAGCGTCGCGGGATGCCCATCAATTGCTGTGACGATCTTGCAGTGTGGTGGTAGCTCGGAAAACAGTGTCTCAATATGCGAACGAGCTATCGCGTTACCACGTGACCTGGCCCGCTGTGCCGCCGTCCAACCGGCGTTCAATCTGTCAGCAGAGGTTACGGCGAGTACGCCGATGTCGCGCCGTCCTTCGCCGATGATGCCGGCGGCCTTGATAGCCTCAGAAGCGACAGCGCCTTGATAAGCAATCACGACATCGCAGTTCGGTCCCGGTTTACGCAGCCAATAAGCACCATCGATGGCACCTTGGCGGAAGGCGTCGTCGTGGCGTTTGCCGGGCTGTTCAATCGGATTGGTTGCCAGACGCAGATAAACGCTGCCACCAGTTTCGTCACGCAGCCAGGTGCGTTCGTCCGGGTCACCCTCGCCATCGCGCTGCATATAGTCGAACGCCCACTCCATGATGACAGCCAGTTCGTCGGCAAAGGCGGGCTCGAAACTCGCCAGGCCATCCTGGCTCATGCCGGTGAGCGGCGTGCCGATGGATTGGTGCGCGCCGCCCTCGGGCGCGAGCGTCACTCCAGAAGGCGTGCCCACGATCATGAACCGTGCGTCTTGGTAGCAGGCATAGTTCAGGGCATCGAGGCCGCGATGCACGAAGGGATCGTAGACCGTCCCGATAGGCAAAAGCCGTTTACCAAAAAGCGAATGCGACAGACCGGCGGCACCGAGAAGCAGGAATAGGTTCATCTCGGCGATGCCCAGTTCGATATGTTGGCCTTCTGGGGCAAACGCCCATTTCGCAGTTGAGGGAATCCGATGCTCGATAAACGCATCGCTTTGTTCTGACCGCGCGAAAAGCTTGCGACGGTTCACCCAAGAGGCAAGGCCCGTCGTCCCCGTAACATCCGGGGACGTGGTCACGATCCGAGCGGCTAAGTCAGTGTCACCTTTCGACAGATCATCGAGGATCTTGCCAAAGGCGGCCTGTGTGGAAATTTCTCTATCGGAGCTGAAATCAATCGCGGGGACCTGAACCTTGGCATCGCTAAACCTGCGCGGACCAGCGGCAAAGAAGGGGACATCGGAAAGAAACGCCTCGAGCGCAGCGGGATCCTTGACGCCGGCGAGGCGGTCCCATTCCTGACCCTCGGCGACACCCATATGCTGCTGCCAGTCCTTGAACTGGGTCTTGTTCATCAAGCCGCCGTGGTTGTCCTTGTGGCCCGCGATCGGCGTACCCCAGCCCTTGATCGTGTAAGCCAGAAAACAGGTTGGGCGGTCGTGATCGATGCCGTCGAAGGTATCGGCCATTGTAGATACACAGTTGCCGCCAAGGTTTTCCATCAACTCCGCAAGTTCATCATCGCTGCGTCGGTCGATCAGTGCCGATACATCGCCCTGGTCGCCCAGGTCATCCATCAAGCGCTTGCGCCAGACTGCACCGCCCATGAAGGTGAGCGCTGAATATTCCTGATTGGGGCAGGCATCGATCCAGTCGCGCAGCTTGTGGCCGCCGGGCTCTTCAAAGGCGGCACGCTGCAATGCACCGTGTTTGATGCGGACGACGTCCCAACCAAAAGCATCAAAGATCTTCTCGATGCGCTCGAAGAGGCCCTCGCGCACGATCCCATCAAGCGACTGCCGGTTGTAGTCGATGATCCACCAGGTGTTACGCAGGTCGTTCTTCCAACCCTCTTGCAGGGCCTCGTAGATGTTGCCTTCGTCAAGCTCCGCATCACCGACCAAGGCAACCATACGGCCCATCGGCGCGTCCTGGCCCCAGGACTTGGCGGTAATGTAATCCTGGATGAGCGATGCAAACGATGTGATGGCAACGCCAAGCCCGACCGACCCGGTCGAGAAATCCACATCGTCTACATCCTTCGTGCGGCTGGGATAGCTTTGGACGCCACCCCACCCACGAAAGTTCTCCATCCGCTCGCGCGTCTGGTTGCCCATCAGGTATTGTGCGGCGTGAAAGATGGGCGAAGCATGGGGTTTCACGGCCACCCGATCCTCCGAGCGCAAAGCCGAGAAATAGAGCGCCGTCATGATCGACACCATCGAGGCCGAAGACGCCTGATGTCCGCCGATTTTGATCCCGTCCACCTTGGGGCGGATATGGTTCGCGTGGTGGATCATCCAATGCGAATGCCAAAGCAGCAATTGCTCCACGGTCTTCAGATGGGCGCGCGAAACGGTCATGACGAGGCTCCCGGAGGTGAGGTGTTAGTCTTCGATCTGGCTGACGACGATGTCGCCGGACAGGCTAACAGGGTTAAGGATCGTTTGAGCGTTAGGGCTGTGTTTGACGGCCTTCTTGTGCAGTTCTTCGAATTGCTCGGGCGTGCCGTCGCCCGTCACATGGATTGTGTAGCGGATTTCGGGAAAGCCTACTGGCGCGTTGCTGGCCAGACCCATGAAGCCGCGCAAGTCGAGTGTACCATCAAAGTCGATCTTGACCGATTCCAACTGGATACCTTCGGCGGTTGCCCCCGCAACGAAGGCCACCATCATGCAGGACCCAAGACCCGACAACAGCAATTCCTGTGGGTTGGGGCCGTGGTTGTTGCCCATCAACTGCCGCGGCTCATCCGCTTTCCAGACGAAGGACCGGCTGACCTTGTGCGGCCCGACAAGCATCGGCTTGGTCGATGTGCGGGCACGGGTCCCGCTTTCCCAGTCGATTTCGATACCATAGCTCATCAGCCCTTCTTCGGGATCGTTCGCAACCTCGTTGACGAATTCGCTGAGGGCGGCGGTCGGGATAGAGTTGCGCATTATGCGGCCCCTTTCATGGAGGAAATGGCATTCAGTGCTTGGTCAAAATCGGCGATGAGGTCGGCGGGGTCTTCAATGCCGACGGAGAGACGCACGCAGCCCGGATGGATGCCGATATCGGCCCGCTGACGGCTGGTCATCGTCGCCTGAGACGAGTTGAAAGGCAAACTGATCAGGCTTTCGATTCCACCCAGGCTTGTCGCCTGTTTGGGCAGGCGCAAATGATCCAAGAGCGCAAGGGCAGCCCTGTCGCCACCTTTGACAAAGAAGGTCACATTGCCGGTGCCCATCTTCATCAGCTCTTTGGCGCGGGCGTGATCCGGATGGCTGGGCAGCATTGGATAGAGCACGTTTTCCACGGCGGGATGGGTTTCGAGGAACTCTGCCAGCGCCGTGGCGGAGGCCTCATGCGCCTTCATTCGAATGTCGAGCGTCTTCAGACCACGTTCCAGCAGGAAACAAGCATGCGGATCGAGGGATCCGCCATAGTTCAACAGTCGCGGCCAGATCATATCGACCAGCTTGCGCGGTCCGCACACTACGCCAGCAATCAGGTCCGAATGCCCGTTGAGGTATTTCGAAGCAGAGTGCACGACCAGATCGACGCCAAGCTCCAGCGGTTTCATGACGGGAGGCGGGGCAAAGGTGCTGTCCACGATCAGGCGCAAATTGTTGCGCTTTGCGATGTCGACGAGTGCAGGAATATCGACGACCTTCAGGACCGGGTTAGTGATCACCTCAAAATAAAGGATCTGGGTGTTGGGCTGGATCGCGGCCTCGATGGCCTCCAGATCATAGCTGTCCACCAATGTGGCCGACATGCCCATCGACGGAAATTCCTGATTAAAGAGGTTGTAGGTCCCGCCATAAAGATCACTGGCCGCAACCACATGCGCGCCCTTGTCAACCATGGCCATCACCGCTGCGGTAATCGCGGCCATGCCCGAGCTGAAGACGATAGCGCTTTCTGCGCCTTCGAGTGTCGCCAACTTCTCTTGCACTGCCCATTGGGACGGGTTGCCGTAACGGGTGTAGATGAAACGGTCACGCCCGAACCCTTCCTCGATCGAGCCATAGGTTTCCTCGTGCAGGATGAAGGTCGACGTCTGGTAGATTGGCGTACCGACCGCACCCGTGCGGGGGTCATCATGGGTGCCCGCATGGACCGCCTTGGTCGACATCCCCATGCCGTCCATCGGGTGCGCGTCCAGGAACGGACCCGCCTGTCTACTACGATCCAACTCATTGATCCAGCGCCCGGGCTGTCGTTTTGCAGCCTGGCTCTTGGTATCACCGAAGAGTCTTTTGCCAGTCATATGTTCCTCCGCGCGTAGGATTTATTCAGCCGCGATTGCGTTGTGCCCCGACAGGGCCGTCATCAGGTCGTCGATCAGGTCGTCCGCCGTCTCAAGCCCGACTGAAAGACGCACGAGCCCTTCGGCGATGCCGTGCTCGGCGCGTTCGTCGGGTGTGTAGGTGGAATGCGTCATGCTTGCCGGATGCTGGATCAGGCTTTCTGCATCGCCAAGGCTGACCGCGCGCTGGACGAGGTTCAGCCGGTTCATCATCGCGATGCCGCCTGCCTTGCCGCCAACAACCTCAAAGGGGATCATGCCGCCGAAGTCTGACATTTGACGCTGTGCCAGATCACGCTGCGCGAAGCTGGCGAGCCCGGGATAATGCACGCGTTCCACAGCAGGATGTGCCTCCAGAGCTTCGGCCACGCGCATTGCGGTCTGACAGTGACGTTCGACTCGCAACTCCAACGTTTTTAGGCCCCGCAAGATCAGCATGGCCGTCAACGGAGACATCACAGCGCCGGTCATATCTTTAAGCCCCACCAGACGAACCTGCTGCATGACCTCCGCCGATCCAACGATCAGACCGGCGACCAGATCGCCGTGGCCGCCGAGATACTTGGTGGCAGAATGCAGAACGACATCTGCACCATGTTCGATCGGGCGCGTCAGAACCGGTGTCGCGTAGGTGTTGTCGACAACCACCTTTGCACCATTCTTGCGGGCGATTTGCGAAATAGCAGCAATATCCACCAAACGGTTGTTCGGATTGGC
Source organism: Sulfitobacter sp. GN1-4 (assembly GCF_055693825.1). Classification (NCBI taxonomy): domain Bacteria; kingdom Pseudomonadati; phylum Pseudomonadota; class Alphaproteobacteria; order Rhodobacterales; family Roseobacteraceae; genus Sulfitobacter; species Sulfitobacter sp. GN1-4. The sequence continues at coordinate 3,357,624 of NZ_JBVFUQ010000003.1, read as the reverse complement.
GGGTGTTTCGAAATACACAACCTTGGTCCGGTCCGAGATCGCACTGGAGAGGTTCTCAGGATTGGTCAGATCGACCGGCACAACCGAGATGTCGAACTTGGTCAGTCCGTGCGTTAAAAAGGCAAAGGTGCAGCCGTAGAGCGTCTTATCGATGATCACCTCGTCGCCCGCTGCCACCAGCGTCCAAAACACGGAAGAGATGGCGCCCATCCCCGATGCAGTGGCCAGTCCTGCCTCTGCGCCCTCAAGATTGGCAATGCGCTGTTCAAGCTGATCAAGGGTCGGGTTGGAAATCCGGCTGTAAAAATGGCCCGGCTGCTCACCTGCGAACATCGCACCACCGGCTTCGGCAGTGTCGAAGGTGAATGTGGAGGTCATGTAGACCGGCGGGTTTAACGAGCCTTGGTTTGATGCAGCATCATACCCGTGGTGTATCGCCCGTGTCGAAAACCCTTTGTCCTTCGTATCCATGGCGCACCCTTTTTGCTTCGCGCTATAATGGGATGGATTGTGGGGCAATAGATTGCTAAGTTCGCCTCATATACGGTCAGGATTAGCACAATATGCCAAAAACCGCCGAAATGGATGCGACAGATCGCAAGATCATCCGTGCGCTTCAGAAAAACGCGCGCATGACGAATCTGGAGCTGGCCGAACACGTGAACCTTTCACCATCGCCGTGTCTGCGCCGATTGCGGAACCTCGAACAAAGCGGCACCATCAAAGGCTATACGGTGAATGCCGACGCGAAGGCCTATGGCTATCCGATCATGGTATTCGTGCGCGTCACGTTGAATGCACATACAGGCGAGACTGTTCAGCTTTTCGAGGCCGAAGTTCGGAACATTCCCGAAGTGCTAGAGTGCTATGTGATGACGGGGGCAGCCGACTATTTCTTGCGAGTCGTGGTTTCGGACCTTGAAGACTACGAACGTTTTGTGCGGCAGCGGCTCCACGAAATTGGGTGCATCAGTTCCATCGACACCAGTTTTGTCTACGGGGTCGTGAAACAAACCCACGTATTTCCTGATCTCTGAGGTTTAGCTTACGCTTGCCAGACCGCGCCGCGCAATCCGATCCGCGACACTCTCCCGTCGGGGATAATTGATGAGAGCCGCTTCGATGTCGGCTGGCGTCTTCAGTTTCTTCAGCCACGGGTCACCGGCGATGATCTCAGCGTAATGCGGAATCTGAAGGAGACGCTTGTCGGGGTCTTCCTCCACGCGCATGGCATAGTAGCCGATCTGATGGAAATACATCGTGCGCGCCCGCACAATGGCCGACATTGGATCGTGACCAAACCCTTCAAAAACCCACTGGTAAAGAGAAATGCGCTTGTGATCTACGTACTTCATTGTTCGAGCCGCAAGCTTCGAGGTCTTCCCCCATTCCCGGATTGCAACGTCGAGGGGTGCATCAAATTGCGGGCTCAGGACCCAAACATATGCGAGAGCGAGATATTGGGCTTTCGGACACTCGGCCGCATCTTCCAAAGCTTCGATGAAAGGATGCACGTTTGTGGCAAGCCAATCCTTCAGTAGCGCACGATAGAGCGCGTCACGGTTTTTGAAGTGCCAATAGAAACTGCCAGGCGTCACGCCGAGTTTCTTGGCCAAGGGCTCAACTTTGACAGCAGAGATCCCGCGTTTGATCAGGACGGCGCGAGATGCATCAACCCAGTCCTGGGCCGAAATCGACCCCGACTTCGGTGCTCTCTTTCTACCAGTCAAAAGAACATCCTTTTCTTTTTCATCAACTTACTTCTCTACAGTTACAGTTAGTGCCATCCCTTTCTTTTGAAAGCCGACTTGTGGCATCCTCGTCCCAAAGGTCACTCAGAACGGCGATTTGTCTTTCTAGCATTTCCCAAACCGACTCCAGCAGGGGGCTTCGGACATGCATGCGAAATTGATCGTCGCGCCCGTAACGATAAAGGAGAACTCCAAAGCCATGCCAGAGCATTGATGTCGAAGCCGACGAGCGGTTGACGGCGAATTCGGTTCCCGTCGCGATGATTTGTTCAGCTTTGACGCCGTCGAACTGGATGACTGAGTAAGCATCCGTCATGTCGGAGACGGCAACGTTTTGATCGGAGTGCCACCCGTCGCTAAGTTCTGGTCCATTCACGACCAGGACACGATCTCGCCTCTGGCGCAGGCAGTAGGTTTCACCCAGTGCAATGTCCGGCCCACCACCAAGGGCAAACTTGCAGCCGCTCATCGCCAGGCAATCCGCGATGTCCCCGCTGATGACCGTTTGTCGAAGGGCGGGCACGATGCGAAGTGCTGCGTGCCTTTGAATGAGATCGGGCCTTTGCTGACCCACCGCGATCGGCCACTTGTTACGATCATCACGCATCAATCCGTTCCCCTTCTGGATCAAAAGCGCATGCGGGCGAGATCGTGGCGTCGCGGGACTGACCAAGGTGCCATATTTTGACAGCTTCGCCCATCGCAGCCCGGCCGCCTTCGACAAGTGCTAACGCAATGGGTCGTTTCAGTGTTGGACTGTCGTGACTTGTCGTCACGTAGCCCAGAGATCTGCGGGTCCCGTTTTGCTCCTCCACGACATGCGCACCTATCGGCAGCATCGGTTCGCCGTCTTGCACGCTGAGCCCGACGAGGTTCTTCCTGTTCTCTTCGTTGGCTTTCGCGGTGTGCAAGCTTCTGTCGCCCACAAACGCCGTCGTCTTTTTGATCCGCGGCGCGGCGAAACCAAGGTCATGCGGCATAGTTTCCCCATCTGTGTCCTTGCCCATAAGGATGTAGCCTTTCTCCGCCCGCAAAACGGTCAGGGCTTCGGCACCGACAGGGCCAGCGCCATGTCTCTTTCCAGACTCAATTGCATTGGACCAAAGCTTGGCAACGACAGTGTTGCGCACAGAGATTTCGTAGCTCGTATCACCCGTAAAGCTGACCCGCGCCACGCGGGCCTCTTCCCCTTCGAAACGCCCAAACCGGAAAGACATGTGTGGAAACTCATCCATGGCTTCAAGCACGCCCAGTTCTTCGATGATCGCTGACGCCTTTGGTCCGGCAATGGTGACGGTCGACCAATTTGCAGTCGTATCATGAACATGCACCCGCTTGGGATTGAAGGAGTCTTGTCGCCAATTTTCCAGATGCGCCATCACGGCATCAGCATGAGAGGATGAACATGATATGATGAACCGCGTGTCGTCGATGCAGGCCATGACGCCATCATCAAAGACCAAACCGCTTTCGGTCAACATGAAGCCATAGCGGATCTTGCCCGGCTTCAAATTGGACATCGTGTTGTAGTAGACAAAGTTCACGAAAGCGCGCGCATCAGGGCCAATGACTTCGATAGTCCCAAGAGCTGACCCATCCATGATCGCCGCCGCTTTACGGGCGGTTCTGCATTCGCGTTCCACAGCCGCAGCCTCACCGCCATCGCCGTACCAGGCTGGGCGCAACCAGCCGCCGTATTCACCCAAGGCTGCATCAAGCGCGCGATGTTCCGCCTCAAGTGCCAGACGCTTCAGGGGTTGTATCTGACGGTCGCGTTTTGCGCCGCGATAGGCTTCGAGTGGGACCGGCACAAACGGCGGGCGGAAGGTCGTCGTTCCGACGTCGGGAATGCTCTGCCCCTTCAATTCCGCCATCGCTGACAGACCCGCGATATTCGACGTTTTTCCCTGATCACCGGCCATGCCAAGGGTCGTGTATCGCTTAAGATGCTCGACAGAGACCATGTTTTCGCGATGGGCCAGGGCGACATCCTTCAGCGTAACGTCATGCTGAAAGTCGATCCACTGCCGCCCCTTGCTGGACAGATCAGGCCTAAGTGGCGTGACTGCATAGGCAGAGCGCTTTGGTGCAGGGGCGTTGACGGCGGCAGCGGCGGCTTCGTTAATAGCGGAGTCAAAGTCGAACGTACCTGCTGCGCTACCAACCACCCGCATCCACTCTGGGCCGTTAGCGGGAACAAAAGTCTGGCGACCCTCGTCCCAGTCCAGCTTTCCGCCGGCATGCCGCCAAAGGTGGATAAGTGGCGTTAATCCCGTTGAAGCCAGAACGGCGTCGCAATCATAACGATCGGCACCAACGACGATTGCCTGAAGGGTTTTGGATCCCACTGCCCGAATATCAGGACGTGTGGCGTCCAAGACGTTGACTGTGGCACCTGCATCTTCGAGTTGCTTGATGTAAGAACTCGAATCCGGTCGATTGCTAAGAATCGCGATTTTTGCGCCGACGCGCACACTATATCGGCTCAGATACTCCGTCCCTGCCTCCAGGGACATGATACCGGGACGGTCGTTGTTTACGAAGGTCACAGGCCTGTCGATGGCCCCGGTCGCCAGAATGACACGGTCGGCTCGGACCTTGCGCAGGATGGGCGCGACACCAAGCCCGCGGTCTGTCACCAAGGACAGCATTTGATGATCGTAAACGCCAATCGCTGTCGTTTTCGGCAAAACGCGACCGCCTGCGGACTGTATCGCTCTGACATGGTCGGACACCCAATCAGACGCGTCCACGCCATTGTGCAATTTCATGCGATAGAGGCTGCCCCCCATGTCCGGGTGATCATCAACCAGCAAGACCGATTTGCCGATTTCCGCCGCTTTGCGCGCGGCCGTCAAACCCGCAGGCCCACCGCCGATTATGAGCACCTCACAGTGCTCATGAATGATTGCTGCTTGGTATTCGTCGGAAACTTCCTGCCCAAGCGAACCGAGACCCGCCATTCTTCTGATGGTTGGCTCAAACAGATGCCAATCGGGCCACATGAACATCTTGTAGTAGAAACCGGCAGGCAAAAACCGATGGGCCAGATCGAGCACACCCTTCACGTCGCGTTCGGCCGATGGCCATGCGTTGATCGACCGGATCGCCATACCCTCTGACAGTGTCGTCGTTGTTGCCTGACAGTTCGGGTAGGACACTCCACCAAGCTCAACATCGACTATCGCGTTTGGATCGTCGGACCAAGCGCCCCAAACCCCGCGCGGGCGGTGATATTTAAAGCTACGGGCAAAGATGCGGACGCCAGCCGCCAATAAGGCCGAAGCGGCGGTGTCGCCCTCAAAACCCTGATAGCTTTTTCCGTCAAAGGTAAACCCAATCGGTTTTGCGCGGTCAATCAGACCACCGGATGAAAGGCGTAAACCGTTCATGCTGTTTCCTCGTGAAGCGTCTCGGTTCCAAGCACCTCCATCGACACCGTGTTCCGCGTCATGATGAAATACTCTTGGCAAGTCGTGTGGACCCAGATTTCCCGGGAACGGCCCTTGGCATTGGCGCATTCGTACAGATACGCGGACCATTCTGCGTCGCTGATGTCTTTGGTCGTATCGGGCCGCGTTTTTCCGGCTTCACCGGCAAAATGGAACTCTCGCTCGTCGCGCAGTCCGCAGAATGGGCAGGGGAACTGTTGCATCCTATTATACCCTCAATGCGCAATGCCGGACCCGGCAGCCTCATCGACAAGGTGCCCCGTTTGAAACCTTAAGGGGTCAAACGGGCGGCTGATTTCGTGGTGGCTGCCGTTCGCAAGCAGGTACGCGAACAGGTAACCACCCGCCGGAATAGCTTTGAAACCGCCCGTTCCCCAGCCGCAGTTGATGTAGATGCCTTCTGTGCTCGTAGGTCCGATCAATGGGGAACTGTCGGGGCTCACATCTACGATCCCAGCCCAATGACGCAGCAGCTTAACCTTGGCTAAGGCCGGCGCCATGTCGATGATGCCCGCCAGAACCGTTTCCTGCGTCGGCGTGTTGCCGCGCTGTCCGTAGGAGGGGACGCGATCCAGCCCGCCGCCGATCACCAGGCCACCTTTGTCCGACTGGCTAAAGTAGCTGCCGGTCATGGGAGAGAAGGCGACAGTGTCCATGAAGGGTTTGATCGCTTCGGTCACAAATGCTTGCAATGCGTAGGAATGAAGCGGCAACCGATAGCCGCCCATTTCGGCCAGAACCGACGAATGACCCGCAGTCGCCACGCCCACGCGGCCGGCCTTGATCGGGCCTTGCGTCGTTTCAACGCCCTTGCATTCGCCGCTCTCAATTAGAAAGCCCGTGACCTCACAATTCTGGATGATATCGACCCCGTGGCGGTCCGCTGCGCGGGCGTATCCCCAGGCGACCGCGTCGTGACGTCCTGTTCCGCCACGGGGTTGAAAAATCGCGCCGTGGATCGGATAGCGCGCATCGTCACGAAAATTCAGAACCGGTGCTTTCTTCTGCACACCCTTGGCGTCCAGCAGTTCCGCATCGGCACCGCCAAGCTGCATGGCATTGACCGTCCGCGCCGACATTTCCATTTCAGCATCAGAATGCGCAAGTACCATCATGCCGCGCTGCGAGAACATCACATTATAGTTGATGTCTTTGGACAGCCCCTCGTAAAGCCGAACCGACAGGTCATAAAGCGCCGTGCTTTCGGGGTAGAAATAGTTCGACCGGATGACAGTCGTATTGCGCCCAGTGTTGCCGCCGCCAAGCCAGCTTTTCTCGATCACTGCGACGTTATTCAACCCGTGGTTTTTTGCCAGGTAGTACGCAGTTGCCAGCCCGTGTCCGCCACCGCCTATGATAACGATATCGTAGGCCTCTTTTGGTGCCGGGCTCCGCCAGAGCGGGGCCCAGCCAGTATGTCCCTTGAGACCCTCACGAATGACCGACAGCGCGGAATAGTGGCGTGTCATCCGACCATCACCCCAGCAGAAGTTCTGGCAGCCACAGCGCTACGCCGGGCACGAAGGTCGTGAGCGCAAGCGTCGGGAGCCACGCGAAGATGATGAAAATCATCGTCGGCCCAAGCATGCGCTGCACCGGCGCACCCGTCACGCGCGCGCCCAAGAACAGCAGCGGTGCGGTCGGAGGAGTGATGTTGCCCATCCCGAGGTTGACGCCCAGGATCGCGGCAAAATGGATCGGGTCGACGCCGACGCTTTTGGCAATCGGCAAAAGCAGCGTGGCGCTCAGGATTAGTCCACTGAAGTCATCCATGATCATACCGATCAGGATCATCGTGAGGTTGATCATCAACAGGACGACAATCGGGTTCTCAGAGATTGAGAAGATCAGATCCTCAGCCAACCCGGGGATATCTTCAAAGATCAAGAAACGGCTGACGATCAGAACCATGAAGATCATCACCATGACAACGCCGATGGTCACGGACGACTCTTTGAGCGTCTCCATGAAGATCTTCCAGGTCAAGCCCTTGTAGACAAAGAAACCGATTGGAATAGCGTAGATCACAGCGACGCCTGCGGCTTCCGTCGGGGTCATAATGCCGCCGTAGATGCCCCCCAGGATGATGATCGGCATCATCAGTGCTGGGAACGCCAACATTGTCTTCTTACTGAATGCTTTGACGAATTGATCCTGATGCTCGGGCAGAATGATGTCGTCATTCTTGCGCATCATGATCAGGTTGATGATGACAAGCAGAGACGCGACGATCAGGCCGGGCAGGACCGTCGCCAGGAAGCACTTCAACACGGATTGCTGCGTCAACCAGGCATAGATCAACTGGGCTGAACTTGGCGGGATCAGCAGGCCAAGCGGGCTGGCCGCGACCAATAGGGCCGCGGAAAAACCGTCTGGATACTTTGCCTTGCGCAGATGCGGCATCATCACCGACCCGATGCAGGTTAGCGTGGCCGCACCACTTCCGGAGATTGCGCCGAACATTGCGCTCGCCACAACGGAGGCACCAGACAGGCCGCCACGGATACGGCCGAGCAGCATTTCCGCCAGATCCACGATCGGCGCCGCGATCTTGCCGTTCTTCATGATGTCACCGGCGAGAATGAACAGCGGAATCACGAGGATGACGACGGTGTTGAGTTTCCAATGCCCCGTCGGCATGAACCCGGACACATCATGGCCGCCGGTATAGGCGAGAAAGATCAACACGCCACCAAAGGCAAGCGGCACGGAGATTCCGGCAAAGAGCAGAACGCAGATGAGGACGACAGAGAGAGCGATAATCATACTGCCGTCTCCTTGGCTGCGGTGGTTTTTTGTGTGACGGCGTCAACGCCCAGTTTCAAAAGCACGTAGAGGTGAAGCGCGCTGTAGAACGCCATGAAAACAAGGCCGACGAAAATGCCGAGACGCGGCACAAAGAAGGGGATGCGCAGAGCGATGGTTGTCTGCCACTGTGGATAAGAGGCGATCTCGTCCTGCAGCATGAGAACCGCCCAATAGACAAGGAATATCGACACGATTAGTTCGATGGCGGTAATGATGACCCGCCTCATCCAAATGGCACGGGGGTTTTTGAACCACTCCTCAAGAATGTCCGCCTTGATCTGTGTGTCGTCGTAGGTTCCGACCGCGCTGCCTAGGAAGAAGAGCCAAAAGCACATCGGCAGCAGCCACTCTTCATAGGCGAACAGGTCACTTTCAAGGACGTAGCGAAACACAACAACCAAGAAGAATGTCAGGGCAAGGACGAACGTCGAGATGATCAGGAAAAAGGATTTGATCTTCAGGAGTCTTTTGATGGTCACCCCGATCTTTGGAGGCAACTGATCGGCAAGTTCTATCATTGGAACCGCTCCAGGTTGATTGAAGTGGGCCGAACGATGCGGCCCACTTCTGGGAACTCTAGTTGGCGGTCAAACGATCAAGAATGTCCTGGCCGACGACATCGGCGACGTTAGGCCATACCGTTGCTTCGATGTGCGCCTTGATTGCGTCGCGCTCTTCCTGAGTGAACTCGACGATTTCCCAGCCGGCTTCCTTCAATTGGTCCATGAAGCCCTGGCTTCGCTCCCAAGCGAGTGCACTGATTTCAGCGGCGGCTTCGGCGGTTTCTTTTTCGACCACTGCACGCTGTTCGTCAGTCAAGCCGTCATAGAAGCGCTTGTTGGCGTAGATCATCGTGCTTTCGATGAAGGCGTTATAAGGCACGTAGGTGTTGCCGACACCGCTTGCCGCAAAGGTGGTATAGGCCCATTCCGGTGTGCAGCAGATGGCGCCGTCAATCGTACCGGCCTGAACTGCAGGGAACACTTCCGCCCAGTTAAGGGTCGTTACGTTGTACCCGAGCTCTTCCATCGTCTGCTTCGCGATCTGGGACGACCATGCCCGTACATTCATGCCCTGGCTTGCGATATTCGTCGGATCGGCAGGACGTTCGGTCGCGATCATCCCGATGAGGCCTTCGCCAATCGTCCCGAGCGGCTGAATGCCAAACGACGTCAGGATTTCTTCGAGGATTTTGTTGTATTCTGAACCGGGATCGCCGTAGACCGCATCCAGTTCTGCTTTGGTTGTCACCATGAAGGGCAGGCTGTTGATTTCCAGGCGCGGGTCTTTCTGAGCGTAAACCGTGGCGTGCACCATTTGAACTTCGCCGCGGATCGCGCTTTCAAGCAGTTCTTCGCCCGAGCCCAGCTGGCCTGCAGGGAAATACTTCACGTCCAGCCCAACGCCGGCGTCTTCAATGTCCTGTGCCATTTGTTCGAGAACAGCATTTCCAAAGTGCTCAGCCGGAACAGTTCCAGCGATGCGTAGGCGTGTGTCAGCGGATGCAGTGGTCGCAAGCAGGGCTGCCGCTGCGGTCCCCGTAATGAGGCGTGAGATGAATGACATGGGGTCCTCCAGTCTGTTGGTATGTTTCTTGAGGCAGCGGCCTTGAACGTAGGCTACCCTATGGTTAAGCATAGGGGTATAAGTGCTGATCGCGCAAGGATTTGTTCGCAACGCACATGATCACCATCTCGGTTTCTGCTGCCCATTGCGCTCGTACAAAGGCACGGCGTTGATTAAAGGCATGAATTTCAAGGGACATTTTTGAAGGGGCAGCCGGAGCACTAAGTTGCGCTGCCCCTGCATATTCTGGTCCAACAGACCAACTTCATCGAATGAGACTAGCGAATTTGAATACTCAGAAATGAGTCGGTCGCATCTGATGCGGCGACTCCATTGGGCTATCGAAACGCGCTTTTCTGGAACAAGAAAGGCTGCCCTGAGCGTTCAAAGAGCAGCCTCTTCAATGCAGCTATTGGTCTTCGTTCTTGTATAGAATACCAACTTTGTCGGTCTTCGCTTACATGACCAAGAGCGCGACGTTAACGGCAACAACGGCGACCGTAAGTGCGATCAAGACCGATGCTTCTTTGACGATTTTGAGCGTATCAGACATTTTGCACTATCCTGCTTCGAGTTGAAAACTATCGGGGCATTTAGGCCCAAAATAGAGTCGGTAGAAGCGAAGATATTGCAACGCTGGAATGCAATTTTGACATGACTGGCGCCATCATAGAGCAGTCGCTCAAAGCACTAGATATAACACCAGTGCGATGGTTAGCTCTTGTCTTGAGACTGCTGCATTAAGGGCGGATCAAGCAACTGATGAAAGAATGAGGCTTGGCGAAATCGCAAGGACAGCAACGTCCGCTTTCGAGAAACTGCATCGCAGCATCAGTTGCAAAGGTGAGCGTCTGCTAAGGGGCGCTGCTGAGGTGGCGCACCAGCTTGACGCGCCGCATGCTGCAGCGCCTCCGATGGCGGCAATGAGCCCGCAGTGTTTGATGCTGCAGCGTGCGCGAACGACCGCATTGTATGTGTGGGCGGAATCTTGAACTGCATGGGCGAATTTGACCTCAGGGTGGGCTAACAATGAGATGCCTGCTTCTAAAAAGATCAAATTCGCGTCCAATTTCGCATATCGCAGAGCTGCGCTTGAAATAACCTGTCATGACCCTGGGAGGGACGACATGACAGATATAGAATCAATTTCTCTTGGATATGATCAAGATCCATCGCGCTCTAGTTCTCTGCGGGCAGAAGCCTACACCGAAGACAAATGGTTTGACGCTGACCTCCGCTCTGTCCTGTCCAAAACTTGGCAATGGGTGTGTCACGCCGAAAAAACGCGTGAACCAGGTTCTTATGTGACAATTGAAATAGCTGGCCAGCCTATCGCGGTGGTGCGAGACAAAGAAGGCACACTTCGCGCCTTCTATAATGTTTGCAAACACCGAGCCCATGAGTTGCTATCCGGTGAAGGTAATACGTCAAGGATCATGTGCCCGTATCATGCATGGGTTTACAAACTTGATGGGCGACTGGCCCGCGCGCCTCATACCGAAAATCTTGAGGACTTTAGAACTGACGAAATCTGTCTCGATGCGGTGCAAGTAGAAGAGTTTTGTGGATTTGTTTTCGTTAATCTGGACCCCAAAGCTGCGTCATTGTCTGATCAGTCCGGAGATTTGGAAACCGAAGTGCGGCATTGGGCACCGGATGTTGATCAACTGACTTTCGGGCACCGTTTGACCTACGACATCAAGTCAAATTGGAAGAACGTCGTGGATAACTTCCTTGAGTGCTACCACTGCCCGACGGCGCATAAAGACTTCTGCGATCTGGTGGATATGGATACCTACAAGGTTACGACCTACGGCATCTATTCCAGCCACATGGCCGATGCAGGCAATAGCCCGAATGCCGCATATGACGTGTCGAATGCAACTGTGAAGACACATGCCGTTTGGTGGCTTTACCCGACAACATGCCTGATGCGGTACCCCGGGCGTTCTAGCATGATTGTTCTGAACATTATTCCTGTTGGTCCGGACAGGACGTTGGAGACCTACGATTTCTTCCTTGAGACGCCCGAGCCTGATGCGATGGAACTCGATGCGATCCGTTATCTGGACGAAGTCTTGCAGGTAGAAGATATCAACTTAGTCGAGAGCGTGCAGCGTGGCATGAACACACCTGCTTTCACGCAAGGCCGGATCGTCAATGACCCGGATGGATCAGGAAAATCTGAACATGCCGTGCATCACTTCCACGGTCTTGTGCTGGACGCCTATGCCAAAGGTGCCGCGTGACGCGTCCGAACATCCTTGTGATCATTGCGGATCAATTGGCTCCGCACTTCACAGGGGCATATGGACATAGGGTCGCAAAAACACCCCATCTTGATGCATTGACTGCTCGTGGGATGCGCTTTGATGCTGCGTATTGCAATTCACCCCTTTGTGCACCTTCGCGGTTTGCATTTATGTCAGGCCAACACATCAGCCGGATCGCGGCCTATGACAACGCATCCGAATTCAAAGCCTCAGTGCCGACGTTTGCGCACTACCTCAAATCACTCGGCTACCGAACCTGCCTTTCGGGCAAGATGCACTTTGTCGGTCCTGATCAGATGCATGGATTTGAAGATAGGGTGACAACAGATATCTACCCTTCAGATTTTGCATGGACACCTGATTGGGAAGCGCCGGACGAGCGGATCGATAAGTGGTATCACAACATGCAAACGGTCAAAGAGAGCGGTTTGGCCCATGCGACGTTCCAGATTGATTACGATGATGAAGTCGGCTTTGCAGCCAAGCGTTGGCTCTTTGATGCGGCCCGAGACAAGGCGCTTGGACAGGAAGCACCTTTTGCGATGGTGGCGAGCTTTATCCACCCCCATGATCCATACGTAGCGCGGCCTGAATGGTGGAACCTGTATTCAGACGATGACATCGACCTGCCAGAGTTCACTCCAGCTTTGGAAGACCAAGACCCTTTTTCCCGCCGGTTAATGGATGGGATCGAGGCGTCTTACGTGCCCCTGTCGGAGGAAGAGGTGCGCCGTGCGCGCCGCGCTTATCTGGCGAATGTGAGCTACTTTGACAGCAAGATTGGTGAACTGGTTCAAACGCTCGACGAGACAGGTGAGTTGGACAACACGATCGTGATTGTCACGGCAGATCACGGAGACATGTTGGGCGAGCGCGGGTTGTGGTACAAGATGAACTTCTTTGAACACTCGGCTCGCGTGCCATTGGTGATGGCAGGGCCGGGTGTCGCCACTGGCACTGCTCAGAACGCGGTATCCTTGGTGGACCTCTTGCCGACCTTTATCGAGATTGGAGGCGGCGACACTGGCATGATAGGGGAGCCAATTGATGGTCGCAGCCTGATGCCTTTGGCGCGTGGGGAAGCCGATCCCATTGACGAAGCGATTGGTGAATATTGCGCTGAAATGACGGGCTATCCGGTCATCATGATCCGACGTGGTCCATTGAAATACATCCACTGCGATAGCGATCCGCCGCAGCTCTATGACCTAAGCCTAGATCCAATGGAGACGACCAACTGCGTTGCTGACCCTGCCTATGAAAACGCGGCGCGGATGTTTGCCAAAGAAATCGCCGCGCGTTGGGACGGCGAAGCCTTACGCGAACAGATCATCGCAACCCAGAGATCTCGTCGCGCGCTGCATGCGGCGATGGAGGCAGGCGCGGGCGAAGCTTGGGACTACAACCCGCCGTCGGACGCGAGCCAGCAATATGTTCGTAACAACATGGATTGGACGGTTGCGGCAAACCGCTATCGCTATCCGCCACTAAGGATCAAAACCAATGACACTTGAGGGAAAAATCGCCCTTGTTACAGGCGCGAGAGGCGGGATTGGCCGTGCCATTGTTGCGCGCTTTGTGAAAGAAGGCGCAACCGTTTATGCCGCCGATCTTACGCCCCAAGGATCGCTCGCCGCGCATGACGATGATGGCAGTCACTTCGTCAAGCTCGACGTCTCGCAGGAAGCCGACGCCATCGCGGCGATGGATAAGGTGCGCGAGGCGCATGGCAAGCTCGACATCCTCGTGAATGCGGCTGGGATAGAGATTGAAAAGACGGTCGAAGAAACCACGCTTAAAGAATGGAACCAGAGCTTTGCGGTCAATTCTACCGGCACGTTCCTGACCTCCAAATACGCCCTTCCGCTCATGCGAGAAGCTGCAAAGTCGGGCAGTAGTGCAAGCCTGATCAACTTTGGCTCCTAAGATGGCTTTATCGCTGATCCGGGCCTGGCCGCCTATTGCGCAACCAAAGGGGCTGTGCATGCTCTGACGCGTGCTATGGCCTGCGATCACGGCCCCGAAGGCATCCGCGTCAATGCGATTTGCCCCGGCTATATCGACACGCCGATGTTGCAGAGCTTTTTCGACGGCGATGGCTCGGGCGGCGGTGGCGGCAATATCGAAACGCTGCAAAAGGCGGTGCGCGATGTGCATCCAATGCGGACCTATGGCACGCCGACAGACATTGCCAATCTCGTCAATTGGTTGGCCAGCGACGAGGCGCGCTATGCCTCTGGTCAACTCTGGGTGCTTGACGGGGGACTGTCCGCTCAAGTGCAACAGATGAAGCTTTGATGCCCAAGTCGGTCATCATCACCTGTGCACCGACGGGCGGCATTCATACGCCCTCCATGTCACCCTACCTGCCGATCACACCGGCGGAGATTGCCCAGGCCAGCATCGAGGCGGCAGAGGCGGGTGCCTCGATCATCCACCTACATGCGCGCCATCCCGAAACGGGTAAACCTGATCCCCGACCAGAGTTGTTCAAACAGTTTTTGCCGGTGATCAAGCAGGCCACGGATGCCGTGATGAATGTCTCAACCGGTGGTGGCTTGGGCATGTCAATGGACGACCGGCTGCTGGCGGCAACGTCAAGCAGCCCCGAGATGGCCTCGCTGAACATGGGTTCATTAAACTTTGGCATTTTCCCAATGCTGGAGAAATACACCGAGTTTGAGCATGATTGGGAACGTCCTTTTTTGGAGATGACCGAAGATTTCATTTTTCCCAACACCTTCAAAACGATCCGTTATGCGATTGAAAAACTGGGCGGGGATCACGGAACGAAGTTTGAGTTTGAATGCTATGATCTGGGCCATCTCTACAACGTCAAATGGTTCATTGATCAGGGGCTGATCAAGCCCCCGTTCTTCGTCCAAATCGTCTTTGGCATTCTAGGCGGTGTTGGCGCCGACCCCGATCATTTGACCCATATGCACAACACTGCAGATAAGCTGTTTGGCGCTGAAAACTACGAATGGTCGGTCCTTGCGGCTGGCCGCCACCAGATGCCCTTTGCCACTCAAAGCGCGATGCGCGGTGGCAATTTGCGGGTGGGGCTAGAGGACAGCCTGTTCATCGGCAAAGGGGAACTGGCAAAATCAAATGCGGAACAAGTGAGCCGCATTCGCACAATCATCGAAAACCTCGGCCTCACGGTGGCCACACCGGCAGAGGCACGGGCGCGACTTGCCCTTAAAGGCGGCGATCAGGTTGGGTTTTAGGGAGAGAAATATGCACAGGAACATGTTGATCAATGGCGAGATGGTCGCAGGCGATGGGAACGCGCTTGACGTTGTTAACCCGGCCACAGGCGAAGCGATTGGTGCGGTCAATGAAGCCAGTCCCGCCCAAATAGACGCCGCAGTACGCGGATCACAGGAGGCGTTTGACACCTTCAGCGCTGTTCCGCCGGCCGAGCGTGCAGCACTTCTACTGCAAATCGCGGATGTGATCGCGGCAAATAGTCAAGAACTGGCAGAACTTGAAAGCCTCGATGTCGGCAAACCCTGGCCGTCCGCCCATGACGATGAAATGCCGCTCACGATTGATGTCTTCAGATTTTTCGCTGGGGCCGCGCGGACAATGACGGGGTCTGCTGCAGGAGAATATGTAGCAGGCCACACTTCTATGATCCGGCGCGATCCAATTGGCCCAATTGCGGCCATCGCACCTTGGAATTACCCTTTGATGATGGCGTCTTGGAAAATCGCCGCTCCCATCGCGGCAGGGTGTCCAGTTGTGTTAAAGCCTTCTGAAGTTACACCGCTTTCTACGCTGCGGCTGGCCGAGTTGCTCCAGGATGTTTTGCCGAAGGGGGTGCTGAATGTCATTCATGGACGTGGGGCCACCGTCGGCGATACCTTGATCAAAAGCCCGCAAATGGAGGGGATCAGTGTGACCGGGTCACCCGCCACCGGCATGGCAGCGATGCGGGCAGCTTCGCAGCAGATCAGGCATGTGCATCTCGAACTTGGCGGCAAGGCTCCGGTCATTGTCTTTGATGACGCCGATTTGGATGCTGTCGCAGAAACGATCCGCTATGGCAGTTATTTTAACGCGGGTCAGGACTGTGCACAGCCCTGCCGTGTAATGGTGGCAGATCAAGCTTATGACAAACTTGTCGCGGCGATTGCAGATCAGGTTGGTCAAATCCAGATCGGAGCGCCGAAAGCAGAGAGAACCGAAATGGGGCCGCTCGTATCGGCGGCTCAAAGAGATCGTGTCGCTGGTTTTGTAGATCGTGCGCGCAGTGCGGCCGAGGTCGTTTCGGGCGGAAACGCTGGCGAGGGAAACGGGTTCTTTTATGAACCAACAGTCATCGCAAACGTCGATAATGATGCCGAGGTCGCCTGCAACGAGGTCTTTGGCCCAGTGGTTACAGTTTCAAGGTTTTTAGACGCTGAAGAGGCGCTGAACATCGCCAACTCCGGGCACTATGGATTGGCATCATCCGTGTGGACGCGCGATGTCGGTCGCGCGATGCAGATGACTTCAAAACTGCGCTATGGGTTCACTTGGGTCAACACGCACGGGGTCGCCACACCCGAAATGCCATGGGCGGCAATGAAAGGCTCTGGCACCGGCAGTGACATGTCCGTTTATGCGCTGGATGCCTATACAGCGATCCGTCACGTTATGGTGGCACACTGATGCGGTTGGCTGGCAAGCGTGCTTTTGTGACTGGCGGTCGGCAAGGGATTGGTCGCGGAATTGTTGATCAATTTATTGCAGAAGGTGCCGAAGTCATCACCTGTGGCCGTGGGCCAGCACCGGATGGTTTCGGGGCTGGCTGGCTGTCACTGGATGTGTCTGATGCCAAAGCCGTTGGTGCAGCCGCGCAAGAACTTGGCACCTTGGATATCGTCGTGAACAATGCCGGTGTGCAAGTCGAGAAAACTGTCGTGGATAGCACCGATGCGGATTGGGATTTGGTCATGGGGGCCAACGCCAAAGGTGTTTTTAATGTCTGCCGCGCATTGATCCCGCTCATGAGAGCGGGTGGTTCGATTATCAACATCGGTTCGATCTCGGGCAATGTCGCTGATCCGTCGATGGCGCTCTACAATGCATCAAAGGCATTTGTGCATGGGCTTACCCGCTCGATCGCAGTGGATCATGGTCCTGCGGTTCGCTGCAATGCAATCTGCCCGGGGTGGATTGAAACAGGCATGCTGGACGCCGGGTTTGATTTAGCCAATGACCCCACACAGGCCAAGACCGATGCGTTGGCACGGCATGCGGTAAAGCGTTTCGGCAAACCCGCGGATATCGCAGCGATGGCGCTCTGGTTGGCTTCTGACGAGGCATCCTTTGCAACGGGGCAGCTCTTTACGGTTGATGGTGGAATGACGGCGGCCTCCCCTAAATCCGGGATTGTTCTGATGTCACAGATAGAAAGAACAGCTGTTCTGGGCGGCGGGGTTATCGGGGCAAGCTGGGCCGCATTGTTCCTTGCCGCTGGTCGAAGTGTGAGCGTTTTTGACCCTGATCCAAACACCGAAGACACCGTACGCGCCTATGTCAAGAAAGCCTGGCCGGCGCTGGAAGAACTGGGGCTTACTGACCACGCGACACCTGATGCCATCAGCTTCGTGCCAACGGCGGCAGAAGCCGTGGCAGATGCAGAATTCGTTCAGGAGAACGTACCAGAGCGCTTGACGATAAAGCATGCAACTTACGCAAAAATCGAACCTGCGTTGTGTGCGAACGCTATCGTCTCAAGTTCAACATCAGGTTTGACACTGGAAGCATTGCAGACAGGATGGAGTGACCCAAGCCCGCTGATCCTTGGCCACCCATTCAACCCGCCGCACCTTATCCCGCTGGTCGAACTCACCGCGAACCACGCCACCGGCTCAGATGTAATTGACCGCACAGAAGCGTTTTACCGCGATATCGGCAAAGTGACGATCCGGATCAGAAAGGGCTTGCCAGGACATGTTGCCAACCGATTGCAAGCCGCTGTTTGGCGCGAGGCCGTCCATATGGCAGTTGAAGGTGTCGCAAGTGTCGAAGACATCGACAAAGCGATGTGGGCTGGGCCAGGATTACGATGGGCCGCGATGGGGCCAACTTCTCTGTTCCACTTGGGCGCTGGTAAAGGAGGCCTACAAGCCTTTTGTGACCACTTCAAAGACACGTTCAACGGGTGGTGGGACGATCTTGGTGATCCACGCTTGAATGATGATGTGATTAGACAATTGGTCGATGGGATGGATGCGCAAGCGCAGGGACAAAGCACCGAGGGCTTATCAGCGCAGCGCGATGAGATGCTCGTAGCGATGCAAAGAGCTACGAGACACCTTCGGACTTGATATCGGGCTTGAACATCGGCCACGCGCGAAACTCGAAGGGGACACGGCCTTCAATGCGATCAGAACTTGGTGTCAAACCGAACCGGTTGCGATAGGCGCGGCTGAAATGAACTTGTCCATTGAACCCTGACGCCTGCGCAATTTCGCTGAATTTCAACTCGGTCTGAGTGACCAACCCTCGGGCGCGGTCAAGACGGATATCTCGATAGTACTCAACCGGAGACTTCTGAACATACTGCCGAAACAAGCGGCTCAACTGCCTTTGCGAGATACCAAGCCTCTCTGATATTGATGGGATCGACAAAGTCGTCTCCAAATGCGCTTCCATCAGATCAATGGCCTCTCGGACAATGCTGGATGTGACATAACCCAGCGGTTCCATATCCTTGGGGTTTTGAGACTGCCCTTCACCGCGCACTGTGTGGTGGAAAAGATATCGCGCAGATGCGTTGGCGATGCTCTCACCGGCAACAGAATGAACGAAGCGTAGTCCCAGATCGGTAGCAGCTGTCCCGCCGCAACACGTGAAAACCCTCTTATCCATGACGAACATGTTTTCGGAAACCGTAGTCTCGCGTGCAATTTCAGCGAACGCGTCAATGTGTTCATAATGAACTGTTGCGGTTTTGCCTTTAAGCAATCTAGACTGCGCTAGAACAATCCCACCCGTATCCAATCCACCAATGATTGCGCCAGCCGTATCCCATTTCTGAAGCGCGACCTTGAACTGAGGCGTCACGTGACGTTCGGGGGTCCAACTTGTGCTGACGAGAACCAGCCATGGTGTGCGATTGGTCACATTCAGCAGGGGCACAGTTTCAACGACTAAGCCACTGCTGGACTCAATTGGGCCGCCAACATCAGAGGCATAGGTCCAAGAAAATCGAGATGATCCCGAAAGGTAGTTCGCGATGCGGAAAGGATCAACAAAAGAGGTAGTTGCCGAAACATTGAAGTGCGGGCTTACGAAAACAACGATGTCGAACGTTTGGCGATCTTGGTTTGCCATGGCTGTTTTTGTAAAGCGTCGTCCAAAAATATCAATTAGTTTTCCTTGGCTGAAATTCGGATTGCTGGACTCCTGAATCAATAGACGACCAAAAGTAGTCGAGCTCCAGCTTGGCGCAGCGTAAGCTTACATAAGCGCAAACGTAGCGAATTGGTGCGTTGTCGCGCGGGGCCGACGTTCAAGTTGGCTACTGGGAATGACCGCTATGCAGGACTTTGCTGCCGATGGGATTCTCTATCTGAACGGCCGCTTGGCGCGCTTCGCGTCCGTGGCGAAAAGGGCAAGGCAAAAAACTGACCCGGGCTGCGCCCGCTCAGTGTTTTGCTGTTTCACGAAGATCGGACGTTGTCATTTTTTCTCAAGCACTCAGGCAACAGAAGTCCAAGTCCGCGTATGACGATCCTTAACCTGCACTTTGATGTTTCATCTGCTATTGAGGGTCATGGCACAAGCAAAGACACACACGTTCGAAAATCCAGTCGGTTTGGAAAGGCTGATCGCCTGCGCGCCGAAGGAAGACTTTGGTGCGGTGGCACTGAAATTTCTATCAAATATCACTCGAATCGAAAGCTTTGGTGCTTACCATATTGCCAATCTCAATGCGCCAAATCCGGTATTATCGTTCTGGTCAGGCCGCATCAGTGACTATAGGTTTCAGCGCGATGCGGATCTTATCCTTGCTGATGCAGGCACCAAGACGAAGATCATCGATCTGGTTGAATCCACACCCGATTATTCGGTGACGATAGATCGCTGGACTCCGCCCGAAGGTAGCGACCGAAAGGCGATCTACGACAGAAATAGCGTGATTGAGCGCGTTGCAGTCTCTTCTAAGGACGGGCGCTCTGGGCTACGGTCCTTCTACTTGCGAAGTCACGCAGATGGCTGGATCTGCGAAGATGAATATGTGGCACTCTGCAGAGTATTGCCTGTCGTGCATCAGCTGATCGGACTGAGACATCAGATCATCGGCACGGCAAGGCACCGCATTGGCGACGGTGCCAATGCCACACGGCTCAAAAATACAGGGGTCGGCAAATTTCGAGAGCTAACGCCGCGTGAGGCAGATGTCTGCGATCTGTTGTTAGATGGAAAATCCATTGCGGCTTCGGCGCTGGAACTGGGCATATCAGAGGCCACGGTACGCACCTTGCGGCAGCGGGCGTATCGAAGGCTGCGTGTTGGCTCGGGACGGGAACTGATGGCTCTATTTGTCGGAGCACCCGGTGCGTAAAGTGCCTTGCTTCCGCTGAGAGATCGTCATCTTTTTGGATGACAGAATTCAGCGCCGGATCGATCTAGGCTTGCCCTCGACAATTTAGGGACAGCTTTCATGATATCTCCGGCAGATCAATCGCTTCAGGACAAAATCGATCAACACGGTGATCTTTGGTCGATGCTCTATGATGGGGAAGTCCATCGTTTTCAGTTTCCCGTGAAGCCGGAGTTTTCGAACTGGATTGATGAACAGATTGCCTGGCGGACGTCTGTCATATTTCAGAACATGTCGCATCACATGACCGATGTATTCCTGGAAGGGCCAGACGTTATTCGCCTGCTGTCGGATTTGGGCATAAACTCATTCGACGGGTTCGGCCCGATGCAGGCCAAGCAGTATGTCGTGTGCAACTTTGATGGCCAAGTCATCGGCGACGCGGTGCTGTTCTGCGAGAAGGAGAACGAAGTCAGCATAGTTGGGAAACCGATGGCGGCGAATTGGGTCCGCTATCATGCGGAGACCGGCGACTACGACGTCAATGTCACGAAGATCGACCGTCCGTCGCCAAACCTGACAGATCGCGTGCGGTTTCGCTATCAGGTTCAGGGCCCAAAGGCTGATCAGTTGTTCGAAGAACTGAACGGCGGTCCTTTGCCAGATATCCCTTTCTTCAAAATGGGAAGGTTTAAAATCGGCCCACATGAAGTTGTGGCCCTGAACCACAGAATGTCAGGATTCCCGGGGTTTGAGTTCTGGGGGCCTTCCGAACAAGGCGACGCAGTGCGCGGCCTGATCCTGGAGGGCGGCGAAAAATATGGTCTGACCCAGATCGGCGGGCGGACCTATCCCGTTACAGCGGCTGTCTCAGGCTGGGTGGGGGCGATCCTTCCGGCCATCTACACAGGCGAGAAAATGCGTGGCTATCGTGAGTGGCTGCCTGCGAATGGGCCAGAGGGAAGGCAAGCGATTGGCGGCTCATTGGCCACTGGTCGCGTCGAGGATTTTTACCGCACGCCCTACGATCTTGGCTATGGCTTCATGGCTAAGTTCGACCATGATTTTATCGGCCGCGAAGCGCTTGAGGCCATGGCGCCGCAAGACAAACTAAAGAAAGTGCGCCTTGTCTGGAACCAGCAGGATGTTGTGGACATCTATGCCAGCGGGTTCTCTGACGGCGACAGATACAAGAAAATCGAACTGCCGGCGGGAAACTATACAGTGGCGCCCGGCGACCGTGTGATGCTGCAAGATGAAGGCGTCGGCGTGTCGTTCTACCCGGCATATTCCGAAGCGGAGCGCAGTTGCATCTCGCTCGCGTCCATCCGGACTGATCTGGCTGTTGACGGGCAGGAATTGACCCTGATCTGGGGCGAGCCGGACGGCGGGTCGGGCAAACCGACGGTGGAGAGGCACATTCAAAAAGAAGTTCGCGTGGTTGTGGACGCCAAGCCGATCAAACGTCACTGAGATGTTGAAAGCCCGCGCATGACCAGCCCGATTTTCTCAAACAGGAAACGCGCGTTTCATTTGGGGCCGTTCCCACTGGAACGGATGAAGCGGTCTCAAGGCGGGACCTCATCGCGCGTGCCACAGATGCGGCCATTGAACTACGGGCACGGCGCGCGCTCGAACACGCTGGTTAGTGCGTTGGATGAATACCAGTCGATGCTTGATGCGATCCGCGATGGTCTAGTCTCCAGGAAAAAGGCCACATGCCCGGAGGACCCGGACGAGCGCGCACGCCACATCAAGTCTTTTGCGTATTTTCAGGATGCACCGATGGTTGGCATCGCGCGGATGGACCCTGCTGCACTGCTTGAAGAACCCATCCGAAATGAGGGCATAGGACGGCTGGCTGAGGAGCTGAAAACCAAACAAGTCAAGTCGCTCGCTGCGGGCATCGAGACCATGATGGCCGATCTGAAAGACGCCATGGAGGCGCCGCCCCAGTCGATGGATGGGCATACTCACGCGATCGTGCTTCTGTATCCTTTCAGCCGTGATCCGGAGCCCGACGAGGCGGGATATCTTTGGATGCAGGGCGCGGCAGCGCATCGTGGTTCGGTACGCGCGACTGAGACGGCTGTGGTTTTGGCAAATTACTTGCGCGTCTTGGGATATGACGCGCGGGCGCATAGTGGCTCGGCATCCGATGTTGATCTCAATCATCTGACTGTTGCGGCGGGCTTGGCCACTGTGGAAGGCGACAAGCTGGTAAACCCCTTCGTTCAGGACAGGTTCCAAGTCGCCGTGGTTTCGACCGACTTCGAGATGACACCGGATCAGCCAATCGCGCCTCTTTCAGAGCAACCAGCATCCCTCACTTCTGGCGTGGCCTGGTCCCTGGGGTATGGTTCAGCAAAAAATGCGCTGACGCTCGATCCCTTTGCCAAGCGATCCTATGCCAGTGGACCGCACCCGTTTGAGACGCTCAAGCGCGTCGATACCCCGACGACCTATATTGACGAGGCGCGCGTTGCGCGGGTGCCCAAACGCGCCGATATGTTCGCGCGTTCCAAATTCGGAGATATGGGGAAAGCCAATCAAGACGCATCGAAGGGTGGATACTTCGCGCAGAAATCCCCACTTGCGCAGGCCCTCAGAAGGCCACTGGGGGCGTTCCTGGTATTGCAAGATGGTCCCCGCGTGCCCGAGATAGACCAAGAAGCGCGCGATCCAAAATTAAACGCAGACGGGATCAAGGCGCTCGCTTATTTTCTAGGCACAGATGCGGTCGGCATCTCTCGCTGCCCCGATTGGGTGTGGTACTCGCATGACGCTAACGGTGACCCGATCACGCCTGAACATCCCAACGCCATCAGCTTTATCGTGGATCAAGGGTTCGACACGACCGAGGGATCGTCCGGCGACGACTGGATTGCTGTTGTGCAATCCATGCGCGCCTATCTGCGGTTCTCATTGCTGGGCGGGATCGTGGCGAAACATATCCGAAACCTTGGATACAAGGCACAGGTTCACACAAACATTCAGAGTGAAGTTGTCCATCCTCCGCTGCTGCTGCTCTCTGGTTTGGGAGAGGTTAGTCGCATTGGCGAGGTGATCGTAAACCCGTTCCTGGGGCCGCGCCTGAAATCAGGTGTGATCACGACCGACATGCCGCTTACCCATGACAAACCGATTGATTTCGGAATGCAGGCCTTTTGTGAGGCCTGCAACAAATGCGCGCGGGAGTGTCCGTCTGGGGCTATCACGGCGGGGCCAAAGCTGATGTTTAACGGGTATGAAATCTGGAAATCGGACAGCCAGAAATGCACCACCTACAGGTTGACGCAAAAGGGCGGTGCCATGTGCGGGCGCTGTATGAAGACATGCCCCTGGAATGTGGAAGGATTGCAGCACGAACGCCCCCTGCGGTGGATGGCGATGAATGTGCCCGCGATGGCGGGCATATTGGCAAAGATGGATGATCTGGTCGGCAACGGTCAGATCAACCCGAAAAACGCTGGTGGTGGGATCTGAAGTGGCATCCAGATGGCTCCTGCGAGATGATCAACGCCGAAGACGAGCCGCCGAATAACCGCCAACTGCAGACCGATCTGAAGCTAAGCTACCAAGATCAGACGCTTGCCGTTTATCCTGCCGATCTTGCGCCGCCCCCTTGGCCGTTTCCATTTCCTATGGATCGCGAAAAGGGGATTGAGGCCTATCAGGCGCTGATCACGGCAAAAGAATACCAGCGCCGTTTGGTTGAGGGCGTGGAAACTCCAACTTCGCACAGTCTGGGTCCGCCAGATGAAGCGCCGGTCATTCGTGTCGAGGTGACGAAGGCGGAACAGATGACAGATGGCATCACCAAATATGAGCTTTCTTCGCTTGACGGCGGGCCTTTGCCAGAATGGACAGCGGGTGCGCATGTGGACATTGTCATCGCACCTGAATACCTGCGCCAATACTCGCTGTGCGGGAATCCCAAAGACCGGTCGAAGTATCAGATCGCTGTCTTGCGCGAAGACACAGGTCGTGGCGGCTCAAAGCTGCTTCACCGAATTTTTTCCGAAGGGCGCAAAATCTTCATTTCCAAACCAATCAACCACTTCCCTCTCGCGCACGAAGGCACAAAGCATCTTTTGATGGGCGGTGGCATTGGGATCACGCCGATGATTGCCTTTGCGCATGAATGCTTTGCTGCGGGCAGCGACTTCGAACTGCACTATTCGGCTTCCAAAATGAGCGACGCGGCTTTTGTACGCGAACTGAAAGGTTTCGATTGGGCCGGCAAAGTCCAGTTTCACTTTTCCGATCAGGACAGCCGCGCTGACTTCGATGCCATTCTCTCAGATCATAGAGAAGGATCGCATGTCTACGCGTGCGGGCCTAAGCGCTTCATGTCGGGGGTGATGGACGCGGCGGAACGGCAGGGTTTTCCGGAAGACGCGCGCCATGTTGAGTACTTTTCCGTGCCCGAATTGCCAGATTACGAAAACCACGACTTCATCTTGCGGCTTGCGAGATCGAACAAGGAATTCACCGTCCCGGCGGACAGAACAGCAGCCGAGGTTCTGATCGACAACGGGTACCCGATAGACCTGAAATGCTCTGACGGCATCTGCGGCGTGTGCAAATGTGGCCTGCAAGGTGGCGAGGTCGAGCACCGCGATTTCGTATTGTCCAACGCGCAGCGGCAAAACAGCATCATTTTGTGCCAGTCGCGGGCTCTACAAGAGAACGGCATCGTGGAGATCGATCTATGAGATGCGAAGTAGAAACCCGCTCGCGCATGGGAGGATAAATGCCGGACACGTCAAACACCGAACCAAAGTGCCCATTCCCACAATTCGGAGCGCGCCACGAACCGTTTGAACATGAGGGCATGTACAGCTTCTTCTCTGATGTTCGACCCGAAGCTCGGATTTTCTATTCGCCCGAGATCGATTGCTGGGTCGTCACGCATCATGCCGACATCAAGCCCGTTTTGGAAGATTCCGAACACTTCTCTGCAACGCTGGCAACGCGCCCCATCTCTCCCTGGCCCCAATCCGTGCGCGATTACCTCGATAGCCGAAACTTCCAGAACGAATCCGTTCAAGTGGCGTGCGATCCACCGAAACACACGCGGATCAGGCAAATCGCGGCACGGTTCATGAATATCCGCCAGTTTTCTTCTTACGAAGGCCAACTGCGCGCTCTGGTGCGCGGCTACATCGACAAGATGGAGGGGGCGAAAGAAGCTGATTTGGTCGACGCCATCTTCTACGAGTTTCCGGCACAAGCCGTCTTTCTGCTGATCGGCGTCACTGATTTCGACCCGCGCAAGATCAAGGAATGGGGGGATTTGCGGATCAATTCGATCTTTGACTGTCCCTCTGAAAAGGAACTGCTCGACGCCGCCAAAGACATTGCTGATTTCTGGGATTTCAGTGCCGAGCTTGTGCAATCCCGCGTCGAGAATCCGGGTGATGACTATGCCAGTATCCTCCTGGAATTGCGTGACGATGACGACGAGAAACTCACCATGAACGAGCTGCGCAACCTCGTCTTTGGCTTGCAGCTCGCTGGGCATGAGACCACGACGAACGCAGCCGGCAATCTGTTCCATGCCCTTATGACTCACCCTGAACAGTGGAAAAAGCTGGTCGAGGACCCGTCACTTATTCCGAACGCAGTCGAAGAAGGTTTGCGGTTCGCGTCATCTGTCGTCGCATGGCGACGGATTGCCAAGACCGAGGTAGAGGTCGCGGGTATGGGCTTTCCCGAAGGCACGAAGTTCTTGCTGGCGCTGGCGTCGGGAAACAGGGATGAGGACGTTTTTGCCGATGGTGACACGTTCGATGTGACGCGCTCCAACCCGCGGGAGCACGTTGCGTTCGGTCATGGGCTGCACAAATGTCTGGGCGCTCCGCTGGCTCGGCTTGAGCTGCGCATTTTGCTCGAAGAACTCACAACACGCTTCCCTAACATGAGGCTTGCGCCGGGCCAGGACATCTCATGGCTCAAGACCCTGTCATTTCGTGGCCCCAAAAGCTTGCGCGTCACGCTAACCTGACGAACTGACAAGTAAGTTGGCTGGCCTTTGCATGGCTGCTTACGTCAGGTGGCGAAACAATATTCTTGGAGAGGCAAACCGTCACTTGGACAGCAACAAGAGCGCAGACGTATGTCTGCAATCCAATGGCTAAGGAACTTCGAATGGCGCCTCATAAATGGTTGGTATTGCCTTCGTGCCATCATCAAGAACGGCTCTTTGCGCGAAAACGTCGTAGTGCGCCGGAAGAAGTGTGCCTCTTTGGGCGAAAGACGCAAAGATGTGTCGGGCCACCTTCGGTGATCTTTCAAACCAATTCGGGTCATCAAATGTCCCGCCATAGACGGGCACCACACTGGGCAGCCTTTCCAGCGTGTTAAACAATTTTGTTCCACAGTCCGCACAAAAATTCACGGTCAGTTTTTTCCCACTGGTGACCGAGGTTTGCGCATAGGCCTTCGGTTGCCCTGCCAGCAGTCGAAAATCGTGGTCTTGAAAGATTGGTTCAATCAGGAACGCACTGCCGGTTGCCCTCTGGCAGAACTTGCAGTGGCAAATTGTTACGTGCAACGGGTCATCTTGAACGCAATACCTAATCTTGCCACACAGGCAGCCACCCTCATGATTTATCATCATATTCTGTCACGTCGGGTTCTCCGGGTTTCAAATCTCGAACGTGTCCAGATCTTCAACGATACCAGCGTCACCATCAAAATTTGCCGCCAAGTCGGCCAGCGCCTTCGTGTGACCTTCTTCGGAATCCATGTGAATTCGGAAATGCGTCAGGAACACGCGTTTCACCCCAACGCTTGCCGCCATGCGCGCGATTTCGCCCGGATCAGGGCTGAACGCCATCAAGGAAGGGTGCAGGATCTCGCCACTTCCGCGATAACACCAATGAACAAGGAGATCGGCGTCCCGGCATAGCTCGGTGATCTCAAGATTGATCCCTGTGTCACCGGAATAGACAAACTTCTTGCCCTCAGCCTCTAACGCGAAGCCGAGACACTCAAGGATCGGTTGCGCATGGGTCGCCTGCGCAGAGGTCAGTCGCCAGTCGTTCCCATCGTAACCAAAACCCGGCTCAATCTCTGTTATTTCTGGCGCAGGCCATGGTCGTGGGAGTGTCCCGCCGCGTGCTGTCCAGACTTGCTGACTTTGGGGCAGCTCGGTCCGCGCTCGGAGATCATGGCTCAGAACGCCGTTTGGCCCAAAATACCCTGCGGTTATCGCGGCTAGCGGTTTGGGCCCAAAAACCTTGAGCGGTCTTGCGCCTTCATCCCATGCTGCATGCACCAAACGCGCGTAATCCATCATGTGATCGGTGTGATAGTGCGTGAAGAAGAGATGCGTGATGTCTTTTGGCAGACGACCCGACCGGATCAGATTGTCGACAACGCCGCCACCACAATCAAACAGAATGCGGTCCTCACCCACCTCGATCAGGTAGCCGGATGAAGCGCGGCGGGCATAGGCCTCAGGCGAGCCGGACCCCAATACAGTGAGTTTCACGTCATGCTCCCGCCTTTGGCGGCGGCGTCGCTCCGGGTGCGCCCAGTTTCAACGCAGCTTCTCGGCCACCATAATGCTCGATCAAGGCCGCCTGATCAGCGAAAGCCTGTGCATTTACGGCTTCCGGGTCGCAGATGTTGCGCAATGCCGCATCCAGTTCCTTCAAGACGTCCACGCACGTGGGATCGGATGCCAGATCGACCAACTCTTCCGGATCCTCTTCCAGATCGAAGAGTTCGGGCGGAAAGCCGATGTAGTAGTTGAACTTCCAACGGCCCTTGCGCAGCATATATCCGCCCGACACCGCCCCCGCAGCGTGGTATTCGCTGAGAATGGGTCGCTCGGGATCATCCGGCTGCTTGGCAATGTCCGCCAACGACTGCGCACCTTGGGCTGCTTCGATGTCGGCACCAAAATGATTTGCGATCGTTTTTGACAGATCGACGAGGCTCACCGGCGTATTGCAGGTACCAGTCGCGACATCCGGCCCCGCCATGATCATCGGAATGTGGACGCTTTCCTGATAGAAATTTGACTTGCCCCACAATCCGCGCGCCCCAACGTTGTCGCCGTGATCCGACGTATAGACGACCGTCGTATCCTCGGACATTCCAGCCGCCTCCAGCGCCTGCAGGATCTGGCCGATGTTGTAATCCAACCAACTGCAGAGACCATAGTATGACGCCATTGCGCGCAAACGCTCCTCGGGACTGTCGAACCTTGATTCACTGTCCATGCTGGCGTTTTGTTTTTCCACCCAAGGGTGTCGTTTGTACCCTGTATTGGGGTGCAGCTTTACGTCTGGAAGCCGATCAAGCGGATAGAGATCATAAAATTCCTGTGGAACCACCAACGGGAAATGCGGGGCGACAAGGCCCACGTACAAACACCATCGCCGATCGTCTTTTGATTCCGCACGGCCTTGCAGCCACTCTTTGGTTCTTGCCGTGACGGAGGCGTCATAATCGGTGTACGGCGAAGTACCAGGCCCGATGTATTTGCCCAACATACGTCCGCCACCGGGGGAGAGATACGCTCATTTTCTTTGCGGATCGACGCCCAGACCATGCCAACGCCACCCACCACCTGCATCGGGATATGCTCGACATCAAACCCAGCTGGGTCGGCCTCATCCCGGTAGTGCAGCTTGCCGATGCTCTCGACCGGGAAACCCTTTGCCTGCAATGCGTGCCCCCATCCCCTTGGATCGCCGATATAGGGCATCGCATTGTCCCAAAGCCGGTTTTGATGGACGTATTTTCCGGTGGCAAAGCTGGCGCGCGCAGGAACACAGATCGGGCTCGGCGTATAAGCGTCGGTAAAGCGCATGCCGCGTGCCGCAAGCGCATCAAGGTTGGGCGTCTGCGCTATGGGATGACCAGCACATCCCATAGCCCTCGCTTGATGCTCGTCGGACATGATCACAAGGAAATTCGACTGGGTCATGAGGCGTCTTTACTTTTCGGCTGCGATTTCGAGGTGATCCAGGACCTTGTGAAACACCCGCAGTTCCTCGTCAGTCAAACCTTCGCGCAGTTGCGTTTGCCTTGCGCGCGTAACAGGAAGGGTTTTCTCAAAAATCGCCCGCCCTTTGTCTGTCAAACTGAGAACTTGTACGCGGTGATCTCCTGAGTCAGTCCTTGATGCAACCACTCCCTGTTCGATCAATGTCTTGAGGTTCCTGCTGAGCAACCCCTTGTCCAGAGCGGCTTCTTTTGACAGTTTCGATGATTGGGTTTGTCCCGCCGCACCGACCAGGGCGATCACCCGCCATTGGGTCAATGTAATCCCGCTTGTCTTATGCAAGATACGAGACGCTTGCGCATTAAGCTTCGCTTGCACACGAGAGATACGGTAGGTGACAAACCGCCGGAGTGGCAGTTCACTTTCAGGGTCGGCGAAGCCAACAAACTTCTCTTGCTCCATGCGAATTTCGTCCCTTGCTGTTCCGCAAAGATGCAGACCATTAGTGGATGGGTCAATCTTTTTGTTGACCCATCCACTAAAGTGTGGCTGAGTTTTGGAAACAGGGAGGAAAACATGAAAAAGATCGTGAAAGCTGCGGTTGCGGCCATTGGCCTGACCGCACTGGCAACTGGTGCTCAGGCTGACGATTGGACACCACCGGGGCCGATCAAACTGATGATCGCTTTTGCAGCGGGTGGCGGCGCTGACACCCAAGCGCGTATGATCGCGGAAGAGCTGGAGGTCGCCAAGGGCTGGAAGATTATTCCAGAGCAAGTGACCGGCAAAGGTGGTCTCAACGCCGTGAAGGCGCTGCAAGGTGAGCCCAAGGACGGCACTTCGATTGCGATGATTGTGACGGAAACCCTGGGGTACAACCTGGCCGCTGCTGATGCTGGCGAGCCGAGTATTGCTACTGCAATTACAACGACGGCAGGCAGCCAGATGGCCGTCGTGTCGATGGCGTCCAAGGGCTACAAGACGTTTGCCGATGTCATCGCCGCCGCGAAAGGTGGAGAGGAAATCCGCTTTGGCGTCATGAGCCCATCGCTGGCCGATCTTGCCTATGTGGTGGGCAAGGAAAACGGCGTCGAATTCAACATCGTCTCAGTGCGCGGTGGCAAGGCCGTCATGAACGGGCTTACAGCAGGTGACATGGACGTTGGATTTGGCGCTGGCATTCAGGCCCGTGCCGTTGCGGCTGGTGACATGGTCGAACTCGCATCCGCCAAAACCGGCCCTCTTGCGGGCACACCTGACGCGCCGAACCTGAGCGAGTTTGGGTCGCAGTTCCCGAACGACACAATGTTCCTGATCGCAGGTCCGGGCGATATGGACCCTGCCGCGCGTGACGCCATCGCCGCCGCGATTGCCGAGGTTGTGACAGCCGACGGATCAAAGGCAGGCGGCTTTATCAACAAAGCATTTGGCGGCATTGATCTACGCACCGGTGATGAACTCGACGCTTTCATCGCGGATGCCTATTCGAACGCAGGTGCATTGCTGGAAGCCTCAGCCGAGTAATCTGAGGTCAGCGCGTCTACATATCGGCCCGGCATCGCGTCCGGGCCGATTTTCTCTCTGGAGTTGACATGCCGCCGATATCCCGCAGCAATATGTTTCTGAGCATCATTTGCATTGGCTTTGCTGCGCTTGTCGCTTTCGTATGGATACCCTTGGATGTGGAAACCGGACTGATTGAGAAGGTCCGCAGGCGCACAGTCATCGGCGATGCACTCGCCCCGACTGTCGCGGCCTTCTTCGTGGGAGTTGGCGGCGTCCTATTGTTTGTTTTCGAACGGAAGGACACAAGCCAGCCCAGGTTGAATTCGGAGAATGTAAAGTTCATCAGCATCCAGATTGGCATTCTTGTCGTCGGATTTCTGATCATGCTTTATGCGGGGCCACTGGCTGCTTATATGGTGCAGGATGGGGGTGAATACAGGCTGCTGCGCGACAGCGCGCCCTGGAAATACATCGGCTATTTCCTGGGAGGCACCTTCATCGTCTCCGGCTTGATCTCACATGTCGAAGGCAGGTTTTCGGGGCGTAATGTGGTGATCAGCATCTGCGTCGTGTTGGCTCTGATCGTCATCTATGATCTTCCCTTCGAAGATCTTCTGCTGCCACCAAACGGCGACGTCTGATGACCGTGCTGGACTACATCTGGCTTGGCGTCTTGGCCGTTTTCCAAGGGCCCGAAGCGCTTGCCATTCTGGGCCTGCCGGTTTCCATCACCCTGGTGATGATCCTGGCAGGGTTTCTGCTTGGGATCATGGTGGGTGCCACGCCAGGGATGGCAGGGCCTGTGGCCATGGCGATTTCATTGCCTATTTTGATTTCGGTTTTCGGATATCACCCCGATGCCATGCTGCCGGTGGTCGGCTTTCTGATTGGGATCATGAAAGGAGCCACCGTTGGCGGTGCCGTGCCCGCGATCCTGTTCAATACGCCCGGCACACCAGACGCCTATATGACGACGCTGGACGGCTATCCAATGGCACAGCGCGGCAAGGCAAAGAAAGCGTTGCGTGTGGCGCACCTGTCCTCCGCCTCGGGAGATACGTTCTCGGATATCGTGCTGTTTGTCTGTGCGCCGTTCCTTGCCATTCTGGTCGAGGCCTATCTGGACCTGCCAGAGAAAACGGCCTTGCTGATCCTGTCGCTTAGTTTCATCGCAGCGGTGATCGGCGGCTCCCCGGCCAAGGGCCTGATCTCTACCGGACTTGGCCTGTTGGCCGTTTACGTCGGCACAGGCGAGGACTTCTACCCGCGCTTGTCCATGGGCACGCAGGAACTGGCGCGCGGCTTTCCCATTGCGACCTCTGTCCTTGGGGTTCTGATCATCGGTGCGGTATTCAAAGGTCTCGATGACCTTTGGCGCGAGCGACAAAGCAAAGGCACGATTGCCTCTGTCTCGGACAGCGGTGATCAACGGCTGCACTGGGCCGATGTGCGCCGCCTGTTTCCTTACATCGCAAGGTCCGCCGTGATTGGGACGACCATTGGCGCGCTCCCTGGTGTCGGTTCAACGCTTGCCGCGACGCTGGGCTATACGGTGGGAAAGGCTCGTCACGATCAACGCAATGCGCCGGAACAAACCAAATTTGGTGAAGGAGCAATGGAAGGTATTGCTGCGACCGAGGCTGCGAATTCGTCGGTTTCGGGCGCAAATCTGATCCCTGTTCTGTCCCTTGGCATCCCCGGCAATGCGGCAGCGGTTTTTCTGATCCTTGCCATGGAGTCAATCGGTGGTTTCAACCCGGGGCCATCCGTCTTCAAATTTTCAGCCGAGCAGGTGAACACGGAACTGGTCATCGCTTTCGGTCTGTTTACCGCGATGGTTTTCGCCAACCTGCTGAACTGGACGATCGGGGGGCTGTTTATGCGCTCCATGGGCATTATGATCCGCATCCCCAAACAGATCCTGCTGCCGTCAGTTTTGCTGCTCACACTGACCGCCATCTACGTTCAGGAAACCAGGATCGAGGCGATTTGGTTCGCCCTTGGCTTTGGCGTGCTGGGATACCTGATGCGTGTCATCGCGATGTCGCCGCTGCCGTTCGTCATTGCGTTTATCCTTGGTGGCAGGCTGGAAGAGACCGCACGTCAGGCCTATTCGGCCACGGGCAATGATCCGTTTTTCCTGTTTAACAATCCAATCGCCGCCGTCCTGATGGCGATGGCTGTCGGGGTCATCATCTACGCCGCACGCAGCAGAAAGAGAGCAACATGAGCCGTCCCAACATCCTGCTGATTTCAGCCGATCAGCAACGCGCCGACTGCTTTGGTTTCATGGGGCGCAAGGTCAAGACCCCGCATCTGGACCAGTTGGCAGCAGACGGCACATACTTCGACGCCTGCATCACGCCTTCCGTGGTGTGCCAACCGGCGCGTGCCTCAATTCTGACCGGTCAGCTGTGCCGCACCCATGGCGTGCATGACAACGGTATAGATCTTGACCCGGCCATTGGCGAAAAGGGCTTTGCCGGAGGGATGTCCGCTGCAGGGTACCAGACAAGCTTCTTCGGCAAGGCACATTTCTCGACCTACCACACATATGAGCCAACCGGCACGCCTGAGTGCCTGCGTTCTTCCGCGCGTTATCCTGCGGATTGGAACGGGCCTTACATGGGGTTCGAGCACCTAGAGCTTATGCTCGTCGGCCATAATTGGTGGGCACCGGAAAAACCGCCCGCCGGGCATCACTACGAACGCTTCTATCATGCAGATGGCCGGGGCGATGAACGCACAAAATTGATGTGGGAGAACGCTGGCGACACGAAGGGGGCCGCACAGGTTTGGCATTCCAAATTGCCTGTTGCTTTTCACAACTCCCCCTGGACAGCTGATCGGGCAATCGAATGGCTCAGACACGGGCGAGACACTGACAAGCCGTTTTGCACATGGGTCAGCTTTCCTGATCCCCATCACCCGTTTGACTGCCCCGAGCCCTGGTCGCGCCTGCATGACCCCGCTGAGGTAGACCTGCCCGAGAACCGCACGCGCAGTTACGAAGGCAAACCGTGGTGGCACAAAGCTGCTGTCGAAGGTGAACCCACGGATCCGAAATTTGCAGATATCCGCAAAAACTACAGCCGCATCGCACCCCAAACAGATGAACAGCTTCGCGAAATCATCGCCAATACCTATGGTCAGATCGCACTCATCGACGATCAGGTGGGCCGTTTGATGAACGCGCTGCGCGAAACTGGCCTCGATGAGAATACCATCGTGATCTACATCTCGGATCACGGCGATTGGCTTGGCGATCACGGGCTGATCCTGAAGGGGCCGATGCATTACGAGGGGCTGTTGCGTGTGCCCATGATCGTGCGCGGCCCCGGCGTTCCTGAAGGCAAACGGGTGTCCGAGCCGGTATCGACCATCGATCTTGGCCCGACGTTTTTTGACTACGGTGCCGCCGAACCGCTGCTTGACCAGCACGGGACAAGCCTGCGCCCGTTGATCGAAGGGGATGCCAAACGCGACTTTGCCAGAAACGAATGGGGCCTGGGACCGGGGCGCGTTGGTGTCGCGCTTGAACTACGTACTGTGCGTACGAGAACTCATAAACTGACGGTTGATCTCCTTTCTGAGGACGGCGAACTCTACGATTTGCAGAATGATCCGGGTGAGTTGAACAATCTGTTCGGCGCGCGCGATGCCGCAGATATCCAGAAGAAGCTGTTGGAATTCGTGCACGCGCGGCCAGAGGAGGTTCTGCCGGATCAACCACGCGTTGGAACCGCCTGAGGGGTCGGCGCGGACGCCCCCTTCGAACGCCGGCATGCCAAGCTGGTTGCATGGTCAGCATTCGGTACTCAAGTTGAGCGAGTGGCATGGGCCCACTCCGGCTTAGCCGACGTCAGGTTTCAGCGCTTCGCTCCCATTTGTGCATTGTGCGGCATTTGGTAAGTATGGGCTCCACGCAGGCGTTCGCTGCACACTGTTTGAGCGCCCGCTTTCGGTCGAACCGGTCAGAATGCCTAACTAGGTTGATTGGCCGCTCTGAGGGACTTAGTTGCCATTCGTCCGAATGATCTGAACGGCCGCTCATAGTTCACGACAGTCAGGTATTATCGGCGGAGTGCCCCGTAAGCCACGTCATACCCTTGACGACCGACACAGTGTTCTTTGCGGCTCTCGGCATAAGGACAGAGCGGACCTGCGTTTCGCTGAAGTCAACGGCTGCTGTCTAAATCAGCATATGCCACCGTTCAAATGCGAACGTTTAGGCTATCCGACAACCTGACGCGTCCATTGCAACGACAACTTAAGGTCACAGGGATTTGTCTTCGCCCATTTTTGCCTGTTCAGTTGGTGTGGGTGTGTGGTTGAAGACATAGGCGTTCAGGCAGGCGTCTTCTCCACCCAGGTCAGCGATCCTTGCTTTCTGATCGGCGAAGCACAACGCATTCACCGCATCGGGGTCGCAGATTTTGCGCAAACGGGCTTCGCCTTCCGCCAGCGCCGCAATTGTGTTGGGGTGGTTTGGCCGCAATGCAGCGAGATTGCGCATCTCGTCGGGGTCGGCGTCCAGATCGAAAAGCTGTGGCTCGTGTCCGACATAATGCACATATTTCCAGTTTTGCCAGCGCAGCATGAAGGTGCCGGTGGTCGAGCCACCGTCATGGTATTCGCTCAGGATCGTTCTATCGGGGTCATCTTCTGCATTCGCCAGCGCGCGCAAGGACACCCCTGGCAACGCGCGGCTCTGGTCATCATGCGCAACCCCGGTCACATCCAGCGCTGTGGCGGCCACATCCAGCAGCGACGCGCCCGTTCTCACCCGCCGCCCCTGTGGCACACCAGGCCCTGCAACGATCATCGGGACACCGGCGGATTGTTCGTACATGACTTGCTTGGTCCAAAAGCCCTGATCGCCCATCATATCGCCGTGGTCCGAGACATAGACGATCACGGTATTCTCAGCCTGACCGCTTGCCTCAAGCGCCTTGAGGATGCGCCCCACGCAAGCATCCATAAAACTGGTCAACCCGTAGTAGGCCGCCTTGGCCTCGCGCATTTTTGCCTCGTCAAAATGGCGGTCATAGTCGAAAAACTCTGCCACGTTTTTCAGCTCGCTATGTTCGGGTTGGAACCGGTCTGCATAGCCCACCGGCAGGTCCATCTGGGTGGGATCGTACATCGCATAAAAGTCATCGGGACATGTCAGAGGATAGTGCGGGCTCACGAGCGATACGAATGCAGCCCATGAGTTCTGAGAACCCGCCTTTTCATTCAGCCAGTCCTCTGTCGCCGCGGTGATCTCGCGATCATATTCCGTATAGGTACTGGTGCCAGAGCCTACATCCGCTGCCAGTTCTGCCGTGTCGTAGGCGGGCAATGTTTCACGTAGCAGCCCCACGGGCCAGCCGATACCTCCCACCACATGCATGGGAAGGATTTCCTTGGAGAACCCGTTGTCATCGTCGCTCGATCGAAAATGCAACTTTCCGATCGACACGACCTCTACGCCTTCATTACGCAAATGGCGCATCCAACTGCGTACCTTGCCGTCATAGGGTGAGGCACTGTCCCAATGGCGGATTTTGTGAACATGATCTCCTGTCGCAATGGCAGCCCGTGTGGGCACGCACATGGGCGACGGCGTGTAGGCATTAGTGAAATGCGCTCCGTTCGCGGCGAGGGCATCCAGGTTCGGGGTTTTGACGATAGGATGCCCTGCGCATCCCATCGCGTCTCTCCGATGCTCATCTGAAATGATGATCAGCAGATTTGAGGTTTCTTCGTGCGGCATCGAACTTGGCAGCCTTCTCGTGTGGTCTTCCATCGTAGCGCCAGGTAAAAAAACCGTAAAGCGGACCTTTTGCGCACCCGGCTCGCTTGGTCAGTCTGGGTTCTGTAGCAATTCTAATGGCGGGGCCCGGCGCTCTAACGCATTCTGAATGGGCGACATTCGCGCATGCTACAGCATCCGCCGCTTTGGGCTCACAGCCGACTTCCGAGGCGGCGCAGCATTCCGTTTTGCGATGCCAAGACCACAGCCAATCACGGCCCAGAGCTGTCTCTAGATCAATCGCAGCAGTGCGAGCTATCAGCCGAAATTTGCGTCAGACAACTTACAGATTGGCGCTAGAACGCCGACCCCTCCACCACCACCTCTGAGAGATCAGACCACCGATGCACATCCAGGGGCCTAGAATGCCACGGATCCTCTATCTCATTGGTCATGCAGTCTCCTAGGACCATGAAGGCCGGCCTTAGCTAGGTGTTTCGGAGAGCCTTTCGGGTTGGGGCCTCTTCCTTTTTCTTGCCCCCCTGTCTCTTCGCTTCCATTACTCATACCTATTTCAAGTATGGTCTAAGCCTACCACTGCAATGGCCGACAGCACGATCAGGGGCATTTTCGGGGGCATTTCTGGCCCGAGAGCATCACTCAGGCGCATCAATGATCATGTAAGGAAGAAGTGGCTGGGATGGTAGGAGACCGTGTCTTTCCATACCCTTCTTGTGCTTAGCGGAGGCAGTCGGAAAAAGGGGGCACTTTAGGGGGCATTTTTATGATGATGACCACAATTCCCGGGCGGTAGTTGGGGCCCTCAAAAGGGGTGGCTTTCGCCGGTGCTGTCAGACGCCCAAAAAGAGCGTCCGACCCGAGACTCAGAGACAGCGGCTTCACCGCTGCCACACCCCTAGCTAGGACCTTTCGTTGAGAGGGGCACGCACTGGGGCCTACACGGGTCCAGCGGGTGGAACGGGTGTGGGGATACCCAGTCTGGGGAGCCTGACAGGGCCTCTATCTAGGGTAATCCATGGTAAGAGATCATCACTAATAGAAAAAACAATAATAACAGAACGTAAGGCAGGTGCAGGGAGCGGAACACAAGACTGGCAGTGATGGATCACAAACTACCGCCACCCGTTACACCCGTTCAGCCGAGAGGTCCCGTCATGAGGCCGGGGAGGTGAGTTGATATATCTGGGATAGTGGGACTAGGGGCGGAATCCGATCGTTCGCTGCGGATGGAAACCGATTTGGTAAGGATAACAAAAGCGGACAATCACAAATACACCAAAGTCGCGCTACTCATTTTCAGCCGTCATGCCTTCATGGCCCCGTCAACGACAAACTCGTGCCCTGAGCAATGGCTTGAATCGTCAGACGCCAGAAACAGCACCATGTGGGCGACTTCATCGACCGTACCCTGTCGCCCCAGGGGGACTCGTGCGTCTCGCTCATCTGCTGTCTCGTCCAATTCGCTCATCATTCGGGTGTCGATCAAGCCTGGATGGACGGAATTGACGCGGATGCCAAAGGGTGCAAACTCTAATGCGGCTGATTTAGTCAGACCGCGAACAGCCCATTTGGTTGCGGCATAGGCAGGTGCGCGTGGGGCACCAGCAAGCCCAGCGATCGAGGACAAATTGATGATGCTGCCCGCCTGTTGTTTCTTCATCAGCGGGGCAACACTTCGTATTCCAAGAAAAGTGCCGGTCTGGTTGATGGCCACCTGGCTGTGCCAGTCCTCAATCGAGGTCTTCTCAAGGCTCACAACACGAAAAATGCCTGCGTTGTTGACCAAAACATCGAGGCGTCCGTGATCTCGGGTGATGTTGGCGATCACTTGGTTCCAGTCAGCCTCAGCAGAGACATCCTGTTCAATGAAAACGCATTTGGACCCAATGTCTGCTGCGACAGCCTGACCTTTGTCCACATCCACATCTGTGATGATGACCGTAGCACCAGCCTCCACGAACAAGGCGGCTTCCGCAGCCCCCATGCCCTGTGCGCCGCCGGTGATGAGCGCGACTTTGCCATCCAAGCGGTTCATGCGCGAAACCTTTGCGCCAATTGCAGCGCCAACAGACGGGAGAAGTATCGCGCCTGGCTCAGGTTCCCTCCTGTGAACCACAATCCCGGTTGTGCCGTTTCGACCCACATGTTGCGCAACTCACCGATCCACGGTCCGGGGTCACCCTTGGTGCCCGATCCGTAGCCCCAGCAGGGACCCACCCGGTCTGCGGTTTCGCGGTCCATGAACTTGGCCACCCAGTCGGTCATGTCGCCATAGCCGGTGGCATAGACCACGGCATCAGCCTTCAGCGTGCTGCCATCCTCCAGATGCACGGCGTGCTCAGAAAGGTGACTGATGCCGCGCCCGGACTGGACAGCGATACGCCCGTCCATCACCATCTCAGCAGCGCCTACGTCGATGTAATAGCCCGATGCGGTGCGACGGTACTTCATGCCCAGCCCCGTGCCATCTTCTGCAAAATCAAGCGTAAAACCGGCGTCTGTCAGGCGTTGGTAGTAGGCGCTTTGATCTGCGCGGATATTATCCCATATCGCGCGGTGGCGCGGTTCGAGCAAGCGCAGCGGTACGGAAGCCTGAAGGATGTCGGCTTTGTCCGTGGTGATCCCGTTCGCCACGGCCTCGGCTGAGTAAAGAGGGCCCAGGACCCTTTCGCAGTAGTCTTCTTGCCGCACAACCAGTGAGGAAGATCGCTGAAGCAGCGTCGGACGGGCACCGACGGATACAAGATCAGAGGCAATATCATGCGCGGAGTTGTTGGCACCGACCACGACCACATCCTGCCCCGCAAACTGTGGCCCCAGCTTGAACGCGCTGGAGTGCATTTGGGTGCCGGCAAAAACGTCTTGCCCAGGGAATGTCGGCACGTTCGGAAACCCGGAAAGACCTGTCGCCATGACTATATGGGTGGGCTCCAAGGTGACCGCGTCGCCGTCCCGGATCAGTTGCACTGACCAACTGCCACTGTCAGCTTTAAACGTGGCAGACGTCAGTTCCGTGCTTATCCAGATGTTGAGGTTCAGGTCATCCGCGTATTGCTCCAACCAGTCCCCCATCTGATCTTTGGGCGTAAAGACGGGCCAATCCTTTGGGAATGGCTTGAACGGCAAGTGATCGTACCAAACCGGATCATGAAGGACGAGGCTGTCATACCGAGATCGCCACTGGTCCCCGACGCGGGGATACTTGTCGACGATAATGTAGGGCACCCCTAGATCGGCAAGTTGCGCGCCCAAGGCGAGACCACTCTGCCCGCCACCCACCACGAGAACGAAAGGCACATCGGTTTGCGCCCTGCCACTGGAAGGCGTGTTTAACCCCTCCAGCTGCGTAAACAGCGTGTCGCACACCCCCTGTGAAAGCCGCAAATATCCGCGCCCCGGGCCTTCCGTTGTGTTGAAACGAAAGAAGCCTTCAGCCGATTGGTCCGCGTCCTCCACGACCGCATTCTGAAACCCTGCCTTTGCTCCATGTGATGCGCCGAATGCCACAATGGCCTCCCGCCCTTCGATGGTTTGCAGGGTTCCGCCAAAAGGGAGGTAGTCGCGCCAGAAACCTTTGGCTGCAAAGAGGCCTGCGATGTCATCCGCGGTATCTTTGCCCACGGCCTCCGAAAAGCGGGTGAGCCAGCCTTGAAGTGTCATTGGATTATGCGACTTTCTCAACAAATTTATCCAGTGCCTCAGGGCTTGGTGGGACAACAAGTCCGGGATCTGAAGGCAGGCCGACGCAACCCTCTTGGATGTCGATTGCATCACCACAAAGCGCGGTTCTGAGCGGATTTTCGTTTACGTCTACT
Source organism: Sulfitobacter sp. GN1-4 (assembly GCF_055693825.1). NCBI lineage: Bacteria > Pseudomonadati > Pseudomonadota > Alphaproteobacteria > Rhodobacterales > Roseobacteraceae > Sulfitobacter > Sulfitobacter sp. GN1-4. Next base: position 3,317,185 of record NZ_JBVFUQ010000003.1, on the reverse strand, counting down.
TCACACGACGACCTGTTCCCGATCGCCCCGCTGATGGACAAGGCTGCAACCTGTCCAATGGCCGTGCCCATGAAATGGGGCCAGATCAGAATGTCATCGGGGACAGCCTCAGCCAAATCGAGCGCCCCGGAGATGCCACCCCATTTCGCCACGTCGGGCTGTAAAACCCGCATCCCGGCGCGGGACATCGTCAGAAAGTTGTCGATACCATAGATGTTTTCGCCCCCAGCAAGCGGGATACTGGTTGCGGTCGCCAAGGTTTCCCAATCTTGCGCAGGGGCATCTGCGCGCAGGGCCTCCTCTGCAAAGAATGGGGCGAAGTCTTCGATGGTCTGCAAGGCGGTTTGAGCCACGTTCAGTGTCCAGCTTTGGTTGCTGTCTACCATGATCCTTGAACCCTTTGGGCAAAGTCCGGCAGCCCGTTCGACAATCTTTGCGTTGCCGTGTTCGGCAAAACCGATCTTCAGTTTGAAATAGGTCTGCCCCAGGCTGGCATGATGGGGGATCAACCTGTCGAGGTCTTCAGCATTGATTGAGGTGGCGTAGGAATTCGCCGTTGGCGTGGGCAGGTCCATGAACTTCGCAAATGAAATGCCCGCGCTGCGCAACGCAAGATCCCAGAGCGCCGTGTCAATGCCTGCGAGGATATGTTCGAACACCTCGCACTGCCCCACATGCAGGAAAAAGACAGAGAGCTTTGCACGCAACCTCTCCTGCACCTCGCGCGGATCGCAGAACGACAGCCCGTCCAGATGCGTCGCAATCACGTCTTCGATGATATGCGCCTTGTGCAGGTTGGCCCGTGGCGGAAAATTCGCCCAGACCTCACCCCAGCCGAAACAGCCTGCGTCATCTTCGACGCGCACCAGCAACGCCGGGCGCGTTGGCATTGTGCCAAGCGCCATCTTGGGAGAGACACCTCCCGACGCGCGGACCGGTATCGCCTCAATGCGCGCCAGTGTGATGGGCCGCGTGAACTGCATATCAGTAGGCGACGTAGGCCGCGTGTTCGGACGTGTAGAAATTCACCGCCGTCGGTCCCACGCTGTAGGCGCCTACGCCTGAATTCTTGATCCCGCCAAAGGGCATATTGTTGTCCGGCACGGTGCCGTGGTTGACATGGATCATGCCGTTCTGGCTTTCATTCAGGAACCTTTGGATCAAGTCGTTTCGGTTGGAAAAAAGGGCAGAAGTCAGGCCAAACTCGGTGCCGTTCAGCATCTCCATCGCCTGATCGAAGGTGTCATATTCAAGAACAGACAGGACAGGCCCGAAGATTTCCTGCTGCCCAGCAATTGAATTGTGCTGCACATCATCCAGAACGGTGGGGGTGTAGAAATACCCGTCTTCCGGTGCACCTGGCGCTGATCCACCTATCAAAGGCTTGGCACCCTCGGCGATGGCCTTGGCCGTCACATCGCAAACGTCCTGCCAATGCGGTTGATTGCACAAAGGGCCAATGTCAGAGCTTTGCTCAAGCCCTGGACCCATCTTCATCGCCGCGGCCTTTGCCGCCAGAATGTCCTTGGCCTCTTTCGCCAAATCCTTATGCACAATCACCCGGCTGATTGCCGTGCAGCGTTGCCCGGACGTCATGAAAGCCGCCCCCATGATCTGGGTAATTGCCCCCTCCAGATCATCGCTGTCATTCAGGATCGCACCGTTTTTGCCCCCAAGTTCCAGCTGAGCAGGGATCAGGTTTTGTGCAGCCGCCGAATAGACCAGTTTTCCGGTCGGGACCGAGCCGGTGAAGCTGACGCCGTGAATGTCGCCAGAAGCAATTGCCTCGCTTGCAACTCTGCCAGACACCATGGCGACCTGGATCAGATTTTTGGGAAAGAACTCCGATGCAATCTCTGCCAGCAGGAAATTCGCGCCGGGCGTGAATTGCGAGGGCTTCATCACCACCGCATTGCCAAAGGCCAGGGCCGGGCAAATCTTGCGCATGGGCGTTGAGATCGGAAAGTTCCAAGGGCTGATGCAAAAGATCACGCCGCGTGGACGGCGCAGGATCTGGTTGGAAAACCCCGCCCGTCCCGAAGCAATCGCCATGGCCCCCATGCGTGCGGCCTCTCCCACGGAAAACCGGCCCTCGGCGCAGGATTTCATCGTCTCGCCTTTACTTTCCCGGAACAGTTTGCCCTGTTCCAGTGTACCCGCGGTGGCCAATGTGTCGGCTTGCGCCTCCACCGCGTCGATAAACGCGTTCAACCTGGCAGAGCGTTCCAAGCCGGGCACCTTTGCCCATTCTGCCTGCGCGACATTGGCCTGTTTGATGACCTTGGCCAGCGCGTCCGGCTGCATGATCCCATAGCGCCCGATCTTTTCCGAGGGGTTGGGGGGGTTGACGGTCTCAAAGGCCTCTGACCCTGAGCCGAATTCATAGCGAAAGCTCATGGCTCATCCCTTCTTTCTTTGCGTGACACCGCGCGCTGCGTCGGCAATTGCAGGTGCGTCGAGGCCGAATTTATTCATCAGATAAGACGTTGTGCCACCCTCACAAAAGCGGTCCTGCACCCCAATGCGTTTGAACGGCAGGCCAATTCCTGCGTCCATCAGAACCTCGGCTACAGCAGAGCCAAGCCCGCCGATAATGTTGTGGTTTTCAGCCGTGACAATCGCGCCCGTTTTAGCAGCACTTTCGATGATAAGGTCCGCGTCGATGGGTTTGATCGAAGCCATGTCGATCACCCGCGCATGAATACCTTCAGCGGCGAGGGTCTCTGCCGCCTGCAGCGCCTCTGACACGCACAGGCCTGCTGAGATGACTGTCAGATCGGACCCCTCCCGCCGGATCACGCCCTTGCCAACTTCAAGTGTCTTGGGCGTGAATTCAGGCGGCGTACTTTCGGGGCGCTTCATGCGCAGGTAAGCCGGGCCGTCCCAGTCTAGCGCTAGTTTGACCATCGCGGCGTGGTATTCCGGGCCGGAGGGTTCAAAAATTGCCATGTTCGGCACCGCGCGCAGGATCGCCACGTCTTCAATCGCCTGATGTGACACGCCCAGCAAAGTGGCCACGCCCGGCAGAAAGCCAACGATCTTGACCGGCAGGTTCGGGTACGCGGCCTGCATGGTGATCTGGTCCAGCACACGTTTGGTAATGAAGGCGCAGAAGGAGTGGCAGAACGGGATCTCGCCAGAGCGCGCCATACCGCCGGCCATCCCGATCATATTGGCCTCGGCGATACCGACATTATGAAACCGTTCTGGCAGTTCATCGCGAAAGCGATCAGTTTCCGTTGGCGGCACCAGATCGGCACACAAGGCGACGATGCGCGGATCAGCCTGAGCGGCCTCAACCAGCGCATCGCCATAAGCGCGCGGCAGGGGTTTGAACGACCGGTTGATAAAGTCCGCGGCTTCGAGTTGGGACAAGGTGCTCATTGCTGCGCCTCCAACTCGGCGCGGGCAGAGGCTGCGACCTCGGGCGGGAAGCGCAATTGGTGGAACATCAGCCCTTCAAGGGACGCGACACCTTTGCCCATAAGGGTGTTGGCCTTGATGAAACTGGGCCTGCCCTTGGTTGAGCGGGCGGTGTCGAACGCACCAAGCAGCGCGCCTATATCATTGCCGTCAATCTCCTGGCAGGCAAAGCCAAAGCTCTCCATTTTGTCCATGAGCGGCTCAAGGTTCATCACCAGATCCATTGGGCCTTCGGATTGGACGAAGTTGTAATCAACAATGAACACAAGGTTATCGAGCCCCTTCGCCCCGGCAAACATCGCGGCTTCCCAAATCTGGCCTTCCTGCATCTCGCCGTCGCCAACAATCACATAGAACCTGGCCGAACGCCCCTGTCGCTTTGCACTCAGCGCGCAGCCGATGGCCACTGATAGACCTTGCCCCAGAGACCCGCAGGTCGCCTCGACGAAAGGGCCCATGCGCTCGGAAGAGTTGATCTCGAGCGTCGAGCCATCCGTGACGTAGGTTTTCAGATCCGCGATCGGAAAGAAGCCGCGCTCGGCCAGCGTTGCATAGAAGATGGCGGTGTTGTGGGCCGTCGTCAGGAACACCCGGTCTCGGTCAGGCCAATCCGGATTGGCCGGTTCCATGGTGGCTTCTGCGAAATAGAGCGCTGTAAAAATGTCCGCCGCGCCAAGCCCTTGCTGCACATATCCCTGACCTGATGGTGCAATCATGTCCACGACATGCAGGCGCAATCGCGTGGCAATCGCCTCCAGCTCCGAAAGATTGTGTTTCGCATTCATGTTAGGGCCATGCTACCATATGAAAGGTATGGACCTTTGTACCTATTGATTAGGGGATATTGTCAATATGAATCTTCAGGCGATGAAGCGCACTGCCGTCCCGCTGCATGCCGAGGTGGCAGAAGTGCTGCGGCATCAGATCATGTCTGGCGAGCTGCCCGCTGGGGCGAAACTACCGGCCCTGCGGGAGCTGACCGAGACACTGGGCGTGGCGCGGATGACCGTGGTGCAGGCGATGAACACGCTGCAGGACGAAGGCCTGATCGAAAAGCATTCCGGCAAAGGCACATTCGTCAAATCGGTCAAAATGGCCCCGCGGCACACCATGCATATGGAAGCTGATATTTCCCAGATCTACACCATGGTCGATCAGTTGGAGGTCTCGGTGCGGCAGACAGACGCGATCATCGAAAAAGACGCAGATGGCCGTTATCTTAGGTCGATGCGACGCATTCACGCCCGCGCGGGAAAGCCGTTTTGCCAGGTCGACATCAAGCTTGATGATCAGGTTTTCGAACGCGCGCCTGAGCGGTTTGCGCAGGAAATCGTTGTCTCTGTGCTCAAGGATTTGGGTGTGAGCATTCACAAGGCTCGGCAGAAAGTGACGATCTCCTATGCCGATTTCGCGATGGCACAGGCATTGGGGATCAAGGTCAATTCCGCCGTTTTTAGGGTGCTTCGGGAATTCCTGAGCGAAGATGATACGCTGATTTATTCGGCCGCGCTGACCTACCCCGGAGACCTTCTGGAGCTGGAAATGGAATTCTCCACCGGGGCTACGTAAGCCACAGCGGGCTTGACTCTGAAATTTCGTTGCAGAAAGGTATATACATCTAGACCATTAGTGCCGCAAAGGCCGTGGTGAAGCAGGGAGGGCTTCTGAACATGAAACTATTCAAAATGGCGGCCGTGGGGATTGCGGCGCTTGGGCTGAGCGCCGGGGCTGCCTTAGCCGAGTGGCCGGAAAAGCCGATCACTTACGTTGTATCTTTTGGTGCTGGCGGAAACGCTGACATCGTGGCGCGCATGAATGCCGAGGTGCTCAGCGAGGCGTTGGGCGTTCCGGTGAATGTCGTGAACAAGCCTGGCGGCGCGCACATCCCGGCGACCATGAGCGTTCTGGAAGCACCCGCCGACGGCTACACTGTGTTCAACTGGTCGCCGCCCAGTTTCATGGTTGTACCGCTGACCCGCGAAACGCCCTACACCCCGCTTGAGGATTTTATCCCGCTCTATGCAGGTATCTCGGCATCCAACGCGCTTTATGTGCGCGCTGACAGCCCCTACACGACCTTCGAAGAATTCATCGAAGGTGCAAAGGCCAACAAACTGAACATGGGTGTGAACAACTTTGGCGCACCGCCCAACCTGTCAGCCGTGCAAATGGCATCGGAATTCGGGCTGGAGTTCAACACCATTGCGCTCAAGACTGTTCCGGCAACGTTGGCGGGGCTGATCGGTGGTCAGGTTGACGTGGCCGTGGGTCAGGTCGCCTCGATCCACGCCTACGGCGATGAAATCCGCCCGTTGATCATCCTCGATAACACCCGCAAACCCTACTACGAAAAGGATCTGCCGGGCGTTCGCACTGTCGGTGAGGCGTTCCCCGGCAAAGAAGCGGGCACGTGGGTACATGGCGGTCTGGCCGTGAAGGCAGGCACCCCGCAGGAAATCGTGGACAAGCTGCTGGAAGCATCAAAATCCATGGGCGAAGAAGCATTCATCGCCAAGGTGCCCAAGGCGGTCAGCTATGACTGGACCCACGGGGTTGAGGAGACCACAGCGCTGATCCAGTCGGGTATCGACCTCTATTCGCCTTTGCTGGATGGGCTAGGCTTGCTGAAAAAGTAAGCGGACTTGCCCACTGTACGACGCCGCGCGGGCATATTGCCTGCGCGGCGTGTTTGACACCAAGAGGCCCCGATGCTGAACCAAAGAACAGCCAATCTTGCCTTTGTCTGCGTCCTGCTTTGTGGCGCAGCCTATTTTGCATGGATGGCAGAAGGCTTTGTAACGTCGGGCCTGTTGGCAAGTCAGGGCTTGCCGTCAAAGTTCTTTCCGCAGCTAACCTTGGGCGTGATCGGGCTTTGTGGCCTGATTGTCGGGTTCACGTATCTGTCGCGCGGTCACGTTGGTGGTGACGACGGGGAAACCGTTTTCACGAACACAACCGAGGCGCGCCAAGGGCTGTTGATGCTGGTTGTTGCTGTGGTCTGCTACGCGATCTGGCGCAACTTTGGTTTTGTTCCGATGGCGATCTGTCTTGGCCCGCTGAGCCTTTTGGCAATGTGGGTGAGGGCCCCATTAATCTACGTGGTTGTTCTGGCGTTGACCGCGGTCATTTACGCAATTTTCACCTACGGCCTTGGCATTCAACTGGTGTAACTGATGTTGGACACTGCCGCCCTATTATCCGCGATTGGTCTGTTGGCAGACCCGTTCACGATGGCCTTGCTGGTCGTCGGGATTGTCCTTGGGCTTGTTATCGGCATTCTGCCCGGTTTGGGGCCGCCAATCGCCATTGCACTGGCCTTGCCGTTTACTTTCTACATGGAGGCGGTCCCCTCCATGGTTCTGCTGCTCGGGATCTACTCGGCCGCGATCTATGGCGGATCCATTTCGGCGATTGCAGTGGGCATTCCCGGCACGGGGGCCGCAATTGCGACCGTGCAAGACGGCCACAAGATGTTCAAATCGGGCCGAGGCGGCGAGGCGCTTGGCTTTTCCTTGACCGGTTCGATCATCGGCGGGCTTTTCAGTGCCGTGTGCCTTGCATTGATTGCGCCCTTGTTGGCGGACCTGGCGGTCAAATTCGGCCCGCGCGAATACCTTGCCATTTCCGTTTTTGGTTTGATCGTGGTTGTCCGTGTCGCCGGGCAAAGCCTTGCCAAAGGGCTGTTGATGGGCGCGTTGGGTCTGTTTTTGACGACCTGGGGCCTGGATGAGCTCAACGGGACGGAGCGGTACACCTTCGGCACCTATCACCTTTATGAAGGGCTGCCGCTGGTGCCTTTCCTGGTCGGGCTTTTCGCCATGTCGGAGGTTCTGATTGGTGCAGAACGCGCGGCCCGGAAGGTATCGTTTTCGACCGAAAGCCTGTCTGTAAAGCTGCCGGGGCTGAAAACGCTGGGACGAATGAAAGATGTCATCCTGCGGTCTTCCCTGATCGGGACCATTATCGGCATCATCCCCGGAGAAGGTGCCGCCGTTGGCGCATTCTTCGCCTACTCAGAAGCCAAGCGCCGCTCCAAAACGCCGGAGGCTTACGGCACTGGCATCCCTGAAGGGATCGTCGCACCCGAAACCGCGAATAACGCAACCGTTGGCGGCGCGTTGGTGCCGACACTGACGCTGGGCGTGCCAGGCTCCCCCGCCGCTGCGGTGCTGCTTGGAGCGCTGCTCATTCAGGGTCTGACACCGGGGCCCAAGCTGTTCTCGGATGAACCCGACTTGATGTACGCGATCTTCATCGGGCTTTTCCTGATCAATATTCTGATGATGGTTATCGGTCTTGTGGCGATCCGGTTCGCTGCACAACTGATCCGGGTGCCAACCTCGGTGATCGTGCCGACAGTCATGTTGCTGAGCTTTGTGGGCATCTATTCGGTCTCCAACTCCTTCTTCAATGTCAGCGTTCTGCTGGGCGCGGGTATTCTTGGCTACGTGGTGCGCAAGCTGGGATACTCCATCGCACCACTCTCCATTGGCTTTGTCCTTGGGCCGATCCTCGAAAACTCCCTTCGGCAGTCGCTGACCATTGCGGACGGATCCGTGCTGGAGTTTTTCAGCACCCCCATCGGCCTGACGATCTATGCAGCACTTGCGCTTACGATCCTGTGGGGGCCGATCAAATCACGCCTGCAGCGCGGGACGGAGGACGCATGACAAACCAACCCAACATCCTGATCATCTACGCTGACCAGATGCGCTATGACGCGATGGGATGCGCGGGCAACCCGCTGATCCGAACGGCGAATATCGACCGGCTGTCTGCCGAAGGCGTGCATTTCGAGGAAGCCTACACCAGCTATCCGATCTGCTGCCCTTTCCGCGCTTCGGTTTTGACCGGGAAGTACGCGCAGGGCCACGGCATGATTCAGAACCACTTTCCCTTGCGCGGTGGGCAAGGGTTTCTGGCGGAATACCTGCGCGATGCAGGGTATCAGACAGGATACGTTGGCAAGTGGCATCTGGAAGGTGGCCCCAAGCCGGGGTTCGTGCCGACCGACAGACGGTTTGGATTTGACCATTTTGTTGGGTTCAACCGGGGGCACGACTACCAGTCTTCCATCTACTACGACGATGACGGCCAGGTTTATCATTCGGCGCGCTATGAACCGGACTACCAGACCGACCAATTCATGGAATTCGTGGACAGCGCCGCGCAGAACGACGCGCCGTTCTTTGGCTATCTCAGCTATGGTCCGCCGCATTTTCCGATGGACATGCCGGACCACCTGCGACGGATCTACAAGCCGGAAGAAGTTCCACTGCCGCCCGGCGTGCCAGACCCGCAGCTTCAGAGAAAGGTGCAGGACTACAGGACAAACGTCCTGTGCGGCGGCAATCCGCGCTCGGGTCACAAGAGCCATTGCAGCCACGAGACAAAGCCCGTGGGCGAGATCGAAACCGAGGCTGAAATCCGCGAATTCATCGCCGAGTACTATGGGATGATCCATAATATCGACTGGAACCTTGGCCGGCTCCTCAACCAGCTTGACGCATTGGGGATAGCCGAGAATACCGTAGTGATTTTCCTGAGCGACCATGGCGATATGCTGGGCCAGCACGGGTCGTTCTGCGGGATCAAAAATCAGGCTTACCGTGCGGCGATGCATGTGCCGCTGATTATCCGCTATCCTGCGCGGTTCAAGCCGCATCGCAGTGGAGCGATGATTGATGTGGGGGTCGACATGATGGCCACACTCTTCGACCTCGTTGGTATCGACATGCCCGAAGGGCGCGATAGCCAAAGCTACCTGCCTGTGCTGGAGGGCACCTCTGACGACCACCGCGACGCGATCTGGTATCAGGTCTTTCGCCAGACAGGAGGCAACCCGATTGAATACACGCCCTACGCAGAGCGTGGCATTCGCACGAAGGACTGGCTTTATATGCGGCGCAAAGATCACCGCGCGTATCTGTTCGATGAACGCGTGGACCCCGATGAGCAATGCAATCTGGTCGATGACCCGGCCCATGCCGCGCTGATGGACGGCTTTGACGCGCAGCTTGACGCGCATATGGCCGCTACGGGTGACGATTGGGACATGGCCGCTGATTTCCCGCCGCCCGATTGGGTGACCCACGCCGAGGCAAAGGAGCATCTTGAAAACGTGCTGCTGCCAAACGCCACACACGTTCCATGAGGTTCCAATGCTTTTGACCGGCGCGCGCGAGGTTGATCCCGCGCCCTTTGACGACATCAGTTTCGACCTTTGCGAGCGTCGCAAGGACGTAGTGATCATGAGCGCGGATCTGAGCAAGTACTGCCAGGTCGTGCGGGTGAAGAACGAACTGCCCGCCCAACACCTGGATGTGGGCATGGCGGAACAGAACCTCTTGTCTGTGGCCGCAGGTGTGGCCAAGGGGGGTATATCCCCATCGCAACCTGTTTTGCCTGCTACATCACCCGGCGCGCCTATGATCAGATGATGATCTGCATGGGTACCGGATCGGGCCCCGGCACCAACCGTGAAACGGGCCCCACAAATATCGCCATCGGGTTTACCCCCGGCATTGCGAACCCTGCCCGCATCCACCATCAAGCCGCTGAAGACCTTGGTATGGTGCGCGCGATCCCAAATGCGACGGTTATCGACCCGATGGACCCAACTGATTTTCGGGCGGCGGTGAATGCCGCCGTTGATCTGCCCGGCCTGACATATATCCGGGGACACCGTGGGGATACGCCCCGGCTGCTGGATCCGGACAAATTTACCTTTGAGCTGGGCAAGACCTATCAGCTTAAGACGGGCAAAGGCATAGGGATCATCTCCACAGGCCATGGCTCGCAATGGGCGCTGGAGGCGTCGGACCTGCTGACCCAACGAGGAGTGGATCACTCCTTACTGCATGTGCCGACGTTGAAACCGGTGAATGAAAAGGAAGTGGCGGATTTTGCTTTCGCCCATGACCAGATTGTGACGGTGGAGAACCATCAAGTTGTAACCGGTCTGGGCTCCTTGGTGGCCGAAATCGTCTCCGATGTTGGCGGCGGCCCTCGCATCACCCGGCTGGGATTGCCGAACCGATGGGCCCCCGGCGGCACAATGCCCTATATCCGCACCCAGCTTGGACTGGATGCAGAAAGCCTGGCGCAACGGATCGCAGAGGTGGCTCGATGAGACGCAAAACCACCGTTCTGGACCTGGAAATCCTCGCCGCTAAGATCCGCCGCAACGTGCTTGAGATCTGCCGACAGAGGGGCGGCTACGCAGCGCAAGGCGTCGCGTTGGCAGACATCGCGGCGGCGCTTTACTTTGACGAATTGCGCCCCGATGGGGACGGCTGGTTTCACGACCGCTTCGTACTGTCAAACGGGCACGACGCGATCATGACCTATGGCGCGCTGGCGGAAAGCGGTCACTATACGATGGACGATCTGCGCACGATCAACGCGGATGGGTCCTGGGTGGATCAAAGCCCCATTGAAGGGCAATTGGGGTTCGAGATGACGGCAGGCTCGCTTGGTCAGGGTCCCAGCCAGTCGGCGGGTCTGGCCTGGGCGCTGCGCCAGCAAGGGTCCGATGCGCGGATCTATTGCCTGTTCTCTGACGGCGAATTGCAGGAAGGGAACGTCTGGGAGGGGGCAATGTTCGCAGCCCATCAGAAGCTCGATAACCTGTGCTACATCGTTGATAACAACGACATGCAGGCGTCCGGCCATGCCGCTGACGTGATGGGCGTGGAACCTGTGGCGGAGAAATTTGAGGCCTTCGGGTTCAAGACGCGGCGGATCACTGGGACGGACATTGGCGAACTGCTAGCTACGTTCGAAGAGGCCCGTGCCACCAAGGGTAAGCCGTTTGTAATGATCTGCGACACGCGATTGTGGGACGGGATCGACAGCCTGCAAAAGGCGCTGCCAATGGCGCATTATTCCGCCAAAGGTGCCGTGGATTGGGATGCTGGTTTGGCTGAGATATCGGCGGTACTGGCGGCATTGGAAGCAAAGCGAAATGACTGACACGCCGCTCTCGGCGAAGGTGGCCGTTGTTACAGGTGCAGGTCGCGGCATAGGCAAATCCATTGCGCTGACCTTCGCTAAAGCCGGAGCGGATGTTGCGATTTGCGCCCGAAACGAGGCTGAGATTGAAGAAACAGCTGCTCAGATCAAAGCGCTTGGACGCCGCTGTTTTGCTGCCACTGTAGACCTTGCCGAACCGGGAGAGGTTGAGGCCTTCGCCCGCAACATCTTGGCCGAATTCAGCGCGGTGGACGTGCTGGTCAACAACGCTGGGGCCTACCTTGAGCGTGGTGCCTTCGTCGACAGCGACCCCGCGCTTTGGTGGAACACGATGGAAGTTAACGTGCGCGGCCCGTACCTGCTGACCCGCCGTTTGGTGCATGCGATGCCTCAGGGTGCAAAAATCATCAACCTGACGTCGGGCAAAGGCTATTCGGCAGGGGCCAATAGTAGTGCCTATCACGTCTCAAAGGCGGCGCTCAACATGCTGACCGACGGTTTGGCCAACGAGCTTTGGCAGCACGAGATTGAGGTGAACAGCCTTGTACCTGGCCCTACCGCTACGGCGACGTTCGACAACGCAAAGCTGGGAGAAGAGCGCAGCCCGGAGGCAATTCTATCTGCAGGTCCCGACGCACTGCCCAAGGGGTTGCCCGCATGGGAACGGGTCAAACACCCCGATGAGGTTGCGCAGATGGCGCTTCAAATGGCGACCTATCCCAAGGGAGGCCCAACCGGGCAGATATTCTCGCTCGCACGCCGGCCGATGTGATTTCTATGACGGAACAGCCAAGCTATCCTATTTCGCAGCAGAAATCGGCGTGCGGAATTCCGCGTCGATCCCAGCGTAGTTAGGTCCAAAGATAGACAGCCCGAACTCTGACTTGAACGGGTCTGGCGCGGGTAGGACGACCACTGTGATGTTCTGATCTGGATGCACGTCCGGGTTGGCGACAGAAAGGCCGGTGTCGGCATCAAACAGACAGATCAGGTCCGGGACGGTGGCATGCACAGCACCATCGATCCAACAGGCCATGTTTTCGTTCTTCACGCTGATGGCCATTGTGCCGCGCTCGCCCCGCAAGGAAATCTGGCCGATGGTAAAGCCCTGATCGGTCCTATAAGTGGCCTTAGACACTTTCCCGCGAAACAGCACGATGCCGTTCCCAGCATCCGCAACCCTTTGCGCAGGATCCTCGTTGGCGCTGATCGCCTTGCGGCAAATGCGGCCCAGATCGACCGCTTTGCTAATGGTTCCGGGGATCAGCGCGCCACGCAGCTCACGCATCGGCAAGGCATGATCAATCGCCGCGATGTTGTTGCGGCTGACGCGGGACAAGGCGCGCACCAGCGTTTCCGCCCGTTGATCATCCTTTACCTTATCCAGCAGGAAGGATTCGCCAAAATCGTTCACCGCATAGATCGGTGCGGCAGGCAAACCATTGAGGTAATAGGTCGAGTGCGTGATCTCAGGCACCGCACGCCCCGCGGGATCACCGTCAATGATCTTGTGCCCATTCATCACAGCGGGAAAAAACGCGGCGACCGTGTTGGAGCCGCCCAGCTCGCAGGGCGTCGTGCCATAAAACTCCTGCCCCAAATGGTCCTGAAATTCGGCGTAGGCTTGCAGCAGCGGATTGGTCTCGCATTGAGGCAACCCAGCATAAAGGCGTTCTTCTTCCGCGCTAAGCGGGCTGATCGCACCCAGAAGGTAGGGTGTGCAGATCAGCGCGTCGTCAGGGACATCGTCGATTGCGACCAGATCGAAAGACTTCCCAGCCTCCAAAGCCGACTTAATCATCGCGCGGCCTTCTTCGATATCGCCGCCCCCTCCCGCGCCAAGGATCACGGCACCGAGCAGCATGTCTTCCAGATCTTGAGGGGTCAGCGAACGCATTTCAGGTGTCCTTTGATGTGCCGAAAAGGGCGACGAGGTCGGTGATGCGCGACAGGATCAGGAGGATCGTCACGGTCAGCGCGACAAAAAGCATGGAGGCGGCTGCAACAACCGGCGAATAGCCATAGCGCACGTTGTTGAAGATCTTGATCGGCAGCGTTTCGACCACGAAGCCAGAGATCATGTTGGCGATCAGGTATTCGTTCACGCTAATGATCGCGACGAGGGCAAAACCGGTGACGACGTATGGCGCCACAAGGGGTAGGACGACTGTGCGGAATACCTGACCCGGCGTGGCCCCCATCATCTGTGCGGCTTCAATGACCTCATCCGTCAGCGCGGCAAAGCCCCGCGCAATGATGACCAGCGGTAAGGTCACAAAGAAGATGCCATGAGAGATGATCGTGGCCTCAATCCGACCATACCAGCCGACTTCTGCCCAGAAGAGGCTGGCACCAAGGGCCAGTATGATTGGGGGCAACAGAAACGGGCCGAGGCCCAGTGCAAAGGTCGCTTTTGCAAAGCCGGAGCCAGTGCGCCAGAGCACGTAGTTGATCGCCAGCGCGACCGAAGTGGCAATGACGCCTGCAATGACCGCAATTAGTAGCGACCGCCCAATGGCCGCCAGCCACTCCGCTTCGGTCAGCAGTTGGTGGTACCACGTGACGGATAGGGCGTCCGGCGGGAAAGAGATGTTCTTGGACGCTCCAATGGAAACGCCTGTGACAATCACGAAGGGGGCGATCAGCGCGGTGGCGATGAAAAAGAGGTAGAATTTCCTCATGCTGTCTGCCTCCGCGCCAGAAGGGCAGAGATGAGCAGCACGATAATCGTCACGATCAGCATGACCACGGCAAGGGCCGCGCCCAAGGGCAAGTTCGCATCCCCTAGCGCTTTGTCGGAAATGATCACGGTCATCGTCCAATCCTTGGGACGGCCCAGCATGGTTGGCATCACGAAGACCCCTAGCAGGTAGACGAACATCGTCAGCGTGACTGAGATCAGGCTGGTCTGGAAGGTGGGCAGCAAGACTTTGAAAAAGACCAGCGCAGGCGGTGTGCCAAGGGTTACGGCAGCCTCTTCAATGCTGCGATCCCGGCGCGCGACAGAGGGGTACAGGATCAGGGAAACGATCGAGAACCCAAGGAACACCAGACCGATCATCATGGCACCGAAGCTGGGGGACAGGGAACGCGGGTTCTGCCACAGCCCAATCCATTCAAGGAATCGCGGCAGGCCTGCGCTTTCGGACAGAAGGATCAGCCAGGCAAAACCGATGATCACCTCGCTCAGGCACATCAGGGACAACAGCAGGATGATCCAGAACAGCTGCCAACGGCGGCTGAGATCAGAGATGATGAGGACCAGGGGAAAGGCGAGCGCCACAACAAGCACCGCTCCTAAGGCAGAAGAATAGAGCGATCTGACAGAGACGGTGTAGTAAAAGCTGGAAAAGAACTTGGCGTAGTTTTCCCAGACGAAATCAGGCTTGTAAAAGCCCATCGGGTCAGGCTGGTAAAAGCTGACCACGATCATGAAGATCAGCGGGATCACAAAAAACACCGCCATGGCCGCAAAGGCCAGACCGCCCACGATCCGGGGGATCAAAGTGCGCCCTTCAGTCATCCGTTCAACGCCCAGGCTTTGTCATCATCCCATGACAGATGGACAGTCGCACCATCGTCAAAACTGGCACCAGCACCCGCGATTTCGCTTTGATGCAGGATCAGGTCACCGACCTTGATTTCGCGCTCCAGCAGTGCGCCCAGGCGACGTTGCCGCAGGATCTGTCCTTGCAAACCCGTCTGGCCCAGCCGAATGAATTCCGGTCGCACGGCAATCACGCGCCCCTGATCTTCGATGATGTTGTTGACACCGATGAAGCCCGCAACAAAGCGCGTGGCGGGATTTGCATAAAGCTCTTCCGGTGGGCCGGCCTGCTCAATACGTCCCTCGTTCATCACCACGATGCGGTCCGCCAGCGCCATGGCTTCGCGTTGGTCGTGGGTGACAAAAACGGTGGTGATCCCCAGATCGCGCTGGATGTGTTTAACCTCTTCCTGCATCTGGTCGCGCAGGGCGGCATCAAGTGCTGAAAACGGTTCGTCCATAAGAAAGACCTGTGGGGACAGGATCAGCGCGCGGGCAATCGCCACGCGCTGACGCTGGCCGCCGGACAGGGCCGAGACGGCGCGCTCTCCCAGACCGGAGAGGCCGACCATATCTAGCAGGGTCGCCACCTTTTGGGCCGTTTCACCAGCCGGTTTGCCTCGCAAACGCATGCCGTAGCCGATGTTGTCCTGCACATTCAGGTGCGGGAACAACGCCAGCGATTGAAACACCATGCCGATGTTACGTCGATGACAGGGGATCTGGGTCAGATCCGCACCGCCCAGCGTGATTTCGCCTTCGTCGTGGGTTTCCAACCCCGCGATCAGGCGAAGCAGTGTGGTTTTACCGCACCCCGATCCCCCTAACAGGCAAATAAACTCCCCATCCTCAACCGCGATGGAGATGTCCTTGAGCGCCTGATAGGTGCCAAAGGACTTGCGCAGGTTGGTGATGGTAAGTTCAGCCATGAATGCCCCCAAAGTCGCTAAAGCGGCAGGGCCTGATGGCCCTGCCAGTGGTCGATCACTGTGCGATCATTTCCTGATACTTGGTTTCTAGCCAGTCGCCTTCGCGCAGGTGGATATGTGTCTGCACGCGGATGGGGTCGATTTCGCTACCTACGGCTGCGAATTCCTCGTCTGTCAGGTCCATCGTGTCGCGCGGGACTACCGGCGTGACCCCCATTTTGCGCGCCATCAGCGCCTGCGTTTCCGGGCGGCTCATGTAATCGAGGAATTTCTCAGCCGCTTCGATGTTTTCGGAATCGCGCGGGGCCACCCAATAGGCATCAGAAACAATGCCACCTTCTTTGGGGAAGGTCGACGCGACAGGCAAGCCGTCCCAGACGGACAGCATCGTCACATCGTGGTAGTAGAGCCCTGCGTTCAGCTCCCCGTTTTCCAGCTGCTGCTGGAATTGGCCTTCGTCGCGATACCACAGGCTAACCTGCGGTTTCAGTTCAGCGATCTTGCCGATGACCTGCTCAAGACCTTCGCGGGTTTCCATGATCTCGACGCCATCAAAGAAGGTCGTTGCCGTCACTTCCAGCAGGCCGGAGTTCGGCGTTGTCACCACGCCCAGCTTGCCATCCCACTTGTCTTCCCACAGCTCTGCCCAGCTGCCGGGGGCATCTGGGGCGTAGTCCGTGTTGGTCACGAACGTGGTGTAAAAGGACAAAGCCCCAACCGCATAGGCGTTGCCCGCGTCATCCAGCTTCATATAGCCGTCCTTGAGGCTGCCCGTGCCCGGCATGTTTGCGGGGTTGAGCGCGGCCCATAAGCCAACCTCGTTGCCCCGGATCAGAACCTCATCGACAACCAGCGACAGATCAGCTGGCGCTTGCTTGGCGCGGGCCGCGGCCATGAGCTGCGTCATCCGTGCGGAATCCTCCGGCTGCGCGATGGAGTTGACCTTGATCCCGGTCTCTTCGGTGAAGGCTGGATAGATCTCTGCCGCGAGTGTTTCTTCGAAAAAGCCCCCCAGGCGCTGACAGTCAGCTCTTGTGCAGAAGCGGCGGATGCAAGCCCTAGGGCAAGGGCAGATGTGGCAAAAAGGCGATGTGGTGTCCCCATGGTTGATCTCCTGTTGATTTGACCTGTTCTTCGCAGCCAAGCTAGAAGCACGCAGAAAATCAGACCATATTGAATTGGTTATGTTTGCATAAGCTGATCGGCATGGGGGCATCAGGTGCCCTTTACCGGCCACGAGACAGGGGGGAACAGGTGTGAGACTTTCCGACATCGATCTGCGCCTGCTTCGCGTCTTTCAGGCAGTCGCGGCGGCGGGTGGGTTCGCTAAAGCGCAAAGCGTCCTTGGTATCTCCCAACCGGCGATCAGCACCCAGATTGCAAAGCTCGAAGACCGGCTGGGCCTGCACCTTTGCGACCGGGGGCCAAAGGGATTTGCCCTGACCGCTGAGGGGGAGCAGGTGCTGCGCGAGGTCGATCAGTTGCTTGATCAGATCGATGCCTGTGCGGCGCGATTGGATGCGATTGGCAGCCCTGCCACCAGACTTGTTCGGGTTGGCGTTGTGGATTCGATGGTAACAGACGCAAACAACCCTCTGATTTCTGTTCTACGGCATGCAAACGCCGAACACCCTGACCTGAAGATCAGCATCGGCATTTTCGACTATTTGGCTTGCCTTGAAGAATTGCGCGCCAACCGTCTCGACATTGCGATTGTCGGCATCGCCGGCAATGAGCAGGTACCGACAGAGACGGAAGCCATCCCGCTCTACCACGAAACGAGTTCTTTGTATTGCAGTCCGGATCACCCCTGCGCCTCCGTGAATGATGCGCAAGGTCTGCGAACTGCGCTGGCAAACACGCAGATCTCGGCACACAGTTTTGTCTTCAATCCAATCGACAAAGACCTCGATCCGATGCTGCTGGGGGATTACGACGGCGTCGCTCAGGATACGATCGAGTTAACAGCCTACCACGCGTTGTCATCGACCCATGTCGGTCTTTTGCCCGATCACTACGCAGCGCCGTGGGTGGGCACCGGTCAACTAGTATCGCTAGCCCCTTATCACGAAAAAATAGTGTCGATTTTTCACGGGTTGCGTATGCGATCAGCGCGGAAAGAAGCCGGGGTTGGGTGGTTTTGGCAGCAGCTTCAGTCTCGGGCATTGCATTGGAAGGGCTGACCGATTGACCCTAAAGTGACGCTTCCGCCACCGACCGGCGCGCCCGCTGGCCTGCGAACAGGCT
This sequence comes from Sulfitobacter sp. GN1-4, assembly GCF_055693825.1. Taxonomy (NCBI): domain Bacteria; kingdom Pseudomonadati; phylum Pseudomonadota; class Alphaproteobacteria; order Rhodobacterales; family Roseobacteraceae; genus Sulfitobacter; species Sulfitobacter sp. GN1-4. Next base: position 3,299,065 of record NZ_JBVFUQ010000003.1, on the reverse strand, counting down.
GCACACCTGGGCAGGAACCGACAAGACCGCCTGTCTCAGCCCGTCCGCTTTGACCGTCAAAGTCGAAGCCAAAGGATGGTCTGTCCGTCGCATAAAGCAATACTGTGGCGTTGGGAGGTCTACGGCACCACGCCGCAATTGCAGCGGCCGAAGGGTATTGCCATCCGGTCAAAGGTGATCTTTGCAATGATCGCTCAACGCGGACGGATGCTCTGTATGGCGAACGATCGAGCGCGCTGGTGAGGACGCATTGGTTGGCACGGTCACTGGTCTCTACGACGTGCTCCGTTTTTTCTATCTCGGATATCGACGTCTGTTTGGTGTCATCACAGAAGGGAAAGAGCAAGAACGGCTGACCGCGCGCCAGAATATCCTTGATGCGCTGGAGCGATTGGCAGAGCTGGACCGGGAAACGGCCGAGCAGATCGCCGAGGAAGCTGTTGCCTATTTCGAGGCGCAGCACGCAGAGCTTGGATTGCTTGATCTTGAATACCGCATGGGCTTGACCAGTGAAGAAGCCTTGCTGCGCGCCTACGAAGATGTGGCTTACCTTGATGCGTCGGTACTTCTTGGCGGGACGGCCATGACGGTTGGCGCGGCAAAGCTCGGGATCAACTTGACCCGGCTGCGGCCGACAGCAGCTCTGACCGCGCTGCGGGCCGGTTGCACTCGGTTGGATGATATGATCAACACGCGCCGCCGCGAGGTCGATGCGCTCGTTACGCGCCGTTTTGCAGAGTTGGGGGCCCAGGGGCATGGGCCAAAACGTCACGAAGGAGCGGTGACACGCCAGATGCTTGAGGATCGGGTTATGCGTGGTTTCGATCCGATGACAGGAAGCAGGACAGATGGCGCGACCGGCGGCACGCCCCCCTGAGCCGCAGAGCGACAAGAATAACCCGCGAAGCAGATTTCGTTGCTGCTGAAGCGTTTAGTCGTAGATCTTCAGAGTATCGATCTTCTAGAGATGCGGTAATTTCTCTGGTCGGGAGTGGTCGACCAAGGTTTGAAGTTGTCCTGCCTATCGAGGATGTTCTTGGCCCTGACTATGCACGCGCAGTTGAAGGGGTAAGAAGGTTAGGTAGTTTCAATAACCCCCAAGGAATCGTGCCGATTGATTTTAGTGGTGGGCCGCTGAAAGCTGTCTATGAACTTACCCCAGACGGGGAGCCGGTTTTGTTTAAATTCTTTCCGATCGGGGGAACCTGATGACCCGCATCGATCTTAGAACCGAAGCGTGGCTGACGGATATAGGGCTGTATTGCGGAGGCAACACATATGACCCAGAAAGACTACGACAGGTCACCGCAGAAAAATCCGAGTGGTCTGAACGCCTGAAGCGCAACTTTGAGCACGTCCTAAACGCGCGACAGCTCAATGCCCTAGATTATGAAGAGCGGGTCGATGTTGAGTTTGCAAGTGACGAAGGCTCTATGCCTACCTTCAGCGGCTGTTCGCTTATCTTTTTACGGGCGGTCTGTTTCCGTCATGGGATTAAGACGGCATGGTGGTTGATCAGCGAACCCAGGCATGACTTGATGATATGTTCATCTGTGGCGGAGGCGATGTATCCGGACCACCCCAACTTAGGGAAGCGACGGATACGCGCGGTGAGTGGGGGAGGATCAGACGGTAGCCCTGCTGGGATACCGCTTCCAAGGCTGAAGAGAGCAATGACTACTCTGTATGCACGACATGGTTGGTCAGGGGCGGTTCGGCGTGGTTAATTGACCTCTATAGAGCAAAGTTGGAGTTTCCTGCACTTCGTCGGCAGATCGAACGCCGGGCTCAGAAACATGACGCCAAGTTCGTTCTCATTGAGGAAGCGGGATCTGGCATTCAGCTCATCCAAGATCTCAAATCCAGCACCCGCCTTTCCGTCAAAGGGATTATCCCAAAGGATGACAAAGCAACGCGTATACTTGGGGTCTCGCACATGATCGAAGCGGGCAGGATTGCAGTTCCAGCTTCAGCGCCTTGGCGCGCAGACTTCCAGCGTGAAGTAACTCTGTTTCCCTCTGGCAGGCATGACGATCAGGTCGACAGCCTGTCACAGTTCCTGAAGTGGTTTGCCCGCCCTGCGCGAAAGACAAAGGTGGGACCGCTGCCATTTTGAACAGGTTAGCCGGTGGTTTGAATATATGCTGCAAGCGCTGGTTCCGAGAGAACAAGCCCAGGCAGTGCTTTGCATGACAAACCTCCGGCTTAAGTCCTCGAGTGCCAGGGCCGCTTTGCAGACTTCGCATCTAAGCAATGAGGTTACACGATTGAAATCTGGTTTGGGCCGTTTGCAGGTCTCGTGCCTGATTGCAGCGAACGGCCGGCTCCAGTCCATGGCCACCTCGAGTGTTTATTCAGCAATCGGGGGAAGGGCGGAGGGCAGATGTTCGCTGCTGGTGCTAAAACTGCGATCAAAGCTAGTCGAAGCGGACATTCAGATGTTGCCAAAGATCGTCTCCGCTAAGTATGGAAGTCGCATTGGTGTGCTAAAGCGTTCATCGTAGTTGACTTTCAAGTCTTCTGGCCAATCTTCTCGATCGAATTCAAGATATCCAAACCTATGCTAAGCGCTCGCCCTGTGGTGACGGCCATATGTGGCAAGATCATCCATTCGATCATCCAGGCCGATCCTGATCGCTCCTGCTCGTGAACCAAAGCTTGATGCAGACCGGTAATCTGGGTCGAATTGAATCTGGCCAAGGTTATGAGCAATTCGGCAAGGATAGGGTTTGACTTGTGAGGCATCGCGGAGGATCGACCACCGCCCCGGAGCGTCACCTCGTCAATTCCCTGTTGCGCCATCAGAGCGATGTCCTGCCCGAGCTTTCCGAGGGATCCCGTCACCAGCGATAGACGTCCGGCGTACTCCGCTATGCCCGTTCGATCGGTATGCCAGACAGGTCCCGCTGCGAGTCCAAGCGCATCGGCGATATGGGTTGCAATGCGGTCTCCGTCTTCGCCGAAGCCATGTCGGATTCCAACTGCGCCGCCAAGCTGCAGACGCTCGACGCGAGGTTTCAGCGCTTCCAGACCGGCAATGTGATCTTTGAGAGGTCGCCGCCAGCTTACGATCCGGTCGGAAACGTTGATCGGTAAACCCGCCTGCATGCGGGTCCGACCCATCAAGGGTGCATCCCCTTTCTCATCGGCCAATTTGGCAAGGCCTCGGTCCAGCACTTGCAGCCTGTCGGTCAACACGCGTGACACCTGTCTAAGCGTGAGCGACAGCGCCGTATCAAGAACATCTTGCGATGTGGCCCCGGTATGAATTGCAGTCTCGTTCCCACCTGCCTTCCCACGAAGCTGGCGCACAAAATCTGGGATCGGTACCCCATCACGGAGCGTGGCATTTGCGAGGGAGGGAATGTCTATCGTCGCGTTTTGGACCGTTTCGGCGGCTTCTCGTCCCTCTTCAGACGGAACACGCCCGCAAGCTGCCAGTGCATGCGATAGCGCCACCTCGAAGGCCCGGTAATGTTCAAGCTGCGTGTCAGCACACCAAAGTTCCTCGACCTCGGGATCGCCAAAGAGTGCGCCTAGCCAAGGGTGATCGAAGATCACGCCAATGACTCCATCTGATTGCAGAGGAGTGCCGCCAGTTGATCGGGCACCTCGATGCAGGGTAAGTGACCGACATCGTTAAGGCAGACGTAATCTGCACCGTGGATGAGGTCAGACATGGTTCTCACGATTTCCGGCGGCGTTGCCCTGTCTTCAGTACTGGCGACGCTGAGGGTTGGACAGGTCAGGCGGCTGGTCGTTCGGGTCAGGTCGGCATCCCGGATTGCGGCGCAAACCGCGCGGTATCCGTCCTTTGGCGTTCGGGTGAGCATCATACGATATCCTGAGACGAGATCGCGGCGTACGTCTCGGAAAGTCTGCGCAAACCAACGGTCGAGGATGCCATCAGCCATTTCTTCAAGGCAGGACTTATCCAGTGCTGCGATCCGCTCGGCCCAGATTTCTGGGGTGCCAATTCGATGGCTCGTATTGCAAAGCGCGAGCCCGGCTACGAGATCAGGACGCGCAGCCGCCAGAGCCTGTGCGATCATACCGCCGACCGAAACACCGCAGATCATGGTATCGCGGAGGCCCAGCTCGTCCATCAAAGATGCCAGATCGGACGCGAAGTCGGCCATTGATAGAGCACCCGCCTCCGACAGGCCGTGACCAGACTTGTCGTAGGTCAGGATCGGAGTGTCAGGGGGAAGGCCCTCGATCACTCTGTCCCAAATGCGCAAATCTGTTCCCAGCGAATTGGCGAAGACCAACGCCCGGCTTCCCGATCCCGGACGAAAACGGTAGTGATGAAGTCGGCCATTCGCACGCAAAAAGTCAGGCATGCACGGCTCTTGTGGATTGCTTAAGGCCTAGAATTCGGCGTGCTTCCGTCGAGGTGGCGACAGGGCGGTCATGCTTGGCGCAAATCTCTACAACCCGTTGCACCAGAGCTGCGTTCGATGGTGCCAGTGAATTGCGATCTAGCCGTACGTTGTCTTCAAGTCCCGTGCGTGCATGGCCGCCTGACGAAATCGACCATTCATTCAGCGTCAATTGTTGTGCTCCAATTCCGGCAGCGCACCACGGCGTGCCTTCGCCAAAAAGCCGGGCGACCGTTCGGATGTAGAAGTCAAAGGCCTCACGGTTGACCGGCATGGCGTTCTTCACACCCATGACGAATTGAACATAAGGGGTGTCTGCGATCTGACCGTTGGCAAACATCTTGGCGGCCTGAAAAATATGCGACAAATCGAAAGCCTCGATTTCGGGCTTCACGTCATAGGTCCGCATCTCGCCTGCCAGCCAATCAATCAGCTCCGGTGAGTTTTCGTATACCCGCGTTGGAAAATTGGTTGATCCGACGGACATCGAAGCCATGTCGGGACGGAGTGACAGCATTTTCCCTCGCTCCCGTCCTGCACCGGATCGCCCGCCGGTCGAAAACTGGATGATCATCCCGGGACAATGTCTTTCCAAACCCTCCTTGAGGCGCTCGAATTTTTCCGGGTCAGAGGACGGGGTTTGGTCATCATTGCGCACGTGTGCGTGGCAGATTGAGGCTCCGGCCTCAAAAGCTTCCTGCGTGCTTTCGATCTGTTCAGAGACCGAAATTGGCACTGCAGGATTGTTGGCCTTGGTTGGCAATGAGCCTGTGATCGCCACACAGATGATGCAGGGGCTAGACATCGAAGAAGACCGTCTCGTCGCCGCCCTGAAGACGGATATCGAAGCGGTAAACAGGCATACCGTCGCGCTCGGTCCGTTCTGCGATCAGCGTGCCGCGACGGTTTTCCCATTCGATCAGATTGAGCACCGGATCTTTCGCATTAGCCGCGCTTTCGTCGCCAAAATACATCCGGGTGTTGAGGCCGATATTGATGCCACGCGCAACGAGCCAAAGGTTTAGGTGAGGTGCCTGTTGTCCGACGTTGCGGCCCTGCGTAGGGCCCGGTTTAATCGTATCAAATCCCCATTCGCCGCTTTCGAAATCGGTAATCACGCGGCCCCAGCCACGAAATCCGTTCTCGACATCGCCACCACCCTCGGGGTGGGCATAGTTGCCTTCGGCATTCGCTTGCCAGACTTCAAGAAGCACGTCCTTAATCGGTGCGCCCATGCCATCGATCACCCGGCCCTCGACGCGGATTTGTTCACCCTTGGCATTCAGGCCAATGATGTCGTGGCCAAGTTCCTGTTCATAAATATCGAAGCCTGCGGCACCCGGGGCGAGGCCGATGTGTACGTAAGGACCGGCGGTCTGCGAGGCCGACTCTTTAAGATATTCGAGTTTCTGAACCATCAGTTCCCCTCCAGACGGTTTTCAAACAGCGTTGAGCGACGGCCGCGGAGCACGATGTCAAACTTGTAGGCAATAGTGTCGAGTGGAATGGTCGCATTCAGGTCGAGTTTCGCCGTCAGTTGCTCGATGGCGTCCTGATCAGGAATCGTTTGTACGATGGGGCAGATCGGGATCAGCGGATCGCCCTCGAAATAGCATTGGGTGATGAGCCGCTGCACGAAACTAGACCCGAACACGGACACATGTATGTGGGCGGGACGCCAATTGTTGACCATGTTGCGCCACGGGTATGCACCGGGTTTCACGGTGCGGAAATAGTAATACCCGTTCTCGTCTGTCAGTGTCCGCCCGCAGCCACCGAAGTTCGGATCAATCGGAGCAAGATAGGTGTCCTTCTTGTGCCTGTACCGTCCGCCGGCGTTGGCCTGCCAGATCTCTATCAGTGTGTTTGGTACGGGCCTTGCGTTCTCGTCCAACACTCGCCCATGCAGGATGATCCGCTCACCGATCGGGCTTTCATCTGCCTTGGCGTAGTTTGTCAGCAGGTCATTGTCACCGGGGTCGATGTCATTGTGACCAAAGCGGGGCCCAGTGATTTCGCTAACTGAGTTCTGCAAAGAAATGAGCGAATAACGAGGGCTGCGCGCCACGGATGTCTTGTAGTCAGGTGCGAAGGCTGGGGGATGGATGCCGCGGTCACGCATGAAGTATTCTCCGGGCTGGCTCATTGGTTCTTCTCCATCTCGGAATAAGTCGCTTTTGCAAGCTTGATCGCATGGTTGGCCTTGGGAACGCCGGCATAGATGGCCACGTGCTGGAAAGCCTGCATGACGTCGGCCTTGCACGCGCCGGTGTTGGCCGTGGCACGGATATGCATCGGGATTTCCTCGAAGTTTCCGGTCGCGGCCAGCAAGGCGAGTGTCAGCATCGAACGTTCGCGTCTTGAGATGCTGTCATCTGCCCAAACGGTGCCCCATGCGCCTTCGGTGATAAGCGACTGGAAGGGGGCATCGAAGTCAGTCTTCGCCGCCTCTGCGCGGTCGACATGGGCGTCGCCAAGGACCGCGCGCCGCGTTGCCATCCCCTTTTGCACCCGTTGATCCAACATGACATTCCCTCAGCGATACTTTGTTGAGAGTGGGGGGTATATTGCCTTATAGGTGTTTAATATTGATAATTCGAGCAATATACATAATCGGTGTGATATGAATTGGGATGCAAATCTTCAGCTTAGGCACGTCCGTACCTTTTTGGAGATCGCGCGGGCAGAGAGCGTATCAATCGCAGCAGAGCGCCTCAACATCACCCAACCGGCCGTGTCCCGAAGCCTGAAAGAGCTTGAAGAAATGCTAGGCGCGCCGCTCTTTGACCGTGTCGGGCGAGGGCTCCGCCTGAATGAAGCAGGGCGGGTCTTCCAGTCCCACGCAAGCGCTTCCATGGTGGAATTGATGCGAGGTCGCGACCGTTTGGCCAAAGACGGTGATCTGACATCGCGACTTTCCATTGGGGTTCTGCCCACGGCAGCGACGGATCTCCTGCCACGGGCTGCACTTTCGTTTCGCGAGGAGATGCCGCAAGTCCGTTTGCACATTCTAACAGGCCCGAATTGGCTCCTGTTCAATCAACTTCGAGATGGGGCGCTCGATTTGGTCGTTGGCCGAATGCCAGAAAGGGATGCCGCGACCGGAGTTTCTTTCCGACAACTTTATATCGAGGACGTCATTCTTGTGGGCCGGTCCGGGCATCCGATTTTCGAGCGAAGCAATCCAGAAGATCACATCTCAGATTTCACTTTGATCCTTCCGCCCCGCGGGGCGGTCATTTCCCAAACCGTTGATAGATATTTGGCAAGTATCGGTTTGCCTGAGATAAAAGGCGCATTTGAGACAGTCGCTTTGCCCGTTGGCCGCAAAATTGTCGGCCTTTCGGACGCGCTGTGGTTTATCTCACGCGGCGTGGTCGCGGATGAAGTGGCCGCAGGAAGCCTGTGCGCAGTCGAACTCACATCGCCGCTTTTGTCCGGTCCCGTCGGTGTTAGCGCTGCGCGGTCAGCACCCATCAGTGTCGCGCGAAGTGTTATGACCGAAGCTCTCGTGGCTGTTGCCCGATCTCAGAGTTGATGCATCCGAATGACGTTCTGAATTTGGTCTCTGAGCCATCGGTGTGCTGGATCGTTCGTGGAACGTTGATGCCAGACCATATAGATGCTGATTGGTTCTGTAGCAAAAGGAAGATCGGCCATCGCCAAAGGGCTCAGCGACGTTTGCTGCATGAACTCGAACTGAGTGGTAATGAGGTCTGTCCCGAGAAGGAAAGGTGGGATCCCGGCGAAGTTCGAAACAGAGACTTTTGCTTTCGGAAAAGAGGAAAACTCCGTAGTTTCTATGACTTCCTCCGCAGATCCCCCAAGTGCAAAGTGAACTGTCACGTGATTGGCATTTAGATATTCGTCTAAAGTTGCTGGCGGATTACGACGGGCAGGATCATAAAACACCTTCATGTTTCCAGAGAACAGCTTTCGCTGCATGAGGTCAGGTGCATCAGGTGGCAGCGGCGTCAGGATCAGATCGCACCGCGCGTCGCGCAGAAGGCCAACACTCGGAACGCCTGATGGGCGAAGCTCCATGGTTAAGTCAATTGACTCAGCCCAAGCGTTGTGAAGAAGACGCGGAAAAATCAAATCGCGCTGCATGTCGTTGGCGGCGATAACAAAATGCATCTTTTCCGAGCGGGGATCGAACGGTCGCAGGTTAGTGAGCGACTGTAGACGGTCAAGAACTTCGAGGACCGGCACCTTCAAGGAAATTGCGGTCTCTGTGGCTGCTAAGCCCTGTCCGGAGCGGACAAAGAGTGGATCGCCGAGGATTGTACGTAGTTTGTTAAGTGCGTGACTGACGGTTGATTGGGTCACCCCTAGACGCTCGGCTGCCAAGGAAACGGATGACTCCTCGAGAATCATCAAGAATGTCCGAAGGAGCTGCCCATCCAATCTTTCGAAATCGAAATCTTTCATAACCCTTATCGAAACGCATCGATTTATCGAATGTCAATCCTCCAATAGGTTTGAGAGAATATTTAGGGAGGAAACCATGAAACTGTCATCCATTCTCGGAGCAGCCGCACTCGCAGTTGCAGCGGCTTTGCCCGTTAAGAGCTTCGCTGAAGAGCTATCAGTCGCCAATTTTGTGCCGCCCCAACACCATACGAACGCGGTACTATTTAAGTGGTTTGCTGAAGAAGTCGCCGAGCGCTCCGGCGGATCGCTGACTGTGAAAGTATACCCGGCAGGCCAGCTTGGTGCCGGTCCTGTACAGCAATACAAGCGGGCAGTTGAAGGGGTAGCGGACATTACCTTTGGCCTTCAAGCCTACACGCCTACAATTTTCCCGAAGTCCATGTTGATCATCCCACCCGGTAAGGCGACCAACGCCGCCGAAGCTACCGAACGCCTGCTTGCGGTCTACGACGAGCATCTCGCGGATGAATACGAGGATGTGAAACTTTTGGGCATCTTCACCACCGCTGGCAATGTCTGGGCAGCTACGCGTGATGTGTCGACCATGGAAGGGTTGGATGGCGCGAAGATGGTACCCTATGCGGCTATGACAACGCCCATTGTCGAAGCCCTTGGTGGTGTGCCGGTCCAAATGCCGGTTACTGAGATGTACACTGGGCTTTCGACTGGTACCATCGATGCGACGACGGCGACTTACAACAACATCACCCCGCCCTGGAACTTCTGGGACGTGTCATCGCACCTTGTGACGAATGTTCCAGTGCAACATGCGGTGTTTTTTGTTGCGATGAACAAGGAGCGTTACATGGGGCTGAGCGATGAGCACCGCGCCATTATCGACGATCTGGCCGGCGAGACATTCTCGATGCAGGGCGCTGCCAGCTTTGATGGTGCTGATGCAAAGTCGCTTGAGATGATGCAATCCGCCGACCAGATGACAAAAGTGACTCAGGCGGAAGTAAGCGCCGAGGAGCGGGCCAAGATGGACGCGGCCGTCGCTGCGGGGCTGGAAGTCATCTTTGCGGAATACGAGTCGCGCGGGATCACAGATGCCCGCACTGTGTACGACGCAATCAATCAGTAATCTCCCTGGGGGCGGCCTTCGGGCCGTCCGCGCTTTCTTCGACATCTAGAGACAATTGGGAGGCTTTTATGTCGCGTCCTGCATACCTTGCAGCGCTTGATGGCGTGCTGACCGGTGCCGCCTTGTTGATCGGCGGAACAATGCTGGCCTTCATGACGATCTTCGGGACGATCAACGTCTTGGTCATGCGCAAGCTTCTCAACGCTCCGATCCGAGGCGCTGAAGATCTGATGATCCTGTCTCTTGTCATTCTGGTCGCGATTGCAATTCCCTTCGGAGGGCGGGTTGGAGCGCATATCGAGATCGAAATTCTCGAATCTCGCATGTCTGTTGGCTTCGCAAAATGGTCGCTCTTTGTGGTTCGCATAGTCTGCGGTGCCCTGATGCTTTTGATGGCATGGGAGCTTGTTGTTGCTGGCCAGAACGCCACGAAGTTTGGTGAAACGACACAGCAGCTCCTGATCTCATACGAACCCTTCTACTACCTCCTTGCCATCTGCGTTGTGGTCTATGCCCTTGTCTGTGCGTCCGATGCGTTGCAACTCGCGAAGACAGGCAAGATCACGCAGATCCCGCTGGGGGACATGCTATGATCAGCATGACTGTTCTGGGCATTCTGGGGCTTGTCGCACTGTTCGTGTTGCTCGCCCTACGGGTCCCGGTTGCCTTGTCGATGATCCTTGTGGGTGTCGTCGGCACCATTTTGGCGACGGCCAACCGCTTCTTGCTACTGGGCATGGCGTCTGATCAGGCATGGTCGCGTGGGATCAAGACGGCCATGTCAAACCTATCGGGCGAGACCTTTGAGGCCGCATCGAACTACAACCTGCTCGTGATCCCGATGTTCGTATTGATGGGCAACCTTGCTGGCGTCTCGGGCATGTCGGCGGATCTGTTTGGGGCCGCTTACCGCTGGATGGGGCATCGAAAGGGCGGGCTTGCCTCTGCAACGATCGCAGCTTGCGCAGGATTTGCGGCGTTATCGGGGTCGTCCTTGGCTGCGGCGATAACCATGGGGCGGGTAGCACTGCCTGAAATGAAGAAGTTCGACTATTCCGATAGTCTTGCGACAGGCTCTGTCGCGGCAGGCGGCACACTTGGATTTCTAATCCCGCCTTCGGGTGGAATGATTATCTATGCTGTGTTGACTGAGCAAAGTATCGGGCGGCTTTTCATGGCTGGCGTGATCCCTGGCATTTTGATGACGTTGCTCTTCATCGGTGCGATCTACTTCACCGTATTGCGCAAACCGGACGCAGGACCACCGGGCGAAAGAGCGGCATGGCCTGAACGTCGCGACGCGCTTCTTGCGGCGCTGCCTTTCATCGCTGTGGTCGGGATCACGATCGGGGGCATGTACACTGGTTTCTTTACGCCTGTTGAAGCGTCTTCGGTTGGCGCGTTCCTGACCCTTCTTGTCGCCATTTGGCGACGCTCCCTGAATGGAAGGGCGATCCGAGAAGTCATCCTTCAAACGGTCAAGGCGTCGGCCACTGTATTCATGATCATCATTGGGGCCTTCATTTTCATTCCGTTCATGTCGTTGACTGAAGTTCCAAGCCAACTGGTCACACTGATGACGGCATTGCCAATTGGTGACTATGGAGTGCTGCTACTAATCATCTTGATCTACATGTTCCTCGGCATGTTCCTTGAAGGAATTGCCATGCTTGTGCTGACGATACCGGTGGTGTTGCCGATCATTGCAGCACTGGAATTCGGGTTCGATCCCGCAATGGCCGACATGAAGATGATCTGGTTCGGCATCATCGTCGTGATCGTGCTGGAGATGGGCATGATCTCACCACCGGTGGGACTCAACGTCTTTGTCGTGAAGTCTATCGCGCCGGGCGTGCCAATGGGACAGATTTTCCGCGGCATCTGGCCGTTCTGGTTCGCAATGGCGCTGATGTTGATCCTGCTGATGCTGTTTCCGCAAATCGCAATTTTCCTACCACAAACAATGGTGGGTTGACCCTGGGAGGTATGAACAATGCATGAGGGCAAAACTTATATCGTGACCGGGGTCGCCTCGGGAATTGGTGCCGAAACCGCGCGACTACTGAAGTCGGAAGGGGCGTCCGTTGTCGGTGTGGATCGGAATGAGGCGAGCGATGTCGACGCCTTCTTCCAGGCAGACCTGAGCGATCCCACCTCAATTGATGAGCTGGTCGCCCAGCTACCGGAAGGGGCCGATGGGCTCGCGAATATTGCTGGCCTGCCGCCGACGGCCCCCGCGCCTTTGGTCATGAAGGTGAACCTTTACGGGCTACAAAGATTGACCAATGGTCTGGTTCCAAAACTGGCCGACGGGGCGTCTATTGCCAATTTGGGATCACTTGCAGGCTTCGGATGGCCAAATGCGGTAGATCAAGTGAAAGCCGCGCTTTCAGTTTCGCTCGATAAGGACGTAGATGCGTTTTGCGATGCGCAGGGGCTGAATGACGATCAAACTGGGCGCAATTACTTCTTATCGAAAGAGGCCTTGATTGTTTGGACGATGCAGAACCGTTGGACGTGGCGGGACCGGAACATCACCATGAACTGTGTCAGCCCCGGGCCCGTTGACACACCCATCCTTGGTGACTTCATCCAAACGTTAGGGGAGCGGGCCGAAGAAGACATGAAAGTCATGGATCGTCCCGGTACACCTCAAGACGTCGCACCTGTCGTGAGCTTTGCACTGAGCAAAAACGCCAAATGGTTCCGCGGGACCAATCTCACGGTCGATGGCGGCATGTCGAGCCACATTCTATCGAATATTCAAGGGTTCTAGGTTTGGGCAAGCGGTCCACCTGGAGGACTGCCTATTTCGGCTAGACGGCGCAAACCGGCTAACATTCACATTCACCTGCGTTGTTGTACTCAGGGATCAAGGGAGCAAAAAGGTGGCAACCTCGAAAATCGAACATGCGAAGGGCCTCTACTTAGGCGGCATTCGTGACGGAAAAATCTGGGATGCGCTCAATGCACATACCGGCGACCGCTATACCCAACACTCGACAGGTGTCGCAGACGGCAAAGAAGGCTTTGCCGAGTTCTTCGGACCGTTCCTCGAGCGCAATCCGGATCGTGACATTCAAGTCGTTCGGGAAATTGAAGATGGCCCTTACGTTTTTCTTCATGTCTATCAAAGCCTTGGCAACGGGGCGGCGCAATGGGTCACAGGCGATCTTTTCGACACAGACGAAAATGACAAGGTCATCGAGCATTGGGACGTTATTCAGGAGTTTGCGACCGAAACTGTGTCCGGTCGCACCATGGTCGATGGACCAAGCGACATTGAAGATCTGGACGAGACAGACGCAAACAAGGCCAAAGTCCAAGAATTTTGCGATGTCGTTCTGGTCGGTGGGCAATTTGACCGAGTGACGGATTTCATCTCGACCACCCAATACGACCAACACAATCCCGCAGTGGGTGATGGATTGGACGGGTTCGGCACATGGGCCGCAAGCCTGGCCGAGCAGGGCCTCGCGATGCGCTACTGGAAAGTCCACAAGTTGATCGGACAGGGCAATTTCGTTGTAACGCTCAGCCACATGCAGATGGGCGACAGCCACTACTGTGTCTTTGACATCTTCCGTCTGAAGGAAGGGCTGATCGTCGAGCACTGGGACATCATGGAGAAAATCCTGCCGCCAGAGCAATGGAACAACCAAGGTAAATTCTAGGGAGCGGCCAAGCCATGAGCAATATGGATCACGTCATCACAACTGAGATTGTTATCAACGGGGAAGTTCGGCCAGCTTCGGATGGTGCCGTCTACGACCTTTTTAATCCGGCTCGGCCAAGCGAACTGGTCGGCCATGCCGCTGCTGCGACGAAGGAAGACATGAATGCGGCCGTTGAGGCAGCACATGCTGCATTTCCTGCATGGGCTGAGCTTGGATTTCAGGCGCGGGCCGAAAAGCTGCGCGAGATCGCCAAGGCTCTGACCTCTGACGAGGATGACGTCAAATACCGCTCGCGACTGTTCACACGCGAGCATGGCAAGATTGCCCGCGAGACGCTGCTTGAGATGTCGCGGCTGGGCGATCGGTTCTTGCAGGCTGCTGCCTATGGCGAACGCATGGCCATTGATGAGGTGATGGGGCCAGCGAAGGTAGGTCCAAAGTTCGACACGGTGGTCATGCGTCAACCGCGTGGCGTGGCGGCTTTGATTGTGCCTTGGAACTGGCCGCTGTCAATTCTGGGTGCGAAGCTGCCGCAAGCTCTGGTGACCGGGAACACGGTGGTTGTGAAACCGTCCGAAGACAGCGCCATGGCGCCAGTTCTGACGTTGCAGATCATCGCGGACATGCTTCCACCGGGCGTGGTGAACATCATTACCGGCGACGCGAAACAGATTGGCGACACCCTGACGGGGCACCCGCTGGTGCGCATGGTGAATTTCACTGGTTCGGTTGGCGTCGGCAAGCATGTCATGAAAGTCGCTGCGGACAACCTGACCCCTGTAACTTTGGAACTTGGCGGCAATGATGCAGCCATTATCCTAGAAGACGCGGACTTGAACGATGACGTCTTTACCAAGATGTATTGGGGAGCCTTTGGCTCTTCGGGCCAGATCTGCATGGCGATGAAGCGGCTATATGTGCACGAAAGCCGGTACGATGATGTGGTTGATGGCTTTACGGCCGCCTGCGAGCGGGCCGTGGTCGGCGACGGCCTGTTGCCGGACACGACTATGGGGCCGGTCAACAATGCGCGGCAGTTCAAGGTCGTCACTGACATGATCGCCGAGGCGCGTGCCAAGGGCGCAGACCTTAAGGAATGCGGTCAAGTGCCGGACGAAGATCTGTATAACGGCGGAGGCTACTTCCAGAAACCGGCCCTTGTCTATGACGCGGACCCATCGCTTTCGATGGTCCGGGACGAGCAATTCGGGCCCTGTTTGCCGATCATGAAGTTCAAGACCGAAGACGAAGCGATCGCTGCCGCAAATGACAGCATTTTCGGTCTCTGCTCATCGGTATGGACCGAGGATTCGGAGCGGGCGATGCACCTCGCCCGGCGGATTGAGGCCGGGTACACCTATGTCAACGGGCATGGGCCGATGGCTCAGGATGGCCGCGGCCCGTTTGGTGGTTTCAAACACAGCGGCATTGGCAGAAATCTTGGATATGACGGCGTGCTGGCCTTCGCAGAACCGCATTCGGTATCTGCGCCGGCAGGTTTTCTGGTGGAGTAAGAAATATGGGAAAACTCCGGAAAAGATATCATCGGAACCAGTGGGCTGGCGCCGTTTTTCGAACTGGTGAACCCAGATGAGGTGTCCATTGACGCGCCGGAAAATCGCAAGGGCGACGCTCTGAGGACATGGGTGCGCTCGCTGAGCGGTTTTCAGAAAGAGGCGTTTGTGCGGTCGGCGCAGACCGGACGCACTTGGCGGCTGGTGTCGGACGAAGGTCCATATCTGAACGGACATGACGCAGCGCCTTGTCCGCTGGCGTTTCTGTCAACCGGAATGGCGGCCAGCTTTATGAACGAGATTCTGGCGCTGGCCAAAATTCAGGGCGTGGAGATCCGCAAACTGAAGCTGATCCAAGACAATTACTACACGATGCAGGGCTCTATGCCCAAACGCACGATGGTCGGCGGGGCTGAGAACATCGACCTTCAGGTTGAGATCGACTGTGATCTTGAAGATGCAAAGTTGAATGAATTCCTGATCAACGCGACCTATGCATCGCCCTTGAATGGTCTGATGCGGGGCAAGCTGGAAAGCCTGTTCAAACTGGGCAAGAATGGCGTCGAACTGGCAACCGCGAAGGTGTCGGAGCTCGACGCGCCGCTGTTTCCCGATCCGGGCAATCACTTTGCAAAGGCAAAGGCGAAACCCAGTGATCAGGAATTAATGTCCCCTGTGGGTCCAACACCAATGAAAGACGTGGTTCTCGGAACCACGACGGGCGGCTCTTCACTGTCCGAAGAACAAAATCGGCGGCTCAACATCGGGGCGGTGGCCATCTTGCGCGAAGACGGCATCAAGGAAATCCAGCAGATGCAGTATTCACCCTATGGCACATCGTTTAAATTCCTGTCGTCTGAAGACGGGCGTGCGCCGGATGCAAACTCTCTGATTTCGGCAGGCATTGGCTTTTGCTTCATGACACAGTTTGGGCGGTTTGTTTCGATGCTGAAACTTGATCTGCCCGACTACCGGATTGTGCAGGACACCCATTTCAGTCTTGGCGGCGCATCGGGCGGAACGGGCAAGGCGGGAGAGGCCGACCCGATTGAAACGCATGTCTATCTCGAAACATCTGAGAGCGATGAAACCGCGCAAGAGATGCTCGATATCTCAGAGCAGACCTGTTTCCTGCACGCGTTCTGCCGAACGGATCTGAAGACAAAGCTGAAAGTCGTAAGGGTCTAAGGGAGCAATCGATCATGAAAATCGCGTTGACGGGCGGCGCCACCGGTATAGGCGCGGAGGTTGCCAAAAAGCTGTCGTCGCAGGGCCACGAGGTCACGGCGTTCGACATCTCTGAGCCGGGCGAAGGGGTTGCGTGCTGGATCAAGACAGATTTGAACGACCCAGCGTCGATCCGGGCCGCCATAGACGCTGCGGACGGCCCGTTTGATGCTTTGATCAACAATGCAGGGCTGCCTCCGCGTCAAGGGTTGGAAGCGGTGATCCTAGGTGTCAACTTCTTTGGATTCTGCAGCTTCTTGAACGGAATGCTCGGCAAGCTTGGCGAGGGGGCCGCGATTGTGAATGTCGCATCCCGGGCCGGGGCTGCTTGGCGCGACAACCTTGAAGAGGTCAAGGCATTGATGGGCGCGTCTCACGAGGATGCGGCGGCCTTTATCGAGGCGCGCGAAATCGATCATGTCCGTGCCTATAACCTGTCCAAAGAGGCTGTAATTGCGTTTACACTGGCCGAGACGGAAGCCATGATCTCGCGCGGTTTCCGGATGAATTCGGTCAGTCCGGCTGCTGTGAGCACGGGGATTCTTGACGATTTCACGGCGGCTTTTGGCGAGCGCGTGGCCAAAAACATCGCGCGAGCAGGTCGCCCTGGTTTGCCAGAAGAAATCGCAGATGTGATCATATACCTTGCCTCAGAGCAAAGCGCGTGGATCAAGGGGCAAGACATCGTCATCGATGGTGGCATGGGCGCGATGGCCATGACGGATGCCCTCGGTCTGCAAGATGGGCGCTAAGCCAGGTCCAACATTCCTGCAGATCGCGGTGGATCGCTCTGTCAGGAGGCGGGCATTCAGGATCGCGCTTGTCGTTGGATGCGTGCTTGCCCTTATCAATCATGGTGACCGGCTCCTGACTTTGAACCTAGACGGCATGTCTATCGCAAAGATCGCTTTGACGTTCCTCGTACCCTATTGCGTCTCGACCTATTCATCAGTTCTCGCCGTTCGTGAACGCTTGCAGGCCTTATCGTGAGCGTTCACGCCAAGATCGGCGCTGCGATCCCATTTTTGTCGAGAGCAACTCCAATGCGCGCCGAAGTCTTCTGCAAATCTTCCAACGAGCCTGCGGCGAGCACGTCCTCGAGCGACATTTCTTCTGCCATCCACAGCAAACTGATCGACCCATGCACACCTGTTTTTGAAAGGATCGGAACGGCAATCGCACCGAGTTCAGGACCAGGATCAAAGGGGGCTTGCCAGTAATTTGGTTCACGCAGTCCGAAACCCTGCTTGCGCGTTCTGGCGATTTCGTCTTCGAACTTGCCGGTCTCGATCCAGAGCATGTCTTCTTTCGTTCCACTTTTTAGGATGGCCCGAAAGTGACGGTCGCATAGAGCGTCACTTGAAAAGGCCAAAATAGCACGGCCATGCGCGGACATCACCATCGACGGTCTGATCCCAAGGGCGGTTCGGGTCAGCGCCATTGGACCACGCAGACGCGTGCTTTCAACGATTTCGATGCGGCCTGGGCCGACAAGTGTGCAGAGATCTGACGGCCATCCCGCCTGACGGCTCTTCAGGTCCAATAGGTAAGGAGCAGACAGTTCGGCAAGGGGATGTGCACGTGCGGTCTCGCTCAACAGATTGCCAAGCGAATGCGCCAATTCATAGCGACCTTCGACGATATTGCGCCGGACCCATTTCCTGTCTTGCAAGGTTAAGAGGATGCGCAACAGGGTCGGGTTGCTTAGCCCAGAGGCCTTGCGCAGATCGGCTAGCGTCATTTGCCCCTGCTGTGACAGCAGCTCCAGGACATGGAGACCACGGTGCAGGGCTCTTATTGGCTTTGAAGAGCCTTGCGTTTCGTTCTCTGTCATCGGTCCACCTGGTGGACCCAACATTA
This sequence comes from Sulfitobacter sp. GN1-4, assembly GCF_055693825.1. NCBI lineage: Bacteria > Pseudomonadati > Pseudomonadota > Alphaproteobacteria > Rhodobacterales > Roseobacteraceae > Sulfitobacter > Sulfitobacter sp. GN1-4. The sequence continues at coordinate 3,280,887 of NZ_JBVFUQ010000003.1, read as the reverse complement.
GGTCAGGGCGGCCGGGTCGGCAATACTTGTACACCAGAATGGCCGCACACGCATGCGGCTACAGGATTGGGAGGAGACTGATGAACATCCTGTTCATCATGTATGACCAGCTGCGGTTTGATTACCTCAGCTGCGCGGGGCATCCGCATTTGCGCACGCCGAATTTCGATCGGGTGGCTGCGAAAGGTGTGCGATTTACCAATGCGTTTGTGCAATCGCCGGTCTGTGGTCCGAGCCGGATGAGCTTTTACACGGGGCGCTATGTGTCGTCGCATGGTGCCTCGTGGAATGGGTATCCTATACGTGTCGGAGAGCTGACGATGGCGGACCATCTGCGTCGCGCAGGCATGGATTGTTGGCTCATCGGCAAAACACATATGAAGGCAGATGCCGAAGGTATGAAACGTCTTGGCCTCAGCCCGGACAGTGAAATTGGCGCGCGGCAGGCGGAATGCGGGTTCGATGTATGGATCCGGGATGATGGCCTCTGGGGGCAAGGGCCGGACGGTTATTATGATGAACGCCGCTCACCCTACAATGAATATCTGAAATCAAAAGGTTACCCATCCGAAAACCCCTGGGCCTTGCATGCGAATGCAGGTGTGGACGACAAGGGTGACATCGCGTCGGGCTGGATGTTGGGTAATGCCGACAAGCCTGCCAATATCCGCGAAGAAGACAGCGAAACGCCTTGGCTGACACAGCGCACGATAGACTTCATTGATCAAGCGCAGGGGCCCTGGTGCGCGCATGTCAGTTTTATCAAGCCGCATTGGCCCTACATCGTGCCGGCCCCCTATCACGATATGTACGGTGCCAATCATGTGCCGGCACCGCTCAGGCATGAAACCGAGCTTGATGACCCCCATCCGGTTTACGCGGCCTATGCCAGCAACAAGATTGCCGATGCCTTCCAGCGGGACGACGTCAGGAACAAGGTGATCCCCGCCTATATGGGGCTGATTAAGCAATGCGATGATCAGCTTGGGGTTCTGCTCGACCATCTTGAGGATACCGGGCAAATGGATAACACCATGATTGTCCTGACCTCCGATCACGGCGACTATCTGGGTGATCACTGGCTGGGTGAAAAAGACCTGTTCCACGACCCATCCGTCAAGATACCAATGATCATTCATGACCCGCGGCCCGAGGCGGACCCGACGCGTGGCATGGTTTGCGACGCACTTGTCGAGGCAATCGACCTTGTGCCAACGTTCCTAGCGGCTGCGGGTGGGCCTGCTGTCCCTCACATCCTTGAGGGCCGGTCACTGATCCCGTGGCTGCACGGTGAGACGCCAGAGTGGCGGAACTATGTGGTGTCGGAATATGACTATTCGCCAACACCTCAAGCGACCAAGCTGGGGCTGGATCCGATGGATTGTCGCTTGTTCATGATTTTCGACGGGCGGTTCAAATTGATGCATGCTGAGGGTGGATTTCGGCCCATGCTCTTTGATCTGCAAAACGATCCGAACGAATTCACGGACCTTGCAAAATCTCCGGGACATGAGACTGAGATCGACCGCATGTATCGTCTGCTATCCGACTGGGGCCGACGCTGTTCCCAACGCGTAACCAAATCCGACGAAGACATTCGGGCCATGCGCGGCGCGTCCATTAGACGGGGCGTACTGCCCTTTCTGGTGGACGGTTCAGAAGTGCCGGACGAGTTGACCACGGCCTATCGTGGCCCTGTTCAAAAAAACTACTTGGAGGAGTGATCCATGCCGAACAACAGCCTTGTTGAACACAATCAAACCCAGTTCAAAAAACAGGTTGTTGAACTGGCACCCGGCATCTGGACAGCGGTTGGATTTGCCGCTTCCACACAACACATGATCGAAGGAGCCTCCTCGGTAACCATCGTCGATACTTCGGAAAGTACCAGCGCAGCAGCAAACGTTCTGGCCGCGTTCAGAGAGCATTCGCAAAAACGGGTGGCGCGGATCATCTATACCCATAGTCATCGCGATCACATTTCCGGGGCGACGGTGTTTGCCGAAGGGAACGAGGTGCCGATCCTCGCAAGCGCGGCTTTCGAGTCTGATTTGGTTGGTCAGGACGAAACGCGCATTACGCCGAACAAGGCCCTTGGCCGCCGGACGATGGCGCAATTCGGCATCGGTTTGACGCCTGAGGAGCGCATCTCCTTGGGATGCGGTCCTGGTGATCGCCCGATGGAAGGGATGGGAGCCGGACACATACCGCCCAACACTATGGTGGCAGAGGACTGCGATATTGACCTTGATGGTGTGGCGGCCCGCCTGATCCATGCGCCCGGCGAAACGGCTGATCACATCGCGGTTTGGTTGCCCGATGCCGGAGTCCTGTTTCCCGGAGACAACTGGTATCACGCCTTTCCCAATCTCTACGCCATTCGTGGAACGCCTTATCGTGATTTCGCGGCTTGGGCAGACAGCCTGAAGTTGCTTTCTGATCTGGGTGCGCGGGTTCTTGCACCAGGTCATACACAGCCTGTTTTTGGCGAAGACAAGGTGCGCGAGGTTTTGCTGAGCACACGTGATGCGATCCTTCATGTCATGCGCCACACAGCTGAAGGGATGAACGCCGGGCTGTCTCAGGACGACATCGCGGCGTCGCTGGAACTTCCTGAAGAGCTTGCAACGAAGCCGTGGCTTGGTGAGTTTTACGGCAAGGCATCTTGGTCAGCGCGTGCGTTCGCGACGGGCACTCTTGGCTGGTACGATGGCAATCCGACCCATCTGGGGACCCTCTCTTCTGCCACACGGGCCAAACATTTCGCGGACATGGCGGGCGGCGTTGATGCTCTGCGCGCGGCGGCAGAAGCAACCGCCGATCTCCAATGGCGCATGGAGCTTTGCGATCATCTGATCGCTTTGGGGCATCCTGCGCAGCACCTCAAGGCCGATACAATGGCCGCGCTCGCGGAGACAGAGATCAACGCCACGGCGCGCAACACTTATCTTTGGGAAGCCAAGCGTCTTCGCGAAGGAGAGGACCCTTGACCAAAGCCACTCCAATGAAGCGTGTTGGCGATCTCATCGCCTTTGCTTTTACCATCATCATCCTGGTTTATGCCGCGTCCGGCCCGCTGTCGGAATTAGTGCGATTGATCATCGAAAGCACAACACCCGATTTCGAAGAGCTCTCGCGCCGGGATAAGCGGTTGTTGTTTCGCGAGCATTGGCTCGGTGCCAGCTTTCGTGTCTTTGAGCAGGGATTTCTCCTGCCCACCGGTCTGATCCTTGGCTTGCCGCTCGTTTTTGCGTTTGTCATCTCTTACCTGAGTGTCGTTGAAACGCCGGATTGGGCCAAATGGTCGGGCGCAATCCTATCTGCCGGTGTCTTGATACTTTGGATCATCGGCCTGTTTGCGGTTGATGGCGGTGCGTTGCCTTCGGCAAACACGCAAGATTTTGTCCTGTTCCCGCTCGCCTCAGCGCTTGTACTTTATCTCACTTGGCGGATGTTCGGCACGTTTATTGTAGGCTTTTGCCTGTTCTGGGTCGTCTACTTCTTTGTTCGTGGCGCGCTGCCGGACTGGACCGGGATTCTCGCGGGCTCGGAATCGAGCTTCTCTCAAAGCATGCGCTCTATGGTTCTGAATTTCTGGGCGCAGACGGGTGGTATGTTTGGCCAGCCTTTGCAGGTCGTGTCTGGTAACGTTCTGATCTTCATCGTCTTTGGCGCAGTCCTGATGGCCAGTGGGGCTGGAGAGTTGCTGATGAAAATCGCAAACCGCCTAACGGGGCGCTTTACCGGCGGCGCGGCCCATGCCGCCGTTGCCAGTTCCGCGCTGTTTGGAACACTAAGCGGGGCAGCCATTTCGAACGTTGTGTCCACCGGAGTGATGACTATTCCCGTGATCAAACGCTCCGGCTTCAAACCGGCGTTTTCTGCGGCCGTTGAGGCGGCTGCGTCGACCGGCGGGCAAGTTATGCCACCAGTCATGGGGGTGGTCGCCTTCTTCGTCGCGGGCCAGATCGGGCTGGAATACAGGTACATTGTTGTCGCCGCGATCATACCGGCGGCGTTCTTTTACCTTGGCACCTTCATGACTGTCTATTTCGAGGCGCGTCGCCAAGGTGTCGGCCCTCTTCCTGCAGAGAACCGGCCAAAGCTAACCTCGATCGAATTGGTTCAGTGTCTTGTTTTTGTCCTACCGCTGGGCGTGCTGAGCTATTTCCTGTTCGCGCAGCCATCGGTTCAGAAAGCCGGCTTTTATGGGTTCGTCGTCGCACTTGTATCTGCTTTGGTCCTGTTCAGGGGGTTCCGCAATTGGCCAAGCATATATCAAGCATTTGTTAGCGCAGGCCGGATGTCCGGCGCGATCATCATTATTGTCGCCGCGATTGGGTTGATCGTTGGTCTTATTCAGGTTTCGGGTTTCAGCGGTCGGCTATCCCTGCTGCTTGCGCAACTCGCAAGCGGACCGCTCTTTTCGACGCTCATTGTTGTTGCCCTAGGGGCCATTGTTCTGGGCATGGGGCTGCCGCCGGGGGCCACGTATTTCATCATCGTGATTGCGCTCAGCTCTGGCATTGACACCGTGGGCATACCGCCGCTGACACTGCATCTCTTTGTCGTCTTTTTCGCGGTGATCTCGACAGTGACACCACCCGTGGCTCTTGCGGCCTTTGCCGCAGCGCCGATTGCCGGGGCCGATCCCGTGCAGACCGGGTTTCAGGCGGCAAGGCTTGCTTTGGCGGGTTTTCTCATACCGTTCGTCTTCGTTTATCACCCAGCAGTGCTCTACCAATTGCAGAACCTCTTCGTCTGGTTCGGCGGGGAGCTCCCAAATTCCAACGCCATGATCGACATCTCGAGCGTCTCCTGGCTGGATCTGGGTTGGATCATATTTGCTTTCACCTTGTCGATGTGGCTGCTCACCTCCGCAATGACAGGGTTCGAAAAGAACAGGCTCAACGCTGCCGAACGCGCGCTCCGCGTCGCAGCCGGGTTCGCAGTTTTGGTGCCCAGCACGATCATTGCTGCGCCGGCGGTGATCGCAGGTCTGGGTCTAATTATCGCTCACCGGTTCCTTGGCGGAGAACCATCGCCGGTCGATGTCAATTCTGAAACCAACGTAGGTATATAACGGGAGGAACTCTATGCGTACGATAATTGCAGCACTTACAACCGGACTGGCCTTTGCCAATGTCGCTCATGCAGAGGACGTGACGCTCAAGATGGCAACCATTGCACCCAGTCTGGGACAGGCCGTTACCATGGCGACCTTTGCCAATGTCGTTACTGATAACCTGGAAGATGTTTCAATCGAGGTCTCGGGTGGGGGCGCGGCTACAGTTCACATGATGGAGGTCGCGCGTGGCAACCTTGATCTGTCGATGACCAGCCCGGTTGTTTACAATCTTATGGCCGGTGGCAAGGCGATGTACGCCAATCAGGCCGATGCCCCAGGGCTTTCCGAAAACCTGTCGTTGCTGATGTGGTTCCCATATGGTGCCTACCATTTTGCCGTGCGTGCCGACAGTGATATCGAGTTCTTGGATGACATCGAAGGCGCATCCGTCTTTCTCGGTCCGCAAGGCGGTGGAGCCTATAACGCCTCGCGCGGGTGGATCGAAGCCACAACCGGACTGGTGGTTGGCGAGGACTACGACGCTATCAAGGCCAATTGGCAGACCGGCTTTCAAGCCTTCATGGACGGCAAAATAGATGTCTATGTCAATGGTTGCCTCGACCCATGCGGGAACTTCATTCAGTTTACAGAAACGGAAGATATCCGCTTTCTCGGACCTGACAGCGATCAGGGCGAGGCGGTCGAAAAATTCCTGGGTAAATGGCGTTATCGCGGCGAAATCCCGGCGGGACTATATGGCGGGCAAAAGAACGAGGCTTCGGTGATTTCCTTTGACACCGCCGTAGGTATCGCCGTGCGTGCCGATTTAGACGAGGAAACGGTCTACCAGGTCACAAAGACCTTCTGGGACAACATCGATCAAGTTACCTCGGATGCGCCATGGGCCAAGGCTCTGGACGTGAATTTCGCAGCATCCAAGCGCGGGCTGATGGAGTTGCATCCTGGCGCGGCGCGTTACTACCAGGAAATTGGCGCGACGAATTGACGACTATTTCAGGCGGGGTTAACGCCCCGCCCATTCTCACGGCGATTAGACGCACATGTCATAGTGTGCATCACTTCATGTGCTGACTAACGACGCTTGACCCTTTTGATGCCGATGCAAGATGATCGACTAATTGTCGCGTCAGACGTTTCTGACGCCCAATCTCTGGCCAGACAGCATAAACGCCGAGAACAGGTGGTCGCCAAGTCGGGAGCACCTCAATCAGGGTGCCGTCTGCTAGCTCTCGTTCGATTTCACTTCGGGGGAGATGCTGTATTCCAAGTCCTGCAAGCAAGGCCGACTTAGCTGTGGCAACGCTGTCTACTTCTAGCCGAACACTCTCTGGTTCAAAGCCAACCTGTTCTTTCCCTTTCTGAAGCGTGATCGTGTCCGAAATCATCGACAGGGATACAAAGTCAGCAGATTTCAGATCTTCAAGTGACTTAATTTTCGGACAAGACGCAAGGTAGTCCGGAGAGGCTACTAAGACCCGCTCAAAACTGCCAATACGTCGGCTCATGAGTCTACTGTCTGACAGACTTCCAAGTCTGATCGCGAGATCGAACCCATCTCTGACAAGATCTACACGTCGGTCGCTTCCGTGCAGTGAAAGCGCGACCATCGGGTTTTGTTTGGCAAAACTCCACAAGGCTTGGTGGACGTCACTGTTCTCTCCAAAGGCAGGAATCGCAACACGTAGCGCACCGACAAGCTGGTTGCTGGCTGTAGACACCATATCAAGGGCTTCCTCGCCAGCCGCGACCATCCGCCGAGCAGCCTCAAGCATTGATGTGCCTTCCGGCGTGAGCGAGAGCGCACGGGTCGAGCGAAAGAACAGCGAGAGACCAAGCTTTTCTTCAAGCCGCGAAACGTGGTGACTGACGACGGAGGTCGACAGTTTCAGGCTTCGTCCAGCGCCGCTGAAGCTGCCCGCTTCAGCCACAGCGACGAAAACGGCGAGGGCACGATAGTCTTCAATCATATTTCTAATTATTCGAACAATGTTGCCAACAGAATTGGGCTAATTCAAACGATCTCCAGAGTCCAGATATGTCTTCGTCAAGACACGGAGGCACAACATGACTGCAAGCCAGTCCACCATCGCAACAGATCACGCCAGCAAGTATTTACAGCAACTTTGTAAGCACTTTGGTCACAAGGTGCCCGTCACATTCAGTGAGACGGACGGCAAAATCGAACTGCCGTTTGGTGCCTGTATGTTGGTCGCAACGTCGTCCGAACTGACGATGACGGCCACTGCCGATGCCGCAAACCTTTCAAAAACGGAACGTGTGATGGGCGATCATCTGACCCGTTTTGCGTTTCGTGAAAACCTCACCCCAACTTGGCAGCGCGCTGCCTGAACTTTGACGGGAAGGAAAACCTAATGAAGAAAACTCTGACAGCGCTGGGCATTGCCGCAGTGAGCGCAACCTTCGCGGCAGCGGACACCGTCGCAAACAAGGAACTCGTCATCAACGGAATGACGGAGGCTCTTGTTCGGGGCAATGTCGATTCAATCGATACATACTTCGCTGACCCTTACATTCAGCACAATCCGATGGCGGCCTCGGGCGTCGAAGCGCTCAAAGGTTTGGTTGCCAACCTGCCAGGCGACCCGGACGGTGTTTTTGAACCCGCCCGGATCATTGCTGAAGATGATCTGGTTGTAACACATTACGTTTACGAGAACTTTGGCCCGGTTCCCTTGGTGGCCTTTGACGTATTCCGGATCGATAATGGCAAGATCGTCGAGCACTGGGACAACATGATCCCGCTGGCCGATGCGCCCAATCCGTCGGGCCGTACTCAGGTCGACGGTGAAACCGAGGTCACCGCTCTGGACAAAACGGCTGAGAACAAGGCGCTGGTCGAAGACTTCATAACCCGCGTTTTGATCAACGGCGAACAAGTTGACTTCACCGATTACGTGAACCCCGAACAGTATCTACAGCATAACCCGGCGGTCGCAGACGGTCTCGATGGTCTGGGCGCTTTCCTTCAGCAATTGGGTGAGCAAAACATCGCGTTCTACTACACCGCCACACCAATTGTGGTCGCGGAAGGCAACTTCGTCTTTGCCGCTTCCGAAGGTATCTTTGGTGAAACGCCGACAGCTTACTTCGATCTATTCCGTCTCGAAGACGGCCGCATCGTCGAGCATTGGGATGTAATCGCAGACATGCCCTCAGGCGAACTGCCTGAAGGCTATCCAGGTAAGTTCTGAACCCATGCAACGGCAGAGACCAAATGCCCTTGAATCCCGGATGTGATCACTTCGACTAGTATCACTGTCAGTTTTGAACGGCGGTTAAGTCCCCCAGAGTGGGAGTTCGCTGCAGGTTCGACTTTGCACTTGCAGGGAAAGTCCGGTCTGACGGGCCGCACCGCAGCGGAGTGAGACCTTGTCCAAGGTCCGATATGGGCCGGGCGTGTCGATCAAATCCAGACCGTTTAACAGGATTTCGGCGAAGCGGAAAACGACTGCTCCGAGCCCACTTTACCCGATGCTGCGTCATGCTTGAATGGCGGGTTTGCGCATCGGTTTTCGGCCGAGGTCGATTACAGTGATGCGAAGGTCGATCAGAGTTTCGCCCTTCGCTGGAATGTATTGGCTGTGTCAGCTATGCGTCCGCGACTTTTCAGGATCATAGACGGGGCTTGAAGTGATTGTGGCCTTTGTTTCCAGACCGTCGCCCGACACCATGAGTGTGGCACCGCACGAAAGGCTAGGCTCTACATGCGCTAGCGCCAGCGATTTGTTCATCCGGTGCGAATAGCAGGGGCTGTTGATGGTGCCGACGTTCTGACCGTCCAACATCAAGGCTTCACCGCCTTCGACCATGTCTGGATGGTCGATGTCGAGGCAAACGTTGTTGATCTTCTCAGCACCTTTCGCCGCCATGACCGCCGATTTGCCGCGAAAATCACCCTTGGTGCTGCTAACCGTGAAGCCCAGACCAACCTCCCATGGGGTGTTGTCCTCAGTCATGTCGTAGCCGTAGAACAGTAGGCCCGCTTCGATGCGCACCTTGTCGAGCGCAGTGAAAGAACAGGGCATGACGCCTGCCTCGACCAGTTTGTCCCAGATGTCAGTGATTACCGAGCCATCGGCAAAAACCTCGTAGCCGCGTTCGCCAGAGTATCCGGTGCGTGAAATCCGGCAAGAATGACCAAAAAGCAACGCAGGCGCATGCTCAAAAAAGGCCAGATCAGCCAGGTCGATATCCGCATGCGCGTTGAGAATATCCAGCGACGCAGGTCCCTGCACCGACAGATCATGCAAATCATCGGTGAACTGCACCTGAACATCGTGCCCCTCCGCCGAAGCTTGCAAAAGCGCCATCGTGCCGCCCGAGCCGTGCACGATCATCCACTCGTCACCGCCGTTGTTCGACACGATAGCATCATCCGCGATGCCACCCTGATCGGTTAGAACACAGAGATAGGCCGACCGGCCCGGCGTGACCTTGGAAAGATCGCGTGTGGTCAGGTGATCGAGAACCGCCTGAGCGTCAGAACCGCGCACGAACACTTTTTTCAATGGCGACATGTCGAACATCCCCGCGCGCTCGCGCACCGCATCGTGCTCGTCGTTGGGGTCGGCGTTGTAGGTCCAGGCCGTTCCCATACCATTCCAATCTTCCAGCCCCGATCCAAGGGCAGTGTGGCGTGAGGCAAGGGCGGATGTGCGGCTGAGTTCTTCGGTCATGGGTGTTCCTTTCTAGTACCATTCGTCCGGCATCTGCGCCTTGCGCTCCGATACGAAGTCCTCAAGCGCGGCATGGATGCTGGGTTCCATTTCAGGTTGTTGGTATTCGTCCAGCATCTGACGCCACCGCGCGGTGGCGCGCTGATCAGCGGTCAGTGCGCCATTTTCGGACCAAGTCTCGAACGGCCCGGCGTCAGATATCTGTGGTTCGAAATTCGCTGTCGTGTAGTGGCGCAGGGTGTGGCTGGTCGACAGGAAATTCTCGCCCGGACTGGTTTCATAGTAGGCGTCCCGGCCAAAGGCCTCGTCATCGGTTTCGAAGCCCTGCAAGAGCTTCAGCATCGCGCCGCAGTGGTCGAGGTCCATGATGAATTTCTCGTACGACATCACTAGCCCGCCCTCGAGCCAGCCTGCTGCATGCCAGACCTGATGCGCGCCAGAGAGCAGCGTTGACCACATCGCGCCGGTGCTGTCCTGCATGGCTTGCCCGTCCGGCGCGTTGGACGTGGTGATCTGCCCCCCGCCGGAGCGCACCGGCACGCCGAGCCTTCTTGCCAGTTGTGTGATAGCCATCGTGGTCATGTTCGCCTCTGGCGATCCAAAGGTCAGCGCGCCAGTGCGCAGATTCATCGTCGAATGGAACGAGCCAAACACCACCGGGCAACCGGGGCGCACCAGCTGTGCCAGCGCGATGCCAACCATGGCTTCGGCCAACGTCTGCGCCGCCACGGCGGCGGGGGAAAGTGGCCCCATGGCACCTGCGAAAATCGCGGGAGAGACGCAAACGCATTGGCCCGCCTCTGCATAGATCTCGCAAGGTGCTCGACATGGTGTCATCATAGATCAGCGGCGAATTGACGTTGATATTGGCCTGCATCACTGCGTGGTGTTCCATGACGTCGCGGCCAAAGACGAGGCGCGCCATTTCGATACTGTCGCGCGCTCGGTCCGGTGCCGTGACAGAGCCCATAAAAGGCTTGGTCGAGAGCGTCAGATGCGCCAGCATCATGTCCAGATGGCGCTTGTTCACTGGAACATCTGTTGGCTCGACAACCGTGCCACCGGAATGGTGTAAAGCGGGTGCAAGATAGGCCAGCTTCATGAAGTTCTGGAAATCCTCCAGCGTCGCATAGCGCCGACCCTTTGAGAGATCGCTGACAAACGGCGAGCCGTATCCCGGCATCAGCACAACGTTGTTGCTGCCAAGCGTTACGGCCTTGGCCGGGTCGCGCGCGTGGAGCTGAAACTCAGGCGGAGCCGTGGCACAGAGCATGCGAACATGACCAGGTTCAAATCTCACGCGTTCACCGTCAACCCGCGCGCCCGCCTGGGCGAAGAGATCCAGCGCCGTTTTGTCCCCTCGAAACTCGACACCGATCTTGTCCAATATCCAGTCCGCCTGATCTTCGATGCGGGCCAATGCCGTCTCATTTAGCAAGTCGTATGCAGGTATCTTGCGGCCGGTGAACGGCGTGCTTTCCAAGGGCGCGTTATGACGTGACAAGCGGCCACGGCGCGCGCGATTCCGGCGCCCCTGAGGTGTTGATGTGTCTGCAATAGCGTTCAAGGACTTCAACGCCGCCTCTTCGTTTGTGGGTCTGAAAGCAGATGAACAGCATAAGAATCTGTTTGGAAATGAAGTTTTTCTGTTCTCTGCGTTTAAATAAATTATACGCTATCTCATGCTTGCCCGGTTTCATCACCACGATCTGCTGAGGCTTTTTGCCGAGATCGCTTGCCATGCCAGCTTTTCGGCTGCGGCGTCGGCACTCAATATGACAAAGGGCGCGATCAGTTATCAGATCAAAACGCTTGAGGCCGATCTGGGGATGAGCCTGTTCCAGCGCACACCGCGCGGCGTCGTACTGACCGGCGAAGGGCTGAAACTGCTGGCGATCTGCCAGACACGATACGACGAGATCGAAGCCGAAATTCAGGCGTTAAAGGGGATCTCGACCCTCTCTCTGACAGTTGGTGTTTCGACCTATTTCGCCGCGCGCTGGTTGTCGCCACGTCTGATGACGTTCATTCAAAGCCACCCGGATGTGCAGCTTCGTATTCAGCCGATGATCGAGTTTTCGGAAGCTGAGATGCATGGCGTGGATTTGGCCATCAGGTGGGGCAACGGGAATTGGGAGGATGGCACCGTGACACCGTTCATGCCTATGCCGTCCTTTCCGGTTGGCAACGCCGATGTTGCGGGGCGGGTAGAGCGGCTGGGGATCAGGGAGGCGGTCACAGAATTAACACTGCTGCGCGATCGCGAAGACAGCAACGCCTGGTCTGAATGGTTGGAGCTCGCGGGCCTGCCGCCGCAAGCGCGTCGAGACGTGTTGATCGTGCCGGATCCTAATGTGCGCGTTCAGGCTGTGATCAATAGCCAAGGTGTCGCTTTGATGGATGATCTGGTGGGCGATGAGTTGGAGGAAGGCAAGCTCCATCGGCTGTCGGATATCATGCTGCCGGACTACGGTTATTTCATCGTCAGGCCAGATCGGGCTACAGCCTCGGAGCCAACGACGGTGTTCTCAGATTGGCTTCAAGATGCAGTTTCAGCCCGCAACCAGGCGTTCGACTCGAGGGAGCAAGCGGCGGCAAAGTCCCACGACCTGTGAGTTCGACCCTGTCGCGATTTTGCGATTGCAGCGAATGACCGGAAAGCGGGCTGCAGCCGCAGAAACTCGATTGCACGGTGAAAGGCAGCAATGGGCCGTCTACGACGGTGCTCTTGGTCTGCCACGTTGCAGACGCTGCGCCGCATCCGAGGTTCGCTTTGAGCCCATCTTTCCAAAATTCGGCGGTGCAGCTAACGTCCGGTCTAGGGATTGGGGACAGCATGAATATCTCATATTCTGTTCCAATGCACTCTAAAGGAAAAGCTCTGTAATGAGAACAAGAACACGTATCAGAACAGTCGCAAAGGCGCCGTCCCCGCCCGAAATAGAAGAGCCCGAAATCCTGGCGGCGCTCAAAGCCTTGGAGACAAACTGTCTGCATATTCGCAAGACACCGCGCCCGGATGGTGACGGTGCGCAGGGATGCTGGTTGGGCGGGCGACCGACCCTGCCTTCTGATCTGGACTGGCCGCATATAGACTGGGAGGACGAGCATCCGATCATTCCAATGCATTTTTTGGCGCAGATCGACCTTGCGTCGGTTCCTGACTTCGAAGGGCGCCCCGCTATGCCCACGTCGGGGACACTCTTTATTTTTGTCGAACCCGTTTACGCGCCGATCTACTCGTACATTGACGGCGGCTCTAAAGTTCTGTTTTCCAATCAAGACCTGACAGGGGTAGAACATGCTCCGGTCCCAGCGGGTCTCCCCGTCGATTTCGACCTTGATCCACCTGAAGCATCCGGTGGGTATGAGGATAACCCCACAAGCGAATATGAGAGATGGAACTTCACGTTTGAGCCGATGAAGAGCTGTGCTCTTCGGCCTGAAGCGCATCCTGAAGTTTATCGACGCGCTTGCCTCGCGAATTTTCATGCGTGGCAAGCCATGGAGCAAAAGACGTCTATCGATCGCGATGGTGAGGGCACGGAGACCGGCGCGAAGTCAATGATGTTTGGCAGCCATTCAATGTTCGATACGGGTACCCCTTTCGATGAGTTTACTCGGAGGTCTATCCCGGACGACAAAAAAAGCCCAACCGAGCGGTATGTGAATTTTTTGACCGTCTTCGCCGATAGGGATGATCTAAATTTTTTCCTTGGCTACGATGACGACGCGCGCTTTTGGATTAGCCAAGAGGCACTGGCCCAAGGCGATTTCTCTAGAGCATTTGTGCTAGGTTATAACTCTTGACTGAGTAATACCACGGACGGTCTGGACGCGGGGCGATCGGCTCTGCGGTTGCATGAACAAATAAGTATCAAAAGGCGACAACGGGCTCCGCTCGTTTGGGCGTAGCGAATGTCCTTTTCCCACCGCGGCGCGGTTCAGGTCAGCTTCGAGCCCAAACCAATTAGCTTGCCACGAGACAGCGAAAGTTTCGTCTTGTTCAGGACACAAATTTCTTGAAACAGTGAAATCAAGAAATGCGAGACATTTATGCTCACTGCAAAAATAAGCTTCAACACACTCTTAGTTGGAAAAGGGTGTTCAAGTTTTTGGGGTGAGAAGACCGTGCCATTGCCCGAAACAAAGAACAAACAATGATTGACCCACCACTTATTCTGTCAGACCAGGCTCTAACGGACAGAAAAATTCTTCACCGCGATCTCGCTTATATCAAGATTGCGGATCGCACTTTTCGACTTGGATTGGATCATTCGGCTTTCAAACAGGAAAGAGAGATTTTTGATACTGCCTTCGTGCTTGGTGAACGCCCCTACATGGCGATGAACGAATTGATGTGGCTGGGCATCCGCAAAAAACTGACCAAAGAAGAACGGCTGGAGATACAAGACGAAGGTATGGCCGATGACCGCAGAGACGCCAAGATTTGGCGCGCCTTTGATCGGCCCGATATCGCCGACATTCTCGACGAATATTACAGTCTATCAGAAGACGTAGAGATCGAGATTGTCCGTGAGGACGGCTACGTCTGGCCAGAGATAAAGAACTACGAGAACATCGAGAAAAGGAAGAAAGATCTACAGGAGCGCGCCAAAGCTCTATCAATGGGGGCGTGTTACTCGGTCGATGAGATGACATCCGCTGTCTGCAACAAGTTCAACCTAGAGCTGCGACATCTGGACGAATTCAATCAGTATTGGGTTTCGAAAGTCATTGAATCTCCAAGGTTTTTGACATTTGCGCCGCGAGTTGACGACGCGAGCTGGGGCCTGGCAAATAAGCCTTACGGTTGGCTGACGAAACGCCATGGCGCAGCACTCGAAAAGCATGGCTACACTTATAAGTTCGCGTTCTGGGAACAAGAGATTGGCCACGCGCGCGGGCACCTTTGGATACAAACAGATCGCGGGCCGTTGCGTTTGACCGATAAGACTGATGCAACTTCGCTACGCAGTAACTTTCCTGTTCAGGTGTCTACGGTCGAGGGCGAACACCTTTTTGTGCTTTTGGAAGCTGATGTGCCAGACCATCTGATGCGAGACGGGCCAAATATTCATCCAGAGCTTTCAGCACGCAGATCAAAGAAGAAAAAGCCGACCAAGTTCGATCCCACGTCTTTGCCGAACTGGCTGAGAAGACTCTTCGCACCGAATGGTAAATGATACTAACTGCACCAAGTCTCTTGAATTTAGGCACCAGCGACAACACACGTTGTGACCTAACCGATTTCAACCTTAAGCCGACATTGGCGCAGGCGCAGCGAAAGCTTACTTTGTCCGCAAGGCCGACGTTCAAGTTGGCCACAGCGAATGTTCGCTAGGCGGGACAAAACGGACCTTGGGTGTTATAAACCCAAGGTCTGCTTTCAATACGAATGGCATCAACCTCTTAGGCGATGGTGCAGAATAATTGGTACCGCCAACTCTTCCTCGTCGCTGAGGTGCCGCTTGAGGAATGCTTCGATAGTGGCACTCGCTTCGTGGACCGTTGCGGTTTCATCATAGGCTTGTGCCTCATCAAGTGCTGACAATTTTATCACCCGATTGGCCGTGCATGTAAAATCATCAAGCACTTTGTCCAGATCGGCGTGGTCCTGTTCCAGCACCTCGAGTCCTGCATCAAAACGTGGGTCAGCCGCTGACAGCTCTGGGAAATAGCTGTGGTCCTCCCAGCCGTGATGACCGTGCAAATTGCCAACGAGATGACCGCCATAATAGGACAGCCGTCCGGCGTAATCCATCAGGTCCATGTCTTTGTTCAAGAGGGCTTCGGCGTCCAAACGAACACGCTCCGCTACGCGACGAAACAATTGATGCGCGCCGAGCCAATGCTTGGTTTTTTCTTTGAAACCAGGGTGAGCGTCCCAGCTGTCGCGGGGATATTGCTCCAAGAGAAATCGCATCTCTTTCGGTATCACAGTCTGGCGAACAGTGTATGTATCGAGCATTTGATTACTCCTTTCCGATCATAGGTGGGACGACGACAGGCGCCCCACCAGCGCGGTCAAACGCATAGTGGAAATGCGTCAGCGAACCCCCGCATAGCGGATGCCACTGAGGTCGGCGACTTCGCGTTTCCATGTGGTGATGTCGCGCTGCGCGAAGCCGGACAGGCTGTCGTGGCCACAGGCGCGGGCGAGGACCTGCATCAACTCCACACTGGCCCCGAAGTATCGCGCCAGCTTCTCGGCCCCAATCTGCACATCAAGCCGCTTGCGCAGTTCTGGCTTTTGCGTCGCTACGCCGACCGGGCAGTTGTTGGAGTTACACATGCGCGCGGCGATACAGCCAACCGCTTGCATGGCCGCGTTGCTCACTGCAATCGCATCAGCCCCAAGGGCCATGGCTTTGGCAAAATCCTCGGCAACACGCAGGCCGCCCGTAATCACCAGAGTCACCTCGCGCCCCGTCTTGGCGTCCAGATGCGCGCGGGCGCGGGCCAATGCCGGGATCGTCGGTACAGAAATATGGTCGCGGAAGATCAGGGGTGCGGCCCCTGTGCCGCCACCACGTCCATCAAGGATGATGTAGTCTGCGGATGCCTCTAGCGCGAAATCGATATCGTCTTCGATATGGTTCGCGGACAGTTTGAACCCAATTGGAATGCCACCCGAGCGTTCGCGGACCTGATCGGCGATGCGTTTGAAGTCGGCAGCTGTGTGCAACTCTGGAAAGGTCGATGGGGAAATCGCAGATTGCCCCGGCTCCAACCCACGCACCTCAGCGATTTTGCCTTGCACTTTGTCGCCGGGCAGATGGCCGCCCGTGCCGGTCTTGGCCCCTTGACCTCCTTTGAAGTGGAAAGCCTGCACCTTGGCTACATGGTTCAAGTCCCAGCCGAATTGAGCAGAGGCAAGCTCGTAAAAATAGCGGTCATTCTCGGCCTGCTCTTCGGGCAACATGCCGCCTTCGCCGGAACAAATTCCCGTGCCTGCCATCTGCGCACCGCGTGACAGGGCTGTCTTGGCCTCTTCGGACAGCGCGCCATAGCTCATGTCCGAGACAAAGAGCGGGATATCCAGCTGCAACGGCTTGGCCGCACGCGGGCCAATGGTGACCGACGTGGCGACCGCCGCGTCGTCCAAAAGCGGCTTTCGCGCCATCTGTGCGGGCAGGATCTGGATGTCATCCCAATGGGGAAGATCCTTGCGGGGAACACCCATCGCACCCATTTCGCCGTGGTGCCCGAGCTTGCTCAGCCCGTCTTTGGCCAGCGCATGAATGCGCGCGACAGTAGGTTCCTCCGGAGTTGGTGTGGCCTGCGGGATGTCGGATTTGGGCGCAGGTGCGTTGTCTCCAACTGCCAAATCCCCAAGCCGCGTGTGCGAGCCGTCGCAGAACGGGCCATTCGCGGTAGATTTGCACTGGCAAAGCGCGGCATCGCCGTCCTTGTCTGCGGTGAACTTCAGCGGTGTGATGTTTGTGCCTGCATGAGACCCATCACAAAAGGGTTGCGACTTGGAGCGTCCGCATCGGCACCAGTAGTAGTCCTTGCTTGCCTCTAGCGTTACTTTTGCCGGAGCTTTGGCGGCGATGATGGGAACGTCTTTGGTCATCCTGCAGTATCCTTTCCAAATTTTGCACGGTCATGTGGGGCCGCGTAATCAATCACCGGCCCCATTGGCACGACACCGGTCGGGTTCACGGTAGCATGGCTGCCGTAATAGTGTTTCTTGATATAAGGGATATCGACTGTGTCCGAGATGCCGGGCTGCTGATAGAGATCGCGGACGTAGCCGGACAGGTTCGGGTAGTCAGCGATGCGGCGCAGGTTGCATTTGAAATGCCCGACATAAACCGGATCGAACCGCAATAGCGTGGTCCAAAGCCGCCAGTCCGCTTCGGTCTGATAGTCACCCATCAAGTAACGCTGCGTGCTCAGCCGCTCTTCCAGCCAATCAAGGGTGTCGAACAGAGGCCCCAAAGCCTCTTCGTAGGCCTCTTGTGTCGTGGCAAACCCAGCCTTGTAGACGCCGTTGTTCACGGTGTCGTAGATCCGGGCATTCAGAGCGTCGATCTCGGTCCTGTCAGCTTCGGGGTAGTAATCCCCTGTTTTGGCTCCAATACCGTCAAAAGCCGCGTTGAACATACGGATGATATCTGCGGACTCGTTCGACACGATCGTGTTTTGCTTCTTGTCCCAAAGCACGGGCACTGTGACACGACCTGAGAAATCAGGTTTTGCTGCCGTATAGACCTGGTGGAGAAACTCGGCGTCGTGGATCACATCTGGTGTCGATCCATCGCCCTCTGCAAAGGTCCAGCCATCAGGCCCCATGAACCAATGTACGATGGAGACCCCGATCATTTCTTCCAGACCTTTCAGGGCTCGAAAAACCAAAGCGCGGTGCGCCCAAGGACAGGCGAGCGAGACATAGAGGTGATAGCGACCTGGTTCCACTTTGAAGCCGCTCACGCCCGAGGGGCCTGCCGACCCATCTGCCGCTACCCAGTTTCGAAACGCGGACGGTTTGCGCACATAACGCCCGCCGGTGGATTTGGTGTCATACCATTTGTCGACCCATTGGCCGTTTTGAAGCAATCCCATATAGGTCCTCCGTTTTGCACTCTCAGGGCGCAATGTTGATTGTCAGGATGGTTGGGTCTTGCACCGTGCCGATGGTTCCGGAGGCGGCATCAAAGGGTACACCGGGTGTGTTGCCGGAGACATCTTCGAGTTCTGGATCAACGATCAGGCGATAACGACCAGCGGTCCAGGGCCTGCTTGGAACAAGCGACCAACCGCCGCCGTCAGTTGTGATATCGCCTTGGACTACAGTGCCATCGGGCGCTTCCAGCTGTAGGAGCCGCCGCACGGCCCCGATGTCCATAATGCGATCAAACCCGACAGAAAGAGGCGCGTGCGTATCTGATTGAGGCACAAGGATGTCCCATGCAAATGGATCAATGCCCCGCCTTTCTGCGGGGCCGACCCGAAAAGCTAAAGCGACAGGCTCGTCGAGGCTTGCGCCTGCGGCACTGCGCATCTGGTCCGATACGATCAGTCGGTAGCTCTCTCCTGCCTGCAGCGGCGCACCACCTGCTGAATTGGGACCAACCCCCTGCTTGATGCGCCCGGGATCAAGCAACAGCGTTGCCCGGCGTTGATCTGCATCCCAAAGCTCAGTCTCTAAGTTGAGGAAAGGGCTGATGACCTCTGATCCGTCGGCCACGATCAAATTGACCTGATCCAACAGCTGACCCCGCGCCATCGGTTCGGTGAAGTGGATATAGAGGCGCAGAGTGTTAGCGGGGATCACTGCTTGTGACGGACTGAACCCGGCGACGCGCGGCACAGCAGCCTCTGTTGCGGGCACTGCGATGTCAAAAACGCTGCCCCCAATAATCAAAGTGTAGTTCGTCCCGGGACGCAGCGAAAAGCGCGGGGCTATAATCAACCGGCCCTCATCTTCGGTTACGCTCAACGGCATGCTCCGCGTTGAGGCTTGCCCCGTCACCGTCAAGCGCACGTCAGCCTCAACACGCGCATCTGTCACGACGATGATGCCCGCAGAGTGATCATACCGCGCCGTAACCTCCGCCAATACCGGCAGGGGCAAGGCAACGAGGGCGGCAAGCAAAGCCTGCCGCACCATCTGCGCTCCGAACGTCATCAGTTATACTCAAGCGGTGGGGCCGATTTGTAGCCGAATGGGTCGGGACCGCCCTCAAAGTTCATCTCGACGATGTGGTCAGCACGATCAAAGAAGAACGGCATTGGCAGTGTGTGCAGCTGGATGTTGCGTGTGTCTTCCGGCGCGCGGCGGATCACCACGGCGTAGTTCTCATCCAGGGTGTCCAGATGCATTGCCCCGCTCATTGGTAGAGAGAACTGAGCCACGCCCGCCGTCGAAAACACGGGCTGCACCCCCTCACCGTGGGGCATCTCCTCAGCCGCAGCGACCGCCTCAATGTTCAAAGCTGCGGCGGAGCGGTTTGTGTTGGTCACAACCACATTACTGCTGCCATCCCATGCGTTCACGTAAGGCACGATATCAAGCGGCGTGTTGCCAAAGCCCATCTCGCCGATCATCGTGCCGCGCACTTCTGCGCCATCTGTCAGATCGGCCAGCGGAATGCGGACAATCGGCGTACAGGCAAAGATCGCGATGAGCGTCGGCTCGCCATTTAACTCGGCAATGGTCTGGCTGATGATCGGTGCGCGCGTCTCATACTGCGCATGAACGGCATGCCAGATCTCGATGGAAGATGTGCTGACCTCATTCGTGAAGGGGAGCGGTATCCGACGCAATTTGGAACTGAACTCCTCATTCGACAGGCCTGCGACGATCAATTCGCCGTTGTAGTAGTCGATATCCGTGATCGCGAGCGTATTGAGCGATTGTCCGAACTCGAAGGTCTCTGTTGTCGGAACCGGACCAACGCTTATCGAGGAATGGGTCGCTTCTGTCAGATCAACAAGCTCAAGTGCGCCATTGTTCACCGCAATGATGACCGCCTCGGCATCAGGGCCTTCGCCGCGATGCACCGACAGGAACACTTGTTTGCTGGGTTTGTGCACCACCATATCGTTGATCACGACATCATGCGCTTCGACACCAAGCAGACCGGCGATCTCAACGTCGAGGTTATTGAAGATCGTCCGCCCCTCAAAGGTTTGCGCGCGACCAAGTTGATAGGATGCTTGGTCCGCGACCAGATTGCTTAGGTCAAAGGCGTGAACAAGCCCCGCCTTGCCGTCGCCGACGAAGAGCGTGTTTGCGGTGTCAAAGGCCAAGGCTCCAGCGGACTGCAAGATAGCATTTTGAGCGTTGACCGAACCAGTCGCCGTGACCGCAGCCACAGCTCCTGCGAGCAAGTGTTTGGATGGAAATCGCATTCTTCTCTCCATTGTTTGTCATTGTCCGCCACATTCTAAGGGGTTGCGTTTCTGCGCACAGATCGGAAATAGTGACCTCAGGGGTCACAAAAAGAGAACGGCGTCATGGGTCAAATCGAAGATTTGAAACTGTTTGTCACGGTGGTTGATCAAGGCAGCATCGCACGCGCGGCTGATACGCTTGGCATCGCAAAATCGGCAGTGAGCCGACGCCTCGGGCAACTTGAAAGCCGCTATGATATGCGGCTCGTTGACCGGAAACCGGGAAACTGGGCAGTGACCGAAGCAGGCAAAGAACTGCACCAGCGCGCCGTGCCAATGCTGGCGGATGCGGATGACCTGGACGCCGACTTCACGCACGCATCGCGCAATGCCAGCGGACCACTGCGCGTCACAATTGCCCATGAATTTGGGCTGAGCTTTCTCAAGCCGATGCTCTTTCAGTTCGTCCAAGACTACCCCGATATCGAACTTGTGGTCGATTTTGATGACCGCACCATCGATTTGGAACGTGAAAATTACGACCTCGCCGTTCGCATCACGTCGCATGACCTGAACGAGGTCAGCCAAGTCTCGCTGGGCACGACAACGCATGGGCTATTTGCTAGCCCCAGCTATCTGCAGCGGTACGGAATACCGTCTGAACCAAAAGACTTGGCCAGCCATGCCTTTCTGCACTACGGATCAAGCCGTCGCCCGACCTGGAGTTTTGGGTATCAGGGCAAGCCAGCAAGGATCGCCTTTAAGCCTGCTCTCAATTCCAACACCGGGTCATTCTTTACCGATGCCGCTGTAGACGGTTTGGGCATCATCAAGCTACCAGACTTCATCGTTTCGGGAGCCGTGGAAAACGGCGATCTGGTCCCCGTTCTACCGGAGGCAGAATTCGAGGTATTCGGTATCCATCTCATCCACTCACCAAACCGACGGTTGAACAAGCGCATGCGCATGTTTGTCGCAGCGGCTCAAGAGCAATGTGCTGTCTTCAGGAAGTAGTCGATACGGACCGGGAGCAGACTTCGGTGCAGCCTGCAGCATCAGTCGGATTGGGCTCGAACCTGTCATTAGGTCCATCGCGGCAATGCGATACGTCAGCCGAAAATTGCGTCAGACAACTTATAGATTGGCGCTAGAACGCCGACCCCACCACCACCACACCCACCTCTGAGTGATCAGACCACCGATGCACATCCAGGGGCCTAGAATGCCACGGATCCTCTATCTCATTTGGTCATGCAGTCTCCTAGGATCATGAAGGCCGGCCTTAGCTAGGTGGTTCGGAGAGCCTCTCGGGTTGGGGCCTCTTCCTTTTTCTTGCCCCCCCTGTCTCTTCGCTCCCATTACTCATACCTATTTCAAGTATGGTCTAAGCCTACCACTGCAATGGCCGACAGCACGATCAGGGGCATTTTCGGGGGCATTTCTGGCCCGAGAGCATCACTCAGGCGCATCAATGATCATATAAGGAAGAAGTGGCTGGGATGGTAGGAGACCTTCCCTTCCGATCCTGTTCTTGGGCTTAGCGGAGGCAGTCGGGAAAAGGGGGCACTTTTGGGGGCATTTTGATGATGATGACCACAATTCCCGGGTGGTAGTTGGGGCCCCAAAAGGGGTGGCTTTCGCCGATGCTGTCAGACGCCCTGAAGAGCGTCCGACCCGGGTTTCCGAGACAGCGGCTTCACCGCTGCTTCACCCCTAGCTAGGACCTTTCGTTGAGAGGGGCACGCACTGGGGCCTACACGGGTCCAGCGGGTGGAACGGGTGTGGGGATACCCAGTCTGGGGAGCCTGACAGGGCCTCTATCTAGGGTAATCCATGGTAAGAGATCATCACTAATAGAAAGAACAATAATAACAGAACGTAAGGCAGGTGCAGGGAGCGGCACACAAGACTGGCAGTGATGGACCACAAACTACCGCCACCCGTAACACCCGTTCTCCCCGTTCAAGCTGAGGCAAGGCTGGTTGCTGGGACTGGGCTGAGTGATGAGTACCAAGAACGGGTGTCACGGGGGGCTTGAGGGGGTGTGGACAACAGGGGCGGAAAGCGGACTTTCGCTGCAGCACGTGAAAAGGGCCGCCGAGCGGGACAAAGGTTCCGTCCACTGAGGCAGTATGAAAGTCAGATTGCGGCCCGTTTCTGCCTAGCTCAGTCGATCTGATGAACTTACTTTACCGTCGACATGTTCGAAATACTGTGCAATCTCCGGCACCGGTCGCGCAAACGATTGAAGCGGCTTTGTCGTGCCGCGATCCAGAGCAGCATAGTCTCTCCATTCCTCAGTCTGTACGCTGGACCAGAGAGTCTTCAGCTCAGGCAGCATTTCCAGCGCTGCCCGAACCCGTTTTTTGTTCAAGGGAGTGAACCTTTGCCGAATTTGCTGCTCTCGGTATTGCTCAGCCAAATGTCCGTAGGTGTTGCTGACCATTATGCTGCTCGCATGGCCCAGCTGTTTTGCCACAATATCCAGAGGAACACCGTTACGGACTAGATCGCTGGCGTATGTGTGGCGAAGACCGTGAAACACCAGTTCAACTGGAAGCCCAGCCCTTGCGACGGCACGTCGAAATAACTGCGTGTGCTGCTTTCGCCATGGTTTGCCCATGTCTGAATTTAGGACAAAATCCTGCGAGGACTTCCCTCTGCACTGTTCCAGGAAGAATGCCATACCTTCATCTGGCAAGAACACGAACCTAGCGGGAGACCTCTTAAACGCCGCGATCCGCAAGCCATAAGCCTGAAAACCGACATCGCACACTTTCAGTTGACCAAGTTCCCCGACACGACAACCGCTGTAAAGAGCGGCCAGGACGAGTTTGCGCAGAGCTGGTGTGCAGTTATTGAGCAGTCTATTGCACTCAGATCGATCGAGGAACAGCGTCCTGGGAGTGTGGTTGACAGGTATCCGCTTCAGACACCGCCAAGGTCGCTCTGTTTCAATTGCAGCGTTGTCCCAGGCATGCTTGAAGGCCATTTTCAGGACGGAAACTAGGGAATTGAACGTTCTCTTGCGCCGTCTCAAATCATCTGGCGTAAGCTCGTCAATAGACTGTCTGGGCAGATGTTCGCGAAACCCATATTTGGGGGGTGTTTCTAAAACTTGACGGGCCAACTCTCTAAGATGTGTGGCGTTGAATTCTTCCAAGGGAAGGTGAGCGAACTTGGGAATGATATGGTGGTTGATGAGTACAAGGTTATTGTAATGCCCACCGGAAGAACGGGACAGCCGGGTCCAATCACAATAGTCCTTGAGGGCATGCCCGACTGAATACACGTCTCCAATGGGGCAAATACTAACGTCCTTCATCCGCCCGACGGCTCTCGGGGTGTTCGCAAGAGCCTTGATAGAGCTGGTACCGAACCACTCGAAGGCGCGAGCTAAAGCTGTCTTATAATCAATTGATCCGTGCCCGAGCTCCAAAGCCGACCCAAGGCATTTCTGACGGTACAGTTTGTCCTTGGTCAGTATCCGCGCTGTCCAGTTACACAGTTTGGCATCTGGCCTATGAATGCCGATATGGCGACCCGTGTACAGGCTATGCCAATGGGCTGTGGACCTGATAGTGAGCGCTTCAATTTGCTGCTTTGTTATGAAACGGCAAGGGTTATCAAGGCCTTCGGATTTCAGAAATTCACTTGCTTGGCGTAAATAGGACATCGTGGCTTTCTCCTCATAAAGGATTAAGACTACCTCAACTTCACGCCCTGTATTCACCGAACCAGAGGATTTGGGCTACCTTAGGAGGCTGGTGGTCCAGTTCACTCCGTCAAAACCGGAGGTCGCTTTCGTCCCTATGATGGCTTTCTGCTTTGGGGCTTGCAAAGGGGGACCAATCCAGAAACGCCAAAATTTTCTATCACCTCTGTGGCGACAGCAAGTGCCTCTTGCGGTGTTTTAAAAGGCGCTGGCCAGGACATGGTCCTCCTATCTTCGGTCGTGATCTCGAAAGTCCACGCCCCATGGGCCCCGTCTCTAATTAGTTCGATTGCAAGCCATGTATCGGGCGGTATTCCGCATTCACTTGTGGTTTCATGATCTTTCGTCATAGGCGAGCTGCTTTCGAAAATGTGTCGGCCATCGAGCGACTAGTTTTGATCTGATGATCAATCGGCATGTTGTTTTTTGCTACGCGTTGAAAGTTAACAAATGGTTAATAGGCAGGGGTTTCAGCTTATCTAGAAAGCGTTTGACAGAACTCAGTCGTATTGATTTGCCCGCCGCTCATAGACGCCAAGCGACGGACAAATGCCCGTTGGCCACGAATGAAGCTAACACCACAATGAACCCTAGCGCGGTCGGAGTTCGTCCTCCCGTTCCCGCAACAGACTCACAAGTTCTCCTGCTGCCTTGCTCCTATTTTTTAAGGGCCAGGACCAATGCGGTTCTTCCTTGCTTTGCAATGTGTCCCTCAGACGTTGCAGTCTTGCGTCCTTTCTAGCCTTCTGCAGTGGAGCGAAGCGCCGTGAAATCTCATTTTCAAGACCCTCGCAACAGAGATGGCCGTATGTGCGACTGACCGTGTCAGTATTGGAGTGACCAAGTTGTTTGGCGATCATCACAAGGGGCGTGCCAGCCTGCACCAGTTGACTCGCGTATGTATGCCTTAGACCATGGAACACGAAGCTGTCCGGCAAACCAGCACGACGCACCGCCTCCTTGAACAAGTGCTTGTGGCAACCGGTCCAGGACCTCCCAGAAGCCATGGTAAAGACCCGGTCCTCGTCGTCTAGCGCTTCAATTTGGTCGAGGAAGAAGGTCATGCCTTCATTTGGCAAAACGACATACCTACCACGATAGCTTTTCAAGGGTTCGACATAGATCCCAAATACGTGACCGCCTACGTCTCGTGCTTTCAGCTTAGCTAGCTCCGATACACGACAACCTGTGTAGAGTGCACCTTGAACGAGGAGGGCTAGATCAGGACGACAAGACGCGATCAAGCGTTTTGCCTGTCCACGGGTAAGGAAGAACTGACGCGGTGCATCTGCGTGCGGCACACGGCGCAGGCGACGCCATGATAAATCGCTTGGAACGTCCCCATTCTCCCAAGACATCTCGATCGCTGCCTTGAGCAGGCCAATTACGGTGTTGAGTGTCTTTTTTCTCTTTCTGAGGCGTTCATGATCCAAGTCTTGCAAGCGAACTCGGCTCACGGATCGGCCATTGCCTTTCACCGGAGCGGTTTCGAGCACATCTAAGCAGAATTGTGTGAATACCGATTGACTAAGTTCTTGGACTGGCAGGTCGCCAAGTCTTGGAATGATATGGTGATTAATGAGTGACAGTGTCGTCTCAAAATAGGTCCGGGCGGCAGCGATACGCTTCCACTCGACGAATGAATACATGGAGTCACCGACGGTGAATGGACCTTTGGATTTTGAGTAGTTCAGCTTAAGGTTCACACCAACAGAATAGGGTTCCGATGCTATTGCCATAATTTTTGGTTCGTTGAACCAATTGTTGGCGGCGGACGCTGCCTGCGAATAAGTCAACCCGCCAACTTTAGTTTGAAAATGAGACCCCAGCCTTATCACGCTGTAGCCTCCGTCTAAGCGACGAATTCTGGCCATCCAGTACCATTTGCCGGATGGATGTTTTTGAAGTCCAATGTGACGGCAATACTCCAGTATGTTCCAATACGGGGCTATGCGATCCGGCAGCCGCGTTACGTTCGCGATTTCTGACAATGGTGGTGCGTGTTTCGTTTGGTTCACTTCTGCAGTCCTCCTTGGGGTTTTTGGCATCGATCTGGCAGAGCGCCGGATCAGAACAAGGAACGCGGTTCAACGAAATACCGCGTTGAGTAGCAAACTGAAGAAAAGTTGACCCCAAAAATGGGTAGCGGACGCGCGTGATAAGTTCGCTCACGGTGTTTGATTGCAAAGTGCCCACTGAACTTCTCGTGCAGCAGATCAATTGCTGCTATTTCCCGCCGCATTGCAGCTGTTCGCCCAAATAGTGAAAGGTCGCTTGGGACCGCCAACAAAGACGGCCCAAAATTTCGGATTTCAATGGCTTCTGCTATTGCGAGCGCATCCTCAAGTTCAATTCCCAGTATCTAACGTTGCAGTCTATCTTTGTGTGGCCCAGCAATAACTGAACCACGCGGAGGTTGACCGTTTTCTTGTAGATCTGGGTTGCCTTCGTCCGCCGCATCGAGTGCGTTCCATATCCGCTCGTTTCTATACCGATTGATGTGGCCCAGTCGCGGATGATGCGCGCATACTGTGGTGTCGAGAGATAAAGTCGCTCATGGAAGAGACCGGGCCAAAGGTGCTCGGAGCCGACCGTGAGTTCATCATCCATTCGCTTCTCAACTGAGGCGCGTCTGCTTTGGAATATCTCATATCGCACAGGTTTCTGCGTTTTGCTTTGCAGGACCTAGGCGCGCTCCTTAATCTAATCTGATGCCATGACATCAACGACTTTCATCTTCAACAGGTCACAGCAGCGAAGCTTGCTGTCGATCGCGACGTTGAAGAGTGCGAGGTCACGACGGTTTTCTACCAATTCGAGTCGAACATCGATCGCCCAGACATGCTTTGACTTCAATGGTTGATTCTGGCCGACGATCCACCCCTTGTTCCAAGCAGGACGAAGTGTCTGAATAGGTGGTAGATTTGATGTTTTCATTACTGATCCTCCGATCCGCCATGCCCTCCCAAAATCACAGCCCAACGTTGACGAGGCATCAAATCATGAGATTGCTGCTTTGCGTCACAGGTCCGCTGTGAGCCCTTTGTTGACATATGCTACGCTAAGTTCGAACGAAGGCTAATAGACGTTTGATCGGATACCGTTTGCGTAACACTCTGATTGTTTTCGATGCTACGTTCCGACTAAAAGCTATCGAGCTTGCTCGACCTAAAACTGGGTGCTGAAGTTGTGAATTGCGCCGTTACTCAAACTAGGCACCATTGGTTTAGCGTTTTTCTGATGCCGCTTTGCTAGATTTCGCGCCATGGCACCCTTGGGGATGAACCTGCACGGACTTGGACAATAGTCCGCTTCCTCCAGCTCTGGAAACAGCTCCAGGATCTCAGCTCTTGAATTTGGACTTACAGACTTCAGCGCTTCAGGCCCGACAAAAAGGCTTTCCGTGATTGCGCCATTTGAGATCACCAACTCATGTTTATCAAACAGAAAATGGTAATAGGTGACATGTCCGATCACCTGTTCTATGTCCACACCATCAAGACTTAGAAGCTGCTTAGCTGCGACGATGATCTCAGACTGGCCAAACATTCGTTCAGCAATCTTTGAGTTTACAAAGATCCGATGCTGTGGCGAAACCAGCAAATCAGACTGAGGCATCCGATCACCCAATGATCCGGCAGCAATTCTGATCGGCCGCAGATGGGACAGGTCGGTGGAACCTTCGAACGATAGCTTCATCGAACCGATCCACTGCAATGGCTTTTGGCCGCTGTCGACCGTCCAGACGCGGTCGCCAACTGCCAGGTCTTCGACCGCTGTCAATCCTCGTTCTGTTTGTATCAAAGTACCCTCAACAAAACACACTACGTTGAAATTAATCGTTTCGAAATTCTCAAAGGTGACACTGCCGATTTGACCACTCTCATCACCAGATGTAATTGAGAAAGATCCGTTCTGTTCGCCAATCCCCAATAAGGCGGATAGCTGCACATCCTCTGTCGGTCCGAAGGCCACGGGTGGTGACCCATCCGATGGTGTAAAAACGCCGACGGCATTGTCGTCTAATCCACTAACCTCGTCCGCTGAAAATGTGCCCGAGAACGAGACCTGGTCTGTGGCCCCACCGTTGCTTTCGCTCGCTACGAAATTCTCGATGCCATCGTACGTATTCTGGTACCCATCAGATCCAGAACCCGACCCATCAAGGTCAATATCAAATGCAAAACCCGATACATCCGACCCTGCGATTTCCATCGTATCGTTACCAGAGCCGCCGATGAACGTGTCGCCGATACCGTCGTCAAA
Organism: Sulfitobacter sp. GN1-4; assembly: GCF_055693825.1. Classification (NCBI taxonomy): domain Bacteria; kingdom Pseudomonadati; phylum Pseudomonadota; class Alphaproteobacteria; order Rhodobacterales; family Roseobacteraceae; genus Sulfitobacter; species Sulfitobacter sp. GN1-4. The sequence continues at coordinate 3,252,275 of NZ_JBVFUQ010000003.1, read as the reverse complement.
ATTCGCGAAAAGGATATCATCACCGTCGCCGCCATCAAGGATATCAGTGCCGGAGCCGCCATCGAGAGTGTCGTTGCCATCACCGCCTTCGAGGGTGTCGTTTCCTGCGCCGGCTTCGATCGTGTCGTCGCCACTACCTCCGTCAATGGAGTCGTTTCCTGCGCCTCCATCAATGGTATCATTGCCTTGGTCACCAGCAATAACATCAGCGCCTTCGCCACCTAGGATCTCGTCATTGCCAACGCCACCATCGACTGTGTCGTCACCGGTCCCCCCAATTAAGCTATCATTTCCTCCATCCCCATCGATTTGGTCATTACCCTCACCACCGTCAATTGTATCATCACCTTCAACACCTTGTGCACTACCAGTCACAGAATAATTGGGGCCTGGTGGTGTCCCAAGCATTGAAGTTGTTGTCAGATCTTCCACAGCACCGTCGGTATCTGGTCCGGATATCGTCGCTCTGAGGATATCACCACCACGGTTCTCCCAATATCTGATTTGGATCGTGTAGGTCTCGTTAGGGTCGAGTTCTACTTCCCCCACCGTGTCGTTGAACCTTGATGATAGTCGTTGTTCAGGTAATCTCTGACCCCTCCAGTCTGGTTAGAAAATTGCAGCGGATTTCCTGACGAGTCGAAGATTTGAACAGTCGATCCATCGTCAGATGTTGTTGTCAGCCGGTAAGTGCCACCTGAGACCGTATTTAGGCCAGACGTATAGATTACGCCAAAATCTTCGGGATTACCTGTAGTTCCCCGCATCTCATTAGTTAGCTGGCTTTCGTTGAAGTCAGTGACGTATCCCGAACCTGTGCTAGTTCCATTCTCAACATCAAATGCTTGACCCGCACTGCTAGAGAAGTCGTAATCAAAAGTCTCAAAGTGCCAAGTGCCCTGTGGACCTGCGTCACCATGCAGCACATCGTTTCCAGATCCGCCGGATACAACGTCGCTACCAAGACCGCCTGTGAGTGTGTCACCTGATGATCCGCCGGTAAGCATATCCGAAGCATTTGAACCTGGATTGCTACTATCATTCGTGGCCATGCCGTAAACCTCATTGCTCGGGATAAACCGTAGTGCGGTCGATCCCTCCAAATAACGCGCTCGTTCTGAGGCTCGTAATTCAATGACATTCAAGTTGGGCGCTACTTTGACAAAACAAAGAAGAATTCGGCCATTTGCCGCAGCGGGTTTCCCGCAATATGTGATGCGATCAAGCGGTAACTTACGAAAAGCAGCCATTGGCGTACCTGCTGCAAAAGTTGGAAATGTTTTGCAGAGTTGACCTCTAACACCACTAACATCGAGCTACTGCAGCGAATGACCGGTCTGGCGAAACGCTAAGCGGCGCTTGATGTCAGGATGAATGGCCGGTTTGGGCCGTCAGCCCCATCAAGCCCCACACCCGCTGCACCCGTAGCACCCGCAAAAAAATAGCGCCCTCACCCCCGGCCAGCGCGATGCTAGCCGGGGAAGGTTCTTATGTAGGGTAGCTTTTGTTCACGACGTAGTCCGCCAACCACTGCCAGTAGTACTGAGCGCTGATGAAGCCCTGATCTCTCGCAGCAACGTCCTCAGCTTCAACTCGGCTCAGGCCACCATCATACTCTGCAATGGCAGCCCGTTCCTCGAATGCCTCGATGTCAGGAGGCACCATCATGACGGCAACCTGATCTGGTCGATGATCCCACGCTTCTGCTCATCACTGATACCAGCCGAGTAGATGCTATAGGTGATGCCGTTCTCAGACCGGGCCGACTTGTGACCCACCAACGAAGCAGTGAAGTGCTCAGGAACACCCGTTCGCTCACACTGGGTGATGAACCACTTCCGACTGCTGTGGAAGACCAGTCCCGGCCGCTCGATCTTCAGTAACCGGCGCAGCTTCGCGAACTGCTTCGTGACATCATTGACCTTCAGGTTCGGGAAGAGTGGGCCGTTGACGGGCAAACTATCCAAGACCGGATCAAGTTCAGCATGCACAGGCACCTGCCGCTCTGCTGCCTCAGTCTTCAGCAACCGCTGATCATTGGGCCGAACTTGAAAGAACCGCCCGAGATTGCCCTTGGAGACAAGATCTTCCCTGAGCAAACCGGCGGCTTCCCCGGCCCGCATCCCGGACAAGAGGCAGACCATCAAGACTGACCCTAAGACGGGATCATTCTGCTTGAGGAGCGCCTTTACTTCTGCGTCCGTCGGGACGGCGTAAGGCGACGGCTTCACCTTGGCTTCAAAGCGAACCGAGGCGAAGGGGTTGGTGTCGATGTCCCCCTCATAGACACACCAATCCAGCCAGTGCTTCACCTGTGACCAGATGCGCCGCTGGGTCCGCCCGGTGATCCACCTCCCATGACCCTGTGACCACGCGACAGAGGCATCCAGAGAAAGACCTTGTGACCGCTTCGATTTGCCGAGATAGGGGCTCAGCTGCCCAATCAAGGACAGGAATTCCCGTCCGTGGTCCCGCGAAAGCGCTGTCAGCGTCTGGTCTCCGTACTTGGAGGCAAAGAGTTCCAGAGAGTACCGGACAGACTTGAAGCCACCGGGCCGAAGCTGACCTTGCCGGAGCAGCAGGTACGACCGGACTGACCGACTGACTGGTGCCGTGGGCCTTACTTTTCCCGGATACACAAGGGCCTCAGAGTGACGCAGAGTGGCACGAAGAGAGGCAAGAGCTTGTTCCGATGGGGTGACCCATCCACTGGCATCACTGATTGCTGTCTGTGCCAGAGAGGCAGCCCCTGACAGAACCTGCTCAACGGTCTCATCGTAGCGGGTATTGACCTCAGCAGCCCGTTTCCGGGCCACCTTGGCATCACTGGTTTTGAGGGACTGCTTGAGGGCTTGTTGGCCAAGGACGGCAGCAACTTCCTTGGGGTAATTGCGACGATAGAGCCACGTCTGACCTTTCAGGTAGGCATAGCGAATGGTAGCAGAAGACATAGGTCCTCTCCTTTCTAGGTAGAATTGATTGTTGGGATTGGTGGAGGTCAGAGGCCGAGCGCCTCTTCCGATCAGCCGTCGGCGCGGCTGTGGACCCTAAGGATCAAGTCGTGGGCGGGTTCGCCGTAGACGCCCTCAAGGGGGCCTGAGATCGAATAGCCTGTGATGCAGTCATCATAGACTTCCCAGACCTGAAACAGGTGCTCGGGCCACTCGTCGAAGGCACGAATGACCACGACGTCGTCTTCCTTGAGATTGAAGGGATCCATGATCAGGCCCTCCGGAACAGCAGGTCAGGAAGGACGAAGCCAGTGACCAAGCCAACAGGTATTGGAAAAGCCACAGGCAGGATCACGTCCGGCAGGATCGCCATGATGATCAACACGGCGGCGATAGCCTGAGGCACCCCGAAGGTCAGGCTGAACCGCGTCTTGAGCAGGTGAGATAAGGCAAGCCGAACGCCGACCCCAACTGCGAAGAGCAGCGTGAAGGTAGTAAGCATCTATAAATCTCCAAGATGAGTTTCTTTTCTATAGATGCTAAGAATTTCGCAGTTTTGGGGTTGTGCTTCTTCCAGAGAAGAGTAGAAGAGCGCTCCCCAATTACCGGGGGCAGCAAGGAATGCCAACAAAGAGTCACCCGTGCTCCAAGGCCTCCTGAAGTAAATATCGTCGGTCACAGCACACGCATTTTCAGCGTCGACCGGCCTAGCGGGGAAAATTTTGAGGGAAAAATTATGAATACTATAAACGAAGAGTACAACGAGTTCGAAATCATCTGTCTCGATGGATCTTGCGCCTACTTCATCAACAACTCCGGAGGCGGAATTGGATGTGACTTTGAAGAGTTCGAAGAGCTATCTGGATACGGTCTGGCGGATTTGGATCGAGCTGACAAGGGGCGGTATACGATCAGCATCCCAGTGCCATCAATTCCGTTTCGAAGTTAATCGCGTAGTCAGGGACCTTAGTGAAGTAAACCCGATCCAGCCACGAAAGCACGGCAATGGCGCACAACCCGTGTATTGCTCGGGGTAATCTAAAATTCGGCCCATCCCAATCAGAGACGATTGGGGTGGGTGACTCTCTTATGCAGCTTTAATCAGTCCACTCCTCTTTCGTCGATCAGAATCTGCCACTCCCCAATTACGGGGCACGCAAGGTACGCAAAACACTAACCAGCTGTTAACACTGCATTGTTAATCTTCGTAAATGGGTCAACGTGTGCATTCTGCTTTGCTTTTCTTTATGAGCGCTGTTTATGTTGCAGCCTTCCTCTATGGCGTCGCCCTGCTCTTTGGGTTGCAATAACCCTAGAAGGGCATAGACTTTCGTTCCCGAGGTCAGACCGAAACTCAGGAGGCAACATTGCTTGGCACAATAATGGCATGCGCACTCCTGAGCGCTTATGATGGTGATACCATTCGATGCGATGGGGTTAGCCTACGCCCGATGGGCCCCGGTGAACCGTTCAGGTCCGGATTCGACACTCCAGAAATAGGACAGCATGCAGACTGCTCACGGGAGTTGGCACTTGGCATGCGCGCAAAAGAACGGACAGAAGAACTGATCGCCGTTCCGGGTGTCCGGGTGATCGACAGCGGCGCGGTTGACCAATATGAACGCCCTCTCGTTTGGGTCGAACTGCCCATTGGGAAAACGCTGGGCGAGGTCCTCCTGTCTGAAGGGCTAGCGCAACCTTGGCCCAACAACGGCAACATTTGGTGCGAATGAGCGCTGAGCCGTCGCCAGCGAAACCGATCACGCTTAAAACTAGCTGCGTATTAGCCTTCTGTTTAACCAGAATAGGTACACTTGGTGTGTTAGCAGTCGTTTGTACAAGCTACACAAAAGTGAATTGGCCCCAGTGAGAGCTGGGGTCTTTTTTGTATTCGGAAAAAGGCCGCCACGCAGCCGACAACACAGATGCAACCAGTGCGAGTCATAGTATGGAAGAGGCCCTCAAGGAATTGTTGGGTAACGGTGCGACATCAAATCTCAATGAGAGGCTTACTAAGCTCTATCAGTACACAAAAAGCAACGAACGTGGTCACAAAAGACCGGAAATAGTCCTGCAATAACTATATCACCTGCAGAGACTACGAAGCACGAGTGGTCAGCCCGTTACGTGGGCTGCAATTGGTGCACAAGCTGCAGAAGGGGTGTGATGGGTGTAACGGGTGCGGGGGTTGTCGCTTCAGCCGGGGGCGCACGACCCTTTCGCGGCTCGCCCGGCGTCTCAGGAAGCCTGATTCCAATAATAAAAAATCTTTGCTGACCTGAAAAATTCAGCGGACGATCTCACTGTGGCTAAAATCCACATTCCGAACAGGCGTTTACATAGTTCCACTTTGATCGACGCAACAAGTTTAGGTAGCCTTGCTCAACCGAATTTAGGCGGGGGAAGAAGTGAAACGTTGGATGAAAAGAATCGGTGTGGCTGTAGCCATTATCGTTGCCCTAGTTGGCCTATTCGTGGGCACTATTTTTTTCTTTAGCTCCGACGAGCGCGAAATCGCTCGTGAATTTCTACTAGAGCTGTCTTCAGCAGACTATGAGGATTTGTCTAGGAACTGGCGTGAAGACTTCAAGGCGGATCTTCCAGAAGAGCGGTTTCGTGAGGAATTCGGAGCCTCTCAAAAATACACTTCCGTTTCGTTCAAGGGAGTTAGTGTCCAAGCGAACGGCCCCACTAAACTCGTTGGCACTGCTACTACCGATCTTGGTTGCACAACAAACGCTACTTTCTCAATATCAAAAGGGAAGATCTTCTTCCTCAACTTAAAACCTCTATGTCGCAGCATATTCAACGGGAAAAGCACCGTAAAAATAGAGTTGGATATCGCGAAAGATCTCCTCGCAGCTATTGCTACAAGCTCTTATGAGCAAGCCAGTCAGCATTGGGTGGAAGATTTAAGGAGCACTGTGACAGCGCCCCAATTTGCAGGCATGGTAGCGGGTTCCGAAGCATTAACCGACATCAATTTTACACTTATAGAAACTTTTCAAGATGGCAAAGTACGCATCGGTGGCACAACGACGACCGAGCGACTTTGTAAGAGCCAGTTTGCCATAATTTTGCGAGATGCAAAGATCACGGAGTATACGGTTCAACCGATCTGCAGAGAGCCAAACACATTATCTGATGATGAATTTATGACATTGACTCGTGAATTTATGGCGAGCCTTGGGAATGGACCATATGATGAAATGACCAAGAATTGGCATCAAAGTATGAGGTACCAGCTTACGTCAGAATCTTTTGCACAACAGTTTGGCGGAATAGGCGACTACACGGGAAGCCTCGATGGATCGTTAGAACATAAGGATGACGGGCGGACAGTTTTTTCCGGGACTTCCGTTGCAAGTTCTGGATGCAATAGTGATGTATCGGTGGTTTTTACCCAGAACGCCGTCATGGGATTCACAATAGATCGTATGTGCTTTGATGCAAACAAGCTGACTTCAGATGAGATTGAAGATATTGCGCTTGAATTCCTGCGAGACCTTTCATCCGGAGACTTTATTGCTAGCATGAAAAACTGGCACCCCACTCTACTCGCAAATGCAACCACTAAGGACTTAGAAAATAAATTTGGTGGAATTGCGGTTTTTGAAGACATGAGAATCCTGAAACACGTGAATGAAGTCGGACGAGGCGCAAGGCTGGAAGTCGCAGCTACGACGGGAAGTGGATGTAGAAGCACTGCAAACCTCTGGATTACTGGTGATAAGATTCGGTCCGCTGGCCTAAAGCCGCTTTGTCACGAGGACTGAGTCTGTTTGTGGGAATTCAAGTGGCGGTACCTTGCGCGGTGCGACAGGCCAGTCAATTAGACTACTGCGGAAATAGCCTTTTGTGACAGTTGAACGTAAAGCGCTTTTTCAGAACGAAACCTAAAGGAATATATATGAGAATATTGATGGCGATTTTACTTCTTGCGTTTGGCAAGAGTGTGCTGGCTGATCCAATTACGATTACGTGTAGCTACCGAGACGGAGATGGGGAAGATGCTAAGCTGCAGTTCACAATCGACCCTGATGAAGGCTTGCTTACCAATTCGGCAGTCTCAATGGAGCCAAGCATCCCGGCTCTCGATGTATCTGATGACTTTTGGTTCTGGCAAATATCGGTTCAGCAAAACTCGTTCTATCGATCTGATTTCCTAGCGATTAGCCGGAACGGCAGATTCTGGCTGGCGTCGTTTTTGGATCTACCGGGCGCTGAGAGCGATGGCCCGCAGATGATCGGGGGAACGTGCCCGACCATTCCGCGGTAATTTTTTGGCACCCAGTCCGTAGGTGGAGACCTCTATCACTTAGTCGTCTCTTGGCAGGTACGGCTTGGGCCCTTAGAATATCACCGTTTTGGTGGAAAATGCATTGAAAACAGAGCTTTGGAGGAGTTGAAGTGGGACAGTCTGGCAAGGACATCGAAAAGCGCCTTTCTGCGATTGAAAAACAGCTGAAGCAGATACTGAAATTCGAAGGCGATTTGGAGCGCCGTGTTAAGTTTGTGGAGGAACGCGGCAAGGTCCTTGCTGATAGTCTGACAAAGGGCAAAGACCTTGAGAAGCTGCTGGAAGTACACCAACGCAAGATGATGCGGGAGTTCGAGCAGGGACAAAAAGACAGTTGGGAGCGGCAAAAAGCGACAGAACGTCGACTGGATATTCGGGAAAAAAGAGATCAGGCCTTTGAACGGGAGAACCAGAAAGAACACGAAAAGAACCGCAAAGAAGCAGAAAAATACGCCGACGAACAGTGGAAGCATTGGGAGAAACAGCGACTTGACACGCGTTTGGCAACACTTGAAGCAACTGTAGCCGCGCTTCAAAAACGCAGTGGGAACTAGTGGATCTCTGGTATGCAATTTTCTATTCTCTATGCTAGTCGCTCGCGAAATCTGCACCTTTGACCGTTTAATCATCGTTCGCACAGAATAGGTCACTACCTTTAGCGTTGCGAGCCGTCGGCATGACATTCCACCCTTTCCTTGAAAGTTGCCAAGCAGCGTAATGCATTTCCGTGTTACAGGTTGCTTGTGCAGATCGTACATCCTTTAGACCAACCCTAAAGAGAGAGACCTTCTTGAATTTCGCTACTAACCCTTAATCAGAAAGGGGCAACAACGCAAACCAGGGCCAAATTGAGGACCTTCTGAAAGAAGAGGCGCTTTCGAGAGGTATTGAAATTGAATGATCTCGCTCACCGCTTTCCAACCTAGGTGACAACAGTAATCAGTTATGCCGCAGGAACTCCGCTGGCTTGCCGAAACGGGTGCCAAGTTTGCTGGACTGCCCGAAATGAATGCTGCGCAAACGCTGTCGAAACCTCCATTGGCAAAGCTGGTTTGCGCCCGGATCAGTACTGTTTCTGGAGGCCCAAGCAGTTTACCTGCGAGCTCCCAATCCCCGCTCTGCCCTTGAAGCCTCATCCTACTCCCATCCCCCGACTTCCCGCCCCCTGCCGAACGGGGAGAACGGGTGTTACGGGTGGCGGTAGTTTGTGGTCCATCACTGCCAGTCTTGTGTGCCGCTCCCTGCACCTGCCTTACGTTCTGTTATTATTGTTCTTTCTATTAGTGATGATCTCTTACCATGGATTACCCTAGATAGAGGCCCTGTCAGGCTCCCCAGACTGGGTATCCCCACACCCGTTCCACCCGCTGGACCCGTGTAGGCCCCAGTGCGTGCCCCTCTCAACGAAAGGTCCTAGCTAGGGGTGAAGCAGCGGTGAAGCCGCTGTCTCTGAATCTCGGGTCGGACGCTCTTTTTGGGCGTCTGACAGCACCGGCGAAAGCCACCCCTTTTGAGGGCCCCAACTACCGCCCGGGAATTGTGGTCATCATCATAAAAATGCCCCCAAAAGTGCCCCCTTTTCCCGACTGCCTCCGCTAAGCCCAAGAACAGGATCGGAAGGGAAGGTCTCCTACCATCCCAGCCACTTCTTCCTTACATGACCATTGATGCGCCTGAGTGATGCTCTCGTGCCAGAAATGCCCCCGAAAATGCCCCTGTTCGAGCAATCGACAGAGTGGGTAACTCCCGACACATGATCACGGACGGAAACGGGTACAACGGGTGTTATGGGAGTTGTCCCTTTCGGGGTTGCCCAGAGCCGTCCCCGTGAGGACAGCTCTGAGCTATAGTTAGGTTAGGCGACTAAGCGGATATTATAGCCGGGTTGCTTATCGATGGCGTAATCGTAACCATCAGGTCCCGTTACGCGTCCCCGGTGGACAGTGTAGCCCGGCTTTACCCAGATGGAGCGGGCGTAGTTTCTGGATTCTGGCTCTTGAATTGTCGCTTCACTATGCGTAGAGGTTTGACTCCCATTAGGCATTGGCCTGCGAGTGTAAGCTCACTTCCCTACAAAGCACTGGCTTAGCGGCATGGCCGCAATCCCATTAACTCGACGACTCAATTTTTGTCCGAGCCGTCATCTGTTTTTCGGGGCTGAAGATCGAACAGATATACAAGATTTTTCGGCTCCGAGCATATTGTAAGGAATTTTATAAATGAAAGATCAAGATATTGATAATAAAAAGGAAAGCACAAATGTTATTCTGGACACTCAAAAGGAGGCCACCAAAGGAAAATCACCTTCCTCTTCGAAAAATGAGGACCTGTCGATTAGCGCCGTCAGTGAGGCCGTAGCTGGTCAGTTCGTGAAGAGTGAAGACAAGTACCTGCATGTCGATCATCTTGGACGTAAGCTGAAATACGGTGATGCGGTCACCATTGCCAAGCGGATCATTCAAGACGACTTCCCTTTCGAGCATGAGCGCCCGGAAACGGTTAAGAAGATCATCAATCGGGTTTTCTCGGATAGCGCAACACACTCGATCGCGTTGTGGGATGGCATGACACGCTGCGCTCCATGCAACAACAATCGCGTATTGCGTGGTCGGTACATGGCAACGATCAACACTTGGCAGCAGCCTGAGTATCGGCTCCTCAGTGTGAAGGACGCGGATATGAGCATGTTCATCAGGTTCCTTAAGAAGACCTTCATCTATGAGGCCGACTTGATCCTGTTCCTCGGACTGGCTTTCTTGGTCGCTGCAGAACGAGGCTCAGAAGCCAGGCTTTGCGCCTCTTCTGTACTCTCGGGAAAAGGGCACTGGTAAGAGTACGCTTTGTCAGGTCACGACACAGCTGTTCGGCAGAGCCAACACGCATGCCATGAACGGCGTCACCCAGATCACCGGGAGGTTCAATAAGCCCCTTCTCGACAGCAAGTTGTTGGTGCTGGAGGAATTGAAACTGAAGCCGACGTCCAACCAAGGCAACGCTCTGAAGACTCTGATCACCGAAGAGGATGCAACAGCTGAACGTAAAGGTGTGGACATCGAGAAGACCAAGCAGTGTTGCTGCTTTGTCTTTACGACCAATCACCTTCCCCAGTGGATCGAAGGCAATGATCGTCGCTTCCACGTGATCGATATGGGGCATAACGGGCATGCTTCCGGACCGGACGCCGATGAGTTCGCCAAGTTCATGACGGAGTTCTACGAGTGGATGGGCAATCCCGAGAACATCGCCAAGGTCTACAACGCTCTGATGCAGCGAAAGCAGTCCGAAGGCTTCAATCCGAAGGCTCTAAATACCTCCAAAATCGATACTCCTGTCATGAAACAGATCAAAAGCACTTCAAGAGAGACGTTGCAACAACAGCTTTCGGAGAAGTTAGAGGACGATGGTCGCGGTGCGATCCCACAAGGAAAACTGATCGGAATTCTCCAAGATCTCCGTATCAATCCCAATCGCCTCAGTCACATGATGCCCGATCTCGGTTGGCAGTTGGAGAAGGCTAAGTGGGGCGGGAAAGACTACGCCCGCTCCATCTGGGTAAAGCCGGGCTACACTGTCCACCGGGGACGCGTAACGGGACCTGATGGTTACGATTACGCCATCGATAAGCAACCCGGCTATAATATCCGCTTAGTCGCCTAACCTAACTATAGCTCAGAGCTGTCCTCACGGGGACGGCTCTGGGCAACCCCGAAAGGGACAACTCCCATAACACCCGTTGTACCCGTTTCCGTCCGTGATCATGTGTCGGGAGTTACCCACTCTGTCGATTGCTCGAACAGGGGCATTTTCGGGGGCATTTCTGGCACGAGAGCATCACTCAGGCGCATCAATGGTCATGTAAGGAAGAAGTGGCTGGGATGGTAGGATTCGAACCTACGGTACACTGTACCAAAAACAGTTGCCTTACCACTTGGCTACATCCCAACGTGTGGGGGTATTACGTCTCTGCTCGTCGCAGTGCAAGACCCCAATGCCAAAAAACCTACTCTTCTGATGCATTCAAATTCAGCAGATCGTTGCGGGCCAGTTCCGCGCGTTCCTGGTCGACGATTTGCTCCAGCTGTTTTTCCTCTGTCGCATCCACCTGTTGCACCGGGGCAGGGGGGACGTTGCCGGTTTTGACGCCGTGGCAGGTGGTTCTTGTGCGGTGAGCGCATTGCCGTGCAGGTTTTCGATCCGGTAAGTTGGGACCGGGGCAGCAAGGCCTGCGTGATCAAGGGCTGCTTGGGTCAGGCGGATGGCCTCAGAACGGGCCAGCACGATGCTGGTCTCATTTTGATTGATCCATGCGGCCATCGACAGCGTGATCCAGAAATCATCAACTGATTCCACCCAGACCGACGCCTCTGGCGTTTTCAGCACAAAGGGCAGCGCTCTGAGCGTGTCTTCGGACAGATGCCTCGCCTGATCCAGATCCGCGTCTGCGGCCACGCAGAGCGCGAAAGTAAAGCGGCGTTCGGCATTGCGCGAAAAGTTGACGATGCGGCTTTTGAACACGGTCGCATTGGGGATGCGGATGTGGTTGCCATCAAAGCTCAGCAAGATCGTGGCGCGGCTGGTCAGGCGGATGACTTTGCCGGTGTCGCCGTTGATCTCCACGGTGTCATTGGGGCGAAAGGGTTGGCGGATCGACAGCATGATTGAGGCGATGAAGTTCTCAACCGTGTCGCGCACCGCAAAACCGATGGCCAGGCCGACGATACCAGCCGCCCCTAAAATACCAGACAGCAGCGCCGTGGCCCCGACGATGTCCAAGGCAATGACCAAGCCGCCGACGATGAAAATCAGCCGCACGATCTGGCGGTAGATGTCTGCGATGAAGGCGTTGGGCGACAGCCTGTCCCAGAGCCTTTGCCGCCGCGCCAGCCAGAAGCCGAACCAGACCACCAGCAAAAACACCGCAAAGGCGATCAACGCCAAGGGCAGAAAGGCAATCAGCTGCGTGCTGCGGGCCAGAAACCGGTCAACGGCGGGGTTCAGCCGCTCCACCACATCCGTGGTCTCAACCACCTCGTTTTCGATGGCCACCACGCCTTGCACGCGGCCCACCAGTTCATTCAGCCGAGCGGCGGTCGGGGCATCCAATGTGGTGCCCCGCAGGGTCACAATCCCCGAAGAGACCGTGACGCTGACATCGTCATAGCCTTCCAGCTCCCCCAGGATGTCCCTTATGCGGTTGGCGATGGCGGCATCGGCGGTGGCGCTGTCTTCGACGGTGATAGCACCGGTGGGTTGATCGGTGCTTTGGGCAAAGGTTGAAAGCGGGAGTGTCAGGCACAACAGAAGGATAAAAAGGCGCATCGGAAAATCCATTGGGTTGAATGCCTTCAACCTAGGAGGAGCGCGCCTGCCAAGTAAAGCCACGGCGCGTGTCTGGCAGTTGTTTTTAGCTGAGGCACCGGTAAGAGGCGCTGAGATCGCCGCCGGGAGATGCGCCCGCCGCACCGGACCTGTCGAATGTCAGGGTGCTTTGCATTCCATGATGCGTTCTAAACCACCACTCGTGCATTTCGCCCTAGGTCTGGCAATCCAGCAAAACCGCCCCGCTGCGCCCGCCTGCTTCAACGGCACGGTGTGCGGCAGCGGCCTCTGAAAGCGGTAAGATCTGCTCAACCGGGCAGGTCAACGCGCCTGCGCTCAAAGCATCATGCAGCGCGATGATGCGTTTTTGCCGCTCTGCCAGGGGCAAGAGATAGATCAGGATAATGTCGATCGTGACGGCTTTGAACAGCAGCGGAAAGAACGGAAGCGCCGGTGTCATGTCCTTGGCTGATCCGTAGACTGCAAGCCGCCCATTGGGGGCTATAACCTCTGCATCAAGCGCGATATTGACGCCAAACTCCACCTCAACCACCGTTGGGATCAGCGCGCCGTCGTTGGCCGCTAGGATGTGCTGGGCTGCATCTGCGGCACCGTAATCAATAACCGCATCCGCGCCTGCCGCCTTCACACGCTCAAAATCCCGCGTGCTGCAGGTGGCAATCACCTTGGCCCCGGCCCACTTGGCCAATTGCACCGCCAACAGCCCCACGGTGCCAGCGCCGCCGTTGATCAATACGGTCTGGTCCCTGATCTCACCGCCGCCCAGAACCGCCTCGGCTGCGGTAAGGCCGGGAATGCCCAGCACGGCACCGGTTTGGGCGCTGATTTCAGCGGGCAACGGTACAGCCATTTCTGCAGGCAAGGTGATCTGGCTGGCGGCGGTGCCAAAGGGGCGCTGCCACTGACCGTTCCAAATCCATACCGGCAGGCCTTTGCGGGCGGCATCCACACCTGGACCCACTGCTGTGATCACACCTGCGCCATCACTGTGGGGGATGATCTGATCAAAGACGGGCCGGTCCATGCCAGGCCGTCCCATGCGGGATTTCACATCTGACGGGTTCACACCTGAATACTGCAGCGCAACCTGCACCTCCCCGGGGCCAGGCACCACATCCGGCAGTTCAACGTAACGTAAAACGTCCTCTGCCGTGCCGAATGCGGAATAGGTGATTGCGCGCATGAAAGAACCTCGTACCCTTTTGGTTTCAGACAACCTGACCGAAAGGACCAGATCATGCAATTCCTGCGCACCGATGACAGCCGTTTCGAAGCCCTGCCGGATTACACTTTCGCGCCGCATTATCTGACAGTGGATGACACCGAAGGCGGCAGCCTTCGGGTGCACTACATCGACGAAGGCCCAAAAGACGCGCCACCTGTGCTCTTGATGCACGGTGAGCCGTCGTGGAGCTATCTCTACCGTCACATGATCCCGCCGCTTCTGGCCGCAGGCCACCGGGTTGTTGCCCCGGATCTGATTGGCTTTGGCCGCTCAGACAAACCAACTGAGCAGGATGATTATACCTATCAGCGCCACGTGGATTGGATGCTATCGGCGTTGCGGCAGATGGATCTGCAAGACATCACGCTCTTTTGTCAGGATTGGGGCGGGCTGATCGGGCTGCGCCTGCTGGCGGCTGAGCCTGCGCGTTTTGCCCGCCTTGTTGTCGGTAACACCGGCCTGCCGACGGGGGATCAAAAGCTGGGGGCCGCCTTTGAAGGATGGCGCGCGTACAGCCAAACGGTTGAGGATTTCAACGCAGGCCGGATCGTGCACGGTGGCACCACAACAAAACTCACAGAAGCTGAGATTGCCGCCTATAACGCGCCTTATCCCGATGATCGCTACAAAGCCGGCGCGCGCCGTTTTCCGATGCTGGTGCCTGCGTCGCCAGATGATCCTGCCGCTGGGCCGAACCGGGCCGCATGGGAGGTTTTGCAGGGCCTGGATTTGCCGGTGCTCACGCTTTTTGGTGCCGATGATAAGATCATGGCGGGGGCAGAAAAAGTGTTTCAAAAACTCATGCCCGGTGCCGCAGGCCAAGATCACCAGATCCTGCCCAACGCAGGCCATTTCCTGCAAGAGGACGTGGGCCCGGACCTTGCCCGCCGCATCAACGTGTTCATCCAAGGGGTGTAAACGCCCCCTATGTCAAAAACAAAAAACCACTCACCTAAACCAATCGCGCAGCCCCAAATGAGGGCAGCGCACCCCCAGCTTCATCTTTCCTCTATAACTCAAACCAAACACCAGCATGGTCCCCAACACCAGCGTTCAACTCATGCTCAAAGGGGGCGGCCCCTCGGGTCAGTCCCCCTTAAATCTCACCTAAAATCAGAAACGCACGACCGCTGGCCCGCCCTAATGCGCAACAGCGCAAAGACAGATTGCCCTAGTCGCGCAGCTCATCAGGGCTCACGCCCCACATGCGCACCTTGGGGGCCCAACCGCGGTAGCCGCCTGCGCGCAGCTCGCACCATTCCAGCGTGCAATCGCCCAACCGTGCCACCACGCCCGCTTCCAGCGCAGCCGCCACCGGGGCCTGAGGATCGGGGCGGGCGTGCAGGGTCAACATGTCCTGTTCAACCAACACCGTGCGGGTGCCAGAGAGCAGCGAATAATGCACCCAGCCGCCCATGCCATCGCGGTCTTCGACGCGGCGCCAGTGGCCGTGTTCTGCGGTGATCCTGAGCGGCATGTCGCGGCGTTTGAAGACCCAATCGATACGGTGGGTCAGGCTGGGGCCGCGGCGCACGTTGCCCTCTGCGGCCTTCATGGAAACGTATCGCGGCAGCGGCAGGTTGGTCACCGGGCCCACGTCATTGGCGCGCGCCAAAGGCGCGGGCAAACCCACGATCATCACCAGCGCCAGTGCGGCGCCCCTAAGACCCATACGAAACATGCCAGTGGCCTGCCTAAACTTCTGCTCTTTTGCGGCGCGGGTTCTTGTGCCTTGCGCCTGCATAAGACACCATGGCGGGCAGAGGACAGAAGGCCAAGTCTGGGAGGACCCAAATGTCAAAGAAACGCCTGAGTGTTGTCGTCACGCGACGGTTGCCCGATGCGGTCGAAACCCGGCTTTCAGAGCTCTTTGATGTGAAGCTGCGGCTGGATGACGTCCCGATGACCCGCACGGAGCTGACGCAAGCGATGAAAAACGCCGATGTGCTGGTGCCGACGGTCACCGATGAGATTGATGCGGCCATGATCGGTCAGGCGGGGGACCAACTGCGCTTGATTGCCAATTACGGGGCGGGGGTGGACAATATTGATGTCTCCACCGCGCGTCAGCGCGGTATTCTGGTGTCCAACACTCCGGGCGTGCTGACCGATGACACCGCAGACATGACGATGGCGCTGATCCTTAGCGTGACGCGGCGGATGTCTGAAGGCATGGCCAAAATGCAAAAAGGCGAATGGACCGGCTGGGCACCCACCGCTTTGTTGGGCGGGCGCGTCAGCGGGCGGCGGCTGGGCATCTTAGGGATGGGGCGTATTGGTCAGGCGGTGGCCAAACGGGCAGGGGCTTTTGGGATGCAGGTGCATTACCACAACCGTCGGCGGTTGCATCCTGAGATCGAAACCGGGTTGGAGGCCACCTATTGGGAAAGCCTTGATCAGATGGTGGCGCGCATGGATGTGATTTCCGTCAATTGCCCGCATACGCCCTCAACCTTTCATCTGATGAACGCCCGGCGGCTGAAGCTGATGAAGCCTGACGCGGTGATTGTGAACACCTCACGTGGCGAAGTGATCGACGAAAATGCCCTGACCCGGATGCTGCGCACAGGCGAGATTGCGGGCGCGGGGCTGGATGTTTACGAACACGGCACAGAGATTAACCCCCGTCTGAGAGAGTTGGCCAATGTGGTGTTGTTGCCGCATATGGGATCAGCCACGCTGGAGGGGCGTCTGGAGATGGGCGAGAAAGTGATCATCAACATCAAAACCTTTGACGACGGTCACCGGCCCCCTGATCAGGTTGTGCCGTCCATGTTGTAACGGTGCGTTCTCCCGCATTCCAAAGGCACCGCTCCCGATAAATCTTACCCTTCGAAAGGGGACCAAAATGCGCCATTTCATGACTTTGATTTTCTGTGGTTTGGCAGGCGCGGGGGCGGCGCAACAGGCCGCAGATGGTGTGCAACCAGAGGCCGCAAGCGTTGGGGCCTTTGACGCGATGCCACCCGTTTTCGCCCAGGCGCAGGCCGCCAAAGAGGCAGGTCAGCCGGTCACGGCGCAGAACTGGATGGTGGTGGCTGCGAACCCTCATGCGGTCAAAGCGGGGGCGGATGTGTTGGCAGCAGGCGGCACGGCTGCGGATGCTTTGGTTGCGGTTCAGGTTGTTCTTGGGCTGGTGGAGCCGCAATCTTCTGGCTTGGGCGGCGGTGGATTTCTGGTCTGGTATGATGCGGCCAGCGGCCAGCTTACCACGCTTGATGGCCGAGAGGCTGCGCCCATGGCCGCCACCCCGCGTCTTTTTCAAGATGCAGAAGGCCAGCCGTTGAAGTTCTTTGATGCGGTTGTCGGCGGACGTTCGGTGGGCACGCCCGGCACCCCTGCCTTGTTGGCAGAGGTTCATGCCCGCTGGGGCAATCAGGACTGGGCAGGCTTGCTGGCACCCGGCATTGATCTGGCGGAGGCCGGTTTCATCGTCTCGCCCCGGTTGGCCGGGCTTGTGGCCCGCGATCAAGAGCGCCTGTCCTCATCTGAGGTGACGGCTGCGTATTTTCTGCCTGAAGGTGCGGCGCTGCAAGCGGGTGATGTGTTGAAAAACCCCGCCTATGCCGAAACCCTGCGCGCCTTTGCGGCAGAAGGGGCGGGGGCGTTTTATGGCGGGCAGACCGGTAAAGATATCGTGGCCACTGTGCAGGGCGCGCGTAATCCGGGCCTGTTGTCGGAATTGGACATGGCGCTTTACCAGGTCAAAGAGCGCGCCGCTGTCTGCGCCCCCTACCGGGGGCATGAGGTGTGCGGAATGGGGCCGCCTTCCTCTGGCGCGGTGGCTGTGGGCCAAATTCTGGGCGCGCTTAATGCATATGACCTTTCTGCAGGGCCGCAAGCGGCTGACGTGCGCCGCCTGATGGGCGATGCCAGCCGGTTGGCTTTTGCCGATCGGGGGCGGTATCTGGCGGACAGTGACTATGTGCCGGTGCCCGTTGATGGGCTGCTGGATCCCGCATACATGGCCACCCGCGCGGGGGTGCTGGAGGGTGATCAGGCGCTCAGCGAAGTGGCACCGGGCAACCCGGCCTTTGATCACAGTCTGAACTGGGCGGATGATGAAAGTCTTGAGCTGCCATCCACCTCGCATGTCTCCATCGTGGATGCGCAGGGCAATGTGGCCAGCATGACCGCCTCAATCGAAAACGCGTTTGGGTCGCGCCAGATGGTCGGAGGATTTTTGCTGAACAATGAGCTGACCGATTTCTCCTTCCGCTCGCACCGTGACGGGGTGCCGATTGCCAACCGGGTTGAGCCGGGCAAGCGGCCCCGGTCGTCGATGGCCCCGACGATTGTGATGAAGGATGGTGCGCCGGTGATCGCTCTGGGCAGCCCGGGTGGTAGCCGGATCATTGGGTATGTGGCCCAGACGGTGGTGGCGATGATTGATTGGGGGCTTGATCCGCAAGAGGCGGTGATGCTGCCCCATGCGGTCAACCGGTTCGGCACCTACGATCTGGAGGAGGGCACCGCTGCCACTGATCTGGAGACACCGCTTGGTGACATGGGGTTTGAGGTGGCGGTGCGTCCGTTGACCTCTGGTTTGCATGTCATCGCGATTGGGGATGGCTTGCAAGGGGGTGCCGATCCGCGCCGCGAAGGCATTGCATACGGGGAATAGGGGCTGACGCGGCGCGCCGCACAACATAGGGTCAGCCGGAACGGTAGGGGAGAGACGCATGGCAGATGGTGGCACGCTGGCACGCAACGAACAGGGCATCGCAACCGCAGTGGGCGTGCTGAAACAGCAGTTTGGAGACCGCTTGCACACTGGGCAATCGATCCGAGAACAGCATGGCCACACGACCACGTGGATTGAAAACCAACTGCCCGACGCGGTGGTTTTTGCCCAATCCACGCAAGAAGTGTCTGAGATCGTCAAAGTCTGCGCGACCCACCAGGTGCCGATCATTGCCTATGGCACGGGCACGTCCTTGGAGGGACATGTGAACGCCCCCATTGGCGGTATTTCCGTTGATGTGAGCCAGATGAATGCAGTGGTGGAGGTCAACGCAAGCGATCTTGATTGCCGCGTGCAGCCCGGCGTGACCCGCGAAGATCTGAACACGCACCTGCGTGATCAGGGATTGTTCTTTCCCATTGATCCCGGCGCAAACGCCTCCCTTGGGGGGATGACCGCGACACGCGCGTCTGGGACCAACGCGGTGCGCTACGGGACCATGAAGGACAATGTGCTGAGTGTTGAGGCGGTGATGGCCGATGGCTCGATCATGCGGACCGCGCGGCGCGCGCGCAAAACCTCGGCTGGATATGATCTGACCCGGCTGATGGTCGGGTCTGAGGGCACGTTGGGCATCATCACGGAAATCACCCTGCGCTTGCAGGGCATACCCGAGGCGATGGCCGCAGCGCGCTGTTCCTTTCCCAGCGTCGCGGCGGCGGCTGAAACGGTGATGGCGGTGATCCAATATGGCTTGCCGGTGGCGCGGATTGAACTTTTGGACGCGCTGTTGGTGCGGTCTGTGAACAACTATTCAAACCTGACCCTGCCAGAAACGCCGCTGCTGCTTTTGGAATTTCACGGAACCGAAAATGGTGTTGCCGAACAATCAGAGGTGTTCGGAGAATTGGCCGCTGAGTTCGGCGGGACAGGGTATGTCGCGACCAGCACGCCGGAGGAGCGCAACAAGCTTTGGAAAGCGCGGCATGATGCCTATTGGGCGATGTTGGCCCAGCATCCAGGGCGCGCAGGCGTTGCCACGGATGTTTGTGTGCCGATCTCCAAACTGGCGCAGGCTGTTGAGGCGGCAGAGGTCAAAGCGCGTGAAATGAACCTGATTGCCCCCATTGTCGGGCACGCAGGGGATGGCAATTTCCACGCCAGCCTGATGCTGGATATGGCGGATGCCGCAGAGGTGGACCGCGCCAAGGCATATGTCAGCTGGCTGAATGATCTGGCGATTTCGCTGGATGGGACCTGCACCGGGGAGCACGGGGTCGGGCAGGGCAAAAAGCCCTATCTTACGCGTGAGCTGGGACCGGAGGCGGTGTCTGTCATGGGGGCCATCAAAACAGCGCTGGACCCGAACAATATCATGAACCCCGGCAAAATCTTCTGAACCGCTGAAGGGGTCTATGCGGCTGGCCCAATGATTCACCAAACGCCCTTAACTTGTGCCGGATTGGCGGCAGTCCTCGTCTTATAATTGCATTGTCGCCAGCCTATTTGATTTTAAGGTGATTTGTCCCAGATACCGCTCGTTCTTGCCCCAAATTCTCCTCAATTCAGGTCTATCCGCTTAGGGGAAAGATGGAGTGATAAAGTGCTTAAGGTGGTGTTCTATTTCGGGCTTGTCCTCATCGCGGCTGCGGGCGTGATGGGATATGACTATTCCCGGCAAGTCGCGCAGGCGCAGGGACAGCCGCTTGAGATGGTGACCTATCTGCAATCGGTTCAGGACCGGGCAGGTGAGACATTTGTCAGCTCCGAAGAAGAAGCCCCCATTCTGGCGGTCTTGCCCCGGGTTAAGCGGCAGGTGGCCGCGATAGGTGCGGAACATGGCACCCGGATCATCGACGACTTTTCAGAATATACCCCGATGATGGGCATGCTGCTGAAAGAAAAGGCGCAAGAGGCCAAGCCAAATGGTCTGATGCGCGAACGTCCCAAGCCGCGCATCAAGGGTGGCGCGCTGGTCTCGGACATGTCTGGCAACCTGGCAGCCATGCGAAAGCGCAATTTCGACTGAGCCTGCCGGGCATCGGTCATTTAAACGTATCTGGCTCTCTATCCCAAAACGACAGCTGAAAACGGCAAGCCAAAGTCGGTTTTGATGCGACTTGCGTCGGGCCTTGTAGGCGCAGCGCGTCAGGGCTGACCTATGAAAGGGCACGTTCAGCAAGGGGATGTGTTCATGAAAACTCAGGTCAAAGCATTGGTTGTCGGCGGCGGCGCGGTGGGCACATCCATCGCCTATCATCTGGCACGCGCCGGTTGGGATGATGTGATGCTGCTGGAGCGTGATGAGCTGACGTCAGGCTCCACCTGGCATGCGGCGGGCCTTTTGCCCTATTTCAACATGTCCTATGCGACGACGCATATTCACGACTATTCCATCAAGTTCTACAAAACCTTGGAGGAAGAGACCGGGCTGAACGCTGGTTTCGCTGTGGTGGGCAACCTGCGCATGGCGCAGACGGATGAGCGGATGGATGAATATATGCTCTATGCCTCCACCGCTGAGACCTGCGGTGTTCCTTACACTTTCATGACCCCCGATGAGATTAAGGCGAAATGGCCGCTCATTCGCACCGAGGACCTGAAAGGCGCGCTTTATCACGAGACGGACGGCTATATTAACCCGGCTGACGTGACCATGGCGATGGCCAAGGGCGCGCGTCAGCGCGGGGTGGCGATTGAGCGTAAATGGCAGGCGGATGCTTTCCATTGGAATGGGGAGGCCTGGGAGGTCACTTGCACCAAGATGGTGGAGAAGGGCGGCAACCTCATTCCCTCTGACGAACAGATTGTGATTACAGCTGAGCATGTGGTCACGGCCTCGGGGAACCACGCGCAGCGTACCGCGCAGATGCTGGGCATCAAGATGCCCGCAATCCCGGTGGAGCATCAGTTCATCGTCATGGACAAAGACCCCGAATTGGTGAAATGGCGCAAGGAAGACGGCAATCCCGAACATCCCGTTATCCGGGACGCTGATGCCCAGTCTTATGTGCGTGAAGAACGCGGTGGCTGGATCTTGGGCGTCTATGAACACGGCGCGCCTGCACGGTTTGAATATGGCGTGCCTGACAGCTTCCGCGCGGATCTTTTCCAGCTCGATCTGGAGCGGATCGAAGACCAATATGCCGCGATGATCCACCGCGTGCCGTCTTGTGAGGAAAGCGGGCTAAAGGATGATTTCAACGGGCCCATCTGCTACACCCCCGACGGCAACCCGCTGGTGGGCCCCGCACCGGGTCTGCGCAACATGTGGCTAGCCGAAGGATTTTCCTTTGGCATCACGGCTGCCGGTGGCACGGGGTACTACCTTGCCCAGTTGATGGTTGAGGGTGAGGCCGAGATCGACATGGCCAGCCTAGATCCCAAACGCTATGGCGACTGGATGACAACTGAGTTTGCGGCCCGCAAGAATGAGGAATGCTACGAGCACGTCTATATCCTGCACCATCCGGATGAAGAGCGGGAGGCCTGCCGCCCCTTGCGGACCTCACCCGCCTATGACCGTCAGGCGGCGCGCGGTGCACAATTTGGCTGGGTCAACGGCTGGGAACGCCCCAACTATTTTGCGCCCGAAGGGTTTGATGACAAAGCGGCGCGGTCTTTCCGGCGCGGCGGCTGGTGGCAGCACGCGGTCGACGAAGCCAAAGCCATCCGCAAAGGTGTGGGCCTGATCGACGCGACAGCCTTTACCAAGCATCTGGTCAAGGGGCCGGGTGCCACGCAGTTCCTTGACTGGTTCACCTGCAACAAGCTGCCAAACGTGGGCCGCATCAATCTGACCTATGCGCTGACGGGGCATGGCACGACGCGGACGGAATACACCATCGTGCGCCTGGCTGAGCACGAATATTACCTGGTCAGCGCCGGTGCCTGGACAGCCTATGACGCAGATTACCTGCGCAAAGCGATTGAGGATAAGGCACCTGAGTTCGGCTATATCGAATGCCATGATGTGACGACACAATGGGGTGTCTTTGCCATCGCAGGCCCCAAATCCCGCGATGTGCTGAACGAAATCGTCAAGGATGCGGATCCTGAAACGGTGTTGTCCAACAAACGGTTCCCCTGGCTCACCATGCGCAACATTGAGCTGGGCATGTGCCCAGTGAGGGCGATCCGGGTGGCCTATACCGGTGAGTTGGGGTGGGAACTGCATCACCCGATTGAGATGCAGAATTACCTCTTTGATCAGCTTGAAGCGACTGGTGAAAAGCATGGCATGAAGCTGGTCGGTGCGCGGGCGCAGAACTGGCTGCGGCAGGAAAAATCCTATCGCGCCTTTGGCACGGAGCTGGGCCGCGATGCGACCCCGTTGGAGGCTGATCTGCCCCGTTTTGTGGACCTGTCCAAAGAGTTCCACGGCAAGGCCAAGCTGGAAGAAACCGGCATCCGCGCCAAATGTGTCACCTTGCTGATCGACGGGCCAGAGGATGCAGACCCCTGGGGCCGTGAGGTGCTGTATGTCGGTGACACGCGCACCGGGCGTCTGACCTCGGGCGGGTATTCGGTACATTTCGGCAAATCTATCGGCATGGGCTACGTCAAGCCCGAGCATGCGGTGGTGGGGCAGAAGTTGAAGGTGAAGATGTTCGATCAGCTTTGGGACGCGGAAATCGTTGAGGACAGCCCCTATGATCCCAAAAACGCCCGCATCCGGGTGGATGGGTGACCTGGCGGCGCTGGCTGACGATTGCTTTGCTGGTTGCGGCTGTTCTGGCGGCCGTTTTCCGGGATAACCCACTGACGCGCAGCGCACAGGCCTATGCGCAAGGGATTTCGGCCACCGCTGCGGGGACCTATATTACCCTGCGCACGCTCAACGCGTTTCTATCAACGGCACAAGAACTTGAGGTTGGCGTTTCCCTCATCGCCTCAGGCACGGCCCAACCGCTTAAGGTGCTAGAGCCGATTGACGATACCATTGAGCGGATCGCGGGGCTGGTCTTTGGCGTTATGGTGGCGACTGGTGTGGTGGCGGTAGCGCTTGGCCCGGTCAGCACCATCGGCTGGTCGCTTTTCGCGCTTGCGGCGGCTTTGGCCCTGTGGCGCGGACGGCAGGAAGGGGCGGCGCATCTGTTGGGGGGCTACGGCCTGCTGCTGGGGCTTGGTCTGCCGCTTGCGCTGATGCTGTCGTCGTGGTTGGCCGTGGCGCTGACCCAAAGCACCTATGACACCAACCTTGCTTTGGTGCAGGACATCACCCGCGACGTGGACGCGACCGAGGCGTTGGAGGGCGAGGGGCCGGGCATTACCGAATACCGCGCGCTGGCGAGCAATGTCTGGGGCCGGGCGGATGAGCTGATCTCGGCGCTTATTGCGATCCTTTCGGTCTATGTCTTCCGGCTGTTTGTGATGCCTGCGCTTTTGATCGTGGCGCTTTTTCTTATTGCCCGCAGGCTGGCGGGCAGAAACTGATCCGCCGCCCTAGCGCGCGCGGCGGGCGACCCATGCCTGCCATGCTTCTGGACTGCCATTGAACGCGTTCAGGTCCACCTCGCCTGCGATGCCCGGGATCAACCCCGTGGCTGAGTATTGCCAGAACCGGCAGGTTTGGCCGGGATAGGCTTCGCGCGGGGTTTTGGCAGTGGTGCGCAGCCAAAACTCATAGCCTTGAAACGCGCGCAGATTGGCGTCTTCGTAAAAGCCGGGTGTGGTGTAGATGATCGGTCGTTGACCAAAATGCGCCTCAACCATTTGCAGCCAGATGCGCATTTGCCGCTGCACTTCGCGCGCAGGCGGGCGCACGGTGGCGCAGGTGGGGGAAAAGGGGTTCCACTCCATATCCAGAACCGGCGGCAGGTTGCCTGCGCTGCGCGGCACGTTGCGGATGAACCAGCGGGCCTGCACCTCAGGCGGGGTGCAGAAATAGTAGAAATGATAGGCCCCGCGCCAAACCCCGGCACGCCCCGCCCCGCGCCAATGATCTTTGAATTTGGGGTCCAGCAGGTCACCCCCTTCGGTGGCCTTGAGAAAGGCAAAGTTTACACCGTTGGCGCGCGCAGTGTTCCAGTTGATGCTTTTTGAAACCGCGCCGCGTCGATGCCGTGCACCGCAAAGCGGGCCGGGCGGGGGCTGGCAAAATCCACCGGGTCTGCATCGCGGAAATTTGTGGCAAAAAGAACGCCGGGTTCGGCCGGAGGACGCTCACCTGCGCCGCAGGCCACAAGGGTGATGAGGGTCAGCAGGATCAGCAGGCGGCGCATCGCGTCACTCCTTTTTGGCCACAAAGGCCAGGTTATTGGCGGGCATTTCAAACGGCTCTTGTGTGGTCATCCCCGCATCGGCGAGCCATCGCGGCAGGTCGACCGTATCCTTATAGCCGATCATTGGATCGGCGGTGCGCAACTGCGCGTCAAAGCGCTGATCGCCTTCGCTGACCATATATCCGTTGCGGCAAAACGGGCCGTAAAGAATGAAGGTGCCACCGGGGGCAAGCGCCTTGCCCACCTCCGACAGAAGTGTGACCGTCTGAGGGATGTTGATCAGATGCAGCAGGTTGATCAGCACAATCAAATCCATGGGATGCTGCGCGCTGCCCCAACCGGGCTGGGTCGCGTTGAGATTTTGGGCGTTTGCCACGTTTGTCAGCTCGGCCTCTGCGGTATGGGCGTCGATGCTGCGCAACCGGGCCGCTTCGATATCACTGGGGTGCCACTGCAGCCCCGGCATGCGGGCGGCAAAGGTGGCAACATGCTGACCGGTGCCGCTGGCGATTTCCAGCGCCTGGCCGGTTTCAGGCGCGTGCTCTGTCAGGAAATCCGCAATCGGTTCTACGTTTCGGGCCGCGGAGGGGGCATGCAGTTTGTGGCCCTCGCCGGCCTCGGCCACGCTGGCGTTTTTGGGAATGGAACGGGTCATAGGCGCAGCCTGTCTGGAGTGAGTTGTGCAATGACATCCTTGTCCAATCCGGGCGTCCGCTCAAGCACGAGATCTGCGACCAGTTGCGACGCGGCGGGGGCGGTGGAAAATCCATACCCGCCTTGGCCCGCAGACCAGATGAAATCCCGGTCCGCTGGGTCTGGGCCCAGCACAAGCGCGCGGTCAGGGGCAAAGCTGCGCAGGCCCGCCCAACTGGTGATCAGCCGGGTCACGGGTTCAGTGACCATCTCCTCATAGCGGGCGATGCCATGGGCAAGCACCATATCATCGGGCCAGGCGTCTTGGGCGGCAACCGGGTCTTCTTCGGCAGGTGAAACCAGCAGCGCGCCTGCATCGGGTTTGGCATACCAGGTTTCGCCAACCCCAAAAAACATCGGCCATTTGCTAAGATCGTGCCCGGCAGGTGAGGGGATACGCGCCATGGAGCGGCGGTGCGGTGTGATCCCCAGCGGGGCAAGACCGGCCAGCTTCGCGATGGTGTCGGCCCAGGCCCCCGCCGCATTCACAAGCTTTGCGGCCTCATATGTGCCGCCCGGAGTGGTGACCTGCCATCCGGCTGGGGTGCGGGTGATCGCTGTGACGCCGGATTTGGGGATGACCTGACCGCCGTTGCCCCGGATTTCCTTGGCGAAATCCTGCAACATGCGGTCGGTATCAATGTCAAACGCATCCGCGTGATAGGCGGCAAAGGCCAGTTTGTCGGGGTTAAGGATTGGCACCAGTGCCAAAGCCTCAGCACAGGTGATGTGCCCTGCTCTGAGTGTCTCGGCATCCCTTTCAAAGGCGGATTTTTCGTGGGCCTGGGCGGCGATCAGAAACCCCCGCGGGGCAAGGTAGCCACCGTTTGCGGTGTGGAAAAACTCAGCACTTGCGCGGTTCAAGGCAACGGTGCTGGCCAGGCCGTAGTTTTCTTCAAACAACGCGGCTGAACGGCCAGAGGCGTGATAGCCAAGGCTGCTTTCTTGCTCCAGCATGGTGACCTGCGCATTGGCGCTGAGCCGTGCGGCGGCAGACAGGCCCGCGATACCCCCGCCGATGACAAGAATATCGGTCATCATTGTTCTTCCAGCCGGTCGGTGGCGGGGGGTGGTTTGGGCGCGAGGGCCGCGATTTGGTCGTAAAGGGCGGGTGACATATCAAAGCTGAGCGCGGCCAGAGAAGGGGCCAGTTGCGCCGAGGACCTTGCCGAGATGATGGGGCTGGGTGCCGTGGGATGTGCTGCGGCCCAGGCGACGGCCAACGTGGCCGCAGGGACATCCAGCTCAGCCGCAATGGCAGACAGGCCAGCCGCCGCATGATGCATAACATCCTGGCCGTAGCGTGCGGCATAGCGATCATCCTCTGTCAGGCGTCCGGTCGCACCTGCCGCGTATTTGCCGGTCAGCAGGCCCCCGCCAAGCGGCGAATAGGGGGCCACAAGGATCCCCAAATCATCGGCCATTGGCAGGATCTCAACCTCTGCCTGGCGTTTGACGAGGTTATACATCGGTTGGATCACGGCGATATCCAGCCCGAACTGGGCCGCGACGCCTGCGGCTTTGACAACCTGCCAGGCGGCGAAATTTGACAGCCCGATGTGGCGGATGATGCCTTGGGATTTGAGCACCGCAAAGGTTTCAAAGGATGCGGACATGGGCGTGTCGGGATCAAAACGGTGCAGATAGAGGACATCCAACGTGTCGATCTGCATCCGCTGGCGTGAGGTTTCAGCCGACCGCAGGATATTCTCGGGCCCGGCACCGCCAGTGTAGCCTGCTTTGGTCGCGATGATCAGGTCGTCGCGACGGTCTGTGATGAAACTGCCCAGCAGGGTCTCAGATGCGCCGTCGGTATAGACATGGGCGGTATCAAAATGGGTGATGCCTGCCGCAATGCAGTCTTCAAACATGGCGCGCGACGCGGCTTCATCTGCACGCCCCCCAAATTGCATCGTGCCAAAGGCCAGGCGGCTTGCGGGGGTGCCGTTGGGGCTGGTCAGGGTCTGTTTCATCATGTGTCGCGTGTCATGCTTGAGGGGATTGGAAAGGGCGAGGCCTGCGTGTCGTGCCTTCTTCGGGGCAGGCGTTTGGGGGCAGCAGCACCTGCCAGATGTTGCGCTTGGTGCGCATCGTCCTCGGTGGTGTCACTGGCTGCCCTTCTCAACCGCGCGTTGGTAGGCTGGGCGGGCCTGGATCATCTCAACGAACTTTGACAGCGCAGGCAGGTCTTTGCCACGCCCCAGCCGCATAGCGATCTCAGCAGGAAAGCTGAGCATGATGTCCACGGCAGACAGTTGATCCAGTACGAAATGGCCCGAAGGGCGCAAGAGGCTGTCCATATATCGGAAATGGCTATCAAGCTCTGCGTTGATGCGCGGGTGCAATGGGGCGCCTGCCTCTCCCAGTCGTCCGACATAGAGATTGAGCAGGATCGGCGTCATGGCAGAGCCTTCGGCAAAGTGCATCAGCTCCAGATGCGATTTATAGGCATCGCTGGTTTGCTCTGGGATCATCTGCGGCGCGTGTGTCTGGCACAGCACTTCGACAATCGCGCCGCTTTCCGTCACCAGCCGTCCGTCGATTTCGATCATCGGGGATTTGCCCAAAGGGTGCACATGCAAAAGCTCCGGGGGGGCCAGATTGGTGTCGGGGTCACGCTGGTAATAGGCAACGTCGTAGTCCACACCCATCTCTTCGAGCAGCCAGAAAATGCGATGCGAGCGGGAGCGGTTGAGGTGGTGAAGCTTGATCATGTGCGTGGCCTTTCTGGGCTGTCTTGTGACAGTCTAGCCGCTGTCAGTATGAGGGAAAGGGGACGCCGATGATAATTGAGCAAAAGACCGCGCTGCAGAACACCGCACGAAATGCCGCTGGGCCAGGGTGGACGTCTTTGCGGCTTTTGGTGCGCAGCCATGGGATGGGTTTTTCCATGACGGAAACCGAGGTGCTGCCGGGCGCGGTTTTGCGGTTGCAGTACAAAAACCATGTTGAGGCCTGCTATTGCATTGCGGGGCAGGGGACGGTGGTTGAGCTGGACAGTGGCACGGTGCACCAGATTGCGCCGGGGGTTCTTTATGCGCCGGATGCACATGACCTGCACGAAGTGCGGGTGCCCGAAGGGGGCCAAGCCCTGCGCCTGATCTGCGTTTTCTCACCCGCGCTTGAGGGCAATGAGGTGCATGGGCCTGATGGCAGCTATGCCGCCCCTGATGACGCGTAAGCAGCATCAAAGGCCGCGCGGTAGCTGCGCCCCACGGGGATGCGCACATCCGTGCTCATCATCAGTTCCGGGCCATTGGCACCCGTTTCGGTTCTGGTGATGTGATCAAGGCTGATCCACCAGGACCGGTGCACTTGCAGACCGTTGACCGGTTCCAGATGCTGCACCGCGTCGCTGAGACGCATCAGGATCATGGCGCTGCCCTGGGGTGTCGTGACCTCAACATAATGATCCTGCGCCCGCACTGTGACGATGGTGGTGCCCAAATGATGCGGCAGCTTGCGGTGGAGCGGGGTGCGGGTGGGCGGCTCTGCCGTCGTGCTGTCGCCTGTTTCTTCCTGCGGGTGCTGCATGCGAATTGCGAAATTCACCATTACCGTCACCGCGATGAGGGAAGGTGCCACGCTCAGCAGCAGCGCGCGAAACGGCACGGCGCTGTACCACCCGGGCGCAAAGCCTGCCACAATCCCTTCGCCTAGATAGACGGTGCCCACGACAGGCAGCACGCCAATCGCCCCCGCCGTGACCGAGCCAATCAGCCAGTTCCAGTTCCGCGTCTTTGTCACCTGATAGGCCAACGCTGACAGGAATGTCATCAGAACGGAGGCGCAGGAAATCGTGGTGCCCCAATAGACCAGCCGTTCAGGAAAGCTCAGCCGTTCCAGGGTGAAGTAGGGGCCAGCCATTGCGGTAAGGGTAATCGCGCAGGCCAGAATGATCCAATAGATCGGACCGCTTATCATGCCCAGTAATTGGCGAAGCGCGAACGACACGGGACTGTCATTCACGTGGTTTTCGCGGTTTTCAGCGTAGTTCGACTTGGGGCCTGACATGGCCGCATTCATACCTGTCGCAGATCAATTCACAAGTTTTGAGGTCTGGAATGGAAAAGAAATCAGATACATGTGCTGTGTCGGCGCAGGGCCTTAGCAAAAGGTTTGGCAAGACGGTTGCGGTTGCGCATGTCGATGTGACGGTAGCGCCCGGTGAAGCACTGGGGCTATTGGGCCCCAATGGCGCGGGCAAGTCCACGACGCTGGATATGTTGATGGGGTTGCAGACCCCAGATGCGGGCGCAGCCACGATTTTTGGCCACCCGGCGGGCAGTATGGCTGCTCGCGCGCTGACGGGGGCCACGCCGCAGACAACCGGCTTTCCCGATCAGCTGAGCCCGCGTGAGATCCTGCGCTATGCCGCGGCCCGCTACGGTGTTCAGGCGGCCGAAGACAGGCTGGCCGAGCGGTTTGGTCTGTCGGATTTGCTGGACCGCCGCGTGGCGGGTTTTTCTGGCGGTGAGATGCGGCGGGTTGCCTTGGCGTTGGCCTTTGTCGGTGATCCCAAGCTGGTGTTTCTGGATGAACCAACGACCGGCTTGGACACCGCCTCACAAGAGCGGTTTCGTGAAGTGGCGGCGGATTATGTCGCCCAAGGAGGCGCGCTGGTTCTGACATCGCACCACTGGGATGAAATTGAGGCGATCTGCGGCAAAATCTCATTCATCGACAAAGGCGAGACGGTGTTGTCCGGCCAGATTGATGCGCTGCGCAGCACCGCTGAAAGCAAGCGGCTTAGTTTTTCTTTGCCCGAGAATGTCGTGCCCCCTGAGTGGATGCGCGCCAGCCACGATGGCACCCGCTGGGCTGTTGAAACGAGCGACAGCGACACCCTGTTGCGCCGCATGGTCCAAGATGGCGTGCCCTTTGCCGGGCTCATGTTGGAGCCTTTGAAACTGAAAGACCTGATTGACCGTATCCGAGACAAGGAGACAAACCAATGATGCACCAAATTCGCGCTGAGACTGCCCTGACCCTTCGGATCCTTTTGCGCCTTCCTGGGTTTTGGATCCCCACCGTGCTGTTCCCCGGTATGCTCTATGCGTTTTTCGGAGCCCAAAGTGGGGGTGGTCTGTGGGCTGCAAATGCGATGGCGTCCTTTTGCGTCTATGCCGTTGTGGGCGTTGGTTTCTTTCAATTCGGGGTCAGCATCGCGCAGGACCGCGAAAGCCCCTTTGCCGTCTGGCAGCGCAGCTTGCCGGGCAATGCTGTGGCCCCTTGGGCGGCCCGGGTTGTGGCCTCACTGCTCTTTACGGCAATGGCCGTGGCCATCGTGATTGCCTTGGCGCTGATCATGACCGATCTGGCCTTGCCCCTGCGCGCCTGGGTCCGTCTTGCGGTGGTTTGCGTGTTGTCGGTGGTGACGGCGACGCTGATGGGGGTTGCGCTGGGCTCATGGTGTTCGGCCCGCGCGGCGGTGCCTGTTGCCAACCTGATCTATCTGCCCTTGGCCTATTTGGGTGGGCTTTGGGTGCCCCCAATCGCCATGCCTGCCGCCATCAACGCGATATCTCAATGGACCCCCACCCGCGCGATGGGAGAGCTTGCCTGGAGCGCCGTTTCAGGCACCCCTTGGGAGGCGGCTCATTTTGGATTGCTTGCCTTTTGGACAGTGCTTGCCGCTGGGATTATCGCCTTGGCCCAAGCCGGTGGCACAGGGGTGCGCAAGACCTCGTGAGGGAAAGGGTAGAACCGCGCGCAGCCATCTTGCGGCAACGTGCCCCGCAACAAAAAGCCCCGCCAATTTGGCGGGGCTTTCTTTTAATCGATATGGCATAGGACCGGCTTCACGCCCTCCAGACCAAGATCATCGATCTTCATTGGCCCTACGTGCCTGTGTGCGCTGCCGCTTCACCGCAGCGCAGTTTGGTCCATGCGCGGCAGCGCTTACTGCGGGATTTCGCCTTCGATGCCTTCGACGTAGAAGTTCATGCCAGCCAAGGTGCCGTCATCTGCTGTCTCGCCCTCGGCCAAGAATACAGAACCGTCCTGCTTGTTCAGCGGACCGGTAAAGGCGTGATAGGACCCGTCAGCCAATGCCGCTTTCAGCGCCAGCGCCTCTTCTTTGACCTTGGCAGGCACCGCATCCGTGATCTCACCAATGCCAACCATGCCTGGGCCAATGCCATCCCATGTGTCGGTGCTTTCCCATGTGCCGTCCATCACGGCCTGGGTGCGCGCGATGTAGTAGGGGGCCCAATCGTCAATGATTGAAGATACCCGAGGGAAAGGCGCATACTGGCCCATGTCAGAGGCTTGGCCAAAGGTCACCACGTTGCCGGCTTCCTGTGCGGCGGCCTGCGGCGCAGTGGGATCGGTGTGCTGCAGCACCACATCCGCGCCCTGTTCGATCAACGCCTTGGCGGCATCCGCTTCTTTTGCGGGATCAAACCACGTGTAGACCCAGATGATCTTGAACTCGACATCAGGGTTCACCTTTTTGGCATGGATATAGGCAGAATTGATGCCCCGGATCACTTCGGGGATCGGGTAGGAACCGATATAGCCGATGATGTTCGACTTGGTCATGTTCCCGGCGATATGACCCTGGATCGCGCGCCCTTCGTAAAAGCGTGCGGAATAGGTTGAGACGTTGTCCGCCCGCTTGTAGCCCGTGGCGTGTTCAAATTTCACATTCGGGAATTTCTTGGCCACGTTGATCGTGGGATCCATGTAGCCAAATGATGTGGTAAAAATCAGGTCCGCACCGTCCAGCGCCATCTGTGTCATCACACGTTCGCTGTCAGGACCTTCGGCCACGTTTT
Source organism: Sulfitobacter sp. GN1-4 (assembly GCF_055693825.1). Lineage (NCBI taxonomy): Bacteria > Pseudomonadati > Pseudomonadota > Alphaproteobacteria > Rhodobacterales > Roseobacteraceae > Sulfitobacter > Sulfitobacter sp. GN1-4. Next base: position 3,220,079 of record NZ_JBVFUQ010000003.1, on the reverse strand, counting down.
CCACATAGACCGTCTCAACCTTGTCGCCAAAGTGCTCCTCGACGGCCAACCGGCCTTTGTCGTGTTCATAGGTCCAGCCGCCATCGCCGATTGGGCCAACATAGACAAAGCCGACCTTTGTCTTGTCGTCCGCAAAGGCCGCCGTCGCAAGGCCAAGTGCGACAGCCGCACTTGTCAAAAGTTTGGTGAGTTTCATTTTCATCCCCAGTTGTGTGGCCCGTTTGTCGGGCTGTTGGCCCCCTTAAGAGGAGGCGTGGAACGTCCGGCCCAAGCAGGCAGGTGCACCTGCTTTGTCCCGGCTCAGGATCACCAGAACGATGATCGTGATCAGATAGGGCGACATTGCCAGATACTCTACCGGAATGGCAACGCCCGCCCCTTGCAGATTAAGCTGCAACTGCGTGATGCCGCCAAAAAGATAGGCACCCAACAACAGCCGCCAGGGTTTCCAAGAGGCAAAGACCACCAGCGCAAGCGCGATCCACCCAATGCCTGCGGTCATCCCTTCGGTCCATTGCGGCACGCGAATAAGGCTGATGTAGGCCCCGCCCAGCCCCGCACAGGCACCGCCGAACATGATCGCCGCAGTGCGGATGCGCACCACTTTGTAGCCCAACGCATGTGCCGCATCATGGCTTTCGCCCACCGCGCGCAGCACAAGGCCTGCACGGGTAAACTTCAACACGGCCCAAACACCCGCCACCAACGCAAATCCCAGATAGAGCATGATGTCATGGGTAAAAAGGATGGGTCCAATGACGGGGATATCGGCCAGGGGGCCGAAGTTGATATCCCCCAGCCGGGGCGGTTTGATCCCCACATAAGATTGCCCCAACAGGGCCGACAGCCCCAACCCAAAGAGCGTCAGCGCCAGGCCAGAGGCCACCTGATTGGCCAGCGTCACTTGCGTCAAAAACGCAAACAGCAGGCTCAGCAACGCGCCGCCAATGGCGGCTGCCACAAAGCCCAACAAGGGCGAGCCGCTTTCAACCGCAATGGCAAAGCCGCAAATCGCCCCGGTGATCATCATCCCTTCGACGCCCAGGTTCAGCACGCCTGCCTTTTCGGTCACCAGCTCTCCGATGGCTGCAAAAATCAACGGCGTGGCCGCCACCAAAAAGCCTGCAATGAACAAGACGGGATTGATCGCAGATAGATCCATTACGCCACCTCCGCGCGGCCAAGCCGCACCCGGTAATTGGTCAACATATCCAGGGCCAACAGAAAAAACAGCAACATCCCCTGAAACACCTGTATCGCAGCAGCTGGCAGGCCGAGGTTGGATTGCGCAATGTCCCCGCCAATATAGGTGAGCGCCATCAATAGCCCGGCCAACAGAATGCCAATGGGATGCAGCCGACCCAGAAACGCCACGATGATCGCGGTAAAGCCGTAGCCTACGTTGAAATCAATGGTCACCTGCCCTGCCGGGCCAGAGACTTCAAACATCCCCGCAAGCCCCGCCAAAAGCCCCGACATCCCCATGCAAAAAAGCACCAGCCGGGTGGGGTTGACGCCTGAAAACTTCGCCGCCCGCGGGGCCTCACCCGTCACACGGATGGCAAAGCCAAGCCGGTGTTTGCTCAACAAGACATAGGCCAGGATCACAGCAATCATGGCCGCGACCACCCCCAATGCATGCCGCTGCCCTCAATTAGGTCAGCGTTAAAGGCGCTCTCGTATTGTTGCAGATTGCGCGAACCCGGAAAGCCAAAGCCTTCGGGGTTTTTCAGCAACCCCAACGACATCGACGCCAAAAACTGTTCCGCCACATAGACCAGCATCAAGGACACAAGGATCTCATTGGTGCCAAACCGCACCTTCAAAAGCGCTGGGATCATGCCCCAGATCCACCCGCCAAAGGCACCGGCCAGCACCATGAGCGGAAAAATAAACCAGCCTTCCATCGGATAAAACGCCAGCCCCACGCCCGCGCCAAAAAGCGCGCCCATGATGTATTGCCCTTCGGCGCCGATGTTCCAGATCCCCGCCTTGAACCCCAGGCTCAGCCCAATGGCAATCAACACCAAGGGCGCCCCTTTGATCAGCAGTTGCGGCCGGTAAAAGAATGCAAACTCACCAAAAAGCGGATCCCAAAAGATGGTTTTGATGGCCAACAGCGGGTCCTTTCCCAAAAGCGCAAAAAGCATCCCGCCAAAGACCATCGTCGCGATCACCGCCAACAGCGGTGTGGCCAGTGAAAAGACCCGGCTTGGCTCTGGGCGTTTCTCTAGCCGGATCATGCGCGCCGCCTCGCTTCATCTTTCCAATACAACTTCATTTGCCCCGTTTGCCCAACAGCTTGACGTCTGTGAGACATCGGGTCGGTCGATCCAGACCAGCATCTGCACGCCAGATCACCCATGCGCCACCTCCATGCCGTGGGCCCCGCCCATCATCAATCCGATCTCATCCACCGTCAGACCCTGGGCTGGCCGGGGGGCAGACAACCGGCCTTCGTTGAGTGCCGCAAACCGGTCTGATATTTCCATCAACTCGTCCAGATCTTGAGAAATGACAACAACCGCCGCGCCGTTCTCGGCCAGATCCAGGATTGCCTGCCGGATCGCCGCCGCGGCTGAGGCATCCACACCCCAGGTGGGCTGATTGACCACCAAAAGCTCCGGGCGCTGCAGCACTTCGCGACCAATGACAAACTTTTGCAGGTTCCCCCAGAAAGCGACCGCGCCGCATTGGCAGGCCCCGGTGTGCGCACGTCGAAGGTTGAGATGACCTTCTCAGCAAAGCTGCGTGCAGCGGCCCAGTCCAGCAACCCGCCCCGATCAAGGTCTTCGCGCACCGCTGCCGTCAACATGGCGTTCTCGGTCAGCGACATATCGGGGGCCGCGGCATGTCCCAGCCGTTCTTCGGGTGCGCTCAAGATGCCCAAGGCCCGCCGCGCTGTGGGGCCCATCCGGCTAACGTCGGTGTCGCGAAAAGCGACCGATCCGGGCGCGCTGAGCGTTTCCCCTGACAGGGCGGCCAGCAGTTCATCCTGCCCGTTGCCTGCCACGCCGCCAATGCCCAGCACTTCGCCCGCGCGCACACCAACAGTAATGTCGCGCAGCGGCATGCCAAAGGCACTCGGGGATGGGGCAGAGAGCCCGTTCAGCGACAGAACCGTCTCCCCCGGGGACTTACCCGCGCGCGAAGGTGTTTGCAGCAGCTTGCCCACCATCATTTCCGCCATATCCCGCGCAGAGGTTTCCGCGGGGGTGCAATGGCCCACCACCTTGCCCAAACGCAGGATTGTCGCGCTGTCACAGAGGCTGCGGATCTCTTCCAGCTTGTGGCTGATGTACAAAATCGCGGTGCCCTCGGCGCTGAGCTTGCGCAATGTTTTGAACAGGATCTCAACCTCTTGCGGGGTCAGCACAGAGGTCGGCTCATCCATGATCAACAGCTTGGGTTCCTGCAGAAGGCAGCGGATGATCTCCACCCGCTGGCGTTCCCCCGCTGACAGATCCCCCACCACCCGGTCCGGTGCAAGCGGCAGACCGTAGGTGTCTGACACCTGTCGGATCTGAGCGCTGAGCGCGTTCAGCTTTGGCGCGTTCTCCATTCCCAGAGCGATGTTTTCTGCCACGCTCAGCGCATCAAAAAGCGAAAAGTGCTGAAACACCATGCCCACACCTGCGGCCCGGGCCACGCGCGGCTCTGACGGGGCAAAGGCTGTGCCGAACATGTGCATGGCGCCGGCATCAGGTTTGACCAGACCGTAGATCATTTTGACCAGCGTGGATTTACCAGCACCGTTTTCCCCCAAAAGAGCGTGCACTTCGCCTGGTGCGATGCGCAAAGACACATCTTCGTTGGCGATCACGCCGGGATAGGCTTTGGTCAAACCTTGAAGGTCAAGCAGCGGGGATTGTGTCATGCGGTCATCTTCTGATCTGCCAACAAGCCTTCGATCACGCCAAGGGCGATCTGATCGGGGGCTTTGCCCAAACTTTTGTCGCCAATGGGGCAGGTGATTGGTGCCGGGTCAAGCCCCATCGCGCGAAGGCGCTTTTGGAAACGCGTCCATTTCGTTTTGGACCCGATCACCCCACAAGACCGCACGCCGCGTTTCAGCAGGGCGGCGCAAAGGGCCAGGTCAATGTCATGCGCGTAGGTGAAAATCAGGTGATCCGCCTGCCGTGTGGCACGTTTGGCCAGCAGTGGCATATCGCTGGCCAAAACCGGGGTGGCATGTGCGGGGATGCTGCTTGGAAACCGGTCCATGCTGGTATCGACCCAGGTGATGTCAAAGACCTGCGGGTGCGCGGTTTGAACCACTGCGCGCCCCACGTGCCCGGCCCCCAAAGCCACAGCGATTTGGGGCCACCTATCGTATGGCGCGGGGCAAGCGGGGTGACGTGCGCCGCCTCCAATCGCTGCGGCGTTGCTGCATAGCGCAACCCGACCGATCCGCCACAGCACTGGCCCAAGGCGGGCCCCAGCGGCACGGTCTCCTGATACTGCGTTTGCCCCTGCGCCAGCATGCGCCGCGCGCGCAAGGTCGCCGCATGTTCCAGTGCCCCCCCGCCAATAGTGCCTTCGGTTTGTGTTGCCGTGACCTTCATCACGGTGCCTGCATCGCGCGGCGCTGACCCGCGGGTTGCGGTGATTTCGACCCAGATCGCGCTCATGCCCGTGTCCTCATTACAGCTGACAGCACTTCCTCAGCTGTTGCAGGCGCTTGCAGATCGCCAAACCTCGGACCGCAGGCGGCGACCGCATCTGCAAGAGCGGCAAAGGCCGAAATGCCCAGCATGAACGGCGGCTCCCCCACCGCCTTGGAGCGGTAGACGGTCTGCGCGGGGTTGGGTTGATCCCAAAGCGTGACGTTAAAGACATCAGGACGGTCAGAACAGGCGGGGATCTTGTAGGTCGACGGGGCGTGGGTTTTCAGCGCGCCTGCGTCATCCCAAACCAGCTCTTCCGTCGTCAGCCATCCGGCCCCTTGCACATAACCGCCTTCAATCTGGCCAATGTCCAACGCGGGGTTCAACGATTGCCCTGCGTCGTGCAAGATGTCGGCCCGCAGAATGCGGTTTTCACCGGTCAATGTGTCGATGACCACCTCTGTGCACGCCGCGCCATACGCAAAATAAAAGAACGGTCGCCCCTTCCCGGCGATGCGGTCCCATTCGATGTCCGGCGTTTTGTAAAATCCGGTTGCCGACAGCGACACCCGCGCCTGATAGGCCGATTGCGCCGCCTCTGCGAAGGTGAGCGTTTCGCCACCTACGGTGATTTGCCCCTCAGCGAAGGTGATATCGCGGGTTTGATAGATCTCGGCCAGATGATCTTCGATCCGGGTTCGGATCGTGTCACAGGCGTTTTGGACGGCCATACCGTTCAGATCCGACCCCGAAGAGGCCGCAGTCGCAGAGGTGTTGGGCACTTTGGCGGTATCCGTCGCCGTGATCTTCACAAAATCCACCGGCACACCGAACCGATGCGCGGCCACCTGCGCGATCTTTTGAAACAGGCCTTGGCCCATTTCGGTCCCGCCGTGATTAAGGTGGATGGAGCCATCCTGATAGACATGCACCAGCGCACCGGCCTGATTGAGATGGGTCAGCGTGAAGGAGATGCCGAATTTCACAGGCGTCAGGGCGATGCCTCGTTTCAGGATGGGGTTTTCTGCATTCCAATCCCGGATGGCTTTGCGGCGGCTGTCATAGGCAGCACTTTCCATCAGCCGGTCGGTCATGGCGTGGATCATGCAATCTGTCACAGGCTGGTGGTAAGGCGTGGTTTGCGCCGCATCCGGGCCATCGGCGTAGTAGTTTATGCGGCGGACTGCCAAAGGATCTTGTTCCAAATGCTGGGCGATGTGATCCATGATCTTTTCCGTGCCCAGCATGCCCTGCGGCCCGCCAAAGCCGCGAAAGGCGGTGGCGGATTGCATGTTGGTGCGCAGCCGGTGCGAGGTGATGCGCACATGATCAAGGTGATAGGCATTATCGGCGTGCAGCATGGCCCTGTCAGCCACCGGCAGCGACAGATCCTGCGCCCATCCGCAGCGGGTATAGTGGATCAGATCCAGCGCAGTGATGCGCCCGGTGTCTTCAAAGCCAACGGTGTAGTCGATGCGAAAGTCATGTCTTTTGCCGGTGATGATAAAGTCATCATCCCTGTCATAGCGCATCTTGCAGGGTTGGCCGGTCAAGTCGGCGGCGATAGCACAGGCGACAGCCAGCGCGTTGCCCTGGCTTTCCTTGCCCCCAAAACCGCCCCCCATGCGCCGCGTCTCAACCCGCACGGCATGCATGGGGCGGCCCAAAGCATGGCCAACCTTGTGCTGAATTTCGGTGGGATGCTGAGTAGAGGCGTGGACAATCATATCACCGCCTTCTTGCGGCAGGGCCAGCGCGGCTTGCCCTTCGAGATAGAAATGCTCTTGCCCGCCCATGGTGATGCTGCCCGTCAACCGGCGCGCGGCCTTGGCAAGTGCGGCGTCCGCATCGCCCTTTTGGTAGACGCGCGGGCCGTCTTCGAAACGGGCATTGGCCGCCAGGGCATCCTCAATAGTCAGAAGGGGTTTACCGGGGGTGATCTCAACCTTTGCCAAACGCGCGGCTTGGCGGGCCGCCAGATGCGAGGTGGCGATGACCAGAAAGAGCGGCTGCCCGGCGTAATGCACCTCACCCGTTGCCAGCAACGGTTCATCATGGGCCGAGGGTGAGACATCACAGTCATTCCGCAAATCCTCAGCCGCCAAGACGTGACGGACACCCGGCGCATTCCTGACCGCCTCAAGGTTCAGCGCTGTGATTTCGCCCGCTGCGACGGTGCTGGTGCCAAAGGCCAGATGCAGGGTGCCGCTGGGCGTTGGGATGTCATCGGTATAGCGCGCCGCGCCAGTGACATGCAAAGCGGCTGCATCATGGGGCAGGGGTTTAGCCACGCTCATGGCATCACCTCCTGCACATCTGTCGGCACGCCGGACATCTCATGGAAATACCGAAGCAGCATGTTTTGCGCGGTTTGCATCCGGTAGCCGGCTGAGGCGCGCATGTCAGAGAGGGGCGTGAAATCATGCGCCATTGCGGCCATCGCCTCCCCTATCGTGGCCTCGCAAAAGGGCTGGCCCAAAAGTGCAGCCTCTGCCTGTGCGGCGCGTTGGGGGATCCCGGCCATGCCGCCAAAGGCGAGGCGGGCATCGGTGATGGCCCCTTCGGTGACGGTCAGGCTGATACAGCCACAAACAGCTGAGATGTCTTGGTCAAACCGCTTTGACAGTTTGTAACAGCGTAGCCGGTCGGGTTGTTTGGGGATGGTGATGGCTTCGACAAATTCGCCTGATGCGCGGTCTTGTTCGCCGTAGGCCACGAAAAACGCCTCAAGCGGCAAACTGCGGCGTTCGGCCCCTTTGCGCAGGTGCAAGGTGGCCCCCAGTGCAATCAAGGCCGGGGGGCTGTCACCGATGGGTGAGCCATTGGCGATGTTGCCGCCCAAGGTGGCAGCATTGCGCACCTGAACGGAGCCGTAGCGGCGCAACATCGTGCCCAGGCTGGGAAAATGCGGCGCAAGGCTTTGCTCCACCTCTGTGATCGTCGTCATGGCACCGATGCGGAACGCAGTTGCATCCTCGGTTATACCCCGCAGATCAGCGCAGCGGTTTAGAAAGGCCACTGGCCCCAGATCGCGGAACTGTTTGGTCACCCAAAGGCCCACGTCCGTGGCCCCGGCAATCAGCGTGGCCTCGGGATGCGCTAGATACCATTCGGCCAACATGTCAGCAGAAGTGGGTTGGATGGTTTGGGACGCCTCAGGTGCATGAATCGCCTGAGATCCTTCAGGAACAGCGTCTGCTTTAACCTGCAAGTGACCTGGCACAGGCTGTCCTTCGGCGGCTTGAGCGGCGCGGATGATCGGGGCGTAGCCCGTGCACCGGCAGAGGTTGCCCGCCAGCTGGGTGTCGTGATCCTTATCGCCGTTCAGATGTGCCGTGGCCATCGAGACGATAAAGCCCGGTGTGCAAAAGCCGCATTGGCTGCCGTGATGGTCGATCATCGCTTGTTGAACGGGGTGCAGGGTGCCGTCGGGTGCGGCGATGCCTTCCGCGGTCGTGACGTGTTTGCCCTGCACCTGCGGCAGAAACAGGATGCAGCCATTCAGCGCGCGCGCGCCGTCGGCATCGCTGATCATGACCGTACAGGCACCGCAATCGCCTTCGTTGCAGCCTTCCTTGGTGCCGGTGAGGTGGCGCTCTTCGCGCAGCCAATCAAGCAGGGTTGTGGTCGGTGAAATGTTCGTAAGGGTGACGGGGCTTCCGTTGAGCGAAAACGAAACGTCCATGATGTGGGCCTGCCGCGGTACCAATGCCCTTTGGTGGCGGGTGCGTTCGATGCGACGTAGAACGCGGCTGCCGGGCGGATCACACAAAGGCTAGTCGCGGCGCGCCGGTCTTTGCAAGAAAAAACCATTCGACTGCCTGCAAGGACTGGTGAGCCTGGCGGGGGGCGTCTAATCTTTGCGCATGTCACATGCGCCTCGATTCATTCATCTTCGTACACATTCCGAATATTCGCTGCTGGAAGGCGCGCTGCGGCTGAAAAAGCTGCCTCAGATGTGTGTTGATGCGCGTATGCCCGCATTGGCCCTGACGGACACAAACAACATGTTTGCCGCCTTGGAGTTTTCCGTCGGCATGGCTGGTGCGGGGGTGCAGCCGATCATGGGGTGTCAGGTCGATCTGGCCTATGTGGCTGTGCAGCCAGGGGAAAAGCCGCGCGATCCGGCACCTGTTGTGCTTCTTGCGCAATCTGAGGCTGGCTACGAAAACCTCATGAAGCTGAACTCTTGTCTTTATGTGGACAAAGGCGGGCAGCTGCCGCAGGTCACTCTGGCTGAGCTGGAGGCTTATTCAGCAGATGTGATTTGCCTGACGGGCGGGCCGGACGGGCCGGTGGGGCGGCTTTTGCAAAACGGGCAGCGTCCGGCGGCGGAAACCTTGCTGGCGCAACTTAAGACGTGTTTCGGCGACAGGCTTTATGTTGAGCTGCAGCGCCATCCGGGTGAGGGCGGGCAGCCCGAAGCGGAGCGGCTGACGGAGCAGGGCAGCGTTGAGATGGCCTATGCCATGGATTTGCCGCTGGTCGCGACAAACGATGTCTACTTTCCAAAGTCCGATATGTATGAGGCCCATGACGCGCTGATCTGCATCGCAGAAGGTGCTTATGTGGATCAGCAAGAGCCGCGCAGGCGGCTGACAGCACAGCATTATTTCAAATCCGAGGCGGAGATGATCACGCTTTTTGCGGATCTGCCGGAGGCGATTGAGAACACTGTGGAGATCGCCAAACGCTGCGCCTTTATGGCCTACCGGCGTGATCCGATTTTGCCTAAGTTTGCCGATGATGAGGTCGCTGAACTGCGCCGTCAGGCACAAGATGGGCTCAAGGCGCGTTTGGAGATCATTCCACATGCTGCATCGGTCGAAGACTATGAAAAGCGGCTGGAATTTGAGCTGGGCATCATCGAAGGCATGGGGTTTCCGGGCTACTTTCTGATCGTTGCTGACTTTATCAAATGGGCCAAGGAAAAGGGCATCCCCGTGGGGCCGGGGCGCGGTTCGGGTGCGGGATCTTTGGTGGCCTATGCATTGCTCATCACGGATTTGGATCCGCTGCGCTATTCGTTGCTCTTTGAGCGGTTCTTGAACCCTGAACGTGTATCGATGCCGGACTTTGACATCGACTTTTGCATGGACCGGCGCGAAGAAGTGATCCGCTACGTGCAAGAGAAATATGGCCGCGACAAGGTGGGGCAGATCATCACCTTTGGTGCACTGTTGTCGAAAGCGGCGGTGCGCGACATTGGCCGCGTTTTGCAGATGCCTTACGGGCAGGTGGACCGGCTGTCCAAGATGATCCCCGTCGAAGGGGTTAAGCCTGTGTCCATTGAAAAGGCCCTGGCAGATGAGCCGCGCCTGCGAGAAGAGGCGCGCAACGAAGAGGTGGTGGACAGGCTCTTGGGGTACGGCCAGCAGGTCGAAGGGTTGCTGCGCAACGCCTCTACCCACGCCGCTGGCGTGGTGATCGGCGACCGGCCTTTAGATGCGCTTGTGCCGCTTTATCAAGATCCGCGTTCGGACATGCCTGCCACGCAGTTCAACATGAAATGGGTGGAACAAGCCGGGCTGGTGAAGTTCGACTTTCTGGGCCTCAAGACCCTCACCGTCATTCAAAACGCGGTGGATCAGATCAAAGCCTCTGGCCGTCATCTGCACATCGCGGCTGATGGGACAGAGCTCTTTGCCCCGCCCGAAGGGGTGCTGGACGATATCGCCACGATCCCGCTGGATGATGAGGCAAGCTACAAGCTTTATTCGGCGGCCAAGACGGTGGCGGTGTTCCAGGTTGAAAGCTCGGGCATGATGGATGCGCTCAAGCGGATGAAACCCACCTGCATTGAGGACATCGTGGCGCTTGTGGCGCTCTACCGGCCCGGGCCGATGGAGAACATCCCCACCTATTGTGAGGTCAAAAACGGCCAGCGTGAGCTGGAGAGCATTCATCCGCTGATTGATCACATCCTAGAAGAGACGCAAGGCATCATCGTCTACCAGGAACAGGTGATGCAGATTGCCCAGGTCATGGCTGGTTATTCCCTGGGCGGTGCGGATCTGTTGCGCCGCGCGATGGGTAAAAAGATCGCTGAGGAAATGGCCAAGGAACGCCCCAAGTTCGAAAAGGGGGCGATGGAAAACGGGGTGGACAAGAAAAAGGCCACCGAGGTTTTCGATCTCTTGGAAAAATTCGCCAACTACGGCTTTAACAAATCCCACGCCGCCGCCTATGCGGTGGTCAGCTATCAGACCGCCTGGCTTAAGGCGAACCACCCGGTGGAGTTCATGGCCGGGGTGATGAACTGCGATATTCATCTGACCGATAAGCTGGCCGTGTATTTCGAAGAGGTGCGCAAAAAGCTGGAGCTGCCATGGGTGCCGCCCTGCGTGAACCGCTCAGACGCGACGTTCAAAGTGACCGATGGGGCGCTTGTCTACGGTCTGGGGGCGCTCAAGAACGTGGGCGTGGAAGCAATGCGGCTGGTGACGGAGGGGCGCATCGTTGACGGGCTTGAGAAACCCTTTGCCACGCTGTTTGATTTCGCCCGCCGTGTTGATCTGAAACGCGTGGGCAAGCGTCCGCTTGAAATGCTGGCGCGCTCAGGGGCGTTTGACCAGCTTGATGCCAACCGGCGGCGGGTGTTTGAAGCGCTGGATCCGTTGGTGAATTACTCAGCCGCCATTCACGAACAAAAGGCGTCAAACCAGGTGTCGCTTTTCGGCGAGGCCGGTGATGATCTGCCCGAACCACGGATGCTGCCCTGTGATGATTGGTTGCCCGCAGAGCGTTTGACCGAGGAATTCAAGGCGGTTGGGTTTTATCTGTCCGGGCATCCGCTGGATGACTACATGATGCCGCTCAAACGCAAGTGGGGTGGGGATACGGGCGTGCCGTTCCTGACATTGGATGAGCTGACGGAAAAGGTTGCCGATCGCGGGGCGATGAACGCGCGCCTGGTTGGTGTTGTCGCGGGGCGGCAGGAACGAAAATCCGCACGTGGCAACAGATTTGCCTTTGCGCAGATGTCTGATCCGACGGGCGGATATGAAGTGACGCTTTTTCAGACACGCTTGAGACAGCGCGCGACCATCTGGAAACGGGGTCCAAGGTTGTTGTGACCGTTGAGGCCACGATGGAGGCTGATCAGCTTAAGCTTCTCGGCAGGTCCGTCGGCCCAGTGGATCTTGCTGTGGCCGATGCAAGCGGCGTGGGATTGCGGGTGTTTATTGACGCCCCGCAAGCGATTGCTGCGGTCGCGACCGTTCTGGAAGGCGCGCAAACAGCGGCCAAAGCCGCAGGGCGCGGGCCGGTGCAGCTCTGCCTGATGCATCCCGATCTGCCGGGCGAGGTTGACGTTGACCTAGGCCAGCAGTTTCCGGTGACCCCACAGATCAAAGGCGCGATCCGCTCGCTTGGTGGTGTGCTGGAGGTTGAGGAGTTCTAGGCGCGCCCAAACCCAATCCTTGCGAAAATCTGGACGCGTTTGCAGGGATGGGCTACATCCTTCGTTAACTTTTCGGGGGGACCATGGGAAAGTCAGGCGCGCTCATATCTGTATTGCTGTTTCTCGCGGCTTGTGGGGACCCTTTGTCGGGTGTTTCGCGCCTGAACGACGTGGAATTGGCTGATGATCCGACCGCTGCGCAGGCTTTGCCAACAGAAGGTGAAATTGCCCGCGAAGGTTTTTTGGCACGCAGATCACGGAAGCTGCAGAAGATGCGACAGTGGAACCGGCCCCGGCCCCGCAAAGTGGCGGGATATTCGGTTTGTTCCGCAGGCCAGCGCCTGCTGATGCCGCGCCTGTCCCTGCAAGTGCTGTGACAGTCGAAAGCGATCAGCTTGCCGGAGATATATCCTCCGAAGATGCCTCTGCCGAAGATGTCTCGTCTGATAATATCAATGCCGCGGTGGCGGATGCTGCTGCCTCTGTTTCAAATGCGCAAGCGCCGGCGCAAGGCGGGGGGCTTTTGGGCTCTTCCGCAGAGCGCCTGCGCCCTCAGCGTCTGACACGCCTTCGGTGCCTGAAACCCCGCTGGAAACTGAGCTTGCCGATCAATCGTCCCCGGCTGAGGAGCCTGAGGCGACCGAAGTCAAATTGGCCTCACTGTCAGATCCAGCAACACCCGCACAACCCGCACCACGCCAAGGGTTCTTTGCGCGTCTCGCACGCCCCGCTGCCGCGCCAAGCCCGGCTGACGACGGTTTGCCGCAGGTTGCTTATGGCGAGGTGTTGCCGCACGGAGTTGTCGCGCGAAACTGCTCGGCCAAGCGACAGTCCTTGGGCCGCAAGGTCGAAACGGCATCTGACAGTGGATACAAGATATACGATTCCAATCCACGTGCGGCGGGCCCTCGGACATATTACATCACCGGTTTTTCTGACGGATGCCCACGGCAGTTGACGGCAGCACATGTTCTGTTTGGCAGTCCATCGTTTTATGAGTTGCTGCACTATGGCCCCGCCGGAAAACACCTGGCTGTTGGCGCGACGGACAAGGCTTATGAAAAGCTGAAACGCCAGGTTTGTGGCGCGCGGCAGGGGAAACCATGTGGGTCGAACATGCGACAGCTTGAGCGCAAGACAGTCTTCGTGAACAGCTATCCCCGCGCGGATGACAATACCCAGTGGTCTGAGATCTTGATCCACGACAGCCAGGTCATGGCGCAGGCAACAAAATCCAGCGATTGAAGCGGGCCCTGACGCTGGGAAGCGTCAGGGCCGACTTCTAAAAATAAAATCGCTTTAATAATGCGGCGGCCGCTCATCGCCCAAGACAACGCCGCCCGTTGCTTCTGCCTCGCGTTCGCCTTCCCGCTGCATCAGCATATGCACGCGGCGGTTCAGCGTCACAATTTCAGTCTCTTGGCGTGCAACAACCTCACTTAGGTCGTCGACAACTCGTGTCAGATGCGCAATCTGTTCTTCCAGCTTTTCCATGGCCGGGCCTCTAACACTTCGGACCGGGGTTGTTAAGCCTCCGGCGGCTTGCCCCAAAGGGTGCCATCCGCTAAGTGGCCCTCAACGCAAATGATGCCCAAGAGGACTGTCATGGCCAAGCCCAAGAAAACACCTCGTCCCAAGGCGGAGACCCCGAAAGGGTTCCGCGACTATTTTGGGTCGGAGGTCACCCATCGTGGCGACATGTTGGCCAAGATTGCAGCGGTGTATCACCGCTATGGATTTGATGCGCTTGAATCCTCAGGTGTTGAGACGGTTGAGGCGCTGGGCAAGTTCCTGCCCGATGTGGACCGCCCGAATGAGGGTGTTTTCGCCTGGCAAGAGGACGCGGATGCGGACAAGCCGGGGGATTGGCTGGCGCTGCGCTATGATCTGACGGCACCGCTGGCGCGGGTTTACGCACAGCATCAAAATGACCTGCCCAAGCCATACCGGCGCTTTGCCATGGGCCCTGTGTGGCGCAACGAAAAGCCGGGACCGGGGCGTTTTCGTCAATTCTATCAATGCGATGCTGACACCGTTGGCGCGCCTTCAGTCGCCGCAGATGCTGAGATTTGTGCGATGTTGGCGGATTGTTTGGAAGAGGTTGGGATTGAGCGTGGCGATTACATCGTGCGTGTCAACAACCGCAAGGTGCTGAACGGTGTGTTGGAGGTTGCTGGCCTGTCGGGAGACGACAAGGAAGCGGAGCGTGGCATCGTCCTGCGGGCCATCGACAAGTTGGACCGCCTGGGCACCGATGGTGTGCGCGCGCTCTTGGGCGAAGGTCGCCAGGATGAAAGTGGCGATTTCACGCAAGGGGCTGGGTTGAACGCGGATCAGGCGGCGGTGGTCATGGGTTTCATGGATGCCAAACGCCAAACCGGTGCTGAGACGGTCGCGCAGTTGCGCGCGCTGGTCGAAGGCTCTGTCATTGGGGCGCAGGGCGTGGATGAGCTGGAACTGATTGCGGATCTTCTGGCAGCGGGCGGCTATGGGCCTGACCGAATTGAGATTGATCCATCAGTTGTGCGCGGTCTTGGCTATTACACCGGCCCGGTTTTTGAGGCTGAGCTGACCTTTGAGATCAAAGATGAAAAGGGACGCACCCGGAACTTCGGTTCAGTCGCTGGGGGCGGGCGTTATGATGATCTGGTCAAGCGTTTCACCGGCCAAGAAGTGCCTGCGACCGGTGTCTCCATCGGGGTGGACCGGTTGTTGGCCGCTTTGCATGCCAAGGGTCGACTGGAGACGAGGGCAGACGGTCCTGTTGTGGTAACGGTAATGGATAAGAGCCGCATGGCGGATTACCAGGCCATGGTCGCAGAGCTGCGCCAGGCGGGCATCCGGGCGGAGGTTTACCTGGGCAATCCCAAGAACTTTGGCAATCAGCTGAAATACGCAGACAAACGCGGCTCCCCCGTTGCGGTGATCGAAGGCGGTGATGAGCACGACAAAGGTGTGGTCCAGATCAAGGACCTCATTCTTGGGGCTGAGATCGCTGAAAACGCAACGCTGGAAGAGTGGAAGGACCGCCCCAGCCAGTATGAGGTGCCGCGCGGCGATCTTGTGGCCAAAGTGCGTGAGATCCTGGATCTGCACCGGTGACACCTTCGCGATCTGACATATTGGCCAAAGCAAGCGCGTTGCGCGCAAGCTTTGAGGGCGCAGGTGACGGCGTGCAGGTGGTTGAGCCCCCTGTGTTGCAGCCAGCGGAGACCCTGTTGGACCTTTACGGGGAAGACATTCGTGCGCGGGCCTATGTGACGTCCGATGCCCTGCGGGGCGAGCAGATGTTGCGCCCGGATTTCACGGTGCCGGTGGTGCAGATGCACATGGCGCATGGCGCGGAGCCTGCACGGTATACCTATTCGGGCGAGGTTTTTCGCCGTCAGGAGCATGATCCGGCGCGCGCCAACGAATATATCCAGGTGGGGTATGAGGTTTTTGACCGACATGATCCTGCCGCCGCGGATGCAGAAGTCTTTGCTCTGATCGCCCGGGCCCTGCGGGATTTGCCGGTGGTGCCTATGACCGGTGATATCGGTGTCTTGATGGCGGCGGTCACGGGCTTGCAAACAACACAGCGGCGTAAGAACGCCTTGATGCGCCACATCTGGCGGCCCCGGCGGTTCCGGGCTTTGCTGGAACGGTTTGCGGGCAAAGCACCCGTGCCGCCCAGCCGCGCTGCGCTTATTGCAGGCGATGTGGCCTGCGCCGCGCCGCTGACCGGGCTGCGCACCCAAGCTGAGATTGACGAACGGATCGCAGCGCTGCGGGCAGATGCCAAGGCGGCCCCGATTTCTTCTAACGAAGTGGCCCTGATTGGCGCGTTGCTGGATGTGCGCGAAACGATGCCAAATGCCCTGAGCCAACTGCATGACCTTGCTGTTGATTTGCCCGCCATCGGTGCTGCGGTCGCGCGGGTTGAGGCCCGCGAGGCCGCTTTGCGGCACCAGGGCGTGGCAACAGATACGTTGATGTTCGAAGCGAGCTATGGCCGGACATCGATGGAGTATTATGACGGCTTCGTCTTTGGCTTTCGCGCAGAGGCCCGCCCGGATTTGCCTGCGGTGGCCAGCGGCGGGCGCTATGACGCGCTGACCCGGCGTTTGGGCGCGGGTGCCGAAATCCCCGCCGTGGGCGGGGTCATGCGCCCCGGTCTGATGCTGGAATTGGAGGCAGGCCAATGACCTTGAAGCTGGGCGTGCCCTCCAAGGGGCGTTTGATGGAAAAGACCTTTGACTGGTTCGGCGCGCGCGGTGTGACGTTGCAGCGGACAGGCTCTGACCGGGAATATGCCGGTCAGGTGGCGGGGATCGACGGGGTCAGTTTGATCTTGCTCTCTGCGGGGGAAATCCCCCGTGAGCTTGATGCGGGGCGTATTCATCTGGGTGTCACGGGGACAGACCTGGTGCAGGAAAAGCTTGCCCTGTGGGAGCAGCGGGTTGATCCGATGGCACCGCTTGGGTTTGGCCATGCCGATCTGATCATCGCAGTGCCGCAGGCCTGGGTGGATGTCGACACGCTAGATGATCTGGATGCCGCCGCCGCCGCGTTTCGGGCCCATCATGGGTTTCGGTTGCGGATCGCCACGAAATACCACCGCTTGGTGCGCGAGTTTTTGCAGCAGGCGGGTGTTGCAGATTATGCGCTGGTGGACAGCCAGGGGGCGACAGAAGGCACGGTTGCCAACGAGACCGCTGAGGCGATTGCCGATATCACCTCAAGCGGGGAGACCCTGCGCGCCAACCATTTGAAAATCCTAAGCGATGGTTTGGTCCTGCGCTCAGAGGCCACGCTTTGGCGCAGCCGGACGGCGGTGTTGTCAGACGCTGAGCGGGCGACATTGGCAGAGCTGGACGCAAAGCTTTTTGCATGACGGGTGCCCCTTCAGGGCAGAACCCTTCATTGCTGAACACGCTAACGCCCAATGCCCTTGATCAGAGCACGCCGATTTCGGCCAATGCCCAGTTCAGCGCCACGGGCAGCACGTCTTCCTGCGCGCGACCTTCGGGCAGATCGGGCGGCGCGTCGGCAAGTTGTAGATAGCGCCAGCCCTGAAAGGGCCGCTTGAGCGCGCTTTGGGTACGGATAAGTTTTGGGTCCAGCACGATGGCGCAGCGTTTGATCCCATCTGCGCTGATGTACTCATCAAGCCGGTTGATGGTTTGGCGGCACTGAATGACACCTTTGATCACCCAATAAATTGATCCGCCATTAAGAACCTCGGCCTCGCGACGTGGCCACATGCGGGTGACGTGGCGCGGGCAGCCGTCCGGGGCCTGCGCGCGTTTGCTGGCCTGCCAGGCGGCCAAATCCTCGACCGTTTCTGTCCCGACAGACAGTTTTATCAGATGGATTGACTTGCTCACAGGCTTACCCACCACGTTATCCACAGACTCATGTTCCCCACGACATAGTGTAGCTCTGCATCTGTCAGGAGCAAGCTGTGGTGTATTGAAGCGGGTACAGTAGTGGCGGTTTGGGATGGGATGGGATATGCTGCCCACCTGCCCTGAGAGAGGAATCACCATGGTTGGTTTTGCTGCGCCGATTGCGGAACAAATTTGGGATATGAAATACCGCTTCAAAGAAGCGGATGGCACCCCGATTGATCAGACCGTGGAAGACACCTGGCGGCGCATTGCACGGGATCTGGCACAGCGTGAGGCAGAGCCTGCCGCCTGGGAAGAGCGTTTTTATGACGCGCTTGCGGATTTCAAATACCTGCCCGCAGGCCGGATCACAGCAGGGGCGGGTACGGCGCGGTCTGTGACGCTTTTTAACTGTTTTGTCATGGGCACGGTGCCGGACAACATGGGCGGCATTTTCGACATGCTCAAAGAGGCCGCGCTGACAATGCAGCAGGGCGGTGGCATCGGCTATGATTTCTCAACCATCCGGCCCAAAGGTGCGAGTGTGAAAGGCGTGGCGGCGGATGCGTCTGGTCCGCTGAGTTTCATGGATGTCTGGGACGCGATGTGCCGCACGATCATGTCTGCGGGATCGCGCCGTGGGGCCATGATGGCCACCATGCGCTGTGACCACCCCGATGTTGAGGATTTCATCACCGCCAAATCCGATGCCGCGCGGCTGCGGATGTTCAACATGTCTGTGCTGGTCACCGATCCCTTTATGGAAGCGGTGAAGGCGGATCAGGCCTGGGATCTGGTCTTTGACGGTAAGGTATACCGCACGGTTCAGGCGCGCGATCTGTGGAACCAGATCATGCGCGCGACCTATGATTTTGCCGAACCCGGTGTGATTTTTATCGACCGGATCAACCAGGCCAACAACCTGCAATATTGCGAAACGATTGCCGCAACGAACCCCTGCGGGGAACAGCCTTTGCCGCCTTATGGGGCGTGCCTTTTGGGTTCAATTAACCTGGCGCGTTTGGTCAGCAATCCGTTTGAGGATGCCGCAGCGCTGGATCAGGCGGCGCTCTCTGATCTGGTGGCGACGGCTGTGCGCATGATGGACAATGTGGTCGATGTCTCCAAGTTCCCGCTTGAGGCGCAAGCGCGCGAAGCGCAGGCCAAACGGCGGATTGGGCTTGGGGTGACGGGGCTTGCGGATGCGCTGTTGATGCTGGGGCTGCGCTACGGCTCAGACGCAGCTGCCGCACAGACCGAAAGCTGGCTGAAGGCGATTGCGCGGGCGGCCTATCTGGCCTCTGTGGAGTTGGCGAAAGAAAAGGGCGCGTTTCCTTTGTTTGATGCCGATGCCTATCTGGCGTCCGGCACCATGCAGCAGATGGATGCCGATGTACGCGAAGCGATCCGCACCCACGGCATTCGCAATGCGCTTTTGACCTCCATCGCGCCGACGGGGACGATCAGCCTTTATGCAGGCAACGTATCCTCGGGGATTGAGCCTGTCTTTGCCTATGCCTACACCCGCAAGGTTTTGCAAAAAGACGGCACGCGCACCGAAGAAGAGGTGGTCGATTATGCCGTGCAGATGTGGCGTGACAAATTTGGCGACAAGGATCTGCCCGACTACTTTGTGAACGCGCAAACCCTGGCCCCGCTGGACCACGTCAAGATGCAAGCGGCGGCACAAAAGTGGGTGGACAGCTCCATCTCCAAGACCATCAACTGCCCCGAAGACATCAGCTTTGAAGCGTTCAAGGATGTCTATATGGAGGCGTGGGATACAGGGTGCAAAGGCTGCACGACATACCGCCCGAACGATGTGACCGGCTCGGTTCTGTCCGTAACGGAGGAAACGGCAGCAGACAAGCCCGTGCCCGTCCCAGAAGGCGGCGAAGTGGTGTACATGTCCGAACCGCTGGACCGTCCGCAGGAGTTGGAGGGCAATACCTACAAGGTGAAATGGCCCGACAGCGAACATGCGCTTTACATCACCATCAACGACATCGTGCTCAACGGGCACCGCAGGCCGTTTGAGGTGTTTATCAACTCCAAAAACATGGAGCATTTCGCCTGGACAGTTGCGCTGACCCGGATGATTTCGGCGGTCTTCCGGCGCGGCGGGGATGTGTCATTTGTTGTCGAAGAGCTGAAAGCCGTGTTTGATCCGCGCGGCGGGGCACTGGATGCGGGGCAAATACATCCCTTCCATTCTTGCCGCGATTGGCGGTGTGATCGAACAGCATATGATCGCCACCGGGTTTATCGCGGGCGAAGGTATGGGGCTGAAATCTGATCCGCAGGCGCAGGTTGTGGGGCTGGACACGCCACGCGGCAAGGCCTGCCCGTCTTGCGGCCAGTTTGACATGCGGATGGTGGAGGGGTGTATGACCTGCGCCTCTTGTGGCCATTCCAAATGTGGCTAGGCCCCTGGTTTGACGGATAATTCTGTTGAAGAAAGCCAAGAGAATGCAGCGCAGCGCCGTGCGGGCGGTGAGTTTGTGCGCGGTGTCAGCGGCTTTCGGGCGGTCATCGGGCAGGATGCCGATTTCCCGGCAGAGCCGGGGCGGTACCACTTGCATGTGGCGCTGAACTGTCCGTGGTGCCACCGGGTCACCCTGGCGCGGAATGTGCTTGGGTTGCAAGACAGCATCAGCCTTGATGTGGCCTTTCCCAACCGCACAACAGAAGATGATGCTGATGGCCCCAACTTATGGGAATTTGCCCCGGCACGCATCGCCACGCTGACCAATGCGCCGCTGGCTGAGTGCACGGCAGAGACTGCGACGGGCAAAGGCCTGCGCCTGGTGCGCGACATCTACCGCGCGGAAGGGTCAGACGAGAAATCGGTGCCAGTGCTTTTTGACAAAAAGTCCATGCGCATCGTGACCAATGAAAGCGCCGAGATTGTGCGCATGTTGAACGCGCAAGCGGATGCCCTTGGATCAACCATACCTCAGCACGCGCGGCCTGATCTTTACCCCACTGGTTTGCGCGATGAGATTGATGAGCTGAACGCGCAGATCTACACCGCGATCAACAACGGGGCATATAAGGCGGGGTTTTCCTCTGATCAGCAGGTCTATGCCGCCGCCTATCGCGGGTACTTCGACATGCTTGATCGGTTGGAGCGGCTGCTGGCCTCTGATGGGCGCCCTTTTCTGACGGGCGACGGGTTTATTGAGGCTGATTTGCGTCTGTTTCCAACGCTTTACAGGCATGACCCTGTTTATTTTATGCGCATGAAGTTGAATGCCGCGCGGATTGTGGATTACCCCAGCCTTTGGGCTTGGCTTTGCCGGGTCTACGCGCTGCCTGGTGTCGCTGAAAGCGGCTCCCTTCTGCATTGCCGTCAGGGCTATTTCGGACGGTCGTGGAACGGCACGGTGCCTCTTGGGCCGGAAAAGCCGATGCTCTATCCCGATGCTTATTCTCATCCTGAATTGGCTCTTAAGAACGACCGCTAGACGCTACTCCTCGGCTGAGCCGGGGTGTTTGGGTAAATCATCAACTATGGTCAGCCAGGGCACCCGCTCTGCATAGTGGTAATGTGCTTCGGGCTTGAAGGTTGTGGGATCATCAAGGGTTGCGGCGTAAAGGTGCGTTTCATCCGGCCAAGCCGTGTTTTGATAGGTCAATTGTGTGCCGCAAGCCGCGCAAAACGACCGGCTTACCCGGCCGGCTGATGTGGTGATGCTGGCCAAATCGCCAGACCAGGTCATGCTATCGCGCAACACGCCTAAAAACGAGGTGACCGGAGAGGCGGTTGCCCGCCGACAGCTTTCGCAATGGCAATGCCCGGCCCAAAGTATGGGCGACGTACTTTCCCATCGCACCGCTCCACATAGGCATTTGCCGCTGAGTTGTTTCATGTGAATGCTCCTGCGCTATAGTTCTTATGGCACGCAAGATGCGGAAAGGAATGCAGTGTGGCAACCGACGGCTTTACCCAGATGATCGATGACAGCAACGCGTTCTTTGCTGAGCTGCGGCAAAACAACACCAAAGAATGGTTCGCGCCGCGCAAAGATCACTACACCGAAAACATCAAGAAACCGGCTGAATTCTTCTCTCAACTGCTGGCTGAGGATCTCAGCCGCATGGCGTCGTGTCCGATGAAGCCCAAGCTTTTTCGCATTTACCGCGACGTTCGGTTTTCCAAAGATAAGACGCCACTGAACGCGCATCTGCACATTTTGTGGTCCCCGGTGACGGAGAACCCTTTTGCGCCGTTCTATTTCTTTGGCTCAGAGCCGGGGGATATGTCCGTCGGGTTTGGTCTGCCCAGCATGAAAGGGGAAACTCTGACCCGGTTTCGTGCGTTTGTTGATAAATGGGGTGACCCGCTGGAAGCGGCGATTGAAGAGACGGGGATGGCTTTTTCAACCTGGGGGGCTGAGCCGCTTAAACGTGTGCCCAAACCCTATGCGCCGGATCACCCGCATGCTGAGATGCTCAAACGCAAGAGCATGATCTTGCATGCCAAGATGGATGAGGGTTGGCGAACGGCGGAAGGTGGATTGGTCAGCGCGGTGCGGGCTGAGTTTGCGCGGGCAGAGCCATTACGCGCGCTGTTGGCTGAGAAACTGTCAGCGGATGGTTGAGCGCGCGATCAATGTGCTGGCGCTTTGCACCTCGAAATCTGGTGTCAGATAGATCAAATCGTCCAGTTTTTCGGGCCAGCCCCCAGCCCCCATCGGGGTCTTCAGAAGTTGAGCGGGAATGGATGTCGCGCGCGCCAAGGCTTGGGCTGCGCTGTCACCGACGTCCTCCATCATGACCTGCAACGCCCGCGCCATGCTCAGATGCGCACCGGCCAACGTACCATCTGCCAAGGTCAGCTTGTCCTCTGAGCGTCGGATCTGGCGGTCATTTAAGGTGAACTCTGTGATGTCGGACCCTGCTGTGGCCATGGCATCGGTGACCAAAAATATCTGACCGGGCCCGCGTTTCGCGGCCAGCGCGGCGCGGATGGTGGCGGGGTGGACGTGGATGCCGTCGGCGATCAACCCGCATGAGACGGCCCGGCTGTCCAACGCGGCCCCCACGACACCGGGCGCGCGGCTGGTCAGAGGGCTCATCGCGTTGAAAAGATGCGTGCAAAACTGTGCACCGGCCTCAAAATAGGCGCAGGCCGTTTCGAAATCACTGTCGCTATGGCCCAAGGAAACACACACGCCTGCGGCGGCCAAGGTGCTGATCTGATCGCGCGTCACATTCTCGGGGGCGAGCGTCACCAGAAGATTTGGCAGCTGCCGTGCTGCCGTGAGCAGAGTGTTCAGATCATCGTCCGTCATGGCGCGGATCAAGGAACCTGCGTGGGCCCCTTTGCGCGCCGGATCCAGATGCGGGCCTTCCAGGTGCAGTCCGACGACACCCGGCACACCCGCTTCAATGGCCTTTGCAACCACCGCGATGGCGTTTTGGGTGGCTGTTGGTGTGTCCGTGATCAGCGTGGGCAGAAACGCGCGTGTCCCCAAGCCAGCATGTGCTTGGGACATGGTTCTTAGCGTATCGAGGCTTGGCCGGTCGTTAAACATAACCCCACCGCCGCCGTTGACCTGCAGGTCGACAAACCCAGGCATCAAAATGCCGCTGCTAAGCTCAATCGTAGCCGTCCCTGCTGGGATGTCGGGAGGGGCGATGATGCTGGGCTGATCCTCTGACACCAGAACCGCGCGCCCGCTTAGCAGCGTTTTTCCGTCAAAGACCTGCGCGCCTCGAAAGGCGACAGGGCGTTTCACAGCGCCGCCTTGGCGTGATCGGCGGCCATGGCAAAGGCCCCATCAAGAGC
The DNA here is from genome assembly GCF_055693825.1 of Sulfitobacter sp. GN1-4. Classification (NCBI taxonomy): domain Bacteria; kingdom Pseudomonadati; phylum Pseudomonadota; class Alphaproteobacteria; order Rhodobacterales; family Roseobacteraceae; genus Sulfitobacter; species Sulfitobacter sp. GN1-4. Next base: position 3,196,904 of record NZ_JBVFUQ010000003.1, on the reverse strand, counting down.
TGTGCCCTTGGGTGTGATCAGGTTGGCCGTGAACGCCGTGGGAAGGTATGGCGCGTAGTGGGGGCCGACCCCACCGGCAAGGGCGAGTGTGTCGCCCGCTTTCATGCCCAGCGTTCCAAGCCCTTTGGCCAGAAAATCCGCCCCTCCTTGCATCAGTTCAAGGGCGATGGGATCCCCTTTGTCTGCCGCTGGCACCACGTCGCGGGCCAATGGGGCGAAGTCGCCAGGTGCCGCCTCAGACGCAAAGTGGATTATGGCCACCAGGCCGTTCATGCGCTCCAGGATGGATTTGCTCAGCGGGGAATGTGCGCGCATGCCGTCTTCGGCCATCACGATCTCTTGCAACAACCGGCGCCCCAACCATGCGCCTGAGGCTTGGTCAGATAGATCAAAACCCCAGCCGCCCACGGTTGTCATCTGCAAAGCCTGCTGACGGGCAACAATGGTACCGGTGCCCAGAGCAATCACATAGCCGTCCTCAGCCCCCAAAGCCCCCCGAACCGAAGTGGCCCGATCGCCTGTCACCGTGGCGGCACCATAGGGCAGGGCCTGTGCGACAGTGGTCATTTCATCGGATGAATGCGCCCCGGCGACGCCGAAATGCGCAGTGATCTGCGTCAGCGGCGTATCTGAAAGGCCAGCATCGGCAAGTGCCGCACCAATCGCGCCGTTCAGATTGGCCAATGCGCCGTCAAAATCACTGTGCACGTTGCCCGGCCCGCCGCGCGCCTCGCCCAGGATGCCCCGGGCAAGGGTGCCCGCTGCGGCCCTGCAGCCGGTGCCACCCCCATCGGCGGCAACAATGACTTTATCGTTCATGTCTTTCATGGGCTCTGTATTAGCGACAGGGGATCGTGATGCACAGAGGGTTTGTTACAATGACGCGGCCGCGCGGCTGGCTTGGTCGTATTGTCCAGACATCGCCCGCAAACCGGCCGCGATTTCGCGCAGATCATCCCCGCTGGTGTCCATGCGGTTCAGACCGTCCAGAAAACAAGACTTGCGGATCTCGCGGTAAGCCTCGCACAGCGCGCTGCCCTCGGCTGAGGTTCTGTAAAACACTTCCTTGCCGCGCTTTTCGGCCTCCAGCAGTCCTGATTTCAGCAATTTGCGCAGGGCATAGTTCACTGTGTGAGTGTCTTCGATGTTCAGCAGAAAACAGATGTCCGCCAGCCGCTTTTCCCGCGAGCGGTGGTTGGTGTTGTGCAGCACCAGGATTTCAAGCGGCGTGAGGTCCGCATTGCCAGCCGCCGACATGCAGCGCGACATCCAGCGAGTGAACGCGTTGTAGGCAATGATCATGCCGTATTCGAGCTCTGACGCTTCCCAGCCTTCGCCCTCGGCAAGATGACGCGAAGAGACAATGCGGCGATTGGGAAGGGATTTAGGGCGATCAGACATCTAAAACTCCTTTGGAAGGGCCTTTGACGCTAGCAAAACGCAAGTGATTTGCAAGTAAAAGACGGCCCTGGGGCGCTGACGGCTGTCGTTGGGTAAATGCGGTCAGCCGCATATCCCTCTGCATTTGTTGCGTATTTCCCACAAGCATCACAATTTGGAGAAGCAGCAAAGATGAAACGAAAATGCACTTTGCGGGCGAATCCGGATTTGTTAACCTTTTCTAAAATAACAAAGGCAGGCAGAGCGGATAATGAAGACGGGCTATCGCGGCACGTTTGTCATCAGCTGGTCGCAGACAGAAATAGACGGTTTGGAAGCCGCCCCCGTACATTCGCTGAAGGTGGGGGCAGCATGGGCATGGCGCGGAGACGCCATCCGTGTGGACGGCCCAAATGATATTTTGCGATTGGATGAAGCGGACGGAGCTGAAAATCTTCGCAAAAGGGCGGCGCGTATGGTGCACCGCCTGGTGGGGGCGGCACTGGAACGTGAAGCCCCCAAGATGTCTGAAGCGGACAAAGAGGCGTTGGATGAGACGCCTTTGATGGACAACAGCTTTGTCATCACGGATGGCGGCACCAGCTATACAGTCACCTTGATTGAGGTTGGTGGCGGCAGCCAGCCCTTGCTGATGTTCCTTGACGAAATCCCACCCCGAGAGTGCGAGTTGTGGATCGTGCATCATACTTTGGGTGCCGCGCCACATGAGGCCCATGGCGTGGGCAGCGGCGGCGTGATCTGCTTTACGCCGGGCACGCGGATCATGACGCCCACTGGGCTGAGCTTGATCGAAGACTTGCGGGAAGGCGACCTGGTTCAAACCAAGGACAATGGCGCGCAGCCCGTGCGCTGGATCGGCAGCCGCCGGATGACCGGTGCCCGGCTTTTTGCGATGCCAAACTTGCGACCCGTGCGGATTAGCGCCGGACTTTTTGGGGCAGACCGCCCCGATGAGGACCTGATCGTCTCGCCGGAACATCGCATTCTGATCAAAGGCGCTGTTGCGCAGGATTTGTTCAACACACCCGAGGTGCTTGTCGCCGCAAAAGATCTGCTGAACGGCAGTTCGGTATCGATCGATCTAAAGCTGCGTGAGGTCACTTACGTGCATCTGCTGCTCGACCGGCACCAGGTGATGTGGGCCAATGGCGTGGAGACCGAGAGCTTTCATCCCGCGTCGGCGGCGTTAAGCACGCTGAGCGATGGCGATCGGCGCAGGTTGCTTGCCGCGCATCCTGAGTTGGAGTTTGATCCGCATACCTATGGCGGTTTTGCGCGGCGCAGCCTGTCGTCTTCTGAAGCGGCGATTTTGCAGCACGCGGCTTAAATTCCGTTAAAGGAATTTCGCCGGGCGATTTAGATTGTCCGGCCCCTATCGCAGCTGTTCAGCCTTCTGTGCGGCTGTCGATCAACGCTTTGACGATGGCCTTGGCGCTCTCGCTGTCCCACACCGCGTCACCACGCAGCCGCGCGATTTCGCGGCCCTCTGGATCAATCAGCACTGTGATGGGCAGGCCAAAGATCCCCATTTGTGCGGCCAGTTGTTGGCGCGGGTCTTGGTGGCGCGGCAGGCTGTCCACGCCGGCCTCTTTAAAGAACTTCTGGATGCCTTGGGGCGAATTCCGGCCCGTGGCGATGGTGACAACCTCGAAATGCGCGCCCCCGAATTCCTTTTGCAGGGTGTTGAGCTGGGGCATTTCCTTGCGGCAGGGGGCACACCAGGTGGCCCAGAAGTTCACCAGGATGTATTTGCCACGATAGTCTGCCAGCGTGCTGGTGCCTGCGTCATCCGCCAGATTGAAAGGGGCGTTTGACACCGCCTCAGGTGTGTCGTGGATGATCAGTTTCTTCATGTCGCCCGTGCGCAGGGGGGCGATGTCTGGCCCCGCAGCGGCTGCGATGTTTGCACCTGCCAGAAGGGCCGTATACATCAGGCCAAACACGAATTTTCTCATCTCATCCCTCCGAGGGTTTCTCATGACTGATCAGGCTTCCAACAAAATGTGGGGCGGACGCTTTGCCGCCGGTCCCGATGCGATCATGGAGGCAATTAATGCCTCGATCGGATTTGACCAACGTATGGCCGCCCAAGACATTGCTGGCAGCCGCGCGCACGCCGCGATGTTGGCCGCGACCGGTATCATTACTGATAAAGATGCCGAAGCCATCCGGGAAGGCTTGCTCACGATCTTGTCAGAGATCGAAGCGGGCGACTTTGCCTTTTCGACAGCCTTGGAAGACATTCACATGAATGTTGAGGCGCGGCTGAAAGAGATCATTGGCGCGCCTGCAGGCCGTCTGCACACGGGCCGGTCGCGGAATGATCAGGTGGCGACGGATTTCAAACTGTGGGTGCGCGACCAATTGGATGCCTTTGAGGGTGGTTTGCTGGCGCTGATTCAGGCGCTTCTGGGGCAGGCTGAAACCGGGGCGGATTGGGTCATGCCCGGCTTTACCCATTTGCAGACCGCGCAGCCGGTGACCTGGGGCCATCACATGATGGCCTATGTTGAGATGTTTGGCCGCGATCTGAGCCGGGTGCGCGATGCGCGGCGGCGGATGAATGAAAGCCCGCTTGGGGCTGCAGCCCTGGCGGGGACGTCATTCCCGATTGATCGGGACATGACCGCAAAGGCGCTGGGCTTTGACCGGCCTGCGGCGAATTCACTGGATGCGGTCAGCGACCGGGATTTTGCGTTGGAATTTCTATCCTGTGCCTCCATCTGTGCCATGCATTTGAGCCGGTTTGCAGAAGAGCTGGTGATATGGTCCTCCGCCCAGTTCCGCTTTGTCGCCCTGTCTGACCGGTTTTCGACCGGATCCAGCATCATGCCACAAAAGAAAAACCCCGATGCGGCTGAGCTGATCCGGGCCAAGGTGGGGCGCATCTTTGGGGCCAATACGGCGCTGATGATGGTGATGAAAGGCCTGCCGCTGACCTATTCCAAAGACATGCAGGAAGACAAAGAGCAGGTCTTTGATGCCGCAGACAACCTGATGCTGGCGCTGGCCGCCATGGAGGGCATGGTCCGCGATATGACCGGTCAGCAAGAAAACCTTGCCGCTGCAGCGGGCTCAGGTTTTTCCACCGCGACAGACTTGGCGGATTGGCTGGTGCGTGTGCTGGGGCTGCCCTTCCGCGATGCGCATCATATCACAGGCGCGCTTGTGGCCATGGCAGAAGGGCAGGGATGCGACCTGCCGGATTTGACCTTGGAGCAGATGCAATCGGTGCATGCTGAGATCACCCAAAGTGTATTCGATGTGTTGGGCGTGCAAAATTCGGTGAATTCGCGTATGTCTTACGGCGGTACGGCACCCGAACAGGTGCGTGCGCAAATCGCCCGTTGGAAAGAGGTTTTGGCATGAGAACGGCAATCCTTGTACTTTCGTTGTTGGCGGTGGCGGGCTGTGGTGCGGATGGTGAGCCGGTTCAGCCGACGCGGGATGCAACCATCACGCTCACGGATGCGGGCCTGTCTGGGACGGCCCGGTTAGGAATCACACAGGGGCCTCTTACCGTGTCCATTGGGGCGGGGCTGTGAGAGCGCTATTGCTGCTTGTTCTCATAGGCTTGACCGCCAGTTGCGGGCCGCCAAACTTGGACGGTGATCCGGCAGGGCGCTCAGATACGCGCCAGCAGCCTAGCAATTATCAACCTGGGGTCCATATCTCTGGTCACGCCAATGTCGGCGTGGTTCGGAGTTTCTGATATGTCGCCACTCAGACTGATCTACCTTGCCCTTGCGATCTGGGGGGCGATCCACCCGATGTATTATTTCATCTCTTGGTTTAACGAAAATGGCTATGACATCATGGCGATGGTGGATGCCTGGCATGTCAACACTGCGGGCAGTGGCTTGGTCTGGGATCTAACCATTGCGGCGGTGACGCTGACGGTTTGGATCATCGCCGAAGTTGCCGTGCGGCGGAATTGGACCGCGCTGATTGCCATTCCGGCCACGTTCTGTATTGGGGTGTCTTGCGGCCTGCCATTGTACCTCTTTCTGAGGTCTGCGCCTGTCCGCTAGGGCGGAATTGAGTTTTATTGGAAAGATGAAGCATGGACCATTTCCTTTATCGTGATGGCGCGCTTTTTGCTGAGGATGTCGCAATTTCTGAGATTGCCGCCGCGGTAGGGACGCCGTTCTATGTTTATTCCACGGCAACGCTGTTGCGGCATTTCCGGCTTTTTGATGAGGCGCTGGAGGGCATGGATCATTTGGTCTGTTATGCGATGAAGGCCAATTCCAACCAGGCGGTTTTGCAGACCCTGGCCCAGGCGGGCGCGGGCATGGATGTGGTGTCGGGTGGTGAGTATCGCCGTGCGCGGGCCGCGGGCGTGCCGGGTGAAAGGATTGTGTTTTCTGGCGTGGGCAAGACCCGCGACGAGATTCGCTTGGCCCTCGAAGGGGGGATCCGACAGTTTAATGTGGAGAGCGAGCCTGAGATGGCTGTGCTGGATGCCACGGCGCGGGAGATGGGCGTTGTCGCCCCGATCACCGTGCGGGTGAACCCGGATGTGGATGCCAAGACCCATGCCAAGATCGCGACAGGTAAGTCTGAGAATAAGTTTGGTATTCCGATTGCCCGGGCGCATGAGGTGTACCGCATGGCCTCTGAGATGGCCGGGCTGAAGGTGATTGGCATTGATGTGCACATCGGCTCTCAGCTCACTGATTTGGCCCCCTACGAATTGGCCTATCAAAAGGTTGCGGAGTTGACGCAAGCCTTGCGGGCAGAAGGGCATGAGATCACGCGGCTGGATTTGGGCGGTGGCTTGGGCATTCCTTATGAGCGGAGCAATGCCGATCCGCCATTGCCGTCGGATTATGGCGCGTTGGTCAAGCGTACCTTGGGGCATCTGGGGTGTGAGATTGAGATTGAACCGGGGCGGCTGATTGCGGGCAATGCGGGGCTGATGATCAGCGAAGTGATCTATGTGAAATCTGGTGAGGGGCGGGATTTTCTGATCTTGGATGGGGCGATGAACGATCTGATCCGCCCGGCCATGTATGACGCTCATCATGACATTGTGCCTGTGATTGAACCGTCCCCCGGGACAGAGATGCAGCCAATGGACATCGTGGGGCCGGTTTGCGAATCTGGCGATACCTTTGCCAAGCAGCGGCCCATGCCGCCCTTGCAGGCCGGTGATCTGGTCGCGTTCCGCTCAGCCGGGGCATACGGCGCGGTGATGAGCAGTGAATACAACTCTCGCCCGCTTATTCCGGAAGTTCTGGTGAAAGACGATCAATTTGCGGTTATTCGCGCACGTCCAACCTTTGACGAAATGATAAATCGCGATACCATCCCTGAGTGGCTTTGAGGCTATTGTGCCCAGGCCCCTGAGGGAGCACGGCACATGACCAGTTTCACCCCTAATGATTTGCGCAAAGGGATGGCTCAGCTGCGTTGGCCGTTGCGCTTGACCCGGTTGGGCATGTTGGCCGAACGCCTTGCACGCGCGCTGTGGCCGTTGATGACGGTTGTGTTGCTGGTTTTGGCGGCGTTGATGCTGGGGTTGCAGGACTGGGTCGCGATTGAGGCGGTGTGGGCCATTGCGGTGGCCGCCGTCCTGGCAGCAGGTGGGGCGCTGATTTATGCGCTCAGGCGTTTTCGCATCCCCTCACGCGGCGAGGTGCTGGCCCGATTGGATGCCAGTTTGCCAGGCCGTCCCATTCAGGCGCTGATGGATGATGCCGCGATCGGCGGCAGTGATGACGCGTCGATGGCCGTTTGGCGTGCGCATAAACAGCGTATGGCTGCCCGTGCCGCAGCGGCAAAGCCTGTGGCAGCTGATTTGCGTGTGTCAGATCGTGACCCTTATGCGTTGCGCTACGTGGCCGTGGTGGCCTTTGCGGTGGCGTTGCTTTTCGGGTCCATCTGGCGCGTGGGGTCGGTGGCGGGCATGGCACCGGGGGGGACGGTTTGGCCAATGGGCCCATCTGGGAAGGCTGGGCAGAGCCGCCGCGCTATACCGGCTTGCCGACCCTCTATTTGAATGACCAATCCGCCGGGACGCTTGATTTGCCCGAAGGTACGTTGATTACCCTGCGTTTTTACGGCGAAGTTGGGGCACTGACCCTGGCCGAGACCGTGTCTGGACGCACGGACAATGTGCCCGCAGCCTCTGATCCGGTACAGGATTTCACGGTTTTACAAGAAGGCCAGTTGGCCGTTGAAGGGCCGGGTGGGCGCGTCTGGGCCGTCACGGTGCGGCCAGATGATCCGCCACAGGTTGAGATTTTGGGCGCGCCAGAGGTTGCGGCCCTGGGTGAGATGCGCCTGCCTTTCGGAGCGCAGGATGACTATGGCGTTGAGGTGGGTGAGGCGCGGATCACCTTGGATCTCGCCTCAGTTGATCGCCGGTACGGCTTGGCGCTGGCCCCTGATCCGCGTGCGGAGATCACGGTTGCCTTGCCCACGCCCATTGCCGGCAACAGGCGGTCCTTTGAAGAAAACATGATTGAGGATTTCTCCAAGCATCCCTGGGCGAACCTGCCGGTGGTGTTGCAGTTAAATGTGCTCGACGCCGCTGAGCAAAGCGGCATGTCAGACCCGGTTGAGATGATGTTGCCGGGGCGGCGGTTTTTCAATCCTGCGGCGGCGGCCCTGATCGAAATGCGGCGCGACCTGTTGTGGTCTCGGGACAACGCTCCACGCATGGCACAGGTATTGCGGACGGTGGCCTACCGCGGGGAAGACATTTTGCGGAGTGAGACCAACAGCCTCAGGCTGCGTCAGTTGATTGGCCGCTTGGAACTGCGGGCGCGCTACGGCGTGGATGAGGAGTTCCAAAATGAGCTTGCGGAGGATCTTTGGGGGTTTGCGCTGGAGCTTGAAGAAGGCGTGTTGGCCGATGCCCTTGAGCGGTTGCGCCGTGCGCAAGAGCGGCTGCAAGAAGCGATGCGCAATGGGGCGTCGGATGAGGAAATCGCCGAGTTGATGGATGAATTGCGCCGCGCGACCGAGGAATATTTGCGCCAGTTGCAGCGTCAGCAAGCCCAGGAAAACGGAGAGCAGCGCAACCAAAACGAAGGCCAGCAGGGCCAAGACCAAGGCATGCAGATGACCCAGGATGATCTGCAGCGCATGATGGACCGTATCCAAGAGCTGATGGAGCAAGGCCGCATGGCCGAGGCTGCTGAGGCATTGCAGCAGTTGCAGGAAATGATGGAGAACATGCGCGTGACCGAAAGCCAGCAAGGCCAGGGTCAGCAGTCGGCGGGTGAACAGGCGATGGAAGGGCTGGCCGATACGCTGCGCGAACAGCAGGGACTAAGCGATCAGGCCTTCCGCGACCTGCAAGAGCAGTTCAATCCGGGCGCGCAAGCGGGCGAAAGCCAGGGCAATGAGGGCCGCAATGGTGGCGAGGGCCGCGGCCAAAGCCATGAGGGCCAAAATGGCCAGTGGTCAGGGCAGTGGCGACCAGCAGGGGGAAGGCCAGCAGGGCCAATCCGCTGAGGATAACATGGCAGAAGGTTTGGCCGACCGTCAGCAGGCGCTTCGTGATGAGCTTAGCCGCCAGCAGGGACGGTTGCCCGGTCAGGGCACGCCCGAAGGGGATGCCGCGCGCGATGCGCTGGACCGTGCCGGTCGCGCGATGGATCAGGCGGAGCAGGCCCTGCGCAATCAGGATTTGGCCGAAGCGATCGACAACCAGTCACAAGCGATGGAGGCCTTGCGCGAGGGGATGCGGTCCTTGGGTGAGGCGTTGGCGCAGGAACAGCAAAACCAGCAACCCGGACAGGGCAACGCGGAATCTGATCGGCGCGCTGACAACCGTGACCCCTTGGGCCGTGAGCAAGGCAGCAACGGCGCGAACAGCGGCGAAGGACCACTGGCGTTAGGCCAGAATGATGCCGGAAGGGCACGAGAGCTGCTGGATGAAATCCGTCGCCGTTCGGGTGAAACGGCCCGTCCTGAGGTGGAGCGGGATTACCTTAACCGGCTGCTTGATCGGTTTTGATGGCAAATGAGAATGAGGGTTAGGTGGCCACGGATAGGCCACGGCCCGCATACCGTGGAGCGATAAAACGCGTCAGCCCCCGGTCTGCGTTGCCATGTTGTCGAGCCAGCCCAGTAGGGCATTGACCTGCGTGGCCAAAGTAAGGCGCATGTTATCGACCCAGACCACATAGCTGTTCAGGAATGAATCCGCTTGGGGCACCGCCTGCGAGATGTCTGGCGCGAAAACGTAGATCAGTGACAAAACTGAGATGATGGCGAGCGTAAAGATGAACCCGCGCCGGAACCCGCCACGTTGTTTTTTGGCACCGCCCCCGGCCCCAAGTTCCGCCCGGGCATCCGCATCCACACCGCTTGGGCTGTTATCGCTGCGCAGGGTGGAGTTGATCTCTTCAATATCAGGCAAAAGCTCCCGCCGGGATGACATGGCGGCTGCTGTTGCGGCCGCCTCTGCGGCAGGCTCCGGTTCACCGCGCATGCGAGCCATGCGCCGCTTGGCATCCAGGGCGCGCTGTTCAGCTTCCTCTTCCGAAGGGCCTTTTGGCGGTGCGGGCGGCGGCGTTTCGTCTACCGTCTCAAGCCCCAAATCAGGCTGACTTTCTAGAACGTCGGCTTTGCGGCGCTGGCGGGCTTCAAATTCGGCCTCAGCCTCCTGTCGCAGGATGTCAGCCACGGCTGGATCAAGCTGGCGGCGTTCGGGTTCAGGTGCAGGCGGTGGGGCGGGCGGTGGCGGTGGTGCCACTTCTTCGTCGTCGGCAGGGGCCTCTGGGGCAAGCGTCAGATCGTCGGCTTCAACCGGTGAGTGATCCGGGTGATGCTGAAACCAGGTTTGTCCGCAATTTGAACACTGAACATCCCGTCCAGAGGTCGGAACGACCTCATCGGGCACTTCATACCGTGCGTCACAATTTGGGCAGGTCAGCCGCATATGGTATTTCGCCAATCATTAATCGCAAGATTTGCGCACTTTGCCCTAGCATATGGTCAACACGCGCGTGGGAAAAGTGCTATCTGATGACAAAGCGCGGAACTGCTGGATTGAATCCGCAGCGGTGCTGAGGCACAACAGGGCCAACAAGAAGGGTGCGTGTGTGATCGAGCTGGACAATGTGGCCTACAGCTATGGCGGCGGCGAATTGCTGTCGGACATTTCGCTTAAATTGGCACCGGGCTCGTTCCACTTTCTCACCGGGCCGTCCGGATCGGGCAAGACGACATTGATGAAACTGTGCTACGGCGCGCTGCTGCCAACCGCGGGGCATGTGCGTCTGTTTGAAGCGGATGTGCGCAGCTTTACCCGTGATGACATTGCCGTGGTGCGCAGGCGTGTGGGCGTGGTGCACCAGGATGTGCAGTTTCTGGACCATTTGTCAGTGACCGATAACGTCGCATTGCCGTTGACCGTATCGGGTCGCCATGCCGAAGCTGCCGGCAGTGATCTGACGGAATTGATGACCTGGGTGGGTCTGACTAACCGCGCCGATGCCATGCCGCCTGAGTTGTCGGGTGGTGAGCGCCAGCGCGCCGCATTGGCCCGTGCGGTGATCATGTCACCTGACGTCATCCTTGCAGATGAGCCGACGGGCAATATTGATTGGGAAATGTCGCAGCGGCTGCTGCGGTTGCTCATTGAGCTGAACAAGATGGGCAAAACTGTGCTGATCGCGACCCATGACTTAAGCCTGATACGCGCCACCAAAAGCCACGTGCAGGCCCGCGTGTTGCGGATTACCAACCGGCGCATTCAGCTGGCGGGAGCGGATCTGTGACCGGTGCGCTGGCGTCGCTTCGGGCCGTTTTCGTCAGTGACGGCTATTCTGACCGGGTGGTGCCGCCCTCGGGTTTTACCGCGCGCCTGACCGTATTGGCCGCCGCAGCGATGGCGTTTTTAGCAGTTTTTGCCATGGCGCTGTCTTTGGCGGCGGGCCGTTTGTCAGACCGTTGGGGCGAAGAGCTGGCGCGGTCGGCGACCATTCGGATTGTGGCCCCGCTGGATCAACGTGCGGCGCAAACTGACGCGGCCCTGCGGATCCTGGAAACCACGCGGGGCGTCGTCTCTGCCCGCGCGCTGAGTGATGCTGAACAGCAGGCCTTGCTGGCCCCGTGGTTTGGCGCAGAGCTTGCCCTGGACGCGCTGCCGGTTCCACGGCTGATCGAAGTGAATGAGACATCTGAGGGGATCGACGCGGCGGGGCTGCGGCTGAGGCTTGCGGCCGAAGTGCCGGGGGCGGTTCTGGATGATCACAGCCGTTGGCGCGAACCGCTGGTCAAAGCCGCCTCTCGGTTGCGGCTGTTGGGCTGGACGTCGCTGGTGTTGATCGCGGTCGCTGTGGCGGTGATGATCACCCTGGCGGCCCAAGCGGCCTTGGCGGCCAACGCTCAGGTGATTGCGGTGCTGCGCTTGGTGGGGGCCACGGATGACTATATCGCACAGGCCTTTGTGCGGCGCTTTCGCTGCGCGCGCTTTCTGGGGCGGCAAGCGGGACGTTGGTTGGATTGCTCGCTCTTGCGGCGTTGCCAGCGGCGTCGGATACGGGGGGCTTTTTGACGGGGCTTGGGTTACAAGGGCTGGATTGGTTTTGGCCCGTTTTCATACCGGTTTTGGCAGGTGTGGTCGCCTTTGTCGCCACTGCGGCGGCAGCGCGGCGCGCCTTGGGGGAGTTGGCGTGATGCTGCAGTGGATACGCTCCATCATCTATATCGTGCAGGCAACCGTGGCGATGCCGATATTTGGCTTGTTGTTTGCGCCATGGGCCATGTTTTCAAAAACGGGGGCCTACACTGCCTGCCGCAGCTATGCGGCCTGGTGCATGTGGAGTGCCAGATGGCTGATCGGTCTGCGCTGCGAAGTGCGCGGTGAGGTGCCAACAGGAGAAGTGTTGGTGGCAGCCAAACACCAGTCTTTCCTGGATATCATGATGATTTTCCACATCCTGCCACGGGCGAAGTTCATCATGAAGAAACAGATCCTGTGGACCCCCGTGATTGGCCAATACACCAAGCGGATGCAGATGATTTCGGTTGATCGCGGCAAACGGGGACAGGCGATCACCAAGATGATGGAAGACGTTCAGTCGGGCCGTGTCGACCCTGGACAGATCGTGATTTATTCCCAAGGCACGCGCGTGGCCCCCGGGGCCAAGGTCCCCTACAAGGTGGGCACCGCTGTGCTCTATGAACAGCTTGGTCAGCCTTGCGTGCCTGTTGCGACCAATGCCGGCTATTTCTGGCCGCGTCGCGGGCTTTACCGTCGTCCGGGGTTGGCCGTGGTGGAGTTTTTGTCCCCCATTGCGCCGGGGTTGCGAAAGGATGCTTTCATGGCGCAGTTGGAAGAAACGGTTGAGACGGCTTCTGACAAGCTGTTGGTCGAAGCAGGCTGGCGGCCAGATGCGTAAGATCCAAGATATTCCGGCGCTAGAGGCGCTTTACGGCACGCCCGGCACGCCTGCGCTTCGGAAAGTGGCGCAGCAGATGACCCCGCTGTATCGCAAATGGATCATGTCCTCTAAGCTTTGTGTGCTCAGCACCGTGGGCCCTTTGGGCACGGATGGCAGCCCGCGGGGGGATGATGGCCCCGTGGTGCTGGAGCTTGATACCAAAACCCTCGCCATGCCCGACTGGCGCGGCAACAATCGTTTGGACAGTCTGCGCAATATCGTTGAGGACGGGCGCGTGTCGCTCATGTTCATCGTGCCGGGATCGAACAATGTTGTCCGTCTGAACGGGACCGCCTTTTTGACCGATGATGCCGATCTGCGGGGGCGGTTCGAAAAGAAGGGGCGCCAGCCCGCGACGGTGATCGTCATCACCATCGCCGAGATCTATACCCAATGCGCCCGCGCGCTGATGCGGTCCGGCACCTGGGCGGGCGTTGATGAAAGCGCGGGCCTGCCATCAGCAGGCGAAATCCTGGCCGAGATGACCAGCGGTGAAGAGTGCGGCGAGGCCTATGACAAGGCTTGGGCACCTCGTGCAGCCAAGACGATGTGGTAACACGCCGCTAAAAACTGTCGGTTCGACTAAATCTCGCCACTTTTGACCCTTAATTCAGGATCAAAAGAGCAGCGAGGGAACCGGAATGCAGACAGGTTATGAGTTTCTAGACCGTTTTATTGAGAACGCGCGCGAGGTGATGCTGTATCCGTTCGACGCGGATCAACGCATCTATGTGACCTATTTGGCGACATCCGCGATCATCGCCTTTGTCATTTACCAGATTGCGCGACGGCGCGGGGAAGAGACCGAAGGCAGCTTTTTGCGCTTTCTGTTCCCTAAACGGGTGTGGAGCCATCCGTCAGCATGGCTCGACCTGCGGTATTTCTTTTTTCACCGGATCACGGGGCATTTTCTGGTGATGCTGGCCGGTGGTGGCACAAGCGTGCTGATCTACCGTTGGATAACTGGCATTGAAAATCCGGTCGCTTTGGCCGCGGACAACATTCTGCCCCCAGTGAGCGAGTTGGGGATCTCAGTGATCTTCATGTGCGTTTCGCTGGTCGTGATCGACTTTATCGCTTGGCTGGCCCACTATCTTCAGCATAAGTCGGTGTTCTTGTGGCAGTTTCACAAGGTGCACCACAGCGCCGAGGTGATGCATCCGGTCTCCAATTTCCGCGAACACCCCGTTGATAACTTGCTTTATGTCGTGATGACGGGTGTAGGTTATGGCGCGATCTTTGGCATCGCGACGAACTGGGTGGGCTTCACCCCAAGCGTGCCAAGCCTGTTGGGCGTGCCAATCTTCCATCTGCTGTTTAACGTGGCCGGGTACAATTTGCGGCATTCGCACATCTGGCTGCGCTGGCCGGGAAAGCTGTCGATGGTGTTTCCTTCACCGGCCCACCACCATGTGCATCACAGCTGCCATCCTGATCACATCGACAAGAACTTTGCCTTCATGCTGCCGGTCTGGGACGTGATTTTCAGAACCTACCACATGCCGGACGATAATCGGGATGTGAAGTTTGGCATCGGCAAAGAAGATAAGGGTGAATTTACCAGTTGCGCGCGGCTCTACTGGGTGCCTGTGCGCGACGCTTACCGGGTGGTGAAACGTCGGTTGGTCAAGAAAAAGGCCACGCCCCAGAAAGAGGCGCGGCCATCGCAAATTCCTGCTGAGTAGCGCTACATGTGGATCGGCCCATCGCCACAGGCAAGGGCCGCTTCACGCACCGCCTCAGAGTAGGTCGGATGCGCATGGCAGGTCATTGCCAGATCCTGGGCTGAGGCACCAAACTCCATCGCCACGCAGACCTCATGGATCAGATCACCCGCCGATGGGCCGATGATGTGGCACCCTAAAATGCGGTCAGTCTCCTGATCCGCCAGGATTTTCACAAAGCCATCAGCGGCAAAGTTTGCCTTTGCCCGGCCGTTCCCCATGAAGGAGAACTTGCCGACCTTGTAGGCGCGCCCGGCCTCTTTCAAAGACGCTTCGGTTTCGCCTACGTTGGCCACCTCAGGATGCGTGTAGATCACGCACTGGGATCACGCCGTAGTTCACATGCCCGTGCTGACCGGCAATGACCTCAGCCGCGGCCATGCCTTCGTCTTCTGCCTTGTGGGCGAGCATCGGGCCTTCGATCACGTCCCCAATGGCATAGATGCCCGGCACGGACGTCCGCCACTGCGCGTCAACTGCGATCTGGCCCCGTTCGGTCATCTTGATGCCAAGCGCGTCGTGGCCCAGGCCATCATGGAATGGTTTGCGCCCTGTGGCGACCAGCACCACATCGGCATCCAGCACATGTTCGCTGTCGTCTTTGCGCAGCTTGTAATGCACCTTGGCTTTCGTTTTGGTTGCTTCGGTCTTTTGGACGGCCGCCCCCATGATAAAGTTCAGGCCTTGCTTTTTGAGTGTGCGCTGGAAGGTTTTTTGAACCTCCGGATCCATGCCGGGAGTGATCACGTCAAGGAATTCGACCACAGTGACCTCAGCGCCCAGCCGGGCATATACGCTGCCCAGCTCAAGCCCGATCACACCCGCGCCGATGACGACCATCTTCTTTGGGACTTTGCCAAGCTCCAATGCACCGGTTGAGGTGACAACGACCTTTTCGTCCACTTCAACGCCGGGCAAAGACGACGGCTCAGAGCCGGTTGCGATGATGATGCTCTTGGCGTCGTGCACCTCATCGCCGACCTTGACCTTGCCAGCCTCAGGGATGGAGCCCCACCCCTTGAGCCAGTCGATCTTGTTCTTTTTGAACAGAAACTCGA
Source organism: Sulfitobacter sp. GN1-4 (assembly GCF_055693825.1). Taxonomy (NCBI): domain Bacteria; kingdom Pseudomonadati; phylum Pseudomonadota; class Alphaproteobacteria; order Rhodobacterales; family Roseobacteraceae; genus Sulfitobacter; species Sulfitobacter sp. GN1-4. The sequence continues at coordinate 3,181,313 of NZ_JBVFUQ010000003.1, read as the reverse complement.
TGCCGCTGGTGTTGCTTTCGATGGTTTTGCCTTTGTAGGTCAGCATCTGCTTCCAATCCACGGAAGGCGATTTGCCCTTAAGACCCATTTCAGCGAAGTTATGTTCGGCCTCATGCAGCATGTGACTGGCATGCAAAAGCGCCTTGGACGGGATACAGCCGACGTTCAAGCAGGTGCCGCCCAAGGTGTCGCGCCCTTCGACGCAGGCGGTTTTCAGGCCAAGCTGTGCACAGCGGATGGCGGCGACATAACCGCCGGGGCCGGAGCCGATCACAATGACATCATAGCTGGACATGGCAGTCTCCTTTGGAGCGATTTTTCATGTTGAGAGAACGGTAGGGGGCGCTGCCCCGCGGCGCAAGCGCCGCCCCCCGGAATTGTAATTGGAAAGATGAAGTCACCAAAGCGGGAGCGTCATCAGGGCCAAACCGGCCAAAGACACGAACCAGGCGATGGACCGCACAAGCGGCAAGCCGGAGGCGTAGCAGGGCACATAGGCGACGCGGGCCCAGAAATAGAGCGCGGCACCCATGGCCGTCGTCTCAGTTCCTAGCCCCGTGATGGCCAAGATCGCCGCCAGCGCAACGAAGGCTGGCAGAGTTTCAACGTAGTTGCGCAAAGCCCGCTGCACCCGTCCTGCAATAACGCTTTGGTCGCGTGCGTCGTCTTGGGGGCCAAGCGCCCAACCGATGCCTTTGGACAGGTCCGACAGGGTGGCCTGTATCAGGCAGTGCGCAACCAGCAGCACTGCGGCATAAAACAGATAGGTAAGTTCGGCGGGCATTACATCGTCTCCTGCAGTGGGTCAGGCAAGGGGCCTGACCCAAGCGTGATTTAGATATCCATCAACAGACGGCGTGGATCTTCCATCATCTCTTTGACGCGTACCAGGAAGGTCACAGCGCCCTTGCCGTCGATCAAACGGTGATCATAGCTGAGCGAGATGTACATCATGGGCCGGATCACGACCTCACCGTTCAGGGCCACGGGGCGGTCCTGGATCTTGGCCAGGCCAAGGATGCCGGACTGTGGCGGGTTGAGGATCGGCGCGGTCATGAGTGAGCCGTAAACACCGCCATTGGAGATGGTGAAAGTGCCGCCGGTCATGTCGCCCATGGTCAGCTTGCCATCGCGGGCTTTCTTGCCCGGGCGGCCCACCTCTTTCTCGATCTCAGCGAAGGACATGCTGTCGGCGTCTTTGATCACGGGCACCACGAGGCCCGTTGGTGTGCCTGCGGCCATACCCATGTGCACGTAGTTTTTGTAGATCACATCGGTGCCGTCGATTTCGGCATTCACCTCGGGGATCTCTTTCAGAGCGTGGCAGCAGGCCTTGGTGAAGAAGGACATAAAGCCCATGCGCACGCCGTGCTTCTTTTCGAAATCAGCCTTATAGGCGTTACGGATGGCCATCACCTCTGTCATGTCGACCTCATTAAAGGTCGTCAGGATGGCAGCGGTGTTCTGCGCCTCTTTCAGGCGGCGGGCCATGGTTTGTTTCAGGCGTGTCATGCGCACACGTTCTTCGCGGGCCGCATCATCTGCGGCAGAAGGCGCGCGTGCGGCGGGTGCTGCGGCAGCTGCGGGGGCGGCGCTGGTGCCTGCGGCGATGGCTTTGGCGACATCCTCTTTCATCACGCGGCCATCGCGGCCTGTGCCAGTGACCTGATCGGCACTCAATCCGGCCTCGGCCATCGCTTTCTTCGCGGAAGGTGCGTTTTCAACGTCCTTGCCAGATGACGTGGCAGTGGGGGCCGCTGCAGGGGCTGGGGCGCTTGCTGCTGGGGCCGCTACGGCTCCGGCACCTGAGGCGATGACGGCAAGTTTGCCGTTGGCCTCAACTGTGCTGCCTTCGGGGGCGATGATTTCTGTCAATGTGCCTGCCGCAGGGGAGGGCACTTCAACCGAGACCTTATCTGTCTCCAGCTCACAAAGCATTTCGTCCTGCGCCACGCTGTCGCCGACGGCCTTGAACCAGGTCGAAACGGTGGCCTCTGTTACGCTTTCGCCCAAGGTTGGGACCATGACATCCACAGCGCTGCCTGAGGATGCCGCCGGGGCTTCAGCAGCAGCGGCGGCTGGGGCTGGATCATCTGCTGGGGCGGCAGCGCTTGCACCTTCGGTGATGTTGGCCAAAAGCGCGTTGACGCCCACGGTTTCCCCTTCGCCAGCCACGATATCAGCCAGCGTGCCAGCGACCGGGCTGGGGACCTCAACTGTTACCTTGTCTGTTTCCAACTCACAGAGCATTTCATCCACCGCGACGCTGTCGCCGGGTTTCTTGAACCATGTTGCAACTGTCGCTTCCGTTACGGATTCGCCCAAAGTGGGGACGCGTACTTCAGTCATTTCTTTGATCCTTTGAGTGTCAGCGCATCATTCACGAGGGCTGCTTGTTGGGCTTTGTGGGCTGAGGCAAGGCCCGTCGCAGGTGAGGCGGCGGCGGCGCGCCCTGCATAGGTGGGCCTTGTGTATTTGGCTTTGATCCGGGTCAGAACCCATTCGATGTTAGGCTCAATAAACGACCACGCCCCCTGGTTTTTGGGCTCTTCCTGGCACCAGACCATTTCCGCGTTTTTGAACCGCTCCAGTTCCTTCACGGCGGATTGGGCCGGGAAGGGATAGAACTGCTCAAACCGCATCAGATAGATGTCGTCGATGCCGCGGGCGTCGCGTTCTTCCAGCAGATCAAAGTAGACCTTGCCTGAGCACATCACCACGCGCTTGATCTTATCATCGGCGACCAGCTTGGTGTCGGAGTTGCCGTGTTGTGCGTCATCCCACAGCACCCGGTGAAAGGAGGAACCTGTGGTGAACTCATCGGCGGTGCTGACGGCCAACTTGTGGCGCAAGAGCGATTTGGGCGTCATCAACATCAGCGGTTTGCGGTAGCTGCGGTGCAGCTGGCGGCGCAGGATGTGGAAGTAGTTCGCAGGCGTCGTGCAATTGGCAACGATCCAGTTATCGCCGCCACACATGGTCAGGAAACGTTCCAGACGTGCTGAGGAGTGCTCAGGCCCCTGTCCCTCAAACCCATGCGGCATCAGGCAAACGAGGCCTGACATACGCAGCCATTTGCTTTCGCCTGAGCTGATGAATTGGTCGAACATGATTTGCGCGCCATTGGCAAAATCGCCAAACTGGGCTTCCCAAAGCGTCAGCGCGTTTGGCTCCGCCAGTGAATAGCCGTACTCAAACCCAAGCACCGCATATTCTGACAGCATTGAGTCGATCACTTCGTACTCAGCCTGACCTTCGCGGATGTGGTTCAGAGGGTAATAACGCTCTTCTGTTTCCTGGTTCACGATACCTGAGTGGCGCTGTGAGAAGGTGCCGCGGGTCGAATCTTGTCCCGCCAGGCGCACTTTGTACCCTTCGGTCAGCAATGAGCCAAAAGCGAGCGCCTCAGCCGTGGCCCAGTCAAAGCCTTTGCCGTCGGCCAGCATCTTTGACTTTGCATCCAAAAGACGCCCCACCGTTTTGTGCAGCGGGAACCCTTCGGGCACGGTGACAAGGGCCTTGCCGACCTCAGCCAGCGTTTCCTCTTTGATCGCGGTCTGGCCGCGTTGATATTTTTCTTGCTGCGTGTCCAAGCCGGACCATTTGCCATCCAGCCAATCGGCTTTGTTGGGGCGGTATTCTTTGCCGGCCTCAAACTCATCGTTCATGCGCTTTTGGAAGTCGGCCTTCATGTCCTCAATCTCGCCCTCAGGCACCAGACCGTCTTTGACCAAACGTTCAGAATAAAGGCTGAGCGTTGTTTTGTGGCCTTTGATCTTTTTGTACATGACCGGGTTGGTAAACATCGGCTCGTCGCCTTCGTTATGGCCAAACCGGCGGTAGCAGATCAGGTCGATGACCACATCTTTGCGGAACTTCTGACGGAATTCCGTGGCCACACGGGCGGCGTGCACCACCGCCTCGGGGTCATCCCCGTTGACGTGGAAGATCGGCGCTTCGACCACCAAGGCGTTATCCGTGGGATAGGGCGAAGAGCGCGAGAAATGCGGCGCGGTGGTAAAGCCGATTTGGTTGTTCACCACGATGTGCATCGTGCCGCCCGCCTTGTGGCCCTTCAGACCAGAGAGCGCGAAGCATTCCGCCACCACGCCTTGTCCGGCAAAGGCCGCATCGCCATGCAGCAACAGCGGCATGACAGATGTTCGGGTATCATCGTTAAGCTGATCTTGCTTGGCACGGGCCTTGCCCAGCACCACGGGGTTCACTGCCTCTAGGTGGGAAGGGTTGGCCGTCAGCGACAGGTGCACAGAGTTGCCATCAAAATCGCGGTCAGAGGAGGCCCCAAGGTGGTATTTCACGTCACCAGAGCCATCGACATCCTCAGGTTTAAAGCTGCCGCCTTGGAATTCGTTAAAGATCGCTTTGTAGGGCTTCTGCATCACATTCGCGAGCACAGAGAGGCGGCCCCGGTGGGGCATGCCGATCACGATCTCTTTCAGCCCCAACTGGCCGCCACGTTTGATGATCTGTTCCATCGCGGGCACAAGGCTTTCGCCGCCATCAAGGCCGAAACGCTTGGTGCCCATGTATTTTACGTGCAAGAACTTCTCAAAGCCTTCGGCCTCAACCAATTTGGACAGGATCGCTTTGCGCCCGTTCTTGGTGAAAGCGATCTCTTTGCCGTAGCCTTCGATGCGTTCTTTCAGCCAACCGGCTTCTTCTGGGTTGGAAATATGCATGTATTGCAGGGCAAAAGTGCCGCAATAGGTGGCTTTGACGATCTGAACGATCTGCTTCATCGTCGCCACTTCGAGGCCCAGAACATTGTCGATAAAGATCGGGCGATCCATGTCGGCATCCGTAAACCCGTAGGCTTTCGGATCAAGTTCGGGGTAGTCGCCCATGTCGCGCATGCCCAGCGGATCCAGATCAGCGGCCAGATGCCCCCGGATGCGGTAGGCGCGGATCAGCATCAAGGCGCGGATGGAATCCAGGACGGCTTGTTTGATTTGATCATCGCTGACCTCAACGCCTTTTTCGGCGGCTTTGGCTTTGATTTTATCGCCTGCGGCGTTTTCCTCCACCGGCTCCGGCCAAATGCCGGTCAGTGCGCCCATCGTGTCCCCAGTGGGTGACGGTGGCCAATCACGCCGCGCCCAAGACGGGCCAGCCGCTTCGGCTTCGACCGCGGCACGCTCATCGCCCATCGCTTTGAAAAACACGTGCCAGGCTTCATCCACCGCCGACGGATCAGAGGCATATTTGGCGTAGAGTTGTTCAAGATAGGCCGCATTATCCCCTTCCATGAACGAGGACGCGTGGAAGTGATCGTTGGTGGGTTGTTCTGTCATTATGTCACCTATGTGAGCAGGCGTTTGGGATTAGGCAGAAGCGCCTGGGGTGGGCCGTAGGCGTTTGGCCCGGGATCGCTGGGGCGGGTGAGCCACCAGATATAGAGAAGAAACACTGCCAGGCTGATCAGGCTGAGAATGCCGCCGAAGGCCATCGCACCAAAGCTTGGCAATTGTCCGCTGGCCATCGCTTCTTCGCTTGGCATGTCGGGGGACAGCAACGTGCTGATCAAACTCAGCGCAAAGGGAATGGCGATGTACCATCCGGGGCGGCCTGTATCCTGAAGCCGTCGCCAGCCAACGGCAAGCGACGGGCAAAGGATGGCAAGAGAAAACACCAAGGCCAGGGGCCACCAGATCAACTGCGTTACAACAGACCCGATCACGATGGCCAAAACGAACCACCAATATTCGGAGCGCGCGGCACGGCCTTGGAAACTTGCGTATTTCTGGGTCAGGCAGGTGCGAACGGCTGTTTGAAAGTCCATGCTATCCTCTGTCTTAGTCATAGGCCGGCGCGAGGGCCGGCCAGTTGGTTATCCTTTTGCGATCGCTTCTTGCACCGCCTCGCCCAAGGTGGCTGGGCTGTCTGCCACGACGATGCCGGCACTGCGCATGGCTTCGATCTTGTCCTCAGCACCGCCTTTGCCGCCTGCAACAATCGCACCGGCATGGCCCATGCGACGTCCGGGAGGCGCGGTGCGTCCGGCAATGAAGCCCGCTGTTGGCTTCCAGCGGCCCTTTTTCTTTTCATCTGCGAGGAATTGTGCGGCTTCTTCCTCGGCGGAGCCGCCGATTTCACCAATCATGATGATGGATTGCGTTTCGTCGTCGGCCAGGAACATCTCCAAGACATCAATATGCTCGGTCCCTTTGATCGGGTCACCGCCGATGCCCACGGCAGAAGACTGGCCATAGCCCAGATCAGAGGTCTGCTTGACCGCTTCATAAGTCAGCGTGCCGGATCGGGATACAACACCGCAAGAGCCACGTTTGTGGATGTGGCCCGGCATGATCCCGATCTTGCAGGCGTCTGGTGTGATCACGCCAGGGCAGTTGGGGCCGATGAGGCGGCTTGTGGAGCTTTCCAGCGCGCGCTGGACGCGCATCATGTCAAGCACGGGGATGCCTTCGGTGATGCAAACAATCAGAGGCATTTCAGCGTCAATGGCTTCAAGGATCGAATCCGCCGCGAAGGGGGGCGGGACATAGATCACAGAGGCATTGGCTTCGGTCACGTGCATGGCTTCGTGCACGGAGTTGAAGACAGGCAGGTCAAGGTGCGTTTGGCCGCCTTTGCCGGGTGTCACGCCGCCGACCATCTTGGTGCCATAGGCGATGGCTTGTTCTGTGTGAAAGGTGCCTTGGGAGCCGGTCAGGCCCTGGCAGATCACCTTGGTGTTTTCGTCTACAAGTACAGCCATGTCTGTCCCTCAGTTATTGTCGTTGGTGGGCGTCAGCCGCTCCACCAGCATGAAAGTTTCGGTGCCCTGTGCGGTTTGGCGGGTCCCCACATGGACGATGGCGGTGCGGCGCGGGTTCAGTTGGCGCGCTGCAAGAAGGGTTGTGCCGCTGTGTGCTGCAAAGGATGCAGGCAGGGCGGCGGGGGTGGTGATCCCTTCGCTGTCGAGTGCGGCCTGTGCGGCTGTGGTCGCGCGTGCCGCGTAATCGCCAGCAAAGGCGATTTCGCAACGGCGATCCGTTCCGGCTGTTACCGCGCGCTTTTGGGCGGGCGATGGCGCAGCACTTGAGAAAGGATCAAGGTCATAAAAATCATACCGCGCGCCGCTAAGCGCGAAGGTCTGGCGCGCCTTTTCGGCGGTCATGAAAGGGGAGAAGCAGTTTTGTGCAAATAGTTCGATGGCCGCACGCGCGGTCGCCTTCTCGCCACCAGCATGTGCGGGCATGCTCCACATTGATGCCAAGCAAATCACCATCCCCAGGTGTTTTAGAAAACGGCGCATCATTCCGAGGTCCCCCGGAAGACCAGTGCGGAATAGACGAAAACGCCACCGTCCGCTTTGCGTTCCGTCGCGATAATCGCAGCACCGCCGTCATTAACGGCCCATCCGCGTTCGATATGCCGCGACAGCTGACGCGGCTCAACAGATCTGGCGTTAGGAAATTCGCTTGCCACGAACCGCTCAAACCGCTCCGTTTGACCGCTGCGCGCTTTTGCTCGCACCAAGCAATTGCCGGGGCCTACGGCAACCAGTGGGCGCGCATCATCGACAACATAGGCGCGTCTTTTTGCATCGCGCCAATTCGGGATGGGGACATATCCCGCCCGGCGAAGTTTGGGTTCAATCGCTGCGCGACCGGAACTGCCACCTAGGCAAAACGTCTTGAATGCCCGCACAAAGGCCGCAGGGCTGCTGCGTGGCACCTTGTTCCATTCCCGCATATTGGCAAGCTCAGCTTGATCGGCCCCAATATTTTCGGTCGTGCAGGCGGCCACGCCAAGGGCCAGCGCTGCGAGGGTCGATGTGGCCATGCCAACAGATCGACCCGCCCTTTGCCTAGGGGCGCAAAAGACCGTGACGCAGGTGCCAAAGGCTGGCGAGGAATGAACGCTTCAGCGCAGCTCATGGCGTTTAGCCCTTCACAGCCTTCACGATTTTCTGTGCGCCGTCTTTCAGATCATCCGCGGCGATCACGTCCAGACCGGAGTTGTTGATGATGTCCTTGCCCTGCTGCACGTTGGTGCCTTCCAGGCGGACGACCAATGGCACTTTCAGGCCCACTTCTTTCACCGCAGCCACCACGCCTTCCGCGATCACGTCGCAGCGCATGATGCCGCCGAAGATGTTCACCAAGATGCCTTTGACGTTGTCGTCAGAGGTGATGATCTTGAACGCCTCGGTCACCTTTTCCTTGGTCGCACCGCCGCCCACGTCGAGGAAGTTGGCAGGTTCCGCGCCGTAAAGCTTGATGATGTCCATGGTGGCCATCGCCAGGCCCGCACCGTTCACCATGCAGCCGATTTCACCATCCAAAGCGATGTAGTTGAGGTCATATTTGGATGCCTCAAGCTCTTTGGGGTCTTCTTCTGTGGTATCGCGCAGCTCAGCGATGTCAGCATGGCGGTAGATCGCATTGCCGTCAAACGCGACTTTGGCGTCGAGCACTTTCAAATCGCCGCCATCGGTGACGATCAGCGGATTGATCTCCAGCATCTCCATGTCTTTTTCCATGAAGGCTTTGTAGAGCAGCCCCATCAGGCCCACGCATTGCTTGACCTGTTTGCCTTCAAGGCCAAGCGCAAAGGCGATGCGCCGACCGTGGAAGGCCTGATAGCCGGTCGCTGGATCAACAGAGAAGCTCAGGATTTTTTCCGGTGTGCTCGCCGCGACCTCTTCGATGTCCATGCCGCCTTCGGTGGAGCAGACGAAAGACACGCGGGATGTTTGGCGATCAACCAACAAGGCTAGGTAAAGCTCTGTTTCGATGCCGGAGCCGTCTTCGATGTAGATGCGGTTCACTTGCTTGCCGACAGGGCCAGTCTGGTGGGTCACCAGGGTGCGGCCCAGCATTTTCTTGGCTTCCTCAGACGCTTCTTCAACAGATTTGGCAAGGCGCACACCACCAGCGTCGCCTGCATCGGCTTCCTTGAACTTGCCCTTGCCGCGCCCACCTGCGTGGATCTGCGCTTTGACCACCCACAATGGGCCATCAAGCTCGCCTGCGGCGGCCTTGGCATCTTCTGCCTTAAGCACAACGCGGCCATCAGAGACAGGGGCGCCAAAACTGCGCAAAAGGGCTTTCGCCTGGTATTCGTGGATGTTCATGGAAAACGGTCCCGCTATGGTTCAAGTCACCGGTGGCTGGCCGGTGAGTCTTATCTTGATGCCAACAGTTCCCCATGAAGAATCATAAAGCTAGTCAAAAGCGACATTTGTGATCACACTTGAAAAACGTGTGATCACAAATTTATGTTTTTTAACTGATTTGAGCGTGTTGGCCTGTTGGTCAAGCCTCAAAACCATTCAAATCGGATCAGATTTCTTCGCGTTTGGGCAATTTGTTCGGTCATACCACGGTTAAACAGGCGCATTGCGCCTCATGTGCGACGGCTTGGCTGACGGACCCCAACGCAAAAGCCCCGATGGCACCAAGCCCGCGCCGGCCCATCACAATCAGGTCTGCATCAATCTTGTTTGCCGTCGATAAGATCACGTTCGCAGGCAGGCCTTTGCCAAGGTGCACCTCAGTGATCTCTACCCCAAGCGCTTTGGCCTCAGATGTCGCCTGCTCGGTCACGAATTGCCCAGCTTGTGCGATCTCATCCTGTGTTGGCGGAGTGCCGATCTGGCTGACGAAAGATCCAATGACAATGGGGGGCGTATCCATTTGCGGGATGTGTACCAGGTGCAGGTGCGATGCACCTTTCTCAACCATCGTTGCAACGGCCTTCAAGGCGTTTTGCGCGTGATCGGAACCGTCATAGGCCAAAAGGATTGTCTTAAACATATCTCCACCTCCAATATTGGGATGACCCAACACTAAAGGTTGCAGGCAGTGGGGGCCTTGACCGGCGTCAAGGCCGTGCTTTGCAGTGCGTGGTAGGATACGGGGGGACGTGCGTCAGAGGGGCATCAGCGCCCAATAATCCAAGTCCAGCAGAACTTCGGGCAGGTATTTGCCATCCTCGCCGCGCAAGGCAAAAGGCGTTGTTCCCTTTGTTGCAACAAGTCGGAGACGAATGGCACCGACGCCGGGGGCGTTGGTTTCTGCTTTGTCCAGAACTTCAGACCAGGCGCGCACCGTGTCGCCAGACAGACAGGGGTTCGCATGTGCACCACCGTTCAGCCCCACGACCATCTGCGCATTGGCCAACCCGTTGAACGACAGCGTCCGCGCCATTGAGATGACGTGACCGCCATAGATCAACCGCGTGCCATCTGGCCGGGCAGAGGTATCAAAATGCACTTTGGCGGTGTTCTGCCAAAGCCGGGTGGCCATCATATGTTCGGCTTCTTCTATAGTGACGCCATCAACGTGGTCGATGGTCTCGCCGACCGAATAGTCTCCCCAGCGGTGGGTTTCACCGGCCAGCGTGAAATCGTAATTGGTGAAATCCAGACCTTGCGGAATGACAAGTTCAGATGCTTCAACCGCCTTGGGCAGGTCGGGCACCACCGTATCAGGGGCCGGGGCATCCAGATCGCGTTTGCGCACCATCACCCAACGGACGTATTCCAGCACCGCTTCGTCCCGCTGGTTCAGACCGGTTGTCCGGACATAGACCACACCCGTTTTGCCATTAGAGTTCTGCTTAAGGCCGATCACTTCGGATTGGCTGCGCAGCGTGTCACCGGGCCAAACCGGAGCCAACCAACGCCCTTGCGCGTAGCCAAGGTTTGCGACCGCATTCAGTGAGACGTCCGGCACGGTTTTGCCAAAGACGATATGAAACGCGACCATGTCATCAAGCGGGCTGCTTGGCAGACCACAGGCCTGGGCAAACTGATCTGAGGAGTAGAGCGCATGCCGTGCGGGATAGAGCATGTGGTAAAGCGCGCGTTCACCCAAGTTAACGGTCCGTGGCACGGCGTGATGGATGGTTTCACCAACAGCGTAATCTTCGAAAAAGCGTCCAGGGTTCGTTTTGGCCATCAGTGCTCTCCCAGTTTTGTGTCAGGCGTGTAGGTGCCTGGGACCTCTTTTGTGACGGCCTGACCACAGCGCATGATGCCGGCGGCATGATCCCAGGTTTGCGTCGGCGCGCCGTAAAGCTCCCATCCCTTGTTCAAAGCGTCAGTGACCTTGTGGCAGAATGCTGAGGTGTCTTCTTCGGATAAGAAGCGATAAAGTTTCATGGTCGCAGTTCCTAGGACGGGAAGGGCCAGACGCCGAGCCACGTGTGAATGCCGGTGACGATGGCCACCAAAACGACGGTGATCACGGCAAGACGGATGTAGGTAGGTGCGCCCGCCGGGGCAGGGGCCACCCATTGAGGTTCGGCACGGTTGATCAGGATGACGGTCACAACGGCCCAGCCCAAAAGCCCACCAAAGAGCAGGATAGAGGCCACATCACCGTTGACCAGCAAATGTGCAAGGGCCCATATTTTGAAGCCCAACAGTTGTGGATGGCGGGTCTTATACGCTGGCCAGGCTTTGGCCCCCTTGGCCGCGGATGACCCGTAAACCCAAAACGCGAGGATCATCAGCAGGTTATTGACGTGGATCATAAAGCTGGGCGGTGTCCAGACAGGAATGAACGCGGCTGCACGGTAGCCAAGAACCATCAACACGACGCTGCCAATCAGCAATACCGCAACAAGACCTTTGCCGGGATCGCCCAGTTTGCCGCGCGCGTCTGGCGCAAAGCGTTTGAACCAATGGGCAAGGCACCAGATCAGCAGGCCAAGGATCAGCAGTGTCATATCAGTTCCCTCCGTTCATCGCGGCAATGGCATCCAGTTTGGCCAGTGTTTCGCGTGCCGTTTCTACATGCAGGTTTTCGACGATCTTGCCATCGACAACCGCAACGCCCTGACCTGCGGCCTCAACTTCTTCCAGGGCGGCGATTTGGCGGCGGGCCAGGTCGATCTCAGCGTCCGAGGGGGAGAAGGCCGTGTTCGCGACATCCAGCTGCGCGGGATGGATCAGTGTTTTGCCGTCAAAGCCCATGTCGCGGCCCTGATCACACTCCAGCTTGAGGCCTTCGTCGTCTTTGAAGGCGTTATACACCCCGTCAATGATGACACAGCCGTTGGCCTTTGCCGCCAAGACGCAATGCCCAAGCCCCGCCATCAAAGGCAGGCGATCGGGACGAAAGCGGGTTTGCAGGTCTTTGGCCAGGTCATTTGTGCCCATCACCATACCCTCCAGCCGCGGATGTGCTGCGATGGCGGCGGCGTTCAACATGCCCGCTGGGGTCTCCATCATCGCCCACAAGGGTTTGCCATTTGTAAGCGCCGCTACGGCGTCCAAGTCGGCTGGGCTGTTTACCTTGGGCAGCAAAATCGCGTCTGCTGCCGTATCTGCGGCGGCGATGGCATCTTGGCGGCCCCATTCGGTGTCCAGCCCGTTGATGCGGATGACGCGGTAGCGTCCGCCGTACCCGCCTTCGGCCAAAGCCTCAGCCAAGGTGCCACGCGCGGTCTCTTTTTCGTCAGGCGTTACGGCGTCTTCCAGGTCAAAGATGACCGCGTCACACGCCAGCGTTCTGGCCTTATCAAGCGCGCGGGGCTTGGAGCCGGGGATATAGAGGACAGACCGGAGCGGGCGGGACAGTTTTGGCATGGCTGGCTTTCGGCGTTAGATAGTTGCGCGCAAAGGGCCATTAATTTCGAAAAAGTTCAAGCTCAATTGCGCCGCAGTGCAGCACGTTGCAAAAAACCTGCGGGTATCGGACGCAACGTTAATCACTCCTTCAACCCTCATGCACAATCTTTGCCTATCGCATGCCTATGGGGAGAGCCGCCTTGGCCATTTGGTTTGAGCGGGTTGTTTAGGCAGTGCCAGTCAATGGAATATCACGGCTGCGCAGGTCCCGCCGGGAAAACCCGGAGCTGGTCCGAGGACGTCAGGACGCAGCCTTCAGAACGAAGGCAAGAGACATGAACAAACGCATGAAACTGTTTAACCTTGGCGTGCTGACTGCGGCTGCCGCCCTTTATCTGCTGTCTACCTCTGACATCGCCGCGCAAAGCCGAAATTGCGCGCCCCGAGATGCTGTGGTTGAACGTTTGGCCGAAGGCTATGGCGAAACACGTCAATCGGTGGGGCTTGGGGCCAACAACGCTGTGGTCGAAACCTTTGCCTCCGCCGAAACGGGCAGCTGGACCATCACGGTCACCATGCCTGGCGGGCTGACCTGTCTGGTGGCCTCTGGGCAATCTTATGAGAGCGTGAAGGAGGCTAAGCCCGCCAAGGGGAGTGATGCCTAGCGTGGCAATGCACTCCATAAAACGCGCAGCCCTGCCAGACACTTCTGATGTCAGGCAGGGCCCAATTTGCCGAGTATCTTCAGGGCGGTGCTAGGTCAGCCCATCCCAGATTAGCTTGCCACCGGTCACCAGCAGCAGGACATATGTGAGCGCAAAGAACAGCTGTTCTGGGACCAGGCGGTGCGCTTTTACACCCAGCCAGGTCCCCAAGAGGGCAAAGGGTGCCAAGGCGATGTTGGCAATGAAAGTCTGCGCCGTAAACATGCCCAAAGCAGCGTAGGGAAAGAACTTGGCGATGTTCAGCACCCAAAACAGCAAGACCGTGCTGGCCTGATACTCGGTCTTGTTCAGGCCCTTACTAAGCAGGAATACCGCAGCCGGGGGGCCGCCTGCATGGCTGACAAAGGTGGTAAAACCGGTGATCACCCCAAACCCAAGCCCGGCCCAATCCGGCATTTTCTTTTGGCCCAACTGCAAAAGCCCGGATTTCAAAGCCAGTTGCCAGATTACAAACCCCACCGCGATCCCGCCGATCAGCAGCCGGAACACATCGGGCGAGGCGACTTGGTACAGCATTGCCCCCGCCACAACACCCGGTAGCCCGCCTAACACCAACAAAGTGACATCCGGCGTGCTCCATTTGCGCCAATAGGGTTTGAGAGAGCTGACGTCGATCAGCATCAGCAAGGGCAACATCACGCCCAACGCCAGACCAGGCTCCACCACCAGCGCAAGAATCGTCGCGGATGCAAAGGCTGCCCCCGACCCAAAGCCCGCTTTTGAAATGCCGGCAAAGATCACTGCTGGCCCAGCAACCAGGAAAAGAAAAGATCAAGGGTCAGCAATTTGAGGGGCCTTTAAGGGCTAAGTGCAAGCGGTGACACCAGTTTAAGGGCTTTGATGTCACTGCCTAGACGAAAGGTTAATGTTGCAGCGCAGCATCCTGCCTTGCGAGCAGAGGTGCATTTCGCTATCCCGGCGCAAACATCATCTATCGGAGATATACCTATGGCCAGACCCAAAATCGCGTTGATCGGTGCGGGACAGATCGGCGGCACGCTGGCGCATCTTGCAGCTCTTAAGGAACTTGGCGACGTCGTTTTGTTCGATATCGCGGAAGGCATCCCAGAAGGCAAAGCGCTGGACATCGCGGAATCTGGACCAGCGGGCAAGTTTGATGCCACGCTTTCCGGCACCCAGGATTATGCGGACATTGCTGGCGCAGACGTTTGCATCGTCACCGCTGGTGTCGCCCGCAAACCGGGGATGAGCCGCGACGATCTGTTGGGCATCAACCTGAAAGTCATGAAATCCGTTGGCGAAGGCATCGCGGCCCACGCCCCGGATGCCTTTGTGATCTGCATCACCAACCCGCTGGATGCGATGGTTTGGGCGCTGCGTGAATTCTCAGGCCTGCCGCATGAAAAAGTTTGCGGCATGGCTGGCGTACTTGATTCTGCACGGTTCCGCCATTTCCTGGCGACCGAATTCAACGTTTCCATGAAAGACGTCACAGCCTTCGTGCTGGGCGGGCATGGCGATACGATGGTGCCGCTGGTGCGCTATTCCACAGTTGGTGGTATCCCGCTCCCGGATCTGGTGGAAATGGGCTGGACCTCACAGGAAAAGCTCGACGCGATTGTGCAGCGTACCCGTGACGGCGGCGCTGAGATCGTTGGTCTGCTAAAAACCGGCTCTGCGTTTTATGCGCCTGCGACCTCTGCGATTGAGATGGCGGAAAGCTATCTGAAAGACCAAAAGCGTGTGCTGCCTTGCGCGGCTTATGTGGACGGCGCTTACGGGCTGAAAGGCTTTTATGTCGGCGTGCCAACGGTGATTGGTGCAGGCGGTGTTGAGCGTGTCGTCGAGATTTCGATGAACAAGGACGAACAGGCCATGTTCGACAATTCCGTCAATGCTGTGAAAGGCTTGGTTGAGGCCTGCAAAGGTATCGACGAAACACTCGCCTAAGCGGCTAGAGACTTTCTGACAAAGGCGCGTCATGATGTGGCGCGCCTTTTCTTATGGCCGGGTCCATTTCAGTGGCTGAGGCAATTGTGAGATGCATGATCACACTGCCGTCGCTAAGCTGGAACCATGCGATGTCTTTTTCTTAGTATTCTCCTGATGCTGTCCCGCCCCGTTCTGGCCTGTGATTTGGCCTTGGTGCTTGCGGTTGATGTTTCCGGTTCAGTGGACGGGCAAGAATATCGCACGCAAATGGATGGGCTGGCCACCGCGCTGCGCGACGGGATTGTGCAGGATGCGCTGGTTGATGCAGCCGCGCAGGTTTCGCTGGTGCAATGGACGGGCGCGTCGCGTCAGGCGCAAACCATTGCCTGGACGGCTGTGAACAGCATCGCCGATGTTGAGGGATTGGCGCAGCGGATTGAGGATGACCCGCGCAAATGGCGCAACTTTTCCACCGCGATTGGTGAGGCGGTTGAACTGTCAGCGGGGTTGTTTGCCCAGGTCCCGCAATGCCGCCGCAAAGTAATCGATGTCTCTGGGGATGGCATTTCCAACGAAGGGATTGAACCGCGTGATGTGCTGGGGGCCTTGAAACAACAGGGCATTGTGGTGAACGCGCTAGCGATTGAAACGGATGAGACGGACCTGACCGCATATTTCTTTGAAAACCTAATCGTCGGGGAGGGGGCGTTTGTGATCACTGCAAACGGCTTTGAAGACTATCCAGAGCAAATCCGGCGAAAGCTGCAGCGTGAAACAACCCGTCAATTGAGTCGTTTTGAACACAGCAGATGAATTTGTGATCACAGTGACAAACTGTGTGATCACTAAATGACCTTGCTGGTTAAATATCAGCTAAATGCGCTTGGTTTTTGCAAAAAAGCCTGCGGCATATTTGCTCGGAGGCGTGACATGGGCCAGTTTTCTGGTAAATATCGCGACAGCCAACTATTGAAATACTAGCCACACGCGAAGGACCCGTCCGATGGCCGATGTCAATCGGGGCGCGCGCCCCCTCTCTCCGCACCTGCAAATCTACAGACCGCAATTGACCTCCATGTCCTCCATTCTGGTGAGGATCACGGGGATTGGCTGTTTGCTGCCGTCGGCTTTGATTGTTTGGTGGTTCCTTGCCGCAGCAACATCGCCAGAGGCGTTCGCGGGGATCGACGGGTTTATGCGCAGCTGGTTTGGCGATCTGGTGATGTTCGCCTCTGTCTGGGGCATCACCTATCACATGCTGGGGCGTCTGCGGCACGTGATCTGGGATTTTGGCCACTGCCTGGATGTTCAAACGTCTGAAAAGCTGGCTTTGGGAATGTTCGGGGTCTCAACCGTCGCCGCCCTCTTCGTCGCCATCGCGTTTTAAGGAGCATCCCATGCAGAGATTTCTGACAGACCGCAAACGCGCAAATGGCCTGGGTTCAGGCCGGCAGGGCACCCACCACCATTGGCAGATGATGGTGACATCCATCCTGCTGGTGATCCTGGTGCCCGCCTTCATTATTACCTTCGCGATTGGGCTGGGGGGCACGCATGGTGACGTTGTGACCTACTACAGCAAACCCTTGCCTGCGCTTATTGCGATCCTGACCATCGCTGTCGTGATCTTTCATTTGATGAATGAAACGCTGGTCGCGGTTGAGGATTACGTACACGGGCTGGCGGGCAAGCTGACAATCGTTGGCGTCAGCGCCGTGAGCTATACACTTATTGTCGCGGGGATTTTCGCTGTCGCGAAAATCGCACTTTAACCGCATCTGCCACTAGGAAAGGTTCTCAGATGGCTGCATACGATTATGAAACCCACGAATACGACGTTGTTGTTGTAGGCGCGGGCGGCGCGGGCCTTCGGGCGACGCTCGGCATGGCGGAGCAGGGCTTTCGCACGGCTTGTATCTCCAAGGTTTTCCCGACCCGTTCGCATACGGTCGCAGCCCAAGGGGGCATTGCGGCATCGCTGAGCAACATGGGCCCCGACAACTGGCAGTGGCACATGTATGACACTGTGAAAGGGTCTGACTGGTTGGGGGATACCGATGCGATGGAATACCTCGCACGGGAGGCTCCGAAAGCGGTTTACGAGCTTGAGCACTATGGCGTGCCCTTTAGCCGGACGGAAGAGGGCAAGATTTATCAGCGGCCCTTTGGCGGGCACACCACCGAATTTGGCGAAGGCCCCCCGGTGCAGCGGACCTGCGCGGCGGCTGACCGGACCGGCCACGCGATTTTGCACACGCTTTACGGCCAATCGCTGAAGAACAACGCTGAGTTCTATATTGAATACTTCGCGATTGACCTGATCATGTCTGAGGATGGCGTCTGCCAAGGCGTGCTGTGCTGGAAGCTGGACGACGGCACCATGCATCTTTTCTCTGCTAAAATGGTTGTGCTGGCGACGGGCGGCTATGGCCGGGCCTATTTCTCGGCCACGTCTGCGCATACCTGCACGGGCGATGGCGGCGGGATGACGGCCCGGGCGGGCCTGCCACTGCAGGATATGGAGTTTGTGCAATTCCACCCCACCGGCATCTATGGCGCGGGCTGTTTGATCACCGAAGGCGCGCGCGGGGAAGGCGGGTATCTTACCAACTCCGAGGGCGAGCGTTTCATGGAGCGCTATGCGCCAACCTACAAGGATCTCGCGTCGCGCGACGTGGTATCGCGCTGCATGACCATGGAGATCCGCGAAGGCCGCGGTGTGGGCGAAAACGGGGATCACATCCACCTGCACCTCAACCACCTGCCGCCAGAAACGCTGGACCTGCGTCTGCCAGGTATCTCCGAATCCGCACGCATCTTTGCTGGCGTGGACCTGACCAAAGAGCCGATCCCAGTGTTGCCTACCGTGCACTACAACATGGGCGGTATCCCCACGAACTATTGGGGTGAGGTGCTGGCACCGACGAAAGACAACCCTGACAACGTGTCGCCTGGTCTGATGGCTGTGGGTGAAGCGGGCTGTGCATCAGTGCACGGGGCCAATCGGCTTGGCTCGAACTCTCTCATTGACCTTGTGGTCTTTGGCCGCGCGGCAGCGATCCGCGCAAAAGAGGTTGTCGATGCCGATGCCCCGGTTCCAACGCCGAACCAACGGTCGGTTGAGGCGGCGTTCAGCCGGTTTGACGGGCTGCGCTATGCCAAGGGCCACGTGCCAACAGCTGATTTGCGGTTGGAAATGCAGAAAACCATGCAGGCAGATGCCGCAGTTTTCCGCACGGACAAAACCTTGGAAGAGGGCCGTCAGAAGATGGAAGGCGTGTCAGAAAAGATGTCCGACCTGCATGTGACGGACAAGTCGCTGGTTTGGAACTCTGACCTGATGGAGACATTGGAGCTGACCAACCTGATGCCCAACGCTGTGGCCACCATCACCGCAGCGGCGGCCCGCAAGGAAAGCCGTGGTGCCCATGCGCATGAAGATTACCCAGACCGCGATGATGAAAACTGGCGCAAGCACAGCCTGATCTGGTTCAAAGGCAATGAGGCATCTTTGGGTTTACGGGGCGTGCATCTGAAACCGCTGACGAGCCACAATGAGGGCGGGATCGATCTGAAAAAGATCGCCCCGAAAGCGCGGGTTTACTGATGCGGGTGGTAAGTAAAGCACTTGGTATCTCGGCTGCTGTGGCTCTGTTGGCCTTTGCCGCCCCCCTAGCTGCGCAAACCAAACCTTCGGCTGAGGCGCAGCGGCAAGCAATCTTTGCCTGCAAAAACGCGGCAGGCATTGGCGGGAACGCACAGCTGCGGACCTCCTGGGTTCAGGGGCAGGGCACAACCATTCAGATCCAGCCCTTTGATCAGGTAACCGCTGGCGCTGCAGCGCAGATCAATGCCTGCGCGGCGCGCTCACTTGGCCTGCCTGCACCTGAAGGGATGGTGGCCACGAACGCGGTTGCCGATCACGCACATGGTGGCACGATCACGGGTGTGGGTGTGCCCCGCGGGACGATGAACCTATCGGTGCCGACATGCCCGCCAAACTACGTTGGCATGTTTCGCGGCACATTGTTCTGCATGAACGGAAAGGTCGTTCGGTAACGGACGGGCAGGCTTTATGCGCCTCTTGGCAACGCTTTCATTGCTGCTGCTTGCGTCATGCGCCACGGTCGAACAGGCCGTGGACAATACTGCGCGTCAGGGGGCCAAGGGCGTTGTAACTGAAACGCTGGCCACACGGTTCCCGCAGGTCCCGAAAGAGCTGATCACGCCTTTCACCGATTGCATCATCGACAACGCGGACGCAGGTGAAATTGGCACCTTTGCGAAAGCCGCCGTTGTTGGCGTGGATGACGAAACGGTTGCTACTGTGCGCACTGTGCTGGCCCGGCCTGAAACCATCAGCTGCCTGCAAAGCAAAGCTGTGGCAACGGGGTTGATCTAGGCGATGTATCAGGTGACCTCACAGGGCGATATTAGCATGACTACGGACGCGTTGCGGGCCGTTTTCAAAACCGCCGACCAAGCGGCGCGCCAGCAGCTGGTGCCGATCCTACCCCCTGAGGTGGTCGAATTTGCCGGGGTCAAAATGTACGTCGATCCCCGCGACAATTACACAGACCGCATGATCTGGCGTGATGGCCTGCCGCCTGAAATTAAATCGCTGACGGCGCTGACCGAGCTTGTTCAAGACCGCAACGCGTTCATTCTTGATATCGGGGCCAACACCGGCGTCTTTGCTGTCCCCCTTGCACTGGCAGCGGGGAAAGGAAGCCGGGTGATTGCCTTTGAACCCGCGCCTGAAATGATTGGCCGTCTGGGGCATAACATTCGCTTGAACAACCTGGGCGAAGTGGTTCGGATCGAAGGATGTGCCCTTGGGGACAAAGCGGGAGAGGCCCTGCTGAATTTCCGCAAGCGTAACTACGGCCAGGCCTCCTTGTTGCCGATCAAACCGGGTATTCGCGACGGTGGCACACTGGTGCCCGTGCGGCCCCTGTTGGATTTCATCGGTGAAGCGGAGGGGCACGACGTTGCCATCCTGAAAATTGACGTTGAAGGGGCCGAGCCCGCCGTGCTGGGCCCGCTGTTGGCGCAGAACGCATGGTTGCCCGATGCGATGCTGGTGGAAACGGACCATTCAGATGCATGGGAAAGTGATCTGGTGGGGCAGATCAAGGAATTGGGCTTTGAGGTGACACTTGAAGCAGAACAAAACACGCTGTTCGTCCGCAAGGACGCGGCATTTGGATAAGATAACCGGGCAAGCCTCTGCCCAGAGATAGGAGACGCCACATGGTTCAGCTGACACTGCCAAAGAACTCCCGGATGACCAAGGGCAAGACCTGGCCGCGCCCGGAGGGTGCGACCAATGTGAAAGAATTCCAGATCTACCGCTGGTCGCCGGATGATGACGCAAATCCGGCGATCGACACGTATTTCGTCGATATGGATACCTGCGGGCCAATGATTTTGGACGCGCTCATCAAGATCAAGAATGAGATTGACCCTACGCTTACGTTCCGGCGCTCCTGCCGCGAAGGCATTTGTGGGTCTTGCGCAATGAACATTGACGGGATCAACACCCTGGCGTGCACCTACGGCGTGGCCGAGGTGAACGGCGCTGTGAAAATCTACCCACTGCCGCATATGCCAGTGGTCAAAGATCTGATCCCGGACCTTACGCATTTCTACGCCCAACACGCCAGCATCCAACCCTGGTTGGAGACGGAAACACCTGAGCCTGCGAAAGAGTGGAAGCAGTCCATTGAGGATCGTGAAAAGTTGGACGGGCTTTATGAGTGCATCATGTGCGCATGCTGTTCCACGTCCTGCCCCAGCTATTGGTGGAACGGTGATCGGTATCTTGGGCCAGCAGCGCTTTTGCATGCTTACCGTTGGATCATCGATTCACGTGATGAAGCCACAGGGGAGCGGTTGGATAACCTCGAAGACCCCTTCAAGCTTTATCGGTGTCACACCATCATGAACTGCGCCAAGACTTGCCCCAAGGGTCTGAACCCAGCGGCAGCGATTGCGAAGATCAAAAAACTGATGGTGGAACGGACGGTCTAAGACCCTTCCTTTCCTGATTTTCTGAACGCCGTGCACCTTTGGTGACACGGCGTTTTTCTCGACAACCCCAGAGGCTTGGCGATAGTCTGGCCCAAGCCAAGGGGACAGTAATGACAGATTTCAAAGCAGACGTAATTGTTGTGGGGGCGGGGCTTGCCGGGATGGTGGCGGCCCACGAAGCGGTGCTGCGGGGACGCAAGGTGCTTTTGTTGGATCAAGAGGCACCGCAGTCCTTAGGAGGGCAGGCGTTTTGGTCGCTTGGCGGCTTGTTCATGGTGAACTCACCTGAGCAGCAGCGCATGGGGATCAAGGACAGTCGAGAACTGGCGTTGAACGATTGGATGGGCTCGGCCCAGTTTGACCGGCCTGAGGATGCCAACCCCCGGCTTTATGCTGAACAGTTCATTGACTGGGCCGCAGGTGGCATGCGCCGTTGGTGTTTCAGCCTTGGCATGCGCTGGTTCCCTGTTGTGGGCTGGGCGGAACGCGGTGGCGAACAGGCCCACGGGCATGGCAATTCAGTCCCGCGGTTTCACATCACCTGGGGCACAGGCACCGGCGTTGTGAAACCCTTTGCCGATCTGATGGTCAAACACGCCGCCGAAGGCAAAATGAAGCTGGCCTTTCGCCACCGAGTAACGGAGCTGGTTACCACAAACGGTGCTGTCACGGGGGCCAGAGGCGATATTCTGGAAGCCAGTACCGCGCTGCGGGGGAAAGCACCTCTCGGGTCGTGACGGGATCTTTTGAGGTGGGAGGCGAAGCCGTTGTGCTGACCACGGGTGGCATTGGCGGCAACCATGAGATGGTGCGCAAGCATTGGCCGACGGGCAGGCTTGGCGCTGTGCCAGACAAGATGGTCGCCGGTGTGCCGGATTACGTGGACGGCAAAATGCACGGGATTGCCGCCAAGGCGGGCGCGGGGCTGATCAACGAAGATCGCATGTGGCATTATTGCGAAGGCGTGCAAAACTGGAACCCGATCTGGCCCAACCACGGCATTCGTATTCTGCCGGGACCATCCTCCATGTGGTTTGACGCCAAGGGCGACAGGATGGAGGCCCCGAACCTGCCGGGCTTTGACACGCTGAAATCGCTTAAGCGTATCCTGTCAGCGGGCGGGCATTCTTGGTTCATCCTGACCCAGAAGATCATCGAAAAGGAATTTGCCCTGTCGGGATCAGAACAGAACCCTGACCTGACCGAAGGCAAATGGATCGACGTCATCAAAGAGCGGCTTGGCAGCAAAGGTGCGACCCGCGCTGTTGAGGCCTTTAAGGAGAACGGTGAGGATTTTGTCGTTGCCGATGATCTGGAAAGCCTAGTTGCTGGCATGAACAAGATCACCCCAGATCAGCCATTAGATCTGGAGCATATCCGCAGCCAAATCCGCGCCCGTGACTTGCAGATCAAAAACCCGTTTTCAAAAGATGCGCAAGTTACCGCAATACGCGGGGCACGCAGCTATCGCGGGGATCGTTTGATCCGCACGGCCAAGCCGCATGAGTTCCTGAACAAGTCGAATGGGCCTTTGATTGCGGTGCGGCTGAATGTGCTGACCCGCAAATCGCTGGGTGGGTTGCACACGGATATTCAGGGCCGGGTGCTGACCCCAGGCGGCGACGTGCTGCCCGGGCTTTTTGCTGCTGGCGAGGTGTGCGGCTTTGGCGGCGGTGGCTATCACGGGTACAACGCCTTGGAAGGCACATTCCTTGGCGGGTGTTTGTTCTCTGGCCGGCTGGCCGGTCAAAACGCGTAGGATCCCCAGATGGTAGACACCCCAAAAGACGCAGACGCGCGCCGTGCGATCCGCCCGGTCATTTGCTATCCGCCCGAAACCCTGCCGCCTGCGCCCATGGCGCTATATGCCGAGGCGCGCGCCGACATGGAGAAAACCGATGAGGTGCTTGTTCCACCGCGGGATGCACGGTGTTTTGAGGTGCCAGCCGGGCATTTCTTTCGGATCACTTCTGTGCAGGGTTCCCAAGTTGGGGATCTGAACCTGTGGAATGCGGATGACCTGAAGGAGCGGTTCTATTCCGGTAAAACCCGCGCATTGCACGGCACGCACATCACCACCGGCCAGCGGATGTGGAGCAGCTTTCCCGGCATGCGCGCGATGGCGACGCTGACGCACGACAGCCTTGGTTGGTACGGCATCGACGCCTTTGGCGGTTCGGTCCATGACGTGATTGGCACGCGGTGCGATCCCTATACCCACAACCTGCTGAAGGGAGGGCAGTATCATTATTGCTGCCACTCCAACCTGACACGCGCTTTGGCAGATCACACAGGCATGCCCCTGCTTGAGGCTGAGCCGCATGTCCATGATGTTTTGAACGTCTTTATGTGCACTGGGTTCACGCGGGATACGGGGCAGTATTTCATGAAGGCCAGCCCCGTCAGGCCCGGCGACACGCTGGAGTTTTTTGCTGAAATGAACCTGCTGGGCGGCCTAAGTGCGTGTCCCGGCGGCGATTGCTCGGCGGAGCATTCCTCAGATCAGGCGCAGTGTTATCCTTTGTTGGTTGAGGTTTTCAAACCTTCCATGGATGTGCTGGCCCAAAGGGGCGAGAACCCTCTGAACGGATATGACAGAAGCCACGGCCGGTAACAGGGTTTACGCAAAAGCGGCTTCAAGCGCGATTTCGACCATGTCACCAAAACTGCGTTCGCGGTCTTCGGAAGGCAATGCCTCACCTGTTTGCAGATGGTCCGACACCGTCAGAACCGCCAGGGCGCGCCGTCCATGCCGCGCAGCTAGCGTGTAAAGCTCAGCCGCTTCCATTTCGACACCCAAGATGCCGTGGCGTACCATCTGTTCATCCAGATCCGGGCGTTCAGCATAAAATACGTCTGAGGAATAGATGCCGCCCACATGCGTCTTGCAGTCTTTCGCCTCAGCCGCCGCAACAGCGGCGCGCAGCAGGGACCAATCGGCACAGGGTGCGAAATTCAGCTCTTTCAGAATACCGGTGGAGGGCGATGTGATCGTGCTCGCTGTCATCGCGATGATGACATCACGAATGCCGACATGGGCCTGCATCCCGCCACAAGACCCGATGCGGATCAGCGTTTGTGCGTCATACGCGGTGATCAATTCATTTGCGTAGATCGACAAAGAGGGCATGCCCATGCCCGATCCGTGAATGGTGACCCGGTTGCCTTTCCAGGTGCCGGTAAAGCCCAGCATGCCGCGTACCTCGTTGACCAACTTGGCGTCTGTGAGAAACGTCTCGGCTGCCCACTTTGCGCGATAAGGATCGCCAGGCATCAAAACGGTTTCGGCGATGTCACCAGGTTTGGCACCGATGTGAACAGTCATAAAGGCCTCCTATTGTTCCTGCTCTTATAGCGCAGATACTTGGTGCCGAACACTGATCTCAGCAAAGAAAGATCATCCCCCGCCCGCAATCTGATGGGGTGAAAGGAGATAGGGCAAGGCCTGCCACCGCAACAAAAAAAGGGGAAACGAATGTTTCCCCTTCATTACATTTCAATTTACCAGAGCGGGACTTGTTATCCAAATCTACACGCCATTGGTGAAATTAGAATCGCAACTCAGTTGTTTTGATTTGAAAATTGGAGCGTTAGCGTTTTGCCAATCCCACACAAATCTAAGCTGAGTGGTAATTAGATTGCCATTGAGTCTGGGGATTTCCCACTTTCAACCGCTGCGCGATACCAATTCGGCTGCCGCCCTTTTCCCGTCCACGTTTGGCTTGGATCTGCTGGATTGGCGAAACGCGGTTTTGCTTTGGGGCCCGGCGCTTTTGCCTTTTTTCTTGGTGCTTTAGCAACGGCCTTTTGTTCTTCGGCCAAATCTTCCAGAGAAAAGCCAAATTCCGCGGCTGCTTTTTCCGCTGCCTTTTTGGCCTGGCGCCGATCCCGCGCTTGCACACTGGCAAGTGCCTTTTTCACATCCTTAAGATGTTTTTCCAACTCTTTACGCGACATAGATTTCAAATCGATCGACATCATTTTCTCCTGTCTCGTGATTTCAATACGAGACAGTGGTTAATGAATTAGAAACGAAGTTGAAATGATCTTTTTGTAACCGTCTATTCGGCGGCCACGGCGGCAGGGTCCGCCAGTGTTACAATATCCTGCATGATCATGTTCAATTCAAAATCCTTGGGCGTATAGACGCGGGACACGCCCATTGCCTTCAGCCTGGCTGCATCATCATCGGGAATAATGCCGCCTACAATGACAGGAATATGACCCATTCCGGCCTCCCGCATTTGTGCCATCAAATCCTCAACAAGCGGGATATGAGAGCCTGACAGAATGGAAAGCCCCACAACATGCGCTTCGTCATTTCGAGCTGCTTCAACAATTTCAGAGGGCGTGAGACGGATGCCTTCATAGGCGATATCCATGCCGCAATCCCGTGCGCGCACGGCAATTTGCTCAGCTCCATTTGAATGACCATCCAAGCCCGGTTTGCCGACAAGGAATTTCAGCCGGCGCCCCAATTTGTCGCTGACTGCATCCACGGCGCTGCGCAAATCATCCAGCCCTTCGGTTTTGTTGGATTGGCCTTTGGCCACACCAGTTGGCCCGCGGTATTCGCCGTGCACGGCCCGCATCTGCGCGGCCCATTCGCCGGTTGTCACACCCGCCTTTGCCGCAGCAACTGAGGCTGGCATGATATTGCGTCCCTCCGCTGCGGCTGCGCGCAGGTCGGCCAGGGCAGCTTTGACGGCGGCGTCGTCCCGATCTGCGCGCCAGGCGTTCAGGCGGTCGATTTGTTCAGCCTCAACCGCTGGGTCGACAACCATGATGCCACCATCGCCGGTCATCAGGGGCGAAGGTTCACCCTGCTGCCATTTGTTCACGCCCACCACGACGGTTTCACCCGCTTCAATTCGGCCAAGGCGATCCGAATTGCTCTCAACCAGGCGGCCTTTCATGTAATCAATTGCTGAAATTGCGCCGCCCATGTCATCAAGCAACGCCAATTCAGCGCGCGCACCGTCTTTCAACTCTTCGACTTTGCGATCGACAGCTGGGTTGCCCTCAAACAGATCGTCGAATTCCAAAAGGTCGGTTTCATAGGCCAGGATTTGCTGCATCCGCATCGACCACTGCTGGTCCCATGGGCGCGGCAGGCCAAGCGCTTCGTTCCAGGCGGGCAATTGCACCGCGCGGGCGCGGGCCTTTTTGCTGAGTGTCACGGCCAGCATTTCGATTAGAATACGGTAGACGTTGTTTTCGGGCTGCTGTTCAGTCAGCCCCAAAGAATTCACCTGAACGCCATAGCGGAAACGGCGGTATTTCGGATTTTCCACGCCATAGCGCGTTTCAAGAATTTCATCCCACAAATCGACGAAGGCGCGCATTTTGCACATTTCAGTGACAAAGCGGATACCGGCGTTCACGAAAAACGAAATGCGGCCTGCCAATGCCGGGAAATCCTCTTCGGGGACCCGAGGTTTGAGGGCATCCAGCACCGCTGTCGCTGTTGCCAAAGCGAAAGCAAGCTCCTGTTCAGGTGTCGCGCCAGCCTCTTGCAGGTGATAGGAACACACGTTCATCGGGTTCCACTTTGGCACGTTGGTGTAGCAGTATTCGGCCACATCAGCGATCATTTTTAGCGACGGGGCAGGGGGACAAATATAGGTGCCGCGGGACAGGTATTCTTTGATCAGATCATTCTGCACGGTGCCCTGCAGCTTGGATACATCGGCACCTTGCTCTTCTGCCACAGCGATATAGAGCGACAAAAGCCAGGGGGCTGTCGCATTGATCGTCATAGAGGTGTTCATTTGCTCAAGGGGGATGTCATCAAAAAGCGTGCGCATGTCGCCCAGATGGCTGACGGGCACACCCACTTTGCCAACCTCGCCCCGTGACAACACATGATCGCTGTCATAGCCCGTCTGCGTCGGCAGATCGAATGCTACAGAAAGACCCGTCTGCCCCTTGGCCAGGTTCGAACGGTAAAGCGCGTTGGAGGCTTTCGCGGTGGAGTGCCCGGCATAGGTGCGGATCAGCCACGGACGGTCTTTGGTTTGCTCGGTCATCAGGCGCTCCTTGAATCATTCAGCAACATTCTTGCGTTGATGGCTACATATGAGACATTTTCTGATAATGTCAATTCGCCGCGTCGCAGCATCATGCGGGGGCAGTGCAGCAAGTTCAAGCGATGAGCGAAGCGTTTAGGAACGAGAGTGGGCGGCGGTCCATTGCGACTTGAAAAGCCTGAGAGCGCTTTGATCCGCTTGAGGGTTTGAGCCTTGCCGCGATATTGTCCTTGACGCCCGCCTGAACAAGACGGCAAGGGAAAGGTTCATGACGCAGACGGTTGAACTTCCCCTTTGGCTTTTTGTGCTGATTGTCCTTTTTGCGGCAGTCACAGCGCTGAGCCATTTTTTGCTGCCTTCGGTTCGTTGGTTTTTCCGTAGAAGGCTGGAACGTGCGGTAAAGCGGTTGAACACCCGGCTGAAGCGTCCGATTGAGCCTTTCAAGCTGGCCAGACGCTATGACATGATCCAACGTCTGCTGTATGACCCCGAAGTGACGGCAGAGATTGTCAATTACGCTCAGGAAAACGGGGTGCCAGAAAACGTCGCTTTTGAAAAAGCGCGCGTTTACGCCCGCGAGATTGTGCCAAGCTTTTCAGCCTTCGCCTATTTCAGTTTCGCCATACGGCTGACCCGGCTATTGGCGACATCGGTTTACCGGATTGAGGCGTCAGATAAGAACAGCGAGATTTTCGATTCAATTCCAAAAGACGCGACAGTGGTTTTTGTGATGAACCACCGCTCAAACATGGACTACGTTTTGGTCACCTATCTGGCGGCGCGGGATTCCGCCCTGTCTTATGCGGTTGGTGAATGGGCGCGGGTCTGGCCGCTCAGCTGGTTGATTAAGTCGCTGGGTGCTTACTTTATTCGCCGCCGGTCGCGCGGCGCGCTCTACCGCAAGGTGCTGGCGCGGTATGTTCAGTTGGCCACCGCAGGAGGTGTCAATCAGGCGTTTTATCCCGAAGGCGGGCTTAGCCTGACGGGCAAGCTGCAAATGCCCAAAATGGGGCTGATGTCCTATCTGGTCGAAGGGTTTGACCCAGCCGGTCCGCGAGACGTGGTGTTTGTGCCGGTGGCCATCAATTATGACCGTGTCCTGGAAGATCGGGTGCTGATTGCCGCGAATAAGCGTGGCGATCGCCGGTTTGGCGCGCGCATTACCGTGATTGTCGGGTTCATCCTGCGCAAGCTTTGGCAACGGCTGACCCGGCAAGAGACACGGTTTGGCACGGCAGCGGTCGCTTTCGGTGAGCCCCTATCCCTAAGGGAGGCGGGCCAGTGCAGCGCATCTGAGACGCTGTTGCAGGATCTGATGGGGCGGATCGAAAACGTGATGCCGGTTCCGATCGTGCCCCTGATCGCGCAAGCGTTTTTGAAAAACCCTGAGCTGTCTCAAGATGATCTGCTGGGGCAAGTGCGCGCGCTGTTGATGAGCGTGCCGGAAGCCAACCGCGTTGTTGACCCAACAGATCTGGAGATGGCGCTGTCACGCGCGCTTAAAGAGTTGCAGCATCGCGCGTTGGTCCAAGAGGACGGCAAGATGTGGCGCATGGCGCAAGACCAGGAGCATATGTTCGTCTTCTACGCAAACTCCGTAATGCACTTGCTGCCCGAGGTTTCTGCGCCAGCAAAGTAATTTTCTGCACTCGCTCGGTCATAAAATTACAAAATCACGCGTTCAGAGGTTGCTTTGTTGCGTAATGCCCCATATTTCACCCTGCAAGCGGGGCGATTCTGCGTCGCGGCACGAAACACTGATCAACACAGGAGGCCGGAATGGCACTTGATTCATCCATCGCCCATTACGACGCACCGCAGAAAGACCTTTACGAGGTTGGTGAAATGCCACCCATGGGCCATGTGCCAAAGCAGATGTACGCTTGGGCCATCCGTCGTGAACGCCACGGTGAGCCAAACACAGCCATGCTGCAAGAGGTGGTCGATGTGCCTGAGCTGGACAGCCAGGATGTTCTTGTCCTCGTGATGGCGGCGGGTGTGAACTACAACGGTGTTTGGGCCGCTCTGGGTCAGCCGATCAGCCCCTTTGACGGGCACAAGCAGCCCTATCACATTGCAGGTTCTGATGCCTCTGGGATCGTTTGGGCCGTTGGGGACAAGGTCACGCGCTGGAAGGTTGGCGATGAAGTGGTCATCCACTGCAACCAAGACGATGGCGATGATGAAGAATGCAACGGCGGCGATCCGATGTATTCCCCCTCTCAGCGGATCTGGGGTTATGAGACACCTGATGGGTCTTTCAGCCAGTTCACACGCGTTCAGTCCCAGCAGCTGATGCCCCGTCCCAAGCACCTGACCTGGGAAGAAGCGGCTTGCTATACCCTGACGCTCGCCACGGCGTACCGGATGCTCTTTGGGCATGAACCACATGACCTGAAGCCTGGTCAGAACGTTCTGGTGTGGGGCGCCTCTGGCGGCTTGGGTTCTTATGCCATCCAGCTGATTAACACCGCGGGGGCAAACGCCATCGGTGTGATCTCGGACGAGAGCAAGCGCGACTTTGTGATGGATCTGGGTGCCAAAGGCGTTTTGAACCGCAAAGACTTTAACTGCTGGGGTCAGCTGCCCACGGTCAACACGCCGGAATATGCAGAATGGTTTAAAGAAGCCCGCAAGTTCGGCAAGGCCATCTGGGACATCACCGGTAAGGGCAACAACGTCGACATGGTCTTTGAACACCCCGGCGAAAGCACGTTCCCTGTCTCCACGTTCGTGGTGAAAAAGGGCGGGATGGTTGTGATCTGCGCTGGTACCACCGGGTTCAACTGTACGTTTGACGTGCGCTACATGTGGATGCACCAGAAGCGTTTGCAGGGCAGCCACTTTGCGCACCTCAAGCAGGCCGCTTCTGCCAACAAGCTGATGCTGGAGCGCCGTCTTGATCCGTGCATGTCTGAGGTCTTTACCTGGAACGACCTGCCCGAAGCGCACATGAAGATGATGCGCAACGAGCATAAGCCGGGCAACATGTCGGTCTTGGTGCAATCACCAACGACAGGCCTGCGCACGTTGGAAGACGCACTGGACGCGCGGAAGTAAGGCTTCCAGCGCCAGAAACGCGAAACATTTGCCCCGCGAATCGGATGCCGGTTCGCGGGGTTTTCTTTGCGCCAAACGCTGCCCAATCATTTCAATACGTTGAAAACCTGGGCCTCACCATTTCTGGGGAGGGGGATTCAGCGAATTTATTGCAAAAGTAAACACATGTTATGGTTGTGTTAATGCTCTGTTAACTTTTTGGAGGCGAGGCTGGAATGCGAAGTGATTGGATTTTGGATGTGCTCGCTGATCTGAAGGCGTATGCGCTGTCTGCCGATATGCAGGTTCTGGCCGAGCAGTTGGACGACACGGCGCTTGTTGCTTTGTCAGAGATCGCATCCCGTGAGCAGAGGATGCAAACGCAGCCCCATGGGACAAAGCCGCCAACTGGAGAGCATCCTGAGGAACTTGGCGCACGCTGACACGCTTGACGGCCTGCAGCGCGCAACAGAAGCGCTGTGCTCAGAACTGAAGATTGATCACATCGCCTACCACTGGGTAGATTCCGCCGGGGATCAATACGGCTGCGGCACCTATTCGCTGGCCTGGCAGAAACGCTATATCGCGCAAGACTATCAGCGCATTGATCCGGTTGTTCTTGGGTGTTTTCAAAGGTTTCACCCTGTTGACTGGAAAGAGCTTGATTGGTCGTCCAAAGCGGCCCGCGCCTTTCAGGCAGAGGCGCTTACCTACGGCATCGGCAACCAGGGTTTCTCCATCCCGGTGCGCGGGCCAAACGGGCAGTTTGCGCTGTTTACCGCAAACCACAGCTGTGATGATGCGGCCTGGGCGGCCTTCATCGAACGCTACCGGCATGAGCTTTTGTTGATTGCGCACTACCTCAACGAAAAAGCATTAGAGCTTGAGCCCAGCCGCACCCCTGATCTGGCGCAATCCCTCTCGCCCAGAGAGGTGGATGCGATGACCCTGCTCGCCATCGGATACAGCCGCGCACAGGTGGCCGATAAACTGTCCATCTCAGAGCATACTGTGCGGGTCTATATCGAAAGCGCACGGTTCAAGCTGGGGGCGCTAAACACAACCCATGCGGTTGCACGCGCGCTCAGCCGGGGGCTGATCGTTGTCTGAAAGGTCCCTTGAACGCCAGTGTTTTGATCGCTGGAGGCAGGCAGCGTTTCGCGCCGCCTCTTGGCATTCAAACAGTGCCCACAGGCCAACTCAGCCGTTCAGCGTTGCGTGGGCAACGCCTTTGACCGCGCGCCAAGGCAAAGCTGAGTAAACCTTTCACAAATACCCCATCCTGACCTTTTTCGGAGTTTGCTATGCTGCGTTTTTTGTACGCTGACCAACTGCACCACTATCCAAAACTTGCCCGGTCCATGTTCCGCGACCGCGCTGACCAATTCAAAACCCGCCTGGGATGGGCCGTTCAGGTCGACGCGACGGGCGAAGAGCGTGATCGCTATGACAGCCTGAACCCGCTTTACGTCATCTGGGAAAACCCCGATGGGTCGCACGGCGGATCTATGCGATTTTTGCCAACGACTGGCCCCGTTATGGTGAACGATCACTTCGCAGATCTGACTACGGGCCCCATTCGCAGTCCGCTGATCTGGGAATGCACGCGCTTTTGTCTCCAACGCGGGGCGGGTGCACATGTGGCGGCGGGCCTGATGCTGGGCGGTGGGCGCGTGATGCAGGGGTTTGGGATCAAACACTTTGTTGGCGTGTTTGATGCCCGGATGATCCGCATCTACCGCTTAACCGGAGCCTCGCCCGAGGTTTTGGGCACCAAGGGCAAAGGCCGTGCTGCGGTTTCGGTGGGTCTTTGGGATTTCTCCGAAGAGGCGCAGACCCAACTTGCTTTGCGTGCAGGTGTTACAGTTCGGGGTGCGCAGATGTGGTTTGATGACGCCTTTGGGCGCAGCTGTCCGGAACCTTTGGCCAAATCTGCTTAAGGCGATCTGCATTTGCTTTCTTGCTGGCAACATCACGCAACCCTCTGAAATGGCGAACGTCTGATAGGGTTGCGTGACACATGTCTGTTGAAAATGACCTTGGTTCTATGCAAACCCGCTGGCCCCTTTGGCACTGCTTGCGTAGACAGGGGCATGACCACAGCGCTCACTTATTCAGACGATCAAGCGGCAGCCTTTGACGGCGTGACCGAGTTGCTGCGCAGCGCGGGCATTGATCTGAACGACAGCCTGCTGATGCCGCCTCCGGGCAGCACGGATCAGGTGATGGCCATCACGGGCAAGGCGGGGTCGGGCAAGACACTTCTTCTGGCCGAACTCTACAAAGCGCTTGAAGAAGCTGGTGTTGAGGTGGTGTCGGGCGATTACGAAAGCCGGAAACGCAAAGACAAACGCACCCTCGCCATTCTGGCCCCCACCAACAAAGCAGCAAGCGTTTTGCGCCTGCGCGGGGTGCCTGCAACGACGATCCACCGCATTCTTTATACGCCGGTCTATGACCCCGAATATGAGCGTATCGCCGAATGGTTGGCAGGCTCAGGTGAGCGGCCAGAGGTCGAGGGGCTAACAGATCAGGCGCTCGACCGCGCCGCTGCGTTTTATGCCACCAACAAATCCATTCCCGGCGCGCTTGCAGCAGCGGGGTTGCGTGGGTCCGATTTTATCACCGGTTGGAAACGGCGCGAAGAACCGCTGGACATCGGTTTTGTTGATGAAGCGTCCATGCTGGATGACAAGCAATACGAAGATCTGCGCGAGATCTTTCCAACCCTTCTGTTGTTTGGTGATCCCGCCCAGCTTGCGCCGGTCAACCAATCTGGCGCGATGGTTTTTGACAAGTTGCCGGAAAAGCGGGTGATGCATCTGAACCGGATTTACCGGCAAGAGGCGGACAACCCGATCCTTGATCTGGCCCATGCGTTGGCTGATCCCAGCCTTGCGTTCGAAGACTTTGAGCGCATGATCGAAGACAAGGCGCGCCAGGATGAGCGTGTTGTTTGGGGCCAGCGGGTGGAGGTGGACCTGATGGCCCGGTCCCCTGTCCTGGTCTGGCGCAACGCCACACGCATTCGTCTCATCAACGCCTTTCGCAGCGTGCATGGCGCGCCCGAAGACGCGCTTCTGGCAGGTGAGCCGCTGATCTGCGACGGGATTGAGCTGCCGCTGAAGCACCGCAAGAAACGTCTTGATCTGGAAGCGCGGGGGCTGATCAAAGGCGCGCAAGTCATCTTTTTGGGGGACGGACGCAAACCGGGGTTCAGCCGGTTGCACGTCATGGGGGCCGAAGACCCGCGCGTCTCAGCCGCTTCCATCGTGAAAATTGAAAAGCCGGACGAAGAAGAACCCTTCATCCCCTTTGCAGCCCGAATGGGGGCTACGTTTTTGCATGGGGCTGCGGTGACCATTCATAAGGCGCAAGGGTCGCAGTGGGATACCGTGCAGGTTTTCGCACCTGATCTTTATGCAGCCGCCCGGATGGGGCGGACAGAAGCCGGGCAGCCTTTGTGGAAACGGCTGGCCTATGTGGCCATCACGCGCGCGCAGGACCGGCTGATTTGGGTGATCCGCAACAGGCTGTCCAAACCTTCGGGGCCATTGGCCGTGGATGATCTGCGCAGTGTGCCCGCCGCCCCTCTTACCCTTGATCCAACGACGGAGGACATTCAATGACATCTGCCATTATCACCGGCGCAAGCTCGGGCATTGGGCGGGCCGTGGCCGAGCTGTTTTTGGCCGAAGGCTGGCGTGTGGGCCTGATCGCACGGCGCAAAGACCGTCTGGAGGAGATGGCCGCAGCGCACCAGAACGCGGTGGCCTTGCCCGCAGACGTCACCGATGCCGCCGCACTTGAGGCCGCGTTCGACAGCTTTGGCCAGGTTGATGTGCTTTTTAACAACGCAGGCATGTTTGGCCCTGCCGCTCCAATTGACGAAATCGCAGTTGCGGAGTGGGAACAGGTGATGATGGTCAACCTACATGGCATGTTTCTGGCCGCCCGTCTGGCCTTTGCTGCGATGCGCAAACAAGGAAGCGGCGGGCGTATCATCAACAACGGCTCCATTTCCGCCCATACCCCCAGGCCCGGGTCCGTCTGCTATACCACGACAAAACACGCGATCACCGGTATGACCAAATCTCTGTCCCTGGATGGTAGGCCTTTTGATATTGCCTGCGGGCAGATCGACATTGGCAATGCAGAAACGGACATGGTTGCCAATCTGAAAAAGCTGGCACCTCAGACGGAAACGATGGGGGTTGAAAACGCTGCAAATGCCGTACTGCACATGGCCAAACTACCGCTTGAGGCCAATGTTCAGTTTATGACCGTCATGGCAACCAAGATGCCCTACATCGGGCGCGGATGATCAGTTAGCTTTTGGCTATCGCTTCAAAGGCTGCCGCTGTTGGATCATCCATCGGGTAATAAAGCTCAATCTTCAGGTCATCGAGGGTCAGGTCCTCGGGTGTTCCAAACTGGGCGATGGTGGCAAACATCGACAGACGCATCTCTCCCTGGCGCAATATGGTCGGAATGACGGGCTGTGCTGGATTGGCGGCGGCCCCTTCAACGGCTGAAAGCTTGGCCACAGCCTCATCCAGATTTGCCACACCGCCCTGTGCTGCGCTTTCAGAGCGCAAGCGCGCGGCTGCGTGATGCGCCACCTGCGGCCAGTTCTCCACGATATCTTCCAACCGGCCTGACAAAAGCAGGTCAATCATGCTGTCACCCACCTGCATGCCCAAACCGGCAAAGAGCCGTTCCGCCGTAACATTGACCTGTTCAATCCGCCACATCCGGTCCAGAGCCAGACCGGGGTAGGGCATATGCTGGGTCAGCATCCGGTCCACTGCTTGCCTGATCGGGCGCATGTCCGCGTCAGACCAGTTCCGCTCTCCGTAGCGCGCGGCAAAGCCTGCTTGGGTCAGCATTTGGTTGTGCGCATCAAGTGGCAGACGCAAGGCGGCACCCAAACGCATCACCATGTCCCGGCTGGGCCGTGCCCGGCCTGTTTCAAGAAAGGACAGATGCCTGCCAGAGATGTCCGCCTCAAGCGCAAGGTCCAACTGGCTGTAGCGCCGCGCCTGCCGCCAGGATTTGAGGGTTTGGGAAAATTCCACCATGCCGATCCTTATCATGAAATGGGCAGTGTTTCACTTACCTCTGAGGTAATTGATTGCATGACAGACCTCGGGCTAAGCCGCTGGCATTGGGCTTGGAGAATAAGATGTCGACACATGCAACACATAAGTTCTGGCTGAAGATCTCAGCGCTTGTCATTGGCGGCTTTGGCCCGATCCTGACACTTGGGACCATGCCCATGTTCAACGAACCCGCGCGCTGGGGCCTTGATGTGCTGACCTGGCCAATTGATGGGTTTCCCTCATATCAAGCGCCAGAGATGTGGTTTCTGTCTGCTCTGACGGGCGGATTTTTGGTTGGGTGGGGCGTGATGGTTTGGTGCCTTTCCCTTTGGGTATATGACGCTGCACCAGAGGCTGTCCGCCGGACCCTGATGATCAGCGGCTTGTGCTGGTTCACGTTCGATAGTTTCGGCTCCATCGCATCAGGTCATTGGCCAAACGCACTTTGGAATGTGTTGTTCCTGCTTTTTGCGATTGGCCCAATGTGGTGGCCTGCCACACCTGAAACAGCGCAAAAAGGAGACTGCTGATGTCACAGTTTCGCGTCCTACTCATCGGCCTGACAGCGGTGATTTTTTTAATGACACTTGCCGCCGTTGTGACCGAAGGGATCAACCTGGTGACACCTTTCCTCAGCCCAATCTTTGCGCTGAGTTGGCAAGGGCAGTTCAATGTGGACTTTGCCTGCTATCTGATCCTGTCAGGGGTCTGGATGGCCTGGCGGGGCGGGTTCTCGCGTGCCAGCACCACCCTTGGTATTGCCATGCCGGCACTGGGTATGCTGTTTTTCGCGCCCTACCTGATATATTTGATCGCGCAGAGCGGAGGGGACGTGAAAAGCGTATTGCTTGGGGTGCACGCGCCGGACGCGTAAGCGCGCAGGCTTAGCGGCGGAAGGCGCTGAACACGGCAGAGGCGCTCCAGCCCGCAGCGATTGCGATGGCCAGGGACATCAAGCCGTAAAGGAAGGCATTTTCACGCGACAGTGTGAACAACCAGCGCTCCAGTCCCACTTTGCGGACGTAGATGCTGGTTTCATACATGGATACCACTTCCCCCCCGCGTGTGAGGAAAATGCGGGTGTCATAGTCACCTTCGGTCAATGCGGCAGGCAGCTCAATCGCGGTGCGAAACAGAGTTTGTTCGTCAACGCTGACGGTGCCTTCGTTCAACTGGTACTGACCGGCATCTTTCTTGATGCGGATCAGCGCCTCAGTAAAGCTTTCGCTGTCGCTGATGTTCATCGGCGCGCCGATGGAGCGGATGGCCTGCGGTATTGAAATCTCATGCCGCTGATCTTCGGTCTCAGTAAGGGCCAGCCCAAGGACGGTGCTGCTGGATACCGCATAAAAACTTGGGGCGGCATCAACTTCAACCGCATCGGTGTTCACCCAGATGCCAAAGCGTTTTTCTTTGCGCCGCACCATCACAGGCTCTGACGGGCCCGCCACGGTGACAATCACCTGCAAGCGGGGGTCATCGGGGATTTCCTGTTCCCTTTTGACCGCGCCAAAAATCAGGATCTCAGATCCGTCAAAGCTGGTATCAATTGACACCTGATCGCTGGACATGCCCAGCACGATGTCTTCGGCCAGGGCAGGCAGGGCAAGCAATGCTGTCAGAACAAAGGCCAGCGCGCGCATCAGTGACCCCCCGCCGCACCAAGCGAATAAAGCTCAGCCGGTTGCAACAGCAGATCAAGCGCCAGCTTGCCGCAGACGGCAAGTACCATGATTGCCAGCAGGATGCGCAATTGCTCTGCCTTCATCTTGACCCCGATCCGTGTGCCCACCTGGGCACCGATCACACCGCCCACCAAAAGCAGCACCGCCAGAACCACGTCCACCGTATAGTTAGTGGTGGCGTGCAACATGGTGGTGAAGGCTGTCACGAAAATGATCTGGAAGAGAGAGGTGCCAACAACAACCTTGGTAGGCATGCCCAAAAGGTAGATCATCGCAGGCACCATGATAAAGCCGCCGCCCACACCCATGATCGCCGCAAGGATGCCAACCGTGATGCCCACCAGAACCGGCGGGATCACTGAAATATAAAGGCCCGACACCCGAAAGCGCATCTTGAAGGGCAGGCCGTGGATCCAGTTGTGCTTTTTGCGCTTGGGGGCGGCACCCTTTTTAGTGTTCCGTATCGCCCGCAGCGATTCCATGAACATCAGGCCGCCGATCACGCCCAGAAAGACCACATAGCAAAGCCGCACCAGCAAATCGACCTGGCCCAAAGCTTTGAGATAGTTGAACACCACAACGCCCAGGGCGGCCCCGATCAGCCCCCCTATGAGCAGCACGGTGCCCATTCGGAGATCCACCGTCTTTCTCTTAAAATGCGCCAAAACCCCTGAAAAAGAGGAGGCAACGATCTGGTTTGCTTCGGTTGCAACAGCGACAGCAGGTGGGATGCCGATGAAGAACAAAAGCGGCGTCATAAGAAAGCCGCCGCCGACGCCGAACATGCCTGAAAGCACGCCCACAAGCCCGCCAAGGCCCAAAAGCAAAAAGGCATTAACCGAAACTTCAGCGATGGGGAGGTAGATCTGCATGGCCTCCCTTATCTTGGCCGAAAGGCCAAATCAACGCTCTATGCGGCTTTGCAGCATTTAGGACCGATTTAGCCCTAAAATCTGGACCTATCTTTCTTTGACATAAGCCTCGCCGCCCGCGCGGGGTGGGATGGCTTTGCCGACAAACCCTGCCAGGATGATCACGGTCATCACATAAGGCAGCGCACCCAGCAGCTGACCTTGGATCTTCATGCCGACGATGGCTTCAATCACGTCAGGCCGCGTCTCCAACGCGCCAAAGAGACCAAAAAGCAAGGTGGCCCAGAGCGCATACCAGGGCCGCCATTTGGCAAATATCAAAGCAGCCAGCGCGATAAAGCCACGCCCCGCCGACATGTCTTTTACAAAGCCCGCCTGCAATGCGGTGGACAGGTATGCCCCAGCAATCCCGCATAGCACACCGCAAATCGCCACCGCCGCATAGCGCAGACCCACAACAGAGACCCCTGCGGTGTCCACCGCAGCGGGGTTTTCGCCGACCGCACGCAGGCGCAGACCAAAGCGCGTGCGGTAGAGCAACCACCATGTCAGCGGCACGGCGGCCAAAGCCATATAGACCAAGATCGAGTGGCCTGAAATCAGCTCACTGTACAACGGGCCGATGAAGGGCACATCGGCTATCGCCTCGGCCCCCGGTAGGGTAATGCCCTCAAACCGTGCGCCGCCCACTAATGAGGGTGTGCGCCCGCCTTGTTGGAACCAGTCTTGCGCGATCAGAACTGTCATGCCCGCCGCAAGAAAGTTGATTGCCACGCCGGAGATCAGCTGGTTGCCGCGAAAGGTGATGGAGGCGACGCCATGCAGTGCGCTGAGCGCCATGGAGGCCCCGATGCCCGCCAGCAGCCCCACCCAGACCGATCCGCTGACCGCGGCAATCGCAGCAGAGAAAAAGGCCGCCGCCAGCATCTTGCCTTCCAGGCCAATGTCGAAAATGCCCGCGCGTTCACTAAAAAGCCCGGCCAGGCAGGCCAGTAGGAGCGGTGTTGCCAGACGTACAGTCGAGATCCAGCAGTTGGATGAGCGTCATGTAGTCCATTATTCAGCTGGCCCCGCTTGCTTGCGCCGCCGGGCGGCCAGGAAAATCCGCTCCAGCGGCATGCGGACCATGTTATCAAGCGCGCCGGTGAACAGGATCACGAGGGCCTGAATGACCACGATGAGCTCACGTGGGATCGACGTCCAAAGCGCAAGCTCGGCGCCGCCTTGGTAGAGAAAGCCAAACAGCAGTGCGGCGATGAAGACACCCAAGGGGTGGGATCGGCCCATCAGAGCCACGGCGATGCCGATAAAGCCTGCGCCCTCGGTGGCGTTCAGCACCAGCCGTTCAGCTTCACCCATCACGTTGTTGATGGCCATCATGCCCGCCAGCGCGCCAGAGATGATCATTGCGATCATGGTGATTTTCACAGGCGAAATGCCCGCATATTTGGCCGCTGATTCCGAATGGCCATAGGCGCGGATTTCATACCCCAGACGGGTTCGCCAGATCAGCACCCAAAGGCCGACGCAGGCCAGCATGGCCACCAGTAGCGATACATTGGCCGGTGCCGCCTTGGAAAAGGCGATGCCGAAGGGGGCCAGAAGATCATGCAGGGTTGGCAGATGGGTTGCCTCTGGAAAGGGGGCTGTTGAGGGATCCATGCTGCCTGCGGGGCGCAGTTGGTTGACCAGCACGTAGTTTAGCAGGGCCGCTGCGATAAAGTTGAACATGATCGTTGTGATCACGATGTGGCTGCCCCGTTTGGCCTGCAGATAGGCGGGGATCGCGGCCCAGGCAGCGCCAAAGAGTGCTGCAATCACCGCCACACCAACCAGCGCCACTGTCCAATGGGGCCAGGGGATAAAGAGACAGGCCAACGCCACGCCGAGGCCCCCCAACATCGCCTGACCTTCGCCACCAATGTTAAAAAGCCGTGCGTGAAAGGCGATGGCGACCGCCAAACCGGTGAACATAAAGTTTGTGGCGTAATAGAGCGTATAGCCCCAGCCATAGGTTGACCCCAGCGCGCCGGTGACCATCAGGTTGACCGCCGCCACCGGATCTTCGCCGATGGCGAGGATCACCAGCGCCGAAATGATCGCGGCAAGGATCAGAGAAATGAGCGGCACGAGGATGACCTCGGCCCATTTGGGCATCACATCCATGGCGCGGCCTCATGCGTTGCGTGCAAACCCGAAGCCGCCGCGTGTGCTGACAGGTCTGGACCGGGGGTTTCACACCCCCGGACCCCTGTGGAGGTGTAGTGGAAAGATGAAGCCCGTAGCCTGCCGTGCCGTTGACGCATCTTACGCTTCCTCACTGGAGGGGGTGTCGGTGATGCCTGCCATCAGCAGCCCCAGTTCTTTTTCGTCGGTTTGATCGGGTTGGCGTTCGCCCATGATCCGGCCGTCAAACATCACGGCGACCCGATCGGAGAGGGCCAGAATTTCCTCTAGCTCAACAGAGACCAGCAGGATCGCTTTGCCCTGATCGCGCAGGGCCACGATTTGCTGGTGGATGAACTCAATTGCGCCGATGTCCACGCCGCGGGTGGGCTGGCCGATCAGCAGCAGGTCTGGGTTGCGCTCAATCTCACGCGCGAGAACGATCTTTTGCTGGTTGCCGCCTGAGAAATTCTTGGCCGCAAGTTTGGGATTGGGCGGACGGACGTCAAAACGGCCCATCTTGTCGGCGGTGTCTTCGCGGATGGCGGCGTTGTTCAGCAACAGGCCCGACCGGTAGGCCGGGTCATGGTGATAGCCGAAGGCGGTGTTTTCCCAGGCCATGTAATCCATGATCAGGCCTTCGCGCTGGCGGTCTTCTGGCACATGGGCGATGCCACGGTTGCGCCGCGACTGGCCGTCAGACAATCGGCCCGTCAGATCCAGAGGCTGGCCGTTCAGGGTGACCTGCCCGGTGCCATCGGCATAGCCGCCCAACAATTCGAGAAGTTCGGATTGGCCGTTGCCTGCCACGCCCGCGATGCCGACGATTTCGCCAGCGCGCACGTTCAGGTCAATGCCGCGCAGCCGTTCAACTCCTTTGTCGTCGATGACTTTGAGGCCCTTGACGTCCAAAATGACATCGCCGGGTGTGGCGGGTTTTTTGTCGACGCGCAGCAGCACCTTGCGGCCCACCATTAGCTCAGCCAACTCGGGTGGTGAGGTTTCTGCCGTTTTCACGGTCGCCGTCATCTCGCCCCGGCGCATCACGCTGACGGTGTCGGTGGTTTCCATGATCTCGCGCAGTTTGTGGGTGATCAGGATGATTGTTTTGCCTTCAGAGCGCAGGCGCCCCAGGATGCGAAAGAGCTGATCGGCCTCAGCAGGGGTCAGCACGCCAGTGGGTTCATCCAGAATCAGGATATCGGCTTGGCGGTAGAGCGCTTTGAGGATCTCCACCCTTTGTTGCATGCCGACGCCGATGTCCTGGACCAGGGCATCGGGATCCACGTTCAGACCGTAATCATCGGCCAGCTCAATCAAAGAACGGCGGGCTTTGGCAAGCGAGGTGTTCAGCTGCCAGCCGTCTTCGGCCCCGAGGATGATGTTTTCGAGGACGGTAAAATTCTCAACCAGTTTGAAGTGCTGGAACACCATGCCAATGCCAGCGGCAATGGCGGCTTGGCTGTCTGGGATCTCGGTTCGGGTGCCGTTGATCCAGATCTCGCCTTTGTCGGCTTTGTAAAAGCCATAGAGGATCGACATCAGTGTCGATTTGCCCGCGCCGTTTTCGCCGATGATCCCGTGGATCGTGCCGGGCATGACGCGGATGGATATGTCTTTATTGGCCTGCACCGGGCCGAAGGCCTTGGAGATGCCTTTCAGTTCAATGGCAGGCGCAGGAGAAGGAGCGGCAGTGGCCTGCCGCTCCGTTGTCGTTTGATCGCTCACTTAGAAGTCCAGCGCTGGGCAGCTGTCGTTTGCGTAATAAGCCACCACTTCGATGTCGCCCGCGATGATTTTGCTGCGGGCCTCTTCAACGGCTGCTTTCATGTCATCGCTGACAAGTGGCGCGTTGTTTTCATCAAACGCCACGCCCACACCGTCTTCGGCCAGGCCGAGGACTTGGCCAACGCCGGTTTCGATCTCTGTACCCGCTTTCAT
The DNA here is from genome assembly GCF_055693825.1 of Sulfitobacter sp. GN1-4. Taxonomy (NCBI): domain Bacteria; kingdom Pseudomonadati; phylum Pseudomonadota; class Alphaproteobacteria; order Rhodobacterales; family Roseobacteraceae; genus Sulfitobacter; species Sulfitobacter sp. GN1-4. The sequence continues at coordinate 3,139,284 of NZ_JBVFUQ010000003.1, read as the reverse complement.
GGAGTTATAGACGGCCACGTCCACACGCTTGAGCATGGATGTCAGAACCTTGCCGGGGTGCAGGTAGTTCTGGTTGCTGTCCACGCCGATGGACAGGATGCCTTCATCAGCGGCTGTTTGCAGAACGCCCACGCCTGTGCCACCCGCGGCGGCATAGACAACGTCAGCACCTTGGCTGATCTGCGCTTTGGTCAGCTCAGAACCCTTTACGGGGTCATTCCAGGCAGATGGCGTTGTGCCGGTCATGTTGGCAATCACTTCTACATCCGGGTTCACCGCCTTGGCCCCCTGGGCATAGCCGCAGCCAAAGTGCCGGATCAGGGGGATGTCCATGCCGCCGATAAAGCCGACCTTGCCGGTCTCGGACTTCATCGCCGCCATCATGCCCACAAGGTAGGAGCCTTCGTGTTCCTGGAACGAAATCATACGCACGTTCGCGGGGATCTCAGGCAGGAAGCCGTCAATGTTGACGAATTTGGTGTCAGGATAGTCTGCCGCAACAGACTGAACCGGTGTTGCCATCGCAAAACCCATGGTGACGATCGGGTTGTTGCCCGCTTCGGCAAAGCGGCGCAGGGCCTGTTCGCGCTGGGCTTCGGATTGCAGCTCAATTTCGCGGTACGTGCTGCCGGTCTCTTCGGCCCAGCGTGTCGCACCGTTGTGAGCCGCTTCGTTGAACGATTTGTCGAATTTGCCGCCAAGGTCAAAAATCAGCGCAGGTTCGGCCAATGCGGCACCGGCGCTGAGTGCAACAGCGGCAGCTGCGCCCAAGAATTTTGTCATAAGGGTCATGCGTGTCTCCCAGGTTTTCAGTTTGTTGCAGGGCGGCAGTGCCGGACCCTGAGGGTTAATCAGACCTAAGTAAGTGGCCAGGGCAGGGGGGCGGTCAATAGCTATTTCGACCAAAAGTACAATTCGGTTCCTCTACGCGGCGGCCACTGCAATCCTCATCAGAACTGCGTCAGGTGATGCTGCATTTTTGCGCGTATAATAGGCTTTGCGCAAGCCTACTTCCTCAAACCCGATGGAATGGTAGAGCGCAATTGCCGCGTGGTTATCGCTTGCCACTTCCAGAAACGCCGCGTCACAGGCCGGGGTGAGGCTGGCAAGCCAGGTTGTGAGCAGCTGTCTTGCGATCCCTTGGCGTTGGTGGGCGGGGTCAACCGCCAGGGTCAGCAGCTCTGATTCTCCTGCGACCGTGCGGACCAGCGCAAAACCATGTGCCGCGCTGAAGGCCGTGACATGAGGGCTTTGTAACAGCTCAGCAAACTCATCCGCTGTCCAGGGGCGCTCTTGGGTGAAGGCTGCTTGGTGCAGATGGGCCATGATCTGTGGCGTCATGGTGTGCGGCGTCATGCCAGGATTTTAGGGGGCGTGTCGCGGCCCGGGGCAGCATCAGGCGCTTTGGCATAGAGCGGGGCGGGGGGTGTCCATGTCATGGCCCTCAGCCCTTTTCCAGGCGGCGATGCGGACAAGATGGGCGGCCAGGTTCGGGGGTTGGGCGCGCGCAGGCGTTGCATCAAGCGCGCGGGCCAAATCACCGGCAGCAAAGCCGCTGATCACAAGACCGCTCTGTTTCAGCTTTGCCGGAGGGGCGGCGGGATCGATGATATCGGGCGCGCTGGTGGGCCGACCATGGGAAAAGGTCTGAATGAACGCGGCTCCACGGGGGGCTGCGACGCTGACCAGCTCATGGGCGCAGGCGGTTATTTGGTCATGGGTGCGGGCCAGATCGAACGACGACACCGGCACCGCCGGGATGCCCAAGCCCAACGCCAGGCCCCTGGCCGCCGAGACAGAGATGCGGATGCCCGTAAAATTGCCTGGCCCCACCCCTACTGCAATCGCTTCAAGTTGGGCGTAGCTGATGCCGGATTTGGCCAAAACCTCTTCACACAGCCCCATGATGCGTTCGGCCTGGCCTTTGGCCATCTCTTCGACCTGAGCAGCGCGCACTGCGCCATCTGCAAAAACAGCGGCGGCGCAATGGGGGCCGGAGGTGTCAAAGCCAAGGATCATGTGAGGAAGAATTTCAGCGGCTTGGTCTGGGTGCGACCCATCTCGCCCCGCGCTTCAAGATCCAGTTGCACCGTCTTGGACCACCAGCCCGCAGTTTTGCCCTCAGGGAACAGATTTTGGGGCAGGTGGGGGAGTGCGGCGTCTTTCATGTCGGACTGGGTCATCCCGTCTGATCCTGCGAGCCCTTTTAACAGGGCCGCTTTCATCGCGTTGTATTTCGCCGCATCAACCTGCCCGCGATAATCGGGGTGATTCACGTTGCGCACTTCGATCATGTCCTTTGCCATGCCACATCCTGCGTGTTGCGGGCCCTTAGGCATCATGTGGCAAATGCCCGCGCGCCTCAAGCCTGGCGACCGGCCTGGGCCAAAGCGCATCGGGTGATTTTGCTGCCCAAGGGGCTACGGATCAGGCGACGGGGCGTACTTCTACGACCTCAGGGATGTAATGGCGCAGCAGGTTTTCGATGCCCATTTTGAGGGTCAGGGTAGAGGACGGGCATCCCGCGCAGGCCCCTTGCATGTGCAGATAGACCACGCCGCGATCAAAGCCGTGAAAGGTGATGTCGCCGCCATCCTGGGCCACCGCAGGGCGCACCCGGCTGTCGAGCAGTTCCTTGATTTGGCCCACGATTTCACCATCTTCGCCGGTATGCTCTGCGTGGCCTGAGGTGGCTTGATGCTCTTCGCCCATGACCGGTTGACCGGACTGGTAATGCTCCATGATCGCACCCAGCAGGGCGGGTTTGATGTGATCCCATTCAACGGCGTCGGCTTTTGTGACGGTAACGAAGTCAGTGCCAAAAAACACGCCCGTCACGCCCTCAACAGCAAAAAGCCGCGTGGCAAGCGGCGAGCCGCCAGCGGTATCTGGGGTTGGGAAGTCTGCGGTTCCCATGTCCAAAACCGCCTGACCGGGCAGGAATTTCAGCGTTGCTGGGTTTGGTGTGGATTCCGTTTGAATGAACATGGCCCGTCCTTTGGTTGCTGAGGAGGATATGAGAACGCATCCGCCAAACTACAAGTCTTGGAATCATTCTAAAGCGCAATCGCCCGCGCGTCCAGCGTCCCGGCTTAGGTAATCGCGTCCAGACGTTCTTTGCTCAGATCGCCCGGCACCACTGTGATCGGTACAGAGAGCGTTCCGGCACTGCGGGTCAATTTGGTGACCAGCGGCCCAGGCCCTTTCTTCGCATCCGATGAGGCACCCAGCACCAGCACGCCAATTTCGGGATCGTCTGAGATTTGTGCGATGATCTCATTTTCCGGCACGCCTTCGCGGATTACCAATTCAGGATCGACGCCTTGTTTGTCGCGCATCCATTTGGCGAAGACCTCAAAATGCACTTCAATGCGTTCCCGCGCCTCTTCGCGCATGATGTCGCCGACACCAATCCAATGGTTGAATTCTTCCGGCGGAATGACGGCCAGCACCTCAACCCCGCCGCCCGTGTGATTGGCCCTAAGTGCTGCAAAGCGCATCGCATTCAGGCATTCGGTGCTGTCATCCAGGACAACGAGGAACTTGCGCATTTTGGTTTCTCCCTTGGGGGCCAATCATGACGGTTGCGCGGAACCCGCGCAATCGCAAACTGTGGATTTCTGTTGTGATGTCGTGGGGCGCTGCTGGCTCACCAAAACCAAAGCTGGCTTCAAACCCGCCGTCGCACTGGCCCTGTCTGACAGGCGGCCTGCCAATTCCCAAGACAAATGGCCGTCTCCCGCAAGCGGGTCCCTCGGCAATTTATCTTGGCAATTGGCCGTCCCCCTGTCTGCCTGGACCCGCGCAACGGCGGCTCCGAAACCAAAGTTGGCAGGGGCAGGATCAGGTGGTTGCGGCCCAGTCCCAATACATTTCCCGCACGCGCCGTGTGACCGGGTTTGCGTTGGCCCCGATTTCATAGGTGGTGTCATCAAAGGCGGCGACGGGGGTGACTTTCATCATGTTGCCGGACAAGAAAACTTCGTCTGCGGCGTGGAAATCATCAAAGGACAGCACGCATTCATGCACTTTCAGCCCTTCTGCGGCCATGTTGATCATATGCCTTTCACGGGTGATGCCCGCCAAGAAGGTGCCGTTGGGGATGGGGGTAAAAACCTCACCGTCTTTGACCATAAAGACATTGGCCGAGGCGCTTTCGGCCACATTGCCCATGGCGTCGGCCACCAGTGCATTGCCGAACCCCTTTTGCACTGGCTTCAACCATCATCCGGGCGTTGTTGGGATAGAGACAACCCGCTTTGGCGTTGACCACGTTGTCCTCTAACACGGGGCGGCGAAAGCGGGTGCGGGTCAGCGTGGTCGCCGCTTCTGGTGGGGCCATCGGGATCTCTTCGAGGCTGACGGCAAAGCCGGTGGCCCCTTCGCGCGGCACGATGCCCAGTTCATCGCCTGCCAGAGCCCAATACATCGGACGGATATAAACCGGCTGGTCCTTTGCGTAGCTTTCCAGCCCTTCGCGGATGATCTCAATCATCTGGGACGTTTCGACCGTGGGCGTGATCATCAGCGCCTCGGCAGAGCGGTTGATGCGCGCGCAATGCTTGTCGAGGTCAGGCGACAGGCCATCAAAGAGCCGCGCGCCATCGAAAACGGTGGTGCCCAGCCAGGATCCGTGATCTGCGGCGCGCATGATCATCTGATCTGCGTTGTGCCATTGGCCTTCGTAATAGGTTTTGATGTTCGTGCCGGTGGCCATATCAGTCCTCTTTTGCCGCACTGCGGTAGATGCCTTCGGGTAGGTTCAGCGCCGCCGTCAGATCGCGCAGCTGTTCCGGGGACAGGGTGATTTTGGCCACGCTGTCGGTGCGGGGGTCCCATTGCTCAAAGGTGATTTCGGTGTCGAAGGCATGCACGGTGACGTCTTCGCGCAGGGGGGTAGAGCCTTCGTCGACAAGGGTGATGACAGAGGCGTCAAATTCATGCTCGATGGTAAACATGGACCAACTGTCAGCGTTTCGGCAAAGGTTTGCAAGGGGCTTGCACAATCCTGCGTGAACTGGCTGGTCCTGCGGGGGCGGCGTGATATCATATGTCTAGGTTTTACCTGTGAGGACCTTACTGATGTTGAAGAAAACGATCATTGTGAGCCTTGCCGCGCTGGGGTTGGCCGCCTGTGATGTGGCCCCCGCGGGCCAGGCCCCGGCCAGTGCACCGGCGGGGCCCACGCTCAGCGCGACTGAAGCTGCGCGCAGTTTTGTGCGGGTGGTGAACCTGGTGGAGCCGGTGGCCGAGCGTGAGTGCCGGGCGCGCACGCAGGGGGTGGATTGCGATTTCAACATCGTCGTGGATGACCGGCCTAACCAGCCGCCCAACGCTTTTCAGACGCTGGATAAGAACGGCCGCCCCATCGTCGCCTTTACGCTGGCGTTGATCGAAGATGCGCGTAACGAGGATGAGCTGGCCTTTGTGCTGGGCCATGAGGCGGCGCACCACATCGCGGGTCACATCCCCCGCCAACAGCAAAATGCCGTGGCAGGGGCGGTGATCTTTGCAGGGCTTGCCACATTGTCAGGTGGGGGCAGTGACGCGGTGCGCACCGCTCAGCGTTTGGGGGCGCAGGTGGGCGCGCGGACCTATTCGAAAGAGTTCGAACTGGAAGCCGACGCCCTGGGCACGGTGATTGCCAGCCGGGCCGGATACGACCCGCTGGTGGGGGCGGAGTTCTTTAACCGCATCCCCGATCCTGGCGATAAGTTCCTGGGCACCCATCCGCCCAACGCAGAGCGCATTGCCACCGTGCGCAGAACGGCAGCTGGCCTTTAGAGCGCAATGCGCCTGACATGAAAGGCAGCGCAGATCCGGCGTGAAACCTCTGATTTCAGGCCGGGATGTCAGTATTGGGAGTGCCCAAACCTGCGCTAGCCCTGCTGCGGTGCCTTTGATTTCACCGGGCGTACCAGGTTCAGCGTAATCCCGATTAAGGACATGCAGACCCAGAAAAGCTGAATGAGCGCGGAGGCCAGGTTGAAGCTTGCCGTGAGGCCAATCAACACGCAGCTTGAGGCCGAGAGGTTGAGCATGAAATAGGCCAGCGAACGGCCCTCCAAAACCCGCAGGGTCAGCATCGAATAGGCGGTCACGTAGAGGAAGAAACCCACGACGCCGATAAATTCGGCGGCGCTATAGGCCGTATCAAAATAGGTCATTGCTGTGTTCCGAAATATGGAAGTTAAAAAGGTCTTCTAAAATACAGTCAGACTACACCACTGGCCGAAGTCGGGCAATGCCGGTATTCCTTACTCAGGGAAAATACTGGGAGGATGACCATGGGTCTGGGCAAGACAGTCTTGGCGGGAATTTGCGTCTGGTTTTGGATGGTCACGGCCCTTTGGGCACAGGTGGCTGACATCAGCGGCGTCTACCGGGCAGAAGGGCGCAACCCCGATGGCTCAGCCTATGCCGGAACAGCTGTGATCAACGCGGTGGGGGCCACGGTTCAAATTGATTGGACCGTTGGCAATCAGCGGTATTCCGGTGCGGGGGTGCGCGATGGTCAGGTTGTGGTGGTGAACTGGGGCCAACCGGCCCCTGTGATCTATGTCGTGATGTCGAATGGCGATCTTTATGGCACCTGGGAAAACGGCACCGCGCTTGAGCGGTTGGTGCGGCAGTAGAGCGTGACTGCAGATTTGGTGAAATTGGGTCAGGTGCTCAGCGACCGGGGCTCAAAATATGCGGTATCTGGCGCCGTTGTGGGCGCGCGCGCTGACGTGGATGCGGTGCTTAAGGCGCTCAAACGCGACAAAGCCTATGCCAAGGCCACGCACAACACCTGGGGCGTGCTGCTGCCTGATGGCACACCGCTGAAAGGCGACGATGGGGAGAGTGGCGCAGGCATGGTGATCTTGCGGATGTTGGAACGGGCAGGGCTGCAGGGACATGTGGTGATTGTAACGCGCTGGTACGGGGGTAAGCACCTGGGCGGCGATCGCTTTCGGCACGTCCAGACCTGCGTCAGCACCTATTTGGACAGACAAGGCCTGAGCGCTTAACCTTCCCGCGCGATACGGCGGAGGTGCAAGCGGTAAAGCAGCGGCGCTGCGAGATAGTCGTATCCAAAGCAGGCGATCCAGTGAATGCCTGGCAGTGAGATCAGTCGCGCCAGCCAGCGGGTTTGCGGGATGTCCTTCCAAAGGATGATGAATGCGGGGATGCCCGCATAGACCTGACCGCCCTTGCGCACATGCAACCGTTTGGCGGCCTCATCTGCTGTGATGCCCCAAGCCGCCAGGGCTGCTGGGTTTGTGCAATCATCATAGCGAATGGGCAGGTCAGCGGCGTCGCTTAGGCGTGCGTAATGGTCAACCTCCCGGCTGCAGATCGGGCAGGACGCGTTGTAAAGGACTTTTGTTTCATCACTCATAAGGGGGAGATAAGCGCAAAACGGGGCGTTGCCACCAGACAGTGCCGTGCTGCGGCGAAAGAGCACAAGTGTGCCCAGGGTAGCAAAGTTAACGCGGCTTGTTGCTGTCGATCCACCGGGACATCAGTGCACGGTCGCGAAAACACTCTGGCGGGACCTGGCCACGCTTAAGCTTGGCGATACGTTCGGCAAAGGCCACCTGCTTGGACGACGGGTAGCTGCCAAAGCGCCCCTGCGGCGCCGGTGTTTTGTGTGCGTCGATCCATTTGGACAGGGCGGTTCGGTCGCGGGTGATCCCTTCGGGCAACTTGGTGCCGTGGCGCTGGGCTAAGCTGTTGGCATAAGCGATCTGCTTTTCGCTGGCGGGGGTTACGGGTGCTTCTGCAACAGGTGCTGCGCCATGGGCTGGCGAAAAGAGGCCAGGAAAGGTGGGTTGGAAGGACATGCTGTGTTCTCCTCTTAACGGTTGATTAAGAAATAGAACATAACATGAACAAATGCAAGGTTTGGACGAAAATCAGTTATTTTGGCCCGGTAGAATGCGGGGATTTGCGAGCGGTGGCTTTGGTCTGTTGCTGAGGGTTTTGGGATTCATTTACTGGCGGCTTGGGCTGCACGATCCTGGGGCCGCCCGCTTGCGAACGACCATTTCGGGCCGCGCCGTGCTTGGCACGCGCGGGGGATCAGGCGGATATGGCGCAGAACATCTTCAGAGGGCAGGACCGTTTAAACCAGTCGCCCCCACAGATCGTATTCCCCGGCCTCATCGACCTCGACAGTCACCAAATCGCCGACAGTCAGGTTCTCAAACCCCTCATCCACAAAGAGATTGCCGTCGATCTCAGGGGCATCTGATTTCGTGCGGCATGTGGCGGCCTCATCGTCGATCTCATCCACGATCACCTCCAGCTTTTGGCCGACTTTCGCGGCCAGTTTGGCCTCCGAAATCGCCTGTGCTTTGGCCATAAAACGGTCCCAGCGGTCCTGTTTTATCTCAGCCGGCACATGATCAGGCAAAGCATTGGAGCGCGCGCCCTCCACGTTTTCATATTGAAAACACCCAACCCGGTCCAACTGCGCTTCGTCCATCCAGTCAAGCAACGTCTGAAACTCTGCCTCGGTCTCTCCTGGATAGCCTACAATGAAAGTCGAGCGCAGGGTGATATCAGGACAGACATCGCGCCAGGCGGCAATCTCATCCAGAGTACGGGATGCTGCGGCTGGGCGGGCCATCCGCTTGAGCGTGTCGGGATGGGCATGTTGGAACGGAATATCGAGATAGGGCAACACCAACCCCTCCGCCATCAGGGGGATCAACTGGCGCACATGCGGATAGGGGTAGACGTAATGCAACCGAACCCAGGCCCCCAGACCGCCCAGGTCACGCGCCAGGTCTGTGATATGCGCCCGGTGGCCGCGATCCTGAGCATGTTTGATATCGACGCCGTAGGCAGAGGTGTCTTGTGAAATCACCAGCAGCTCTTTGACGCCATTCTCCACCAACCGCTCCGCTTCACGCATGATCGCATGGGCAGGCCGCGATTGCAGGCGGCCCCGCATATCCGGGATGATGCAGAACTTGCACTTGTGGTTACAGCCCTCTGAGATTTTCAGATAGCTGTAATGGCGTGGCGTTAGCGAAACCTGTTGCGCGGGCAGAAGATCAACAAAGGGGTCAGGGGCCGGTGGCACGGCGTCATGCACCGCATCAAGCACCTGTTCATATTGGTGCGGCCCGGTGACCGCCAATATGTTGGGATGGTTTTCGCGGATGTAATCCGGCTCTGCCCCCAAACACCCGGTGACAATGACGCGCCCATTTTCGGTTAGAGCTTCCCCAATCGCATCCAGGCTTTCGGCCTTGGCGGAATCCAAAAACCCGCAGGTGTTCACAATCACCGCGTCCGCGCCTGCATAATCAGGCGACACGCCGTAGCCTTCTGCGCGCAGGCGGGTCAGGATGCGTTCGCTGTCGACCAGGGCTTTGGGGCAGCCCAAAGACACCATACCGATGGTGGGTTGGCCGGGGCGTGCGGGATCGGTGATTTTTGCGGCAGGCGCTAAATCGGGGCGCAGATTTGGTGGGTTTGTGCTCATGCCTCGGCTATAGTGGAAGCCAAGCGGCTGCGAAAGCCCGTCAGAGGAGAGCGTGATGAAGTGGATCTTGCGGATCATTGGTGTGGTGATGTTGATCGCCGTGGTGGCGGTTGTGGGCGTCTTGATGCTCCCCGCAGACCGGATTGCCCAGATCGCGACCGATCAGCTGAGTAAATTTACCGGGCGCAACGTCAGCGTCAGCGGCGACGTGTCGATGACCTTTTGGCCAGTGTTAGGCGTGCGCGCCGAAGGCCTGGAAGTTGGCAATGCCGATTGGGCCAAAGAAAGCGCGATGCTGAGCACGGCACAAGCGGCCATCGGTGTGGATGCCTCTGCGCTCTTGCGGGGTGAGATCCGCATCACCAACATTGAGGCGCAAAGCCCCACCATCCGTCTGGAAAGCCGCGCAGATGGGCGGGCCAGTTGGCAATTCACCGATGCCACGGGCGAGGCGCAGATAGAAACCGAAACAACGGCGGCGCGCAGCCCGCAAGCGGTGACGATTGAGCGGTTGGTGATCACGGATGCCAGGCTGATTTATGATGCCGAAGGTGCGGATCTGGTCAGCTATGGCGGAGTGGATCTGACCCTTGATTGGCCCGACCCGGCCGGGGCCGCCGGGATCAAAGCGGCCGTGACCCCAGCGGGGGAACGGGTGCGGCTGGACGCACAGATCGAAAAGTTTGCGGGCTTTTTGGGCGGAGACGTCCAGCCTGTGGACGTCACGCTTGAGGCTGGCGGGGGGCGCTTGGCCCTGGCGGGGCGCGCGTCGCTGCAAGGGGCCGTGGCGGGAGCATTGTCCTTGGACATGCCTAATACATCGGGCTTTCTAAGCGCGTTGGGATTGGGCGGTGTCGCGCTGCCCAAAGGTCTGGGCCGCAGTGCTACGGTCACCACGGAACTGACGCTGACGCCGGATCGCAAGTTGGCATTGCGCGCGTTGACGGCCGATCTGGGCGGCAACCGCCTGACCGGGGCTGCGGACATTGATCTGAATGGTGTCCCGCAGGTGAACGCGCAGCTCAATGCGGGCGCGCTTGATCTTAGGGTCCTGACAAATGCGGCCGAGGGCGGGGACACAGGCGAACAATCCATCGGGGCGGGCTGGCCCCGCGATGCGATTGATGCCTCCGGCCTTGCGGCCTTCAACGGCGGTATCTCACTGCGCGCCGACAGCATTGATCTGGGCGCGTTGAAATTGGGCGCGACCCGCACGCTGCTGAGCAATGACCGCTCTCGCATGGTGTTCGAGTTGCGTGAAGTTGCAGGCTACGGCGGGCAATTCACGGGTGAGTTTGTGATGAACAACCGCAGTGGCCTGTCCGTTGGCGGCAAGCTGCGCGCGCGCGGGGTTCAGATGCAACCGCTCTTGGGCGATCTGGCGGATCTTACGCGGTTCAGTGGGCAGGGCGATGCAGAAGTGGCTTTCCTGGGAGTTGGGCAAAGCGTGGATGCGATCATGCGCTCCCTGTCGGGATCGGGTGCGGTAAATGTGGGGCGGGGGGCCATAGAAGGCATCGATCTGGATAACCTGCTGGGCAATTTTGACAGTCAGGGCGGCACAACTGTGTTTGATGCCTTGTCGGCGACGTTTGAAATGCAAAGCGGCGTGCTGCGCAACGAAGACCTGGCGATGCTCTTGCCGAACTTTGATGCACGCGGTGCCGGTCAGGTGAACCTGGGGGCGCAGACCATCGACTATACGGTCACGCCGAAGGCGCTGCGCGTGAACCAAGGGCGCGGGTTGGCCGTGCCGGTGCGAATTGTTGGGCCCTGGGCAGATCCCAAGATCTCAGCTGATGTGCAGGCGGCGATTGATCTGAATTTCCGCGAAGAAAAAGAACGCGCGGAGGAACGGGTGAAGCAAAAGGTTGAGCAAAAGCTGGAAGAAGAGCTGGGCGTGGTGCGCGAAGAGGGGCAATCGGTTGAGGATGCGGTCAAGGACCGGGTAGAGGACAAGCTAAAAGAGGAGCTGTTTAAGCTCTTTGACTAGAGAGGGTGGGCGATTTCTTGCAAGAAATCGGCACGAAGGCTTTGAAGCCTTCGCCACGGACTTTTTAGAAAGTCCGCCTTCCACCTGCCGCGCCCCTGCGCTACACGTCTGATCTGATCCACAGGGGAGACGGCGCATGGCCAACGATCTTTTCAACAGTTTCATGACAGGCCCGGATGAAAACGGACGCTTCGGGGATTTTGGCGGGCGTTTCGTGTCCGAAACCCTGATGCCGCTCATTCTTGAGCTGGAAGAGCAGTATGAGAAGGCCAAGACCGACGAAAGCTTCTGGGCCGAGATGAACGACCTATGGACGCATTACGTGGGCCGGCCAAGCCCGCTTTATTATGCGGAGCGGCTGACAGAGCATCTGGGCGGTGCCAAGGTTTATATGAAGCGCGATGAGCTGAACCACACGGGCGCGCACAAGATCAACAACGTGTTGGGACAGATCATTCTGGCCCGCCGTATGGGCAAGAAACGCATCATTGCGGAAACCGGTGCGGGCCAACATGGCGTGGCCACCGCAACGGTCTGTGCCAAATTCGGTTTGAAATGCGTGGTCTATATGGGCGCACATGACGTGGAACGTCAGGCCCCTAACGTGTTCCGCATGCGCCTTTTGGGCGCTGAGATCGTACCTGTGACATCAGGCCGCGGCACTTTGAAAGATGCGATGAACGACGCGCTGCGGGACTGGGTCACCAATGTGCGCGACACTTTCTATTGCATCGGGACCGTGGCTGGTCCGCACCCGTATCCGGCAATGGTGCGCGATTTCCAAAGCATCATCGGCAAAGAGGTTCGCACGCAAATGGAGGCCGCCGAGGGCCGGCTGCCGGACACAGTGATCGCCGCGATTGGCGGCGGCTCCAACGCGATGGGCCTTTTCTATCCGTTCCTTGACGACAAAGAGGTTGGGATCATCGGGGTAGAGGCCGGTGGCAAAGGTGTGAACGACAAGATGGAGCATTGTGCCTCGCTTACCGGGGGGCGTCCTGGTGTGTTGCATGGCAACCGGACGTATCTGTTGCAGGACGACGATGGGCAGATCCTGGAAGGGTTCTCCATTTCAGCGGGTCTGGACTATCCCGGGATCGGGCCTGAGCATGCCTGGCTGCATGACATTGGCCGCGCAGAATATGTGTCGATCACCGACAAAGAGGCTTTGGCAGCGTTCCAGCTGTGTTGTGAGCAAGAAGGCATCATTCCGGCCCTGGAGCCAAGCCACGCTTTGGCCCATGTCATGAAGATTGCCCCGGACCTGCCCAAAGATCACATCATTTGCATGAACATGTGTGGTCGCGGCGACAAGGATATCTTCACCGTGGCCCGCGCGCTGGGCTTTGAGATGGGTGAGTTTGCCTGATCTTTTGAGCAGGGCGTCTATCTGAATGTCAAAAAAGCCGGGGTCTGCGGCCCCGGCTTTCGTTTGTCTAAAGCAAGTCCGTATATCCGCGCGACAAACCGGAGCCGCATTTTAAGGCTTCAGGGAGTTATGCGGTGTCTTCGCCCAAGAGCGCTTCACGTCCCTCAAAGAACGCTGTTTTGCCGCATCACACGGGCGCCTCGGACACGCGCGCCCGGCCATCGTTGACCCTAAAGTGCGTGCGCTTTCAGGATGTCCAGCGGCACCACGTCCAGCGCGCGTTTGTGTGTGGCCTCTAGGTGCACTTTCGGCGCGCATCCCTCATCTGCGGCTTGCAGAAACCTTCCCGCACACAGGCACCACGGATCGCCTGGATTGAGCCCGGCGAAATTGAATTCAGGCCGCGGCGTGCTGAGATCATTGCCGACATATTTGGAGTAGGCTAGAAACTCTGCCGTCATCACCGCACAGACCGTGTGGCTGCCCTGATCGGCCGCGCATGTGTTGCAATGGCCATCGCGAAAGAAGCCTGTCACAGGATCGGTGCCACACAGGGCCAGCGGCCCTTCTAGCACATTCACGCTTTCATCTGGTTCCATAGCTCACAAACTCTCAGCAATTTGGCGGAAGATGTCGATGTTTTGCTGCGATACGCCCTTTTCGCGGAATTTGCGATCGGCGGCGTTGGTGGCAATCACGACGTCTCTGTTGCTGTCGATATAGATGTATTGGCCGTAAATGCCACGGGCCAGATAGACCCCAGGTGCGGCCCCTTGCGGGATCCACCACTGATATCCATAGCCGATTTTCCCCTCCGCTGTGGGGGCGGTGGGCGCGGTAGAGGCGGCGACCCAATCAGCGGGCACAATCTGCTGACCTTGCCAGGTGCCCCCTTGCAGGAACATCTGCCCAAAGCGTGCATAATCGCGCGTTGTCATGTTCAAACCGCCCAGCACAAAGGCGGTGCCGACGCCGTCGGCCAGGTAGTAGGGCGTATGCTCCAACCCCAAGGGGGCGATGATCTTCTCGCTCAGAAGATCGGCGATGGCGCGTCCGGTCGCCCCTCGCACGACCATGCCAATGACATGGGTGTCGATTGAGACGTATTTCCATTCCGCCCCCGGCGCGGCAAAGGTTTCGGTCAGCCCAGCAGCAAAGTTGTCCATCTCACCGCCCAGGGCCAGAACACGGCCCATGCGGTTGATGTCAGATTTGGGATCCAGATAGTCTTCGTCAAAGACCACGCCGCTGGCCATCTGCATCACGTTCTTCAGGGTGGCCCCATCGTAGGCGGTGCCTTTCAAAAGCGGCGCATATTGCGTCACCTGATCATCGAGAGAGGCGATGATACCTTCCTCAAGCAAGATCCCGACAAGCGCCGAGAGATAGCTTTTGGCAACCGACCAACTGATGCGCTTGTCGTCGGGGCCGGTGCCAAGAAAGTAATTTTCATAGACGATACTCCCCTCTTTCATCACCAACAGTGCTGTGACCTGCCGGTCTATGGTCCATTGTTCAACCGACGGGGGCAGGGTGGTTTCCGGCCCGTAGGGCAGCTCGCTGGTGGGGCCATTGCCACGGGAGACCGGAACGGACAGGAATGCGGCGTCCATGTTGGAGAAATTCGCAACGATCTTTTCTGCGCTGAAAAGTGAGTTTACGGCCAGCAGGCGGGTAATTTCCTCGCGCTTCCAAAGCCCCACGCAGACGGCCAGCACGGCGAGTGCCAACAAGATCCGACCCAGCCATTTTCCAAATGTGCGCATCTCTGCCCCCCTCCTGCTATCCCGCCAGTCAAACACATGCCCGCGCGAGGGGCCAGCACGGTATGCCTAACTCGGCCCCTGCCATTTGATCCAACGGCCATGAAAATCAGCCCGACCAAGGTGCAATGTTATATCCCCAGGCCAGAGCCTGAGTATAAGTGCGGCCCCGCCTTTGGCGGGGGTGTCGGCATCCGCTTCCATAGACAGCCAGGCCAGCGGCCGGTTCGGCGTGGCCTGCGCGCCCGCTGCCTTAATCAGGGCGGTGCCCCGTGATTGCGCCGCCTTGGGGAAATATTGCCATGCCACGGTGTGTTGGATCAGGTGTAGATGACCCTGCGGAGCGCTGGCCAGCCGGGGCGCAAGCCAATCAATGGCATCCCCTTGGACTGGTGGCTCTGATACGATGGAGGCCGCGGCACGGGTCATGCTGAGCCGCTGGGGTTGATCCGGCCAAAGATAGGCCATCATGCGCAACAGGTGATCTGGGCGGCTTGGGTCCAGCGGCGTCAGATCAACACCTGCGCGTGAGGCGATCTGCGGCGAGGTACCTGGCGGGCGCGGCCCATCCCAATTGGGGGTGAAAACCACCGCAGGAATATCATGCCCCAAGCGTCCGCCGTCGATCTCCAGGGCATAGTGATCCCACATCATGTTCAGACCGCCGCTGGCCCCAAGCTCTGACAGGTGAATGGGTAAATCGAAATGTGCGACAGCCACCCGGGCGCCGGCGATCAAAGCAGCTGAGCGGCGCACTTCGTTGGTTTGGGGCGGGCTTTTGGTCCATTCCAGCAGAAAGCCTTCATGGCTTTGCAGCGCCTTAAGGACTGCCGCTGTCAAAGCGCCGTCAGAGGCCTCATGCGGCGGGTAAACTGCGGCGAGGTCGGGAGCTGCGTTGTTCAAGACAAGCGCATGTAATCCTGCGGCCACTCGCAGCGGCAGAGAATGGCCAGATGGCCCAACATCACCGGTGAAGGACGCAAGGTGCGCGCCAAGTGCGCTTTGCTGGGGCCAATGCGCGGCCAGCAAAGTCAGCAGGCGGCCCATAAAGGGCGACCCCATGCTTGCGCAGGCTTTTGCTTGGTCGGTAAAGGCCGCCTGAAGCGGTGTCACCTGAACCGTTCCATCAGCTTTTGCAGCGGTGATTTGGTGGCCTCCTCGGCCTCAGCCGGAGGTGGGGCGCTTTGGGGGGCGGAGTTTTGCGGCGCGGTGGCAGCCTTTTTGGCCCCCGCCGGTCCTTTTTTGCCGGTACCAGAGCGTGGCGGGTTCACCCGCATGGCCACGGCATTAAGGAACTTGGCCGTGTCATCAGCGGCCAGATGCGCCGCCCCGTCTCCGATGCCGCGCAGTACGTTATCAAGCCATTCTTCATCGGCTTTCGGAAAATCGCGCAGCACATAGCCGGGCACCGCATCCTTGTGGCCAGGATGGCCCACGCCCAGACGCACGCGGTCATAATGCGGACCGATGTGC
This sequence comes from Sulfitobacter sp. GN1-4, assembly GCF_055693825.1. Lineage (NCBI taxonomy): Bacteria > Pseudomonadati > Pseudomonadota > Alphaproteobacteria > Rhodobacterales > Roseobacteraceae > Sulfitobacter > Sulfitobacter sp. GN1-4. Next base: position 3,123,205 of record NZ_JBVFUQ010000003.1, on the reverse strand, counting down.
GCGTGGATGGAACGCAATCCGTTGTGACCGGCATGGCCGCCCCCGGATTTGCATTTCACCTTGCCAGGTGCCAGATCAATTTCATCATGCAGCACGATGATGTCGGTGCTGTCCAGTTTGTAAAACCGCATCGCCGCCTGCACCGATTGACCAGAGTTATTCATGAAGGTTTCAGGCTTGAGCAGCACCGCACGCTCAGAGCCGAAACGCCCCTCGCTGACGCTGCCTTGATGTTTGGATTTCCACCCGCCAAAGCCGTGGTCCAAGGCGATCTGATCCAGCGCCATAAAGCCGATATTATGACGGTTGCGGGCATATTTTGCCCCCGGATTTCCAAGGCCGACGATGAGTTTCATGTGAGTATCCTGCGCCATCTGAGCATACTCTAAGCCCCTGCTGGCCGAAAGGGAATGCGCCCAAGCCCGCGGGGAATTGCCGATTGCGCCGGTTGTGAAACGCTAAGATTGCAAAGGCGGCACTTTTTCGGCCCAATCCATCCAAACACCATATTATCGCCGCAGTTTTCTGCTTTTGGGCAGAGCAATAAGTGTAAAGACCCGGCTGAACCTGGGCTGGCAGCGTAACAAACAAGAGTTGGATATCCAGTGACGACGTACACCCTTCCCGCCTATGTCATTGCGGCGGATGATAATTTTATCCCGAACAACGCATTTACCTCTGAGATGGTATTTGTGGCACCCAACAGTGCGCCCACCTTTAGCTATGATGTGATCCGCACGGAGTCCTTTGATGGTCTGGGCGATACGAATGTTGTGTCATTGAACCAAACAATCGTGTCCAAGACCGTCGATAACGGCGCGCTTGTGATCCCTGACAGCAATTACCATGCGGTCTTTGAGATCACATGGGGCGGTGGAAACCGCAGCATCGTCATGGTGGCATCTGCAGATTTTGGCGCACGGGTTGGGATCGTCCTGGATGGTGATCCGTTCCCCGCCATTGGAACGCTGGAGGAATATTATGCTTGGGTCGATAGCTATGAAAGCCTTACACCCGTTTCCAGTGGCCCCTTTGCGCCGGGTCAAAGCATCAACTTCTCAACCTTTCCAGGCGTGGCCCTGTCAGAAAGCAGCCTGACCATTGGCACACCTGACGATGACCGCTTGGAAGGCGGGCCCGGCGATGATGCCTTTGATGGTCTGGGTGGCGTGGATACGGCCTTTTTCGAAGGGGATCAGAACAACTACACGCTTGAAATTTCGCGCGGCGGCTTTGTGATCGAAGATCACCGCCCCGGCGGGCAGGGCCGCGATACGCTGGCAAATGTCGAATTCCTTGATTTTGGCAATGAGATCCCGCTGCTAGGTGGCCAGCCGCTTGAATTGGCAACCTATGATGGGGCGCTGAACCTGGGTGCGGGTGATTTCAACCAGATCATTGAGCTTTATATCGCCTACTTTGACCGCGCACCAGATGCGGTTGGATTGCTGTTCTGGGCCAATGCCTTCTCTGATGGGTTGTCGCTTGATGGTATGGCTGCGCTCTTTACCCCGCAGCCTGAGACGCAAGCGGCCTATCCTGCAGGCACCACGAATGAGACCTTCGTGACCACGATCTACAACAACGTCTTTGGCCGTGCGCCGGATCAGGAAGGGTTTGATTTCTGGGTTGGACAGCTGAACGCAGGTGCGGCACGTGATGTGTTCATCCTTGAGATCCTGCGCGGCGCGCGCACGGACATTGATCCGTCCTTTGGTCAGGCTGTGATTGATCAGCAGCTGGCTGACCGCGCGTATCTTGATAACAAGACCGACATCGGCACCTATTTCTCAATCACCCGGGGCATGTCGGACGTGACCAATGCGTCAAACGTGATGGACCTGTTTGACGGATCCGCTGGCAGTGTGTCAGCGGCAGTGAGTGCCACAGACCAGTTCTATGCAGATGCGCAGGCCGCGAGCGGTGGCGAATTCTTGATGCCCTTGATTGGCGTTTTGGACAGCCCGTTCTGAGCCCGCCCTCAGAGACGCAAAAGGGGTCGCCAATGGCGACCCCTTTTCTTTTTGTAGTCCCGGTAGAGGGGGCAGATTAATCTGCGGCAGCCTCGGCTGCGGCTTCTTCGCCTTCGCCCTCTTCGCCGTCGTCATCGTTGGACTGAGAGGCCAGCGCAGATGGCGCGGACAGCTGTGCAATCACAAAGTCACGGTCGATGGTTGGCTTGGCACCGGCTGGCAGAGCCACGTCAGAGATGGTCAGGTTGTCGCCCACGTCCATAGAGGACACGTCGATAACCAGGCTCTCAGGGATGTCTGCCGCGGTCACAACCAGCTCAACTTCGGGACGTACCAGGGTCAGCACGCCGCCTTTGCGCAGGCCGGGGCTGTTTTCTTCGCCGGTGACGTCCACGTTGATGAAGAGGTTCACCTTTGTGGTGCGACGCAGACGCATGAAGTCCACGTGCGTTGGCAGGTCTTTGACAACGTGACGCTGCACATCGCGGCAGATCACGCGCACGTCTTCGTGGCCTTCGACCTGCATGTTGAACAGGGTGGATTTAAACCGGCCCTTACGCAGCATTGTCAGCAGTTTGTTAAAGGGGATGTTGATCGGCAGCGGGTCTTTGTCGCCACCAAAAATGATCCCAGGAACCATGCCATCACGGCGTGCCTGACGAGCGGCGCCCTTGCCTGTCCCCGTCCGTTCCTCGGCTTGAAGATTTGGAATCTCTCCGGCCATTGTAATTCTCCAATTGGTTAGGGCGGGAATCCTCCAAGGCTGTATTCCCGCGTGAAGCCGTGCCTATAGACGGCTTTGGCCCATGTGAAAAGGGCAAATCTGCCCTTGTGGCTTGGCAAGGATGGGCTGTCGTGTCACATCCGCGCCATGGGGCTGCGACACGACCTTTATCTTGCCAGAAAACCGCTGATGGGCTTTGTCGCCATTGGTGCGGCTTGGTCGGTCTATTTCGCCCAGATGCCAGTGATCAAGGCGCAGGTTGGTGCCTCAGACGGCGCTTACGGGATCGCGTTTCTATTCGCCTCCATCGGGGCGTTGGCCGCGATGTGGATGGCCCCGCTTAGCCGCCGGCTGGCAGGGGGCTATGCGATGCCCCTGGCCATTTTGGGCGTTGGTTTGGGCATGATGGGGGCGGGGGTTTCGGCCAATATAGCGGTGCTGGTCTTTGCCATGCTCTTGACCTCCATGGGGTCGGGCGTGATTGACGTGCTGGTGAATGCGCGCGTCTCAGAGGTGGAAGAAGACACCGGGCGCACGTTGATGAGCCTTACCCATGCTGTTTATTCCTTTGCCTATGCAGGGGCGGCGCTGGTGACCGGCGCGTTGCGCACCGCGGCGCTAAGCCCCGCGATCATTATGGCAATGATGCTGTGCGTTCTGGTGGTCTTGGCGGTACTGTCCTTTGACAAGCCGCCGCAGGTCGTTGAGGCGCAGACGACAGGGGCAAACCAGATGCCCCTGTTTGTGGTGATCTTGGCGGGCGTGGTTTTATGCGCCGCGATCTTTGCGGAATCCGCGACAGAGGGGTGGTCCGCCCTGCATCTGGAACGCACCTTGGGCGGCTCGCCTGCTGAGGGGGCGTTGGGCCCGGCGCTGTTGGGGTTGGCGATGGGCATAGGGCGTATGATGGGCCATGTGGCCGTCAAATATGTCAAAGACACCACGCTGATGATCGCGGCGACCCTTGTTGCGGCCTTCGGCGTGGTGCTGGCCGGGGTGGCTCCCAACGTTAGTTTGGCGCTTGCGGGCTTTGCGGTGGCGGGGTTTGGGATCTCGGTTGTCTTCCCGCTGGCCATCGCCTTGGTCGGTCGCGTGGTTGCACCCCAGGCGCGGATGGCGGCGATTAGCCGGGCTTCTGTTATCGGCTCCAGCGCGTTCATCTTTGGGCCGCCCTTGATGGGGCTTGTGTCCGAAGGGGCGGGGCTGCGTGCTGCGTTTTATATGGTGGCGGGGATCTTGGCGCTGGTGGCCTTGATCCTCATCCCCATGCTGGCTGGACGCGCGGTCAGGTGCTGAGGTGTCCGCCCGCGGCTAAGATCTGGTCATAAAGCGCAAAGTCTTCAGCCCGCGCTTGGCGCAAAGCGGCCAAAACACCATCGCTCAGCGGGGCGTCGCGCGGCGGAGAGATGTTGCGCGCCTCAATCTCTACCGGTGTTTCAAGACGTTCAGACAGGAAGAGCAAGAAGTCTTCCATGTGCTCATATGCAAAAAGGTGATCGACCTGCACCTCGCCCGCGCCATTGGTCAGAAAGCTGAACTGCCGCCCAATCTGGGCACGTTTCGGAGGGTCTCAGAGATCACCTCTTGCACAAAGTCATCAAAGCTTAAGTCGCTGGTGCTGGTCTCTGTGCCGTTCAGACGCTCTTGGCTGCGGTATTTATACCAGCTGCGCAGCTGCGCCACTGGTTCGCGCATAACCGCAACCGATGCGGGGCGCACGCCAAAGGTGTCTTCAAGAAACGGTGCAACCTTGTTGGCATAGCGCGCGGCGGTGATGTGCTTGCGGTTTTTGGAGAATATGATCTCGGCCCGCCCGCGCAACGCCATCTCAACCGCAGTTGTCCCGGTTTTCGGGGTGGCAAGAAAAGCAAGGCTATGGCGCAAGAAGACTAACATGCGCCAAGCTGTAGCAGGGGGACGCTAGGCTTGCCAGCGTCCGCCGAAGTCATCCGGGATCAGCAGGTTATGTCGGCCCAGATTGTTCACATTGGTCTCACCGCAAAGCGCCATGGTTGTATCGAGCTCTTTTTGAATCACGTCGAGCGCGGTTTCGACGCCCTGCTGGCCCATAGCCCCCAAACCGTACACATAGGCGCGGCCAATCATGGTGCCCTTGGCTCCCAGCGCCAGCGCTTTCAGCACGTCCTGCCCAGAGCGGATGCCACTGTCTAGATGGACCTCAATCTTGTCGCCCACAGCGTCCAGAATGGCGGGCAGCATGCTGATTGAACTCATTGCGCCATCCAGCTGACGGCCGCCGTGGTTGGACACCACAATGGCATCTGCCCCCACTTTGAGCGCCATTTTCGCGTCTTCGGCATCCAGAATACCTTTGAGAATGACCTTGCCGCCCCATTGCTCTTTGAGCTTTTCGATCTTCTTCCAGTCCAGCGTCAGATCAAACTGTTCCGCCGTCCATGCACCCAGGCTGGACGCGTCCGAGATACCGTGAACGTGACCCACGATGTTGCCAAACTCCCGCCGCTTGGCGCTGAGCATTTCAATGCCCCAGGCCCATTTGGTCATCAGATTGGCGATGGTGCTGGGCGTCAGTTTGGGCGGAGCTGAGAGCCCGTTTTTAAGGTCTTTGTGCCGCTGGCCGAGGATTTGCAGATCAAGCGTGATTACCAATGCTGAGCAATTCGCGTCCTTGGCACGTTGAATGAGCCGGCTGATGTAGTCAGCATCGCGCATGGTATAGAGCTGGAACCAAAACGGTGCTTTGGTCGCCTCCGCTATGTCTTCAATGGAATTGATGGACATGGTGGACAGGGTGTAGGGCACGCCAAACTTCAGCGCGGCCTTGGCTGCTTTAATCTCACCATCCGCGCGTTGCATACCGGTCAGCCCCACGGGGGCCAGCGCCACGGGCATGGCCACATCCTGACCGATCATCTGCGACGCGGTGCTGCGTCCTGACATATCCACGGCCACACGCTGGCGCAGGCGGAGCTTGTCAAAGTCGGATGAGTTTTCGCGAAAGGTCTGTTCCGTCCAGCTGCCAGATTCGCAGTAGTCATAGAACATGCGCGGCACGCGCCGCTGATAAATACGCTTGAGATCTTCGATGTTTGTGATGACGGGCATGGCTATTTTCCGTAATTGGTCACCTTTGCTTACCAATGGGGTGAAGAAATATCAAATCAAAGATCAGTTTTTGCGGATTCAGCATTGATTGGTGCGATATTGTACTATATCAGATAGTGCAATATCGTACCAAATTGGAGAAACCCATGACCCTTTCCCGTCGCAAAGCCCTATCCCTTATTGGTGGGGGCACCATCTTGGCCGCGTCTGCGGCTGCTGCTGGCTTCGCCACGACACGTACACCTCATGACGCCATCGCCCCATGGGGGCTGGCCGGTGGTTATGACGACCCGCGCAAGAATGCGCTTAGCTACGCGCTTTTGGCCCCAAACCCGCACAACCTGCAGCCGTGGAAGGTTGAGTTGGTCGGTGAGGATGAAGTGGTTTTGCACCGCGACTTGGCGCGCCGCCTGCCTGAGACTGATCCCTTTGACCGCCAGATTTTCATCGGTCTGGGCTGCTTTGTTGAGCAGATGGTGCTGGCCGCGGGCGCGGAAGGATATGCCGTTGACCTCACTCTGTTCCCTGAAGGCGAAGCGGGCCCTTTTGCGCATGCGCGTTTCACTAAGGGCGGACAGGCTGACCCGTTGGCACAGCACATGATGGCGCGGGGGTCTTGCAAAGAACCGTTCGAAGATCGGCCCGTCCCCGCAACATTGGCCAATGAATTGGAGCTTAGCGCCGACATCCATACCGATGCCGATATGGTGCAGGCCCTGCGCGATCTCACCTTTGATGCGTGGTTGGTCGAAACCCTGACCCCGCACACCATGAAAGAAAGCGTTGATTTGATGCGGATGGGCAAGAGAGAGATCAACGCAACCCCGGACGGCATTGATCTGGGTGGGGCATTTCTGGAAAGCCTCATGGTCGCGGGGGTGCTGAGCCGTGAGGCGATATCGGATCCTGAAAGCATCGCGTTCCAGCAGGGAGCCGTGACCTACAAAGAGATGTTGTCAGCCACGCCTGCCTATGCGGTTCTGACCTCAGCCACCAACACCCGCGTGGATCAGATCGAAACGGGCCGCCGCTGGTTGCGGTTGAACCTGACCACCACGCGCATGGGGCTTTCGTTGCACCCTGTTTCGCAAGCCTTGCAGGAATACCCAGAGATGTCAGAGCTTTATACAAAGGCACATCGCATGTTGGCCCCGGACGGACATACGGTTCAAATGCTCGGACGGCTGGGGTATGGTCCGCAGACGTCGCGCACCCCGCGCTGGCCTTTGGAGGCGAAACTGACCCGTGGCACAGTCTGACCCACGCTTGCTGTTTGAAGTATTCAAAGAGATCGGCATCATCGAACAACTCAGCCGCGCTCAGCTTGAGGCGCGGCTGCCCGATGGTTTGATCGCGCCGCATTTTGCGGTGATCAACCACCTGATCAACCGGGGCGACGGGGCCGTGCCGATTGATATGGCCCGCGCGTTCCAGGTGCCCAAAACATCTATGACACATACGCTCAAAGGGCTGGCTGCTGGCGGCTATGTGGAACTGCGGGCCAATCCGCAGGATGGTCGGTCAAAAACGGTGTGGCTGACAGATAAGGGCCGCAAAATGCGCGAAGACACGATATCCCAGCTGGCGCCTGCGTTTGGTACGATGGTCCAAAAGCTTAATGTGGCTGAGATTACTGAGATGCTGCCGACGCTGGTGCGCCTGCGCGAATACATGGATGCCGCGCGGGACGCGCAATAGGGCCTCGCTCTGATCCGCCGCAGATGTTAGGCCGCGTGCGCCCCATCAGACAGCGTTTTGACAAAGGCCAGCACATCGCTGACGCTGTCGCCCTTGCCGATCCGCGACACGATGGCCGAGCCTACGACAACGCCGTCGGCTACCTCTGCGATCGCTTTGGATTTATCGGGTGTGTTGACGCCAAAGCCCACAACAACGGGCAATCCGCTGGCGCTTTGAATGCGCGCAACCTCGGGGGCGACTTCGCTTGCGTTGGCCTCAGCCGCGCCGGTGATGCCGGTGATGGAGACGTAATAGACAAAACCCGAGGTGTTCTGCGCCACCCGCGGCAAACGTTTGTCATCAGTCGTTGGGGTGGCCAGACGGATAAAGTTCAGACCTGCGTTCTGCGTCGGAATGCACAATTCGGCGTCTTCTTCGGGTGGCAAATCCACAACGATCAGCCCGTCAATGCCCGCTGCTGCTGCCGCTTTGAGAAACGCGTCAACGCCCATTGAGTAGATCGGGTTGTAATAGCCCATCAAGACAATTGGCGTGGTGTCATCCTCTTGGCGAAAGGCTGCCGCCATGTCCAAGGTCTTTTGCAATGTCATGCCGCCGTCCAGTGCGCGCTGCCCTGCCAACTGGATCGTTGGGCCGTCAGCCATCGGATCGGTAAAGGGCAGGCCCAGCTCAATAACGTCAACACCTGCGGCTGGCAGTCCCTTCATAACCTCAAGGGAGGTGTCATAGCTGGGATCACCCGCCATGATGTAGGAAACAAAAGCCTTCTTTCCTTTGGCCTTCAAATCAGCAAATTTCGCATCAATCCGGGTCATGGCGGCACCTTTCGCATGTCTAGCCGTTGTGCAATGCCGAAACCCCGCCCGGAAATCAATGCAGATTTGACGATCAACCGCTCAGAATGGCCGCAGTTTGTGGGATTTTCTGTGGTGGCGCGGGGCATCCGGTCCCCGCACCCTTGCGCGCTGTGACAACAGCCCCTAGGAGAGCGCCAGCATCCGAACAGGAAGGACAGTATCATGGGCTTCAAGATGGGAATTGTGGGTCTGCCAAATGTTGGCAAATCGACCCTCTTTAACGCGCTTACCCGGACGGCGGCGGCGCAAGCGGCGAACTTTCCTTTTTGTACCATCGAACCCAACGTGGGCGAAGTGGCGGTTCCAGATGCGCGGCTGAACCAGCTGGCTGAGATCGCAAACTCCAAACAAATCATCCCGACGCGGATGACCTTTGTGGACATCGCCGGCCTTGTGAAAGGGGCTTCCAAAGGGGAGGGGCTGGGCAACCAGTTCTTGGCCAACATCCGCGAAGTGGACGCCATTGCCCATGTGCTGCGGTGTTTTGAGGATGGAGACGTCACCCATGTGGAAGGCCGGGTTGATCCAGTGGCAGACGCCGAAACCATTGAGACTGAGTTGATGCTGGCCGACATCGAAAGCATCGACAAACGCCTGCAGAACATCGTGCGCAAAGTGCGCGGTGGTGACAAGGAAGCGGTGCAGCAAGAGCGGCTGATGAATATGGCGCTTGCGGCTCTCGAAGAAGGCAAGCCCGCCCGCGTGGTCGAGGTGGACAAAGAAGACGCCAAAGCCTGGCGGATGCTGCAACTGCTGACCACCAAGCCAGTTTTGTATGTCTGTAACGTTGGCGAGGCCGAGGCCGCAGATGGAAATGACTTTTCAGCAAAGGTTGCCGAGATGGCCGCCGCGCAGGGCAATGCCCATGTCATTATCTCAGCGCAGATCGAAGAAGAAATCAGCCAGCTTGAAGATGATGAAGCGGAAATGTTCCTCGAAGAGATGGGGCTGAAAGAAGCCGGTCTTGATCGGTTGATCCGCGCGGGATACGAGCTTTTGCATCTCGAAACCTACTTTACGGTCGGCCCCAAAGAGGCCCGCGCCTGGACCATCAAGTCCGGCACGTCCGCGCCAAAGGCGGCGGGGGTCATCCACGGTGATTTTGAAAAGGGCTTTATCCGCGCCGAGACCATCGCATTTGATGATTACGTGAGTTTGGGCGGAGAGGCACCTGCCAAAGAGGCGGGCAAAATGCGCGCTGAAGGCAAAGGGTACGTCGTCAAGGACGGTGACGTTTTGCACTTCCTTTTCAACACGTAAGCCCCGGCAGGCCAAAGCCCGCCGGAGCCTGGTTTTTAGCGGCTGTCGTTGTAAGGCCCGACGCCGTAAGGGTTGGCGTAGGGGTAGGATGAGGCCGTGCCCTCATCGTTCTTTGTGGACAAAGCAACTGGTGTTGCGGCAGGCGCCTCGGCTGAGGCTTGGGAGGTGCCTGTGTCCAGACGCAGATCATTGTACCGGTCGGATTTGTCCGCCAGTGCTGCAGTGGCCAAAGCGGCGGCGAGGCTGGTTGCAAAAAGAACTCTCATTTTGGATCCTTTCCTAAAGGGCGTGCGGGTCTGATGCCCGGTGTCTTGATGGACTTTAAGTGGGGGTGATGGCCGCCCCTCTCAACGCACAAGTGTTCACTGCTGCGTGTTGGTTTGAGAGGCTGCGTGACGGGGGTTGCAACATCGCTGCCTGATGTGCGGGCCTTGCGTGCTCTTGCAGCTCTCAGGCCGGTGATTTCAGCGCAGCATCCGAAAATCCCGCCAGCCCCGGATTTTTGGCCTTGTGATTGAGGGGGAACCCTTGTAGACGGGTCAGCGGAGACGTGGCCGAGTGGTCGAAGGCGCTCCCCTGCTAAGGGAGTAGGCGGGAAACCGTCTCGAGGGTTCGAATCCCTTCGTCTCCGCCACCAAACTTTCCTTTATCTTGCCCAGTCACCCGCCCCCAGGGCGACGCGATCTCATGGTATCCCCAGCATACCCCACGACGCGCTGCCTGCTTACCTCTTACCGTTCAAATCCACCCAATTTCCAAAATTGACGCGCCGGGCTTTTAATTTGTCGCGCGCAAAGTATGGTGCTGCCTACGCTTTGCTAAGTTGGGAGCCTGGACGCCATGGCCAACCATAAAATCAGGAACATGGAGGACTTTGCTGCCGTCATTGGTATCTCGCGTCCGACGGTGTCAAAATACTTCAACGACCCCAGCAGCGTGCGCAAATCGACGCGAGCCAAGATCCAGGCCGCGTTGGAGCAATATGATTACCGGCCCAATATCTATGCCGTGAACCAAAACAGGCGGCAGACCAAAAACATCGGTTTGGTCGTGCCGTACCTGACCGATCCCTTTTTTGCAGCCATCGCGCGGATCATTGAAGGGCTTATTCTGGAGGCCGGCTTTACCCCCTTGTTGCTCAGCTCTCATGCCGGGCCGGAGCAGGAGGTTTCCAACCTCGAAAATCTGCGCGCCATCAAACCTGCGGGTGTTTTGCTGGCCCCTTTGGGGCGGGCCTCACGGGTGGAGGCGGTGGCGGAGTTTGCAGAGCACATCCCAACGGTTCTCTTTGATGCAAACATTGATGGGGTGGGGGAGGCTTTCTTTGGCTCGGATAACGGTCAAAGCGTCGGCTTGATTGTCGAATATCTGTGCCGCTCAGGCGAGGCACCGACGTTTTTTGAAATGCAGCACCCGGTCAACCCCAATGCTTACAAGCGTCGTGTGGCCTATGAACAGGCGATGAAACGTCTGGGCCATGAACCGACGTTTGTGCGTGTTGAAGGCAATGGGTGGGATTTTGAACAGATCGGCTTTCAAGAGGGCGGTCGCGCCATTGCCGAAGGCCGGTTGCCCAGCAAGACGGTCCTTTGTTCAAACGACCGACTGGCGATTGGTTTGCTGTCTGCGGCCTATGAAGCGGGTGTACGGGTCGGGATTGAGCCTGGTGACCAGATGCGGATTGCCGGACATGATGACCACCCCTTTGCGCGCTACACCTGCCCAAGCCTGACGACGATCTCGCAGGATTATACCTCCATCGGGAAACGCAGCGTTGATACGATTCTGAGCATCATTGACAGTGGAGAGCGCCTGAAACAGCGCGATATCTCTATGTTTGAGGGGCGGTTGGTGATGAGGCGATCCGCGTAAGAATATGAAAAGATTTAGATAATCGAAAAAACTTTACGCGGGATAAATTTTAATTGACTGCGGGACTACTTGACGCCTAACCTATCGCCAGCATCACATCAGGGAGGAAAATGATGTCTCTTAAGAATGCTTTGTTTGGCGCAACGGCGCTGACAGTGGCGACCGTTGGTGTCAGCCAAGCCCAAGAGTTGACCATCGCGATTGTGAACAATGGCCACATGATCAACATGCAAAAAGTTGCAGAAGCCTACACTGCGGAAACCGGCGTAAAGCTGAACTGGGTTTCTCTGGAAGAAGGCGTTCTGCGTGAGCAGGTGACATCTGACACTGCAACAGGTGGCGGCCAGTATGACGTCATCAACATCGGCATGCAGGAAGCGCCTATTTGGGGTGCCGCAGGCTGGATCGAGCCGCTTGAGTTCGGCGCAGATTACGATATGAACGACATCCTGCCCGCGATCCGCGCAGGCCTGTCCCATGAGGGCACCATGTATGCCGCACCGTTCTACGGCGAAAGCTCCATGGTTATGTACCGCAAGGATCTGACCGATGCCGCCGGCGTTAGCATCGCGGACAACGACAGCTGGGACAACATCAAGGCCGCAGCGGCTGCGATGCATGACCCAGACAACGGCGTTTACGGTGCCTGCCTGCGCGGTAAGCCAGGTTGGGGTGACAACATGGCGTTTATCACGACCATGGTGAACTCTTTCGGTGGCGCATGGTTTGACGCTGACTACAAGCCAACCATCGACAGCGACGAATGGCGCGCTGCCATCAACTTCTACGTTGATCTGCTGGGCAACTACGGCCCTCCAGGTTCCGAAGGTAACTCCTTCAACGAGATCCTGGCCCTGTATAACGAAGGCAAATGCGGCATGTGGATCGACGCCACAATCGCGGCGTCTTTCTTGGAAGTTGACGGCGTGGCTTACGCGCAGTCTCCGAATGCAGGCAACCCAGTGGGTGCAAACTGGCTGTGGGCTTGGGCGATGGCCGTGCCTTCTGGCACAGAAAACACCGATGAGGCGAAAGCATTCATCGAGTGGGCAACATCCAAAGACTATGTTCAGGCCGTGGCAAACCACCCTGAATTCGGATGGGGTTCTGTCCCAACTGGTCAGCGCGCGTCCACTTACGGCTTTGATGAATTCAAAGCAGTGGCAAGCTTTGCTGAAGCGGAAATGGCCGCCATCAACTCTGCGGCACCAGAAGCCACAGATCTGAAGCCATATGTTGGCGTTCAGTTTGCAGCGATCCCTGAGTTCCCTGAGGTTGGCTCAGCTGTTGCTCAGGAAATGGCAGCGGCGCTGTCTGGTGCAAAGTCCGTTGATGACGCTCTGGCGGCCTCTCAGGCTGCGGCAGAAGCCATCATGGAAGAAGCAGGCTACTAAGCCTATACCTTCCGGGTTCGGCCTTTGGGCCGAACCCACCCCAACCCCATCCAACCATTTGAACCTTGATCGAAGCGAGGCATAACGGAGCAGTCCGTTTGCGCGAAGGATAAGCTTATGTCTAACCGACGTCTTCCCCGCCTACTGCAATCACCTGCTGTGATATTGCTGCTGATCTGGATGCTGATCCCGCTTGGGATGACCCTTTATTTCTCGTTCATCCGCTACGTGCTCAATAACCTGCGGCGCCCTGAGTGGACGCAGCCCAGCCTGAGCAATTGGCGCGGCTTCGGGAACTACGAATTCGTTCTGAACAACAAGGACTTCTTGTTCGCGATCCAAAACAGCTTGGTCATTGTCTGCTCCATTCTGTTTCTGACCGTCATCTTGGGTGTTCTCATTGCGGTCTTGATCAACAAGACGTTCCCGGGACGCGGCATTGTCCGGGTGCTGCTGATCTCACCCTTCTTTGTGATGCCTGCGGTGAACGCGGTTCTTTGGATCAACATGATCCTCGACCCGGTCCTGGGCCTGCAAGGGCTGGCCGTTGCGGGTGTGAACTCGCTCATCGACACGCTGCAGACCGCGCCGATCGTCGGTTCGTTCTTTTCGCTCTGGCCTGAGATTGAGCCGATTTCTTTCCGCGCCACACAGACCTCAGCCATCGCCGTGATCATCATGGTCACCTGGCAGTGGACGCCCTTTGCGGTGCTGATTTTCATGACCTCTTTGCAGTCGGAAGATCAGCAGCAAAAAGAGGCCGCCATTCTGGATGGTGCAAGTGTCTGGTCGCAGTTTCGCTTTCTGACCTTGCCGCACCTGGGCCGCCCCATCGCAATTGTGGTGATGATCCAGGCGATTTTTCATCTGTCTCTTTATGCCGAGATTGAGATCGTCAGCCGCGGCAATGGTAACAAAAACCTGCCCTACCTCATTGGTGAATTCGCCAACAACAACATTGGCGCAGCCAGCGCCACCGGCATCTTCGCCGTAATCCTTGCCAATATCGTCGCCATCTTCCTGCTGCGGATGATCGGCAAAACCTTGATGGAGTGACCCATGGCTATTGTTGCACAATCCTCCAAGAGCGGCCGCATCAGTCGGGCAACCTTTGCCTGGATCGTCGCGCTGCTGTTTTTCTTCCCGATCTTCTGGATGGTCCTGACCAGCTTTAAGACGGACGCGGATGCGGTGAAGCCTGAGTTCTTGTTTTTCTTCACGCCGACGCTCGAAAATTACGCCAATATGACTGAGAACTACGACTATTGGCGCTTTGCGACGAATTCGGTTGTGACGTCTGTTTTCGCCACTTTCTTTGCGCTCGCTGTTGGTATCCCTTGCGCCTACGCAATGGCGTTCAACCCCAGCCGTGGCACCAAAGACGTGCTGATGTGGATGTTGTCGACCAAAATGCTGCCCGCTGCAGCTGTGCTTTATCCGATGACTTTTCTGACCAAAAGCTTGGGGATTTTTGATACCCACTTTGTTGTGATCCTGGTGCTGATGCTGATTAACCTGCCGATCGTGGTCTGGATGCTGTTCACCTACTTCAAGGAAATTCCCAAAGAGATCATTGAAGCGGGCCAAATGGATGGCGTCACCACCTGGGGCGAGATCCGTGAAATCCTGATCCCGCTGGCGTGGGGGGGGATCGCGTCAACCGCGCTGCTTTGTTTCATCTTCTGCTGGAACGAAGCCTATTGGACGGTGCGACTGACCACGACGGACGCTGCAACTCTTTCAAAACTCATCGAAGGCAACCGGGCCCCCGAAGGACTGTTCTTTGGCCGCCTCTCTGCCGTCTCCGCCGCCGCCGTTGGCCCGATCATCGTGCTGGGCTGGTTCTGCCAAAAACAGCTGGTCCAAGGTCTGACCTTTGGCGCAGTAAAGTAAGGAAACCCTCATGGGACAAATCGTACTTAGCAATGTGACCAAGAGTTTCGGTGAAACGCAGGTCATTCCGCCGCTGGATTTGACCATCGAAGATGGCGAATTCGCAGTCTTCGTCGGCCCGTCTGGCTGTGGTAAATCCACGCTGCTGCGTTTGATCGCGGGGTTGGAGGAAACCTCCTCGGGTCAGATCATCATTGATGGCGAAGACGTCACGGAAGTGTCACCGTCCAAACGGGGCCTGGCGATGGTCTTTCAGACCTACGCGCTTTACCCGCATATGACGGTGCGCAAGA
Source organism: Sulfitobacter sp. GN1-4 (assembly GCF_055693825.1). Taxonomy (NCBI): domain Bacteria; kingdom Pseudomonadati; phylum Pseudomonadota; class Alphaproteobacteria; order Rhodobacterales; family Roseobacteraceae; genus Sulfitobacter; species Sulfitobacter sp. GN1-4. The sequence continues at coordinate 3,108,151 of NZ_JBVFUQ010000003.1, read as the reverse complement.
ATATCGCCTTTCCGATGCGCATGGCAGGGCTCAGCGAGGCTGAGCAAGAAAAGCGCATCATGGCGGCGGCTGAAAGCCTGAACCTGGTGGACTACCTTGATCGCAAACCCGCGCAACTGTCGGGTGGTCAGCGTCAGCGGGTTGCCATTGGCCGGGCCATTGTGCGCGATCCTTCGGCGTTCTTGTTTGACGAACCGCTGTCCAATCTGGATGCGGCACTGCGCGTCGGCATGCGTATTGAGATCACCGAGATGCACGCGCGCATGAAGACCACGATGATCTACGTCACGCACGATCAGGTCGAAGCCATGACAATGGCGGACAAAATCGTGGTGCTGCAAGCCGGTGTGATTGAGCAGGTCGGCTCCCCGCTTGAGCTGTACCGCGCGCCACGCAATTTGTTTGTGGCCGGGTTTATCGGATCGCCAAAGATGAACTTCATTGAGGGCGAAGAGGCGGCAAAACACGATGCTCACACCATCGGTATCCGTCCTGAACACATCGATGTGGTGGAAAAGGATGGCACCTGGACCGGCACCGTCGGCGTGGCTGAGCATCTGGGGTCAGACACGTTCTTTCACATCCATGAAACCGGCCTTGCAGAAACGCTGACCGTACGTGCGGTGGGCGATATTGCCCTGCGCCATGGGGACACCATTCATCTCAATCCACGGACAGAGGAAATGCACCGCTTTGACGCAGAAGGACTGCGGATCGCGTGACGCGACTGGCCGGAAAAACTGCGCTGATTACAGGGGGCGCGCGCGGCATTGGCTTGAGCTTTGCCAAGCGCTTTCAGCAAGAAGGCGCGCAGGTTGCGATTGGTGACATCGACGCTGACCGGGTGTCGGAGGCCGCGCGCGCCATCGGCGCGCATGGTGTGGTCATGGACGTCACCCGGCAAGACAGCATTGATGCCGCAGTTGAGGGTGTGGCGCGCGCTTTGGGCGGTATCGACATCCTTATCAACAATGCGGCCCTGTTCACCGCCGCCCCGATTACGGACATCGACCGCGACGATTTCCAGCGGATTTTTGCGGTTAATGTGTCTGGCACTTTGTTCACGTTACAAGCCGTGGCCCGCCACATGATTGAACGGGGCATCAAGGGAAAGATCATCAACATGGCCTCTCAGGCTGGGCGCCGGGGTGAGCCGTTGGTGGCCGTTTACTGCGCAAGCAAGGCTGCGGTGATCAGCCTGACGCAAAGCGCGGGTTTGAATCTGATTGCGCATGGGATCAACGTGAACGCCATTTCACCCGGTGTGGTGGACGGCGAGCACTGGGATGGGGTCGATGCGTTCTTTGCCAAGTACGAAGGCAAAGCGCCGGGCCAGAAAAAGGCCGAGGTGGGCCAAGCCGTGCCATTTGGCCGGATGGGAACAGCAGAAGACCTGACAGGCATGGCCGTTTTTTTGGCCAGCAATGACGCCGATTACGTGGTGGCGCAAACCTACAATGTCGATGGTGGGCAATGGATGAGTTGATGAAAGATCGTAGTACAGCCCTTGAAACCGTGCCGTTAAGCAACGCCACTCTTGATGCCTTGCCTGCGGGTGTTTTGGTGCCGACCTATGACCGCGCCTCCATTACCCCGGGGATTGTGCATATCGGGTTAGGCAATTTCCACCGCGCGCATCAGGCGTGGTATCTGCACCGCCTTATGCAGCAGGGGGAGGGGCTGGATTGGGGCATCATCGGTGCAGGCGTCCGGCCTTACGACGAAGAACAACGCCTCAAGCTGGCCGCGCAGGATTATTTGACCACGCTGATTGAGCTTGATCCCTCAGGCACCTCGGCTGAGGTCATCGGCTCCATTATCGGCTATGTGCCGGTGCAAGAGGGGCATCGGGCGCTGATCCAGCAGATGGCGGATCCGGCCATTCGGATCGTGTCGCTCACGGTGACCGAAGGGGGCTATTACCTTGATCTTGCCACCAAGGTCTTTGATCCGACTGCCGAAGACATTCAGTATGATAGCGCGCATCTTGATCGGCCCCGGACCGCTTTTGGGGCGATCCTGGCCGCTTTGAAGGCGCGGCGTGATGCGGGCGTTGTCCCGTTTACGTGCCAAAGCTGCGATAACCTGCCCGGCAACGGGGACATCCTGCGCAGCGTCCTTGTGGGCCTGGCTCAGCTGGTTGATCCAGACTTTGCCCGTTGGGTCGATGAGAACGTCTGTTTCCCTAACTCCATGGTGGATTGCATCGTGCCTGCCACCGGTCCTGATGAGCTGGCGTTGGTGCACAGCCTTGGTCTTGAAGATCAGGCCCCCGTCACCCATGAGAATTTCCGCCAATGGGTGATGGAAGATGCCTTCAGCGCAGGCCGCCCCCCATGGGAAGCCGTGGGGGCCACCATTGCACAAGACGTGCATTGTTATGAGGCGATGAAACTGCGCATCTTGAACGGTGGCCACCAGATCATTGTTGCACCGGCTGAGCTTTTGGGGCTGACGACCATTTCAGAGACCATGCGCACCCCGTTGATCCGTCAGTTCTTTCGCAAGATCGTGCTGAATGAGATCGCGCCGCATGTGCCCGCTGTCCCGCATATGTCACCTGAAGGTTATGTCGATCTGCTGGACCAGCGCTTTTCCAATCCAGCTATTCACGACACCGTTCGGCGCGTCGCATTTGATGGTGCCTCACGGCATTCAGGCGCTGTGTTGCCGGTGATCCGTGATGCGATTGCCAGCGGTGGCGCGCTGGATGGCTTGGCGCTGTCCCAGGCGTTGTGGGCGCATATGTGTGCAGGCATTCGCCAGGACGGGAGCGAGATTGAGCCCAATGATCCGATCTGGGATGCGCTGACGGATATCGCAAAGCGCGCCCGAAATGCGCCTGAGGTCTGGCTGGCGCAGGATCATCTTTATGGCGTGATTGCCCAGGATTCAGGGTTTGCGGCGCATTTTGCGAAATGGCACCGGTTGATCAGCGCCGAAGGGGTGAGTGCTGCGCTGGCTGCTTATGTGGAAACGTGAGCGGCTGGTTTATGCCTGAGCTGCCGGATGCCAGCCCGGCGTTTGCAGATCAACAAAGAGGGCTTTTGCCATGATCCTGTGCTGCGGTGAAGCGCTGATCGATATGATCCCAAAGCCCACAAGTCTGGGCCGCGATGGATATGTACCCCATTCCGGCGGGGCCGTCTTTAACACGGCAATCGGTCTTGGCAGGCTGGGCGAAGACGCCGCTTTGTTCACGGGCATTTCCACGGATCAATTCGGCGATCAGCTGATGCAGGATCTGCAGGCAAGTCAGGTGAACACGGCTTATGTCCACCGGGCGGATCGCCCTTCAACCCTTGCGTTTGTGCATCTGACCGATGGCCATGCGCAGTATTCCTTCTTTGATGAGAACACGGCAGGGCGGCTTTTGCAGCCCGATGATTTGCCGCAATTGCGAGCCGATGTCAGGGCGCTCTTTTTTGGCGGTATCAGCCTGGTTTGTGAGCCCGCCGCCGATACCTACCGCGCCTTAGCTGAGCGGGAACAGGCCCAGCGGGTCATCATGTTGGACCCCAACATCCGAACGAGCTTTATCCAGGATGCGGCAAGGTATCGCCAACGCTTGGACCGGCTGCTGAGCTGCGCTGATATTGTGAAGCTTTCGGATGAGGATCTGGATTATATCGTGCCGAACGGCGCAGATATCGCGGACAAGGCCGCCGCAATACAGGCCTATGGGGCGTCTGTTGTGATCGTGACAAAGGGATCGCAAGGGGCGTTTGCGCGTCTGAAAAACGGCGATTGCCTTGAGGTTGCAAGCACGCATGTCAAAGTCGCGGATACCGTCGGTGCGGGGGATACGTTCAATGCAGGCATCCTGTGTCAGCTGAACCGTTCAGGCGTCTTGGACAAAGACCGCATTAGTGCGCTCGCCCCCGAGACCTTGAAGGAGGCAATGTCCTTTGCTGCCAAAGTTGCAGGCGTCACCGTTTCGCGTGCCGGTGCCAACCCGCCGTGGCAAGAAGAACTGGGATCGGCCTAGCCCGCGCAACGGCGGGCCAGGCCCACAGGTTTATCCTACGACGTTGTGGTCAGGGCCGTAGGGGAAGCCGGTGATGTTTTCATTGCCATCCTCGGTGATGACAAGGATGTCATGCTCACGGTAACCGCCAGCACCAGGCTTGCCTTCGGGGATGGTCAGCATCGGTTCCATTGAGATGACCATGCCGGGTTCCAGCACGGTGTCGATATCTTCGCGCAGCTCAAGGCCTGCTTCACGTCCGTAGTAGTGGCTAAGCACGCCGAAAGAATGCCCGTAGCCAAAGGTGCGGTATTGCAGCAGATCGCGTTCAGCAAAGAAATCGTTGATCTTATGCGTGACTTCAGCACAGGAAACACCGGGCTTGAGCAGGCTCATGCCGTATTCATGTGCGGCGACATTCGCCTCCCAGATCTGTAGGCTGGCATCATCCACGGTTTCCACAAAGAGCGTGCGTTCAAGCGCGGTGTAATACCCGCTGATCATCGGGAAGGTGTTCAGGCTCAGAATATCGCCGCGTTCCAGAACGCGCCCCGTTACGGGGTTGTGTGCGCCATCGGTGTTGATGCCGGATTGGAACCAAACCCAAGTGTCGCGGTATTCGGCGTCGGGGAACCGGCGCGCGATCTCAAGCTCCATCGCGTCGCGGCCCGCCATGGCCACGTCTATTTCACGGACGCCTGCCTTGATCGCGTCGCGGATGGCATAGCCGCCCACATCTGCGGTAGCCGCGCCCGCGCGGATCAGTTCGATTTCAGCAGGCGATTTGTGAAACCGCTGCGCCATGGTGGCGGCGGCCACGTCCACCTTGCTGGCAGGGGTCAGGAAGCTATCCAAAAGCTGCATCTGCGCGATGGACAGGTGATCCCCTTCAAAGCCGATTACTTTGCCCTGGCCGGTCACGGACAGGATCGCCCGCCAGTAGTTGTTTCGCTGCCAATCGGTGTAGGTGATGTTATCGCCGTAGCACCGCCGCCAGGGCTGTGCTGCGTCAATGCCCGCGCTGAATGTCACGGTATCTGTTTGTGTGACAACCTGCGCATAGGGCCGTCCGAAAGCGCAATACAGAAAGCCTGAATAATACGACACATTATGCATTGAGGTCAGCACACAGGCGTCAATGCCCTTGTCTCGCCATGATCGCACGCAGGCCAGCCAGCCGTGCCTCGTATTCGGCATCAGCAAAGGGCAGAACCTTTTCGCCTTGGTGAAAACGGTAGAAATCTGGGCGCGCAAGCCCGTTGATGTTGGATGCTCCGTCCATCGGTACACTCCTGTTCGCGCCGCGTAGCTTGGATGAGGAGTGCCCATATCGCTCGGATGCACTTGTCCTCCCCGCAAAGCGGCAAAGCAAGATCCCGGCGTTCAGGATGGGTGGTTGGGGATATTCCTACCTCAGTGGGTAAGTGGCGACGCCATCGCCTATCCCTGACGTTCCTTTAGTCTGAAAGCGGTCCGCAAATCAAGAGTGTTGCGACAGGGGACTGGCCCGCGGGCGAGTGTCCAAACTCCTGTGCTGCATCCCACAATGGCCCGCGTTAAAGGCCCACCCACTGCCCGTCTGCTTGGCTGGAGCGCAGTGCCGCGTCGATAAATTCCATACCGCGCACACCATCCGCTATGCCGGGGATATGCGGCGGCGCTGCGGTATCGGGCGATAACAAACAATCGGCAATGTCTTGGTAGAGCGCGCCAAAGCCTTCAAGATAGCCTTCGGGATGGCCAGAGGGCAGGCGCGCTTTGACCAGCGGCCCAGGCTGAAATCCATCGCCATTTCGGGTGAGCCTTTGGGCAGGCTGCCCCAGCGGGGCATAGTGCAGCGCATTGGGGTTTTCCTGCGACCAGGTCAGCCCGCCTTTTTCGCCATAGATCCTCAGCCGCAGTCCATTTTCTTCGCCCACCGCAACTTGCGAGCACCAAAGCGCGCCGCGCGCGCCGTCGGGATAGCGCAGCAGAATGTGGGCGTTGTCATCCAGCATGCGGCCTGCCCCGAAGCTGTGCAAATCTGCGCTAAGGGCAGTGGCCTGCAAACCGCTGACGTAGCCCGCCAGATGGAAGGCATGGGTGCCAATGTCGCCGATAGAGCCGCCCCCGCCGGACCGTTTTGGGTCCGTGCGCCATTCCGCCTGCTTTAGCCCCCGCTGCTCGACCGGGCTGGCCAACCATCCTTGGGCATATTCCACCTGAATGACCCGGATCGCGCCCAGATCCCCTTTTGCAACCATCTGGCGGGCCTGCCGGATCATCGGGTAGGCGCTGTAGTTGTAGGTGACGAAAAACCGTGTGCGGTTCTCTTCCCAGGCGGTTTTGGCAATTGCTGCAAGGCGGCGGGCGTCTTCCAGATCTGAGGTCAGGGGCTTGTCACAGATGACATGGATGCCCCGGCGCAAAAACTCGCGTGCCACTGGATAATGCATGTGGTTGGGCGTCACGATGGAGACCGCATCAATCCCGTCCGGGCGCGCGGCCTCGCGCTCTGCCATCAGGCGGAAATCTCCATAGGCGCGATCGGTGTCTACGCCCAAGGCTTTGGCCGACGCCTCAGACTTGGCCGCGGTGGAGGAAAACGCACCGGCCACCAATGAAAAACGATCATCAAGGCGGCTGGCGATGCGGTGGACTTCTCCGATGAAAGCACCTTCGCCCCCGCCCACTTGGCCCAGTTTTAACTTGCCGCTCATGACAGCCCCAACCTTTTCCGTTTCGCCTCGGCGCTTGCAAAATCATCAAACGCATGGCGCGTCACGCGGATCATGTGCCGGTTTACAAATTCTGACCCTTCCCGCGCGCCGTCCCCGGCATGTTTCATGGCGCACTCCCATTCCACAACGGCCCAGCCGTCAATATCATATTGCGCCAGCTTTGAGAAAACGGCACCAAAATCCACATAACCATCGCCCAAAGACCGAAAGCCGCCCGCGCGGTCGACGCAGGATGGGTAGCCGCCGTAGACACATTGCTGCCCCTTGGGCCGGAACTCAGCATCTTTTACATGAAACATACCGACGCGTTCGTGATAGATGTCGAGATTGGCGAGGTAATCCAACGCCTGCAGCACATAGTTGCTGTGGTCATAGATCATTCGGGCGCGGGGGTGTGTATCGACCTGCTCCAGAAACATTTCATTGCTGATACCGCCATGCAGGTCTTCGCCAGAGTGGATCTTATAACAGATGTCCACGCCGTTTCTTCTGCGTGATCCAGGATGGGGTGCTAACCGGCCGCAAGCTCATCAAACGCGGTCTCAACCAGGCCAGCGGGCTGTTGTGGCCAAGGATAGATATAGGGCCAGGCCAACGCGCCAGATCAAAGATCGCTGAAGTCTCCGCCCCGGCCCTTGCCCCCTGCAAAACGTGCAGCCCCTTCGACACCTGTGGTGACCTCTTTGCTGCTGCCCTGCCATTCCTGCCGCAAGGCGTCCTGTAGGGGCAGCCCATGCTGGGCCCGGGCTGAGGCGCGATCTGCGCGCAGACAGCTTTGTGGGAAGCGGCAGATGTCCTGGGCTAGCGCTTCGGCCCGCGTGCGGGCGTTCCCTTCGGGCACGACGTATTCGCACAAACCGATGCGCAAGGCTTCTTCTGCGTCAACACGGCGTCCCGTCAGGATAAGATCCATGGCCCGGCCTTCGCCTACCAGCCGGGGCAGGCGTACAGTGCCGCCGTCGATCAGCGGAATACCCCAACGGCGGCAGTAGACCCCCATGAACGCGGTTTCCTCCATCACCCGGATATCGCACCAGAGCGCCAGTTCCATGCCGCCCGCCACGGCAGGCCCTGCGATGGCGGCGATCACAGGTTTTGACAGCTCCAACCGGCTTGGCCCCATAGGCGCTATCGGGGGTGCGCCGGACGTTGGAAAGTCATAAATCCCAAGCGCGTCAGCTCCTGAAAGGCTGGCTGCGTGTTTCAAATCCCAGCCCGCGCAAAACGCACCCCCTTCGCCCCAAAACACGGCCACGCGCGCGCTGTCATCCTGATCAAAGGCGCTGAACGCGTCAAAGAGCGCCGTGGCATGTTCGGGGTCCATCGCGTTTCGTGCCTCTGGGCGCGAATGGATGATGGTCCACACGTGACCTTCTTTTTCGATGCGCACTGTCATGTCTGCCCCTTCTCCTGCGGTTGCATGTTAGATTTCGATGCCATCGGAGGATGCCTTTTTAAGCTCCGCCGCGACAGGGGAAGTCTGACACAGGGTCAAGGGTTAGGGAGTCCTTGGGGAAAGCCCGCAGGATAGAGGCGCGGTGGCACCCTTACCTCAAATCACGCTCTGGCGGCCGGATCACTCGGCAGGAACGTTCTGGATCAGCTGAGATTTCACTTTGGCCCGCGCGGCCTTGGCCCGGCGCACGATGGCGGGTTCGCGCAGGGTGTTGGGGCTGGCCATCGCCTTGGGCGCATGGGCCGTCACGTTCCACGCCGACAGCGCAGAAAGCGGCACGGCAAGCAACAGGCTGGCTGCGATGGGAAGCAGCCACAAGGACACAAGACCAAAGAGAAGCCCTGCACCGATCAAGAGCCCCAGAGCTGTTTCCATCCAGTGGAATTTCAGCAGTGTCAGCCCCCCATAGCGCTGCACATCGCGCCGTTGCGGGGCCCGGGGTTCTGTCCGGGTGAAGAGGGCAAAGGCCACCGCCTTGGTCTGTTGGATCATCATGATCGGGGCATAGGCGATCGAGAGCAGCACTTCGGTCAAAACAGAGACCAGAAAGGCGCGCCGCCCACCAAAGACCTGTGTTGCCGCAGGGGTGGCGGCGATGATCAACGCACTGGCGAGTTTTGGCGTCAACAGCATCGCGTACATGATCACCAGGAACACCGCGCTGTCGATATGGCTCATGGCGGGGGGCCAATCGGGGAAGAGGGGGTTTGCCTCATTAAAATAGCGGATCACGTTTGTTTCAGCGTCTTTGCCCAAGAGCGACCAGATGATCAGCAAAGCAAACCAGGCGGGTGACAGCAGATAAGCCATTGCGCCATGAAAGAGGTGAAAGCGTGAGACAGGGTGAAACCCCTTGGTGCCCAGCAGACGCAGGTGTTGCAGATTGCCCCGACACCAGCGGCGGTCCCTAAGCGTGTAGTCGATGAGCGTGCCGGGTGTTTCTTCGAAGCTGCCCGCAACGCGGGGCAGGAACCGCACGCGCCAGCCTGCGCGCCGCAAAAGCCCTGCCTCGACGAAATCGTGGCTGAGGATCAGATCATCGCGGCCCCGCGCTGTTAAATGCGGCAGGCCTGCGCTTTCTGCGAAGGCACGTGTGCGGATGATCGCGTTGTGACCCCAATAGTTGCCTTCACTACGGGACCAAAGCGCAAGGCCTTCGGCCAAAAGCCAGCCGTAAGCGATGTTGGAGAACTGCTGGAGCCGGGCAAAAAGCGTCTGCGCCCCGATCAGCATGGGAAAGCTCTGGATTAGCCCCGCATCAGCATCCGCGGAAAGCTCAGAGGCCAAGCGCTCAATCGCGCGTCCCGACATCAGGCTGTCTGCATCCAGGACCAACATGGCCTCGTACCTGGCACCCCACCCGGTGATCCAATCGACCAGGTTGCCAACCTTTTTGTCTGTGTTCTGTGCCCGGCGACGGTAGTGAACCGGAAACGGGGCCACCGCCTGCAGGCGTTTGAACGCGGCCCATTCCTGTGCCGCAATCACGTCGTCTGTCGTGTCGGACAGAACGAAAAGGGTATAGCGATGCGGGCCGGGGCGCCCTCAAGATCCTCCAGCATTGCGGCTGCGTTGCCAAAGACATCCCAAGGCACTTCGTTGTAGATGGGGACAAGCAAAGCCACGTCGAGCGGGTCAACGGTTTCGGGGGCACGGCTTTGCGCCTTTTGCCGGGCCAGCAGCCCCGCGATTGCGACACCCACAGTGCTGACCGACAGGGTGATCCACACGAAGGTGGCACCGATCATGCTGAGCAAGACCCATTCAAGCCAGGTCATGCCGGCACCCGAAAGCCAGCCATAGATGCCATACATCAACAGCGCAGTGCCAATCAGCGCGGGGCCAAAGACACCAAGCCGCCAGAACGTCGGTTTAGACCGCCCAGTTTCTGCAGGGCGGCGGGCAGGGGCCATCGCAAAATCCTGCGGCTCCATTTTCAAGGGCGTGCGCGGTGGCATGGAGGAGGATGGCTGATGCATCATGTGGCGGTCCACCGATAAAGCCAGACCTCGCTCAAAGCCTCGCCGCCCAGACGCAGCTGCGCGCGAAACTCGGCATAGCGTTCGCCCTCATCCATGAAGGTGAAGGCCAGGCGGGGACCGCCGGTTTCCGGGTTGCGCTGCACGATACCTGGAGTGACGCTGCCTTTCGACGAGCGAACAAGGATCTCAATCTCGCTCAGGTCCTCGGGCACGTTTGGGCCATCTGCAAAGTCAATCGCGATGATCTGGCCGCCCTCTGGCCTGCCGCCCATCGCGGTGTTGAGCACTTTGACAGGGACGTCGGCAGTGGCGGCGACCGGGTCTGCACCCCAATGGAGCGTATAGCTCATCTGATGTGAGCCGCCCGCCGGGATCGCATCAGAGGGGCGCCAATAGCTGACGATGTTGTCATAGATCTCAAGATCCGCAGGGATTTCGACCAGGGTAACAGAGCCCCGCCCCCAATCTTCGCCCGGAGTGATCCAGACGGCGGGGCGGTTATGATAAAGCGCCTCCAGGTCGTTGAAATCAGAGAAGTTACGCTTGCGCTGGCACAGGCCAAACCCGCGCGGGTTGTTGTCTGAAAAGGCGCTGATTTGCAGGGTGGTGGGATTGGCCAGAGGCCGCCAGATCACCTCGCCCGCGCCGTTGTGTATCAGCAAGCCGTCACTGTCATGAACTGCCGGGCGGAAATCAGAGAACCGCTGGCGCATCGTGTCATCAAAGAGGAACATCGACGTCAGCGGCGCGATGCCCACATGGGTCATCTCAACCCGCGCGAAAAGCGTGGCAGACACCTGCATTTCCAGCACGGGGCCGTGGGTGATCTCAAACCGGTAGGCTCCGGTGCAAGAGGGGCTGTCGAGCAGGGCGTGCAGCACAACCTTGTTGCTGCCTACCTTGGGTGTCTCCAGCCAAAAGGCGGTGAAATCGGGGAATTCTTCGCCCATCGGATCGCCGGTCTTGAGCGCAAGGCCCCGCGCCGAGAGGCCATAGATTTCGCCGGTGCCAATGCCCCGGAAATAGCTGGCGCCCTGAAAGACCGCGTATTCCTGAAAGATACCTGGCTTTTCCAACTCGGCCCGCAGCCGTAGACCGGAATAGCCCAGCGTGCTGTCAATCTCGACTTTGGGGAATTTGTCGGTGGTGTCAAAGACGGCCATGTCAAAGGCCAGCGGGCGCGCGGTTGCGCCCTCGACCACGTTGATTTCCACGGGCTGCGGGAAATAGAGCCCTGGCGGAAAGACATCAACCCTTTGCGGGGTGTCTGACCCTTCCCAAAGCGCATTGCGACTGTCGAACCAAATCTTGCGGTATTCGTCGTAGCTTAGATCACGCCAACTTTCGGGGATGAGCGGGCGGGGGGCATAGGGGTTTGCTGCCAGTGCGCGGGCACGGTTGAGAACGGTCTCATCCGTGAAAGGCGTGGCCTCATCGCTCAGGGTCAGCCCTGGCTCTTCGGCCAGCACCGCCGTGGGCACCGCGGCAAGGGCCGCGAGCGATTTTAGCACATCGCGGCGGATCATGGCTTGACCCGCCAGGGCTGTGATTTGAACCAGCCCGCCCCGTAGGCCACCGCGACCAGCACGGCGCAGCCAAAGAGGTTGATCACAATCGTTGTCCCCCAATCGCGGCCGTATACATCCATCAAAAAGCCGAGGAACCGTGCGGTGAACATGGAAACCACAAAGACCGCAAGGCTTTGCTGGCCGACCTTCAGGATCACCGCCAACGCGCGTTCCCAGCCGCGCGACAGCGCGCCAGCACCTGAGGGCAGCAAATTGCCGCCTTTGTCGCCCGCCAGCACCCAAGCGATATAGGCCAGCGCCAGGAACTGGACGTAGCGCAGGATGCCAAAGTCGGACTTGTCAATCAGCGGGCGGTAGTCGGCGCGCCAGTCGCGGGCCCATTCAAAGCCAAATTCACGCACCCCGATGCTGGACAAGGGGACATTCGCCAGCACCAGTACAATGGCGATGGCCATGAGCACCACGCTCACTGGGGGTTTGGGCAACCAGCCCCGCATAAAGGCGAAGCCGGTGAAAAAGATCAGCTGCCAGCCGAAGGGGTTGAAGAACCAGGTGCGGTCGGTCCAAGGCTCTGCCGGGAATTCAAAGTGCAGATGGCCCAGGCCGAACTGATCCAACAGCGCGGTTTGCCCCATGATCCAGACGCCAATGACAAAACCAGCGACCAGCCGCAGGTCAATGCGTGCAAGCCACATGACAATGGGCATCATCAGCAGGACAATCATATACATTGGCAGAATGTCGAAATAATTCGGCACCCAGCGCAATGTCATGAAGCTGAGCAGCATGTTGGAATTGTCCCATTTGTCGCTTTCGACAAAGATCATCCAGAGGTTCAGCTGACCCCAGTAATTGCGGCCCGTGATCTGCAGATCCGTCAGGAACACGCAAAGCGCCAGCGTGGCAAAGAAGAGCCCAACATGCGCCCAATAGACCTGCCAGACCCGGAACAGAATGCGCGCTGTGCCCAAAAGCCAGCCCGCGCGGGCAAAAGCCCCGCCAAAGGCGATGGCCGAGGCCATGCCAGAGCAGAATACAAAGATCTCTGTCGCATCAGAGAACCCCCAGCGAGCGGGGATCCAGAGCGTGAATTTATTGCCAGGCGTATGGGCAAAAAGGATGATGAACATCGCAAGGCCGCGAAAGAAGTCCAACCGCAAATCCCGCACGCGCGGTGCCGCCTGTGCGGCGGCCACGGCGGGCGATGGAGCGGCAGTTGCGTCAGCGAATGTCATGTCAGCACCGGTATCCGCGGGTTTATTGCGCGGGGATGCGCCGGGCGCGTGAGATTTGTTCGAACCTTGTGGCGGCAAAACGATCTTCCTTGCCCGCCCGCAGGGCCAGGCGTTCCATCAGAACTGTTTCAGCTGCGTCGAAATGGCCCGCGCGCAGGCCAGCGTCAATGGTCATCCGTTCAAAAACATCGCGCTGGGCGTGGCTGCCGCCGATGGTTTGCATCTTGGGGCGGGCGGCTGTGAGATCCGCGAAGGCCTCAGAATAGCGGCCTTCGGCGAAGGCATTCAGGCCTGCCAGTGCGGCAACGCCGGGATCGGCCACGCGGTCAGCCATGTCGCCGGTTTGGGCGGCATCGCGGGCGAAACGGGCGGTCATCTCCTGCGCCGCGGCCCCTTTGGCGGCCCCCGCCAGCGCCAGTTGATAGTGCAGATCGGCAAAGACCACACAGCCATCGTCAATGCGGTTTTCGGCAAGCGCGCCCAGCTCATTCCAGCGGTCGCCCACGTCATAATCCTCTAGCTCCAGCCGCATCAGCAAAGAGGTGGCATTGGCGATGTCACGGTAATCGTCGGTTTTGTCAGCGCGGATTTGGCTGTCATAAAGGTCAAGCGCCACATCCGCTTCGCCCCGGTCCAGGTGCAACAGCGCCTTGTGCCACCAGACATGGTAGCGAAAGTTGTTGGAGCCGTCCCAGGCCGCTTTGTGATCCTCAATCAGCGTGATGCCTGCCGTGGGTTCAGACCGCATGTCGTGGACATGGGCCACCGCGTGCAGCCCCCAGGCGTCATCGCGCACCAGCGTCAGACCCGCGCGCCCCGCCAATTCAGCCAGTTCATATTCGCCGGTTTCTTCCAGACAAAAGGCATAGCAGCCCATCAGATAACCGCGCAGCGGATGATCGGGGCCATGGGCAGGCAGCACGCGCTCAATCGAGGCACGCATGCCTTTGGCATCGCCCAGAATGAACCGGATGGCATGGCTGGCCTTAGCGGAAAGCGTGTCTTCTGGGTGGGCGTCCAACACCTGTTCCAGGGCCGCTACGGCACCGGTCGGGCTGTCCGACAGCCATTGATCCAGCGCTTTGACCCAGCCTTGCTCGCGCCCTGAAAGATGGGCCTGACCTGCAGCGGTATGGGCTGCGGTGCGCGCGTCTTCGGCGACCTGCCACATCTCAGCCCGGCCCATCATCAACGAAAATAGCCCGCGTGCCGCGTGACCCATGGCAAACCCCGGTTCAGCTTCCAGCACAGCGCCCAAGTGTTGCGGCGTTGCAGTGCCGTGGGCCAAGAAGGCTCGGATCATGCTGTTCCAGCTTTCTACGGTCTCAGACTTTGCCAGGTTCACTGGTGCGTTGCAGATATCAGTTTTCATTAAAGGCCTCACGGATCACGCTTACTCACTCCACAGCTACGCGGTTTCGCAGCGTCACAGAACGACAAAGGCACATGCCACACGCCAACGTGAAGGGGCGCGCCGCTTTCGTGAGCATTTGTGTCAGAAGCTGCCGATTCTGCGCGGAAATTTGCGCACTTCAGATCAATTAAGCGTTAACTTTTGCCCGATGTTTCAGGCTTTGGTCCCCATGTTTCAAGCACCTCTTGGGTGTCCTGGCCAAAGCGGGGCGGTGCACGATCGTACCTGATGGGGGTGGCTGAGAATTTGAGCGGATTGCCCAACAGACGCAGACTGCCTTCCCCGGCGGTCCTCTGCTCTATCTCTATCACCGCACCGCGCGCTCGGGCCTGATCAGAGGTCAGCGCCTCCTCGATGGTGTTGATGGGGCCGCAGGGCACTTTGACCGCCTGCAGCTTGTCCAGCAGCTCTGCCTTGGCAAAGGTCGCAATCACAGGGCGGAGGATATCTGTTAGGGTTTCCCTATTCTCCAACCGCCCTTGGTTTGTGACAAATCGCGCATCCGCACTCAGATCAGGCCGCCCGATCACATCTGCAAAACGCGCAAATTGTGCGTCATTGCCAACCGCCAGAATGAAATGCCCATCGCGCGTGGCAAAAGCATCATAGGGCACGATGTTGGGGTGCGCGTTGCCATGCCGTGCAGGTTGGGTGCCAGAGGTCAGGTAGTTTGTGCCTTGATTGACAAGCCAGGCCATCGACGCGTCCACCAAAGCCAGATCGATATGTTGACCTTCGCCGGTTTGGTCGCGGTGCCGCAGGGCGGCCAGGATGCCGATGGTGGCATACATCCCGCACATCACGTCAGCGATGCCCACGCCCACCTTCATCGGGGCACCATCTGGCGCGCCCGTGATCGACATAACGCCGCCAAACCCCTGTGCCATGATGTCATAACCGGGCTGATCGCGGTTGGGGCCGGTTTGTCCAAATCCAGAAATGGAACAATAGACAAGCGCGGGGTGCGCGGCACAGAGCGTTGCATGATCCAGCCCGTATTTCTTCAGCCCACCCGGTTTGAAATTCTCAATCACGATGTCTGCACGGGCGGCCAGATGGCGCAAGATACGCTGGCCTTCGTCGGTGGCGATATCAACGCTGAGGGAACGTTTGTTGCGATTGGCCGACATGAAATAGGCCGACAGGTCCGTGGGGTTTCCGCCCGCGTCCAACGCATAGTCCGGCCCCCATCCGCGCGTGTCATCCCCCCCGGTTTTGGGGTTTTCCACCTTGATAACGGTGGCCCCCAAATCCCCCAAAAGCTGTGTGCATGTGGGCCCGGCAAGAATGCGCGACAGATCAAGGACAAAAAGCCCGTCCAACGCGCCCTTAGATGCGGCCATCATAGGCCCCTCGTTCGATCACGGCTGCGATCACGGTGAAGGCATTGGCCTGCATGGCGTCTTGCAGCGCGCCTGCCAAGGCATCGCGGTCGCGCACGGTAACGCCGTTGCCACCAAAAGCGCGCCCCATCGCGGCATAGTCATGCTCAAGGAAATCCACGCCTGCGTTGGTCAGCTGGCGTTCGCGTTGCTTTTTCTCAATCAGGGCAAGAGAGGCATCCACAAAGACCACAAAAATCGGCGCGATTTTTAGCTCAGCCGCTGTTGCCAACTCTCCTGCGACCATCAAAAACCCTGCGTCCCCTGAGAAAGACACCACTGTGCGTTCGGGGGCGGCCAGCTTGGCCCCCATCGCCATCGGCACCGCGCAGCCCATGGTGCAAAGGGCCGAGGATTGCATCAATTCGCGCGGCGCGTGGCATTCCCACATTTGGCTCAGCAAAATGCGATGCGCACCGCTGTCGGCTGAGGCCAGGCTGCCCCGTGGCAAGACCTGTCTGCAGGTGTCGATAATGGCCGCAGGCCCCCAGTCTTCAGTGGTGGGAAAGGAGTGGGCCAGTGCGGTCTGTGCGGCTGCGATCTCCCCCTCGGGCCAGGTGTCTTGTGGGGTGAGCCCATCGCTCAGCGCGGCAAGCGTCGCGGCGCAGTCTGTGACAAAGTTCAGCGTGGATTGGTGCATATAATGGTGGTTTGGGGCGGCGGTGATGTCGATCACGTTCTGCGTGCCGGGATGCCAGACGTCGCGCCAGCCTGGGCGCATCTCAATCGGGTCGTATCCCACGCAGAGGATCAGATCAGCGCTTTGCACAAAAGGCACCAGGGTTTTGTCCGCCAAGGGGGAGAGCCCCGCGCCGCCCAAAGATAACGCGTGATCTTCGGGAAAGACCCCCTTGGCCTTGTAACTGGTGATCACTGGGACGTTGTGGTGTGCGGCAAAACGGGTCACAGCGTCCTCAGCCTGTTGGTTCATTGCGTCCACGCCCACAATCATCACGGGGCGGCGGGCAGAGGCGAGCCAATCGCGTGCCGTGGCCAGATCCGCACCGAAAGGGGCGGTCGTGCTTGCCGCCGCACGCGGCGGGGGTGCCATGGCGGTGACAGCTGTGTTTGCGACGGCGATAGGGACATCAATGTGCACAGGGCCCCATCGGCCTTCCGTTGCGATTGCCACGGCCTTGTCGGCGATCACGTGTGCTGCATCGGCGGTCAGGGTAAAGCTTGCCTTGGTGATCGGGCGAAAGACGGCCTGCTGATCGACAACCTGATGCGTGTAGGTCTGCGTCTCTCCGGCGTCCATGCAGCCTGCCAGCACGATCAGCGGAACCTGGTCTTGCAAAGCATTGGCGACGGTGTTCACGCCATTGAGCGTGCCGGGGCCGATGGTGCCCACCAAAATCGCCGGTGCCAGATCACGGTGATGAACGCCTTCGGCGATAAAACCAGCTGCGTTTTCGTGTTTAGCCAGGATGAACTGAATGCCCGCCTTTTCCAGCGCGTCGATGAGGGTCAGAACCTCGCCCCCTGGCATGCCGAACGCCGTTCGACATCCTGCTGCGTAAAGTCGGCGGGCCAAAGCGTCAGCAGCACGGATGGTATCGGACATGAAGCAACCTTTCGCAGGGGGTACGAGGGGGTTGAAACATGGGCAGGGGGCAGAGGCAACTCACTGTTGTGTTGGGTTTGTTGCAAGGGGGGCGGCGTTGTGAAAAACGCCGCGCAAATTACTTTCAGCAATTTGGGTCTCGCAAAGGATTGCTGCCTTGCGCTGGCCTTTTGCAAAAGGCCGGCTCAAACTCTTTAAAGAGTTTGTTTCACCGCCGCCGATCGCGCCGCGAAGACATCGGCTGGAACGCCACGCCTACATGCGCCTCACAATAGGGTTTGCCCTGTTGAACAGGCAGGCCGCAAAACCAAAAATCCTCGGTTGCTGGATCACCCACGGGCCATTTGCACGTCCGCTCGGTCAGTTCCATCAGTGTAATTTTCTTGGCCTTCTTCTCAACCTCATTCACCTTGGCCAAAGCCTCAGGCGAAATCTCATTCGCAGAAGGCTGCGGCGGTAAAGGCTGTCCGGCTGGGATGATCTGCTTGCGCGCAGGCAGGGTGGACTTGGGCGGCGCTGCCGCTTCTGTCTTCATCTCAACAGGTTCTGCCTTGGGTGCAGCTTTGGGCTTTGCCTCTGCCTTGGGGGCCGGTTTGGCCTTGGGCTTGGCATCAGATTTTGCTGACGATCCGCTTGTCGCACGGTTGGACAGACCAAGGCGATGTACCTTGCCAATCACCGCGTTGCGGGTCACGCCGCCCAATTCCTTGGCAATCTGGCTGGCCGATTGGCCTTCGCCCCACATACGCTTCAGTGTTTCTACGCGGTCTTCGGTCCAGGACATCGTTGGTCTTTCTTGATTAAAAAGCGGCCACCAGGGCCGCCTTATCTCGCACACCGTCCTATACTAAACTTCTCACGCCTGACCGCAAGGGAGGAAGCGTCAGTCTGACGTGGTAGCGGGCGGTGCTTTCAGCCGCGCCTCGCGAAACGCCAGCAGGGCGGCCCCTGCCACGATGATGCTAGCCCCCAACCAGGTGATGGTATCGGGCTGCACGCCGTAGAAAAGCCCGTCATAAAGGGCTGCAAAGATCAACGTGCCATAGCTGAATGGGGCCACAAAGCTCGCGTCGGCCCGGGCCATGCCATTGACGAAAAACGCCTGTGCTGTTGCCATGCAAAGCCCCAGGCCCGCCAACAGACCCCATTGCGCAGGCGTGGGCATCTGCCAAACGGGCAGCACCGCAAGGCTTGCGATCAGCAGACCCAAGGCATTGTTGTAAAATAAGATCTGAATAGGGTTTTCCCGACCTGCGAGTTTTTTGATGAAAATCAGTTCCATCCCCATGATCAGCGCCGCCCCCAGCGCCAGCAACGCTGCGGGCTGAAAGCTCTCTGGTGTTGGCCGCAGCAGGATCAATGCCCCCGAAAACGCCAACACAGCCGCGGACCACCGGACGCGTCCCACCTTTTCACCCAGCAAGGGAATGGCCAGGATCATCGCAAACACGGGGTTGAGAAAGGAAATCGCCGTTGCATCCGCCAGCGGGATATATGCCACAGAGGCAAACATCAGCGTGACACCCGCCCAGCCAAAGCTGGTCCGGCCCAGGTGCAGCCCCCAGTTGGGTCGCGTCAGCTTGGGGCGCATGATCGCGACGGCGGTTGCAATGGCGCAAAAGGCAAACAAAAAACGTCCGTGGCTGATCTGCAGGGGATGCAACGCAGGGCCATAAGCTTCCGATCCCAGCGCCTTGGCCATCAGAGTGGTTGCCGCGATGAACGCCGTGGCCGATCCGATCAATCCCGCGGCAAGCGCGTTGTTCTGAGCTTTGGCCTGATACATGGGCCCGCTATGCGCCCATCCACGCCCCGCTGCAAGGGCACAAAGGGGCTAGGCAAGCGCGGATTTTGCCCCTATCAGCGGACCCATGATCACGTTGACACATACCACGTTGCGACGACGCCAAGGGTGAACCTTCTTGCGTGACCTGCATGCGCCAGGTCAGATCCCGGTGCAGTGCACCATCTCCAAACCCACTTGACCAGACGTGCCGCCCATGGCCATTTGCGCCTTTAGCGGCCCAAAATAAGGATGATCCAATGATCTCTTCCGTTCTGCCGACCTATTCCCGGGCACCTTTGAGCTTTGTCTCAGGTGCTGGTTCCTGGCTGACTGAGGCTGACGGGCGACGTTTTCTGGACTTAGGCGCAGGCATTGCGGTGAACGCGCTGGGCCATGCCCACCCCAAGCTGGTGGAAGCGCTGACGGCCCAGGCGGGCGCGCTTTGGCACACCTCCAACCTCTATCAAATCCCACAGCAACAGGCGTTGGCGGATAAATTGGTTGATAACAGCTTTGCCGATACGGTGTTCTTCACCAACTCAGGCACCGAAAGCTGCGAGCTGGCTGTGAAAATGGCGCGAAAATACTTCTACGATCAGGATCAGCCTGAGCGGGTTGAGATCATCACCTTCGATGGCTCTTTTCACGGTCGGTCTTCTGCAGGAATCGCCGCCGCAGGATCTGAAAAAATGACCAAGGGCTTTGGCCCCTTGCTGCCGGGATTTGTGCATCTGCCCTTTGGCGATCATGAGGCGCTCAACGCGGCGATCACGGACAAAACCTGCGCCATCCTCATTGAACCCGTGCAGGGAGAGGGCGGTATCCGCCCGGTTCCCGATCAATGCCTGAAAGGCCTGCGCGATCTCTGCGATGATCACGGCATCTTGTTGATCTTGGATGAGGTGCAATGCGGCGTGGGCCGCACCGGCAAGCTTTTCGCCCATGAGTGGGCCGGGATCAGCCCGGATATCATGATGGTCGCCAAAGGCATCGGCGGCGGCTTCCCGCTGGGGGCCGTGCTGGCCACGGAAAGGGCCGCTCTTGGCATGACGCTGGGCACCCATGGCTCTACTTATGGCGGCAATCCTCTGGGCTGTGCCGTCGGCAACGCGGTGCTGGACATCGTGGCTGATGACGCCTTTTTGGCGGAGGTCAACCGAAAGGCCAGCCTGCTGCGCCAAAAGCTGGAGGGCCTGGTTGCCGCACACCCGGATGTGTTTGAAAGCGTGCGTGGATCGGGTCTCATGCTCGGGCTGAAATGCAAGATCGCGCCAGGTGACCTGGTCGCCGCAGGCTATGACCAGGAGGTCATCACCGTGCCCGCCGCCGACAACGTGGTGCGCCTGCTGCCGCCCTTGACCATCACGGATGAGGAAATCGCCCAAGCCACAGACCGACTGGACGCCGCCGCGTCTCAGCTGGCTACGTCCTGAGGCTTCATCTTTCCTCTATAACTCATCACCCCGGTGCCGCACGCGCAAACGCCTGCCAATTGGGCGGCGCCGGTGCCGGAACAGCAAAGCAAAGCCATGAAACATTTTTTAGATATTCATACCACGCCCCAAAATGATCTGCGCGACATCATCGACAGTGCCATCACGATGAAGCAAAACCGCGCGGGCCGTCCCAAAGGGGCGCTGGACGAAGATCAACCGCTCAAAGACCACATGGTCGCGTTGATCTTTGAAAAGCCATCCACCCGCACCCGGGTTAGCTTTGACGTGGGCGTGCGACAGATGGGTGGACAGACCATGGTGCTGTCGGGGGCTGATATGCAGCTGGGCCACGGTGAGACCATCGCCGATACCGCCCGCGTTCTCAGCCGTTATGTGGATCTGATCATGATCCGCACCTTCGAAGAACAGACCCTGCTGGAAATGGCGGAATACGCTTCTGTGCCCGTGATCAACGGGCTGACCAACCGCACGCACCCTTGTCAGATCATGGCCGATGTCATGACCTTTGAGGAACACGCAGGCCCGATCAAGGGCCGCAAGGTGGTCTGGTCGGGCGATGGCAACAACGTCTTTGCCAGCTTCGCCCATGCGGCCAAGCAGTTTGACTTTGACCTCACCTTCACCGGCCCGCCGCCGCTGGATCCGGAGCCTGCACTTGATGGCCTCTATAGCATCGAACGCGACCCCAATCTGGCCGTTCAGGGTGCAGACCTGGTTGTGACCGACACCTGGGTGTCGATGCATGATCCGCAATCGGCGCGCGAGCGGCGGCATAACCAGCTCAGGGGCTATCAGGTCAATGAGGCCTTGATGGCCAAGGCCAAAGACGATGCGCTTTTCATGCATTGTCTGCCCGCGCACCGCGAAGATGAAGCGACCAGCGCCGTTATGGACGGGCCAAACTCTGTGATCTTTGATGAGGCGGAAAACCGTCTGCACGCGCAAAAGGCCATTATGCGGTATTGCCTGGAACGATAATTCATGCAGCGCGATCAGCCTCATATCGTGATTGCTGGTGCCGGTGCGATCGGCTGTTTTGTCGGTGGGATGCTGGCTCAGGCGGGGCGCAGGGTGACACTGCTGGTCCGTCCCCGTGTGGCGGCTGAGATCCGGGCCCATGGGCTGACCCTGACGGATTTCGATGGCATGGCGCACCGCGTTGACCCTGACCAGATGGGCCTCCGTGAAGATGCGGCTGTGCTGGCGGAGGCCGATCTGATCCTGGTGACGGTCAAAGCACGGGACACCGCCGAAATAGGCCGCCTGATTGATAAGCATGCGCCCCAAAAGGTGCCGGTGATCAGTCTGCAAAACGGCCTGTCCAGCGCGCCTATGCTACGCAGCGTCCTGCCAGCCCGGGATGTGCGGGCAGGCATGGTGCCCTACAACGTCGTGCCCATGGGGCAAGGCTGTTATCACCGCGCGGTCGAAGGCGACACGGTGATAGAGGCCGGACCCGGTGGGCTGGCCGCGCAGATCGCTGTGCCAGGGTTGGCCTGCTCTGAAAGCCGCGAGATTGAGAACGTCCAATGGGGCAAGTTCCTGTTGAACCTCAACAATGCCCTGAACGCCCTCAGCGGCTTGCCCCTACAACAGCAACTGCGCGACAGGCAGTGGCGACGGCTGATGGCGGATCAATGGGCCGAAGCGCTTGGCATTCTGCGGGCCGCGGGCATATCACCAACGTCCACGACGCCCGTGTCCGTTGCAACGATCCCTTGGATCCTGCGGTTGCCGAATTTTCTGTTTCTGAAAGTGGCCAACGCCATGCTGCAAATCGACCCGCAGGCGCGGACCTCTATGTCATATGATCTGATGGCGGGACGCCCCACCGAGATTGATGTGCTGCAAGGTGAAATCGTGCGCCAGGGGATGGTGTTGGGCCGTCCTGCACCGATCAACAGCATGGTGGCGGATGTTGTGAAAACCGCAGAGCTGGCGGGCGAAGGCCTGCCGCATCTCACCCCGCGCGCGCTGCGGGATGAATTGCGCGCAAAAGGCTGAAACGCTGTCATCCATTTGGTTTGAATGGAGTATTTCGTGGCGGCTCTGGGGCCTGTCAGGCCTTTTGCCAACGGCCCTAAGGGAGGGAACCGCTTGCCTTACAGCGCGCGAAAGATATCGCTCAATTCAGGCTCATCCACCAGATCAGCGGCTTCTTCAGGGGTGAACCAGGCGCGTTCGCGTTGGTCAACTTCGGGATAGTTTTTCTTCATCGCCGTGACCTTAGCAAGGTAAACTTCGGTGTGGATCGGGATGCTTTTGCCGTCGCCCAACCCCTTGTCATAGCCGTAGCTGCCGATGGGTGTTGCCACCACATCCGCCTTGCTGACGCCTGCTTCTTCCCAGGCTTCTTGCAAGGCTGATCCAGCACCATCCTTGCCCTCAATCGGCCAACCTTTGGGCACGATCCAGCGGCCGGTGCCCCGGCTGGTGATCAACAGAACGCGCTTGCCCGCTTCTGTGTCTTGGTAACACAGCGCGGCAACTTGAAGGTGACGGCGGCCATGGAAGAAAGGAAGGATCAAATCTGCCCAGGTGCGTCGAAAGACATCAACCATGTGTTAGTACCACTCGAAATTTATTGTTATTATGTGAATAACTTAGACGACAGCCGCGTTATTTTCAAGGGAGCGGCCTTTTGGATTGCCCTTCTGGGTTGTGTGTGCGGAGTGTCCATGGCTGCAAGCAGGCCAAAGGCCCTCTTGTATTCGATGTGTTCTGTGCCCAGTCTGGTCTCAAACAGGGGGGCGTATGACCGCACAAAAGGCAGCAGCCGACATTGGCGTTTACGGATTGGGCACGATGGGTTCGGCCCTGGCATTGAACTTTGCTGAGAAAGGGTTTCGCGTTGCCGTGTCCAACCGCGAAAGCGACTGGATCGACACCTTTATCGCCGAAGCCGGGGAGCTGGCGGGCAGCATCATCGGCCAGGCTGATCTCAAGGATTTTGTGCAAGCGATTGCGCGTCCAAGAAGCATTTTGTTCATGATCCCCTCAGGTGCGCCGATGGACGCGATGATTGAGGCCATCACACCCTACCTCGAAGAGGGCGACACGATCATTGATGGCGGCAACGCCGATTTTAACGCCACCCGCCGCCGGTCAGAGGCAATGGCGGGCACGGGGCTTCATTTCGTTGGTATGGGGGTGTCGGGCGGTGCCGAAGGGGCGCGGCATGGTCCTTCCATGATGGTGGGCGGTACGGCGCATTCCTGGAATGCCCTGCGCCCTATGGTCGAAGCAATTGCTGCGCGTTTTGAAGATGCGCCATGTGTGGACCATCTTGGCCCTGACGGTGCCGGGCATTTTGTGAAGACGGTTCATAACGGCATTGAATACGCCGATATGCAAATGATTGCAGAGCTTTACGGGGTGATGCGCGATGGTGGGGGGCGCACAGCACCCGCCATCGGGGCCGTCTTTGAAAGCTGGCAGGAGGGGCCGCTAAGCTCTTACCTGATCGAGATTTCAGCAGCCGCTTTGCAGACTGAGGACAGCCAAACGGGTCAACCGATGGTGGATGTGATCCTGGATCAGGCGGGTCAAAAGGGCACCGGGCGCTGGACCGTGATCGAAGCGCTGAAGATGGGCCAATCCGCCAGCGCCATTGAGGCGGCCGTGGGGGCGCGGGGGTGGTCTTCTGAAAAAGAGGTCCGCGTCATGGCAGAAGGGGTGCTGAGTGCGGCGGCGTTGGAGGGCGAAGTGCCGTCTGATGCGGATTTGCAGAACGCCATGTTGGCGGGCCGCATCCTGGCACATGCACAGGGGTTTCGGGTGCTGTCTGTCGCATCAGAGACGTTTGAGTGGAACCTTGATCTGGCCCGCATATCTGAGATTTGGCGCGCAGGCTGCATCATCCGCTCAGCGCTTTTGGATGATTTCGCCGATGCCTTTCGGGGGGAGCTGCCCGGCGGGCATCTCATCCTTGCGCCAGCGATGCGCGACAGATTGGCGAGCGCTGTGCCTGGCCTGCGCCGCACCGTTGCGGCTGCTGTCTCACTGGGCCTGCCGGTTCCTGCGCTTTCTGCGGCATTGGCGTGGTATGACAGCATGCGCCGGGGACGCGGATCAGCGAATGTGATCCAGGCGCAACGGGATTTCTTTGGGGCTCATGGGTTTCAGCGCGTCGATGCGGATGGCAAGCATCATGCAGATTGGCCCCAGATTTAGAGCCACAGTTTCCAAAGCGTTAGCCAAAGGGATCGTCTGGATAGGCCACACCTGCCAGATACAGCCCTTGCGGTGGGCAAACCGGGCCGCAGGCCGCGCGATCTTGGGCCTTGAGCGCCGTCTTAACGTCGTCAGGTGTCCAGGACCCTGTGCCCACACGCTCTAGCGTGCCGACAAAACTGCGCACTTGATTGTGCAAAAACGATCTGGCGCGCACGTCGAAGTGGTATTCGGTGCCGTTTGGCACCTCGACCTGCTGAACGCTGAGGTGGTCAAGGGTTTTCACAGGGCTGTCGGCCTGGCAGATCGTGGAGCGGAAGGTTGTAAAGTCATGCCGCCCGATCAGCGCATCTGCACCCTTCTGCATCGCGTCTACATCCAGCGTATGTTTGATTTGCCAGACAAGCCCCTGCGCGTGCGTGGCAGGCGACCTGCGGCTGAGGATGCGAAAGTGGTAGCGGCGTTCCAACGCCGAAAAGCGCGCGTGGAAATCCTCTGCCACGGCTGCAGAGGCCACGATGGCAACGGGTTGTGGTTTGAGATGATAATTCAGCGCCTCCGAAAGCCTGAAAGGATCCCAGTCTTGAGCCATGTCGCAATGCGCCACCTGCGCCAGGGCGTGAACGCCTGCATCTGTCCGGCCCGCAGCGGCGATCGTATGCGCGCGTGGCTCCAGCTTGGCCAGCGCGGCTTCGATGGCACCTTGTACCGACGGCAGATCGGTCTGGCGCTGCCAGCCTACGAAAGGACCTCCGTGGTATTCGACTTTTAACGCATAACGAGGCATGGGCCGCGCCTTAGCGGCTGCACCCCCATCTGGCAATCCCTCCAGACGCTCCCTATGTTGTGACAGGAACGAAGACAGGTGGGCGCAAGATTGGTCATCTCGAATATTGCCGATGGCATTTGGCGTCAGGTGGAAGCAGTGCAAGACACTGTGTCTGAAACCTTTTTTGAGCCTGTGATCCGTCTTGGCGTGACGGGCCTTGCCCGGTCGGGCAAAACGGTTTTCATCACCTCTCTGGTGGCCAATCTGCTTGACCGGGGGCGGATGCCGGGACTTTTGGCTGCCAGTGAAGGGCGGATTGAGGCCGCGTTCCTGCAGCCTCAGCCCGATGACACGATGCCGCGATTTGAATATGAGACGCATCTTGGCGCGCTGACGTCTGCGCAACCGGTTTGGCCGGACAGCACGCGCGCCATCTCGGAACTGCGGCTGTCGCTAAAGGTGCGGCCCAATGGGCTGCTGTCGGGGTTTCAGGGGCCGCGCACGGTGCATCTGGATATCGTGGATTATCCGGGCGAATGGCTGTTGGACCTGGCCCTGTTGGACAAACCCTATGAAGTTTGGGCGGCTGAAACACTAGCGCGGATAGAAACGCGCGACGCGGCGGAAAGCTTTATGGGCCTTCTGCGCGGGGTTGATGTGCATGCCGCATTGGATGAGAGCGTGGCACAGTCGTTGGCCAAAACCTTTGCAGCTTATTTGACCGAGGCCCGCGCGGCGGGGTTTTCCGATTGCACGCCTGGGCGGTTCCTGTTGCCGGGCGATTTGGCAGGCTCTCCTGTGCTGACCTTTGCACCTGTGCCGGTGACTGAGAAATCCAAGCGCGGCACGCTGTTGCGGGAAATGGAACGCCGGTATGAGGCGTATAAGGACCGGGTCGTAAAACCGTTCTTTCGCGATCACTTTGCCCGCATCGACCGGCAAGTGGTGTTGGTCGATACCTTGGGTGCGATCCATCAAGGGCCGCAGGCGGTAGAAGATTTGCGGCGCGCCATGAGCGATACGCTCACCGCGTTCAGGCCCGGACAGAATTCATTCCTTTGGGGTCTTTTGGGCAGCAAACGCGTGGAAAAAATCCTGTTCGCGGCCACCAAGGCAGATCATCTGCATCATACGCAGCACAGCAAGCTGACAGCTATCATGCAAGCCCTTACCCGCGATGCCCGTGACCGGGCGCAGTTTGCAGGCGCGGCCACCTCGGCCATGGCCATCGCGTCGCTGCGGGCCACCACGGAAGACGTGATGCAGCATGAGGGGACACCGCTAAACGTGGTGCGGGGCACATTGCTGGAGAGTGGCAAAGAAGCGGCGTTCTATCCAGGTGATTTGCCCGAAGACCCCGCGCATTTGCTCAGCCCTGCGCGTGCGGGGGCAACCGGGTGGTTGGATCAGGATTACCAAGTCATGCGTTTTGCGCCTGCGCCCTTGTCGCTAAAACCCGGCGACGGGCCGCCCCACATCCGGTTGGACCGGGCGGCGGAGTTTTTGATCGGGGACCGGCTGTGATGCACATACGCGCGGCTAGGGATTTGGACGCAGGGGCCGTTGGGGCCATCCTGTCAGGTTTTATCGGTGACACGGCATGGATGCCGCGCCTTCATACGCGGGCCGAAGATGTTGCCCATGCGGCAGCGCTCATTGCGCGCGGCTGGGTCACGGTGGCCGAAACGGATGGCGCGGTGTTGGGCTTTGCGGCGAATGACGCAGGATCGTTGGACGCGCTCTATGTCGCCAGTGGCGCGCAAGGGCAGGGGGTTGGCTCCGCTTTGCTGTCTCACATCAAAGAACGTCATGACCAGCTGTCGTTGTGGACGTTTCAGGAAAACACGCGCGCGCATCGTTTTTACCACAAACATGGGTTTCGCGAAGTGGCGCGCAGCGATGGTGAGCGCAACGATGAAAAGCTGCCCGACATACAGTTTCTTTGGCAAAGGGAGCGTGACTGATGGCCAAAGGCCCGGTTCTGTTTGATCTGGAGGACGCAGAGGCACCGCGCCCGCAGGTGGCTGATGCGCCGCCCGTCCCCGATTTGGTTATGGCACCGCCAAAGGGGCAGGCGATGCAGGTGGTGGCCACGCTGGCTGCGCGCAAACCCTCAATGCTGGGAAAACTGTTCTGGTGGCTTTTGTTCACGTTGATCGGGGCTGTGGTCTCCCTTGCGGCGTGGAATTTCGTTTTGGATTTGCTGTCGCGTTATCCGCTGTTGGGGTGGGCGATGACGGTGCTGATTGCCGTGTTCCTGGTGGTTGTGCTGCTGTTGGGCCTGCGAGAGCTTGCCGCCTTTGGCCGTCTGGCACGGCTGGATGATCTGCGCCACGCCGCAGGTGAGGCACGCGCGCAAGAAGATCTGGCCGCCGCGCGGACTGTCACGGACCGGGTCGTTAAACTTTACCGCGCCCGCGAGGAAACGCGGTGGGGACGGGACCGGTTGGCGGAGTTGCGGGGGGATCAATTGGACGCCAGCGGGCTCTTGGGGCTGGTGGAGCAAGAGGTGCTTGCACCGCTCGATGGCGCCGCGCAGCGCGAGATTGAGGCCGCCGCCCGGCAGGTTGCAACCGTCACGGCGTTGGTGCCACTGGCGCTTGCGGATGTGGTGGCGGCGCTCACGGCCAATCTTCGGATGATCCGGCGGATTGCTGAGGTTTATGGCGGGCGTTCCGGGTTTCTGGGCTCTTGGCGGCTGACCCGTGCGGTTCTCAGCCACATGGTGGCCACCGGGGCCGTGGCGGTGGGCGATGATCTGCTTGAGCCGGTTTTGGGCGGGACGATCATCGGCAAGCTCAGTCGTCGCTTTGGCGAAGGGCTGGTAAACGGTGCGCTGACGGCTCGCGTGGGTGTGGCTGCGATGGAGGTTTGCCGGCCGCTGCCCTTTCAGGAGGGCGCGCAGCCCAAGGTGCGCGGCATCGTGAAGAACGCGCTAACCGGATTATTCTCCAAAGGAGAGTGATCGGTCTGCGCCTGCGCATGATCTGTGGCCATGGCGCTGGGCAAATCCGGGCGGCGGGTGATCCGTTGTTGTGGCAAGGGGCGTTGGTCCAAAAGAGACGGGGCCAGGGTCTTGTGAGTGGCCGGAGCAGGGCCTATAAGCCCGAGCATGATGGCCTTTTACAGCATCATTATTCGAATTATTTCCCCGGCGCTCTGACCAGATGAGACGCCGGGCCAAGGTGTTTGAGCCGCTCGCACCGATCCACCCTGACACACCACTGACAATGTGAATTGCTATCCGAAGGACACCACAGATGTGCGCCGATACGCCTGAGACACTTGAATACAAAAACACGCTGAACCTGCCGAAAACCGATTTCCCGATGCGCGCGGGCCTGCCCAAGCGCGAGCCTGCCTGGCTGGAGCATTGGGCCAAGATCGGCGTCTATGACCGCTTGCGCGAGAAAGCGGGCCGCACGCCCTTCACGCTGCATGACGGGCCGCCCTATGCCAACGGGCATCTGCACATAGGCCATGCGCTGAACAAGACCATCAAGGACATCATCGTGCGCAGCCATCAGATGATGGGTTTTGATGCGCGCTATATCCCTGGCTGGGACTGCCACGGTCTGCCGATTGAGTGGAAGATCGAAGAGCAGTACCGCAAGAAGGGCAAAAACAAAGACGACGTTCCGATCAATGAGTTCCGGGGCGAATGCCGGAACTTTGCCGCCGAATGGGTTGATATCCAGCGCGATGAATTCAAGCGGTTGGGCATCACGGGCAATTGGGCCGAGCCATATCTGACGATGGATTTCCATGCCGAGCGGGTGATCGCCGAGGAATTCATGAAATTCCTGATGAACGGCACGCTTTATCAAGGCTCCAAGCCGGTGATGTGGTCCCCGATTGAGCAGACCGCCTTGGCCGAGGCCGAGGTCGAGTATCATGACAAGGAAAGCTTCACCGTTTGGGTGAAGTTTGATGTTGTGGGCGGCGGTGAGTTGGAAGGTGCCAAGGTGGTGATCTGGACCACGACGCCTTGGACAATGCCATCAAACAAAGCGGTCGTCTTTGGCAAAGACATCGCCTACGGCCTTTATGAAGTCACGGGCCGTCCAGATGAATGCTGGGCTGAGGTGGGCGACCGCTACGTTCTGGCCGACAACCTGGCCGCGGATGTGCTGGGCCGCGCGCGGCTGGAAGAAGGCATGTACCGCCGGGTCCGTGATGTAACGGCAGCCGATCTGGAGGGCGTGCAGCTTAAACACCCGCTGGCGGGGGCTGAGGGGGCCCAGGGCGAATGGGACGATTTGCGCGATTTCCGTGCCGCAGATTTCGTGACCGATGACGAAGGCACCGGCTTTGTGCATTGCGCCCCGTCCCACGGGATGGAGGAATACGAGCTTTACCGTGATCTAGGCATGCTGAGCCAAGTCATCACCTACAATGTGCTCGACGATGGCCGGTTCCGCGATGACCTCCCCTTCTTTGGCGGTGAATACATCCTGTCGCGCAAGGGCGGTGAGGGCAAAGCCAACACAGCCGTGATCAACAAATTGGTTGAGGTCGGTGGATTGCTGGCGCGGGGCAAGATCAAACACTCTTATCCGCATTCCTGGCGCTCCAAGGCCCCGGTGATCTATCGCAACACGCCGCAGTGGTTCGCCGCGATCGACAAACCTGTGGGCGACGGACAGGACCAGCATGGCAAAACCATTCGCGAACGTGCCCTGACGGAGATCGACAATGTGAACTGGACGCCCAAGTCTGGGCGCAACCGTCTGCATTCGATGATGGAGGCGCGGCCCGATTGGGTGCTCTCGCGGCAACGTGCGTGGGGCGTGCCGCTGACCTGCTTTACCAAAAAGGGCGCGCTGCCCACAGATGAGGACTTCTTGCTCCGCAATCCTGAGGTGAACCAGCGGATCGTTGAGGCCTTTGAGGTCGAAGGCGCGGACTGCTGGTATGAGGACGGCGCAAAAGAGCGGTTCCTGAGCGGGGTCGTCGATCCTCAGGCTTATGACCAGGTGATGGACATCCTGGATGTGTGGTTTGATTCCGGCTCTACCCATGCCTTTACCCTGCGCGACCGCGCAGATGGCACCGAGGACGGCATTGCGGACGTCTATATGGAAGGCACCGACCAGCACCGTGGTTGGTTCCATTCCTCGCTTTTGCAATCGGTGGGCACAACGGGGCGTGCGCCCTACCGTAATGTGGTGACCCATGGCTTCACGCTCGATGAAAAGGGCCTGAAGATGTCGAAATCCATCGGCAACACCATCGTGCCTCAGCAGGTGGTGGACCAATATGGGGCCGACATCTTGCGGCTTTGGGTGGCGCAGACGGATTACACTGCCGATCAGCGCATCGGGCCTGAGATCCTGAAAGGTGTGGCAGACAGCTATCGCCGCTTGCGCAACACGATGCGCTATATGCTTGGGTCTTTGGCGGATTTCAGCGAAGCGGACCTGGTTGAACCCGCAGACATGCCCGAACTGGAACGCTGGGTGCTCCACCGGGTGGCAGAACTGGATGCGCAGGTGCGTGACGGATATGCCAAGTTTGATTTCCAAGGCGTGTTCCAGTCGGTGTTCACCTTTGCGACGGTCGATCTGTCGGCGTTCTACTTCGACATTCGCAAAGACGCGCTTTACTGCGATGGCAATACACTGCGACGCCGTGCTGCCCGCACCGTTTTGGATATCCTGTTTCACCGGCTGACAACCTGGCTGGCGCCGATTTTGGTCTTTACCATGGAAGAGGTCTGGCTTGAGCGGTTCCCGGGCGATGAAAGCTCAGTGCATCTGGCGGATATGCCGGAAACGCCATCGGCTTGGTTGGACCCTGCATTGGCGGAGAAGTGGACAAAGGTGCGTTTGGCCCGCCGGGTTGTGACCTCTGCACTGGAAGTGCAACGGGTGGACAAGGTGATTGGTGCCTCGCTTGAGGCGGCACCGGTTGTCTATGTCGCGGATGCGGAACAGCGGGCGGCGTTGGAAAGCGTGTCATTTGAAGATGTCGCCATCACGTCAGACATCACCGTAAGCGCGGACGACGCGGCCCCAGACGCATTCCGCATGCCAGATGTGGCTGGTGTGGCAGTGGCTTTTGCCAAAGCGGAAGGGGCCAAATGCGCCCGCTGCTGGAAGGTGCTGCCGGATGTTGGTGCCCACGCCACGCCGGGCGTTTGCGGCCGCTGTGATGAAGCCGTCCGCGAAAGCGCTTGAGGCGGAGATCCTTCGCCAAGTGACAGTCCGAGGGGCGGGCAAGACAATCTGCCCCTCGGAAGTGGCTCGTGCCTTGGGCCCGGCGTGGCGGGAATTGATGCCCGCTGTCCGGCAAGCCGCCTCTGAGCTGCAAGCCCAAGGTCGCCTTCGCGTGACGCAAAAGGGTGAACGCGTGGATCCTTTGCGCGCCGCGGGTCCGATCCGGTTGGGCTTGGCCGTGCGCGGCGAAAGCGGATGCGGCGAGGCCGACGGCTCAAACGCGCAGGAATCGGATTGAGGGTGTGGGCATTCCGCGCCACTCTGCCTGCATGCTTTATCGTTCGCTACATACGCAGTTTGGCGATCTGACCGTGGCGGCGGCAGAAGGTGCCATTATCGCTTTGGACTGGCAGTGGTCCACGCGCCAGGACGCGTCAGGTCTGCTGGATGAAGCGGTGGCGCAGCTGGCTGAGTATGATCAGGGACAGCGGGAAAGCTTTGATCTGCCGCTGCGCATCAAGGGCACGGATTTTCAGCGCGATGTCTGTGCGGCGATGTCGGCGATCCCTTTTGGCTATACCAGAACCTATGGTGAGATTGCGGGTGATCTGGGCGTGCCTGCGCAAGCTGTTGGTCAGGCCTGTGGCGGCAACCCGATCCCGATTATTGTGCCCTGTCACCGCGTGATGGGCGCCAAAGGGCTGACCGGTTTTTCAGGCCGAGGCGGGGTGGAGACCAAAGTGGCGTTGCTGCGCCATGAGAAGGCGGCAGGGTTGCTGATATGAGGTTTTGCCGTTCTGAGCGATGCTTGTGGGGCTGCTGTGGCTTTTGAGTTTTATTGGAAAGATGAAGCCGAGGGGCGGTGGCCCTAAGCGCTGTTACGGACGGGGCAGGGCGGGCTATTTTTCCGTGAGTTGCTGAAGGGCACCGGCGCTGACCAGGTAGAGCGAGGTGATGATCAGGCCCCAATGCGCCCAGCTTTCGGGGTGGAAATCGACCCAAGCGGCCCAGCCTGCAAAGAACGTCCAGGCCAGTGCCATCGGCAGGGTCACCACGCGCCAGCGTACTGTTCGGACGGGATGCACGAATTTGATCGGGACAAACATCGCAGCAGACAGAATTGTCACCATCACAAGGCAAAGCCACCATGTTGGAGAGAGCGCAAAGAGCACCAGCACCAGCATGTTGAAACACCCTGGAAAGCCTGAGAACGAGTTGTCTTTGGTTTTCATGCGGGTATCGGCGAAATACATCGCGGAGGCGAAGGTGACGATGATGATCATGACCCAGCCGCTCCACCCATCCATCAGGCCCGATTTGAAAAGCGCAAAGGCGGGGATAAACACATAAGTTAGGTAGTCGATGATCAGGTCAAGCAACACGCCGTCAAATTCGGGTGCATTGGCTTTTACGTTGTATTTTCGCGCGAGGGGGCCATCGATGCCGTCGACGAAAAAGGCCACGACAAGCCATAGAAACATCAGATCCCATTTGCCGTCCACAGCCGCCAGCATCGCCAACATGGCAAAGACAGCGCCGGTGGCGGTGAGCAAATGAACAGACAGGGCACGCAAACGAATAGACATGGCGGGCTATGTCGCAAATTGTGCGCAAAGAGGGAAGAGGAAACGCCGCCTTGGGCAAAGTGTGGGTGCGGGCTGTGTCTGCTTTGGGGGATCGGATGCTTGACGGCTCTGGCGATTCCCACTAAAGCCACGACACAAGTTTCAGGGTCGCATTGCGCGGCCCCTTTTATGTGTTGCACCGGCTGTAATTTTACCGTTTCGGGGCCGCACCACTAAAACAAAGGATAGACCCATGTCGCGCGTTTGCGAATTGACCGGAAAAGGCCCAATGACGGGCAACAACGTGAGCCACGCGAACAACAAGACGCGTCGCCGCTTTCTGCCGAACCTGAACGACACCACGCTGCAGTCCGAAGCGCTGGGCCGTTCTTTCAAGCTGCGCATCTCAGCGCACGCGCTGCGCTCTGTTGATCACCGCGGCGGTCTGGACAAGTTTCTCGCAAAGGCAAAAGACAGCGAGCTGTCTGCCAATGCGCTGAAGATCAAGAAGGCGATCGCAAAAGCCTCTGCCGGTGCTGAGGCGCTGTCGTAAGAGACTGCGACCGAACCTGATTATTGTGACCCCGGAACGCAAGTTTCGGGGTTGCGTCGTTTTGGACCTCGCGGTGGGTGCGGATTTCTTGTAATCGTTCCGGCATGAAAGTGCCCGGCCTCATAGCATTATTCTTGGCGTTGTGCCTGGTGTTGACCAGTCAGGCGATGGCCTTGGTGCGTGGGGCATCTGAGGCGACGGACCAGGCGGTGTTGTGCATTGGTGGCGCGGTTGTCCAGGTCCATTTGGATGCGGAGGGTCAGCCGACCCAGGCCCCGCATTATTGCCCCGAATGCGCGTTGATCGCGCTGCACATACCTGCGGCACCGGGTGCGTTACCTGTCACGGGGCAATTTCTATACGCGGCGTTTTATACTGCGGCGGCGCAACATATACCGTCAGTCCGGGATTTTGTGCCTCAAACCCGCGCACCGCCTTTTTCTGTTTGATCCCAAAGTTACACGATCAAACAAGGACAGAATGACATGAAACTGACGAAACGATTTGCGACCGCTGCGGCGGCGCTGACCTTTATGATGGGACCGGCCTTGGCCGAAGGCATCATGGTAAAAGATGCCTATATGCGCACCTCAACGCCCTCATCGGTGACAGGGGCGGCCTTTCTGGTGGTGATGAACCATGGCGATAAAGATGACCGGCTGATCAGCGTCACGGCTGATATTGCGGGCCGGGTGGAGTTGCACACACATTCGGAAAATGCCGATGGCGTGATGCAGATGCTGGAGGTCGAGGAAGGCTTTGCCATTCCGGCAGGCGGGATGCACCAGCTCAAGCGTGGTGGTGATCATATCATGTTCATGGGGCTGAACCGCCCTTTGGAGCAGGGAGAAGAAATACCGGTCACGCTAACGTTTGAAAATGCCGGTGAAGTCGAGGTGATGATCCCGGTCGACCGTGAACGCAAGCCTTCGCACGGCAGTGGCGGGCATGGGCACGACCACAATCACGACAGTTAGGGTGATGAGGGTGGCAGGCCGTTCCTGCCACCCTCGCTACGCTAAGAGCTCCTCGACCCAGGCAGTCACAGTTTGGGACGCGGGGCCGATGCGATGTTCAACAAAAGGACCGCCAGTGCGTTCCAGGTTGAACTCTACCGTATGCGCGCCCGCACGGCGCGCTTCGGCCACAAATCCGGCAGCAGGGTAGACGTTTCCTGAGGTGCCGATGGCTGCAAAAATATCGGCGGTGGCCAGATGCGCAAAAAGCGTCTCCATCTCATAGGGCATTTCGCCGAACCACACGATGTCTGGCCGTGCCGCTGGCGCGCCACAGGACGGACATGCCTCACCCACCGACATCGCGAGGGGGGCAGGCCAACGATGATCGCAAGCGGCGCAGAGCGCTGATTTAAGCGCGCCGTGCATATGGTAGAGCTTTTGCGTGCCGCCCCGCTCATGCAAATCGTCGACGTTTTGAGTGATCACAACCACTTCGCCGTCATGCTCTGCCTCAAGCCGGGCCAGGGCTTTGTGGGCGGCATTGGGCACCACTTCCGCGGCTTGGGCGCGGCGTGCATTGTAGAAATTCACCACCAATTCAGGATCACGGGCAAACCCTTCGGGGGTGGCCACGTCTTCGACCCGGTGTTGTGCCCAAAGACCATCTTCGGCACGGAAGGTTTCTATCCCGCTTTCAGCAGAGATACCTGCGCCGGTGAGAATGACGATTTTGGTCATGAAGCCTCCTGATCCGTAAACAGGTTAGGGATAGCACGCGTCTTGAAAGGCCACCACTGGCCAAAGAGGGTTGCGCGGCGCGTTGGGCTTTCGCAAGTTGGGGGAGCAATCCCGAGGAGTTGGATATGAAAATCGCAACCGCAGCCTATCCGTTGGATGTTCTCAGCTCTTGGGCGCAGTATGCTGACAAGCTGGAGGCTTGGGTGGCCGAAGCGGCCGGGCAAGGGGCGCAGCTGCTGGTTTTTCCGGAATACGGCGCGATGGAGCTGGCAACACTGGATGGTGCTGAGATCGCTGGGGATTTGGAACGTTGCCTGTTCGCCGTCTCAGACAAGCTTGGTGATGCGGATGCGCTGCATGTGACACTGGCCGCGCGCTACGGCGTGCATATCGTTGCAGCCTCCGGTCCGGCAGCAAGCGAGACGCGGCCTGTGAACCGGGCACGGCTGATCACACCGCAGGGGGCGATTGGCGTGCAGGACAAACAGATCATGACCCGCTTTGAGGCCGAAGTGTGGGATGTTGTGCCGGGCGGGCCCTTGCAGGTGTTTGAGACGGATCTGGGCCGTATCGGCATTTTGATCTGTTATGACAGTGAGTTTCCGCTTTTGGGCCGCGCGCTGAGCACCTGTGATGTGATCTGCGTGCCCAGCGTGACGGAAACGCTGGCCGGATATTGGCGGGTGCGCATCGGCTCCATGGCGCGGGCGCTGGAGAACCAATGCATCACGGCAATGTCGTCCTGCGTTGGCCCTGCCGATTGGTCTGAGGCGTTGGGCACCTCATACGGTGCGGGTGGCGTTTTCTGCCCGCCTGACCGGGGCTTTCCACAAACCGGTGTGCTGGGGGTGGCCGAGATCAATGTGCCCGGGTGGACCTATGCAGAGGCGGATTTGGCGCAGATTGCTGAGGTTCGCGCTGACGGTATCGTGCTGAACCGTCGTGATTGGGCTGGCCAATTGGGACGTGAAGCACCGGCGCGGCATGTTCCGCTAAAGGGGATTGAGAGCCTCAAAGCGGGTGAGTAAAGCGATACTCGGCAGGAAAAAGCACACACTTCATTGCGTGAAGATACTGTTATACCCCTTGAAAAACCGCTCAGATGCGATCATTTAAGCGCGTGGCCCAAAGCAGGGCCAGATTTGACAAGGAGAGACCATGGCCAAGGAAGATACGCTCGAATTTCCCGGTGTCGTCAAGGAACTCCTGCCTAACGCGACGTTTCGGGTCGAGCTGGAAAACGGCCATGAGATCATCGCACATACGGCAGGTAAGATGCGCAAGAACCGCATTCGCGTTTTGGCGGGTGACAAGGTTCAGGTGGAAATGACCCCCTATGATCTGACCAAGGGTCGGATCAACTATCGTTTCAAGTAAGGTGCCGCGCCCGCGGCAATGACCCTGGGCGCAGCTGTTGCATGGCACTTATCCTCGGATCAGGATCCCCACGCCGCCTAGAGCTTTTGGCGCAGATCGGGATCGTGCCTGATGATGTGCGCCCCCCCGATATTGATGAAACGCCCCACAAGGCAGAGCTGCCGCGCCCCTACTGCGCGCGCATGGCGGGTGAAAAGGTGGCGGCAGTTCCCGCCGCGCAGGGCGATATCGTGCTTTGCGCAGATACCACAGTGGCGTTGGGGCGGCGTATCCTGGGCAAGCCTGAAAACATCGCAGAGGCAGAGGGTTTTCTGCGCCTGATGTCAGGTCGCCGTCACCGCGTGATCACGGCTGTTGCGGTGCGCCGCGGCGATCAGCAATGGCTGCGGGCGGTTGAAAGCATGGTGAAGATGAAACGCCTATCCGATCGTGAGATCGAAAGCTATCTGGCGACGGGCGACTGGCAAGGCAAAGCCGGAGGCTATGGCATCCAAGGGCCAGCGGGGGCTTTTATTCCTTGGATCAGCGGATCATTCACAGGGATTGTGGGGCTGCCATTGGCTGAAACGGCGAACCTGTTAACCGCAGCGGGACACCCGGTGCATGGAGGACCCCAATGAAGGGCCAAACGATCATCTTGGACCATCTTGATGGCAAAGAAGCCGCCGCCTTGATGGTGGACGGCCAGCTTGATGATCTGATCATCGACAGCCCCGCGCCACGCCCCGGCACAGTGTACCGTGCGATCGCTGATCGTCCGGTGAAAGGGCAGGGGGGATGTTCCTCAAAACGCCTGACGGCTCTGCCTTTCTGCGGCAGGTCAAAGGCTTGGCCCCAGGACAGCCGATATTGGTCCAGGTCACAGGATACGCTGAACCTGGCAAGGCAATTCCGGTGACGTCCAAGCTGCTCTTCAAGAGCCGTTATGCCATCGTCACGCCAGACGCGCCGGGGCGCAACGTGTCACGCAGCATCAAAGATGAGGCTGAGCGCGACCGTCTGCTTGAGATCGCGCATGAGCAGTTGGAGGAGGCTGAGACCGGTTTGATCCTACGCTCGTGCTGTGCGAATGCCCCGGCGGTTGAGATCGCGGATGATATCGACGCCATGCTGGGGCTTGCCGATAGCGTTATGCTGGATGAAGGCCAGGAGATGGCAACGCTGGCCCAAGGCGATGGCCCGCACATCCTGGCCTGGCGCGATTGGACCGCCCCTGCAGAGGTTATCACCGAGCCGGGCGGGTTTGATCTGCATGGGATCCTTGATGAGGTTGATGCGCTTTCTGAGGCTGAGGTGACGCTTGGTGGCGGTGCCCGCATGTACGTGGAGCCCACGCGCGCTCTGGTCGCTGTGGACGTCAATACCGGCGCTGACGCCTCCCTCGCTGCGGGGATCAAGGCCAACATGGCCTGTGCCCGCGCGTTGCCCCGTGCGCTGCGTTTGCGGGGGCTGGGCGGGCAAATCACCCTCGATCTTGCCCCAATGCCCAAAAAGGACCGGCGCGCTTTTGATAACGCGCTACGCGCCGCGTTTCGGGCAGACGAGATTGAGACCAGTTTGGTCGGATGGACGCCGCTGGGCCATTATGAGCTGCAGCGCAAACGATCCCGATTGCCGATCGCGGAGGTGCTCTGATGAGCTGTCCGATGTGTGCGGCCGATACGTCAGATCAATACCGCCCCTTCTGCTCGCGTCGCTGCGCAGACCTTGATCTTTCACGCTGGTTGAGCGGCGGCTATGCCGTGCCCTCACAGGCACCCGAAGATATCGAGGCCGCATATGATGCCATCGCCTCGGATTCTGATGAGAAACCGCACTAGCGTTGGCATGGGGCCTTTGGACCGTGGCGGGCGTATGTCTCAATGGGTGCGCATCGCGGATGCTGTTCTGGCCGCGGTCGGTAGGTGTAATGACCTTACGAACGTTGGAGTGGGCTGATTTCGTTTCAGTTGTTTCAGATCAGGTGTCAGATCCGACCTGCCGGTGTGCTGTGATTATGGTACGTTGCCCTTCCTGGCGAAGCATCGTTGCGGGTGACATGACCCGGTTTAGTCATGTCAGGAAGGTGAAGGAGGCATGCGTTTTGGGCCTCCCCATCACTGGAAAACCCACGTCCGATAGAGATACGTTAGGCCGTTTGCACTGTGTTCGACGTCAAATGTATTGGAACCCGCAGCCGAGCCAGCCAAATTGCGCTAAGCCATGCGTGTTTTTGCCCAAAAAGAGGCTGGACACCCCGCCCGCAACCCCCTAGAACCCGCTCACCCAACCTGATCTAGGTTTCCCGTGCCCGGGTAGCTCAGGGGTAGAGCAGTGGATTGAAAATCCTCGTGTCGGTGGTTCGATTCCGCCCCCGGGCACCATTTAAATTAAGCAAAAGCAGTAGGTTACCGGGTTTCTGCACCGCAGCGGGAATCGGCGAAAACCTGAAGACACCCTAGCACAGTGTTAGCACAGTGGGAAAAACACCTGTTAGCACAGTGCGTTGTGAGCGCCGCGCCGTGCACCTAGCACAGTTCTAGCACAGCAGCATAGCAACGCTTCTTGCCGTGCTTATGGTGCTTTGGGAGTGATGATGTGGTGTTACGGTATTGAATTTGTTGGATGATGTTCTTGGTTTTCAGCGTTGAAGACAGCGCAGTATGTAAAGTTGAATTTCTTTCGCCACGGAAACTTGGAGTAGAAATTTCCCGAAGAAAGTTCTCGGAGTCACTTGCTGGGAACTTGATTAAATCAAGCTTTCACACCACCGATCTTTGCGATCTGTCTGAAAAAAGTACTAGTTCCGAAAGAGGCCGTTGTTTGAAATTCTGAGGTGCTTGCTCAGAAGCAGCGCGCCCAAGACTTAGTCGCTTGTGCTGTTCGCTTTTCTATCGTGCAGACCCTTGCTCAGTTTCGCCAGCAGTGTTGCCAATTGTTCAGTCTCGTCGGGTTCAAGGATGCCGCCGATCAAGGATTTATTGGCTTGAATCAGCGCATCAACGATCTCCTCAGCGAGCTCTTTGCCCTTTGGTGTGAGGCACACGAGACGGCTGCGCCCATCGTCAGGGTTTTCGATGCGTTCAATGAGCACTGGCATCCGTGAGTGCATGCAGCATTTTGGTCATGCCGCCTGAAGTCACCTGAGCGCCCGTGTAAAGCTGTGTTGGCGATAGCGTAAAATCCGGTTCCGCGGCGCGCAGTGATGACAGGGCCAAAAACTGCGACCACGAAACCCCGTGGCTTTCGACGATCCGGTGATCGTTGTCCCAGATGTAGTTGCGGCTACGAAACAGGCCCGGGACGATCCGTGCTTCTGCGGGGCGTTCTTTGGGCCAGGATGGTCCGTCGGGTTTGGTCATTGTGGTTCCTCACGTGTGAGCAAATTAATCTTTCCAGAAAGACTTGTCAGCCCCCAGTAGATCAAATACCTTTCTGGAAAGATAGATTCGCTAATGAGGCCCTAAATGCTGAAATCACTAACCATCTCCGTTGGCGCTTTAGCTGTCTGCGCCACCGCCGCGCTCGCAGATGTCGCCGCAAACAAAGAGATCGTGCGGAGCATGGTCGAAGAGGTCTTCGTTGGTCGCAATGTCGATGCGGTCGATACGTATTTCACAGAGACCTACATCCAGCGTAATCCAATGCTGCCTTCGGGCTCTGCTGTCATCAAACAGTTCCTCAGCAAACAAAGCGACGCAGAACCGACAGATGCGCGGCCCAACGAAGTGCATCGCATGTTTGGGGAAGGCGATTTGGTCGCAACCCATTCCACCTACTACAACTTTGGCGAGACGCCTTTGGTGGCGTTTGACATCTTCCGCATCGAGGATGGTCGGATCG
This sequence comes from Sulfitobacter sp. GN1-4, assembly GCF_055693825.1. Lineage (NCBI taxonomy): Bacteria > Pseudomonadati > Pseudomonadota > Alphaproteobacteria > Rhodobacterales > Roseobacteraceae > Sulfitobacter > Sulfitobacter sp. GN1-4. The sequence continues at coordinate 3,067,545 of NZ_JBVFUQ010000003.1, read as the reverse complement.
CTGAGCATTGGGACAACCTTCAGCCCCTACGCGATGCGCCAAACCCTGCAGGACGTACGCAAACAGATGGTTGGACGGAGGTCACAGACCTCGACAAAACCGAAGAGAACAAAGAGCTCCTGATCGAGCTGCTTGAAAAGATGTTCATTGGTGGCGAACGCTTAGACATCACGCAATACATCAATCCTGCGAAGTATTTGCAGCACAATCCTGACGCTGGCGACGGGCTGAAGGGCCTGCAAGAGCTGATGGCTGCAAACGCCGCGAAGGGCCTCAAGATCCGGTATGATGAAATCGGGATCGTCGTAGCAGAAGGCAATTTTGTGTTGACTGGCGTGGCGGGCGCGCGGGGCGTCATGCCGACCGCATTCTATGATCTCTGGCGGCTCGAAAACGGGTTGATCGTGGAACACTGGGACGTGATTGCACCGATCCAAACCGAGAACCTGCCCGATGGCTATCCAGGCAAATTCTGAAGTGGAGGCCGCAGCCATGACCGATCAGACCGTGCCGAAATGGATCACCTACTACCTCTGGTTCGTCAGTATCATTTCAGCAGTCTTTGCGGTTGTGATCTACGTGAACCCCGCCGCCATGTGGTCGAACTGGGAAGCGGCGGGCGCGGCTGGAGCTTTCAGCCTTGCAGGGCCCGCAGGTCTGTTTTGCGCCCGCAACTTGGGTACGGCGGCGCTTGGTGTTTATGCTCTGACAAACAAATCGCGTCCGATGATTGAAGCCTTCTTGGTGTTCCGAGTTGTCGTCGATTTCCTCGACGGGACGCATGCGTTGATTGGAGGAAACACTCCTATCATCTACCTTGGCTTCGGCACCGCTGCGCTTCATCTCGTGATGCTCATCATTGTGAAACGTCAGACAAGTTCGGTTTGAAGATAATCGTTGCGGTGCTGGGTTGTGGCTAGGGAATTGAGTGAAACCTTCAGATTCTAGCGTGCAAAGGCAGACCGATCCAAACCGCTTATTTCTCTCGTCAAGGATGCCTGACTTGGAATTTTCGTAGTGATGGTTTCAATGGTTCCGAGTTCTGAAAAAAGCGCGGAAAAAGTTGATTTAATCAGGTTTTTTTGACGCTGCCGTCAACCTGGTTTGCAACGACCACAGAGCGGTATGGAAGCTAGCAAAGCCTCCATACCCTTGGGTTCACTCTGGCTTAACGGTGTAATCCAGATCGATTGCCTCCGGCCCTGTTGCGGGCCCGATCAACTGGCGCATCTGATCGCGGAAACGCTCCACCATTGGGCGCTTCAGCATCCATCGGTGAAAGTCCCCTGGTGATGTATTGTGCTGCTGAAACGATCCATAGTCTCCCGGCGCTTCAATATCCATCCGCACAGGGAACTGCAGCCACGTCCCTTGGAATTCTTCGGACAGCATCCAGTTCAGGTAGAGTTTTGCCGCCGCTTTGTTTTTGGCTTGTGTTGGAATTCCTGCGGTCTGAAACCAAGTCAGGAAGTAGTCTTCTTCTGGCAGCATGAACTCGGTGTTCAGACCTGGAAAGTTTTCAAACGCCCAGAAGGTTGTGAAGCTGGCCGCGTACCAACCGTTGTTGACGGCGTGATAGGGCATTGCGGTTCCGCGCGTCCAAACAGGCTCCTGAGCGACCAGCTTTTCCAGATAGTCCCACCCATAAGCTTCTTTGAGGTTCCAGAACTGGTAGAGCACCGCGTCGTCATCATGGGGATAGGTCAGGATGATTTGTCCTTTGAGGCTCGGGTCCAAGTAGTCCAACGCATCGCGGGGCGGGTTTTCGGGGTCGACCATATCCAAATTGACGTAGTTGCTGAATGTTACGCCATAAAGACCCGTCCAGCGGCCATGGGGGTCTTTGTGATCCGGGAACACCTTGTCCCAGCTCGCCGGTTTGTAGGCATCCAACAGCCCACGTTCCATGTAGTAATTGAAGTCATGCAGGGTCTGAAACTGAATCACATCCGGGATGTTCTCCTCACCCCCAGCGGAACGAGCGTTGTCGAACCGAGGTGCGTGATTGATGCTGACATCCACACTGTGCGTCACGTTGAGGTCTGGGAACCGTTCTTTGAAGCGATCCAGATAGTAGTCGATCTGCGTGGGCTCATCGCCACCTGCGCGCAAAACGAACTCCCCGCCTTCAGCAAGAGCCTCAGCATAGAGCTCGTCGAGTGTTTTGGTTTCGATTTCTAAAGCATGGGCCGTGCCTGCAATGAGACCAAGGCCCAGCACCATTGCCGTCCTAAAAATTGACATAGATGTCCTCCTTCTTGGTTGCTGCCAAGAAGGTGGGTCGCTTGCACCGACAGAGAATTGCCGAAGCCCGCAAGCCGAGTTTGCAAAATGGCACAGAGGGCGGCGCGGTCTTTACGGTGCGCCCAGCACCTCACTGGTGATGTGCTTTATGGCAAAATCATAGAATGCATTGACCCTAGCACTGCGCCGAACATCGGGATGAGCCAAGAGCCACAGGTGCCAATTGGCGCTGGTGTCTGGCTCATGCACACGTACGAGCGCTTCATTTTTCTCGCCCAAATAGCAGGGCATGGCCGCCAGCCCGAAGCCTGCGTTCACCATGTCAAACACGCTCATCATTGTATTGAGAACGGTGGATTTTGCCTTTTCGTGTTTGCAGCGCAGAGTAATTTTGCTCATCGGAGATTGGTTCAGATCGTCTCCCAGCATAATCCAGTGATAGTTTTCAGGGTCTTCATCCCCGACGGCTTGCCAATAGTCATAGTGCGCGTAGGTGGCAAATGACAGACTGGATAGGTTCCGACCGATCCAGTGCTCTGGAGGCGTATTTGTTGGCCTCAGTGCGATATCCGCATCTCTTTGCATCAAATCGAGCGCCTGCACGTCTGAAAGCAGCCGCAGTTCGACATCTGGGTGTGCCTGCTGGAACTTTGCAAAAATAGGTGCAAGGCAATGGAGAAGCGAGTCCGTTGTTGTGACGGTCAACGGACCTTCCAGTCGCAAATCTTGACCACCCAGCTCCCGCTCAAGCTCATCCATTCCTTCGCAAAGCAAAATGGCCCGGTCATAGAAGCGTTCTCCAGCGGGAGTCATCACGTAACCTCGCGCAAGGCGCTCAAACAGACGAACGCCCAATCGCGCTTCCACCGCCTCAATGCGCCGGAACACCGTTGAGTGATTTACCCCAAGCATACGTGCCGCGCCTGCGAGACTGCCTGCCTCACAAACTGACAGGAGATAGGGCATATCAGCCCATTCCAAATTTTGATCCGCACGTGACCTCTGTGCTTTCATGCAAAGCTCGCTTGCAAAACTGCCAAGTTACCTTGCCAGGATACACGCTTACATATGCGACAAGCAACAGCATGGAGCAGACGATGCAGTCCCCACTCAACCTTCCGGCACGCCAAGGGCCAGCGCCAAAGACACTTGGGCAACTTCCCCATTCTCAACTGACGCAGCATGGGCCGGATGACATTGTTGACGCCCTGCATGAATGGTGTTTTGCGCTACCAAATATCAATAATGAGGATAGCGGGATATCCGTTCCTGGATCGCGTGCGTTGATTTTGCGGGATAATGTGCCCGGCAACCAAGCCGCCTTCATGATTGGACGCGAATTCGCCCACATTCACCCAAAACCCGACAACGGGAGCATGCATCTCGTTCTGCCAATCGATGATGTGGCTGAGATCAAGAAAACGGGTTGGGGCGAAGACCACTACTTGGTGACCCAAGGACAGTGGCCCATTGGGTTGGTGATGATTTTCTCACCGCGTGATGAAGACGAGCTAACCGTCATAAAGCAGATCGTCGGACAGTCGTATGAGTTCGCCACAGGTACGCCAGCTCCTGTGTAACTTCGATGGATTACCTTGATCCAAAGGTTCACCTTTTGACACGTGAACATTTATCCCCGGAGACCGTAAAAGGGATGTTCTCCGCATCCCGGCGTGAATGGAACGACAATCCTCTTTTCCTCGGTTGGCCGGCTCAGTTTCAACGGGTGCACGCCACGATGACCGAGGCAAGTGCCCGGCTAGTAAATGGCCTCGAAGTCCTTCTCGACGAACCAGAAGGCAGCGCACAGGAGCTTTTGGGTCTCTCGGGTATGAACCATCTCGGATTAGAGCTGGTTGATCGAGTAGCGCATCATCATTCATACGAAGACAGCACGGTGCTCCCGCAATTTTTGAGTCTGTTCCCTGAAATGGAAGCGGCGGTCGATTTGCTTGAAAACGACCATCATGTTGTTGACGACGCACTGAACGCGTCCCGCGCGCTGTTCCTCAATCTGATACCTGAACAGAGTAGTAAAACTACGATTGCAAAGGCCCATGCTCAAGCGACGGAGCTCAACCGAATTCTGAACCGCCACACCTACGATGAAGAAGACTTGTTGATCCCACCGCTTTTGAACTCTGGCGCGACGCTCTGAACGCTTTTCCCAAACTGCGCGCTGTTTTGTTGGCAAGGCTCCAACAGCCGCAGGTGATAGGCGATTTTGTATTCAATCGTTTGATCTTCAGTCTTCGGTCGCTCTCCCAACCACATCGCCATAACAGCTTGGGCCCCCCCTGCAAGAGGTTACCCATGGCGTCAACCACAGCTTCCGCGATAGCTCAACTGAACGATGCATACCGCCGAGGCGACCCAAGGGTGCCAGGTTGATCAGCCCCACCAGGCGGAGCGAATTCAACGAAAGAGCACAGCCCGGCCATTGCAATTTCTTGCTGCGCGCGCATGCAGCGAGGAATATCCCGAAAGTTCTCTACTGTGTGATGCTGCAACGCGGCTGGCAAGTCGAGCACCGGTGGACAACATAGCATGCATGAACGTTTGACCTTGTTCAGCGAAAAGCTGTTTCTTCTGGCATTGGTTTTCAAGCATATAGGTTTTATTTTCTTGGAAATTTTGAAAGAGCTACGCGCTAAACTCTGGCGTTTGGCGCTTCCAACAACGGATATCCACCGCTTAGTTGTTGATCAAAGCTCGAAACTTCACGTTTCGAAAGAATTACTGCTTGGAGATCCGATAATGACGCAAGGCTACACAAAGATTGGCGATATCGAAGTTGCTACGCAGTTTCAGCGGTTCATCGAAGAATATGTACTGCCGAATACCACCATTTCGGCTGACACTTTCTGGCAATGCTTGGACCAAATGGCTAATGAATTTGGTCCCCGCAATCGCGCGATGCTCGAACGACGTGCAGAACTCCAGGCCCAACTTAATGTCTGGCACCGGGCACATAAGGGCGTCCCTCACAATCCCAAGGCATACAAAGCGTACCTTGAAGAGATCGGGTATCTCTTGCCAGAGGGTGAAGACTTTGCCGTCGAAACAGCGAATGTAGACCCTGAGATTGCAACGATTGCGGGTGCGCAGCTTGTCGTGCCAGTAACAAATGCACGGTTCGTTTTGAACGCGGCAAATGCGCGTTGGGGAAGCCTTTATGATGGCCTTTACGGCACCGATGCCATGGGAACCGCCCCTGATGCGGGTGGGTACGATGAAGGTCGCGGCGCGAGAGTGGTATCGCGCGCTGCTGTGTTCCTTGACGAAGCGTTTGCTGTTTCCGGCACAAGTCATGGGAAGGCTATTGAATATAAGGTCGTCGATGGCGCGCTGCTGGTTGACGGTGGCCCGCTTGCTGATCCGGCGAAATTCGTGGGCTACGAGGGTTCACCCGATAACCCATCAGCCGTGATACTAAAAAACCACGGGCTGCACGTGATCTTGACCTTTGATCGCACGCATCCGATTGGCAAATCCTCACCATCTGGATTGGCAGACGTGACTATGGAGTCAGCCGTCTCAGCCATCATTGATTGCGAGGACTCAGTTGCGTGTGTCGATGCCGAAGACAAGGTGTTGGCCTACAGTAACTGGTTGGGCCTGATGAAAGGGGATCTTTCCGAGACTTTCGACAAGGGCGGGCAATCGGTCACGCGTAGCTTGCATCCGGACCGCGTTTTCATCCAGCCGGATGGGTCGGAAAGATCAATCAAGGGGCGCGCATTGCTGCTCGTACGCAACGTGGGTCACCTGATGACCAACCCGACCGTGTTGGACAAAAACGGCAATGAGATGTTCGAGGGGCTGATGGATGCATTGGTCACTACATTGATTGCAATGCATGACCTGCAAAAGACCGATGGGTTGCGCAACTCAACAAGCGGGTCTGTCTACGTCGTGAAGCCCAAGATGCATGGGCCGGAGGAAGTGGCCTTCGCCGATGAGGTTTTCACGCACGTGGAGCGCGCACTTGGATTGCCGCAATACACAGTGAAGCTGGGTACCATGGACGAAGAACGCCGGACATCGGTCAACTTGAAAGAGTGCATCCGTGCCGCAAAACACCGTGTGTGCTTCATCAACACAGGCTTCCTCGACCGTACCGGCGATGAAATCCACACCTCTATGGAAGCAGGGCCGTTCAGCCGCAAAGACTTCATCAAACGCAAGGGTTGGATCACGGCCTACGAAAACCAGAATGTTGATATCGGTCTGGAATGCGGGCTGTCTGGCAAAGCGCAGATTGGCAAAGGGATGTGGGCTGTCCCCGACAACATGGCCGCGATGCTGGAAACCAAGATCGAGCATCCGAAGTCAGGCGCAAACTGTGCGTGGGTCCCAAGCCCAACGGCAGCAACGCTCCACGCACTTCACTATCATCGGATTGATGTGTTCGCAGTGCAGGCCGCGCTCGCCAAAGGCGGTCGTCGCGCCTATGTCGATGCGCTTCTGGATATTCCAACAGCGTCCTATCAGAAGTGGTCTAAGGATCAGATTACACGAGAGGTTGAGAACAACGCGCAAGGCATCTTGGGCTATGTCGTGCGATGGATCGATCAAGGGGTCGGTTGTTCGAAAGTGCCGGATGTCAACGACGTAGGCTTGATGGAAGACCGCGCCACGTGCCGCATTTCGGCACAGCACATTGCCAACTGGCTGCATCATGAGGTCGTGTCCAAGGACGAAGTGATGGATATCTTCAAGCAAATGGCCCGTGTTGTTGACCGTCAAAACAAAGGGGATCCGCTTTATCAACCTATGGCCCCAGGCTTTGACGGTCTTGCCTTCAAAGCAGCGTGTGACCTCGTGTTTGAAGGCACACAACAGCCATCCGGCTATACAGAGCCTGTTCTTCACGCACGGCGACTTGAATTGAAAGCAAAGTAAGCATCGCCAAGGGTAGTCCTACGCGACGTTAGACTATCAAACAATTCAGAACAGTCCCGTTTGGCTTTCGTCCGTAGTGCGAAGGATCGTCTTTTGTCATTCTGAGTGCCACACATTTCGAACTTGGAGTTACAATGCCCCCCAAATACTACGCCCCAACCGGGGGGCACCCGTCCCAAGAACAGCTTTTGACAGACCGCGCGATCTTCACAGATGCATACGCTGTGATCCCAAGGGGAACGATGCGAGATATCGTGACAAGCTTTCTGCCTTTCTGGGACAAAACACGCCTATGGGTGATTTCCCGCCCGCTTAGTGGATTTGCAGAGACCTTCTCACAATACATCATGGAAGTATCGCCCGGGGGCGGCTCAAATCAGCCAGAGACTGATGCTGAAGCGCAAGGCGTGCTGTTTGTCGTCGAAGGCACGGCTTCGTTGACCATAGATGGAGACGAACATCAGTTAGACCCTGGCGGGTATGCCTATATCCCGCCAGGGTCTAACTGGACGCTGCACAACAAGACCGAAGACATGCTGCGCTTCCATTGGATCAGGAAAGCCTACGATGCGGTGCCGGGCCTTGATCAGCCCGATGTCATTATTGCCAATGAAAAGGATATCGCGCCCACTGTGATGCCGGATACGGATGGGAAATGGGCGACCACCCGCTTTGTTGACCCCAGCGACCTGCGCCACGACATGCATGTGACAATTGTGACCTTTGAACCCGGTGCGGTCATTCCCTTCCTCGAAACACATGTCATGGAACACGGTCTCTACGTTCTGGAGGGTAAGGCGGCCTACCGGTTAAACAACGACTGGGTGGAAGTCGAAGCCGGGGACTACATGTGGCTTCGCGCGTTCTGCCCACAAGCATGTTATGCTGGTGGGCCGGGTCAATTCAGATACCTGCTCTACAAGGATGTGAACCGTCATATGAACCTGCGTCTTGGCTCACCTGTCCGACGGTGACGGGCGTATTTGACTGAATAAGGAGTGGACTGATGATCCGTTCACTGATCTGCCTGAGCGCCTTGTCCTTTGCAGCAAATGGTTTGAGTGCTCAGACCGCGCCATCTGCTTCTGACATCGCGTCTTATACCGGATTGCACATCGCAGCGCATGAAGGGGACGTAGCACAGATAGTTCGACTACTGGCCGAAGGGGCCGATCCCAATGCCCGAGACCTGGCGGAGCGAACGCCCGCGCATGTGGCAGCATTTGCATCTCATGATCAAGTGATTGAGGCTTTAGCCAAAGGCGGCGCGGACATGAACGCTTTGGAGAACAGAGTTTATGACGTACTGACGATAGCTGCCGTTGCCGATGATCCAGAACTCGTTTCACTGGCAGTGGAAATGGGAAACAGCCCACAGCTAATCACCAGTGTTTACTACGGCACCGCTTTGATCGCGGCGGCACATCTGGGTCATCATGAGGTTGCTGGACGGCTCGTCGCTGGGGGTGCTCCGCTTGATCACGTCAACAACCTTGGCTGGACAGCCCTTATGGAGGCGGTCGTTCTGGGCGATGGTGGGGCTGATCATGTGCGCACCGTCGAAGTGCTTGTCGCCGCCGGAGCCGACAAATCCATCGCGGACCGCGACGGGGTAACTCCGCTCCGACACGCCATGGCACGGGGGTATGATGAGATGGTCGCGCTGTTGGAGTGATACCAAATCTGAAAGTGCAAAAGAAAAGGCCCGGTCACGCAGACCGGGCCTTTCATGTTCATGGGTTTTCTTTGATTAGCCATTCAGCGACCCTTCACCCTTACCAGACATCCCGCCGGAGACCTCTTCAGTGGCCTCGTCGGATAGTTCTTCAGGCAAGATCAGGTTCAGAACAATAGAGATCAACGCCGCTGGCAAAAGTCCTGAGGTCATCAGAATGCGCAGCGTGTCAGGCAGGTATTGCACTGCTTTAGGGTCGAGTTGCAGGCCCAGACCAACCGACAGGGCAATCGCAAAGATCACCATGTTACGGCGGTTCCATTTCACGTCAGACAGCATGGAGACACCGGCTGCCACGACCATGCCAAACATAACGATGACACCGCCGCCTAGAACCTCGATTGGGATGGTACGGATCAATGCCCCGACCTTTGGCACCAAGCCGCAAATGATCAGGAAGATCGCGCCGATGGTCACCACGTGGCGGCTCATAACGCCGGTCATCGCGATCAGACCCACATTCTGGCTGAAGGATGTGTTTGGCAGTCCACCGAAGATACCAGAGATCGCAGTGCCAACACCGTCGGCATAGGTTGCGCCCTTGATTTCTTCTTCCGTTGCTTCGCGACCTGCACCACCTTTGGTGATTCCGGACACGTCACCCACGGTCTCAACAGCTGACACAAACGACATCAAGCAGAAGCCGATGATGGCAGCCAGGCTGAACTCAAAGCCATAAGCAAATGGGGACGGCACTTGGAATGCAGCCGCACGGCTCATGCTGGTCGAGATGCCCTCGAAGGTCACCATGTCCGTGAAGAATAGTGCCACCAGATAGCCCGCGATGATACCGATGAAGACGGCAGACACGGACAGCATGCCTTTGGCAAAGAACTTCAGCCCCAACGTGACGATGATCACGACCAGAGCAACCGACCAGTTCAGCAACGACCCATATTCAGGGCTGTTGATCGCAGGAACGCCACCCGCTGCATATTGGATGCCTACCTTGACCAAGGCCAAACCGATCATCGTGACAACAAGCCCTGTGACAAGAGGCGGCAAAGCGAAGCGGATCTTGCCAATCACTGTACCAAGCAAGGCGTGGAACAGACCCCCAATCAGGACCCCACCAAACAGGACTGGCAGCGCATCGACGCCTTTGCCTGCAACAAGCGGGATCATGATTGGGATAAAGGCAAAGCTTGTGCCTTGCACAATGGGCAAACGCGCGCCGACAGGCCCCATCCCGATAGTTTGGAACAGTGTCGCGATACCCGCAAACAGCATCGACATCTGGATCATGTAGGTCATGTCAGGGAAACCTTGCGCCCCTGCATCCGATCCAAATCCGAAGCCTGCCGCACCGGCGATAATGATCGCCGGGGTCACGTTTGATACGAACATCGCCAGCACGTGCTGGATGCCCAGTGGAACAGCGCGATGAAGCGCCGGAGTGTAATTGGGGTCGCGGAGTTGTTCCGGCGTCCCGATAGAAGTATCGGCCATGGTTGAGTGTCCCTCCCTAAGATGCCTGCGCCAGCCCCGGACCAGCTTCGTTATGTTCCAGTTCAACAAGGTACGGGGTGTCGAACCAGTGTTCTTCTAGGTTTGCGCCAGTCCCGATGCGATCAACAACCGAAAAGAGACCGGGTTCGTTCAATGGGGTCAGCACGCCGTGCCATGTCCCACGGTGAAAATTGATGGCCTGACCTGCTTTCGTTAGAAATGCTTGTGGCTGAACGGGTGTCCCATCCTCATCGCGGGCGACGATAACTAAGAACCCGTGTTCGGACATTGGAATGAAAAGCTGCGATCCTTCAGGGTGACGCTCGACCATTTGTAAGGCAAGCGGCAATTCTCGTGGTTCGGCCTTGAAAAGGCTGACACCAGCACGACCCGTCGTAAAATCCAGTTTGGCCCTGTCGTGAAACCGACCACATAGACCTTGATTGATGATCTTGTCGGGCGCGCCGGATGTATCGATCACCTCACCGAACGGTGCAAACGCTGCGGGGGTGATATCTGCAATGCGTATGCTATTGGTCATGCCGCCAACTTCTCCTGCAAGCGTAACTCCGCAATGCGTTCCACCTGACGACACGCCTCGGAAAACTCAGTGTCACGATCATTGCTGATGCGGCGTTCGAAGGCCGCCATAATCGATGGCTTAGTGTGATCCCGCACTGCGATGATGAAGGGGAAGCCATGCCGATCGACATATTGCGCATTGAGGGATTGGAACGTTGCACGTTCTTCATCGGTCAGCATATCCAACCCAGCACCTGCTTGCTCAGATGTGCTTTCAGCAGTGAGCTTCCCTGCCGCTGCCAATTTCCCGGCCAGATCCGGGTGCGCATTCAGCACACCAAGGCGCTGCTCTTCGGAGGCTGCCCGAAAGACACGGGCGAGGCACTGATGTACGCCTTCGGCCGTATCATGGGTCGGGCCAAGCTCACCCGCATAGGCCTGCTCTGCAATCCATGGGCTATGCTCAAAAATACTGCCAAAAGCCTCTACAAAGTCGGCTTGTGACATGTTTGAAGGTGCCGTCTTGCGCACGGGTGGATGCGCCCTTGCCCAGTGTTCCGCGATCTGTAGTCGGGTTGCGAACCACACCCCGTCATGCGCCTGCATATGCGCCATCACACGTCGCAGAGCGGCCATCCGACCCGGACGCCCTATCAATCGGCAGTGCAGACCGATTGACATCATCTTGGGCGAACCAGCGACACCTTCGGCATAAAGTTCATCAAAGCTGTCTTTCAGATAGCTTTCGAACTGATCCCCATTGGTGAACCCCGCCTGAATGGCGAACCGCATGTCATTGCAGTCCATCGTGTAGGGGACGATCAACTGGTCTTGGCGACCAACGCATTCCCAATACGGCAGGTCATCGGCATAGCTGTCTGCAACATAAGTGAATTGTCCTGTCTCGGCTGCAAGCCTCACCGTGTTGTTTGAACACCGCCCGGTGTACCACCCCTTGGGTTCCTCCCCGGTCGCTTCAACGTGCAGCTTGATTGCCTGCGCAATTTGCGCACGCTCTTCAACCTCTGGCATGTCCTTGTGCTCGACCCATTTCAGGCCGTGGCTGGCAATCTCCCAGCCAGCAGCCTTCATGGCAGCCACTTGCTCGGGCGCGCGGGCGAGAGCCGTTGCAACACCATAGACGGTGATCGGGGTATCCCGCAGCAGCCTGTGAACACGCCAGAACCCGGCACGTGCCCCGTACTCGTAAAGTGACTCCATATTCCAGTGGCGTTGATCAGGCCACGGCTGCGCGCCTGTGATTTCTGACAAGAACGCCTCGGATGCTGGATCACCGTGGAGAATGTTGTTCTCACCGCCTTCTTCGTAATTCAGGACAATTTGAACAGCGATTTTTGCACCACCCGGCCACTGCGCGGCAGGTGGTGTTGCGCCGTACCCGGTCATATTGCGCGGATAACGATTCACACCTTACTCCCCATCTTTGGCATGTTGATACTGCCAAACAATCACGCTCTTTTTCAAAAAATACACGAAAGACTATCAAGTCTAGCTGCCCTGAAGCTCGTTCAAGCTTCGGTCTATACACTCCAAACCAACAGTGGAGGCAAAGATGGCAAGATATTTGACGACCCATGTTCTCGATACGGCGCGTGGCTGTCCGGCCAACGACCTAAAGATCGAACTCTACCGGATTGATGAGGGTCACCGGCGGCACCTCAAGACGCTCACAACAAACAGCGATGGGCGGACCGACGAACAGATTTTACCAGCAGCAGAGTTCGCGCTTGGGACCTATGAACTGGTTTTTCACTCAGGTGACTACTTTGATGCATGTGGCGTGGAACCTGAGGAACCACGCTTCCTGGATGTTGTCCCTATCCGCTTTGGCATGTCGGAACAGGCGCACTATCACGTGCCACTTCTGCTATCCCCATTTGGATATTCCACCTATCGCGGAAGCTGAGCTTGTATCGAACTGTTACGAACTGCCTTGGCGATCCGTTCGATCATAAACTCCATGAATAGACGGGTCTTCGGATCTTGCCGTCTGCGGTGTGTGAACAGACAAGCCATCTGAATATCTTCTGGTGGCGTCTGGACAGCAACCGGAACAAGTTGACCGCTGCTTATGTAACTGCCGACCTCAAAGACCGGCTTCATGGCGATGCCATGTCCGGAAAGCGCCCAATCCGTCAGGACATCTCCATCGTCGGATTCATACCGACCCGATACCCGAAACTTCTTGGTGCCCTCTGCTGTCACCAGCCGCCACTGAAACTCTCTTGCCCCTGGAAACCGAAGGTTGAGGCATTCATGCCTGTTCGAGATCAAGTCATCGCCTGAAGCCGGGTTTCCGCGCGCCTCAACGTATTCGGGTGACGCGCACAGCACACGTTTCACATCTGCAATCTTCCTGATCCGCAGATTACTGTCTTCCGGTTGGCCCAGAAAAAACGCAAGGTCGAGACCTTCGGTTGTCAGGTCGATCTTGCGATCCGTCAGGCGCAAGCGCACGGCTACCTCAGGGTACTGTTCAAGAAACTCAGGCACTTGCGGCGCAATCAATCTGCGTCCGACACCTAGTGGTGCTGCCACAAACAAAGACCCTTTCGGGTTTTCAGTGATGTTGACGACATTCGCCTCAGCCGCCTCAACCGACTCCAGTACCTCACACGCACCGCCGTAGAATGCTTTGCCTTGCTCGGTTGGAGTAAGACTGCGCGTTGTACGTTGGAACAAACGCACACTAAGGTGTTCTTCAAGTTGTGAGATACGTGATGATGTCACTGCCGGTGAGATGCGCAGGTCCCGTCCGGCTGCAGACATGCTGCCCAGTTCGTAGACGCGGACAAAGGTGCGGATGTTCTCAAGATATGACATTGTTCTGTTATTTTTGATGCTGTTTGGTTTTTTCCGCAATACCGAAAAAATAACCTCTGGAATAGGGTGTCCGCAAACAAGTTGGCGGGGACACCGAGATGTATGATTTGGCTGTTATATGGGACTGGGTGGCGTTCTCGGTGCGTTGGTTGCATGTTATTACAGCGATGGCGTGGATCGGGGCATCTTTTTACTTCATAGCTTTGGATTTGATGCTGAAGCCTGCCGATGACATGCCAGAAGGCGCATCAGGCGAAGAATGGGAAGTCCATGGCGGAGGATTTTACCATACAACAAAGTATCTCGTCGCACCTGCGCGCCTGCCCGAACACCTGACTTGGCACAAATGGCAAAGCTACACGACATGGCTTTCTGGGGCGGCCCTGTTGATGATCGTCTATTGGGTCGGTGGCGAACTGTATTTGCTTGATCCCACAAAGGCTGATCTTACGCTGTGGCAGGGCATCGTGATTTCTGGCGCATCCTTGACCGTCGGCTGGCTCATCTATGATCAGCTTTGCAAACGGGGCCTGAAAGAACATCCGACCCTGTTGATGCTTTTGCTCTTTGCTCTGCTGGTGGCCATGTCATGGGGGTACCACCAGATCTTCACGGGGCGGGCTGCACTTCTGCACCTCGGCGCGTTCACGGCGACGATTATGACGGCCAACGTGTTCTTCATCATTATGCCGAACCAACGAATCGTCGTTGCAGACCTGAAGGCCGGGCGTACGCCGGATGCGAAGTATGGCAAGATCGCTAAGCTGCGGTCGACTCATAACAACTACCTGACGTTGCCGGTCGTCTTCCTAATGTTGTCGAACCACTACCCGCTGGCCTTTGGCACGCCCTATGCATGGATCATAGCCAGCCTGATCTTCCTGACAGGTGTGACGATCCGACATTACTTCAACACGATGCATCGCACCGGTAGCGGGCCGCATTGGACATGGGGTGTGACGGTGCTGCTGATGATCCTCATTGCGTGGCTGTCGTCAGTTCGCCCAACGGAAACATGGGAAGACGCCGAAGCACGCGAACTCACACCATATGAACAACGGTTTGCATCTGCCGACGGATTTGAGGCCGCCTATGACACCGTGATCGGACATTGTTCAATGTGCCATGCCCGAGAGCCTGTGTGGGGTAACATGCAATGGGCCCCCAAAGGCGTACACCTCGAAACCCCTGGGGACGTGGCTCAACATGCAAGTGAAATCTACCTCCAAGCAGGCATCAGCCATGCCATGCCACCACCAAATGCGCTACAAATGGATCAAGATGCACGCGATACCATTATCGCATGGGTACGTGAGGTGCGAGAAAGCGATTAAGGCAAAACTCACAAAGCATGATTTCAAACCCGAGGGCAGGATACCCGAGCAAAGAACAAGTTTTAGGTTGCTTTGACGCGCCTGAATGACCGGATCGACGAAATTCTGCCGCGCCGCGACACAAAGAGTGCCGCACATGCGAAGAAATACTGCGTTAGCAAGGTGCCAAAATCGGATGACGGTTTTGTCTGCATGTTTCTTGTTAGCGAGCCATGCAGCGAAAGTCCGAAGCACCGCAAAGCAGCTTATTCGCTAGCATTGGAGAACTGTTTGCCATGAAGAACCCGCAGAAACTTTCGTCACGAAAGTTCTTCTGAAAGCTTGGGCCTGCGAAGGCACGTCAATCCGGTGATATTTGGTCAAATTTTGCAGTCCGCGTGTTCATGCCCAACTTAGCACATCGCTAGCACAATTCAGTTTCGACCCAACAATATCAATGGCTTAACCCGCCATGACGCGCTTTGAAAATCCTCGTGTCGGTGGTTCGATTCCGCCCCCGGGCACCATTTAAATCAAGCCAAATGACGTGTTTATCGGGCCAAAGGTGACATAGTTGCACAAAGTGGCGAGCTGAGCCCTGAGCCCTAAGGCTCACATTCATGGTGATCGCAGCGAATGGCTGCTTCGAGCCCATACCTCCGGAATGCCGCGGCGTGTTCTAATGTCGGCTTTCGTCGTGTCTTAGTCCGCAGGAATTAGAAGACAGAAAGAGCAATGGACACTGATTGCTTGACTTGAGAGGGGTCTTCGCCCGCCGCTCGCTGGGTAAAAGCAAGGCCAATTTGTTCGACTAAGTATCGTGCCATCGATGCAGAGGGCTGTTCGCTTTCCCAGTCCCCAGATCTGCGACGTTGTTCGAGATACGCTGCAAAAGTCTCAACTGTGAGCGTATCAATCTCATTGATGCGCTGTAGCGTTTGCGGGCCAAGGCGATGTTTGCCTGCCCGCATTTTGTAGAAGAGGCACCCGGTTTCCATCTTCGGGTCCTGACTGGTAAACTGGATCAAAGCGTTCAGGGTATCCTTCAATGGCGTCTCTGGCTTGAGAACTTGAAAGATGTCGAACAAAACCTCATCCGCGTACTGGTTCAACGCAGCAAGCATGAGGCCATCTTCGCTGCCAAACGCGCGGTAAATTGCGGGTTTGGATGCACCAGCCATCCCGCAAATCGCATTAACCGAGACATCTGCCGGATCGCCCTTCCAATAGGCGTCCATAGCGACATTCAGCAAGTTTTCCGTATCCAGTGTTTGCGGACGACCGCGCTTTGGTTTTGGTGTTTCATTCATATTTCGTACCTAATGGTACTTTATGATTGACGCAATGGAATTTAATATCGTACCACATGGTTCGTTAATAGCCGCACAGACCGTCGTTGTCTGTGCACCCATTCATCGAGCTAGGAGAGATCTCGTGAGAAAGACACTAATGTCAGCAGCAGTTGCCACGACCGCCACGCTTACAGCCCAAGCTGGATTTGCCGAAGAAGCTGGACACAAAAACACCGTTCGCACGCTGCTTGACGCTGTGAACGCTTATGATGCCGACGCTGCCAGCGCGGTTTTGCGGTCCGAATATCGTCAGCACAATCCCTTCATTCCCGACAGGGCAGACGGCCTACTGTCCCTGTTTCCCGCCCTGAAAGAGGCAGGCGTCACCGTCGAAACGGTGTTGACACTGGAAGATGGGGACAACGCTGTTGCCTTCAATCGGTGGAGCAACGCCGAGATGTTCGGGCAAGGGTGCAACGAGATGGTGGCCTTCGATTTCTACGACTTCCATGAAGACGGCAGAATGGCCGCCCACTGGGATGCGATGATGTGCGACACAGCGCCCAATGCCTCCGGTCATGGTCTTACAGACAACATCTCACCGATCACCGATCTGGAACTGACCGAGGGAAACAAAGCAAAACTGGCGGCTGCGTTTGATGTCTTTATCAACGGAACACCGGAAGACGCCTTTGCAACGCTGCAATCAACGTTCCATGCCGATTACATCCAGCACAATCCCGATGGGTCCGACGGGATCGAAGGGTTCCTAGCGGCTCAGATGAGTTCCGAAGTCACGCCACGCTGGCAGTTTACCAAGCAGCACAAGATGATCGGCGAAGGCAACTACGTGCTTGCGATTTCCGAAGGCAACCACGTCGGCGTCCATTCTGTCTTTTATGACCTTGTACGCTTTGAAGACGGCAAGGTCGCTGAACATTGGGATGTGATCCAACCCGTGCCGACCGAAGGTCTGGCAAACGACAACACTATGTTCAACTTTGACTAAAGTATTTGTCGGTGAAGCGGCCTACGAGTATTTGGCTCTTAACAAGCTTTGGTCGCTCCGCTATCCTCTCTCAAGGATTCAAGAAACGGCGCATTTATCTGTTTCAATGCCGACATTGCAATACGTGCAGACAAAGTCCGCTCCGTCCGCTTATCAGATGTTTGGACAGTCCGCAGCGAATGGCTGCTTGGAGCCCATACCTGCCATGGCGCTGCGTCGCGACGAATGTCCGGTTTTGGATCAAGCTCAGCTCGGATTGTTCCTTCGACGCTTCGCAAGCTCACGATAGAGTGCGGGTGGGCTCACGCCGATCCAATCAGCGACGCGCACCCACTCACCTTCTTTCGGGCTGCCAAACAGTTCGAGATAGGCATCTAAACGATCTACCACTCTTCGCCTGCGCATAATCTCAATTCGGGTCCGCAAGCTCTGTACCTCTGTCGCAGTGCGCTCGAACGCCTTGATTGAAAGACGGTTTGACGAAGCGACATTCTCCAAATGCGCGACCAACTTGGCTTTGGGGATCACAGAAACTGTTGTCGCGATATCCGTAACAGCATCGCAGTGATATCGATCTGAAAAAGGGACGCTTCTGCCACCAGTTCACCTGAAACTGCTTTATGCAGTGTCAAAAGTCCCCCATCTTGCAGTGCCCGCTGTAAGAAGAGTCGCCCATCACTTACCAGAAACGCCCATCCAACTTCGTCGCCTCGCCGAAACAGCGTTTCGCCCGCGTCCAATGTTCGTTTGGGTGCGCCATCAAAATAATGTAACCAATGATCTGGCATGATTTCTATCATGTTCAGTTTCGCCCGCGTCATGCAATGCCTTGGTGCAAAAGCAGGATCGATCAAGGACTTCAATTATGGGTATCAAACACTTTGCACTTCTTCTGATAGCTGTCCCAAACATCGCGTTGTCTCAAACCCACGATGAAAGTCATGGTTCGACGCCTTCGGTTTACGCAGGCGAGGAAACGCGCTTAATCAAGTCTCTTTCGAAACAAGACCTAGAAGAAATCGCGCGTGGCGGCGGGTGGGGACTAGCAAGGGCTGCCGAACTCAACGGTGTTCCAGGGCCAACTCACCTTCTTGAGCTTGCCGTTGAAATCGGTCTGACCGAACAGCAGCGCAGCGACATCGAAGCGATCCGGGCGGAGATGCAAGCAGACGCCATAACTGCCGGGGAGCGGTCCGTCGCGGCAGAACAAGCGTTGGACGCAGCCTTTCAACAAGGTGCGCCGGATGCTGAGGCGCTTGAACGGCTAGTGGCGGAAGCGGGCCAAACGCGGGCGGCTCTTCGCCTCGTCCATCTAAATGCCCATGTGTTGACCTTGCCATTGCTGACTGATGCCCAAGTCAGCCAGTATTCGGTCCTGCGCGGTTATTCAGATGATCCCTGCGCCTCTGTTCCTGACGGGCATGATCCGGAAATGTGGCGAAGCCATAACGGATGCAACTAGGCTCGATCGCGGCGACACATTCTCGTGACTTGTCAAAGCCATATACCCCCAGTAGGTATTGCCTATGTTTCGTTTGGTTCTGTCGATCACTTTTGTTTTGGCATTCGCCGGTGCATCTGATCAGCCCCACCTAAGTGGTCCAGCTTGAGTGTTAGTGCATAATTGGCCTGGGTTCCATCGGGACGATGGTTTCCGGGGCCGGTGGGCGGTAGCCCAAGGCACTATGTGGTCGTTTGGTGTTGTAGTGTTTCCTCCATTCTTCGATCAAAATTTGCGCCTCTCGCAAGCTGTAGAAGACCTCCCCGTTTAATAGCTCGTCCCGCAGCCTTGCATTGAAGCTTTCACAGTACCCATTTTCCCAAGGAGATCCCGGCTCGATGTAAGCGGTCTTAGCACCAACGGCTGCAATCCAATCTCCAACGGCCTTAGCTATGAACTCTGGGCCGTTGTCTGATCGGATGTAGGCTGGCACGCCACGCAGGATGAACAGGTCCGTCAACGCGTCAATGACTTCGGTCGAGTTCAGCTTGCGCTTCACTCGGATCGCCAGGCATTCCCGGCTGCGCTCATCCAGGATGTTCAGAGTCCGGAATGCCTTCCCGTCATCGGTCCGGTGGTGCACGAAGTCATACGACCAAACGTGGTTGCGATACTCAGGTCGCAACCGGACACATGAGCCGTCGTTCAGCCAGAGCCGGCCTTTCTTGGGCTGTTTAATTGGCACTCTGAGCCCCTCACGTCGCCACAGACGTTCGACACGCTTGTCGTTCACAAGCCATCCGGCGTCTCTGAGCAAAGCTGCGATCCGGCGATAACCATACCGACCATACTGGTGGGTCAGTTCGATCATATCAGACACCAGACGCTCCTCGTCAGCGCGCCCGACTGGCAAACGCCTCTGTGTTGATCGGTGCTGCCCCAAGAGGCGGCAGGCGCGACGCTCTGAGATGTGGAACTGGCTTTGCACATGGGTCGATACAGGCACGACGACGTGAAGGGCTCAGTAGTTTCCCCGTGCAGCCTCCGAAAGGATCAGCTTATCCAGCGTCAAGTCCGACACAGTTCGCCTCAGCCTCTCGTTCTCCATCTGAAGCCGCTTTAGTTCCTTCAGTTGGTCGGTTCCCATACCGCCATATTGCTTGCGCCAGCGATAGAATGTCTGTTCTGTTATCTGCACCTGGCGAATGGCATCCACGCGTGGCGTTCCCTGTCCGCAAAGCACCTCAACCTGCCGTAACTTCGTGACAATCTCTTCCGGCTTGTGTCGCTTGATGCCCATCTATGATCCTCCGTTTCCTAACTATAGGGGCGGATCACTTCAGTGGGGGAGGATCAGGCCTGGGAGCCGTGATTGCTCTTGTCCTGACAGCGAGAGGGCCTGCACAAGGGAACTCAGCTCACCCCGCCTGGCAATTGCTCTGCCTTGTGGGTTTGGTTGTGGTGATGGCGCTGCCCAAAGGCGGTTTGGGCTGGGAACACAGCGTCGTGGCCGGGTTGACGGCGGCGCTGATCCTGTTGGGGCATACCGCGCGCGGGCAGACTGGTCTTTTGACGCAGCCGGGGGGCCGCTATGTGGGACGCCTGTCTTATGCGCTCTATTTGTGGCACTGGCCCGCCTTGACCTTCGGGCTGCTGGCACCCTTCAGCATTTGGGCCAACCTCGGATGTGCTGCAGCTTTTACGCTGATCATGGCCATGCTGTCTTATCATTTTGTAGAGACGCCTGTGCGGCAGCGCCCCACCCCACGTCCGCGCCTATGGCATCTGGGCGCAGGGCTTGGCAGCATTCTGACAGTCGTCGCCCTTGTCGCTGGCTCCAAGGCTTTGTGAGAACTCCGCCCCGAAAGACCTTTTGAAGCCGCGGTGCGGCCCGAAACGTTGCCCTTGCCGGACAGCGGCCTGCCATATAACCCGACCTGCGTGATCGACAGACTGGATCGACCGCTTCGCCCGCAGACCTTTCAGGAATGCACTTTCGCCCCACGCGCCCCCGAAACGCGCAGCCTTTGGGTGATGGGGGACAGCCATGCCGGGCATTTGCAAAGCATGTTGCTTACCTTGAGACAAGAAGAGGGGCTGGGATTTCATCTGGTCGAAAGTGTTGGAGCCACCTATCCGGTGAACCCCGCAGCGCCTTTTGCCCCTCGTGAGACGCTGTTTGACACCATCAGAGCACACTGGAAGCCCGGCGATGCGGTCGTGTTGTCGCGACTTTATCTCTATCGTGAAGCACCGTTTCGCGTCCTGCCAGATCTGTCGGGCTGGGTGGAACAGGTTGACAGTTTCGCCGCCGTGCTGGCCAGTGAAGGGATCAACCTGATCGTGGTGGGCCCGCCACCTCTGTTCAGGTTTGAAGACCTACGCGCCTGCAACCCCGATGATCCGCAAAGCTGTGCTGTGCCACGCGCCAAGCTGGCCCCCGTGATTGACACGGTCTTGGAGGAATTGCGCGGGCTGGAAAAGGCGCATCAAAACACAAGGGTCGTTGACGTTCTTGACCTCTTTTGCCCTGCCCACGTGCCGTTATGCAGCCCGTCGCGCAATGGCGTCTTTTTGTTTCGGGACCGTGACCATGTGAATGTCGAAGGGTCCCGACTTATTGCCCCTCGCCTGAACCAGACGCTGGCGACATTTGACTGATCATTTGTGCCAGTGCCCGTTTGTGAATGTCGCCTCGGGTTCTAACCCCAAGGCGACGACAGCGTTTTCGATTTGATTTGCAACGCACCTTATCACCTAACGCGCTGAAATCTTTGATTTCGGGCAGCGTTAGGTGGGTCAGGTTTGTCGAAGACTGCTCTAAGATCTTACCATGGGTCAGACGATATCGGTCACGATCAGTTCATATGTGCCCATGGTAGCGAGCGGCGAACCCAAGACAAAGACTTCGAGATAGTATTGGCCGGAACCTGAGACTGCGGAGAATGTGAAGTCTTCATCGCCGGCAGCGAAACTCTGCGTCAAGATATCCCCGGATTCGTTGCGGATCCGCAGGTCTGCATCAAAAGGATCATCCCCTGTGTCGCTCAACTGCAGCCGCACGGTCTGGCCGACATCCAGCCACAGCCCAATCCAATCCGTGTCGCTGCCTTCGTCAATTGTTGCCAGATACGAAACCGCACTGTCATTGGTTGACCAAACACCGTCCCCCGACAGATTCACATGCAGCGGAGTATTGTCGGCGGCAGGGAGGTCAGGAGCAGGAAAGACCTCGTTCACAAAGATTGTATAATCGTCGACCGCAGGATCATTGGGCACGCTCGTATTGGTGGCAACGACAAAATCCAGCGTCGTCGCACCGTTGTCCGGCGCATAGAAGATCTGGCCTTCCGAGTTGCTTTCTGCAACTGTCTGGCCGCCAGCCGGACGGATAAAGATCTCTGCCTCACCCGCCGCGTCGCCACCCAGGGTCAGGGAAAAGACCGTGCCAGCTGTCGTGCTGAGATCGAGGCTGAAGTAATCAGCATCGAAGTCTCCGTCCAACTCGGAAGCAAAGAGTTGCTGTGTTGTGATCGGCTGAGCATCCGCCGCAGAGTCACTGATGTCATCGTCGCGCACCGTGATGTTGACCGTGGCTGTCGCCTCGCGCCCCTGGTCATCCCGGACCGTGTAAATGAAACTGTCCTGACCCGCGAAATCGGCATTGGGCGTATAGGTAAACAGCGCCGAGGATGGACTTGGGAAATCAACGGTGCCGTTGCCCGGATTGCTGACGGTGGTCAGCGTAAGCCCGGTGCCGATGTCATTTTCAAAAGCGTCAAACTGGATCGAGCCGTCTTCGTCCACCTCGATGGTTTCGCCATTGATTTCAAAGGTAACGGGAATCGGGTTGTCCAGCACGCCAGTGACCTGAAAGATGAATTCGCTTGTCGCAGGATCAAGAGCGGCCTGATAGTAGCCATCAATGGCAGCAACTGCTGCGTCAAACCCGGCCTGAGTGCCATCATAGAGCGCCATCGCCGCCGCGGCATTGTCCACATTCGACATGCCCAGCGTCACCGCAAAATATGTGCCCAGATCGGTTTTGTTGCTCAAAAACGCCTGGTCTGCCTGTTGCTGGTCGATGAAGGTTTGATCTGCGCCAGCGGGTGGTTCGGCCTTGGCCCCGCGCAGCAGTTCCAAGATGAATTGGTCCCTGCTGACTGACCCGTCTTCCAGCACGCCGACCCAGAAATCAAACCCCGCCTGATCAGACTGACGCCCCAGCACGTTGTTATAGACGGTGGTGACAAATTGGGCGCTGGTGGTGCCATCGGGATAGGCCGCGCGGGTTTCAGGCTGATCCACAAACAGCAAGGCCGTCGACTCAAGCGACGTCCCATTCGCAAAGGCCGTGCCCCAGAACCCCAGCCCCACCGCATCGGGCGCCCGGTTGAAATAGGCGATATAAAGCTCGATGAACTGGGAAAGTTGTGGCCCTTCCAGATCGCTAAGTCCGGCAAATCTGCTTAATTCAAACGGCTGATCCGGGGGCAGGTTGCTGAATTCCAGCAATTCCACATCCCGGAGGCTGTCGGTGCTGTTGTTTGTGGTGCGGTCTGTCAAAAGGACAAAATTTTCAAACACCTGAAGCGTATAGCCCGACTGATCATTCAGAACGAGCGTGTCTTCCCCTGGCCCACCAAAGACCTGATCGTTGCCAGCAAAGGATCCGATGCGATCATCCCCTTCGAACCCAAAAAAGCTGCTATCTGGGTTGAAGCCGGTTAGGTCTACCAGCTGATCATCCCCGTCCGTGCCAAAAAAGCTAAGCGGGTCGACCAAGAAACGATCAGACACGCCACCGTCCGATCCTTTCATATAGAAAAGTGACAGGCTGGCGTCATCGCGCGCCAACTGCAGCAAATCGTCTACAGATGTGCGGGCGACCGCTTCTACCACTCCAAAGCTAAGCGCAGAGGCGATTTCAGCGTTTATGATTGTCTGGGTGCTGGCCCCTTCTGCCGCAAAAACGGCGTTGGTCTCGGCATCTGTTGCGATGGCGAACCCTGTAAAATCGCGCGAGACGAGGTCGTTGGATATTGACAGTACCCAAAGTTCAAACTCATTTTCCAAGGCTTATACCCCCTTTCGGTTTCGTTGTTTCTGTCCACATCAGAGCAGATATTCGCGCCCTTTTCTCATAGTTGCAGTGTTTCTGAATTATCCGTCTGTGATCAAGATCACAGAACCTAAGCTTTTGATATTTAATACCCTCCCAACGGGAAGATATGGTAGAGATTCAATCGCTCTGCCGGTGATCCGCCGCTCAGATAACATCGAACGGAAAGTCCACGACCCCGACAAGCGCAAACTGAAATTCCCCATCCGGGTTGCCCTGCGCATCCAAATCGTGCTGATCCGCTGCGGCGCGTGCAGCCGCCAAGTCTGCTGTTGCCTGAGTGCCCAGGACCGCAAAAACATCCGCCGCGTCCAGCACATCTGACCGCCCCAGGATGGTCGAATAGTAAACGCCCAGATCGGTTTTCGTCTCAAGGTAGTCACGGTCGGCCTGCGATGTGCCCACCTTGGCGCCTTTGATCACCTCCAGCACAAAGGTGCCAATGGTGACTTCCTGACGTTCAAGAACCCCGGTCCAGAAATCAAACCCGCTCTGATCCGGCGTGCGGCCCAACACGTTGCTGTAGACGGTTGAGACAAAGGTATCGATGTCCGACGGGTCAGGATACAGGCCGCGCGTTTCGGGTTGGTCAAAGAACAACTCGGCAATGTCCGACAGGGGAAGCCCCTCAGCCAGCTTGTCGGCCCAGAAGAAAAGACCAAAGGCATCCGGCGCACGGTTGAAATAGGCGGCATACATTTCGGCCAGTTCCCGAAAACCGTCATTGTCCAGATTCACTCCGCCCGAGAAATCCCGCAAATCAATCTCGGTATCCCTAAATTCCAGCTTCTCGATGCCAGACAAATTGGCCGTCCCCAGTTCGCCGGTGAACTCAACAATCTCCAACGGTTCAGATGCGGACAAGCGGATCCCATAGGCTGAGCGGTCGCCGTCAAATACGGCCGTATCAACACCGTCGCCGCCATCCACTGTGTCGCTGCCACCCGCAAGGAAAAGCCGGTCATCGCCAGCAAGGCCATTGATGGTATCTGCCTCAGGTGTGCCGTTCAGCGTGTCGGGGCCAGGTGTGCCGTTGATAGCGTTCCGGCCATCCAGAATGGTCACAGTTGTGCTGTTCGCGTTAGAGGCCACTTCACCAGAGGAGGACACTAAGACCATATTGACAGAAAAGTTCTCTTCGCCCTCCATCAGCCGATCGTCAACGATTGGAATGGTCAGCGCGATGGTGTTTGGCCCGTCCGCAGTGAAGGTTACCTGGCCTGCGGTATCACCGACATCAGGATCGGCGAAAGTGGACAGGTCCAGATCGTCTGCATCCGTTGTGGTGTTGGTCAGCTGATAAAGGACCGTCACATCGGTGCTTGTGTCCCCGATCCGATGTATGTTGATCACCGCCGTTTGCCCTTCGGTAACCGTGCTTACGTCAGGATCTAGGTAAAGGATGGTCTCAGCCTGGTTTGCCAGCGTGGTGCTGCCGCCTGTCAGGGTTTGGATCTGTTCAAAATTGGTGGTTTGCGTAGACACCTGCTGTCCCATCGCGCCGGGATTGCCGGCCTGGCCCGACGCACCGTCAACCCCATCAGAGGCAAGCTCCGTGCCCTGTCCACCAAGGCCCGGCAAACCGATGCCGCCAGCATCACCACCGAGCCCGACGAGCGCGTTCGCCCCGGATGCCGTGGTATTGGACGACATCGCCAGTCCCTGCCCGGTGATGACACCGAAATTCAGGATGGTCGCCGCTGAGGCACCGGGGTTGCCGGGGCTGCCGCCCATCCCTCCGTCACCGCCGTTTGCGCCATCGCCACCATCGCCGCCATCGGTAAAGAGCGCGCCTTCTGGAAAATCGCCGCCATCGGCGCCGCGCCCGCCAGCACCGCCAGCGCCCCCTGTACCGCCTATGCCCGCCGCACCCGCAGTGGCGCTGGCGTTCACGATGGCCACATTGTTCAAGTTCAGCGTGCCAGTCGCTGAGTTCAGGATCGCCGATGCGGCAGAGCCACCGTCGCCCCCATCCCCGCCGGTGCCGCCATTGCCGCCGTCAAGCCCGTCACCGCCATCGCCGCCTACAACAAACACGCCGGGCACGCCTTCCGCCCCTGTCCCGCCTGTGCCGCCGGTGCCACCAGCGCCGCCAACTGCGGTTGCGTTCGAGATCGTCAAGTTGTTCAGTGTCAGATTGCCTGCATTAAAAATCGACCCGGCCGCCGTTCCGCCGTCAAACCCAGGCCCCGCGTTGCCGCCATCCATGCCGGAGGTTTCCAACTGATTGAACCCCGGTATCCCAAGCGCCCCGCTGCTGCCGGTGCCCGTGCCGTTGTTCAGGACCAGCCCGCTCAGCGTGACATCTCCTCCGACAACCAGAAAATGCGAGGTCCCATTGCCGTCAATGGTCACATCGGCACTACCGTCGCTGTCCTGGTCACCCAGAATTTCAACACCGCCGCTCTCTGCACCTAAATTCAGTACAAGCGGCCCAAGGGCGGCATCAAGCGTGATGGTGGACACAGAAAAGGTAAAGAAGATCAGATCATCTTCCGGCGTGCCTTGCGCAAGCGCGATTGCTTCTCTGAGGGAAAGAAACCCGTCGTCGGCAACGGTATCCGAACTTGTTGTAACAATGAAATTGGCCATAGTCGCTTTCCCACAAAAAACAAAAACAATTACCGCATATCATCCGTTGCTGTGTCAGGATTTTCAAGTGAACTGTCATACTTAGAGTCGGTTTCACCCAAGACGTGTCCCAGCAGGGCTACCGTCTGATCCTCCCCCAGTGAAGTGATCCGCCCCTATAGTTAGGAAACGGAGGATCATAGATGGGAATCAAGCGACACAAGCCGGAAGAGATTGTCAGGAAGTTACGGCAGGTTGAGGTGCTTTGCGGACAGGGAACGCCACGCGTGGATGCCATTCGCCAGGTGCAGATAACAGAACAGACATTCTATCGCTGGCGTAAGCAATATGGCGGTATGGGAACCGACCAACTGAAGGAACTAAAGCGGCTTCAGAAAGAGAATGATCGGCTGCGTCGAGCCGTGTCGGACCTGACGCTGGATAAGCTGATCCTATCGGAGGCTGCACGGGGAAACTACTGAGCCCTTCACGTCGTCGTGCCTGTATCGACCATGTGCGAAGCCAGTTCCACATCTCAGAGCGTCGCGCCTGCCGCCTCTTGGGGCAGCACCGATTAACACAGAGGCGTTTGCCAGTCGGGCGCGCTGACGAGGAGCGTCTGGTGTCTGATATGATCGAACTGACCCGCCAGTATGGTCGGTATGGTTATCGCCGGATCGCAGCTTTGCTCAGAGACGCCGGATGGCTTGTGAACGACAAGCGTGTCGAACGTCTGTGGCGACGTGAGGGGCTCAGAGTGCCAATTAAACAGCCCAAGAAAGGCCGGCTCTGGCTGAACGACGGCTCATGTGTCCGGTTGCGACCTGAGTATCGCAACCACGTTTGGTCGTATGACTTCGTGCACCACCGGACCGATGACGGGAAGGCATTCCGGACTCTGAACATCCTGGATGAGCGCAGCCGGGAATGCCTGGCGATCCGAGTGAAGCGCAAGCTGAACTCGACCGAAGTCATTGACGCGTTGACGGACCTGTTCATCCTGCGTGGCGTGCCAGCCTACATCCGATCAGACAACGGCCCAGAGTTCATAGCTAAGGCCGTTCGAGATTGGATTGCAGCCGTTGGTGCTAAGACCGCTTACATCGAGCCGGGATCTCCTTGGGAAAATGGGTACTGTGAAAGCCTCAATGCAAGGCTGCGGGACGAGCTATTAAACGGGGAGGTCTTCTACAGCTTGCGAGAGGCGCAAATTTTGATCGAAGCATGGAGGAAACACTACAACACCAAACGACCACATAGTGCCTTGGGCTACCGCCCACCGGCCCCGGAAACCATCGTCCCGATGGAACCCGGGCCAATTATGCACTAACATTCAAACTGGACCACTTTGGTGGGGCTGATCAGTTACTTGGATTTGGTAGACAGCTGCGTAAGCAGGTGTTGCCCGATAGGGCTGACCCATTGGTTTTTCCGCCAAAAGAGACATCTGCGCTGACGCCACAGATGTGATCCAAACCTGCGCTGTTTGTTGCAGTCATCGCTGACGCACTTCTGCCAAACAGCTTGGTTTGGCTTTTGAGCTCTCGCTTTGCGTGTTTGGCTTGGATTTCCACTGCACAGGTGCAGCGAAAATCTACCTTATAATATAGCAGAAAGATGTTGCGCCTTTGGTGAAATCCCTCCCGACGTGACGGCCTGTTGCACCTGATCTGCAAGTTGATCGTCTGCAATTCCGCCGACAGTGCCATTCCAAACGCATAAATAGAAGTGAGCCCAAAAGCTCGTTCCGGTGTTGAAGTGTCATTGGGGCAATCCAACTGGGTTGCCCCATTTTTTCGCCCGGAAGTTTAAAATCTCGATCCTCGTCTGGGCTTCTCCATAAATAACTTTGACACATAAAATGGACGTAACCCATTGTAACAAAACTATTTTTAAACAGTCAGTGCCTTCGCCGGTAGTGGCAAAACATATCAAGCCCTGAGATGGGCGCTCACCGAAGCCGTCGTTGATCGGCGCAAAACGGTGATTGTCTTTAAATCCAAAGAACTGATCGCACAGGCTCATGAAGATGCGCGCACTCATACAGATCAAATGAACCTGCAAGTGCCCATCACAGTCATCCATTCCAAGGCCAAGTTTCGGGTTCATCAGCCGAACTCAGTGAGCCGCCAAATCCACGTGCATCTTGGAACGGCATCACCGCATGGTCTTCCTCCGTTTTCCTAAACATAGCGGAGGACCACTTCAAAGGGGGAAGACCAGGATTGCCGACAAGATCCAGGAGTTCGGATGGTCCATCGTTGTCTACTTCGAGGCTGCAGATCTTGAGGAACTGGAACCTTTCCTGAAGCAATTGCCGGGGATCATCGTGGTCGATCACATGGGCCGGCCGGATGTAAGGAAAGGCGTGGATCATCCCGATTTCGCGCGGTTCATTCGACTTATGTCTGAGAACGACAATATCTGGACCAAGGTGACATGCCCTGAACGTTTGACAACCGCTGGCGCGCCTTACGACGATGTCGTGCCTTATTATCAAACGATCGTCGATCAGTTCGAGGATCGCGTACTTTGGGGCACGGATTGGCCGCATCCGAATATGAAGTCCCACATGCCTGATGATGGCGCGCTTGTGGACTACATCCCGCGTATCGCGCGCTCGGCTGCGCAGCAGGAAAAACTGCTCGTTACCAATCCCATGCGGCTCTACTGGTCCTAGCAACTTGTTCCCATGCTTTGAGGCTGAACAGAGGAAACTGCACTAATAATCATGCAGCGACCACAAGAGAGAGCAGTGGCGCATGTACGGTTAAAGTAGTGAGAAGGCTCAGCACCCCATAGTCTCGAGCTGACGCGGTACTGCAGCAAAATGGGGCCGAACACCCGGATCAGTTTGGGCAATAGTGAAGCCTTGATTGACACTAAGCTGTGTACCTTTCTCAGTCGGATAACCTGACTATCCTCTCTACGATGGACGTCTTCTCTTTGTACGAAAACGTCCTAATGGACGCAGTATCTGCTATTCTGGCTGCAATCTTTTTGAGCATGCTGGAGTAGTCACTTTCCCGGTTTAACTGTGCAAATCAGAGGACAGTTTAACGCCGTTCTGATGTGTTCAGCTTCTGACGGGTTTGGATCACGGGCTGACGCAACCCATCAACCGTCAGGCCTTGGGCTTTAAATGATCCAAGCTCTCCTTCAGGATCAGCTTGTCCAACTGCAGATCAGCAATGATCTTCTTCAGCCGCTCATTCTCTTTCTGCAGCGCCCGCATCTCAGACAACTGAGGCCGACCCATCCCACCAAACTTCATGCGCCTGTAGTAATACGTCTTATCCGAAATCCCCGCCTGCCGACACGCACTCACAACGTCCAAGCCATCATTCAAATGCACGTCGATCTCGCGCAACAGCTTCAACGCATCTGAACCGCCCCGGTTTTACCGGAGACTGTTGAGTTCGTATTTCAAGCTGCGATTTTGTTTGATTGCAAGGTTTGCATGTATCGTTCCTCCGCTTCGATTGGCGTGATGTAGCCGAGCGGCTCAAGCAGGCGCTCTTTGTTGAACCAGTCTACCCATTGTAGTGTTTCCCATTCGACCTGATCTTTGGACTTCCATGGCCCCAACCGATTGATGACCTCGGTTTTGAATAGACCGATGATCGTCTCTGTCATAACTGTCGCCGACGCTGCCGACTGAGGGCTCCAGTCCGGCGTCGGCCAGCCTCTCAGTGTATTTGATCGACACATATTGGCTGCCGCGATCCGAGTGATGGATCAGTTTCTCAGCAGGTCTGCGCGCGTGGATTGCCTGTTCCAGCGCATCCAGAACGAACTGTGTGGCCTGTGTTGTCGATGCTTTCCAGCCGACGATCCAGTTCGCGAAGGTGTCGATGACAAAGGCAACATAAACGAACCCGCGCCAGGTCGAGACGAACGTGAAGTCTGATACCCATAGTCCATTGGGCTGAGAGGCTCTGAACTGGCGATTGACCTTGTCCAGCGGGCATTGATCTGCAGGCTGTCCATACGTGGTTTTGATCTTCTTGCACCGCCGAACGCCTTGAATGCCCAGCTGGCGCATCAAGCGTTCAACTGTGCAGCGGGCGATCTCAATCTTCTCACGCTTCATCGCGTGCCACAGTTTGCGCGCGCCATAGACGGATCGGTTCTTCTCCCAAAAGTCTTTCATCTCTTTGCGAAGAAACGCATCCCGTTTGGTGCGATCCGATGCCTGCTCAGGATCGCGCTCAATGACCAGATGCTCGTAGAAAGTCGACGGGGCAATCTGCAGAACACGGCACATCGGCTCGACCCCATGCACGCTTCGGTGCTCCTTGATAAAGGCGATCATTTGCGGAGCGGGCGGTCGAGCTCCGCCTGTGCAAAATAAGCAGACGCCTTCTTCAAGATCTCATTTGCCTGACGTAGCTGCCGGTTCTCGCGCTCAAGCTCCTTGATGCGCTGACGTTCGGCCGTCGTCACGCCATCACGCTTGCCGGTATCCGTCTCATGCTGCTTCACCCAGATCCGCAGGCTGTCCCTGCTGCAACCAACCTTCTGAGAGATCGACAATATTGCCGCCGATCTACTCGCGTATTCGCTCTCGTGATCCAAAACCATCCGCACCGCTCTGGCGCGCAATTCCTCTGGATAACGTGTTCCGTTATTCGTCTTTCCCATGACCCAATATCCTTACTTCTGGGTCTCCGGCAAACAAGGGGCGGTTCATACCGCTTCCGAGCCATCTTCAGCCTCTCCCGTGACACTGAAATAGTGGCTCAGTTTTAGGGGGCTAGGACAAGCATCTGCCTCAGCATCTGAAGAAACAATGCCTCAGTTTGGCTAGGCGATTTGTTTTTTTGCCGGATCGCGCCCAAGGGCCTATGAAACTGTGGGTGATCGAAGGCTAGGAACACCAGGCGATCCTCTAGGTAAGGTGCCGTTGTGGCCATTGGCATTGTCGTTATCAGGTCCGTTTCAGCCACGATTTCCAAAACCGAACGAATTGAATCAGTCTCGCACCCGATCTGCATCGACCGGACCCCAGAGGCGATCATGGCGGCCTCGGTCTGCTGTCGCAGCAAGCTGCCCCGGGAATGCGCAAGCCAGACACGGGCTTCGAGATCCGAGGCCATGATCTGTTTGCGAGACGCCAAGGCGTGGCCGGTTCGGCACATGACACCGACCCCGTCATCGATCAGTTCCTCGAACTCCAGCCCGTCCACCGGTTCTGCCAGGCTTTCCGGGCCGAAGACAAGGTCAACCTGGCCACGTTCCAGCATGGTCCGCAGTTCATGGACCAGCCCGGTGCGTATCTCGACACTGCAATTGGGATTGGCTTTGATGAATTGCGTCAGGGGATCGCTGAGAAACCGACCGGACACGATGGGCGGCGCACCGATGCGCAACTCGCCAACTGATCCTTTCACCGTCTGGTCCGCGACAATGCCTGCCTGTTCTTCGGCCAGCCGGATCGCCATGCCGTTGCGGGCCAGCCTCAAGCCTAGGCTGTTCGGAACAGACCGGCGACCCTCTCGCTGGAACAGAGGCGTGCCCAGGCGGTTTTCCAATGCTTTCATGTTCCGGCTGAGGGCTGGCTGCGTCGTGCCCAGCCGATTGGCTGCGGACTGGAATGAGCCGGCCTCAACGATGACCGAAAGCTGGGCTAGGTGTTTGGGATCAAGTTTCATGCCTAATTGGTATGTATAGAGCCAAAAGTTTGATTATTCCATATCAATGAAAGCTGGTATCGTCGCGATGACGTCAATGGGAGGACTTCATGTTTCAATTCAAATCTCTGGGCCGTATGGCTCTTGCCGCCACCTTGGCCCTGACGCTGCCCGGCATGGGGTCGGCTGAAATCTTCAAGGGCGAAACCGCCGGGGTCGGTGATCCGGTGCACACCATGTTTGTGGCTTTTGCCAACCAAGCCGGAAAGGCCGGCGTAGAGATTCAGGTGAACGCCGGACAGACGCTCACCAAGTCGATGCTTAAGGGTGCGAAAGGCGATATCGCGTTTTTCTCAACGGTGCCTTCGCTGGTTAACCTGATGGCTGGTCAAAAGAGGATGTATGAAAAAGTCGAAGGGGCCGGAGAGCTTTCAAAAAACATCCGTGCCATCCTTGGCTTCAAGGCAGGGGCCTATCACCCGGTGACGCTGGCTGGATCAGGTATTGAAGACTGGGCGGACATCAAAGGCAAAACCGTATTCACCGGCCCGCCCGCCGGGTCGGCCTCGGCCACGTCCGAGGCCCTGATTAAGATCATCACCGGTTATGTGGCTGGTGACGACTATACCGCCGTGCGCCTCAGCTGGGGCGAAGGTTATGCAGCCCTTGCCGATGGCAAGATCGACATGATGGTACGCCCGGCCGAAATCGGCTCGGCCAATATCGAACGTTTCGGCCTGTCGGGTGAGTTCCGCGTTCTTTCGATCCCTGAAGACAAGATCGCGGCTGACGAGATGAAGGCCCTGTTCGGCCGTCCCGGTCGTGGCATGCTGCAATTCGATGGTGGCGTCTACAAGGGCCAGCTTACTAACGGTCAGATCACCGCACTGGGCTTTACCCAGTTCGTTGGCACCCACGCCGGAGTGGCCGATGATGTTGTCTACAACGCCACCAAAGCCTTTTGGGAGAACCTTGATGAGGTTCACGCAACCGCTTTCTTCCTGAAAGAAGTCACGGCAGAAAGCGCCTTCACCTCTGTAAACGTTCCACTGCACCCCGGTGCTGTGCGTTACTACGATGAAGCGGGCATTTCGGTTCCGGATGAACTGCGCCCCTGATCACGGGTACCCTGCCGGGCGGCATTTGCTGCCCGGCGACACCACCAAAAACTTGCGAAAGTGATATGCCATGACGGATGCGGCCCCCACAGCCAGCGTCACGACCCGCCTGTTTGCAATGGCCGCAGCCATCGCCTGTCTGGCTTTGGGTTTGATAACGCTCTACAGCTCCGGTGTCGGCCTGATCGATCCGAAATTGCACCGGGCCGGCGGGTTTGCACTAGCTCTGATCGTTGCAGTCGCCGTGTCGCAAAAACGTCAGGCAGATCGCAGCAAAACCTCGCCACTTCATCTCGCAATTGATCTTGCATTGATCCTGGCCGGTCTCTGGTCGATCTGGTCTTTCCACTTCGTTCAGACCGAAATGGAAACGGCACTTTATGATGTGACTACTAGGGATGCCTGGCCCGCACTTGCCGGCCTGGTTGTTTTCCTCGAACTTTGCCGTCGCCTGTGGGGATGGGGTCTCTTTGGGGTCGGCGCTTTCGGCGTTGTATACTTGCTTTACGGACAAGACCTGCCCGGCATCATGGCCCATTCCGGGTTCTCGCTGAAAGAGGTGGCCGAGGCGATTTGGTATAACACCAACAAGGGCGTGTTCGGCTCTATCACAAATATCGTGCTCAGTACCGTGTTTATCTTCATCATCTTCGGCGTCCTGCTCGAAGGCACGGGTGCGGGCGATACGCTGCTGAAGTTCGCTTTCCTCGCCACCCGCCGTACACGGGGCGGTCCGGCCCACGCGGCCATTCTGGCCTCGTCGATGTTTGGCACGATGTCAGGTTCGACAGTCGCAAATATTGTCGGCACAGGCACCTTCACCATCCCGATGATCAAAAAGCGAGGGTTCTCGCCAACCTTCGCCGCCGGTATTGAGGCCACAGCCTCGTCCGGAGGGCAGATTATGCCACCGATCATGGGGGCCGCAGCCCTGGTGATGGCCGACCTGACCGGTGTTGGCTATCTCAGCATCATCATAGCGGCCCTGTTCCCGGCGCTGTTCTATTACTTCAGCCTGTTTTCCGCCGTAACGGTCGAAGCCCGCCGCCAGGGCATCGAGGTTCAGGAAATGACGGTCGATGACCACATCACCCGCACTGACATGATCAATTCAGTACTGTTTGCCGGGCCGATCCTTGTGGTGATTGGATCGCTTCTGGCCGGGCTTTCTACCTCGGCGGCCGGGTTCTACGCGGTTGTGGTTTTGGTGGTGCTGTCGGTTATCAATCCCGAAGTTCGCAGCAATCCGGGCCGGGTGTGGAAATCCTTTCTAAAAGGCGCTGAATCCGGGGCGACCCTGCTAATCGCGATTGCCGCCATCGGCATCCTTGTCGGGGCGCTGGACTCGACCGGTTTGGGATTGAAGCTGGCCAACGTGATCGCGGCGATCCGGGGTGAAAGCTTGTTCTCGGCGTTGCTTGTCGCCATGGCCGGTGCGCTGATCCTGGGGATGGGCATGCCGACACTGCCTGCCTACCTCATCATCATTTTGGTCATGGGCCCGGCGATCCAGGCATTGGGCGTCTCAATGCTAACCGCGCATATGTTCGTGTTCTACTACGGCGTCGCCTCGTCACTGACCCCGCCTGTCGCCATCGCTGCATATGCTGCGGCCCCCATCGCAAGAGCGAACCCGCTGATGACCGCTTTCATGTCGTTCCGGCTTGGCATGGCAAAGTTCATCATCCCGTTTGTCTTTGCCTTCTATCCGACGATCCTGATCGTCGAAGAGTTCAGCCTGTTGCAGTTCCTCTGGATCGTCGCACGCACCTGTTTTTGCATCTGGTTGTTCTCTTCGGCCTTGTCTGGGTTCGACCGGCGCAAGCTGAGCATACCCGAGATCGTTGTCCGGTTTGTTACGGCGTTTACCTGTCTGGCCACCGATCCCACCTATCACCTGCCTGCCGTTGGCCTTGGCCTTGCCCTCATCGCATTTGATGTCCGGGCGGCCCGAGCTGCTGCACCGAGTTCTGAGGCGACACAATGACCAAGCAACCCAACTTTCTGTTCATCATCACCGATCAGCACCGGGCAGATCACCTCGGCTGTTATGGCAACACGGTCGTTCAGACGCCGAACATCGATCGCATCGCAGCAGGCGGCACCCGTTGGGACCGTTTTTATGTCGCCAACCCGATCTGCATGCCCAACCGCGCTTCGATCATGACCGGGCGAATGTGTTCGGCGCATGGGGCGCGGCATAACGGCATTCCCCTGTCGAAAGATCACACCACTTTTGTCGAATTGCTGAGGGACGCGGGATACAACACCGGGCTGATCGGAAAGTCGCACCTGCAAAGCTTTACCGGTCTGCCCGCGACAAACCGGTTCGAAGCCAAGAAAGGGTTGACTGCCCCCTCTGCGCCCTTGCGCGATGCATTCAAAAACAACCGCCACTCATCAGACTATGACCTGGAGGTTGCCCCCAAGTGGGACACACCCCTTGCCGAACGTATTGAGGGCGATTTCTATGGGTTCGACCATGTCGAGGTCTGCGCGGGCCACGGCGATCAGGCATCGGGTGACTACCTGTTATGGGCGCGGGAACAACACGCAGGGTTTGACGCACTGACAGGCCCAGAGAATGCCTTGCCAGACAACCGCATCGATGCCCCACAGGCATGGCGCACTGCCGTTCCCGAGGAGCTCTATTCTACTGACTGGATTGCCAATCAGTCAGAAGCCTGGTTGGAAAAACAGGCAGGTCAGGACGCGCCTTTCTTCCTGCAAATGTCCTTCCCCGATCCGCATCACCCTTTCACGCCACCGGGGCGCTATTGGGATATGTATGATCCCGCCGAAATGACCTTGCCCGCATCTTTCGGCCAGGGTGACTTGCCGCCCATCAAGGCGATGAAAGAGGCAATGGAGAAGGGGACTGACCCACGTGACAACCAAAACCCGTTCGCCGTGACCGAGGACGAAGCCCGGGCGATCATCGCTTTGACCTACGGCATGATCACCATGATCGACGACGCCATTGGACGGGTTTTGAAACGGCTGGACGCGCTGGGCCTGGCAGAAAATACCGTGGTGATCTTCACGACGGACCATGGCGATTACATGGGCGATCATGGTCTGATGTTGAAGCTGCTGCTGCATTATCAAGGGATCATCCGGGTGCCGTTCATCTGGAACGACCCTGCCGCCCCCGCTGCAGGGGTATTGAACCAAGGGCTGGGCTCTTCCATCGACATCTCTGCCACAATCCTCGCCAGGGCCGGGATCCAGCCTTTCAATGGCCTCCAGGGTCGCGATTTGCTGGCGACGGAACCACCAGAGGCCATCATCGTCGAAGAAGACAGCCAGCGCAGCATGACCGGCTTTGACCGCCCGCAAAGGGTGCGCACAGTCGTGACAGACAGGTACCGAATGTCGCTCCGGGAAGGCGAGGACTGGAATGAGCTCTATGATTTGCAAAACGACCCGCACGAGAGCTTTAACTTATACGGACAAGACGATCATGCGGCAGCCCAACACGCATTGACTGAAAAGATGCTGCGCCGGATGATCGAGTTGCAAGACAGAGCTCCCCTACCTGCATATCGAGCATAGCAGCCAGGCTTCGCTTTTTTGGGGTTTAAGTTGCTGAGGATGATCCCAAAAGGATCCAGCTCAAATGAAACCGGACGTTCGCGGCTGGCGTCGCATTTGCCAAAATGAGCTTTTTTCGCAGCGCGTTTGATGAACGGCTGTTTGAGCTGATCACTCTTCAGTCGCTCTTCTCACCTTACCGCTATAACTGAAGTGAACCCCATGGATGGAGGTTCAGCTTGGTTCACCCAACCAAAGAGCAGATTGCCCAGCAAAACGACCAGTTCCGGCGTGACGATCCAAGTGTGCCAGGTATCTGGGTCATAACCGCTGGCTTGGGTCAGTTGCTGAAACAACTTGATATCGTGCAGACACAGCTGCCCAATTTGCAGCCGATTTCGAGGATTTCGCCGAACATAATGTTTCACACGCTGAGCATGATTTAGGTGCGTTTGAGCATTGCTGACACAAATGCGTCTGGAAGCTGAATCTCTACAACACTGATGGATCAAATGGTTCCGACGATGCGTTGCGTTTACTAGGACTTCAGACTTCTTCGACCATTTCGAACAGCCTTGCTCAAAACAAGAAAGCAGATAACCTGAGCATCAATTTTTCCTATCAATGGGACGAAAATGATCAAAAGTCAGATCACACTCAAGCAGCTCGAGGCGTTTGCTTTCGTCGTTGATACTGGCACGTTTCGAGCTGCAGCCTTTGCACTTGGGACGACCCAACCAAATATATCTGCGCGCATCACCGCTCTTGAAACTGCGCTCAATGTCACCTTGCTCATCCGCGATGCCGGTTCCGTGCGTTTGACGGCAGATGGTGAAAAACTTCTCGTTAAAACGCGGGAAGTTCTGTGGGCCGGAGAAGCCCTGATTGCAGCAGCCGGACGTCAGGAGCTAATTGAGGAAACCTTGCGGCTCGGCGTGACTGAGCTTGTGGCCTGCACTTGGTTGCAGAGCTTCTTGCGATTGATGCGGGAGGCTTATCCCAGTCTACGCATCCAACTGGAAGTGGATCTATCAACGGCGATTGATGCAAGACTGATGGAAGGGCAGCTTGATCTGGCGCTTCAAACCGGGCCGTTCAAATCCAAGGCATTCGCAAGCGATGCGCTGGGCGAAGAAAACTATTGTTGGGTTGTAAATTCGGACCTGATCCAGCGTGTTAGTGTCACGCCATCCTTACCCGAACTGTTTGATTTAACGGTTTTGACCCACGCCAAACACACTCAGGCCGGTGCCGCTTTGCATAGGTTTGCGACTGAGAGTGGGTTGCGAGGAGAGAGGATTGTCCATTCCAGTGCCTTGTCTGCCTGTGTTCCAATGGCTCTTGAAGGGTTGGGCGTTGCGTTGTTGCCTGAACGTCTGGTGACGGCTGAGATTGCCTCGGGTGAGCTACACCGCGTGAACCCAGGTTGGGTGCCCGAGCCCTTGTCTTTCTATGCACGTTTCGCCCCAGCCCGTGCCGCCCTCTATGTCGAAAAAGCCGCGCAGATCGCAAAGGCTGCAATGCACAAACCTTAGATCAATAAAATTGATTGGGGTGAGAAGTTTAATCGATTTGATTTTTTGCCGAGTTTTGGAGCATCCATAAAGGAAAGCTACAGCAGGAGCCCAGAATGGCAGCACCTTCCGTTCGCCTCGGCGTCGATATCGGCGGCACATTTACCGACGTTGTGTTGGAAAAGGATGGCGTGCCGTTTTCGACAAAGGTTCTCACCACCTACGCTGCGCCCGAAAACGCGATCATTGATGGGATGCATCAGGTTTGCGCCAAAGCGGATGTCACGCCTGCGCAGATTGACCAGATCATTCACGGGACGACGCTTGCCACGAATGCGTTGATCGAACGTCGTGGCGCTAAGACGGCGTTGATTACGACGGAAGGCTTCCGTGATGTGATCGAAATGCGTACGGAATCGCGGTTTGAACAATACGATCTCAACCTGAACCTTCCAGAGCCCCTGTTGCCACGCCAAATGCGTTTCACCGTCGGGGGCCGCGTTGATGCGAATGGCCAAGTGCTGATCGATATTGACCGTGCCGAGGTTGAGAGCGTCGTCGACAAGATTGCCCAAGCCGGGTTTGAAAGTGTCGCCGTGGGATTGATCCATTCCTATCTGAACCCTGCGCACGAAGAATTGGTGCGCGATGTGCTGGCTGAAAAACTGCCCCGTGTCGCCGTGTCGATCTCGTCTGAAGTTTCACCGCAGATGCGCGAATACGAACGGTTCAATACCGTCGTGGCTAACGCTTACATCAAGCCCCTGATGGCCTCTTATCTTGGCCGCCTAGAGGATCGGCTGAAGGCGGAAGGCGTGTCTTGCCGGATCTTCCTGATGCACTCTGGCGGCGGGATCATCTCAATCCAGAATGCGGCGGACTTTCCTGTGCGCCTGGTTGAATCCGGTCCCGCAGGCGGTGCGGTTTTTGCGGCTCATATCGCGGCGCGCTACGGGTTGGACAAAGTACTGTCATTCGACATGGGCGGCACAACAGCCAAGATTTGCCTGATCAAGAACCAGACCCCCAAGACATCCCGTGTTTTTGAAGTCGCGCGCACGTATCGGTTCAAGAAAGGCTCTGGCATGCCGATTTCGATCCCCGTGATCGACATGGTTGAGATCGGCGCTGGTGGTGGGTCGCTCGCCCATGTAGATGCTTTGCGTCAAATTCGCGTCGGCCCAGAAAGTGCCGGGTCCGAGCCCGGGCCCGCCTGCTATGGCCGCGGCGGCGTGCGTCCGGCCGTGACGGATGCTGATCTCGTTCTTGGCAAACTTGATCCTGATAATTTTGCGGGTGGCTCCATCCAGCTTCATGCTAAAAACTCCAAATCAGTGTTGTCAGACCACGTGGGCGACACACTCGAAATGGACGCGGTCGAAGCCGCATTTGGCGTCGCAGAAGTCGTCGACGAAAATATGGCGAATGCGGCACGGGTCCATGCGGTCGAAAACGGCGAAGACCTATCGGAATATACCATGATTGCATTCGGTGGCGCCGCACCGCTGCATGCAGGGCGCTTGGCTGAAAAGCTTGGGGTCGACAGATTGCTTGTGCCACCCGGGGCGGGCGTTGGGTCTGCTATCGGCTTCCTGCGCGCGCCCTTCAGCTTTGAAGCAAACCGATCCGTCTACATGAAGCTTAGTGACTTCGATCCTAAGCGGATCAAAGGCCTGCTGACCGACCTCAAAGTGGAGGCCACGGGTTTCGTCCGCACCTGCGACGAAGTCAGCCCGATCTTGTCAGAGTTCAAAGTCTACATGCGCTACACAGGGCAAGGCTGGGAAATCCCCATTGAATTGACGGAAGAGCAAGCCATGAACCCGGATGTCGATACGTTCGAGGCGCGGTTTATCGAGGACTATACCAAGCTTTTCGGCCGCCCTGTTGCGGGAATGGATATCGAGATCACTGTCTGGTCCGTAAACGCGACGACCCCGCCGGAGCACGTGGCGCGCATGGATGAAACAAGCGGCATAGCAAAGGCAACCTCTGTGGGCGCGCGTCAATTGTTTGACGCAGGCGCGGGCAAGTTTCTGAATGCGGACGTGGTGCACCGCTTTGACATGTCTTCGGGCGAACGGGCGGTTGGTCCGGTCGCTGTGGTTGAGGATGAAACCACCATCATCGTACCCGCCAGCCGGGACGCAATCCGCCAGCCTGACGGCTGTATTGACGTCGTTACGAAGGGATAAGGCCATGACCCAAGAGCATTCAAAAGTCGCCTATCAAGTGATGTGGAACCGTCTGATCTCGGTCGTGGAAGAACAAGCGCAGGCCTTGGTGCGCACTGCCTTTTCGACGTCCGTGCGTGAGGCGGGAGACCTTTCAGCGGGCGTTTATGATGTCGCAGGCAATATGTTGGCCCAAGCGGTGACTGGCACGCCGGGTCACGTCAATGCGATGGCTGATGCCGTCGCGCATTTCATTCGACGCATAGGCCCGGACAACATCCATGACGGCGATGTCTATATCACGAATGACCCGTGGGAGGGCACAGGCCATCTCCATGACATCACTATGGTCACGCCATCCTTTCATGGTGGCGCACTGGTTGGGTTCTTTGCCTGTACCGCGCACATCGTCGATATTGGCGGTCGCGGGTTTGGAGCCGATGCGCACAGCGTCTATGAGGAAGGTCTATACATCCCGATCATGAAATTCGCGGATAAGGGCGTGGTAGATGAAACACTGACCCGCATCATCCGTGGCAATGTCCGCGAGCCGGATCAACTCATCGGCGACATCTACGCTCTGGCCACCTGCAACGAGATCGGCCATCGTCGCCTTGTAGACATGATGGACGAGTTTGCGCTGGAGGACCTGAATGGTATCGCGGCCTTTATCCTCGACAACTCTCGCCGAGCGACCATTGAGAAGATCGCAGCCTTGCCGCAGCAGTCCGCATTGGGTGAGATGACAATGGACGGCTTTGACCGTCCCATTACGCTTAAGGTTAAGATCACGGTAGATGGTGATCGGATCGTCTCAGACTTCACCGGCTCTTCAGGCGTAGACAAGAAGGGCATCAACTGCCCACTGGTCTATGCCAAGGCCTATGCCTGCTATGCTTTGAAGGTCGCCATCGCACCGGAAATCCCGAACAACGCGGCCTCGCTTGCCCCGTTTGAGATCGCGGCACCCGAGAACACGATTGTCAATGCGCTGCACCCTGCGCCAGTCGCGTTGCGCCATATCGTCGGACATTTCGTGCCGGATGCCGTCTATGACGCCTTTGACAGAATCGTGCCCGGTCTAGTCCCTGCCGAAGGGGCAGGCTGTCTGTGCAACTTCCAGGTTTCGCTTCGTCCCCGCACCGATGCGCCTGCACCCGCGCATGCCCGTCGCTCCGAGGTGTTGACCTTTAACTCAGGCGGATCTGGCGCGCGGCCAGAACATGACGGACTGAACGCAACAGCTTTCCCATCAGGCGTGATGACCATGCCGATTGAAGCAACAGAACATGCAGGCCCAGTCATCATCTGGCGCAAAGAGCTTCGCCCGGACTCAGGTGGCGCAGGCAAGACCCGCGGCGGCCTGGGCCAATACATGGAAGTGGGCGCGCAAGAGGGGCATGAGTTTGATATCCAAGCCATGTTTGACCGCGTGGATCACCCGGCACGTGGGCGTCGCGGTGGCGGAGCCGGTGCTGCCACAACCATCGTCCAAGACGATGGCACCGCGATGAACGGCAAAGGCAAACAGTTCGTCGCCCATGGTCGTAAAGTCCTCATGGCCTTCCCCGGTGGTGCTGGCTACGGCGACCCGTCCGAGCGGTCTGTCGATCTTGTCAAACGTGATCTGGCACGTGGCTATATCTCTGCTGAGACGGCCGCGCGCGACTACAACCTATCCGCAGCTGACATCGC
The DNA here is from genome assembly GCF_055693825.1 of Sulfitobacter sp. GN1-4. NCBI lineage: Bacteria > Pseudomonadati > Pseudomonadota > Alphaproteobacteria > Rhodobacterales > Roseobacteraceae > Sulfitobacter > Sulfitobacter sp. GN1-4. The sequence continues at coordinate 3,025,430 of NZ_JBVFUQ010000003.1, read as the reverse complement.
AGACGTTCAAGCCGCCGTCGCACGAGGAGATACCCTATGAAAACCCAAACACCCGCAAGCGCGTCCTATGACGTGGTCATCATCGGCGGCGCAATGATGGGCGCGTCCGCCGCGTGGTTCTTGTCCGATGACAAGGATTTTGATGGCACCGTCTTGGTCGTCGATCGCGACCTGACCTATGAACACACATCGACGATGCACACCAACTCGTGCATGCGACAACAGTTTTCGGGCGAATTGAACGTGCGCATCAGCCAGTTCGCCGCTGATTTTGTCAAAAACCTGCCGCGCTACATGGGGAATGACGACCGCGTGCCTGAGCTGACAATCCGGTCATTTGGCTACATGTATCTGGCCGATAATGAGGGCTTTGCGAACGTCTTGCGTGAAAGCCAGCAGGTTCAGCTTGCCGCAGCTGCTGCAACCCAACTGATGACCCCCGATCAGATCAAAGCGGCCTATCCGTTCTACAACGTCGATGACATTGTCCTGGGCTCCATCAATTTGGTGGATGAAGGGTTTTGGGACGCGACAGCTGTCTTTGACTGGTGGCGCAAATCCGCCCGTGAACGCGGTGTTGAGTATGTCGAAAACGAAGTCGTCGCGGTGAACAAAAACGCCGCGGGTACCCGCGTTGAAAGCGTCACATTGAAGTCGGGTGAAGTCATCTCCTGTGGTCAGGTCCTCAACGCATCTGGCCCGCGTGCGGCCGCAACTGCACAAATGGCGGGCATCCAAGTTCCAGTAGAGCCACGCAAACGCTTCTCTTGGATATTCTCCGCCGCGCAGCCGCTTGACCGGGATCTGCCGCTTACCATTGATCCGTCTGGCGTTCACGTGCGTGAAAACGGCGGGGGCACCTATCAGTGCGGCGGCCATTCTGACATCGATCCTGCCGTCGATCCGGATGATTTTATCATGGACCACAGTATCTGGGAAAACCACGTCTGGCCGATCCTCGCGACGCGCATCCCTCAGTTTGAAGCGATCAAAGTGCAATCCGAATGGGCGGGGCATTACGCCTATAACACTTTCGATCATAACGCGATTTTGGGCCCGCATATGGACGTTGAGAACTTCTTTTTTCTCAACGGATTTTCGGGGCACGGCCTGCAGCAATCTCCTGCGATGGGGCGGGGTACAGCCGAGATTATGGTGCATGGCAAATACCAAACCCTCGACATGACTCAGTTCCATTTTGATCGCGTCCCTGCGGGCCGCAAGATCATTGAAAAGGCGATTATCTGATGAAGCTTGCAACGAATGGCTTTACCCAAGCGCTCGCCGCTGGGGACAAACAGATCGGCCTCTGGATTAGTCTGTGCAGCAACTTCGTCGCAGAGGTCACAGCACCTGCTGGTTACGATTGGGCGCTGATCGACATGGAGCATAGCCCCAATGACTATTTCAGCGTTTTGGGTCAATTGCAGGCTTTTGCTGCCAGCGACACCACAGCCATTGTACGGGTTGAATGGAACGATACGGTTGCGGTAAAACGCCTGCTTGATCTTGGTGCGCCGGGGCTATTGTTCCCGATGATCCAGTCGGTTGAAGAGGCGGAAAAAGCGGTGGCCGCAACGCGCTATCCGCCCCACGGCGTGCGCGGTGTGTCAGGGGCCACGCGTGCCACGAAGTTTGGGCGCGTCGTGGATTACACCGCGCGCATCGAAGATGAAACAACAGTGTTGTTGCAGTTGGAGACGCGCGCCGCCGTCGAACAGGCGGAGGCGATCAGTGAGGTCGATGGCGTTAGCGGCATCTTCTTCGGACCTGCGGATATTGCAGCAGACATCGGAAAACTGGGCAAACCGATGGACCCAGAGGTTTGGAAGCTGATTAAGCCAGCCGCGCAAAAGCTGATCGATAAAGGCGTGCCAGTAGGTACCCTTGTGCTTGACCCTGCCTTTGCAACTGAGCTGTTGAACGAAGGGTTCACCTTTGTGGCCTGCGGAACGGACGCAAGCCTTTTGGCCAAAGCGTCAGATCATTTACTCGCGACGGTAAAAGGCGGGTTGGCATGAAGTTTGCGGCCTCCGCCTTGACCCTGTCAAACCCTCGGCGTCTGCTTGGGTGAGCCAAGCCGCGAAAGAAGCCAAGGCGCGCGGTGAAGACGTCATTGATCTGGGGTTGGGAGAGCCTGATTTCGACACACCCGCCCATATCGTTGAGGCTGCGCACCAAGCGGCTTTGCGTGGTGAAACACGTTACCCGCCAACGAATGGTACGCTTGAGATGCGACAAGCAGTCGTTGACAAACTGCGGCGCGAAAACACGCTGAGCTATGCTGTGGACGAGGTGATCGTCTCCAACGGTGCCAAACAGGTGCTGTTCAATGCGATGATGGCCACGCTGGAGCCAGACGACGAGGTGCTGATGTGTGCCCCGTACTTTGGCCAGTACAAAGACATTGTTCTTATTCTTGGCGGACAAGCGGTCGCGCTGAAATGTCCCGCCGAAAACGGGTTTCGTTTGACGCCGGATCAGCTTGAGGCGGCGATCACGCCAAAAACACGCTGGATCATGCTGAATTTGCCGTCGAACCCTGCCGGTGCGATCTATTCTGACGATGGCCTGCGCGCGTTAGGTGCGGTGTTGGAAAAACACCCGGATGTGTTGATCCTGTCGGATGAAATCTATGAGCACATTCTGTTTGATGGCCGCACGTTCCTATCCTTTGCCGCCGCCAACCCCTCCTTGAAGGATCGCACGTTGACCGTGAACGGCGTCTCCAAGGCCTATGCGATGACCGGTTGGCGCATTGGGTATGGTGCGGGTCCAAAGCCGCTGATTGCGGCGATGACGAAAGTGCAAAGCCAGATTTGTTCAGGGGCATGCGCCATTGCCCAAGCCGCGGCTGCCGCCGCCCTGAATGGTCCCCAAGACGCCGTGCGTGCATTTTGTCAGGCCTTTGAAGACCGCCGCGATCTTGTGGTAAAGCGCGTGGCCCAGATCGATGGTCTTACCCTGGCCCCACCCGGTGGTGCGTTTTACGGTCTGATCGGCTGCGCGGATCTGATCGGTGCGCAGACGCAGACAGGTGCAACGCTTACCGATGATGCCGAAGTCACGGCCTACATCCTCGATGACGCAGGCATCGCCGCCGTGCCCGGCAGCGCTTATGAGCTGTCGCCCTTTTTCCGTATCTCAACAGCGGCCTCTCTGGAGGTTTTAGGCGAAGCGATGGACCGCATCGCCGCCTCTGTGGCCAAACTCAAAAGAAAGACGTGAGCGAATGAAAAAACTTGTTCTGACAGGCGCAGCTGGCCGACTTGGTTCTTACCTGCGCGAGCCCATGTCGCAAATGTGCGATGAGCTTGTTTCGACAGATATCGTTGACGATATCGGCACGCTTTATCCCGGTGAGACTTATGCCAAAGGGGATCTTGCCAGCCTTGATGACATGATGCGCGTATTGGAAGGCGCTGACATGGTCGTCCACATGGGGGCCTACGCGGATGAAGGGCCGTTCGAAAAGCTGCTTGGCCCGAATTTTGTGGGTGCCTACAACATTTGGGAAGCGGCCTATCAACGCGGCCTCAAACGTGTTGTCTACGGCAGCTCTATTCATGCAGTGGGCATGCATCCCAAGAACGAGTTTATTGGAACGGATGCGCGCCATCGGCCTGATACGTTCTACGGGCTGGCCAAGTGTTTCGCAGAAGATCTGGGATCGATGTATTGGGACAAACGTGGGCTTGAAAGCGTGCATATGCGGATCCTGTCCTGCGCGCAGGTGACCAACGCCCGCGCACTTGGGTCGTGGTTGTCCTACGATGATCTGATCCAATTGGTTCAGCGCTGCATCGAAACGCCCGTGACCGGCTTTTCGGTGGTATATGGCGTGTCGGACAACGACCGCGTGCCAGTGGATAATTCGAAAGCCAGCTTTCTGGGCTACCGCCCAAAAGACAATGCCGAACAATTCGCCCCGGCCATTCTGGCTGAGACCGACCCAATGGACCCTCAAGACCCCGGCCACATGTGCCACGGCGGGCCATTTGCCTCCGTAGAGTTGGGCAACAGCGGCGTGGCCACCATGAACATCATCGACGACACCAAGAAAACCTGACGAGGAGACAGAGAGTGCCAGACGAAAAGGCCGCATTGATTACCGCTGGCAACTTCGACAAGTGCCCTGCCTCCTGAAAAGAGCTAAACTAGATTAGCGGACGCTATGGTGGGCAGGACACACGTTCAACGTTCAGGACAATCTACCGTCGGCCATCTGATCCGCCATGAAGTATATCGACCACACTTCGCTTGGGGCTTCCGGCACGGCCAACGGTTCAGGCTCTTCAACACTTTGGACCATGAGAATGAGGCGATCCCCACTTGCCTTCTTCTTCTGAAGCCGAAAGCGGGGTGTTCCGCAACACCCTCAAACCGCCTATAGATAAGAGGCTGACTTTTCGTAACTTAGGGCCGTCCCGTTTGACAGTTGCAGACATTGATATGGAAGCCTGCACAGTTCAGGATGCGGTGCCGCGAATTGCTTGTGCCTATGGCGTCGACTACGTCACGTTGCACCTCTTTCGGTCGGGCGAAGACGCACAGAATAAAGCCTATGTGCGAACCAACTACCCGGATGCTTGGATCACCCAATATTTGCTAAATGACTATGTTCGGATCGATCCGATCCTGCAAATGGCGGAGCGTGTCGCGGGGCCGTTTTGCTGGTCCACCGTTACGCCTGCAGGTCCGCAGCTTGAGGTAATGGAACAAGCCGCAAAACATGGTCTTGGGCAGACCGGCTTCAGTGTCCGCCATGTTGATGCGATTGGCCGGCGGAGTGTTCTGTCGTTCAACGCGCACAATGCGCGGGGGGTGACGTCTGGGAGCCCTTTCTCCCAGACATGCGCAGTGGTTTGATCCAATTGGCCCATGACATTCATCACATGGCCTTGGCTGAGATCTACGCGGATGCAGAGCCGCTTCCGCAATTGTCCCCACGTGAGATTGAGTGTCTGAGGTGGACGGCTGAGGGCAAAACCCACACCGATATCGCCATCATCCTTGGTTTATCTGAGCATACGGTGCGCGGCTATTTGAAAGATACGCGGATGAAACTGGATTGCGTCACGCTTGCTCAGGCTGTGTCTAAGGCCTCCGCTCTTGGGCTGATCTAGCGCGCCAGGGCCTTCTGCCCCGTTGCTCCCCCCACAATTGCGGGGATATCTCGCATCCTCTTGGCCGCCTAGCTTTGAGACGTTCCGCACAGGCGGGATGGATCAACAGCAAAGGAAACACCATGGCACAAAGTGACCCTCTCCACCTTCCCCAAGCAGAGCGACCTTTGACAGGGTCGGCGCAGACGGATCCGATTTCGCAGTTGGACGGTCTGAATGCGGCCATTGAGACTTACTTCCAGGCAATTCACGCCTGTGACGTCGAAAAGTTGGAAGATGTCTTTCACCCTCAGTCCAGCCTTTTTGATGCAGATAACGGAGAAATCTTCGTCGAACCGATTGACCAGTTTCGAGCGGATGTGGCTGGGCGGACGTCACCGCAGAGCAAAGGCCAGCCGTTGGAAGCTGAGGTCTTGATGATCGATTACCTCTCGGCACTGAGCGCGACGGTGAAGATACGTATCCGCGCGCACCAGAATGTCTTTGTGGATCATTTGGGTTTCGTGAAAGGGGGCGCGGGTTGGAAAATCGTCTCAAAAATTTGGCACCTAGAAGAGATCCGGGCGTGATCAATCGAACGTTTGTGGGCTCCGAAGGAAAGGAATGAAAATGTCAAAGCTTACTAAGTTTGCAAAAGCATCCGCGGCCCTGTGCCTGACCGCATTGGTGGGGTGGGGGGGCTATGAGGTGTTTCGCCCGGCCTACGACGGAACGGTCGGGATCGCACGCGGCAAGGCTTATGCCCTTGCCCGCGATACTCATGTCTCTTTCGATATCTGGTATCCAGCCGCCCCTGGGGGCAAAGCGGTTACCGTTGGTGGCAATGGTGTTTTTTGGCAGCCAGGCTGGCCGCAATGCGCCCCGGCGTGAAGGTCAATTCCCCCTGGTTCTCATTTCACATGGTGCTGGGGGCAACGCTGGTCAATTTGGCTGGATCGCGTCGGAACTGGCGGACAATGGGTATGTTGTGGTCTTGCCAAACCATCCGGGCACCACAAGCGGCAATGCCAGCGCACAAGCGGCAGTGCGGGTTTGGGAACGGCCCAAGGACATCACGGCGGTTCTGGATCATATGAACAGCCACCAGCATGAGTTCCCCAATGTGGACTTTACCTCAATCTCGACCGTTGGGTTTTCTGCAGGCGGTTATACGGCCCTTGCCGTTGCGGGCGCGCGCGTCGATCCGGATCGCTTGCAGCGGTTTTGCGATGAAACCGATCATGGCATGTCCGATTGTGCATTCCTGAGGCATTTCGGCGTTGATCTGCACCAGCTCGACTTGTCGCCTGCCGCGCAGGATCTTCGGGATGTGCGGATCACCAATGGTGTTATCGTCGACCCCGGGATCATCAGCACGATCACGGATGACAGTTTGTCAGGTATTGAAATCCCGCTTTATGTCATCAACCTTGGCACCAATGAAAGCGTCCCGGCTGGGGTCCATGCCTTGCGCGCGTCACAGCAGATCCCGAATGCGGAGCATACCTTCATCCCTGATGCCACGCATTTCAGCTTCCTTGCTGAATGCAAGGAACGCGGACCGGAAATCCTTGAAAAGGAAGGGGAGTTGGATCCGTTGTGCGAAGACGGCGGTGGGCGCAGCCGGGGTGAAATACACGCCGATCTGGCACAACGCATCGTGCAATATCTTGACCAGCAGAACGCCATGACAGATTTGCACGCCTCGTCTGCGGTAGCTGATTGATGTTCATTCCGTAACAGGCAGTAGGTGCGGTGAAAGTCTCTTTTGCCACGCCATTGCATTTTTAGTCGACCCGCAGAAACTCCCCAACGTGGCGCGAAGGTCCCACTCTGCCTGTTCTATCGCGCCACAGGTCGGGACGATTGAAGGGCCTGGCCAGGCCCGCATCCTTGCTGCCAGCAGCGGCAACGCTGCCGGCTTCGTATAGGGGCCATCCCATCAGCGTATGATGTCAACGAAGCTCTCAGCTGCCCTTGTTCCGGTAGGCGCGTATCTCATCGACGTCGAAGCCCATGTCGTTGTCGACAAGCGGATCGGCCATAAAGTCATCCTCTTTGGGAACGACAAAGACCTTGCTGACCAAGTAACGGGATACGCGTTCGAACGGTGTGCGATTTCGCGCGCCTGCGTTGGCAAGTGTGATCATCAGGCGCCCAACGAAACCGCCCGGGACGGCGTTAATCAGCTTCGACAGCATCGGCGGCGACCTCTTTTCTTACAGCAGCGGTGGACAGTTTTTCGATGCGGCAAGGTATCCCTTTGAGATGGGGTATGCCTTGCTCATGATCCATGAAAGGCGTGTCATCGCGGCACATCATTGAATCGGCATGCAGCATGGCCCCAGACAATTTTCCGACACCGCCCTCCATTTCGGGTTTCCACCAACCATGCGGCACCCGCACCAGATCGTCAGGCATTTTGTCCGAGATTTGCACCTGCATTTTCAGGGTGGCCAGCTCATTAGTGATGTGGACCCATTCGCCATCTTCAACTTTCCAATGCGCCGCGGTCCGGGTGTTCACAAAGACCCGCGGTTCGGGGCTGTGTTTGCGCATCTCGGGGACATGCCTGTTGCCGGTCTGGAAATAGGAATCCTCGCGCACGCCCGTGAACATCATCAGCGGATAGCCCTCTGGCATGGGCGGGTCCTCACGGAAATAGGGCAGGGGGTCAAAACCCAGCCCCTCCAGAACAGAGGAATAAAGCTCCACCTTACCCGATGGCGTGGCAAAGCCCTTTTGCTCATATTTTTTGTATTGGACAGGCTCAAAATGAACGTCAGTGCTTGCGGCAAATTCGTCAAACGTCATGCCGAGGCCCTTGAGGCGGGCGTCGTAGAAATCCATCAAACTGTCCCACGGCACCGTTTCTGGACGCCCAATGGCATTGGCGAGCAGTTTCCAAAACTCCCAGGTGCTTTTGCATTCGCCCAAGGGTTCCATGCTTTGCTCAGAGGGCCGGATGAAGCCAAACCAGCCGAACGCATCGGACAGCCAAGGCCGCTCATGCCAGCTGTCGCCGGGCAGCACGTAATCTGCCAATTGGGCCGTCGGCGTCATCACATGGTCCTGCACGACAACCAGTTCCTGGTTCATCATCCCTTTGATGATCCGTTGGCCATTGGCGTAACTGAGCACCGCGTTGTTGCCTAAAACGAAGAAAGCTTTGACATCATAAGGCCCTTCACCGGCCATCGCTTTGAACAGTGATGACGGGTTCGCCATGTAACAGCCCGTGACCTGATTGATGTATTCATGCCCCCAAACCCGCTTGAGCGGTTCGTTGAGTGCGGTTTGCCCATGATAGGTGTAGGCCGGATGCTCCAACGTGCCGAGCTGCTTCATCTTCTGTTCGTGTGGCAGCACCTCGTGCATCTCAATCTCAGATTCGGTCATGAAGCCCTTGATCAAGCCCTGAAACGTCTCGCCGCCGCGTACATCCAGATGTCCACAGACTGCGCGCAGAATGCTTTGCAGGCGGATGGCCGAGGTTGAATTGCGCTGCATGTCCGTGATTGGCGTCCAAGGGATGATCGAAGGGCCTTCGGTCGCATACATCCGCGCGGCTTTGGCAATCATCTCAGGCGCGCATCCGGTCAGCTTCGCGACCCGCTCAAGCGGAAATTCATTCACCCGCGCGCGCAGCTTGTCAAAACCGACGGTCCAGTCCCGGACAAATTTCTTGTCATAAAGCCCTTCGTCAAAAATGACCTTGAGCCAGCCCATCATCATCGCCGCATCGCTGCCAACCTTGAGGGGTAGATACACATCCGCAAGCTTGGACCACTCACTTTGTCGGGGGTCCATGATGATCAGCTTGGCACCGCGCGCGACCGCCAGCCGCACGTATTGATAGATCATCGTCCAGCTGTGACGGCGCGGGTTATGGCCCATCAACACGATGCACTTGGTGCTGTGAAAATCACCCAAGGGGAACCAACCATAGGTCATGCGATTGATCGCTGCCGTGTTGCCCGCACAATAGGCCACGCCAGATGTCCAGTTGGGTGAGCCGACGTGGTTCATGATCCGGCGGCCGATGCCGTGATCTGTTGCGGTGTTCCACTGGCTGGTGGACACGGCCCAAGCCTCGGGCCCGTGCGTTTCGATGATGCCGTTGAGGCGGGAGCCAATATCAGCCATGGCCTCTTCCCAGGTGACCCGCTCCCACTTGTTGCTGCCGCGCTCACCGACCCGCTTGAGCGGATGCAGGATGCGGTCAGGGTGGGAAAAGCTTTTGGGCGTGATAATCGCCTTCATGCAAATGTGGTCGCGAAAGAGAGGGTTATCAGACGAGCGGACCCGCACGACCTGTCCGTCAACCGTTTCTGCCACGACGGCGCATTGCATATCGCAGGACTGGCACAGTGTTCTTTTGCTCACGACCCCTTTGCGCGGGTTCTTGAGAATTGGCTTGGTGTGGCCGTGGGCCTCTTCCCCCAAGGGAACCGGTGCTGGCATTATAATTCTCCCTTTTTTGAGCGTGCATTGTGTCTGAAAACCGCTCGACTGAAGCGAGGGTAGCAATTATTTGGACAATTGAACATATTTTTTGAAAAACCAAAAAAGGGCGTCGCGCCTCCTTCACGTTGCAACATGCATTCACAGATCCCGCATCAAGCGGGCAAACGGGTCTTTGGCCAAGGCCAGACCCGCTGCCGCATCTGGATCCTGCGTTACATGCCGGAACAAGCCATCAATAGCAGCATAGCTCACGACCGCGCCGTCGGTGGATCTGTCTGCCCAGCTAGTAAGAAAGCGTTACTCAATCTCTTGGATCACGGTCCGCAACTCAGGATCAAAAACCGCCTGGTTGCGGATATCAAACCGAAGGCAAAGCCGATGCGCATCATAAACGCCGGCCGCTGCCAACCGGCTCGCAAGCACGTTAATCACGTCCTCAGGCCCCTGGGTGTCAAAGCGCCAGCGCGCATGGTTTCAAGACAGGCGCCTCAATAGACTGTTGGGTGAAATGATCGATCAGATCGCGTAAGCTCGTTTTGAGTTAGCCCAACGAACACAGCGTATAGATGGCGCTCTGGGCCAGTCGCGGTTGCAGATGTGCGTGGCATCCCATGATCTGTTCTGCACCCTACCACGCCAAGCGGCACGTGCGCGCTTGATTGTGAAATCCAAGGCGTAGCCTGCGCCGTGCACATCCGGGCGAAAAAAGCCGGGCAAGCGGGTTTTGGGGGATCAGTAGGGTAAGGACATCCCGCTCGTCTGCCTTGGGCGCGTAGGGCATCCCCGGCTAAGCCTTTCGGTAATGCGCAGCCGTTGGAAGCCCTTACCGCTATCCTTTCACTTGGCGTGATAGGCTCGGCTCAGCGCGAAGCTGTCTTCGAACCAATGCCACAGCACCACTTGGCCATTCCGCACCTTGGCACGCAATGCAAAGCTGAAGTCGCCAATTTCCTTGCCGCTTGCGGTCGTGATCCCGTTCATCACACCGAACACAGCGACTGTATCGCCCGAGGCAAAAGCATCGGTGTTTTCCCATTTCGTCGTTTGAAGCCCGGCACCAAAGACCCCAAGAAAATCAAAGATCGCATCCTTGCCTTTGATGTCGCCGTGGATCCAGGGAACGGTTTTGTCCCCTTCGTTGTGCCATACCATGTCGTCCGCCATGAGGGGCGACATCGCCTCCGGCCCTTCGTTCATCGCGGCCATAAAGGCCATCACGGTATCAAATGAGGCTTGGCTTGTTGCGTCCATGGTCTGTGCTCCTGCGGATTGTGTGAGGATCGCCACCAGCGTGCTGGCAAGCGTCGTTTTGAGAAGGGTGCGTCGGTTCACGTGCATGCTCCTATTGCGGGTCAAGTGGGGCGGGTCTGGCGTGTTTTAGGCGTCAGAAAAATCCCAAGTCAGGTTGGGGTCTTCGCGAAATGCGAAGCGCTCAAGATGGCTGGTGAGCACTTGGGTGACCTGGTCCAATTGACTGCGGTCTGGCGCTGTTGCTTTGAATGTCAGGCACTTGGCGTCGGCACTCAGGTCGCATTGGCCAAAGGGAAACGCCACATGACCGCGCTCCGCTTGGAGTTGCGTAGGGACTTTGTTGGAAAAATGCCTGCAAAGCGCCTGCATATGGCGGGCGGCGTGTTCGGTCATGAAGGTCGCGGTGGCGTTCATCTGGCGCTCATCTCGTTACGTGAGATGGAAACTACGCCCGCCAGTTTGCGTTGGTAATGGGTTCATTTCTGAAGTCATAGTTCGGCCAGGTGGAATAATCTGTGTGAGCCGTTCCGATGGCAAAGGGGACGCGCCACCCGGGGCGAACCCATCAAAGACCTCTTGGGAAAGCCATGCTTTCAGCTTGAGGATAATTCGGGTATTCCAACGGTCATGAATGCATTAATTTGTCAGTTCGAATAATGATCGATCACCTGAAACAGATGGCCATCTTTGCCCATGTCGTTGACGAAGGCTCTTTTCGGGCGGCAGCACAGCGGGTGGGGTTGTCGCCCCCAGGGTCAGCGAAACGGTCTCAGAGCTGGAGGATTACCTCGGCGTCACGCTGCTTCATCGCACCACGCGTAAAATCGCGCTGACCTCTGAGGGCAAGATGTTCTACTCACGCGTCGTCGAAATGATGCGCAGCGCTGAGGCCGGTCTGAACGAATTGAACGCTTTGACACTTGAGCCGGTGGGCGCATTGCGCCTGACCATCCCCGCCTTTCTTGCCGCGGGGCCTTTGACCACTGCAGTTGTGTCTTTTGCCAAGTTGCATCCAAACGTCGCCTTTTCAGTCAGTTACACGGATAACCGGCAGGATCTGTTGGACAGTGGTTTTGATCTGAGCATCCGGGCAGGGTGGCTTGACGATAGTTCGATGATGTCACGCAAACTGGCGGATGGGCAACGGTTCTTGGTTGCAGGGGCGGGCTATGCCGCACAGCGCAAGCTGCCGCGCCGTCCCAAAGACCTCGAGGAGTGGGATTTCATTCGCTACAAAAACCGACCTGATACTACCGAACTTGTCGGGCCAACCGGAAAGGTCGAAAAGGTCACTGGCCAGGCGCAAATCGAAGTGGATAGCATAGATGCGCTTTACCACCTGGCAACACAGGACGCGGGTGCTACGGTCTTGCCCTCATTTCTAGCGGACCGAGGCATCGCATCTGGGCAGCTTGTCAGGCTGTTGCCTGAGTGGCACCTGCGCCCCTTAGGTATCTACGCCGTTTGGCCGGACAAATCGCGCCGCGAAAGCCTGACGTTGTTGTTTGTTCGCTATCTGGCAGAGCAAGAGCTTTGCTAAGGCGGGGAGATGATTGGCCTTAGTTAACGATATCGCCTGGGCATTTCCGCCTGGTAGGCCGTTTCGCCAATTGTACTGCCCAGTTCCCTCGGGCCGACCCTGGTATGCACCCTATCCAGGCCTCTTTTGTCCATGAACTGCTCAAACCAGCGGAGCAACCGTTCGGCCCAGCCGAACAGTCATATCTGCGGGCGCAGGGTTATCGCGATAGGGGCCACCGCCCATTTATGTGCGATACTGTCACTGATCAGCTGGAGCCACGATGAGCCTCATCAAGACCGTCAAGAACACCCTTCAAAGCGCAACAGGCCGCAAAGGCCCTCGGATTTTGACCGTGAAGAAAGCCTGGCACCTGACGCCAAACATGATCCGCGTGACCTTCGCGGGGGCTGCGCTGGCCGGGTTTCCCGAAAGGCGTGAAGGCGGCAATTGCAAATTGCTGATCCCGGAGCCTGATGAGACGCAGGAGGCTTTTGAGGCGCGGGTACATTCAGGCCCCATGCCCGTGCGCCGCACGTACACGGTCCGGGCCTACCGGGCGGCAGTGCAAGAGCTTGATATCGACTTTGTCGCGCATGGTGACAACGGCCCGGCATCGCGCTGGGCGACCAACGCGAAACCTGGGGACTTTCTGGGTTTCATGGGGCCAAGCGCGCCCAAGATGGTCGACTTTTCAGCGGATTGGTATCTGGTCATGGCAGACCCCTCCGCATTGCCTGTGGCTGCGGCCGCTTTAGAGGCGATGCCGAGGGACGCGCGGGGTGTTGCAGTTTTTGAGATCACCTCTGAGGCGGACCAACAACAGATCGACGCCCCAGAAGGCATCGAAATGCATTGGCTGGTGCATCCAGATCCGTCAAAACCCTCCACCCAGCAAGAAACATTTCTGCGTCAAATGCCCTGGCCGCAGGGGCGGGTGCAGACCTGCATCGCGGGCGAGGCTGACGTCATCCGAAACATCCGCGTGTTTTTGCATCGCGAAAAGGGATTGCCGCGCAGCGATACCTATATCTCGGGCTATTGGAAAATCGGGCTGTTGGAGGACGAGCATCAGCGCCTAAAGCGCGCTGAAGGCTGAGGGTGTTTGCGGGGGCAGAACTATTGCGCGTTGGGCCTGCATGGAAGAGTTAGCAAAAGGCGCAAGACCGCTAATAGGGTCTGCGCCAGATCCTGACAGTTTGGCCCAAGGAACGATCTGGGCGACCAGCGCGTGGTGACTAGCCCCCCATCAATTTCAGCACCGCTTTTGAAATCGGACCGTAAGGTGGATAGAGCAATTTGACCCCGGTGAAGGACCCGATACCGCGCTGCTCGAAAACTGATTTGGCATGGCTGAACGTGTCAAACCCTTCTCGCCCATGATAGCTGCCCATGCCGCTTGCCCCGACACCACCAAATGCAAGGTCCTCTTGTATGTACTGCAACAAGGTGTCGTTCAGACCAACCGAGCCTGATGAGGTGCGCCGCAAAATATCCCTTTGCGTGGTCTTGTTGTGGCTGAAGCAATACAGGGACAGAGGTTTATCGCCCGCGTTCACGTGGGCCACGGCATCTTCCAGCGTTTCGTACCCAATGACGGGCAGGATCGGGCCAAAGATCTCTTCCCGCATCAACCCGCAATCAGCAGGTGGATTAAGAACGAGTGTCAGCGGGAACTTGAACGTCTGGTCCACGACACTTTCGTGGATGCCGTAGGGTTGAATGACCGTGGCACCTTTGTCTTCCGCTTCCTTCACCAGCTCTTTCAACCGCCGGAAAAAGCGTTCTGACACCACAGCGGTGTAATCATGATCAAGGATGCTGTTGAAATGGTGTTTGAAGTTGCGCACCACATGATCGGCAAATGTTTGCACCTGCGCCTTTGGCACCAATACATAGTCAGGCGCGATACAGGTCTGGCCTGCGTTAAACGACTTGCCCCAGGTGATGCGCGTTGCCGCTTCTTTGATAGAATAATCGGGGGCGACAACGGCAGGGCTTTTGCCCCCCAGCTCCAGGGTGACGGGCGTCAGGTTGGGTGCTGCTGCGGCGGCGATCAACTTGCCCACTCTGGTCGAGCCGGTGAAAAGCAGGTGATCAAAGGGCAGGGCGGCAAACTCGGCTGCCAATTTGGCATCGCCCGTGTGAACGGTCAGAAGCTCGGCCGGAAAGGCGCGCGAGATAAGTCCGTTGAGACATTCAGCGGTGTGCGGCACCTCATCCGACATCCAGATCATGGCGTTGTTGCCTGCCGCCAGCGCGGCGACCAAGGGGGCAACAGCGAGGTGCAGCGGATAATTCCAGGGGGCCATGATGCCCACAACGCCCAACGGCTGTGGCACGACGAACGACTTGGCGGGCAGGGACCAGAATGAGGTGTGTCGTTTGCGCATCTTCATCCACTTGCGCAGGTTCTTTTCCGCGTAATGGATCGCCCCGTGGCACCCCAAGATTTCGGCGATCACGGTTTCAGACCGGCTGCGGCAGCCGAAATCCTTGTTGATGGCGGCAATCAGGTCTTCTTTGTTCGCCGCCAACGTGGCGTTGAGCCTGTCCAGACGTTCAAGCCGTGTCTCCAGGTTTGGAAAGGGGTTTGCCTCAAAGGCGCGGCGCTGGCCGTAGAATACAGGCTGAATGGCCGAAGAGGCTTCGGTGATGGCTTTCAATTTTGTCATGCGCAGGTCTTCTCCCTGTCCAGCCCGAGGCGGCCGGTGTTCCCCAAGTTTGGCCAAGACTATGCGCCCAAGGTTGGCTTTGCCCCAAACTAAAGGTTGGGGCTGGGCCGCGGCGCTTTGCCTAGAGCAGGGAAAACGATCTGCCAGGAGATGAAAATGATCGAGATTTCAATTGTAGATGCGGACAAGACCGAACACGCCTTGCAAGCCAAAGCCGGGATGAACTTGATGGAGGTCGCCAAGGCCAAGGACATCCGTGGCATCGACGCCGATTGTGGGGGAAACGCGGCTTGCGGGACCTGCGCCATTTCCTTTGGCGAAAAATGGCGGCACCTTTTGGCGGGGCGGACAGAGGCCGAAGATGACATGCTGGAGTTTTCTGTCCAAGAGCCAGCCAACTGCCGTTTGGCGTGTCAGGTGGAAGTGACCGACGACATGGCAGGTTTGGAGATTGTGGTGGAAACAGAGAGCTTCTGATTTCCGGCCAAACTGACGCCCTGCGCCGTGCCTTAGCTGATAATCCCATGCTTGCGGGCGGCCGCCAGTGCGCCACTGCGGTTGCGCACGCCCAGTTTTTGGTATGCGTTGTGCAGATGCCATTTCACGGTGGCCACCTTGATCACGCGGTGGGCCGCAATCTGGGCGTTGGTCATGCCGCTTTCGGCTAGCCGTAAAAGATCAAGCTCACGTTCCGTCAGATCCTCCAGCGGGGCATCTTCAGCGGTGTCGCCTTCGTCCTTCTTGGCGCTGCCGGGGGCAATGCGGCGCAGCAGCTGGCTTTCGGCTGACGCCTCCAACATGGCTGCGGGTGTGTCGACTAAGGCGCGGCGTTGGATCACATCTTGCAACAGCGGCTCAGCATAGGCTGCGTATTCAAGAAAAGGGGCCACCGCGCCGCTGTTCCACGCCAGATCGGCGGCAAGCGAGATTTCGCGCGCGGCATCATCACCGCGGTCCTGTTGGGCTAGGGCATGGGCTTTTAGTATCTTCAGCCGGGTGGCATCCACCAATGAGATGTTTGATTTCAGACGCCGCTCTAAAAGGTGGATCACTGTCGCGGCCTCATCCACACGGCCCTCGGCAATGGCCAATTCGGCCAATATCTTCTTTTGAATCAGCTGCATGTTTTCGGTTTCAGGTTGAAACCGGGTTTTCCAGCTTTCATCCAAGGCCCCCAGCGCGCTGCCAATTGACGTGCCTCCTGGGGTTTTCCCCCAAGCGTCAGTAGGGCAACTTGCTGGCCGATCAAAAAGAAGGACAGCCGCGGGATACCGTGACGCAAACCTAGGGCGATCCCATGTTCGGTAAGCTCCATCGCCCGCCCGACATCCCCTGCAATCGCTGCCGTCCAGGCCCTGATGCGGTGCGAAATTAGAAGCGGTTCCGCTGGCCCGAAGGAGGCAGAAAAGCCCGTTCCGTTGGCCAACTCTTCGCGCGCTTCCGTCAGATTACCGCTCAAATAAGCGACATCTGCGGCAAGCATGTGAACCAGCAGTTTCAGCAGATCGCTTTCCCCATCCACGGAGGCATCGCTAAGTGCGCGGGCCAGAGGCTTGCGCGCGTTCTCCAGCGTGCCGCTACGGCATTGGGTCATCACATCAATGCAATCGGCCCAAATCGACACATATCCCATGCCCGAGCGGAGCCCATGACTGCGCGCGATGCTGATTTCCTTGGCCGCTTCGCCCGGCTGGTTCTGGGTCATGTGGCAATAGGCGGCGATGTTGCTCAGAATGCCTTGTGTGCTTGGATCAACTTCGATCCATTTTCTGCGCGTTGCGGCGATGCTGCGCAGCGCATCATCTGTCAGGTCGCGCGCCGCCAGCGCCAGCGTTTCCACCGTGTCCGCAAGGGCCAAAAGCTCAGAGGCTTTGCGGTCCGGTGCCTGACCCTGCTCAAGGGCTGCACGCACATCGGTAACGATGCTTTGCGCTTGGTCCGTTGCCAGCGAGAACGTCAGCGAAAACGCGTAATCAAGCATCATCTCAGGGTGCATCATCTGGTGCGTCTTGGGCAGGCTTTCCACCCAGCGGATCATGGTAACAGTGTCGCCGTCCTGGCGCGCGATGCGGGGAGAGGCTTGGGCGATTTGTGCTGCTGCCTCGTCAAAATCGCCGATGGTCAGCAGATAGTCGATGGCTTCATCAACGAGGCCGTTCTCAAGGCACCAAACGCTGGCCCGGCGGCAAATCTCTGCGCGGTCATAGCCTTGCGTCTTTTGGGCCATGTTGATCAGAAAATCGGAAAACATGTGGTGGTAGCGATACCAGTCCCCCGAGCTGCCAATCGCCACAATGAAGAGGTTTTTATCCAGCAACCATTCGATCGCGGCCTCATTGCCCTCTTGCCGTCTGACAGAGGCACAAAGAGGCGCGCAAAACCGATTGAGCGGGCCGGAGGACAGCAAGAAGTCCTGTATTTCGGCCGGCAAGGATTGAAAAATGGTATCCGTCAGGTAGGCAGAGACCTGATCTGAAGCGCCGGAAAAACTGCGGGGCAGGGTGCCCACAGATGTTGGCGTGGAGGCCTGAGAAATGGTGGCGATTTGCAGACCGGCGGGCCAGCCTTCTGTGGCGGCAAGCAGTTGCGCGATATCAGCAGGCCTGGGGTTGGCCCCTTGCGAGACTTCGAAGAACCGTTCGGCCTCATGCTGGCTGAACTTCAATGCGGCGTGGTTTACCCGGATAAAGCTGCCGTTCATCTCGCGCCGCTGCATCTGAAGGTCGGGCGTGTGGCGCGTGGCAAAATACACCCTCAGCTTGGCTGACTTGGCGTCCAAAAAGGCCGACAAACCGCTGAGCGTCCGTTCGTCCGTGACCATGTGCAGATCATCCAGGAAAATCGCAACGGGCCCGTCCACCGCCGCCGCGGCTTGGTTCAGCAATACGAACGCCAGATTGATGCTGGAGGTATCTGTCAGGCTGGTTTGTTGGAAAACCTCAGCTTTGTCGATGACGCCCACCTGCGACATCAGGTCAAAGAAATAATCCAGAAAGGCCGCCGGACTGCTGTCTTGGCGGTCTAAGCTGAGCCAACCGCAGGTCACGCCCCCCGCCTCAAGCCGATCATAGATTTGGCGGAGGAGCGTCGACTTGCCGAACCCCGTGGTCGCAACAACAAAGGCCGATTGATCGGCGCGATCTGCTAAGATCTTGGCGACCAAATCCCGTTCAATATTGTTGCGGGTCAGCGTTGGCGGATGCAGTTTGGTGCTGATCAGCCGCTGACGCATGTTGTTCGACATTTCGTGGCCTGCGTTCCCTTACACCCTCATTAACGTCACTGCACCTGAATGACCCCAACCAAAGTTTGGGGCCTCATGCGGCGCAAACATTATTCTGCCCCGAATATCTTGGAAGAGGGAAGCGGAGATGTCCGATCAAGTGAACCTTAATACTCTGATGAAGCACGGCATGATCGTGATGATAGTCGGTCTTGTCGGCGGCTTTGGGCTGGCCTTTTCCATCCTGGGCCAGATCAGCCTTTCGCCAATCCCCCTTGTCATTCCCTATGAATTACCCGGCACCACCTCAGCCTGGGCGCGGATACATACGGGCTGTTTGATGAACGGTCTGATGCTTATTCTCTTCGCCCTGGTTCTTCCGAAATTTCCGCTCAGCGCCCATTCGGTGCAGCGTTATTCCCTGGGCTTCATTTTGATCGCCTGGTCGAACGTCCTGTTCTACGTCTTCGGGGCGTTTTCGCCAAACCGGGGTCTGGCCCTGTCTGAGACACCTGCGGGGGCGGCGAACTGGGCGTCTTTCTTTGCCTATATCCCGGCGGTCATTGCTGCGGTGCTTTTGATCCTGATCCTGATCAAGCTGTTGATCAGCCTGCCGGGCAAAAACGAACTCTGATTTTTGAAAAAAACTGGGAGGACCTGCCATGTCGATTACTGATGGCCATCCGATGGACAACATCAAAGTGCGTGTCCTGAAATTCGAACCTGACAAAATGAAAAGCCCGATATGGAGCGAATCCTGTCCTGAATTCGCGATCTTTATCAACGCTCTTGGTGTGCATGTCCCCTATTTTGAGCGGTATCTGATTGCGGCTCTCAGCCGGGCAAAGCCTAATATTGAAGATGAAAAGCTGCGCAGCGACGTGTCCGACATCATCGGGCAAGAGGCGCATCACGCCAAGAACTTCATCGACTTCAACAAATACTTGGCCGACAATTACCCCAAGGTCGCGGCTTTGGATGAACATGCCAAAAAGGACTTCGCTGGCATGGCGCGGAGGGATGATCTGCGGCGGCTTGTGGGGTTCACCGCAGGCTATGAAACATTCACGTTTCTGGCTGGCATGATCATCCTCGACAACTACGAACGCTGGATGTTTGACGCCGACCCCATCGTGCGCGCGCTGTGGGTCTGGCATCAGGTGGAAGAAGTTGAACACGGCGCCGTGGCGTTTGAGGCTTATCAATACCTCTACGGAGACGATGAATGGTATCGCCGACGCATGGTAATGGAGGCGCTTTGGCACATCACCAAAGAGACGTGCAAAGCTTACTTCCACATGTGCAAAGTCGAAGGCTATTTCAAATCTGTTCGCGGCACGTGGAAAAGCGTGAGCTTTCTGACCAAAACGATGGCCAAGATGGCTTGGCTCGCCGCGCCCGTGATGAAACGCAACTACACCCCGCGCGACCATCCGCTGGTTAATCAGAAAAAGAACCCTGTCGGCTTTGCCTGGCGTGGTTGGGAGGATGGCGGGGGCGATGTTTTGAGCATCGACAAGAAACGCATGGCCGAGATTTTGATGTACGAATTCGCGGACTGATGTGGTTGCCCCCTCACCGATGAGGGGCACCCGACAAAAGCGTGCGACATGCCTTTCGCTATGAGGCTTGTCGCATGGCGCGCCCTCCCAGTCTGGTCGTCTAAGACGCCATGCGTTCCTGCTCTTCCTCAAACTGGCTGGCGTTGATTTCGAAGACTGAAAGCCGGTCCATCAACCCTTCAAGTTCAACTTCGAGGCTCGAAACACTTGCTGTGTTTTCCTCAAACCGGGCGGTATTGGTCTGGATCAACTGGTTCACAGTTGAGACGTGGTTCACAATGCCTTCGATGGCGTTTGATTGCTTTTGCGTCGTGCCATTCAGATTTCGCGCATGGTCGTTTACGCTGTCGAAAAGCTCTTCCAGCTTAGTGAGTGCTCTGCCTGAGGCTTCGGCGCATTCAACACCATGTTCGATTGAGTCCCGGTTGCGCCCGACGAGTTCCGCAATTTCCTTTGCCGCATTCGAAGAGCGCCCTGCGAGTTCCCGCACCTCAGACGCGACAACGGCAAAGCCTTGGCCGGCAGCACCAGCGCGGGCGGCTTCCACGCCGGCATTCAGAGCCAGCAAGTTTGTCTGAAAGGCTATCGATTCAATAAGGCTGACGACTTGCGAAATTTCGCCTGAGCTTTCTTCCAGTCTGCTCATGGAAGACTTGGTATCGTTGACAACCTTGATGCCATTTTTCGCCTCTGTGGTCGCGCTTTCAACGGTCTGCGACATGTTCTTAGCCAATGAAGCCGTTTCGACAATGTCGCCTGAAAGGTCGCTCAAACCATCTGAGGTGTCGGACAGCTGCATGGCTTGGCGTTCCGCATCCTGTGACAGTTTAATGGTTTGCCCGTTCACCACGCGCGCGTCGGCCAGGACAGAAGCACAGGTCGTGATGACCTTTGAAACCAGATCGGTCAGCGTATCCGCAGAGGTGTTATAGCTGACGCGGATGGCGTCATATTGGGTTGCGAATGCCTCGTCTATGCGGTGGGTCAGGTCACCTCTGGACAGGGCCTCAAGCGCTTGGCCCAGCTTATCCACGACGATCTGTTGCTCACGCTGTTCAGCGGCGCGTGCGGCTTGTGCCCTTTCTTGCGCCTCAACCTTTTCGGCTAGACGCTGTTTTTCCAACGCGGCCTCTTTTTGCACGAACTCGGCCTCTTGTTTTTCGGCCTCTTGCTGCTTTCTGCGCGCTTGCTCTTCCTGGGCGCGTTTTTCTTTCTTAAGTGCTTCTTGTTTGATGCGCAGGTCTTCTGCTTCTTTCAATGAATCCCGGAAGGTGCGCAGCGCCCGCCCCAGGCGACCGAATTCATCGCGACGCGTTGCTTCTCTGAAATCAACGGAGAAATCGCCCTTCTCAAGCTGGTCGATCCCCAAAATGGACGCCTCAAGCGGGCGCGATACCGATTGTGCCGTCAAGAACAGTACAACCGCAAAGAAGGCGATGGCGATAACTGCGATGCCTGCCGCCGTTAGGTTCGCCTGCTGGCTGGCTGATTGAAGCGGCGACAAATCGTAGGCGCGCACCAACTGTCCCATGCTTTCGCCGGCGTGAAGCAATTCGGAGCGCACAACCAGGGTGCTGCCGCTTTCGAACTCTGTCACCGCATCGTTTTGCAAGGCTTGCGAAACCAAGCTGTCCCATTCTTCATTCCACACCTCAGTGGCCTGGACAGTTGCAAAGGGCGCGCCAGAAGATATCACTTGGGCGAAAACGATATAAGGATCTGACAGCAGCCCTGAAATCGTTGTTTCAGCGACCGCGCTGTCAAAATCATATAGGGCCTTTGCCAAGGGGGAGACCAAGGTTTCGCTTAAAAACACCGAACTTTTAAAGGCATAGTTCAGTTCATCGTTGTAATGTTTGCCCCAAAAACCAGACAGGCCCGACACGACGATGAGCAGGCACAAAAGGCCAGGGATCAGCAACCTTTGTCTAACGGTCATGCGATTAGCCATCATTTTGATCTTCTCCAATTGAGCAGCGTCGACGGTCCAACCCGGCTTTAGCGGTGGTTTGTTTAGAAAGACTGAACCGTCAAATTTGAGAAGGTGAGCCCCGTCGATCTGTAGGCCTGCGCGGGGGAAGTATCCGCCGACGGCGTAATGCAAAGCGTCGCTCGGTTGGTGGGTCAGCCACCCGCCATCAGGGTGGCCAGTTCACCAGAGGCCGCCATTTCGGCAATGATGGCATCGACCTGGGGAACAATATTTGCATGTTTTTCATGTAGATAGGTGAATAACTCAAGGCTGCTGAGGGGTGGGTCGACGACGTGAAGGCCGCTGAGACCAAGCTTTTCAACGCTTTGGACCGCATCCGTTGGATTGACAAAGCCAACGTCCACGCGGCCTGCGTTCACCATTTGAACGAGTTGGTCAGCAGAGGCCACTTCAATACTGCTAGCGGCTTGCTGTGCCATGGCGGCTGAATGCGCAATACCCCGGATGGACGCGGCTTTCATCGTTTTGACGTCGCCGACGGAAGTGACTGTGGATGCCGCCTCGGCTTTCACGACGGCTGTGGTTTCGATCGTGAAGACCGGTGTCGGGACACGGATCAATGAGCTGAATTTCTCTCCAATGGCGGCAACACGAACGGCTTCTCCGTCTTTGATTCCGGAAGAGCTTTCGTGCAAGGCGCGTTTGCTTGGCAATTGTGAGATCTTAACGTCAAAACCTGCGCGGGCGTAAATTTTGACCAATGCGGCATAGACCGCTTCGGAACCTGCCACGCCTTCCGGCGCTGCGAGTTCCAGTGATTTTCCGCTGGCAAGCGCGGGAACAGAACACATGGTCGCGACCGACCCTGCAATAAACAACCGACGTGAAAAGGGCATGGAGTTTTCTCCTTAAGAGCTCGTGTTAGACACGTGGCCTTGTAAGAGGGCAGGAGTTAATTTTCCTTTCATGTGATCCTGGGCGCTCTGGCCTTCTGAGAAAGGAGCCTCAGGCGTGCTGCGGGCGCAGTCTGACGTGCTGCAAGAGTTGGACAGCAACAAGACCCTAGGCCTAGCCTTGGTCCTTTTTCCACGCCGGGACGTTCAACAGCGCTTCGATCAGCAACTCTATGCGAATGGGCTTGGTGATGTAGTCATCCATCCCGGCCGCCAGACACATTTCCCGGTCGCCTTGCATCGCGTTTGCGGTCATCGCGATGATCTGCGGACGCGCTTTGCCATGGTCGCTGTTGATCCGACGCGACGCTTCCAACCCGTCCATTTCGGGCATCTGCACGTCCATGAGCACAACGTCATAGGTCTGTCGCGCGACACTTTCGCAGGCCTCAATGCCATTGCTGGCCAGATCAATGCGGTAGCCCATCTGTTCCAGCAAACGCGTGGCGAGCTTTTGGTTCACCAGATTGTCTTCGGCCAATAAGATGCGCAAGGGATGACGCTGGGCCATCGCTGGGTCGGCCTTGGGTTTGTCCGCAGTTTTTGCCTTTACCTTGGTCGCAACCGCTGGCGCAAAGAGCGTGACCAAGGTGTCAAAGAGCTGCGATTGGCGCAGGGGCTTGGCCAAGGCAGCAGCAAAGAGCGCATTGTCCGCCTCGGTTTCGCGCAGCCCAAGGGAGCTGAAGAGGATTTTAGGCAGATCAGGCTTTCGCGATGCAACCTCGCGGGCCAGGGCCAGCCCGTCCATCTCAGGCATATGCATATCAAGGATGGCCAGATCGAATGCGTCTCCTGCATCCAGTGCAGCGAGCGCCTGCGACGGCGTGGAAAACGCGCGGGTTTGCATGCCCCACTTCTGAGTTTGAAGCGTCAGGATTTTGAGGTTGGTGGCGTTGTCATCCACCACCATCAACCGTTTTCCGCGCAACTCGGATTGCTCACCCGTCAGGCTCCGGCTCTCAGTTTTTGGCAGGGCGGCGGGGTGGGCTTCTATCGTGAAATGGAAGGTCGATCCTTTGCCCGCGCCATCGCTTGCCGCCCACATCGTGCCGCCCATCAGTTCGGCCAGTCGTTTGGAAATGGCAAGGCCCAGCCCGGTGCCACCGTATTTGCGCGTGGTGGAACTGTCGGCTTGGCTGAAAGATTGAAAGAGCCGGCTCATGCCCTGATCTGTCAAACCAATCCCGGTGTCGCGCACGCTGAATTCCAGCGTGGTCTTACCGTTCTTGGAGGGGGCTGCGCTGATGGATAAAACCACTTCGCCCGCTTCGGTGAATTTGACGGCATTGGACAGCAGGTTCAGCAAAACTTGGCGCAACCGCGTGAGGTCAGCGCTGATCCCAACCGGGACGCTGTCATCATAGATATAGGCCAGCTCCAATTGTTTTTCGGCCGCGCGCCCGCTGATCAGATCAAGTGCGGATTCGATGCAATTGCGCAGATCAAACGGGTGGTTTTCGATGTCCATTTGCCCCGCTTCGATCTTGGAGAAATCAAGAATTTCGTTGATGATCCCCAAAAGCGCATCGCCGCTGTCGCGGATTGTGCGTGCATAATCGTCTTGTTCATCGTTGAGGTCTGTATCCATCAACAACCCGCTCATCCCGATCACCGCATTCATCGGTGTGCGAATTTCATGCGACATCGTGGCCAGGAAGGCGCTTTTGGCCTCATTGGCTTTTTCGGCCTCCTCGCGTGCTTCCTGGGCCTCCATAAACAGGCGAACGTTTTCAATGGCGATTACCGCCTGGTCGCAGAAGGATTTTGCGACAGCAATCTCTTCTTCGCTGAAAGGACGTGCGACCTGCCGGATAAAAAGCATCACGCCATAGGACGTCCCCGCCCGCATCAGGGGCAGCATCAAAGAGGCGCGAACGTTGTATTTCTCATAGGTTTTTTGCTCAAATTCCGTCAGCGTGACACTTTGCCAATCGGGCAGATGTAGCATCTCGCCTGACTGCATAACCTGACTGGGAAAGTTCATATCGGGGTCAAATGGGACCTGGTTGTTGGTCTCATCGATCAGTTCCAAACCATCTTTCTTGGCGCGGGCGATGACTTTGAAATGATCCTCAGACAAGATGGTCGCGCCGACCATATGACAATCCACCAGACGTACCCCGGCTTGAACGATTTCCTCAAAAAACTGGTCGCACATCTGTGGGCGAACGGCTGATCACGCGCAGGACATCCGCGCTTGCGGTTTGGCGGGCCAGTGATGTTTGCGTTTCATTGAAAAGCCGTGTGTTTTCAATGGCGATGAGCGCTTGATCACAAAAGCTTTCGGCCAATTCGATCTCTTCTGGGGAGAAGGCGCGCGGTTGGGAGACGCGGGTAAAAACCAAAACCCCCAGGGTATGGCCGTCGCGGATCATCGGCAGGAAGACGGCGGATTTCATGCCGAACTTTGGAACAGAGACCTTTTCATGGACCGGCAGCTCAACCGCTGACATGTCCGGGATGTGGACCATCTTTCCGCTCAGGAACACCTGGGATGGGTAGTTCAGCGCGGCGTCGATTGGCACCGGTTCGGGGCTTAGATTGGCGATGCGGCCCGTGTTCTGAAAGCCGCCTTCGGGGATGAAATGATCTCCGTCACGGATCATGACGGCGGCCCCTTCGCAGGACAGCAACTGAATGCCGGTTTGCGCAATGGCCTCAAAAACCGGCGTTGCATCCGCCTGCGCGCTGCTGATCACGCGCAAGATATCTGCGCTTGCGGTTTGACGGGCCAGCGATGTCTGCGTTTCGTTGAACAGCCGTGCATTCTGGATGGCAATCACGGCCTGGTCAGCAAAACTGTCCAGCAATGAAATGTCCTCAGAAGTGAACGGTTTCACCTCGCGCCGGTAAAGCGCAATGGTGCCAATGCCCTGGTTCTTGTGCACAAGCGGGATCGCCAGATGGGTGCGTATCCCTTCCTCATCAACCGCGCGGCGTCTGGCCGCATCGCCTACGCGATAAAGATCTGTTTCCTGCAAGTCGGTGATGTGGACGGGACGTTTTTCAAGAATGCTGTTGGGAATGGAAAGACCCGGCTCTAACGCCCAGCGGGTCTTGCCCACTTCAAGCGCGGCAAGTTGATCTCCGTGATGGGCGATCAGGTCTACAAAGTGGCGTTCAGGATCGACAAGGCTGAGGCTGGCCATTGGGGCATCGCAAAGCTCAGCCGCGCGGCTGAGGATCGCGTCAAACACCGGTGCCAGATCGTCTTGGGTTTCGCTGATCACCCGCAGAACATCTGCGCTGGCGGTTTGGCGCACCAGAGCGGTCTCAGTTTCGTTAAACAGTCGCGCATTCTGGATCGCAATCACGGCCTGATCGGCAAAGCTTTCAAGCAGGTCGATATCTTGCTCTGAGAACGGTTTAACCTCTCGCTTATAGGCGGCGATGTTGCCGATCACCTTATCTTTGTGGATCAGGGGTATGGCCAGAAAGGTGCGTATGCCTTCATCGTCAACAACCCGTGTGCGCATCGGATCGCCCGCGCGGTAGCGGTCGGTATCTTTCAGGTCATGCACATGGTTTGGTTTTTGGGTATGAAAGACCAGCGTTGTGGCACTCGGGTTTTCCACATCCCAAACCGTTTCCCCCACCTTGAGGTAGTTTAGATCATCGCCCCAATGGGCCATCAGTTTGGCCGTCTTGCCGTCGTTCGCCAGAATGTTGAGGCTGACCAAAGGCGCTTCGCAGATTGCGGCCGCGCGGGCCAGAATGGCGTCAAACGCGGGTGTTGCGTCATCCACTGAGCTTGAGATCACCTCCAGCACTTCGGCAGTGGCGGTCTGACGCTCTAATGCCGCTTCAACTTCCGCCGTTCTCTCAGCGGTTTCGCGCAGCAAGCGGGCGTTTTCAATCGCGATACTGGCCTGATTGGCAAAGCCTTGCACAAGCTCAATGTTTGCAGCCGGCGGTGGATCCGTGTGCGGCCAGGCCATAATGACCGCCCCCAGGTGCGGCCGTCCACCTTGATCGGCACGCCTAACATGCGCCGCCATCCGGTGCGTTTTGCCAGATCCGACGCATAATACTCCGTGGGGTCTTCTGCGTCTTTGATGTGAACGATATCGCCTGTTTCAACAACGCGCGGGGACACATGGCCGCGCGTTTCTGTGAAGGGGTAGTCAGCCTTCAGGTTGGTCACTTCTTCGGGGGGAAACCCGTATTGCGCGCAGAAATGGTAGGCGGTGCCGTCAAACCGGTCGAGCACACAGAAACCCGCGCGACACAGCTGCGCTGACTTTTCGACGATCAGGTCGAACATCGGCTGCAAGTCTGTATTGCTTTCGTTGATCACGCTGAGGATTTCGGCGCTGGCCTGTTCGCGCACCAGCGCTTCTTCTACTTCGGTTGTGCGTGCTTGCACCTGCTCAAAAAGCTTGGCGTTCTTGATTGCGATTACCGCCTGATCGGCAAAGGTTTCCACCAGCTCAATCTGGCGCGCGGTGAAAGGACCAGCGGTTGGGCGCGCAAGATCTAGAACGCCAATCACCACATCGTCCAACACCAGGGGCACCGCGATGATTGAGCGCCATCCGCCCAGGTTTACCGACGGGGCCAGCGCATACTCTGGGTCATTCTGGATGTCCGGCACATGGATCGTTTTTCTGTCCAATGCAGCCCGTCCGGCAAGGTTTCCGCGGTCAATCGGGTTTGGGTTCGCTTCGTGCCAGGCCAGCATGTCAGGTGAGCAGCCATAGTTGGCGCCCATGTGCATCGCCCCATCGCGGTTTTCGAAAAGGATGCAGATCGACGCGTCGCACAAACGCGCAGCGGTATCGATCAAGGCCTGCAACACAGTTGGCAGATCAAAGGCATCCTGGCTGATCGTTTTCAGCACCTCTGCCGTTGCGGTTTGCTGTTCAAGCGCCTCTTGCGTTTCGGTGAACTGATGTGTGTTGTCGATCGCAATGACGGCGTGTTTGGCAAAACTCTCAATCAAGGCGATATCGGTTTTGGAAAATGGGCGCACCGCGCGTCGGCTGAGCGCAAGGGCCCCGATGGCCTGCCCATCCCGCATCAGAGGCACTGCCAGGCGTGAGCGAATGCCCTCGCCGTCGACCATGGCCACGGTTATAGGCTCCCCGTCTCGGTAGGCATCTGTGTCCGCCAAATCAGGCTTTTCAACAACCTTGCCGGTTCTGATCGCCTGGGCGGCGGAGTGTGGGCTGCTCAGCGGCCACTCATCGCCCGGTTTGCTCACCTGGTTTGCATGGCCCCAGTTCGCGGCAAGCTTGTACCTATCACCTGACGGCACGCGCAGCGCCAAGGCCGCTTGATCAGCGCCGCAGACCTTGGTGGCCTGTTTCAGAACCGTATCAAAAACAGCCGCAGCGTCATCGCGGCTTTGGCTGATGACGGACAGGATTTCCGATGTTGCAGCTTCACGCTCAAGCCGTTCTTGGACCGTGCGGAATTGCCGGGCGTTTTCGATGGCAATGACGGCCTGCGCGGCAAATGTCTCCACCAGTGCGATCTCATCAGGCTCAAACGGGCGCATCTGCTTGCGGTAAAGGCCAACCACGCCCACGGCGGTGCCATCGCTTGTCAGCAAAGGTACCGTCAGCATCGTGCGGATACCTTCATCGTCGGCGATTTTGCGGCGGTAATACTCTCCTGCGATATAGGCCTCAGTCAGGCGCAGGTCCGGTGAATGGATCACGCGTGCTTCGCGCACCGATTGTGCGATCTGCATGGGGCCGTCGATGGGCCAGACGTCTTCACCAAGATTATAGGTGGGCAATTCCATCCCGTTATGCGCGGCATATTCCAGATGAGCACCGTCCGCTGTGACCCGCGACAAGGTAACAAGATCCGTCTCGCACAGCTGCGCGACATTGCGCAGGATCACCTCGAAAACCGGTGCCTCATCGGTCCGAGAGGCGCTGATAACCTCAAGCACTTCGGCAGAGGCGCGTTCACGTTCCACCTGTTTTTGAACGGCCTGAAACTGGCGCTGGTTCTCAATCGCGATGACAGCCTGAAAGGCAAAGGCTTCGACCAGCGCAATCTCCGCCGCTGAAAACGGCGCGACACGGTCCCGGAAAAGCGCAATTGTACCGATCGCACCTTGTTGTCCCATCAAAGGCACAAAGAGAACGCTGCGGATCCCGCTGTCGTCCACCATGGAGCGTACGACGGGGCTGTTTTCCAGATAAAGCGTGCTTGTTGCCATGTCCTCAAAGGCGATCAACCGGGCCTCAACAATGGACCGGGCGGCATAGGACAGGGCAGGGTCCATCTTCATTTGCCCAGTCTCAAAAAGCTCAATCGCCCTTGGGAACATACCGATATGGGCATCCAGCGATTGTGTGTCATCTTGGGCCGTGGCAAGGATCAGTCCGGCCATCTGCGCGTTGCAAAGCGCAACGGCATTGGTCAAAATCGTTTCGAAAACAGGCCCGTCGTCCTGTCGTGACCGCCCAATCAGTTGCATCACCTCTGTGACAGCCGCCAGCTGTGCGGCCGCATCCGCAGGCTTGGCATTGTCAGGTTTTGCAGAAGTCGCTTTGGACGTCTTCAAGGCGTTTTTCTCTCAATCATCAAAAAGTTGTGGGTCTGAACCCGACCGCGCTAGGGGCGAAATTTATCAATATATACAAAGGTCATAATGCGCAGCTTGCCCCAGAAAGCAACTGGCGCGCGTAGAACGAAAGCGGTGATTTTCCGCATGTGGGGCATGCGACAGCGCAGGGTTTCCGTCTGTGATAAGTGGGTTTTCCTTGGTGGGGGCGGTTTGAGAACGCGTGCCGCGATCCAAAGGAAGTTGGACCGGCTGCTTGGCACCTATGCCTTCAGGCGCAGGTGTTCGGGATCATATTGATGTGCCGCGTGCCGCCGTGCAGGTCTGTTGGTGCCAAAACACGGCACCTCAGAGCAAAGACGAAACGATCGCAGTACACGCAAGAGTTGACTGATGGGGCAAGATTCTATTCAAACTAGATCCATTGTTAAGTGTGCAAGGATTTTTCAATGGGAAGTGAACAGCTGCCTGACTACTTGAAACAAGGTGAGGCAGCACGACTGTTCCCTGTGCTGTCGACCACATCAAAGGAAGGGCGAACTACCTCCATCGTTCTGGCCTGTCTATGCAAAATCGATGAGTTCGGTGCGCGGCTTTTGTCATCCGTTGGCCAAAGGATCGGTGCGCGCGCGAACGTCGATACGTATACTGAGGTGGTCTTTCACAAACAGAGTGCTGGGATCAAAGACCGGCCCGACGGATTGATTATCGTGCGCATCGGTAGCCGGGAATGGAGGGCGCTGGTAGAGGCCAAAGTCGGCAATAGTGAGCTGGATGCGGACCAAATTGAACGCTATCGGGCCTTGGCCAAGGAAAACGGCATTGATTGCGTCATCACTCTTTCAAATCAATTTGCGACGTCCCCTGATAGCCATCCGCTGGAACACGTCCGCAAGAGCCGTTCACGGGTGCCTGTTTATCATTGGTCCTGGATGCATATCCTCACCACAGCGGATCTATTGATCTCGGCTGAGCAGGTGGCCGATGTCGACCAGCTTGTTTTACTCAATGAATTGCGTAGGTTTCTGACGCATGAAAGTGCTGGCGTAAAAGGTTTTGACCGAATGCCCAAAGAGTGGACGGAGCTGAATAAGCTCGTCTCGTCTGGGGGTGCGATTCCAGCTAAATCATTGCCTGCACAAACCGTTCTTGAAGCTTGGCATCAAGAAACTCGCGACCTGTCGATGATCCTCAGCCGCATGACGGGCAATGTCGTGACGGAAAAATTGCCACGCAAACACGTTGGCGATCCGGCACAACGCCAGAAGGATGAACTGACGCAGTTACGCGACAGCCAATGTTTATCGTCCACTTTGTCGGTCCCAGATGCCGCAGCACCCATCAGTGTGACAGCGGACCTGGCGCGCCGCTCACTTGACGTTGGAATGACGCTCAAAGCGCCCGAAGATAAGAAATCAACAAAAGCGCGCGTCAACTGGCTTTTGCGTCAGGTGAAAGGAGACAATGTTGAAGGGCTGTTCATCCGTCTACTCTGGCCGGGGGCGAGCGAGCCGACCCAATATCCAGTTGCCGATTTAAGGACAGATCCTGAACTGGCGGCAGACGGCAAAGAGCACCTAACGCCACATAGCTTTCATATTTTCTTGTCAGAACGGCTCGGAGGTAAATTCACCCAGCAGGTCAACTTTGTCTCAGAACTCGAACGGATCGTACCAAAGTTTTACG
The DNA here is from genome assembly GCF_055693825.1 of Sulfitobacter sp. GN1-4. Lineage (NCBI taxonomy): Bacteria > Pseudomonadati > Pseudomonadota > Alphaproteobacteria > Rhodobacterales > Roseobacteraceae > Sulfitobacter > Sulfitobacter sp. GN1-4. The sequence goes on along the minus strand of NZ_JBVFUQ010000003.1, from coordinate 2,994,533 downwards.
GAGAAACAGGGGCGCAACTGGCCGCATGGGTCAAAAGGGCGCCACAAATCAAATCAGACCGGGCAAGTGGTCAGGATGTGTCGCCAAGCGCGCTGTCTGAGGATGCAGAAGAGTTTGGCAACTGAACTCTCTCCTATTTCGATCTGGAAAACAGCAAGTATCATCGCCTTGGATGTCCGCTGGCTGGAGATCACGCGCACTGCATAGCGGGCCAATAGAGAGCACACATGGTGCTCCTGCGTGACAGGTATGGTGAACGTCTTGGAGATGGCGAGAACTCTGTATCGGTGCCTGTACGGCTTTAGATTTCCGGCAGCGTGAACATTGCTGACGTCATCGCTATAGGGGTTCTGTGCTGCAAGCAGGGCAGATTCAAGCGCCATTCGCTTGCAACGCTCATGCGCAGGCGTGCCCTGCATTTCCTTCATTCAGCGGGGGGCAGATCACATGGACCTAAGCTGCGTCAGAATTCTGCACCGTGATCATCCCGGCGATGCCCACATTCCCTGCTTAAAGCTGGACCCGCCCGCTGATATGTTCTGACCATAGGCGTTTGCGCGTGATCTAGACGGAGCGCCTGAAGGCCTCAATGCTGGGTCCTAGGTCAAAGATCGTGCCCTCTGCCGTCTCAAGCGGAAGCGTTTTGACCAGTGCTTGATAGGTCGATTGAAGGCCTGCACCCAGATCGGTTTCACGCAAGCCGCGCCGCTCAATGGCCCAGGTGGCGACAATGGCTTCGAGGGCTGCGATCTTGAAACACGCCTCAATCTGACGGGCCAAATCAAAACAAGCATGAAGCGCGTGGCTTGATGTGTCCTCAACGCCATCGGCAACTTGCCCAACCGAATGCAACAGGGAGGGGGCTGCCCAAATCTTAACGGATGTCACCAGCGATGCTGTGATATGCCCAAGGTTGAAGAACTGAACACCCCCCATGGGTGAGTGCTCTTTGGCCAGACCGATCGGCAAGTCCGAGAATGCTGGCCATTGTTGTTTTTGCACGCGCTCTCCTGCGACATCAGCAGCTTTGCCCAGGGCCTGGCGCATCATGTCGATGGCCAAGGTCAGACGTGTGGCGTCCATGTTGCCATGGCTGAAAGCGCGGCCGTCTTGGACAAGCGGGTTCACGGCCGTGCTGTGCAATTCATCCGAAATCACGTTCTCTAGCCAGCGGCGGCATTCCTCGGCCGCGCCCAGAACCTGCGGGATGTTTCGAAAGCTCAAGGGATCCTGCAAAAACCTATTCGCGCCTGTCTGGTGCAGCGCGCTGCCTTCAAATAGCTCGGTGAGATGCGCGGCAAGCCGGTGCTGACCGCCCCGTTTGGTCGCATGGGCCACGGTAAGTGACATCGCATCAAGATTGGCACGCAGGCCCTCAAGTGACAGGGCCGCCGCTTGGGTGAGGGCGGTGATCAGTTTTGTGAGGTCCGCCAGACACAGGCATATCATCGCAAGACTGAAGGCGTTGCAATTGATAAGGCTGAGCGCATCCTTGGCAGCAGGCAGCCCTGCTTGCTTTGCGCGGGGGTCTGACAGCACCCAATGGGCCAGCTGCGCCAGTGGCACCAGATCGGATGCGCCAACCGATCCGCTGGCGTCGATCTGTGGCATCTCACTGGCATTTGCTTTGCAGGCGAGCAGTTCCAGAAGGGCGGGCGATATCCCTGTCAAGCCATGGCTATGTTCATGGAGCATCGTGATCAAGGTCGCGCGCACATGCGCAGGGTCTGCGCGGGGCCCCGGTATACGGGTGCCATGCGCCCGAATGAGCGCTTCATTATAGCGGGAGATATCGTCCGGAGCGACCGCATGGTCCTTTTGCGAGCCGACGCCGGTGTTGACGCCGTAAACAGGGGTTCCAGCGGATACAATGCCATCAATGGCGCGGCGCCCATCAGCAACGCGGTCCAGTACCTCTGGGGCAAGGGTGATCCGCCATTCGTTGCGCGCGGCTTGCGCGATATCAAATGGCGTCAGGGGCGCACCGCCGATGACCAGCTCTTTCATGTCAGAGGATCCCGGGCAGGTTTAAGTTGTTCTCTTTTGCGCAGTCCAGCGCGATGTCATAGCCCGCATCGGCGTGGCGCATGACGCCCGTTGCCGGGTCATTCCAAAGCACATTGGCGATGCGCCGGTCGGCATCCGAGCTGCCGTCACAGCAGATGACCATGCCGGAATGCTGGGAATACCCCATGCCAACCCCGCCGCCATGATGCAGGCTGACCCATGTCGCACCAGACGCAGTGTTCAAGAGCGCGTTCAGCAAAGGCCAGTCGCTCACCGCGTCTGAGCCGTCTTTCATGGCTTCGGTCTCGCGGTTGGGCGAGGCGACAGAGCCGCTGTCCAGATGGTCGCGACCAATCACGATGGGTGCACTCAATTCACCGGTGCGGACCATTTCGTTGAACGCCAGCCCCAGCTTGTGGCGCAGGCCCAGTCCCACCCAGCAGATCCGCGCGGGCAGCCCCTGAAAGGCAATGCGGTCCCGTGCCATATCAAGCCAGTTGTGCAGGTGATCATCCTTGATCAGCTCTTTGACCTTGGCGTCGGTCTTGTAGATATCCTCCGGGTCGCCCGACAGCGCGCACCACCGGAAGGGCCCGATCCCGCGACAAAAGAGCGGGCGAATATAGGCCGGGACAAACCCCGGAAAGGCAAAGGCGTTTTCAAGCCCCTCTTCCAGCGCGACTTGTCTGATGTTGTTGCCATAATCCAGTGTGGGCACGCCTGCATTCCAGTAATCGACCATAGCGGCCACATGGGTTTTCATTGAGGCGCGCGCCGCGGCCTCAACCGCTTTGGGGTCGCGGCTTTGCATATCGCGCCACTTGGCCACGCTCCAACCCTGGGGCAGATAGCCATGGATGGGGTCATGCGCGCTGGTCTGGTCGGTAACGATGTCCGGCCTGACGCCCCGGGCCAGCAGTTCGGGAAACACATCCGCCGCATTGCCGATCAGGGCCACGGATTTGGCTTCGCCTGCCGCGGTCCAGCGATCAATCATCGCAAGCGCGTCATCCAAGCTGTGGGTCTTTTCATCAACATAGCGTGTACGCAGCCGGAAGTCGGCGCGGGTTTCGTCGCATTCGACGGCCAGGCAACAGGCCCCGGCCATCACCGCAGCCAAAGGTTGCGCACCGCCCATGCCCCCAAGACCCCCTGTCAAAATCCAGCGCCCTGTCAGGTTGCCGTCATAATGCTGGCGTCCGGCCTCAACAAAGGTTTCATAGGTGCCCTGAACGATGCCCTGGGTGCCAATGTAGATCCACGACCCAGCGGTCATCTGACCGTACATCGCCAGCCCTTGTTTATCGAGTTCGTTGAAATGCTCCCATGTCGCCCAGTGGGGGACAAGGTTCGAATTGGCGATCAGGACACGCGGCGCATCGCGATGGGTCGGGAAGACGCCCACGGGCTTGCCGGATTGCACCAACAGGGTCTGGTCGTCCTCAAGGTCGCGCAGGGCACCCACGATCTTGTCAAACGCCTCCCAGTTCCGTGCGGCGCGTCCAATCCCACCGTAGACGACAAGCTCTTCGGGGTTCTCTGCGACGTCAGGGTGCAAGTTGTTCATCAGCATGCGCAAGGGCGCTTCGGTGAGCCAGCTCTTGGCGGTGATGTCGGTGCCGGTAGGCGGGATGACAACGCGGCTGTTATGTCCGGATTTCAACGTGACGTCTCCTTGTATGTAATCGTATTTTCGATGGGGGTGCCGGATTGGCCGATCCAGGACAGCCGTGGTGGATCTGCCGCCTCATCAAGTGTCACCTGATAGCAGGCTTGACCCGAGCCGGGCGGCCAGCTGGAACAATACTGGGTCGCGGTGACCCACCAGCGGCCAAGCGAAGGACGACCAGCGGTGATGTATTCGGTTTGACCTGAGGCAGAGAAGGTTTGTGTCGTATCTTCCCCAACACCAGAGGCCACAATGCGGGGCAGCAGTTCATTCAGCTCTGTGCCGGTGAGCACGCGCGGCTCGGCCGCTGCGCCAAAGGCCAAAAGACATGTCGCTATGGTGTATAACGCGCGTTTTCGTCGGGTTCCCATGCGTTGACCTCCTTTAGAACTGACTTCAAGACGTGGCGCAGTGCCAGGGCCTTCTCGGGATCAAATTCCCATGGGGGCGCTTCGCTGCGCAGGTATGTCGATTGCGCAATCTCCATCTGGAGGGCGTGAATGCCCTTGTCTGGTTGGCCGTAATGCCGGGTGGTCCAGCCGCCCTTGAACCGGCCATTCACCACCGAGGTGAACCCCCGGGCCTGCGTACAGACCTGCGACACCCGTTCTGTGAGGGACGGCGCACAGGCAGCACCATCAAAGGTGCCAATGTTCAAATCAGGCAGAATGCCATCAAACAGGCGCGGGATCTGCGCCCGGATCGAATGGCAATCGTAAAGGACCGCAAACCCGTATTTTTCGCGGATACGTTCAAGCTGCTCCTTCAACGCCATATGATAAGCGTCATGACACATCGCCAAACGACGCATTCTTTCTGTAGGTGACGTGGGGGTTTTTCGGATGGGGTGGCCATCAAAGTCGGTTTGAGGGATCAGATCGGTCGTGGCCTGGCCAGGGTAAAGGCTTTCCCCATTCGGGGCGCGATTGGCGTCTATGGCATAGCGGTGAAAGTTCGCATGCACCTGCGTGGCCAGTGGCAACAGGCCTTCGTAGAGCTTCGGCAGATGCCAATCGGTATCGGCAAGCAGGCGGCCTTGCGCATTCAAATCATCGGCCGTCGTGTCCGGCATGTGCGTGCTGGAATGGGGGAACGCCAGAACGACCGGCAGCGTGCCGGGAATGACTTTCACGGGGGTCAAAGGAACATCTCCAATGCGCTTTCCAGATCGCCCGATACTGCGCCGGAGCGGACCAGTTCTGCGGCGGCAGCAAGATCATCGGCCAGGTAGCGATCCTGGTGCAAAGCGGGCACTTTCGCCCGAATGGCATGCATCACGGTTTGCAAAGGCAGCGAGGTCTTTAATGGGGCGCGGGCTTCAATGCCTTGCGCCGCGCAGATGGCTTCAATGCCGACGATCTGCGCCAGATTTTTCGTCATCCGTCCAAGTCTGAGCGCGCCATGAGCAGCCATAGAGACATGGTCTTCCTGATTGGCAGAGGTTGGCGTCGAATCCGTCGAGCAGGGGTTCGCCAGATGTTTGTTTTCACTCATCAACGCGGCAGAGGTGACTTCGGCGATCATGAGCCCGGAATTCAAACCCGGATCGGGCGACAGGAACGGCGGCAGGTCATGGCTCAGCGTCGGGTCAACGATCAGCGCAATGCGGCGCTGAGAAATCGCGCCCAGCTCGGCGATCGCCAGCGCGATTTGATCGGCGGCAAAGGCCACGGGTTCGGCGTGAAAATTGCCGCCCGACACGATGTGCCCGCTTTCCAGGACCAACGGATTGTCTGTGACGGCGTTGGCTTCGATCTGCAACGTGCGCGCGGCAAAACGGATAAGGTCAACGGCGGCCCCGGCCACCTGGGGCTGGCAGCGGATGCAATAGGGGTCTTGTACCCGGCTGTCTCCGGTGGTGTGGCTGTCGCGGATCTGTGATCCTTCCATCAGCCCAGACAGCAGGCGCGCCACCTCGATCTGCCCCGGTTGGCCCCGCAAGCGGTGGATTTCGGGGTGCAACGGCGCGTCAGACCCCATAATCGCATCCGTGGACAGGGCCGATACAACGATATTGGCGCGCGCCGCCTCCCAAGCCTCAAACAGAGCAGCCAGCGCGCAAGCGGTCGAGAATTGCGTGCCGTTGATCAGTGCCAGCCCTTCCTTCGGACCAAGCGCGATTGGCTCCAGCCCCGCCTCGGCCAGCGCTTGCGCGCCGGGCATGGGGGCGTTGTCATGTACCTGCGCGGCACCCTCTCCGATCATGACAGCGGCCATATGAGCAAGGGGGGCCAGATCCCCCGAGGCGCCGACCGACCCTTGGGAGGGGATAACTGGCGTGACGCCTCTCTCCAGCATCGCCTCAATCAGAGCGACGGTTTGCGGCTGGACGCCGGACGCGCCGCGCCCCAGCGAACACAGTTTTAGGACCATCATCAGCCGCGTGATCGGTTTGGGCAGCGGGTCGCCCACACCGCAGCAATGGGACAGGATCAGATTGCGTTGCAGGGTGGCGGTGTCGCTGGCGTCGATGCGAATATGGGCAAGCTTTCCAAAGCCCGTGTTCACCCCGTAGACCGGTGCGCCTGCGGCGACGGCTTGGGCCACGCGCGCGGCGGATCGGGCGATGTCGGCATGACAGTCGGTGTTCAGGCGGGCGGGCACGCCCACGCGCCAGAGCGTTTCCAATTGCGCCAATGTGACCGCGCCAGGTGTGAGAACTGTCATCGAAACTCTCCCCGGAACATGCAGGCATAAAGCGGGTTGCACCCAATGCGGTAGGACAATTCAGCCGGTGTTTGCACGTCCCACACGGCCAAATCGGCCCTCTGCCCCGGGGCGATCCGCCCGCGATCCGTCACACCAAGCGCTTGGGCTGCGTTGACCGTGACACCGCGCAGCGCCTCTTCGGGCGTCATGCGAAACAGGGTGCAGCCCATGTTCATCGCCAGCAGCAGGGATGTCATCGGGGACGAGCCCGGATTGGCGTCCGTCGCCAGAGCCATCGGGACGCCCTCTGACCGGAGCGCCGTAATCGGCGGGCACTGCGTTTCGCGTAAGGTGTAGAAGGCCCCGGGCAAGAGGACAGCAACACTGCCCGCAGCAGCCATCGCCCGCGCGTCATCTGCGGTGGCAAATTCGAGATGATCGACCGACGCGGCACCATGCGTTGCCGCAAAAGCAGTGCCGCCTTGATGGGACAATTGCTCAGCATGGAGTTTGACCGGCAACCCCAACGCTTTGGCCCGTGCGAACAGCGGCGCAAGCTCCTGCGTGTTGAAGGCGATCCCTTCGCAGAACCCGTCCACGGCGTCGACCAGACCCTCGGCGTGGGCCGCGTTGAGCGTGGGCAGGCAAACCTCGGCGATATAGGCGCATGCGCGCCCTGCATACTCGGGGGGCACCGCATGGGCGCCCAGAAAGGTCGTGACAACATCCACGGGCCGCAAGCGGGCGATCTGCCGGGCGGCGCGCAGCATGTTTAGCTCGGCCTCCTGGTTCAGCCCGTAGCCTGACTTGATCTCAATAGTGGTCACGCCCTCGGCCAAAAGCGCATCCACCCGAGGCAAAGCGGCTTTCACCAGATCATCAAGACCCGCCGCCCGCGTCGCCTTGACCGTTGCGGCAATGCCGCCGCCGCGCCGGGCGATTTCAGCATAGTCCACGCCGGTCAGCCGCTGTTCGAATTCAGCCGCGCGGTGGCCTGCATGCACAATATGAGTGTGGCAATCGATCAGGGCGGGGGTCACCAGCCGACCGGCCAGATCCCGGTAGGGCAGGGATGCATAGCGCGCCGGCAGCTCCGCTGCAGGGCCGACCCAAGCGATCTGGTCGCCCTGGACCGCCAGGGCGGCGCCCGCAATCAGACCATATCCGCTTGTCCCAGCACATGTCGCAATCGTGGCATTTACGAGAATCATCTTGTACCCTGTGACAGTTTTAATTTTAATAAGTACATACATAACGATGCGTCAAGAGGTGCGTTGGCCCATGAAGATTTTTGCGAAAACCGCATTGCTGCCCGGAGGGTGGACCGAGGATGTCTTGGTTGACATGCAGGCCACAGGGCGGATTGGCGCGGTCACGTCGGGGCAGGGTCCTGTGCCTGATGCGCAGACGGTCGATGTTTTGCTGCCCGCACCTACGAATGCGCATTCCCATGGCTTTCAACGCGCCATGGCTGGCTTGACCGAGCGGCGCGGTCCCTCTGGCACGGACAGTTTTTGGACCTGGCGGCAGCTGATGTACCGGTTTTTGGACCAGCTGACGCCTGAAGACATTCAGGCCATCACGGCGCTGGTGCAGATGGAAATGCTGGAAGCGGGATATTCCAGCAGTGTTGAATTTCATTATCTGCATCACCAGACCGGCGGTGTGCCCTATGACAACCCGGCAGAGCTGTCGGCGCGCATTGTGGCTGCGGCGGCGCAATCCGGAATTGGCCTGACGCTGTTGCCGGTGATGTATCGCTATGGCGGATGTGATCAGCGGCCGCTGGGGCCGGGGCAGATCCGGTTTGGCAACAGCCTTGAGCAGATGAACGCGGTGTTGGAAGGCGCGCGGCACGCCCTTGCAGCATTGCCGCCCGATGCGGTGCTGGGCCTCGCCCCCCATTCCTTGCGTGCAGTCAGCCGCACCGATCTGGGGCACTTGCCCGCACTTTTACCGGAGGGCCCCTTGCATATGCATCTGGCCGAGCAGCAGGCTGAAGTCGATGTGGTGATGGCGCATTGGGGTGCCCGACCTGTCGCATGGGCGCTGGATAATATGGATCTGAGTGCGCGCTGGTGCCTGATCCACTGCACGCAGATGACCCCCTATGAAACAGCAGCACTTGCCAGGACGGGCGCTGTCGCGGGCCTGTGCCCGATCACCGAAGCCAGCCTCGGCGACGGCATCTTTGACGGTGTCAGATGGCTCTCCGAAGGGGGGCGCTTGCGATCGGGTCCGACAGCAATATCCGCATTTCGCTCAGTGAGGAGCTTCGGATGCTAGATTATTCCCAACGTCTGCGCGACCACTCCCGCGCGGCGCTGGCGTCTGAGACATTATCGACCGGTCGGCGCATGTTTGAGGCGGCGCTGGCGGGCGGAGCCCGTGCGGCCCACCGGCAAAGCGGTGCCATCAAGGAAGGGCATTGGGCCGATTTGCTAGGGCTGGATGGCGATCACGTAGATCTTTGCGCCCGTAAGGGCGACGCGATCCTGGACAGTTTCGTGTTTGCGGGCGGCGATACAATGGTCAAGAATGTCTGGGCCGCCGGACGCCATCTGGTGGTGGATGGCAAACATGTCGCCCAAACGGCGATCAAGGCTGCCTATACCCAGACCCTGACCAAATTGACGGATACGCTTTAGCTCATGCCAAAAGAAACCCAGACCTGGCAATCCGTGCGGGACACGGTGCAGCGCCGCATTCAAGACCGGGTCTGGCCTGCCGGGGGGCTGATGCCGACCGAAGCAGAGCTGGCAAAAGAATTCGGTTGCGCACGGGTGACGGTTAACCGCGCGCTCCGCGATCTTGCTGATCAAGGCATCCTTGACCGGCGGCGCAGGGCCGGAACACGGGTGGCTGCATTCCCGGTGCGCCAGGTGAAATTCAGTATCCCGATTATCCGGATTGAGGTCGAAGGACTGGGCCAGGCCTACAGCCATGCTCTTTTGTCGCGCAGCATTTCCCCACCGCCGGGGCCGGTGCAGGCCGCACTTGGGCTTGGGCCTGGCAGGCCCGCGCTCCATCTGCGTGCGCTGCACCTTGCGGATGCGCAACCCTTTGTTCTGGAGGACCGCTGGATAAATCTTGACGCGGTCCCGCAGGCTGGCGAAGTGGACTTTGCGCAGGTCAATGCGAATGAGTGGCTTGTTGGTCAGGCGCCCTTTACACGTGGCGAGCTTGGATTTCGGGCCAGCGCACTGTCGGAAGATGAAGCAACCAGTCTGGGTGCAGAGGTCGGTGCCAGTGTGTTGAAGGTCGATCGGCAGACCTGGGATGGAACCACAGCTGTCACACGCGTGACCCTGACCTATGTGCCCGGTCATAGATTTAACAGCACGTTCTAGCCCCCGATCAGGGCGTGCAGGTAGTCTGGCACGGCATCCGGCGTCACGACCGCATCGCGGGCCAAACTGTCAAAGCGCTTGTTGACGTATTTCACGTCCTCATGCCCGGAATGTCACAGCTTTTGCTCCCAGCTCTACAACCAAGGTTGCCATGTTATCCGGCGTCCGTGCCGCAAGGACAAGGTCGTGATCGACACTGAGGTGGGCCGAAGCGGACATTGCCCGCATGCACCATGAGCGGCCGCTATGTGGGACAAAGCGTGAATTCGCTACGGCTGAACCAAAGTCGGCTTTTGTCTTATTGGCGCGAGACAGATTTCAGTCCAAGTAGTATCGCCGCACTGATCATGAATCCGCCGCCGATGCGCTCAACCCAGACCCGCGCGTCACCCTTGAACCTTTTGACAACCCAATTTGACCCAAGCCCGTAGGCAGACAGAAACATACCATCCATGATGATGTACGTCGCGGACAGTACCAGAAATTGAGGCCAGAATGGTGCTTCCGCGCTGATAAATTGCGGGAAAAGGGCCGCGAAAAAGACAACAGCTTTCGGGTTCGCGGCTGATGTAAGGAACCCTTGAAGCCAGAGGGTTCTCAGTGAAGCTCTTTCTTGTTTCCGTTGAGCAGAGGTTTCATCTGGTTTTGCGCGTCGGATCATCCGAACACCCAGCCAAAAAAGATACGCGACCCCCGCCCATTTTATGACTGTCAGCGCCGTGGCAGATGCCGCAATGATCGCGGCAAGACCGAGTCCGGCCGCTAGCATCTGCAAGGCGTTCGCGGAAAGGTCACCTACTGCGGTGGCAAGTGACCGGTTGAAACCGTGGACCCCGCTGTTTGTCAGCATCAGCAGCTGACTTGGCCCGGGAGTACTCATCAAAGCGAGAACAGTGAGTACATACAGCGTCCAGGTTTCAAACAGCATAAATCGGTTTCCTTATGGTGGCGTCACTATTGCCAAAAACAGAAAACTAAACAATTCCGAAAACCCTGAGCGAGTGCATTGCGGACGTTAGCTGCGATGCGGAAATCTCAAGGTTTGGGCTCTTTGCGGCCGAATGCGATCGCAGCGTCAGCTTTTCTCATGGGCATCAGACAGCGACCATCCGCTTGGACTGAACAATGAAACGATCAGCGCGGTGCTGATGAATGGGTTTGGAGGGAGGAACTGAGGGCGAAGCATGGCAAGAGTCCAACTTCCCGCAAAGACCCCGAAACATAGAGCCTGGAACAAAGGGCGGAATATCGGCCAGAAACGGCCTTTACTACCAAAGCAGGTCTGGGCAATCCGGGCGCGACTTGAACTCGCGGGTTACCTGCCTGATCTGGCTTTGTTCAATATCGCCATTGATAGTAGGTTGCGCGGCTGTGACCTCGTCGGATTGGCCGTGCCTGATCTAGTAAAAGATGACCGCGTACGGGAACGTTTTTCAGTGATCCAAAGCAAGACCAAGCGACCAGTCCGGTTTGAACTGACTGAAAACACGCGTGAAACCGTCTTGGCGTGGGTTAAGTCGCCTGAGATGTTTGCATGTCGGTTCATGTTCCCCAGTCGGTTCCACGACCGGCGGCATATCTCAACCCGCCAGTATGGACGCCTCGTTCGTGATTGGGTGACTGCGATCGGGCTAGAGCCAAGCGGATACGGTACACATTCACTTCGGCGGACAAAGGCAGCGGAGATCTTTCGAAAGACCGGCACTCTCCGTTCCGTCCAACTGCTGCTTGGTCACACGAAGGTCGACAGTACGGTGCGTTACCTTGGCGTTGAATTGGAAGATGCCCTGAGCACCGCTGAGCGCATCGATATTTGAGCCAACTTGGCGAACGGTCCTGCCGTTCACCATATCAAAGCGGGAGTCAGCACGTTACGCGCCGTTGGTCGGTGCTGAGCCCAAAGTGCCAAATGCTGCGCTCTTTCTTAGCGGCCGCAAAGCATAATAAGCCGACGTTGGTCACCGAAACTAATACTTAGTCCTGCCGTTCGGGCTCGGCTGCGGTCGCGACCTGCATTTCGGCAATTCGTCGCGGTGGCGTGACTGGCCGCCGAATGGATCTTCGGCACTGCGTTGCCAAACTGCCAAGACACTAAGTTTAACCGATGGACATATCTTTCAGCACGGCCAAAGCATCATTCTCCCGTCCATCCGGGACAAACAGATGATCATGAAAGAAACCGGAGACAGGGATCAGCCACAACTTGATCGCTGGTTCTGCCGCTGATGACAAAGGGATGGTAAACATCAGCGCAATTGAAAGTGCCAAAGTACGAAGCATGGGCGATCCTCACTCAAATAGCCCCGTCAGCGATAACCAGCGCATCACTTGGGTCAACGTTTTTGCTTGGTCTCGTATCAGTGTTGCTCCTAGCTTCAATCATAGGCCAAAGGGAACGTTCAGGGTTGCACAACTTCAGGACCGACCTTGGTGCATTCGCGGCAACAGCTCACTTTGTCCCGCATCACAGACCTTGGCTGAGTCCGCGGCGAACGGCGGCATCGAGCCCATTCTCACCGATGCTGCTCCGTACGTGAATGTCTGCAATTGATGGTCAATCAAGTCACTTCGGTCTAGCGTCCAGCTATGGCCAGCAGTTCTGACATTCATCGACCCGACAACGTGCCTTTGGGTGTGGCTACGATTGTTGGAACGGTGCTTGCGTTGTCACTGGGTGACGCCCTGATCAAGTCTCTTGGTGGGGACGGAGGTATGGGGCTGTGGCAGCTGTTCGCTGTTCGGTCAGCGCTTACTTTTCCGGTTCTTCTTGTCGGTGCGCTCGTTTTTCTTAACAGGACGCGCCTCGCCCCACAGTCGGTCGGGTGGATTGCAATTCGATCTCTTCTACTGACCGCCATGTGGATCGCCTATTATCTTGCATTGCCGCTTCTTCCGTTGGCTGTTGCGGCGGCGGCCTACTACACTTTACCACTTTTCATTGTAGCCTTTGCCGCGCTGTTTGGGGGCGAAACTGTCGGGCGGTCTCAATGGGTGGGCGTTGTACTTGGCTTTGTTGGGATACTGCTGGTCTTGCGCCCCGGTAGTGAAGCTTTTGTCTGGGCCGCATTGCTTCCGATCTTTTCGGCCATTCTCTATGCCTTGGCGATGATTTTGACCCGCACCAAGTGCCGCAATGAACATCCGGCCACGCTTGCATTGGGATTGAATGCAACCTTTGTCGTTGTTGGCATCACGGGGTTGCTGCTTGGCTGGAGGTTTTCCCTTGAAACGTCTGCGTTCCTGTCACCCGATTGGACGGTTATGGGACTGGACGAATGGCTAACCACAGCCATTCTTGCCAGTCTCATTCTAGTAGCCTCTGTTGGAACTGCTGTTGCCTATCAGGCGGCACCCGCTTCGACTGTTGGGACATTCGATTTTGCCTATGTTGGGTTTGCTCTAGTCTGGGGTGCATTGTTCTTTTCCGAAAGGCCCGACAACGTAGCACTGGCTGGCATCGCTCTCATCGTTGTTGCAGGCGTGATGGCTGTCCGTCGAGCTTGATTCTGGGACCGCAAGCGGACACTCGAATTGATAGAGGGAATGGCTGCAAAGTCCCGCGATTCGATCCTTGAGTGTTTCGTTCTCGCTGCGCTTTGTATGAATGGCTGATCTTCTCGCTGCGTTGCGACACCGAGTTCTTAGCCGTTACGGCATAATCCGCGCTGCGAGCGCACGCAGCGAAGAAGCTGTTGGTCTCCTGTGGGTTTGTTGCCGGCGTCCGCTGCGGGACGCACCAAGGGCTCCTAGCAGCCCAAAGCGGTCATGGTGCGGATTTGTAGGACTGGTCAAACCGGACCTTCGCGGAGGTGCAGTCGAGTGCCCGCTGCGCGGGCAAAGCTGTTGTTAGTGTTGTGCAGAGGAATGACTGCTTGCTTTCAAAAGAAGCCGGGCATCTTATATCGCAGTTGCGACTTGAAGCGCCGGACTATCCTTAAGCGTCTTCAAAACAAATTCAGATCGTACTTGTTCAATCTCTGGCTGGCGCAACAGCTTGTCGTGAATAAAGTGTGTGAACGCCTCAAGATCCTCCACTCGAACAGTCAAAATGTAGTCCGCGTCACCTGATATCGAAAATGCGGATTGTATTTCCTGCTGAGACCCAAACCATCTGGAGAGTTTTTCGTCCGATGTTTGGTCGTGATGCCGCATATTCAGCCGCACAATTGCGTGCAACTTCAGGCCGAGCGCGTTGGCGTTCAAACAAGCCCGATAGCACTCAATAACCCCTTTGGCTTCAAGAGCGGCACGCCTGCGCGAACACTGAGAGGCCGAGAGATGCACTATCTTAGCAAGATCAATATTCCCAAGTGATCCATCGCGCTGAAGTGCGTTCAAAATACGCACATCGTAAGAATCAAGAGGCTTTGGGGTCATACGTCACACCGAATTGCACTTTTCGTGCAGGATTATGCGATTTTGCGCATGAGAACGCAAACTGGGTCATAATAGTCCAATCGAATGCGCACTTCGTGAGGTGCTTCTCGCATAGCTTCTTACCACGCAGCGTAAGGAGCAGAGCGATGCAAGCCATGAAAACGAAACTGTTTGAAGGACTTTCAAGCTGTCTGATCGACAATGGCGTCGATACGCTTTTCGGGCTGATTGGAGATGCCAATCTATTCATGGCGGACAGCTATCGCCAACAAACCGGCACACGTTTTGTTCCCGCGGTTCACGAAGGCAGTGCAGTGCTTATGGCGCATGGGTATGCTCGGGTGACAGGCAAGGTTGGTGTGGCGACAGTGACCCATGGTCCGGCGGTCACCAATTGCACGACAGCACTAACAGACGCTGCACGCGCAAAAGTTGGCCTTGTGCTGATGGCGGGAGATACACCTGGCGAAGACCCTAACCATCTTCAAAACACCGATCAGCGTGCTGTCGCAACGCTGTGCGGGGCAGGTTTTGAACAGATGCGGTCAGCGGCAACTGCGCTGGAAGACCTAGCACGCGCGCTTTACCGTGCGCGCGCTGAGCGTCGCCCGATCCTGTTCAACATGCCTGTAGAACTCATGTGGCAAGAGGTTGATTACAAGAAGACCATCCATCCTGTTTTTGAGACGCCTGCCTATGTCCCAGAGGGCGACGTGCTAGATGAAGCGATCGGAATGATCGCTTCTGCCAAGCGGCCCCTGCTTCTGGCAGGTGGCGGCGCTATTGACGCAGGCACCGCTTTGAAGCGGCTTGCGGATCGATTGGAAGCGCCATTGGCCACCACACTAAAAGCGAAAGGGCTCTTTGCCGAGCATCCGTATTGCATTGATCTTTGCGGCACGCTGAGCACTCCCGCGGGCTATGACGCCATAGACAAGGCAGATTGCATTGTTGCATTCGGCGCAAGCCTGACCGACTGGACCACAGATCATGGCAAACTGTTCAAGAATAAGCGCATCGTTCAGATTGACACGGATGCATCCGCAGTTGGCAAAACCGTCCATCCAAACGCCGCTCTGATTGCAGATGCCGCACTAACGGCAGACAATATTCTATATTGGCTTAATGAGGCAGAAATCGCGCCAAGCGGCTTCACGCGAGCCTTAGACTCAACCAATTTGCGCAAGCACAACGCACAGCACAGTAAAACGCGACCAGAGAACACCATAAACTACGTTGAGACCCTCGAATGGCTCAACGAAAGGCTTCCAAAGGACCGTATCCTTGTTACCGATGGCGGCCGCTTCATGACCGAGGTTTGGTGCCGCGTTAACGTGGAAAAGCCCCGAGATTTTTTGGACACAACCAATTTTGGCTCGATTGGATTGGGACTTCAGGCAGCTATCGGTGCCAGCGCCGCAACGCCAGACAGACCTACTGTGATTTTTACCGGGGACGGCGGCTTTATGATGGGCGGTCTCACCGAGCTAAACACTGCCGTGCGTTTGAACTTGGATTTAGTCGTTGTCATTTGCAATGATGCAGCCTACGGCGCGGAACATATTCAACTGCTCGATAATAAGATGGATCCGATTGCAAGCACGTTTGATTGGCCCTCTTTTGCAAGCGTTGCCCAGAGTTTGGGCGCACAAGGCTTGGATCTGAAAACACCCGATGATTTAGCTGCAGTAGACCAGGCCATCGAAAAACGATCCGGCCCATTGGTCATCGACATGCATCTAGATCCGTTCGATGTTCCAAGAATGCGCGTTTAGCAGCGTATAGGTGTCATTCGTCCGATTTGCAGCTTTAGGCAGTCTAGGCTCACCGCTGGCGTTCGCTGCACACTTTTTGATCGCCCGCTTTCGGTCGAACCGGTCAGAATGCCCAATTAGGTTGTTTGGCGCTGTGTGGACTTACCCGACATCGAGACCCGCGCTTTGAAGGTCCAGCTTCGCAGAAAGTGAAGCACCACTACCCCAGAGCGATCATGATCGTGGCTTTGTAGATGCTTTCACCCATATTTACTTTGGAAAGGCCGGTGACTTCTTCGTCCATAAATAGCATGGAACCCTCTTGCAGGCTGGCAATCAAGACCGCGCGTTTTTGAGCTTCTTGAGCGCCTATCTTGGAGTTGGCGGCGGCGATCATGCCTGCCATTTTGTCGATATAGTACTTGTGGCACTCGTTCAGGGTCTTGCGCACCAATGGATCGGTCAGCGCCATGGACCAAAGATGTATCTCTAATCGCGCCTCGTCTGCTTCCGTATCGCCCAAGCCGCTCAAAGCGCGGGCTGCGCTCTTTAGTTGTTGCACGGGGTCGTTCCCCGCAGAGGCGACAGCGGCTTCTATTTCGACAAGATAGGTATCCATGACAGCGTTTAGGACTGCGGTCATCAGTGCGGCTTTGTTGGGAAAGTGATACTGCAGCGAGGCCAGTTTCATCCCAACGACTTTTGCGACCTCACGCAGAGAAAACCCCGTCTCGCCTTGCTCCTCGAGCAATGCAGCTGCTGCCAAGACGATTTCCGACTTGCGTGCCACTGGTTTGGTATCCTGTTTCATTGAATCAATGTATAGGGTTGCAACCTGTCATATGACAGGTGTGAAACTTCCGACGTACCCCGCCACGGCAGAACTAACCCACAACGGACCTCATGATGAAGCGCAGATCGTTCCTCAGCACCTCAGTCTCCGTATTGGTTGGTGGTTTCGTCCCCCTCGCTTCGGCAGCACAAGGCAACCGCGCCCCTACAGGATATATCCGCACAAATTGGAGCCGCGACCCTTTCAGCCTTGGCTCTTATTCATACGTGGCTAAAGGGGCAAGACGGCGCGACCATGCTACGTTGGGCGAGCCCGTCGCAGACCGGCTCTTTTTTGCAGGCGAAGCCACGCATCCTGACTACAACAGCACAGTCCACGCGGCCTATGAATCGGGGGTGATCGCGGCAGAAGCCATCTATGACAGAACCGACGCTGAGTCGGTGGCCGTTATTGGTGCCGGGGTTAGCGGTCTCGCCGCAGCGCTTTGGCTCTCGGAAGAGGGCTATGACGTAACCGTGCTTGAAGCCCGCAACCGCGTTGGGGGACGCGTTTGGACGGATCGCCGCCTTGGTCTACCGCTTGACCTTGGCGCCAGCTGGATCCATGGCACCGACGGTAATCCGCTGACAGAACTTGCCGAGGCGCAGGGGGTGCTTACCGTGGCCACCGACGATAGCTACATCGCCCGCGGTAAAGATGGTCGAGAGATGCCAGACGCGGAAACCCCGGACTGGCTGGAAAATGTTCTGTCGGTGCAGCACACTTTTGGCGCTGATACGCAGGACATTAACGCACGTGCCTATTGGTTGGATTCTGACTATGGCGGTGAAGAGGTTATTTTTCCCGGCGGCTATGACCAGCTGTTCTCCGGGATCTCCGCTTCCTTCGACATCCGGCTTGGTCATGTCTTGAAGCGGGTCAAAGTCGACGAGGAAGGCGTCCATCTGCGCGACAGTCAGGGTCGAGAGGCCTCGTTCGACGCAGTGATCCTGACAGTGCCGCTAGGGGTACTAAAGCAAGGCAGCATCAGCTTTTCTCCGCAGCTGCCAAGGCGGAAACAGGACGCGATTGCGCGATTGGAAATGGGCACCTTGGACAAGGTGTATCTGCGTTACAGCGACGTCTTCTGGGACGAAGATATCACATGGATCGCCACCCCAGAGAATGGCCTGCCCCCAGGACAGTTCAATCAATGGCTCAACCTCTATCGATATACGGGCCAGCCTGTGATCATGGCTTTCAATGGGGCGCAACCCGCGCGGGACCTGGCGGGAGTGTCAGATGACGAGGTCGTAAACAGAGCACATCAGACCCTCACGAGGGCATATCCGTAGTTTGCAGGGCCGACATACGAACAGTTTGCAGCAATTGTTGATTTGGGCTCTTTGCGGCCATTAGATCGACGGCAGCATGTAAACGACACTGAATTGTGGGCATCGTCATGGACGGCCCAAAGCTGCCTTTGATCGACCTTGTTGCGCCGCAATGCAGAAACTCACAATGCGGACATTGGCACCGAAGCCAATTCAAACAACGATTGCTACACCGTTCTCTCCTCAGCCATCGCTTCTCGGATCATTCCCGCTTGGCGCTTTGCATCAAGGCGAACAAAGTCCATTAGTGCCTCCGCTTCGGGTGCGCGGAACCGCGACGAAGAATAGGCCAGATGGATCACAAAGCTCTCGTCAGACAAGAAGGGCCGCCAGGCGACGGTGTCGTCGTTACATTCCAAAGCCGACATGAGATCAACGAGTGCACAGCCCCGGCACGCCACTGCAATCTGGGCGGCGGTTTGGGTGACGTAGGTCTCAACAACGTTCTTTGGACGCGCCTTGGATTGAAAGGCTCGCTCCATGCCAACCGTCCAATTGTCGAAAGTCCGAAGGCGGACAAGCGTCTGGCCTTCAAGATCGCTCCAACTGACTTCTTGCTTGCTCTCTAGTCCGGTTTCTTTGGGAAACAGGCAGACAATGGGAATGCGTAGCAACTCCTCGATCTTGACCTGAGGATAGTCATGTGCGGCAAGAACAATCCCGAAGTCTAAGCGGTCGGCGGCAACCCATTCGAGGATTTGCCTTGAACTGCGCACGGGCATGGAGATCGAGCCGACTTGATGCACCTTCAGGAATTGTGCCGGGATATCTGGCATCCAGCGGTAAGATGCCATGGGCAAGGTGCCGAAATCGATCTGGCCCGTGAATTTGTTCTCCAACCCGTCGACAAACCGTTCCAGATGCTCGACGCCGTGATAGACCCGCGCCACTTCGGAATAGAATGCTTCGGCGATGGGGGTCGGTTTCAAACGGTTCCTGCGCCGCTCGAACAGCTTCAGGCCTGTTTGATGTTCCAGCGCGCTCAGATGCTCGCTTATCGTGGGCTGGGAAATGTTAAGACGTTCAGACGCCGCCGTGGTTGTGTGGCATTCCATGAAGGCTTTGAAGATCTCGATTTGGCGCAGGTTCAGGTTTCTTTGCATGTTCTCAGTATAGGATTCCTTGGGTCCTAGCCGCAACTTTCCAATTTGTTCCGATAGCATTGCAGCGCTTAGGCTTGAACAAGACAAAACAGGGAGACCGTCATGAACTTTTTTCCAAGATAGCCTGCGGGCTAGCCGCCACGGTGGCACTCGCCTCGACTGCGTTTGCGCAGGACCGATGGGACATGCCCGTGTCTTACCCCGCGAAACTCTATGTCATTCAAAACTACATCGAGTTTGCTGAGGCTGTAACTGAACGAGCCGATGGCAAGTTTGAAATTGTCGTGCATCCAGCGGGCACGCTGTTCAAAGGGGACGAGATCATCCGCGCCGTCCGTTCTGGCCAAGCACCCATTGGCGCACGCGGGCTGGCGCTGCATGCCAATGACGAACCGATGTGGGGCATGGAACAGGTGCCGTTCCTTGTCACCTCCGTTGACGAAGCGCGCCAGTTTTATGACGCCACTCGACCGATCCTTGATGAGACAATGAATTCTCGCGGGTTGACCATTCTCTACACTGCGATCTGGCCTCCACAGGGCATGTTCACCAAAGGAGCAGTGGAAACACCGGCTGATCTGGACGGGTTCAAGATGCGCACATTTGATGCGACAAGCTCGGAGATCGCGCAACTTGCCGGTATGACGCCGACCAAGATCGAGTTGACGGAACTGCCGCAAGCTCTGTCGACAGGTGTTGTGAACGGCACATTTGGGTCCGGTTCTGCCGGGATTTCCGCAAAGCTCTGGGACTACCTAGATCACTACTACACACTGAACACAGCGATCCCGAAGAGCTTTGTATTTGTGAACACCGAAGCCTGGAACGCGCTGGACCCTGAGATCCAGACCATCATCAGCGAAGAAGCCGCAGCCGCCGAAGCACGCGCCTGGGCCGCGATGGAGGATCAGACCAAAGGTCACGCCGCCACGCTGACCGAAAACGGGATCACAGTGTCTCCGCCCACGGATGCGATCAAGGCGCACTTCAAAGCCATTGGCGAAAAGATGACCGCCGACTGGATCGCCGCCAATGGAGAGCGTGGGCAAGCAATGCTTGACGCCTACAAGGGTTCCAACTGAACTTCGAAACATCGGGCGCACCTGCTACCGGGTGCGCCCCCACTTTGAAGCCTGGTTGCCCCGCAACCGAGAGGTGCCCGCATGTTAAGCGCAATCGATAGATTTTTGATCGGACTCTATACCCTTTGCGGCTATCTGGCAGCGGTTTGCCTTTGCATGATTTGCCCCATGGTTCTAGCCAATATTATCGGTCGCTGGATTGGTGTTTTTGTGCCTGGCACGAACGAGATCGGCGGCTACCTGATGGCCGGGGCGGGCACTTTGGGCTTTGCTTACACCTTCGGCTTGAACGGCCATATTCGTGTCTCGATGCTTACAGATCGCCTGCCAGCCACGCTTAAGTGGAGGGTCGAAGTGGCGAGCCTCGCCGTCTCCGCCGCCCTCATGAGTTACCTGGCCTGGCATTCCGTCGATATGGTGCTGCTAAGTTACGAGTATCACGACCGCAGCAGCGGCACTGACAACATGCTGTTGTGGATGGCTCAGACACCGATGGTTGCGGGGCTTGTTGTGTTCGCAATCGCGTTGTTTCACGGCCTGATCGCCGCTGTCGCCTCGCATAGGCCTGTCTATCCAAAGCGTGACGTTCTCTGATGACAGAAGTGCTGCCCATCATTGCCATTCTGATCACGCTTTTTGGGTTGCTGGCTCTGGGTGTCTGGATCGGCGTTGTTCTGCTGGCAACAGGCGTGGTCACCGTGTTGATGTACAGTCAGATCAGCTTTGGCGCGCCCATGGCGACGACGGTCTGGTCGCATCTCTCCCCTTGGGGGCTGACCTCTCTGCCGCTGTTCATCTGGATGGGGGAGATCCTGTTTCGCAGCAACCTCTCTGTCAGCTTGTTTCAGGGGCTGTCACCCCTCCTGCGACGCATCCCCGGTGGCCTTTTGCACGTCAACATCGCCGGTTGCGCGACATTCGCAGCCATCTCAGGCTCAAGTGCCGCCACGCTGGCCACTGTCGGCAAGATGACCATCCCGGAGCTGCGCCAGCGTGGCTATCCTGAGACTCTTTCGCTGGGGACACTGGCGGGTGCCAGCACGCTGGGCCTTCTGATCCCGCCTTCGATCAACTTAATTGTCTATGGCGTCGTAGTGGACGAGTCCATCGGTCGGCTCTTCATCGCAGGCGTTGTCCCGGGCATCCTGCTTGCGTTGCTCTTTGCGTCCTATGTGTTTGCTTGGGGCGCGCTGTCGGAGACCGGCAAATCGATGCGCGAAGACCGCGTGACTTTGCCCGAGATCGGCAAAGGGTTGATCAAAATTGCCCCCGTCGTGCTCCTGATCGGTGGCATCATCGGATCGATCTTCTTCGGCTTCGCTGTCCCGACGGAGGCAGCCGCCGTGGGTGTTGTGGGCGCGCTGATCCTGTCAGCCGCACAAAAGACCCTGACCGTTGACAGCTTCGTCAAGTCGTTGACCGGTGCGGTCGCCACGACATCGATGGTCATGCTGCTTCTGGTAGGCAGCGCCTTCCTGAACTTCGGGATGAGCCTGTCTGGATTACCCAGCGCGCTAGCTGAATGGATAGAAGGGTTCCAGTTGTCCGCACTGGGCCTGATCATGTGCCTGACGCTGCTTTATCTGATCCTCGGCATGTTCCTCGACGGCTTTTCGATGATCCTGCTCACTATGGTCGTGGTCGAACCTATGGTCCGTGGCGCGGGCATCGACCTGATCTGGTTCGGCATCTTCATGGTGATCGTGGGCGAAATGGCCCTAATCACGCCGCCCATCGGGTTCAACCTTTTCATGATTCAGGGGATCACGGGCCGCGACATTGGCTATGTAGCAAGGGCCGCGCTTCCGATGTTCCTGCTAATGTTTGTCTGTCTGGCGCTGCTGATCGCCTTCCCGCAGCTGGCGCTTTGGCTGCCGGAATACATGAACCGCTGAGGTGATGATGGACGACAGCCTAACCCCCCTGAAAGGAAAGACATACGATGTTGTCGTGATCGGCGGAGGGATCAATGGCACCTCCGCCGCGCAGCTTCTTGCAGCAGACGGCTATTCTGTGTTGCTGGTTGACAAGGGCGATTTCGGCTCTGGGGCAAGCGGTCGTTCTGCGCGCATGCTGCATCCGGGACTGCGGTACTTTGAGGCGGAGAACCCCTTGCGGCATTTCGGGTTGCATCCCGGTCGCTTCTTTCGGGCGCTCAAGGGTGCGCGCCAGATGATGGGGAGCGTGTCCGAACACCTCAAAGACGGGGGCGATAGGATTTGGCCTTATCGTATGTGCTTTCCTGTCTATGAGGACGACACGTTCAAAGCCTGGCATGTGAAGGCGGGCATCCGGCTATTACAACTGCTAGGCGACGGCTCAGTGCCGTTCGATTTTGAGATGATCCGGCAGCAATCTGCAGATCGGTTGCCGTTCTACAAGGACTTCCGCGATCCTGACCGTTTGAGTGCTGTTGCTTGCTACAACGAGTTCAAGTTCGACTGGCCGGAGCGTTTTTGTGTCGACATGGCCCTCGATGCGGAACGCAACGGCGCCGTCCTGCGGACCTATTGCAGTGCGAAACTAGGAGACCGTAGCCCGGATGGGACATGGGCCATTCATCTGGCCACAGCGCGCGAGGCTGCAACCGTACAAGGCCGACGGGTCTTGAACCTGGCCGGTACCTGGACCGATGATGTGCTGCCCGAGGGCAGTAAATCGGTCGTGACAATGACTAAGGGCGTGCATCTGATTGTCGCGCTTCCCGACGCCTATCGGGGGCACGGTGTTGCGTCGCTGAACCGGCTCGGGTTGCCCTATTACATCACCCCCATGTTCGGGAACGTCTTCTCGATCGGAGTGACCGAAACACCGTTTGAAGGGGACGCCAGCGATGTCCGCGCTGAGGAAGATGATATCGACTTTCTGCTGGCGGAAACCAATCACAGTCTTCCCGGGCTCAACCTCACACGTCGGGACGTACTGCGCACCTGGGCCGGGGTCCGGCCTTTGACGCATTCCGAAGCAGAGGGAGGCGGCACACGCGACCGCAAGCTGCATGATCTTGCCGAGAACGGCTTGCCGGGCGTTTTCGCCTTAACCTCTGGTCCGATTATTACCCACCGCGCAACAGGTCGGCTCTTGCGCAACAAAATACGTACCGGGTTGGCCCCATCGGGGTCCAAGAGGCGCGTTGACTACACGCCGTTTGCGTTCACAAGCAGTGATAATTCACCACCGTTCGCTCCGGATGCGCCGGACATCCGTATCAGCGACTTGCAGCACGGAGCGAAAAAAGAACATGGCAAAACGCTCGCGGATGTTCTGGAGCGTCGCACGGACCTCTTGTGGCGTCGAAATCTGACTCAGACCGAGATATCCCGTGCAGCAAAGATAATTGGAGAAGAACTCGGTTGGAGCGAAACTCAAGCGGCTGAGGAAGCCCAAGCTTTTGCCAACTATCAAGACCAGCAGTTTTCCACTGCCAAGCCTCTAGAACGGGACGCTGCAGAGTGATTCATTAGGAAAGCAGACGGCTAAGTAGTTTCGGATCGTCCTGCACGCGGCCTGTTTCCTGTGCATGAAATTTAACTTCGGCGGTTCCGTACCGGCTTCAGATACAGTTCTGCGTTTCGTGATAGACTGTCTCGGTCAACATAGGGTTGCCGCTTTGGGAGGGCATGGCGGATCAGAGGATCAGTCATGGAACCTACACCAAACCTAACGGCCATCCGCGCACTTCGACCTGCTTGGAACAAGGGCCGCATCGTCGGTCAAAAGAGGCCACTGAAACCAAAGCATGTCTGGGCCATTCGGATCCGGCTTGAGCTGGCCGAGAACCGTCGCGATCTCGCCCTGTTGAACATGGCAATCGACAGCAAGCTTCGCGGCCGTCACCTGGTGAAGATGAAAGAGGTCGATGTCATGGCGTCGGGCCAAATCAAGGAACGGGCATCGGTGCTGCAAAGTAAAACGCAGAAACCTGTTCGTTTTGAGATATCCGAAGGCACTCGAGCTTCTGTCGAGAAGTGGATGGAGGACGAGCTGATGGTCGGCTCCTAGTACCTTTGGCCCGGTCGCTTCCATGAGCGCCTTCACATCTCTACTCGGCAGTATGCCCGCATCGTTCGAGACTGGGTGACGTCAATTGGTCTCGAGGCAACCGCATATGGAACTCATTCGATGAGGCGAACAAAGGTGACACAGATATACAAAAAGACAGGCAACCTTCGTGCTGTCCAGCTCTTGCTAGGCCACACCAAGATGGACAATACCGTCCGATAACTTGGCGTCGAGCTTGAGGATGCCCTAGCAATCACCGAAGCCATCGAAATCTGGCGTAGCTCGGTCGCCTTCACGGGCGGCCCAAAGGAGACATCCAAACGTTGATTGCGTCGCTGCACTGCGGCCCGTCAGAGCCGCCGTTCGCTGCAATTGATCCAACGGCCGCTCTTCGATTCTCAAGAAAAAACGATCCCTCCCAAAAAGGAATAAAGTCGAGCCTTGTCGTTACTCGCATGAACAGACCACAGAGTTACCCCTTTGACTATTCATAGGCCGTTGCAGCATCGCTCAGGTATCTAATAGCATCGTCCAGCTCTGACTGTGTGTAAGTCGCAGCTCTTTCCTGCAGCTTTGTCACTGTGCTGCGGTGCAGGGGGCCCACGGTCTCAAACAGATGTTTTGTAGGATGCACAATGACGCCTCGCCGGTCATCTGGATCACGGTCGCGCTTGATCAAGTTTCCCTTCTCCAGTCGATCCAACAAGCTGGTTATAGAGCCGGATGTCAGACCCAACTCTTTGCCGATCTGACTTGGCTTCATTGGCGCTGTTGCGAGCAAGTTGAGGCAGCGCAGATCGTTGCGGCTCACATTGACGAGCGCGGCGGCCTGCGTATCGAGACGGTCGATAGCGTCATAGAGGCGGCGGCAGACCTGGACCAAATCCTCGGTCGTCCGCTTAATGTTCCGGTCTTCCTGATCAGACATAACGCATTACCTTGATTGCCAAGTTAGTTGATAGGCTTATATATATAGAGATACTAGTTTTTCCCCGCAACAGATCGCATCCAGATGTCCTATTTCACCCATGAATTCGAAGATAAGATCTCTCTGCAAGGCGTCGGCATCAAGAAGGTTCTGACCTATAAAGTGCTGTTCATGCCGCCGCGTTTCGAGACTGAGTTGCCCTTCAAGGAGTATCCCCGCTTAAGGGTAGAGGGTGAAATTGCCGATGTCCCCGTGCGTGGGGCCTGGATGCCGGTCGGTGATGGACGCAGGTACTTCATTGTCTCGCCCGAAGTGAAAAAGCAGACCGGGTTCGATGTCGGGGATTTGGTCGAAATGCGGTTCCGCATTGATGACCAGGATCACGTTGATATCCCCGTGCGTTTGCAGACGGCTCTTGATGAAGATGATGCCGCAAAAACCCAATGGGACAAGCTCACAGCGGGTAAGAAACGTATGTTCACGTTTCACGTGTCCACCGCGAAAACGGCCCCAACAGAAGCGCGCCGCGTAGCTGAGGCGATGGAGGCCATCGGGCGCGGTATTACGCTGCGTGACCTTCAGAATGAACGGAAAGCGAAGAAATAGTTCTCCAAAGCCTTGATTGACTCTTTTGACAAGTTACTTGATGATCAAGTTAAAATTAGGAGAGGGCGATATTTTTCGCCACCCGCGCCGATCAGGAGTCTTCAATGTTTTTCATTCTCACCACCATCGCAGCCGTCATAGGTTGCATAACCCTGCTCATCATCCTTTTGTCAGCCTTGTCGCCAAGGAAGCTGGAATACACTGAGACCACCGCTATCAACGCCTCGGTCGGGGACGTCTATGATGATATCCGTTTCCAAGATCGGTTGATGCGGTGGTCCGCCTGGCCGAAAGAAACCAAGTCCAAATGCGCCGGGGATACCGGGCACACCATTGAGGGCGAAGACGGCACCGTCGGCACCCGCACGGTGTTTTTCTCAAAGGGCAAGGCGATGGGGTTTCAAGAAATCCAGTCGCTCAAGCCCAATCATTCAGTGACCTTCACCCTTGAAGGTGCTGGTCCACCGCATTTCCCGACAATGGTGTTCACGCTCGAAGAACTGAGCGCGGAGAAAACGAGGGTTGTTCTCGCCTTTACCAACCGCATGCCGCCGCCGTTCAACCTCATCTGGAAATATACGGGCATCAGTAAGTGGACACGCAAGATGCATGTCAAAGACCTTGAGGGCCTGAAAGCGTTCTCGGAGCCGCCGCACAAGGACGCAGATGGCACAATCGTTGAGCGCGAAATGTCGGTGCCGAACCCTTATGAAATCAAGATGCCGGAGATTGCTTAGCACGGCACACGCTTCTCATATACCGTCAGAAGCAGCGACAGGCGGTGCAGCTTCTTCAAACAATAAAGCGGCCATTGGCATCCTGATGCTGACGATTTTTCTGGACCTTTTGGGCTTCGGTGTCGTGATCCCATTGCTGCTAGAATATGCACGCTCTTTCGGCGCAACGGCAGGCATCGTGGGGGCGCTGGTCGCTGGGTACAGCCTTATGCAATTCATCTTTGGACCGATCCTTGGCGCACTATCCGATAGGATCGGCCGCAGGCCGGTGCTGTTGGGCACAATCGCCATCAATGGCGTGGCCTTCATCATTTTCGGATTTGCCGGTACTCTCACAATGCTCTTTGTGGCCCGGCTAGTGTCGGGTATCGCCGCCGCCAGTCTTTCCGTGGCCCAGGCGTCCCTTGCCTACATGACGCCGACTGCAGCAAGAGCCAATGTCTTTGGTCTCATTGGCGCAGCCTTTGGCATGGGCTTTGTGTTCGGTCCGCCGCTTGGGGCCTTGATCGCTGGCAATTTGGGCAGTGCCGCCGTTGGCTTCTGCGTCGCGGTTCTCTGCGCCCTGAATTTTGTATTTGCGTTCCTATTCCTGCGGGAAACCCGCGATCCGAAGGTTGCGAAAGCAAACACAGACGACAGCGGTATCTTCGCATCCATGCGCGAAGTCCCTGCCATTCGGCGGCTCTTTGCTGTCATGTTTCTCTTTACGCTTGGGTTTTCCGTGATGCCAGTCATCGGTGCGCTGATCTTCGCAGATCGGTTTGGCCTCACAGCGGTCCAGATGGGTTATGTGTTTACACTCATAGGCATAGCAACGGCAGCGGTCCAAGCGGCCATCGGTCCACTTGCCAAGGCATTCGGCGAGCGTAGCGTTTTGCTTGTCGGCCTCGTCTTTGTCGGGGCGGGCACTGCCTCTCTGCCAATTGTGCCTGTCGAAGTGTTTCTTTGGTTAGGGTTACCCGCTTTGGTAATCTACGCCTTCGGACATGCGTTCGTCTATCCGACGCTGACCGCGCTTGTCGCTGCCGAAACGGATGAAGCCCGCCAGGGAACAGTTCTCGGTCAACTCCAGGCAGCGGGGTTTCTCGCGCTGGTCATCGGCCCCATAGGCGCTGGCTATCACTATGATACGTCTATGAGTGTGCCATTCATGATTACCGGCGTGCTCTTACTGATCGCGGTCATCCTTGCTGTCGGCCATCCGCGAAATCGGATTCAGACATCGTGACTTGTACGGTTCAAAAAAGCAGCCATTCCTCCTTTCCGCAGCAATTGTCGCTCAGGGCTGGTTGAGATCATCGAACTGGGTGCCGCATGCCCCTGACGGTTAAAGCTCTTATAGCTCAAGACGGCCCTAAGCCGACCTTGTGCGCGGATTCTAAATGCTGCGGACGCAGTCCGCTTTGCCGTCATTCGCTGCATGCGAAAAATTCGGCGTCTGGCTAAATCACAGTTCGCGGGACAAAACTGTCGCTTAGCTTTGAGAACTAGGGGGCTGCTTTGCGCGCTTTCCCAATGCAGTGAAGCGAAAGTGCTGCTAACTGACCGTAAATTGGCCCATCATGCCGCAGTCTTCATGCTCTAGAATATGGCAGTGGTACATGTAAGGTGCGTCTTGTGGGGCTTCGTAGTCAAACCTAACGAGAACCTCGGACCATCCTTCTTCGACATGCACCATATCTTTCCATCCCTGAGCATAGGCGGGTGCGTCGCTGCCATTTTGCTTCAGAATGCGAAACGAACAGCCATGAATGTGGAAAGGGTGCAGCATATCATCAACTGAGATGCGCCAGATCTCTGTCTCGCCTCTTGTGACCTCTTCGTCTATCCGGTCCATCTTCATTGGTTGACCGTTGATCGCCATAGCCCCCCCGCCACAGATGTTGCCCCAAGCCCGGGCTAACGCGGCGAGGTCGGCTCCGGTGTCCATTTGAAGCGAGAAATCGCGGGTTCGGACAGCGTCATCCGATTTAGGCGGGCTTAGGTTTGCAAGCAGGTTCGGCATTCCGCCATCAAATCCTGCAGGCTCAGCCCGCGTTAGGGTCAAAGCCGTCAGGGTTGTTAGGCCATCGCCAAACAAATTGGCAAAGAAACCTTCGTTCTCAAAGCCAACCCGCAGACTGTTTGTATCCGCTGTGCGCATATCGACCAAGACTTCATACCGCTCGCCCGGAGACATGAAGATTGTCTCGCTTTCGACCAGCGATGGTAGAAACCCACCTTCGGAGGCGATGACGTTCATCGAACCCTCCGCCATCGACAGCGTCAGAAACCGCGCGTTGCAAGCGTTTAGAATCCGCAGCCGAACCAAACCGGTTGGGACACGTTGACCGACCGGCGCAAGCGCACCATTCACGATCAACGTGTCGCCTTCGAACCCGTCCTCGAACACCTGTTCGGATACGCCGTAGGCCATTGTACCCGCGTCGTCGAAGATCTTGTCCTGCAAAACCAACGTAAAATCGTCAACGCCATAGGTTGCGGGCAGGTCGGCAGACAGGCTGGCGTCGTCCTCGATCAAGAGAACCCCTGCGAGGCCTTTATGCGTTTGCTCCGCTGTTAAACCATGCAAGTGAGAATGAAACCAATTCATGGAGGCCTGTTGGACGATGGGAACATCCGGCGACCAGGTCGCCCCTGGTTCGATTTCCTGATGCGGGCCGCCATCCACGTTTCCCGTAATATGAAGCCCGTGCCAATGCAATGTGGTTACGGCATCCAGCTGATTGAGCACGTCAAACGGCAGGGTTTGGCCCTGCTTCGCTTTCACGACCGGCCCGAGATAGCTGCCGTTAATGCCCATAGTCTGGCTGATCCCCCCCGTACCAAAGTCATGGGTGCCGGGTGCGCAGGTCAGCTTGACGCGGTCATTAATGCCTTTGGTCAGGTCCGTCATCGGGATGATCGGCAGCGGACGCTGCGCTGACTGCGCCCAGAGCGGTCGGGTAACGCCCAAGGGAAGACTGACTGCCGCGGTTCCGCCCAAAAACGCGCGCCTATTCAATCGCATAGATTACTCCTTGTCGCCATTGGAAACTCAATTCCAGGCCAATTTACGCAAGAGCCTGAAGCGAAGCTGAAGACCGCTGGTCTGTGGTTACTTTTGCGCGTGGGCACGGTCTTCAGCGTTCCAAACCAATCGGAAGCACGCCCCGGCCAGGTTCTGGCTCTGTTCGGCTGTGACGCATAGGCCGTTGCGTTCCGCGACGGATTTGACAATGGACAACCCCAGACCCGCCCCGTGCCCGCCAATGCTGTCCGAAGCCTTGGTGATCTGAAAAAGCCTATCGAAGACCTGTTGGCGCAGGGCGTCAGGAATGCCGGGGCCGTTGTCTTCGATTGTGATGAAGCTGTCTGTCAGTGTGATATGCACAAGCCCCGGTCGCCCCGAAAATTTGATCGCGTTTTCCAAAATGTTCCGCAGGATTGTGCGCAGGTCTTGAGGAGATCCCACAAAGAGGGGATGAGCGTTTGTGAAGACTTCAATCGTAACACCCAACCGCTCTGCCTCTGGCGTCATTTCGGCCATCAGATCGGATATTGCTGTTGTAAGTTGCACCGTGTCAGGTTCAAAATCAGGTTTCTCCGCACGGGCCTGGTCCAAAAGTTGGCTGCTCAGTGCCGCCAGACGATCGACGCCGTGAATGACATTTTCAAGCCGTTGCCGCGTTTCGGTGTCCACGCCGGTCAGGTCGATAGCCTGACATTGAGCTTTGATAATGGAGAGCGGCGTGCGCAGCTCATGGGCGGCGTCATCGACGAAGGTTCTCTCGCGTTTCAATGATGTCTCGATCCGTTCCAGCAGGCTATTCATCTCCCGGATGATCGGTTCCAACTCGCCCGGCGCATCGTTTACAGGCAGCTGACGCAAGTCTTCAGCTGAACGCTGCGTAAGCTCCTGAGAAAGCGAAGTAAGAGGGATCAAACCTTGCCTAACAAGGACAGTCGCCGTCAGGACGGCACCAAGCAGGGCAAGGGTGATGGGAACCATCGATGTGATGGCGAGCTGCAAAACAAGCTGGTCCGTCTCTTGCTTGAGCCGCGCGATCAGGACCACTTCTCCTGAGTTCAGGAAGTATTCCCGGGCCTCCCAATCTGCACCCAGATTGGATGGGGCAGGCGCAAGGGCAGTCCCCTCTACGATACGTTGTAGGGCCGTATTACTATCAACAAGCAATTGCCCCTTCGCGTCCCAAACGCGGATGAGGTAGTCCTCGGCGTAGCGCTCCAGCCCCTTACCAAAGGAAGTCCGCGAAATTGTATCGCCTTCAAGCCCGGCAATCGTCAAAGCCAGGATGTCCGATTGTGCATTAAGTGCATCCCGCAGTTCTGCCCGCGTGCCAAAGTAGACAAAGCCCGCTGCGAGAAAACAGCAGACCGCAACAACCGGAACAAAGCGCCATAACAGACGGCCACGGATCGAGCTACTGCGCATTTGGCACTTTGTCGATCACGTAGCCGACCCCCCGGATGGTACGGATCAGGTCACTGCGCAGGCGTTTTCTGATTTGTGAAACATAGACTTCGACCGTGTTGCTTTCGGCGTTGCCATCCCAGCCATAGATGTTTTCTGCCAGGTCATCCTTTGACACAATGCGTCCTGACCGCTCAAGCAGCAGGGCCAAAACTTGAAACGCCAGTGGCGACAGCTCGACTTGTTCACCGTTTCGCAGGACCTGAAGCGCTGATGGAACAATGACAATGTCATCATGGACGATATTGGGTGCGCTGCGGCCATTTGCGCGGCGCACCAAGGCACGCGCGCGGGCAAGAAGTTCGTTCATATCAAACGGCTTGATCAGGTAATCATCTGCACCACAATCGAGCCCCTCAATCCGGTTCTCTACCGCCTCGCGTGCCGTCAATATTATCACCGGTTCGGCCCGGTGCCCATCACGCATCCAGCGCAGCAGGCTGAGGCCATCGCGCCCGGGCAATCCAAGATCGAGCAGCACAAGGTCGAAGCTTGTGGTGGAAAGTGCAGCTTGAGCGGTGTCGGCATCATTGACCCACTCCACTTTATAGCCGTCTCGCGCGAGTGAGATGCACAAAGCGTCTGCGATCAACGATTCATCTTCGACCAGTAAGACCCGCAATGCTGCTTCCCCCTTTCGACTTTTCTTAGTTGCGTGCGAAGCTTAAGGTAACCTGAAGACCCTGAAAGCGTTGCACAACGGCAAAAAGGGGTTCGTCGAGGGGAACTAGGTCTGCATGCGCTGCTTGCGGTATCTCAAACGCCTGAGTGCCAAACTAGCAACGCGTAAGGCTGCAACGCTACGCTCGCCCAACCAACCAGTTAAGGCCCCAAGCATAACCTGAAAAAGGAAATGCTTGCCAGCTTCGATCCGCGATGCTCCCACGTAGGCACCACTCAGTATTGCGACGCCTTGTAAGGCCTTGTTGCGCACCAGGCAGTCATTCACCAGATAACTGGCCCCAAAAACGGCTGCTGCCGTGTGGCCGGACGGAAACCCTTGCGCATTTCCAGTTGGCCTGAGATTGATCTCGGCCTCCCCCAACCCGCGCTTGAAGCCATGAACGACCAACATCGTGCCGGTGAACCTGAGAAAATAGCTTCCAGCCTCACCATTCGCGACGGCACAGACCAACCCCGCAACTGGCAAAGCGACTTGCAACCGATCTCCAACTTTCTCGACATCCCATGTGCCAAGAAGTGTACCAGCTACCAAGATGATGCAGACTTGAACTTGGATCGTTCGTTTAAGCCTTTGCATCATGTTCCAATCCCCCCAAGACTATTCGTTTGGAGGCGTGTGAAGGAACAAACTGAATGGTGGCTGAAGACGGTGCGCTAGCGTTGCGTCCGTTTGCAGCTCTTGAGGATCTTGGTTTCTAATTGCTGCACGCTGCGCATTCCCACTGTAGCGGTGTTTGCAACACAAGTTTCTTTACTGCTGCACAGACGTCTGGTGTTTTTGACCAGCCATAAATGCGTGTTCAACGCGAATGGCTGGGACGGCAGCATTTGGGGACCGTTGTCGAGCTCTGATCGGAGCCATTCTTACAAAAACTAATATCAGTAATCCGCACTTCGTGGCCATCCATGCAAAACGCAGCATCGGTGACGATGGGCTCTTCGGAGGCATCCGGGGTAGCGCAGCCTCGAACCGCATATCGGTGGCACCGACGACAAACCGGCCCTGAGCCGACCTTCGACACCCGATCAGGATGCTGCGAGGGCAGCCCGCTTACCGGCCATTCGCTGCGCTGGCGAAATCTCGAGCATCGCGAATGAGAAAGGTGCGCGACAAAACCGACCTACGTTTTTTCAGCTGCGCGTGCGCAGCATTCCCTCGCGTGCGCAGCACTAATGCTACTTCAATGCGCCGATTTTCACCGGAGCAGCCATTCGAACGGGAAAAGACGGTGGAAACCAAACCGTCCTTTAACTGAGGCTGCGCTATTCCCATGTTATGACTGTCGTTCAGCGCGAGAGCGACCGACCTTCTGCATTGAGCTTTTTGTTAAGGATTTGCCTTACCTTGATCCCTGCGCCATCTGCCCCCAACGTAACCTCTAGAAAGTCGAGCCCGCGCGGATCTGCAGCAACGCTGGATTGCAGTTTCTCAAGCAGGTGTTTGTCTTCGTCGAACGCGGCAGTCACGCTTGCACGGGTCTTTTCGGCAACTTCCTCGGTTAGAGACGGCACATCAAACGCCGCCATCCAGAAGTAATGTGTTTTGCCGCGTTGCGCGGGCGTCACGATGTGGCAGCCGCGCACGATAAAGTCAGACCGTTTGCCCGCATCAGGGTTGGGATCATGCACGTTCCAGTCCGAAAACGAAATCGCAAGCGACGGCATCCGACCCTTTTGCACGCGTTTGATCGGCTTATCTTCCGGCAGGCCCATGCCCGCGCAGAATAAGGGCGACAGAGGGGCCAGGTCAAATTCTTGCTCATAGCAGATCGTTTCACCCTCCATGTAGGTGTCGGGCGCGGTGATCCAGTCGTCCTGTTTGAATGTGTTTTTATGCAAGAACGCGATGTGGGTCAGGTCAAGCACATTTTCCCGGATCAGCACCCAGTTCGCGGCGACCTCGTAATAACCATGCACAGGCGTCCAGTCAGGGTCGACCTGATAGCCGACCTCGGGCGGATCACAATCGATGGCGTCCTGATCGCCCATCCATATCCAGATGTAGGCCCCGGCCTCGCGCACCGCAAAGGACGGGATCTCTGCCGTCTTGGGTTTCATATGCTGTGTTGGGGCCTTGGTGCAGCGCCCGGAGGTGTTGAACTCCATGCCGTGGTAGGGACAAATGATCTTGTCGTCGCGCACGTGGCCCTCAGACAGGGGGCCCAGCGATGGGGGCAGCGATCATAAAGTGCTGCGGGTGTGCCATCCTCCAGCCGATAAAGAACAACGGGCGTTTCCAGCAGCCAACGCGCCAGCGGTTTGGTCGTCACCTCATCGCGATGCGCTGCCACCCACCACATGTTGCGCGGGTAGTTGTCTTCAAGCATTCCGTTGGGGATCGTCTGACCGTTGGTCCGGCTTGCGTCATCTTTCATGTGGCATCCTCGCTGTTCAAAAGCGCCTCAAAGCGCGCGATTTCATCTGGTTTCATTTCGTAGCTATGTTCGGCATCTGGAAAGCGACCTGTGCGCACGTCGTCGGCGTAGGCCGCAAAGGCCTCGGTCGCGTCCTGGGCCAGATTGGCGTAGCGTTTGGCGAACTTCGGTTTGAACGTATCGAATGCCCCAAGCAAATCGTAGCCGTTCAGAAGCTGGCAGGTGCCGGCGGCTCCTGCCCCGATTGAGAAGGTGAAGATGTTCACGGCTTCATCCACGGCCTTGCCGACAGCATAAGGCATTGCCTCGATCTCAAGACCGATCGCGCCAGCAGCCTCAATGGCGCGTGCGTCCGCAACGATCTCCATCGCGGCCTCTGCCGTTCGCCCTTGCATCTTGAAGCCGCCCATCTGGTGCACTTTGTGCGGCAACAGGCCAACATGGCTCATAATCGGGACGCCCGCATCCGCGACCGCGCGGATGATATGTGCACCTTCACGACCCAGTTGCAGCTTCAACGCGTCTGCGCCGCTTTCTTTCATCATGCGCACGGCATTGGTCACAGCCAATTCAGGCGTCGCGTAGGACCCATAGGGCATGGAGACCAAACAGAGCGTGTTTTGCGCACCTCGCCGCACGGCTTGGGTATGCATGATCATCTGGTCAACGGTCATCGCCAGCGTGTTCTCATGACCATGCAGCGTCATACCCAGGCTGTCGCCGACCCCTACAATGTCGACACCAGCGCGTTCGGCCCATGTCGCGGTAAGCACCTCTCCCACAGCAACCATCACCAGCCGCTCGCCCGCCGCTTTTTTGGCGGCAAGTTCAGGCAAAGTCAGTTTTGTCCGCGGCTCAGTCATTTGGTTCCTTTGCGACCATGGAGTCGTCGTATTTGTTGTTCCATTTGGAACAATATGCGCTAGGAAAGGCAGAACTGGCAATGGGCAAGCGATCATGGACGGATCAAACGACACAGACTTGACGCGGATATTCGACACGATCGAATACCCCGAGGCGTACCGCATTACATATTTGGCCAATGCCATCGTGTTTCCCGCCTATGCGGACATCAAACGTGACTTTGGCCTTGTACGTGCCGAATACATCCTGCTGGCCTGCCTCTCGCATTTTGATGTGCTGACAGCGCAGGACGTGGCCCGTATCTCGCGAAGGCCGCGCAATACCATCAGTCGCGCTGTGCATCGAATGTTGGACGAAGGATACTTAGACCGCGCCCCTGACCCGGACGATGGGCGGCAATCGCGGCTGCGGATTACGCCTGCCGGGCGCGCGTTGCATGGGCACGTTGCAGATTACCTGCGCCGAAGACAGGAAGAGGTATTGGGCAATCTGACCGCACCAGAACGCGAGACCCTGTCAGGGCTTTTGAAGAAAGCGGCGCTGACCGCTGCGCGACTGAACGACTAGGGCAACACATGGCTGAAATCGGACCAAATACCCGGCTGCGCGTCTCACCTTTTTACGAGGCAACCATTCAGGAAGGCGTCACCGCCTTTTCCCCCTACAACAACATGCTAATGCCTGTGTCTTATGGGGACCCAGACGCCGAATACGACCGGCTCATGAACGGCGTGTCGCAATGGGATGTCGGCGTCGAACGACAGGTCGAAATCACCGGCCCCGACGCCGCCCGTTTGGTGCAGCTTTTGTCGGTGCGTGATCTGTCGAAGATTGAGGTTGGCAAAGGCAAATATGTGCCTATGTGCGACCACCGGGGTGTTTTGATCAACGATCCCGTTGTGCTCAAACATGAAGACGGTACATTTTGGCTATCCATTGGCGACAACAACATGCTCATGTGGGCGCGGGCCATTGCGGCCGAGCGCGGGATGAACGTCGAGATTTGCGAGCCCGATGTCTCGCCCATGGCGGTGCAAGGCCCAAAGGCCGAGGATGTCGTCGCGTCTGTCTTTGGCGATTGGGTGCGCGCTCTCAAATATTTCTGGTTCGCACCCGCCGAGATAAACGGCATCCCGCTGGTTATCCAGCGCTCGGGTTATTCCAAACAAGGCGGTTTCGAGATTTATCTGCGCGATGGCACGCGCGGCACTGAGCTTTGGAACATCATCAAAGAAGCGGGCCAGCCATGGGAGATCGGCCCGGGCAATCCCAGTCCGATTGAGCGGATCGAAAGTGGTTTGCTTTCCTACGGTGGTGACACGGATGATCAGACAAACCCCTTCGAAGTGCGTCTTGGCAAACACGTTGATCTCGACCTCGAAGATGAGGTGGTCGGCATCCAGGCGCTGCGGCAAATCAAGGCCACCGGTGTCAAACGTCAGCAGTTGGGCATAGTGCTCGATAATCCCGAACGCAGACCCGGCCACGCGATTTGGTACGCAGTGCAGCAGGGCGACAGGCATGTTGGCCACATGACCTGCGGGGCATGGTCGCCACGTGTTGGGTCTATGATCGGGTTTGGCTTGGTCCGTGCGGACCTTATCGTCGGGGACAAGATTAATGTCGCGCGCGGAGGTTGCCTCGACCGGGCCAAGCTTTGCCAGCTGCCATTTTTCTAGCGCACGGGGCGGTTCAACAAGTGGCCGGCCATAGGCGCATAGGCTAAGAAACAGAGTTTCCGGCAATCCCGGTACGAATGACCGGTTGCTCCGCCGCATGCCAGCACAGATCTGCTTGCATGCGCCAAAATCCTGGCGCTGCGAGCGCACACCGCACAAAATCGCAATGGCTGAGTAGGGCTCCTTGCAGACCTCGGAGACAGCGCAGCATCAACAAGCGCATTTCGCAGTGTAGTATCGAGGACGGCCCATTGCTGCCTTTCACTGCGCCTTCGAGTTTCTGCCCGCGCGTCCCGCTTATCAGCCGTTCGCTGCGCTCGCGAGTTACAGGACGGAGTTGGTGCAGTGGTTTAATCGAACTTGTGTTCGCAAGTTTCGACCGAAACTGGGGTTCTTCGCCATTCTGTGATCGCCACTTCTTCTTTGGTTGCTTTTTTTAGGCACTAGGAATGTGCTGCTGCTTCTAGTTCGTATGCAATCTCAAACAGGCGTTTTTCTTTTCCGACGGGCGCGATGAAGTGGCTTCCTACGGGCATGTTGGTGTGCGCGCCCACGTCGGAGGGCATTACCATGGCCGGACATCCTGCAAAGTTTACGGGAGCCGTAAATTGTAAGTGCCTGACCATCTCAAATGCGACAGCGTCGGTCCACGGGTTTTTCCAAGTGCCTTGGTCGTGCGTCGGGCATACGACCGGGGACACGGGAGTGAGGAGGATATCGACGTCATTGAAAAGCTGCGCGAAAACGGCCGGCATGGAATGAAGATAATCCATTGCACGTGCAATTTGATCGTGAGGCAAATCTTGCAGGTGCTCTGCACCGCTTGCCACCAGGGGTGTGACGAGGCCGGTCTCCCCGATGGGCCGTCCCGTGCTCGCCTCAACCATCTGCCGCAAGTGCGTGAGCCGTGTTGAAAAAAATCGATGTAGGCTTCGGCAAACGCGTTGGTGTCGACCGGAAACGGAACCTCGATCAACTTGTGACCGAGACTTTCCAAGAGGCCTTGCATCTTGCCAAGTGCCGCTGCCGTGTCCGCATCCACGCGCCCTGAAGCCACAGCAATGCCAATACGCAGGCGTTTGGTGGAGGCTTCTGCCACAAAGCCAACCGGCGCGAGAGGTCCGCTGTGGTCTTCTGTAAGCGAAAAAAGCAGTGCGCTTTCGCGCACGGTTCGCGACAGCACATGATTGGTTTTTGCGATGTCATGGCTACCGTCTGCTTCGCCCGAGTACATCCTGTCCCGACTGGGTTTCATGCCGAAAATGCCCGTCGCAGAAGCCGGCAGACGGTTCGACCCGCCGCCGTCCGTGCCATGGGCCATTGAAACGACACCAGACGCAACCGCGGCAGCAGCGCCGCCAGAAGAGGAAAACACTGAGTACTTCGGGTTCAGCGGATTGATCGTCGCGCCAAAAACCTCGTTATCCGTAGTGATACCCGCTGCGAATTCGGGCACGTTTGTGAGGCCGAGGATGTTCAGCCCCGCGGCTTCGACTGCATCCACATAGGCCACGTTTTGTTGTGGGATATTGTTAAGCATTAGCCGAGACCCATCCGTTCTGGGTAGGCCACCGACGTCAATCATGTCTTTGATCAAAAAGGGCACGCCCGCGAATGCGGTATCCGTACTGGCGACCCGCGCGCGCTCTCTTGCGCGATCAAAGTCGCAGGTGGTCATGAAATTCAAAATGGGGTTGAGCGCCTCGATACGCGCTATCACGGCATCGGTGATCTCCAACGCGGTGGCCTCGCTGTTCTTCACCAGTGTCGCCAGATCGATTGTGTCCAGCCCAGCGAACGCGTCCCTTATAGAAATCATGACGGCTTGGGCTCGGACAGTTTCAAAATCCCGCAGGCTGCATCGACCAACACAGAGATCAGGTCTTCGGTGTCCTTTGGCAAGTGCCTGCGTGCCCTCAACGTGTGCTGGGTCAGGACAATTAGGGTCATTTGCAAGGCGTTCTCGATCGCGGCGGTCGGGTTCGGGTGATTGATTTGACCGTGGAACACATCGAATTTGTCACGCATCTGCGCCAGGAAACGATTGGTTAGCTGATAGCTGCGCTCGGCTATTTCCGGGGCCTCATGCGACAGATCTACAATCGCCTCACGCGCGCCCACGTGACCTGACAGCGCAATGTGAGCATGGCTCAGCACACGGGTCAGCATGGAACGAATGTCTTCGTCTTCGCGGGTTTCTTCGACCAATTGGTCAATCGTCTGTTCCATGAATGCGATATAACGGTTGTGTAGAATTTCCGCGACTTCGCGTTTGTCTTTGAATTGGTGATAGAACGAGCCGGCCGAGCATCCGGACTGCGAAATAATGTCCGAGATCTTGGTCGCCCGATACCCGCGCTCCGCAAAAAGATCCTCGGCAGCGTTCAGGATTTTCTGCTGACTTTCCTGGCTCCGCTTCTGAAGCGGCTTTTGTGATTTCGTGGAAACCGGCATCCGAACGCTCCTTACCCAGCCCTTACTCTATCGATCCAAATTTATGTATGCCAGATCACGCCGAGAAAACAGGATTGAAATTCTAATTCTGATTTTGTACGCCTTTGGGCTAGGGAGGATACGAGAGTGATCAGGCTTGAGCGGACAGGTGCGGTGGCGCACATCGTTTTGGACAACCCACCCGTCAACGTGTTTGATGCGGGCATTCACAAACAATTTCACGACGCCCTAAAGGCCTTTTACAGCGACCCAGCTTTGAAAGTCGGGGTCTGGCGCAGCACGGGCGATGGCGCCTTTTGCGCAGGCGATGACATCAAGTCGCCGCGTCCAGATCTATCGCAAAGTGAGATGATCCATCGGCACTATGGCGCAAGCGCAGATCAAACGGTCGAAACCTATCCAGGCTGGGAACGCGAGACGCTGCGCCTGAAACAAACCAAACCGCTCATCGCTGCTGTTCACGGGGCCTGTGTAGGTCAAGGGCTGCTTTACATGCTGATGTTGACGCAATTGCGGATTGCGACACCTGCCGCCAGGTTCGGGTTCCCCGAGATCACTTTTGGCATGGGCGGCGCTGCCGGAGCCTCTCAGATGGCGCAGCAAATCCCCTACACTGCGGCGATGCAGATGGTGCTGACGGGCGAGTTGATGGATGCGGAGTTTGCGCTGCACAACCACTTGGTGAATGAAGTTGTGGCGGATGACGACTTGCTGCAACGCGCCACTGCGATTGCTGAGCGTATCGCTGAAATGCCTGCGCTGGCGCTGCAAACGGAATTGCAAGCCTATGAGCGCACTCAGCATTTGAACCGCGACATGGCGCTGGATGTGGTCGAGGACATGTACCGCCTGCAGCGGCTTGCCTTTGCCACAAAGCCTCCGTTGTCAGAGTGATCGTGATGTATGACGCCCTAAACCCGCTTGATCAGTTTTTGCACGATGCAGCACGTCGGTTCGGGGCGCGTGATGCGGCGCATTGGGTGCAGTCTGGCACCCGTTTGACTTTTGATGAGCTGGCCCAGCAGGTTCGGGCGTGTGCGACAGGTTTGGCGCGTCTGGGCGTCGGGTCCGGCACTCATGTTGCGATTATGCTGCCCAGTTGCCCGGCAGGTACAATCACATGGTTCGCGCTCGCTCGGTTGGGTGCGGTTCTGACGCCTCTGAACCCTGCGTATGTGCCTTCAGAACTGGCTTTCGCGTTGAAGAACGCGGACGCAGAAGTGCTGATCATCGATATCTCGTTGAAACACCTTTTGCAAAACGATGACGTCCGCGCGTTGGACTTGTCTTTGATCATCACGCATGCGGGCCAGGAAGCGGGTAACAGCGATTGGCATGACCTTCTGACACATGGCGAAGACGGTGCGCCGCAGGCGACACAGAACAACGGTCTGTTTTCTATCCAGTACACCTCTGGCACAACCGGCCGCCCCAAGGGATGCATGTTGACGCAAGCCTATTGGGATCATTTCCGCACAGGTGCGCGTGCCGAGTTTGGTACGCATGACATCCGATCGACTCTGATCTGGTCGCCGTTCTTTTACATGGATGCACAGTGGCAGCTGCTTCTGTCGATGCACGCTGGCGCGACGGCCCACATCGTTGACAAGATGAGCTTGTCAGCACTGCCTGACTGGCTTGAACGATTTCAGATCAACTACTTTTCATTCCCCGAACCGTTCATTCAGTCCTTGTCCGAAGATCAGACATATAACTGGCCGCTGAAATTCGTAAACACCTTCGCCTGGCGTCCGCACAACATCGCAAAACTACGCCGTCTGTTCGGCCCCATTGGACGGGACGCATTCGGCATGACCGAAGTGGGAGGCGTGACAGCAGCCCCCACAGATCTGGACGTGAACGCGCACGCCGGAAGCTGCGGCACGCCGATGGAAGGATGCCGGATCAAAGTGGTGGACACGGATGGTAGGACCTTGCCCGCCGGTCAGTCCGGGGAACTGCTGGTCACCACACCGCACATGCTGCTGGGCTACTACAACAATCCCTCTGCGACCGAAGACAGCTTTGCCGGTGACTGGTTCCGCACCGGTGATCTGGCCAGCATCGATGAGGATGGGTCCCTGTATATCAAAGGTCGTCTGAAAGAGATGATCAAACGCTCAGGCGAAAACATCGCCGCGCGCGAGGTTGAGGCCGCGATTCTTCAGCACCCTGCCGTCCAAGAGGCTGCCGTAGTGGGCGTCGCAGATCCGCTGCGCAAGGAAGAGGTCAAAGCCTTCATCATCCTGAACGCAGGCGCGCCAAAGACCGAAGATCAGGCCAAGTCCATCGCCGCACACTGCGGCGATCGTCTCGCCGCGTTCAAACGGCCCAGATACATCGAGTTTACCGCCGATTTTCCCAGAACGGCGACCCGCAAAGTCGCCAAACACCAACTTGCTGCATTGCCGCCCGTGCAGGGCGACACAGCCTCGGGACCAACGCGCTTGGTCACCGGCAACCCCTTAACAAGAACTCCAGGGAGGAGAGAGAAGATGAAACTGAAGACAGTATTGAAGAATGGCATTGCGTCGGCGATCCTCGCGGTCAGCGCAGGTGCCGCACAGGCCGAGACAGAGCTTCGCTGGGCAAGCTCTGCTCCGGCAGGCACGCCTTGGGTCAAGCACTCGGAGGCGTTCGCGGAAGCGTTCAAAGAGGCAACAGGCGGCGCTTACACCGTGGCGCTGTTCAACGGGTCGCAACTGGGCACCGAGGTGGACGTGCTCAAGCAAATCACACGCGGCCGGATCGCCATCGGCGTGATCTCCACCCCCGGCATGGCAACACAGGTGCCAGAGGCATCGCTTTTGTCTGCCCCCTATCTCTTTAATTCCGCGGAAGAAGTTGATTGTGTCTATGACAATCACCTGACCGGCACGCTTGAGCCGCTTCTTGAGGCGCGCAACCTCAAGCTGCTCCAGTGGAACGAGCTGGGTTTTGCCAACATGTTCGGCCCTGAAAAGATCGCGAACCCCGATCAGCTGGGGGACATGAAGGTCCGTGTAAACGTGTCCCCGGCAGCCAAGAATTTCTATGACGCTCTGGGCGTGAACGGCATCTACATTCCGTTCTCAGAAATGACCTCTGCACTGCAAACCGGCCTGATTGAATCCGGTAGCATGCAGAACATCCTCTACGTCGCCATGGGCTTTGCTAAAGCGGCACCGCACCTGACCCTGACCAGCCATAGCCACGACAGCGGCATGATCGTCATGAACCTGGATATCTGGAACAAGATGAGCGCCGAGGATCAGGAAAAGCTGATGGCCTCGTTGCCCGACCAAAACGGTCTGCGCGCCGGTGTGCGGGGCATGGATGCCTATCTGGTTGGTGAATTCCAGAAGGCCGGCGGTCAGGTCTATGAGCTGAGCGATGAAGAGCTGGCCGTGTGGCGTGAAGCCGGTGGTTCGAAGCATGCGGAGTTGGTGACCGAGATCGGCGGCGAAGCGGAAGCCTTCTGGGGCGACGTAACAAACGCTGTCGCAGCCTGCCGGAAATAAACCCGCACACTGGGGTGGCAGAGACGATGCCGCCCCATCCCCGGACCGGAGACGTCATGGCCCGCTTCTTGCGCTTATTCTTTTTGATGGAGGCCACGCTGGCGGGCCTCTGCTACGCAATCGTGGCGCTTGCCATGATCTCCGACGTTTTTGCACGTGAGTTTTTCAACTACTCGATCTACGGCGTGCAACGCGCGGCGGTCCTGTTTGTCATCGCCACCGCCTATTTCGGGCTTGGGCTGGCCACGGCACAGAACCAGCATTTGCGTCCCCGCTTTGCAGACGGCTGGACGCCGAAACGCCACCAGCCTTTCGTGGCACGCTTCGGCGATCTGCTATCGGCAATGGCCTTTGCCACAATGGGGTATTTTGCCTTCACGATGGTGCAGGAAAACTACCAGTGGGAGGAAACGGTCCCCGTTATCCTTATCCCGCTTTGGACAGTGCAATGGATCATGCCCTATGGCTTTTTCTCTGCCGCGATCCGCTTTGTGATTTTCGTGCTGCGGCCAGATCTCAAACCGGCTGAGCAGGTGGCAGAGCAATGATGTCGCTGCTTCTC
The DNA here is from genome assembly GCF_055693825.1 of Sulfitobacter sp. GN1-4. NCBI lineage: Bacteria > Pseudomonadati > Pseudomonadota > Alphaproteobacteria > Rhodobacterales > Roseobacteraceae > Sulfitobacter > Sulfitobacter sp. GN1-4. The sequence goes on along the minus strand of NZ_JBVFUQ010000003.1, from coordinate 2,951,511 downwards.
TTTGGTCTGATTTTTCTGCTGCTGGCCTTGCGCCAGAACCTGATCGCGATCCTGTTCTTCAGCGCAGCCTACATCCACATGGTGTACGGTGATGGCCAGATCCAATACCTGCTGGAGGATATGTGGAACGCCGTTAACAAGGAGGTGTTCCTGTCCATCCCCCTGTTCATGCTGGTGGGATCCGTGATGACAAAGGGATCCATCGCGGTGCGGTTGGTGGATGTCATGCGCCGCGCAACCTGCGCCTTGCCTGGCGGGCTAGGTGCGGCGTCTATTCTGTCATGTGCATTCTTTGCGGCGATCTCCGGCTCCAGCATGGTCACCCTGCTGGCAGTTGGGTCCATCCTCTACCCCGCACTTTTGAACGAGGGATACGACAAGAAATACGCGCTTGGGGCCATCACCAGCGCGGGCACTTTAGGTGTGATCATCCCGCCCTCTATTCCGCTTATTGTCTATGGGATCATCACCGAAACCTCGATTACCGATCTCTTCCTCGCAGGGCTGATCCCAGGCCTTCTTCTGACTTCGGTGCTTCTGACTTATTCGCTGGTCAAAAACAGGCATCTTCCAAAAACACAGTTTGATGCGCGCGCATTTTTCAGCGCTGTGAGGGAAGGCATTTGGTCACTACTGATGCCAGTCATTCTCTTGGGCGGCATCTATTCGGGATACTTCACCGCGACTGAATCCGCTGCCGTCGCACTGGCCTACGCGCTCTTTGTGGAATTCGTAATTTACCGCGAGATCACGTTGCGCAAGCTCGCCGCCACGGTGGTGGAGACCTCGCAGCTTCTTGGCACGCTCGTGCCAATTATTGCAATCGCCATGAGCCTGAACATCCTGCTGACCACTGAAATGGTTCCCCAATCCCTCGCGCAGTGGCTGACGACCAATATCGAAAGCAAGATCCTGTTCATTCTGGGCGTAAACCTGTTGCTGCTCGCGGTGGGTTGCCTGATGGACATCAATGCCGCCATTTTGATCATGGCCCCGATCCTGATGCCCATTGCCGCCAGCTATGGAATTGATCCCGTACATTTCGGTATCATCATGGTGATCAATCTGGAAATTGGCCTGCTGACGCCTCCGGTTGGCTTCAACTTGGTGGTGGCCATGACGGCCTTCAAAGAGAAATTTACCGATGTCGTCGCAGCAGCTGTGCCTTTTGTCGGGATCATGCTTCTTGTGCTGGCCGCTGTGAGTTTCGTTCCATGGCTAAGCATGGCGTTGCTTCAGTAGTTTTGGCTGTATTTGGTTTTTTGCAACGGTCTTAGTCGCTTGACGTTCTGACCAAAACGCGCCGAAAAATCGCTGTCCACCTTTGCCGCCTTCAGTGAAAAGGCTTGGTCGAATGTCTGCTTGTGTTGTGGCCAGTTGCGTGCATGCACCTGCAGAGAAGGTCCGGTTCCCGCCCTCCGTGCCGCAAGGACCAGGTCATGATCGACGCTTAAGTTGCGGGCGAGGGCGGCTGAAAGACCGTCACCCACACCAATAATCACAGCAATCGGTTTGCTCATATGTCCTTCCTCCGCCTTTACGGACAAGCATGTGCTTGACCTTACCTTCTCTACGTCCTAAGCCGTACCCTGCTGAGCGGGCGTCGTATACTGGCTATTACCTCAGCCTTCCAAGCAAAGCGTGTGTTTTTCTGATGGTATCACATGCTTGCTAATATTCTATAAAGATTTAATAATCTAGCTGTCATGGCTGCCTGAGGCATCTGATGATTTCTGATGTATACCGACAAAAAGCCGACATATGCCAAAGCTCACAGAGACCTTCGTACGCAAGCTTCCCCAGACAGAAACCGGCACAGCCAAGCACTGGGACAGTGAGGTAAAGGGCCTGGTGATGTTCGTCGGAAAGAAGGCGAAGACCTGGTATTTCCAGAAGGACGTCGGCGGGCGCACAAGGCGTGTGCTGATCGGCCGATACCCCTTGATCACGGCGGATACCGCGCGACAGACGGCTTTGGGTTTTGCGCTGGATTGGGGCAGGGGGGCTGGCAAGGTGATCCAGATCGGCGCGCCACGGCTGCAAGCTGCTTTAGATGCCTATCTCGCAAGACCCCAGCTTCGATCAGAGACACACCGCAAGAGCCTACGCCAACTGTTCGAGTTGCACCTCAAGGAATGGCTCAATCTGCCGCTGGATGAGATCACCAAATCGATGGTTGTTGAGAAGCACCATTCCATGCGGAGCACGCCCTCCGGAGCAAACCATACACTCAAGTACTTCCGCACAGTGTGGAACCACGCCCGCAGAGTTCACGATCTCCCCGAGTGTCCGACGATGGCGATTGAGTGGTATGATGAACGTCCGCCCGGTACGATCATCGAGGACCTATCCGCATGGCGCGATGAGGTCGACGGGTTGGACAACCCGATCCACGCCGCCTTCTACGAGCTGCTGCTCTTCACAGGCTTCAGGAAGTCAGAAGCATTAGAACTCGAGTGGAAGCATATCCACGAGGACAGGATTCATCTTCCGATGACGAAGAATGGCCGGAGCTTTGATCTGCCCATCCTGCAGGTCCACCATGAGATCTTGGTGCCTGTTAGAGGCCTTAGTTCTCAATGGGTGTTCCCGTCCCCCAAAAGCAGCAGCGGGCGGATAACAAACACGCGCAAGCTCAGCTGGTCCCCACATGCGCACCGGCGCACCTTCGCGACGGTCGCGATGGAAGCAGGGGTTCTCGAAGAGATCGTCGGTCGGCTGCTCAATCACACGCCGATCACCATCACCGGGGCCAGATATGTCAGGCCATCACTGGACGCACTGAGGCCGGCGATGGAAAATGTTTGTGATGAGCTAGTGAAAAGAACCGGAGTTCTACATTACGGTGCCCATGAAAATCTTAAGCCATAGTGCCGTCGATGAGACTGGCGATCAGGATGCCTTAGATGATGTGAGCGCGGTCAGACAGCTGCTGACGGGCCTCTCAGTTCTGGACCCAAAACAACCTACCCCGCCGCTGCCACTACTGGAGTATCTGGAAGCGCGGGCTCCTGGTCTTTCAGTATTCGGGCCAAAGACCGTGGAACCAGCGATTCTGAAACGTGTTAGTGAGGTCGCATTTGCGAATGGGCAACGACAGTCCGTGCTTGACGGGTATGCGATGCCTTGGTTTCCAGCAGGTAGAGGCTTCCTAGTTGAGGCTAGAACGCGCCAAAGTATGTGTTCCGAACGACCTGCTGACCTGATCGGTCAGATGAACCAGACCATCAAAATTTACATGCAGGATAGAGCCTCACGAGTTGTGGAATACGGGTCCGTATCAAAGAACGAAATTCGTTCGAAACGATTGGTTGATGCCGGCCTTTCTAACTTCTTGGATGGATCTTCTCACTACTATCAGTTGAGCGAGCCGTGGTTTGAATTTCTTGAGCGGCTAGATGAGCTGGAGGCTTCGTGGAAAAGCCTTATCAAGGAGGCTTTTGCGGAAGGTCGCATACTGGCCAGTGAAGAGCTGCCTTCGAGCTCACGCCTTTGTCACCCATCCCAAACGGCAAACATCCACTATGCACGGCGGAAATCAGCATACTGTTTTTGCTTTTCGTCAGATCTGCCGACCGCCTGGTTTGCTCAGCAAAAGCCTTTGCACGTCATTCGCCGGGAGGCAGGTAAATGGATGGCGCAGGCCTATCAGGACTACGCGTCGGAAGGTCGAAGGCCAAGCGTTAATGACTTGGTTACAGTAGCGACCGAGAGATTTGGTCTCACGGAAAACGCTGCGCGTGAGGCATGGAGGGATCACAAGAGTGCTGTGAACACTCAAGTTGGCGAGATACCTGTAAGCAGCAGAGTTTCATTAAAAGAAATCAGAGAGTTAGATTGATAGGGTGAGAAAACTGTAGCCCCCCAAATAGTCTGAAGCTGAGGGCGATGAGACAATTCGTGCAACTTTTGAGCAGCTCGAGAGGCATCGGCAAGCTATGGACAAGAACAGGCTATTAACCCGGAAAGAGGTGGAAGAGATTTTCGGGCTGAGTGTCCGCTTCCTTGAAATCGCGGCCATGAAACGCGAAGGCCCAAACTTCATCAAACTCGGTCATCGGACCGTGCGTTACCGCAATTGTGATGTCGAAGACTGGATCGAGCAGCAGTCCCAGCAGGCCTCGCTATGACGGGTAATCAGCAAACACGCAAAGTGACGTATGGCGACAAATTCCGACTTGTACGTTACTGGACACAGGTCGATCCTAAACTGACCAGAACAGCTCTGAGGGTTTTTGTGGAACTTGTGCACCGTCGCAACTGGAAAAATGGGCGCTGTGATCCAAGCCAGGGACTTCTTGCCTCCAGCTTACTCGTCAGCAGAACGTCTGTAACCAATGCAATCAAGGAACTAAAACATCGTGGTGCTATCCGTGTTTGGTCTGGGGGCAAAGGGGTATCCAACAAGTACATCATCGACTTTTCGGTCCTTGAACCGGAAGAGGATGAAGTGACCGCATATGCCAACCCTATTTGCCGAGATGGTCAATCAGGATTGACTAGGTTGGCCAAGCAGAGTGGCACCAAACAAGAAAAGGAACATAAAAATAACACTGGGGCTTTTCGGCCAGCAATGAAGGCGCAAAGTTCCAGCCCTTCAGGGCTTTCTGTGATCGCAATCGGTCTGGATGAAGATGGACCAATTTATGCTTGGAAAAAGTGGATCCTTGAGAACACGCCTCATGCTCCATCGATAATGCTTGAAGCAACCAAGAGGGATAGGAAGTACCTTTTGCCCTGTCGATTTCCTGAAGGCTCGCCTGATAAGAACTCCGAATACTTGCTGTATTTTGGTAGCCTCCTGGCAAGGGAAACATCTTCGTCGCTGTAGTGCTTGAATAACCAAATCAGCTTGGAGCTCGCCCGACCACGTGGGTCCTTCCTGACCGGGTTTGACACACGGGTCATTCACACCCCGTCTTATCTCGTTTTGCGTGGGATTTGGGATGCTTCGATTGTGGTTGTTGTTGTGGTTTTCGTGCCCGCTCACTATCCCATGTGGCAGTCTTTGGAGTGTAGGTTGAGGTGCCGTACAGTATTCCCTGTGAAGAACTTCGAGCAGCAAATACGCAGAAAGCGGTCCCTTGCCACGAGCTGGTGTGTGGTCCGTTTTGCGGGACAAAGTTGCCGTTTCACGGCCAGGCCTTAACGTCTGTTTCTTTGGTTTGTATGCTCCGACTATAACATTCTTGGACTTGGTGTTTCGGATATGAAATTTGCGGCGCTCGCTGACATACATGGCAACTCATTTGCACTAGAGGCGGTGCTTCAAGACATGGATAGCCTTGGGGTCAAGGACGCTGTGAATCTCGGCGATTTCTTCAGTGGCCCAATAGATGCCGCACGGACTGCAACTCTGCTCATGGATCGCGATTTTGTCTCAGTTCGAGGCAATCATGATCGATATCTCATTGAACAAGATCCATCTGAAATGGGGCCTTCGGATCGGGTGGCCTTTGATCAACTGTCGGAACAACACCTGCGCTGGATAGCTGACCTTCCAACAACACGAGCTATCTATGGAGACGTCTTTCTATGCCATGCTACTCCGACAAGCGACTCTACCTATTGGCTTGAACGCGTAACGCAAAACGGCGTTGTGCGTTCAGCGAATTTGGCAGAAGTCACCGCGGAAGCCAACGGTCTAGAGGCAAAACTCATTCTATGCGCCCACACTCACATCCCACGATGCGTTCGGTTGCCGGATGGTCGCCTGATAGTGAATCCCGGAAGTGTCGGTTGTCCGGCCTACGACGATCACTTGCCAGTCTACCATCACATGCAAACGGGTAACCCAAACGCGTCATATGCTTTATTGGAAAGGCGGAACGGCGATTGGAGCGCCACTTTCCGCTCTATCTCTTACGATACAAAAAGGGCCAGTGATTGCGCGTTGCGAAACGGGCGGAGCAGTTGGGCCCGCGCTTTGCAAACAGGCTGGTTTGAAGAGTAGGCGTATCAAAGCGCTCAGTATTTTCGCAAGCTTTGAAGCTGTTAGCAGCCATTGCTTCACTTTGCAGCATTGGTGGTTTTGGGCTCAAAGCAGTCATTAGCTGGTGACCCCGTCAAAACCTGCAGCGGGGACTTTGCTGCCGTTCCATTGCCGGTAGTGAATGTCCGTTGAACTAGCGCGCATCCGCGACGATCCTTGCACCCAATGCGATAAGAATGGTGCCTCCGAGGCATCGCCCCCACGCTACAAGGCGAGCCGAGGCTGCTGCTTTGGCCGCAACAAGTCGCGCAAAAACGATACAAACGATGTCCGAAAGGCTGAAGGCTACATTGGCGATGACGCCGAGTGCTAGGATTTGCAACCAAACTGGAGAGGTCGCATCTAGTGTTGTGAATTGGGGTAGAAAGGCGAAATAGAAGAGTGCGGATTTCGGGTTCAGTACTTCGACGGTGAGACTATCGCGAAAAGCCCGTCGCGAAGATTTCGCGTCTGATTGGCTTGTTGCAACATCGAGTCTTGGGCGTTTCCACAGTCGGACTCCCATCCAAATCAAGTAACAACCCCCAGTGATCTTGAGAACGATCAACAAGATTGGCGCGGTTTGCAGAAGAACAGTCACACTGAAAGCAGCCGCAAAGATGTGCAAATAGGACGCGAGGTGAAATGCGACGGAACTGAGCCATCCCGCCCTTGCTCCGTGGGCCATTGTTTGAACAGCCATATAGAGCATTCCAGGGCCGGGTGTGAACGCGAAAATCGCCGTTGCGGCCAGGAATGGAAAAAGCAGTTCTACTGGTGGCATCATGTTCTCCGTGCAAGTAGTCCATTGTCACTAGCAGTTCGGTCGATTTTCACGAGGGCGGCATTTCGCCACCCGGACTACCAGTTACCGGACATTCGCCTCATTGCAGCAATTTGGGAGGTATGGCCTCTTTGCGGCCATAAGCTGCGTTTCGATCGAAAGGCGGCATTATTGTGCAAAGCTTCCATAGAGCAATCTAATTAACATATGACCGCTTACGCGTCCGGCTAAGCCGGAAAAGATCGGGCTGACTTTGCTTCTGGACACAGCCTATAAGCTTGCAGTTCACCCGCCAAAACCTGCCGCTTCTGGCAGCCAAGTCGACAGTGCGGGAAACGCAAATACCAATATCAACCCGAGCAGCATCAATGCGGCATAAGGCAGGGCACCTCGAATGACTTCTGACAGTGGGGCTTTGGCGATACCCTTGATGACAAATAGGTTCATACCCACGGGTGGTGTTATTAGGGCCAGTTCAAGATTAATCATCAGGAGGATGCCGTACCAGATCGGGTCAATTCCGAGCGCCAACATGACCGGGAACACGATTGGTGTCGTGATTAGGATGATTGAGATTGTCTCTAAAAACATCCCGAGGACCAAGATCAGACACATGACTGCAACAACGAATATAGCTGGGCTTAGGCCGATGGCCGTGACCTGTTCCACGATTTCAATCGGCAAGCGGATGATCGTCACGGCATGTCCAAAGAGGGCTGCAGCAGCGAGGATCATGAACAGCATGGCGGTGGTGCGTACTGTCTCAAAGGCGGTGATCCAAAGATCGCTGAAACCAAAATTCCGGTAGACGACGACACTGATCACCAGTGCATAAAGACACCCGATGGCCGCCGCTTCTGTTGCGGTGAAGATACCAAGGTATATGCCGCCCAGCACGACCGGCGGCATCAGCAGCGCCCAGATCGACTGTTTCATCCGCGCCCAGATGACGCCCATCCCGGCAAAGGGCTGCGCAACCACGGTGCCGCCGAAACCTGCGCTGACCATTGCCCAGACGGCAAAGATGGTGGCCATCATGATGCCGGGGATCAGCCCCGCAAGGAACAGCGCGCCGATGGAGGCTTCCGTCACGATAGCGTAGAGGATCAGCGGCCCTGACGGCGGGATCAGGATGCCCAGCGTGCCTCCCGCTGCGATCACGCCGTAAGAATAGCTTGGCTTGTAGTTGTAACGCTTCATCTGCGGGATGGCGGTTGAACCGATGGTCAACGCGGTGGCGACAGAGGACCCTGATATGGCCGCAAAGATGGTGCAGGACAGGATTGTGGCGACGCCGAGGCCGCCCTTTAGATGGCCCACCATGGCGTTGGCCGCATCATAAAGGTCTTTCACCACGCCTGCGCGGATCATGACATGGGCCATGAAGGCGAACATTGGGATGGCCGTCAAAAGCCCGTTGTTCAGCTTGGCAAAGACCGTGTCGGCGGCGGAGTTCACGTTGCCTTCGGTCAGCATCATAATGATCAGTGAGGTGAGACCAAGGCCTGCAAAGATCGGCATGCCTGTCAGCAGCAGGACGATTAGCCCCGCGAGGATGAGGAACGTCATCATGGCCTGCGCACCGTCAAAAGTGTGAATATGCGCGCCACAGCCGCCAGGATGAGGATCATCATGCCGATCAACAGGAACCCTTGCGGGATCCACATCTGCACGCCCAGATACCCTTCGGAATAAACGCCGAAGTCATAGGAAAACTGCACCATTAGGACGGCGCTATAAAGCACGGCGGAGGCCACGATGATCACGCCGACCATCCCCCATATGTCTACCAGCCATTGGGTGCGGGGGCCTGCGCGCTCGGTCAGCAGATCAACCCCGAAATGCTCCCCCCGCAGCAGAACTTCGCCCGCGCCAAGGGCCACCATCGCCACAACGATGAAACCATTCAGCTCATCCGAGAAGGTAACGGGGGTGCCAAGCACGTAGCGCATGAAGACGCTGTAGGAGACCACTGCAAAAACGATGAGAACCAAAAGGGCGGCGATGCCAGCGCCGGTCAACGTCACCAGGCGGGCGGCCCTTTCCACCCCCGAGACCGGTAGGGCCTCGGGGGCTGTGTCTTCCAGATCAAGCTTCATCTCAGTTGGAGATCTGACTGATCAGTTCCAGCAGTTTGACGCCGTCTTCACCTGTCGCATCGCCAAAAGACGTGTCATAGGCAGGCACCATGAGGGCCTTCCGGGCAGCTTCTTCTTCTGGCGTCTGGAAATGGACCTTCATGCCGTTTTCTTCCAACTGCGCGGGGGCAGAGGCTGAGGCCTCTTCCGAGGCGGCCACGGCCCATTCCGCCGCCTTTGCACCCGCTTCGTCAATCGCGGCTTTTTGAGCGTCCGTCAGACCGTCATACCAGGCCGGGTTCAGATAGCCGTGGAAGAACACGCTGAAGAGCGGCACAACCGTCACGTGATCCTGCACCTCGAAGTATTTGCGCGAATAGGCCGCCGCAATATCAGTCATGCCCGCGTCGATCACGCCGGTCGACAGCGCCTCATAGACCTTTGAGCCCGACATTGCCGAGGGCGCGGCACCCATGGCCACAAGGCCCGCATCTGCCACCGGGTTTAGCCCACGAATTTTCACGCCATCGAAATCTTCGGGGTTGATCAGTGGCGATCCTTTCGACGTCATCGCTGTCATCCGGGTGGTAAAGAGCCAGACTGCGTTCTTGACGCCCTTCTCCAGGAGCTTTTCGTCAAGGAAAGCCGCCGCTTCGCTGCTCGGCCATTCCGCAAGGGTGTCCAGGTCCGTAACCGCATAGGGCTTGAGCGTGACGTTCATGATCGGCAGTGTCTTGCCCCACTGCGGATTGATCGAGAAGGCGCACTCAATATTGCCTTTGGCGACAGAGGCGATGTTTTCGCGCGCGCCCACAAGACTGTTGGCGCCAAAGATCTGCACGTCAATCTCCCCGTTTGACAGGGTCTCAATCTCAGCGGCCCACTGATCGATCACCTTTGCGATGTGGTGCGCTGGCGGCAGTTGGTGGCTGCAGCGCATCTCGGTTGCTTCCGCAAAGGCTGGAGCACTCAGTGTTGTCGCTGCCAAAAGGGCTGCTGCGGTTGTCTTTTGGATATTCATAGTCTCCTCCACTTTTGTTTAGGTCGTCTTTAGGCCCGCCAGTTGATCTGGCGCGGTGCTCCGGCGCGGGCGAGCGCGCCGTAAAGCTGTTCCTGGGGCATTTCCGAGGCGGCGATTTCCCGAACCGCCATCAGTTTCTCCAGATCGATGCTTGTCTCAAAGCCGTTGCGCTCGCACAGGAACACAAGGTCTTCAAAGACCACATTCCCGGTGGCCCCCGGCGCAAAGGGACACCCCCAAGACCACCAAGAGAGCCGTCAATCACGCGCACGCCCGCATCCAAAGCGGCGGAGGCGTTTGCCACCCCCATGCCACGGGTGTCGTGTAGATGGATGCTCAGGACGGTGTCACCGATTTCGCGCCGCAGGCGCGTGACCAAATCGCTGATCTGCGCTGGCCCGGCAAAGCCCACGGTGTCAGCCAGTCCGATGAGGTCCGCGCCCGCCTCTGCACAGCGCGCGGCCACCTGCACCACGTCGTCGGGGTCAACTTCGCCCGCAATCGAGCATCCGAAAGCCATCGAGATGCCCGCCTGAACAAGCGGCTGCGTGTCAGCGGCGCGGGCAAGGTCGACGGTTCTGCGGACCAGTGCAATTGCGTTGTCGCGGGACCGTTGGGCATTGGCCCGGCTGTGTTCTTCGGTCGCGGAAACGACCGTGACAATCTCGCTGACAGGCGTTTGCAGGGCGTCCTCAACCCCACGTTCGTTCAGGGCAAGTGCCGCAGAATGAAGACCAAGATCATCGCAAGCTCCGATGACGTGCCTGACATCGGCAAACTGCGGCATCGCCTTGGCTGGCAGGAAAGACCCGACCTCAAAATGCGTCACGCCTGCCGCCGCCGCAAGGTGCAGCCATTCGGCTTTGGCCTCTGTCGATGGAAAGCGCCCCACCATCTGCAAACCGTCGCGCAAGCCGACCTCGCGCAGGATCACCTCGTCCGGGGGATATGCGGCTTGGACGCGGCTCATGCCGTCTTCCTCCGCTCGGAACCGCTTGCTGCCCGCGCCTCGGCAGGGGACAGACCAATCTCTGCCAGGATGGCTGCGGTGTCATCACCGACATCAGCTACATTGAGCGATGCAGGCGCTGGGATGTCTCCATCCACCTCAATCGGCAAGCCCGGCGCGCGAAACGCCTGACCACCCGGCAAATGGGATTTGTGCAGGCCCCCGGGGCGCATGACGTGCGGATCACGGTACATATCCGCCGGGCGATTGATGGGCGAGAAGGGGATGCCAGACGCCTCGAACATCTCTATGAGCGCATCAAAATCCCGCTTCGCAATCGCCTCAGCGAAGATCGGGACCGTCCATTTCCGCGCGTTGATCTGATCCATCTTCGTTTGGAGTCGGTTGTCCTCTATAAGGTGTTCCAACCCGATGGCTTTGCACAAAATACCCCAATGCCCTTCTGTCACTGCCCCGACAAAAATCTGCCGATCGTCGAGGGTGTCGAAAATGTCATAGACCGGCCAGGAAAACTCGCGCTCCGGCATGGGGGAGGGTTCGCGCCCTTCCAATTCGAATTGGACCATATGCTGCATGACCAACATCAGACAGTTCTCAAAGAGACCGACGCGCACCGCGCGGCCTTGCCCGGTTTCCTTCCGTTCCAGCAAAGCCCCAAGCACCGCAAAGGCACCAAAGAGCCCCCCCATGATGTCATTGGCCGATGACCCAATGCGCAGGGGACGCCCCGTTGGCCCGGTCATATAGGCGATGCCGGTCATCATCTGAACGACCTCGTCCATCGCGGTGCGGTCCTGGTAGGGACCATGCAAGAAGCCTTTGCAGGACGCGACGATTAGCTTGGGGTGTTTTTCGCGCAGCACCGACGGCGCAAAGCCCATCTTTGCAAGCGACTGGTCGCGGAAATTCTCGATAAAGACATCCGAGGTTGCCAGAAGGGCGTCCAGAGCAGAGGTCCCGGCCTTCGATTTCAGGTCGAGGGTGATCGACTTTTTCCCGCGGTTGAAACTGGGGTAGAACCCGCGCCCCATACCCGTCAGATGGCGCGTCTTGTCGCCTGCGGGCGGCTCGACCTTTATGACCTCCGCCCCGAAGTAGGCGAGGATCTGGCCACAGCTTGGACCCATGATCATATGGGTCATCTCCACGACCCGAACGCCATCAAGCGGTTTGAATTGATCTGCCACCTGGAAGCCCTCCCTGCGTCCATATCTGCAACACTAGACGATGCCGATATTCCTCAAAATTATAATGTTACGATGCATACTTTCTGATATTGAGAAAGCATGGACAGCAGACAGCTTCGATACTTCGCCGCGATTTTTGAAGAAGGGGCTCTTGCCCGCGCCGCCGAACGCGAAAGGGTCGCAGTCTCTGCGCTCAGCAGGCATCTGGCCAACCTGGAAGTCGAGCTTGGCACGCCGCTGTTTGAGCGGCTTCCAAGGGGTGTGCGCCCCACGGCCTCCGGCGCGCGGCTTTACGAACATGCGCGGGCGATCTTGCGGTCGATGGAAGCCGCACAGGCGGACATCAAGGCAACAGGGACAAAGGTGGCCGGTGAAGTTTCGGTCGGATTTGCGCATTCGGCGGTAAAGGCCATTGGCGTACCCTTGATGCGCCAGGTCTCACGTGCCTATCCCAATGTCCGGCTACACCTGTCCGAGATTTTCTCCGGCGCGACGGCGGAGCAACTTTCGTCATCGAGCGTGGATTTGACCCTCACCTACAACCAGCTTCCCGATCCAAGATTTAGGTTTGTGCCTGTTCTCGAAGAGGATGTGGTGCTTGTGGGCCGCCCGGATGTCATCGGTGGCCGTGGTTCCATTACCTTTGATGCTTTGCTGGAATTGCCGTTGATTATCCTGCGGCAAGGGGTGAACACCCGTGCCGTGATGGATGACCCGTCGTTGCTCAAACGCATCGAGGCGAAGGCGCAATTTCAGATGAACTCAATTGCGGCCATTGGCGACTCGCTGTTGGCAGGCATCGGATGTTTGGTCGGGACTGAGTTTATCCTGCGTGAGCACCTTGAGTCTGGTGCCCTGGTGTCTCGCCCGATCAAAAAGCCAAAGCTGAACCGAACTCTGTATATTGGAGAAATGAGCGATCGGCCCGCGACTTTCGCGTTGGAAGCGGTGCGGCAGCTGTGCCTGGAGCTGACCATGCAAGCCATCGCGTCGAAACACTGGAACGCCACCGCCACACCGTCTTTGGTGGAGCGCGTGCAGAACTAGGCCGATTGTTCGCTGTTACCAGCTGACTTGAAGCATTGCGGTGGCTTTCTAGTGTTTGGAAAGACCTTATACCGCGTTCAAATCATCTTCCGATCCAGTCCAAAATCGCGTTCAGCACCCGTGCAGAGTTGCTGTCTTGCATCAACATGTGGCTGTTGCCGGGGCCAAGATTATCCGACCCAATCAACTGCCCGCGCGGTGCCAGAGCGAGGCGGTTCCAATCCGTGCGGCGCTGCTGCCACAACGCGTTTATGTCAAGAAAATCCCCTATAACACAACAGATTGGCATGTCTCCCAGTTGATCGAAGGACGCAGGCGACGCCGAAGGCTCTAGCGCGACGATAGAGGCGAAATATGCCGGCGCCTTGGCCTGAGCGTCAAACGCGATCTCGCCACCCTGACTGTGACAAAAAACATGGGCCGGGCCAATTCGTTCCAGCGCATCGAGCAAGACCTGAGTTTGTTGGCTGGTTGTGTTTAACCAACGTGGCACGAAACTGCGCACCAATTGTTCTAACTGATCGACGGGGAACTTTTGATCGCGAAAGGCAGTCCTACTTTTGAACCCCTCGGGCGGTCCAAAGCGAAAGAGGTTCCAAGCCTCCTCCATTGACCTCAAGAGTGGCTCGCCGTCCCAGTGACCCGGCGCAAACCCTGCGCGACCCCGCTCCATATTGTCCAAAACATGCACCTCAAACCCGGCTTGCAACAGCAGATGCAGCCAGCCTGGGCGCCCATCGGGTGTTGTTTCCCAACAACTGCCCGACATGCCACCGCCATGCACCAGTACTACCGGCGGCTCGGCGACTTTGTCTTGCGGAATAAAGTACTGCACATAGCCGTGCTCAATCGCAAAATGCCCCCTTGGATCAACCTCATAACTCGCTGATCTGGTGAAATTCACTGTGAATGGGGTGCCCTCGCGCTGATGATGCACGCGGCCACCAACGGTGTAGGAGCCAAAGTCACGCAAGCGATAGGTCACAGATGCCCGATTTCCTTCAGAGATAACGCCCCGCCCCTTTTTTGAAAAGGGGCGAGGCTGGGAGGTTCAGTTAAGGTCGCTGAGGTCCTGATACTCCGTATAGGCCGCTGCATAGGCGCGGTAGCTGTCGATGACGCGCTTGAACATTTCGTCTTCAGCAGACTTTTCGCCATAGACCTCATCTGCTGCAGCCCGAAGGGCATCCATCACCGCATCGGGAAAGCGCTTGACGTCAACGCCATTGGCCCGGAATTCCTCCAACACCGCGCTTTGTGCACCACCTGCAACGCCCATGGCGTAGAGGTTCGCATCCGCACAGGACACTTCGATGGCGGTGCGCTGGTTATCAGTCAAGCCGTCCCACTTGTCCTTGTTCATGTAGAACTCGATGAAGCCCGCCGGTTGGTGCCACCCGGGGAAATAGTAGTTCTTGGCGACCTTGTCGAAGCCAAGGAGCTTGTCGACCAGCGGAAAGCTGAGCTCGGTTGCATCCAGCCGGCCTGTCTCCAGCGAGGTTGAGATTTCGCCCGCAGGCAGGGACATCGCATTTGCCCCCAGTTTGGCGAGGATTGTCCCGCCCAGCCCGCCAATCCGGATGTTGAGACCCTGGAAGTCTTCCGGCGCGTTGATCTCCTTGGTGTACCAGCCACCCGCCTCGGACATGATCACGCCGCAGGCCATGGGCACCAGATTGTAGGGGGCATAAATCTCCTGCCAAAGCTCCAGCCCGCCGCCGTGATGCAGCCAGCTGACATAAGACAGCGGATCACCGCCAAACGGGACAGAGCCAAAGAGCGCAGCTGCCGGTTCCTTGCCCGAGGCGTAGGCGGCAAAGGACCAGCCCGCGTCAATGGCACCCACGCTGACGTTATCGAAAATCTCAAACGGCGGTGACATTTCACCAGCCAGCAGATAGTTGAACTCGACCTCACCGCCCGTCAGAGCGCTGACATTTGCCACAAACCGTTTGGCTGTCGGATCAAGCACAGGCAACCCACCAAAGGCGCTTTGCATGTTGAGGCTGTCCGCTTGTGCACCGCTTGCAAGGGCGGCCAACGCCGCCGCCATGATCATCTTTTTCATGATATTCCTCCCTTTCATGATGTGAACCCGGTGATCAGCCCGGGGAATAAGATCAAAAGCACCAACACCAGCACCTGAAGGGCGATGAAGGGCAGGACACCGCGATAGATGTCCGGGGTCGTCAGGGCATCGCCTGCGGCTCCGCGTAGATAGAAAAGAGAGAAGCCGAAGGGTGGTGTCAGAAAACTCGTTTGAAGGTTAACCGCGACCAGAATGCCGAACCAGATCAACAGATCCTGACCCGCCAGACCGTTTCCAAAATCAAGCGCGGCGACAATGGGCGCAAAGATTGGCATCAGGATCAGCGTGATCTCAAGCCAGTCCAACACGAACCCCAAAAGGAAAATCGCGCCCATTACCACAGCCAAGACAACGAACGGTTCTGTGCCAAACGCGGTGATCCCGGCCTCGACCAGATCATCGCCACCGATGCCTTTGAACACGGCCGAAAAACACGTGGCACCGATCATCACAAAGAGGACGAGCGCCGTGGTCACGACCGTTTGCCTGGCGGCTTTCATCAGCATGGCCAGGCTGAACCGCTTGTACAGGATCGTGATCAGAACCGCGCCAAACGCGCCAAGCCCGCTGGCCTCAGTCGGGGTTGCGATTCCGGCAATGATGGAGCCCAGGACCGAGACAACGAGCGCCAAAAGGGGACCGAGATCAAACAGCAGCTGCGTCACGGGCAGCCGTTCGGTGTTGCCCAATCCGGCCAGACCTCGCGCGCGCCAGGCGACAAATGCCCCGTAAGCGACGACGAGCAGCAGACCCGGTCCAATTGCCCCGGCAAACATGTCCGGCACCGGTGTCTGCAACTGATCGCCCAGCACGATCAACATCACCGATGGCGGGATCAAAATGGCAAGCGTGCCAGAGGATGCGACAAGTCCAGCAGAGGTTGGCTTATCATAGCCCGCTTCTTGCAACCGCGGCAGCGCCAAGAGTGCGAGCAACACAACAGACGCCCCAACAATCCCGGAAGAAGCGGCCAAGAGAATGCCGATCACCAGAACCGACAGGCCCATGCCAGCAGCACTCCCGCCCAAGGCCCGCTGGGCCGCGCGCAAGGAGCGCTCGGCGACGCCGGATGTCTCCAGGATCAATCCCATCAGAATGAACATGGGGATCGCCACCAACAGCCAGTTCGACAGCACATTGGCATAGATGCGACTGACCAGCAGGTTGAAGAACGCCACCGGCAGATCAGAGATAAGGATGAACAGTGCCGCAGCACCCGCCAGCACCATGCCCACCCGGTACCCCAGCAGGATGCCGGTCAGCGTCAGGGCCGCCATCGCCAAGGGAAGCACGCTTTCACTCATTTGACCGTCCTGATCAGTTTCAGGCTTTCAAACAGCACCGCCAGCGCCAAAAGCCAAAGCCCAAATGGCAGGATGGATTTGATTAGCCACAAATCGTTCAGCCCCGCGTTGCGTGAGCCTTCATCCGACTTCCAGGCACGTTGGGTAAATGTCCAGGCCGCAGGCAGAACAAGCGCAAAGAACGGCGCTGCGAAGACCAGGTTTCCTATCAGATTGATCCGGGCCTGCGCGGTTTTGCTTTGACGTTGGTAGATGAAATCCACCCGCACGTGGCGATCCATCAGCCAAACCAGCCCGGTCGGCAACAGACCGGTGATCACCAACAGGTGCCACTGAGAATCCAGCAGCGAGTTCAAGGTGATCTGATCGCCAACAAGCAGGAGCGCGCTGTCAAGAATGGCGATGGGGTTTACGTCAAAAGCGCTGCATATGACCTGCGCAACAATCGCAGTCATCAGCACAATCAAGCAAACCCCAAGAATGCTCAGGCACCAATGCTCGATGCGGTCAAGCACCGCGGTCCTCCTTCATTTAGCTCCATATGGAGTAAAACTCCTCCACATGGAACAATATATTTCCACATGGAACAATATATTTCCATATGGAGCAATCTCTTTTTTGGGCTATCGTCAGGCTCATGAAACTGATCGACATTCTGGATGGGGTATCTTTCCCAATCGGGTACCGTATCGCCTTTATCACCAACTTCATGCGCGAACCGATCCTGCGCCAAATGGAACGCGATCTGGGGATCATCCGACCCGAACTTACGGTCTTAATGTGTGTCAGTTTTAGGCACGACGTACACGCAAGAGATATCTGTGAGGTTACAGAGCAGCCTTCAAACACAGTCAGTCGGGCCGTTGGGTCTTTGGAAAAGAAAGGACTGATCAGCCGCTCACGAGACAAAGTCGATACACGACGGCAAGTCCTGAACATCACTGATGAAGGGCAGGCCGTGCACGACAGGATAGTTTCACAGTTTGAAGCAGCTGAGGCGCGACTTCTGGAATGTCTCACGCAAGCCGAACAGGATGCGCTTATGAAGACGTTGAACAAGATCGCTCGTAGCGTTGAGACATGGAAACTGTCTGCACCAAGTTAGCATCAGACTGCTTACTGGTTGGATCGGGCTATCTGATTACCTTGAGTGTGCGGCTTCTGCCTTTGGATTTCGATGTCGTTCTCTGGTGGCGTTAGAACTTGGCTTCTTTGATCTCTAAGGTATTCCTTCACCAACTGCCTCAAAGACACGAGCCAACGCGTCTTCGGTATGCACGCCAACAAAAGCACTCCCCACTAAATTCTCTTTTATCATCGCGTGTTTCACTGAAGGGCGTTCTTGAAGGGCTGTCAGGGCAGCTGTAAGGTTTGCCATTTTCTCGAGTTCATGTGGCCCGATCGCGGGTGCATCCGCGGGATATCTTTGCGCCCAACGCACGCAGCAACCAAGGTAGAAATCGCATATTGAAAGACCCTTCTCCAAGAACCACGAACCACCATGGTTTCCTAAAACTTCATCTATGAGTTCCAGGTGTCTTTGTACGCGTCGTTTCATTGCCGCTTGTAGCGGCTTGATCTCGGATTTAGTGGAGACATACCTTTCTGGATAAAACCGAATGGCAAGATCAGCATGCAGTGTGTTGGACAACATGAAGGTCCAGCGAAGACAGTCTCCGCGTTCTTTTCTACTTTCATCGCTTAGTCCCAAAGCGCCGTGCTTGTCGGCGAGATAGGTCAAAATTGCACCCGTTTCGAACAGGGTAGCACCTTCTAGTTCATCGATCAGGACCGGCAGCAGCCCTCGTGGGTTCATCTTAAAAAAAATATCGGTTCGTTCCGTTCTTGTGGAAGGCACGCGTCGTTCTTCATATTCGAGCCCCATCTCCTCAAGAACCATGCGGACAACCAGATTTGCGCTGTCAGGACTGTAGTAGAGGATGTAGGACATCTGATCAGTGTTCCTCATTCAGTTGAAGAATGCCACTGCGCGCAACTCAATGCTGTTGCGTGGGGGCGCATCTGCTGGACTGTTGGGATCGTCAAACGCAGTATGGGGTGTGAACGGATGGGTCACAGTTTCCGATGAGTCATATCCGCGAAAGATAAGAGCCTCGTCCGGCATCATGGTCGGAAAGAAGAACCAACGATGAGATGTGTTGTGAACGACTTCGTACACTTCCCCGCGCCTGTCGCCATACACAACTTCTGCCTTTACAAGGTGTTCGGGAGAAAGCGAGCGGGCGTCGATGATTGCGAGTGGAGACATCAGAACAGGATTGTCGAGAGGGCGCCAAAAATTGACCTGCGCAAATCTCCGCTTCAAGAGCGATTTTGAGCGAGCACCGGTGAGGTCTTGTACTCGTTGTGCGGTCGAGGCCGCTGTGTAGTCGTTATGCACATGACGAACCGGCTTTCTGACGCCTTCAGTTTCAGCTTCTGTCCGCACAGTGTGGTCAAAAACCAAGACCTCTTCGGCACCTAGCCTTTCCTGAAACAAGCGGGTGATTTGGGGATAGTATTGCTCCTCGACGTCACTATCAGAGCCGAAGTCTACATCAGTCGTCTCATGCTTGATTAGCTCAAATCCCTCGCGATCGAATGCTGGTTTTGGCACCGCAGTGCGACCGCTCCGGATGCCAATAGGAATGTCGACGTATGTTCCAAACGATCTGCTTGCTTTTCCAGGCTCGCCAATAAAAAACGCCGGGCTGTCACTGTCGGCCGCAAGGTATCTGAGGGTCGCTGTTATCATCTGCGGGTCATGCGTGAGGTCTCTTTTCTGCAAGACTTTCTTTGCGCTACAAGTTACGGTTCACTCCATACTCCACTGGAAATCGTCATATTTCAAACGACCAAATTTCCTTGATTAGTAAGTAAAACTAAGCAATCAAGCGACATGCGACCTCATCTTCCACTAAACAGCCTGCGGGCGTTCGAAGCTGCATCGCGGCACATGAATTTCGTAGATGCCGCCGCTGAACTCGGCGTCACGCCAGCTGCGGTAAGTCAGCATATTCGCAAACTTGAAGACCTGATTGGTGCGCAGCTATTTGACCGAACCACCAGGTCGCTCGCCCTTACCGAAAAGGCAAAAAGCGTTTACCCCGGCGTCTCTGAGGGCTTTGGCAGACTAGACGCGGCGATGCGTGAGCTTTTGATCGACCGCCAGAAGAACGTCGTTACGATTAGTACAACGGCTTCGTTTGCATCATGTTGGTTATTGCCTAGGCTCGATCGCTTTCAAAGACGGCACCGAAACGTGACCGTTCATGTTGATGCACGCAACGAACTTGTAGACTTTGGTCGTGACAGTGTGGACTTAAGCATTCGGCAAGGAACCGGAAAATACGCCGGCCTTTCTGCCGAGTTACTGATCGAAGATCGCGCATTTGTTGTCTGCAACCCTCGTTTCTTTGAAAATTCTGGAATGCCAGAAAGCCCAGATCAGATGGTTGGACATCAACTGCTTCATGTGGATTGGAAGATACAATCCCAAGCTGCTCCAACGTGGCAAAAGTGGTTCGAGTATCATGGTCTTGACGGAAGTTCGGCGGACGGTGGGACGCATTTCAGCATGGAGGAGCACGCCGTCAAAGCCGCTGTAGCCGGTATGGGCTTTGCTCTCGCGACTTTGGCGTTCGTTTCTGATGACATCTACTCCGGCAGCCTTGTGCGTGCCCTTTCTGAAGACTTCGACATGCCGTCTCACTTCGATCACTATCTGGTCTATCCAAAATCCTCACTTCAGAAGAGCGCAGTGCGAAAGTTCATCTTTTGGCTAAAACAGGAGGCGGACGCTTTCCTTCGGGGCGCTAAGAAACACTAAACTGGTTGTTCGAGCGGTCTGTCCTGCTGTTCCACTTGCTGTGGTGAACGGTGGTCCGAAAAACACCACTCTTCCTGCGAGTATCAATTTGACAGCAAAATTCTTCGCCCCGGAAACTAACAGGCTAGCGAGAGACAAGAGCGCATGAGACTGCTGACTTGTCAAAACGACTTGCGACAACGACAAAGCCTTTGATGATAAATCCAATGCAAACCGAAGCTAAGATCGAATACCTCGAGGTGCGGCAGTCTAGCAGCGCCACGTTTCACCAACTCCATACCTCACATTTTTTGCTGCTCAGGATTTGTTCTGGGGAAAAGGTCATCATTGACGAAGCTGGAGAGAAGACTCGGGTCAGGTCGGGCGAGTTTGCATATTTACGCCGTGGAGAGCGATTGACTGCGTCGAACCTTGTGGACGACCAGGGGCTTTACTGGGCTGAGGGTTTCGTCATCAATGAAGCCGCCATATTCGAGTGTCGTAAAGACGTGCAAATCGAGGGTCCTTCGCGCACATCCAGAGTTGGGGCAATGCATGATGAATTCAGCCACGCCTTTTCCAGGTTGGTCGACGCACTGACCAACAGCGCCGTATCGGACCGCATCCTCCTGCACCGATTCAAAGAGCTGACCATCTGGATGCAAGAGGCGGGAGTAGCTCTTGAACCAACATCGCCTTCAGCTGTGACTGCTCGTCTACGGGACTTGCTTGAGGCCGATCTGGAAAGGGCATGGAGATCCGAGGACGCAGCACAAGCGCTTGGATTGAGCGAGTCCACACTCAGACGGAAACTGAGCAAAGAGAACACAAGTTTCTCGCAGGAACTGCGCGATGCACGGTTGTCTAAAGCGCTGATGCTTATTCAGACCACAGATCGTTCTTTGGCAGAGATCGCATTCGCAAGTGGCTTTAGCTCTCAATCTCGATTTAACGAGACCTTCAAGGCGCGATTTGCCGTCGCTCCCAGAAACCTACTGGGTCGCTCGAAAAGTGACCGCATAGCGTAAAAAGTTGACCGGCGCGCGCAATACCTTTTGCAACGCTTTGTCTCAGACTGATCTTCAGACACAGTTTCGGAGACATCGTGATGAAGGCAAGTTTTTTGGGTGCAGTGCTTTCTGCAATTCTTTGCATCCCAGCATATGCAGAAGGCTCGTTTCAACTCACCAGCCCAGACATTGCCGAAGGTCAGCATCTGGATCAGAAGTTTGTTTTGCAGGGCTTTGGGTGCAACGGCGGCAATACGTCCCCGGCGCTGGTTTGGCGCGGCGCACCAGAAGGGACACAAAGCTATGTGGTGACCCTGTACGATCCCGATGCGCCAACAGGCTCCGGCTGGTGGCATTGGGTCGCATTCAACATACCCGCAGAGGTGACGTCATTGAAACGAGGCGCTGGATCGGAAGACGATGGGATGCCCGATGGGGCCATTCAAAGTCGAACAGATTTTGGAACGTCAGGTTTCGGTGGCGCATGTCCCCCAGAAGGGGCCGTGCATCGCTACCAGTTCCGGGTACATGCGCTTGGTGTTGAAAACCTTGACCTTGATGAAGATGCCAGCGCGGCTTTGGTTGGTTTTATGACCCGGGCAAACGCACTTGATACTGCCATACTGACGGCGGTTTTCTCTCGGTAACAACCTTCGACTTATTGCGATCGGCGTTTCAGATCGCGCTTCGGCCAATCGGCTATCGGTGCCGTTGCCATCCATCCTTTCAGTGAGACACATCTGCGACATTATGGAACTCTGGATCCCGATCACCATCACGGCCGCGTTCCTCCAGAACTTGAGGTCCACGCTTCAAAAACAGCTCAAAGGCGTTATTGGAACCACCGGGGCGACCTTTGTACGCTTTGGATTTGGCGTACCATTTGCAGCACTCTATTGGGTGTTGTTGATTTGGGGGTTTGATGCGGGCGTCCCTCACTTGAACGGCAGATTTGCGGTTTGGGTGGTGATCGCAGCCATTTCACAGATTTTGGCCACTTTCCTTTTGATACATCTCTTTTCCTTCCGGAATTTTGCCGTCGGCAATGCCTACGCACGCACCGAACCTGTCCAAACGGCCTTGTTTGCCTTTGTGTTATTTGGCTTCCAGTTCAGCTTGTCTGCGATGCTCGCAATATTCATGGCCGTTGTTGGCTTGGCATGTATTTCCTTTGCTCGTACTGGGATCACTCGCCAACAACTGATATCTTCCAATGCTGGCAAGACCGCATTGATTGGCTTGGGTTCTGGTACTCTGTTCGCCCTCGCGGCAATTGGCTTTCAAACAGCTGCGCGCAGTGTTGGATCCGAGGATTTTATCGTTCAGGCTGCAACAACGCTGTTGGTTGGAATTGTCTTTCAGACCATTTTGATGCTGTTCTTCATGAACCGCAAAGAAATCATCCATGTGATTGCTGCTTGGAAGGCCTCCTTGATGGTGGGCTTTGTGGGCGCAACTGCGACGCTGTGCTGGTTTGCGGCATTCACTTTGCAAGAAGCGGCCCTAGTGAAAGTTGTCGCACAAGTTGAGATGTTGTTTGCCTTTGGATCGAGCGTGTTTGTCTTCAGAGAAGCGATCAATGGGCCAGAGCTTGTCGGTTGCTTACTGATCGTGGGCAGTATTTTATGTTTGATCCTAGTCGACTGACACTTGCATCGTGAACTGCCCATCCGGAAACGTCGACCAAGACCTAAGGTTTCGCCAAGTCATCTTGATCACTGTGGCGTCTCTCTCGCCAACCATCTTGATGCGCGGGTTATTGAGAACATCCAGAAATCATATCATGCTCACCTTTGCGGAAAGCGACCTGTGATGCTGGACCCTACTGCTTGGTTTGGGGATGTCATCCTCGCGCTTGCAAGCGTCGTTGTGACCCTCGCCATGCCCGGTCCGAGCCTCGCTGCGGTTGCATCTGCTGCATTGAGCAGCGGCCGCTCTATTGCGCTGCACATGGCGGCGGGCATTTCCGCAGGTGTGTTCACGTGGACGATATTGGTCGCCTGCGGTTTTGGTGTGCTTTTACAGACTGCTCCGGTGTTGCTGGGCTCCATGAAAGTGCTCGGGGGAAGCTACTTCTTGTGGCTAACGCTCAAGAGTCTTCGGGCTTTGTTACGTCAAGAACAAGTGGTGTTTGACCGTTTCCATCACGGAGCGACGGCATGGGCCGGCTTTCGGCATGGCGCGCTGGTTGTTCTGACCAACCCCGCCGCCGCGCTGATGTGGGCCGCTATTGCATCGTTTTTGTTTGGCTCCGGTATGACTGCGTGGCAGGTGGCAGGGTTAAGCCCGGTTTTCTCGATCGCGGCTTTCATGGTCTACGGCTTTTATGGTGTCTTGTTTTCAATGAAAGCCGCTATCGCAGCCAATCAAAGAATGTGGCGTGCCACCGAGGCGGTGTTTGCTGGCGTATTCGGGGTGATTGGTGTTTCACTGATAGTAAGCGGCATAGGTGACATGAAAGGACTATGATGTCGAAAGCCCCCCCGTAAAACCGTCGACGTTGCCCCACCTGTTTCCGCGGACAAAGGTGCGTGGATGGATCTTTGGGCGCAATACAACGCTTTTTATGGCCGGAAGGGCGATACCGCGCTGCCAAAGGACGTGGTCGAGGCGACCTGGAAACGTATTCTAGACCCTGAAAGTTCGGTAGACGGGTTGGTTGCATCGGTGGGCGGGAAACTGGTGGGCATTGCCCACGTCGCCTTTCATGACAACCTGATCCAGCTGAAACAAACGTGCTATATGCAGGACCTCTTTACTGCGCCGGATGTGCGCGGTTTGGGCGTTGCGCGCGCATTGATCGATGGCGTTGTGCAGTTATGCCGGTCCCGGCGGGTAAGGGACATCTACTGGCATACGCAGGCTGAAAACACCGTGGCGCGGCGCCTTTATGATCAAGTTGGCAGGGATACCAATTTCGTGGTGTATAGATTGAATGTTGACTAAGCACCTTATGAACCAACGCGGCATCATGGGGCGATCATCGTGTCTCTCCGAATGCCTCGCTGACCCAGTTCTGAACCGCAGTTAAGGCTTGGTTTGGCGTATCCTTGGGGCGCACAAACCAATACCCATAGCTGGCATTCAACGTCACGTCGAAAGGCATGATCAGGCGGTTGTTGGCAATTTCGTCTGCGACAAGCAAGGAACGCCCGAGGGCTACACCTTGGTGGCTTAGAACCGCCTGAAGAATTGCAGTATCATCCCCCAATCGTGGTCCCGGCTGGGGCTGGATGGTGCACCCGGCCTTTCGAAACCAGGCGTCCCAGTTTTCCGGTAGATCGCTATGTAGCAAAGTTACGCGCGACAAATCATTCGGATGGGCTATGCCGTTTTGCCCCGCATATTCTACTGTACAGACGGGGCTAATCGTCTCGTCCGCGAGTTTAACCGCATCGAGGTTCTGTGGTGGGGCAGGGGAGTAGCGAATTGCGGCATCAATGCCCTCCCTTGCAAAATTAACCAAATGCCTGGATGCAGTGATGCGCAAGTCAATGTCAGGATGGGCTGTCATGAACCGTTCCAGACGGGGCGCGAGCCAGCGGGCGGCAACAGATGGTAACATAGACAATGTTACCACGTGATCTGATTGTGCGGCTTCGTTGACTGCTGTCCAGGTCGCTGAGAAAGACTCGGCCAGCTGGTTTGCGAGCCGCTGTCCCGCAGGCGTCACCCTGAGCCTTGCACCATTCCGCACAAAGAGCGAAATCCCCAGTACCCCTTCCAAGTCAGAGACCTGTCGTGACACACCACTTTGGGTAATTCCCAATTCCGCACCAGCGGCAGTGAAGCCGCCACAACGGGCGGCTGATTCAAAAACCTGCAGAGAACGCAGTGACGGTCTTGCATGACCTATATGCATGATAAACCCAGATTCTTCTCATTTTGTTGGTTACTTTATACCTTGTAGCATGAGCCCAACTGTACATGGAAGGGTGCTGACAGATGACGGATATTGCTAATACAAGGGCCGAAACCCCTGTTCGCTTTCACTGGGTTCCCGACCTCCCACTCGTTGTTTGGATGGTCATACTGACTTTGATCCTCGGATTGGGCAGCGGCATGAGTTCGGCTGACTTGGTCGCCGCATACAATCTGGGTTTCGGAAGGTCATTGGGTGAGTTTGCTCTGATCCTTTTGCCGTCATTTACGCTGGCTGCTGCGTTGTCTCGCCAGAATGTCGCCTCAGAAGCCGCAGGGCGCGCGACGGCCTTTGCCTCGCCCGTTGCCGGGGCAGGTATGATTTGTCCGGATACTGCTTATGCCGCCCTCTCACCTGCGGCAGGTCGCTATAAGCTGGAGTTAGCCTTCGGGGCATATGCAGGATTCAAACTACTTTATCCTGCCGGGCCATTAATTGTCGCCGCCGGGTTGGGTGCGGCAGTCACCGAAGCGGTCCCGCCTATCACATTGCTCTTGGCAGGTGTGATGCTGACAGTGCCGGTGTGGATGGCTGGTGTCATCTGGGCGCGGTTTGCCTACAAACCGGCGGGAAACGGCGTTGTTGCTGCGACAGAGCAAACCAGTTCAGGACTATTCATCACATTTGCCCCATTTTTGGTTATGACCGCACTTTTGATCATTGGCGGCCTTGTCGGGCGGACAGGAATCGGGATCATCGACTTCCTGCTGATGCCGAAGGGAGCGTTACTCTGCGCTGCGATCCTAGCGCTGTTGCAAACACCCGTCGCCGCAAGGCGCGAATGTTTGGACAGTGCCGTGCGGCGCACTGGGTCTCTTTTACTAGTAATCGGTGCAGCAAGTGCCCTTGGTGAGGTTTTGACGATGCTGGTCCCTCTTGATCGCCTTGTGCCAAACGGAAGCGGGCTTCTGACTCTGATAGCACTGTTTGCCTTGACGGTAGTCTTTAAGCTCGCCCAAGGATCGTCGATGGCCACGTTTGCAGCTGTTGCCCCCGTGGCTGCCCCTATCGTCGTAGCGAGCGGTGCGGAACCAACTGCTGCGGTCTTCGCCATTTGCCTCGGTTCCTTCATCGCTATCCTGCCCAATGATAGCTACTATTGGTTGGTGCGGCGTGATGCCCTTGAACATGAAACAAGCGAGGCGCGTGCTATCCGCATTCTGACAGGTGGAGCGGTATTGCAAGCCGGCGTCGGTTTGGCTGTCCTGCTGGCTGTCGTGGCTCTTTGGGCATGACAGCGCTGCGCAGCCCACGCAAAGGTGATGCCCCTTCAATTACCCGGATAGACGCCGAAGGTCTAGCAACGGGCAATGCCACGTTTCGAGAAAAGCCCCATGATTGGAGCAGTTTCGAAAATGCCTTCAAAACAGGGCGTGGGATCTCTCTTGTGGCAACTGATGGCGGGCATGTCACGGGATGGGCTGGGGTCAGTCCAACTTCGGCCCGCGAAGTCTATCGAGGGGTCGGTGAGGTCTCAATTTACGTGTCGAGTGAACAGCAAGGGAAGGGTTTGGGCCGGGAATTGCTTTTGGAACTCGTTTCGAGGGCTGAGGAGCAGGGTTTTTGGACGCTGGTCGCGCAAATATTTCCCGAAAACGAGGCAAGCCTGTCCTTACACGAGAGTTGTGGCTTTAAGCGCCTCGGTGTCCGGACCAAGCTAGGGCGGATGACCTATGGACCGCACGCCGGTCGATGGCGTGATGTCGTTATGATGGAACGTCGCAGTGATTAGGTTGGTCACCAAGAGAAATTATGGGCCGCGAACTTTGAGCGTCCGTCGACACGGTATTCGGACGAAATGGGTTCTTGGTATCTAGGAAGCGGCTGTGAAAGCCAGATCCGGTCTTAATGCCATCCGAAGTTTAGACTACGTAATCCTTCCCTGTGATGACGTTGATAAAATGAAGTATTTCTACAGCGATGTCATGGGCTTTGAAATC
This sequence comes from Sulfitobacter sp. GN1-4, assembly GCF_055693825.1. Classification (NCBI taxonomy): domain Bacteria; kingdom Pseudomonadati; phylum Pseudomonadota; class Alphaproteobacteria; order Rhodobacterales; family Roseobacteraceae; genus Sulfitobacter; species Sulfitobacter sp. GN1-4. The sequence continues at coordinate 2,924,380 of NZ_JBVFUQ010000003.1, read as the reverse complement.
GACGGCGAAGAGCCAGGAAATTGGGTCGAGCTGCGAGTAGGGACATTGCATCTATGACTTCGTCCACGTGGTTGTGCTTATGACGGCGAAAGAATCCCAGAAACATCTGCTGCTGTGCAGATAAGCTTCAGGCTCCCTCCCGCAGACGTCGACGAAGCCTTTAAACAGCTGACCCAGATAGGCGTTGATGTCATCGAGCGCCCTACTAGTCAGGACTGGGCACATCTCACGCTGTTTCTGCATGATCCAGAATGCAATGTTATTGAGATATATGCTGACATTCATCCTCGAGAAACTTTGGCTGTCCCAAGTGGAGTTCACAAACAACTCGAATCTCTTCACTCTTTGAGGAGAGCGAGATGACCACAATTCGATACGCTGTTATGGCAGAGCTAACCGCATGCTCAGAAGTGTTAAGAGCGGCGTTCCATGACTTTGTACACAGTCTTGGTCGAGACTTATCAGATCAGTCTTTCTCTGGTTTGAGCAGTGCAATCTCTGAAAGCCGCGTCTTGGTTGGATTGCACGGCCGAGCGATCTTTGGCGTGCTAGTCTACAGTAAGCTGAACGATTGTTTGAATATTGACTACCTTGCTGTTGGGCCGGGCACTCAAGGTAAAGGGGTCGGGAGCGCTTTAATGAGAGCGTTGGAAGTTGAGGCGCTCAAACATGGTATGGTCGCTATTGAGCTCAATACTGTGGAATTCATGGCTGAACTGGTTGAGATGTACAGTCGTCGCAGGTTTAAGGTGATCCGAAAGGGCCCGCCTACACATACACGGGACAGTTTCGTTCGGGCCTATATGAGGAAAAAACTCGACTTGGATTAAAAGTAGACATCAGCGTCTTTGCTGGCGGGTCTTCTTGGCATAGTTCCTCGCAGCCTTTGAGCGGTTGCCACAGGTTTCCATGATACACCACTTCCTGCGCGCGTTCTTGGTTTCGTCGATGAATAGCCATCCGCAATTGTGTCCAGGGCATTTCTTCAGGCGTTGATACTCACGTGGATCGCTTAGGATAGAGATGGCGGAAATGACAATGAGGTTGTCCAACGGAAGATGGCTTACTGTTAGGTCGTTAGATGTAAGCTGGGATTTTGGGGGCGAGACGTAATCGAATAGACTGATGTTCAACGATCTCCCATCGCCAAGAAAGGCAGACCGTAGCATAGCCCTTAGCGCTAGCAAGTCTTCTATGGTGGCGCACTGACTGGCTTCAGTCAGACTAAGAGCTTCCATCCAAATCTGGAGGTCTGCCCTGTTTGACAGTTTTTCATCGATCACAGTCCCGTCGTCCGACCAGTTTGCAGTGTTTACAAAGTCGAGCGCCAAACGACCGGCAATGAGTTCGGACGGTTGAAGAAGTGCTATAGGTCATGACCTCATCTAACCACTATACTGGTTGACAGGCAATCCCAACGCGAACTAACCTAGGTAATGGTTAGATCGAAACAGCCGGACGCACCCCGCTCTGCCGACAGTGTTACGCTGACGCGGAAAGGGGTTATGTTTGGCGTCAAGCGGCTCGCGCCTTTGTCCCTTTTTGTCATTCCATTTGGAATTGGCTTTGGGGTTGCCGCGATTGAACAAGGGCTGACCGGCCCCCAGGCAATTGTAATGAGTGCGGCAGTTTTCTCGGGCGCTGCCCAGTTTGCATCGCTTGACTTCTGGCCGCATCCGGCAAATCTGTTCTCCATAGCTTTGGTGATTTTTGCCATCAATGGTCGCCACGTCATCACTGGCGCTGCTCTCTCTCCCTGGCTGAACCAGTTGCCCTTGCTAAAGAGATGGTTGGCACTTGGGTTGCTGAGCGACCCGAATTTCACCGACAGTCAACGGGCATTCCAAGCGGGCGAAAAAGACGTCGGTATCCTGCTTGGTGGTGGGTTAGTCTTATGGCTGAATTGGATTTTGGGAACGGCCATCGGTATCTACGCAGGGTCACTACAATCCTTTGGGTTCGACGTTGTGATGGTATGTTTTTTTGCAACAGTGATGACGCAAAGACTAAGACACCGGTCCTCTATCGAACCAGCGGTCATCGCCGCATGTGTGAGTGTGTTGACTTTGAGTTGGCTACCGGCGGGATGGAACATCATCGCGGCGGCGCTTGTGGGCGGAGCGGCGGGAGTTATTCGTGGATAGTGATTTGACGCCATGGATGGCCATATTGGTTGTCGCTTTCGTTACGTTCTGCAATCGGATAGCAGGGCCTGTATTGATGAGCCGAATTGCAATTTCTGACAAGATCGAACGGTTTCTGGATGCGATGGCTGTGTCTGTTGTCTCTGCTTTGGTCGCCTCCACTGTCGCTCAAGCCGGATGGCGCGAAGCAGCGGCGCTTGCGATATGTGTGGTTGTGATGTTGCGCAACCAAAGCGCAATCTGGGCGATTTTGGCTGGGATTTCCGTGGCAGCTACCTGGTCATACTTCAACGTGTAAAAAAACCGGGTTGTCACTCTCGAATGCAGGGACGAAACCATAGCAAGGCGCGGTTGATCCAAAATAGTTACGCAAAGGGAGACAGTCTTGAATGACCACATTGCATGCAAAGGTCAGATTTTTCTCATTTTGTGTGAGACGTCCTGTGAAATAGCATGAACCTTGCCAAGTCGAAATTGGGACAAAAGAACGGAGCACAACAGTGTTATGCTGGCATTCAAAGGTGCTTTGGCAAATCATGAGGGACGCAGTTATGCAGGGCAGGGGTTGGGCTAAGCATCAAGCTCTTTCTCGAAAAAAGACTATCCGGAAGATCATCATGTCCGCCGAAAGCCCCGCGTTTTCTATAGCCTGATCGCAGATATAAGCGGTGGGCGGCCTCCAGTCGAATTCCACTCTCAAGCATGATTTTCCTAGTGTGATTGCGTCGTGCAACAGCCTCAACCTCTTCAAGCAGACCTTCCGCAACACCAAATCCGCGCATTTCTGGCAGGACAAACAGCCTTTTCAATTCGGAATAGCCGTCTTGTTCAAAGACAGCACAGCATCCGGCCGGGCTTTCTTTATGAAAAGCCAGCAGGAGTTTGACGCCAACCGCCCGCAATGGGTCCATAGAAAACGCGGCATTGTTGATGTTGGGGTGGATGGGTTGCATGGCTTCATGTGCAGCGGCAAACAGCCTTACCGATTGAGGCGATTGGGCGTCGGAATGTCGTATTTCCACATTTTCTTGCGCCATCTCAGATGCCTAAATCTTGCTGGTTGCGTTCCTTTGCCCCTCAAAATTTCAAGGGCATTATCTGACAGTGTACACGCAGGTGTTGGTAAGCAAACACCAGATATTTCATATGTTTACTCAAGGTCTGGCTGTTGAGGAATAGCACCTTACATTTTTTGTGTTGCGTCTTTGTGATGACACTGATCGTAACGGTCATGTTCGGTTTTGGTCGGAACACTATGGTCACCATGTGGCCTGAGGTGCTTGAGCGATTTTCCATTAGTTACGACGACATCGGCATGCTTACAGCGATACATCAAGGTGCCTACTTCATTGCCTCCCTCATTGCAGGGCGATTGGCGATCACAATGGCTCCCGAGCTGATTATATCCTTATCGACGGTTTTCAGTGGTGTGATCATTGTCCTGATTGGTTTCATCGAACAAAGCGGCTTTCTATTTGCAGCATACGGGATACTCGGAGCTTTGATTGCACTATCCTGGGTGCCGATGGTTAAATATGCAGCGACGAGATTTGATAAACGTCAACGTGTCACGGCGCTAAGCACGGCGGCTTGTGGGACGGCAATAGGGTTTCTTGCAAACGGGTTTTTGGTACCTCTTGCTCTGGAGGGTTTTGGTGTTTTCCTTCTTTGGGTCTCGGTCGGTTCATTTACCATCTTGGTTGGGTGTGTTTCGCTTATAATGCTTGCATCATTTCGTGCTGAAAGTGTTCGGATTGAACGAAGAGCAACGATGGACCGGTTTCTGGAGAATGGTGATTTGTCAGATTTCCCAACTAGTCGCTTTTGTGCGTTGATGTTTTTTTGCGGTGTTGGGTTGGTCTCTTTCCAAACGTACTTTGCCGCATACCTAAGCGAAGACTTACAGTTCACCGAGGCATCTGCTGCGAGAGCTTGGGTTTTACCGGGTGCCCTCGGATCAGTCAGCGGGCTCCTTTTGGCATTTATTGCGAACCGGTGGTCCATCCAGAGAACTGTTCAGCTGTGTCTCTTTGTGCTTGGCAACGCAATCCTGGCTTTGGGTTTGGGAGGGGGGTCGGGCTTTGCTCTGTTTGCTGGCTTCGCCTACGGGATGTTGTACTTTGGGCTGTTCGGTTTACTTCCGGCGTATCTGACCGTGGTTATTTCTGATCAAAAAGCAAGTCGCATCTTTGGGCGATCGAACCTGTTTCTCGGTGTCGGATCTGCGTGTGGCGGAATATTGGGCGGTAAAGTCGCGTATGCTTTTGGTAGCTTTGAGCCGTTCTGGATCATTGCGGCGGGATGTGTCGCTGTAGCATTCCTCAGTCTTGCACAGCTGCCCCCGGACAAGGCACCTTCAGGTACTTAAAGCAAAAGCCGCCCCGAAGAGTGCCGGTTAAATGCCCGTTAATATTCCGCGTTTTCAGCATGGTGCATGGTCTCGGGTACTGCCTTGAATTCAGAAGGTACGCCTGGAGCGGTACTAACAAACCGCATACTAGGAAAGCGCAGAGTGCCGCCTTCCGCTTACCATAACGACCAGACACGGGAAGCGAATAGAATACGTTCTCATCAATGAATGCGTGGCCTTCAACAGTCCGGCATTTGGTCGTGAGTGGCTACCCCTGGGCGATTTTTACTAGAAGGGCGAGGCTTTGCTTCTGTTGTCCATGAGCATCAAAATTGCTTGCCGCTAGCCATGTTTTCTGAGCATAGCGAATGGCGGGCCATTCATCGTCTGTCTCCTCAGTTGGAGAACAGGCGAACCAAAGTTTGAGGACTTTTCAGGGGAGCAGGTCAGCAATGTTCACGACAGTTTTCACAACATTCGACAGAGCCCCGAGCCGTCCCACCATTGCCTGATCTTCCTGCACTTCATGACGACTGAGCCAGATGCGCAAGAACCAAACAATGTTAGAAATGCAATCCCATTTTGCAGTAAGATCGAACGTACCAGGAAATAGGACATTGGTGATCAAACAAAGGTATAGTAGCGATTGTTTCTTGTGCTGCGCTGCTATGGCTGCAAACCAAGAGTACGAAGTGGCGCTGCAACTCTGGGGTGACGATCTTTCAACACGTATCACACAAACCGGGGTCAAGACTTATGTCGACACGGTGCAAATTCTTGAAGCAGTTGGATGTTTTGAAGGGCGAGAATATGCAGTGTTTGATGCGCGAAGGAATGGTCGCTTTACCCCATTGAACGACATTATCAGCAAATGCGAACGAGCAATCCTTCAGGTTCCTTCCCTAAACCACAGCGACCGTTTTCACATGGTTTCCTGGGATGGAAAACAGATATGCGACCCCTCAAATGACCGCATTTATGCTGAAACTGATGCAGGCGTGGGATGGGTTTGGAATTTCAAAGACCGCTATGCGCTTTAAGCGCCCAATAATTGCCAAAGAGTCTCTATAAGCTGACGGCGGGCCTGCAATTGGGGTGAGGTTATCGCCATTTTCGGTTTTATCGTCTGGAAGTTCGGATGGCTGGACAATGTATATATGGCGGTGCCACAAGAAGATCAGCATCGGCTTCCTCTCGGAAGCGCAAAAAGTTCATGGCGGCCTGGCTGACACTTCAGCGAGATGCGGGATTTATTAAGATACGCTCGTCTTGAGCTTTGGCTGCAATGTGTTCGATCCACAGCAAGGCGACCGAAGCCCGCATTGCGCCTTTACCTCAACCTTACTTGAGACGCTAGTGTGGTGTCGAAAGTGATTCTGGATAGTTGAGGTGGTCAACATGGACTTAAATCAAGTTTTGATCGAAGTGCGAGATTTTCAGGAGAGTATCGAATTTTACACAAGACTTGGACTTCGTTTGATCGTTTCTGAACGTGGCGAATACGCTCGGTTCGAAATGCCATCAGGTGCAGCAACTTTTTCGATTTACCAATCAAATCAGGTGGCTGTGGGAAACACCGTTATATACTTCGAGGTCGATGATGTGGATCAGAAGGTCATTGAACTGTGTGATCGCGGGATCGCTTTTGAAGACGACCCCAAAGACCAAGCGTTCAGATGGAGAACGGTCCATCTGAAGGATCCAAGTGGGAACAAGTTGTGTCTGTTTCACGCTGGAAATGAGCGCCGTTTCCCTCCTTGGAGGCTTTCTCAGCAGCTTGTTTCTTGAAGATATCTTTGGCGGCAAATGGGATGTACCAGCTTCTTCACGCAACAGGCTACGCTTGGCCTATTTCTGCAAACGGAGCAGTAGTACGCCAGAGAACACTTTTCATGACCTGATGTTAGTCGGCATCTACATCGGCGAACCACTTTTCGCCGGGGAATACTTTGTCAAACACCGCCACACACTAAGCAAAGGGCACAACCGGCATTCGTGCCGCTAGTAGCATCCGTTGATATGGGTTCGCTCCGGAAATTGGTTGTACAGCGGCTTTCAACTACGATACAAATTCGCGCTCAATGCGTTTTACGTAAGATAGATTTTGCGTTACATCAGGAGCCCTGACATATTTCTGTCCTGCCCCCACCTACTCAGGTTCGGCCCATTCCTGCCGTTTACTGACCGCCCAAGATGCTGCGGTGCGGCCCGGCGGACCTGCCATTCGCTGCGCGAGCGAAATTCGACGTCAGTCGAACTCACGCATCGCGGGACTTAACTGCCGTGCAGTATGCTCGCGCCAATGGCAGCTTCTGCTAAAATAGGTGGAGCCTATTTCTTACGTCGTTGCAGGTCGCGGAGCGTGATCCCTTCTGTGATCGCTGCCATCGCCTCGTCAACGCGACGTTGTTCGGTCGGTGCGGTCTTTGCAGAGAAGACGTGGTTGGTGAACATCCGTTTCTTTCCGGCTGTCAGCTTGTCCCACTGCGCCGACGCCGCATCGTCCGAATTCAAAGCCGCCAGTAAAGCGCCAGGGACATCAACGTAGTCCTGATCATCTACTCTGAACCGCATCTCCACCTTATCGCCGACGTCCAGACCGGTATTGGCCTTGATGTCGGGCGAAACAATGAAGTAGCGCCTTCCGTCACCCACCGGCATCCATGCACCGCGCACAGGTACGTCGGCGATCTCACCTTCCACCCGCAAACGCGGGTAGGTCTGGAAGGGCAGTTCGGCCTCAAAACGCGGTGGCATGAACAAAACCTTGTAGGTGATCACCCGCGACTTGCCGACGCCATGCAGGGCAATCTCGCCGACAAATTCGTGGGTGAAGTAACCCATGTGACGATCAGGCCGCCTGCTTGTTATGCTCGTAAGGATTTTCTCCTTTCGGTGGGTGCCCGACAACGTCACCGTTCATGTCTCGGTGCGGCGGCTCTGAGAATGCCTTGAGACCGGCGAGGTCCTTCCGGTGCATCTCCCTCGTCCATTTCGTGAGACCAGCAAACCTCCAGATCGCGTTAAATGGGCGCGGCAGTTCGTTGATGAAGTGAGCAAACACGCGCGTGCGCCCTTCGCCCTCAGGACGAAGTTCAAAAGTCAGTTTCGGCTTATGCGGTGGCCCAGGGCCAACAAGCGTGAGAACGATTTCCTCGTTCTCTTTCAGGCGCACAACTTTCTGATGGCCAACCTGTTTGCCCTTAGTGAAGAACACCGTTTTGGCACCCGTTTCTCCATCCGTGCCTTCGACGGTACAGGTCGATTTGGTTTCCTTCGGCCAGGCCGACCAACGCATGAGATGCTCTTGCAGGCGGATGTCGTCATAGACCTGCTGGACGGGTGCATTGACCGTTATCTCTTCGGTGTATTCCACCCGCGCGGGCGCGAGCGCAGACAAAAGGGCTATGAGCGCAACCAGCCCCAGCACAACATAAAGCGCGATTTCCATGTCAGTCTCCATGGTTCTTGTGTTCAAGTATCACTTGAGCGATGATCTATATCAAGTAACTTGATTGTCAAGCTAAATGGACAACAGCTGATGCCATCTTCCGAAGAAGCGACGCCTCGGGACCTGGTCGGAGCGTGCCGCAGATTGTACGCAAGTATTGACCGGCTCGATACGAAAGCCGCCAACACCGTCGGCGTCAGCCGGAACGACCTGCGGTGTTTGAACATGCTCGCAGAAGCACCGGTTAAGCCAAGCAAGATTGCAGCCGAGTTGGGATTGACCACTGGGTCCGTCACGACGTTGTTAGACCGTTTGGAAAAAGCAGACCTAGCAAGGCGCGAACGTGACCCGGCCGACCGGCGAGGGATCATCGTCCATCCGACACCTTACCTTTTCAAAACCCTTGGGCCGATCTATTCCAGGGTTGCGAGAGAAATTGAGCGGATCGCTGCAGAGTATTCTGCGGACGAGCGAAAAGCTGCGGTGAAACACCTCAATGACGCGTCATCTGCATATGAGGTCGTAGCATCGATCAATGATCGATAGCAGCCATTCGCGCTGCGTGCAGCATGTGGTAGGGCTGGGCTCAAAGCGGACCTCGGATGCGCCGCTGCGTCTGCAACGTTGCAGACCAGGAGCACCGTCGTAGACGGCCCAGAGCGGACATTGGCCAGATGCGCAACATGCTGCAGTGCGGCGCGTCAGATCGGACTTTCGCTGCGCAAGCTAATTGATCTAGTACCAGTCTATTCTTCATAAGTGCCTCCACAATCCTGGCGCAGGAAAAACTGAATGCCTCAGAGATTATAGTAGTCCCGAACTTGCGACATACATTTACTGCGCGAGAATGCTGATCGACCGGTCCGCGCCCCGATTAGCTCATTGCTCACAAAAGCCGACCATAATCTTCGGAACGCCCGATCTTCAGATATAGGGTCCCAATCGGCGCGCTGCCTCCAATCTACGGCCCATCTTTTGCACATTTCTGCGAAGAGTTCACGATTAAGAGTTAAGACAAGCGTGTCTACAGCTTCGACCGTTCTCTGCAAGAGACGAAAACTTACGTTTATCCGAACTGGTTTTGAGTAGGTCTTGGCCTCAATTTGGACCGCATTGCGCCCGGGCAGAGTACCACCGTTATGGACGAGCCCATGCCTGAGATGACAAACCATTTCGAATTGATCCAGTGGCCCTTTGAATCTTGCGTCTCTGAGTTCAAACCCAATGAACTGGCGTGTTGCTTTCTTTAGCTCTTCTTTGGAGCTGAAAGACATGTGTTCAAATGCACTTCGTCTAAATTCAGCGTGGCCATGCCATAGTGCTCCTCCCAAATTTATCTGTTTTTCTGCCGAGACTTGTCTGCAAATAGGACAAGCTTCCAAAGTCGCTGACAATATTGATCTAAAATAGGCCTCTGCGGCTGATACTGAACCCAGCAAAAGGAGCCCGCCAAGATGTTCATTCTCAGCAAGTCGATCCGCAGTACCGTACCTTAGTAAACTTCTTGAGTGCAAGATGTATGCGTCAATCGGGCTCGGGTAGTCAGTCTCAACTAAGTATTCGTCTATTGAGCCAATACTACTTGAAGAGGGGGCTCCATTCGCAAAGTCTTCTATATTCAATGTCATGACACATGTTCTTCGGCGTGGCCCACGATCTGCTGTGCTCGAATTTTGCCGACATAGGGAATTCCTAGTAATGTTCGTCGATCCACATCGAGCAATATATCTCGAACCTTACGAATATTGGAATTTTCTCGAATGCGCTTCTCTAGTGTCTTTGAGATTGGCAATACAGATATAGACTGCCCCACCAAGGCTTCATATGCTGAGGAGGGCTTGAGTTGAGTTCCGCAATTTGAACAAAATCTCGCCTCTGGATTGCTCCTCGGTGTACCACACACATGACATACTGGCAGTGACAGGGTGAAGTCGCTCGCTTTGACTTTTGCTGCTTCCAAAAGAGCCACTGAAGTCAACCGAGGCCAAGCTTGATGCTTGGTCGGCCTAATAACTTTCAAGAATGAAGCGATCGACTTAGTTCTTTGCCCTACAATCACGTTTTCTGCGGTCAAATCTCCTGTGTGGATATGATAATGCTGAAAAGAGCCCTTCTCACCTTTTAGTATAGACCCGGACGGCATAATTAGTCCGGAGTACTGTAGGAACCCGAATACCTTCTCAATATCCGCTTCGATTGGGGTTCGAATAGCAAACTGCAAGCCTTGTTTTTCAAGCTCCTTACCTCGATTGTAGTCTTTCGTTTGTGAAAGGATTGCTTGATATATCTTCGTGCCATTTGTCACGTAGCTTTGATAGGATGGCAATTTGGATGAAAGAGAGTCAAACACGGCATGCGACATGTCGCGCCCAGATCTAGACAGGCGTAGGACGGCGTTCTTGTTGAGTGCTCCATCTGTTGTCTTGTACGCTTCCTGAGAATTATAGATCGACCTGAGCATACCGAGAAATGCTCGTGGAATTCCAAAAGAGCAATACGCCAGAAAACGGATATCCTCTTCGTTTTTTGAAACCACATCAATATTGGTGCCTTCAAAGCGTTTGTTTGCCAAAGACAACATGAACTCTTCGTATTCCTGTCCGGAAGGCTTAACCCATGCGTCAATTTGCTCCGCATCATGCCCAACATGAAAGCTTGCGGAATGAGCAGTTATTCCAGGATAGACCGCAGCCTTCGGAGAAATTGTTCGCGACTTTATCGCCCTAAAGAAATCAAAGAAGTCTTCTTGCTGCTTTTCCGAAAACGAGTGTGCAGCATCGTCGATAAGAATAACTACCCGCTTTACACTGTTCTCGATCGCGAGGTCGTCCATGAGCTCTGTCAAAAAACCAATACTGAAATCGTTGACTTGGTCATCTTCAGCGCGGCTGGCTTCTAGAACATCAACAAGTTTGTTGAGTTTTTCTTTTGGCGGAAGTTCTGAGGGCAACACAATCTCGTCCCCAAGCTCCTTTGTCTCCCATACAGCTAAAAGTACTTTCAACACTAACCAGGCCTTAAACCAGTAGGTCGCATTGGGGCCATTCACGTAAAAGGGTTCTAGCTTCAAGGCCAATTTGAAATTGACGTAGATTGGAATCGCGTTGTCTTTGCCGCTTTCAAGGATGCGAAAAAAGCTTTTCTCATTAGGGTGCTCTTCCCACATCCTCTCGGCCCAATGAGCAGCTTCGCGCCGCCGCCCATTAACTTCTTTAGAATACTCACCTCATCGGGATGCTGCGCCGATAGCTCAAGAAACTTTGCTCGATCAATATACTCAGCTTGCTCGACAAAGTTTTCCTCTATTGGAAGCTCGTTCTGGTTCTCTATGTCAATAGTCACAGTCATTCTCGGTGCGCGCGCCTTGGTTTACCCGCTACGGCGCCAAGCACTCTCAGGGGTTGTGTGATTTTTTCTAGACTTCAGGATGGTACTTCGATTTGCAAGCCTAAGTCGACCAAATGTCGTTCAGTATCTCAAACGACGGCGGAAACTTGGACTTCACTCGAAGGCCTAACCGAAGGTCCGCTTCCGCACGGCTTAGAGACGAGTTCGCGCCAGCAGCGAATGTCTCCTTCCCGCCCTGAGTGAAGGCCAAGGCAGTCTGAGCGGCTTCTTGACTAAGCCTGTTAGATAGTTCAAATTCCTAGTCCGCATTACGCAGCAAGATGCCCCTCAGAGCCAATCCTAGAACGTCTCCACCCAAGGACGGACCGCGATCTGATTGCTCCATGCGCTGCGGTTCTGTTCGATCAAATGCCGGTATGTTTGGGCAATGGCTTCTGGCCTTAGCATCGATCCGGGCTTGTCGGCCGGCTCAGATCGACCTGGGTTCAAGATGGCCCCGTCGATGTTGACCCATGCGACGTGAATGCCCTTGGGGTGCAGCTCACGCGCCATGCTTTCTGCCAGACCACGCTGAGCGAACTTGCCCATCGCGAAGGTCGCTGAGTTGGGAAAACCTTTTACCCCTGCGGAAGCGCCCGTGAATAGGATTGTTCCTCGAACCCCATTTTCAGGCTCAGTGTCCAACATGTGCTTTGCCGCATGCTTCCCTGCCAAGAACGCCCCAATCGCAGTCACATCCACGGCGCGTCGGACATCATCAGCGGACAGCTCTGCAATCGGGCCACGGACCCTGGCAGATGGATTGTAGATGACCACCCGGGGCGAGGAGGGCAGGGCGTCGAACAGTTCTGCCACAGATGCCTCATCCGTAGCGTCCAATGTCACAGCTTTTGCTCCCAGCTCTTCAACCAAGGTCGCCATCTTATCCGGCGTCCGTGCCGCAAGGACCAGGTCGTGATCGACACTGAGGTTGCGCGCGAGGGCGGCTGAAAGACCGTCACCCACACCAATAATCACAGCAATCGGTTTGCTCATATGTCCTTCCTCCGCCTTTACGGACAAGCAGGTGCTTGACCTTACTTTCTCTACGTCCTAAGCCGTACCCTGCTGAGCGGGCGTCGTATACTGGCTATTACCTCAGCCTTCCAAGCTGATGAAGCGGGTTCGATTCCCGCCGCCCGCTCCAAAATCTCTTTTCCGATAATCTGCCGACAAAACGATGTGTTGGTATTTCGCAGGTTATTGATAAGAATGCGCTATTCGAATTTTGAGCCTAAGGCTTCCAAGCTGATGAAGCGGGTTCGATTCCCGCCGCCCGCTCCAGGACATTCCCCCATGTTCATCGCGCTCTGGCCATTGTGCCGCAGAAGGCAGGTGCAGCTTGCGCTTGACCCCGCTGCTTTGGCGCGCCATGACGCCAGCACTTAAAAAGGAGCGTGCATGACGGCTGCACCTGACCCATCGCTTCATGCCCCGGTTGAGCGGGAGAAGTCGCGCAAGCTTGGTGCGTTGCGCGCGCTCGTCCCGTTTCTTCAGCCCTATACCGGACTGGTGATCGCGGCCGCGCTGGCCTTGGTGATCACGGCTGGGGTTTCGCTGGCGCTGCCGTTGGCGGTGCGCCGCGTGGTGGACAATTTTGGCACCCAAGAAGCGGCGCTGCTGGATCAGTATTTCATGGCGGCCCTTGGCATCGCAGGTCTGTTGGCGCTGGGCACGGCGTTGCGCTATGCGCTGGTGACGCGGCTGGGGGAACGGGTGGTTGCCGATATCCGCAAGGCCGTCTTTGACCGTGTCATCGGCATGAGCCCTGCGTTCTATGAAAAGATCCTTACCGGTGAGGTCCTCAGCCGCATCACCACCGATACCACGCTGATCCAATCCGTGATCGGCTCCAGCATTTCGATTGCTTTGCGCAATGCGCTGATTTTTCTGGGGGGGTTGGCGCTTATGCTGCTGACCTCGCCAAAGCTATCCATGATGGTGTTACTGATTGTGCCGGCTGTCCTGATCCCCATCCTGACGTTGGGGCGGCGCATGCGGGTTCTCAGCAAGGAAACTCAGGATTGGATTGCCGCCTCTTCTGGGAACGCCTCCGAAAGCCTGACCGCGGTTCAGACGGTGCAGGCCTTTACCCATGAGACGGCCAGCCGCGCGTCGTTTTCTGAGGTGACAGAGCTGTCTTATGTCGCGGCCAAACGCCGGATCACGGTGCGGGCGTTTTTGACCACAATTGTGATCTTCCTGACCTTCTCGGGCATCGTGGGGGTGCTTTGGATTGGGGCGCGGGATGTGCGGGCTGATGCCATGACGCCGGGTGCCTTGGTGCAGTTCGTGATCTATGCGGTCATGGTTGCGGGTGCTGTCGCGGCCCTGTCTGAAATCTGGAGCGAGCTGCAGCGCGCGGCAGGGGCGACGGAGCGATTGGTTGAACTGCTCCAAGCTGATGATACCGTAACCGATCCGCAGAACGCCAAGGCGCTGCCCGCAAAGGTTACGGGGCATATTGAATTCGAAGGGGTGCAGTTTGCCTATCCGGCCCGGCCCGAAACGGCGGCGCTAAACGGGGTCGATCTGACCATTCAACCGGGCGAAACCGTCGCATTTGTTGGGCCGTCCGGGGCGGGCAAGACCACTATTTTCCAGTTATTGCTGCGTTTTTATGACCCATCTTCTGGGCGTATCACCCTGGATGGTGTGGATTTGCGAGACATGGACCGCGCTGCGTTTCGCCAGTCCATCGCATTGGTCTCCCAGGACCCTGTGATTTTTGCCACAAGTGCGGCTGAGAACATCCGCTTTGGCCGTCCTGAGGCAACGGATGAAGACGTGAGGGCCGCGGCCCAAGCGGCGGCGGCACATGATTTCATCAGTGCGTTGCCGGACGGCTATGACAGCTATCTTGGCGAACGGGGCGTGATGCTATCGGGCGGGCAAAAGCAGCGTATCGCAATCGCGCGGGCGATTTTGCGGAACGCGCCGGTGTTGCTGCTGGATGAGGCGACAAGCGCGCTTGACGCAGAAAGCGAACGCGCGGTGCAGATGGCTGTGGACCAGTTGAGCGAAGACCGCACAACGCTGATCGTGGCGCACCGGCTAGCGACAGTGAAAAAGGCCGACCGCATTATCGTGTTGGAGGATGGTGCTGTGGTTTCTGTTGGCACGCATGATGAACTGGTGGCGCGGGACGGTCTTTATGCCCGTTTGGCACGGCTGCAGTTCACCGATGGCTTGGCAGCCGAATAATTCCCCTTTTTCATCGTTCCGAAGACCCGCATAGTGCGTGGACGGTTTTTAATACGGGAGCACCGAAATGGGTTTGTGGAATTTTATGAAGGGCGCTGGCAAGAAGATCTTCGGCGGTGATGACGACGCTGAAGTATCGGGTGCCGCCCTGAAGGACGAGTTGAAAGATCTGGGGCTGGAAGCCGATGGGTTGGACATCCAGGTTGAGGGCGACCAGGTGAAAGTCAGCGGCACCGCTGTCAGCCAAGAGATGAAAGAAAAGGTGATCCTGGCCGTTGGTAACGTCGAAGGCGTGGCCACCGTTGAGGACAATATCGACGGGGGCGAGGGCGAGCCGACGTTCCACACCGTTGAAAAGGGCGACACGCTTTGGGCCGTGGCTGAAAAGGCGCTGGGCAATGGGGCCCGCTATACTGAGATCTTTGAGGCCAACCGCCCCATGCTCAGCGACCCTGACAAGATCTATCCTGGTCAGGTGCTGCGGATCCCCGCCGCCTAAGGCCTGAGGGCCAAAAGCTGTCTAAGTTAATTGACAGGGCATTTGTCTGATCTGGACAAATGCCCTTTCTTTTTTTGGAAAACGGCCATTCGGTGAAGTTTACGTAGCGCAAGCGCTTGCACTGTTGGGTGTTTCCTCCCATCTTTTTTACCAAACTTAATGCCCGTCAGAGGCAAAATTGGGAGGAATGACCATGGCGCGTCAATACGCCGGGATGGAAGACCGTAATGCGATCGAGGCGGAAAAGCCCTGGGAGGATCGCAATGTGCCCGTCACGCTTTTCGGGCAACTCACCGAGACCAAAAACAAGTTCCCCAACCACAACGCCATCAGTTTCCAGCTGCTGTCGGGTCCGACCGACAAGAAAGAGACGATGACCTGGGAAGGCTTGCACGGCAAGGTTTCGCAAGCGGCCAATCTTTTTCGTTCGCTGGGGATCGGCCCGAATGACGTTGTGGCCTATGTTTTGCCCAACTGTAATGAAACGGTTCTGACCCTTCTGGGCGGCGCGGTTGCAGGGATTGCAAACCCCATCAACCCGCTGTTGGAGCCTGAACAGATCGGCTCCATTCTGCGCGAAACCGGTGCCAAGGTTGTTGTAACCTTGCGGCCCTTCCCGAAAACGGACGTGGCTGAGAAAACGGCCGCTGCGGTCAAGCTTGCGCCCAACGTCAAGACAGTGCTTGAGGTCGACCTGAACCGCTACCTCACCCCACTCAAATCGTGGATCGTGCCGCTGATCCGCCCCAAAATGACCGTCACCAATGACGCCAAATACCTCAACTTTAACACCGAGCTGAACAAGCAATCCAAAACGCTCAGCTTTGAGGATGTACAGGAAGACCGCGTGGCCTTCTATTTCCACACAGGTGGGACAACGGGCATGCCGAAGGTGGCCCAGCACCAATATTCAGGTGCCATCTATAATGGCTGGCTGGGGGCAACAACGCTTCTGACCGAAGACGATGTGATGCTGGCACCGCTGCCGCTTTTCCATGTGATGGCCTGTCAGGTGATGTTGATGGGGGCGGTGGCCTCGGGTGCGCATCTGGTCTTCCCAACGCCCCAGGGCTACCGGGGTGAGGGCGTATTCGACAACCTGTGGAAACTGGTGGAGCGCTATAAGGTCACTTTCGTCGTCTCCGTGCCAACGGCACTCGCGGCCTCCATGCAGGTGCCGGTCAACGCTGATATCTCATCTGTGAAGGTGGCGTTCTCAGGCTCTGCGCCGTTGCCGTTGGAATTGTTCAAACGGTTTGAGGAAACCACCAAAATGACCATCGTCGAAGGGTACGGCATGACAGAGGCCACCTGCCTTGTCTCCGGCAATCCGGTTGATGGTGAGAAAAAGGTGGGCTCCATCGGTATCCCGTTCCCCTATACCGACATCAAGATCATTCATAACGGCGAAGAATGCGGCGTTGATGAAGTGGGCGAGATCTGCGTTTCAAACCCCGGCGTATATGTGGGCAACACCTATACTGAGGCGGAAAAGAACGCAGACCTCTATCATGATAACAAATACCTGCGGACAGGCGATTTGGGCCGCGTGGACGAAGATGGCTATCTTTGGATCACGGGCCGCTCCAAAGACCTGATCATCCGCGGGGGCCACAACATTGACCCGGCTGAGATTGAAGAGGCGTTGCTAGGCCACCCGGCTGTCGCTTTTGCAGGGGCCATCGGTCAACCCGATGCGCATGCGGGCGAATTGCCCTGCGCCTTTGTTGAGCTGGTCGATGGCGGATCAACGACGCCTGAAGAACTGCTCGATTTCTGCAAGGAAAACGTGACAGAACGGGCTGCGCATCCAAAACACATCACGATTATGGGGGAATTGCCCAAGACCGCGGTGGGCAAGATCTTCAAACCTGACTTGCGCAAAGATGCCATCGTGCGGATCTATGATGAGGCCTTGGAAAAGGCCGGCTCAGCGGCCCGCGTGGCCAATGTCATCGACGACAAGAAGCGCGGGTTGGTGGCGCAGGTTGCCATGAACGGCGCTGACGATGGCGAGGTTGACGGCGCCCTTGGCGGCTTTACGCGGCCGTGGGAAAAAGCCGCGTGAGCGAAACGGACTACCAGCGTCTGATCGACGCTGAGATGTGGGCCTATATCCGGCGGCTGGATCAAAGCTACCCGCCGGATGCGACGGGGATGTCAGTGGCCGACCACCGCGCGGCCTATGACAGGATGTGCGCCGATTTTCGTGCCCCCCGACCCCCGCGGGTAACCGTGCAAGACGGCACTTATGGCGGTGTCGCCTGTCGCACCTATCAAGCGGGTGATAGCGGGGTAACCGTGGTCTATTACCATGGCGGCGGTTTTGTTCTGGGCGGCTTGGACAGCCATGATGATGTCTGCGCCGAAATTTGTGACCGCAGCGGATATACGGTCATCTCAGTGGACTATGGCCTGGCCCCTGAAACCGTCTTTCCCGGTTGTTTTGACGATGCCTGGCGCGCCTTTGCGGCCATCGCGGCGGGCCATCCCGGAGAGATTATTCTCAGCGGCGACAGCGCGGGCGGCAATCTGGCCGCAGCGGTCGCCCACCATGCACGCGGCAAAATGCAGGACAGGGTGATTGGCCAGGTTCTGATCTATCCCGGCCTTGGGGGGGACCGGACCAAAGGGTCATATGTCACCCACGCCAATGCCCCGCACCTGACGTTGGCGGATTTGCAGATGTATGAAACCGTCCGCACAGGGGGCAGCCCGCCGCCCAAGGATGATCCCAGATATGCCCCACTGGCGGATCAGGATTTTAGCGGATTGCCACCGACGGTGACGGTGACCGCCCAGTGTGATCCGCTGGCCAGCGATGGTGAGGCCTACCGCGATGCCATTCAGGCGGCTGGCGGGCAGGCCGTTTGGATCGACGTGCCAGGCATGGTCCATGCCTGTCTGCGGGCGCGGAACATGTCGTCCAAGGCCGCAGGCTTTTTTGATGAGGTCGTTGGCGCGATTAGTGCGCTCGGGCGGCGGGAGTGGCCGTACGCCTAACCGGTGCCGCCACGCAGGTGGGGCGCTGGGTAGAGCAGGGGCCGTTTATGTCAGGAACGTCCCTGCCTTCATCGTCTCAGCCACCGGTGCGCCTAAGCGCTCTAGGATCGTTGGGGCAAGCTGAAGCTGATCAATAACGGCATCCTCGCGCGGACCTTCTGCCGGACCAAAGTAGTAAAGCGCCGTTTCTTGTTGCAAGGCACCGCGCCCGCCGTGGTGGCCACGCTCATCCTGGCCATGATCCGCCGTCACGATCACTTCGTACCCCGCTGCGCGCCATTTCGGAATGAAGGGGGCCAGCATTTCGTCCATCACGAAACAGGCATGATCCATCTCCTGACAGTCATGGAAAAACCGGTGCCCCATGCTGTCCAACGTGCAGGTGTGCAGCATGCCATAGTTCAGGCCAAAGCGCAGGCACAGGTTGGTGAGCGAGGCAAAGAGATCCACATCTGACGGGGTCATCTGATTGTCGCGCCCATAGCCTGTCATCGTATGGAAGCGGCCGTGGTTGATGGTGCTGCTGTCAGGTTCATCATATTCCACGTCGCGGACGTAGTCGAAGGGCGAGCGGTTGAAAAACTCAGACCAAAAGGAATGCGCAACCCCACCGGTGATGCCTCCTGCACGCCGCACCTGGGAAAAGACATCCTGGTGGCCCAGCCGGAACACATTGCCATTGCCGGTACAGCCATGCTCAGCCGGGGCAACGCCCGTGTGGATCGAGGCATAGCAAGAGGCAGAAATGGACGGCAGCACCGCGCGCAGTTTCCAGACGCGGGCGTCACCGGCATCAACCCAGCCTTCAAGGTTGCCAAAAAGCCTGCGGAAGTTGCGGTAGGGGACCCCGTCCAGAATGATCAGCAGAAGTTTCTTGTCCATTTTGGCCTCCGATACGCTGATCAAGTACTGACGTGCCGCACCCCGACGCGCAAGTCAGAAGACGCTGTGATCGCCACGTTCAACCTGTGCCTCGCCCCTGGCCAGACTGCGAAAAAAGGCGGGCAGTGTTTCTGTGCCAAACTCTGGCGTTGCCTCCGCATCATAGCGCTGGGCGGTCGCGTCCCAGACCAGCATGGATTCCGTGGCATAGTAATGCCCAATGCGGGCCAGCGATGCTTTTTCCGCCAAGCGGGGGATGACCCGCCCAGCGGCCCCCAGCCCTGCAGCAATCCCGCTGAGCAAGCGGGGCGTCACAGAGCGAAAGCGCGGCTCAATCCCCAGCGCATCAAACAACGCCAGGCCAATGTCATGCGCGCTCAGCGCGGGGCCAGGCCCTCCGATCGGCAGGATACGGTTGTGCAAAGCAGGATCCGTGATGCAGTGGCAGATGAACCGGCCAAGATCCATGTCACTGATGGGCTTGCAAGAGGTGAGCGTGCCGTCCCCAAAGACCAAGAATGGCTTGCCCGCGCGCAGCCGGTCCAGCTGTCCTGATAGGGATTTGAAAAACGCCGTGGGGCGGACAATGGAATAGGTCAGCCCCGAGCGGGCCAGTTCATCTTCAAAGGTCAGCTTCGCCTGCTGGAAGGCCAGCTTGGGTTTTTGCACGCAGATGGCCGACAACAAAACGAACTGCTGCACGCCCGCGCTTTGCGCCGCGCTGAGCAGGTGTTGGTTCATCCCGTGATCAACGCGCCAGGCGTCAGCGGGCAACCCGCTGCGTGACGCGAGGCAAGAGATCACCGTGTCCACCCCGCTCTGGGCCAAGTGTTTGGCAAGACCCGCCCGGTCGGACAGGTCCACCGTTTGGTGGGCGATGCCGGGCACCTGCGGATCCCGCCGCCCGAATGAAACAGCATGCAGTCCGGCATCAACCAGCGCCCGCGCGGTGCCCTGACCTGCGGTGCCCGTGGCACCGAACACTGCAATTTTGCGCGTCGATCCTGTCATACGCTGACCCTACCGCTCTTCTGCGGCGTCTCAAGCCGGAAACGCTCGCATAAACGTGAGACGGACGTGAAAGATCGTGACTGTGGGCATTGGCCTCGTGCGACTAGTGTCTGGCAAAACACAAAGGTGGACCCATGGCAAAAGCTTCTAAAACCAATGCCCGCAAAAGGCGCCAAGCAGAGGCGGCCAAGACAGCGCCTGTCGAAGGTTTGTCGCGGCGCAAGATGATCCGCGGTGCAGGGTTTGGCGCGCTGGCGCTGATCGCCGGAGGCGGGGGCGGATATGCCGGTGTGGGCATGTACCGCCAATACATGCGCGAACATGATCTTGCACAGATCGGACAGGGTAAGCCAACGGTGGTGCAAGTGCATGATCCGCAATGTCCGACCTGCACCGCCTTGCAGCGCCAAACCCGACGCGCGATGAAGCAATTTGGTGAATGTGATCTTTTGTACCTTGTCGCTGACATCACCCAGCCCGAAGGTCAGTTTTTTGCCCGGCGGCACAATGTACCGCATGTCACCTTGGTGCTTTTGGATGGGGCAGGGCAGGTGGTTCAGGTCCTTTCAGGGATGCGTCAACGCGCTGAACTGGAACCGATCCTTATGGCGCATTTCAAGGCGCATGGGCAAATGGGGTGAAGGAGGCGATTTGCCCAGTTTAACCCGTTCGAAAAAACGCGGCACGTGTTTTCACACGCGCCGCCTTGCTTTGATAAAGGATGCAATACGCCTAAGGTCCTAACCCTAGTTCCCCGCGCTTTCCATCTTGCGATTGGCCAGAACCTCTTCCAGCCAGCCCAGCTTCATCTCTGGAACCGAGCTTAGCAACAGATCGGTGTAATCATCAAACGGCGGGGCAAGCACTTGGCTTTTGGGCCCATAGCGCACGACCTCACCTTGATACATCACAGCGATGCTATCGGCGATGGCCTTTACCGTCGCCAGATCGTGGGTGATGAAAAGGTATGAGACATCTTCGGCCTTTTGCAGCTTCAACAGCAGCTTCAGAATGCCGTCCGCCACCAGCGGATCCAGTGCTGATGTAACCTCATCACAGATGATTAGCTTGGGCTTTGCCGCCAATGCGCGTGCAATACAGACACGCTGTTTTTGGCCGCCAGACAGCTCCGCAGGATAGCGATCCTGAAAGCCATCGCCCAGTTCGATCTCATCCAGCAGTTCCTGAATGCGCGTCTGTTTAGCTTTGCCCTTCAGACCAAAGTAGAACTCCAGCGGCCTGCCGATGATGGTGCCCACGGTTTGGCGTGGGTTCATCGCGGTGTCAGCCATCTGATAGATCATCTGCAATTCGCGCAGATCTTCGATCCCGCGTGAGGGTTGATCAGGCGTCAGCGTGCGTCCGTCAAAGATGGTCTGACCAGCGCTGGGCGGCAACAGCCCGGTGATCACCCGCGCAAGGGTGGATTTGCCCGAACCGGACTCGCCCACAACCGCCAAGGTCTGGCCGGGATGCAGCTCCACGTTGACATTCTTGAGCACGTCAAAGTTGGTGCCGCGATACCGGGCCGTGATGTTTTCAACCCGCAGCAGCGGATTGTCGGTGGGGATCTTTTCCTCATGCGTGATGGAGCGCACAGAGACCAACGCCTGGGTGTATTCCTCTTGTGGGTTGTTGATGATCTGATCGGTCTCACCGTATTCGACCATCTCCCCCATCCGAAGCACCATGATGTGGTCCGAGACTTGCGCCACAACCGCCAGGTCGTGTGTGATATAAAGCGCGGCCACACCGGTGTCTCTGATCGCCTCTTTGATGGCGGCCAGAACGTCGATCTGGGTTGTCACATCCAGCGCCGTTGTCGGTTCATCAAACACCACCAGATCGGGTTCAGGACAAAGTGCCAGCGCGGTCATACAACGCTGCAGCTGACCTCCTGACACCTGATGCGGATAACGTTTCCCGATGTTTTCAGGATCCGGCAGGCCCAGTTTGCGGAAGAGGGCAATCGCGCGCTCCTCCGCATCCTTTTTTGAGAATTTGCCCTGCAGGATCGCCGCTTCGGTCACCTGTTCCATGATCTTTTTGGCCGGGTTGAACGAGGCTGCCGCGGATTGTGACACATATGTGACCTCACCACCGCGCAGTTTGCGCACGTCGCTTATCCCGGATTTGAGGATGTCGCGTCCATTGACGTGCACCTCACCTCCGGTGATTTCAACGCCGCCCCGGCCGTAGGCCATAGAGGCCAGGCCGATGGTGGATTTGCCCGCACCGGATTCCCCGATCAGACCCAGCACTTTGCCGGGGGCCAGATCAAAATCGACACCGTGCACAATTTCGATGTCTTTGGGTTTTTCTCCAGGCGGGTAAACCGTGGCCCCGATTTTGAGACCGCGCACTTTGAGCATTGGTTCAGACATCAGCCACGTCCCCCTTTCAATGAGGTGGTGCGTGCCAGCACCCAATCCGCCACCAGGTTCACCGAAATGGCGAGGATGGCGATGGTCATCGCAGGATAGAGGGCTGCACCAATACCGTAGGTCAGGCCTTCGGCATTTTCACGCACAATGCCGCCCAGATCCGCCTGAGGCGGCTGGATGCCCAAGCCCAGGAAGGACAGGGTCGAGATGAAGAGGATCATAAAGATGAACCGCAGACCCATCTCAGCCACCAGCGGTGACAGGGCGTTCGGCAGGATTTCCCGGAAGATGATCCAGCCGTACTTTTCACCGCGCAGCTTTGCGGCCTCCACATATTCCATCACGGTGATGTCCACCGCAACGGCGCGCGCCAGACGGTAGACGCGTGTGGAATCCAGAAAGCCCATGACCAGGATCAGCACTGTTATGGTGATCGGCGTGATGGACAGGATGACCAAAGCAAAGATCAGCGACGGGATCGACATGATCAGGTCCACAAACCGCGACAAAGCCTGATCGACCCAACCACCCAGAACGGCCGCGAGAAAGCCCAGGATGGCCCCCGTGGTAAAGCTGAGGATTGTGGCCAAGGTGCCAATCCAGATTGTGGTGCGCAGCCCATAGATGATCCGGCTTAGCAGGTCGCGGCCAATGCCATCGGTGCCAAGCAGAAACTCAGATGTGGCCGGTTCCCAGAACCCGTTTGAGACAACCTCGTCATAGCCATAAGGCGCGATCAGTGGCGCAAAGATGGCGATGAGGAAAAACAGCCCCGTAAAGAACAGGCCCAACAGGGCGGCAAAGGGGATACGAATATTCATGGTCATACCCTCACTTCGGATGCCGCAAACGCGGGTTGGTTAGGATGGACACAACATCTGCAATCAGGTTCAGCCCGATGTAGATGGCCGCAAAGATGATGCCGCATGCCTGCACCACCGGCAGGTCGCGTTTGCTGACGTGGTCCACAAGGTATTGGCCCATGCCGGGATAGACGAACACCACTTCAACCACGACAACACCAACCACGAGGTACGCGAGGTTCAGCATCACAACGTTCACCACCGGAGAGATGGCATTGGGAAAGGCGTGTTTGCTGATCACTGAGAATGTCGACATCCCCTTTAGCTCAGCCGTTTCAATATAGGCCGATTGCATCACGTTCAGGATCGCCGCCCGGGTCATGCGCATCATATGCGCCAAGACCACAAGGGTCAGCACGATCACGGGAAGTGCTATGGCCTCCAGCCGGTCAAAGAACGGCGCGTCAGGGCGGTAGCTGATCGCGGTGGGCACGAACCAGCCAAGCTTTACCCCGAAAATGAACATCAAGATGTAGCCAATCACAAATTCTGGCATTGAAATTGTGGTCAGCGTGCTGGCTGAGATCACTTTGTCCGGCCAGCGTTCTTGGTAACGCACCGCCAGCAGGCCCAGGAAAATCGCCAGGGGTACGGCAATCACAGCCGCACAAACGGCCAGAAAGAGGGTGTTAGAAAGCCTACGGCCAATCGCTTCGTTGATGGATTGCCCAGAGGTCAGAGCCGTGCCCAGATCACCTGTCACGATGCCGCCAAGCCAATTCAGGTAGCGTGTCACCGGTGGATCATTTACACCCAACTCTTCGCGCAGGTTGGCGAGGGCTTCAGGTGTTGCAGATTGGCCAAGGATTTGCTGAGCGACATCGCCGGGCAGGATAGACGTGCCCACAAAAATAACGATGGAGATCAGCAACAAGAGTAGGAGGCCCAGCGAAATACGCTGGGCCAACAGTTTTGTTAAAGGTCCCACAGATCAGGCTTTCACCCACATCCGCAGCGGCGCGTAGGAGTTCATCAGCGCAAAGCCTGCTGTGCCTTCCACCCAACCGTCGACACGGTCGCCGTGAGCGTCGATGAAGTCATTGAACATCGGGCAGATCAGGCCGCCTTCGTCGCGCAGCATGGTGCCCATTTCTGCATACATCGCTGTCCGCTTGGCACCGTCCAGCTCGCCCCGCGCTTGCACCAGCAGCTCATCAAAGCGTGGCTTGTTAAAGCGGGTGTCGTTCCAGTCCGCCGTCGACAGATAGGCGGTTGAGAACATCTGGTCCTGCGTTGGGCGACCGCCCCAGTAGGATGTGCAGAAGGGCTGCACATTCCAGACCTCAGACCAATAGCCATCGTTTGGCTCGCGCTTGATCTCCAGTTCAATGCCTGCACCGGCCAGCGACTGCTGGAACAGGGCTGCGGCATCTGGTGCCCCTGGGAAGGAGTTGTCAGAGGTGCGCAGCAGGATCGGACCAGAGTGGCCGGATTTCTCAAAGTGGAACTTGGCTTTGTCTGGGTCATATTCGCGCTGCTCAAACTCCGTGTAGAACGGATAAGCAGAGCTGATCGGCGTGTCGTTACCCACTGAGCCATAGCCAAAGAGGATCTTGTCGACCATTTCCTGGCGGTTGATGCCGTACTTGAGCGCCATCCGCAGGTCATTGTTGTCAAAGGGCGCTGTGTTCGTGTGCATGATGAACACGTAATGGCCTGGACCCGCAGCACTTTGAACGGTCACGCCGGGCGCGCGGCTGACAAGGCCAGCTGTGCGTGGTGGTACGCGGTCGATGATGTCGACCTGACCGGACTGCAGTGCTGCAACACGGGCTGTGTTGTCGTTGATCACGATGATCTCGATGGTCTCGGCGTTGCCCAGATCACCCCAGTAGTCGTCGCGCTTGCCGCAGACAAAACGCACGCCCATGTCTACTTCTTCCAGCGTGTAAGGGCCGGTGCCGATGGCAGCGGTTGGGTCGTCCTTGCCGCCGTTTGGCTGGATCAGCAGGTGATAGTCGGACATGAAGTAGGGCAAGTCAGCGTTGGCTGTTTTCAGCCCGATGACCAGCGTGTCACCTTCGGTGCTCAGCGTGTCGATATCGCGTAGCAGGCCCAGAGCACCGGATTTGGTGTCCTCGCCAGAGTGGCGTTCGATGGTGGCACGTGCATCCTCAGCCGTCACAGGCTGACCGTTGGAAAAGGTGATGCCCGAGCGGATCTTAAAGCGCCACGTCTTGGCGTCAGCAGAGCCTTCAAAGCTTTCGGCGACTTTGCCTTGCAGGCCGCCATCGTCGGTCAGCTCAACCAGTGGCTCGCCCCACATGCGGCCCACCAGCAGTGGCACCTGGTTGGCGGCTGTTGCGGGATCAAGGCTGTCGGTGGTCGCACCGCCCTGAACACCAATCTTGATCGTGCCGCCCTTCTGAGGGCCCGCCGCACGGGATGCGGTGGCCAGCATGGAATTGGCTGCAACTGCTGTCACACCCAAGGCCGCAGCACGGCCTACAAAATCACGACGTGTCATCAAACCTTTGACAACACGACCGCTCAAATATTTGAGTTCATCGTTCATTTAGGATCTCCCCTTGGATTCGCGCTTGTGCGCTTTTTGTTGGTTTGGCCTTGAGGTTTGCGCATTTCACACTAGCCCGCAAGGTTAATTCCCCACGGTTATGTAACGATCGCATTACAGATGGTCGCGCGGAATGCTTTCTTCGTCATCGCGGGCATAGACCAAACTGTCGTCCTCATAGGCTTCTATGCGCGCTTTGAGATGGAAGTGCGTGGCGTCACTAAGCATGTTGCAGAAGGTCTCAACGCGCAGGCGAATGTCGTCGCGTTCAAGCTCATTGGTCCAATGACACTCCCCCTTGGCGCTTAAGGGGTCGTCCGGGTGAATCTCCCAATGCTCCCGCGCGACCTGGCCTGAGATCAGGCCGTGTGCGGTGTCTTTGACCTTTCCAAAGTCGTCCTCGATGATCAGATGCACCATGCCGCTGACCATATCCGTCTCTTGCAGGCGCACGTGGTTTGCCGGGCGCAGTTCTTCGGTCTCCCATGGTTCGGCAGAGGTGGGGGCGTCAAAGACATGCTCATCTGCATCACCACTGGGTCTGAGCGGCAGGGCCACTGTGCCTTCGCTCAGAACGAGTGTGGTTTTTTCGGGGGATGGCCACAGCAGCGGCCAATAGGCGTCCGAGATGGACAGCCGCAGGCGGTGGCCTGCCGGCACGCGGTAGGCAATGTGATCAAGCGACAGCGTGACCTGATCCGCCATCCCCGGCACCATCGGCATGGGGGCGGCAGGATCTTCGCGGTGCGATAGGTTCAAAACGCCATAGGTGATCCGCGTAGATGCACCATCGGGGTGAATGTGGTTCAGCCTGACAGCGATCTGCCCTTGGGGTTTGTCGCTTTTCAGTGTGAGGGTCACTTTGGGTGCCCCCACGATGTCCATGTCGTTTGGCAAGGGCGCGCTGTCAAAGACGGTGGACAGAGCATCGTCCTTGCGCTGATCGCCCGGCATTTCAGGGCCCAGCCAGATCGCGCAATATTCGCCCGCATCCGCCCCACAATGCGCAGGCGATGACACCAATGCCTCAAGGGTGCCGGGGGCATCGGCCAGGCCCGCGTCGGTCAGATGCATCTGATGCGCCTGCAAGTGTGAGGTCGCTCCCTCAGCCTCTGCAATCCAGCGGCCGGGACGTTCCAGATACCAGCTTGCAGGACGCACACCATCCATCAGGTAGGCGCGGTAGTCCGGGTCTTGCTCTACCTGTCGGTCCTCGCCTTTTAACCAGTGATCCCACCAGCGCAGCGCCTCTTGCAGAAATCCTATGCGCGGCTCAGGTGCGGCGAAGTGCGGGTATTTATGCACCCATGGCCCCACGATGCCCTTGGCGCCCGGCAGAGCCTCAACCAATTGGGGGACGGCGTTTTTATAGGCATCGCCCCAACCGCCGATGGCCAGTACCTTGGCCTTGATGGCGCTGTAGTCTTCGCAGACAGATCCATGCTGCCAATAGGCGTCGCGCCGTTGATGTTTTAACCAAACCGCAGGCAGGAAGGGTTCGTTCTCCAGCCGGTCCATCCACAACTCACGCCAGTTTTCGCGCAGGGCCGGATCAGGGGCGCGCGATGAATAGGACCACATTGTTGCGCCCCAGCCCAAGTTTTCGTTCAGCAGACAGCCACCCTTGTAATGGATGTCATCGGCAAAACGGTCCACGGTTGAGCAGAGGGTGATGACCGCTTTCAGCGGATCCGGTGCCATGGCCGCAACTTGCAGGCCGTTAAAGCCGCCCCAGGAAATTCCCATCATGCCGACGTTGCCATTGCACCACGGCTGTGCGCTGAGCTGGGCGATGACTTCTACCGCGTCGTCCAACTCCTGTTGGGTGTATTCATCAGCCATCAACCCTTCGCTGTCGCCGTTGCCGCGCATGTCCACGCGCACGCAGGCATAGCCGCGTGCCGCAAACCACGGGTGGGTCAACGCATCGCGGGCGCAGGTGCCATCGCGTTTGCGGTAGGGCAGATATTCCAGGATGACGGGAACGGGGTCGGCGTCCGCATCCAGGGGGCGCCAGACCCGCGCAGACAGACGGCAACCGTCTGAAAGCATAATCCCAAAATCGGCTTCGTCAGAAATTTCGCGGAGGGTGTTTTGAACTGTTGTCATGACCCGAAGGCTTGGATGCTGGAAATTTATTGTCAACTGTTGCTTCGGTGCCATTTTTCCCCCTCACCCACAGAAACACGTTAAAAATGAGTCAACTAGCGGGAAAAAGATCCTCGAAAACACAGACTTGCGGTTGCACGCGACAGTGGAAATGCAATTCTGCTCAAAAAAGATTCTGGCCAGAATGAAAAATTAAGGCTAAGCCATAACCAATTAGAAAACCTGCACGATCTTTCTGAATAGGTCGGCAATACAAAATGAAGGTGCGCTTGAACGGGCCTTCGAGGTAGAGTGGTGGTGTTATGAAGGCGATTGATTTCGTCGTCCGCGATAGTGCGGGCGGATTGCAGCGTGGAACTGTGGCAAGCGATGCCCAGACCCATGTCATCCAGGCCGGTGCAGGCCAAGAGATATCTCTGAACCTTAGGCAGATCGACATGCAGTCGCAGACGCGCGACGGCAATGATTTGGTCATCACGCTGACCGATGGCCGGCAGATTACCATCGACAACTACTTTAACGGATCAGGCGCGCCGAACCGGCTGTTCGTTTCGGCTGACGGCTATCTGAATGAGGTGGCCTTTGTTGATACAGGCGCAGGTGAGCTTTATGCCCAGTACGGTCCAACGGAGCAGTGGGGCAAATGGAGCCCGTCCGATGATCTGATTTTCCTCGGTCGCACCGAACTGGTTGCGGCAGGCTATGCCGATGAAGAGGTTTCCATGCTGGCGGCACCGCTTCTGGGCGGTCTGGTCGGCGGCAGCGGTGCAGCGGCAGCGGCGGTTGTCGGCGGTGCGGCGGTTCTGGGTGCCTCAGGCGGCGATGGCGACACCACAACGGGCGGCGACAACAGCGGCGATACCGGTGGCGGCGATCCACGCGGCGGCGATACAGATCGCGATCTGACACAGCAGCCCTACGTAGATGACCCAGACAGCAGCACCAACATCGGCGGCGACGATTCCGCCCCGCATACAGCGACCATTTCCGGTGGCGGTGAACCTGGCGACCGGGTGATCATCAAGCTGGGCGATCAAGAGATCGAAACAAACATCGGTGATGACGGCACATTCAAAGTGACCTTTGAGGGCGAGAACTTCCCGCCTGATGGCACCTATGAAGCGATCTGTATCTGCTACACCGGCGAAGGCGAAGTGACGCTGGACGGCCCTGGCTTTGTCATCGACACCACGCCGCCGCTGATCGAAGTGGCAACGGGCACTGAATCTGTTGATGATTTCTTTAACGCGGTCAGCTTTGCAGGTGGTGTGACCATCACCGGCACAGGTGAGGCGGGTGCCTCGGTGCTTGTGACCATCTCAGGCAAAGAGCAGATCACAACCATCGCAGAAAATGGCACATGGTCAGTGACCTATCCGGCGGGCAGCCTGGAGGGTGGCGAATACACCACCGGCATCACGATTGTGGCCTCTGACGCCTTCGGTAACACAACCACGGTCAGCGATAATGTGGTCATCGACACCGTGTCAGAAGTGACCATCGCAACCGACAGCGTTGAAACCGATGGGATCGTAAACGAGGTTGAACGTGAAGATGGCGTGACCCTCACGGGGACCGCGCAGGCGAACTCCAACGTGGTTGTGACCTTCGGCGGCGGCTCATTTGAGACGACATCAGATGCCGATGGCAACTGGTCTGTGAACGTGCCGATGGCAAATGTGCCGCTTGGTGAAACGCAGGCCGAAGTGACCGCAACCGCGACAGATGCCAGCGGCAACGTCAGCAGTGCCACAGGCATGGTCGACATCGATACCCTGGTGCGTGACTTTGCCTTTACCGGCAGCACGGGCGGCGACGACGGCGTGATCAACGCCGAAGAAGCTGAGCAAGTGCTTGTTATGACAGGCACAACTGAGCCTGGATCAACGGTTGAGGTGTCTTTGGGCGGTGTGACCCACAGCGCCACAGTGGCTGCCAACGGCAACTGGACGGTTACCTTCGCCAGCAGCGAAATTCCCACAGGTCAGCAAACCGCCGTCATGACAGCGGTCGCCACGGACATCGCTGGGAACGTTTCAACCATCACCCGTGATGTTGAGATTGACCGCGATGCTGGCATTCTGACCATCAGCTCCAACCCAGTTGAGCAAGACGACGTTGTGAATGAGGCCGAAGCCAGCGACGGCGTGATGATCACGGGCACCTCGAACCCCAATGCAGTTGTCAGCGTGACAATGGGCGGGTTCTCCAAATCCGTGAACGCCGATGCCGCGGGCAATTGGCAGGCGAACTTCCTCAACTCAGAGGTCGCACCTGGCGTTTATACTGCACAGATCACCGCCAAAACGGTCGATCCGGCAGGCAATGAGCTGAACGCCTCTGACAGCGTTGAGGTCGACACCCGTGTCGATAACCTTGATGTGCGCGCCGATATTGTTGAGGGCGACGGCACCGTGAATGGGGCTGAGCGTACCGATGGCGGCGGCGTACAGATCACCGGCACAACTGAGGCGGGCTCAACATCCGTGGTGGTTACCCTCAACGGGGTTGCGGTCAACGCGATCGTTTCCGCAAACGGGTCCTGGTCTGCGAACTTCCTGCCCAATCAGGTCAGCGAAGGCACCTACACCGCGTCCCTCTCCGTGCAGGCAACGGATCGGGCTGGCAACACCAAGACAATCTCTGATGTTGTAAACATCGACACCGAAGTACAACCGCTTGATATGCAAGCGGGCGTGGGTGGTCGTGACAACACCGTTAGTGTCGAAGAGGCCGCCGCAGGCATTGACCTTGATGGTCAGGTTGAACCCGGCTCTACCGTGGTCGTCAACTTTGACGGCACAAACCACACCGCAACGGTCGACGCGCAGGGCAATTGGAGCGTCAATATCCCGGCGTCCGCCATCCGTGTGGGCACCTATGATGCGGCCATCACCGTGCGCGCGACAGACGCAGTTGGTAACGTGGACACCATCAGCGATACGCTGGCGATTGACACCGAAGCTCCCGAAGGGCCGGTGATTGCTTCTTATACCCGTCAGGGTGACGGCATCCGGGGCATCTCCACCGAGGTTTCTGATGATACATTGGATGTATATCAGGTCCGCGAAGATGGCTCTGTGCAGGGCGTGAGTGCAGACACCAGCGATTTCCGCGGTGAGACACACTTCTCCTTCCACTCCAACGTACCTGATGGATCGCACCTGGTGGTGACCGCCTCAGACAGCGCGGGCAACTCCTCTGGCACCTATCTTGTGCTGGACGACGAGGTTGCGAGCTCTAACGTGGCGCTCAGCAACAGCCAGCTTGGCAACTACAACATCGAAACCGTCGATCTGACCTTCGCAGAAGAAGCCAGCCTGACGGTAGACGAAGCGGCGCTGTTGGCATTGTCCAGCAACACCAATGAGTTGCAGGTGATTGGTGGGTCGGACGACAGCCTGACAATCCGCGGCGCGCAGCGCACCGGGTCGGATGGACGTGGCAACGACATCTACACGCTGGGCAGCGAAGGGACGATCATCGTTGATGACGACATCAACGTAACGACCTGAACGAATTAACAGAGGCGCGGGCGGCAAATGACCCGCGCCCTTACCAAAATGTACCGCGATAGGCAGGTCATGGGGCAAGGTGTAATCAGGGCAGTCGGAGTCTGTGCAATCGCATGTACTTTGACAGGGTGTCTGTCAGACGCAGGGGGCGGACCTGGCGACTTTGTCGCTATGCTCAAGGCGCCGGATAACACATCCACACCCAAACTCAGTCATTCAGAAAAGGTGAACGCGGACAGCGCGATCATTCAGGGGCTGATGTCCCGCCGATCGGTCTTGCCGTCTGGCAGCACCTTTGAGCAGGTCGCGACCTCCGTTCTGGCTGCCAATTCGCGGGCGGCTGAATCTGAATTACGCTCTGCCCGGTTGCGCGCGGAAGCGGCCAGCAAGAACTGGCTGCCCCGCATCGGCCCCCAGGTCAGCCTTTCCTCTCTTGGATCGCTGGTGGCCAATCTTGTTGTGGATCAGGTCCTGTTCGATCACGGCCGTCTAAAAGGCGAGCGTGAGTTTGCCGTGGCAGATGTAGAAGTGGCCGCCGTGAACCTGGCCCGCGATACAAATGACCGCGTGGCGACAGCGCTTGAACTGTACATCAACGCAGCTGAGGCCCGTGAGAAAGCGGCGTTGTCGCAACGCTCACTCGATGACATGGGGCATTTCGAATACATCATGGCCGAACGGGTGAAGGGCGGCGTATCGGATCGGTCCGACCTGAACGTCCTGCGCCAAAAGCTGGCCGAGATCAGAGCAGACCGTACTGCAAATGTTGAACGCGCCCAGACCTCCATTGCGGAGCTGAACGCGATGTCAGTCTCCCCGCTTTCTGATTTGCGCGGTGTGCCGGGATTTAGCGTTAAGGCATCCGCCGCACAGCCCCTCGAAGTGGTCTTGGCAGAGGCAGAGAAAACCCGTTCCATCGCCCAGGCCAAAGTTGAACGTGCAGGGCAGCTGCCGGGTCTTTCGGCTGGGGCCACCATCGGTGAGAACGGCGATGTGGGGCTGCGCGCCGGATCAGACACGTTGATCGGTTTTGGCACAGGTGCCAGCCTAAAGGCGATTGAAGCGGCAAAAGAGGCCGCAGGCCGCCGCGTGGCGCAGGCCGATGAAGATGCCAACCGCGCGCTGCGCAAGCTGGAAGGGCAAATCGCCGCCAAATCTCGCCAGGCGGGCGAAGCGGCTGATCTGACACGGCAGGCAAAGGCCAACCTAGATTTGTTTCAGGCCCAATATGATGCCGGTCAGCGGCAAGTGATTGATGTGGTGAGTGTGTACGAAACCTTTACGCGGCAACAGCACGCCGAAGTCACCTTGAAATACGAAGCCATCGCCTTGCAGGTTGAGATGGCACGCCTTCTGGGTGTTTTGGCCGAGGGGCAAGAGATTTGACCCAGAAACGCGCGTTTACTCTGACCATCACCAACGGCAATCAGGGCCGTATGGCTGCGGCGAATGCCGTGGAAACCCCGACAGAGGCCAAAGAAGACCGCTTTGCCGCCCGGATGCGGGCACGGGCGCATTTGGCCTCGACCTATGCAGGGTTGCTGGGGGTTGAGGCGGTTCAACAAGACCTCTTTGAGGCCATCGGGGGGGCGACCCGTGAGGGGGCCGCTGAAGAAGACGAAGCCGCCGCTATCGCCCACGGTCTGCGCGCGCTTGGGCTTTTGTCCCAGGTGGCGCATGTGCGCGATCCTAGTGCTGAGTTCTGGCCCGCGCTGGCCTATATGACATCTGGTCAGGTGCTGTTGGTTCTGGGCCAATCGCGCGGAGATCTGATCATCTTTGACACCACATGCCCCGACAACCGGGCGCATGTGCCCGTCACTGATTTCAAACCCTTCTTTGCAGGTCTTCTGGTGCGGGCTGAGGCACCGCTGGCCAAAGTCGCCGAGACCCACAAAACCGAAAGCCAGGCCCCGCATTGGTTCTGGGGGCAATTCGGACGTTTCCGGCGGCAGATGGCTGAGGTGGCATTGGGCTCTTTTGTGGCCAACTTGCTGGCCGTTGCTGTCGCGCTCTTTTCTTTGCAGGTCTACGACCGGGTCATTCCCCATCAATCTGAGGCCACGCTTTGGGTGTTGGCCGCCGGTGCTGGGCTGGCGCTTTTGATGGAGGCCTTTATCAAAGTGGCCCGTGCACGTCTGATGGACGGGGCAGGGCGCCAGATTGAGGTCAGCGTTCTGCAAATCCTGATGAACCGCATTTTGGGCATGCGCTCTGACAACAAGGCACAAGCGCCCAACCAGGTGTTCTCATCCATGCGCGAATTCGGCTCTGTGCGCGAATTCTTCACCGCATCCACCATCGGCACCATCGCCGACATCCCGTTTATTTTCGTGTTCCTTTTCCTCGTGGCCAGCATCGCAGGCAATGTTGTCTGGGTGCTGGTTCTGGGGGGATCCTGATGGTGATCCCGGGCTTTCTTCTGCAAAAGAAGATGATCCGCCTGACGGAGGAAACCCAAGGCGCATCCGCCAAAGCATCGCGGCTGCTGCATGAGACGATTTTTGAGCTCGATACGCTCAAGACGCAGCGTGGCGAAGACCGTGTGATGCGTCTGTGGCATGAGCTGAACACGCTCCAGGCGATGAAATCATCCGAGCAGCGCAAGCTGGCCTCCACCCTCACCTTCTGGTCGCAGGGGGTGCAGCAGGGCACCTATGTCGCCGCCGTGATCACCGGCACCTATCTTGTGTTTGCAGGTCAGTTCACCGTGGGATCCATCATTGCCGTGGGCATTCTGACGGGTCGCACCCTGGCCCCGCTCACCCAGCTTGCCGGCACAATGGCGCGTTGGGGCAATGTGAAATCAGCCCTCGACGGGCTTGAGGCGATTGCGGGCGTGGATCAAGACGCCGAAGAGGGGCGCAGCTATCTGCGCCGCGAAGAGCTTAAGGGCCATTATGAGCTGCGCGATGTGACCTTCCGCTACGAAGAAGACGGCGCGCCCACTTTGGACATCTCAGGCCTTGCCATTCTGCCCGGTCAGAAAATTGCCGTGCTGGGGGCAAACGGGTCGGGCAAGTCCTCTCTTTTGAAACTGCTCTCTGGCCTCTATGCGCCTGAAACCGGGCGCGTGTTGATCGACGGCACGGAAATGAGCCAGATTGAACCGCGCGATCTGCGTCGCCTTGTTGGCTATCTTGGCCAGGATGTGCGCCTGTTTGCAGGCACGCTGCGCGATAACCTAAACCTGACGATGTTGGAACGGGACGACGCGCGTCTGCATGCCGCCCTGGATTTCGCAGGGCTTGGTCCATTTGTGCAGGAACACCACAAAGGTCTGGATCTTGAGATCAAGGACAATGGTGCGGGCCTGTCCATTGGCCAACGCCAGTCCATCGGATGGGCGCGTCTGTGGCTGCAAGACCCCAAAGTATGCTTATTGGATGAACCCACCGCCGCGCTGGATCAAACGCTTGAGGCGACCTTGGTCAGCCGTCTTGAAACCTGGATGGCGGGCCGTACCGCCATCATCGCGACCCACCGCGCGCCAATCCTTGCGCTGACCGACCGGACGTTGGTGTTGCAAGGGGGGCGCATGACCATCGACGGGCCAAAAGACAAGGTGCTGAGCCACATCGCCAGCCGGAAAGGGCAGGCGGCATGACAATGATGACAACGCCTCAGTTCGACGCCCAGTTGGGCCGGCAATTGCAGGGCCCTTCGGCTGTGATCTGGTTGTCCGCTGCGGCGGTGATTGTGTTTTTGCTCTGGGCAGCTTTTGCCTGGGTCGACGAAATTGTGCGCGCCGAAGGGTCAATGATTTCCTCGTCGCGTCCGCAAATCATTCAAAACCTCGAAGGTGGCATTCTTGCGCAGCTGGAAGTGGCCGAAGGCGATATCGTAAACCGGGGCGACGTGTTGGCGCGCTTGCACGGGACGCAGTTCCAATCGTCGGTTGATGACCTGCGCGATCAAATCTCTGCTTTCGAAATTCGCCGCCTGCGGCTTGAGGCGGAACTGGCCGGGCAGTTCGACTTTGCCGTGCCCAACGAATGGGCCGCACGTACCCCTGCAATCGTGGAATCCGAACGCGCCCTGCTGATGGCGCGCCAGTCTGACTTTGTCTCACGCTCTGACGGGGCCAAGCGGGTGCTGATCGAAGCGGAGCGCGAGCGGGATCTGATGAACGATCTGTTGGAGCGCAACATCGTCTCCCTGATCGAAGCGACGCGCGCGCGCAAAGCCTATGCAGATGCGCAGATCCGCTATGATGAGATCACGACGCAGTCCGAATTGGACCGTGCGCAGGAATACTCTGATGTCCTCAAAGAGCTGGCAACACTGCGCCAAAACCTCAAAGCCTCTACCGATCAGCTGAACCGCACTGTCCTGACCTCTCCGATGCGGGGCATTGTGAACAACCTAAGCGTCACCACCATTGGCGGCGTTGTACGTCCAGGCGAAGAGATTTTGCAGATCATCCCGCTGGATGAAGAGCTTTTTGTTGAGGCGCGGGTAAAACCTGAGGACATCGCAGGTGTGCGTCCGGGCCAAGAGGCGACGGTTAAGCTGTCGGCCTATGACTATACCATCTATGGCTCGCTCAAGGGTAAGGTGACGCTGATTTCTGCGGATACGTTCAAAGATGACCGCGCGCGTGATCCAGACGGCGATCCGCATTACAAGGTGACACTTCAGGTGGATACAGAGAACCTGACCGCACGGCAGGCGTCTTTGCAGATCCGGCCGGGGATGCAGGCGTCAGTTGAATTGCACACGGGCGAAAAGACGGTGCTGCAGTATCTGCTCAAGCCGCTTTATAAGTCCAAAGAAGCCTTCCGCGAGCCGTAAGGGATTTCGCCTGGGTGGCAAGAGTTCTTAAGATCTCAGCCAGATTGAGCGGGCTGAGATTATGGCTTTGGACGCATGTTCATGCGCTGTTTTACAGGATACTGCAAACGTCCTAGGCGTCTGTGTCGAGCCATATCGTCACCGGCCCGTCGTTCGTGAGATCCACCGACATATCCGCCCCGAATTGTCCGGTTTGCGTAGGGATCCCCAACGCCGCCAGCTCTGCTGCGCATTGTTCGTATAGCGTTTTGGCCATGTCTGGCTTAGCGGCATAGGAAAATCCCGGCCGCGTCCCGCGTGAGGTATCGGCGGCCAAGGTGAATTGGCTGACCACCAGCGCGGCGCCGCCCATCTGCGGCAAGCTCAGGTTCATTTTGCCCGCGTCATCCTTGAACAGCCGCAGCTTAGCCACCTTGGCGGCCAGAGCTTTCACGGTGTCTGGGGTGTCGTCTGGCATGGCACAGACAAACACCAAAAGGCCCGGCCCGATCTGCGAAATCATGGTGCCGTCCACCGTGACAGAGGCCTGCGTGACCCGTTGCAACAGCGCGCGCATCAGTCGTGCCACTCAATAATATCTGCCGTGTCCGCCCTTTGCGTGCGGAAACTGTTGGCTGGATGATCCCTATCTGCATAGCCAAATGAGATGGCGCAAAGAACCAGACGGTCCTCACCAATCCCCAAATGCTCTTTGACCTGAGGCGCATAGGCTGCGATGGCGGCCTGCGGGATGGTGGCAACACCAAGCGCTGTCGCTGCAAGCGTGAAGGCTGTCACAAACCCCCCGGTGTCCATGGCCCCATAGGGCCCCAGCTCAGCGGGGGAATGCACAATCGCCACATGCGGCGCATCGAAGAGCGCGTAGTTTCTCAGCATCTGATGGGCACGGCGTACGCGGTCCTTTTTCTCAATGCCAACAGCATCATAAAGCTGAAAACCACAGGTCCTGCGCCGCTCCCCATAGGCCCCTGAGTATGTGCTGGGCCAGGTTAGATCCGGCTGCGGGGGTGTGCCGCCTGCGGCCAACCCGCTGACCAGATCGCGAAAACGCTCCGTCGCCTCGCCCTTTGTGACGCTGACCTGCCAGGGCTGGGCATTGCACCAAGACGGCACATGGCGCGCGGCATCGACGATCTGCGTGATGGTGTCATCGGCCACGGGGTCTGATTTGAACGCCCGGCAGGAATAGCGCGCCTTTAGGGTGTCTTTGAGAGTGTCATATTGGGTCATGATTGCGCCGCCAGATAGCCTATGACCCCTGCCACAATAGTCCCAAGGATCACGGCAATGGTGATTTTAATCGCGGAATAGGGCCGTTCGCCTTGGACACGGCCTGTGCGGCCATTCACGACAAACCGGTAGGTTTTGCCCCGGTATTTATAGGCCGCCAGCCATACAGGCAGCAGGATGTGCTTAAAGGTCAGATCGCTCAGCTTGGTCTCGATGTGGTGCACGCGCTGACGGTCCCCGCCGATGTCAAAGCGGGCGTCCCGTTCAATCACCCGGTCCATATGCGCACGCGCCTCTGCAAAGCCGTCTTCTAACGACACCGCATAGGCCTCTGCCCGGAACCCCGCCAGGTATTCCGGCGCATAGGGTTCCAGCGCAGAAAGATCCCAAGGCTCCAAGGCATCGGTATACCGTTTTGGCAGGGACTTTGACGCCAGCACCAAGACATCATCAAAAAACCGCGCCACGCGGCCCGAGGCAGGCCGCCAGCGCACCTTTTGCACGCGCTGCGTTTCGGTTTTGCCGTTCCGGGTGACCGTTCTGTTGACGTAATAAACCGTCCCACGCTCCCCCGGTAGCTGGATTTTGTATCCGCGTCATAGGTCCAATAGGGCACATAAATCCCCTGCATTTTCCGACCTTTGCGGGCGTATTCCTGCAATCCGTTTGGCGCAAACCACAAGCTGCCCAACCACTGGGTCATCGCATCGCGGGCGGTGTCCTCCGTCAGACCAAAGGGGAGGACCGCGCGCGGCTTGATATGCCGGTTGGTGCCGGTGTCCACCACCACAGGTGTGGCGCAGAACGGACATTCGGTGGCGTGTTTGCCATCCTCAAACGCAACCTCTGCTGCGCAATTGGGGCAGCTTGTGACGCGGGTTTCTTCCATCTGCTCGGGCGGCAAATCAGCTTGCAATCCGGCGCGCAGGTCCAGCTCTGCGATGGCGGGTGCGCGTCGGCCTCGGTCACGTAGTTCTTCGGTGTTGCCGCAGTGATCACAGACCAACAGCCCTTGTTCGGGGGCATAACGCAGGTCTGATCCGCAGGTTTCACAAGGAAAGCGGTATTCGGCCAGCGGGCTATCGGTTAGGGCTTCGGTCATGCGACAGAGATAGCCGCATCATTCCGCCGCTTCCAGACGCCAATCACAAAAACCGGTGCAGCGCCTTGGGTGCCATGATCCTGAGGGCATTGTCCCGCAGCCGTATATGCCGCCAGATGTGAAAGCCTGCATGACCTACTGCAAGCAGGGCCAGCAGGTAGAATTCATAAATGTGGATCAGCCCGATCAGGTCATTGGCTTCTTTCATGCCCAGCGGTGGCGCGATCGGTAAAAACCCTCCGGCTTTCAACAATACGCTTGAGGTCAGCCCCAGCAGAAAACCTGTGATGGCCACCCCAAACAGCCCCCAGATCAATGCCTTGTGCAAAAGCTGATGGAGTATCCGCGCCTTCGGCCCCAGCTTTGGGCCAGGACGGCTGGCCAAACCACGCCTCAGGTAATCGGCAGTCCACAGCAGGCACATCGTCACAAAGATAAGCGCCAGGATGGAATGCATCTGAAACGCGGTTTGCCCGAAGGGCAGAACATCATCAGGCGTGACAAGCACGAACCAGATCAGCAAAGGCACCATCGCCCAATGCAGCGCCTTCAGCGCTTTGCGGCGTTGGGGTAGTCTGTCGTAAATGCCTTGCAATCCCATCTCGCGGCCCTTCCTGCGGCAAAACTAGCCCAAGGCGTCGCGAAAGCGAATGGTGAGGGTAGGTTAGGGTTAGGACCCATTCATCTTACAACACTGGTTTGATAGATTTTTCTCGTGACAAGGCACATCTGCGCAGGAACTCTTCTGGAATTTCAAGCAGATGTAACGCCCCCTCTCGCGACATTGCTGCGCAATGCGCTGTCGGGCAGTGAATGATGCGGGAAATCCGTCAAATCCGAAGGACGACAAAAGCGCTCCCTTTCAGCGGTATGAACCATTTGGAATGAACCCGTTCGGCGCGGACATGTCTCAAACCGCTGAAACTTCACGGTTTTGACGCCAGTGCTGCGAAATGAATAGGCAATGACCCTAAGGTGCCACGTCTTTCAGATAGGCGACCAGTCGCATTTCGATCACGGCACCAGGCCTGCGCAGCCGGGCTACTTCAACTGCGGTCCAGGCGGGCAGGGGGGCGGTGAATATGCGCCTGATTTCTGCCTCAACCGGCGCGAACGTCTGATCGATGGCCAGATGATAGCATGTCATTTCAACGACATGCCGCTCATCTCCACCTGCCTCGCGGAGGATTGCCATGGCTTTGGTCAGCGCATTGCGGGCCTGGCTTGCGGCATCTACGGGCATCTGCCCCTCTGCATCGCCGCCTGTTGCCCCTGTCAAATACAGGAAATCGCCTGCGCGCACGGCGGGGGAGAATCCGCTAGCCGCTGCAAGTGCGGCCAGGGCCCTTGGCACGACGGCCTGACGCATATCAGCTGCCCGGAGGGGGCGGGGGCAAGACGGTAAAGAGCTGTGCCAGCTCCATCACGTCCTCGGCGCGTTGCCAGCCATCCTGTCCGGGCGTCCAGACATAGGTTTGCCGGGTCAAGCTGCCTTCTGTTACCATGCGTCCCATTGCGGCCTTGGAGTAAGGGCCCTTTGTCTCGCCGCCTTCGGCGATGTGCCACACATGCTCCACCGGTGGGGGCGGGGGCGGAACCGCTGCGGCAGGGGCTTGTGGCTTGGCCCCCAGGGTCCGGCCTGTGCTGCGGCCTGCTGGCCCATCTGCATGCCAAGCCCGGCCCCCAACCCTGTCTGAATCGCGGCCCCTGCCGCGCCATCGCGCCCCAGCGCTTCGGCGGCTTGGAACTGCATGTATTCATTAAGGTTTCCGATCACCCCCATGGAGGATCGTTTGTCCATCACCTCTTCCACCGCAGGCGGGAGAGAGACGTTTTCGATATAAAGCTCTGGCATCGCCAGCCCGTATTCTGCGATCTGTGCGGCAATCTCTTTGCCCACCAGTTGCCCCAGCTCGCGCGTGTTTGCGGCCATATCAAGCACCGGGATCTGCGCCCGGGCGATGGTGCGCGAAAACTCCTGCACGATGATGTTGCGGATCTGATAGCTGATCTCGTCCATGGTGAATTCACCATCGGTGCCGACAATCTCAGTCAGGAAGCGCGCAGGATCAGCGACGCGCACCGAATAGGTGCCAAAGGCGCGCAGGCGTACGGGGCCAAATTCAGGATCGCGCACGATAATGGGGTTCTTGGTGCCCCATTTCAGATCATTGAACCGTGTGGTGTTGACGAAATAGATCTCAGACTTGAAGGGGCTGCGAAACCCATGATCCCAATGCTGCAACGTGGTCAGGATGGGCATGTTGTTGGTCTCAAGCATATAAAGGCCCGGCGTGAACACATCCGCCAATTGCCCTTCATGCACAAAGACCGCCGCTTGCCCTTCGCGCACGGTGAGCTTGGCACCGTATTTGATCTCATGCCCTTCACGCTCAAAGCGCCAAACCATCGTGTCCCGGCTGTCATCCACCCAATGGATGACGTCAATGAACTGTCCTGAGAGGAAATCGAAGATAGGCATAGCTGGTTCCTTTTCGTCGTAATTTGAGAGAGCCTACAAAGGCCCTTGCACAATCTCGCGTGCAATAATGCGGGTAAGGGGGGCGGCTTCGGCGGCGGTCATGCCGGTGCTAAGACGCGGATCATAAAGCATCTGCAACAAACGCTCATCATGGCTTGTGAGCAGGGCAAATTCGTCGTCATCGTTAAAGATTGAAGGGCGGGCTGCGGGGCTGTCATTGGCCAGGCCAAGGCCTTGTGCCAGTTCTTCGTGAATGCAGCTTAGGCGCAGCAAGTCAGGGTTTTCAGAACGGATCACGGCGACAGCCGCAGTATAGGTGTTCGGGTCCGGTCCAGTGGCATAGGCGGCGACCGCGCAATAGGTGTCGCGGCGCAGATCGCGCAAGGCCCGCAGCGAGTCAGCCGAAATGCCCGGCAATTGTCGGGCGGCTTCGGACAATGCTGTGGCCCTGTCGTCTTCCGAGGCAAAAATCACCCAGAAATTTGGCCGCCCCGATGTGCTGACCGGATGCCCTGTTGCCCGGGCCAACCGGCGCGCATAGGCGGTCACATCGCGGGTGTCCTTGGCCTGCTGTGAAGGCGGCACGGCGGCGCCAAAAGGACGCGCATACGCACCGGCGCCATCCACCGCCGCAACGGGCTTGCACCGCCGCGCCGGGTAAAGCTGCGGTCGTATTCGTTAAAGAACGCAATCTGCTCAAAGTTCCGCGCCAGCACATCGGCCGTATAAGGCGTGTCAGCCCCGCCGCCGTCCTGGCGCAGCAACCCTTGGCTAAGCTGCGCGCGTTCCACTTGGTTGAGGTATTGCCGCAGCTCAGCGCTTTGTTGTGAGGTTGGTTGCGGCACCGTGATCACCGGCGCTGGCCGGGGCTGCGGCTTGAGCGAGGCCTCAACAGTTTCCTCACACGCCACAAGCAAGGTGGCCGCCGCACAGGCGACGGCCAGTCGTGTCCATCTATGCCGCACTGCGCGGATCATGCCAGATCAGCCGGGCACAGACCCGCCTGCGGTATCCCCAAGGCCGGTCTTTTTCGCCTTTGCCGCAGCGAGCGTATCGCGCAGCTTGGCTTCCATGTCCTGCAGCTCTTTTTCCGCAGCGGCGCGTTTGGCTTTGCCTTCATCGGCGATCTGCAGGCTTTCTTCGATGGTGCCGATCAGGTCAGCGTTGGCCTGCTTGACGGCTTCGATGTCAAACACACCGCGCTCCATTTCTTCGCGGATCATCTTGTTGCTGTCGCGCAGGTTCTTGGCGTTGGCTGTCAACAGCTCGTTGGTCAGGTCATTGGCCTCGCGCACGGCTGTGGCCGCTTCGGCAGAGCGTTGGATGGTGACCGCCTGCGCCAGCTGGGTTTCCCAAAGTGGCACGGTGTTGACGAGCGTTGAGTTGATCTTGGTCACCAGGGATTTGTCGTTCTCCTGCACCAACCGGATGGAGGGCAGGGACTGCATCGTCACCTGGCGCGTCAGCTTAAGGTCGTGCACCCGACGTTCCAGATCATCGCGTGCCGCCCGCATGTCCCGCAGCTCTTGCGCGACCATGACGGCGTCGTTCTCTGCAGCGGCTTCCACCTCTTTCTCTTTGGCGGGAATGATCGTGCTGTCCAGCTCCTCAAGCTTCGCCTCGCCTGCGGCGATGTAGAGGGCGAGTTCGTCATAGAACTGCAACGTCTTCTCATAGAGCACATCGAGGGATTTGATGTCTTTCAGAAGCGTGTGTTCATGCGAGAGCAGATTGTCAGTGATCCGGTCAATCTGGCTTTGCACTTTTTCAAACTGAGCGGTGAATTTGGCAAAAGGGGCGGCCCGGCCAATCAGCTTTTCCCACCAGCTACGTTCCCGGCGCACGTCCAGTTCGGAGACGGAAAATCCCCGGATCGTGGTCACGATGCTGCGCAGTGAGTCGCCCGCAGGACCGACATCTTTGTTGCGCACATCGGCCAGCATGGATTGGCTGATCTCTTGCAGTTCCGCCTGAGCGGCAGAGCCGAAAGAGACGATGGACTGCGTATCATCCATATCGATCTCAGCCATCCGGCGCTTGATTTCATCGCCCAGCGGTTTGTCCGCTTTTGCCAGCGGGACAATCGCGTTTGCCTCGGCGGGTTCGGGCAGCACAACGGCGGTGACTTCCTCAACCATGGCCAGGGCTTGATTGGCTTTTTCGCGAACAGTTTCAGACATATAATGGTATCCCTTAAAGTTATAGATAAGCGCTGCGGATCAGTCCAACCGCACGCCTTCGCGTGACAGCCGCTCGCGCAGCACGTCGATTTCAATGTTTAGATCGGTCCGGTCTTCCAGCAGCGATTTCTGTGTGCGGGCGGCAAAGTTTTGGTCCAGATCATCCAGCAGCGCCATATAGTCATCGCGTGCGGCGCGGTCTTGCGTGCGGCTGTAGATGTCTGCAAATTTCACCGTCGCGTCACGTGCGCCCAGCAGATAGACGCTGAGGTATTTTCGGGCCGCCGTCAGATCGCGTGGGTCTTCTTCTACGGTGCGGATGAGCGTGCGCGCGGTGTCCTGAAAATCTTCTAATCGCGCGGCGGCCACCCGGTCTTGGGCCCGGTGCATGGCGTCGGTCATCGCCTCCAGGTGTTTTTCGGCTTCGTCAACGACCCGTGCCACCCGGTCTTGTTGGAAGGTATCAACCCCCTCCATCCCCTTGGAGCGCAGAGGGTCAATGCCGAAGGCGGCCAGATGGAGCCCGCCTGCGCAGAGACCAAAGAGCAGGGGCGAGATCAAATCAACGCTGTTGAGATGCGCCATCACGCCAATCGCAGATCCCAGGGCGACGCCAACCGCTGCCAGTATCTTGCGCGGCAGTGCCGGTCTGCGCGCCACTTTGCGGGCGGCAAACTCCGCTTCGGCTTGCAGCCCTTCACGCAGCAGCCAAGCGGAGAGGGTCCAGATGCCAGCGGCGACCAGCCCCAGTGTCATGGGCAGGGCACCGTCCGTGAGCGTGGTTGCGATCAGCACAATGGCCGGGATGAACATCACGTTCGCGCGGCCGCCTGCCGGATCTACCCGAGCTTGGCGTTTGCGCCGCGGTGTGTCGCCACTGGTGCCGTCCGGGCTGTATTTGCCCCCAAAGCGTTGCCCCATGCGTTAGAGCCCCCCAAGCCAGCCAGACGCTACGCCAAAAAGCACAACGATTAGAGCGACATAGGCGACTTTTTGAATGCCGCTTGGTGCCATTTCCCCATTCCTTCCTTGGGCCAGTGCCGGTCGGCGCTTGGCCCCGGTTGTCGTCATGAATTGGGTC
Source organism: Sulfitobacter sp. GN1-4 (assembly GCF_055693825.1). Classification (NCBI taxonomy): domain Bacteria; kingdom Pseudomonadati; phylum Pseudomonadota; class Alphaproteobacteria; order Rhodobacterales; family Roseobacteraceae; genus Sulfitobacter; species Sulfitobacter sp. GN1-4. The sequence continues at coordinate 2,880,194 of NZ_JBVFUQ010000003.1, read as the reverse complement.
CAGATTGCATGCAAGATCATCGCAATGACAATGCAAACTGCAAGCATCATCACACCTAGAAACAATCGGCCCATATCACCTCTCTATTTCGTTAACATACGCGCTTCCCGCGCGGCCTGCTAGGGGCGTGGTAGCGCGCGGTGGGGTGGTTAACGGCTTGCAGATACATATGCAGCTTAGGGGCAGGTTTTAACCGACAGTGACGGGGAATTTTGTGCAAAAGGTCTCCGCTGAATGCGGCACTTGAGGGCTTGCGGGGGCAAGCCTTTGAAGGCTTCGGATCGATTTCTTGCAAGGAATCCGGGTGCCTCACCGCCGTGGTGCGCCAAGAACGCAGGCTTTACCGACGGCGCGGAGCGGGTTTGCGTGGGCCCCGTTGCACCCGTTTGGGTTTTTTCTGCGCTGTCCCGCTGTCATCTTCCTGAGCCAGTCCCAGCTGTTCGCGGACGGTTTTGCGGCGCAGTTCTTCCACGTCGCCTTGTTTCAGTTCACCCAGTTGGAAGGGGCCGTAGCTGATCCGGATCAGGCGGTTCACATTCAGCCCCACCGCCTCCATCGCGCGGCGGATTTCGCGGTTTTTCCCTTCTCGCAGGCCCACCGTCAGCCAGGCGTTTGCGCCTTGCTGCCGATCAAGGCTGACCTGCATGGGTTGAAAACGCTCGCCTTCAAGGGTGATGCCCTTGCGCAGCGGGTTCAGCGTTTCATCGCTGGGCCGGCCATTAACGCGCACCCGGTAACGGCGCAGCCAACCTGTGCTGGGCAGCTCCAGCTTGCGCTTGATGCTGCCGTCATTTGTCAGCAACAAAAGCCCTTCTGAGTTCAGGTCCAACCGGCCAACGGTCATTACGCGGGGCATGTCCTCGGGCAGGTTATCAAAGACCGTGTCGCGGCCTTTTTCGTCCTTAGTGGTTGTCACCAGCCCGGCGGGCTTATGATAAAGCCACATGCGCGGTGGTTCAGGTTCGGACAGGGGGGATCCATCCACAGCGATCTTGTCTTTTTCGGACACATTGAGCGCCGGAGAGGTAATCAGCTTGCCATTGACCGTCACGCGGCCTGCCTCAATGATCCGCTCCGCTTCCCGGCGGGAGGCAACGCCCGCGCGCGCCAGCACTTTGGCGATCCGGTCGCCCTTGGGGGAAGAGGGTGTGTCAGTCATACCGCCGCCATAGCCGCTTTGACGGTCTTGCGAAAGAGGCGGCTTTGCTGTCCTCTGCGCGCATGACGTTCCGGTCCCATATGGATATTGCTTTGCAAGAAGCCCAAGCCGCTGCGGCGCGCGGCGAGGTGCCGGTGGGTGCCGTGATCGTCGATGCCGGGGGAAAGTCGTGGCGCGGGCGGGCAACCAGACGCGGGCGCGCAACGATCCCACGGCCCATGCTGAGATGTTGGTGATCCGCGAGGCTTGTGCCGCGCTGGGATCTGAGCGGCTGTTGGGGCACGTGCTTTATGTGACGCTGGAGCCTTGCGCGATGTGTGCCGCCGCGATTGCAGCTGCGCGCATCGAAAAGGTATTTTATGGGGCCGCCGATCCGAAGTCTGGCGGGGTCGCGCAGGGCGCGCGGGTTTTCGCGCATCCGCAATGCCACCATGTGCCTGAGGTTTATGATGGCATTGGGGCGCAAGAGGCAGAGGCGCTTTTGAAAGACTTTTTCGCCGCGCGCCGGGCAGGCGAGGCATAGGGGCTCTGCCCCGTCGATCCAAGGATCGACTCCCCGGAGGTGTAGCTGGAAAGATGAAGCCAGACGGCGGACGCGGCGCTGTCTTTAGAGGTCAATGGCTTTCAGGACCTGCGGCTCCACCACGGTGACACCGGGCAGTCCGGCGGCAAGCACGTCGGCAGATTGTTCCAGCAGGTCGAAGGTGCGGTAGTGACAGGGGATCACCGTTTCGAAGTTGAAATAGCGTTTGGCGGCATAGGCGGCCTCTGCCATGCCCATGGTGAAATGCCCGCCCGCCGACAAGATGCCGATGTTTGGTTTGTAAAAATCACCGATCCAGTCCATGTCCGCCATGATCCCGGTGTCGCCAGACAGATAGATGCAATGCCCTTCGCCCTTGAGGATAAAGCCGCTTTCACCGCCCATATCGACGGGCAGATCGTTTACCGATGTAGTGGAGGAGTGTGAGGCGGGCACCATGCTGGCGCTGACCTTATCGCCGATCTGAATGGTGCCGCCGAAGTTAAAACCAGCCCCCTCCACCGCGCCTTGCGCTGCCAGATAGCTGGCCAGTTCATACATGCCCGATACCGGCGCGCCGGTTTTTTGAGAGATCTCGACCACATCGGCGATGTGATCAAAATGGCCGTGGGTGACCAGGATGTGGGTGGCCCCCGCGATGGCGGCGCTGTGTTGATCCTCAGGCATCATGGGATTGCCGTTTAGCCAGGGGTCGATGAGGATCACCTGATCTTCGATCTCAAACCGGAAGGAGCCGTGTCCAAGCCAAATGATTTTCATCCCATGTTCCTTTCGTGTCCGCACATCTGTGCAAGTAGAACCGCCGCATCCTTGTGCTGTAAACCCTTTGCGGCGAAAAAGCTGTTGTCCAACAGGCGCGCCGGTCTTGCGAGCCCCGGCTCAGAGCGCTATGGGGCGGGGACGCAAAACTGTGCGAAAGGAGCTGGTTGCATGTCCATCGACACCACAACTGCCGCCCGGGTGGCCAAGCTGGCCCGGATCAAGGTTGAGCCAGAGGCGCTGCCTGCGCTGGCGCAGGATTTCAACGGGATCTTGGGGTTCATTGAACAGTTGAGCGAAGTGGATGTTGAAGGCGTCGAGCCAATGACCTCTGTCACCCCGCAGCGTCTGAAACGCCGTGAAGATGTGGTGACGGATGGCGATCAGCAAGACGCGGTGCTGAGCAATGCGCCTGATGCGCGTGAGGGCTTTTTCGCGGTGCCAAAGGTGGTGGAATAATGACCGATCTGAACACTCTGGGTCTGGCGGCGGCCCGTGATGCGCTGCGTGCCAAAGAAACCACGTCAAAAGAACTGACTGAGGCCTGTCTTGCGGCCATTGATGGTGCCGGTGTGTTGAACGCCTTTGTGCATAACACACCTGAGGTTGCCCTGGCGCAGGCAGAAGCGGCTGATGCGCGGCTTAGTGCGGGGGACGCACCTGCGATGTGCGGGTTGCCCATCGGGATCAAGGATTTGTTTTGCACCAAGGGTGTGCCATCGCAGGCGGGCAGCCGGATCTTGGAAGGGTTCCTGCCGCAGTATGAAAGCACGGTCAGTCAGAACCTTTTTGACGCAGGGGCTGTGATGTTGGGCAAGCTCAACATGGATGAATTTGCCATGGGCTCCTCAAACGAGACCTCTGTTTATGGCAATGCGGTAAACCCCTGGCGGCGCGGCAATGACAATGCGCAGCTGACGCCGGGGGCTCATCTGGCGGGTCTGCCTCTGCTGTGGCCGCTGACCTTTGCTTGGCGGCGACCGGCACGGATACGGGGGGCTCCATCCGCCAACCTGCGGCCTTTACCGGGATCACCGGCATCAAGCCGACCTATGGGCGGTGTTCACGCTGGGGCATCGTGGCCTTTGCCTCCTCACTGGATCAGGCGGGGCCGATGACGAAATCGGTCCGCGACGCGGCGATCATGCTTGAGGCGATGTGCGGGCATGACCCAAAAGATTCCACCTCTGCCGATCTGGCGGTGCCTGATTTTGAGGCCGCTCTGACCGGCGATGTGCGCGGTAAGAAAATCGGTATCCCCAAGGAATACCGTATGGACGGCATGCCCGAAGAGATCGAAAAGCTGTGGCAAGACGGCATTGCGATGATGAAGGATGCAGGCGCTGAGATTGTCGACATCTCTTTGCCGCATACGAAATACGCGCTGCCTGCCTATTACGTGATTGCCCCTGCTGAGGCGTCTTCAAACCTGGCGCGGTATGACGGGGTGCGCTATGGCCACCGCGCCAAGCTGGATCAGGGCGACGGCATCACGGAGATGTATGAAAAGACCCGCGCCGAAGGCTTTGGCGCTGAGGTGCAGCGCCGGGTGATGATCGGCACCTATGTGCTCTCTGCCGGGTTCTATGACGCTTATTACAACCGCGCGCGCAAAGTGCGCACATTAATAAAGAAAGACTTTGAGGATGTCTTTGCCCAAGGCATCGACAGCATTCTGACGCCAGCCACACCCTCTGCGGCCTTTGGCCTTGGTGAAATGGCGGATGCCGATCCGGTGCAGATGTATCTCAACGACGTCTTTACCGTCACGGTGAACCTTGCCGGTCTCCCGGGCATTGCGGTGCCAACCGGGCAAGACCGTCAAGGCCTGCCCCTGGGGCTGCAGCTGATTGGGCGCCCTTGGGAAGAGGCTGACTTGCTGTCTTCCGCCTATGCGCTTGAGCAAGCGGCGGGTTTTGTGGCCAAACCCGACAAATGGTGGTAAGCACAGCGCAATAACACGCCTCAAGGCAAAGCAGGTTCCATGTTCTACCGCCTCTCTCTTGTTGTTGCTGCCACCGTTACTTTGGCCGCTTGTCAGCCCAGTGTGCCTGATTCTGGTCGCGGGGTCGGGTTTGGCGATGATTTCGTGGAACTGCAGCGACAGCGGGATGCGGCGCTGGCCAATGGCACGCCCGTGCCGGTGAATGTGCCGTCCGTTTCGCAACCGCTGAACACGCAACCTGTCCCCGGCTCGGCCGAGGCGACAGCGGCGGAGACCGCCCGCGTTCTTGCATCAACCGGGTCAGGGGCTGCGGCGAATTCCGGGGTTGAACCGCTGCAGGCCAGCCCGTCCAATCCCGCACCGCCCGTGCTGAATTCAGCCGGCATTTCGAACGAGAATAACTTTGACGCAGTTTCAGGCCAGCGCAGCATCGAAGGCGATGCCGCACGGCTGGCGGCAAACCGCGCGCAATACCAGGTGATCCAGCCCGAAGCCCTGCCAGATCGCGCGTCAGCGGGTGGGCCAAACATTGTGGCTTTTGCCCTGCAAACCAACCACCCCCGCGGCACGCAGGTCTACCGGCGTGGCTTTACCCGTCAAAGCAAGTTTGAACGGGCCTGCGCGGCTTTCGCGTCACCCGATCAGGCGCAGATTGATTTTCTGGCACGGGGCGGGCCTGAACGGGACCGCAAGGGCATGGATCCCGATGGCGATGGCTATGCCTGCGGCTGGGATCCGGCACCGTTCCGGCGGGCGGCGCAGCAAGGCTAGGGATGGCCGGGCCGGACGTGATTGCGCATCCTTCGCCCAACTTTGGGGCCCGGCGCGATGGGCTGACGCCCACGATGATCGTGATACATTTCACCGCCATGCAAAGCGCGGAGGCCGCGCTGGCGCGGCTGTGTGATCCAGAGGCTGAGGTTTCGGCCCATTATCTGATCTCCAACCAGGCAGAGACCTATCAACTGGTGGCAGAGGACCAGCGGGCCTGGCACGCGGGGCGGGGTAGCTGGCGGGGGCTTGATGACATCAATTCGCGCTCTGTCGGTATTGAGCTTGATAACACCGGTCGCCATCCATTTTCCCATCCTCAGATGGCCGCGCTGGAAAGCCTGATAGAGGGGATCATGGACCGTTGGGGCATCCCGCCTGCCGGGGTCATTGGTCATTCGGACATGGCCCCCGGGCGCAAAGTGGATCCCGGACCGCATTTCGACTGGGGGCGGTTGGTGCGGCAGGGGCTGGCATCCCGCACGGTCCAAAGACCGCCTGAGCGTGTTTCACCCCAGAGTTTTAGAGAGGCCGCCATACAGGCCGGATACCCGGCTGAGGCAGAGGATGCAGAGCTGTTGCAGGCCGTCCGGCTACGCCACCGTCCGCAGGCCACAGGCCCGCTCTGTGCCGCTGACTTCGCCTTTGCAAAGGGGGCTGAGGGGGCGGGGTAATGCGCCGTCACCCGTGGTATGCCCGACCGCAACCGCCACACATTGACCACGCCCCCGTTTTCACGCTACGCCGCCCCATGCGCGGAGGACTGGATGACCGCGGCTTTGGCCGAGGAAAGTCCGGACTCCAAAAAGCAACGGTGCCGGGTAACGCCCGGGCGGGGCAACCCGACGGAAAGCGCCACAGAAATGAGACCGCCCAAGGCGCCTGCTTTGCAGGGACTTGGGTAAGGGTGAAACGGTGGGGTAAGAGCCCACCGCGCCGCTGGCAACAGGGGCGGCACGGCAAGCCCCACCGGGAGCAATGCCAAATAGGGACCGCGCGTCGCAAGACAGGGCTGCTTTTGCCCCAGCAGGTTCGGGTTGGCAGCTAGAGCTGCTCTGGCAACAGGGTGGCAAGAGGAATGGTCATCCACCGCCCCATGGGGCGGGGACAGAATCCGGCTTATAGGTCTTCCGCGCATTTGATCTTGGGGGCGATGTTATGCAAAACATCGAGCGGAAAATTGCAATTTTCCGTCCCCGCCGCAGTCGTTGTGCGAATATGGTGACGTTGAGGGGCTGGGGGCTGCTTTTGCTGTTGACTCCCAAAGGCGTTCGGGTAGAAGCCGGACTTCAGATTTCACGTCTCGGCAGGCTCTGCCTTGGCGCAGCAGGAGAATTCACATGGCGAAGCCAACCACGATCAAGATCCGTCTGAACTCGTCCGCGGGCACAGGCCATTTCTACGTTACCAAAAAGAACGCACGCACCATGACCGAAAAGATGGTTGTGCGGAAGTATGACCCCGTCGCGCGCAAGCACGTCGAATACAAAGAAGGCAAGATCAAGTAACATCTGTCCTTTTTGAGGATTTGGGGCCGCGCTTTTGCGCGGCCTTTTGCGTTTCGGGTGGTTGGGTGTTCCAAATGGGGTGTGCAGCGTCAGAGAGGCCTTCCAGGGTCGACGTCAGCGATGTTTGGTGATGCCGAGGCGCTGCAGGCTCACCAAAACCAGCGGCTGGTTTCGCATCCTCCATTGCATGGCTCCTGACTGGCTGACCGCTTCCCAATAGAAAAAACGTCTCCTCCAAGCGCAGAAGTGCATAATCCTGCAGCACACAACTCTGCCTGAAACCTCAGATTTCAACGGGTTGCGTGATCGTTTGTAGGCTTGGGTAAATGCAATTCGCCTTGCGCTGGCCCCTCGTTCATATCTGCTGGTAACCCCGCATCGCTCAGGCTGCTTTGAGCCACGTAAGGGCGGCTCGCCAAAACCAGCGGCCTGGGTGGGTTGAGCAACAAAAAAGGCCGGTCAATCAAGACCGGCCTTTTCCAATTCATATCAGGTTCAGACTACTCACGCTGGCCGAAGAGCTGCAGCAGCATCATGAACATGTTGATGAAATTCAGATAGAGGCTCAGCGCGCCCATGATGGCCGCTTTGCCCAGCCACTCTGTGTCGCCGTGATGGGCGTGGGCCACATATTCTGTCTTGATCCGCTGTGTGTCGTAGGCGGTGAGGCCCGCGAAGATCAGCACGCCGATGGCGGAGATCGCGAACATCAGGGCGGGGGAGCCCAGGAAGATATTCACGATGGATGCCACAACCAGGCCGATCACACCCATGATGAGGAAGCTGCCCCAGCCTGAGATGTCTTTCTTCGTGGTGTAGCCCCACAGGGACAGGCCGGCGAAAGCGATCGACGTGATCAAAAAGATCTGCGCGATGGAATAGCCGGTGAACACCAGGAAGATGGAGCTGATGGACACACCCATAACAGCGGCAAAGATATAGAACACTGTCTGTGCGGTTGCCGCGGACATGCGGTTGATTGCAGCGCCCAGGCCGAAAACAAAGATCAGCGGCGCGAACATCACGACCCATTTCAGAGGCGAGGCATAAAGCGCATAGCCAAGCCCGGTCAGGTATTCGTCAGGTCCGATTTGGGCAGATGCCTGTGCCGGATCGTTTGTCACGGCCAGCCCGGACAAGGCCCAGGCGGCAGCAAAAGTGATCAGCATGCCTACGGACATTGTGCCGTAGACCTTATTCATATGGGCGCGCAGACCCGCATCTATCTCGGCGGCGCGGGCTCCGGCGGTACTCCGGATTGTATTCACGTCAGCCATTCATGACCTCCAATTGGCTAAAAGGGTACGTACCACGCAAACCTCGCACGGTATTGCGTCAAATATCGGGCCTTACGGCTTGTTTTTCAAGGAGGGTTCTGCGGCGGGATGCCGCAGAATTCGCGGAAATCGGCCCGGAATTGGCCCGGTGTCAGCCTGATCGTGCGCGTGATCTGTCGTGGGAGCATGACAGATGCCCCGCTTTCCAGCCTTTTCAGCCCGGTCAGGGCAGGTGGAAAGCGGGGGGATATGTCGGAATTGGACTGAGAAAATCAATCAATCCAATGGGCTGGCACGTCCCAGATGCCGCGGCGGGCCTCTTTTGCAGCGGCTTTTGCTGAAATCCCGATGTCATCAAGCATATGGGGTTCAAGTGTTTCCAGCGCGCGCCGGCTGCGCCAGCTGTCTGTTGCGGCGATGATCCACCCAAGCAGCGATGGCCGACCAGAGGCGTGCGAAAGGCTGCGGGCGCGGTGCAAAGATGTATCTGACATGGTTCACCTTCATTTTCTGTGATGTTTATCTGTTTCGTATCTCGATGCTTGATATATGGAGAAGGTGGTGAAATAATGAAAACGAATGTTTGTTAGATAATACATCACGGAACTTGATGAATGAGAAATTTGGACATCACCACCCTCAGATCCTTTGTGGCCGTCGCTGATGCAGGTGGGGTGACGCGGGCCGCAGGCTTTTTGCATCTGACCCAGTCTGCGGTCTCCATGCAGCTGAAACGGTTGGAGGAAATGCTGGATCTGCCGTTGTTGGACCGCACCGGGCGCACCATCGCGCTGACGGCATCAGGGGAGCAGCTATTGGTCTATGCCCGCCGGATGATTGCCCTGAATGATGAGGTGATCACAAAGCTTACCGATCATACCTTTGAAGGCGAGGTCACGCTGGGGGTGCCGCATGACGTTGTGTATCCAGCGGTTCCTATGGTGCTGAAACAGTTTCATGCGGCCTTTCCACGGGTGAAGGTGCAGTTGGAAGCTTCCTATACGCTCACCTTGAAAGAACAATTTGCGAAAGGGGAGTGCGACGTCATCGTCACGACCGAAACGGGTCTGGATCAAGGGGGCGAGACGCTGGCCAGCAAACCGCTGGTCTGGGTCGGTGCGCCTGGTGGCACGGCCTGGCGTCAACGCCCGCTGCCGCTCGCGTTTTGTCGGCACTGTGTCTTTCGCCCACGTGTCGTGAACGCGCTTGAGGCACAGGACATCGGCTGGGAAATGACTGTCGATACTCAGAGCGACCGCACCATTGAGGCCGCGGTGAGTGCTGATTTGGCTGTTCACGCCCTGATTGAAGGGACGGAACCGCCCTATCTGGAGGTGTTGGATCACCAGGGCAACCTGCCGAAACTGCCGATCCAGAACATCAACCTCTATGGTGCCCAGGATGGCAGGAATGAGATGCACGCAACCCTCGTGCGCCTGCTCAGAAGTGCGTTTTCGGGACCTCAGGTCTCAAAATTGAAGGCTGTGTGATTCTATTGGACAGTTGCATTTCCGCCGCGTGGTGATTTTCGGCGGATTTTGGCTGCTTTACAATTCGCGGTTGCGCAGGCTGCAGGACGCGAGGTACACGACCCCTAGAAAGGGCGAGTTATCCGGGATAATATCATCTTTAGGTAGATAAACTCGTGCAAAAAGAGTGAATGCAGTATGCTCTGGTTGTAATGCTGCGCGCGCATTCAATGCGTCTTCATCTTCGGCGGTTGAGTAGCTGCGTCACGCGATTGTCATCAGAGTTGTGCCTGAATTTACGTATTAACGTCAGGAGTGTGCCGGAATTCCTTTGCTGAAATGAATAAGTCAAGTAAACTAGAGACACAGTCGGTCATGCGCTTGCACGATGTGATTTGTTGGTTATTACTCCGCTGACTGAAAAATCGACATAACAGGAAGAACCATTCAAATGCCGCACAGGGTAGACGTCCACGTTGGGCAGAAGATACGCCAAAGACGATGGCTTACCGGTATGACGCAGCAGCGTTTGGCAGAACTAGTTGGGATCAAATTCCAACAGATCCAGAAATACGAAACCGGTGCCAACCGGGTCAGCGCCTCGCGCCTTTGGGACATCGCAGATGCGCTTGGCGTGCACGTGTCGTTCTTCTTTGACGGTCTGAAAGACGAAAAAGAACAGGTTGCGGACAAGGCCAAGAATGTCCCCGTCGATGTGATGGGGGACAAGGAAGCCATGGATTTGATCCGCTCCTACTATGCCATCCCGGAAGATCAGCGGCGGCGTCTTTTTGAACTGGCACGGGTGCTCAGCGACGTGGCATAAGCAGGGCAGACACGCCCCCTTTGTGCTGGACCGCCGCTATGACCGTTCCTTCGTTTGATCCCGATATCCGCCGTGTGGCCCATCTGCTGGCGGATGCGGCGCGGGAAGCCATTCTGCCGCATTTTCGCACGCCATCGCTGACGGCTGAAAACAAGCTGGCATCGGGGTTTGACCCGGTTACCGTCGCGGACAAAGCCTCCGAACGCGCGATGCGGGATATTCTGGCGCGCGAACGGCCCGCTGATGGCATACTGGGCGAGGAATACGAAGATACGCCTGGCACATCGGGGCTCACTTGGGTGCTTGATCCAATCGACGGAACACGCGGTTTCGTCTCTGGCACGCCTACCTGGGGCGTATTGATCGCTGTTTCTGACGCGAACGGCCCGTTTTACGGCATCATTGATCAACCCTACATCGGCGAACGCTTTGAAGGGGCCCCAGACGGGGCCATGCTGAGCGGGCCTTTGGGGCAGACCCCACTGCAAAGCCGGGCTACCAAGGATCTGGCAGAGGCGGTTGTGTTCACAACCTTCCCTGAGGTTGGGACCGACGCGGACGCCAAGGGCTTTCACGCGGTGGCAGCCCAGACAAAGCTGACCCGCTACGGCATGGATTGCTATGCCTACGGTTTGATCGGCTTGGGTCAGGTGGATCTGGTTATTGAGGCGGGTCTTGCCCCCTATGACATTCAGGCCCCCATTGCGGTGGTGCAGGCGGCAGGCGGCATTGTCACAGATTGGCGGGGTAACCCGGCGCATGCAGGGGGGCGGTCTTTGGCAGCGGCCAACCCAGATATCCACGCCAAAGCGCTCGCTATCTTGCGCGATTATTGATGCAAACGGTGCTGCGACATGACTGAAACCCTGATCCGCAACGCCGACACCCTGATCACCATGGACGATGATCGCCGTGTTCTCAGCGGTACGGACCTTTTGTTACGCGACGGGGCGATCGTGGCCATCGGGCAGGGGTTGCAGACCTCTGGCAATGTGGTGGAGGCCGCAGGCTGTTTGGTCACGCCCGGCTTGGTGAACACGCATCATCATCTCTATCAGACGCTGACCCGCGCGGTGCCCGCAGGGCAGGACGCGTTGCTGTTTGGCTGGCTGCGGGCGCTCTACCCGATTTGGAGCAGGTTTACTCCAGAGCATTTCGCCGTCTCCACCCAGATCGGTCTGGCCGAACTGGCGCTTTCTGGCTGCACGCTCAGCAGCGATCACCTTTATCTTTACCCAAACGGCACCCGGCTTGAGGATACCATCCACGCCGCAGCAGAGCTTGGCCTGCGATTTCATCCGACCCGGGGCAGCATGAGCATAGGAGAGAGCAAAGGCGGCCTGCCGCCGGACGCTTTGGTTGAGGAAGAGGCCCCGATCCTTGCCGATTGTGAGCGCGTGGTCGATGCCTTTCATGATCCGGCAGAAGGGTCGATGTGCCGTGTCGGTCTTGCCCCATGTTCGCCCTTTTCAGTCAGTCCTGACCTTATGCGCGACGCCGCCGTGCTGGCCCGCGACAAAGGCGTGATGTTGCACACCCACTTGGCCGAGAACCAAGAGGACATCGCCTATTCTCTGGAAACTTTCGGCTGCCGTCCGGGCCAATATGCCCAAGACTTGGGCTGGGTCGGCCCAGATGTCTGGCACGCGCATTGCGTTAAACTGGACCCGGCCGAGATTGCGCTTTTTGCGCAAACCAACACCGGCGTCGCCCATTGCCCCTGTTCGAATTGCCGCCTCGGTTCCGGCATTGCGCCGGTACGGGCGATGCGGGACGCGGGCGTGCCAGTGGGCTTGGGGGTCGATGGGTCGGCCAGCAATGATGCGGGCAACCTGGTGGCTGAGGCGCGCATGGCGATGTTGCTTCAGCGGGTGGCACTGGGGGCCGATGCAATGTCACCGGGCGAGGCGCTCGAGATCGCCACGCGGGGCGGTGCTGATATTTTGGGCCGGCCTGACTGTGGCCGGCTAGCGGTAGGCAAACGGGCTGACGTCGCGATTTGGGATATGAGCGGGATAGAGGCCGCAGGCAGCTGGGATCCTGCCGCATTGCTGCTGGCGGGGCCGACGACCGTCAAACATCTGTTTGTTGAAGGCCGCGAGATCGTGCGCGATGGCCATGTTCAAACGATTGACCTGGGTGGTCAGATCGCGCGGCAGAACACTTTGGCCAAAGCCTTGGCCGGGTAGGCGTTAAGCGCAACGGGTCTGGCGCTTGTAGCAGGCGTGCGATTGAGCCATAGCGTACTCGGTGGCTCTAACTCATTTGTTGATATTTCGTTAATCGGGCATCTGAGAGTTGGGCTTCAAGTATCTGATAGCATTTAACTTATCGTGTTCTCACCAGCTGTGGATACACACTCAAAATACAGCGGATGTTCGCACTCAACCGAACGGCCTGACAGCGCTATTTCCGTTGCACCCCATGCACCCATACATCCGCAACGGCCCGGTCATCGCCCAGCATGAGTGTCGCGAAAACCTGTTCCCAGATGTCCTTTGCTGCTGCTGCACGCTGAGCGATAGCGGGGGTTGAGGACAGGTTCAGCACCGTCAGATCAGCCTCCAAGCCCGCCCGGATCGTGCCGATCTTGTCAGATAGATGCAGGGTCTCAGCGGATCCGGCTGTGGCCAGCCACAAAAGCTCAGCGGCGTGCAGCGGGGTGCCTTTCAGTTGGCCAATTTCATAAGCTGCCGCCATCGTGCGCAGCATCGAAAAGGACGACCCGCCTCCGGTATCGGTGGCTAGGCCAACAGGTATCTGCCGTGCGCGCAGCCCGGCCATGTCAAAAAGCCCCGAACCGATGAAAGTGTTCGAGGTTGGGCAATGCACCAATGCCGCACCCACCTCGGCCAGGCGGTCAATCTCTCTGTCCGTCAGGTATATCGCATGGCCATAAAGCCCACGTGGCCCCAAAAGCCCATGCGCTTCATAGGTATCCAGATAGTCGCGTGCGTTGGGGTACAGTGCTTTGACCCAGGCAACCTCATCTGTTTGTTCGCTCAGGTGCGTTTGCATCAGGCAATCGGGATGCTCTGCCCAAAGCGCACCAAGCGCGGACAATTGCTCAGGCGTAGAGGTAGGTGAAAACCGAGGCGTGATCGCATAGCTGGCCCGGCCTTTCCCATGCCAGCGCCCGATCAGGGACTTGCTGTCGTCATACGCACTTTGCGCCGTATCCTGCAGCCCCTCCGGCGCGTTTCGGTCCATGCAGGTCTTGCCCGCAACAACCCGTTGGCCCCGCGCGGCTGCCGCTTCAAAAAGCGCATCCACGCTGTGCGGATGGATTGTGCAATAAGAGGCAACCGTGGTCGTGCCTTCGGCCAGCGACAGATCAAGATAGCGCGCCGCAATCTGGGCGGCATATGCAGGGTCCGCCAGCCGCATCTCTTCGGGGAAGGTGTAGTCGTTCAGCCAGTCAATCAGCCGTTTACCCCAGGACGCGATGATCGCAGTCTGTGGATAATGCACATGCGCATCGACGAAGCCGGGGCAGATCAAATGGTCCGCCCCATAGCGGACCTGCCGGGCCTGCGGAAACGCGCGTGCCAGCGCAGCACCTGAACCCACCTGCGCAATCGCACCACCGCGCAGCAGAACGCCGCCCCCGGTATCTATCCGAACCGCGTCTTCCCAGCCGCCGGGCGCGGGGCGGGCATCAAACAAAAGGGTCGGCCCTAAAAGCAGCGTGTCAGTGGTCATGTGACGTTCCTAGCCCAAGACGCAGGCAAATTGAATCGAAACTGTCGCGATCAGCCGCAGGCGGGCGGGTGCGGCCATTGTCAGTAGGGGGAGGCATGCCTATGGTCTGGCGCAGAGCAGGAGGGTGCGATGTCTGATCAAACTGAAGTGTTGGAACCCACACTCCCTGAGGATGAGAGCAATCAGGACTACGCGTTGGAGCGTAAAACGGTTGCGGCCATTCTCTATGCCGTCGAAATCGAAGATCGCGAAAAGCTGACGGAGCTGATGGAGCCGCTCCATGCGGCTGATATTGCTGACCTTTTGGAACAGATCAACGCCTTTGATCGCAGTCGGTTGGTGCGGTTTTATGACCGGGAGTTCGATGGGGAAATCCTGTCTGAACTAGACGATTCGATCCGCGAAGAAGTGATTGCCGTCCTCACGCCGCAGGTGTTGACACAAGCGGTTCGGGAACTGGACAGCGACGATGTTGTCGACCTGATCGAAGATCTTGAGGATGAGCAACAAGAGGCCATTCTTGATGTCCTCGAAGACGCTGACCGTGTGGCGGTTGAACAGGCTCTGACCTGGCCGGAATACTCCGCCGGGCGCCTGATGCAGGGTGAGGTGGTTGCCGCACCCGAACATTGGAGCGTGGGGCAAGCCATCGATCACCTGCGCAGCACGCCAGAAGAGGAACTGCCTGATCAGTTCTACCACATTGTGATGGTCGACCCCCGGTTTCACCCGGTGGGCAACATCACACTGGGCAAGCTAATGCGCTCCAAACGGGACACTCCGTTAAAAGAGTTGCTGGAAGAGACATTCCAGATCATCCCGGCCACCCAGGATGAGGGCGAAGTGGCCTATGCTTTCAACCAGTACCACCTAATCTCGGCCCCCGTTATCGATGACGAGGGGCGGTTAATCGGTGTGATCACGATTGATGACGCGATGGCTGTTTTGGACGAAGAACACGAAGAGGACATCTTGCGTCTGGCCGGTGTCGACGGCGAATCCACCCTGTCGGATTCCGTGCGCGCCACCACGCGGCGGCGCCTGCCGTGGTTGGCCGTCAATCTGGTGACAGCGATTGCGGCGTCTTTGGTGATTGCTCAGTTTGAAGCAGCCATTGCGCAGGTCGTGGCCCTGGCCGTGTTGATGCCCATCGTGGCCTCCATGGGTGGCAACGCGGGCACGCAAAGCCTGACGGTGGCCGTGCGCGCGATTGCAACCAAAGACCTTACCGGGTCGAACGTGTGGCGCGTGATCCGTCGCGAATGTCTGGTGGGGCTGATCAATGGCGCGATTTTTGCAGTTGTCATGGGCATTGTGGGCGTGATCTGGTTCGGCTCACCGGTGTTGGGATATGTGATTGCGGTGGCGATGGTGGTGAACATGGTTGTGGCAGGATTGGCCGGGACGGGCATTCCGATCATATTGGAAAAGATGGGCATTGATCCGGCGCTGGCCTCGGGGGCCTTTGTGACCACGGTGACGGATGTGGTGGGCTTTTTCGCCTTTCTGGGGCTGGCCGCACTGGTGCTGCTATGACCGATTTGGCTGAGATCAAAGCCGCCGCGCGCAAGGCGGCTTTTGCCCGGCGCAAACCCTTGTTTCAAAACGCCAACGCCGCCCAGGCTGGATATCTGAGCGAGGTTTTGGCCGGATACCGCGGTGTGCCCCTGTCGGGTTTTATGCCGATCCGGACAGAGATTGATCCGCGCCCCGCAATGGCAGAAGCCACAGCGCACGGGCCCGTTGGCGTGCCCGTTATAGAAAAGGCAGACCACCCGCTCCGCTTTGCCCAATGGACGCCTGAGACGCAGATGGTGGCCGGTGCCTTTGGTGCCGAGGTGCCCGCCAGCCTGCGCTTTTTTGAGCCTGAAATCCTGATTGTCCCGCTTTTGGCCTTCAACCGGGCGGGGGGCGACTGGGTTATGGGGGTGGGTTTTATGACCGTACCCTTGAAATGCTGCGCGCAAAGCGGCCCACGATGGGCATCGGCTTTGCGTTTGCCGGGCAAGAGGTTGAGGATCTGCCGTTAGAGATCACCGATCAACCGCTGGACCTGATCGTGACAGAGGCCGGCGTGATTGAGGTTGGCGCGCGATAATCGCGCTTGCGTCATCTGGCGGCGCGACCTAGGCATGGTGCATGAAAATTCTCTTTCTTGGCGATGTTATGGGCCGCGCGGGCAGACGCGCGATCACCGAAAACCTGCCGCGTTTGCGCGCGGCGTGGAAACTCGACTTTGTTGTCGTCAACGGTGAAAACGCCACGGGGGGCATGGGCCTTTCGGGGGCACATGCCAAGCTGTTGCTGGAAGCGGGGGCAGATTGTCTGACGCTGGGCGATCATGCGTTCGATCAGAAAGACATGCTGAGCTTTATTGAGCAGGAACCACGCATCGTCAGGCCACTGAACTTTTCCAAGACCGCCCCCGGCAAGGGCGCGCGCCTGTTCAACGCCAAAAACGGGCGCAAGGTTCTGGTGACACAGGCGCTGGGCCAGGTCTTTATGAAGCGCCCCTTTGATGATCCGTTTTCTGCGCTAGATCAGGTGCTTAAAGCGCATCCTTTAGGTGGTCTTGCACAGGCCATCATCGTGGACATTCATTGTGAGGCGACGTCAGAGAAGATGGCGACCGGCCATTGGTGTGATGGCCGGGCAAGCCTGGTGGTGGGCACGCATACCCATGTGCCGACAAGTGATGCGATGATCCTGAAGGGCGGCACCGGCTATCTGACCGATGCAGGCATGTGCGGCGATTACAATTCCGTCATTGGGATGGACAAGGAAGAGCCGCTGCGCAGGTTTATCACCGGCATGCCAAAGGAACGGTTCACCCCTGCAAACGGCGATGCGACGCTTTCCGGCGTGTATCTTGAAACCGACGACAAGACCGGGCGCGCGACCCGCATTGTCCCGGTGCGTGACGGGGGGCTGTTGCAAGCCTCAGCCCCATGAGTGCCGGACAAATTGCGTTCTTTCTGGGGTGCCTCACACTGATGGGCGCGGGTTGGGGGCTGACCCAACCGCTCACCAAAATCGCTGTCAGTAGCGGCTATGGCCCCTTTGGCTTGATGTTCTGGCAGATGACCATCGGCAGCGCGTTGATGGCTTTGATTTGCTTTATCAAACGTTTGCCCGTGCCCCTTAATGCACCCGCTCTGCGGCTTTATCTGGTGCTGGCGCTTTTGGGCTCGGTGCTGCCCAACACGATCTCATACCAGGCGGCGGTCTATTTGCCTGCGGGCATTATGTCTTTGCTGCTCAGCGTGATACCGATGTTCGCTTTCGTCATCGCTTTGGTGCTGGGCACAGATGTCTTTTCATGGCGGCGGATCCTTGGCCTGCTTTTTGGTTTGGTGGGCGTGTTGATCATCATCGCCCCAAACGTGGATTTGGGCCTGTCGATCCCAGTGTTCTGGGCGGCCATCTATCTGGTCACAGCGGTCTTTTATGCCTTTGAAGGCAACTATATCGCCAAATGGGGCACCCAGGGGCTTGGCCCGTTTCAAGTGATGCTAGGGGCCTCCGTGGTGGGTGGGCTGTTGGTGTTGCCGGTGATGCTGGCCACGGGGCAGTACATCGCGCCCGATCCCAGCCTGCCTTTGCCGCAGGTGGCCCATATCGCGTCTTGCGTCATCCATATCTTTGTCTATGCAGCCTACGTCTGGCTTGCGGGGCGCGCGGGCGCTGTGTTCACCGTGCAGGTGAGTTATCTCGTCACCGGATTTGGCCTGTTGTGGGCTTGGCTCTTGCTGGGCGAAGGCTATGCGACGACCGTTTGGGTGGCACTGGCGGCGATATTTGCGGGGATGTATCTGGTGCAACCCCGTCCCTCGCTTGCAGCCACAAAGGCAATGGGCGACACTTAAGCAGGCGAACGCAGGACGGGCCATGGACATTCTCCCCCTTTCCCAAACCGGCAGCGCAGTGCTCAGCCTCACGGTCGTGGTGGTGATGTTCGTGCTGTTTTTGCGCGAATATTTCCCCACCGAAGTGGTGGCGCTGGGCGGTGCGGCGGTTTTGCTGGCCACAGGCGTGCTGCCCTATGAAACGGCGCGCGCGGTCCTGTCCAACGCCGCACCTTGGACAATTGCCGCGATGTTTATTGTGATGGGGGCGCTGGTGCGCACGGGCGCTCTGGATGTGCTGACGCAGATGGCCGAACGCTACGCCCGGCAAAGTCCCAAGATGGCGGTGGCAGGGGTGATCCTGTCGGTCATGGGGGCCAGTGCGATCATGAACAACACGCCGGTGGTGGTTGTGATGATCCCGGTGCTGGTTCAGCTGAGCAAGACTTTGGGCACAAAGGCCTCCAAGCTGTTGATCCCGTTGAGTTATGCGGCAATCATGGGGGGATCGCTGACGCTGCTTGGCACCTCAACGAACCTGCTGGTGGATGGTGTGGCCCGCAGCCAGGGGATGGAGCCCTTTGGCATCTTTGAAATCCTGCCCATTGGCCTCATCGTTTGCGCCTGGGGGCTGACCTATATGCTGCTTTTCGGCCGCCATCTGCTGCCCGACCGCGATAGCATGGCAACGATGCTGTCGGACCGGTCCAAGATGAAGTTCTTCACTGAGGCCGTGATCCCCCCCGACAGCAACCTGATTGGCCGCGAAGTGCTGGATGTGAAGCTTTTCAAACGCGAAGGGGTGCGGTTGATTGACGTGGTGCGCGGTGACCAATCTTTGCGGCGCAACTTGCAGGGCGTGGCCTTGCAGATCGGTGACCGCGTGGTGCTGCGCACGGAGATGACCGAGCTGCTGAGCTTGCAACGCAACAAGGAACTCAAACGCGTCGATCAGCTCTCAGCCGTTGAAACCACGACCGTTGAAGTGTTGATCACCCCCGGCTGCCGGATGGTTGGCCGCACATTGGGGGCCATGCGGCTGCGGCGGCGCTACGGTGTTTACCCGCTGGCGGTGCACCGGCGCAATCAGAACATCGGGCGGCAACTGGATGATTTGATTGTGAAAGTGGGCGATACGCTGCTGCTAGAAGGCGCTGCGGAGGACATTCAAAGACTGGCCGCGGATATGGATATGGTGGACGTAAGCCACCCTTCCGCACGCGCCTACCGGCGGGGGCACGCCCCCATCGCGATTGCGGCCCTTTTGGGGATTGTTGTGCTGGCCGGGCTGAATGTGGCTCCCATTTTGCTTTTGGCAGTCATCGCGGTGGCGGTTGTCTTGCTCACGGGATGTATTGATGCCGAAGAGGCCTTTTCCTTTGTTGACGGACGGCTTTTGGCGTTGATTTTCTCAATGCTCGCCGTGGGGGCGGCTCTGCAACACTCAGGGGCTGTGGCGCTGATCGTCGATGCAATCTCGCCCACGTTGGGCCAAATGCCGCCGGGCGTGGTGATCTTCTGCGTTTTCTTACTGACGACCATCTTCACGGAGATCGTGTCCAACAACGCGGTGGCGGTCATCATGACGCCGATCGCTATCAGCCTTGGCGCGGCGCTTGGAATGGATCCGCGTCCGCTGGTGGTCGCCGTTATGATCGCTGCGTCCTGCGCCTTTGCCACGCCCATTGGATATCAGACCAACACGCTGGTCTACGGACCCGGCGGGTATCGGTTCACGGACTTTATGCGCATCGGCATCCCACTGAACCTAAGCATGTCGCTGATTGCCAGCGCTGCAATCCCGTTTTTGTTCTGAGGATTGGTCCATGAGGCAACGTTAGAATTGAGTTTTAGGGGAAAGATGAAGCGACCCCGTTGCGCTTCATCTTTCCCTTATAACTTATTGCACCCTTAGCCACAGGTGCGCGGCCGGGGTTCAGATCACAACGGCCAGAACAGCAAGATAGCTGGGATTGAGACGGCGATGATGATGATCTCCAAGGGTAGACCCATGCGCCAATAATCGCCAAAGCCATAGCCGCCGGGGCCTAGGATCAGCGTGTTGTTCTTGTGCCCGATGGGGGTGAGAAAGGCCGCAGAGGCGGCCACAGCGACCGCCATCAGGAAAGGGTCAGGTGAGACGCCCAGGGTTTGCGCCATTTGGATGCCCACCGGGGCGGCGACGATTGTGGTCGCGGTGTTATTTAGCACATCCGAGAGCGTCATGGTCACCACCATCAGCACGGTCAGCACCATCCAGGGGGCCAGACCATCGGTGAGGGCCACCAGCGCGCCTGCGATAAGCTCAGTGCCGCCTGAGCTTTCCAAAGCGGCCCCCAAGGGGATCATGGATCCTAATAGGACAACAACAGGCCATTCAATATGGGTATAAAGTTCTGACAGAGGTACGATTTTTGAAAGAACATAGGCCACCACCACAAGGCCTAGTGCGACGGGGAGGTAAATTATCCCCAGGCTGGCGGCCAAAACCGCCCCCGCAAAAAGCCCAATGGCCAGCCAGACCTTGGCGTTGTCGGTGACGGCCAACCCGCGGTCTGCCAGGGGCAGCACACCCAGCCATTCGGTAACCTCAGCAGCGCTATCGCGGGGCACCAAAAGCAGCAGGATATCGCCGGATTTCAGCGATGTAGAGCGCAATTGTGATGTGATCTTGCGCCCCTGTCGTGAGATCCCCAAGAGCACTGTGCGTTGCCGCCAGGCCAGGCCCACTGCTTTGGCTGTTTTACCGTTGAGTCGCGAGGTTTCTGGAATGACAACCTCAATGATTTCCACGCCTTCGCCACCGGCCTTGAGGTGTTCTTCGCGTTTTTGGTCTGCCAGAGACAGATCAAGCGTGCTGCGAAACTCATCCAGCGCATCTGGCGTGGCCTCCAGCACCAGGGCGTCTCCGGGTTTGAGCGTGACATTGCGGGAAAACCCGTACCGGCGCTTGCCGTCGCGCATCAGTCCGATGAGCTGCACATCTGCCGCATCGCCTGCGGGGATCAGCTCAGCCAGGCGTTTGCCGATGTGTTTGCTGTTCTCAGGCACCACCAATTCGGCGATATATTGGGAGATGTCTTCAGAGCTGAGCGTGCTGTCTTGGCGGGCAGGGATCAGGCGCCAGCCGATCAGGGCCACAAAGGCCAGACCCGCGATCGCAGCGATGCCGCCCACCGGGGCAAAGTCAAACATGCGAAAGGGCGCGCCCAGCGCGTCTTCTCTGATGGAGGCGATGATGATGTTGGGGGGCGTGCCGATCAACGTGACCATCCCGCCTAGGATCGTCGCAAAGCTGAGCGGCATCAGGCTAAGCCCGGGGCTGCGCCCGGCTTTGCGGGCGGTTTGGATGTCCACCGGCATCAGCAGGGCAAGGGCTGCGACGTTGTTCATGAAAGCTGACAGAATGCCGCCCACGGCCCCCATCAGCGTAATATGCGCACCTAAGCTGCGAGAGGCATCAACAAGCGTGCGGGTGATCAGCAGCACTGCGCCAGAACGGACAAGACCGGCAGAGACGACCAAAACCAGCGCCACCACCAGGGTGGCGGGGTGGCCAAAGCCCGAAAATGCGTCAGAGGAGGGCACAACACCCAGCACCACGCCGACCATCAGCGCGGAAAAGGCAACGATATCATAGCGAAAGCGGCCCCAAAGCAAGAGGCCAAACACAGCGCCAAAAAGCGAAAACAGGATAATTTGATCTTGGGTCATGCAGGCACCATGTGGACAACTTTTGTTCAGGGCAAGGGGAAAGCCCGATCCCGCATGGCTTGCCTTGTCGCGTGGGCGGTGCTGGCATATAGAGGCGCAAAGCACGACATGCAGATGAGGTTCGCCATGGCAGGCCATTCCAAATGGGCAAACATCCAACACCGCAAAGGGCGTCAGGACAAAATCCGCGCCAAGCTGTTTTCCAAGCTCAGCAAGGAAATCACGATTGCCGCCAAGATGGGCGATCCTGACCCGGACAAGAACCCGCGTTTGCGGTTGGCGGTGAAAGAGGCCAAGTCGGTTTCAATGCCCAAGGACAACATCGAACGGGCGATCAAAAAGTCGGTTGCGGGTGAGGGCGAGGATTACGAAGAAATCCGCTATGAGGGCTATGGCCCGAATGGCGTTGCGGTCATTGTTGAGACGATGACCGACAACCGCAACCGGACGGCATCGACGGTACGCTCTACCTTCACCAAGAATGGCGGCAACCTGGGTGAAACCGGCAGCGTTGGTTTCATGTTCGACCGCAAGGGTGAGGTGACCTATCCTGCGGAGGCTGGTGATGCGGATACGGTCATGATGGCCGCGATCGAAGCCGGGGCTGAGGACGTTGAAAGCTCCGATGAGGGTCACGTGATCTGGTGCGCGGATACCGACCTGAACGATGTGGCCACGGCGTTGGAAACGGAACTGGGCGAATCCGCCTCAACCAAACTGGTGTGGAAGCCTACCACAACCACCGAGATGGACCTCGACAGCATGCAAAAGCTGATGAAGTTGGTCGATGCGTTGGAAGATGACGACGATGTTCAGCGCGTGACGACGAACTTTGAAGCCTCTGATGAGGTGATGGAAGCGTTGGAAGCAGCAGGCTAAGACCGCCGGGCTGCGTTCGCATCTTCCGGGCGGGCCTTAGCGGCCTGTCCGTTATATCCCCATAAGCTTTTGTGCGTCCTGCCACAGCGTCTCAACCAGTTGGGCTGCTGGGGTTGCCTGTGCCATACCAGCAGATTGGCCTGCCCAGGCCTGCATCGTGGTGATGTCCGTTGCGGCGGCTCTCATGGGTTGGGTCAGATTGCGTTGCACGGGGTAGGGGGCTGGTGTCGGCCCAGTTTCGGCGGCTGTCACATATCCAGTGCGTATTGCGCGGCCCAGCCGGCCCGAAAAGGCGCGTGTGGGGGCGGTGTCTTCGGGGGCGGCGGTGCTGATGGCCTCAGCCCAGGCGGGGGCGATGGCAGCTTCTGGGGTGCGCAACAGGCCTGTGCCAATTTGCACCGCGGATGCCCCAAGTGTGAGCGCGGCGGCAATTCCGCGCGCATCCGCAATGCCGCCGGTGGCCACAACCGGCACATCAACCGCATCCACCACGGCAGGCAGCAGTGAAAAGAGACCGACAAGCGATTTGCTGGCCGCCTCGGCCTGAAACGCGCCCCGGTGCCCGCCAGCCTCCATGCCTTGCGCCACGATCACGTCTGCCCCAGCTGCTGCTGCCTTGCGGGCCTCTGCAACGGTGGTGGCGGTGGCGAACCAGCGGACACCCGCGCTTTTCATCTGCTGTACAAATGCCTCCGGAAACACTCCCATGATGGATGAGATTACGTGCGGCCCGGCGGCCAGCATCGCAGCGCATTGGGCATCAAAGTCGGGCATGGGGGTGTCAGCGGCCTCGGCTGGGACGTCTGGCCCCCATTGGCCCAGAAAGGCGCGCAGCTTTTCCTCATGGCACGGGTCACGTGCGGGCGCGGGATCTGGGATCCAGATGTTCAGCTGGAAGGCCCCGTTTGATGTGGCGCGCATCTTGGAGGACCAATCTGCAATGCCACCTGGGGACATCAGCAAACACCCACAGGCCCCCATGCCGCCTGCCTGTGCCACAGCAATGGCAAGCTCGGGCGGACAGGCCCCTGCCATCGGGGCCATCAGGATCGGCACCCGCAGATCGTAGTTCTCACAAAAGTCTTGCACGCGCTGCTGTGTGGTCATGGCTCCGGCTCCCCCGCCTGAATGGGGCTGAGGATATGTCGGGTCTGGGGCTCAGGCAACTGTCGGCAACCGCCTGGGTTCAACACAAAAAAACCGCCCCCGGGGGGCGGTTGGGTGATTTTCGCGGTGCGGGTGCCGGTTATTGGCAGGCGCTGCGCCGGCCACTCAGCCAGGCGAAAAATCCGCCGGTCGCATTGGGTACGGAGACGCTATTGCCTGTGGCGGCAGGCTTTTGCTGTGCCAGGCGGGCCAAAACGCTTTTGACGGCGTTCAGCCGCGTGCGGGCGTCATCGCCCCCGGCATTGGCCTGGACGTTCAAAATCTGGTGCTGCGTGTGCAGCGCGTCTTCAATAACGGCCAGCTCTTCACAGCTGACGGTGAGGTTTTGCGATTTATCTAACATGCGCTTATCCTTATTATCTGCACCCCATGTAGGAACGCTATGTCTGATACGCCAGTACTGACGGGTCGGATCACCCATTTGTGTTAAAATTTTCAACGTCCCCTGTCTGGCGCAGGCTTTGGCGTGCCTTTCCAAGGACGGCTTGCGTCAATGGAGAGAGCGCTTTGCCCATCACGCGGGCCACCTGCCAGAACAGCGGCACGTCCAATGGCAGATGCGGGTCCAGGTCCACCAGCCTGCCGTGCGCGATGTGATCTTTGACGGTGGTTTCGGGGTTCATGCCCCAGGCCACGCCATGCAGCGCGGCTTCGACAAAGGCGTGAGTGGAGGGCATCTGGTGGCTGGGCGGATGCAGGACCGCGCCGGATTTCTGTTTGGCCCATTGCGATTGCAACCGGTCTTTGGGTGAAAACGTCAGCATGGGCGCGGCTGCAAGTGCGTCTTTTGTAACACCTTGTGGAAAGTGGCGGGCCACGAAATCAGGGCTGGCCGTGGCGCGGTAGCGCAGCGCACCCAGCGGAAACAGATCACAGCCGGGCACCGTGCGGTCATGCCCGGTCAGTGCTGCGCTCACTGCACCCCGGCGCAACCAGTCATCAGCGGTTTCCTGATCGTCGATGCGCAAATCAAATAATAAATCAGGGACTTGTGCCAATGCCGGAATGAACCATGTCGCCAGACTGTCGGCGGGAACGGCAAGTGTCACGCGGGCGGGAGTGGCTGAGGGCGCGGCATGATCGCCCAGCGCTTGTGCCTCTAGCAGGGCGACATCCTCGGCATGTTTGGCCAGCCGCGCGCCCAACGGGGTGGCAGTGCAGGGTTGGCTGCGGTGAACCAGCGCTGTGCCAACCTTGTCCTCCAACGCCTTGAGCCGTTGCGATATCGCCGATGGCGTCACATTGAGCGCGCCTGCGGCGGCGTCAAAACTGCCCAGCCGCAGAATGGCGGAGAGGGCGGCAAGCTGGGTGGGGTCTATTTGCATTAGCTGTGCTTAATCAGGGTAACGATGTTTAATTTGATTAAGGCGGGCGCGTTCTCTAGTCAAACACCGACCTTAAGAATGGACTTTCACATGCTCTCCTCTTTCCTCCCCGGTTTCGCGCTTAGCCTGACCCTGATCCTGGCCATCGGTGCACAGAATGCCTTTGTGCTGCGCCAAGGTCTGCGGCGTGAGCATGTGTTCTGGGTGTGCCTGACCTGCGGGCTGTCTGATGCGTTGCTTATCACCGGCGGTGTGGCGGGTTTTGGGGCCTTGGCCCAAGCCTTGCCCTGGTTTGAGACGGTGATGCGCTATGGAGGGGCGGCCTTTCTGATCTGGTACGGCTATCTAAACGCCCGCTCCGCCTGGCAGGGGGGCGCGGTTATGGACACCAGCGGCGCGGCCACCCAAAGCCTGCGCAAGGCGATTGGCACCTTGATGGCGCTGACCTGGCTCAACCCGCATGTTTATCTGGATACCGTGGTTTTGATTGGCTCCATCTCAGCGCAATATCCTGACCGTCTGGCGTTTGGCATCGGGGCCGCCCTTGCCAGTTTTGTTTTCTTCTTTTCTCTGGGCTACGGCGCGCGGCTGTTAAGCCCGCTTTTTGCAAACCCCCGCAGTTGGCAAATCCTAGATGGGATCATCGCGCTGACCATGTGGGCGATTGCGGCGAAACTTCTTTTCCTGTGACCTTGCTCTTTTGGCAACGCGCGCTCACTAAAGTGGGATGAAAGACGCTGCCTCTTCTCGCCCGGTCATTGGCATTTTCTGGATGCTGGTGACGGGCTTTTGCTTCATTGCCGTGACCGCATTGGTCAAATTCATGGGGCCCCGCCTGCCTGCGGCAGAGGCGGCGTTTCTGCGCTATGCCTTGGGGTTGGTGTTTCTGATCCCTGCACTGGGCGCTTTGCGCGCGTCCCATTTGACCCGGCGGCAATGGGGGCTTTTTGGGGCGCGGGGGCTGTGCCACGCGCTGGGCGTTATCTTGTGGTTCTTCGCCATGACCCGCATTCCCATCGCTGAGGTGACAGCGATGAACTATCTGGCACCGATCTATGTCACCCTGGGGGCGGCGCTGTTTCTGGGCGAACGGCTCGCGGCCCGCCGGATCGTCGCGGTGGCGTTGGGTCTGTTGGGCGCGGTGATCATCCTGCGCCCCGGGTTTCGCGACGTCAGCATGGGGCATCTGGGCATGCTGGGGGCCGCGGTGGTCTTTGGCGGCTCTTACCTGCTGGCCAAGGTTTTGGCGGATGAGGTCAAGCCGTCGGTGGTGGTGGGCATGTTGTCAATCTCGGTTACGATTGGCCTGGCACCCTTTGCCTTGCCTGTCTGGATCATGCCCACCTGGCAAGAGATGGCGATCCTGATGGGGGTCGCCACTTTTGCCACAGCCGGCCACTATACCATGACCCTGGCCTTTGCCGCAGCTCCTGTCACGGTGACACAACCCGTCACCTTTTTGCAGCTGGTCTGGGCCACCGCACTAGGGGCCATCGTCTTTGCTGAGCCAATAGACATCTGGGTGGTGATCGGCGGCTTTGTCATCCTCAGTTCGGTGACATTCATCACCTGGCGCGAAGCGATGCTCAAGCGGCAGATCACGCCAAACACCAACCAGACCAAGGTGTGACGTTCTTGCGCCGGTTTTCTTGATTGACGGGTCAATCATCCGCGAATTAGGCTGGTGGAACACGTTTCAAGGACCGATTCTGAAATGCCGAAAGTTGGAATGGAGCCCATCCGCCGCTCTGCCCTTGTGCAGGCCACGATCGAAGAGATCGGTGCGGCGCATTCGCTGGATGTCACCGTTGGCCAGATCGCCAAACGGGCCGGCATGTCATCTGCGCTGGCGCACCATTATTTTGGTGGCAAGGACCAGATCTTTCTCGCGGCGATGCGCCATATCCTGGCCGAATACGGCCAAGAGGTGCGCGCACGCCTGGCCGAGGCGCGCGGCCCCCGTGACCGCGCCGCTGCGGTGATCATCGCCAGCTTTGATGAGACCTGTTTTGCCCCGGCCACGGTAAACGCCTGGATGACGCTTTACGCGGCGGCCCCCACGAATGAGGAAACCCGGCGCTTGCTGCGGCTTTATCAACGCCGCCTGCGTTCAAACCTGCGCCATGCACTGCGCCCGATCAGCCAAACACCAGAGGCCGATGCCGAAACGATTGCCGCCCTGATCGACGGCCTTTACCTGCGCGCGGCCTTGTCTGAGGGGGGAACAGCCTCTGCGGCATTGGCCAGTGCGCTTTCCACCCTGCATCTGTTGTTGGACGCCCAAGCATGACCCAGCCGAATATCCTGATTTTGATGGTCGACCAGTTGAACGGAACGCTGTTTCCTGACGGCCCAGCCGATTGGCTGCATGCCCCGCACCTGAAAAAGCTTGCCGCCCGCGCGACCCGTTTCGCCAATTGCTACACCGCCTCGCCCCTTTGCGCGCCGGGGCGGGCAGCGTTTATGTCAGGGCAGCTGCCTTCTGCCACCGGTGTCTATGACAACGCAGCTGAGTTTTGTTCATCCATCCCCACCTACGCGCATCACCTGCGGCGGGCCGGGTATCAGACCTGCCTTTCTGGCAAGATGCATTTTGTCGGGCCAGATCAGTTGCACGGCTTTGAGGAACGCCTGACCACCGATATCTACCCCGCCGATTTTGGCTGGACACCGGATTACCGCAAACCCGGAGAGCGGATCGATTGGTGGTATCACAACATGGGGTCCGTCACAGGAGCAGGGGTGGCCGAAACCTCCAACCAGATGGAATATGATGATGAGGTTGCCTATCACGCAACCCGCAAGCTTTACGATCTGTCGCGCGGCGGCGATGCGCGGCCCTGGTGCCTGACGGTCAGCTTTACCCACCCCCACGATCCTTATGTGGCGCGCAAGAAATACTGGGACCTTTATGAGGATTGCGCGCATCTGCTGCCAGAGGTGCCAGCGATGGATTATGACGCCCACGATCCACATTCCCAACGGATTTTTGATGCCAACAACTGGCGCGAATTTGATATCCAGGAAGAAGACATCAAACGCTCGCGCCGCGCTTATTTTGCCAATATCTCCTATCTGGACGACAAGGTTGGCGAAATCCTGCAAGTGCTTGAGGACACCCGGCAAGAGGCTGTGATCCTCTTTGTGTCGGACCACGGCGATATGCTGGGCGAACGGGGCCTGTGGTTCAAAATGTCCTTCTTCGAAGGCTCTGCCCGCGTTCCCCTGATGATCAGCGCGCCTGATATGACGCCGGGACGTATCGACACGCCGGTCAGCAACATCGATGTCTGCCCCACCTTATGTGATCTTGCTGATGTGAGCATGGATGAGGTGATGCCCTGGACCACGGGCCAATCCCTTGTGCCCCTGGGGCAAGGCGAGACGCGGACAGAGCCGGTGGCCATGGAATATGCCGCCGAAGGGTCATACGCGCCTCTGGTGTCGCTGCGCTATGGCAAGTGGAAGTACAATCGCTGCGCGCTGGATCCTGACCAACTCTTTGATCTTGAGGCTGACCCGCATGAGCTGACCAACCTGGCCGCACTGCCTGAACATCAAGGCACGCTGACCTCTCTGCGCGCCAAATCAGAGGCGCGGTGGGACCTTACCGCCTTTGATGCTGACGTGCGCAAAAGCCAGGCCCGCCGCTGGGTCGTCTATGAGGCGCTGCGCGAAGGGGGCTATTACCCTTGGGATTATCAACCGCTGCGCAAAGCGTCCGAGCAATACATGCGCAACCACATGGATCTCAACGTTCTGGAAGAGGCAAAACGCTTTCCCAGAGGAGAGTGAGCCCTTCATCTTTCCACCTACAACTCCCGCCGGAGGCAAGAAAGTTCAAGCAATGCCCTATGCCACACAACCCACCGCCAGCCATTTTATCGATGGCCAATACGTCGAAGATACCGCAGGCGACGCGATTGATGTGATCTATCCCGCCACGGGCGAAAAGATCGCAACCGTCCATGCAGCCACCCCCGCCATCGTAGACCGCGCCATCGCCGCCGCGAAGAGCGCCCAAGCTGCTTGGGGCGCGATGAGCGGGACGGAACGCGGGCGCATTCTGCGCCGGGCCGCCGATCTGATGCGTGAGCGCAATCATGATCTGAGCATCCTGGAGACCTACGACACCGGCAAACCCTATCAGGAAACCAGCGTGGTGGATGCCACCTCTGGCGCGGATGCGCTTGAGTTTTTCGGAGGCATGGCCGCCACCCTGACGGGTGAGCACATCCCGCTGGGGGGCGAAAACTGGGTCTATACCCGGCGCGAGCCTTTGGGCGTCTGCGTTGGCATCGGCGCCTGGAATTATCCCACCCAGATCGCCTGCTGGAAAGGCGCGCCCGCGCTGGCTTGTGGCAATGCGATGATCTTCAAACCTTCTGAGACAACGCCGCTTTGTGCGCTGAAGGTGGCCGAAATTTTGCATGAGGCCGGCCTGCCCGCAGGGCTTTATAACGTGGTGCAGGGGATGGGTGCTGTTGGGGCCTCTTTGGTGGGCGATGCACGGGTGGACAAAGTGTCCCTCACAGGTTCTGTGCCCACAGGCCGCAAGGTCTATGCCGCGGCTGCCGAAGGCATCAAACATGTCACAATGGAGCTGGGCGGCAAATCGCCCCTGATCATCTTTGAAGATGCGGACATTGAAAACGCCGTTGGCGGCGCAATCCTGGGGAATTTCTACAGCTCAGGGCAGGTTTGCTCCAACGGGACAAGGGTCTTTGTGCACAAAGACATCAAAGAGGCCTTTCTGGCGCGGCTGACAGAACGTCTGGGCAATGCCGTCATTGGTGATCCGATGGATCCCGAGACATCTTTCGGCCCCATGGTGTCTGAGCGGCAAATGGAGATCGTTCAAGGCTACATCGCTAAGGGACAGGCCGAAGGCGCGCGGCTGGTCACGGGCGGCAGCCGTCTGGCGCGAGACGGTTTTTATCTCGAACCCACCGTCTTTGCCGATGTCACCGATGACATGGTGATCGCACGCGAAGAGATTTTCGGCCCCGTAATGGCGGTGCTGGATTTTGAGGATGAGGCAGAGGTGCTGGCGCGGGCCAATGACACCGAATTCGGTCTGGCTGCCGGGGTCTTTACCCGCGATCTGGCCCGCGCGCATCGCGTCGCGGCGGGGTTCGAGGCGGGGACCTGCTACATCAATACCTATAATGACGCGCCGGTTGAGGCACCCTTTGGCGGGGCAAAAAACTCAGGCGTGGGGCGTGAGAATTCGAAAGAGGCGATTGCGCATTACAGCCAGGTCAAATCGGTCTTTGTGCGGATGGATGATGTGGAGGCCCCGTTTTGACAGCAACGCGACGGCAGCGGGTGCAGGCCACTAGTTTCGCCCCGCGCAGGAAGGTTGCCCCAATCCCCACACGGACGGGCCGCGGTTGGGAAGTTTGATCATGTGCTGAGAGGTGCTTGAGCCCACACTCTGTGGCTCAAGACACCTCATCAATTGTGAAGCTGCGATTCCACCCAGCCTCAAGTACAAGCCGGGGCAAGCCCCGGTGCTGCGCATCCTTGACCCTGGGCAGAATCACGAAGGAAGACGGATATGAAGGCGGAATTTGTCATTGTAGGAGCGGGCAGCGCAGGCTGCGCGATGGCCTATCGCTTGGCCCAGGCGGGTCGGCGGGTGATTGTGATTGAACATGGCGGCACGGATGCGGGGCCGCTGATCCAGATGCCTGCCGCGCTGAGCTATCCGATGAACATGAAACGGTATGACTGGGGCTACTTCTCAGAACCAGAGCCGCATTTGGGTGGGCGGCGTTTGGCCTGTCCGCGGGGCAAGGTCATCGGCGGGTCATCCTCTATTAACGGGATGGTCTATGTGCGCGGTCATGCTCAGGACTTTGATCATTGGGAAGAGGCCGGCGCGCGCGGCTGGGCCTATGCGGATGTGCTGCCCTATTACAAGCGGATGGAGACCTGGCATGACGGTGGCCATGGCGGTGATCCGACATGGCGCGGCACCAACGGCCCCCTGCATGTGAGCCGAGGCCCCCGCAGCAATCCGCTTTTCAAAGCCTTTGTCGAGGCGGGACAGCAAGCAGGCTATGAGGTCACGGGCGATTATAACGGGGAAAAGCAAGAGGGCTTTGGCCCGATGGAGCAGACCGTCTGGAAGGGGCGGCGGTGGTCGGCAGCGAACGCCTATCTGCGCCCTGCGCAGAAGACCGGCAATGTGGAGCTGATCCGCGCACTGGCACAGCGGGTGGTGATCACGGAAGGGCGTGCGACAGGTGTCGAAGTGCTGCGCGGCGGCAAGCGTGAGGTGATTGAGGCCGAGCGCGAAGTGGTGCTTGCGGCCTCTTCAATCAATTCGCCGAAATTGCTGATGTTGTCGGGTATTGGGCCGGGGGCGCAACTGGCAGAGCATGGCATTGACGTTGTCGCAGACCGGCCCGGTGTGGGGGCGAACCTGCAAGACCATCTGGAGATGTATATTCAGATGGCCGCCTCTCAGCCGATCACGCTTTATAAACATTGGAACTTGTTCTCTAAGGCAATGATCGGTGCGCAGTGGTTGTTCTTTAAACAGGGCATGGGTGCGTCCAACCAGTTTGAAAGCGCGGCCTTTATCCGCTCCAAACCGGGCATTCCCTATCCTGACATTCAGTATCACTTCCTGCCCATCGCCGTGCGCTATGACGGACAGGCGGCGGCCGAAGGGCACGGATTTCAGGCGCACACTGGACCGATGCGCTCACGCTCTCGTGGCTCGGTCAGCTTGCGCTCAGCCGATCCGTCGGATGATCCGGTGATCCGCTTCAACTACATGTCCCATCCTGAGGATTGGGAAGAATTCCGCACCTGTATCCGACTGACCCGAGAGATCTTTGCACAAGAGGCGTTCAAGCCTTTTGTGAAACATGAGATCCAGCCGGGGGTGGCGTATCAAACCGATGCAGAGCTGGATGACGTGATCCGCGAACATGTGGAAAGCGCCTATCACCCCTGCGGCACCTGCCGGATGGGGGCGGCAGATGATCCAAGCGCTGTGGTCGATCCAGAGGCACGGGTTATCGGGGTGGACGGGCTGCGCGTGGCCGACAGTTCCATCTTTCCCCGGATCACCAATGGCAATTTGAACGCGCCCTCCATCATGGTGGGTGAGAAAGTGTCGGACCATCTGCTGGGCAAAGATCCTTTGCCGCGGGCCAATGACCAGCCGTGGAACCATCCCAATTGGGAAACAGCGCAGCGCTAGGGCAAAGGCACCTCCAGGCGTGCGGGGTCACTCCACCCGGTAGGGCAGAACATCGCGCCTGTTAGGGTCCACGACCAGATGCCGCTCCAGCGGCGGGACGGACCGTTGGTGACAGCCTTTGCGTTCGCAGATGCGGCAGGAAATGCCGATGGGCTCAAACGCGCTTTCTTGGTGCAGGTCGAGGCCATCTGCATAGATCAGCTGATCAGCATGGCGCATTTCACAGCCCAACGCGATGGCATAGCGGCGCACCGGGGCACCGTAGCGGCCTGCCGGTTTCGTGACATCGCGCGCCAGCGAGATATAGCGCACGCCATCAGGGGTTTCGGCCAGTTGGCGCAGAAAGCGGCCTGGGGTTTCAAACGCACGGTGCACGTTCCAAAGCGGGCAGGCCCCGCCGAACCGCGCAAATTGCAGCCGCGTGGCGGAGTGGCGCTTGGTGATGGTGCCTGCCTGATCGACACGCACAAAAAAGAACGGCAGGCCTTTGGCACCGGGGCGCTGCAGGGTGGACAGGCGATGTGCCACCTGCTCAATCGAGGCGCCAAAGTGGTTGGCCAGCACCTCCAGGTCATGACGGCAGGTCTGCGCCTCTGTCAGGAACCGGGCATAGGGCAGCAGTGCAGCACCGGCAAAGTAGTTGGCCAGTCCGATTTTCGCGATGTCGCGGGCATCCGTGCTG
The DNA here is from genome assembly GCF_055693825.1 of Sulfitobacter sp. GN1-4. Taxonomy (NCBI): domain Bacteria; kingdom Pseudomonadati; phylum Pseudomonadota; class Alphaproteobacteria; order Rhodobacterales; family Roseobacteraceae; genus Sulfitobacter; species Sulfitobacter sp. GN1-4. Next base: position 2,847,403 of record NZ_JBVFUQ010000003.1, on the reverse strand, counting down.
GTGAACCGGGCCAGATCAAGCGTGGCTTCCAACAGGGTGTTTTGTTTGATCAGGGCGACCTGCAAGAGCAGCTGAAAGGTCTGCGTCTCATGGGTGCTGCGCGCTGACAGGTGCAGGGTCTGGGTCTCTGGATCAAAGCGGCGCAGGGTGTCGGTATCGTCAAAGGTGACGGCAACGCCTGCGTTGCTCAGAGCTGAGACAGCCGCCACACGCATGTTGTGATGGCCCCCTTCTTTGGTCGCGAAATGTTCGGCCGCGCGGTCCACGGCATCGATGTAGTTGTCGCAGTAGTGGAAAAAATCGCGCACCTCTTCCCACGGCGACGGGGCCGCGCGGGCGTCTTCGCGCCCCAGCGCCTCATCCAAAGAGGCGAGCCGTTCGTGGGTTTGCCGGTAGCTTTTGTGCAACTCCAGAAAAGCATGCGCCAGCCCCGGCGCGTTGGAGGCCGCAAGCCGGACGTCCGCCAGGGGCGGCATATCGCCTTTGAAGACGGGATCGGCCAGCGCTTCGCGCATGTCGCTGACCAGACGTTCGCTGTCACCCGCGCTCAGCTCGGTGACATCCAGACCAAATTCGGAAGCCAGCGCCAAAACCACCGTGGTAGAGATGGGCCGGTTGTTGTTCTCCATCTGGTTCAGATAGGGCAGGGAGACGCCCAGCCGGGTGGCAAAATCCTTTTGGGTCAGTTCCAGCTTGGTGCGCAATTCGCGCAGCTTGGCCCCGGCGTAGAGTTTCTGGCTGGCCATGCAGCGCCCTTTGCAAGTTTGCAGTTGGGGACAGGGTAGCTTTGCAAAGTGACGGCGGCAAGTCAGCGCGGTGTTTGAAGGCCCAACTGTTTTTCGCGCCGGACCACCATCAAGATTGAGACAACCCCGGCCAGCGCTGTCAGGAACATCACCATGAGCAATGGATAGGCCCCGCTTTCTGGCGTGAGCAGCGCGCCAGTGATCACCGCCAGCGCGGCACCGCCACCAATCATGATCGACCCGCCCAGACCTGATGCCGTGCCTGCCAGATGTGGCCGCACAGACAGCATGCCCGCCGTGGCGTTGGGGATGCACAGCCCATTGCCCAGGCCCACCAGGGTCATCATGCCAAAAAAGGTCTCCGCCGTGCCATAGCCGCTGAAGAACACCATGAGCGACAGCGCGCCGCTGCTGGCGGTTGCCATGCAGCCCCACATCACCATCCGGTTCACGCCAAAGCGCTGAGCGAACAGCCCCGTCAACCAGTTGCCCGCGAAATAGCCAACGGCGGGCGCACCGAAATAAAGACCCAGCCAAAATGGATCAAGGCCAAAGACCGTACTGCCCACGAAAGGCGCCCCGCCCAGGTAGGCAAAAAAGGCGCCGGAGGAAAACCCAGAGGCCAGCGCATAGCCCCAGAACCGCCGGGCGCGCAAAAGCTCGGGGTATTCTTTGAACTGCGCCCAGATGGATTTGTCCGTCTGCACGGCTGTTTCGCCCATGTCGCGGATCACCAGGATCAGCAGGGCCGCGCCAATGACGAACATCAGCCAGAAGGTGACATGCCAATCAAAGGCTTGCTCAATCGCGCCGCCAATCGCGGGTGAGATCATGGGCACAAGGGCCATGCCCATCGTGACATAGCCGATCTTTGAAGCCGCCTGATCCTGGGTATAAAGGTCGCGCAGCACCGCGCGGCTGAGCACCATGGCGGTGGCGATGACCGCTTGTGCCACGCGAAAGATCAGGAAAACGGTTGTGTTGGGGGCAAAGATGCAGCCCAGCGTGGCCACCAGAAACATGATCAGCCCGGCGATCATCACCGGCCTGCGGCCCAAATTGTCTGAGATCGGTCCAATGAACAGCTGCAAGATGGCCGAGCACAGCAGATACAGCGGCACCGACAGCTGCATCATCGCATAGCTGGTGCCGAAATAGTCGGCCATATGTGGCAGGCTTGGCAGGAAAATGTTCATCACAAGCGCCGATAACCCTGCCAAAAGGATCAGGGTCGAGACATGCGGTGGTGTGGTGCGATCAAGGTATTGGATGACCGGAGGAGCCGAGGCCCCGGAAGCGGTACTACTCATACGTCTGAGGTAAATCGCAGCTGCGGGGATGTCGAGGGGTTAGGCAAATTTTGCAGTTATTCAATATGCAAATTTGTATCTGCTAAAAATTTGCAAATATGCACAATGTTGCTTTCCTCTGCACTGCGGCATTCGGTAAAGTATCGCAAATGTTTAGCAGGGATGAGCCATGAAAGATATTCTCGAACAGCTGGAAGAGCGCCGCGAAACAGCCCGCATGGGCGGGGGTCAGGCGCGGATTGATGCACAGCACGGACGCGGCAAACTGACCGCGCGCGAACGGGTGGACCTGCTGCTGGACGAAGGCTCTTTTGAAGAGTTCGACATGTTCGTCACCCACCGATGCACCGATTTTGGCATGGAAAATCAAAAGCCTGCAGGCGACGGCGTGGTCACCGGCTGGGGCACGATCAACGGGCGTCTGGTCTATGTGTTCAGCCAGGATTTCACCGTTTTGGGCGGCTCTGTGTCAGAAACCCACGCCAAGAAGATCTGCAAGATTATGGATATGGCGATGCAAAATGGCGCGCCCGTGATCGGCATCAACGATTCAGGTGGCGCGCGCATTCAGGAAGGCGTGGATTCGCTTGCGGGTTACGGCGAAGTCTTCCAACGCAACATCATGGCCTCCGGCGTGGTGCCCCAAATCAGCGTGATCATGGGCCCCTGCGCGGGTGGCGCGGTCTATTCCCCGGCGATGACCGACTTTATCTTCATGGTCAAAGACAGCTCTTACATGTTCGTCACCGGCCCTGAAGTGGTGAAGACCGTCACCAACGAACAAGTGACCTCAGAGGAACTGGGTGGCGCTTCTACCCATACCAAGAAATCCTCCGTCGCCGACGCGGCATTTGAAAACGATGTTGAGGCCCTGGCCGAGGTGCGCCGCCTGGTGGATTTCCTCCCCTCCAACAACCGCGAATTGCCGCCCGTGCGCCCCTTCTTTGATGAGCCTGACCGCATTGAAGCCTCGCTTGATACGCTGGTGCCTGCCAACCCGAACACGCCTTACGATATGAAAGAGCTGATCCTGAAGTTGGCGGATGAAGGCGATTTTTATGAGATCCAAGAGGATTTCGCCAAAAACATCATCACCGGCTTCATCCGCATCGAAGGGCGCACTGTGGGCGTTGTGGCCAACCAGCCCATGGTGCTGGCCGGTGTGCTGGACATCGACAGCTCGCGCAAAGCGGCACGTTTTGTGCGCTTCTGCGATGCCTTTGAAATTCCGATCCTGACGCTTGTCGATGTGCCGGGCTTTTTGCCGGGGACGTCGCAGGAATACGGCGGCGTGATCAAACACGGCGCAAAGCTGCTTTTTGCTTATGGTGAGGCGACTGTGCCCATGGTGACTGTGGCCACCCGAAAAACCTATGGCGGTGCCTATGTGGTGATGGCCTCCAAACACCTGCAGGCAGATTTCAACTATGCCTGGCCCACAGCCGAAGTGGCCGTCATGGGCGCCAAGGGTGCGGTTGAGATCATCCACCGCAAAGACCGCGATGATCCCGAAAAAATCGCCCAGCACACGGCGGAATATGAAGACCGCTTTGCCAACCCCTTTGTCGCGGCTGAGCGTGGCTTTATCGACGAGGTGATCCAGCCGCGCACCACGCGCAAACGGATCGCGCGGGCGTTTGCTTCGCTGCGGAACAAGAAGAAGGAAATGCCCTGGAAAAAGCACGATAATATTCCGCTTTGAGGGGGAGATCGCCGTGCTTTGGGGGGATGACATCACAGATCTGTGCAGCGCGCCTGCGGACGCGGTGCTGTTGTCGTCATCATGAAACACTTCTTCGCCCTCCTTCTCACGGCCACCTCAGCGCTTGCGCTTGATGTGCCTTCGGGCCAGCCGGTCACGTTGCAAGAAGTGCTGATTGACGAAGTGGGGGCCGAGACGTGGCTGCGGTTTCGGTTTGTCGCCCCCGATGTGGCGGGCAACGAAGATTATGAGGCAACGGCGCAAGACATGATGCATCTTTGTGAGAATTTGGCACTGCCCTACATCGCGGAATACGCGCTTTCAGGGGACGTGATCGTGGTGTCTCTGGCCGATCGGGAGACGGAATTTGGCGTGGCCAACCCGCAGGTGACGCAGCTTTTTGAGGCATTTCGCGCCGATGGCACCGCCTGCATCTGGGAGCTTTTGTGATGCGACCACAATATCTTGCGCCTGAAAGCTCATCCAACAGCCCGAATGAGGCTTTACCGTCACAAACCCGCCGATTGGCACAGCTGGCGTATGCTTTGCACGCAACATCGCTTATGTTGGGCGCAAGGAATACCCCTGTATCCCTTATCCCCTCAACGGGGCGTGTGAGGCAGTCTGATGATGCGCGCCCCCATGACAACGACAGGAGACAGAGATGTCCAAGAGCATCAAATTCTTCGCAGCCGCCGGCCTTATCGCCGCTGTTGCAGCGTGTTCCTCCGGCCAGACCGAAGAGGAATTCGTGGTGGTTGAACCCGAGCCCATCTCGGTTGAGCCAACATACACAGGCAAGTACAAGTAAGCTTGCTCAGGGACAGGCGTGCGCGCCTGTCCCGACCCCCGCACGGCCCCATATCCGGAGGGTCGTCTGATGCCAGCCTACATGCTGAAACATCGCGGGTTTCCCGGGCGTTTGCCCGGCACAGATTTCCAATTCGTCATTCGCCGACCCAACCCCCGAGGTGTCACGCCGATCACCCGGCGCGAACGCCGTTCAGATCGCAAACCCGCCGACCGGCGCGCGGATGCCGGTTTCATGAAGGCGCTGTGGGAGCATTTCGGCGATCAGCCGTTTGAGCGGGGCAACCTGGATGCAGGGCGCCTAAGCTGGATGTTCGGACGCGAGGTGTTGCCTGCGACTGATCCCTTTGATCCTGCCGACTATGAAGCGCTGCTTGTCATTGACGAAGCCGCCGCCCGCGCGGCTTTCCCAGAGGCGTTTGAGCCATGATCGGCGTGTTTTTGCCCGGTTTGCGGGAATATCAGCGGCGGACAGCCGATTTTTGCGCGGTGCAAACCGAACCCTTGGTTGAATCGCAGCACTCCGTCAGCGTCAGGGATGTTGAACGTGATTCCCTCCAAGGATCGTTTTCAGCACACCATACCCCTTCCCCTCAGGGGCCGTGCGCACCCGCACATGTCGCACGGCCCCGATTTTTCGGGTTGCATCAGCGGGGGGTGGTTCAAAGAACGCCTGCAACCCGCATGGAACCAAACGCGCGGTTCCGCGTTGGTCTGCAAGCAAAGAGCAGACAAGGAAACGCAAAATGTCGATCAAAAACATCACACTGGCCCTGCTATGCTGCGGCGGGCTTTCCGCCTGCGGCGACACTCTGGGCGATCAAGCGCTGGGCGGTGCAGCCATCGGTGCAGGCGCGGCTGCCATTACCAGCGGCAGCCTGGCGCAGGGCGCAGCCATCGGGGCTGCGGGCAACATCGCCTACTGCCAGCTCAACCCCGGCAGATGTAGCTAACACTCTTTCACCTGCGCGCAGCCCGCTGCGCCGCACCGCAATCCTGAACCCCGCACAGCATCGGCTGTTGCGGGGTTTTTGCCATTCCCTCAAGACCCAGAAGGACACCTCATGTTCAAGAAAATCCTGATCGCCAACCGGGGCGAAATCGCCTGCCGTGTGATTAAGACAGCTCGCAAGATGGGGCTGACCTCTGTTGCGATTTATTCGGATGCAGATGCCCAGGCGCTGCATGTGCAGATGGCTGATGAGGCCATTCACATCGGACCACCTCCGGCGAACCAGTCCTATATCGTCATCGACAAGGTGATGGCCGCGATCAAGGAAAGCGGGGCGGAATGTGTGCACCCGGGCTATGGCTTTCTGTCTGAGAATTCAAAGTTCGCTGAGGCCTTGGAAGAGGCCGGTGTGGCCTTTGTTGGCCCACCCAAAGGGGCGATCGAGAAGATGGGGGATAAAATCACCTCCAAAAAGATCGCGCAGGAGGCAGGTGTTTCCACAGTGCCTGGCTACATGGGCCTGATTGAGGACGCCGATGAGGCGGTCAAGATCAGTACAGAAATCGGCTACCCGGTCATGCTCAAAGCCTCCGCCGGCGGCGGTGGCAAGGGCATGCGGATTGCGTGGAATGATGAAGAGGCGCGCGAAGGCTTCCAATCCTCCAAGAATGAGGCAGCCAATTCCTTTGGCGATGACCGGATCTTTATTGAAAAGTTCGTCACCCAGCCGCGGCACATCGAAATTCAGGTGCTCTGCGATGCCCATGGCAATGGGATCTATCTGGGCGAGCGGGAATGTTCGATCCAGCGTCGCAACCAAAAGGTGGTCGAAGAGGCTCCAAGCCCCTTCCTGGATGAAGCCACCCGCAAAGCGATGGGCGAGCAGGCGGTCGCGCTGGCACAGGCCGTCGGCTATACCAGCGCGGGCACGGTGGAATTCATCGTGGACGGCGACAAGAACTTTTATTTCCTTGAGATGAACACCCGTTTGCAGGTGGAACACCCTGTCACTGAGCTGATCACCGGCGTGGATCTGGTGGAGCAGATGATCCGTGTGGCCAACGGCGAAAAGCTCAGCATCACCCAAGACGATGTCACATTGACCGGTTGGGCGATTGAAAACCGTCTTTATGCCGAAGACCCCTATCGCGGTTTCCTGCCGTCCATTGGCCGTCTGACCCGCTACCGCCCGCCACAAGAGGTGGCCGCAGGCCCGCTGTCTGACAATGGCAAATGGGCCGATGATGCGCCAACGGCGGAAGAGGCCGTGCGCAATGACACCGGCGTCTATGAGGGCGGTGAGATCAGCATGTATTACGACCCGATGATCGCCAAGCTGTGTACCTGGGCCCCAACCCGCGCCGAAGCGATTGAGCGGATGCGCGTGGCGCTGGACAGCTTTGAGGTGGAGGGGATCGGCCATAACCTGCCGTTCCTGTCGGCTGTGATGGATCACCCCAAGTTCGTCTCAGGCGACATGACCACCGCCTTTATTGCGGAAGAATACCCCGAAGGCTTCGAAGGCGTTGAGCTGCCAGAGGCAGAGCTGCGCCGGATAGCAGCGGCAACGGCGGCGATGCACCGGGTGGGCGAGATCCGCCGCACGCGCGTATCGGGCCGCATGGACAACCACGAACGCAAAGTGGGTAGCGATTGGAACGTCACGCTGCAGAGTGCCTCTTTTGACGTGGTGATTGATGCTGATCCTGATGGGGCGACGGTGAACTTCTCTGACGGCAGCAGCCACCGTGTTGCAGGCAACTGGACACCGGGCGATCAGCTGGCCTCAATGACTGTGGACGGCACGCCATTGGTGATGAAGGTTGGCAAAATCTCGGGCGGGTTCCGCATCCGCACCCGTGGTGCGGACATCAAGGTCCACACCCGCAGCCCACGCCAGGCCGAGCTGGCCCGCAAGATGCCAGAGAAAGTGCCTCCAGACACCTCCAAGATGATGCTGTGCCCGATGCCGGGTCTGGTGGTGAAGATGGATGTGGCCGTGGGCGATGAAGTGCAAGAAGGCCAGGCGCTTTGCACCATTGAGGCCATGAAGATGGAGAACATCCTGCGCGCAGAACGCAAAGGTGTGGTGACCAAAATCAACGCAAGCGCAGGCGACAGCCTGGCGGTTGATGACGTGATCATGGAGTTCGAATAAATCCGGTGGCTTTGGGCGCGCGGATAGATGTGGGGCAGGCGGCGGGCGCTTGGGCTGAGATGCGGGTCATCTCAGCGTGCGCGCGCCTGCCTCAACTGTCGCGCGCGGCTTCCTTGGCGTCACGGATTTCGCGTTGGCGCATCGGCATCTTGTCAATGCTGCGGTTGATCTCACGGACATTCCACGGGAATGGCTTGCGCAGCTTGATGCCGCCATCCTTGCCAACCAGCACCAACATGAAGCCACGGGGGCGCATCTTCAGACGCATGGCGCTGCGCGCTGCGGGATCGGTGTCAATCAACACCACGACATCGCGCTCAATCAGCTCTTCGCGGCGGTCTTGCAGAAAATCAATCTGCTCAAGGAATGCCGGGTCATTTTCGCTGTCGGCAAAAACGACAACGGGCCGCTTTTTCCAGCGGAATTCGCTCAAATCAGGCATATCAGCCTGCCGAAATAGGGTGTCTTCCGTCAGCTCACTGGCCTCCTGTGCGGCAGCTCCGGTGGCGATTATTCCTGCGATAACAAGGGGTATGAAGCGTTTCATAGGGTCTCCTGTGCCCTCAGATATAAGCGTGTTTGCCGCAATTGCGATGGTAAATCGGAAGGGTTTGACCATTAAGCTCGCGGCAAGGGGTTCTGCGTCATGACAAACGCCATCCCCGCAGTTCAGCCGGTTGGGGCGGCGATTTTGCACAGGATTTACCAGACTGTCATGGACGTCATCCTACATCTGGGCGCGCACCGCACCGCGACAACGACATTTCAGCACTACATGCGTGATCACATGGATGTGCTGGCCGATCAAGGGATTGGTTTTTGGGGCCGCAAGCGCACGCGCGGCAAGATGTTTTCCGGGTTGTTTCGCGAAGGCGGCAGCCCCGAGGCAATGCGTGCTGCGGCGCGTGCCCAGTCCCGCATTGGGCTGAACGCTGCCAAGGCCGCGCAACGCGGGGTGCAAACACTGTTGGTCAGCGATGAAAACATCCTTGGCACGCCGATGAACAACTTCAAATCAAAGCAGCTCTACCCCGCCGCAGGCGAGCGGACAGCGCGGCTGGTGACCGCCTTTGAAGGCCAGGTGCGCCGCATCGTGCTGTCGGTCCGTTCGCCTGAACTGTGGTGGGCTTCTGCGGCGGCCATGACCGTTTTGCGCGGCCATCCTGTGCCGGGCAAAAAGCGGCTCAAGGCGATTGCGGCGCATCCACGGGGGTGGCGTGATGTGATCACCGATCTGGCCTGTGCCGCGCCAGGGGCAGAGATTGCGGTCATTCCCTTTGAGCGCTTTGCAGGCATGCCTGACCGCGTGTTGGCCAGCGCCCTTGCGGCACCCGCGCCACAAGACCGGCAGCACCGGTGGCTGAACAGATCAGCAGATTTGCACGGGCTGCGCAAAGGCCTGAAAGAGCGCGGCCAAGACCCCAATCTGCTGCCTGACGGCACGGGCCGCTGGCAGCCGTTTACGGAAATGCAGGCCGCCGCCGTGCGCGAGACATATGCGGACGATTTGTTCTGGCTGACCGCCGGGGCAAATGGTCTGGCCAAACTGACAGAGGATACGCACCAGCCAGAGCGAAGCGAACTTCGCCAACAGGTGCCATGATGAAAGGACAAGGACATGACAAAGGACAAATGGCGCAGCGCTGCTGAGGCGGAGCTGCGGGGCCGCCCGCTGGATGATCTGACCTGGCAAACGCTGGAGGGCATCCCGGTTCAACCTGTCTATGACGCGTCAGATCTGGACGGGGTGAGCCATCTGGGCACCCTGCCGGGTGAGGCACCGTTTACCCGTGGGGTCAAAGCCACGATGTATGCCGGGCGCCCTGGACGATCCGGCAATATGCCGGTTTCTCCACGGCTGAGGAATCCAACGCCTTTTACCGCAAAAACCTGGCAGCCGGTCAGCAGGGCGTATCTGTTGCCTTCGATCTGGCCACCCACCGCGGCTATGACAGCGATCACCCCCGGGTTGAGGGCGATGTGGGCAAAGCCGGTGTGGCCATCGATTCCGTTGAGGATATGAAGATCCTCTTTGACGGCATTCCGCTGGACAAAGTCTCGGTCTCCATGACGATGAACGGCGCGGTGATCCCGATCCTGGCAAACTTTATCGTGGCGGGCGAAGAGCAGGGGCATGACCGCTCCGTTCTGGCAGGCACCATTCAGAACGACATTCTCAAAGAGTTCATGGTGCGCAACACCTATATCTATCCGCCCGAACCCTCGATGCGGATCATTGCGGATATCATCGAATACACCTCAAATGAGATGCCCAAGTTCAACTCCATCTCGATCTCTGGCTATCACATGCAAGAGGCGGGCGCGAACCTGGTGCAGGAGCTTGCCTTTACCCTGGCGGACGGGCGCGAATACGTGCGCGCCGCGATTGAGCGGGGCATGGACGTGGACAAATTCGCAGGCCGCCTGTCGTTCTTCTTTGCCATCGGCATGAACTTTTTCATGGAGGCGGCCAAGCTGCGCGCGGCCCGTCTGCTGTGGCACAAGATCATGGCAGAGTTTGAGCCCAAGAACCCCAAATCCTCCATGCTGCGCACCCATTGCCAAACCTCTGGCGTGTCTTTGCAGGAACAAGACCCCTACAACAACGTGGTGCGCACGGCCTTTGAGGCGATGTCAGCGGTGCTGGGCGGCACGCAGTCACTGCACACCAACAGCTTTGATGAGGCGATTGCCCTGCCCACCGAAAACTCCGCCCGCATCGCGCGCAATACCCAGCTGATTTTGCAGGAAGAAACCGGCGTGACCAATGTGGTGGATCCACTTGCCGGGTCTTACTACGTCGAAAAGCTGACCCATGATCTGGCCGAAGAAGCCTGGAAGCTGATCGAAGAGGTCGAAGAGATGGGCGGCATGACCAAGGCCGTCGCTTCTGGCATGCCCAAGCTGCGCATTGAGGAGGCCGCCGCGCGCCGTCAGGCGATGATCGACCGCGGCGATGAGGTGATCGTGGGCGTCAACAAATACCGCCGCGAGCACGAAGAAGAGATCGACATTCTGGATGTGGATAACGTTGCCGTGCGCGAAGCGCAGGTGGCCCGCACTGGGTGAGATCCGCGCGACGCGCGATGAAGCGGCCTGCACCGCCGCACTTGCGGAACTGACACGCCGCGCCAAAGAAGGCGGCAACTTGCTGGAAGGGGCTGTTGAAGCGGCCCGCGCCCGGGCCACTGTGGGAGAGATTAGCATGGCAATGGAAGAAGAATTCGGGCGTCACCGGGCAGAGGTCAAAACGCTCGCCGGGGTTTACGGCGCGGCCTATGAAGGGGACGAAGGCTTTGCCGCGATCCAGAAATCAGTTGAGCAATTCGCCGAAGACGAAGGCCGCCGCCCGCGCATGTTGGTGGTCAAAATGGGCCAGGACGGCCACGACCGGGGGGCGAAGGTGATCGCCACGGCATTTGCGGACATCGGTTTTGACGTGGATGTGGGCCCGCTCTTTCAAACGCCTGCTGAGGCCGCGCAGGATGCCGTCGACAACGATGTGCATGTCATTGGCATCAGCTCACAGGCGGCCGGGCACAAAACCCTGGCCCCGCAGCTGGTGAAGGCGCTGAAAGAGGCGGGTGCCGAGGATATTCTGGTGATCTGTGGCGGCGTCATCCCGCAGCAGGACTACCAATTCCTCTATGATGCGGGGGTCAAGGCGATCTTTGGTCCGGGCACAAACATCCCCGCAGCAGCCGAGGACATCCTCCGCCTGATCCGCGAAGCACGGGCCTAGCGCTGTGTCTTGGGCATCTGCACAGGCGCGCGCAGCGTGAGCCTTGTCTTTGATCATATCGCGGTGGCCGCAGAAACGCTGTCTGCGGCCACGGCGCATTGTGAACAGGCCTTGGGTGTTGGTTTGCAAGCGGGCGGGGAACATGCGGTCTTTCACACGCATAACACGCTCTTGGGCTTGGCAGATGGGCTCTACCTTGAGGCCATCGCAATCAACCCGGACGCCCCCACACCAGACAGGCCGCGGTGGTTTGATCTGGACCGGTTTTCAGGCCCGCCACGGCTGACCAATTGGATTTGCCGTTGCGATGATCTGGACGCAACCCTTGCCGCCTTGCCCGATGGGTTTGGTCAGCCGGTCTCCTTGCAACGCGGCGCGTTGCGGTGGCGGATGGCTGTGCCTGCGGACGGGATCCTGCCCTTTGACAATTGTGCGCCTGCGCTCATTCAGTGGGAAACCGATGTGCACCCGGCCACACGCCTGGCCGCCTCTGGCCTGCGTCTGACATCGCTTGAGGTCTCGCACCCGCAAGCCTCTGCACTTGCGGCGGTGCTGGCCCCGGTTCTTGCGGATGCACGTGTGCAGTTCACAACCGGTGCGGCGGGACTGTCGGCGCGCTTTCAAGGTGGCGGTGCAGAGCAGGTGTTGCGGTGATCATCCGCGCCGCACAGCCCAGCGATGCTGCATGGATCGCCGGGCTTTGGAACGACATGATCCGCAACAGCTTGGCCACCTTTACCACCGAAGAAAAGCAGCTTCCGGCACTGCGGCAGATGATTGAAGGGCGCAATGATGCGTTCTGGGTGGCTGTGGACGGCGAAGCGGGGCTGGGGTTTGTGACCTATGGCCCCTTTCGCGGCGGCCCGGGCTACCGTGCAACGGTTGAACACACGGTGATTGTGGCCCCCAGGCGCAAGGTTCTGGCGTGGGTAAGCGCCTGATTGAAAAAGCAATTTCTGAGGCACAGCAGGCGGGCCATCATGTGATGGTGGCCGCGATCAGTTCCGCCAACCCCCAAGCGGTGCGCTTTCACAAAGCGCTTGGATTTGTGCAAACCGCCCATATGCCCGAGGTCGGGCGCAAGGCGGGCCAGTGGCTTGATCTGATTTTGATGCAGAAAGCGCTTTGACGCCCTGACTTCTGCCCAAAGCTCGTCTACCCTTACCCCATGTCGATTTGGTTACGCATCACAGAGGCGATTTCCGCGCTCACCTCAGGTGAGGGGCTGGCGGCGGTCTTTGACCGGCTGCGCAGCCCGCCTGAACGCTCTGTCGCCTTCACGATTGCGGTGATTGCGCTGGGGGCGAAGATGGCCAAAGCCGACGGATTGGTCACCCGCGATGAGGTGACCGCCTTTCGCGAGGTGTTTCAGATCGCTGAGGCGGACACCGAAGGGGCGGCGCGGGTGTTCAACCTCGCGCGGCAAGACGTGGCGGGCTTTGACGACTACGCCCGGCGCATTGCTGTGATGTTTCATGACCAGCCTGAGATGCTGAGCGACTTGATGGAGGGGCTGTTTCACATCGCGATGGCCGACGGCACCTATCATCCGAACGAAGATGCGTTTCTGGAGGACGTCGCCCAAATCTTTGGGATGCCCGAGGATGACTTCATCTCTCTCAAAGCGCGGTTTGTGCCCGATACCTCGCCCCTGCCACATACGGTTTTGGGCATCCTGCCCACCGCCACACGCGAAGAAGCGCGCGCCGCCTGGCGCAAGCTGGTGCGCGAAAACCACCCCGATGCGCTGATCGCGCGGGGGTTGCCGCCCGAAGCCATCAAGCTTGCCGAAAAGCGGATGATTGACGTCAACCGCGCGTGGGAAACGATCTCAGGCAAAGCGGCTTAATGCGCATCGCGACTTATAACGTCGAATGGTTCAACGCGCTCTTTGATGACGACGGACAGCTTTTGGACGACACCGGGTGGTCCGGCCGGCACGATGTGACCCGCGCTCAGCAGACAGCAGCGCTGGGTCAGGTGTTTCAGGCGATCGATGCAGATGCGGTTCTGGTCGTCGAAGCGCCCGATCAAAGCAGATCCCGCGCCACGATTGCCGCCCTCAGCAATTTTGCTGAGCGGTTTGGCCTGCGCACCCGTGAAGTGGTCTTGGGGTTTGCCAATGACACACAGCAGGAAATCGCACTGCTTTATGATCCAGACAAACTCAGCGCGGCGCATGCGCCCATGGGCCCTGCGACAGGGATTGAGGGGGCCAAGGGCGCGCCCAGGTTTGATGGGGCGTTGCGGATTGATCTGGACATCGACGCGACGGAAGACCTTGTCGTCTTTTCCAAACCACCCCTTGAGGTCACGGTTCAAAGCAAGGCAGGCTTTGAATTTCACATGATCGGCGCGCATCTGAAATCCAAGGCACCGCATGGCGCGCGTTCAGATGCAGAAGCGCTCAGCATCAACATCGCCAACCGGCGCAAGCAGTTGGCGCAGGCCATTTGGTTGCGCGGGCGGATTGAGGCGCATCTGAAGGCAGGCACGCCGTTGATGGTGCTGGGGGATCTGAACGACGGGCCGGGCCTGGACGAATTCGAAAGCCTTTTTGGCAAATCCTCGGTTGAGATTGTGCTGGGCCACGGCCAGCCGGATGCGCTTTTTGATCCACACGCCCGCCAGGCGCTTAGCCGCCGGTTGGGGGCTATGCCCACCACCGCGCGGTTCTGGATCCGGCCCGAACAGCGGTATCTGCAAGCCTTGCTGGACTATATCATGGTCAGCCCTGAGATCCGCGCGCGCGGGCGCAGTGGCGCATTTGGCATCCTCTGGATGACCCGGATTGCTGGCGCAAGCCGCAGCTGCGCGATGCCTTGGTGACCGCGTCTGATCACTTCCCGTCACGATTGATTTCGACGATCACTCGTAATTTGGCCGCCGATTTCCTATATTGGCGGCATGAAACAGATTGCTACGGTCGCTTTTTGCTGCGCACTGATCGCCCCCGCCACCCAGGCAGAGGAGGCGGAAGAAGGTTTGTCCCTCATGGAACGGGGCGCGCAGTTGTTTTTGGAGGGTATCCTGAAAGAGATGGAACCGGCCATCGACGAATTTCAGGGTTTTGCGGATGACATGGGCCCCGCGCTGCGTGATTTCGCGGCTGAGATGGGGCCAAAGCTGTCCGCTCTGCTGGATGAGATTGAGGATTGGAGCGTTTATGAAGCGCCTGAGGTGCTGCCCAATGGCGACATCATCATTCGGCGCAAACCCGACGCACCTGCACCCACGCAGCCCGAAGACCCTGCGCCGCAGATCGAGCTTTAGGGTAGAACGCCAGGGGGTATTCGCAATTAGGCTCGCCTGAAATGCGATGTCCCACTGGCGCGCAGCGCCTGGCCGCCAAAGCCCGGAAAATACCGCGTTAGTCTTTGCTTTTCTTCGGCTTTACGGTTTTTACATGCACCGTCGCCTCCAGCGAATTGGCAAGTGAATTCAGCCGTGCCTCGGCCACTTCGCCAAAAAGCGGCACCATGTCCTTGGTCAGCCGCAAATGCAGCTCTTTTTTCTTGGAAAACCACCGAAGCTCCCCCCGGTCGTCATCAGGGTTCATCCACAGCATCGCGCCAAACCGCATCGCCTTGCCCAAAACCTCTGCGTCATGACGCATCTTTTCGTCGATCATGTCATGCAGATCCGCAAAGCGGCTGTTTTCGCGCTTGTTCGAATAGCGGTGCAACAACGCCAGCCCCAAAAAGACCCGCTCTGCATGTTTCAGGCCGCCCAGGTTGGCCCGCGTGGCGTTGTCAAAACACACCTCTGCCCGGTAATCGGGATGCGCCCGCCAGCTGACGTCGTGCAAAAGGCAGGCCGCCTTGATCAACCGCTTTCGCGGGGCGGGGGCGCTTTTGAACAGGGGCATGATGAAGTTGTAAAGCGCTTTGCCAAACCCTGGCACCCGCGCGTCCTTGGCCTCAGCAAAGCGGCAGGCCTCAATCAGTGGATCACGGTCGCGCAGGCGCTGAGGCATTTGTTCATAGAGCATGCCCTCGCGGATGCCGTAGCTGGAAATCGCGATATCCTTGGGCTTGAACGTCTTCATCAGCCGCGACAGCACTTCGGCGGCGTAGGGCACCAGCGCCATGCGCGTGGATGAGATGCCGCTGGCCGCGCGCAGCTCATCCAGGTTTGAAGATTTGATGTATTTGACCGTATCGCGCACCGCGGTGGCCGTCATCCGGTATTCATGCAGCACATGCAGCGGATATCCCCGGCGGATCATGTCTATCCGCGCAATCGCCCGCCACGAGCCGCCAACAAGAAACAGCCGGTCCCGCTGCGCGCCCATCTTGTCTTTGAGATGCTGCATCACCTCTTTGATATGCGCGCTCCGCGCCTTGGCACCGCCTTTGATGTCACGCAATTTCAGCGGCCCCAGTTGCGATGAAATTCGTTTACCGACACGGCCGCCCGATATCTCAGCCAGCTCCAGCGATGACCCGCCAATGTCGCAGACAAGGCCGTAGGCCCCCGGCCAGCCCAACAAAACGCCTTGCGCGGACAGGCGTGCCTCCTCCGCGCCGTCGATGACCCAGATGCGCAGCCCGGTTTCGCGCGCCACATCATCGCAAAACGCGGCCCCGTCTGAGGCATCGCGCACCGCAGCCGTGGCCACAACGGTCAATTCAGACAGTCCCATGCCATCGGCCAGCTTTTTGAACCGGCGCATCGCAGACAGGGCCCGCGTCCGCCCCTCGGGCGACAGATGCCCGGTCTCGGCCAAACCAGCACCAAGCGCGCACATGATCTTTTCGTTATAGAAATAAGCCGGTGACCGCGCGGCCCCGTCAAACACCACCAAACGGACAGAGTTGGATCCCACATCCACCACACCCACCCGGGCCAGCGCGCGTGCGCTTGGATCTTCGAAAAGCGGTTTGCTGAACGGACCCAGATCCGCAACACCGGTTTCCGGCACGGGGGAGCGGTGCATTTCGGTGAGATTGGCCATGCGGGCTCCTGCGCGTTGGGTGGGCGCAAAATGGGCCAGCCCGCGTCTTGGGTCAATCGTTATCAGAGCGTTAACCGGCTGTTTTGAAATTCTTACCCGTCGGTGTGTGTGAGCTTGGGCACATCAGACGCCCCAGCCGAGCCGCGCCCCGAGAGCGACGGGTTTTCCATAAAGAAGCGGTGACAGTTAAAGGTGAACTGATCTTTCTGAATTGAGGGCCGGGTAAAGCTGCCATCGGGTGACATGATCCAGCTTTGCGCCACATCGGCCAGATTGGCGGCCATGATCTGGCTGACGATCTGCGCTTTGACGGTTGCGTTTTCAATCTCAACCAGCGTCTCCACCCGCCGGTTCAGGTTGCGCCCCATCCAGTCTGCGGATGAGATAAACACCCGCGCCTTTTTGTGAGGCAGGCCTGCGCCGTTGCCAAAACAGACAATCCGCGAATGTTCCAAAAACCGGCCAACAATGGATTTGACGCGGATGTTTTCGGACAATCCCTTGATGCCGGGGCGCAAACCGCAAATGCCCCGGACAACAAGGCTGATCTGAACGCCGGCTTGGCTGGCGGCATAAAGTGCGTCGATCACCTCAGAATCGATGAGCGAATTCATCTTGGCCCAGATCACCGCCGGTTTGCCTGCGCGCGCGTGCTCCGCTTCTGCGGCGATCATTTGCAGCAGGCGTGGTTTTAACGTGGTGGGGGAGATGGCCAGGTTGTCCAAGGCTTCGGGCTGGGCATAGCCGGAGAGATAGTTGAACACCTTGGTGGCATCCCGGCCCAGTTTGCTGTCACAGGTGAAAAAGGACAGATCCGTATACACCCGCGCCGTGATCGGGTGATAATTGCCCGTCCCGTAGTGGGTATAGGTCACCAGCTGCTTGCCTTCGCGGCGCACCACAGTTGATATCTTGGCGTGGGTTTTGAGATCAAGAAACCCGTAAACCACATGCGCGCCCGCCCGCTCCAACCGGCGCGATTGGCGGATGTTGGCGGCCTCATCAAAGCGCGCTTTCAGCTCCACCAGGGCCGTGACCGATTTGCCGTCCTCGGCGGCCTCGCACAGCGCTTCAACGATCGGGCTGTCGCGGGAGGTGCGGTAGAGCGTTTGTTTGATGGCCACCACATCCGGATCCCGCGCGGCCTGGGTCAGAAACCGGATCACCATATCAAAGGTTTCATAGGGGTGATGCAGCAGCATGTCCTTTTGCCGGATCGCCGCCAACATATCGCCGTCATGGTCGCTGACCCGTTCGGGGATGCGCGGGGTGAACTGCGGCCAAAGCAGATCGGGGCGGCTGTCCAGCACCAGCTCAGACAGATCGTTCAGGCCCAGCATCCCGTCCAGCTCAATCACGTCGCGTTCCAGCACGCCGAGCTCTTCCATGACGGCGGCTTTGATCTTTTCGGGCGCACCGGCGGAATGGGTCAGCCGCACCACCTCACCACGACGGCGGCGTTTCAACGCCACCTCAAATTCGCGCACCAGATCTTCGGCTTCGTCCTCAACCTCCAGATCGCTGTCGCGCAAGACGCGGAATTCAAAGTGGGATTTGAGTTTGTAGCCCGGGAACAGATCGGGGATGTGAATGACCAGCAGGTCCTCGATGGGCAAAAAGCGGTGGCTGCCTTCGGGGGCAGGCAGGGCGATGAAACGGTCGATCTTGGCCGGGATGGGCAGCAAGGCCTGCAACGGCTTTTTGTCGCTGCTCCGTTCCAGCTGCAGGGCCAGCGCATAGCCGGTGTTGGGAATGAACGGGAATGGATGCGCAGGATCAATCGCCAGAGGGGACAGGACGGCAAAGACCTGATTTAGAAACACTTCCTTCAGATAGGTCAGATCTGCCTTCGTCAGGTCCGCCGTCCGCTCCAGGTAAATGCCCTGTTCATCCATTTCGGCCATCAGTTTGACCAGCACCCGCTGCTGGGTCAGCATCAGGCGGCGGGCGTTGTCGTTGATCAGGATCAGCTGCTCAGCAGGCGTCAGCCCGTCTGCGGCGGGGGTGGTGTTGCCCGCATGGGCCAATTCGCGCAAACCCGCCACGCGGACGGTATAAAACTCATCCAGATTGCCGGCTGAAATGGACAGAAAACGCAACCGTTCCAGCAAGGGCACGCGCGGATTTTCCGCCTCTTCCACCACACGCCAGTTAAAGCCCAGCCAGCTCAGCTCACGGTTTTGGAAACGGCTGGGGCCTGTCAGGTCAAGTCCGGGCAGTTCTTGGGCGGGCGGGAAATCACCCGATAGGAAATCGGTTTGGGTCATAGCGACCTTATGGGTTCAAAGTGTCAAAGAAATGCGACAGTTGTCGGCTCAGCGCCAGTATCACGCCTCAGAAGGGGGATTGTCCAGCACGCTGGCTGCCAAGTGCCGCGTGATGGGCCGTTTCAGCGCGATGCTGGCGGCATCCAGCCGCTGCACCAGATCAATCGCCGCAGCAAAGGACCGGTCCATACGCCCCAAAAGATAGGGGATCAGATCCGCGCGCGGCGTTATCTGACGGTCAGAGAACAGCTTGACCAGCAGCGCCGCCAAAAGCTGATCATCGGGCGGCAGCAGCGGTGCCACGGCGGCCGCTTGCAGACGGCTCAGCAGATCGGGCAGGGCGATGCCCCAGGCGGTCACATCGCCGGAGCCTGTGAACAACACCGTCTGCCGCTCATCGCGGGCCAGGTTGTGCAGGTGGAAAAGCGCGGTCTCTTTTGCGGTGTTCCCTGCAATGGCCGGCACATCCTCAACCGCCAGGGGGCGGTCCATCAGTTGTGGCACATCCTCTGCCGCAAGCGCATCCGCAGCAATGATCCGGGCCTCAGCCATTTCAGCCCAGACATGGGTCAAATGTGTCTTCCCGGCCCCCTTGGGGCCTGTCAGAACCAACTTGTTGTCTTGCCAGTTCTGCCAATCGTCCAGCATCGCCAGTGCCACCGCATTCGCGGGGCTGACAAAAAAGGCATCACGCCCCAGCGCCGTTCGGCTGGGCAGGTCGAACCCAAGTTGCTCAGCCATTTACCCGTCCTGGCTTTCGTCGATGCCGCGATAAAGCAAGGAGTGTTGGTACTGCGAGACGCCAAAGCGGGCCAAAACCCCAAGGGATGCAGCCAGCGGGACCGCGACCAGCATGCCGACAAACCCGAAAAGTGAGCCGAAAACAGACAGCGCCAGGATCAGCCACACAGGGTGCAGGCCCACCGACCCCCCGACCAGCTTGGGCGTCAGCACATTGCCCTCAATCACCTGGCCCAGCATAAAGATGCCCGCAACAAGGCCCAAAGACACCCAATCCCCCCAAAACTGAAAGAGCGCCAGACCAATCGCCAAAGCGCCGCCCAGCAGGGCCCCAAGATAGGGGATGAAGGTGACAAGGCCTGCAACAAATCCAACAACCAGACCGAATTGCAGCCCCACAAGCATCAGCGCCACGGCATAATAGGTGCCCAGGATCAAACACACCGTGCCCATGCCGCGCACAAAGGCCGACAGGGTCCGGTCGATATCCTTGGCCAACTGCCGGATAGTGGGCGCATGATCACGCGGCAGCAGCTCATCAATGGCGGCAACCATCCGGTCCCAATCCAACAACAGATAGACGGCCACGACTGGCACGATCACCAGCAAAACCAGCA
This sequence comes from Sulfitobacter sp. GN1-4, assembly GCF_055693825.1. Taxonomy (NCBI): domain Bacteria; kingdom Pseudomonadati; phylum Pseudomonadota; class Alphaproteobacteria; order Rhodobacterales; family Roseobacteraceae; genus Sulfitobacter; species Sulfitobacter sp. GN1-4. The sequence continues at coordinate 2,827,401 of NZ_JBVFUQ010000003.1, read as the reverse complement.
CGTTCACGATAGAAGCAAAGGACGCCAGCGCGCGTTCCAGCAACTCGCCACCGCGCTCTTGGATTGTCGTGCCCAATGAGGTCAATGAGGTCTGCAGGGTTGAGCCTTCTTCAAGCAGGGAAGGAAACTTGGTCGTCGCAAAGGCGGTGAAGTCTCTGAAAAGCTGTGGGGCAATTTCAAAGAGGTTGACCGCCTGATTGACCAGCGTCGGAATGACCAAAAGGGCGAGGAAGACAAACAACAAGATGCCCACAACGGTGATCACAGCAGTGGCCAAAGCGCGGCTTAGCCCCAGCCGTTCCAGCCTGTCGGCCACCGGATCAAGGAAGTAGGCAACCGCCCCGCCCAGAACAAACGGCAACAAAACATCACCCATGAACCACAGCACAATCAGGAAAACGCCGGTGGCGATGCCCCAGTATTTCAGTTGGTCACGGATCGGCAAAGCCATCAGGTGTCTCCGGTTGCGGTAGATGTGACATTGCGCAACCGGCGCGTGGTTTCAAGGGCACGCGCCTGAATTCTTTGGGTACTTACCCGGCTTGGCGGGCTGGCCGCCCTTTGCATGCAGCACAGCCCGACAGGCGTTCTGAGGCCCCATTTCAAGCCCCGCACCCTATAAGAGACCGGCATGCCAAAGCGGCAGGCACCTTCATCGCGCCCGCCGCCTGAGTGGCAAAGACCCCGCCACGGGGGCCTTCGCGGTCTGGCTTGACTTAGTGGCAAGCAGGGCGTGTGCCGGGCAGCAGAACCTTGTCGATCACATGGATCACGCCGTTGTCGGCCTTGATGTTTGCAATCACGACATTGGCGCTTTCGCCGGTGCCATCTGCGATGGAAACGCCATCCGCGCCTTTGGTGATGCAGATACGCTCAGAGGCCAGCACCGGCTTGAAATAGTTGGACCCCGCTGGGATGGCCTCAGCCGTCAGGTTGCGGTCATCTACGTGATAAAGTAGCACGGATGTCAGCTGATATTTGTTCTCAGGCTTCAGCAATGTGTCGACCGTGCCCTCAGGCAGTGCTGCAAAGGCGTCATTGACAGGGGCAAAGACGGTGAACGGGCCTTCGCCCTGCAGCGTCTCAACCAGACCCGCTGCAGACACGGCGGCGACCAGGGTGGAGAACCGATCGTCGCTGGCGGCAATATCCACGATGGTGTTGGCCTGTGCCGTCGCGGCGAAGGTGACAGTGGCGGCAGCGGCGGCAGCGATGGTGCGAAGAATTTTCATGGTGGGGTCCTTTCCCGTTTTGTCAAAATGCCTCAAGCGACATGTGCAAAGGATACGGCAGGGGGATTTGATCGGATCAGCGCCATCACAGCCTCGTGATACCTTCGTGTATCACTGGGTTGCTTGACTTCCCCCAGCCGCGCGCCCCAGATCAGATAAAACAGGAGGCCCCATGCGCACTGAATTCGATACAGAGCTAGAAGACCGTCTGGTGCGCTATGCCGCCATCGACAGCCAAAGCGATGCCAGCTCAGCAACCCAGCCCAGCACCGCGATCCAGCTTGAGATGTCCCGTCTGTTGGTCACTGAGCTGCAAGAGATGGGCGCGCAGGATGTCACGCTCACCGATTATGGCGTTGTCCTGGCCACGATCCCCGGCACCGCGCCTGGGCCCACGATGGGCTGGTGCGCGCATGTAGATACGGCCCCGCAGTTTCACGCAACCGGGGTCAAACCCGTGGTGCATCGCGGCTATAATGGCGGTGACATCACCTTTGCTGACGCGCCTGATCTGAAACTTTCGCCTGAAAATTCGCCCTATCTGGCGCAAAAGCAGGGGGAGGATATCATCACCGCCAGCGGCACCACCCTGCTGGGCGGTGACGACAAAGCAGGGGTGGCCATCGCCATGACCGCCGCGCGGCATCTGTTGCAACACCCTGGGATTAAGCGCGGCCCGATCCGTCTGGCCTTTACCCCTGACGAAGAGATTGGCCGCGGCGTGGACCCACGTCTGCCGGGCGATCTGGCGGCGGATTTTGCCTATACCTTTGACGGCGGCAAACCCGGCGAGATTGAGTATGAGACCTTCTCCGCCGATGGCGCGGTAATCAAAGTGACCGGCGTCTCGGCCCATCCGGGTTTTGCCACCGGCAAGATGGTCAATGCGCTGCATCTGGCCTCCAAGATCATCATGATGCTGCCACAGGCCACGATGACGCCCGATACGACCTCTGGCACCGAAGGGTTCATTCATGTCTCTGAGCTGCACGGCGGCTCAACGGAGGCTGAAATCACCCTGATCCTGCGCGATTTTGAGATGGCAGGGCTTGAGGCCAAGGGCGCGCTCTTGCAGCAGGTCTGTGCGGCTGTGCAAGCTGGCGAGCCGCGCGCGCAGATCGCATGTGAGATTACGCCGCAATACCGCAACATGCGCTATTGGCTGGAAAAGGACATGACCCCCGTCAATCTGGCCCGCGCCGCGGTTGAGGATGTCGGGCTGGAGCCGGTGTCGGTGCCTATTCGGGGCGGCACGGATGGGTCGCGCCTGACAGAGATGGGCGTGCCGTGCCCCAACATCTTTACGGGCATGCAGGAAATCCACGGACCTTTGGAATGGATATCAGTGCAGGACATGGCCAAGGCCACCAAAATGGCCCTGGCCCTTGCCGTGCGCGCCGCGAAGTAACCGCTCGCCTCTGATGTCAGCCCGGCCTTGGAAAGGCGGAGCGGCGAAGAGAAGGGGATTGTAGCGCTCAGGGCTTTGAATTAGGCACGGTCTCACCCGTTACGAAGGAGCTTGCGCCATGCGGATGAGCCGGTATTTCCTGCCCGTTTTGAAAGAAAACCCCTCTGAGGCCCAGATCGTCAGCCACCGGCTGATGCTGCGCGCAGGGATGATCAAACAATCAGCGGCGGGGATTTATTCGTGGCTCCCGATGGGCTTCAAGGTGCTGCGCAAGATCGAAGATATCGTGCACGAGGAACAGGCACGCGCAGGCCATCTGGCGATGCTGATGCCCACGATCCAATCTGCGGACCTGTGGCGTGAAAGCGGGCGCTATGATGCCTACGGCGAAGAGATGCTGCGCATCAAGGACCGGGGCGGGCGTGACATGTTGTTCACCCCCACCGCAGAAGAGCTGATCACCGATATCTTCCGCGCGCATGTCGGGTCTTACAAAGATCTGCCGCTGACGATGTACCAAATCCAGTGGAAGTTCCGCGATGAAATCCGCCCCCGCTTTGGCGTGATGCGGGGCCGCGAATTCTACATGAAGGACGGTTATAACTTTGATCTGACCAAAGAAGACGCGCTGCACGCGTACAACCGCCATCTGGTCAGCTATCTGCGCACCTATGAGCGGATGGGCCTGCAGGCCATCCCCATGCGTGCTGATTCCGGCCCAATTGGCGGGGACGACACGCATGAATTCCTCGTCCTGGCCGAGACCGGCGAATCTGAGGTGTTTTATGACAGCGCGGTCACCGATCTGACCTTTGGCGACCGTGAGATTGACTATGACGACGTCGCCCAATGCGCTGCGATCATGCAAGAGTTCACCACCAAATACGCCCGCACCGATGAAACCCATGACGAAGCACTCTTTAACGAAGTGCCCGAAGACCGCCGCCGCACCGCGCGGGGCATTGAGGTGGGTCAGATCTTTTATTTCGGCACCAAATACTCTGAGGCAATGGGCGCCACAGTGCAGGGCCCGGATGGCAAGAACATTCCTGTGCACATGGGCAGCCACGGCATCGGTGTCAGCCGTCTGTTGGGTGCGATCATTGAGGCCAGCCATGACGACAAGGGCATCATCTGGCCCGAAGGGGTCACGCCCTATCACGCGGGCATTGTGAACCTCAAACAGGGCGACGCAGAGGCGGACGCAGCTTGTGAGGCGCTTTATGCATCGCTCACCGCGCTGGGCCTTGAGCCGCTTTATGATGACCGCAACGAACGTGCAGGCGGCAAATTCGCCACCATGGATCTGATCGGCCTGCCGTGGCGCATCACCGTGGGGCCGCGCGGCCTGAAGAACGGTGTGGTTGAACTGACCTCGCGCCGCACCGGCGAAAGCGAAGAGCTGCCGCCCGAACAGGCGGTGGAGAAAATCGCACAAATCTACGCGGGCATCGTCTGAACCCTTGCCCCGTCGCACCGGCTTGGTACTCTTTGCCCCAAAAGGGGAGGGTGCCTGATGCTGCGGGTTCTTGTGTTAATCGCGGCCCTTTTGCCGTCTGCTGTGGTCGCTCAGGCAACAGCCGACCGGCTTGAGGCGGCGTTTCGTGTGTGGCTGGATGAGGTGGATGCCCCTTGGGGCGCGATTGCGATCATGCGCGCAGGGCAGCCTCAACGCAACGTGGGCATCGGGGTTGAGGCGGATCTGCCAGTCGAACTGGCCAGCCTCAGCAAAGCCGTGACAGCCCTGTGTGTGGCGCATTTGATGGAAACCGGTGTCTGGACGGACAAAACCACGGTCCGCGATGTCTTGCGCAAAGGGCCTCAGGGGCTGACCGTCGGCGCGCTTCTGACCCACAGCACCGGGCTTGCACCAGATGGGACACAGGCCAGTATGCCAGGCTGGCTCGATACGGAACCTGACCGCGCGAAAGAGGCGGCAGAGGCTGCGTTCTTGCGTTTCAAGCAAGAGGGTACGCCGGGCCAATACCGTTATAACAACGAAAACTACGCGGTCTTGGGCGCGATGATCGCGGCCCAAACGGGCCAGCCTTATGTTGATTATTGCCCCCGCGTGACCTTGATCCCGGCAGGCGTGACAACCGCCCAGCCGTCGCACCGCAGCGGGGGGATGGCGTCTTGGGGCGGATGGCAGATGAGCGTGGGGGATTACGCGCGCTTTATGCATTGGGCCTTTGGGCCAAGCGGCAAGATCGGCCGCGCGCCTGACCGTTGGCCTGCGGCCGACATGGGCGGTGGCGCCTTTTACGGGATGGGCATGACCCAACGGGAATTCCGCGGGGCGATGAACTACTGGCACTTTGGCCTGCTGTGTTTTCCCGGACGGCTGAACGCTGGCAGCTATGCGGTCAGCTGGATGGGCGATTGGAGCGTCGTTGTCGCCTATAACGCCTGCGTCGATTGGGATGCGATGGTGGCCTTGGATCAGGCGCTGGCAGGGGCGGTCTTTCAGTGATCCTGTCCCAAAGGGGTTTGGGCCCGCAACTGCGGGGCTGAAACGCGCGCAGAGTTTGAAACCCGGCTTGACCGCCCGCATGCAAACCCGCAGGTTGCGCCAAAATGATACCTGGAACCGAGCATGGCCAGAACCGCCCCCTTTGCCCCCTTTGAATGGATGATCGCCTGGCGGTATCTGCGCGCGCGGCGCGCCGAGGGCGGGGTCAGTGTGATGACCTGGATCAGCTTGATTGGCATCACCCTCGCGGTCTTTGCTCTGATCGCTACGCTGTCCGTGCGCGAAGGGTTTCGCACGGAATTTGTCGATACGATCCTGGGGGCCAATGCCCATGTCACGATCTACCAACTAGGAGAGGTCGGGGCCAACGGCCAGATCGACCGCACCATCGCCGATTACGAAGCGCTTGCCGCAGATGTGGCGCAGGTGCCGGGGGTGACGCGGGTGGCGCCACTGGTGCGCCAACAGGTGATGGCCAACCACCGCCAGGCCAATGCAGGCGTAGAGGTCTACGGGATCGCGGCGCAGGATCTAAAAACCATCCCGCGCGTGGCAAATTCCGATCAGGCGCGGGGGGATATTGACCGCTTTGACGCGGGCATCGCGCTTGGTCTGGGGGTGGCCAACACGCTCGGTGTCACGGTGGGCGATCAGATCAAGCTCATCTCTCCCAATGGTGTGAAAACCGCCTTCGGCACCAGCCCCCGCGTGAACGCCTATGAGGTGGTCTATATCTTTGCCGCAGGCCGCTATGACATCGACCGCACCCGTGCCTATCTGCCCATCGCCGAAGCGCAGCGTTTCTTTAACCGCGAAGGCGTCGCGGATGAACTGGAGGTTATGGTAGCCGACCCCGAAGAGATTAACGCGATGGCTGCCGATCTTTTCGCCGCTGCCGGTCCACGCGGCCAGATCTGGACCTGGCAAGACGCCTCTGGTGCGTTTCTGGATGCGCTCGACATCGAAGACCGGGTGATGTTCGTCATCCTGTCTGTGCTTGTGCTGATTGCGGCCATGAACATCGTCTCTGGCCTGATCATGCTGGTGAAAAACAAGGGCCGCGACATTGGGATATTGCGCACCATGGGGCTGTCTGAGGGCTCTGTGCTGCGGGTGTTTTTCATCTGCGGGGCCTTTACCGGCATCATCGGCACGGCGCTTGGGGTGATCTTTGGCTGCCTTTTTGCGCTTTATATCGACCAGATATTTGGCTTCGTGAACTACCTCTCGGGCGGCAACGCCTGGGACGCCTCGATCAGAGGCATCTACTTTTTGCCCGCTGAACTGCGCTTTGAGGACGTGCTCACCGCCGTCGCCCTGTCGCTGGGGCTGTCTTTTGTCGTGACGATCTTCCCGGCCCGCCGTGCTGCGCGCATGAACCCGGTTGAGGCGCTGCGGTATGAGTGATCCGGTGCTGCAACTCAGCGACATCACCAAGACCTATAACCCAGGTCAGGCCAACGCGGTGCCGGTGCTGCGCGGCGTCAATTTGGATGTCGCCGCTGGTGAGGTTGTGGCCCTTGTGGCCCCGTCAGGGGCAGGCAAATCCACGCTGCTGCATATCGCCGGGCTGCTGGACACGCCAGACGGCGGGCAGGTCGCCATCGCAGGCACGGACATGACCGGCAAACCGGACCGTGCACGCACGCGGGTCCGGCGCAATGATGTGGGCTTTATCTATCAGTTCCACCACCTGCTGCCTGAATTCAGCGCCGCTGAAAACATCGTTCTGCCGCAACTTGCCAATGGGGTGCGCCACGGCGCGGCCAATAAGCGCGCGCATGCATTGCTCGAAAGCGTCGGCGTCGGCCCCCGCGCCAGCCACCGCCCCGCAGCCCTTTCAGGGGGCGAACAACAACGCGTGGCCTTTTGCCGGGCCCTGGCCAATGCGCCCAAATTGCTGCTGGCGGATGAACCCACAGGCAACCTTGACCCGGCCACATCTGATCAGGTCTTTGACGCGCTGATGGCGCTGGTGCGCAGCACCGGGCTCTCTGCCCTGATCGCCACGCACAACCTGGAGCTTGCCGCCCGGATGGACCGCCAGATCCGGCTTTCGGACGGACAGCTGGTCTAAGCCCTGCGCGCAAGGGGCGCTGGGCCGCGCATACATAACCCTTGCGTGAACTGAAGCATTTCAAAGGGTTGCCGGAAGCGGCGACCCAAAATGAAATGCCCAGCACCCCCAGTATGCCGCTTGACGCGCGCTTGCGCTTTTGATCAGACTGAACGTCGCATCAAAGCACGGGTGCCAGGAAGGCTAGCATGGTTCAAATTTCGCTCAAAGACATCCGCGATACCGTTCAAGCGGCGCTTGTGGCCCATGGGGCTGATGCCTTTCCCGCCGCAGAAGTGTCGCGCGCGGTGGCGGCGGCTGAATCCGTTGGCAACAAGATCTGCGGTCTTTACTACGTGGAAAGCTATTGCCAACAGCTGCGCTCGGGCCGTGTCAAAGGCGATGTGATCCCAACGGTCTCCAATCCGCGCAGCGCGGTGGTGCATGTGGATGCCCATTTCGGCTTTGCCCAACCCGCCTTTGCCTACGGGCTGCCCGTGGCCCTGGATGCCGCACGCCAGGCGGGCGTGGCAACACTTGCCGTGGGGCACGCCCACACCTGCACCTCGCTGGGCTATTTCACCGAACAGATTGCGCGCGCCGGTTTCATCGGCATCGGTTTCACCAATGCCTCCCCCATTGTGGCGGCACCGGGTGGCAAGACCCGGGTCATTGGCACCAACCCCATCGCGTTCTCCGTGCCGGACGGCGCGGGCGGGGTGGCCATGCAGTTTGACCAATCCACCACCACCGTGGCCCTGGGCAAGATCACCATGGCCAAGGCCGCAGGTGAGCAAATTCCCCAAGGCTGGGCCGTGGACGCAAACGGTGCCCCCACCACAGATCCAGAGGCCGCCATCGGCGGCTCACTTGTCTCAATGGGCGGCTACAAAGGCTGGGGCTTTGGCCTCATGGCCGAGATTTTGGCCGCTGCGATGACCGGCGGCATCCTGTCTAAGGATGTCAAACCCCTCAAAGCGCCAGAAGGCCCGCCGCATGATCTGGGCCAGTACTATATCCTTGTGGACCCGTCCGCCTCGCCTGACTTTGTGCCGCGCCTCACGGATCTGGCGCAGGCCGCTCAAACCGATCCCGGCGCGCGGATGCCGGGACAAGGCAAATCCCCCGCTGACCCGGTTGACGTGGCCGACGCGGTCTGGGCGCAAATGCAATCTCTCGCCGCCAATTGATCTGGATCATGGTGGGCGTTTTGCCCCCCGGCACACTCCCTATACCTTGGGTCAGTTGGAGGAAGATTGATGACAGCGTATGCCTTGCCGCTCGGGTCCCTAGCTCTTGCGTTGCTTGTCGCCTGTACGCCGCCATCCATGCCAGAGCCGGAGGAGGGCGCGGCATTCTTCGCGGCCAACTGCACCTCGTGTCACGGGGGGAGCGGGCGAGGGGACGGAGCGCTCAGCGCCGGCCTTTCGCCCAAACCCACTGATTTGACACAGCTGGCGGCGCAAAATGGCGGGGTGTTCCCAACCGCCCGCGCGCTCAGCTACATCTACGGCGATCCCGAACAGGGCCACCTGGCGCGGGTCATGCCGCAGTTTGGCGGCGCGATGGCCGAAGATCTGGTGCCGCTTGAGGTGGATGGGGTGCTCACGCCAACACCGCGCGCCTTGGCGGCCTTGCTGGTCTATCTGGAAGGCATTCAAAACTAAGGCGAAAGGCGTTTCGCGCGCCTGTCTTGTGCGCAACCGCCCTGACGGTGGCCATCAAAGCTCAGCCACAAATGCCGCGCACCGTGACCCCATCCCAAGGCAGGCGCACATTCCATTCCCGCGACTGCGGCAGCGGGGCCACGGGCATGACCTGCGCCAACAACCCGTGCAACCGCGCGGTGCGCGCCCCTTGCGGGGCCAACGCCCTGCAACAGACGTATTCCTCCACGATGGAGGCCTGTTGTTCATAGGCAAAAGACAGAAATTCCCGCGTGCCGGTCACCTCAAAGAGGTAAGGATCCCGCCCGCCGCCATGCTCTGCTGCGGCCTTCAGAGGCGAATAGCCGGTCAGCGCCCGGTTTTGCCACTGCCAAATATGCGTCAGCTCATGGGCAAAAAGCATCGCGGCTATCAGGCCAATGGTATCGGGATATTCGGGCAAGTAATCGTCCAGGTACCAATCCTTGTCATAAAGGATGGTGTTATAAAGCGCGACTGCGGCTGGTTTTGTTGTCACGACGGCTTCTGTGACGGGGGGCAGGATCAATTCGCGACAAGTGGTGCGGGGCCGCGCTTTGCGCGTGAACGTAACCGCGCGGGTGGGGGCCCCATCCACAAACCGCACCCGGTCCATGTTGAGCGTATCGCCATGGATGTCCGCCAAAAACCCACGTTCGTTGTCAGTCAGCGGGCGCCCACAGGCCGCAACCAACACCAACAAAAACAGCGCTCGCCACATCCCCCCGCTACCGCGCAAAGGTGGCAGTGGCCAAGGCCACCGGCTTGTCCGAGGGTTCGGCAATCAGCGTGCACTGCGCAAAGATCATCGACTTGCCCAACCGTGTCAGCGTCGCCTCTGCACGGATCGCCTGCCCACTGGCGGGGCGCAAGAACTGCGTGTCCAGCGTCACCGTGCCAACGGGCTCGGGCGTGCCCAATTGGCCAAAACAGGCAAAAACCATCGCGGTATCTGCCAATGCCGCCAGCGTCTGGCCAGAGACGATGTCGCCAATGCGGGTGATCTCTGCCGTGATCGGAATGCGCAGCGTGGCCCCCTGGGGACCAATCTCAGTGATCGCGATATCAAGCGCTTTGATCCAGGGGGCAAAGCTTTGATCCAGAATGGCATGGGCGGTTTCAGGTGTCATGCCCGCAGGTTACGACCTTGCTCCGCCGGTGCAAGGTAATACCCGCCCGGAAGGGGACCAAATGCGCAAGTGCGGTGTTCCGCGGCTGCTGTTGGAAAGTTATATTAGAAAGATGAAGCGCGACGGATGGGCTTCATCTTTCTCTTAAAACTCACATCCAACAGCGCAGACGGGTGGCACGGATTGTGTTGCGCGGGCCGGGGTGCCTTAAACGTCCAGCTCTTCGACAAACCGGGCGTTTTCCTGAATATACTGAAACCGCAGCTCGGGCTTTTTGCCCATCAGCCGTTCGACCAGATCACCGGTTTCCCCCGGCACGTCCTCATCCACGGACACGCGGATCAGTTTGCGTGTCTTGGGGTCCATGGTGGTTTCTTTGAGGTCTTTGGCGTCCATCTCGCCCAGGCCTTTGAAGCGCTGCAGATCGATCTTGCCTTTTCCGCCCAGCCCCTTTTCCAGCCAGTGGTCCTTTTCGGCGTCATCGGCGACATAAATCCGCTTGGCCCCTTGGGTCAGTCGGTAGAGCGGCGGGCAGGCGAGATAGAGGTGGCCTTGGTCAATCAGCGGGCGCATTTGCGTGAAAAAGAAGGTCATCAACAGCGCAGCGATATGGGCACCGTCCACATCCGCATCGGTCATGATGATGATCTTTTCATACCGCAGATCGTCGATGTTGAACTTGGTGCCCATGCCGACACCCAGCGCTTCGCATAGATCGTTGATCTCAGCGTTGGTGTTCAGCTTGCCTGAGGCCGCGCCCAGAACGTTCAGGATCTTACCCTTGAGTGGCAAAAGCGCCTGGGTTTCGCGGTTGCGCGCGCCTTTGCCTGATCCCCCGGCCGAATCCCCCTCAACGATGAAAAGCTCCGTGCCTTCGCGGTCCTTTGAGGTGCAGTCGGTCAGCTTGCCGGGCAGGCGCAGCTTTTTGGTGGCCGACTTGCGCGCGGTTTCCTTTTCCTGACGCCGGCGCAGCCGTTCCTCGGCGCGCAGCACCAGGAAATCGAGGATCGCGCCTGCTGATTTGGTGTCAGCGGCCAGCCAGTTGTCAAAGTGATCGCGCACAGCGCCTTCGGTCATCTTTTGGGCGGCTTCGGTGGACAGACGGTCCTTGGTTTGCCCCACAAAGGCGGGATCGGCGATAAAGCAGCTGACCAAGGCGCAGCCGCCCGACATCAGATCATCCCGCGTGATCTGGGCGGCCTTTTTGTTGTTGGCCAATTCGCCATACGCCTTGATGCCTTTCAGGATCGCGGCCCAGAAGCCTGCGACATGGGTGCCGCCTTCTGGGGTGGGCACGGTGTTACAATAGGACTGGATGAACCCATCGCGGGACGGGGTCCAGTTGATCGCCCATTCGACCTTGCCGGCCTCGCCAAATTTCTCACGGAAATCCACCGTGCCGGAAAAGGCGGCCTCGGCATAGGTGGTGGCCTTGCCCAGTGGTTTCAGACAGGTAATCGGTCAATCCGCCGGGGAAGTGAAAGGTTGCCTCCTGCGGTGTCTCGCCATCGGAAATCTCAGATTTCCAGCGGATCTCCACGCCTGAGAACAAGTAAGCCTTTGACCGGATGGAGTTGAAAAGCCGTGCGGGTTTGAATTTGTGACTGCCAAAGATCTCGGCATCGGGGTGGAAGGTGACGGTTGTGCCGCGCCGGTTGGGGGCGGCGCCCACCTTTTCCACGGGCCCCAGAGGCAGACCGCGGGAAAAGCGTTGCTCAAACACTTCCTTGTTGCGCGCCACCTGCACGACCATCGTATCTGACAGCGCATTGACCACAGATGCGCCAACCCCGTGCAGGCCGCCGGATGTCTGATAGGCCTTGCCGGAAAACTTGCCGCCCGCGTGCAGCGTGCACAAGATCACCTCAAGCGCGGATTTGTCGGGGAACTTCGGGTGCGGATCAATTGGAATGCCGCGTCCGTTGTCGCGGATGGTGATCGCGTAATCTGCGTGCAGCTCCACCTCGATGCGGTTGGCATGGCCTGCCACCGCTTCGTCCATTGAGTTATCAAGCACTTCTGCCACCATGTGGTGCAGGGCGCGTTCATCGGTGCCGCCAATGTACATGCCAGGGCGCTTGCGCACCGGCTCAAGCCCTTCCAGCACTTCGATGGAGGAGGCATCATAATCACTGGGCTCTGCCCCGGATAAAAGATCGGACATCAGGCTGCTCTGGTTCTGTTTTGCTTGCATCACAATATGGCAGAGCGTAGGGCGCGGGAAAAGGGGACATGCACGGGCTTTCTTCTTTGAGGGGCCGAATTACCTTGGAGCGCAGGGGCAGGAGGGCCGCGGATGCAAAATAACGCCACACAAGCAATCCTTTTTACAGGCCAGGCACCTGGGCGTTTGTCGGATGCGCCGAACTGGCGCTATCTGCTGCAAGAGTTTGAAGAGCTTTACCGCATGATCCCCGCAGGAGGCAGCGACAAGATCGCAGGCCACCAGCGCAAGGTGCGCGAGGCAACAGCGCGGCTGTTGCGTGCCAATGCCGTTCTTGCCCCGCAGCAACCTGCCTCAAAACCGGTGTGTGCCCATCTGCGCCGCGCGCTGGATGAAGGGCGGCAAGGGGCGACAGCGCCGGTGGTGCGCGCTTTGGATGCGGTGCAAAGCGCGCTCAGCTGGCAATACGGCTATGAAAAAGTGCCGCGCGGGCTGCAAAACAGCTATGCCTATGCTGAAATTGCCGGCACCACGGGGCCGATCCTGAGCGATGAGATCATCCTGGGCGTGGTGCTTTTTGCGCCCAATTGCACCTATCCTGCCCATGCCCACAAAGGCATCACAGAAAGCTATGTCTGTTTGTCGGGGGCTGTCTCAGAAAACCATCAGGGCGTTTATGTGCCCGGCTCGCTCATCTTCAACCCGCCGGATCATCTGCACCGGATTACCGTGGGCAAACGCGAACCCGCGCTCTTGGCCTATGCCTGGATGGGGGACAAAGAAGACCTGCATCACCAAAAGATGGTGTTTCGCCGGACCAAAGCCTGAAGGGAGGTGCCTATGCCTTGGATCAAGACCATTCCGTTTGATGCGGCAACCGGCAAGCTGCGCCAGCTTTATGAGCGTGTCACGGGACCGGGCAATAACGTGGACAACATCATGATGATGCATTCGCTGCGCCCGCATTCCATGGAAGGGCACATGGCGCTTTACAAGAACGTGCTGCATCACAGTGGCAATCAGGTGCCCAAGTGGTTTTTGGAAACGCTGGGGGTTTGGGTGTCGTCGTTGAATGACTGCGCCTATTGTGTGGAGCATCACTTTGCCGGGTTGAAACGTCTGTTGAAAGACGATGCGCGCGCCACAGCGTTGCGCCAGGCGATTGAGGCGCGTGATGTGCCAGCCACTCCGCTTGAGGCGCGCGAACAGGCCGCCATGCGCTATGCGGCGCGGCTGACGCAATCCCCGCAGGATATGGATGAGGCAGACGTCAAAGCCTTGCAGCTTGCGGGTTGGGATGATGGCGAAATTTTAGAGATCAATCAGGTTGTCGCCTATTTCGCCTATGCCAATCGCACGGTTCTGGGGCTGGGCTGCAGCACGCAGGGTGACATCATTGGGCTCAGCCCGGGCAACAGCGATGATCCGGAGGATTGGGGGCACGCCTGAGGCAGGCTCCTTTGCCAGGTGGTGGCGCCCTTTTCGCGCAACAGGGCGGTTGTGGCGGCGGTGAGGGGGCTTTTGAGTTATAGGGGAAAGATGAAGCGCAGGCTGCGGTTCCTGTCTTTTGGGGCGGTTGTTGGACCCTAGGGGAATTTTAAGGGTGATCTATGGGGCTGTCCGCTAGCCAATCGCGGATGGCAGCAGCGACCTCATTTGGTTTTTGGTGGTGGAGCCAGTGATCGGCGCCTGAAATCTCAATGCGTGTGAGGTCTGCGGCGAAGTCTTCCAATCCTTCCGTCGCTTCGGGCAGAAGTGCGGTGTCACCGGTGCCCCAGATCAACAGATGCGGGCAGCGCACGTGGAGTTTGTCCAGCGGCAGCTGCGGCGGATCAGCCACTGGCGTGCCGGGCGCGCCAATCACCAGGGGGGAGGCGCGGTACCAGTTGATCATGCCGCGCAGGCGACCTGGTCTGGCCCATTCGGTGCGATATGCCGCCAAGGTCGCGTCATCGGCCCAGCTGTCTTCCATATTGGCGGTAAAGAAATTTGTAAGTTTGGCGTAATCGTCTGCCGCCAGACGCGTCTCTGATCCTTCTTTGCGCAGGTAATGAATGTATTGCGAAGCGTCGTTTTGCGCCCCTCCTGCTGCTAATGCGCGTTGAAAGGGCACCGGGTGCACGCCGTTCATGATGATCAGCCGCGCCACCAGCTCTGGTCGGAACATCGCCAAGCCGTAGGCGACAGCCGCCCCCCAGTCATGGCCCAGCACGTTCACCGGCCCATCGCCGATCAGCGCGGCCATATCCGCGATCAACTTGGACCCGGTATAGTCAGACACCTCTTGCGGTGCCCAGCTTTGGCCAAAGCCGCGTTGGTCCGGGGCGATGCAGTGGAAACGGTCCGCCAACAGCGGGGCCAGGGTTTCCCAGGCACCGCCATATTCGGGAAAGCCGTGCAGCAGCAACAGTTTTGGCAGATGTGCCGCCCCCCAATGGCGCACAAAGAAAGGCTGGCCGTTCAGCAATACCGTATCAGTGCGCATGGCTGTCATGATCTGCTCCTCCGCTGTGACATCCACCCTTGGCCGAAGTCCCGGCAAGGTCCAGCATTTTTGCCTGCCGCGGGGATCTGACGGCGCGTCGCAAATCGGCTTTCCCTTTTTGCGGGCCAGGCGTAAGGCTGGTGCATGTCCACACCCATGCTTCCCCGCGCGCATGTCCGCGCCATTCTGACCCTTGGCCTGCCTTTGATCGGCGGGCATCTGGGGCAAATCCTGATCGGGGTGACCGATACGGTGATGCTGGGCTGGTATTCGGTTGAGGCTTTGGCGGCCGTTACCCTGGGCAGCACCTATTTCTTTGTGATTTTCATCACCGGGTCTGGTTTTGCTTTTGCGGTGATGCCGATGGTGGCCACCTTTGCGGCGGAGGGCGATGAAACCTCCATCCGCCGCGCCACCCGCATGGGGCTGTGGCTGTCGCTGGGCTATGCGGTGCTGGCGATGCCGCTGATGATCTATTCTGGGCCGATCCTGCGTCTGCTGGGCCAAACCGACGATGTCGCCCGCACCGGTGCCGATTACCTGACTGTGGCGGGGTGGGGGATGTTTCCGGCGATCATTGTGATGGTGCTTAAGAACTACCTGGCGGCGCTGGAGCGCACGCAGGTCGTGCTGTGGATCACGCTGGCGGCGGCGGTGCTGAACGGGCTGGTGAACTATGCGCTGATCTTTGGCAATTGGGGCGCGCCAGAGCTGGGGATTGTCGGGGCGGCCATCGCATCTGTGGTGACGCAGCTGGCCTCCGTCATCGGGCTGGTGATCTATATCCTGCTTGTTGTGCCACAACACCGGCTTTTTGTGCGGTTCTGGCGCGCGGATTGGCAGATGCTGTCACGGGTGTCGCGGCTGGGCTGGCCCATCGGGCTGACGGTGCTCAGCGAAACTGGGCTTTTTGCCGCCTCCGCCATGATGATGGGGTGGCTGGGCACGGTGCCGTTGGCCGCGCACGGGATTGTGCTGCAACTGGCCTCCATCACCTTTATGGTCCACCTGGGCCTCAGCAACGTCGCCACAATCCGCGCAGGCAATGCGCTGGGCCGGCAGGACCGCGCGCATATGGCGCGGGGCGCTTGGGTGGTCACGGTGATGTCGGTGCTTTTTGCCGCGCTCACCATCACCGCGTTTCTCACCCTGCCAGAGCCGCTGATCCAGCTCTTTATTCAACGCGATGAACCCGCGCGGCTGGAGATCCTGGCCATTGGTGCGACGCTTTTGGGGATGGCCGCCTTGTTTCAGCTTGTGGACGGGGCGCAGGCGGTTGCCCTGGGGCTGCTGCGCGGGGTGCAGGACACCGCCATCCCGATGTGGCTTGCCGCGTTTAGCTATTGGATCGTTGGCGTGCCGTCGTCTTATGTCTTGGGCTTTATGCTGGGCTGGGGCGGCGTCGGCATCTGGAGCGGCCTTGTCGTGGGGCTTGGCGCTGCGGCGGTGCTGTTGAACCTGCGGTTTTGGCGTGTGGTCTTGCCCAAGGTGGGGCAGGGGCGCGCGCCGCAACCTGCGCCCTAGCCAGGCGGCAAAGGCTTAGCTCTCTGCGGTCAGCCGGTCGGCCTTTTTACGCACCAAGGTGCTGCGCAGATCGTGCATGGCCAACAGCAACTGATCTGTGACCGCTTCCAGCTGCGCATCACTGGCCCGCGATTGGGCCCATTGTGTCGTCAAATTCAGATGATCTACCGCGCGAAAAATATCGTCGATGTCGCGGTGGGCAAGCAGCTCCAGCCGTTCGGCCATCCAGGCTTCGATGCGGGCGCGATCCTTATCCTCAAGCGTTCTGTCGCCATGAGGTTTGATCTCACCATTCTTGATGTTGACCAGAGCAATCTGGTCCATCTCAATCCGGCGTTGCCGGTTTTCGGTATCTACACGAAAAACGGCTGCGCCATTCTCCCGCACCCGGAAATAATACTCCGGCAAATCCGCTGACATACTCGACCTCCGCCAGGCTGACTCGGAAAATTGAGACGCATGTTATCACAATTTGACGAGTTTTACCGCGACGTGTTTAGGTTTGCTTTTTTTGGGCTATTCCCACGCCTTGTCAGCGCAATTTTGCACAAAAGGTCTGGATGCGGGAGCAGGCACTTTGTAAAGCAGCGTCCGATGTTGCATAGCTTACGCGGAAATTCGGGGACAGGCCAAAGGCCGCGCCAAAGACGACCGCCACCCCGGTTTCTTCCAACAAAGCGGTGGCAAACGCCTCATCATCAGCGATCAGCGTGCCGCCTTCTGAGGTCTTTCCGATCAACCCGGCGATGGAAGGATAGACATAAAACGCCCCTCCGGCACGGGGCATGTCATGCCCTCAATTTCGTTCAGCATGGACACAACCAGATTGCGCCGGCGGCTGAAAATCTCATTGTTTGCAACCAAGTAGTCTTGCGGGCCGTTCAACGCCTCCACGGCGGCCCATTGGCTGACGCTGCAGGGGTTGGAGGTGGATTGCGACTGGATTTTGCGCATCGCCGCGATCAGTTTTTGCGGCCCCGCAGCATAGCCAATCCGCCATCCCGTCATCGCATAGGCCTTGGACACGCCGTTCACAGTCAGCGTTCTGTCATAAAGTCCGGGTTCAACCTCGGCGGGTGTGCAGAATGTAAACCCGTCGTAGGCGAGGTGCTCATACATGTCGTCTGTCATCACCCAAACATGCGGATGACGCATCAAAACGTCTGTCAGAGCCTTCAATTCAGCATGGGTATAGCCCGCCCCGGTGGGGTTGGAGGGGGAGTTGAAGATGAACCATTTGGTGCGCGGCGTGATCGCGGCTTCCAAGGCCTCAGGGGTCAATTTGAATGCAGTCTCAAGCGAGGCTGGCGCAATCACCGCCTCACCGCCGGCCAGGCGCACCATGTCAGGATAGCTCACCCAATAGGGGGCTGGGATCACCACCTCATCGCCGGGGTTCAGGGTTGCCATCAGGGCGTTGTAAAGGACTTGTTTACCACCTGTGCCCACAGTGACCTGGGCAGGGGAGTAGGTCAGTTGGTTGTCGCGCTTGAACTTGGCACAGATGGCTTCTTTCAGCTCGGCAATGCCGTCCACAGCTGTGTATTTCGTCTTGCCCTCGGCAATGGCGGCAATAGCTGCGTCTTTGATGTTCTGGGGGGTGTCAAAATCAGGCTCGCCCGCGCCCAGACCGATGACATCATGGCCAGCGGCCTTAAGCTCCGCGGCTTTTGTGGTCACGGCAATGGTGGGGGACGGTTTGACGCGGTCAAGTGTCGCTGAGAGCAGTTCCATCTGGGGCCTCGGAAGGTTAAGACAAGCGCACCACTCATAGGGGTGCGTTTCGCGCCGTTCAAGGCCATTGACCCTGCTGGATCATATGAAAGGCGAACAAAATGACACAAACCGATTGGTATGCACCCGAGGTGGCCACTTTTGGCGACCGTGTCGCCGCAGCCCGCGACGCGGCTGGGCTGACCCAGGCGATGCTCGCCAAACGTCTGGGCGTGCGGCTTGCCACCCTGCGCAGCTGGGAAGACGATCACAGTGAACCGCGCGCCAACCGTCTGTCGATGTTGGCCGGTTTGTTGAACGTGTCCATGATGTGGTTGATCAACGGCGAAGGCGAAGGGGTAGAACCCCCGCAAGAGGCCGCAGCCGGCCGCGCCGATCTACAAGAACTGTTGGCGGACATGCGCGCCCTTCGCACCGAAATGCACCGCAATGCTGAGGCCATGGGCCGCTTGGAAAAGCGTATGCGCCAGATGATGGATGAGCCTGCCGGTGCCTGAATTGCGCGAACATAAGGTCAAGCGTCTGCACATGCGTTCCATGCGCCGGGGCATCAAGGAAATGGACCTGATCCTGTCCGCATACGCCGCAGCTCAGCTTGCTGCGATGGATGACGCAGGGCTGGCGCTTTATGATGCGCTGCTCAGCGAAAATGACCACGATCTCTATCAATGGGTGACTGGTCAGGTCGCCACGCCCGCGCCTTATGAGGCGCTGATTGCGGACATCCAGGCCGGGTTTGAAACCCCCAGCTAAGCCGCGCCTTGGGGCCTGAGATGGGCGTCTGACGGGCCAGTGACGGGTAAGCTGCGGGTTTAACGAAATATTCTGCTTTGTTGTTCAAGTTTCCGCCAAGAATTAGGTCGGAGACAAGTATGAGCATTCAAGAACCTATCGACGCAGGCAACCATACCAAAGATTTCATGATCGCCTATCTTGAGGCGCTTTCCCTGGTGGAGCGGCTGCACAGGCTGTTGCTGGATGTGATCAAGGATGAATTTGAACGGGTCGGCGTGCTGGAGATCAACGCGGTGCAGGCGCTGTTGTTGTTCAACATTGGTGATCACGAAGTGACGGCGGGCGAGCTGAAGTCGCGCGGCTATTACCAGGGCAGCAACGTCAGCTATAATCTGAAAAAGCTGGTGGATATGGGCTATATGCACCACCAGCGCTGTGAGATTGACCGCCGCTCCGTGCGCGTGCGCCTGACCGAAAAGGGCCGCAACATCCGCGATGTGGTGGCTGAGCTTTTCTCTCGCCACGCCGATGGGCTGCAAAGCAAAGGGGTGCTTGGCCGCGACGGCATCAGCGAAATCACCTCAGCCCTGCGCCGGATGGAGCGCTATTGGACCGATCAGATCCGCTACATCTACTAGGGGGCGGGCATACGAGGGGGCAGGCCGAGGGGAGTGCATCGCGCACCCTTGCGGGACATCAAACGGTTCCGGGGGCTCTGCAATTGGGGGCGCTGTGGTGCGGCTGCAAACGCCGCATCTTAAGGCCAGAACCCTAGGTCAGCGTGTCCCAAAACGCCTGAGCCTTGGCGATCATGTCGTCTTGTTCTTTGTCAAACACCCGTCCGCCCACGGGTTTGGCAAAGAGATAGAGCTTGTCGTTGTAGATCCGCCACACCTCAGGATCACCATCCACCACCTTTTTGAACGACATCGCCCGCGTGCAAAAGCCGCCGAATTGCGGCGCAAAGGCCTCAGGAGAGGCCTCAAAGCGGGCCGCATCCTCAGCCGTCGCAAACCGCCAGGGCACGCCGCGCCAGAGCACGGTAAAGGCGTCTTGCCCCGGCGCTGCCATGCTGGCGCGCCAATAGGCACGGGTGTCATAGCCGCGGATCGCCCAATCCGTCTTGCCGGTTGAAATACGCGTGCTGCCCGCATGCACCGTCACAGGCAGGCTAAGGCTGGCAAGACCGGTCAGGATCAGGGTGCGGCGGGTAAGGGGCATGGCGGCCTCCGATTGTTTGGCGGCAACATAGAAAAGCGGTGCCAGCCCGGCCATGCACGATTTGGTGAAGGTCCCGTGCACAAAAGCCCGCTTTGCCCTGAAACCCTACGATCCTGACGGCGCGTTCCGGCCAGAGGCATCAGGTAGCGTTCGGATTTGCGAAAACACCAAACCGTCCAGCTCACGTTCCAACTTCTCCGTCATCGCGCGGGCATAATCTTCAAACCCCAAAGCGGCCTGCACAAAGGCATTGGGGCCCAGAATGACGTTGGCGTTAAAATACGACGACAGCTCGCCAATGTCGGACTGGCGAATGTCGCCAAAGCTGGGATCGTCCACACCAACCACCAATCCGTTGATGGTGATCCCCTCGGCCTCCAACCCCGCGCGCACCGCATCGGGGCGGGGGCCAAGGTTGGATTTGCCGTCGCCAGAGATGTCGAGCGTGTGTTTCCAGCACGCCGGTTGCTGCGCCAGATAGCGCTGCCCCTGCAGCATCGCCACACCCAGGGCGGTGCCGGGGCTGGCCACGCGCCGCTCGGTGCGGCGCAGCGTGTCGATCACCGTGCTCAGCGCATCCGGGCCGTCGATGGCCGTCCAGGGCACGACAATGGCGTGATCACCGGGGCCGGACCATTCATAGACCATCAACCGCACGGGGGCTGCGGGCATCGCCATCAGCTTGTCGCGCACCGCCGCGCTGTCCAGTGCTGCGGCCACACCGCCCATCTGCAACCGGTACTCGCGCGCATCCACAGATCCCGACACATCCAGCCCCAGCGCCAGCGCCTGTCTGCACTCAGCCGTGGCCTGCGCCCCCGCTGTCACCATGAGCGCGATGAGCGCGGCGCGCATCATCCCTCGGGCAGGGCCTGACCGGGCAGCCCTCCGATCACGGCGGGCATCAGCTCGCGTTCCAATTTGCGGCGCATGGCGCGTTCATAATCGCCAAACCCGTTGGCGATCTCCAAAAACGCCCCCGGTCCGTGCAGCACCTCTCCTCGGTAAAAGGCAATCAGACCGGCTTCGCTTTCGGATTCCTCGGTGTTCACCACAAGCCCGTTCACCGTGACGTCCTCAAACGGAAAACTGCGATAGGCCGCTTGCGGGCCAAAGCCTTCGTTGTTTTGCCCGTCCCCTGCCATATCCAGCGTCTTGCTGTCGCAGATCGGTGCGCTTTCAAACAGGCGCGCGCCTTTGCCCAGGGCATAGCCCATCGCGGTGGGATAGTCTGAATGCCCCCGCTGCGTGGCGGCAATGGTCTCAGCCGCCCGCACCAGAGCCGCCAGGCTGTCGATCGCGGTCCAGTCCAGCAAGATGTCCTGCTGGTAGCGGCCAGACCATTCATAAACCGCAAGCGCCACATGTTGTTCGGTGGCAAAAAAGGCCTCTGTCACCTCAGGGGCAGTCAGCGCGGCCACCACGCCGCCGCGCTGCAGGCGGTCCTCCAGCGGATCCACCGAACTGGAGACATCCAGCGCCAGCAACAGCGCCAGGCGGCAGTCAGCTGCAACCGCCGGTACGGCCCAAAGGCAGGCCAGGACAGCGGCCGCCGCCCTTACCAATGGCCTGTGTTTTCCATGCTGGCCCAAGGCTCTGCCGCCTCCAGCGCGTCACCTTCCTGCAGCAACTCAACTGAGATGTTGTCAGGGCTGCGCACAAAGGCCATGCGCCCATCCCGTGGGGGGCGATTGATTGTCACGCCATTATCCATAAGGTGCTGACATGTCTCATAAATATTCTCAACCGTATAGGCGAGATGGCCAAAATGGCGGCTGTCTGAGGGCAGCGCATCATCGCCGTCCCAGTTGTAGGTCAACTCAACATCGGCATGGCCGTCATCCATGCCGGGGGGGCACAAAAACACCAGCGTGAACCGCCCGCCTTCATGATCCATGCGGCGGCGCTCAACCAGCCCCAGCAATTTGTAAAAGGCGATGGAGGCGTCGAGGTCTTTCACGCGCACCATCGTGTGCAGATATTTGATAGGCATCAGGTGTCCCTTGCTCTTCTATGTCTAGGTCCGAACCTAGCATGGCCGCGCAGGGATGCCAGCGCCTGACGGGAATTTGAGCATTGGCCTGCCGGCTTAGAACGCGGAGCGGATGCCGATGTTCAGGCCCACCCGGTTCACATCATAAAGCCCGATATTGCTGTCCGTGGCAGAGGCTGAAAGCGTGACGGTGGGGTTAAAGCCGTAATAATCAATCTCGCGGAAAGTGGCGGTAATATCGGCAAAGATCCGGTTGTCCTGACGACCATCTGCGGAATCGCGGCTGATGTCATAATCGCGCCAGCTTGCCCCGATGCCGAATTGCACGGATGCGCCCAGCACCGGCTTTTTCAGGGCAAGCCCAGTGCGCAGCGACACTTCGGTATACTCAGATCCGGGCTCAGGCGATTGGGTGGCCACGGCAAAAAGGCCTAGATAGCCGGTGTTGCCCGACGAAAAACCCTGGGTGATGCTGGCAGAGACGCCAAAGGTGTCCAGATCAGGGGTCGCTTGCCCCCATTGGCGTTCCAGCTCTGCACCAAATCGGAACTTCTGTGCTGCACTCACCTGCCAGGATTGCTGGGCCTGCCCGCGCAGATACGACGCATAGCGCGCGCCGCCGTACCAGGTTTGGCCCGCTTCGATGTCAAAGGCGAATTCGCCCTTCCGGTCGAGGTTGATCTGCCGGTAGCCATATCCAGCCGCCAGCGTGCCAAAGGCAAAATCAGAGCCGGTTACGCTGTCGTCTTCCAGATCGTCCGTAATATGGAACGTGCGGTAGCTCGCGGTCAGTTTCGCGTCATGCGCGGTTGTTGGGGTCTGGTGAAACCGGTAGCGCGTGCGGATGGAGCCGCCAATCTCAATGCCTGAGATTGCCTGCGCCTCATCGGTCAGCTGGTATTCAATCGGCTCACCAAACAGCAGCTCAGAAATGGCATAGTTCAACCGCGAGCGATCCCGCGCGCTGCCGTTGTTGATGTTGGAGTTTGGCGCGAAGGTGAATGTCAGGTCCGTCCGCCAGGGATTGCGCCGTTTGACATAGCGGAAATCCCGTTTGGCCCGTTCGCGCAGCAGATCGTTGGGCGCGTGCTGCACAGCCCGGCGCAGCCACAGCTGGGACCGCGTGCGTTTGCCTTGGCTCGACAGCACCTGCGCTGTGATCAACGCCGAGGAATACCGCTCCTCTTCCGTGTCAGCCAGCCGCCAGGCGGTGCGGGCGGCCTCACGGGCGACGCGGGTGTCCCCCATGTCACGCGCGGCGCGGGCGAAAATAAGCTGGGCGTTCAGGTCATCGGCGTCCCGCGCGATCAGGGCAGCGGCATAGCTGCGCGCTGTTGCGGGATCACCGCCGCGCAATGCCACCGCTGCGGCTTGGCGCAGGGCGTCTGGGCTCAGCGCTCTTTGATCCTGCGCAAGGGCAGGGGCGCAGAGCGCCATCCAGCCCGCTGCCACCCCGCTCAAGAGCTGTCTGAACATGCTTATTCGCTGCGGTAAATGGTGAAGCCCGTGGTTTCGCGTACCGCTTCGGCTGAGGGATCGACGCTGCTGGTCAGCACCATGACGCCCACCAGTTCCTCGGCGTTATCGCCCGAGATGATGCCGTAGTAGTTGCCCGCCTCATATTCCACCGCCTGGCCTGCATCATTCGCAAACCGCGAGCTGAGCGTGCCGGTGATCTCACCATTGGTGTCCAGCGCATTGGTTGAGATGGTGAACACAGCCGTCGGGATCGCCGTCAAAGAAGAACTGCTGCCCTCATTGATGCGCGCCAGCACGTCGGTTGTGATCTCATTGCCGTCCAGATCAAAGATCCGCCGGTCAAACAGGAACCCATCCACCGCACCGCCATACCGGCCGGTGTCGGCGTTGAAATCGTCAAAGTCGATGGCGATCTGAACCGATGAGGTGGTGTATTCCAGCCCGCCGCGTCCGTCATAATCGCGCAGACCCGCGCCTGACCCGTCATAGCGCGCCTGACCCGAGGTCGGCAGCGTCACAGAGCCGTTGCGCTCATACACAAACCCGCCAAAGCCGTAGCCCACGTAATCGCCCGTCCGCACAATCGCGAATTCGGTCTGACCAGAGGTGCTCACCCCGTAAATCGCGCGGTGCCGGAACTGCGCGATGGTCTGGCTGGTCTGGCTGTCTTCAACAACCGACGGTGCCTCATAGACGGCATATGGCCCCAGGCTGCCCACTGCTGTGCCGCGGGTATAGGGCTCGCCGTCGGTGCCATCAAAGGGCAGGTTGTCCACAAAGAACGTATCATTGCTGGAATCATAACGCACGCCTTCGGCAAACCCGTTGCCTGTGCTGCCCTCCTGCGATTCCTTGCGGAAAATCGTCTCATCCGACTGCGGAGAGGTCGTGCCCGGGGGCAGGGTGCGATCACTGTCGATGGTGTCGTCTGTGTTGCTGCCGCCCACCGCGTCTTGCCCGAACGGCGCATCACCGCCGCCGCACCCAACAAGAACGGTACACAACGCAAGCCCTGCTGCTTTGATTTTCATGATCGCCTGCCTATCAAAAGATGTTTTGCGAACAATCCCAACAACATGCCGCCCTTGTCAACGCCGCCCGTTTGATGCGGCCAATTCAGTGCAGGGTGGTGATGAAAAAACAATACCGCATATAGATGTTCCTGCACCTGCACGGGCAAGATATAGTAGTCACCGAATCCTACTTGTAGAAGGACCCGCGCCATGCCCCTGAGCCCCGAACAGACCGCCGAAATCGAAGAGTTGCGCGGCAACACGCAGCCCACCTTGCGCGCCACCGTCCCGGGGATGGAGGCGCATCTTTACAAGGCCCACGCCGTGCTCGACCACGGCTTTGTCCGCGTCATCGACTATATGGGCGATGATGCCGCGATCTGTCAGGCCGCCCGTGTCTCTTATGGCCGGGGCACCAAAAGCGTGCAGAACGACACCGGCCTGATCCGCTATCTGATGCGGCACTGGCACTCGACCCCGTTTGAGATGTGCGAGATCAAGCTGCACGTCAAACTGCCCGTCTTTGTCGCGCGCCAGTGGATCCGCCACCGCACCGCCAACGTGAACGAATACTCCGCCCGCTACTCCATCCTGGACCGCGAATTCTATATCCCCGCGCCCGAAAACCTGAACGCCCAGTCCGTGGTCAACAATCAGGGCCGTGGTGCTCTGCTCGAAGGCGAGGAAGCTGCGCGGGTGCTGGAATACCTCAAGGCGGATTCAACCCGCGCCTATGACCACTACGAAGAGATGATCTCCCAGGACGGCCAAGACGGCCTGGCCCGAGAGCTTGCCCGCATGAACCTGCCCGCCAACATCTATACCCAGTGGTACTGGAAGGTGGACCTGCACAACCTCTTCCATTTCCTCCGCCTGCGCGCCGACGCCCACGCCCAATACGAGATCCGCGTCTACGCCGACGCGATCTGCAAAGTCGTCGCCGACTGGGTCCCGGCGGCCTATGGGGCGTTTGAAGACTACCGCCTGGGTGGAGCGCAATTGAGCGCCACAGCTCTTGAGTGTGTGCGGCGGATGTTGAAGGGGGAGGCGGTGACGCAGGAGACGAGCGGGATGAGCAAGGGGGAATGGCGGGAGTTTGAGGGGGTTATTGGGTGAGCGGTGTTCCGAACGACCCGTAGGGTGCGCATTCATGCGCACCATCCACCATAAAACCACCATCCACCACCGCCCAAAGGTGCGCATAAATGCACACCCTACGCCTCACGCCGATTCAAACCCATGGTGCGCATGAATGCGCACCCTTCGGGTGGTCCCGATGCCATGACGAATATGGCCAATCCTCCACCCGCTCGACAAAACCGTGCTTCACCGGATTGTGCCAACAATATGCGATGTGGTTTTCGTAATCGGTGGCATCGCGAATGTGATGCTCCCAAAACCGCCGCTGCCAAATACCTTTCTCCCGCCGTGCTACATGGCTGGCCCGTCGGAACCCCTCGGGCATCTGTCGCGAAAACCGCGCCTTGATCGATTGTACGCGCGCCGCATACCCGGCATCGCCTTCCGGTAAGGTCCAGACGCAATGCATGTGATCTGGCAAAACCACCCAGGCATCAATCCGAAAGGGCCGCGATGCCGGGGTCGCCTGCACCGACCGTCGCAAGCTGTCGATCTGGTCGACCAAGGTCGTTGAACCGCGCTGGGCGAGCGTTATGGTCAGAAAAAGACATGCGCCGGGCCGACGGGGCCGGATGTAATTGGACATGGGGCATGCTAGGCACGTCATGGTTAACGAAATCTGAAATGCCCCCCGCGCCACACTCCAAGCCCGCCTCGATGCCCTAGACGCCGAAGACGTCGCCACCCAGGACGCCACGCGCCCCGTGACGCTTGATCAGCAATCCACGGGCCGGCTCACCCGCATGGATGCGCTGCAGAACCAGGCCATGGCGCAGGCCCAGGTCCGCCGCCGCGCAGCAGAGCGGCAGCGCATCCACGCTGCGCTCAAACGGATCGAAGAGGGCGCGTGGGGCTATTGCACCGATTGCGGCGATCAGATCGACGCGGCGCGTTTGAACGCGGACCCGGCCATCCCGCTTTGTCGCGATTGTATGGCCGGGTAGAGCGGCCGCTTAACCCTTTGGCGCAACGGACGTGGCGGCACGGGTGTATGCCGCTTTGGTGCACAGGCGGTGCACAATGTGTGACATCGGGTTTGGCAGGGCGGGGGCGTGGTAAGGTAAGGGGCAGGGGCGCCGGCTGCGGCACCCTCCCGGCAGGCCCAATGGCCCCCAAATATGCCCCCGGCCTGCGCCACAGCCCCTAAACTGGGTAGTGACACCTATAAAATGCTGGACTTCAATGGCGCGAAGGGTCAAAATCTCGCCATAAAGAAATGTTAACACATTCGAGCAGACATCCAGAAAGCGAGGGCCTTCATGCGCCTAAGATCCCAACTCATCGCCGGTGTGCTCTACGCCGCATTTGGCCTTGCCCCCGTGGCTGCGCTGGCGATTACGCCAACGCCTGAGACGCCGGAAACACCTGTGACGCCGGAAACGCCCGTGACGCCAGAGAACCCGGTCAAGGAAACGCCGACTGATCCAGAGAACCCTGTGGTGGAAAACCCAGAGGATCCGGTTGATCCTTTGACCAAGGAAAAAGAGAAGAAAGTCGTTGAAAAGCCTAAGGAAAAGGTTGTTGTCAAAAATCCAGGCAAGCCGAGCGTGATGATCTATCCGGTCAAATCAAAGCACAACTTCTGCCCTGCTGGTCTGCAGCCTGTCACCATCGACGGCTCGGTCAGCTGTGGCACGCCGAACAAGGCCGTCACCTACAACCAAATGATGGCGAACCCCGCGCCGGTGCGGCGCAAACAGCCGGTCTTCCACCGCTCCGCGCGACCGTCAAATTGTCAGCCCGGTGTAAAGGGATGTGTCGACCGCTAAGACGCGAAGACGAAAGGCATTTGAACCGGCGGTCCCCCGCCGGTTTTTCCTTTCAAAGCAACGTGATATCCGACGCCATCTGCCGCCCGTCACGCCCTTCAGTCAGCTCAAAGCTGACCTTTTGGTCATCCGCCAGACCGGTCAATCCTGACCGTTCCACAGCAGAGATATGTACAAATACATCATTGCCGCCCCCTTCAGGGGCGATAAAGCCATAGCCTTTTGTGGTGTTGAACCACTTCACGGTGCCTGTTGGCATAGTGTCCGTGCCTCCTTTGCCTTTCCAGTCCCTGCGGTTGGCAGGGGCGCACGCTGGCCGGGGCCCCTGGTGCGCACTATTTGAGATTGCGCGCTTGCAGAAAAAATCAAGGAATGGCGCAGGAAACTTTTTCGTGTATGCCACCAAACAGAGGTGAAGTGATGCTGATCTATGGACTGAAAAACTGTGATACCTGTCGCAAGGCGATGAAGGCTTTGCCGGGGGCGGAGCTGCGCGATGTGCGGGTGGACGGGGTGCCGCAAGAGGTGCTTGAGGCCGCGTTTGCGCAGTTTGGTCAGGCCCTTCTCAACACCCGTTCCACGACCTGGCGGGGCCTGTCTGAGGCGGAGCGCGCAGCCGCGCCGATGGCGTTGCTGGGCGCGCATCCCGCTTTGATGAAGCGGCCACTCATCGCTGTGGACAACCAGCTTTTCTTAGGCTGGAACAAGGATGTAGAGGCCGCGGTTCATGCAGCGGGCTAAGGGCTGCATGACCTCAGACTGTGGTTAAGGGGCGGGCCGTGGCTTGAGCGCGCGGTCAAAGGACAGCGGGCCCGCGCCTTTGATTACCAAGACCAGCAGCAAGAAGATCCAGAGCGCGCGTTGATCTGCGATGATGGCATCTGGAAAGCGGTCAAACCACGCGCCGATCACGCTGTCCTGTCCGTGGCCGTAGACATCTGTCAGGGACTGGACGATCACAAAGCCGATCATGCCCAGGGCGGCCAGCCGCGTCAAAATGCCCAACACGATCAACGCAGGCAAAATGAACTCAGCCCAGGTGCCGCCCAGCACGACAAGCGTGTGATACAGGCTGAGCGCAGAGGTATCGTAGCTTGCGGCCTCCAGCGCTTTGGGGAAGATCTGAGCATAGGCACCGACCGAGGGCGAGAAGATGCCCATGATCCCGTCGCCCAGCTTGGTCATGCCTGAGTTGAGGAAATAGACCATCAGAATCGCGGCAAAGAGCAGCCGGGCCAATGTGGGCAGCAACCAATCAGCGCGATCAAGGCGGGCGGCGATGGCAGCGTAAAGCGACAACAGTTTCGTCATGGTCAGTCCTTATGGTGGAGAGTGGCAAAGGCCTGGGCCGAAAGGGCCAAGGTCAATGCGGCAGTAAGATCAAAGTCGGCCACACGGGCCTGCGCGGCTTCATGGGCGGCCCCGAAGCGTCGCGCCGCGCTTAAGTTCGTGCAGCCAGGTGGCCGCGCCGGGCGGCATGGCATGGGGGACCGGATCGAATTCCGGTCGCGTAATCAGGACGTTCTGGGCCAGGTTGCGGGGCTTGGGGGCACCGTCGGCGTTGTTGAAATGCCAGATGTCAAAGAGCGGCCAGCGGGATTGGATGATCTGGGTTGCGGGGGCCAGTGTGAAGGTGGCCTGCATCAGCACCTCCGGGGGCAGGGCCTGCATCAGGCCCGCATCAAAGGGCGTTGCATCGGCGGCGTGATAGGCGTGGCGCATGCCAAGATCCAGCCGTGCGGCATCCGGCAGATAGCCCAGATGCTGAAGCGGTGCGAAGCCATCGAGGAAGGCGGGAAATTCGGCCCCGTAGAACATCATCACCGGTGAGCGCGGCGGGTGGGCGCGGACAAAGTGCGGCACCAGGCTGTCGAAATTCTGCGGCCCCAAGAGCTTGCGCACTAGGGGGAAGGCGGTCTTCATCGCCTCAATAAGCGAAACGGTGACGTTGTTGCGGTAGACCGCATAGCGCTTGCCAGCCGGGCGCTCCACCCCGTCCAGAAGGCCGTCAGGCACGGGGTGCGCGGGGTCCAGCAGACCTGCGCGGAAGGCGGTTTGGGTTGTCACGAGGCCAACGCACGGGCCGCGCGCGCGGCTTCTGCGCGCAGTTCGGGCCACTCAGGGACATCTGTGTCCCATTCCACCAGGACCGGCGCGGGCCCGGTTTGGGCAAGCGTATAGTCCAGCAAAGACCAGACCGGATCGACAACCGGCTTGCCGTGGCTGTCGATGAGCAGCGGCGCGCCGTGATCGTCTTCGTCTTCATCGTGGCCGCCGACGTGGATCTCACCGACCTTGTCGGTGGGATAGGCGTCGATATAGGCGGTGGCGCTGAGGCCGAGGTTGGTGGCGGAGATGAAAACGTTGTTCACATCCAGCAAGAGCCCGCAGCCGGTTCTGTGGGTAAGTTCCGCCAGAAAGTCGGTTTCTGAAAAGGTGGACGCCGCAAAGCTGAGGTAGCTTGATGGGTTTTCAAGCAGCATTTGCTGGCCCAGCGTGTCTTGGACCTGGTTGATATGTGCAGCCACCCGCGCCAGCGTGTCTTCGGTATAGGGCAGCGGCAGCAGGTCATTCAGGAACTCGGCCCCGTGGGTGGACCAGGCCAAGTGTTCGGAAAAACTGGCCGGTTTGATCCAATCGCAGAGCTTTTTCAGGCGTGCCAGGTGATCTGTGTCCAGGGGATCTTCGCCACCGATGGACAGACCAACGCCGTGGACGGATACCGCAAATTGTTCTGAGAGGGCCGCAAGCTGCGCCAGAGGGCGGCCGCCGTCGCCCATATAGTTTTCGGCGTGCACTTCGATCCATTCAACGGCACCGGGGTTTTCGCGCAGTTCCGTGAAATGCTGGGGCTTATAGCCGACACCGGGTGCATGAGGCAGCCGGTCAAAGCGAGGGGACGTATCAAGCATGCCGCACCTTAGGCTGAAGGGTGCCTCAGGCCGCAAAGCCGCCTGAGGCGAGGGTCATTTATGCTGGCAGATCGCGCTCCAGCGGCTCAAGGGAGCCTTCGCGCTCTGTGCCGTCTGCCATTGTGGGCAGTTCGATTTCTTCGCAGGTGCCTGCGTCAACCAATGTCCAGGCGTTGCCCTGGTAGTCTGTGACAGATGTGCCTGCGCATGTGGTGCCTGGGCCCGCAGCGCAGTCGTTTTCGCCTGCCAGAGACACACCGTAGCATTTCTCTTTTGCCGCCGCTTCGGCGGTTGTTGTGGAATGCGCGGTCATTGCAGCAGCTACAGCACCGGCGATGGCAACAGATTTCATCACGTTAGACATGGATCATCCTCTTTGTTGATCTGTGAAAACTTGGTCGTGAGCACACTAAAACACCCAGAAGGTTTAAACGCCACTCACGACGGAGTGTGTCACGATCCTGTCAGGGGTTGCGTTAGAATGCGCGGGGAAAATTCGGTGATTTTGGGGAAAAGCTGGAGTTTTGTTACAAAATCGGCCCGCCAAATTGCGAAATTGAAACGCGGGCGGGCCGAAATGTTACAGTCTGATCACGCGCGCAGGTCGGGCGGCGTGGCGTCATAGGCTAATGTTACAGCCACATCCGCAAGCGGCTGGACCGAGGTTTGCTTGTCGCCCAAGCGGCGGACGGAGACGGTTTTCTCCTCCACCTCGCGGTTGCCCACGGCCAGGATGACCGGCACTTTGCCGACGGAGTGTTCGCGGACCTTGTAGTTGATCTTTTCGTTGCGCATGTCCGCCTCGGCGCGCACGCCTTTTGCTTTGAGGGTCTCGACGACCTCTTGCACGTAGTCATCCGCCTCGGACGTGATGGAGGCCACAACCACCTGGCGCGGGGCCAGCCAGAACGGCAACTTGCCTGCGTGCTCTTCGATCAGGATGCCGATGAAACGCTCAAATGAGCCCACGGTGGCGCGGTGCAACATCACAGGGCGGTGCTTGGCCCCGTCTTCGCCGATGTAGGTCGCATCAAGCCGTTCGGGCAGGACGAAATCCACCTGGTGGGTGCCGCATTGCCAGTCACGGCCAATGGCGTCGGTTAGCACGAACTCCAGCTTGGGGCCATAAAACGCGCCTTCACCGGGGTTCAGCTCAGGCTCAATGCCTGCCGCACGGGTGGCGGACAGCAGCGCCTCTTCGGCCTTGTCCCAAGTTTCATCGGAGCCTGAACGCTTTTCTGGACGGTCAGAGAATTTGACCTTGAAGTTTTCAAAGCCCAGATCGCGGTACATGGAGGACAGGAATTCGATGTAGGTCGCGGTCTCTGATTCAATCTGATCCTCGCGGCAGAAGATGTGGCCATCGTCCTGTGTAAACCCGCGCACGCGCATGATGCCGTGCAGCGCGCCAGAGGGTTCGTAGCGTGCACAAGAGCCAAATTCGGCCATCCGCAGGGGCAGATCGCGGTAAGATTTGATGCCCTGGTTAAAGATCTGGACGTGACAGGGGCAGTTCATCGGCTTCAGGGCATTCACCGCTTTTTCGCGGGCGTGTTCCTCATCAACCTCAACGATGAACATGTTTTCCTGGTACTTTTCCCAGTGGCCGGACTGAATCCACAGTTTGCGGTCCACGACCTGGGGGTGTTCACCTCAACATAGCCGCCTGCACGCTGCTTGCGGCGCACGAAATCCTGCAGTTCGGTATAGATCCGCCAGCCATTGGGGTGCCAAAAGACCTGGCCGGGCGCCTCTTCTTGCATGTGGAACAGATCCATCTCGCGGCCCAGCTTGCGGTGGTCACGCTTGGCGGCTTCTTCCAGCATGTTCAGGTGCGCGCGCAGCTTTTCCTTGCCGGTAAAGGCCACGCCGTAGATGCGCTGCAACATAGCGCGGTCTGAATCGCCGCGCCAATAGGCGCCCGCGATGGACATGAGCTTGAACGCATCGCCCGGCACCTGGCCGGTGTGCTGCAAGTGTGGGCCACGGCAGAGGTCCTGCCAGTCGCCGTGCCAATACATGCGCAACGGCTCATCACCGGGGATCGCATCGATCAGCTCAACCTTATAGGGCTCATCGTTGTCTTTGTAGAATTGCACCGCGCGATCGCGGTCCCAGACCTCAGTGCGGACGGGATCGCGTTTGTTGATGATCTCTTTCATCTTCTTTTCAATCGCGCCCAGGTCTTCGGGTGTGAAGGGCTCTGCGCGGTCAAAATCGTAATACCAGCCGTCCTTGATCACCGGTCCGATGGTAACCTTGGTGTCAGGCCAGATCTCTTGCACGGCGCGGGCCATGATATGCGCCAGATCGTGGCGCACCAGCTCATTGGCCTGCTCTTCGTCGGCCATGGTGTGGATGGCGATGTCGGCATCTGCCTCAATCGGCCAGGCCAGATCATAATGCGCGCCGTTCACAGTGGCAGAGATTGCCTTTTTGCCCAGCGATTTGGAGATATCGGCTGCGACCTCGCCCGCAGTGATACCTGCGTCATAGGATCTTGCATTGCCGTCGGGAAGGGTGAGTGAGATTTGGGCCATCTTGGCGCTCCTCGTCAGTTTGGCGCCCACGAGACGCCCGGTTGCGGGTTATGTGTGCGCGCCTTTTGTACCTGAGAGAAGGGGGCGTCAAGAGTGGCCACGCGCCTTTGGGGCAAAGCGTGTTGAAAGCACCAGATGCAAAAGTGCGATGGTTGAGGTGAGGCCCGCCGCCGCGCCAAGGGCCAGGATCCCGTAGGTTGCGATGACAAAGCCGCCAATGGCAGAGCCAATAGCCGCCCCGATGTAGATGGCTGCCGCATTCAGCGCCAGCACCACCGGGGCCTGTGGGCCAGCCAGGCCGATCAGGCGGGATTGTTGACCGGCCATGAAGGCCCAGCCAAAGAGGGACCAGAAAAACGACAGCCCCAACAGCAGAGGCATGCTGAAGGGCAAAAGCGAAAAGGCCGGCATGATCAGCATTTGGCTGAGGCACAGAAAGCTAAGTGTGATGCGCCACCCAAGCCTGTCTGCCAGGACGCCCCCCATGATATTGCCGCCCACCGCGCCGATCCCGAACACCAGCAACACAAACGCAATGCCGTCCCGGCCCAGGCCCATCGTGTCGCTGAGCAAGGGCGCGATGTAGGTGTAAAGAACGTAGATGCCGCCAATAAAGCTGGCGGTGAACATCACGGCCAGCATCATGCGGCCTTGTCTGAGCACTTGGCCCAGGTCGTTCATTGTCACGGGTTGAAACCGCAAGCCTGCGGGGACGCGGACCCAGATCATCCAGATCAGCGGCAGGCCAAGGGCAAAGATCATCCAGAAGGTCAGACGCCAGCCAAAGCTATAGGCCAGCCAACTGCCTGCGGGCACGCCCACCACCTGGCTGAGGGTGAGGCCAAAGAAGACCGCCGCCAGCACCTTGGCCCGCTGCGCTTCTGGGTAGAGGGCGGTCGCCACAGCGGCGGCGATGGGGGTGTAGATGCCAGCCCCCGCAGCGGCCACAATGCGGCCTAGGTTCAAGACGCCAAATGTGGGTGCCACAGCTGAGATCAGCGCGGCCAGGCAAACCAACGCGATGGCCGCAGCCAGCACCCGGCGGCGCCCGATCTGGCCGCAAAGCGCCACCAGCACTGGCGACAGCACCGCATAGGCCAGCGCATAGACCGTCAGCAGCTGTCCCGCGCTTGCGGCAGAACGTCCCATATCATCGCCCAGCGGCTCTAGAATGCCGACGATGGCAAAGCCTGCCACCCCAATCAGGAAATTCCCCAATGACAACAGAGGGATGAGAAGAGGGTCGGCGGCGCGAGATGACATCTGTTAGCCCTATCATCTGAGCCTGGCTGCGCAAGGTGGCGTGAGGGCGCGGCACAAAGGGCTGCCAGATCCTGTGCCGAGCGGCGATTGTATACCTAGATATACGTTGACTGCGACGTTTACGTGTTTAAATACGACATAAGTTCACTATCGGAAACAAAACTGGGGGCACGCATGCCAGCATATAATCGGAACTTTGAACTTTCGATCGACGACGTAGACCTGATTGAAGAATCCTTGCGTGCACGTGGCCGGGAACTTTGCCTGATGCGCCGTGCGCTGAGTGATGAGAACCCTGCAGGCATCCAAGCCATCCGTGTGATTGAGGAAGACCTGCGGCGCGGTGAGGAATTGTTGGGCCGGCTGCATGACCAGAAGGTCTTTTACCGGCCCAAGACAGTGCCCTACGTCAGCGGCTGACCCGCGTCCCGCTTAAGCGGCTGCAAAGAACGCGTAGCCCATCAACAGGCAGCACAACCAGCCGCCTGTGAAGATCAGGGGACGCAGGGGCAGTTTGGCCCAGCCTGTGACGTAGCCCACCGCGTGGGCCACGCGCAGCCAGAAAAAGGCGATGGCCGTCCAATAGGTCAGCGCCGTGAAACCATCCACGCGGTCCACCAGCAGTACCAGAATGGCAAAGGGCACACCCTGTTCCAGCAGGTTCAGGTGCGCCCGGTAGGCGCGTTGCACCCAAGGCCGGTGCAAGGCGGGGTTTGCGATGCGGATAAAACCGTCTGGTGCATCGGGGGGCAAGGACCCTTCGGGCGCGCTGTTCACGCCGACGATGTAGGGGATCCAGAGGCTGGCCGCGATCAGGGTGAGGCAGGCCAAGACGCCCAATTCTGTGGGTAAGGTTTCCATTCCTTTGTCCTTTCTGTCTGAAGCTTTTCTGAAGGCTGCTCTGAATGCTACATGGCTGCTTTCAGGCCGGTGCCGGTTTCCAGATAGGACTTGAGCGATGCCGCCAGCCGCGCCCAGCCTTCGGCCACGCCTTCGTGACCTTCGGGAAGGTCGTAGTGCTCAATCGTTAGCTTGCAGGCGGGGCCTTGGGGCTCAATCAGATACACCATCCGAGAGGCAGGCGCGCCGGGGCCAAAGAAATGCGGCTCAAACGTTGTCTCAATGCGCGTCTTCGGCTCCACCTTCGTCACGGATTGGCTGAGCATTGGGCTGCCGTCGGGCCGGATAAAGCGGATGGTTTGGCCTTCTTCTGCGCGGCCTTCTGCGATGTCGCAGGCAAAATGGTAGGCCGCCATGCACTCAGGATCGCTGAGCGCGTGCCACAGCGCGTCTTGGGTGCAACGGATAAACGTCTGCATCATGAAGTCAGGCTTTGTCATTGGGTCTGTCCTTTCCAGGGCCGATTTGAGGTTAAGCACCGCCCGGGCCGCCGGTTTTGAGCGCATCGGCTCAATCCAGCGATCAATCGTCTGTTGCAGGGGCACCGCGTTCAAATAGTGGTATTTGAAGCGGCCCTTCTTGTGGGTCACGACAAGTCCGGCGTCCTCAAGCACGTTGAGGTGCTTCATGACGCCAAAACGTGTCATCTCCAGCAGTTCCGTCAGCTCTTGCAGGGTCTGGCCGTCCTTCTTGCGCAGCGCGTCAAGCAGGGTGCGGCGGGCCTCATCGGCAAGGGCTTTGAAAACAGCGTCCATGGGGGGGTTATAAGTTACTAATTAGTCACGTGACAATATAGTCACCTAAAAATTCATCTGTTGTGCTTGCAGCGTTGCTTGCGCATGATCGAAAAAACGTGAGGGGGAGCCATGGGCGAGACGCAGTTTTTATCAACAAAACAAGGGCGAAAGCTGGCCTATCACCGCACAGAGGGCGCGGGGCCTTGCGTGGTGTTTTTGGGCGGTCTGAAATCCGACATGGAAGGCACCAAGGCGGTGTTTTTGGAGGAATGGGCGCAAAAAGAGGGGCGCGCTTTCCTGCGGTTTGACTATTCGGGTCATGGTGAGTCGTCTGAGGATTTCACCGACGGATGCATCGGCGACTGGGCTGAGGACACGCGCGAAGCGGTCGCTGCACTCACCCAAGGGCCGATCATCCCCGTTGGCTCATCCATGGGGGTGGCAGGCATTGTTGCTGGCCAAGGCGAGCCCCGAGCGGATCGCCGGGATGGTGACAATCGCGGCGGCGCCCGATTTCACCGAAGATGGCTATTGGGCCAACTTCACCCCGGCGCAAAAGCAACAGTTGGAAGAGGGCGGGCAGGTAGAGCTGCCGTCCGATTATATGGAGCCCTACATCATCACCAAACGCATGATCGAGGATGGCCGCACCCAATTGGTGCTGCGCGACGCGCTGGATCTGCCGTTTCCCGTGCGGTTCCTGCAAGGCACCGCCGACACAGCCGTCAGCGTGGATACAGCCGTGCGCCTGCTCGGGCATGCAACGGGCCCGGACATGCAGCTGCGCTTGGTCAAAGACGCAGATCACCGGTTTTCAGACGGGCCGTGCCTGGATCTGATCCTGACCGCTTTGCACGAAGTGATGGAGGCAAGCGCATGAAAAAGCTGTTGAAACGCATCGGCATCGGCCTGGGCGCCTTTGTCCTTGTGATCGGTTTGATCCTGGGAGGGCTGTTTCTGTTTGGCCCCGTGGAAGACGTGACGCTGACGGCCACCTTTGATGACACCCAGCTGGAGGGCGGTGTTGATGCCTATTTCGCCGCCCGCGAAGCGGCGTTTGATGACATCACGCCGGGCGTTGAAAAACAGGTTATCTGGGCAGGCGCGCCTGAGACGGAAACGCAGTGGTCCGTCCTATACCTGCATGGGTTTTCCGCCAGCGCGCAAGAAATCCGTCCGGTCCCTGACCGTGTGGCCGAAGCGCTGGGCGCAAACCTGGTTTTCACGCGTTTGCAAGGTCACGGGCGCAGCAGTGCTGCGATGGCTGAGGCCACCGTGCCGGGGTGGATGGCTGATGTGGCCGAAGGCTTGGCTGTCGCGCGTAAGGTGGGTGAAAAGGTGCTGGTGATCTCCACCTCAACCGGGGGGACGCTTGCGGCGGCTGCTGCGTTGGACAAAGAGCTGTCCAAAGACGTGGCCGCGATGGCGTTTATCTCGCCCAACTTTGGGATCAACAATGGCGCGGCCCCTTTGCTGACCATGCCTGCCGCACGCTATTGGTTGCCACCCTGGTAGGGGCGGAGCGCAGCTTTGAGCCGGCGAATGAGGGGCAGGCGACCTATTGGACCACGACCTATCCCAGCGTTGCCGTGCTGCCCATGGCCGCCTTGGTCAAAGAGGTGGTCGCGCTGGATTTCAGTGCCGCCAAGATACCGGCCCTGTTTTGGTACGCAGAAGAAGATCAGGTGGTCGTGGCTGAGGTGACAGGCCAGATCGCAAAGGCCTGGGGCGGGCCGCATTTCGTCGTGCACCCCGCATTGGGAGAGGGCGATGACCCCTTTGCCCATGTGGTGGCGGGTGAGATCATGTCGCCCAACCAAACCGATCTGGCGGTGGATGGCATCGTTTATTTTGTGGAAGGGTTGTGATGGAACAGCGCCTGTCTTTGATCACATTAGGCACAACAGATGCCGAACGGCTCGCGCGGTTTTATGATGCGTTGGGCTGGCGCCGGGTCGACACCCAGGATGGTGTCATTGCCTATGATCTATTGGACATGACCCTGGGCCTTTATCCGCTGGACAAGCTGGCCGAAGACATCGGCCTGCCCACCGAGGCATTGGGCCACGGGGCGATGACGCTGGGCCATAATGTGCG
Source organism: Sulfitobacter sp. GN1-4 (assembly GCF_055693825.1). Classification (NCBI taxonomy): domain Bacteria; kingdom Pseudomonadati; phylum Pseudomonadota; class Alphaproteobacteria; order Rhodobacterales; family Roseobacteraceae; genus Sulfitobacter; species Sulfitobacter sp. GN1-4. The sequence continues at coordinate 2,789,711 of NZ_JBVFUQ010000003.1, read as the reverse complement.
TGATAAGTCGGATGTTGCCGTCATTCTGGCCAAGGCTGAGGCCGCGGGCGCAAAGATCCTCAAACCCGCAAGTGATGTGTTTTGGGGCGGGCATCACGGGTATTTCGCAGACCCCGAAGGCAATATCTGGGAAGTGGCGCATAACCCGTTTTCGCCCCTGCGCGAGGATGGGGCGTTTCGCTGGAACGGCTACGGCTGATGCGCAAACCGGGCAGCATGTGGAGCCTTGAGACCTTTGGTCGCCAGCGGTTGTCCAAGTACTTTTACATGCGCGATTTCATGTTTTCTGAGATCGCAGCCTTTCATGGGCGCACCAACATCCCGGAAAACCCCGATCTGGTGTTGGAAAACGGGCGTGCGTTTTGCCAGGCGCTGCTTGATCCGTTGGAGGAAACCTTTGGCCGGGTCGCTGTGCGCTCAGGCTACCGCGCGCCTGATTTGAACCGCTATGGCAACGAAAACCGCCTGAATTGCGCGCGCAACACCCATCCGCTGGAATGCCACATCTGGGACAGAGGAGCGGGGGAGGAGGCGATTGCCGGAGCTTCTGTCGTGATCCCCTGGTTTGCCGATCAATATGATCAGGGCCGCGATTGGCGTGATCTGGCCTGGTGGTTGCATGATCATCTGCCCTATTCAGAGATGTGGTTTTTCCCAAAGCTTGCTGCCTTAAACCTGGTGTGGAGGCCAACACCCTGGCGCACGATTTCCAGCTATATCGCGCCGCGCGGGACATTGTTGCGCAAAGGGGCCAGCCCCGATGAGCCCTTGCCGCAAAGACAGGCGCGATATGCGGATTTTCCACCATTTCGGGGGCTGATTTTTCCACAGGCTCCGGTTGATATTGCGGCCCATTCAACCCGTGATATAGATGGATAAAGAAGCAGATCAGGGCGCGTAAACCCCGTGTTATTTCAGGCGAGTTTCTCTCATGGCTGAACCTTTGGTGCTTTTGCCGGGGATGATGTGCGATGCCCGGTTGTTTGGGCCTCAGATCGCTGAGCTGTCGGCTGAGATGGCCGTGATGGCCGCCCCGGTCACGCAGGGTGAGCGGATTGAGGAAATCGCATCGGGGTTGCTGGATATGTTGCCTGCGCGGTTTGCGCTGGCGGGTTTGTCGATGGGCGGGATCGTGGCGATGGAACTGCTGCGCCGCGCGCCCGATCGGATCACCCGGATTGCCTTGATGGATACCAACCCCTTGGCTGAGACACCCGTCGTCGCCGCCAACCGTGAGCCGCAGATCGTCAAGGCGCGCTCTGGTCGGTTGCTGGAGGTGATGCGCGATGAGATGAAGCCGAACTATCTGGCGCCCGGCCCGCAACGTGCTGAGGTGATGGAACTGGTGATGGACATGGCCGAGGTTCTGGGGCCTGAGGTTTTCATCCGCCAATCCCGCGCGCTGCAACGCAGGCGGGACCAGCAGGCGGTTTTGCGCAAATGCCGCGCCCCGGCGTTGGTTCTGTGCGGCGAACACGACCAGCTCTGCCCAGTGAAACGGCACACGTTCATGGCGGAACTTATCCCTTATGCGGAATTGGTGGTGCTGCCGGATGCAGGCCATCTGCCCACGCTAGAGCAGCCAGCGGCCACAACAGCGGCCCTGCGCAAATGGATGCGGCAGCCGTTGGTTTTGCAGTAAAATCAGCTGTTTGCGGCCAGAAGTGCTGCTTTTTCTTCTTTCGAAATCAGCGTCACAGGCGCGATGGGCTTGAGGGTTTTCACGTCATAAAGCGGTGTCTGTCGCCATTTGCCCGATGCGCTGGCACCCAAAGCCCGCATGACCAGCCGCACCAGCGGCCAGATGCCGATGTGTTTGGTTTTGCCGTTTGCCTTGGGCACGAAGGATTTGACGACAACGGGGCCCAGATCGGCTTTGTTTTCAAACCGTTGCGCGGTGATCGACATGAAGGCTGTCTTGGGGTTCGGCTGGCTTGAAAACATCTGCACGCCGCAGCATTTGGTTTTCCACCGCAGGATGCCTTTGGGGCTGAAGGCGAAGGGGGCCAATTGATCCAGCCCCTGGCTGACCTGCACATGCTGTGGCGGCGTGAGGTACAGGTCCAACGGCGCATCTGCTTGCTGATGTGCCCCGCAGTAATTCGCCCCCGCGCGGCAAGAGGCGCAGAAACACTCCAGATGGGCCCCTTTTTCAGGCGTGGCGGTCACGCGGCCTTTGACCTTGCCGCAAGAGCAGGAAAAGGCCGCCGTGCCCATCGCTTAGGCCGCTGCGTTTTTGTTGGCGACTTTCTTCTTGCGATACCCCGGAGGGGTCGCTTGTTCATTGTCGTCAATGAAATCAACCACAAGCGGGCGGATGTTGTTGCGCCAGCTTTTGCCGGCAAAGATGCCGTAGTGGCCTGCGCCTTCTTCGACGTGGCTGGCTTTCTTGCTGTCTGGCAGCCCGGTCAGCAGGTCGAGCGCCGCGATGCACTGGCCCGGGGCCGAGATGTCATCCTTGGAGCCTTCGACGGTTTTGACAGCGACATTCGTGATCTTGCCGATGTCCACCTTCTTGCCTTTCACGGTAAAACTGTTTGAGGCAATCTCACCTGTCTTGAACACCCGCTCCACCGTTGAGAGGTAGAATTCAGCCGTCATATCCATCACGGCCAGGTATTCATCGTAGAACTTGTTGTGCTTGTCGTGATCATGCGCATCGCCATTGGCAACGCGGGTGATCTGATCGGTGAAGGCCTTCATATGCGTCTCACCGTTCATGGAGATGAAGGAGGCCAGCTGCAAAAGCCCAGGATAGACCATGCGGCCCACGCCTGCGTATTTGAAGCCAACGCGCTGGATCATCATCTGCTCCAACTGGCCCATGGTGACGGAATGGCCGAAATCGGTCACTTCGGTGGGGGCCGCGTTGGGATCAATCGGGCCACCGATCAGCGTCAGCGTGCTGGGCTGTGCGGCGGGATCTTCCTCAGCCAGGTATGCAGTTGCAGCAAGAGCAAGCGGGGCAGGCTGGCACACGGCGATCACATGGGTGTTGGCACCAAGTTCGCGCAGGAACTCAACCAGATAGAGCGTGTAATCTTCGACGTCGAACTTGCCCGCGCTGACGGGAATGTCGCGCGCGTTGTGCCAATCTGTGATAAAGACGTCGCAATCGGGCAGCAGGCTGATCACGGTTGAACGCAGCAGCGTTGCATAGTGGCCAGACATTGGTGCCACCAAAAGCACCTTGCGTTTGGGCACCGTGCGGCCCTGCACACGGAAGTGCAGCAGATCGCCAAAGTCCCGTTTCAAAACGATTTCTTCGACAACGATGCGGTCCTGTCCGTTTGAGCCCACGAAGGGGGGATGTTCCAATCGGGCTTTGCCACCATGCGGGCGAAGGTGCGTTCGGTCACTTCTCCCCATGCAGCCATCCAGGACAGGCCGGGATTTGGAAACATCGCAAAAGCGGGATAAGATGCCATGGACAGCGCCGTGGCGCCTAACCACTGATTGGTATTTCTAACTGTTTCCATCAGGTCGTAGGTTGCCATATAGCGCATAGGGGGTCTCCTTTGGTGGCCCGGTTTTGGGCATGTCGTCGCTCCGGCCCCTTAAACGGGCGACGCTATGCTGCAAGTGCGAAGATAGGAGACAAGAGTTAACATGACAACTGAAACCACGGATCATGACGCAACGACACGAGTATCCATGGAGCGGATGTCTGAAAACCTCAAGAAATTAGAGGGGCTTACGGAGCGTCTGAGCAAAGTCATGGCGACCCGAAAGACACACCAACAAGCGCTGGATGGGCCGAATCAAGAGCTGTTTGCAAAGGCAGCACAGTCCTACATGGCTGAGGCAATTAACAATCCGGCCAAGCTGGTTGAGCATCAGATGGACTATTGGGCCAAGTCGCTGGTGCATTTTGTTGACGCGCAACAAGCGCTGGCAAGGAACCCGCTGGAAGCCCCCGAGGACCGCACGCCGACAGACCGCCGGTTTGCCAACCCCCTGTGGGAGACCAACCCCTATTTCAACTTCGTCAAGCAGCAGTATCTGATCAATTCAGAGGCCTTGGAAAAGGCCGTTGATGACATCACCGATATGGATGTGCGCGAGAAGAACCGCACTGGCCTATTTCAATCGCCAGATCATTGATCTGATGGCACCCACCAACTTTTTGGCAACCAACCCTGACGCGCTGGAACGCGCGATGGAGACGGAGGGGAGAGCCTTGTCAAAGGGCTTGAGAACCTGATCAGCGATCTGGAGGCCAATGACGGGGAATTGGTTGTGCGTCTGGCCGATGAAAGCGCGTTTGAACTGGGCGGCAACATCGCGACCAGCCCCGGCAAAGTGGTCTTTCGCAACCGGATGTTTGAGTTGATCCAGTACAGCCCCTCAACCGAGGAAGTGCACAAGACGCCGTTGCTGGTGTTCCCGCCTTGGATCAACAAATTCTACATTCTGGACCTGAAAGCGCAGAACAGCCTGGTGAAGTGGGTGGTTGATCAGGGCTATACCCTTTTCATGGTCTCGTGGGTCAATCCTGATCCCAGCTATGCGGATGTGACGATGGATACCTACGTGGAAGAGGGGTATCTGACGGCCATTGATCAGGTCAAACAGATCACAGGCGAAAAGCAGATCAACGCTGTGGGATACTGCATCGCGGGGACAACGCTGTCCCTCACACTGGGGTTGCTGAAGCAGCGGGGCGACACATCCGTCAAATCGGCGACTTTCTTTACTGCGCTCACGGATTTCTCTGATCAGGGCGAATTCCAGCCGTTCCTTACGGATGATTTCATCGATGGGATTGAGGGAGAGACCGCAGACAAGGGCATCCTGCCCTCAGTGATCATGGCGCGCACGTTTTCGTTCCTGCGTTCCAATGACTTGGTGTATGGCCCTGCCGTTAAAAGCTACATGATGGGCGAGACGCCGCCGGCCTTTGACCTGCTCTATTGGAACGGTGATGGGGCGAACCTGCCCGGGGCCATGGCGATGCAATACCTGCGCGGCCTGTGCCAGCGCAATGAACTGGCTGAGGGTGGCTTTGACATTCTGGGCCATCACGTGACCTTGGATGAGGTGGATGTGCCGCTTTGTGCAGTGGCCTGTGAGACGGATCACATCGCCCCGTGGAAGGACAGCTATCGCGGGATCCAGAAGATGGGGTCAAAGGACAAGACCTTTATCATGACCCAGTCCGGGCATATCGCAGGCATTGTGAACCCGCCGTCAAAGAAGAAGTACGGCCATTATACCAACGCCGATCTCAGCCTGGATCACAGCGCCTGGCAAGAGGGGGCTAACTTCACCGAAGGCTCTTGGTGGCCCCGGTGGGATAAGTGGCTGACAAAGCGCTCTGGCAAGATGGTTCCGGCACGCAAGCCGGGGGACAATGGGCAAGAAATTCTGGGCGATGCCCCGGGCACCTATGTGGCCAAGAAGGCAAACTACTGAATTTCTGGCGCTTTTACGCTAGGTCAGCTGATTTTGCTGCAGTGCAGAAAAAACTTGAAATGCCGCACTGCAGCATGTATATCCTTTTGCAGATGCAGCATGCGGGGCAGGACCTCGCGATATGCCGAAAGGATAAAGACATGACAAATACACCGGATATGACCGCGATGTTCAAAGACGTAATGGGTTCATTCCCAGTGGACGGCTCCGCGCTGGAAGGCGCGTTCAAGACATCCGCTTCTCTGAACGAAAAGCTTTCCACCGTTGCGCTGAGCGCTGTTGAGCAGTCTGCCGACATCTCTTCCAAGTGGACAAAAGACACCGTCGCAAAGCTGACCGAGCTGTCCAAAGCCAAGGCTGAGCCAGCTGACTACACAAAAGCGATGACAGATTTCGCATCTGCCTACGCTGAAACAGCGTCTGAGCACATGGCGGCCTTCGCTGAGGTGGCTAAGAAAGTACAGATGGACACAGTTGAATTGCTGATGTCCGCTGGCAAAGAGATGCAGGAAGAGACAACTGCAGCTGTTAAGAAAGCCACAGACGACGCATCCAAAGCCGCTAAGAAAGCGACTGCGAAGTAAGAGCGTCAACAAGAACTACGCGTCACAGATCCCTTTGTGACGTGAGCGAAAGGCGGGCACCTCGGGCCCGCCTTTTGTTTTGCGGCGGGGTAGGCGGGGCGTGCGCGGCAGGCGTTTGCGTCAGCGCCGCGCAGCAACCTGGGCCAGTTCAGTGCGCAGCACGTCAAAGACCTTGCGGATGCGCGGGGTTGATTTCACCTCAGGGTGTGCTGTCAGCCAGATGGGCAGATACCCCAGCGGATCAGGACCTGAGACGCAGACAAGATCTGGCGTTTGCTCTGCCACTGCGGCCTGGTTGAAGCCGATGCCCAGGCCCGCCTTGACCATCTGCCAACACACCACCTGGTCATCGCTGCGAAAACAGAAAAACTCCCGGTCCACATGCAGCCCCACATCCCGCATCCCGTCGATGATCAGGGTGGATTTGTCATATCCGATGATGTCATGAGACATCAGATCCTGCGGGTCCGGCCCCGGCAAGCCGCGCCGCGCGATGTAGGAGGGCGCGGCATAGGCGGCAAACCCAAGGTCCCCGCAATGGGAGGTGATCACATCCAGCTGTGAGGGGCGGTACATGCGGACGGCGATGTCAGCCTCGCGTCGCAACAGGTTGTCGGTTTCATCCGAGGCGATCAGCTCAATATCAATCTGGGGGTGCTGCGTTCGAATTCTGACCAGGATGTCGGGCAGCAAAAACGTGGCCATGATCCGGCTTGCTGTCAGCCGGACCGTGCCCGACAGCACGTCCCCTGAACCCTCCAGGCTTGCGCTGATCTGTGCCGCGGCATCAGCCATTTTGGCGGCATGCACCAACAGGTTGGCCCCGCTTTCGGTCAGGACCACCCCGGATGTTTTGCGGTCAAACAGGCGGGTGCCCAGTTTGGTTTCCAGTAATGAGATATGTCGGCTGAGCGTCGGCTGGCTGCTGCCCGTTGCCCGCGCCGCAGCCGATAGGGTGCCATGCTCGGCCACGGCGACAAAGGACTGTAGGTAGGACCAGTCTGGCTCTTGTGGGATATTCATATGTGAATGACCTATTTCCAAATTAGCGAAATGATATCCGAATATTGATGAACTACCTAGGGGGCATCACCAAGTTGGAGGATCAAATATGTCAAAAGTGATTGTTCTGGGCGCAAAAGGGCGTTTTGGGCGGGCCGCGACAGCCGCCTTTGCCGATGCGGGATGGCAGGTTCTGGCCTTTGCACGCGCATGGGACACCGCCCCTGAACGCGGGGTGCAGCCATTGACGGGCGATGTGATGGATGCGCCGACGTTGCAGGCCGCTTGTGCGGGCTGTGATGTGATCGTCAACGCCGTGAACCACCCCTATGAGGATTGGGCAGAGATGCTGCCCGGGCTGACAGCCGCTGTCATCGCCGCCGCGCAGCATACAGGGGCCACGGTGATCGTGCCGGGCAATGTCTATAACTACGGGGCCGATGCGGGTGTACACCTGACGGAGGACACCCCGTGGCGGCCCACCAGCCGCAAAGGGCAGCTGCGCGTTGAGATGGAGCAGACCTACCGCGCCTCTGGGGTGCGCACGATTGTCTTAAGGGGCGGCGATTTTCTGGAGGAAGCGGCCAGCGGCAATTGGTTTGATGCCCATATCGCGGCCAAATCGGCTGAGGGCAAAACCATGTATCCCGGCCCTCTGGATCAGGTACACGCCTGGGCCTATTTGCCTGACATGGCCCGCGCATGTGTCGCGCTGGCTGAGCAACGGGGGCGGTTTGCGCCTTTCGAAGAATTTGGCTTTCCCGGCTATGCGCTGACCGGGGCTGAGCTGGTGGGTGCCATTGAAACCGCGGTGGGCCGTCCGCAAAAAGTATCGTCGCTTCCATGGTTTGTCCTGCGCATCCTGGGACTTTTTCAGGCCACGCTGCGCGAGGTCTATGAGATGCGCTATCTGTGGCGGGTGCCGCACCGGATTGAGGGGGCAAAACTGCACGCGGCGCTGCCTGATTTCGCCCCCACACCGCTTGATGTGGCCATGAAGGAGATCCTGCCGGGCTAAATCCAGACCAAGGCGGCAACATGCTTTTCATTTCTCCCCGTTGTGCATAAGCTGCGGTGCAGCACGTCTTCGGGGAGGATCACCGTGTCGGAAAAGTCAAAGCCCTTGTTGATCAAGCGGTATGCGTCGCGGCGGCTCTATAATACAGAGACCAGCGATTATGTGACCCTTGAGGATATCGCCGGTTTTATCCGGGACGGGCGCGAGGTGCAGATTGTTGACCTGAAATCAGGGGATGATCTGACGCGCCAGTATCTGCTGCAAATCATTGCAGAGCATGAGAGCCGCGGAGAATCCGTGCTGCCGGTTGACGTTCTGAACGATCTGGTGCGCAGCTACATGTCTGGCAATGTTTCAGTCGTGCCGCAGTTCTTGCGCGCGTCTTTTGACATGCTGCGCGATGGGCAGACCAAAATGATGGAGAACATGAACTCCATCAACCCGATGGCAAAAATGCCCGGGATGGAGGCGATGCAAGCCCAGCAAGAAGCCTTTATGAAAGCGATGACTGCAGGCTGGGCCGGTGCCATGAAAACCACCACGCCGCAAGATCCTGAGCCGCAACCGGAAAGCGGTGAGGATTTGGATGCCATCAAGCAGCAGTTGGCGGATTTGCAGGATAAGCTTTCCAAGTTAAAATAGACGCTGCTGTCGGGCGTTTGGTCAGGTGGCAGTGCTGAAGGCTCTGTCGCCAGCCGTCCGGCGCGTGGCTTCAAGCGTGGCAGAGTGCGGCGTTTGTTACAGCCCCAACCGGTCGCGCATCGCGTACCATGACATTGCCAGCACCAGCAGCGGATTGCGCATCGCTGGCCCGCCGGGGAAGGGCGTGTTTGGCAGGCTGGCCATGGTGTTGAACCCGGAATCCTGACCTGTGATGGCCTTGGCCATCAACAGCCCTACCTGCGTGGCCTTGCCCACACCGTGACCAGAGTAGCCTGATGCTGAAAGGATGTTCCGGCCCACGCGCGCCAGATAGGGCAGGCGGCGCATGGTAATGGCCAGGGTGCCGCCCCAGGCGTAATCGAACTGAACGTCCTTCAGGTGCGGAAAAATCACCGACATCGGTTTGCGGACCTTTGCGGCGATGTCTTTTGGAAAGCGGTAGCCATAGCTTTCCCCACCCCCAAAGAGCAATCGGCCATCGTGTGACAGGCGGAAGTAGTTCACAACAAACCGGCTGTCGGCCACGGCGACGTCACGGGGCAGGACGTCTTTGATACCATCCCCCAAGGGCGCGGTGGCTGCGATGAAGTTGTTGATCGGCATGACCCGCGCCGCGACCTTGCGGTTGAGCCCGCCCAGATAACCGTTGCAGGCCAGGATCACATGATCTGCGATTACATGCCCCGCGTCGGTCTGGACTTTAAGCGTTTTGCCTTCTTCGATGTGATGCACGGCGCTGCCTTCGTGCAGCCGCGCGCCTGCGGCATCTGCTGCCTTTGCCAGGCCCAGGGCGAAGTTCAGGGGGTGCAAATGCGCGGCCCCCATATCAAGAACGCCGCCAAGATAGTCAGGCGAGGGGCAGACCGTTTGCAAGGCTGTGCGGTCCAGCACCTCTGTCTGGGTATAGCCATAGTGTTTTTCGAGATGGTCGGCATATTTGAAAAGCGCATCCACGTCGGCCTGGGTTGAAGCGGTATGCGCGACGCCGGGTTTGAGGTGGCAGTCGATCTGGTGTTTGGCGATCAGTTCTTTGACCAGTGCTTTTGCCTCTTCGGCCAGCGTCCAAAGCTGGCGGGCGGCATCCAATCCGACCAGCGTTTCCAGCGCGTCTTGGTCCATGCGTTGGCCCGTACCCAGCTGCCCGCCGTTGCGCCCTGAGGCGCCAAACCCCACGCGCTGCGCGTCCAGCAGCACCACATCGCGGCCGGCCTGCGCCAGATGCAGGGCCGCCGACAGGCCCGTGTAGCCACCGCCGATCACACAGACATCTGCCTTGGTTGCCCCCTTTAGCGGGGCAAAGCGCGCCAATGGCGTCGCCGTGGCGGCGTACCAGCTTGCAGGATAGGCACCGCGCGTATCGTTTGCGTAAAGCAGGTTCATGGATCAGACGTTGAGCAGCAGATGCTCGCGTTCCCAGGGGAGATTACTTGCAAGAACTCTTCGTATTCGGCCCGTTTCACAATGCTGTAGACGCGGGCGAATTCGGGGCTCAGCACCTCATGCAGAGCGGTCGCTTGGTCAAATAGATCCAGCGCCTGGCCCAGGACCTGGGGGATGTCCCCATCCCCATCATAGGCGTCGCCCTTGAACTCATCTTGCGGCAACACGCCTTCGGTCAGACCAAGATAGCCGCAGGCAAGTGAGGCTGCGATGCCGAGGTAGGGGTTGCAATCCATGCCCGCCAGCCGGTTTTCGACCCGGCGCGCCTTGGGGCCAGACAGCGGCACGCGGATGCCGGTGGTGCGGTTGTCGCGGCCCCATTCCAGGTTGATGGGCGCTGCGTGGTCTTTGACGTAGCGACGGTAGCTGTTCACATAGGGTGCGATCACGGCCAGTGCAGAGGGCATGTGGTTTTGCATCCCGGCAATGTAGTGCAGGAAGGCTTGCGTTTCTGAGCCGTCGGGATTGGAGAAGATATTCTCGCCGGTTTTGCTGTCCAGAATGGAATGATGGATGTGCATCGCTGAACCAGGTTCATCCGCGATGGGTTTGGCCATGAAGGTGGCATAGCAATCGTGGCGCATCGCCGCTTCGCGGATCAGACGCTTGAAGTAGAACACTTCGTCGGCAAGCTTGACCGGGTCACCATGCAGCAGATTGATCTCTAGCTGCCCGGCACCGCCTTCCTGGGTGATGCCGTCAATTTCAAACCCTTGGGCTTCGGCAAAATCATAGATGTCGTCGATCACCGGGCCGAATTCGTCCACCGCCGTCATGGAATAGGCCTGGCGCGCGGCGGCGGGGCGGCCTGAGCGGCCGATCATCGGCTCAATTTCATGGGCAGGGTCGAGGTTGCGGGCGACCAGAAAGAACTCCATCTCAGGGGCCACAACCGGCTCCCAGCCCTTGTCACGATAAAGATCCACCACCCGTTTGAGCACGTTGCGCGGCGAGAATTCGACCGGCTTTTCATTCCGGTCATAGGCGTCGTGGATAACCTGTAGCGTCCAGTCCCCCGTCCAGGGCGCTGCGCTGGCTGTGGTCATGTCGGGCTTGAGGATCATGTCCTTTTCAATAAAGCCTTCATCCCCCGCAGCCTCACCCCAGTCGCCGGTGATGGTCTGGTAGAAAATGCTGTCAGGCAGGTGGAAAAAATCCTGCCGGTCGAATTTCGACGCAGGCACCGCTTTGCCCCGGGCGATGCCGGGCAGGTCAGAGATGATACATTCCACTTCGTCCAGACGTTTCCCATCAAGATAGACCTGGGCAGGCTCGGGCAGACGTTTGATCCAGTCGGCCATCAGGCCCTCTCTTTCTTAAAGAACGCGGCCATCTTCTGGGCGACGGTTTCTTGTGCCAATGGGGTGCCAAGGCGGTCGCGGGCAGCCGATAGTTGATCGTCAGGCACCACGCCGCGGCCGCGATAGGAAATCAGCCCTTCGATAAAGTCATGGCCGTATTCGGGGTGCGGCTGGATGGTCCAAAACACATCATCATAGATCAGCGCGGCATTGGCGCAGAAATCCGTACTGGACATGACCTGGGCTTGCTGGGGTTTTTCGACCACCTGATCCTGGTGCCAGGCATTGATGGTAACCGTTTCACCGTCCAGCGGATAATCCACCGCGCCAACCGACCAACCCTTGGCGAATTTCTCAACCTTGCCGCCCATGGCCTGCGCGATGATCTGATGCCCAAAACAGACGCCAATCATCGGCACACGTTTGTCAAAGCAGGTGCGGATGAACGCCTCAAGCGGGGGGATCGAGGGGTGATCCTCATAGGCCCCATGGCGTGAGCCGGTGATGAGCCAGCCATCAGCCTCATCCACCTTAGCAGGCAGTTCGCCGCCCTCAACATCCCAGCTGGCATAGGTAAAGGACTGGTCCCCCAGCAACCGTTCAAAATAGGCGTCATATCGGCCGTTGTGGGCCATTTCGGCAGGGGGATGCCCCGTCATCAGAATACCGATTTTCATGCCAGCACCTTACACTGTCCCCAAATAGATCTCGACCTGTTCTTCCGGCGTCAGCTCAGCCATATCGCGCAGCTCTTGCCGTTTGGTCAGGACATAGTTGCGCATCAGATCCGTCGGGAAAATCCGCGCCATATGCGGATCGGCCTCAAAGGTGTCGATCGCGGTTTTCCAGTCGCCGGGGATCTGCGGCAAATCCTGCGTATAGGCATTGCCGGTGATGGGGGCAGGGGGCTCTGCGCCATCCTCAATCCCGTTCAGGGCGGCCCCGAGGACGGCGGCCAGCATCAGGTAGGGGTTCACATCGCCGCCGGCCACGCGATGTTCGATCCTGCGCGCACTGGCGGGGCCAGAGGGGATGCGGATTGCCGAAGTGCGGTTTTCATAGGCCCAGCTGATGCCCGTCGGGGCGTGGGCACCGGGCACCATGCGGTCAAAGCTGTTGGCATGGGGCGCAAAGATCAACGCAGACCCGGGCATCGCCGCCAGACAGCCCGCAACCGCGTGGCGCAGCGCGGGCGTGCCGTCGGGTCCGCCGTTGTCAAAGATGTTCTGCCCCTCTTCATCCAAAACGGAGAAATGCATATGCAAGCCAGAGCCTGAATAATCCGCATAGGGTTTGGCCATAAAGCTCGCGGCAAAGCCGTGCCTGCGGGCCAGACCAGAGACCAACATCTTAAAGAGCCAAGCATCGTCCGCCGCACGCAAGGCATCGTCGCCGTGCATCAGGTTAATCTCAAACTGGCCCAGGCCCGCTTCGGAAATGGCGGTGTCTGCGGGGATGTCCATCGCTTCGCAGGCATCATAGAGATCGTTGAAAAAGGCATCGAACTGATCCAGCGCCCGCATGCTGAGGATATCGCCCGCCTGACGCCGTTTGCCCGACCGGGGTGAGGGAGGGATTTGCAGGGTGCGGCCTGAGTCGTCGATCAGAAAGAACTCAAGCTCAACCGCACAAACAGGCGTCAGACCTTTGGCCTTATACCGTTGCACAACCGCGTTCAGCGCATGCCGGGGATCGCCTGCAAAGGGGCGGCCATCGTCGTGATACATCCAGATGGGCAACAGGGCGGCTGGTGTTTCCAGCCAGGGCATGGGCAGGAACCCGCGTTCTGTTGGTTTCAAAACGCCGTCTTTGTCACCGCTGTCCAGCACCAAGGGGCTGTCTTCGATATCCTCGCCCCAGATATCCAGGTTCAGGACAGAGAACGGGAACCGCGTGCCCCCCTTGAGCGCCTTATCGGCGTAGCGGGTGGGAATACGTTTGCCACGTGGCTGCCCGTTCAGATCCGCCGCAGCGACCCGGATGGAGCGGATATGAGGGTTCTTGCGAAGCCAATCGTTCATCAGACACCATTAAGGCCGCAGTCATCGGGCGGTGGTCTGTACCGCCCTGGCAACCGCTGGCCAAATAATTTGATCAAATTTTGATACTACCTGATCAGGTTGGGACGCAAGCGCAATTTTGGTGTCTCAGATTTGGGCAAATGGCGGTTTAGCCGTCCGTTCACCAGCCCAAAGAGGCCGATAATGATCAGGGTCAGCAGGATGAAATACCCCGCCAGGATCGGATAGGGGACGAAGGGGTTGAATGTCTTGTCCGCGAAATACTGCGCATAATAAAGCGCATCGGCGCGCTGTTGCAGTGCGGGAAAGCCGCTGAAATAGACCAGCGTGGTGGCGTGAAAGAGAAAGATCGCCTCATTGGTATAGGCGGGCCAGGCCAGCCGCAGCATGGTGGGCCAGATCACCCGCCGAAACCGGGACCACCCGGTTAGGCCGTAAGCATCTGCCGCCTCAATATCGCCTTTGGGCACCGATTGCAGCGCGCCGTAGAAAATCTCACCCGTGTAGGCCGCGGTGTTCAGAAACAGCACAATCAACGCGCCCATCCACGCAGCTGAGAGGGGGTCAAAGATCGGTGAGACTTGCTTAAGGCTTAGAAACAGGAAGTAGGCAAAGAAGAACTGAATAAAGAGCGGTGAGCCTCGGAACAGAAAGATAAACCATTCAGCTGGTTTGCGGATCAGCGGGTTGGCGTTGGCTTTGCCAACACCGACAGCCGTGGCCAGGAAAAAGCCCAGACACAGGGCGACAGTGCCAAAGTAGATGTTCCACAGCATACCTGAGCCGATGAGCGTGACTTGTTCGCACAGCGTGAAGCCTTCGCGCGGCAACAGCCGTTCGCCATAGCCAAGCGATCGCAGCCCATAGTCCTGGATCGTTTGCCAGCAACTCATGCCGTTTTCCTTTGCGCTTCGCCCGCCAGGGTGGCCTGGCCACGGGTCAGACGCAGCATGAGCCGGTCAAGGACAACTTCGGACACGCGCGTGAAGGCAAGATAGAAGATCAGCAAGGCCAGGAAATACCAGACCCGCCAGTCGGGATGCGGATAGTCAGTGAAGCGGGGCGTTTTGGCGCTGCCCAGTTCGCGGGCCCAATAGACGATGTCTTCGACGCCCAGCAGGAACAAAAGCGGTGTCGCCTTGATCAGGACCATCCAAAGATTGCTGAGGCCCGGCAGGGCAAAGACCCACATTTGCGGCACGGTGATGCGCCAGAAGGATTGGCGCGGTGACATGCCGTAGGCCTCTGCCGTTTCGATCTGGGCGCGCGGCACCGCACGCATGGCCCCAAAAAGAACATTTGCGGCAAAGGCCCCAAAAACGATGGCAAAGGTCAGCACCGCCAGCGCAAATCCGTAAGCCTCATGCACGGTTTGCGGCGCGCTGCCCAGGGGCATTTTGGCGGCTTGGCACACGATAAAATCGCTGCCCTGGCGGATAGGTTCATCCCAGTCGGGACATTTCCATTTGTGACGCAGGTATTCGATCCCCTGATCCAGAGCGATCACGAAGAACAAAAAGAACGCGATGTCCGGCACGCCGCGCACAACAGCGATGTAGCCTTTGCCAAACCAGCGCAGCGGCATCAGCCGCGACCGTGCGGCCATCGCGCCGCCAAAGCCAAAGGCGAGGGCCGTGGGCGCTGTGACAGCCAACAGCAGCAACACCGTGCCGAAGGCCGAATAGAACGCCATGTGCTTGCCCGTCGTCAGATAGCAGCTGAGCCAGGTCAGCCCTTCCAACGTGTCAGGGTCAGCGCAGTAGGTGAACATCTATAGGGTCTCGGGCTGAGGGGCGCAAAAAAACGGGGGCGGATGTGACCGCCCCCGTCTGAGGGGTTTATTCGTAGACGGCAGCGTCTTCGCCGAACCACTTGATGATGGCGGCATTGAGCGTGCCATCTTCTTTCATGGAGGTGATCGCGGCGTCGAACTTCGCTTTCAGCTCAGCGTCGCTTTCGCGCAGACCCATGCCAACGCCACCGCCCAGAGGCACGTCTTCGCCTGCAAAGGTCAGCTCACCACCGGATTCCTCAACCGTCGGGGCCAGGGCGTCTTTGTCGGCAAAAACCGCATCCGCTTCGCCTGACATGACCGCAGCAACGGTTTCGTCATAGGTGGCAAATTCCAGCAATGTCGCACCGGATTCCGCGATAAAGCCCGCCTGGATGGTGTTCGTCTGGGCCGCGATGATGCCGCCTTCCAGATCTGCATCTGTGGATTTCGCCACGAAGGCAGAAGAGGCTGGTGGGATGTAGTTCTGTGTGAAATCAATTACTTCGTCACGTTCGTCGGTGATGGACATGCCTGCGATGATCGTGTCGTAGTTGCCTGATGTCAGGTTGGGGATGATGCTGTCCCAATCGTTGAGCACCCATTCACAGGTCAGCTCAGCGCGGGCGCAAAGCTCATCGCCGACTTCGCGCTCAAAGCCGTCAACTTCGCCGTCGTCATTGAGGAAGTTGTAGGGAGGGTAGGCCCCCTCAGTTCCCATACGGATGGTTTTCGCATGGCCGTCTGCCAGCGCAAATCCAGCTGTCATCGCCAGTGCTGCGGCGGAAAGGACAAGTGTTTTCATTGGTGATACTCCCGTTTTTCGGTTGGTTACGTTGCGAGGGTTGCAGACAAGAACCCGCGCAGGCGTTCTGATTTGGGCGCGCCGAACAACGTCTCAGGCGGCCCTTCTTCTTCGATCAATCCTTGATGCAGAAAGATGACGTGATCTGACACATCCGCGGCCAGCTTCATGTCGTGGGTCACGATGATCATGGTGCGGCCTTCGCGGGCCAGGTCCTTGATCACCTTGATCACTTCTTGTTCCAACTCTGGATCCAGCGCTGAGGTGGGTTCGTCAAAAAGCAGCGCTTCGGGTTCCATGCACAGCCCACGGGCAATCGCCGCCCGTTGTTGTTGCCCACCCGATAGCTGCGCGGGATAGACGTCGCATTTGTCGCTGATGCCAACCTTTTCAAGGTATTTGCGCGCAGCGGCCTCCACCTCGGCTCGGTCGCGTTTCAAGACGGTCAGCGGGGCTTCCATCACGTTTTGCAAGATGGACATGTGCGACCACAGATTGAACTGCTGGAACACCATCGACAGGTTGGTGCGGATGCGCATGACCTGTTTGGCATCGCCGGGGCGGCGGAAATGCCCGTCACCTTTCCAAGTGACCGGTTCGCCTTTGAACAAGATCTCGCCCTGTTGGCTGTCTTCCAGCAGGTTGCAGCAGCGCAGCAGGGTTGATTTGCCGGACCCTGACGAGCCGATGAGCGAAATAACCTCGCCCCGGTTTGCAGTCAGGCTAACGCCTTTGAGGACTTCCAAAGCACCATAGGCTTTGTGCAAGCCGTTGATTTGGATCACCGGGCGTGTGGTTGTCACTGAATGGTCTCTTCCTGATTCCAAGAGGTATAAAGCGGCAGTTTCACACCAATTGCAATGCAGATCGGGTGCGCTGGGGTCAGCTCACGCTAGGTCAAGAAAGAATTTGCGCGGTTAAGAGGCGTTTTGCACCCGCTGGCGCGCCATGCCGCTGTCGGCGTCCGTGACACCCAAAAGGCTGGCAATCAGTCGCAGCAATGCGTTTTCCTCATCCGACCGGGCACCGTCGGCCAAAACCACTTTCCACAAGGCTTCTATCACACCCAGCCGGTGATCATAGGGCACCGCGTCCTTGATCGCGCGGGTAAAGCGGACCGTGTCCGGGGCTTCGCCTTCCAGGGTTTCGGCATCTTTCAGCAAGGCTGCCGCGTCGTCCTGGCCAAGACCGTAACGGGTGATGATGATGTCGCGGATCATCTCCTGCTCGGACTGGGCGTAGTGGTTATCAGACCGGGCGACACGCACCAAAAGCGCGCTCAGCGCAAGACGCGCGTCGGTATCGGGCAGCGGGGCGGGGTCCGGCTCTGTCAGCCGTTTGAGGAAATCACCAAACATGAACCGGATATAGTCAGCCCGCGGGAAAAGGCCAAGTCACCCAGACCCAGTGGCCGCAATCCGAAGCGCTTCGATGTCAATGTCGGTCAGGCCAAGGGCTTTTTCGATCTCTTGCAACTGGGCCTCTTCGCTGCTGTCCATATGCCCGTCGGCCTGTGCAACGCTCCACATCGCGGCCCCCAAGGCAAGCCTGTCGGCATAATCCACTTCTTCACGCAGGATCTGCGCAAACTCGGGCGTTTCAGGCGCATCGCGTTCCAGCGCTTCGCAGGTGGCGCGCAGCTTGGCCGCGTCGATCGGACCAATATCGAACGTGTGGCTAAGGATGCGGTCGATCTGGCCAATTTCGCCGGGGTGATAATTGCGGTCGGCAAAAGCGACACGGACCAAAAGCGCACCCAAGGCCAGTTGCGCATTGGGTTGGGGCAGCGGGGCCGGCGCAGGTGCGCGGCGCGGGAAGAGACGTTCAAACATACGAAAGGGTTAACTCAGGTCCGGGATTTTTCCAAACCGTATCGTATCAATGGCAAGGCCTTGAGGATCTTGGTTGGTGATGATGAAGCCTGCTAGATCGGCCTGACCGGTGCTGCGCAAGAAGCCAACGGCGAATTCTCCAGTTGGCGAGATTGGCACCACCCCCACCTGCGCGCCGTCGCGGCTGTAGAAACTGACATAGGCGACGCCATCCTCGCCCCCGCGCAGATCGAAGGCCAGGGCGGATTGGTCTTCGTCAAAAAGCACGGCAATGGCCCCTTCGCCCTGAGCCTCGCGTCTGGGAAAGCCCGCGGGGCCAAAGCCGTTGATCACCGTCTCACCGTAAAATTTCACGACCGACAGGTTTTCCCCCTTGGCCCCGGGCATCATGGTGAGCGGCCCAAATGCGCTGCCGCTGACGCGGTCGTGCGCGCCCTCCGGGCTTAGGTTTTGGCCCATGAAGCGTTCCCCAAAGCTGGCCCCGTCAAGTTTGAGCACATCTGGGATATAGCGCCCCGGTCCCATGCCGCTGCTGACGTCTTCAAAGGTGATGACGCGGGGCAGGCTGAGGCTGTCTGGATCAACCAGACAAACCGGGGCCCCGCAGGCCAGAGCGGCACCGGGAAGCAGGGCGAAACATGCAGCAAACAGTGGTCTCATGTGCAAAGGTTAGCACAAGTTTTGCAATGCGCACCCTAGAAGTGTGGATGCGCGGCGCAAATGCGATCCGCGTGCCCATCTCTTTGGCAGATTTTCCGGCGCTTATGAGAGATTTCGGGTAGGTGCACAGGAACCAGCAGCGCTGACAGTGTTCCTAACAGCAGACGTGGGCGAGCCTGCGTGCCACCTCATGTGCCGAGCTAAACGCACGCCACGCTATTTCAACCGCGCAAACTTGTCAGACAGACGTTTGGCTTCCTCTGCCAGTCCGTAGGGTGGATTGATCACAAAAAGCCCCGATCCCACCATCCCGTGGCCCGGCTTGGCCGGTGGAAAGCGGACCTCCGCGCGCAATGCTTCAGGGTGGTCCTGTGTAAGAGCGCGGAGCATCGGATGATGCGCGCCATTGGTCAGCACCGGATACCACAGCGCGATGATCCCCACATTCCAGGCCTTGGCGTATTTGGCGATATGACGCGGAATGGTCTTGTAGTCGTCCTTGACCTCAAAACTGGGATCGATCAACAACAGCCCCCGCCGCGGGGTGGGCGGGGTGAGCGTATGGGCCAAGGCAAAACCATCCTGCTGGTAGATTTTTGCGGCAAAGGGTGACATCGCGAGCGTTAACGCGGCATGCTCTTGTGGGTGAAGCTCGGCCAGGTGCAGGCTGTCCGTCTCACGAAGCAGATGTGCGGCAATCATCGGAGAGCCAGGGTAGCTGCGCGGCCCATGCTCTTGCCGAATGTCCTGCAGCACTTGCAAATAGGGGTGGGCCGCATCAAACCACCCGATGCCCTTTTCAATGCCCTGCGCCGCTTCGCCGGTTTTCAGCGCGGCCGCATCCCCCAAATCATACAGCGCCCGGCCACTGTGGGTCTCAATATAGCTAAGCGGTTTATCTTTGCGGGTCAGATAACTCAGCATCCACGCCAGCAGTGCGTGTTTGTGGACATCAGCCAGATTGCCCGCATGAAAGGCGTGTTGGTAGGATAGCATGGGCCAGATGTGCTTGGGCCGCGCCTGGGATGCAAGCGAATTGCGCAAGGATGCCTCTATCCGCTGTGCGCCCCAGGTATCGGGGTGCGCGGGGCCTACGTTGCTTTTGAGTTTTAGAGGAAAGATGAAGCGGGACGGTGTCGCTTCATCTTTCCCTTATAATTTTTCCACAGAGGCTGCACGTGGCACCCTTTGCGTTCAATCACGCAAAGCGCTGCGTTCTGGATTTAGGACAAGTTTGCGTTCGGCGTCAGGCCTTTGAGCAGTGGCGCGCTAGACCAGGCGCGACATCTCTTTGGCGGCGCGCACAAAGTCTTTGAACAGGGGGTGAGGCGCGAAGGGTTTGGATTTCAGTTCGGGGTGGAATTGCACGCCGATGAACCAGGGATGGTCTGACCATTCCACGATCTCTGGCAGTTTGCCGTCAGGGGACATGCCGGAGAAGGTCAGACCGGCCTTTTCCAGCTGATCGCGGTATTTGATATCAACCTCGTAGCGGTGGCGGTGGCGCTCATCGATGCTGGTGGTGCCATAGGCCTCAGCGACCCGAGAACCTTCGGTCAGCACCGCGTCATAGGCTCCAAGCCGCATGGTGCCGCCTTTGTCATCGCTGACCTTGCGCTCAACCTTGTGGTTGCCCTGCACCCATTCCTTGAGGTGATAGACAACCGGCTCAAAGCGTCTTTTGCCGGCCTCGTGATCAAACTCTTCAGAGCCTGCGGATTTGACGCCCGCCACGTTGCGCGCGGCCTCAATCACCGCCATTTGCATGCCCAGGCAGATGCCAAGATAAGGCACCTGGTTTTCGCGGGCATATTGGGCGGCCTTGATCTTTCCTTCTGTGCCGCGTTCGCCAAAGCCGCCGGGCACCAGGATGGCGTTGAAGCCTTCCAGGTGGGGGGCGACGTCTTCGCCTTGGTCGAAAATCTCGGCGTCCACCCATTCCACCCTGACCTTCACCCGGTTGGCCATGCCACCGTGTGTCAGCGCCTCGGCGATGGATTTATAGGCGTCTTCCAGCTGGGTGTATTTGCCGACAATCGCCACCCGCACTTGACCCTCGGGGTTATGAATGCGGTCTGCCACATCGTGCCAAACGCTCAGATCTGGACGCGGTGCGGGGGAGATGTTGAAGGCGTCCAGGACCGCTTGGTCCAGACCCTGCGCGTGATAGGCCAGCGGGGCCTCATAAATGGATTTCAGATCATAGGCGGCCACCACCGCCTCTTTGCGGACATTACAGAAAAGTGCGATTTTCTCGCGTTCCTTTTCCGGGATGGGTTGTTCGGACCGGCACACCAGGATGTCGGGGGCGATGCCGATGCTTTGCAGCTCTTTGACGGAGTGTTGGGTGGGCTTGGTTTTCAGCTCACCCGAGGCTTGCAGATAGGGCAGCAGCGTCAGATGCATAAAGATGCATTGGCCGCGCGGTTTATCGTGGCTGAACTGGCGGATGGCCTCAAAGAAGGGCAGGCCCTCAATATCGCCCACCGTGCCGCCGATTTCGCACAGCATAAAATCCACTTCATCATCGCCGATGCCAATGAAATCTTTGATTTCATTGGTCACATGCGGCACCACCTGAATGGTTTTGCCCAAGTAATCGCCGCGACGCTCTTTTTCCAAGACGTTGGAATAGATCCGACCGGAGGAGACGGAATCCGTCTTTCGGGCGGGCACGCCGGTAAAGCGTTCGTAGTGCCCCAGATCCAGATCCGTCTCAGCGCCGTCGTCGGTGACAAAAACCTCGCCATGCTCAAACGGGCTCATCGTGCCGGGGTCAACGTTCAGATAGGGATCAAGTTTGCGCAGCCTTACCGAAAAGCCGCGGGCCTGGAGCAAGGCCCCCAAGGCAGCTGAGGCCAATCCCTTTCCCAAAGAAGAGACCACACCGCCGGTGATGAAAATATAGCGCGCCATGTCTCAGAAGACCCCCGTGAACCAATACTTATGCGGGAAACCCGCCCGAACGACGGCAAAAATCCGTTGCTCACGGGGTTAAAGAATAACAGGATTCGGTGTTCGGAGGCAAGCCCAGCCCGCAACATCCTGTTGCTTGCCCTCCAAAAACCTCAACGGGTGGTGTCAGATGTTAGTCGCCCAAGGGCACCAGCGGTGCATTGTCGTCAGCGGTCGGTGGCAACAACAGATCGCCCGATGGCACCTCAGTATCGCTTGGTGTGGCCGCAGGCGGTGTCACGCCCAGACGGTCGATCACAGATGCACCCGAGGATTGCTGCGCCACGATCACGGTCAAGGTGATGGATGTCACGATGAACGCGGCCCCCAAAAGCCAGGTGAGTTTGGTCAGCGCAGTTGCCGCAGACCGGCCCGAGACGGCTCCGCCGCCGCCACCAATGCCAAGGCCGCCACCCTCAGAGCGCTGCATCAGCACAACGACGATCAGCCCAAGGGCCAGCAAAAGGTGGATGATAAGAACGACGTTTTCCATGGGTCGGTGCAGCTTTCGTTGTCCGTTTGGCGCTATCTATGCATCTTTGCCAAAGGGGGCAAGACGGAAGAGCGCCGCAGGCCGGCTATTCGCGTCAACCGCCGCTGGGGGGCAGGACGGGCGCGGGTGGACAGCGGATGGACAAGACGCGCGGGCTGGGGCAGTCTTTGGCCATGCCCCATGACCATTCTCATGATGATGACCCGCACGCCCTGTTGCCCCCTGACCCCGCTTTGCGTGTCAAAGCGCTTGAGACGTTGTTGACGCAGAAGGGATTGATTGATCCTGCCGCTCTCGATGAGATCATCGACACCTATGAAAATAAGATCGGGCCGCGCAACGGCGCGCGCGTTGTGGCCCGGGCATGGACGGATCCCGCGTTTCGTGCGGCTTTGTTGGAGGATGCGACGGCTGTTGTCTCTGAGATGGGATTTTATGGCCGTCAGGGTGAGCATATGGTTGCGGTGGAAAATACCGCAACCCAGCATAACATGGTCGTTTGTACCTTGTGCAGCTGTTATCCTTGGCCGCTGTTGGGCATCCCGCCGGGCTGGTACAAATCAGACGCCTACCGCGCCCGTGCTGTGCGTGAGCCGCGCAAGGTGTTGGCTGAGTTTGGCGTGAGCCTGGGGGCGGATGTGGCAGTGCGGGTCTGGGATTCGACCGCTGAGATGCGGTATTTGGTCATTCCCCAGCGCCCTGCGGGCACGGAAGGGATGGATGAAGAGGCGCTGATGGCGCTTGTCAGCCGCGACAGCATGATCGGCACAGCACTGGCGGGCCGGGCATGACGCGCCCGCATGACATGGGGGGGCGGTTTGGCGATGGGGCCGTGGTGCCGGAGCCTGAAGACGGTGATGTATTCCACGAAGACTGGCACAAGCGTGCGCTGGCCCTGACGCTGGCCTGCGGCAGTTTGGGGCAGTGGAACCTGGACATCTCGCGGCATGCGCGCGAGCGGTTGGCACCGCCTGATTACGCGCGCTTTAGCTATTATGAAAAATGGATGGGCGGGCTGGCGATGCTGTTGGTGGAGCAGGGGGTTGTCAGCCGTGCAGAACTTGCAGGGCAGGCTGAGCCATCGCCCAGCGACCTTGCGGAGCGGGCGCTACGCGCCTCAGATGTGGCGGAGGTCTTGGCCAAAGGCGGGCCGGTGGACCGGCCCAGCGACCTTGCGGCGGCCTTTTCGGTAGGGCAGCGCGTGATCGCGCGGCCGCAGGCCGAGAATGCCAAGGTGCCCGGCGGGCATACCCGGTTGCCTGCCTATATCGCCGGGGCAGAGGGCCGGATCCTGCGCCATCACGGCAGCCATATTCTGCCTGACGCCCATGCCCATGGGTTGGGCGAAGCGGCAGAGCCGATTTATGCGGTGGCTTTTGCGGCCTCTGCGCTTTGGGCGCATCCTGAGCATCCACAGGACGAGGTTATTGTCGACATGTGGCAAAGCTATTTGCTGCCTGCGCCATGAAACCTGAACCGGTTTTTGAAGCGCCTTGGCACGCGCAGGTCTTTGCGCTGACCGTTCATTTGAATGAGGCGGGGCATTTTAGCTGGTCCGCCTGGGCTGACCGGTTCGGAGCGACATTGCAGCGGCACGGGGTGGCGCGCGCGTTGAACGGGGGCGAGGATTATTTCGCGGCTTGGCTGGAAACGCTGGAGCAGTTTCTGGCCGAGATCGGGATGGCGGCACCAACCGAGGTTGCCGCATTGCGCGACGCTTGGGAGGCGGCCTATCTGCGCACGGCCCATGGGGATCCTGTGCGGCTGACGTGAGCTGTTTTTATTGTGGAATGGCTGGGCGCTTGAACGTGGACGGGGGCGTTAAGCGGCACGGGTTGAATTGAGTTTTAAGGGAAAGATGAAGCGATGGGCGGTGGATTTCGGCGCTCATTGCGGGTGCGGAGAGGTTTTTTGGCGGGGCCGTCGGCGGGCGCGTCCTAGATCCCCAGCCTTAGGGGCGGCTGTAGATCCCTGCCTTGCGCAGGAAGCGTTTGAACGATCCTTTGCGCGGTATCCATGATGTGACCACGCGCGACGTGCCTGCGAGGCGATTGAATTCATGGGTGTCGATGATGCGCTCAGCACAGCCGCAGCCCTCTCCTGTGGCGACCTTGTCAAAGTAGAACTTCTGGAAGTCTTCGGTTTTGCCCGGTGTGCGGCCCATGATCATGCTCCTGAAGGATTGGGGGCAGTTTGCGCAAGTCTTTTGCAAAAGTCCATCACATCAGCGGGGGCAAGAAACGTGCGAAGGGTGCGTTTTCCAGTTTCGCGCGGCCCAGCATCTGGGTAAGAGGGGCGCGAAGTTTCTCAGAGGATTGATCATCATGGCAAACGTCGTTGTTGTCGGCGCCCAGTGGGGCGACGAGGGAAAGGGCAAGATCGTAGATTGGCTGTCAGAACGCGCCGATGTGATCGCGCGCTTTCAGGGCGGGCATAATGCGGGCCATACCCTGGTGATTGATGGTGAGGTCTATAAATTACACGCCCTGCCGTCAGGTGTGGTGCGCGCAGGCAAGCTGAGTGTGATTGGCAACGGCGTGGTGCTGGACCCTTGGCACCTGATGAAAGAGATCGCGACCCTGCGCGCCCAGGGGGTGGAGATCACGCCTGAGACTTTGATGATTGCGGAAAACACACCGCTCATCATGCCGTTTCATGGGGAGTTGGACCGGGCGCGTGAGAACCAAAACACCGTGGCCAAGATCGGCACCACCGGGCGCGGCATCGGCCCGTGTTACGAGGACAAAGTGGGCCGCCGGGTGATCCGGGTGGCGGATCTGGCGGATGAAGCGACGCTGGCTTTGCGGGTGGACCGCGCGTTGGTCCATCACGACGCGCTGCGCCGGGGGCTTGGGCTTGAGCCGGTGGACCGCGATGCGCTTTTGGGCCTGCTGCAAGAGATCGCGCCGCAGATCCTGCCCTTTGCGGCACCAGTGTGGAAGGTGCTCAACGAACGCAAAAAACGGGGCGAGCGGATCCTGTTTGAAGGCGCGCAAGGGGCGCTGTTGGACATTGATTTTGGCACCTATCCTTTCGTGACCTCGTCGAATGTGATCGCAGGTCAGGCGGCCACGGGTGTGGGCGTGGGGCCGGGCTCTATTGAGTATGTGTTGGGGATTGTGAAAGCCTATACCACACGCGTAGGCGAAGGCCCGTTCCCCACCGAATTGCTGGACGACGACGGCCAGCGCCTGGGCGAGCGCGGTCATGAATTTGGCACCACCACCGGGCGCAAGCGCCGCTGCGGGTGGTTTGATGCGGTACTGGTGCGCCAGACCTGCGCGACATCGGGTGTGAACGGCATCGCGCTGACCAAGCTTGACGTGTTGGATGGGTTTGAGACGCTGAAGATCTGTGTGGGCTATGATCTGGACGGCGAGCGCACTGGAATATCTGCCCACGGCGGCAGATCAGCAGGCTCGCTGCACCCCGATCTATGAGGAAATGCCGGGGTGGTCGCAATCAACCGAAGGCGCGCGCTCTTGGGCGGATCTGCCTGCGGAGGCCATCAAATACGTGCGCCGGGTGGAAGAGTTGATCGATTGTCCGGTTGCCCTACTTTCCACCTCACCCGAGCGCGAGGACACAATCCTTGTGACGGACCCATTCTCGGATTGATCATGAGGGGCTGACATGGCGCTGAGCTACAAGGCACGCAAACGGTGGTCTTTGGTGATCCTGCTGGTGGCGATGCCGCTTTATGTGATCGTCGCGGTCAACGTGGTTGAGATGTTTGACCGGCCACCGCTGTTGGTGGAGCTGGCGATATTCGTGGCCTTGGGCATTGTCTGGGTCATCCCGCTGAAATCCATCTTTAAAGGCGTCGGCCAAGCGGACCCGGACGCGGAAAAGTGACGCCGCCCCTGCTGGATCGCGGGCATCTTGCCGTGCCGGGTGGGCACCAGATTTATTGGGAGATGGCAGGCAACCCTAACGGCACACCGGCCATCATGTTGCATGGCGGGCCGGGGTCGGGGTGTCAGCCGGGGCATTACGCGCTTTTTGATCTGACGCGGTATTGCGTGATCTTGCTGGATCAGCGCGGGGCAGGGCGCAGCCTGCCTGCCGCGGCTGAGGATGTCGCCGCACTTGATCACAATACCACGGATGATTTGCTGAATGATCTGGAGCTTTTGCGCCGCCATCTGGGGATTGACCGTTGGCTGGTTGCCGGGGGGTCCTGGGGGACCACATTGGCGCTGCTCTATGCGCAGGCTCATGCTGACCGGGTGATTGCGCTGGTGCTGTCGGGGGTTGCGACAACCGGGCGGCGGGAGCTGTTGTGGCTTTATGAGGATGTCGGCAACTTCTTTCCCGAAGCCTATGCCGATTTCACCGCCTTTGCGCCGGAGGCGGCGGACACCTGGGCGTTGATTGCTGCCTACGGCGATGCGCTGTTGGATCCAACGCGGGCCCAGGCGGCTGCCGACAGGTGGTGCCGCTGGGAGATCGGCATTTTCGAACAGACCCTTGAGACCGCCACAGGTCCCTTTGCAGATCCTGCGTTCCGGTTGGGATTTGCGCGGGTGGTCACACATTACTTTCGCAACTTCATGTGGCGGGAAGACAGACATGTGCATGACAACATGCATCTGATCCAAGATCTGCCGGGGGTCATGATCCACAGCCGCTTTGACCCGTCCTGCCCGCTGCGCAGCGCACTGGGAGTTGGCGCAGATTTGGCCTGCTGGCAGGTTGGATGTTTTGGGCGGCAGCGATCATTCGTCACTGTCGGACGCAATGCGGGAGCGGATCCGCGCCGCGACCGACCAGTTTGCAGGGCGGACGTAAAAGGGGCGGCACCCATGGCACCGCCCCGTCAATCATTACAAACCGAAAACGCTTATCCAGCGGCACGCTCATCTGGGCGGAAACCAATGTCGTCTGACACGGTAAAGCGGCCGCCTTTGATCTTTTCGATCTTGCCGGTGCGCAACAGCTGGCCAAAGGACCGCAGCCCTTCTTCGCGGCTAAAGCCCTCATCCCCGCCGGCCTGACGCACCTTGGTCATCAGCTGTGGGCGTGAGAATTGTTCGCGGCCTTCAACGAAGGACAGATAGGCTGCCGCTGCTTCCAACAGCTGCGGCAGGGTGGTCGCGCCAACCTCTTCTGCAAATTGTACAAAGCTTTCGCCGTCGCCTTCGGACTGCATGTCTGCCATCGCGGCCACCCGGCGAGGGCGCACGGGGCCGGAGGCCTTGGGCTGTTCCACATCAATCCGCTGCTCGGCCACCAGTTTCAGCGGGGCCGGACGGCTTTCATCTGGGCGGGACGTGCGGCCCTCTTTCGCCTTGGGACGACGGGGGCGCACAACCTCGGCCAAATCGTCACGGTAGGCGTTGTCGGATTTCCGCAAGGCTTCTTCGGCGTCAATCGTCGCGTCAGCCTTTTTCGCGGCCACTGCGGCGCGCAGATGTTCAAAGGCTTTCCGGCGGTCCGCGCTTTCCGGCTCGTCCAGCTGCTGATCTGTCTCAGCCAGCAGGCGGTTCACGTCAACATTGTCGGCGTCAAGCGATGGCAGGCGGCCACGACCGGGCGCTGCATCGTCGCCCTCACCGGCGGTTGCAGGCTCTGGCGTCTCATCGGCGGGCGTGGGCTCAGCCTCAATGCTGGCGGCAATCGCGTCCAGGGCGGCATCGTCATCGGCGGTGTCTTCTGCAGTGTCTTTTGTCACGTCCGCTGTTTGTGCGGCGAGCGTCTCAACTGCGTCTGATGCTGTGTCATCCGCATCGGCTTGTTCCGATTTGATGTCGGCTTCCAGCTCTGCCAGCTCACGAGCCAGATCGGCCTGGTCTTCTGGGCTGAGCGTTGTTTTGTCGCTTTTTGCGGGGGCCAGATCATCCAAACCTAAGGGCTTGTCCTCAACCGCTTCCGCGGCGTCCTCGGCCACCTCTTCAAGATCGCTTTCATCAATCGCGGCTTCCAGATCCGCGCGCTTGACCTTGAGCACCTGAACCGGCTCATCGGCAGGGCTTTCATCGGTGCTGTCGCCTTCAAAGAGGTTTTCGTCCTCAGTCACGGCTTGCGCCTGTGCGGCAGGGGTCTCCTGCGGCGCGGGGGCTTCGGCGACGGGCACTTCGCTCTCAAGACGGCTGAGGATGCTGGCCACGTCGTCGGCATCATCTGCGGCAGCTTCTGCCGCATCCGCCGCATCCGCTGCGTCATCAATGCTGAGTGCGTTCTCCGCTTCCTCGCGGACCTCTTCGATCAGCGCAGCGGAGCGTTCCACGGCAGGAGAGGCCTTGGTTTCCGCATGCTCGTCTTCGAGGTAGTCGTCTTCTTCGTCGGTTTCTTCGTGGCGGGCCACAACGGCGCGGATGCGCTGCAGCTTGGCGGCAATGTCGTTTGCGCCTGCCTGAGATTCGGGTGCCTCGGACGCGTCTTCCGCGACGGCCTCCTCAATCTCATCCTCGGCTGTTTTGCCAGCAAAGAACGCTTCTACCTCAGCATCGGGCTGACCCGGGACGATGTCGTTGACGTCCTCTGCGATGGGCGCGGCTTTGGCGGGGTTGGCGGCAACAGCGGCCTGGATGGCAGCGATGTCAGCGGCTGTTGGGCCCTGCTCAGCTGCGGGCACGTCGCTGTCAACTGCTTGAGGTGCTGCCTCTTTTTCGGTCACTGCATCAGCCACGATGTCTTCAACATCGGCGTCATCAACCACCGTCTCTGCCGGTGTGATGTCTTTGTCGGTTATGTCTTCGGCCACGGCGTCATCCGCTGCCGGTGCCTCAGGGCTCAGGCTGATCTCAATCGCCTCATCAAGGGCGTCGGGCGCAGGGGTAACATCGGCCACTGACGCTTCAGACAGGTCAACCACTGCAGGCTCTTCGGCGGCATCTGCTTTATCATGGGCCAGCGCAGAGACCACCGCAGGGGCAAAGGAGGCAATCGCAGCGGCTTTCGCTGGTTTGGCAACGGCGGCGGAAGCTGGTGTTTCGACAGCCTCTTCAACCGCCACATCCGCGGCGGCCACGTCAGCGTCACTATCTGTTACAGCAGCTTCCACAGGTGCGGGGGCATCGGCTTCAGCTTCGGCTTCGGCTGCAACGTCGGGGCTGTCGGCCTTTGCCGCAGGTGTGTCAGCTGCTGGGGTTTCCTCAGCAACAACATCTTTTGATACCGCATCCTCTGCCACTGCATCCTCAGCCACGGGTGCGGCGTCGGCACTGCCGTCTTCCAGCGCGCTCAGAACAATGGTGCCATCCTGTTCGCGGGCCTCAACCCGGCGGGCGACTTCCTTTTGAGCAATCCGCGCCAGCATCTCTGCATCGGGCTGCGGGGGTTCCGCACCGAAGTAGCGGTCATCCGCCGCAAGATCCCGGAAATATTCCGCGATGGCTTTCATCGTGCCAAAGGAATCTTCAAACCCCTCCAACGTACAGGAGAAGGTGCCATAGGAGACCGTCAGGATCTTGTTGTTGTTTATCATCGGATGCTCGTCCTCTGGATTATGCAAGAGACCGTTTACCACGATATCCTAGACCAAAGCGGCCCGAATCTGTGCCCTCGACCGTATCATTTCGTGACGAGATTGTGATCTGTTTCCGAAAAGGGCAGTAATTGCCACATGAAGACCTCAATTGTTGCCAGTAACGCGCCGGTTACCCTCATTGGTGGGGGGAAGCTACGGCACAGGACATTCATAACGCGTTAAAGCTTGCACCGCTTTGTGTGGCGGCAGATGGCGGGGCGGATGCGGCGCTGGCCGCAAAGGTCGTTCCGGATGCGGTTATTGGCGATTTTGATTCCGTCTCGGCCGCAGCACTGGCCCCCGTGCCCAAGTCGCAGCAGCACCGCATTTCAGAACAGGACAGCACGGATTTTGAAAAATGCCTGACCCGCATCTCTGCCCCCGTGGTGCTGGGCGTGGGGTTTCTGGGCGCGCGGGTCGATCATCAGTTGGCGGTGTTCCACGCGCTTGCCAAATTCCCCGACAGGCCCTGCATCTTGCTGGGCGCGCATGAGGTGATTTGTCTGGCCCCGCCCCGGACCCGGTTGCCGACCCTTGCGGATGAACCGGTGTCCCTGTTCCCGCTGGGGCCCGTGACGGCGCACAGCGATGGCCTGGCTTGGCCTCTTGATGGGATTGCGTTTTCACCGCTCACTCAGATTGGCACCTCAAACCGGGCGACGGGGGCGGTGGAGATATCTGTGGATGCCCCGGCGATGTTGTTGATCCTGCCCCGGCGGATCATGCCGGCGTTGGTGTCGGCTCTGTCGGCACCTGACGCTGCGCGATGGCCCGCTCTCTGAGTATGATATATAGACCTGCGGCAATGGTCAGCATAATGCCACAGGCGGCAAGGCCGTTGGGCAGTTCCTGAAAAAGCACCAGACCAATGGCTGTGGCCACGGGGATTTCCAAGTACTGCATCGGGGCCAAGGTGGCCGAGGGCGCATAGCGCAACGCCCAGGTCATCGACAGATGCGCAAGCGTGCCAAAGACGCCAATTGCCAAAAGCAACATCCATTCCGTCGGTGTTGGGCTGATCATCTGGAATGCGGGGATCGGCACCGCTGTGCCAAGTAAGAGAAGCGGGATGATCAACGCCATTGCCATCACGCCGCTGACCGCTTGCAGGCCAACCGGGTCGGTGTCTTTGGCCAGCTGACGGGTCAGCAGCATGAAGACCGCAAAGTTGGCCGCGACAAAGACCGGGATCAGCGCGGGCCAGCCCACGGCCTGAAAGCTGGGTTGGATCACCAACAACGTTCCGGCAAAGCCAACGGCGCAGGCCATTAACCTGCGCCCGCCCACTTCTTCGTTCAGGACAAACTTGCCCAAGAGCAGCATGAAGAACGGCAGGACAAAGACAATGGCAATGGCATCGGCCAGCGGCAGATACCGAAGCGCCAGGAACATCGCGGCGATGCCAATGATGTGCAATGAGGTGCGCAGCCACGCCAGCCACAGGATGCGCCCGCGCAGACGCCACATCCGCTGGCTGCCCCAGACCAGAGGGATCAGCAGCGCCACTTGTACGGCAAACCGCAGCAGGACAACCTGGCCAATGGGGACAGCGTTGCTGAGCATTTTGGCGATGGCGTCGCCCATCGGGGCGATCACGCAAAACGCGAGCATCAGCGTAATGCCGGTAATGGGACGGTCTGGCAGCATGGGGGAGGCTATCTGTGATACGGGTGCTGCGCAAGCATGAGTTGTGCGCCCTCCGTAAATGCACGTAATGTTTGAGGTTTGCCGCTCGGGTTATGGTGCGCGCCTTGTCGGATGATCGGGAACAGCGCTGCGGAACTATGCCCTCAGGCGGCGGGGCGACTCACCTGGACCTGATTGCGGCCGTGCCCCTTGGCTGAATAAAGTGCGGCGTCGGCCTGTTCGAGGATGGCGCGGCCCACATCCTCTGGCACGGTGTCTTGTAGATCAACGCCTTTGGCCAGGGCGGCACCCACGCTGATGGTGATCCTGATGGGCGCGCTACTGCCGGGTACGGTAAAGGGCTGGTCAGAGATGCCCGCGCAGATGCGCTGCGCCATGCGTTGGGCATCTGACCGGGTTGTGCCGGGCAGGATGATGATAAATTCCTCCCCCCGGTGCGCGCGACCATATCGGTCTTGCGCACAGCTTGGCGCAGGCGGTGCGCCACTTCGACCAGCACCGCATCCCCCGAGGCGTGGCCGTAGGAATCATTCACCCTTTTGAAGTGGTCCAGATCGGCCACCAGCACCGCAAACCCCTTGGATGTCGTCTGGGCATGGGCCGCGATACGCGACAGGTGGGGGACAACATAGCGGCGGTTATAAAGCCCGGTGAGCGGATCAAAGACAGCCGCCTGCAGGCCGGTGCGCACACTGGCCCGCAATTGCGCGCCCATTTTCTTGCGGCGCGTGACCGCCTTGATCCGCAGCGCGAGTTCAGCGGCGTCAAAACCGTCGGTCATCAGATCGTCCGCGCCCAGATCAAGAGCTTCTGCGCCCAAGGCTGGTTCGGCTTCGGTTTGCAGGACAATCACGCCGGTTTCCCGCACACGCGGGGCGGCGTGCAGTGCCGTGATGCTGCGCAACTCTTTGCGGGCTTTCGCGGGGGTTTTTGACAGCACCAGCACAATCGTATCGGGGGAGAGGCGGTCGTGACACGTTCCATCATCTGATCAATGGGGGCCGTCTTCACCTGATCTTTCAGCCGTTGGGAGAGGGCGGTCGCATATTCAGACAGCGCGGCGCTGTCTTCGCCCACCAGCAGGTGCGTGCCGCGATGGCCAAAGTCGCCGGCAGCCTCAGCCAGGCCAAGCGCCTGGCAGGTATCTTCGCGCATGCGCCATTCCGCACTCTGGTGGTGGGATTTGATCAGGCTGCGGATGCGTCCCAACAGCAGTTGTTCGTCAACAGGGTGGCGCATGACGTCCTGCGCGCCCGCTTCCAGCGTTGCAATCCGGGCGGCGCGGCGCGCCTGTGCCGCCAGAACGATCACGGGTATCTCTTTCGTATGTGGTTTGCGCCTGAGGTCTTGGATGAAACCTGCCGCATCCCCATCCGGTAAAGACTGGGCGCAGATGATCAGATCGGGTTGGACATCTTTCAGCGATGCGCGCGCCTGCGTAAATGAGGTGGCCTGCGCCACCTGATAGAACGCATTTTTGAGCGCGACGCAGAGCGCAATGCGATTGGTCGCGATACTGTCAATGATAAGAACGTCACCTTGCACGCGTCACTCAAACGAAAGAAATGGGACCAATGTATTTCATGCCCTAGTCTTTCGTCCTAATGGTTAACAAAGTGTTTCCGAAACACGTAAATTGGGAAGTTTCGCGTGAGCTATTCACAAGACGCAGCAGAAACCCTTGCGCTTCAGGCGCTTGCTTGGTTGGCCTCAAACGAAGATCTCTTGCCCGTTTTTCTGGGCAGCACCGGTGCCTCAGAGGCCGATCTGAAATCCTCCGCCACGGATCCTGCTTTTCTGGGCGCGGTCTTGGATTTTATGATGATGGATGATGCCTGGGTCGTGGCGTTTTGTGACAGCATTGCTTTGCCTTATGACCGATTGATGATGGCACGCGCGGCCTTGCCGGGTGGCGAACAGGTCAACTGGACATGAGCATGATCAAAGGCATCCTTTTTGACAAAGACGGCACGCTCTTTGATTTCGCAGCAACTTGGGAAAGCTGGGCGCAGGCGTTGCTTTTGCGTTTGGCAGGCGGGGACCGCGCGATGGCCAGCCGCGCCGGGCAGGCCATCGACTTTGATCTCGACACAGCCAAGTTTGCCCCGACGAGCGTGGCCATTGCGGGCACGCCCAGCGAAATCGCACAGGCCTTGGCCCCGCATTTCCCATCGCTCACTCTGGACACCTTAATGCGTGTGATTAATGAAGAGGCCGCCGTCGCACCGCAGCAACCTGCAACGCCGCTTGCGCCTTTGCTGGCAGAGCTGCGCGCGCGGGGGTTACACCTTGGCGTTGCTACCAATGACGCCGAAACACCGGCGCGTGCGCATCTGGATCAGGCCGACGCCACCCCGTTTTTTGATTTCATCGCCGGGTTTGATTCTGGCTACGGCGGCAAACCGGCCCCAGGCCAATTGTTGGCGTTTGCCAAATCCATGGGGCTTGAGCCGGCGGAAGTCATCATGGTGGGCGACAGCCCGCATGATCTGTTGGCCGGACGGGCCGCTGGCATGGGGTGCATTGGGGTGCTGACCGGAGGCGCGCCGAAAGAGGTCTTGGCCCCGCTGGCGGATGCGGTTTTAGCGGACATCAGCGCGCTGCCTGAATGGCTGGATGCGCGCGCGGCGGCGATCTAGCCACAAAAACGACACTTCCCGTCGCGAACGGAAAGGCTGGGCTTTCTCCTGTCGGGCCTTCTGGGTGCGCAATACGGGGAGAGTGACATGGCAAAAGCAGCAACCAGACGCAGCAGACGGGGCGGTGGACGTGCAGGCGCGCAGGAAAGACGCGGCACAACGGTTATCGAACAGATGCCCTGGAACCCACCGGTCAACATTGACCGCCCAGTAGAACCTTTGGGCGAAGAAGGCGTGCAAGCCATTCACGACGGTGCCATGCGCATCCTCGAAGAGGTGGGGATTGAGTTTCTGCACCCAGAAGCCGTTGAAATCCTGCGCAAGGCTGGCTGCACGGTTAACGGCGAAAACGTCCGCATGGACCGCGATCTGGTGATGGAGTGGGTTGCCAAGGCCCCTTCAGAATTCACCCTCACGCCCCGCAACCTGGACCGCACGTTGACGGTGGGCGGAAACAACCTGCTTTTTGGCAATGTGTCCTCTCCGCCAAATTACTGGGATCTGGAGATCGGTAAAAAGGTCCCCGGCACAAGGGAGATGTGTCAGAACCTCCTCAAGCTCACCCAGTATTTCAACTGCATCCACTTTGCCGGTGGCTATCCGGTGGAGCCGGTGGATGTGCACGCCTCCGTGCGCCACCTCGATGTGCTCTATGACAAGCTCACTCTGACGGACAAAGTCATGCACGCCTATTCGCTGGGCAAGGAACGCGTCGAAGACGTGATGGAGATGGTGCGCATCGCAGGCGGTCTGACTCATGAGGAATTTGACGCCTCCCCGCGCATGTACACCAACATCAACTCCACCTCACCGCTCAAACACGACTTTCCGATGATGGACGGCTGGATGCGTCTGGCCAAACGCGGGCAGGGGTTGGTTGTGACACCTTTCACGCTGGCGGGGGCCATGGCACCAGTCACCATGTCAGGCGCTGTGGCACAATCCTTGGCCGAAGCGCTTTGTGCGGTGGTCTTGGCGCAGATCATCCGCCCGGGCTGCCCGGTGGCGATTGGCACCTTTACCTCTAACGTGGATATGAAATCGGGCGCGCCTGCCTTTGGCACGCCTGAGTACATGCGCGCCACGCAGATGACCGGCCAGCTGGCGCGGTTCTATAACCTGCCCATGCGCTCCTCTGGGGTTTGCGCGGCCAATGTGCCGGATGGTCAGGCGATGTGGGAGACGTCGAACTCGCTCTGGGCGGCGGTGCAATCGGGCACCAACATGGTCTATCACGCCGCCGGTTGGCTGGAAGGTGGGCTGATCGCCAGCCCGGAAAAGTTCATCATGGATTGCGAGGTCTTGCAGCACATCCAGCGCTACATGCAGCCTGAGATTTGCGCGACTGGCCCCGATGAGATTGCGTTGGATGCCATTAAATCCGTGGGCAACGCGGGCCATTTCTTTGGGATTGAGCACACGCAAGAACGTTATACCACTGCCTTTTATCAGCCCTTCCTGTCGGATTGGCGCAACTATGAGGGTTGGGAGGTCGCGGGCGGCATCTGGACCCCGGAGCGCGCGCATTACATGTTCAAAGAGATCATCACCAGCTTTGAGGCGCCTGAAATGGACATTGCCATCAAGGACGAGCTGGCTGATTTCGTGGCCCGTCGCAAAGCCGAAGGGGGCGCGCCCACAGACTTCTAACGCCGCGGGGGCAGCCCTTAAAATTCCTAAAATTCAGCATATTGGCCAAATCTTAATCTGTTTCCCGAATGATCAAAGCATCAGGATGGGAGACCTACGGCCATGCATGGGCTGATCAATCGTAGTATCCAGCTCTTTGTTTCAGAGACTTTCGGCCACGATGTTTGGCAGAATGTCACGCGCAAAGCGGGGCTGGATTTTACCGAATTCGAAAGCATGCTGAAATACCATCACAGCTGCACGGCGACCTTGTTGAACGCCACAGCTGAGATTGTCGCGCGCCCCAGAGAAGAGTTGATGGAGGATGTTGGCACCTTCATCGTGTCCAACCGCGGGTTTGAGGCTGTGCGGCGCCTGTTGCGGTTTGGCGGGATCGACTTTGTTGATTTTCTGCATTCGCTGGACGATCTGCACGACCGGGTGCGCCTGGCCATTCCGGACCTGATGTTGCCCCCCATCGAAGTGCGCCACCCGACAGAAAGCTGTTTTGTGCTGCGTTGCCAGTCTCCGCTTGATGGGTACGGCCATGTCCTGATGGGGGTCCTCAGAGCGATGGCAGATGATTATGGGGCCCTGGCCCTGCTGGAGCATCTGGGCGAAAGCGCCGGGTCAGAGGTGGTCTCCATCCGCCTGGTTGAGACAGAGTTTACAGAAGGCAGGCACTTTGATCTTGGTGCCATCGTCACGGGATGAGCCATGTAGACACAGCCGCGCTGGATGTCCTTTGCCCGATGCACATGGTGTTGGCAGCGGATGGCGAAATCCTGCACATTGGCCCCACCTTGCAAAAGATGGAGGCGCAGGGGGCCAAGGTGGGTGCCTGTTTTCTGGAAGTGTTTGAGGTAAAGCGCCCCCGCGCGTTCCGCTCGGTTTGCGATCTGCAATGGGCGGCCCACCACAAATTGCACCTCAAGCTGCGCCAATCGCCCTATACCACGCTCAAAGGAGTGATTGTGCCCACGGGCGCGGATCAGGATACCTTGGTCGTGAACCTCAGTTTCGGGATATCCATCGTGGACGGCGTGCGGGACTATGCCTTAACCAACGCTGATTTTGCCGCGACTGATCTGGCTATTGAAATGCTCTATCTGATTGAGGCCAAAACAGCCGCGATGGAGGCGACGCACCGCCTGAATGCGCGTCTGCAAGGGGCCAAAAGCGCGGCTGAGGAACAGGCCTATACCGATCCACTCACCGGGCTGAACAACCGCCGCGCGCTGAACAATCTGCTGGGCAAGCTGTTGGTGGAAGGGCGCGATTTTGCAGTCATGCAAATTGATCTCGACTACTTCAAAGCGGTGAACGATACGCTGGGGCATGCGGCGGGGGATCATGTGCTCAAAGAGGTGGCCAAGATCATGCTGGCCGTGACGCGGGCCCAGGACGCCGTGGCGCGTATTGGCGGCGATGAGTTCACCATCGTCTTTCCCCAGGTGCGGGATGAAAGAACGCTGCGGCGGATCGGGAACCGCATCATCTCCAATCTGGAAAAGCCGATCATGTTTGAGGGGCAGGAGTGTTTGCTGTCCGCCAGCATCGGTACCGTTTGGGTGCAGGCGGGCCAGGAAGTCAGCAAAGAAGAGATCTTGTCGGATGCAGATGTGGCGCTTTATGCCTCAAAACATGCCGGGCGGGCGAAACAGACGTTTTATACCCCCGACATGCGGTCCCAGAACAACGCCCAACTGCGCAGCTAAGGCGGACGGCGGCGCGTTCAAACGCCTGCCATAAATTCTGTGAATTCAAATTGTACACATTTTGTACAATGTGCTAAAACTCCCGCGACTCAGGCACGCAAGGGGGAGAGCGATGCGCACAGCAAAGGCCAGCAAGGCCGACGTCATAGCACATTTGCGCCACGCGATCCTGACCCAGGTTTTGGCCCCAGGCGAAGACCTGGATGAAACCACATTGTCTGAGCGCTGGCAGCTGTCGCGCACGCCTTTGCGCGATGCGTTGCGCCAATTGGCCGGCGAAGGCTATGTCGAGATCCGCGAAAACCGGGGCGCGCGGGTGGCCGAAATGAGCCATCGGACCCTGCGGGATTTCTTTCTGGCCGCACCGATGATCTACGCGGCGATCCTGCGTCTGGCCGCTCAGAATGCCACCGCAGAGCAGATCTCAGCCCTAAGGGCGGCGCAGGTCATCTTTAGGACAACGTTGCGTCAGGGGGATGTGGCCGCGCGTGCTTTGGCCAACAACCGCTTTCACGAAATCACCGGTGAAATGGCGGGCAATGTCTATCTGATGCCCAGTTTCCAGCGGCTTCTTATTGATCATGCCCGCATCTCCATGACCTTTTTCCGCCCGCGCGACACGGAAACCACGGAAAATCTGGACGCGGCCAGCCAACAGCATGATGCGATCATCGCAGCCATTGAGGCAGGCGATGAGGATGCCGCCGCCGACCTGGCCATCCAGCATTGGAACCTGTCCCGCAATAACATCGAAAGTTTTGTCATGCCGCAGGGGCTGAACTTGCCCCTGGGCCGCGCACATTCCGCATGAGGAGCTTATGACGCCGATCTTTGAATTTAAGGGGATCTACACCCCCATCATCACCCCGCTTCATGCGGATGGCAGCTTTCACAAAGACGCGCTGGCAGATCAGGTGGAACATCTGATTGAAGCTGGCGTGCATGGCATCATCTCGGGCGGCTCAACGGGGGAGAATTACGCGCAAACCGTCGAAGAACGGCTGGCGCTTGCGGCGTTCACCAAAGACCGCATCGCAGGCCGCCTGCCGATCATCGTGGGCACCGGCACCATGCGCACAGCGGACAGCATCGCCCTGGCCTCTGGCGCGCGGCAGATGGGGGCGGATGCGATCCTTTTGGGCACGCCGCCCTATGCCGTCCCTACTGAGCGTGAGAATGCGCTCAACGCCCCGGCCATCGACCGCGCCGCTGACCTGCCGGTGATGCTTTATAACTACCCGGGCCGGATGGGCGTGAACATGGGCGAAGAGTTTCTGGACCGCGTGGGCCGCTCCCGCAACATCTGCGCGATCAAGGAAAGCTCAGGCGATATCAACCGCGTGCACCTGCTGGCCCGTGACTATCCGCATATCCAGATGTCCTGCGGCATGGATGATCAGGCGTTGGAATTCTTTGCCTGGGGCGCACAATCCTGGGTCTGTGCAGGCTCCAACTTTCTGCCCCGCGAACATGTGGCGCTCTATCAGGCCTGCGCGGTGGAGGGCGATTTCGCCAAAGGTCGCCGTATCATGTCCGCGATGATGCCGCTGATGCGGGTGCTCGAGCAGGGCGGCAAGTTTGTACAATGCGTCAAGCACGGCACGACCATGGCAGGCATCGAGGCGGGCGGCATGATGCCACCGCTCAAACCGCTGAACAAAGACGACAAACGCAGCCTAGAGCAGGTGATCCGCGTGCTCAAAGCCACCATTGCTGAGATTGAGAAAGGCTAACCCATGGATCTGCTGACCCGCGAAGAATACGCCGCCCTGGCCGCCAACCTGACCTTTCCCACAACCGCCTTTGTCGACGGCAGCTACCGGCCTGCCGCGACTGGCAAGACCTTTGCAACGATGAACCCCGCCACCGGTGAAAAGCTGGCCGATATTGCCGCCTGTGGGGCCGAAGACGTGGATTTCGCCGTGTCCAAGGCGCGTGACGCTTTTGAGGATGGCCGCTGGTCGCGCATGCATCCGTCAGCGCGCAAAGACATCCTGATCCGTTTTGCCAAACTGCTGACCCGCAATGCGCGTGAGCTGGCGGTGATGGAAAGCCTCGACAGCGGCAAGACCATCTTTGATTGCGAAACCGTAGACATTCCCGAAACCATCCACTGCATTAAGTGGCACGCAGAAGTCATTGATAAGATGTATGATCAGGTGGCACCGGCATCGGACGACCACATCGCAATGGTGGTGCGTGAACCCATTGGTGTTGTGGGACTGGTGCTGCCTTGGAACTTCCCGCTGCTGATGCTCGCCTGGAAGATTGGCCCGGCGCTGGCCGCTGGCTGTTCGGTGATTGTCAAACCGGCTGAGGAAACATCGCTCACCGCGCTGCGCGTGGCGGAACTGGCCCATGAAGCGGGCGTGCCGCGCGGGGTGCTGAATGTGGTGCCGGGGCTGGGGCCGGAGGTGGGCGAACCCATCGGGCGGCACATGGACATCGATATGGTCAGCTTCACCGGCTCCACCGAAACGGGCAAGCGGTTTCTGGGCTATGCAGGCGACAGCAACGCCAAAGAGGTGGTGCTTGAGATGGGCGGCAAGAACCCTTGCATCGTGATGGAGGACGCGGAAAACCTCGACCGTGTCGCGGCGCATATCGTCAACGGGGCGTTCTGGAACATGGGCGAAAACTGCTCAGCCATCAGCCGTCTGATCGTGCAGAAATCCATCAAATCTGAGCTTCTGGACCGGATCGTGGCGCACACCCGTGAATGGCCCCTGGGCGATCCGCTGGATCCTGAAACGCGGTTGGGTGCGATGGTATCAAAGGCGCATTTTGATAAGGTTGCCAGCTACTTGGAAGGCGCACCTCAAGCGCATGTTGGAGGCAGCACCCAGGCCGGCACCTTTGTTGAGGCGACGGTTCTGGACGTCCCTGACAACGCCCACCGCCTAGCACGTGAAGAGATCTTTGGCCCTGTGCTGTCCGTCCTTGAGATCAGCAGCTTTGACGAAGCCATCACCACCGCCAATGACACAGCTTACGGATTGTGTGCGTCGCTTTTCACCGCCAACGCCAAACGGGCCCTGCGCGGCGCGCGGATGTTGCGGGCAGGCACGGTGACCGTAAACAGCTACGGCGAAGGTGACATCGCCACGCCCTTTGGGGGCTACAAACAATCGGGCTTTGGCGGGCGCGACAATGCCATTCATGCCCATGACCAATACACCCAGCTCAAGACCATCTGGCTGGATTTGGCAGACGATGCAGATGAGGCTGTGTCCTGATGCGGGTCGGATTTATCGGAACCGGAGAGATCGCCGTTGCCATGGTGCACGGGCTGGCCGGGCAGGGCCATGACATCCGTGTCTCCCCGCGCAGCGCGGGCAAAGCGGCAGCGCTTGCGGATCGCTTCGCGGAGGTGCAGATCGCTGAGAACGCCAACGTCGTGGCGCAGTCAGATGTCGTGTTTCTGTGCCTGATGGCCGATGTCGCCCGCGCAGAGCTGGCCCATCTGCCGTTCCGCGCTGATCAGACGGTGATCTCGGTCATGGCGGATGTACCGTTGGAGGCATTGCAACAGCTCTGCACACCTGCAGAAGACATCGCAATCACCATACCGCTCTCTGCCATCGCATCCGGTGGGTCGATGCTGCCGGTCTATCCGGCCAACGCAGTGCTGGCCTCCCTTTATGGGGGCACCAACACAATCCTGCCGGTGGCGTCTGAGACCGCGCTGAATGCGCATTTCGGCGGATCGGCTTTGTCTGCGCCGCTGATTGCGTTGATGCAGACAGGGGCAAAGTGGCTGGGGGCTCAAACCGGTGACGAAAAGGCGGCAGAGACCTATGTGGCGGGCGTTTTTGCAGGCTTCTTGCGGCAAATGGCAGAGCAGGGAGATGACTTTGAAACGCTGCTGACCAGCCTGGCCACCGAAGGTGGGCTGAACGCCAGCGTCAAGACGCACATGGCTGAGGCGGGCGCGCATGATGCACTGGTGGATGCGCTTAACTCGCTCAAACCGCGTCTGGGCCTTTGATGTACCGCGCGGCGCGCACGCCACAGTTTGCAACCCCCGCCGCCTGGGCCGAAATCCTGGGCGACTATGCACAGCCCCAACCGCTGCCTACTCCGGCCAAGGCGGACATCACCATCATCGGCGCGGGTTTTGCAGGGCTGTCGGCGGCGCGGCGGCTGCACCAGCTTGACCCAACGCTGCGCATCCTCATCCTGGATGCCCTGCGCGTTGGCGAAGGCTCAGCCGGGCGCAACTCTGGCTTCATGATCGACCTGCCGCATGATCTGGCCTCAGATGACTACGCAGGCGGGGGCGATGACCGCGAGCTGATCGCGCTCAACCGCCAAGCCATCGGTTTTGCGCAGGATGCTGTGGCCGACTACCAGATCAACCCTGCCTATGCCGAACCTGCAGGCAAGGTGAACGGTGCGGCATCCAGCAAGGGTGATGCGCATAACCGGTCCTACGCCACACATTTGCAAAGCCTGGGCGAGCGCAGCGAATGGCTTGACGCCCAAGCGATGCAAGAGCTGACGGGGTCACGGCACTATGTCTCAGGGCTTTATACGCCTGGCACACTGATGTTGCAGCCTGCGGGATATGTGCAGGGGCTGGCCGCTGGGCTCAGACGGCAGGGCGTGCAGATCGTAGAGCATTGCCCCGTCACCGCCTTCACCGAAAAGACAGCCGGATGGCAGGTTGAAACACCGCAAGGCAAGGTTGAGACCGGTCAGATCATTCTGGCCACCAACGGGCATTTAGAAAGCTTTGGCATCGCCAAGGGCGCGCTGATCCAGCTTTTCCTCTATGCCTCCATGACCCCTGAACTGTCCCCGGATGAGTTGAAGGCCATTGGCGGGGCCGCGCGGTGGGGGGTCACACCCGCAGATCCCACAGGCACCACGATGCGCCGTATCGACACCGCGCAGGGCGGCAACCGGATCATCACACGCACCTGTGCCACGGTTGCCCCGTCCATGCAGGCCAGCGCGCGGCAGACCAAAAGGGCCAGCGCCGTTCAAGCCAGAAAACTCGCCGAACGTTTTCCCACATTGGCCCAGCACCCCCCGGAATACGCCTGGGCGGGGCATCTGTGCCTCACGCTGAACGGTGTCACCGTAACCCAAGAGGTGGCGCGCGGCGTTACCACAGCTTGTGTGCAAAACGGGCTTGGCACCGCCCGTGGCACCCTGACAGGCATTGCCGCGGCTGAGATGGCACTGGGTCAGACCTCAGGTATCACTGATTTCTTCGCCCGCGAAGACAGACCCAAACCCTTGCCGCCCCAGCCTTTTGCGACATGGGGCGCAAATGCCTATCTGCGCTGGAAAGAACACCGGGCGGGGGCGGAGTAGTAGACCGCTGTGGCGAACTGGCGTATGGGGATTCTTATGAAGGGCCCTGCGCATATTCTTCGCCGTTTGTGGCACCGCAGCACTGAGCGTCGCCGCCGCTCCCGCTTTGCGCGCGCGCTGCGCCATCTGCACGGACCTACGCAGGACGCCGTCCCTGAAGGCGAGGTGCTGGCCGTCTTTCTCATCCGAAATGGGGCCTATTTCCTGGATGCGCTTTTTGACTATTACCGCGCGTTGGGCATCAACCATTTTGCTTTTATCGACAACGGTTCAACCGATGGCACGCTGGCCGGGATCAAGGCAGAGCCGGGGACGATCATTGATGAATGCCACCTGCCGCTCAGCCAATTCGAAGATCTGATGCGCGAATATCCGGCGCAAACCTACGGTCAAAACCGGTGGTGTCTTTATGTCGATATGGATGAGATCTTTGATTTCCCGGGGCGTGCGAAGATCGGGCTGAAGGGGCTGCTCAGCTATCTTGAGGCGCAAAATGCCACTGCCATGGTGTGTCAGATGCTGGATATGTTTGGCAAAGGCCCCTTGCAGGCCTCAGCGCAGTTGACGTTTGAACAATCCATTCAGGAACAGACCTATTTCGATGTCAGCACCGTTGACAAATTTCCCTACCACAGCCCCGACATCCCGTTTTCAGAGCTTCTGAAACCCAACAGCGTGCCAAACGCCGACATCGCTTTTTGTTTTGGGGGGGTGCGGGGCAAGGTGTTTGGCGAAAACTGCTGCCTGACAAAACATCCGCTAATCTTTAACGGACCCGAGGTCAGCCCGGGCCGCCATCCGCATCTGTCGATGGGGGTGCGCTGTGCCGACATCACCGGGGTGCTGAAACACTACAAATTCGCAGGCGACACCGTTGGCCGGGATACGGCGACCGTGCGGTCGGGTGAGTTCGCCCATGGCGAAGACGCCGCGCGCATTGCCGCTGTGTCTGAGGCTGCGGATCTGACGCTCTTTTCGCTGGATGCCCGCGCCTGGAACCGCGCAGAGCTGTTGGTGCGGGCGGGCTTTCTTGTGGGCTCCCCGGCCTATGACGCCTTTGTAGAAGGATACGCCCCTTGAACATCGCTGCGGTGGTGATTGGCCGAAACGAAGGGCAGCGGTTGGTGGCCTGCCTGGAGGCGTTGCAAGGGCAGGTGGGCGCGATCATCTATGTCGACAGCGGGTCTTCTGATGGCTCGGTGGAGGCGGCCCGCGCACGCGGGGCAACGGTGGTCGCACTGGACATGGATCAGCCCTTTACCGCCGCGCGCGCGCGCAATGCCGGGCTGGAAAGGGTGCCAGACACCTATGATTTCGTGCAGTTTCTGGATGGCGATTGCGTCTTGCGCGACGGATGGCTGGACACCGCCGTGGCTTTCCTGATGGACCGCCCCAAGGTAGCCGTCGTCTGCGGCAGACGGCGCGAGCGGTATCCGGAGGCGTCTGTCTATAACGCGCTCATCGACCGCGAATGGGACACGCCAGTGGGAGAGGCCAAGGCCTGCGGTGGGGATGCGCTGATGCGTGTGGCCCCGGTGCGCGCGCTGGGCGGCTACCGCGACAGCCTGATCGCGGGCGAAGAGCCTGAACTTTGCGTTCGCTTGCGCGCAGCCGGCTGGCAGATTTGGCGGCTGGAGGCGGAAATGACATGGCATGACGCCGCGCTGACCCAGTTTGGTCAATGGTGGCAGCGGGCCAAACGGGCCGGGCACGCCTTTGCAGAAGGGGCCGCCCTGCATGGGGCACCGCCCGAACGCCACTGGGTGGCAGAAACGCGCCGCGCGCTGCTTTGGGGGGCGGCGTTGCCTGCGGTGAGCGTTGTGCTTGCCGCCCTGATCGGTTGGCCTGGCGCGTTGCTATTGGCGGCATACCCGCTTCAAATCGCCCGATTGGCCCGGCGCGAAGGCACTGCATGGGCTGTTTTCACGACCCTCAGCAAGTTTCCCGAAGCCCAAGGGGCCTTGCAGTTTTACCGCAACAAAGCCACGCGGCGCCGCCAGGGCATTATCGAATACAAATAGCGTCTACCGCTGTCGCCACGCGTGCCAGGCCAGCCCCGGCAAGATGGCAAAACACTTGGCATATCGGGGAAACATCCGTCTGGGGCTTTGCAGCGCCCGCCACAGCCATTCAAGCGCCAGCATCCGCATGATCTTGGGCGCGCGCACTTGATGACCGGCCAGAAAATCAAGCCCCGCACCGATGGAGGCAAAGCCAACTTGGGGGCCAAGCTGCGCCCACGGGCGGCAAAAAGCTCCTGTTTTGGCGCGCCCAAAGCGATAAAACACAGCCCCGCACCAGAGCTTGCCAGCTCTTTGAAAATCGCGTCTGCTGCGGTGCCTTGGGCATCAAAGCCGTAGGCGGGCGCGTGGAGATATGCCACCTTCAATCCGGGCACCTGCGCCTGCAAAGCCGTCGCCGCCCCGCTCAGCGCTGCATCCGAACTGCCCACCATCGCGATGGGCACCTTCAGCTCAGCACAAAGCTGACAAAGCGGCAAAATCAGATCAGAGCCGGGCATCAATTCCACCGGCGCGCGC
The DNA here is from genome assembly GCF_055693825.1 of Sulfitobacter sp. GN1-4. Classification (NCBI taxonomy): domain Bacteria; kingdom Pseudomonadati; phylum Pseudomonadota; class Alphaproteobacteria; order Rhodobacterales; family Roseobacteraceae; genus Sulfitobacter; species Sulfitobacter sp. GN1-4. The sequence goes on along the minus strand of NZ_JBVFUQ010000003.1, from coordinate 2,744,785 downwards.
GCCAATTGCGACAGCCAGACCACAGGCCTGCCGTCCGCAACGATCAGATCATGCGCTTTGTAGGCGGCCAGAAAGGCGGGATCGACCGGCAATTTGGTCAGATGATCGAGGTTGATGGTGGCGAGTGCAAAGCCGTCTTTGGCCGACAAACGCTGCCGCACTGCCGCAAACAGGGCAGGGCGGCTGGCCATGTTGATGTCAATCGCCGATGCGGGCGGGCCGATGCGCACGGGGGGATCTCTTTTTTGCTGCTCTTGCCCTTTGGCTTAGGCCAGTTGCCCCAGTAAAAACACAGATATATCCGCATTTGGTGACAGTTTATGCGCTAGGGTGCCAGCATTGCCACGGCCTGTGGTAAGATGACAGATCCCGGGTGGCATGATAAGTGCCATCTCAAACGCGCGTAAAAACAGGACTTTGATGGGAAATCCGCTCGCATATCTGATGCTGGCCATCTGGCCTATGGTGTGCTTCGTGTTGTTTCGCACGGTCAAGCTTGAGCGGGCGTTGATCTGGTCAATCCTGGGCGGCTATTTGTTTCTGCCCCCGGTGACAGAGTTTGACCTGCCGCTGATCCCATCGATGAACAAAATGACCATTCCCAATCTGGCGGTCTTGTTGATCATGGTCTTTGCGGTGCGCCAAAAGGTGCATCTGTGGCCGCAATCCCGTGTCGCCGGGGTGCTTGCCGCTGGGTTTTTGTTCTGTGCCATTCCCACCGTGGTGACGAACCTGGATCCGATTTATTTTGAGATCCTAGCAGGATCAGACCCCATTCAGTTCATCACGCACCAATTGCCTGGCCAGAATCTGCGCGATGTAGGCTCGGTGTTGATCTTGCAGCTGCTGACCCTCGTGCCCTTCCTGTTGGCCCGGCAGTTTCTGTCTACAGAAGACGGGCTGCGTGAGATCCTTTTTGCCTTTATGGTCGGGACCCTGATCTATTCCATCCCCGCCTTGATTGAGATCCGGCTCAGCCCGCAGCTCAACACCTGGATCTACGGCTTTTTCCAGCATTCCTTTGGCCAGACCATTCGGGGCAGCGGCTTCCGGCCTGTGATCTTCCTGGAACACGGTCTTTGGGTCGCGCTGATGGTGTGCACTGGCCTTTTGGCCGCCGCCGCACTTGCCCCGACGATCAAGCCGATTGACCGGTGGAAATACTACCTCGCCACGGGCTATCTTTTTGTGCTGCTGTTGCTCTGCAAAAGCCTTGCGGCTTTCGCCTATGGTCTGGCGCTCACACCTCTGATCCTGTTTACGCCTTTGCACTGGCAGGTGCGGGTGGCGACGATCTTTGCCTTTACGGCTGTGGCCTATCCGATGTTGCGCAACATGCAGCTGGTGCCGATTGACAGCCTGCTGGCGCTGGCGGAATCCATCAATGCAGACCGCGCGCAATCGCTTGGCTACCGCTTTGACAACGAAGAGCAACTGCTGGCCCGCGCCGCTGAACGTCCGCTCTTTGGCTGGTCCAGTTGGGGCCGCAACCTGGTGCGCGATGCTGAAACCGCTGAGATCCTGACGATTCCAGATGGGCGGTGGATTATCGTCTTTGGCACCTTCGGCTGGTTGGGATACATCTGCGAAATGGGGCTGCTGGCCCTGCCGCTGGTGATGATCTGGTGGTCTTTGCGCTACCGCTCTGAGGTGCCGCTCTCTCCCTATTTGCCAGCCCTTTGCCTGATCCTGGGGATCACCTTGATGGACATGCTGTTGAACGCCACGCTCACCCCGCTGACATGGCTGACGGCGGGTGCGATCCTGGGGCATGCCGAAAAACGTCTGCCACAGCGCCGGACCACCCCCGCTTTGCACTGTCACAGGCGGCGATGGGCGGGCAGGGCACACCGCAGGGAAAACGCACGATTCTATAGGCAATCTCGTGCCGGTCCCGAGCGGCTTTGGAGTGAAACGTGGCGCAATTGTTCACGATGCGGCAATAATCCACGGGCTGAGGGTGAAATTGTTGTGATATTCCCCTGACCAAAGGGCAGCAACTTTGCATAAAATTCAGCGATTTTGGCGTCTGCCGGACCTAAAGGCATAAAATTGCCCAGATTGTCCCTTAGATCGAGATCAATTGCAGAACGAACCATGGCGCTCCTGTTTCATTTTCGGCGCCGCGCGGAGTGACGATACAGATGACTAGGTCTTCAAAGCCACTTGGATCCAACAACGACATTGCAATCGTTGGCATGGGCATCAATGTGCCCGGTGCTGCCGATGTGGATGCCTATTGGAACAACCTGCGCGACGGTGTGGAATCCATCCGCCGCCTGTCCGAAGAAGAGCTGCTGGCCGCAGGGGAAACACCCGAAAACATGGCGCGCAAAAACTATGTGCCAGCCGCCGCTGTTCTGGACGATTTTGACAGCTTTGATGCTGATTTCTTTGGGTTTTCTCCAAAAGACGCAGCCATCCTGGACCCCCAACACCGCAAGTTTTTAGAAGTGGCTTGGGAAGCGATGGAGCAGGCCGGTCATCCGCCTGAAACCATCGGCGGTCCGATTGGTGTTTATGCAGGCTGCGGGATGGGCAGCTATTTCTATTTCAACATCTGCTCCAACCCCGATCTGGTGGATGATGTGGGCATGTTCCTGCTGCGCCATACCGGCAACGACAAGGACTTTCTCAGTACCCGTGTGAGCCATGTCTTTGACCTGCATGGCCCCTCGATCAACCTGCAAACCGCGTGTTCCACATCGCTGGTGGCCATCCACTATGCCTGCCAAGCGCTGCGGGCAGGCGAGGTGGATATGGCGCTTGCGGGCGGGGTCACCATCGAATTGCCCCAAGGGCGCGGGTATGAATTTAAGGAAAACGAAATCCTTTCTCCGGATGGCCATTGCCATGCCTTTGACCACCGCGCCCAAGGCACTGTCTTTGGCTCAGGGGCTGGGGCCGTTGCGCTGCGCCGGTTGGAGGATGCGATCGCAGATGGCGATCACATCTGGGCCGTGATCAAAGGCTCTGCCGTCAATAACGATGGCGCGCAGAAAGCGGGCTACCTGGCCCCTTCGGTGGATGGCCAAACCCGGGCCATTGCCGCAGCACTGGATGCTGCCGGGGTGGCGGCGCAAAGCATCGGCATGGTCGAATGCCACGGCACCGGCACATATCTGGGCGATCCCATCGAAGTGGCCGCGCTGACCGAAGCCTACCGCGCGCAGACAGACGCGGTAGATTTCTGCCGCATCGGGTCTGTGAAAACCAACATCGGTCATTTGGATACCGCCGCAGGCGTGGCCGGTCTGGCCAAAGCCACACTTGCGCTGCACCACCGGCAAATGCCGCCCTCGTTGGGGTATGAAGCGCCAAACCCCGCGATCCCCTTTGACGGCTCACCTTTCCGCGTCAATGACCAGCTGACCCCTTGGCAGGACAGCGCCACACCGCGCCGTGCGGCTGTGAATGCGCTGGGCGTTGGGGGCACAAACGCCCATGCCATCCTGGAAGAGGCCCCCGCGCGCGCCCCGTCCGAGGAAAGCGATTGGCCGTTTCACGTCCTTACCCTGTCCGGTGCCTCCAAAGCCGCCCTTGACGCCAATACCGCCGCCCTTGCCGCGCACCTGCGCGCGCATCCCGACCAACCGTTGGCTGACGTCGCCTTTACCCTGAAAAAGGGCCGCCGCGCCTTTGAAAAGCGCCGCGTTGTGGTGGCCGAAACCCATGAAGAGGCCGCCGCCTTGCTTGAGGGGGGCGATACCCGCCAGGTCTTTACCCATGACGCTTTGGGTGAAAATCCCGAAACGGTCTTCATGTTCCCCGGTGGTGGCGCGCAATATGCGGGCATGGCCCGTGACCTTTATGAGACTGAGCCTGAGTTTGCCGAGTGGATGGACCGCGGCCTCGATCATCTGGCCCCGCAGCTTGATTATGACATCCGCGCCCTGTGGCTGCCTGACCCTGATGGGATGGATGCCGCGGCCGAAAAGCTGAAACAGCCCTCCGTTCAGCTGCCCCTGATTGCCATCGTCGAATATGCGTTGGCCAAGCTTTGGATGTCCTGGGGCGTGCAGCCTGCCGCAATGGTGGGCCATTCCATGGGGGAAAACGTCGCTGCCTGTTTGGCCGGTGTGATGACGTTTGAAAACCTGATTGATCTTGTGCTGCTTAGGGGCCGTCTTTTTGACGAAGTGCCTGCGGGCGGCATGCTGTCGATCTCTGCCCCGATGGAGGCCATCGCGCCGCTGTTGGGCGACGAGCTTGATATCGCTTCTGTTAATGCGCGGGAACTGATCGCAGTGTCCGGGCCGCAGGCTGCGCTCAATGCCATGCAAGACCGGTTGCGCAACGCGGGGCTGGAATACCAGCGCATCGCCATCGACATCGCCGCACACAGCCGGATGTTGGAGCCGATCCTGAAACGCTATGAGGATTTCCTCGCCACGCTGGATCTGCAAGCGCCGCAGATGCCCTTTGTCTCCAACCGTTCTGGTCAGATGATCACCGCGGATGAGGCAACAAGCCCCGCCTATTGGGTGGGCCAGCTGCGCAATACGGTAAACTTCGCCGATTGCATCGCCACGCTCAGCGCAGCGCGCAAGCGCGTCTATCTTGAGGTTGGCCCCGGCAAGGCGCTCTCTGCGCTTGCACAAATGAGCGATGATGTGGCCCCGGCCCAAGTGCTCTCCAGCCTGCGCCACCCCGATCAGGATATGGCCGATGACGCCTATTTCCTGGGTGTGATAGGCCGTCTTTGGGCCTGCGGTGTTGAGGCGGATTGGTCTCAGATCTGGGGGGAGGCACGGCGCAACCGCGTGCTGCTGCCCACCTATCAATTCCAGCGGGCGAGCTATTTCATCGAACCTGGCAAAGCCATCGCTGCTGATGTGGCACCTGCGCTGACCCGGTCTGACGACATCGCCGATTGGGGGGCTGTGCCCGCCTGGCGTCCGCGCTTTGCTGACATTGACTTGGATGTCTCGTCTGATCTGGGCGACCAGCCTCTGACCTGGCTGATGTTTGCGGATGCCGATGGCCCCGCAGGGCCAGCCATCTCCGCATTGCGCGGGGCTGGCCATACCGTCATCACCGTTCGGGCGGGCGACAGTTTTGCGGCACATGATGCCCACAGTTTCACACTGGCCGCTGAACAGGGCCGGGCAGGGTATGACCAACTGATGGTCGCTCTGAAAGAGCAAGATGCCATGCCCGACCGCATTGGCCATTTCTGGCTGACGGATCATCATATCGCACCCCGTCCCGGCTCCTCCGCATTTGATCGCAACCTCGAACAGGGCTTTTGGAGCCTGACGTGGCTGGCCCAAGCGCTGAGCGAAGCGGAGATGGATAAGGATCTGCATCTGACAGTCTTCACAACAAGTGCTGCCCAAGTGCGCGGCGAGGCTGTGATGCACCCCGAACAGGCGCTTGTGTCAGGCCCTGTGGGTGTGCTGGCCCGCGAGCTGCCGGGTGTGACCTGCGCCCAGATTGATCTGGAACCGCCTGTGCCGGCAGCGCCCGTTAAAACCGGCTGGTTTGCCAAGCCTGCGCCAAAATCACAGCCCGATGGGGCCGCCACAGAACGCCTGTTAGAAGATCTGTTGGCCGCACCGGCAAACATCATCGCGGCCTACCGGGGCGAAAAACGCTATGAGATGTCATACAAAGACATCCCACTGCCCCAGACGGAAACACCAGCCTTCCGTGCGGGCGGGACCTATCTGATCACCGGGGGCTTTGGCGGTATTGGCCAGACCCTGGCGGCGGATATCCTGCGCAATCACAAGGCGCATGTGGTTCTGCTGTCGCGCGACGCACTGCCAGAGCGGAGCGATTGGGACAGCTATTTGGCCCGCACCTCCACAACCGACCGCAGCGCGCGGCGGATGCATGCCGTCAAACGTCTTGAAGATCTGGCAGCCAGCACCGGCGGACGAATTGAGGTGGCTCATGCCGATGTGACCAACATCGCCCAGATGCGCCGCGTGGTCGAAGACCTGCAGGAACGCCTGGGCGGCCTGACCGGCGTGATCCATGCCGCTGGCCATCTTGATGACGCGCCACTTTTGGCCAAAACGGATGCTCAGATGGAGGCCGTGCTGGCCCCCAAAGTGCAAGGCCTGCGTGTCATTGACCAACTGTTGCCAGATGGCGCGTTGGAGCTTTTGGTGCTCTTTTCATCCACTTCCACCGCCACCCGTTCTGCGGGGCAGGTGGATTACGTTGCCGCCAATGCCTGGCTGAATGCCTTTGCCGCCGCGCGCAAAGACGCGTCGACCAAAGTGGTCGCCGTCAACTGGGGCGTCTGGGCCGATGTGGGCATGGCCGCCAATGCCATCTCAGGCGGGGCCAGCGATGTGTTGCCCGCACGCAAAGTCCGTGGCGCATTGCTGGATACCGCTGGTGCGGACGCGGCGGGCCACCCGGTTTTCACCGCATCACTCAAATCATCAGACTGGGTACTGGATCAGCACCGCACCAAAGACGGCCAAGCCATCTTGCCCGGCACCGGCTATATTGAGCTTTTGGCCGAAACCGCACAGGCACAGGGCCTGACCCGGTTTGAGATCAACGATCTCTATTTCCTGCGTGCCATGTCGGTGGAGGATCACGCCCAACGCGACATGCAGATCACCCTGCACCCAGGCGCTGAGGGATCTACCGTTGAGATGCGCAGCGACTGTGTGCTGCAAGGCAAATCCGGCTGGCAGCTGCATGCCCAAGCCAGCCTCAGCGAAGCGCAGGCCCCCGTGCCTGCTGCCCTGGACCTGGCCACAATTGAGGGCCGTTGTGGCCCGTTGAACCACGCCACCGTGACGGACCGCATCCGGTCCCCGCAAGAAGCCCATCTTGCCTTTGGCCCACGCTGGCATGTGCTGCGCGCCACCGGTCTTGGTGCCTCCGAAGGGATTGCGCAACTTAGCCTGGCGGAGGATCTGCAAGGGGATCTTGAGGACGGGCACCTCATGCATGCAGGACTGATGGACCTGGCCACAGGCTGGGCCATGTCGCTGGTGCCGGGCTATGAAAACAGCCATCTCTGGGTGCCGGTCTCTTATGGCACGATCCGCGTGCATGCGCCGCTGCCTGCTGAAATCCGGTCATGGGTCCGGTTGAGCGACAGCGCACAGGGCGACGGTTTTGCCGCCTTTGACGTCACGATCACGGACACCACGGGTGCCGTGCTGATTGAGGTCATGAACTTTGCCATGAAGCGGCTGGAGGATGGGTTTGATACGGCCCCGCTGACCCCGGCTGAGGTTGTGTTTGACGATGTCGAAGACACCGATGCGCCGATGTCCGCCGCCGAAGAACGCCTGGCCTATCTTGTCTCACAAGGCATCCGTGCGCAGGAAGGCCCCGATGCGCTGCGCCGTGCGTTGGCACTGGGCAAGCCCCAGGTCATGGTATCTTCGCTGCCGCTCAAAGGGCTGATCGCCCAGGCGGATCAACCCGCACAAGAGCAGGCCGCCATGGGCCAAAGCTTTGAACGTCCCGATCTGGATGGCAGCTATGTGGCGCCGCGCAATAGCATCGAAGAGCGTTTGGCCGATATCTGGCAAAACCTGCTGGGCGTCAGCCCCGTTGGCGTCGAAGACAGCTTTTTCGACCTGGGCGGCCATTCGCTGATCGCGGTTCGGCTCTTTGCCAGTGTTAAACGCGAATTCAAGGTGGAATTCCCAATATCGGTGCTGTTTGAGGCCCCGACAATCGCCAAATGTGCCGCCCTCATTGCCGCTGAAACCGGCGATACAGGGGAAGGTGCGCCCGTGGCGGCGGACGCGGCCCCGGTTGAAAAGTTCGAATTCCTTGTGCCGCTTAATCAAAGCGCTCAACAGGATGCGCCACCGCTCTTTATTGTGGCAGGCATGTTCGGCAATGTGCTGAACCTGCGCCACATCGCGATGCCGCTTGCCACTGACCGCAAGGTTTACGGCATTCAGGCCCGTGGTCTGATTGGCGATACCCCACCGCATGATGATATCACCGAAGCCGCGCGGGATTATCTGCGTGAAATCCAGCGGGTGCAGCCGCAAGGGCCCTATCTGATCAGCGGCTATTCCGGGGGTGGTGTCACCGCCTATGAAATGGCCCAACAGCTGCGCGCCATGGGCCAAGAGGTTGCCGTTCTGGCGATGCTTGATACGCCTTTGCCTGTCCGGCCGACTTTGACAAAGCCTGATAAGGCGCTGATTAAGATTGCAGAAATCAGATCTAAAGGTCCGCGCTATCTGGTGGATTGGGCCAAGGCCCGTTGGGCTTGGGAAATGCAAAAACGCTCCGGCGTTGCGGCATCTGAGGACGCGGCAGGCGGCGCGTTTAACGATCTGAAGGTTCAGGCTGGATTCCTGGCAGGTGTGGGCAAATACCAAACGCCCAACTGGGACGGCCCGCTGACGCTCTTCCGTCCGCCGCTTGACCGGCATTGGAAAGTGACCGGTCAGAACTGGGTGAGTGCCGACCGCGAATATGTCTATGAAGACAACCAGTGGCGGCAATATGCACCGCAGCTTGAGGTGATCGAAGTCCCCGGCGATCACGACAGCATGGTGCTTGCCCCCAATGTCACCACCCTTGCCGCTGAGCTGCGCGAGGTTATCGACCGCGCGCTTGACGAAGGCCAGGCCCGCTGGGCACCCGCGACGGCTGCCGAATGACCCAGATGCGCCGTCCTCATATCCTTGTGGTTCTGTTGAACTACCGCACCCCGCAAATGACCCTGCAAGCGGCTGAGGCCGCGCTTGCTGATATGGCGGGCACGCAGGCCCTGTGTGAACTGGTGGTGGTTGATAACGCCTCCGGCGATGGCTCGGGCGAGATCTTGCAACAGGCCATCCGCCAAAAGGGCTGGGATGCTCAGGGCCGTGTGCGCTTTGTCCAGTCGCCTGTGAACGGCGGCTTTGGGGCGGGCAATAACATTGGGTTGGGCATGCAGATGTCGGATGGCACGGCACCTGACTATTTCTACCTGCTCAATTCGGATGCCTTCCCGGATGCGGGCTGTCTTGGTACGCTTTTGCACCATCTGGAAATCACCGCACAGGCAGGGTTTGCAGGCAGCCATGTGCGCGGCGAAGATAACATCGCCCACACCACGGCTTTCCGTTTTCCGTCCGTTTTGGGCGAATTCGAAGGGGCCGCGCGCTTTGGCCCCATTACCCGGATGCTTAAAAACGCTGTGGTGGCACCGGCCTTGCCGGATGACACAACGCAGGTCGATTGGGTCGCGGGGGCCAGCGTGCTGATGCGGGCCGCGATGCTGGAACGGATCGGCGGGTTTGATGAAACCTTCTTTCTCTATTTCGAAGAAACCGATCTGTGCAAACGGGGTGCGGATGCAGGCTGGCAATGCTGGTATGTGCCTGCGGCCAAAGTCGTTCACATCGGCTCTGTTTCAACCGGCATGAAGGACTGGCAGCGCATTCCGACCTATTGGTATGCCTCGCGCCGTCACTACTTTGTCAAAAACCACGGACGCGGCTATGCGGCTTTGGCCTTTGTGGCCAAGCTGGCGGGCGGCGCTCTGCATACGGTGCGCTGCGCGCTCAGCCGCCGGACCCCGCAAGACCCGCCTGGGTTTTACCGCGATCTTATCCGCTTTGGCCTGGGCTTGCCGGCCCGCCCGACACCCGCTTTGTCGCACTGCCCCGTTTCGGAGGAAAAGTCATGACCGCCACCTTCAATCCCAAAGGCTTCACCGCTGTCCTGATGGGGGACGAGATCCCTCACCATCGCTTGCGGTGACATGATCCTGGCCGGTGGCCACAGCCTTGCCGCTGTTGTGACCCAAGACAGCGCCGTGCGCGGCTGGGCCGAAGGCCACAAGCTGACCGTGGCTGAGGCCCCGCGCGATCTGTTGCAGGCGGGCATTCAGGCCGATTGGTTCTTAAGCATCGCCAACCTGCGCATGATCCCGGATGATGTGCTGGCCCTGCCAAGCAAAGGGGCCATTAACTTTCACGACGGCCCACTGCCGCGCTATGCGGGGCTGAACACCCCCGCCTGGGCCATCATCAATGGTGAGCAGACCCATGGCGTCAGCTGGCATGTGATCGAAGGCGGCGTGGACGAAGGGGATCTGCTGGCCCAACGGATGGTCGATATCGCCCCGGATGAGACAGCTTTTAGCCTGAACTCCAAATGCTATGCCGCCGGGATGGAAAGCTTTGCCGCTGTCTTGGCCCAGCTTGAGGCTGGCACCTTGGACCGCACCGCCCAGGATCTGAGCCAGCGCAGCTATTTTGCCAAGGCGCAACGGCCAGAGGGCCAGGGCGTGCTTGATTTCACCCAACCTGCTGAGGCGTTGGACGCTTTGGTGCGCGGCCTTGATTTCGGCGGTTATGCCAACCCGCTCGCTTGCGCGAAACTTGGGCTGGCGGGCGCATTCTATGCGGTGGGCGGTCTGCTGGTGTCGGATCACCCCCAGGGGCCAGCGGGCGAGATCCTGGCGGTCAGTTCAGATGGCGTAACCATCGGCACCGCCACGCAGCCCGTGACCCTCACCGGCTTGCGGCACATGGACGGCAAACCGGTCGATCCCGCCACGCTATGCACCCCGGGCGCGCAGGTGTCCGCAGCGCCTGCTGCGCCCTTTGATGCCGCGGATGAGGCGCATTGGCAGGCCACTCTCCGCCGCGCGGCACCGCTAGCGATCCCGCTGCAGCAAACATCTGACGCGGCACCTGTTTTTGAAACCCGCAACCTGCAGACCCCGAATGGGGTGGATGCCGCTGCACTCTTTACCGCTGCTGCGCTGAGCTTTCAGCGCGGCGCGGGCAACGTGGCTGGCCTGCTCGCTTGGCCCGTTGCCGGCTCTCATCCTCTGGCATCCGCTTGGGTGCCGCTGCACATCTCGGCTGAGGGGGATGCAACAGTCAGCACGCTGCAGGCAGCCTTTGATGCGCAGATCACGCGCGCCCGTGGCACCGCAGGCTTTGCCCGCGATCTGATGTTGCGCGATCCTGATCTTGCTGATCTGTCACACCCCGCCATCGCCCTGACTGAGGCTGCAACACCGCTGGAAGGTGCCGCACTGACGCTTTCGGTCACCGCCGAAGGCGCGCAACTGCACCACGACAGCGGGCGTTTGAGCGCGGCGGCGGTCACGCTGATTGCCGCCCGGCTCGAAGCTGCTTTTGCCAAGATCGGCACCGCTGAAACCGTGGATGACCTATGCGCCTTGCCCGAGGCTGAGTGTGAGACCCAGCTGGCAAGCTGGAACGCAACGCAGCGCGCCTATGACCGCATCACCATCCCTGCTGCGATTGAAGCGCAGGTCGCCCGGACGCCCGCAGATACGGCGCTGGTGTTTGAAGGGGAAACGCTGAGCTACGCGGACCTGAACGCCCGCGCCAACCAGCTGGCGCATGTATTGCGCAGCAAAGGTGCCGCCCCCGGCACCACCATTGGCCTGCACACCACACGCAGCGTGGATCTGCTGGTAGGCGCTTTGGGTATTCTCAAGGCGGGTGGTGCCTATGTCCCGCTGGATCCCGGCTATCCTGCTGACCGGATTGCGCATTATATCTCGGACAGTGCCGCGCCGCTGATTGTCAGCCAATCAGCACTGGCAGACCAATTGCCTGCGCATCAGGCTGAGGTGATCCTGATTGATGCCGATCCGGCACTCCCTGCGGCCTCAACCGCCAATGTCGAAAGTGGGGCAGCGGCCGATGACCTGGCCTATCTCATCTACACCTCTGGCTCGACCGGCACCCCGAAGGGGGTCATGGTGTCCCATGGCAATGTCGCCAATTTCTTTGCGGGCATGGACGACCGCATTGATCACGCAACAGGCGCGGTCTGGCTGGCGGTCACATCGCTGAGCTTTGACATCTCCGTGCTTGAGCTTTTCTGGACGCTGTCGCGTGGGTTCAAGCTGGTGCTTGCGGGGGATGAAAGCCGCACGCTGGTGTCAAACGGTCCCATCGCGGTCTCTGATGCGAAGATGGATTTCAACCTGATGTATTGGGGCAATGACGATGGCGTTGGCCCCAAGAAATACGAGCTGCTGTTGGAAGGGGCCAAGTTCGCGGATGCCCACGGCTTTAACGCCGTCTGGACGCCTGAGCGGCATTTCCACGCCTTCGGCGGCCCCTATCCGAACCCATCGGTTACCGGGGCTGCGGTGGCAGCAGTGACGCAAAACCTCGCCGTGCGCGCAGGGTCCTGCGTGGCCCCGCTGCACCATCCCGCACGCATTGCTGAGGAATGGGCCGTCATCGACAACCTGACCAATGGCCGCGTCGGTCTGGCCATCGCCTCGGGCTGGCAGCCTGATGATTTTGTCCTGCGTCCCGAAAACACGCCACCGGCCAACAAGCCTGCGATGTACAAGGTCATCGAACAGCTGCGCCAGATGTGGGCGGGCGATCCGGTTGAGTTCCCCAAACAGGACGGCACCCTGCACGCGGTTGTCACACAGCCGCGCCCGGTATCCAAAAAGCTGCCCATTTGGGTCACCACCGCAGGTAATCCGCAGACGTGGAAAGAAGCGGGTGAGATTGGTGCCAATGTGCTGACGCACCTTCTGGGCCAATCGGTTGATGAAGTGGCCGATAAGATCAAGATCTATCACCAGGCGCTGCGCGCCGCGGGCCATGATCCGGCGGACTTTACCGTCACGTTGATGCTGCACAGCTATCTGGCCGATACCCGCGAAGATGCCGAAGCCGTCGCGCGCGGCCCGATGAAGGATTACCTGCGCTCGGCTGCGGCCCTGATCAAACAATACGCCTGGGCCTTCCCTGCGTTCAAACGCCCAGAAGGGACATCCAACGCCTTTGATCTGGATCTCGAAGGGCTCAGCGATGAGGAACTCGATGCCATCCTGGAATTTGCCTTTCAGCGCTATTTCAACGACAGCGGCATGTTCGGCACCGTCGCAGACGGTGTTGCGCGCACAGAAGAGCTCAAGCGCATTGGCGTGACCGAAATCGCCTGCCTGATTGACTATGGCATTGATCCGGCCTTGGTGATGGAGGGACTGAAACCTCTGGCTGAGGTGCGCCGCCTGTCCAACCAAACAGCGACTTTGGCTGAGGATGATTTTTCCCTTGCCGCCCAAATCGTGCGCCACGACGTGACGCATCTGCAGTGCACGCCCTCCATGGCTCAGATGCTGGTGACGAATGAGGAAGCGAAGATGGCCCTGTCGCGTGTCGATCACCTGATGGTTGGGGGCGAAGCCCTGCCAGGTACGCTGGTCAAGGCGCTGCGCTCTTGCGGCGCTGCCCGCATTCAAAACATGTATGGCCCGACGGAGACCACGATCTGGTCCACCACCCATGCGGTGACAGATGCCAGCGCGGTCACAACACCGGTGGGCACCCCCATCGCCAACACCCAAGTTTTCATCCTGGATGATAACATGCAGCCGCAAGCCATTGGGGTTGAGGGCGAATTGTGGATCGGCGGGGATGGCGTAACCCAAGGTTATTGGCAGCGCGAAGAGATGACCGCCACACGTTTTGTGGATAACCCATTTGGTCCGGGCAAGCTTTACCGCACGGGCGATCTGGCCGCTTGGGATGCCGCGGGATGCCTGCATTTCTCTGGCCGCGCAGATGCGCAGGTCAAGATCCGGGGCCACCGGATTGAACTGGGTGAGATCGAAGCCCGTCTGGCCGATCTGCCCGGGGTCACCCAGGCCGTGGTCAGCACCGTCCACATCTCAGGCAGTGCGCAGCTTGTGGCCTATGTCACGGGGACGGCGCTGGTGCCTGATGCGGCCCGCGCTGCCCTGATGAAGTATTTGCCTGAGATCATGGTGCCGCAGCATTTCGTCACCCTTGATGTGATGCCCCTGACACCGAACAAAAAGATCGACCGCAAAGCCCTGCCCAAACCGCAACCGCGCCGCGCCGCACCTGCTGCCGCTGCGGCTGCTGCACCGGTAGAGGGCACTCAAGCGGTGATTGCTGCGGTTTGGCAAAAACTGTTGGGGATCAATGAGGTGCAGGGCGAAGATAACTTCTTTACCTTGGGTGGTCATTCGCTTCTGGCGGTGCAGGCGCACCGGGATATTCGCACCCGGCTTGAGGCCAGCCGCCTGTCGATCACCGACATCTTCCGCTTTCCCACGCTCGAAGGGTTGGCCGCGCATCTGGACAAAGGCACCAGCCCCGATCCCGCGCCACAGCCGCAGGCCGAAGCCCCGGCCAAGGCCGACATGATGTCCAAACGTCGCGCCATGCGCGCCGGGCGCAGCCGCACGCGGGCTTGATGCAGCTTTTGGCACCTGATCTGTTGGAGGACGCGCAGGCGGCGATTGCGGGGCTGCTGGACCCGGGCGTTGCCGTGGCCCTGCGCGATCCGCGCCAACCGCAGCCTGCGGTCCTGCCGCAAGAGGCCGCGCAAATCGCACAAGCCGTGCCCAACCGTCAGGCCGAATTTGCAGCAGGCCGGGCCGCCGCGCGGGATGCGATGCGCCAGCTTGGCTTGCCTGCGGCCCCTGTCCTGCTGGGCGCTGACCGTGCGCCCCAATGGCCTGCGGGCCTGCGCGGCAGCATCGCCCACACCGACAGACTGTGCGCCGCCGCAGTCACCCGTGGCGGGCAGCTTATCGGGCTGGATGTGGAACACGATACCGATCTTTCCTCAGATCTGATGGACAGCATCTGTTCGGCGCAAGAGCGGGCGCGCATCGCCGGTCCCAATCAGGCGCGTCTGGCCAAGCTGATCTTTTCCGCCAAAGAGGCCGCGTACAAAGCGCAATACCCCGCCTCGGGGATGCTGTTTGGGTTTGATCACCTGGATGTTGATCTTGATCTTGATCGGCGCACATTCACCGCGACTTTTCTGGCCCCTGCGGTATGTTTCGCCGCAGGAGACCGGTTGCATGGCCGGTTTGATCACGCAGCCGGGCACATCGTGACCGCTGTTTCCATCCCACAAGCCCTGCGCAAAGGAGCCTGAAACCCATGTCCGCACTGACCCGTCGTGCCGCTTTGGGCGTGTTGGCCGTGTCGTTGGGCTACGGCGGTTTTGCCCTGTGGCAGCGCCAGCAAGGCGTCAATGCGGCCAAGGCGCTTTATGCCAATCCGCTGCCCGCGCCCGATGGCGCGCTGCGCGTCTATCATCTGGGCCATTCGCTGGTGGGCCGTGACATGCCTGCGATGCTGGCACAGCTTGCCGGGGCGGGGCACGGCTATGCCAGTCAGCTGGGGTGGGGGACATCTCTGCGCGAGCATTGGGAGCCGGATTTGCCGGTGAATGGGTTTGCGGCTGAAAACGACCACCCCTTCCACCGCCCCGCAAAAGAGGCCCTGTCATCGGGGGGCTACGATGCCGTGGTGTTGACCGAGATGGTCGAGATCGCAGATGCCGTCCGCTATCACGATAGTGCGGCCTATCTGGCCCGATGGGCCGGGCTGACCTGGGATGCCAATCCAGCCGCCCGCATCTATCTTTATGAAACCTGGCACCATACGGATGACACCGATGGCTGGTTGCAGCGCATTGACCGGGATTTGCGCAAATTCTGGCAAGGCCGCGTGAAATATCCTGCGCTTGCGCAAAGCGATGCGCCCATTCATCTGATCCCCGCAGGTCAGGTCAAAGCCGCCTTCGTGCGCGCGGTGGCGGCGGCGGGTGGGATCGCTGAGGTCCGCTCAGTAGATGACCTGATGGGCCTGCAACCAGATGGCACCCCCGACACGATCCACTTTAACGATCTGGGCGCCTATCTGGTGGCGCTGACCCACTTCGCCGTGCTCTATCACAAAGACCCACGCGGCTTGCCGCATGTTCTGCTGCGCGCCGATGGCACCCCCGCCACAGCTCCAAGCGCGCCCGTGGCGGCCGCCATGCAGCAGGTGGTTTGGGATGTGATCCGCCAACACCCTGAAACCGGGGTCGCGGCATGAGCGGGCTTGGCACGGTCTTTTCGGTGTTGATGGTGGGCCACAGCCTGTTTGGCCCCACCGCCCCCGCGATGTTGGAACAGGCGCTTACCGCCGGGCAAGGTGCGGCAGAGGTGCAGGCGCAGATCATCAACGGCGCGCCCCTGCGCTACAACTGGCAGAACGCCGCCACCGCCGAAGGCGTGGACGCGACAGAGGTTTTACCTCAAGGCGACACCACCCACCTGATCCTGACCGAAGCCATCCCACTGGCCAATCACCTGCAATGGTCTGAGACCGGCACCTACGCCCGCGCCTTTGCCGATCTTGCAGCCACTGCGAACCCGGATGTGCATGTCTATGTGCAGGAAACCTGGCATAGCCTGAACAGCGGCACCGGGGTGGCGGTTGAATATGATGACAAGGCGGATATCCCGTGGCGCCAACGCCTCGACGATGATCTGCCCGCCTGGGAAGGCATCCTGTCTGAGATCGCCGCAGGCGGTGCGGCACAGGTGTCGTTGATCCCGGCGGGCCAAGCGATGGCGCTGTTGCACGATGAAATTGCGGCCACGCGCATCCCCGGACTGCCCTCCATCTCGGCGCTTTTCTCGGATGACATCCACCTCAATGATGTGGGCCACTACTTTGTCTCAATGGTGCAATACGCCACGCTCACGGGGCAGGATCCAACGGGACTGCCGCGCGGCTTTGTCGACCGCTACGGGGCAAATCTGGAAACCCCTGAGGATGACCTGGCCACCAGCCTGCAACGCGTGGCCTGGCAAGCGGTGCAGACCTATCAGGGCAACGCCCCGGTGATTAAGGCCGCAACGGCCAGCGCGGAACCGCCCGTGGCCACCACCTTGCCCGCGACACCGGCTGAGATCGTGCTGCCACAGGGGGGCGTGACTGGCACAAATGACGTGGCCATCGGTTTGGCCTCTGTTGCGGATTGGAGCACGCAGCAGCCGTTTTTGGACATCATGAAAACGGCGCGGCCCTGGTTTGGACACCGGACAGGTCAATGGGGCGGTTTTGACAACGCCGCGCTGCGCGCCGAGGGCTTTCTTGACCCCCAGGGCTGGCCCACCGCCAAACCTGCGGGCGTCAGCAGCCTGGGCACCGTGATCCTGACCGACATGCCAGAAGCGGCGCGCTCTCTGGCTGGGCGCTACCGCTTGCAGTTTGACGGCAGCGGCATCATTGAGGTGGCAGGCCGGGCGCGCAACGTGCGTTATGCGCCGGGGGAGGTGTGGTTTGATTACACGCCAGGGCCGGGCGTGGTGGACATCCGCATCCAGCGCATGGATCCCGCCGATCCGCCCCGCGCCCTAACAGTGGTCAAGGAAGACCACATCGCGCTCTTTGAAGACGGGGCGCTTTTTAACCCAAACTGGACCAGCCGCATCAACCGCTTTGGTGCTGTGCGTTTTATGGATTGGATGGAAACCAACAACGCAGAGCTTGCCACCTGGGACAACAGGCCCCGCGTGGATCACGCCACCTATGGTCCTGGCGTGCCGATTGAGGTGCAGATTGCCCTGGCAAATGAGCTTGGCCAGGACGCGTGGTTCAACATGCCACATCTGGCCGATGATGCCTTTGTCCAACAGTTTGCGACACTCGTGCGCGATGGGTTGGATCCGGGTCTGACGGCTTACGTTGAATTCTCAAATGAGGTCTGGAACTGGCAATTCACCCAGTCCCGTTGGGCCGATGAACAGGCGCTGGCGCGCTGGGGCCAGAACGACAAGTGGATGCAATACTACGGTCTGCGCGCGGCTGAGGTGGCGCGCATCTGGTCTGCGGTTTTTGCCGATGCGCCCGAGGGCCGTCTGGTCAACGTCATCTCCAGCCAAACCGGCTGGCTGGGCCTGGAACCCGAAGCGCTTGAGGCACCGCTTGTCCAGGCCGAAGGTCTGCCAGCCCCCGCAGAGGCCTTTGATGCCTATGCCATCACCGGCTATTTCGGTGGCGTGTTGGGGTTGGAGGACCGCGCAGATATGGTGCGCGGATGGATCAGTCAAAGCACCGCCGCCGCCCGACAAGAGGCTGAGGCGCAGGGGCTGACGGGGGAGGCTATGGAAAGCTATCTGTCCCAGCACCGCTTTGATCTTGCCAGCCAACTGGCCGGGCGCGAGCTGACCGACGGGGCGATCAGCGGCCGGTCTGAGGACACGGTCAGCGATCTGATCACCCGCGTCTGGCCCCATCATGCAGCGGTTGCGGCCAACCATGGACTGGCGTTGATCATGTATGAAGGTGGCTCGCATGTGGTGGGCATCGGCCCACAGGTGGAGGATGCTGAGCTGACGGCCTTTTTCCACCACTTCAATTATTCTGCTCAGATGGGCGCGCTCTATGCGGTTTTGCTAGACGGTTGGAAGGCCGTTGGCGGCCAGCTTTTTAACGCCTATTCCGATGTTTATGCGCCCACAAAGTGGGGCGCTTGGGGGGGCTGCGGCATCTGGATGATGAAAATCCACGCTGGTCCGCGCTTTTGGCTTTCCAATGACCACCACCGTTTTGATCCCCGCCCATAATGAGGCTGATTATCTGCCCGCCTGCCTGCGTGCGCTCTTGGCCTCAACGGCGCAGGCGGTTGAGGTGATTGTGATCGCCAACGGATGTACGGATGCCACCGCCCAAATCGCCCGGGATCACGAAGCAGAGGCTGTGGCCAAGGGCTGGAGCTGGCAGGTGATTGAACTGGTTGAGGGCGGTAAGCTGGGAGCGTGGAACGCAGGCGAAGCGGCTGCGACGGGCGAGGTGCTGATTTATCTCGACGCAGATGTGCTGGTCGCACCTGACCTTCTGGGCCAGATCGCAAGTGCCCTGGCCGGTGCCGCGCCGCGCTATGCCAGCGGCACGCCCCATGTGACGGTGGCAGGCCAAGACGCCCTGACGCGGCACTACACCCGGTTCTGGCTGACGATCCCCTTTATCACCCAAGGTGTCCCCGGTTTCGGTGTCTTTGCAATGAACCGTGCCGGGCGCGACCGCTGGGAGGCTTGGCCTGACATCATCTCAGACGACATCTTTGCGCGGCTGAATTTTCAGCCCGCCGAGCGCATCTTGGTCCCGGCGCGCTATGATTGGCCGATGATCGAAGGGTTCAAACGCCTGGTTCAGGTGCGCCGCCGCCAAGAGGCGGGCGTGGCCGAGATCGCCGCCCGCTATCCTGCGCTGATGGGCAATGATGATCCGCAGGGCGGTGCTCAGCCCCTGTGGCATCGCGCAGCGAAAGACCCGTTGGCCTTTGCCTGCTACGTGCTGGTGCGCCTGACCGTGCGCCTGCCCGTGTGGCGCAACAGCACCCGTTGGGCGCGGGGGCGGTAAGGCGTTGAAATCCCTACTTAAGTGTTAATTCCGGCGTAAGGTGTTGGAACGGCGGAATAAGTCGCGTCTGTCCCCGCGGGGACAGGTGCTGTTTGGGGTGTTTTGGCAGGGCGGCATGCCTTGGGGCGGTGGCGTTTGGGGAGGCGGTGCTGTGAGTTTTAGGGGAAAGATGAAGCGCGGGGTGTGGGTGCCAGCTGCGTGGTGTGTGGTGCGGTTTGGGGTTTGCGTGTTTTTGGCGGCGTTGCGTTTGGGGAAGCGGTGTTGTGAGTTTTAGGGGAAAGATGAAGCGCGGGGTCTGCGTGCCTGCTGCGTGGTGTGTGTTGTGGTCTGGGGTTGGCGTGTTTTTGGCGGCGTGGCGTTTGGGGAGGTGGTGTTGTGAGTTGTAGGGGAAAGATGAAACGCAGGGTGTGGGTGCCTGCTGCGGTGCGTCTGGGGCTAGGGGGCTGCTGATCAGCGGATGAGGTTTGCCAGTTTGGCGGCCTCGGCGTGGACGTCGTGGCGGGCCAGCACGCGGGTTCGGGCGGCGTCGCCCATTTTTTTCAGCTTGGCCTTTGGGGCTTTGGCCAGCACATCCATCGCATCCGCAAAGGCCGCCACGTCGCCCGCAGGCACCAGCCAGCCGGTTTTGCCCTCTTGCACCAGCTCTGGCGTGCCCGCGATGTAGGTTGCAATCACGGGGCGGGCGGCGGCCATCGCCTCCATGACCACCATGGGCAGGCCTTCGGCAAAGCTGGGCATCACCAGCGCGTGGGCTGCGGCCAGCTCCGCTTTGACACCATCCTCATCCAGCCATCCCGTGAGCGTGACGCGGGCGTTCAACTGGTGCTCTGCGATCAGCTTTTCAATGGGGGCGCGCAGCTCTCCGTCTCCGATCAGCGTCAGGTGAAGATCGGTTTCCGTTTGTGCCAGCGCCTGGATCAGCGCCAATTGGCCCTTTTGTTCCACCAGACGCCCGATGGCCACGACCCGGCGGGGACCATCAGGCAGCGGGGCGGGGGTGTCGAATTTGGCGGGTTCAATCCCGCAGTGGACCACTTGGATGCGGTCCCAATCGGCAGGATCTGCCCAGCGGCAAAGCTGGGACCGGCCAAACTGGCTGATGGCGATGGTGGCCTTGGCGTGGTGGATCTTGCGCCCCAGCGAAAGTGCGCGGGGGGCGTCAAATTCCTCAGGTCCGTGCACGGTAAAGCTGAAAGGGGCACCGCCCAGCATATGGGCCAGCATCGCCACCGTGGCGGCATTGGTGCCAAAATGCGCATGGGCATGCATCACGCCTTCGGCGCGGCAGCGCTCTGCGATAAAGGCCGCTTCGGCCAGATAAATCAGGTGGCGCAACCGCCCCGTCTCAGACGCCTTTCCCATCGCCAGCGCCTCTTGCAGGGCGGTGGCAAAGCCTGCGGCATCCCGGCCAAGGGCGCGCAGCCCAGCTTGCATCAGCGCAGCTTTGCCTTCGGCCAGCACATATTCGGTCTTGTCCGCCTCTGATCTATCCTGGGCATCGACCAGCGGCACGTTTGCTGCCCGCATGGCAAAACGCAGCACCTCATGGCCCTGGGCCTCAAGCGCGCGAATTTCGCGGCGAATAAAGCTTTGCGACGGTTGGGGATAGGTGTTGAGGATATAGGCGATCTTCAAGGCGGTGGTGTCCCTTAGTGGTTACGGGTTTTTATCCTGACGCTTGCCCATGGACCAAGCGCCAGCGCTGGCCTATCAAAGATTGAGGGCAGAAGTGAGGCAAATGGGTCGTGGCAAGCCGGATCATCCAAGCGCTGGGCGGCAACCGTCTGATGGCGCGCGTTGCGCGGTCGGCGTCGTGGATTGTGCTGGGCTATGGGGCCAGTCAGGCCATCCGGCTTGGCTCTAACCTTATCCTGACGCGGCTGCTCTTTCCCGAGGCCTTTGGCCTGATGGCGCTTTTGAGCGTGATCACCGTGGGGCTGACGTTGTTTTCAGACGTGGGTATTTCGCCCTCCATTGCGCAATCCAAACGCGGGGATGATGCAGCGTTTCTCAATACCGCCTGGAGCATTCAGGTGGTGCGGGGGCTGGTGCTGTGGTTGATTGCCTGCGGTTTGGCCTATCCGGTTGCACTGTTTTATGACCAACCCGACATCGCGACCTATCTGCCGCTTTCTGCTTTGACGCTGGTGATTGCGGGGTTCAACCCGACGCGCATTGAAACGGCGCATCGGCATTTGTTGATGGGTCGGCTGACCGCCCTTGATCTGATGAGCCAAGTCATTGGGATCATTGTGATGATCGTGCTGGCCTTGATCTTGCAATCGGTGCTGGCGCTGGTGATTGGCGGAGTAGTCGGGGCGTTTGCGAAACTGGCGCTGACGCATCTGTTCCTGCCTGGGGAGGGGAACCGCTTTCAGCTGGAGCGCGCGGCGTTCAAAGAGCTGATCAGCTATGGCAAGTGGATCTTTCTGTCCACGCTGTTCTGGTTCTTTGCCAGCCAGGGCGACAAAGCGGTGCTGGGCAAATTCCTCAGCCTTGAGACCTTGGGGATTTATAACATCGGCTATTTCCTGGCGAGCTTTCCGTTCATGCTGGGCCAGACGATCAACGGGCGCATCATGATCCCGGTGCACCGCGAAAACGCGCCTGTGCGGCGGGTCAAGCTGTTGCGCTACGGGGTCAGCGGCGGGGTCATTGGGCTGTTGATTGTGATGGGCCTTTTGGGGCCCTGGCTGATTGGGGTCTTGTATGATGCGCGCTATCAAATGGCGGGGGCGATTGTGGTTTTGGTGGCCATCGGTCTGATCCCACAGATCATTGGGATGACCTATGGTCAGGCGGCCTTGGCGGCTGGGGATTCGCGGCGCTTGTTTTTCTGCAGCGCCATTGCTGCGGTGTTGCAGATCGCCTTTTTGATCATCGGGGTCAGCCTGGCGGGGCTTGTTGGGGCGATTGCGGGCATGAGCCTGTCGATGGTGCTGGCGCATTTTGCGATGATCTGGGTCGCGCGGGCGCATGGGGTCTGGGACCCGGTGCATGATCTGGTCTTTACCGCGTTGGCCGTAGGCGCCGCAGGCTTGGCGCTGTGGCTGCATTATGATGCGATCGTGGCTTTGTTGGCAGTGGCGGGCTAGGTGCCGGGCCTTTTGCACGCGTGCCGCGCTTTGATGTCTGACAGATCTGTGACGGGGCCTGCGATCAGCTGAGTTTGCTGGCGGATTGGCGTGCCATACGGGCTTCGCGCCCGCGTTTGCCAGCGGCACGGCGATCTTGCCAGATGCGGGCCAGGCCAAGGCGTTCCTTGGACGGTTCGGTTTCTGGAATAGAGACGACAGGCATCAAACCCGTTTCGCGGTGCATCTGTGCGGCTGTGCGCAAGACCGGGCTGCGCAGTTCCAGCAGGAACGCCAGACCAATCGCAGCAATGAGCGAGGCCACGCCACCTGCCAGGGCGATGTTTTTGCGCGCTGTGGTGATGGGCAGCTCAGGCACGGTGGCCTCTTCGAGCGTCACAAATTGTTCCCCGCGTGAGGCCGCTTCGAGGGTGAAGGCGACCTCTGCCTCATTACGGCGGACGGTGACCACTTCAAGCTGGCCTTGAAGCTGGGTGATGCGGCGTTCAAACTCAGCCAGACCGCGCTCCACCTCGGGTGAGGTTTCAATGCTTCGGCTCAGCGCATCGCGGCGGTCGCGCAGCAATTGGCGTTGAGTGGTCAGGCTGTTGAGCTGGCGGGTGAGTTCTTCGGTTTCGCGCTGGATCGTGGCCGCGCGGGTGTTGCCCGAACGGTCAATGTTGGTGCGTGCCAGCTGGGTGGTGATGATGTTGCGGTCCAACTCCAGCAGAGAATCATTCAGGCTGGCCAGCTCTTCGCGGCGGAATGCCAGGCTGCCTTCGATGGACAGGTCATTGGCGCGGCGGAAGTCGGCAAGCGCCTCTTCCTGCTTGCGGATCTCGCCCACCAGCGTTTCTTCTTGCTGGCGGAAAAAGGCGAGGGTTTCGCGGGTTTGCTCATCGCGCTGCGCGCTGGCCAGGGTGCGGGTTTGCTCAGCCAGGCCATGTGCCACGGCTTGCGCCTTGTAGGGATCATCCAGCTCAACCGTGATGGTGAGCACGGAAATCGCACCGTCATCGGCAAAGCCTTCGCGCACGGCCGCAACGCCAGTGATGGTGACAGATTGGCGGAACAGGGCCACACGTTCAGTGGTACTGAGCCCATCAAGTCCTTCAAAAAGCTGCATTTCTTCGATGATACGCAACACGTTGTCGCGCGCCATCAGCTGTTGTTCGATCAACTGCAAGCGCCGCGCGGCAGAGCCTTCGACGGTGGAGCGGGCCAGGTCATCCGACACCTTTGGGCCTTCGACCTGAATAACTTCTGCAGATTGATAGATATGGGCCTGGCTAAGCGCAAAGATCACAGAGGCAATGCAGCCCAGGATCGTGACAATAATGATCAGGCCCAGACGCCGCCGCACCAAATCCAGAAAGTCAGCCAGTGAATAAATCGGGCCCATTTTGACCAATTACTCTCGTCTCAATCCGTCCCGGGTCGGCCTTATGCCGCCGCAGGTTTGGTGTGTTTCACCAGAACAATACGGCCATTATAGGGCGTTTTGCTAAGAAGCGTAGAGAAACGCACCGCCGAAGGAGTAGGGCGGGACGTGACAGGATTGGATAGCACTGCGGCCTTAGCTGTAGTTTGGCACGGAATTTGCCCGCGCGCGGTTCAAGACCACGCCCAACAGCGGCACCTTACCTTCCAGCAGGCGTTCGCATTCCAGCAGCTCTTTGGCGTTGGTTTGCGAGCCGTCTGATACCATCAGCACGCCGTCCAATTGGGCCAGAAACGCGGACATATCGTCATGCACCAGCATGGCGGGCATGTCGTAGATCACCATCTCAGGCTGCAGCGCGTCGCGCATCCGCGCAAGGGTTTTGCTGGTTTGCGGGGCCTGCAGCGTTTCGGCTGCACTTTGATCAACAGCGTTGTTCAGACCCAGTGCCAGCGTATCGCTGAGGCGGACCAGATGATCACCGGCAGTTACCCGGCCAGTCAGGAAATCCTGCATGGAGCCGCGTGCGCCCATGTCAAACGCCTTGGCAACGCCAGGGTTGCGCAGGTTCATGTCCATCAGGATGGTACGCGAGCCTTCGATGCGCGACAGGCTGAGGGCCAGGTTCACGGCCGTGAATGTGTTGCCGCAGCCGGAGGTGGGGGACACCACAGCGATGTTGGTCCAGCCGTTTTCCTGTGTGGTCTGGCGCAGGCGGGTGCGCAGCAGATCGAAGGCGCGGACAGAAGTGCTGTCGCGATCGGCGTCTACCACGGGCATGGAGGTTTTGGCGGTGCGGCGGCTGCCCGCTTCAACCAGGGCCAATTCATGCCAGCGGGGCATATCCGGGGTCGGTGCATAGGCAGGGGCCTGCGGTGCCGGCACCGGAGCAGCAGCAGCGGGCACTGGCGGCAAAGGCGCGGGGCGTTCGCTGCGGCGTGCCTCAGGCTTGGCCGGGCGTGGCGCAGGTGCGGCGGTCTCAGTACGTGGCTGGGTGGCAGCCGGTGCGGGCTTTTCCGCAGCAGGGGCCACGACGGGGGCCTCTGCCTCAACCGTCAAATCCTCAAGATCTTCGATGGCGTTGCGGCGGGGACGTATGCTGTGCCGCGGGGCGGCGACGGGTGTATCGTCCAGATCTTCGAGATCCTCGATCTGCGTCATCTGTGCCATTTTGCGCATGGGGCGAATGCCGGGCGACAATGTGGGCGCTGGCGTATCGTCTTCCAGATCAAGATCCAGATCATCAAAGTTGATGTCATCCACGCCGTCACGCTCAGGCACATCGGCCTGCGCAGTCAGCGCTGTTGCACCGGCTTGGGCGCCTGTCAGCGTGTCCGCTTCCAGGCCAAAATCCAGGCCTTCAAGATCGCCGTCTTTGAGCGCGCCATCTTGCACGTTGATATCCTCAAGTCCGTAGTGCTGGAGATCGTCTTCTGCGAATGTATCACGCATTGTGCTCTCCTTTCGAAATCTTGTCATGTGTCAGGGTGTGAAGCGGGGCGGGGCGGGATGCAATGTGGCGCATCGTCAGTGACCTGTAGGGCGCAGAACCACGCCGATGGTTTTGAACAGGATCGTCAGATCCAGCTTGAACGTCAGGGCGCGTTCATAAGCGCCATCCACATCATTGCGATAGTTAAAGCGGGCTGAGTTGCGGGCAGAGACCTGCCACAAACCGGTAATGCCTGGCTTGAGGGCAAAGTAGGATTTCGGGTTGCCGTAAAGCTCAAGCTGATCGGGCAGCATGGGGCGGGGGCCAACAAGGCTCATGTCGCCCAGGGCCACGTTGATCAGCTGGGGCAGCTCATCCAGCGATGTCTTGCGCAGGAGCTGGCCCACGGGTGTGATACGGGGATCATTGCGCAGCTTTTGGATTTCGTCCCATTCGCGGCGCATCTCTGGATCCTTGGCCAGATAGTCCTGCAGCAGCTGATCGGCATTGCGAACCATGGTGCGCAGCTTGATGATCTTGAAACGTTTGCCGTTCTTGCCCAGGCGGTCCTGAGTATAGAAGGGGTTGCCGCTTTCGATCCAAAGCGCCAGGGCGCACAGACCGATGATCGTGACTGAAAAGGGCAGGGTCAGTGCGATGAACAGCAGGTCCAGAACCCGCTTGAGCATGTGGCGGTAAATGTAGACAGGCTCAGATTTCTGAGCGAGCGCTGCATTCCAGACGAGGCTATCGCTCACGCTGCGCGCCGGTTGGGCACGTTCGATAAACGCAGCATTGCCGCTAAAAGCGAGCTGAGCGTAGTCCACAGGACCAGTGACGTTGTCTTTCATCATAACCCCCAGGGTTAAACGTTACTCATACATACCCACGCCTGGCAGATGCGCGGTCACTGCTTCGTTGCTGTCGCATGAGGGATTTGGTGGGGCGGCAGCCTTTACCCATCCTTCATACATCTTCCTTACTGTGCCTCAGTGTCAAACGCTGCGTCATTTCTTGGACGCAATGTCGCAGAGAACTGGGCAAGTTCAGCGCGGTCGCAGTATTCTCGGCCAAGTCTTAGCATTTTCTCGCCCCATTTCCTAAAATGTGGGGAAAATCACACCTATTCTGACAGGTATTGACGATAGTTTAAGGGGAGAATTCGGATTGTTGCGGCATCGTCACCAATCCTGCCTTAATCCAATTTTCGATTCCTCGTAAAAATTGAGTGAATCGGCCCCGATTTGCAGGGCTGCCTTGTTTTCGGCCCAATCAGCGTAGGGCAGCGTTGCACCAATTCAGGGCAAGGTGCAAGCCCGGATGCCAGATTCGCAGATGCGCGCACCTGGCAGGGGTAGAGGTGCCGGGGGGCTGATCAGTCTGGGTGCACGTTTATGAAGAGGGGGCTGGCAGGGGCTGGATCCATCGGGTTCCGGTGGCCTAAGCCTCACCTGCCGAGCACCAAAAGGGTGACACGCGTTTTGCCTCCCTTAGTTTGGTTCGCCAGACCTATGCGCGCAATCGCGCAAAAAAGAAGGGCGGACCTAGAAGGCCCGCCCGTTCCTGCGTCATGTCAAAGCGTTCAGAATGGATTGCTTGCGTCGCTGTTGCTGCCGAACGGATCGCTGAAGTCGCCGCCGCCCACAATCGGCACCTGGCCGCCGTTGTCTGAACCTGAGCCTGAGCCTGATCCCATGCCCGCGCCTGGATCGCTGGGATCGGTGTTGCCGCCGAAGGGATCGCCGAAGTCTCCGCCACCAAATGGGTTGTCAAAATCGCCGCCGCCGCCGCCGCTGCCGTCATCTTCCAGAACTGCGCCGATGACATCAAAGTAGGCCATGGCCGTATCCGTGCCGCCGTTACCGTCTGCGATTTCGTACTCAAGACCGGTTTGGATGGACACGCCTTCGGCCAGGCTGGCGGTGTCGCCATCGACGTCACGCACCAGATACTCACCACTTTGGTTGATGCGGATCTGACCACCGTTGTCTGCATCCTGCCAATCGAACCAACCGTCTGCGTCGGCAGTTGTGTCGTTGCCGGCACGCACGATGGTGATCGCGTCGCCATCGGCGTCGCTGTCATTGTCGAGGATGTTCACCCCAAAGACAGGCAGACCGTCGGCACCAAATGGGTTTTCGCTGAAGTCGAGAGAGGTGAACTCAGGACCAAAATCGTCCATCGCCTCTGGCGGCGTGTTGGGAATGGCCACACCTGCGTTCACATCTTCCAAAGCCGCACCGCCGGTCACTTCGATGACATCCGTGGTGCTGAGGGTGACCGGGAAGCCGTCGACGGTGACTGTGACAATCCCGGTGTCCTCATTCACGTCAGAAGCACTTGAATCATCTGCCAGACCGTCACCATCGAGGTCTTCCCCCTTGGTCACAAAGGCTTTGCCCCGTTCCAGCGAGAAGCCCAGCTTGTAAGACCCGGCGGGCAGATCGTCGATGCTGTATTCGCCGGTGGCATTGTCTGTCGTTGCGACAAAGATCTTGCCGTCTGCGTCTTTGAACACAGTGCCGTCGGGGTTCAGAACCACGACTTGCTGGCCGCCAACTGCGCCATCAACACGGGCTAGAAGGGCGTCGCCGTCAAGATCTTCGAAATAGCGGCCCGCGATGCTGCCGGTGTCTGTCTCACCCAGCACCTTCACAGTCACTTCCGCCGTCTCTGCCACGCGGCCCACCAGCTCCACATTGTCCAGCAATGGGCCATAGCTGTCGTCCACACCGCCGCCGGTGAAGCCGATCACGGTTGTGCCTGCATCCAGCGTCAGGGTGATTTCATAGCGGTTGTAGGCCAGCTCATCCGAGCTGATGGTCTCAACCTCGGCGTCATCCACCATCACGATCAGCTCGCTGGTTTCGGCCGTCAGGTTGCCACGCGAGCGCGGCGCGTAGTCAAAGCTGAGCGTGTATTCACCGGCCTCTGCGATCTGGACCTCTTGGGCGATGCCTGCGTTCGTCATGTCGCTGTCGTGGCTGTCCAGTTCCACAACGGAGTTGAAACCGGGGTTGTCAGGCGTCCCGCCATGGCGGCCTTCCTGGATTTCCAACAGGCCCTGCGGCGTTGTCCAGCCGGTGATGGTGTCAAAGACGTCCCATTTGTCACCATGCGCGCCGTTGCGGTTGAGCGTGCCGTGATCCTCAAACGTGCCGTTGACGATCAGGTTCTCGGTCACATTGGTGCCGATGCTGTAGGCTAGGGTGACTTCCTCAGACTCACCATCGTTTAGCGCATCAAAGTCACCATCTGCATCGAAATCGACGGTGCCGTCGGCGTTGACCGTGACGCGGCCCTTGTCGAGCTCAATCCAGGCACCAACGTTACCGGTCTGGCCGTTGACGGTGACGACGGACTGACCGTGCATGTCGTTGACCAGGATGCTGGATTTGCCACTGTCGAGCTTTTCCAGATCGCCCGCCGCTTCTTTCTCGGTCACGGTGATTGTGTCGTCCTGAGCGACGTAATCCGTTTCGCCCTGAACGCTGACAATAATGGTTGTGGTCGCAGGGTCTGTCGGTGTCAGTTTGAAATCATCAAGGTAGACGCCGTAATTATCTTGATTGCCCGCTGATGTAACAGAAAGCGTATCAGAGCCATCGCCCGCACCCGCGATCAGATCCACGGTGAAGGTTTCAAACTCCCGTCCGTCGGGATCTGCGGTCAGGACAAGTTCGCCGTTCCAATACACCTCAACAGATTCGTCATTGCTGCTGCGGTAGCCGCGGGAGGCCATGAATGACAGGCTATAGCTTGTCCCATCTTGCAGGCCCTGCACGGCTTGGGAGATGGTCAGATCGTCGCCGCGGATGGTTTCGATGTCGAGGGCATAGTTGCCTTCGCCACTGGCGTGACGGACGTTGTTGTCCACCAACTCCACACGGGTGGCACCTGAGACATCCCACCCTTCCAGCAGACTTGTATCGCGGCTGAGCAGGCCCCAGCCCGCGCCACCAAAGCCATCCGTGCTCTCAAAATTGCCGTTGACCAGCAGGTTCGACGCCTCAGCTAGGGTGTATGTGATGGTCAGCGTTTCGCTTTCGCCGTCATTCAGGCTTTCAAAATCGCCGTCTGCGTCGAAATCGACCGTGCCGTCCGCGTTGATCATCACGCGGCCTTTATCCAGCTCAATCCAGGTGCCAACGGTGCCTTCGACACCATTGACCGTTACAATATCGCGGTCTGAGGCGTCATTTTGCAGGATCGACAGATCGCCATTGTCCAGTTTATCCAGATCGCCTGCGGCCTCGGATTCTGTGACAGTGATGACGTTGCTGCCGTCTGAGAGCGCGTGCAGGCTGATGTTGTCGAGGTCAATGTCGCCGTGCACGTAGCCTTCCCCCACAAAGGCGAAGGTTACCTTTGTAGTGCTGTCCTCTGCGGTGAACTGGACGGTCTGGGGGACACTGTCGTGCGGTGCGAGGACATCTTGGCCCATGGTTTTAAGAACCCTTGTGCCTGAGCTGTCTTCGACGATGACATGCAGCTCAGCACCGGACAGCGCGCTAACGTAACCTGTTGAGAAGGTTAGGCTGTAGGCCTGGCCCGGGTCGGTTGTGACCGTCTGTGACAGTTCTTGCCCAGCTTGACCTGACCATCCACCAAGCGCAAAGCCTGCGCCCTCGACGCGGGTGTTGCTAAAGAACACACCGCCTTCGCCGTTGTTGGTGGACCAACCGGCAGGCGTGCTGCCCTTGCCGGTGCCGCCGGAAAGATCCTGAAAGTCACCGTTTTGGATCAGGTTGTCGCCCTGAAGGACGGGGGTGCTGGGGTTTGTCGTCATGTTGTACTCCGAATAATCGTGACACTTCCGGCATCGGGGATTTGCGGAAGCATTTGTTTTTTGTTGGGGGGGAAGGGGGAGGCCGTGCTATGGGCTGGTCAGGTGCTCAACTAAGGTTACTCCGGGGTTAACGTCATTTCGGAGCCGTACTTCGAGGCGAGCTGCGGCAAATTTGTGGCAGTTTCTGTCCTTATTCTTGGCATGTTTACAAAAGGGCCAGAAACTTCCCGGTTTGGTTGATTATTCGATTGTTTGGGAAAAGATTGGACGCCTGTACGCTACTTTGGGGCTAAGCGTTGGGATGCCTCACCCAATTCTGGAGCAAGCGATTCTGATCAGGGTTTGGGGAATGAGCCGGCACTCGCCAAAAAATAGATAATCTATCAGTTGGTATCTTCAGGTCAAAAGACGGCCCCGCAGCAAGGCACCGGCGGCTACAGCGCACGATCGGCGGGCGCGGCGCGCCACGGGGGCGTAAGTCGGCGCTGTTGCTTGTACGAACGTACAAATAAAGGGCGCCGATTTTTACGAGGGATAAAGAAGGTGGTGTAAAAGAAAGGCCACCCCCCAGCCGGTACGCACATAATTTTACTGCGACTGGGGGATGACCTTAACCCGTAATTGCGGGCACGCCGGGAGATGACAGGAAGGACAGCTCCTGGCGATTTAGACTGGCGGGCCGGGGGAGAAGCAGAACGGCCCGCCACCTGCTCACTATCGCGGCTTGTTCATGAAATCGGCGAGGGTCGTACGATCCACGTCTTCTTGGGTCAAACCAGCGTCCCTAAGGGCAGCAGCGTCCAGTGCACGAAATTTGTAAAGCTGTTCCTGTGCCCGAACCAGTGCGACCGGGTTCGGGATGCGACCGAGGGCGGCGCGCAGGCTGGGAAAAGCGATTGTCGTGTTTCTTGCAATGGCCGTCTTCATAATTTTGTCTCCGCTCTGAAATGTTTCGGTCGTTGTGACCGTGAACAATGAATGCCACGCCTGCGCGTGGCGTTCTGTGAAGCGGTTCACAGAAGCGAAAGAAAATTACAAAAAGTCGGAAGTTTTTATTTTTTCCAAAGCCTCAGGGTCGATGACCTTGAGCCGTCCGCGCGCCAGTTCGACAAAGCCGTCGCGGCGCCATTCGGTAAGCGTTTTGGAGACCACTTCGCGCGAAACGCCAACGTAATCAGCCAGTTGCGCCTGGGACAGAGCGACCAATCCGGTGCCTTCGGAGAGGTAAAGAACCTTGGCAGCCAGGCGTGCGGTGGGGGAGAGGAAGACCTGATGCTCCACCTGTTCAGAGAGCCATCGCATGCGTTTTCCAGCAAAACTTAGCAGTTCTGCGGCCAGATGCGGCGCGTTTTCGATCTCTTTGATCACGGCAGACTGCCGCAGGTAGCGCAATTTACAGTCCTCAATGGCGGTTATCCCAGCGGTGCGGGTGCCGGGATCAAACATCGCGATCTCACCAAAGACCGATCCGCTGCGCAAAAGGTTCAGCGCCAGCTTGCGCCCGTTGCTGGAATAAACGCTTACCTCTAGGAGGCCGGAATCGAGGACGTAGAGTTTGTCGTCAAAGTCGTCTTGCTCAAAAAGAGTCTCACCTGCCTTCAGTTCCTGGGTGACAAAACCCGCATCAAAGAGCCGCTTGAGCTCTTGTGAGGCTTCGAGAAAGAAGGTGGCTTGATCCATTTTTATGGCCTTGCTGGGGGTCGCACAGCGGCGGCAGGCTGCCCTGCGCACCGGTGGAACAGATTAGCGCTTTTGCTTCTTTTTCAAAGCATTACTTGTGCCGATGGGGGCAGAATCGGCGAATTTCATTGGATTTTCACCCCTAGGTAGAGCCGTGGCCGGGGTTTGCTGACAAAGTCCTAAGCTGTTGTGCACGTCGGGGTTGCGGCACCGCCTTTGAGCGGTCGCGCGCCGGGTGTTCAAGGGGCGGGGATGAAAAACGTTGATCGAACGAACGTCTTGGGCTTAGTCTAGGTGCATTCAATTTTTAGTGACTGCATTTTGCACCATCATACATTTTTCGGGGGGATCGACCTATGCCCACGCCCAGCCCAGCCTTGGCAGCTGAACTGCAACCGCAACTCGACGCGCTGCGTGCCATACGAGAAGAGTGTTACCGCGATTTTTTCGCCGATCAGATCATTGAGCCTGATGAGCAGGCCATTCTGGACCGGATCGACAACAAACTGAAAGAACTGCAAGACAAGATTTCGCAGGCAGGCAACGTCAATGTCGGCAAGACGATTTCGGGATCTGTCGGCAAAGGTGCCGACAACGGCCCCGATGATGTGTTGGTCGTGCAGACCTTGCTGAACAACAATGGGGCCAGCCTGTCAGTGGATGGGGTCATCGGCCCCAAGACGCGCGCGGCAATCACGGCCTTTCAGGAAAAGGCCCTGGGCTTTGGCGATTGTTATGTGGAGCCCGGCGGCAAGACCATGAAGGCGCTCAATGGCGGAGCCACGGGTGCGCCTGAAGGGGAGGAAGGGACATCTGAGGCCGGTGGCGGCGGTGTGTCTGAGACCGACGGCAGCCAGTCCATTGGTGGATCCGGTGATGAGGGCACATCCCAGACCGGCGGCGGTGGTGTCTCTGAAACCGACGGCAGCCAATCTGTCGGCGGTGGCGGCACGGAAGAAGAGGTGCCAGAGGGCAAGCCAGTTTCAGAGGCGATTGAGGAGGCTGCAAATAGCGGTGATCCGAATGCGCCCATCGTGATCAATGAGGATCCGAACGATCCGAAGGTTGCCGAAGAGATTGTCAAAGAGAAGATGAAACATCTTCCTGATCAGACGATCACGATCAAGGAGCCTGATGATCCCAACGATCTGATTGTCGATACCCTATCTGGTTTGGGCTTTGAGGGTGCTGAGGTTTCCATCGGCGTCAGCGTTGGACCATATAATGGCACGCTGAAGCTGAAGTTGGAAAAAGATGGTCAGGTCGTGCCTGCCATTGAGGTGGACATCCAGGATAGCATCCGGATTGGCAGCGGGGCCTATGCGCTCTTTATTTCGGGTGAGTTCAAACCGCTTTCCGCCGAATTCGCCATCAAGACCACTGGCGACGAACTGACCGCCACCTGCGAGCTTTCCACAAGCGGCTCTTTGATTGCTGGCGTGGGGGCGGCTGCGGGTGAAAGCTGGGCCGGTTTGGGCAAGCAGGTTGAGCTGAAGCTGTCCCAAACCCAGGAAATGAAGGCGACCTTCTCCATCGAGAAGATCAAAGAACTGGCGATGGCTGGTATCAGCATGGCCCCTGAGAAGATGATCTTCTCCGTCCCATCGACGATTGCGTTCAAGGGCGAGGAAAGCCTAGTGCTGGGCGGCAGCGGCGATGTGAAAGCGGTTGGCGTCAGTGCGGCTGCCAAGCTGACCTTGCAGTCCTGGGACCCCATAATCGGCCTTAAGATCACCGAAAACAGCGTTGATATCGTCTATGATTATCTCGCGGAATTCGTGGCCTATCAGACGGCCAAAACGGTTCCGATTTTGAGCACGTTGATGGACGCCTATGAGAATGTGCAAGAGATCAGAAAGTTCCTGGATGATCCGGCGGCCTATGCGCAGGAACAGCGCGAGAAAGCGGAGGAATACCTCAAGTTCATCCGCGATGTGCCACAGGTGGCGCAAGAGATCGTTGCGCGCGAAGCGCGTGAGCTTGAGGCGGTGATTGATCGGTTGGAATCGGAGTTTGAGGAATCCAAACGCCAGGTGACCGAAATGATCGACGGCGTCAGGCAAGAGGCGTCCAACCTTGTTGATGAGTTGGAGGCGGCAGGTGAAGAGCTGTCTGACCTAGCGGGCGGGGCGTATGAAGATCTGCTCAATGAGATCGACAACGCCAAAGACGCAGCCGAGGAAGCGATCGAAGGCGCAGGCGATGAAATTGAGAAGGGTCGCCGCGAAGCAGAGCGGATGCTGGAAGAGATCCGCAAAAAGGTCGAAGAGGCGAAAAAGGCCGCTGGCAGCCTGTTGGAGCAGGCGGGTGAAGCGGTTGGCGACGCTGTCGATGCGGGCCGCGAGATGGCAGAAGACGCGGTAGAAACGGGCGAAGAGCTTCTTGAGGAAGGCCGCCAGATGGTCGAAGACCTCAAGAATGTGGCTGAGGAAGAGCTGGAAGAACTGGCCGATGATTTCATTGAGTTCGCAGATGAGGTCGGCGAGACCGTCGGCGGGGTTGGCAAAGACCTGTTGGATACCATCAACGAAGGCCGTCGTTTGGCGGATGAGGCCAAAAAGAAAGCAGCTGAGGAACTGGCAGAGACCGGCGAAGAGCTGTTTGATGCGGCCAAAGAGGTCGGCGAGGGCATGCTTGAGAAGGCCAATGATGCCATGGAATACGCCAACCAGGCCCGCGACAAGGTGGAAAACACTGTCGAAAATGTCTGGGACCTTGTCAAAGACGCCACCAAAGCAGCCGAGGAAAAGGCCAAATCCGTCAAAGATGGTTTGCAAGACATGGCCGGGGAGGCCGTGGACGAATTGCTGGATCTGGGCGGTGACTTCTGGGATTTCGCAGACGAGCTGTCAGATGAGGCCAAGGACAAAGTGAAATCGCTGGCCGAGGGGGCCAAGAAGGCCGCCGAGACGGCGAAAGAGCAGCTTGAAAACGCCTATAATGGTGTCGAAGAGCAGGTCTCGGAGTTTGGCGATGACATCAAGGAGGGCGCGGAAGAAGCGATCGAGTTCCTTGATGAAACCCGCCAAGGCGTTGTTGATACGGTTGAGGACATGGCCGAAGCGGCCAAGAAGAAAGCCGAATCCGTTCAGAAACAGCTTGAAGGTCTGGCGGGCGATGCGGTTGAATTTGTCGATGACGCAAAGGACGCCGTGGAAGACACGGCCGAAGGGTTGCTGGATCAATTCGACCAAGCCTTTGACAATGCCGCAGACAAGGCAGGCGATTTTGCCAAGGAGGCCATGAAAAAGGCCGAAGAGGCGCGCAAGCTGGCAGAGCAAAAGGCCAAAGAGGCTCAGGACCGTCTGGAAGAGGCCGCACAGGCCGCGCTGGACAAAGCAGCAGAGGCCAAGAAAGAGATCGAAGAGGCTGGCAAAGACCTGATGGACAAAGCCGAGGACACCTTTAACGATGTCAAAGACACGGCGGGCGATGTCGTGGAGAAAGGCAAGAACCTTTTGGGCAAGCTGGGCAGCTTGTTCGGCTAAAGCGCCGCATTTCCAACCTTTGACTAAAGCGGGCTGAGATCACGGATCTTGGCCCGTTTTTGCGTTTGAGGCCCGTTTGGATCCTGTTTGGACGCCAGGTGAAGTGCCATTCAGGCCCATTTGGGGCGCCACATATCCTTTCGGATATTGCAGATATCCCAAGTCGCGCAGCGGTAGGCTTTCGCGGGACTGCCGGTTTTCCCCTCAGACGGGCAGATTGCCCTCACCAGTCAGTGTGAGGATTGACCTGTGAAAGTAATGAGTAAGATACGACTGGGCGCGTATGCCCTTGGTGTTGGTTTCTGTGTTGCGGCGGCTTTGCCGTCAGAAGCGATGGCGCAGAAGAAGAACGCCAAGGACTACGCGGCATTTGCCTTTGATGCGGACAAGCGCAAAAAGACGCGCCGTCCCTTGGGCAAACGACTGACCTACAGCGGCAGTGTTGGCGTCAGCCATCTGAGCGAGGTGGGCCGTGTTTTGGACGATGCAGCGGCCCGCCGGGCCCGCACCGACCAGGCCAACCTGTCTTTTGCCGCACGGCTGAAAATCAATGAACAGCTGCGCGGCTTTGCGCATCTGGAGCTGACGGCCAAGCAAAAGGCATATGGTGCGGTGACCTATCCCGGTCAGACCCGCCTGCGCGTGAAAGAGGCGCATCTGAGCTATGCCCTGTCAGAGCGCACCCAAGTGTCGCTGGGCCGCATGCGGTTTTCAGACCCACGCCGCCGCGCAATGGATGCCGCCGGTGATGGCGTGCATCTGGGCTACAAGACCCCGACCTGGGGCTGGGAGCTGGCGCTCTTCAAGGAAGCCTTTGACGCACGCGGCACCTATGCGCTGGCCCATGCTCAGCGCTATGGCCGGGGCCGGGTGCAAGGGGCCTATGCGCTGATTGAACATGTTGGCGGGGAAGAACGGCTTTATCTGGCGGGCTATGCGCAGTCCAAGTTCAAGGGTGCGCCACTGTTTGATTTCGGTGTCACTGCCGTCCTTGGAGATGCGGCGGGCGGCAAACGCGCGGGCCTTTCGGCGGACGCGACGCTCACGAAAGCCTATGCGTTTCGCGGCCTGAAACCGCAGCTGTCGCTGGGCTTTGCGTTTGGCACCGAAGGGTACGTGCCTGCGCGGCTGGCGTCCAACAAGGCCAAAGAGGGCGGGCAGGCGCAATTCAAGCGGTTCGGCACGGTTTTCCAGCCTGAGTTGACCAATCTGGCGGTGGCCACGGTTGCAGTTGGCATCCGGCCTTCCCGCAAGTTTTCCCTGGATCTGCGTGCCCATGCCTATGCGCAGCTGAATGCCTCTTCGGTGGCACCTGTGGCGCGGGTCACAGGGCGCACAACAGGCCTTTCGCGCCATGTCGGGCACGAGATCAGCTTGGTAGGGGCCTGGCGTCCGTCCAAGACCACCAAAATCGAAATTGGCGCAGGCGTGTTCAAGCCCGGTCGGGCCTATGAAAGCCGCCGCTCCAGCCGCCGCCTTTTTGTGCGGCTCACCCAGTACTTCTGACCCTGAATGACCCTGAATGAGGATGAAACGATGAACATCATGGAACTTTTGTCTCAGCTGCCTGTCTTGCCGCGTGCCTGTCCACAGAAGCGCGGGCCGTTGATACCAGCCTTTATGCTGAGGCGGCACCTGAGGATGCGAGCTTTGTGCGCTTTGTCGGCTTTGACACCAGCGAGACACCGGTTTTTGGCGGCAAGACTTTTGGCCTGACAGAGGTCAAGCCGGGGGCCTATATCCCTGTGTCCTCAGGACTGCTGAAGGACGTGGCAGCGGGCAGCTATGCCAGCGTGGTACGCACGCCTGAGGGCCGCGTTGAGGTGATCACCGAAACACCGCGCAGCCGCGACGGGAAGGTGTCCATCTTTCTGGTTAACGCATCCAATGCCCCGCTTGATCTGCGTTTGGCAGATAATGCGGCAGCGGTCATCGAAGATGTGGAAAGCGGTGCCAGCGGTATGCGGGCGGTGAACCCGGTAAGCGTGTCACTGGGCGTTTTCATGCCCGGCGCAGAGGCACCGATTGAGACCTTTGATGTGACCCTGCAGCGCGGCCAGAACCTGACTTTTCTGGCAACGGATGCCGATGTTTCACTGATTAAACACAGCTTTGGCCCGGTGGCCAAGTAACGACCTGAGCAAGGAGTGGTCCCATGATCTTTTCCAGCACGATATTCATCTTCGGGTTTCTGCCCTTCTTTCTGGGCATCTATTACCTGACGCCGCGCCGGGCGAAATCATGGGTCATCCTTGCGGGCAGCTATGCGTTTTATGCCTGGTGGCGCGTGGATTATCTGGCTGTCGTGCTGGGCATGTCTTTGGTCAGCTATCTGGCCGCTGAGCTTGCCGTTTATGGCCGGTCCGAAAAGATCCGCCTCTGGGCTGTGCGGTGGGGGGTCGGCCTGGTGCTGCTGACGCTGGGCTATTTCAAATACACCATGTTCGTGCTGGGCGGTGTGGACCATCTGGCGCAGATGCTGGGGGGCAGCGGATTGACGGTGCCCGCTATCATCCTGCCGATTGGCATCAGCTTTCACGCGTTCCAATCCATCAGCTACATCGTCGATGTCTACCGTGAAGATGCGCGGCCTGCGCGCCATGTGGTTGATTTTCTGGCCTTTGGGTCGCTGTTCCCGCAGCTGATTGCGGGGCCTGTGCTGCGCTACAAGGACGTGGCCGACCAGTTCCGCTCCCGTGTGCACAGCGTGCAGGGCTTTGCCGATGGCATCGCCCGGTTTGCCCAAGGTCTGGCGATGAAGGTCTTGGTGGCCGATAACGTGGCACCCTTGGCGGATCGCATGTTCGCGCTGAGCGCGCCAACGGCGGCGGAGGCCTGGTTGGGGGCAGGGGCCTATACCGTTCAGCTCTTCTTTGATTTTGCGGGCTATTCGGCGATGGCCATTGGGCTGGGCCTGATGATGGGGTTCCGGTTCGTTGAGAACTTTGACGCGCCTTATGTCAGCCGGTCGATCACCGAGTTTTGGCGGCGCTGGCACATCAGCCTGTCACAATGGCTGCGCGACTATCTTTATGTGCCGCTGGGCGGGAACCGCCACGGCACGTGGCGCACCTATCGCAACCTGATGCTGACGATGGTGCTGGGCGGTTTGTGGCACGGGGCGAACCTGACGTTCATCCTGTGGGGTGCCTGGCATGGTGCGATCCTGGCGGCTGAGCGGATGCTGGGCGGCAAGGGTGCCGACACCGTGTGGCCGCGTGCCATCGCATGGCCGCTGACGATGGTCTTTGTGATGCTGGGCTGGGTGATGTTTCGGGCAACAGATGTGGCGGCAGCCTTGGCGATGTACCGCGGGATGGCCGGGGTGCAAGGTGCCGCTCTGTCTGGCGATGTGGCCTGGCAGATCCAGAACACCGAAGTGGCCGCGCTGATGATTGGTGCCGTGCTGAGCGTCTACGGCAAGCCGCTGAGCGCCGCGCTGCACCGGATGCCTCAGATCGCCCGGCGGGTCGGAGCGGCAGCCCTTTTTGCCTCTGCGGCCACGGCGTTGCTGGCGCAAAGCCACTCCCCTTCCTGTACTTCCAATTCTAAGAGGTTGGTCATGCATTATTCGCTTTCTTCAACAACGTTCTCAGCCGGTATCATGGCAGGGCTGTTTGCATTGGGTGCCATGGGCCACCACAGCGCCACATCCGGTCTAAACTGGGCCAGCCCCTCGATGGGTCCGCACAGGCGCTTTATGAAGCCGGGTTTGAGCGTGACTTCGCAGCACAGGCGCTGGCGGTGGATGTGATGGGTGCGGTGAAATATGCGCTCTTTTCCCAGGCCTCAGACGGGGCCATCGTCGGGCAGGACGGCTGGCTTTTCACGACCGAAGAGCTGGATGTCACGGCAGACTTTGATGCGCATATCGCCGCCTCCGCCGCGCGGGTGCGCGATGCGGTGAAGGCGCTGCAGGCACGCGGGATTGCGGTGCTGCCGGTGATCGTGCCCGATAAAGCAGAGATTTACGCAGACCAGCTGGGTCTCACCCGCCCCGATGCGGTTGCAGCCCGGCGTGATCACTTTGCGGCGCTTCTGCACGAAGCGGGCATTGAGGCGCTGGATGCAACGCCGGTTTTGCGCGACGTGAAAGAGACGCAGAATGCCTTCATGCCAGACGATACCCATTGGTCGCCTGCAGGCAGCCAAGCTGTCGCGGTGGCCGTGGCAGACGCATTGGCCGGGATCCCTTTGGCACCCGCGACCGTGACGACCACTGCAACCGGTGCCGTCCCCTTTGACGGGGATTTGCTGCGCTATGTGCCCACGGGCGACCTGCGCGGGTTGGTTGGCCCGGTGCAACAGCAGATCGCCACGTTTGATACAACGGTTGAGACAGAAGCGGGCCTTTTTGGTGATGCATCTGTCGATGTAGCGCTGGTGGGGACCAGCTTTAGTGCCAAGTCTGATTGGCACTTTGATGGGTTCCTAAAACAAGCACTGCAAGCGGATGTGGTGAATTTTGCCGAGCAAGGCAAAGGCCCCTTCGCCCCGATGGACGCTTTTCTGGCGTCAGAATTTCTAACCTCAACACCTCCCAAAGTCGTGATCTGGGAAATCCCAGCACGCTACGTCTCAAAGGAACAGTAACGATGAAACTCTTTTCAACTCTTGCCACTGTGATGGCCCTTGCAACACCCGCCTCTTTGGCCGCGGCCCCGTTTTGTGACGCGCTTGCCGATGTGGACCAACTGCCCAAGAAATACGCCAAGCGGGGGCCGTTTCATGCTGATGCCACCTCGGGGTGGGTGATCGGGTCTGACCAGTTGAAGGCGTCTTTTGATGTCACGGCTGAGACACAGGCCTTGTGGTCTGCGCTGCACCGCGCGTTTGCGGATCGTGGGGTGGAACTGGTGGTTTTGGCCGCCCCGCCGCGTCCCCTTTTCGCACCTGAAAGAGCCTTGCCGGCTGGCGCTGATCTGAACGCGTTGCAGTCAGGGTTTTCCGACTATGTTGCGGCGTTGAATGCCGCAGGCATTGTGGCCCCCGATTTGAGCGATGCGGCAGAGGGTGAAATGGCGCAGGCGTTCTATTTCGCCCGTGACACCCACTGGACGCCCAAGGGGGCGGCCTGGTCTGCGGTCAAACTGGCAGAAATGATGGGGCGTAACCCTGCGCCGTTGGCAGATGTTGCGTTCACGCAAAGCTATACTGAAAAAGGATCGTTGAGCACTGTTGTCGAAAAGGTCTGTGGCACGCGCCCTGAGGTGGAGACACGCCCGGCACCGCAATTTGCGCAGGCTGGCGGCGCGGCGGCCCTGTTGGGCGATGCGCCTGAGGCCACAGTTGCCCTGGTGGGCACAAGCTTTTCTGACAGGTATCAGACCGACGCCTATCAGGTAGCGGGTGCGCTGTCTTACGCGCTGGGCGCTGAGGTGCAGAACTTTTCTGTCACCGGTGGCGGCCTTGTGGGGGCCATGAGCGGCTTTTTGGAAAGCGGGGCCTTGGCATCACAGCAGTTCGATACCGTCGTTTGGGAAACCCCCTACACCAACCCGCTGACGCAGATCGCCGGGTTGCGCCAGATCCTGGGCGCGCTGGAGGCTGAGGGCACGAAAGCGGATGTTTATGCGGGTGCCATCACCTCTGACTGGCAGGCCGTTGATGTATCAGATGTGAGCCTTGTTGGCGGCAGCCTGCGGATTGAAACACCGGGGGTGAGCGAAGGCCAGTTGACGGTTGAGTTGTGGAGCGCGGACAAAACCAAGCTGCGCTACAAACTGCGCAAGTCTGACCGTTTGGACGCTGATGCGCGCAGCGACATTTGGCACCTTTCGCTGACGTCTTTGCCTGTGACCGATGTGTCACGGGTCAAATTCAAGCTGAACAATGAGGTGATGGACGCAAAAATCGCGCTGATTAACTGATATAAATCAAACAGATAAATAGGTGTCTATACCAAGGTATAGGCGCCTATACCCCTGCGTTATCGCCAGGCTGGCAAAGCTGGCATAGGGATAATGCAACAAATGACAGAACGAGTGTGTGAAAGGTCTCTGATCATGAAAATAGTATCGATTGCATTGAGCTGTGCGTTGTTGGCGGCCTCCCCCGTTATGGCTGACACGCTGCCCACCCCTGATGGGGACGTGCTGGTGACGCTTTCAGGCGCGCTGAGCAATGAGACAGCGAACGGCGTTGTTGAAATGGACATCGCGCAGCTGCAGGCCATGCCGCAGCAAGAATTCACGACATCCACCATCTGGATGGAAGGCACGCAGACCTTTACCGGTGTGAGCCTTAAGGCGTTGCTGGAATATGCGGGCGCAAGCGGGGCAACGATCGAAGCGGTCGCGCTCAACGACTATAAGGTTGAAATCCCGGTCGATAGCCTGACGGATGAGGCCCCTATCGTCGCCTACTTGATGGATGGAGATCGCATGTCACCACGGGACAAAGGGCCGCTTTGGATTGTGTACCCTTACGATTCGGACGCTGATTACCGCAGCGAAGTGATCTATTCGCGCTCAATTTGGCAGCTCGACCGCATCGTTGCCGTGAAATAGCCCCGATCCTGGGGTATGGTGTCCCGATGAGCGCTCGATTTTTTCGCCGTTGGTTTCCGACCTTCATTATTAGCATCAGCATCACTGCTTTGCTGGTGCTGTTCTTTTTGATTGCGCAGAAACTCACCGTCCTGCGGGAAGCACCTGGTGACAATGTCACCTGGGGGCTGTCCCAGGTGCAGGTTGACCTGTTGCATCTGACCAAGGCGGCGCAGCAAGCCCAATTGGGCACCACGCCTGACCTGCGGGATGTACGGCGGCGGTTTAACAACGCCTACAGCCGCGTGTCGGGCATTCGGCAGGGGCCTGTGTTTGGCGTCATGCGCGCGGACGCAGAATTTGCGGACACAGTGAATGATCTGCAAACACAGCTGGATGCGATGGTGCCCTTGGTTGATGGCCCTGACGGCAATTTGCAAGCGGGGTTGTCGGATGTGCTGGCGCAAGTGGACCGGATGGGGCAGGGCGCGCGCGATCTGGCGGTGTTAGGCATTGGCATTCAGTCTACCCTGTCTGATGAAACCCGCCGCGATTTTTCGCAACTGCTTTGGATGGCGGCGGCAGTTACCGCGTCCTTGATCATTTTCCTTGTGGTCATGAGCTATGCGCAGCTTTTGCAGAACAAGGCGTTTCGCAGAGTTACGCGGGCGATGGACCGGGCCAATACGCGTCTTAAATCCTCTTTTGAGGTGTCTCTTGACGCCATTGTTGTGGCCGATGATGAAGGCATCATTCTGGATTTCAACGATGCGGCGGTGTCGGTTTTCGGCTTTTCCCGGGACGAGGCGATTGGCGCGCAGATGGCGGATCTGATCATTCCCCACCATCTGCGCGGGGCACATAACGCGGGCATGGCCCGGCTGAAGCGCACGGGTCAGTCCAAATTGGTGGGCCAGGGACGGATTGAGATCACAGCTTTGCGTAAATCGGGCGAAGAGTTCCCGGTGGAAATTTCCATCGGTCAGACCCAGGACCACACCGGCACGATCTTTATCTCTTATCTGCGCGACATCACTGAACGGCTCGAAGCTGAGCAAGACCTCAAGCAAGCGCGCGATGACGCGTTGCAAGCGGAGCGGGCGAAATCGAACTTCCTGGCGGTGATGAGCCATGAGATGCGCACGCCGCTTAACGGGATTTTCGGGACGCTGGAATTGCTTCGCAAAACCCGGCTGAACAAGGCGCAAGAGAAATACCTGACCATTGCGAAGCGGTCAGGCGACATTCTGTTGCATCACGTCAACGATGTTCTGGACCTGACCCGACTTGACGCGGGTGAGCTGGAGCTTTTTGAAGACGTCTTCGATCTGCGCGGGTTTTTTGAGGACGCAATCAAAACGAATGAGCCTGCCGCCTTGCAAAGCGGCAATGCGCTGACGTTGGATATCAGCGGGATCGAACGGCAGTGGGCCTTGGGCGATGAACAACGGCTGCGGCAGATTTTGTTTAACCTGATCAGCAATGCGCTGAAGTTTACCGATCAGGGCACCGTTGCGGTGACCGGTCGGACGACGGGCGATTACGAATTTCCCTGCCTTGAGTTTGAAGTGGCCGATACAGGGGTTGGCATCTCAGATCAGGATCAGGCGCGGGTGTTTGACCGGTTCTTCACGCAAGAAAAATCCTATGACCGGATGGCGTCTGGGGCGGGGCTGGGGCTGGCTATTTGCCGTCAGATCGCTGTGCTGATGGGTGGCGATATTTCGGTCACCAGTGAAGTTGGTCAGGGATCAACGTTC
Source organism: Sulfitobacter sp. GN1-4 (assembly GCF_055693825.1). NCBI lineage: Bacteria > Pseudomonadati > Pseudomonadota > Alphaproteobacteria > Rhodobacterales > Roseobacteraceae > Sulfitobacter > Sulfitobacter sp. GN1-4. The sequence goes on along the minus strand of NZ_JBVFUQ010000003.1, from coordinate 2,701,500 downwards.
AAGTTTGTCGTTCCAATTTCCTGGGCCGATGCACCGGATGAGGAAACGGAAGCCGACGCGCCCCAGATTGGGCCGGATATGTTGCAGGGCCACCATATCCTTTTGGTTGAGGACAATGAGATAAACCGCACCATTGTGCGCGAAATGCTGGAGGGCGCAGGCGCGCATGTCAGCGAAGCGCACAACGGGTTTGAGGCCATTCGCGCCGCTGAGGCAGAGGCCTATGCCGCGATCCTGATGGACATTAGCATGCCCACGATGAACGGCGTTGACGCCACGTTGGAGATACGCGGCGGGCGGTCGGTTAATCGCGAAACCCCGATCCTGGCGCTGACGGCGCATGCGCTGGAGGAAGAACAACAGCGGTTTGTCGAGGTTGGCATGAACGCCTGCTTGAACAAGCCTGTCTCCCAGATTGCCCTGGTACAGGGGTTGGCGGACGTGCTGGGGCTTGACTGCGCCTTTGCGGCGCAGGCGCAGGAAGCGGCCCCAGATGTGTTGGACCCCACGATTTTTGGCGGTTTGCAGACGATCCTAAAACCTGAACGGCTCGCTGATTTGGCGCAGAAGTTTGAAGGTGAGATTGAAGGCTTTTTGGCCTCCATTCCGGATCACCTTGAAACAGATGCTCTGGGGCCATTGGCCGAAGCCGCGCATAAATCTGTAGGCTCGGCCGGCGTGATTGGCCTGCTGTCTTTCCAAGCTGATTTGCGCGCGGTTGAGATGGCGGCCAAAGACGGATCGCCCGACGCGGTAAAGCAAGCAGCGCAGCAGGCGCAACGTGCCTGGCCCACGGCGCGGGACGCGCTGAAAGCGCAGGTTTAACCCACCTGCGTCCTGGCCGTGGCGACTATCCTTTGGGATAGCGCGGCTACGCCAATTCCCCTTTCACTGCCCAGTTGCTGTCCCCTTTTTCGGGAGAAGCCGTGGTAGATCACTCCAGTGAGAGAGCACCAGCCCAGCTGGTATAAACGTCTGGAGTATGCAATGAACATTCGCCACGAATGTCCTTTGCCGGACCTGTCCTATGCGGTCGCGGCCCCGCTGTTTGTAACAACAGCGGACGGCACCCTTTGACTGTCAAACGGTGGTCTCTTGAGGGGATCTGGATCGATCCCGACGGCCATGATCTGACCCAAGCGACAGCGCTTGGTGTGCCGTTTCAGGGCGTGGATGTGAACTTTCCCATCCAATTGGCAGAGACCGACGCACCAGATCATTATCTTTTCAAAAACCTCACCGTCCGCCAGCGCGAGACGCTTGCCACGTTTTATCAAGGTGTGCTGTCGGGCAAGATGGTCGCTGTTGGTGATGTGATCACCAGTTTGGACACGCCGGTTGATCTGGTGCCAATGGAAGAAACGGAGGCTGAGAAAGCCGAAGGCATGGCCAAAGCCCGGCCACGGGCGCTGCGGGTGGCCTGGAACGTGGTGTTTTATCTGCTGCTGGCGTCCTTCCTGACGTGGTTCATCGGCGGTCACATCTGGGAACGCCTGTCCCGGATCACGCTGGATCATGGGCGGTTTGTGGCCCCGATTGAGCAATATCTTGCACCTGATACAGGATATATCGAACGTCTATACGTCCGCGTCGGAGATAGCGTGAAACGCGGCGATATCATCGCGCGCCTCGAAGACCCGGACCGCGAAAGCGATGTTGAGGAAGTCCGTGCAGAGATCCGAATTGCCGAGCGCCGTCTGCGCGATGCAAAGGCACGACTGGCGCAGCACATCGCATTGCGCCCCCAATTCCGCGCCCCGTTTGAGGACCGGATGCGCCGGGCTTGGCGTGGGTTGCGCGATCATCATCCGGGCACCTTTCCCGAAAGCGCAGAGGCCTATGCCGCGCGCCGCGCGGTGTTGTGGTTTGATCTGGGGCGCGATCTGACACCCGGTGGGTATCATGCAATCCTGACGGATTTATCCGCGCAGGTTGATGATTTGGATCTGGATTTGCGCCGCTGGAAACGGGAGCTGCGTCACCGCAAGGCGGCTGCTGATGAATATGTGGTGCGCGCCAAAACTGACGGCACGGTCTTCGCGGTGCCGGTGACCAAAGGCGCATACGTCGGGCGCGACACCCTTGTGGCCGAGATCGAAGAGAACACACCGCGCACTGTTGTGGGCTGGCTTGACGACCGGATGGTCACATCCGTCTACATCGGGATGCCTGCCCATGTGCGGTTCAGCTTTCGCGGAGAGCAAACGGTGATGCAGGCCAAGGTGGTGGAGTTGCAGGCCGGCACGGACACCATGCAACCCGACAAATACGGGATGGTTGTCACTCTCAAGGTTGAGGGGGCGGGGCTGAAGACCTCGCGCAAGCTTTTCCGGCGCAACGCGCCTGCTCGGCTTTCGCTTGAACGGAACCCCCTCAGAGAGATGTGGGGAGGAGGGGCCGATGCAGGCTCCTGACACGGTCTATGCCTTTGAAAAGCACCTGGATGGGTGGCTCGCCACGTTGGAGGGGCCATCCCCCACGGGGCTTGCCAAGTGGACACCGGGGTTTTGGCTGCGCTTTACGATCCTCTTTAATCTGCTGCTGGGCGCCTTGGTGTTTTGGCCCAACAACTTCTTTAATCCAGAACTGCTGCATATCACCTTTGTGCTGGGGTCTTTGGGCATCTGGCGCTTTGGCTGGTGGTTCACCCATGCTGTGCGCGCTGAGGTTTTCGCGCGCACGCGCTGGCCGGGCATGCGGCGGCGGGCCAGCAACATCTGGCAGGGCGGGTGGCGGCCCCGGATGCTGCACATTCAGATGACCACCTATTATGAGGAACCGGCGATCACCCGGCGGGTGATCGGATCTATCATTGGCCAGATCCGGCGCGAGGGGATCCCCACAACGCTTTATATCGGCACCGGGTCAACCTACGACGAGGAAATCATCACCGATTTTGTGCGCACCCACGCCCAGGATGTGGATGCCGATTTGGTGTTTCTGCGGCAGAACCAGCCGGGCAAACGCATGGCGATCGGCATGATCTTGCGCGCGATGAACCGCAACGGGATTGAACCAGATGATCTGGTGATCTTTATGGACGGGGATGCGGTTTACGGCATCGATGTGCTGGAAAAGACATGTTCGATGTTTGGCGCGGATCCTGACCTGCAGGCGCTGACCACCAACGAAGAGGTGATCTGTTACGGGCCGCAGTGGATCCAAAGCTGGCTGTCCATGCGCTTTGCTCAGCGGCGTTTGGCGATGCAGAGCCATGCGTTGTCTGATCGTGTGTTGACCCTGACGGGGCGGATGAGCGTGTTTCGCGCGCGCTATATCACGGATGAGAAGTTTATCCGCACGATTGAGGCCGATCACTTGGATCACTGGCTTTGGGGACGGTTCCGGTTTCTGTCGGGCGATGACAAAAGCACCTGGTTCCACCTGCTGTCCTGCCGCGCCAAGATGACATATGTGCCCGACGCCTGCGTCTATACGATTGAACAGATCGAAGGCTCAGGCACGGGCCGCATGGTGCAGAACTTTCGCCGCTGGTCTGGCAATATGCTGCGCAACGGGCAGCGCGCGATTTCGCTGGGGCCTTGGGTGGCCAAGCCCTTTATCTGGTGGTGCCTGGTCGATCAGCGCATCGCGATGTGGACGATGTTGGTCAGCCCCACCTTGGCGCTGCTTACGCTGTTTGTGGAACCGATGTATCTGGCGCATTGCCTGATTTGGATTGTCCTGTCGCGCACGGTGCTGTGCCTGTTTCTGTTTCGCTATGCGCGCAGCACTGACCTGAGCTGGCCGTTCATCCTGTATTTCAACCAGATCATCAACGCGGGCGTGAAGGTGTTCATGATCTTCCACCTCAGCAAACAGAAGTGGTCGAACCGGGGCAATCAGTCTGCGGGCAATGGCACGTCGCTGATGGACAAGGCGCAGAACGGGATGGCTAAGTTCCAGTTGATCACAACAGTCATCGCCTTTGTCGCAGCCCTTGCCGTGATGATGGGCGTGTTGCCGATGCCCATGCTTGTGGCGGAGTTGCTGCGCTAAGCCTTGCCTATCCTTTAGGTCATATCGGCCATGCCATTGGATGCAAAACTGTCCTGTTGGTGCCGCGATTTTCTGAATTTTCTATCTTATTACAAATACATCGGCTCTGACCGAGTGTGAGTGTAAGGAGACTTTGTAATGATCTATCCCGTAATTATGTGTGGGGGCAGTGGCACCCGTTTGTGGCCCTTGTCCCGTAAAAGCTACCCCAAGCAGTTTGCAACGCTGGGGGGCGAAAAGACCCTGTTTCAACAGACCGTTGCCCGCGTCAAAGCGGACAGTTTTGAAGCACCTATTGTTCTGACCCATGCCGATTACCGCTTTACCGTGGCGGAACAGTTGGCGGCCGAAGGCCACGAAGGTGCGACCATCATGATTGAGCCAGAAGCCCGCAACACGGCCCCTGCCATCCTGGCAGCCGCGCTGCATCTGCAGGACAAGCCTGATGCGGTAATGTTGGTGATGCCCTCTGATCATGCGATCCGTGATCAAAATGCGCTGAACCGGGCCATCGCCATGGGGTACGAGGCGGCCAGCGCAGGCAAACTCGTGACCTTTGGGATCAAGCCTGACCGCGCTGAGACTGGCTATGGCTATCTTGAAACCTATGATGCGATCACCACTGAGGTGGCACATGCCCAGCCTCTGAGATCCTTTGTAGAAAAGCCAGATCTGGCCCGCGCGCAAGAGTTCCTGGCCACGCAGCGGCATTTCTGGAACGCAGGGATCTTCATGTTCCGTGTCGCAGAAATTCTCGAAGCCTTTGAGGTGCTGTGCCCGCGTTTGATGATGCCAGTGCGCCGCGCGGTGCAAGGCGCAAAGGCTGATCTGGATTTCCTGCGGCTTGATCCGGCACCCTATGCCACGGCGGAAAACATCTCTGTTGATTATGCGGTGATGGAAGCCTGCGAGACGCTTTCTGTGGTGCCAACCGATTGTGGGTGGTCCGATCTGGGCAGCTGGGCGTCTGTTTGGGAACATGGCCCCGCGGATGTCGACGGCAACGTGCAAAGTGGTGAAACCACCGCGATCAACTGTGAAAACACACTGCTGCGCTCTGAAAGCGACGGTGTTGAGCTGGTCGGTGTTGGCCTGAAAAACATCACTGCCGTGGCCATGGGCGATGCGGTTCTGGTCGCTGACATGAGCCAGACAGAGACGGTGAAACTGGCCGTTGAAGAACTGAAGGAAAAACAGGCCACGCAGGCCGAACGTTTCCCCAAAGACAACCGGCCTTGGGGGTATTTCGAAACCCTGTCCCTTGGCGCGCGTTTTCAGGTGAAGCGGATTGTCGTGAAGCCCGGTGCAGCATTGTCCCTCCAAAGCCATATGCACCGGTCTGAACATTGGATCGTGGTGGCAGGCTCTGCCAATGTGACGGTGGATGACGAGGTTAAGCTGATCTCGGAAAACCAATCCGTCTACATCCCACTGGGCGCAATCCACCGGTTGGAAAACCCGGGCAAAGTGGAACTGCATCTCATCGAAGTGCAGACCGGTGCCTATCTCGGAGAGGATGACATCGTGCGATATGAAGACATCTACGCACGTGACAAAGCTGCATAAACCAAAAACAAAAAGCACTCTCACACCACCTATGGCGGCACCTCGTGTGCCGCCTTTTTTGCGTTCGTTGCAGGTGGATATGGGCAACTATCCTTCAGGATAGCCGGTCTAGTCGAACGCCGCTCGAGCTATACGCTCAGCACAAAGATTGTTTGATCGCAAAGGGTTAGAAATCACTCAACAGTAATAAAGGACCAGTACCATGTTTGATTTCATCCCTACCCAAACCACAAATTCCGCAGCTGTCCCGCTGCGCATCATCGACACCAAGCCTGCGATTTCTGTCGTGGGGCTGGGCTATGTGGGGGCCGTCTCTACGGCCTGTCTGTCCAGTCTTGGCCACACCGTGATTGGTGTGGATCTGGACCCTGCAAAGATTGACGCCATCGGTGCGGGCAAGTCCCCGATCCATGAAAAAGACCTTGAAAGCCTGCTGAGCGAAGGCGTGCGCCAAGGGTTGGTGTCGGCCACTGATGACCTGGAACAGGCCGTTGTCGACACAGACGTGACGTTTGTCTCTGTTGGCACGCCAACAGCCGCAGATGGTGGGTGTGATCACAGCTATATTGATGCGGCTGCACGCTCCATCGGCGCTGGGTTGAAGCGCAAATCTGACTTTCATGTCGTGGTGATGCGCTGCTCTATTCCGCCCGGCGTTACCATGGGGTTCATGGCACCGATCATCGAAGAAGTCTCTGGCCTGAAAGCGGGCGTAGACTTTGGTGTCTGCTTTAACCCTGAGTTCCTGCGCGAAGGCGTCGCGGTTGAGGATTTCTATGCGCCGCCCAAAACGGTGATTGGTGCCAGCGATGACAAAACAGCGAACATCCTGCGCCGGATCTATGACGCAGTGGATGAAGCTCCGATTGTGACCTCCATTGAGACCGCCGAGATGGTCAAATACGTTGACAACGTCTGGCACGCGACAAAGGTGTGTTTCGCCAATGAAGTGGGCCGCCTGTGTAAACCTCTGGGCGTGGACAGCCATGATGTGATGGATGTTTTTGTTCAAGATACCAAGCTGAACCTGTCGCCTTATTACCTGAAACCCGGCTTCGCCTATGGCGGTTCTTGCCTGCCCAAAGAGGTGCGCGCGGTGGCGCATATCGCGCAGGCGCAGGGTGTTCATTTGCCCCTGATCGAGAGCCTGGATGTCTCCAACAAGACCCACATTGAGACGGCTGTCGAGATGGTGCGCAAAACCGGCGCCAAGAAGGTTGGTGTTCTGGGCTTGGCGTTCAAACCCGGCACGGATGATTTGCGCGAAAGCCCCATCCTGGAAGTGATCGCCGCCCTGGCCGAAGAGGGTGTTGAGATTGCGGTTCATGATGTCGCGATCACGGCCCAGACCCCACTGGCTGGTCAGTTGGCCTATGTCAAAAACGGCAGCCCAGGTCTGCAAAAGATGGCCGGTGCTTTGCCTGAGATGCTGCGTGATAATGTGGACGATGTGCTCGACAGTGCCGAGGCGCTGATCGTGACCCACAAGAACGACCTCTATTCAGAGGCGCTAGCGAAGGCAGGAGACACGCCTGTCATCGATGTGGTGCGTGCTGTGTCACCTGATCAAACCACCACGCATGTGAACGGGATCGGCTGGTAATCCAGCCGTCCTGCCCCCCAACCAAAGGAAAAGATATGTCTAGTAACGATGCCCCGACCACATTGGTCGACACCCAATCGGCTGCGCAAATGGATCCCGGCCAGTCCCCCGAATTGGCGGTTGATCCAGCAGCTGATCCTGTCCCCTCTGGCCCAGCCGGAGGGGACAGCGGTCCTCAAGATGCAAGCACCGATGGCGCAGCGGAAGCGGCACCGGTTGCCACGGATTCAGATGCAGATGCGCCGGCACCCGATGCGCCAGCAGATACCTCAGATGATGCGGCAGCAGATACGCCATCGCCAGCAGTGTCAGCTGCGGATGCGACGGCTCCCGGTGACACCGCGTCTGATGTGGCAGACATGCCATCACAAGATGCAGGCATGCTGGTAATGTCGGATGACACTGACCCCAGCTATTCAGTGAGCGACGCGCCTGCAGCCCCGGCGGATGACGCGGACCCGACTTATGCCGTGAGCGATGCGCCCGCAGCCCCGGCGGATGACGCGGATCCAACTTATGCGGTAAGCGATGCGCCTGCTGCCCCAGCGGATGATGTGGACCCAACTTATGCGGTGAGCGATGCGCCCGCGGCTCCGGCGGATGATGTGGACCCAACTTATGCGGTAAGCGATGCGCCAGCGGCTCCGGCGGATGATGTGGATCCCACTTTTGCCGCCAGCGATGCGCCTGCGGATCCGGCAGCATCCAGTGCAGCCGTCGTAGATGCGCCTTCTGATGTGTCTCCGGCACCCGCAGAGCCGACTGCGGTGGACGCGGGCGATCCTGCGGATACGTCCGCTGACACCAGCCCAGATCCCGCATCAGATCCCGACAGTGGCGATGCTTCGCCAACCGTTGTGACACCTTTGCCGACTGTGGTGATTGATGACGATGGCAGCGCAACCATGCTGGGCACTGACGTGTCAGAAGACCTCGCAGGTGCGCCTGAGATTGATGTCATTGTTGGCCTCTCTGGTGATGACAGCATCGAAGGCAGCAAAGGCGAGGACGTCATCCACGGTGACTTTGACCCTCAGAACGTGCTCAAAGGCACAGAAGGGGCCAGCAGCTTTGCCCAATATGGCGAAAGCGACGCCTGGAGCGTGCAGGAAGAGGCGGATGGCCACACCAGCATGACACAGGCGGTTGAGACCTATGCCGGTGAAACCTATTCCATCAACTTTGATCTGGCCGCGAACTATGGCTCTGGCACCGTCAGCGGTGCGGTCGAAGTGTTGTGGAACGGCGAGGTTATTGGCTCCTTTGACACCAACAGTGCGGCGTTTTCATCCACCGAGATGAACTTTGAAGGCATTGGTGGCGTTGGTGAGCTCACGTTCCGCTCCATTGATACGGATGAGCCTTCGGGGCCGGTGATCAACACCGATGGTCCGATCTATTACTATGAGACCCAGAAAGAGATTGGCGGCACCTTGGTCGACGTCAAGGCCTTTGCTGAGGCGCAGCCGAACCTCTATCAGGTGATGGATGGGCAGTTGCAGGTGTTTGATCCGGTAACGGCGACATACACCCCTGCCGGGGTGGATGCGACTGTAACAACCAATGCGATTGGCTTTAACGTCGAAGATGATCTGCTTTATGGGATTGCCGTGCGCGAAGGCACGGACAGCCTGGGCAGCGCGGTAGAGCGCGCGGATCTGGTGATGCTGGATGCCAGCGGTGCGAGCTTCCTGATTGGCTCCACGCCCTATCGGTCTTGGACCGCGGACTTTGATGATGAGGGCAACCTGTGGGCATTCCAGTCCAGCCTGGACCGTGTCACGAAGATTGATGTCGATCAGGTGGGTGACGACGGCGTTGTGGCCAGCGAGACCTTTAAGTTCGACAAGGATCTGGTGACCGACAGCCTTTGGGATGTGGCCTATGACAGTGAGACTGACAGTTTTTATGGTGTCACACGGCCGTCCCAGGAAGGTGCGAATGCGGTGCTTTATGCCACCGACATCTCAGCCGTTGCAGAAGGGGGCGCGCCAAGCATTGAAACCACGCAAGTTGTAGGCACGGTGATTGACGGCACCTTGCATGACGGCGTACCTGCTGTGACCTTTGGTGCGGCGATCAATGATGCAGAGGGCAACCTCTATGTCGCGGGTAACAGCGGCGATCATGACATGGACAACAGCACCAGAAGCTCTGGCGGCATTTACCAGGTAACGGATGGGCCGACAGAGGGCACAGTGGTACTGGAGCTGGTCAGCGACAGCCCAAGTTCAAGGTCAAATGACGGTGCTGCGGACCCGCGTGCAGCGGACCCCTTTGCCGAGGTGGACACCTATGCCACCGTCTTGATCAAGAACCCCGAAGTTACTGTGGTGGCGCAGGTCGATGATACCTATGACGACCAGATCAATGGCGGTCAGGGCGATGACCAGATTGCCACCGGTCTGGGCGATGACACGGGTGCGGGTCAAAGCGGCAATGACTATCTTGAAGGCGCGGTGGGCGATGACCGTCTCTTTGGCGGCAATGCTGACCCAACCACGCCACAGGCCGATGAGTACTATGACGAGGCGGGCAACCGCTTTGCGGCGGACGGCACCCTGTTGGCTGCTGACAACGATGTCTTGCTGGGCGGTGCTGGTGCGGATTTCCTGCACGGCGGCGCTGGGCATGACACGCTTGATGGTGGCACAGACAACGACGCCATGATCGGCGGCAGCGGCTTTGACGATCTAAGCGGTGGCGCAGGAGACGATCACTTGGCAGGCGGCTCAGAACGGGATGTTCTGCGCGGCGGTGCGGGCGATGACGTGTTGATTGGCAGCTACGGCGAGGATGAGCTTTTCGGCGACGAAGGCGCAGATGTCCTGAAAGGAGGGAGTGAAAACGACCGTCTGGATGGCGGCCTGGGCAATGATCTGCTGCAGGGCGGCGTTGGCGACGATGCGCTGATTGGTGGCGCGGGCAACGACACCCTGGAAGGCAGCACAGGCAATGACGTGTTGTCAGATGCGTCTGGCGAGAACGATCTAAGCGGTGGCAGCGGCAACGACACCTTGACCGGTGGCACCGATGTGGATGCGCTGAATGGCGGCTCTGGCTCAGATGTCCTGAGCGGTGGCGGCGGGCGCGATGTGCTCAAAGGCGGCACGGGCGACGATGTGCTGAATGGCGGCGATGACAAGGACAAGCTTTATGGCGGGTCCGGCAATGATGAGATCAACGGCGATGGGGGCAGCGATTATATCAACGCTTCATCGGGGCACGATGTCATCTATGCAGGCGCCGGGCGTGACAAGATCCTGATGGGCGCGGGGGCGGATGCGGCCTCTGGCGGGGCAGACAGCGATTGGTTTGTCTTCAACAGCCAAGACCGCGATGGCCACGGCAACACCATCTATGACTTTGTGCACAGCGGCGGCGAGGCCGACAGGCTTGATTTCCGTGGCCTATCGCTGGTGACTGAGCATCAAGATGTGGACAGCTGGATCTTACAGCACGTCCAGGCGCAAGGCAGCGCTGTCACCATCACGTTCGACGCGTTTGAGCTGACCTTGGTGGATCACCAGGGCTTGGGGGCTGCGTTCTATGATCAGGTCCGGGACGGTATTGAGCTGCTATAAGACAAATAGAGCAGGCGGGTCAGAAAAGGCCCGCCTCCTTTGCGATAATCGCTGCTTGGGTCCGGTTTTTGGCGTCCAGTTTGCGGCAAAGCGTTTTGACGTGCAGTTTGATGGTGACCTCCTGCAGGTCGACCTCGCGCGCGATTTCCTTGTTGGACAGGCCCCGCACCAGGCCGGACAGCACTTCCATCTCACGGCTAGAAAGCACGTCTTCCAGCGGATGTTTGGTGGTTTCCGTTTCCTTGGTCATGAAATCGACGGGGGCATATTTTTCGCCCATAGCCATGAAACGCACCGCGTTGATCAGGCTGCCGGCGGCCATCGTTTTAGGCAAGAACCCAGCCGCCCCAAGATCAAGCGCCTTTTGGGCGACGTTTTTGTCAGCCGTGCCTGAGATCAGCGCAACAGGCTTGGGCGAGACGAGATCAAGAATGACCTGCAACCCATCAAGGCCGTTCATGCCGGGCATTTCGAAATCCAGCAGGAAAAGGTCAAAGGGTTCGTGGGTCTTAACGGCGGTTTGCACGCCGGGCAGGTCTGCGGCCTGAAAGACTTTCAGGGTGCCTTCGCTTTCCAAAAAAGACGCAATTGTTTCGCGTACCAATTCATGATCGTCTGCCAATAGGATGCGCATCGTGGCTCCTTCGCTCTTGCCTCAGATGCACGCTAACAAAGAAAAGTGGCCTTGGTTAGGCTATTTTGGCGCAAATGACGGCGCGTTTACAAAGACACCTGCAGACATCCCCCAAGTGGGGAGCCGCGCCGGTCTTAGCGGGATGGACTTCTGTGGCTTTGCATCAGTGCTTTGATCGCGGCAGGATCCATCTGGCCCTTCAGGCCGATGCAGATCAGGCCGCTGCCTGCGTCACCGCCCGCAAAGGAGACCTCCGCACGCTGGCCTACAAGCTGGATCAGCGCGGTTTTGCCTGAAAGATCTGTCACATGTCCTTTGGCCCTCACCAGCCCCAGTGCTGGATCAGTAAGGTCTTTGGCCAGCTGTGCCGCATCGCAAGGGGTTTCGGGGGTGATCCCAAGGCTTTCGTAAAGCGCATCCGCATGGGGGGCGGTGCCGCGTGTTTTCGGGCCCTGAAAAGCCCCAAGCAGGACCGTGTTGGGCACCTTGCCGTGATCGGCCAGCACCAGGGGGGCGACCGGGTTGTGTTTGGCCAGCTTGGTCTTCAGCGTGCCCAGCTGCGGTGCTGAGATCAGGTCGGTCTTGGTCAGGATGATCAGATCAGCGTCCGACAATTGCCGTTCGATCGTGTCGCCAATGTATTCATCGCGCAGCATTTTTTCGATGTTCAGCCCATCGGCCAGCACGCAAATGCCTTCCATGTGCAAGGCGGGCAAAAGATCAACTGTTTGGGCAATGGCCCCGGGCAGGGCGACGCCTGAGGCTTCGATCACGATGTGATCCGGGCGGGGCTGCATGCCCGTCATCTGTTGCAACGCCGCCGTCAGGTCACTGCCGAAGGAACAGCAGATACAGCCCCCAGCGATCGAAATCAGATCGTCATCGCGGGCTTCAATCAGGTCTTCGTCTATGGGCAGCGCGCCAAATTCATTCACCAGCACCGCGATGCGCAGGCCATTTGCTTGCCGGAGCATTCGGTTGATCAGCGTCGTTTTGCCCGCGCCCAGGTAGCCTGAGATCAGCGTGACGGGCAGGGCGGGCGTCATTGATCGGCAGCGGCAAAGACACGCCCGCCTTGCACCGTGCCCCAGACGCCGATGTCTTTGAGGTCTTCTGCAGGACAGGCTGTGGGATCGTCTTCGAGAATGGCAAAATCTGCCTTCTTTCCGGTCTCAATTGAGCCGATCTCTCCGTCCATGTGCAGGGTATAGGCGGCCCCCATCGTGATGGCCCACAGCGCTTCTTGCACCGAAATACGCTCCTCTGCCCCCTGAACACGGCCGGATGCGGTGATCCGGTTTACGGCGGCCCAGGCGGTAAAGAGCGGTCCAAGCGGGGTGACCGGCGCGTCTGAGTGAATGGCAAGCGGGATGCCTGCATCAAGTGCTGTGCGGCAGGCGTTCATGCGGGTGGCGCGGTCTGGTCCGACGGTCAGATTGTAATGCTCATCCCCCCAGTAGAAGTGGTGGTTGGCAAAAAGGTTCACACACATCCCAAGCTTTGCGGCCTGTCGGAATTGCGCGGCATCGGCCAGTTGGCAATGCTGCAACGTGAACCGGTGATCCATGTTGGGATGCGCCTGCAGGGCGGGGCCGAATTTTTCCAGAACCAGTTGCGTGGCCTGATCCCCGTTGGTGTGCGTATGCACCTGAACGCCGGCTTCCAACGCCAGATGAAAGATCTCAGAGAGTTGTTCGGGGGCGACATACCAAAGGCCGTTGGGCGCGCCGTTGAAATAGCCAGGCCACCGCAGACGGGCTGAAAACCCCTGAATAGAGCCATCCGCCACGATCTTGATCCGGCCCAGGCGCAGCCGGTCGGTGGACATCTCTTTGAGGCGCAGCACTTCGGTGATCAGGTCTTGGGGGGACAGGCCCAAGAAGAAACGCAAAGGCACCACGCGCGCGGGGTAATTGGTTTCTGCGGTGACGCGCAGCATCATGTCCACGCTGTCAGGGTCCAGCCGTGAGGCCAGATCAGTGATCGTGGTCGTACCGGTTCTGACGCAAAGTTTGGCAAAGCGGCGCAGCCCGTCTTCGTCGGCATCCAACAGGTTGCGTTCAAAATCGACGTGCGGCCCGACAGGTGTCATCACCTCGGGGCCCTTCAGCTCGCCCGTGGGAAAGCCATCATCGCCCAGCGGGATGCCCGGATTGTTGATGCCTGTTTTCATCAACCCAGCAAGCTCAAGCGCTTTGGTGTTCACATTCATGATGTGGCCTGACGCATGCAGTATCCCGATAGGCCGGGTGGTTGAAACCCGGTCCAGATCCTGGCGCGTTACCCGCTGGTTATCCATATAGATGGGATCAAGCTGCCAGCCTGAAAGCGGTGCCTCGGGATCCTCCAGCTTGTCTGCCGCCGATTTCAGCCGTTCGATGACCGCGTCAATGGTTTTCACCCCGGGCCAGGTTTTGCCGTCAGGATCGGTGCGGTCAAACCAGCCGCAGTAGGTCTTGGCCCAGAGCGATCCTTCCATCGTGTGGGCGTGGCCTTCGACGAAACCGGGCAGGATCACCTTGTCTGCAAACCGTTCATCAAGCGTGTAGCTGCCCCAGGTCGCCAGTTCTTCCAGGCTGCCCGCGCCCAGAATGCGCCCCTCGCGCACCGCAACATGGGTGGCTGTGGGCCGTGAAGGGTTCATCGTCACGATTTTCCGGGCGGCGTAGATCTGAATGTCTGACATGAAAGGGCCTTGCGTTTGAGGGCGTTCGAAAAGGGTAGAGGGCTTTCAATCAATGAGAAAATAGATTTAATTGACGAATAACCGTGGATTTTTGGTGGAAGGGCGCCGGTGAATTTTACCCTCAAGCAAATGCGATATGTTGAGGCGGCGGGGCGGCTGGGGTCCATCACGCAGGCCGCACATGAGCTGGCGATTTCGCAATCCTCCATCACCGCAGCGATTGATGCGGTTGAGACGTCGCTGAATTACGATCTGTTTTCGCGCACCCCTGCCAAAGGCATTCAGCCCACCCCGACGGGCGAACATGCCCTGCTGCTGATCCGCAATTTTCTGCAACAAGCGCGGTATTTTGAGGCGGATTTGCAGGCGTTGGGGGGGATTCATCGGGGTTGGTGCGGATCGCTTGCTATGCCACGGCGGCCCCGGCGTTCTTGCCACCTGTGCTGCAAAACCTGACGGATAATTTTCCTGGGATGTCGGTTCAGGTGATGGAGGGCAATCTACAATCCATCACCGATTTCTTGGATGAAGGAAAGGTGGACCTGGTTTTTACCTACGCAGACAGTTTGCAGTCCAACCACAGTTTTCTGCCTCTTTTTCAGGCACCGCCCTATGCGTTGATCAATCTGGATGATCCGTTGTCTGGGCAAGCCTCCGTCACCTTTGCGGATCTGGCGGAGCGGCCCATGGTACTGCTGGATTTGCCGCGCACGCGGGAGTATTTCACATCGCTTTTTGATCAACGTGGGTATCGGCCCACCATCGCGCATACCACCCGCTCCGCCGAGATTGCCCGCGCGCTGGTGGCGGGTGGGTTCGGCTATACCATATTGAATATCCGACCCGTTGATTACGTGGAGGAGCGGCTGCGCTACCGTGCGGTTCCGATTGAGGGGTTGGACGCAGGGCAAAGCTTTGGGATTGTCACGCTCAAAAACACGCGCCCGCCCAGGATCGTGCAATCCTTTATCGACAGCTGTGTCGGGCTGAGGGGGCAGGGCGCGTTCGAGACGCTCACAGTATGGGCAGATAACAGTGAAACCGCTAAAAAATAGTGTTAGTGGCAGTAATTAATCTGTTTTCTGTTGGAAAAACCCTCGACTACGCTTTGAGATATAAAAATCAAAAGTCAGGGAGACTAGAATGAAGCAACTTATGAAAGGGTTTGTCGCTTCGGCAGCTCTTGCTGGTCTTTTGGCCGTTGGCCAAGCGACCGCAGAAGAACCCGTGCGTGGCGGGACACTTGTGACAGTTCTGGGGTCTAACGTCCGGAACCTGAACTCAGCGGTGCAGTCTGGCATCGTGACAGGTTTCCCCGGTGCCCAGCTTTTTGCATCGCCACTGCGCTATGACGAAGATTGGACGCCACAGCCTTATCTGGCGGAAACCTGGGAAGTGAGCGAAGACGGTCTGACGGTAACGTTGAACCTGGTCAAAAACGCCAAGTTCCATGACGGCACGCCGCTGACCTCAGAGGATATCGCGTTCTCGGTTGAGGTGATCAAGGCGAACCACCCGTTCAAATCCATGTTTGCACCGGTTGAGACGGTTGAAACGCCAGATGCGCATACGGCCGTTTTGAAGTTGAACAAGCCGCACCCGGCGCTGATGCTGGCGATGTCGGGGCAGCTGATGTCGATCCTGCCAAAGCATATCTACGGCGATGTGCCCATCAACGAAGTAAAGACCCACCCGCGCAACAACGAAGGCACCGTCGGCTCGGGCCCGTTCAAGCTGGTTGAATATAAGTCGGGCGAACATGTCATCCTGGAACGCTTTGATGATTTCTTCATCGACGGGCGGCCCTATCTGGACAAGATCGTGATGCGGATCATCACAGACCCTGCTGCGCGTGCGATTGCCTACGAAAACGGTGAGCTGCATATGGGCGCGTTTGAAAGCCTGCCGCGGATCATCAACCGCCTGAAAGGCGTGGACAGCCTGACTGTCACACCCGAAGGATACGGCGCGATTGGTCCGTTGGATTGGCTGGCGATGAACACCCAGCGCGGGCCACTGCAGGACGTCCGCGTGCGTCAGGCGATTGCCCATGCGGTGGATAAGAACTTTATCAAGAATGCCTTGATGCAAGGCACTGCCGCCGACAGCCGTACCGGCATCCACCCTGACAGCCCGTTCTACAACGCGGATGTGCCAGACTATGAGGTGGATCTGGACAAGGCGAACGCGCTGCTGGATGAGGCCGGCTTCCCAATGGACGGCGACAGCCGTTTCAGCCTGACCATTGATTTCGGCTGGCCCGGTGTGAAGCCGCAGGTGGAATATGTCAAAGCGGCACTGAAAAAGGTGGGCATTGACGTCGAAGTGCGCGCCAGCGCCGATTTCCCAACCTGGGCCAAGCGCATGGGTGAGATGGACTTTGATCTCAGCTGGGACACGGTTTTCAACTGGGGTGACCCGGTGATCGGTGTGCACCGCACCTATGACAGCACCAACATCGGCAAAGGCGTTTGGTCAAACACGCAAGGCTATGCAAACGCCCGCGTGGATGAGCTGATGGCGATGGCCGCGGTGGAAAGCGATCCGGCCAAGCGGACAGCGCTTTATGCGGAGTTCCAAGAGATCATCGCCAATGAGCTGCCGGTCTATCACACCAACACGATCCCCTATCACACGGTCTATTCCGACAAGGTCGGCAACCCGCCGTTGGGCATCTGGGGCACGTCGACACCGATCGACATGACCTATCTGAAAGAGTGATTTGAACCACCTGTCTGCGGCGGTCTTGGGCCGCCGCAGATCATTCGGCTAGCTGGGGACGCACCGCGTGAACACACTGCGCTCACTTTTGATCCGCCTGGGGTATGCAGTGGTTCTGCTTGCTGCGGTGTTGGTGTTGAACTTTTCGCTGATGCATTTGGCTCCTGGTGATGTCGCTGATACGATCAGCCAATCCATGGGCGGTGCAGATCAAGAGCTGCTGGACCAGATCCGGGCGGACTATGGTCTGGATCAACCCTTCCTAGTGCAATTGGGACGCTACGTTGGTGGCGTGTTGCAGGCGGACCTGGGATTTTCTTTTTTCTATAACGAACCGGTAACAGAGCTGATCCTACAGCGGTTGCCTGCCACCTTGCTGTTGGTCTTCTCAGCACAGGTTCTTGCGCTGTTTGTTGGCGTGGTGCTGGGCGTTATCTCTGCTCAGAAGCCTAATGGGGTGGCCAGCTATTTGGTCACTTTCACCGCGCTATTTGGATATTCCGCGCCTGTGTTTTGGACCGGTATCCTGCTGTTGATCGCCTTTTCGCTCCAAATCCCGATCTTCCCTGTCGCAGGTATGCGCGATGTCACGGTTGAGGGCGGGTTCTTTGTTGAGATGGCCGATATCGCGCGGCATCTGGTGTTGCCGATGATCACGCTGGCATCGGTATTTTTGGCGCTCTATTCGCGGCTCGCGCGGGCCTCCATGATGGAGGTTTTGGGATCAGACTATGTGCGCACGGCCAAGGCCAAGGGGCTGGCACCGCGCGATGTAGTCTATAAGCATGCGCTCAAAAATGCGGTATCGCCGGTGATCACGCTGGCGGGTTTGCAGTTCTCTGCCGTCATTTCAGGTGCGGTGCTGGTGGAGGCGGTGTTCAGCTGGCCGGGCCTGGGCACGCTGGCGTTCCAATCCATCATTGCCCGCGATACGCCGACGATCCTGGGGATCCTGTTTTTCTCAGCCTTAGTGGTGATCATCGGCAATCTGCTGACCGATTTTGCATTGCGCCTGGTTGATCCACGCGTCGGAGGGCGGAAATGAGCGATACGACGCCAGACATGGAAACACCCCGCGCCGAAAGCCCACTGCGCGAGGCCTGGGGTATGTTTTTGCGCAATCATGCGGCGGTGGCCGCGTTGGTTGTGCTGATCGGCATCTGTTTTATCGCCGTCTTCGGACCGTTCCTGTATCCCACCGACCCGTTTGAGATGGTCTGGGCACCGTTTTCCCCGCCCGGTGAAAATGGGTTCCTGCTGGGGACGGACTATCTGGGGCGCGATTTGTTGTCGATGATCATTAACGGGGCGCGGGTGTCGCTGTTAATAGGCCTTGCTGCTGCGGTTGTGTCCATCTTTATCGGCGTTTCGGTGGGGGCCTTTGCAGGCTTTTACCGCGGCTGGGTCGAAGAGCTGTTGATGCGCATCACAGAGTTCTTTCAGGTCTTGCCAACGCTGCTGTTCTCCATGGTGCTGGTGGCGCTTTTTGGCGCGTCTTTGCCGATGATCACCTTTGCCATCGGCGTGGTCAGCTGGACGGCCGTTGCGCGTATCACGCGGGCTGAGTTCTTGCGGATCAGAGAGTTGGAGTTCGTCATGGCCTCACGCGCGTCTGGGGTGACAAATGCCAAGCTGATGTTTGGGGTGATCCTGCCCAACGCCCTACCGCCGATCATTGTGCAATCGGCCCTCATGGTCGGCAGCGCGATCCTGTTCGAGGCGGGGCTGTCGTTTCTGGGTCTGACCGACCCCAACGTGGTCAGCTGGGGGCAGATCATCGGCTCCAACCGTCAGTACATTCTTGATGCCAGCTATACCGTGACCTTGCCGGGGCTGGCGATCTTTGTGACCGTGCTGGCCATTTCACTGGTCGGAGACGGCCTGAACGACGCATTAAACCCCAAACTGAGGCAGCGCTGATGGCTTTGTTAGAGGTTGAAAACCTGCGCATTGAATTGACCACGCGGGATGGGACTGCGCCGGTGATTGATGATCTTTCCTTTACGCTCGAAGCGGGGGAAACGCTGAGTTTTGTGGGGGAATCGGGTTGCGGTAAATCCATGACGGCGCTGGCGTTGATGGGATTGCTGCCAGACAAAATCGGGCGGGTTGCCAGCGGTGCCATCCGGTTTGATGGCGAAGATCTGACAACCGCCTCTGCATCGCGCCTGCGCGACATTCGTGGCAACGACATTTCGATGATCTTCCAAGAGCCGATGACCTCATTGAACCCGGTTTTCAACATCGGTGAGCAGATCGCCGAAGTGCTGCGGGCGCATCAGGGACTGTCGCGGCAAGCGGCTTGGGATCAGGCGGTGGAACTGCTGGATGCGGTGCGCATCCCCAATCCCAAGGGCCGCGCCACGGCCTATCCATTTCAGATGTCAGGCGGTCAGCGGCAGCGCGCGATGATCGCGATGGCCTTGGCTTGCAAGCCTAAGATCCTGATCGCGGATGAGCCGACAACAGCGCTGGACGTGACGGTACAGGCACAGATTTTCGATCTGTTGCGGGATCTGCGGCGACAAACGGGCACCTCCATCATCCTCATCACCCATGACATGGGGGCGGTGGCTGAAATGGCGGAACGGATGATCGTGATGTACGCTGGCCGCAAAGCCGAGCTGGGGCCGGTGGCGCAGATCATTGATCACGCGCGCCATCCCTATACCCAAGGTCTGATCTCTTGCGTGCCGCATTTGCATGATGTCCTGACCGAAGAGCGGCCTGAGCTTTTTGAGGTGCCGGGCATTGTGCCATCACTGCGGGATTTTGGCAAAGATGCCTGCCTTTTCGCGTCACGCTGCGCGCATGTGACAGACAAGTGCAGATCACAACGGCCCGGCTCCAAGACATTTGAAAACGGGCAGGTGTCTGACTGCTGGCACGCGGAGGCAATGTAGGATGACTGACGCGCCTTTGCTGGATGTACAAAACCTGACCGTCCGTTTTGAGGTCAAACGCGGCTGGCGGCAGAAAAGCCATCTTTATGCGGTGGACGATGTTTCATTTCAGGTGCCGCGCGGGCAAACCCTGGGTATCGTAGGGGAAAGTGGCTCGGGCAAGACGACAGCGGCGTTGGCTGTGGCCCGGCTGGTTCACGCGTATAAAGGTGTGGCCCTGCTTGGCGCGGATGACATCCTGTCCAAAGAGGGTGAAGAGCTGCGGCAGATGCGCCAGCGGGTGCAGTTCATTTTCCAAGACCCCTACAGCAGCCTTAATCCGCGCAAGCGGGTCAGCGACATCGTGCGAGAGCCGTTAGACAGCCTGTCGGACAAATCAGAGGCCGAGAAGGTTGAGATTGTGGATGGTCTGTTCGAAGCCGTTGGCCTGCGCCGCGAACAACAGCGGCTTTTCCCGCATCAGTTTTCCGGCGGTCAGCGGCAGCGCATTGGCATTGCACGGGCTCTGGCCACGCAGCCTGAGCTGATCATCTGCGATGAAGCGGTATCGGCGCTGGATGTGGCGGTGCAGGCGCAAATCCTCAACCTGTTGCGGCGGCTGCAAAAACAGTTTGGCCTGACTTATCTTTTCATCAGTCACGACCTGGGCGTGGTGCAGCATATGTGTGACAGCATCGCGGTCATGTATATGGGCAAGATCGTGGAACAGGCCGACCGGCTCAGCCTGTTTAACAACCCGCAACATCCCTACACAAAGGCCCTGCTGTCGGCGGTGCCGCGGGTGGATCACCCCGGCCAGATCAGCGACAAGCGCATCCTGATCCCGGGTGATCCACCGGACCCGATGAACCTGCCCGCAGGCTGCCGTTTTGCCAGCCGTTGCCCCAAGGTGCAGGAGGCTTGCGGTGCCAGCGAACCGGCACCGGTTGCAGTGAATGCAACGCATCACGCGGCATGTTTTTTTCTGGATGAAGCCTGAGCCGGGACGCGCGAAAGTCGTCTAGTACTCATCGCCCGCGTAGCGGTTGGGCTGGCCTTCGGCCTCTGGGCTACCGATGAAGGATGCCCAGTCTGATCCGGGCCGCCAAATGCTCTCCATATTGGCAAAGGCCGCGTCCAATGGCATGCCTGCGCCCTCTTTTGCATAGCGGTAGAAAAACGCGCTGACCCGCGCGTTGTAGATGCAATGCACGTGCACCTGTGCGTCGGGGTGGGCCTGTAATGCGGCTTTGAAAGCGTCATAATCGGCATCCGTGGGGTTTTCGAAATCCACCGGGATGTAGGTGTAGCCAAGCCCGAGGGCCGCAAGCGTGCCGGGTTCATCGGCCAGCGTGCCTGAGCCTTCGCTGTGCAGACCGAGGTTCACGATATGTGACACGCCTAACGCCTTGATCTCGGCCATTTGCGTCTCTGTGGGCTGGCCCGAGGTTGTGAGGCGGTCGTTGATGCGCCGCCAGTTCAGGATGTGGGGAAGATCAGTCATAGAAAGGCTCCGGGATCAGCTGTGCAGGTCAGCACATGCGGCATGGTCTTTGGTGAACCGTTTGGAAGAGGCGGGGAATTTTGCCAGCTTGTCCTTGGGCCGCACGGGGCGCGGGACAAAATTGCCGCCGCAGTTGGGGCAGGTGTTGGCAAAACGCGTCTCGGCGCAGTCTGCACAAAAGGTGCACTCGAATGAGCAGATCCGCACATTCTGCGCCTCGGGGGGCAAATCAGTATCGCAGCATTCGCAATTGGGTTTGAGGATCAGCATCGGGGCTCCTTTCATGGGTTAAGGCTAGACTACTGCAATCAGGTTTGGCAGAAATGCCAATATGACCGCAAAAACTGCCAAATCCCCGGATCAGACCACCGCGCCCCGCTTGGTGGTCTTTGTCGTCTATCCCGACATCGTTTTGTTGGATCTGGTGGGGCCTTTGCAGGTCTTTTCGCACGCGTTAAGGGCGGACACGCAGGCCAACGGCTATGACTGCGTGGTGGTCTCCGTTGAGGGCGCGTTGACGCCGACAAACACGGTTGTCTCCATCCCCACAACGCCCATGGCCGCCTTGGAAGGCCGCGACATCCATACGGTGGTCGTGGTGGGTGGTGACGGTGCGATACCGGCGATGCGCGATGCGCAACTGGTGTCACAGATCGCCAAACTGGGCGCACGGGCCGAGCGGTTGTGTTCTGTCTGCTCTGGCGCGTTGGTGTTGGCGGCCACGGGGTTTTTGGATGGGCGCCGCGCTGTGACCCATTGGGATGATTGCCAAATGCTGGCCGAGACCTTTCCGAAGGTGCAGGTTGAGCTTGACCCGATCTATGTCAAGGACGGATCCGTCTGGACCTCTGCGGGGATCACGGCGGGCATTGATATGGCTTTGGCGATTGTGTCAGAGGATCTGGGCCGTGCATCGGCCCTCAACGTCGCGCGGTCCATGGTGGCGCAGATGGTACGCTCTGGCGGGCAGTCGCAGTACAGCCCGGCGCTGGGGCGGCAAATGCGTGATGGGGCGGGGCGTTTTGAAGCCTTGCATGCCTGGATGGGCGAGCATCTGCGGGACGCTTTGAGTGTTGAAGACTTGGCCCAAGCCGCTGGCATGAGCGCGCGCAACTTCGCGCGGGTCTACCGGGATGTGATGGGCACCACACCTGCCAAAGCGGTGGAAGCGATGCGGCTTGAGCGCGCGCAGGATTTGTTGATCACCTCCAAAGCCAGCCTCAAACAAATCGCCGCACGCTGTGGGTTCAAAGACGAAGACCGCATGCGCCGTGCGTTTCAACGGGTGCTGCGGGTGGCACCTTCTGAGTACCGTCAGAACTTTAACGCCCCTGCGGCCTGAGTGCTGGGCCAAATTCCGAATGCCGCCTAGCGCGATTTGTCTAACCTGAGCAGAGATTTTAGGCATTTTTGACAAACGGACGGGGCAGGGTGGCTGACACTGATGCATCTGCTGATATGACATCTTCGCGTCCCCCGCCTTTGATCCGGATCCCCTTTGCATGGCGGATCAGCACGCAGCGTTTGATGCAATCGCCCGTATTCTGAAAGCCATTCATGTGGCCAAAGCCGATCCTCAGCCGGTGTTTGAGCTGCTGGTGGCATAGGCCAAGTGCCTTTTGGGGGCGCAGTTTGCGGGGCTGATCCTTGGCCGCGGGGGAGGCCATTCAGCGGCAAACCTATGGCGTGGTGCTGATGGACGTGCAGATGCCTGAGGTGGACGGGCTTGAGGCTGCACGCCAGATCAACGCGGCTTTTGCGGACCATACCCGCCCTCGAGTTATTGC
This sequence comes from Sulfitobacter sp. GN1-4, assembly GCF_055693825.1. Classification (NCBI taxonomy): domain Bacteria; kingdom Pseudomonadati; phylum Pseudomonadota; class Alphaproteobacteria; order Rhodobacterales; family Roseobacteraceae; genus Sulfitobacter; species Sulfitobacter sp. GN1-4. Next base: position 2,678,534 of record NZ_JBVFUQ010000003.1, on the reverse strand, counting down.
GATGACCGCAAATGCAATGCAGGGCGACCGTGAAATGTGTATAGAGGTGGGGATGGATGATTACATCGCCAAACCAATTCGTGTGCCCGTTTTGATCGAAGCGCTTTTCAACGTCCCCAGCCAAGGTAGTTAAATCTATGACCGAACACCCGATTGATTTCGATACACTCAATGAGTTGAAAGAGGCCACGGATGAGGCCTTTGCCGCCGAGCTTATCACCACCTTTCTGGAAGAAGCGCCCGGCATGATCGACGAGCTGCGCCAGGCCGTGGCCACCCAAGACGCCGATGCCTACCGACGTGCGGCGCATTCGATCAAATCCAACGCTGCGACCTTTGGGGCCACGGCCCTTGCAGGTCAGGCCCGCGAGATGGAACTGGGCGATCTGCCAGCAAACGGTGAGAGCGGCGAAATTAATGCCCTCCAGTCCAGCTTTGATGCGGCGGCGGCGGCATTGCGGGGTTTTGTTGATGGCTGATCAACCCGGCCACCTGCTGATTGTCGAAGACAACAAGGTCAACCGCCTGCTTTTGGCCCGCAGTGTTGAGCTTTTGGGCCACAAGGCCGCCGTTGCGGAGAATGGCCGCGTGGCGATGGAGATGCTGTCTGCTGGGGCATATGATCTGTTACTGCTGGACATCGAAATGCCAGAGATGGACGGTTTTGAGGTCTTGGAGGCGATCAAATCCACCCCGCATCTGCGCGATCTACCTGTGATCGTCACCTCAGCGGTTGAGGGGATCGACAACATCGTGCGCTGTATTGAGCTGGGCGCTGAGGATTATCTGCCCAAGCCGGTGAACAAGACCTTGCTGCAGGCGCGGGTGTCCAGTGGCTTGGAAAAGAAACGTCTGCGGGACGAACAAAAACGCCTGTTGGAGCGGTTTGCCACAACTGAGGTGGCGCAAGATTTGCAGGAATCGGGTTTTGCCATCGGCGGCAAGCGTGTTGATGCCACGGTGCTGTTTTGTGATTTGCGCGGGTTCACGCCTTTGTCGGAAAACCTCCCTCCTGAGGCGACGATTGAGCTGTTGAACACCTTCTACACGTTGATGTTTGACGCCGTGACCAGCAACGGTGGCATTGTCAGCCTGATGCTTGGCGATGGTCTGATGGCGCTTTTTGGCGTGCCGCAACCGTTGGACAACACAGCCGAAGCTGCTGTGGCCGCAGGCCATGAAATGCACGCCATGATTGAGATGTTGAATAAAGAGCGTCAGGCCGACGGCCAGGACGGCCTGAAAATCGGCATTGGCATCGCCACAGGCGAGGTCGTCGCAGGCTATGTCGGCACCGAAAGCCGCGCGAGCTATACCTGTATCGGCTCACCCGTGAACCTATCCGCGCGGCTGGAGGCGCAGACAAAGACCACTGGCAGCCGCATCTTGGTGGACGAGGTGACCCTGGCACTATTGAACGCCCTCGAGGTGCAGGACACCTTTGAAGACACCCGGATCAAAGGATTTGCGGACCCCATGCGTATTTACGCCTTGTGACACCCGAAGGGGCCGTTATGGAACAGGCCAACGACGCAGGCCAGCGCATTGGACGTGCGCAAATACCTCGTGCGTCGGTAAACTTGGGGGAAAGTGGCAGCCCGTAGGGGAATCGAACCCCTCTTTCCAGGTTGAAAACCTGGCGTCCTAACCGATAGACGAACGGGCCACTCTGGTCGTGAGCGGTTCATTACGGAAACCCCGCGGGCCGCGCAAGTGGAAATTTCGCCTCTGGCCGTTAAAATCGTCTCAGGCAGGTGCGGCATCTTCCAAACGCAGCTGCACCGACTGGCGCCCACGCCAGTTGTTGATGTCCAAACGTCCCGCCAGATGAAAACGCGTGCCGCCGTGGTTCTCAATCGCCGGGCCAAGGGCACCGTCATAAGCCCCAAAGGCAATCGCCTCCATCGTGCCTGAAGCGCCATCCCCAAAGGTCAGTTTCAGATGGCTTTCACCCACCCGTTTGGCAAACTTGATCTGCATGCCCGCCAGCGCAAAACGCGGGGCAGGGGCGCTGGCGCCAAAGGGGCCTGCCTGCTCAATTTGTTCGGTCAGCTCTACGGTCGCGGCTTGCGGCATCAACAGGCCCGTCAGCTCAAGATCAGCAGGGCCTTTCAGATGCGCGCCTTGTTTGGCCAACAGATCTGACAGGCACGCCATGGCGGCCTCAATCTTGTCTTCGGCAACCGTCAGACCCGCTGCCATCTTGTGACCGCCCCCTTTGATCAGCAAACCTTCCGCCGCGAGCCGCTGAATGGGGGCACCCAGATCAATGCCAGACACCGACCGGCCGGAGCCTTTGCCCACGCCATCCTCAACGCCGATGACGATTGCCGGACGGTTGGCCGCTTCTTTCAGCCGGGAGGCGACAATCCCCACCACGCCGGGATGCCACCCTGGCCCGGTGGCCCAAACCAGCGGCGCGTCAAAGCCCCGCGCCTCAGCCTGGTCTAGCGCCGCCGCGCGCACCGCGGCCTCCACATCGCGCCGCTCTGTGTTCAGCGTATCAAGACGTTCTGCCAATGCGGTAGCCTCATGCGGATCTTCACAGGCCAGCAGACGCGCGCCCAAATCAGCCTGTCCAATCCGTCCCCCCGCATTGATGCGCGGACCCAAAAGAAACCCCAGGTGGTAAGACGTCGGCGCTGTCTCCATCCGCGCCACATCGGCAAGGGCCGTCAGGCCCGGCCGGTCCCGCCGCGCCATCACACGCAGACCTTGGCGGACAAAGGCGCGGTTCACGCCGGTCAGCGGGGCCACATCTGCGACAGTGGCAAGGGCCACAAGATCCAAAAGCGCCATCAGATCAGGCCCGGACCGGCCCTTGTCGCGCAGCTGGCGGCCCGCTTCAACCAACATCAAAAACACAACCGCCGCGGCACACAGATGGGCACAGGCCCCATCCTCATCCTGGCGGTTCGGGTTCACCACCGCATGGGCCTCGGGCAGGGTTTCGCCAGCCAGGTGATGGTCCAACACCACCACATCCGCGCCCTTTGCCACCGCAATCGGGCCATGGGATAGCGTGCCACAATCCACACAGAGGATCAGATCATGTTGGGCTGCCAAAGCCGACATTGCCGCGTCATTGGGGCCATAGCCTTCGTCAATCCGGTCCGGCACATAAAGCGTCGCAGTCAGGCCCATCTGGCGCAGCCAAATCAACAGCAGCGCCGCCGAACTGCCGCCATCCACATCGTAATCTGCAAAGACCGCAATTCGCTGGCGCGCGTCCACTGCCGCCAGAAAACGCGTGGCCGCGCGTTCCATATCCCGAAGCGCACGGGGATCTGGCAGCAAATCGCGCAACGCCGGCGCCAGAAAAGCCTCAGCCTCTTCCGGCGGCACGCCACGTTTGGCCAAAACCTGACACACAGCAGGCGGCAAATCAGTCCGCTGCGTCAAAAGCTCAGCGGCCCGCGTCACCTCTGTGCCGGGGCCAATCCAGCGCCGCCCGGTCAGGGAATGCTCAACCCCAAGAAACGCCGCCTCAGACACGGCCCCTCCCGGACTGAGCGCCACCCCTGCGCTTCATCTTTCCACTAAAACTCACTGCCCGGTCTCCGCGCATGCCGCCCTTTGCGGGCGGACGGCTCACAGGCTGTCGACCGGAGTGCGGTAGTTGATGCGCCGCACAGAACCGGTCTTGGAACGCATGATCAGCGTTTCGGTCGTCATCCAGCCCGGCTCGCGGCGGACCCCCGGCAAAAGCGTGCCGCCCGTGACCCCTGTCGCGGCAAAGATCACGTCCTCGGTCACCATTTCATCGCGGGTATAGACGCGGTCAAAATCGGTGATGCCCGCTTTGCTGGCGCGGCCGCGTTCGTCTTCGTTGCGGAAAAGCAAGCGGCCATACATCTGACCCCCCATGCATTTGAGGGCCGCAGCGGCCAGCACGCCTTCGGGCGCACCGCCCGCCCCCATGTACATATCAATGCCGGTGTCGGGATCTGCGCAATGCATCACCCCCGCCACATCGCCATCGGTGATCAAGCGGATGGCCGCCCCTTTGGCCCGGACCTGAGCGATCATGTCCTCATGGCGGGGGCGTTCCAGAATGCACACCGTAATGTCGGACACATCGCAGCCCTTGGCCTTGGCCAGCGCCTCAACCCGTTGACCGGGATCCATATCCAGGGTTACCACGTCGGGGTCATACCCGGGGCCGATGGCAAGCTTGTCCATATAGGTATCTGGCGCGTGCAACATGGAACCGCGCGGCCCCATTGCAATCACCGTCAGCGCGTTGGGCATGTCCTTGGCGGTCAATGTGGTGCCTTCCAGCGGGTCCAGGGCGATGTCCACACCGGGGCCGTTGCCGCTGCCCACTTCCTCGCCGATATAGAGCATGGGCGCTTCATCTCGCTCGCCCTCACCGATGACCACCACGCCCGCGATATCGAGCATATTCAGCTGCTCGCGCATGGCATTCACAGCGGCCTGATCGGCGGCTTTTTCATCGCCCTTGCCGATCAACTTGGCGGATGCGAGGGCGGCGGCCTCTGACACCCGGGCCAGGCCGAGGGAAAGCATGCGGTCTTGGAATTGTGCCGTGGCGGTCATAGGGGGGTCCTTTTGTATTGCGGATCACCGCCTGCAGCAGCAGGGCGATGACTATTCCATTTAGTGTATGCCAGAAAATATGCGTGCCGACCGGGAAAATTTCGCAAAAGGCGATGTCTACGGATCGGAAACTCAGCGATAGGGCAAAGGCAAGGGTTGCGGCCACAAACCAGCGGGTCGCCGGATGCCCTTTCAGGGCCGTGGCAGCAGAGATGACGATCATCAGCGCCAGCGCGGGCACATAGCTTTCAGAGCCATTGATGCGCAGCCCCGACACCGCAGTAAGATAGCCGGTCACACCTAGAAAGGCGACGACGCCCGCCAGATAGCCCAAAACGCGCAGCGGGCCTGCATCGCCGATCAGCGTCAGGGCGATGACCGCATAGCTGATCACAAAAAGCACAATGGGGGCCACATCCGCCAGGCTGGCCCATTGCGTCGCATGGGTGTGGAACAGAAATGAGCCCACGCCAATGGCAAAGGCCAGCGCGGTCGGGGTCCAGATACCCAGGTGACGCAATCCGCGGCGGCGGATTTCCACCACAGCCCAAAGCCCGGCCAGAATGAACGAGACATTGGTCAAGGCATTCAAAGGCTCGGACCAGTAGGAAAAATCAACCCGTTCGCAGTAGATGTCGATCTGGTCCGACCAGTTCACCTATCAGACCTCTTCGATGCGCAGGGCAACAGGCGCACCTGCCAACACACCTGTTTTCTCCATCGCTGCCAGGGCGGTATCCAGTGCGGCCTGGGTGGTTTTATGCGTGACAATCAGAACCGGCGCTTCGGTCGTGTCGTGATCGTATTGACGCATCCGGTTGATGCTCACGCCTTCTTCGCCCAAGACGGCGGCAATTTTGGCCAGCGCGCCGGGCTTATCAACCAGCGTCATGCGCAGGTAATAGGGGGCCGGCAGTTGCGATTGCGTCGCGGTTGAGGTCACAAGGCCGGTTGCAGGCTGGCCAAACACCGGTCCACGCACACCGCGTGCAATATCACAGACATCTGCCATCACTGCGCTGGCTGTGGGGCCTTCGCCCGCACCGGCACCGCGCAGGGTGATCTGACCCACCGCATCGCCTTCGAGGACAACCATATTGGTGCCCCCCTCAAGCTGACCCAAGGGCGAAGTGTCGGGGACAAGGCAGGGCTGCATGCGTTGCTCCAAGCCGCGTCCGGTCTTTTGTGCGGTGCCCAAAAGCTTGATCTTATAGCCCATGTCGGCAGCCGCGCGGATGTCTTCAATGCTGACCCGCTCAATCCCTTCCAGCTGAATGCCGTCAAAATCCACCTTCGTGCCAAAGGCGATGGTGCTGAGGATGGCCAGCTTGTGGGCGGCATCAATGCCGCCGACATCCAGCTGCGGGTCCGCTTCGAGATAGCCAAGCCCATCGGCTTCGGCAAAAATATCTGCATAGGTTTTGCCAGAGGTTTCCATCCGGGTCAGGATGTAGTTGCACGATCCGTTCATCACCCCCATCACGCGGGTGATTTCGTTGCCTGCAAGCCCTTCCATCAGTGATTTGATCACCGGAATGCCGCCCGCCACTGCCGCTTCAAAGCGAATGATCTGGCCCTTGCTTTCGGCCAGCTCAGCCAGGGATTGGCCGTGGATGGCCAGCATCGCTTTGTTGGCGGTGACGACGTCTTTGCCTGCCTTGAGTGCTGCTTCTGTCGCGGCCTTTGCAGGGCCGTCTTCGCCGCCCATCAGCTCAACAAAGACATCCACATCCGCGCGGGTCGCCAGGGCGACGGGATCGTCTTCCCAGGCGTAGCTGCTGAGGCTCACGCCGCGATCTTTGCCTTTGGACCGCGCAGAGACAGCAGAGATCGTAATCTCACGGCCTGTGCGGGCGCTCAGCAGGGCGGCTTGCTGGCGGATGATGCGGACCACGCCCACGCCAACTGTGCCCAAACCAGCAATACCAAGGCGTAAGGGATCAGTCATGACGGGTGGTCCTTCTCGTTGCAGTTTGCCGCGATGTAGCGGGTTCGGGGCGGGCGTGCAACGCAGTGTCGCCTATCTTAGCCCGTCTTTCAGACGCTTCTTTTCGGCCTCGGTGATCACGCTGCCCCGGATACGATTTGCCCGGGCCCGCAAACCGGCCAACCGGCTGGTCAGAGCGGCCTCTTCTGTTGCGGCATCGGTTGTTGGTGTTTCAACACCCGCGAGGATGGGCTCAATCGGGACAAGGGCGGGATAGTCGGCGCCGCGCAGGGTGTCGGACTGGGTGTGATCCAGCTGCGGAAACTGGGTGCATCCAGCCGCCGCGACGGTGATCAAGGCCAATGCAAAAAGGGTGCAGCGCTGCGTCATGCGGTGTTGATGCACCAGGCTGTGGCGTCGCGCAAGCGGGCTTTGCCTTTTGAACAAGCGTTCATTATTCTGTGCCAATGGCGCGAACAACCGGTTCACATGCAGATATTACAGGCCCTCGGGTGCGCAGCGCCGCGATGCGGCTTTTTGCGCAAAAGGGCTATGCCGCTGTTTCGATGCGGGCCATCGCGTCTGAGGTCGGGGTGCAGGCCGGGGCGCTGTATAATTACACGCCGGATAAGCAATCGTTGCTCTTTGATTTGATGAGCACACATATGAAAGACCTGCTGGCGGCGATGGGGCCAGGCTGGTCTGGTGCGCCGATGGCGCGGTTGCAGCGGTTTGTTGAGTTCCACATCCGGTTTCACGCCGACCGGCCAGATGAGGTGTTTATCGCCTACATGGAGCTGCGCAACCTCACGCCCGAGAATTTCGCCGCAATCGAAGCTTTGCGCCGCCGGTATGAAGACGCGCTTGAAGACATTCTGCAGGCCGGTGTCGAGACAGGTGATTTTTCCCTGCCAGACACCAAAATCGGCACACTGGCCATCATCGCGATGCTGACGGGGGTGAACACCTGGTACCGCCAAGAGGGGCGGCTATCGCTGGATGAGGTGGTGGCGCAGTATTGGGGCATGGTGCGCAAAGCGGTCTGTGCATGATGCGGTGGGCGCAGGGCCGTGCCGCATCAGCTTGAATTGACCACGTTAAAAGAGACCCCGGCGCAAGACCTGACGCATCGGGTCGGAGACCCGGAAGGCCGGTTGGTTGTTGCCGTTGTGCCCCAGCGCAATGGACACCCCAATGCGCAACGTGGTTTCGCCGTCCGCTGCATGGGTGCCGCTGAGCCAGTCATGCGTGGCTTCGGCGAACATCGACGCAGGGCTGTCGCCCAGCTGGGTTTTCACGCCAAAGGTCACGTCATGGGCCAGGGCGGAAAAGGCCTGCTCGTCGAATTCTGTGATGTCGTATTGGGCGTAGACCTGCGTGTTGGGCTGCGCCTGCCAGATCACACCCACCCCGGCGGTGATCCAATCCAGATCATTATCCGCTGAAATACCGGCTGCCGCTCGGATTTCTGCGTTCCATTGCGGCGCGATTTCAAACATCCCCGCTGCACCCACCTGACCATAGGTCGATGAGGCGTCGTTTTTGTCTGCTACCATAAAACTCAGCCCATATTTCTGCCCGGGCTTTGGGGTCATATAAAGCACCGTACCAAAGCGGCCGATGCCCCCGGTGCTGCGTTCTTCATACTGCAGGTCAAACTGCGCGCCGTGATACTGGGTGATTGCAACATCCACCGTGCCTGCGGCAAAGCCCCCTTCAAGCGGATGATCGGAAACCCCCAGGCGCAGCTCAGACCCGATAATCCCGATATCATTCTGTGCGGCTGCGGGAAGGGTCAGGGCCGTCAGGGCGACAGCGGCGATAGCGGTGGGTTTCAACATGGGGGTTTTCCTTGGCTTGTGATCCTGATGCGCCGGCCCCCGTCGGCGTGGGTTTAGATATCGCTAAGGATTGGGATTTAGGAAAGTTGAAACTAAACAGAAGGTTAACGGAAAAAAGGTTAACAACTGCGTTAACATATTGGGGGCCAGGTGTGCGACCTGGCCCTCTCTGGCGCATACACTAAAGTGTTGGATTTCAGCGGGTGCCAGCATGCCCCGTCCGATTGCGCCCCGTTTTAGTGTTGCGGTTTGATAAACGTGCCGTTGCGCAGCTCAGCAAAGGCGTGTTCCAGCTCAGCGCGGGTGTTCATCACGATAGGCCCGTGCCAGGCCACCGGTTCTTCAATGGGCGCGCCAGAGATCAGTAGGAATCGCAGCCCCTCGGGGCCGGCCTGAACGGTGACCTCATCGCCCGTGCCAAAGCGGATCAGGGTACGATCCCCCGACATGTCACGAATGTTGACCTCTTCGCCTGCAACCTCTTTTTCCAAGAGCACGCCGGAAGGTTGTGATGCGTCCGCAAATGCGCCAGCACCCTGAAAGACATAGGCAAAGGCCCGGCGATAGGTGTCAATGCGGAAGGTCTTTTTAACGCCAGCGGGCACGGTCACATCCAGATACTGGGGGTCTGCTGCAATGCCGTCCACCGGGCCGGTCTTGCCCCAAAATTCCCCGGTGATGACGCGCACCTTGGTGCCATCGTCGTCGATCACTTCGGGGATGTCCTTGGCGGTGACGTCCTGGTAGCGTGGCGCGGTCATCTTTTGATCTGAGGGCAGATTGCCCCAAAGCTGAAACCCGTGCATCTGCCCCTTGGTGTTCCCCTGCGGCATTTCCTGATGCAGGATCCCGCGTCCCGCGGTCATCCATTGCACGTCGCCTGCGCCCAAAGTGCCTGTGTTGCCCAGGGAATCGGCATGCTCCACCGTGCCTTCCAGCACATAGGTGATGGTTTCTATCCCCCGGTGGGGGTGCCAGGGAAAGCCGCGTTCGAAGTCTTGCGGGTGCTCATTGCGGAAATCGTCAAAGAGCAGGAAGGGATCCAGTTCGGAGGGATCCTGAAAGCCGAAGGCGCGGTGCAGTTTGACGCCAGCGCCCTCCATGGTGGGGACGGCGCGGCGGGTCTCAAGAGTGGGTCTGAGGGACATGTGGGTCTCCTTGTCTTGTGCTTCTGCCATAAATGGGGTGTGCGGGCGTGTAGGCAATGGGCGCGGTTGAACGGGGTCTGTGCAAAAATGCGCGGTGGGGGCGGGCCTTTTAAAAGGCCCGGGCCGAAGTCTTTGAAGACTTCGGGTGGCGCGTGGGATGCGGGGGCGGTTCATTTAAATGAACCGGTGCGAAGTCTTTGAAGACTTCGCCGCGATAGGTCGCGTTTGGGCGCGACAGGTCGGCCTTGACGCAGGCTCATGCCGCAAAACCACGGGAGAATTTCATGAAGGTAGGATTTATTGGGCTCGGCAATGTCGGGGGCAAGCTGGCAGGATCGCTTTTGCGCAACGGGGTCGACCTGACAGTCTTTGATCTGGATGCGGAACTGGTAGCCGGTTTTGCCGCGCGCGGGGCCGGGGCGGGCAGCTCCGCTGCGGATCTGATGCAAAGCTGTGATGCGGTCATCACCTGCCTGCCCAGCCCTGCCGCCTGTGCGGCGGTGATGGCTGAGATGCTCCCGCATGTCGGTCCCGGCAAGATCTGGATGGAGATGTCCACCACAGATGCCGCGCAGATCAAAGAACACGCTGAGGCCATGATCGCCAAGGGCGGTGAGGCGGTGGATTGCCCCGTTTCCGGCGGCTGCCACCGGGCAGATACAGGCAACATCTCAATCTACGCAGGCTGCACCCGCGCGACCTTTGACAAGGTCCTGCCGGTGCTGACGCACATGGGCCGGCGGATTTTGCATGTGGGCGATGTGGGCACGTCCAGCACGTTAAAGGTGATGACTAACTACCTGGCAACAATCAACCTTTTGTCACTCTGTGAGGCGCTGACAGTGATGAAGGCCGCAGGCATGGATCTGGGCGTGACCTATGAGGCGATTGCCGCGTCATCGGGCAATTCCTTTGTGCATGAGACCGAAAGCCAGTTGATCCTGTCAGGATCGCGTGATGTGAATTTCACGCTGGATCTGGTGCAAAAGGATGTGGGGCTGTTTCAAAAGCTGGCCGATGATCACGCGGTGCCACTGGAGCTGTCGCCCTTGATGATCGAGATGCTAACCGACGGTCAGAAACGCTATGGCACGCGGGCGCAGTCAGACCGGATGATTGAGCGTTTGGAGGAGGCCACAGGGCTTTCCATCACGGCCCCCGGCTTTCCGACAGAGCTGGTGGATGATGAACCCGAAGAGCGCGGGTACGAAGTGCCGGTGCGGCGGTAAGGATAGTTCTGGCCCGGTCAGTACCGACCGGGCCAGAACTTAGCTGTTAGGCGTTGGCGTGCGTCTGCGCTTATGTCTCAGACGTATCCGCATCCAGAACGCCGGTGCTGAACAACAGCCCAGCCGCTGCGCCGCCGATCATGGGGGCCACGATAAAGAGCCAAAGCTGGCTCATGGCAGCCGCACCGGAAAAGAGCGCGGGGCCGAATGAGCGGGCAGGGTTCACCGATACGCCGGTGACGTTGATGCCCACAATGTGGATCACGATCAGCGTCAGGCCGATGCCCAGCCCGGCGATTGCCGTGGCAGCTCCTTTGCCGGTGGATCCCAGGATCACCACAACAAAGAGGAAGGTGGCGATGATCTCAAAGATCAGCGCAGAGAGCATATTGAACTCTCCCAAATAGCCAGCGCCCCACCCATTGGCCCCATAGCCGCCGTCATAACCGCCCAGCTTGCCTTGCATGATGATCACCAGCGCCAAAGCGCCCAGCGTGGCACCTGCGACCTGTGCCGCCCAATACCTGATCATTTCGCTACTTTGCATGCGGCCCGCGAGCATTGCGCCCAAGGACACAGCGGGGTTGATGTGGCAGCCAGAGACCGCACCGATCCCGTAGGCCATGCCAATCAGCGCCAGGCCAAAGGCCATCGAAATACCTACCAGGCCGGGGCCCAGATCAGGGTTTGTGGTGGCCAAAACGGCAGAGCCGCAGCCCAAAAAGACCAGTGTGAAAGTGCCGATGCATTCGGCCAATAACTTGTTCATGATGCTGTCCCTTGCATGTTCATACATGATTATGGGACCAGCTATCCCCGATCCGCGCACCTGTGGCACGGGGAAAAAGTCGCTGGCTTTCCCGAAGTAACTGAGCCTAAAGCGCGGACATCAGCAATTGGGAATGTTCACCGCAAGCCCGCCCAGCGAGGTTTCTTTGTATTTCTCGCTCATGTCTTCGCCGGTCTGGCGCATCGTCTCGATGCAAGCGTCCAGCGGGACAAGATGGGTGCCGTCCCCGCGCAAGGCTAAGGATGCAGCAGAGACCGCCTTGATCGCGCCCAAACCGTTGCGTTCGATGCACGGCACCTGCACCAGACCTTTGACCGGGTCGCAGGTCATGCCCAGATGATGCTCCAGTGCGATTTCGGCGGCGTTTTCCACCTGTTCCGGCGTGCCGCCCATAACCGCACAAAGACCAGCAGCGGACATCGCGGCGGCGGAGCCAACCTCGGCTTGACACCCCGCTTCGGCCCCAGAGATGGAGGCGTTGAATTTGACGAGCCCGCCAATGGCGGCGGCGGTCAGCAGGAAATCTTCGATATGCGCCTCAGAGGCGCCGGGCACGTGGTCAAGGTAATAGCGCAGCGTGGCTGGCAGCACGCCCGCCGCCCCGTTTGTGGGGGCCGTGACCACCTGGCCGCCAGCGGCGTTTTCCTCATTCACCGCCATGGCATAAACGCTCATCCAGTCGTTGATCGTATGGGGGGCGGGCTGGTTCAGGCCGCGTTCGGCCAAAAGGGCCTCATGAATGCCCTTGGCGCGGCGTTTGACAGATAGGCCGCCGGGCAAGATGCCATCGGTGCTGAGGCCTCGGTCGATGCAATCGTTCATCACCTCCCAAAGCCGTTTGGTGCCGGTCTTGAGGTGGATCTCTCCGTTGCGGGCCACTTCGTTGGCGCGTTTCATATCAGCGATGGATTTGCCGGAGCGGGTCGACATCTCCAGCATTTCAGCTGCGGATTTGAAGGGGAAGGGCACAGGCGCGCCTTCGTCGGTGGCTTTGCCTGCGGCAAGCTCGGCCTCTGTCATCACAAAGCCGCCACCGATGGAGTAATAAACCTCGCTTAGCGTGACGTCGCCCTGGGCGTCTGTGGCCATCAGCATCATGCCATTGGCGTGGCCGTCGAGCTTGTGATCATAGTCAAAAATCAGGTCAGTTTTGGGATTGAACGCAAGTGGCGGCAGGTCTGGCACGGTGATGACATGCGCCTCTTTGATCGCTTTCAGCGTCTCATCGGCCTGCGTCGCATCATAGCTGTCGGGGGTAAAGCCCGCGAGGCCCAGGATGGTGGCGCGGTCTGTGGCGTGGCCCACGCCAGTAAAGGCCAGTGAGCCATGCAAGGACGCGCGCAGCCCGTGAAACTGAAAGGGAGAGGCGCGCATCAGGTCCAAAAAGCGGGCAGCGGCCACCATCGGCCCCATCGTGTGGGAAGAAGACGGGCCAATGCCCACTTTGAACATCTCGAATACGGACAAAAACATCAGGTGGCACTGCCTTCTGGTGGGGTGGGGAGCTGCGCGTTGCTGAACGGCTCTTTGCCAAGTCCTTCGGCCTGCCGCAAGGCATCAGTGGCACCAAGCGCATCGATCTTGCGGCAAAGGGCGTGCAAGGCGGGGTAGTTGGCCAGCTGGAACCAGGCGGTATCCGCCCCGGAGGGGTAGATTTGGGACCAGCGCAGCAGGGCACAGAGGTAGAAATCAAGCACCGTGGGTTGATCCGCTGCCAGCCATGAGGGGCCAGAGGCTGCAAGATCGTTCAAAGTGGCATAGGCGGTTTTGAGCTTGGCAGCCATCCCGGCGCGCAGGGCCTCCGCAAAAGGCGGTGCGATATAGGTCTCAGCATAAAACATTTGGCGCAGCAGGGGATGCGGCGTGTTTGAGAGATAAAAGAGCCATTTCAGAAAGGCGGTACGCTCTGGATCGTCTGGTGCCGGACCAAGCCCGCCGTGGTGATCGGCCAGCCATAACAAGATGGCCCCGGTTTCAAAGATCGGCCCTTGCTGCGTTTCGAGCACCGGGATCAGCCCATTGGGGTTGAGAGCGCGGTAGGGGGCGCTGTCTTGGGCGCGGGTGGTGCGGTCCACCAGCTGGGTGCGATAGGGAAGGCCGCGCTGCTCAAGTGCGAGGCGGATGATCAGCGATGCGTTATCTGGGGCGTAATGCAGGACATAGGTCATAGGGGTCTATTTAGCCTGCGGCGTATTTGCGTCGGGTGCAAAAACGACCCTGTGCGGGGATCATGCGGCTTTGCGGGTTTTGCATCTGGGGCGGGGTTGCTGGCGCACCAAAACCGAGTGGGTTCTTGGGAGGGGGGCGTTTCGGGGGCGCGCGCGAAAAAAGGTGGCGTTCACGCCTCGCACCTGAGCGGGAATCTCCCTATAACGCGGCAAGATTAAATACGGAGCTGCCCATGGCCGGAGAATTGTCCCCCATCGACAAGGCGAAATTTGTCGCCGCGAAACGTGCGGCGCAATTTGTCGAAGACGGCATGCGCGTGGGTCTGGGCACAGGCTCTACCGCGGCCTGGCTGGTGCGGTGTTTGGGTGAAATGGTGCGCGATGATGGGTTGCGGATCAAAGGCGTGCCGACCTCATCGCGCACGGCTGCTTTGGCGCGGGATGTGGGCATTGAGGTCATAACGCTGGATGAGGCGAAGTGGCTGGATCTGACCATTGACGGCGCGGATGAATTTGACGGCGATCTCAACCTGATCAAGGGGGGCGGCGGCGCGCTTTTGCAAGAAAAGATCGTGGCCACGGCATCGGATCAGATGGTGGTGATTGCGGATGTGGGCAAAGAAGTGGAGACCTTGGGGGCCTTTCCATTGCCCGTGGAAGTGATCCCTTTTGGCTGGCAGACGACGCAGGCTTTGTTGGAAGAGACCTTGATTTCGATGGATGTGCTGGGGCGCAATTCAACGCTGCGCATGAACGGTGATGTGCCGTTTGTGACGGATGAGGGGAACCACATCCTGGATCTACACCTCAACCGTATTGGCAATGCGCGGCAACTGGCCTTGGTGGTCAATCAGATGCCGGGCATCGTTGAGAACGGGCTGTTCATTGATATCTGTGACACGGTTGTGATCGGCTATGGGGATGGCAAGGTTGAGGTGCGCGACATAAATGAGGGCACGGTCGCCACAGAGCGGCTGGATTTTGTTGAGACAGATAACCTCTTCTCAGACCTCAGCGATTAAAGGAGCAGCCATGGCGGATGCGTTTGATTTTGACCTTTTCGTAATTGGCGGCGGTTCAGGCGGCGTGCGCGCGGCGCGTGTGGCGGCAGGCGAATATGGGGCCAAGGTGGGCTTGGCTGAGGATGACCGCTATGGCGGGACCTGTGTGATCCGGGGCTGTGTGCCCAAAAAGCTGATGGTTTTTGCCTCTGAATATGCGGGCCTGCCAGCAGAGGCGCAGGCCTATGGCTGGAGCATCGGGGAAGGCACGTTTGATTGGGCAGGTTTTCGTGGCAAGCTGAACGGTGAGTTGGACCGCCTTGAACAGGTGTACCGCAATTTGCTGTCGGGCTCAGGCGTGGAGACCTTTGATCAGCGTGCCAGCATCCAGGATGCGCATACAGTCGCTTTGGCCGATGGCACCACAAAGACGGCAAAGCATATTCTGGTGGCCACGGGCGGTCACCCGGTGCGGCCCGATATCCCTAATGCTGAGCTGGGTATTGTATCAGATGACATCTTTCATCTGGAGCGCCTGCCCAAGTCCATCCTGATCATCGGCGGCGGCTATATCGCCTGCGAGTTTGCCTGCATCCTGAATGGTCTGGGTGTTGAGGTGACGCAGTATTACCGGGGTGCCCAGATCCTGCGGGGCTTTGATGAAGAGGCGCGCGGTCTGGTGGCTGAGAGCATGCGCGAGCGTGGCATTGATCTGCGCCTGGGCAGCAACATCGTGGAGATGCAGCGGGCGGGGGATCATGTGGATGGCCCCAGCTTTACCGCCTCAGATGCCGCGATGGGGGCACCGGTACAAGAGGCCAGCGCACCGCAAGCGGCGGGTGGGCACGGCGGGCCGGTTTGGGTCAAGTCCACCAACGGCGAAGAGAAGGTCTTTGACATGGTGCTCTTTGCCACGGGCCGGGATCCTTCCAGCAAGAACATGGGGTTGGAAGAGGTCGGGGTGACTTTGGGCCGGCGTGGTGAGATCAGTGTCAACGCGTACAGCCAGACCGCGGTGCCGTCGATTTATGCGATTGGCGATGTCACGGACCGTGTGAACCTGACGCCTGTTGCGATCCGGGAGGGGATGGCCTTTGTCCAGACGGTCTTTGGTGGTGTGCCCACAGCGGTGGATCATGATCTGATCCCAAGCGCTGTGTTCACGCAGCCAGAGCTTGGCACTGTGGGCCTGACCGAAGAAGAGGCACGCGCGCAGGAAGAGGTTGAGATTTATTGCACCTCGTTCAAGCCGATGCAGACCGCTTTTGCGGGCAAATCTGACCGGGTGCTGATGAAATTGGTGGTCTCCAAAGCGACGCGCGTGGTTTTGGGCTGTCACATCGTCGCACCGGCGGCAGGAGAGTTGATCCAGATGGTGGGCATTGCCGTCAAGGCAGGGCTGACCAAAGAACAGTTTGATGCGACATGTGCGGTGCATCCGACCATGTCCGAAGAGCTTGTCACAATGCGCAATCCGATGCGAACGGGTTGAATTTGACAGGGTCAGACACACATTTGACACAGCAGAAATGTGGCGTCAGAGACGCGTGCCGCGCAGCTGCGGCGAGGAAGGGAAAAGAACTACATGGCTGGTAACAATGGCGGCCCCTGGGGCGGCGGTGGAAATTCAGGCGGAGGACGGGACGACGGTCCGGGCGATCGCCGTCCAAATGGGGGCGGACGTGGCCCAGGGCAGGGCGGTGACAAGCCGCCAATCCCCGAGATTGATGAGCTGGTCAAGAAAGGCCAGGAACAGCTGCGGGTCCTGATGGGCGGCGGTGGTGATCGTGGACGCCGGAACGGTGGCGGCGGCGGCGATGGCGGCGGCCCGCTTTTGACGCGCGGCACCGTTGGGCTTGGGCTTGTGGTCGCCTTGGCGGCTTGGGCGTTTGCCAGTTTCTACACAGTGCGCCCCGAACAGCAGTCAATTGAGCTTTTCTTGGGTGAATTCACTGGGGTTGGGACCGAAGGTCTGAACTTTGCGCCCTGGCCAGTTGTCACGGCTGAGGTGTTTGACGTGACCACCAACCGCACCGAAGAGATCGGCGTGGGGCGGGGCAGTTCCGACAATGATGGACTGATGCTGACCACAGATGAAAACATCGTGGATATTGATTTCCAGGTGGTCTGGAACATCAAGAACGCCAAAGACTTCAAATTCTCGCTGCGTGACCCTGAGCAATCGGTGCGTGCGATTTCCGAATCCGCGATGCGCGAAGTGATCGCGCAGTCCGAACTTGCCCCGATCCTCAGCCGGGATCGTGGTGCGGTGGCGGATCGCGTAAAGGAGTTGATCCAGACCACGTTGGACAACCGTCAGACCGGGATCAATGTGCTGCGTGTCAACTTGAACAAAGTGGACCCGCCCAGCCAGACGGTCATCATCACACGGGCTGACGGCACAACAGAGCAAGCCAGCGTTGTGGATGCGTTCCGTGACGTTCAGGCGGCTGAACAGGAACGTGACCGGGTGGAGCGTCAGGCGGATGCCTATGCCAACCGCCGAACAGCTGAGGCGCGTGGTGAATCTGCGCAGTTGCTGGAAGCGGCAGAAGGCTACCGCGCCCGCGTTGTGAATGACGCGATCGGTGAGGCCAGCCGTTTCTCTGCCGTCATGACAGAGTATCAGCAGGCCCCAGAAGTGACCCGCAAACGTCTTTATCTGGAGACGATGGAGAAAGTGTTGGGTGACGTCGACAAGATCATTCTTGAAGGCGGCATGGGCGGAAATGGCAACGCGCAGGGCGTTGTGCCCTATCTGCCATTGAATGAATTGCGTCGTTCAGGAGGGACAAACTAATGCGTGCTTTTGGTCTTTTGATCCCGATTGTCGTGGTTGCGATTGTGGCTGTTCTGTCGTCGCTCTTTGTTGTGGATGAGCGTGAAAAGGCGCTGGTCTTGCGCTTTGGTCAGATCAAGCAGGTTGTGACCGATCCTGGTCTGAACATGAAAGTACCGCTCTTGGATGAGGTGGTGCGCTACGAAGACCGTATCCTGAGCCTTGAGACAGAAGTGATCGAGGTGACGCCTGCGGACGACCGGCGTTTGGAAATTGACGCCTTTGTGCTCTACCGCATTGCGGACATTGTGCAGTACCGCCAAGCGATTGGTGCGGGCGGTGAACGTCAGGCCGTGAATGACCTTTCCGGTATCATGGAATCGCAGATCCGTGCGGTGCTGGGTTCGCAAGGCGTGACCTCCAACACCATCCTGTCGCCTGAACGGGCCGGTCTGATGGACCAGATCCGGGTGCAGGCGGATGCGCGTGCCAATGCGCTGGGCCTTGAGGTTGTGGATGTGCGCCTGCGCCAGACCAACCTGCCGGAGCAGAACTTTGATGCGACACTGCAGCGGATGATCGCGGAACGGGACCGGGAAGCGACAGATGAACGCGCAAGGGGCCGCGAAGCGGCGCAGCGTGTTACCGCCCTGGCGGACCGGACATACGAAGAGATCCTGTCTGAGGCCCGCAGGGATGCGCGCATCATCGAAGGTGAAGCGGATGCCGAACGGAACCGCATCTTTGCCGAAGCTTACGGTCAGGATCAGGAATTCTTTGAATTCTACCGGTCCCTGACAGCCTATGAAGAGGCGCTGCGCGGGCAGAACTCCACCATGGTGATGTCGCCAGATTCTGAGTTCTTCAACTATCTGCGCTCCGATCAGGGGGCAGCTGCTTCGCAATGATGGAACTACTGATCCTAGCTTTGGGCTTGGTCATGATTTTCGAGGGGCTGGTGTACGCACTGGCCCCTTCGCTGTTGGAGCGGATGCTTGAGACATTGCGCACCCTGCCCGAAACCGCAGTGCGCCAGATCGGGGCACTGGTGGTCGTGGGCGGTTTGATCCTGGTGTGGATTGCTTTTCAAATTGGCGTGTAATGCCGGATGGAATGGCGATCTGCTCTGTACATGCCGTTGAAATGGCTGTGACATGCCACATCTTTGATATTGCGACAGGGTGACGGGCAAGGCACTCTGACGAAAACCAGATCACGCGCCAAGGCGCAAAAGAACAAGCAGGAGACCCCCATGCAGCCACAGGGCCCCATCCAGCATCGCCGCCAGGCTCAGGCACGCGCGCGTCGTCTTACCGTGACCCCACAGATTAAGCTGGTTTGGCTTGCTCTGCTGGCCCTGGCCTTTTTCGTGGCACAGGCGGTCGTGGCCTTGGCCAAACCAGAAAGCCTGGCACCGCTGGCTGAAAAGATCAGCCCGTCGGTTGTGAACATCACAACCTCCACGGTGGTGGAGGGCCGGACAGGCCCGCGCGGGATTGTGCCTGAGGGCTCTCCCTTCGAGGATTTCTTCCGCGATTTTCAAGACCGTAATGACGATAACGGCCAGCGGCCGCGCCGGTCCTCCGCGCTGGGATCGGGATTTGTGATTTCTGAAGATGGCTTTGTGGTCACAAACAACCATGTCATCGAAGGCGCGGATGAGATCACGGTTGAGTTTTTCCTGGGCGGTGAGCTGAAGGCCACCGTGATCGGCACCGACCCCAACACCGACATAGCGCTTCTCAAGGTTGAGGCCGAAGAGCCGCTGCCATTTGTCACCTTCGGTGACAGCAACGCGGCCCGTGTGGGCGATTGGGTGATCGCAATGGGCAACCCGCTGGGGCAAGGGTTCTCTGTCTCTGCAGGGATCGTGTCGGCCCGCAACCGCGCGCTATCTGGCACCTATGACGACTACATCCAAACAGATGCGGCGATTAACCGAGGCAACTCAGGTGGGCCGCTCTTTAACATGGATGGTGACGTGATCGGCGTGAACACCGCGATCCTGTCGCCCAATGGCGGTTCCATCGGCATCGGCTTTTCCATGGCCTCCAACGTCGTGACGCGGGTTGTGGATCAGCTAAAGGAATACGGTGAAACCCGCCGTGGTTGGTTGGGCGTGCGCATTCAGGATGTGACCGAAGATGTGGCCGACGCCATGGGCCTGGAAGAGGCGACAGGCGCGCTCATCACCGATGTGCCAGAGGGGCCCGCCAAAGAGGCGGGCCTGCTGACCGGTGATGTTATCCTGTCCTTTGATGGTGTCACCGTTGAAGACACGCGCGGCCTTGTCCGGCAGGTGGGCAATAGCCCCGTGGGTGCAACTGTCCGCGTGACCGTCATGCGCGAAGGAAAAAGCCAGACGGTGCGCGTTGTGCTGGGCCGGCGTGAGGACGCAAATGCAGCAGGCGCAGGCGGTGAAAGCGCACCCGAGCCGGAGGCGGAGCCACAGACCAAAGACCTGCTGGGTCTGACGCTGGCACCTTTGACGGATACTCTGCGTTCTGAGCTGGGAACGGCAGAAGATGCCGAAGGTCTGGCGATCACGGCGGTGGACGAAGCGTCTGAGGCCTTTGAAAAAGGTCTGCGCACGGGCGACATCATCACCGAGGCGGGACAGCAAAAGGTCACCACGATCAGCGATCTGGAAGCGCGTGTGGACGCGGCCAAAGACGCAGGCCGCAAATCGCTGCTGCTCCTGGTGCGCCGCGCGGGCGATCCCCGCTTTGTCGCGCTGTCGTTGGGCGAATAATCCGCAGGCCGGGTGGGTCTGCGCAGGCTGAGTTTTGCGCGGCACCGACGAGCAATAAATGGCACAAGGGGCAAGGTTCGCTTTGCCCCTTTTGTCTGTCTCACGCGTGCCAAAAGGCCCGCGCGATCTGCCTGAGGTCTGTTGGAGCATTCCGGCGGTCAGCGGTCTTTCAGACGAAACCTCAGCTGAAGCACAGGCCCCCCCACACAGTCTTAACAGACCCTAGTCCGCCGGCGTGCGCGGCACGGCAATAAGACCAAGCGTCCGTGCCGTGCTCAGCGCCAGCACGGGGCTATCGAGGCCCTGTGTTCTCTGAAACCGTTGAACGGCCGCTTGGGTTGCAGGGTCAATCATCTGCGTGACGGCACCTGCATAGATCCCCCGCGCGGCCAATGCGCGTTGCAAGGTGGCGATGAACTCCGGTGTGAGCACATCTGCGCACGGGGTCTCAAACCAGTTTTCCTTGCGCGGCGTCACAATCACCTGACGGTCTTGCGTTTCATAAACCGGCAATTCGGCAATCGTCCCATCGGGGTTTACCTTGGCGGGCGTCACCTCAACCCGCTGGCTGACCCGTTCCACCACCGCGGGGCTGACCGTCTTGCCCCAGCAGGTGCCCTCTGGCGCCCCTTCTGGACCATCGCGGGTGGGCGCAAAGACGCCTGGTTCAGCCCGTGGGTTCTGTCCCGTGGAGGCGTCACATGCGCTAAGCGTGGCCACAACCAGCAGGCTCAGCGCCAAGGGCAAGGTTCTTGATTTGAGTGTGCCTGACATTTCAATGCTCGTTTTTTGCGCAGTCTAGTCGTTTTCCCCCCGCAATCCTAGCGCAAGGGTGGAATTGACAAGCAGGCGTGCGCCAAAGATTGCCGAGCGGCGCGGTGCGGCTGTGGCACCTCCTTGTCCCCGCCCGGCGTTTTCTGTCGCAAAGGGGGTGGAAGCCCGTCCCGGCGAGGGCTAGATATCTTCGAGGATTTTGAGGAAGGAACGCTTAGAATGGCGAAGATCACTTATGTTGAACATGGCGGCAAAGAGCACGTTGTGGACGTTGCCAATGGTCTGACTGTGATGGAAGGCGCGCGGGACAACAACATCCCCGGCATCGAAGCGGATTGTGGCGGGGCCTGCGCCTGTTCAACCTGCCATGTGTATGTGGATGAGGCTTGGGTGGAAAAGCTGCCCGCCAAAGACGACATGGAAGAAGACATGCTGGATTTTGCCTATGAGCCCAATGCGACGACATCCCGTCTGACCTGCCAGTTGAAGGTCACGGATGCGCTGGACGGCCTGCGTGTCCAGATGCCTGAAAAGCAGATCTGATGCTGATCCGGGCGGCGCTTTGTGCCGCCGCCCTGGCGCTCCCGGCGGCGGCGGAAACGATCACCGGTGCGCGGTTCGCAGAGCCGACGGCGCGGTACGGCCACGCTGTTCTGGGTGATGCCATTGAATATGGCGCGCTTGAAATGGACGTGGCCGGGCGCGGTACGGTGACAATCACTCTACCCACCGATCACGTTTTCGAAGACATCGCACCACGTCTTTGGGACGTCACCGGCGATGGCCTGCCAGAGGTTGTGGTGGTCGAAACCGACATGGCGCGGGGCGGGGCGCTGGCCATTTACACACCACAAGGCAAGCTGGCCGAAACGCCGCATATTGGGCAAACCAACCGCTGGCTGGCCCCAATCGGTGCGGCGGATCTGGATGGCGACGGGGCGATTGAAGTGGCCTATGTGGACCGCCCGCATCTGGCCAAGACCATTCGGGTTTGGCGGTTCGCTGGTGGTAATCTGATCCCAGTGGCGAATGCGGCAGGGTTCACCAACCACCGGATCGGTGAGGATTTCATCAGCGGTGGGATGCGGCAGTGCGGTGACGGGCCTGAAATGATCTTGGCCACGGCAAACTGGCGCGATGTTGTGGCGGTCCAGTTTGACGGCGCTGTGTTCACGCAGCGCACCGTTTCGGCCATTCGCGGTCCCCAGAGTTTTAAGGCCGCCCTGAGCTGCTAGGGGCCGATTTCTTGCAAGAAATCGTACCGAAGCCTTGAAAGGCTTCGCTCTGGCTCTTTTAAAAAGCCTGACCCTACGAAAGCGCCCGCCAGCCAATGTCCCGACGGCAAAACCCCTCGGGCCAGTCAATCGCATCCACGATTGCATAGGCCCGCGTTTGCGCGTCTTGCAGTGTCTCGCCACGGGCCGTGACGTTCAAAACCCGCCCCCCTGTGGCCACCACCTGACCGTCTTGCAGGGATGTCCCAGCGTGAAAGACCATGTTCTTGCTGTCCTCGGGCACCGCATCAAGGCCAGAGATGACAGAGCCCTTCGCGTAAGCCCCGGGATAGCCATCTGCCGCCATCACAACCGTGATGGCATGATCAGCCGCCCAGTTGACGCGCATGTCCGCCAACCGGCCTTCGGCGGCGGCCTGCATCAGATCAAACGCCTGTGCGCCCAGCCGCATCATCAAGACCTGACACTCAGGATCGCCAAAGCGCACGTTGTATTCCACCAGCCGAGGCTGGCCGTCCTTGATCATAAGCCCGACATAAAGGACGCCCTGATAGGGCATGCCACGTTTCGCCATCTCAGCCATCGTGGGGCGGACGATCTCATCCAACGCCTTTTGCGCCACGCTGTCACTCAGGACCGGTGCGGGGGAATAAGCCCCCATGCCGCCGGTGTTGGGGCCGGTATCGCCTTCGCCTACGCGCTTGTGGTCTTGCGCGGTGCCAATGGGCAAAACATCCGCGCCATCACAAAGCACAAAAAATGAGGCTTCCTCGCCCTGCATGAACTCTTCAATCACCACCTCAGCACCCGCCGCACCAAAGGCACCGTCAAACATCTCATCAACGGCGGCCAGCGCCTCTTCTTGGGTCATGGCGACAATCACGCCTTTACCCGCAGCCAAACCATCCGCCTTGATCACGATGGGCGCACCCTGCGCCTCAACATAGGCGCGCGCCTCTGCCTGCGTGGTGAAATGGGCATAGGCCGCGGTGGGGGCATGTGCGGCGTCGCAAATCTCTTTGGTGAAGTGTTTTGACGCCTCAAGCTGTGCGGCCGCTTTTGAGGGGCCAAAGACCAAAAAACCTGCCCCGCGCAGATCATCCGCCACACCCGCTGCCAGGGGCGCTTCGGGGCCTACGATCACGAAATCAATGCTGTTGGCTTCGCAAAAGGTGATCACAGCAGCCCCATCAAGGATGTCCAACGCTGCGCAATCGGCAATACGCGCAATGCCCGCGTTTCCGGGGGCCACGATCAGTTTATCGCATTTGGGGTTTTGCAGCGTTGCCCAGGCCAGACTGTGTTCCCGTCCGCCGCTGCCCAAAATAAGGATGTTCATGGCGTCCGCTCCCTTGGCCTTTGTTGGGGGGCGTTCTAAGCTCTGGCGGCGGCAGGGGCAAGGATACAACATGGACCTGATTGACGATGCATCAGAAGGGCTGAACAGCCCTGAATTCACGGTCACCGAAATATCGGGCGCGATCAAACGCGTGATTGAGGGTGAGTTTGGCCATGTGCGGATCAAAGGCGAAGTGGGCCGGGTCAGCCGCCCGCGCTCGGGCCATATCTATCTGGATCTGAAAGACGACAAATCGGTCATCTCTGGGGTGATCTGGAAAGGCGTGTCTGCCCGGCTTGAAACCCAACCCGAAGAGGGGATGGAGGTGGTCGCCACGGGCCGCGTCACCACCTTTGGTGGACAGTCGAAATACCAGATCGTCATCGAAGATATCAAACCTGCGGGCATGGGCGCGTTGATGGCGCTGCTGGAAAAGCGCAAAAAGATGCTGGCCGCTGAGGGGCTGTTTGACGCCGCGCGCAAGAAACCGCTGCCTTATCTGCCTGAAATCATTGGCGTTGTAACCTCCCCTTCGGGGGCGGTGATCCGCGATATCCTGCACCGTTTGCGCGACCGCTTTCCGCGCAAGGTGCTAATCTGGCCGGTGGCTGTGCAGGGGGCCAAATGCGCCCCTGAGGTGGCGCGCGGCATTGCGGGGTTCAACGCGCTGACACCCGGCGGAGCCTTGCCGCGCCCGGATCTGTTGATCGTGGCGCGGGGGGCGGATCGGTCGAAGACCTGTGGGGCTTTAACGAAGAGATCGTGGCACGGGCGGCGGCGGCCTCTGACATTCCGCTGATCTCTGCTGTGGGGCACGAAACGGACACAACCCTGATTGATTATGTCTCGGACCGGCGGGCGCCAACGCCGACGGCGGCGGCGGAACTGGCCGTGCCGGTGCGCCATGAATTGATGGCCTGGCTGGACGGGCAAGAGGCGCGGATGTCCGCGTTGATTAGTCAGGGCCTCAGCAATCGGGATCAGCGGTTGCGCGATCTGGCGCGGGCCTTGCCAAAGGCCGACAGCCTGTTGGAGGCCCCCCGCCAGCGTCTGGACCGGGCAGGGGAGCAGTTGGGGCCCGCGCTCATTGCTGGTGTGCAGCGTCGGCGGGTCAAACTGGCGGATGTTTCGGGATCCTTGCGTCCGGCCACCTTGCGTCAACGGGTGGCTGCAGACAGACGGCGGTTGGACGATCTCAGCGCGCGTCTGAACCCGGCCATGGCGCGGGCCTTGGCTGTTAAACGCGACCGGTTCGCGGACCGCAGCAAAGCCTTCCGGCCCGAGGCTTTGGCCCGCGACCGCGAACTGAAGGCTCAGACATTTGCAAAGTTGATCAACCGCTTATCCGCCGCAGGCACCCGGCAGATCCAATCCTGGCATAACCGGTTGGAGGGCATGGACCGTCTGCGTGAAACGCTTAGCTACAAAGCCACATTGGCGCGCGGCTATGCGGTTGTGCGCGGCGATGGCGCGGTGGTGACAGACACCAAGGCCGCCAAAAAGGCACAGGCGTTGGAAATTGAGTTTGCCGATGGCCGCGTAGCCTTGGGCGGCAAACCTGCCCCTGCGCGCAAGAAAGGCCCCGATACGCCCCCCGAACAGGGCAGCCTGCTCTAGCGGGCTAGACGCCCACCTTTGGGCCAAGGCAGATCATTTCCGCGTCCAGCTCCTGCGCCTCATAAAGCTCTGTGGTGTCGGGGCGGTTTTCAAACCGGGCGATCAGCCCCTTTGGCGTTTCCACAAAACTCCAGCATTGCGGGTTGGGATTGTCTTCATAGACAAAGCAAATCAGCCCCCGGTCTTCGTACCATTCGCCGGTTTTGCATTCGCCATCCAGGAACGACCATTCAACGCGTCTGTTTTCGTGATAAATCTCAGCGCCATAGGCTTCGCCGTTCTGGCCGAAAAAGAGCGTCTTTCCCTGCGTATAGGCGTCAAATTCTTCCGCCGTCATCGGGGTTTGCGCCACAGCAGATTGTGCCAAAAGGGCCAATATCAAGAGAAGCTTTTTCATGGGTGGATGTTGCCTCAAAGCGGGCGGTGGTGCCAGTGGCTTTGCGCCATACTCCGCTTGGGCGGGTTTCGTATCGGCAACAACGCACCGTCTGGGGAACAGATGCGATGCGCAGGCCGCGCAAAGCGCTGTGGAATTGTCGCTTTTTGATCGCTTGGCCCCAAGGCTTATTGGTACAAGAACGCAGCAATCGACAGGTGAGGTGCGCAATGGCGCTGGATGATCGTAGCAAATCAGGTGAAGACGCGCCGCGCAAAGGCGTTTGGAAGTCCGGCAAGGGCAAGGGGCGGCGGTTTACCAAAGGCCGTCAGCTGACCGATGCCGCATGGGATGAGGTGCGCGCGCTTTTGGGGGATAAACCCCGCGACCGTGACCTGTTGATCGAACATTTGCATCTTATTCAGGACGAATATGGCCATCTGTCTGCCGCGCATTTGCGCGCGCTGGCCGAAGAGATGCGCATGTCGATGGCCGAAGTTTACGAAGTGGCGACCTTCTATGCGCATTTCGATGTGGTCAAAGAGGGAGAGACCCCGCCGCCCGCGCTGACCATTCGGGTCTGCGATTCCCTGTCGTGTGAACTGGCAGGTGCGCAGCAGCTTAAAGCGGCGCTGGAAGACGGTTTGGACCCCGCTGAGGTGCGCGTGCTGCGTGCGCCTTGCATGGGGCGCTGTGATACCGCGCCTGTGTTGGAGCTGGGCCACAACCATATTGATCACGCCACACCCGAAAAGGTGACTGCGGCCATTGCTGCAGGCGATACCCACGCCCATGTGCCCGCCTATGAAACCTATGCCGATTATGCCGCCGAAGGTGGCTACGGGGTACTGAAAGACCTGCGCGCCAATGGCGATTGGGAAGCGGTCCGAGGAAAAGGTGCTGTCCTCTGGTCTGCGCGGCTTGGGCGGTGCGGGTTTCCCATCAGGCAAGAAATGGGGCTTTGTGCGCGCCAACGAAGGCCCCCGCTATATGGCCGTTAACGGGGACGAAGGTGAGCCGGGCACGTTCAAGGACCGCTACTATCTTGAGCGGGTGCCGCATCTCTTCCTCGAAGGCATGTTGATCTCCGCTTGGGCCGTCGAGGCTGAAAAGGTGTTCCTCTACATGCGCGACGAATACCCAGCCGTGCTGGAGATCCTGGCGCGTGAGATCAAGGCGCTGGAAGAAGCTGGTGTGGTTGAGATGGGCTATATCGACCTGCGACGCGGGGCGGGGGCCTATATCTGCGGCGAAGAATCCGCGATGATTGAAAGCATCGAAGGCAAGCGCGGCATGCCCCGCCACCGTCCGCCCTTTGTGGCGCAGGTGGGCATCTTTGGCCGTCCGACATTGGTGCATAACGTGGAAACACTGCACTGGGTCGCGCGGATCTGCCGTGAGGGGCCTGAGGTGCTTTCAGGCACCGAAAAGAACGGGCGCAAAGGGTTGCGGTCCTATTCCGTGTCCGGCCGCGTTGCCAAGCCGGGCGTGCATCTGCTGCCCGCAGGCTCCACCATCACCGATGTGATCGAGGCCGCTGGCGGTATGGCTGAGGGTCATCAGTTCAAGGCTTACCAGCCTGGCGGGCCGTCCTCTGGCATTCTGCCCGCATCCATGCACGACATTCCGCTCGATTTCGACACGCTGCAGCCGCATGGCACCTTCATTGGCTCTGCCGCTGTGGTGGTTCTGTCAGATCAAGACAGCGCGCGGGGCGCCGCACTGAACATGCTGCGCTTTTTTGAAGATGAAAGCTGTGGTCAGTGTACGCCCTGCCGTGTGGGCTGTGAAAAGGCGGTCAAGCTGATGCAAGCCGATCAGTGGGACACCGGGCTGTTGGAAGAGCTAAGCACCGCGATGGTAGACGCCTCCATCTGCGGCTTGGGCCAGGCGGCACCGAACCCCATCCGCATGGTGATGAAACATTTCCCAGATGAGATCTGATTGCCGCAAAACGGTCTGATTTCAAACGGTTCAATAACAAAGGCCTCGGAGGTACTCCGGGGCCTTTTGATTTGCCGCGTTACTCTTCCGTCTCGTCCGAGACGGTGTATTTCTCAAGCGCCACGATCTGCGTCCACAGAAAGACAAACATGATGACGGGAAAGGCAAAGGTTTCGATCTTGACCCAGGCGTCTGTGGACATGGTGCGCCACACCACCTCATTGGCCACCGCCATGCCGATAAAGAACAGGGTCAGTCGCTTGGTCAGCACCATCCAGCCTTCGTCAGTCAGCGGGATCATTTCCGACATGATATAGGCCAGATAGCTGCGTCCGCGCACCAACCCAATCGCCAGGATTGCAGCAAAGAAGGCATAGACGATGGTGGTTTTCATCTTAAAGAACCGCTCATCATTGAACCAGGCTGTCAGCCCACCAAAAAAGATCACCATGAAGGCGGTGAAGATCTGCATCCGGCTCAGCTGGCCCGTCAGCGCCCACAACACGCCCATTGCGGCCAGCAGGATTGGCACAAAGATCAGCGTGGCCACAATGAAACCGCTGTACTCGGTCCCGCCGAAGGTAAAAACATCGTCGCGGATGCGCAGATAGATCAGGAAAAAGACCACGGGCGGGCCCAGTTCAAGCACCTGTTTCAAAACGGGGTTTATCGGTTTGGGGTCTTGCATGATCCAGTCCTAGTGCGCCCGCAGGACAGGGGCAAGGCCCACTTTGGTCGGCATACCCGCGGCGGCAGGGGGATGGCCCCGGATTGGGGGTGGCAAACCCCGTGGGGGCTTAGCCGCCCATCTCAACAATCACCGCGCCTGCGGCAATCAACGCCATCAGCGCCACGCGGCGGGGGCCAACGGTTTCTTTCAAGAACGCCCAGCCGATGAGGGCTGCAAAAACGGTTGAGGTTTCGCGCAGCACCGCAGCTTCGCCCACCTTATCCAGGCGGGTGGCCATCATGATCGCCCCAAAACTCAAAAACGCCACCCAACCACCGACAAAGCCGCGCGCCATCAGCGGGCCGATCTGTGGGGGATCTGCCATGCGCTGCCACCTAATGGCGGCCACGACGGGCATCACAAGCCCGTCGATCATGAAAAACCAAGCCAGAAAGGTGAAAGGGTTGGCCGTCGCACGGATGCCGTAAGCATCATAGGTAGTGTAGAGCGCTACAAAAAGACCTGTAATCACCGCAAGCCCGAGTGCGGCGCGCAGGGTGTCACGCTCTTTGACAAGGAAGATCATGTTATAAAGCGCCAGCCCAAAGATCCCCGACAGCAGCACCGCAACCCCCAGCCACTGCACCCCGGTAAAGCGTTCATCAAAGATAAGGTAGGCACCGATCACCGTAAAAAGCGGGCCAGTGCCGCGCACCACCGGATAGACCACGGTGTAGGCCCCTTTGGTATAGGCCCAGGCCTGCAGCACTTTGTAGGTGATGTGGATCACGAAAACCCAAAAGAAGATGATCCACATGTGCGGCTCGGGCCAGGGCACCACAAAAAGCGCAAAGGGGGCGGCCATCAGCGCGTAAGAGGCATCAATCGCCCCACGGGTCAGCCAGGGATCATGCCGGCCCTTTTGCAACGCGCCAAAGACGGCGTGCAGAAAGGCCGCCAGCATCGCGAGCGCCAGCGCAACCTGGTGCCCCATGGGCGTACCTTCGATTGAGATAAGCCAGTCTGTCATGGCGCGGGCCTACCCCTGTGCATGATCAGGGTGGAGATAGACAAAACGGAACGGCGTGATGTGTTCAATGATCTGCGGGGTGAACCCATAGTCAGCCAGCGGTCCCGCATCCGTGATCAGCTGGTCCTGGGCGGGGTCAAAAGCGCACAGTGTCATGGTGTCGGGCGCAGTAAGGGTCTTGGCGCGGCCATTGTAGGCCAGCACAGCGCCCTTGCGGTTGATCACATGGGCCATGGCCGGTTTGCGGCGCACCGCGTCCCATAGGCCCCGCCAGCCCAAGTGTTTCAGGACAGAGGCCATGAGCTTGCCGTCAGATTTCGCCGTTCGGCGCAGCTGGCCTGCGCTGATCAGCGCGCCTTTCGTGCTGCGCAAATCAAACGAAACTGCGGTGTCTGTTGGTGTGATGGCACCCACACATGTCTGCGCCTGCAGCCCAAGGTACTCTGAATTATAGGCCACCACTTCGGGGCTGTCGTTCCACAGATGCAGGCTCAGCGCGCCCCAGTCCGGCTTGGTCGCCAGTGCTGCCAAGGCGGCGGCGGGGGCGTCTGGCAGGCGGGCATCTGCGTGTGGCGCGCAAAGTGCTGTGATGTGGAGTTCCAGATGCGGCCCGTGGCTGGCATCGTTGAACTGGCAGATGAAAACCAACAAAACGCCGCGCCCTGCCTCTGTCAAAACCGGAAAGACATCTTGTTCATCGAATGCCGACAAAAGGCATTGCGCGTCGCAGGTGCCCGTCAGCAGCGTGCCGTGGCCGTCGTAGACGTGATAGGGCGTAGGAGCTGCCCCGGTGGAGAGAGAGATTTGCCCGGTGATCGGGTGGTCTTGGAAAATCTGGCGGGCCTGAACGCTCACCGATCGTACCCCACCAAAGCGTCTGCAAATTCCTCTGGATCAAAGGGGGACAGATCGTCAATCTGCTCGCCTACACCAATGGCATGAATGGGCAGACCAAACTGATCGGCAAGCGCGACCAGCACGCCGCCCTTTGCGGTGCCATCCAGCTTGGTCATAACCAGGCCGGAAACATCTGAAATCTCTTGGAAAACCTTCACCTGTGACACGGCGTTCTGACCCGTCGTCGCATCCAGCACCAGTAAGGTGTTATGGGGGGCGGTTTCATCTTTTTTGCGGATCACGCGGACGATTTTGGCCAATTCCTCCATCAGATCGGACCGGTTCTGCAGCCGCCCAGCGGTGTCGATCAGCAACAAATCCGCGCCGTCGGCCTGCGCTTGGCCCATGGCATCAAACGCCAGGCTGGCCGGGTCGCTGCCCTGTGCGGCGGTCAGCACGGGAACACCCGCGCGCTCGCCCCAGACCTGAAGCTGTTCAACGGCGGCCGCGCGAAATGTATCACCGGCGGCAATCACCACCTTCTTGCCAGCGGCCCGGAACTGGCTTGCAAGTTTGCCGATGGTCGTCGTTTTGCCCGACCCGTTCACGCCCACAACCAGCACCACCTGCGGCGTGTTGGGGTAGAGCGGCAGGGGCTTGGCCACGGGCTCCATGATCCGCGCGACCTCATCGGCCATCAGCTGTTTGATCTCGGCCACCGACAGCTTTTTGCCAAAGCGCCCTTCGGCCATGTTCGCGGTGACACGCAAAGCGGTCTCAACGCCCATATCAGCGGTGATCAACAACTCTTCGAGTTGCTCAAGCATGTCATCGTCAAGGGTGCGGCGCACCACCGGCTGGGCGGTGGCCCGGCCCATAAGACGCCCCAGAAGGCCGGGCTTTGCAGGCTCTTCTGACGGCGTGTCCTCAAGCAAATCGGGGGCGACGGGTGTGAGGGTGGTGCGCAGCGGCTCTGGCGCGCTGGCGGGGGCGGGTTCCACCTCTGCGGCGGCCTCCGCCGCGCGTTGGGCTTCGGCTTTCGCTGCCGCCTCAGCAGCTGCGCGTTCGGCATAGGCTTTCGCTGCCGCCTCAGCTGCCGCACGTTCGGCATCGGCTTTCGCCGCCGCCTCGGCTGCGGCGTGCCGGGCCTCTTCGGCGATGCGCGCCTCTTCGGCCAAACGCGCCTCTTCCGCCCGCTGGGCTTCCTCGGCCAGCCGCATTTCTTCCGCCTCGCGTGCAGCCGCTTCTGCCGCTTCGCGCGCGGCGGCATCTGCGGCTTCCTGGATGGCTTTGGCCTCAGCCTCGCGCGCCAGACGCTCAGCCTCCAGCCGGGCGGCGGTCTCTTGGGCGGCGCGTGCCTCAGCTTCTTTTTGGGCTTCTGCTGCCTCTTCAGCTGCGCGCGCCTCAGCTGCGCGTTGCGCCTCAGCTGCGGCTTCGGCCTCCTCGGCCCTGCGGGCCTCTTCGGCAGCCGCTTGTTCAGCGGCCTCTTGCGCGGCGCGCGCATCAGCTTCTGCGGCGGCGGTGTCGACGATCGCCTCTTCGGTCTCTCCGCCGTCACTGACAATCGCTTCTAGGCCCTCATCAATCTTGGATGAGGATTTGAACAAACGGTCTTTGAGTTTTTTGAAAAACGCCAAGGAGGGCCTCCGCACCTGTTTGCTTTGGCTTACTCTTTCAGATGCCGATAGGGAAGGGGCCGCGCTGTGCGGACCTATTTCTTGAAAAGCTTGTCCTGTGCGCCTTTGTCTTTGCCAAAATCCGCGCGCTTGTCTGCATGCAGCGCGCGGCCCGCCTGTACGCCCGGACGGGCGGACATTTCATCCAGCCAGCGCGCCATATGAGGCTTGTCATCCAAGCTTTGCTGCTGTCCTTCCCAAAGGGACGCCCAGCCCCAGATCGAGAAATCCGCAATGGACACGAAATCACCCGCCACATAGCGATGCTTTGCAAGTTGGCGGTCAAGCACGCCATAAAGCCTGCCGGTCTCAGTGCGGTAGCGGTCCTTGGCGTAGGGCAGATCATTGGGTGGATCCATACGCGGGGCGTATTTCAGAAAGTGATGCGCCTGGCCTGCCATCGGGCCCAGACCGCCCATCTGCCACATCAGCCATTCATCCACCGCCACGCGCGCACGCTCGTCCTCGCCGTAGAACTGCCCGGTCTTGCGCGCCAGGTACTGCAGGATCGCGCCGCTTTCGAATACAGAAATCGGGGCCCCACCAGGCCCGTCTGGATCCACAATCGCGGGCATCCTGTTGTTGGGCGCTATTTTTAGGAAATCAGGCGCAAATTGTTCGCCCGCACCGATGTTGATCAGATGGGTGGTATAGGGCAGCCCCATTTCTTCGAGCGCGATGGAGATTTTCCATCCGTTCGGGGTTGGCCAGAAATAAAGGTCAATGGGGGCGTCGCGCATGATCAAAGTCTCTTGTTGGGGTGGGGGCATCATGCCGGTTTGCACGATCCGGGCAAGGGTGGCCAGAAACCGCCCATCACGTTCTTTCAAATCCCTTTGAAGTTGTTGACGCGCCGGGGCGGCAGGAGTAATGCAACCCCGTGGCGATTTGTTACCGGATTGCGGGCCACGTTAAACATCCCGCTAAAAGGTCAGGAGGAAAGACCCCTTTCGCTTGGCCGCGTCTGGGGTTTTTTTGTGCCTGTTTGGCAGGCCGGGAAGGATAAAGTAATGAGCGATACGTGGCGCAAAGGCACCAAGGCGGTGCATGCTGGCACGCGGCGAAGCCAATACGGTGAGGTGTCAGAGGCGATTTTTCTGACCCAAGGGTTTGTCTACGACACCGCAGAACAGGCCGAAGCGCGGTTTGAAGCGGCAGGGCCGGATGAATTCATCTATGCCCGCTACGGCAATCCCACAGTCGCGATGTTCGAAGAACGCATGGCCGCGATGGAGGGGACCGAAGACGCATTTGCTACTGCCTCTGGCATGGCGGCCGTAAATGGTGCGCTCATGTCCCTGCTCAAAGCGGGCGATCATGTCGTCTCTGCGCGCGCGCTTTTTGGCTCTTGCCTTTATATCGCGGAAGAGATCCTGCCGCGTTTCGGGGTTGAGGTTACCTTTGTCGATGGCAGTGACCTCAGCCAGTGGGAGGCCGCGATCCGGCCAGATACGAAAGCGGTGTTTTTGAATCCCTGTCCAACCCCACCTTGGAGTTGGTGGACATCAAAGCCGTGTCTGAGCTGGCCCACCGTCAGGGCGCTTTGGTTGTCTGTGACAATGTCTTTGCCACGCCAATCTATTCCAAAGCGGTTGAGCAAGGCGTTGATCTTGTTGTCTATTCTACCACCAAACATGTGGATGGGCAGGGCCGGGCCCTGGGCGGCGTGATCATGGGAACGCGTGAGCTGATCCGCAAAACGATTGAACCCTATATGAAGCATACAGGCGGCTCGATGAGCCCGTTCACCGCCTGGATCATGCTGAAAGGGTTAGAGACGTTGCGCCTGCGTGTGGCGGCACAAACGCAGACGGCGCAGAAACTCGCCCAAGCGCTGGCTAAGTCCCCAAAGCTAAGCAAGGTGATCTATCCGGGCCTGGAAAGCCATCCGCAACATGCGCTGGCAATGCAGCAAATGGGGGCAGGGGGCACCATGCTGGCTTTGGAAGTCGCGGGCGGCAAAGCGGCGTCTTACCGATTTCTGAATGCCTGCAAGATCGGGGTGATCTCCAATAACCTTGGGGACGCGAAAACCATCATTACCCCGCCTGCTTTCACCACGCACCAACGGCTGCCCCAAGATCAGAAAGATGCGCTTGGCATCACGCCCGGATTGGTCCGTGTTTCGGTGGGTCTGGAGGATCCAGAGGATCTGATCGCTGATTTTGAGCAGGCGTTATTGCAGTGAAAACGTCGGTTTTGCAGCGGCTTAACGCCAGCGCCTGTGCCAAAATGACATATTAGTTGGTTATCTTTGGCCTGCACCCTAAGTAAGGACCACAGGTTGATAAGGGGGCTAAGCCCATGAATGCAATCACTTCTGTGGAAAAAGCGCCAGAACGGTCCGAGGCGCAAGAAGCTCTGGCGACGCTCAAGGCGTGGGCGGCGGGTGCCTCTGCCGCTGAAATCGCGCAGCTTGACCCTGCGGTCGCACGGCTGATCGGTGATGAGCCTGGCTATCCTGAGTTCAACCGCGTCTACCCAGATGATTTTGCGGTGGGGGATGCCTACAAAAGCTCTCTGCCAGACCTGCAAAACGGGCCATCCAGCCTGATCCGCGGTGCGAAAAAGCAAATTCAGCATGTGGGCATTTCCAATTTCCGATTGCCCATCGGTTTCAACACGCGCGACAATGGCGACATCACGCTTGAGACGTCCATCACTGGCTCTGTCAGCCTTGAGGCGGATAAGAAGGGCATCAACATGTCCCGCATCATGCGCAGCTTTTACAAGCACGCAGAACGGACGTTCAGCTTTGATGTGATCGAAAGCGCGCTGGATGACTATAAGGCCGATCTGGAAAGCATGGATGCGCGCATTCAGATGCGCTTCAGCTTCCCGATGAAGATCGAAAGCCTGCGCTCTGGCCTGTCTGGTTACCAGTATTATGACGTCGCACTTGAATTGGTCGAAAAAGACGGTGTGCGGCAAAAGATCATTCACCTCGATTATGTCTATTCCAGCACCTGCCCCTGTTCGCTGGAACTGTCAGAGCATGCCCGCGCCACGCGCGGTCAGCTGGCCACACCGCATTCCCAACGCTCTGTTGCGCGGGTTTCTGCGGTGATGGAAGGCGACAGCCCGCGGTTGTGGTTTGAAGACCTGATTGACGCTTGCCGTCGTGCTGTCCCAACGGAGACACAGGTGATGGTAAAGCGCGAGGATGAACAGGCCTTTGCTGAGCTGAACGCCGCAAACCCGATCTTTGTCGAAGACGCAGCACGGCTTTTCTGTGAACAATTGCAGGCCGATCCACGCGTTGGCGATTTCCGGGTGATCGCGTCGCATCAGGAAAGCCTGCACAGCCATGATGCGATTTCAGTGCTGACCGAGGGGCCAACCTTTGAGATGCAAAGCATTGATCCGAAACTCTTTAACACGCTCTTCCACGTCGGCTAACGCCATCTGGCACAGCGTTTGAAAGGGCCGCCCGTGGGGCGGCCTTTTGCGTTTGCAGCTTTGTTGCGCGGCATGGGCAGCGGGTATGCAGAATTGTCGGTACTGATACGGGCCCGGCTGACCTATCTATCGATCAGGGTGGAGAAAACGTCCTTTTGAGATGAAAACAATGGCTTATCAAACTGTAACTCCTCATTCCGATACCCTGAACGCAGGGGCATCCTTTGTCGGCAAAATCGCAAACGGCATCGGTTCGGCTGTGCGCGTGGTATTCCAATTCATGATTGACGCCTCTATGGCGCGCATGCGCTATGAGATGGTTCAACATCTGGAGGCGCTGTCCGACACGCAATTGGCAGAACTGGGCATCAAGCGCGAAAATATCGTGCGCCACGTCTTCCTGGCCGACTAAGCGCGCGCAGACCTGACAAAGGCTCAAACGCATCTAGGGGCTGGCCCCCGAGGTGCATTTGCTGGCCATCAAAGCCGCAGCGCGCTTGACACCGCTGCGTGCCCGCGCCAACGCTGCGACCATGCTGGACTTGCGCCCTGTTGGATATGTTATTGGCCTGTTGGTGGCCGTCCTGGGCGTGGCCATGGTGCTGCCCTTGCTGGTCGATGTGGCCGAAAACCGTGGCCACTGGCTGGTGTTCGCAGAAGCCGCGCTGATCACCACCTTTGTGGGCGGGATGATTGCGCTGGCTTGCGCCAATGGGGTGCGCGAAGGTTTGACCATTCAGCAGACCTTTTTGCTGACCACGGGTGTGTGGCTGACCCTGCCGATTTTTGGGGCCATCCCCTTTATGCTGGGGGAAACCGGTTCAAACTTTACCGACGCCTTCTTTGAGGCGATGTCAGGGCTGACCACCACAGGGTCCACGGTTCTGTCCGGGCTTGATGAGCTACCCAAAGGCATCCTGCTGTGGCGCGGTATTTTGCAGTGGCTGGGCGGGGTCGGCATCATCGTTGTGGCCATGGTGTTCCTGCCAGAGCTGAAAGTCGGCGGGATGCAGATCTTTAAATCCGAAGGCTTTGACACCTTTGGCAAAATCCTGCCCCGCGCGGGTCAGATCGCCACCCAGATTTCCGTTATCTACCTTTGGCTCACCATCGCCTGCGTGCTCAGCTATCTGGCCGTCGGGATGAGCGTGTTTGACGCGACAGTCCACGCGCTGACCACCATCGCCACGGGCGGTTTTGCCAATTATGACGCGTCTTTTGGCGCGTTCTCGGGGGCGGGGGAATATGTCGCCTCGCTCTTTATGATCCTCGCGGCATTGCCCTTTGTGCGCTATGTCCAACTGCTGAACGGGAACACAATGGCGCTGCACCGTGATCCGCAGGTGCGCGGGTTTCTGTTGACCGTTCTGATCCTTGTCGCCATCGCGGTTTTCCTGCTGCGCAACCAAATGGGCCACCCCCTGGGAGCAAAGCTTTCGGCAGGGGTTGTTCAACATTGTGTCGATCATCTCGGGCACCGGGTATGCCTCGGTTGATTACATGCAATGGGGGGCTTTTGCGGTGGCGTTGTTCTTCTTTATCGGCCTCATCGGGGGCTGTGCGGGCTCAACAGCCTGTTCGATCAAAATCTTCCGCTACCAATTGCTCTTTGCCTCAATCCGCTCGCAGCTGCGCCGCATCCGCTCACCGCATGGTATATTCACGCCCCGCTATGACGGCCGCCCGGTGGGGCAGGATGTTCTCAGCTCAGTGATGTCGTTTTTCATGTTCTTCATCGTGACACTGGGCCTGGTGGCTGTGGTGCTCAGCATGACGGGCCTTGATTTCATCACCTCCGTTTCGGGGGCGGCAGCGGCATTGGCGAACATCGGGCCAGGTCTGGGGCCGGTCATTGGGCCTGCGGGCAATTTCGCCAGCCTCAACGACACGGCCAAATGGGTGCTGAGCTTTGCGATGCTGCTGGGCCGGTTGGAGCTGTTGGCGGTCTATGTCATTCTCACTGTTAAGTTCTGGAGGGCCTGATGGCTGACCAAACGCGGCCCTTGGGCGCACAAATCTCACACATGCTCAAAGACCGGGGCGTTGATGTCATCTTTGGCATACCTGGGGTTCACAATCAGGAAATGTACCGCGGCATAGAAGAGGCCGGGATCCAACATGTGCTGGCCCGGCATGAGCAAGGCGCGGGGTTCATGGCGGATGGTTATGCGCGCGCCTCGGGCAAGCCCGGCGTGGCCTATGTGATCACGGGGCCTGGGCTGTGCAACATCATGACACCCATGGGCCAGGCCTATTCTGACAGTGTGCCGGTGCTGGTGATTTCGTCCTGTTTGGACGAAGTGGCCGCCAAACGGGGGCAGCTGCACCAGATGAAAGATCAGCGGGCCGCAGCAGAAGCTGTCTGCGACTGGTCCGAAGAAGCGCGCTCGCCAGAGGCGGCCTACGGCCTGATTGACCGCGCGTTTGGCGAATTTCAATCCGCGCGGCCACGTCCCAAACATATCCAGGTGCCCATTGCACAGCTGGAAGGGGCGGCAACCCAGGGCTGGGATGCGGCAAGCCGCCTACCGGGCACGCGCACGCCGCCGCATCCAGACGTGGCGCAGGCATTTGCGGATCGTCTCATGGCCGCGCAAAAGCCGCTCTTTATTCTGGGCGGCGGCGCCGCACGTTCAGGCGGACAGGTTGCTGAGGTTATTCGGGCCTCAGGTGCTGCTTCCTTCACCAGCTATGCCGGGCGCGGCGTGATTGTGGATGATCCGCTGCACTATGGCGCCTTTCTTGCGCGTCCTGACAGTGCCGCGATCTGTGCTGAGGCTGATCTGATTGTCACCGTTGGCACGGACCTGGCTGAGGTTGATTTGTGGCGGGCCGAGCTGGGCGGGAACACCCCCTGCATCCACATCAACATTGATGATGAGGTGCTGGCCAAACGCGGCGGCCAGGATGACGCGATCAAATGTGATGCGGGCCTGTTTTTTGAAGCCATACGTCCGCTTATGACAGAGCGCCAAGCAGCTTGGTCGGCCAAGGACATCGCTGCCACCCGTGCCCGCTGGCGCGCCGAAACGGACGCAGAGCGCCCCGGTATTGTGCCGGTCGCGGATGCTTTGCGTGCGGCATTGCCTGAGGGCACGATGATCTACTCAGACATGACGCAATTTGCCTATACCGCGAAAGAGGTCTGGGACATGGACCGCCCCGGTCATTGGCATCACCCCACGGGCTTTGGCACCTTGGGCTACGCCACGCCTGCCGCAATCGGCGGCGCGGTTGCACGCCAGGGATTGCCAACAGTGGCGATTATTGGGGATTACGGCTTTCACTACACCATGCAAGAGCTGGGCGTCGCGGTTGAGTTGGGGTTGCCGATCCCGATTATTCTTTGGGACAATGGCAAGCTGAAAGAGATTGAGGAAAGCATGGTGCGCGCGCAAATTGCCCCCAATGCCGTGGTGGCGCGCAACCCTGATTTCGTCAAACTGGCTGAGGCTTTTGGTGCCTATGCAGCGGCCCCCAAGACGTTGACCGAGATGCAAGAGGCCGTGCGCGCGGCATTCGCGGCAGATGGGCCCACGCTGGTCTACCTCACGCCTGAGATTGCGCACCGTTAGGATAAATGCCGCACCTTTGGGCGGGCCTAGACCGCGCCGGGATCAGATCCCCCCGGGCGGTTATTCCCAACAGCTGACCAGCACGGTCATGCCCTGCGCCGCCAAACGCAGATCACGCGGGGCGATCGCGCCGCTTTGTGCGGAGGCTGCCAGCTGAATGCCCGCTTGCGCTGCGGCCTCGGCAATCACGGACGCATCCACGGCAAAACGCACGTCTTCGGGCAGTTGCTGTGTGCTTTGCGCTGGGGTCTGCAACATGCCCACGACGCTGCCTGCCGCATCAAAAACCGGCCCGCCTGCATCGCCGGGCTGCGCGCGCATCTCAAGCCGGTTCAACGTTTCCTCGCCGCGCAACCCTTTGACGTCAGCAATCTTGCCAAAGGTCAGCGTGGCCGCACTGAGCACGCCTTCGTAGGAATAGCCTGCCACGGACACTTCGGATTGCAGCCGGGGCGTTGCCAGATCAAAACTGGCCACCGCCAACGGCGACAGGGCGCTTTGTGGTGTCAGGATCGCAAAGCCGTGGGTGCTGTCCTGCACCGCGACCTGCGCTTCGGTGTCGCCATCAACGGTCAGCCGCCCGCAAGAGCCGACAACCTCAGATGTGGTCAGCACGCTGCCCTTGTCGTCGATGAAAAAGCCCGAGCGCGAGATTTTGGGCTGCCGTACCTGCAGCCCTGACACCAGGTCAATCGCCTGTTCTGCGTCATTGCCCGCCGCTGGATCCAGCGCGCCTGGCAGACGGGTAAAGCTTTTGGCCATTTCAGCCATAACACGGCGGCGGCGGTCTTCGTCCCCTGCAGGCCAGATCAGCATGAACCCTTTGACCTGGCCGTCTTTCAAAGACACCTGCGTCTGGCTCACAATCCGGGCATTTTCGCCGATGATTTCAAAAGAGTTGTTTTTGCGTTCGCGCGGCCCGTCTAGTGGGACAATCTCCAGCGTCTGGAGGATATCATACAGCCCAAAAAGGGTGTTCTGATCGCCTTGCTGTGAGATTAGGATCACACGCGCACCGATGTCGCCGGTGCTGTCGTAATGGGCGAAGGGAGCTTCATAGCGGGCAAAAGCCACCTCAGAGGTGGGCATGATCATTTCGATGCCCGCATCCTGATCTTGCACAACCTGCAACCCCAGACCTTCGAGAACCGCATTATATTGGCGCAGCAGGGCCGCGCGTTGCAGCGTGGTCAGAACGCCTGTGGCTTCAAAGTTATTGGCCTCTTGCCAGTCCGACATGGAGCGTCGGGTACCACGGCCAAAGGCACCATCAATTGCGGCGTCATAATAGCCTGCCCACTGCAACGCGATTTGCAGGGCTTTACGTTCATCTGCTGACAAGGCGCGTTCACTGCGGCGTGCCTCTGCCGGGGTCTCATCCGCGGGTTCGGGGGGCTCTGGTGTGGCATCTTCGGTTACCGTCGCAGTGGGTGTGGTTGCCACAGATGAGGGGGCCTCAACCACGCCTCGGTTCAGCACGTTGGCCCCGACGGGCCAGAATTGCTGGCGAAACCCGTCTGATTGCTGAATAAAGCTGTCGCGCGGCACGATCCGGTCGCGCACGTAGGTGCGCAGGACAATTTCGGCATCCGCGCGCCGGTAGGGCCCAACCGCGATGCCGTACCAGCCGCCGCCCAAAGAAAACCCGTTCACGTCCTCCAACTGTGCGGCATAGGCGCGCGCGCGGGTTGTGGCCAGCGCCAGGCTTGGCTGGGCTTCGATCTGCACCCAGACGATGTCGTCTGGTGATTGCGCCTTTGCCGCCTGTGGCAAGGCAGTGATGATCAGCATCGAAAAAGCCAGAAGAACGGGGAAAAAGCGCGTCATGGAATACCAGTTACTGTGATTCAAAGGTTGGCGCAGATAAGCAGGAAACCGCTGGGAACGCCATGCTTGCCAGGGCGATTTTGTGGCACCGATGCAATTGACGCCCAAGGGTGCGCGCCGTAGGTAGACAACGCATTCAGCAAGAGGCGATCTGATGTCCGCACCGATGGAAAAACCACGTTCCTTTCAGTCCATTATTCTGGCGCTGCAAAGCTACTGGGCGCAGCAAGGCTGCGCTGTTTTGCAGCCCTATGACATGGAAGTGGGCGCAGGCACGTTTCATCCCGCCACAACCCTGCGGTCCCTGGGCACGCAGCCTTGGGCGGCGGCCTATGTGCAACCGTCGCGCCGGCCCACCGATGGCCGCTACGGCGAGAACCCGAACCGCTTGCAGCATTATTACCAGTACCAGGTACTGATCAAACCCAGCCCGCCCAACCTGCAAGAGCTTTATCTGGGATCTTTGGCCGCGATTGGCATCGACATGGAGATGCATGACATCCGCTTTGTTGAGGACGATTGGGAAAGCCCGACCCTGGGCGCTTGGGGTCTGGGATGGGAAGTCTGGTGTGATGGCATGGAAGTCAGCCAGTTCACCTATTTTCAACAGGTCGGCGGGCATGATTGCCACCCGGTTTCGGGCGAGCTGACCTATGGGTTGGAGCGGTTGGCGATGTATGTGCTGGGCGTGGATCATGTGATGGACATGCCGTTTAACGATCCGGGCAGCGCGATTGAGCTGAGCTATGGCGATGTGTTCAAACAGACCGAAGAAGAATACGCACGCTGGAATTTTGATACCGCCAACACCGAAGTGTTGTTGCGCCAGTTTGAAGAGGCCGAGGCGCATTGCCAGGCCATCCTGTCGCAGCCTGCAGAGGATCCCAAGACAGGCAAGCGGATCGTGATGGCGCATCCGGCTTATGATCAATGCATCAAGGCCAGCCATATGTTCAACCTGCTGGACGCGCGGGGCGTGATTTCGGTCACCGAACGCCAGGCCTATATCGGGCGGGTGCGGGCCTTGGCCAAGATGTGTGCCGATGCCTTTGTGCAGACCCGCGCCGGGGGTGGCGCGCGGATGCAGCCTAGGGTCGTGGGTGCCGCCTGTGCTGCGCCTGTGGCGGGCGGGGCATTTGAGTTTTATTGGAAAGATGAAGCGCAGCGGTGCGCCCGGGTGGCGGGCCGGTGTGTGCTGGGCAGCCCGTGTGGGGGGTATGTGCCGGTATGAGTGGGAAAATCATAGGGATCGTGATCTTGATTGCTGCAGCCATCGCCGGTGGGGCGCTTTATTATTTGCAGATCTACGGGTTTTATGAGGCGGTCTATGAGGAAGACGTGCAGCTGGTCTCTCTTGTCACTGAGGCACCGGAAAGCATCGTTTTTGATAACTTTCAGGCGATTGATGCAGACAGCTCACCCATCCGTTACAGGGCGTGTTTCACCACCGCGCAGAGCCTTGCGTTTTTGACCGAAACCTATGTGCTGGTGGATGAGGCGACCCCGCGCAATGCGCCGGGGTGGTTTGACTGCTTTGATGCCGCAGCCATTGCTGAGGCGTTGGAGGCGGGCACGGCGCTTGCGTTTTTGGGCGGCAAGAACGTGCATTTTGGCGTCGACCGGCTGGTGGCCATCACCGACGATGGCCGCGGCTATGTCTGGCATGAGCTGAATGATTGCGGCGAGAAAGCCTATGACGGCACCATTGTGGGTGAGGAATGCCCGCCCTTGCCCAACCAATAGGCTAGACGCCTGCCTGTCACCCCGTTATCCCCCCCGTGAATGATCTGCCCGAGGAACGCCCGTGCCCGACCTGTTGATTGAACTTTTTTCCGAAGAAATTCCGGCCCGGATGCAAGCGCGTGCGGCTGAGGATCTGAAGAAGCTTGTGACCAATGGTTTGGTTGAGGCCGATTTGACCTATGCCTCAGCAGCGGCGTTCTCAACGCCCCGACGCTTGGCCTTGACGGTTGAGGATATGTTGGCGGCCAGCCCGTCAGTTGTGGAAGAGCGCAAAGGCCCAAAAGCCGATGCGCCTGAGAAGGCCATCGAAGGTTTCTTGCGCGGGGCAGGGGTGACGCGCGCGGATCTGGAAGAGCGCGACACGCCCAAGGGCAAGGTGCTTTTTGCCAAGATCAACAAGCCGGGCCGCCCGGCGGCTGAGATCGTGGCTGAGGTGTTGGAACAAACCGTGCGGAATTTCCCTTGGCCCAAGTCGATGCGCTGGGGCGCGGGATCTTTGCGCTGGGTGCGGCCTTTGCATTCCATCATTGCTGTGATGTCGGCTGAGGAAGGGGCTGAGGTTGTGCCTCTGGACGTGGACGGGATTGTGGCGGGTGATGTGACCTATGGCCACCGGTTCCTGGCACCAGATCCCATCACTGTGACCGGGTTTGAAGATTATGAGGCCAAGCTGGCGCGCGCCCATGTGGTCCTGCGTGCAGAGGCGCGGGCCGAGACGATTTGGAACGATGCCACCAACATGGCCTTTGCAAATGGTCTGGAAGTTGTTGAGGACAAGGGGCTGTTGGCCGAGGTTGCAGGGCTGGTGGAATGGCCCGTCGTGCTGATGGGGCCGATTGGCGATGATTTCCTGGGGCTGCCGCCGGAGGTTTTGCAGACCTCCATGAAAGAGCATCAGAAGTTCTTTTCCGTGAAAAACCCCAAAACCGGGCGGATTGAAAAATTCATCACAGTGGCCAACCGCACCACGGCGGACAATGGGGCCACGATCCTGGCGGGCAATGAAAAGGTGCTCTCGGCCCGGCTGGCGGATGCCAAGTTCTTTTGGGAGAACGATCTGCGCGTCGCGCAGTCTGAGGCGGGCATGGCCACTTGGGTCAAGGCGCTGGAAAATGTGACCTTTCACAACAAGCTGGGCACCCAGGCTGAGCTGATTGAGCGGATGGCCGTGCTCGCGCGTGCGCTCGCCCCGATGGTTGGCGCGGATGCCGATCTGGCAGAGCAGGCAGCCCGGGTGGCCAAGGCGGATCTGTCGTCCGAGATGGTCTATGAATTCCCTGAGCTGCAGGGGCTGATGGGGCGCTATTATGCCCAGGCGGCGGGCCTACCTGAGGAGGTGGCCGCGGCGGCAGAGGCGCATTATGCGCCGCTTGGACCGTCAGATGATGTGCCCACGGCCCCGGTTTCTGTGGCGGTGGCGCTGGCAGAGAAGATCGACAAGTTGGCGGGCTTCTGGGCGATTGATGAAAAGCCCACGGGGTCGAAAGACCCCTTTGCGCTGCGCCGGGCGGCTTTGGGGGTGATCCGTATCCTCATTGAGAATGATCTCTCTCTCCGGTTTGTGGATGTCGTACAAAGCGCACATGCTGGGGCTGATGCGGCAGACCTGCTGTCCTTCCTCCACGACCGTCTCAAAGTATACCTGCGCGACCAAGGTGTGCGGCACGACATCATCGACGCCTGCATCGCCATGGACGGCAACGATGATCTGACATTGCTGGTCAAACGCGCCAAGGCGCTTTCTGAAACGCTGGCCACGGATGATGGTGAAAACCTCATTCAGGGGTTCAAGCGGGCCAACAACATCCTGACCCAGGCCGAGGATGCCGATGGGGTGGAATATTCCTATGGCGCGGATGCAAAGTTTGCTGAGACGGACGAAGAACGCGCGCTCTTTGCCGCACTTGAGGCGGCAGAGGCCCAGATCAAACCGGCAATGGCCGAGCAGGATTTCACCACGGCAATGACGGCAATGGCCGCCCTGCGGGGGCCGATTGATGCGTTTTTTGAAGCGGTTCAGGTCAACAGCGACAACAGCACCGTGCGGCGCAACCGGCTGAATATCCTCAGCCAGATCCGGCAGATTTGTTCCTCAGTCGCCGATTTGACCCGGATTGACGGGTAGCGGGATGACAAAGCGGATGTAACGCTTTGGTGACACTCGCCTCTTGTCAGGCCAAGCAGAACGCCTATGCTGCGCCTGAAACCCAAAGGTGCTGCAGTGCAGAATAATCCAAATACCACCCTTGTGACCGCCACCGCGCCGATCGCCAATGCAACCCATGGCGGACGGGCCAAGTGTTTGCAAAGGCTGGTGCGTTTGGACTTGCCTGTGCCCCGGACGGTGGCGCTGTCGTTTGATGCGGTGCAGCGGATCGGCAAGGGAAATATGCCTGATCTGGCAGCGGTGATTGGGGAAATGCCCCAAGGGGCGCTGATGTGCGTGCGCCCCTCCAGCCAGGACCCTGATTGGGGCGGGCCGGGGGCTGTGCTGAACATCGGGATCAACAACACACGGTTTGAAGAGCTGTGCGGCACCATTGGCGAAGATGCAGCCGCCGCCCTTTATACCCGCTTTGTGCAGTCCTA
The DNA here is from genome assembly GCF_055693825.1 of Sulfitobacter sp. GN1-4. Classification (NCBI taxonomy): domain Bacteria; kingdom Pseudomonadati; phylum Pseudomonadota; class Alphaproteobacteria; order Rhodobacterales; family Roseobacteraceae; genus Sulfitobacter; species Sulfitobacter sp. GN1-4. Next base: position 2,633,708 of record NZ_JBVFUQ010000003.1, on the reverse strand, counting down.
TGCGATCAACGTCGCACGGCTTGACCCTGATATGTTCGATGATGTCAGCGGGGATGGCCGCTCGGGCCTGGCGCAAAGTCTGCATGCCTATGAGGTGGAAACCGAAGAGGCGTTTCCGCAAGACCCGGCGGTTCAGCTGACAGGGGTTTTGCGGTCAATGGCACGGGCCTGGGATGGCACATCAGCGCGGTTGCTGCGCCAGGCCAAGGGGGCACCGGTGGATGCGGGCCTGGGCCTTGTCGTGCAAGAGATGGCCTTTGGCGTGGGCAAGGGGCAGTGCGGCTCTGGCGTGCTGCAACTGGTCTCCAGCGAAACCGGCCTGCCCCAGATCACCGGGCGATACCTTAGCCAAAGTCAGGGCCGCGATGCGCTGGGCGGTGATGCCGCAGCCCTTTATCTGACCAAAGACCCGCGTGGCCCGTCGCTGGAAGAGCTTGCGCCAGAGGCGTTCAAAGAGCTGGTCGCCCACGCGACGCTGATGCGCCAGCGGCTCCGCGCAGAGATGCAGGTTGAATTTGTCATTCATGACGGCGCGCTGCACATCCTCGATGGCGTGCGCATCGCCCGCTCATCCCGCGCGGCGGTGCGGATTGCGGTGGCCCTGGCCGATGACGGGATCATCCCGCGCCAAGAGGCGCTGATGCGCGTGCAGCCCCGGACCCTGTCTGAGATGCTGCACCGTCAAATCCATCCGGGCGTCAAACGCGATGTGATTGGCAGCGGGATCGCTGCCAGCCCAGGGGCCGCCACAGGTAAAATCGTGTTTTCCGGCAATGAGGCGCAGGCCAGTGCCGCGCGCAACGAAAAATGCATCCTGATCCGCCGTGAAACCACGCCGGAGGACATTCGCGGCATGCAGGCAGCGGTTGCCGTTGTCACAGAACGCGGCGGGGTCACCAGCCACGCGGCGGTGATCGGCCGGGGCATGGGCCTGCCTTGCGTAGTGGGGGCCTCCAACATGAAGTTCAACCTGCGGCGCAAGCAGTTGGTCTCAACCGACGGGCGGGTGTTCAACGAAGGCGATGAGATCACGGTGGATGGCTCCAACGGTGACGTCATTGCCGGCAGCGTTGAGATGCAAGAGGCCGCTTTGGATGAGAACTTTAACAAGTTGATGGCCTGGGCCGAAGATGCCGCTGACATCGGAGTGCGCGCCAATGCCGATACGCCGCGCGATGCCCAAACGGCGCGGCATTTCAACGCCCATGGGATTGGGCTGTGTCGTACGGAACATATGTTCTTTGATAGCGCGCGCCTGACGGTGATGCGGCAGATGATCTTTGCCGCCTCCGGGGAAGACCGCCGCGCGGTTTTGGAACGGCTCTTGCCGATGCAGCGGGCCGATTTCATTGAGCTTTTCCAGATCATGGAAGGCCAGCCCGTTTGCATCCGCCTTTTCGATCCGCCGTTGCATGAATTCCTGCCGATGGACCGCGCAGGCCAGCGTGAGCTGGCCGATGCGCTTGATCTGCCGCTGTCCAGCGTGACGCGCCGGATAGAGGCGATGACCGAATACAACCCCATGCTGGGGATGCGCGGCGTGCGTCTGGGTGTCTCCATGCCTGAGATCTATGAAATGCAGGCCCGCGCCATCTTTGAAGCCACGGTTGAAGCCAGCCGTGAGGGCGATCCGGTGGTGCCTGAGATCATGATCCCCTTGGTGTCTGCACGCCGTGAGGTGGAGCTGGTGAAAACCTCCATTGACGCGGTTGCCGCTGCGGTGCGCACGGAACGGGACGCGACATTCTCTTACCGGTTGGGGATCATGGTCGAAACTCCGCGTGCAGCGTTGCGCGCGGCTGAGATTGCGCCCAATTGCGCCTTCCTCAGCTTTGGCACCAATGACCTCACGCAGATGACCTATGGCCTGTCGCGGGACGACGCCGGGCGGTTCATGTCCGATTACGTGCAGCGCGGCGTCTTTAACGAAGACCCCTTCCATGTGTTGGATCTGGACGGTGTGGGGGAGCTGTTGACGCTGGGGGCCGCGCGGGGCCGCGCGGCGCAACCCGGCATCACGCTGTCGCTCTGCGGAGAGCATGGCGGCAACCCCGAATCAATCGCATTTTGTCGGGATGCGGGGTTTGATTACGTTTCTTGCAGTCCATTTCGCGTTCCAGTTGCAAGGCTTGCCGCAGCGCAACTTGCCATCAAACACAAGATTGGGTAGCGGCATCCCGCCTATCTGCTACAAAAGGTGGAAACCGGCAGAAAGTTGCGTGCTGCAACTGCCACGGGTTTACCCATCAGGCCAAAGAGGTTAAGCGCTCGCCGTCCGAAACTGCCGATGAGCTGCTTGATGTCCCGAATTCGCAAAACCGCTGCTGCCTTGCTTGTAGGCAGCCTGTCTTTCCTGCCGCTGACGGCAGGTGCCACGTCTGATATCGCCGCCGATCTGGGGCGGGTTGAGGCGAACGGTCTGAAGGCAGCGGGCGAAAAACGGCTGCAAAAGATGCTGACGGCGGCGGCCCCCTCGGGCGCGAGCGACGTTAAGTTCTCACGCAGCTGGATTGATGCACAGCCCAAGGCGTCAGGCTCCGCGCAGTGGCGCTGCCTGGCCGAGGCGCTTTATTTCGAAGCGCGCGGCGAGACGGTCAAAGGCCAGTTTGCCGTGGCCGAAGTGATCATGAACCGCGTCAAAAGCGGCCGTTTCCCGGACACGCCTTGCGGCGTGATCAATCAGGGGACGGGCAAGAAATACCAATGCCAGTTCACCTATACCTGTGATGGCCATGCCGAGGTGATCTCTGAACCCCGTGCGTTTGCACGGGTCGGCAAGGTTGCGCGTTATACGCTGGACGGCAAGGTGCCTGCACTGACCGACGGTGCAACGCATTATCACACCACTGCCGTGCGCCCGCGTTGGTCACGGGTCTATACGCGCACCGCGAAGATCGGCGTGCATCTGTTCTACCGCCACACCTGGCGCACCGCCTCCAACTAAGCACGGCGCGCAGACGCGCGGTTGGTGATCCCACACCACGGGCCTGATCAAAAATCTGGTGCCAACTATTGCGGGCTGGTAGGCTCGTGCGACGCAGGCTAGACACGGCCCGGCGCAGCAGGGAAAGGCCCGTTTTATGTCCAACGAAGTTCGTCTTGCCTTTGCGCATCCTTCTGAACGGGCGGAAGCGACTGCAGGGGGGATCCATTGGATCGCATTTCCCTGCGCGATCATATCGTCGAGGTTGAGATTGGGGCCTTTCAGGCCGAACGCGGGGTGACCCAGCGCGTGTGTTTTAACGTCGTTGTTGAGGTCCGCCCGCTCAGTGGGCCGATTGATGACGATGTGGACCGGATCCTAAGCTATGACCGCGTAACCGAAGCCATCGCGACAGAATTGGCCGTTGAACGGCTGGCCCTACTTGAGACGTTGGCGGAACGGGTTGCAGAGCGCATACTGCTGGAGCCTCAGGCCATCCGCGCCTTTGTGCGCATCGAAAAGCTGGACCGTGGCCCCGGTGCCTTGGGGGTTGAGATTGTGCGCGCCCGCGAAGCAGCGCCCACGCCTGAGTTGGTACAAGAAGAGGCCCCGCAGCCGCAGTTGGTCTACCTCAGCACGGGGGCCATCGCCTCGCCGCATCTGAAAGGCTGGCTGGACCAACTTGAAGCCTCAGACAAGCCGCTGATCTTATGTGTCGGTGCCTCCGATACGCCCGCCCCTCAGGTGCCCCATAAGATGGCGCAGCGGCGGATTGATCTTTTGGCGATTGAACAAAACGCTTGGGTCTTGGCCTCCAAGGATGACCGCTGTGTGGTGGTGGAAACCCGCACAGAGCTGGATTGGGGGATGAAGAACGGCCAAACCTGCGTTTGGGCACCGTCCAAGGTGGTTTTGGATTCCGTCGATACCCCGTCGGCACAGCCCCGCGATGCGGTCGCCCTGGCGGCGTGGTTCGCCGCCACCTTTGATGCACAAGAAATGGTGGTGATCGGCGACGACGTGCCCAGCGATGTCTCCGTTCCCTTGCGCGTAGTGCCTGAAACCCAGGCGGTATTGTGAGCGCAAGCCGCGATTATTTCCGCCCCCTGGTGCAAGTGGGCCCGCACCGGCCTGAGGGCGCTGCCCCGCTTGCCGGTGGTTGGGGGTGGTTCACCCATGTTGAGGTGTTAAACCGCCAGGCCGCGCCAAAGATCCTGCCGCATGAAGCCTTGCCCGCAGACGTGTTGATGGCGCTGACCGCGCCCCGGCGCGCCGTCTCAGGCCTCTCGCTGGAGCGTCCGCGCCTTATGGGCATTTTGAACGCGACACCAGACAGCTTTTCTGACGGTGGCGATCATGCCGCAGCGTCGGACGCGATTGCCTCTGGCATGGCGATGCGGGATGCGGGCGCTGATATTCTCGACATTGGCGGCGAATCCACCCGGCCCGGGGCCGACACCATCGAGCCAGCAGTTGAAACTGCGCGCACTGAACCTGTCATTGCTGGCCTTAAAGCGGCTGGGGTTCAGACGCTGATCTCAATTGACACCCGCAAAGCCGCTGTTGCTTCTGCTGCTGTGGGGGCGGGGGCAGGGCTGATCAACGATGTCTCAGGCTTCACATATGACCCGGGCTTGGCCCCGCTGGCGGCTGAAAAATCCGTGCCCGTCTGCGTCATGCATGCGCTGGGGGATCCGGCCACGATGCAGCAAGATCCGCAATATGAGGATGTCTTGCTCGATGTTTATGACTTTCTCGACCGCCAGATTGCGGCGCTGACGGCTGCTGGCATCAGCAAAGACCGCATCATTGCAGATCCTGGCATCGGCTTTGGTAAGACCTTGGCCCATAACCTGGCGCTTTTGGCGCGGCTAAGCCTCTTTCACAGCCTGGGCGTTCCGATCTTGCTGGGGGCCTCGCGCAAGCGCTTTATCGGCACCATCGGCCAAGCGCCTGAGGCAAAGGCCCGCGCGCCGGGCAGCATGGCAGTGGCCCTGGCGGCACTTTCTCATGGTATTCAGATCCTGCGGGTGCATGATGTGGCCCAGACTTGGCAGGCGATTGCCCTCTGGCAGGCAGCAATGACAGGGCAATGGCAGACAGAAGGGTGAAGATATGAGCGGGGCAGCCACATCACTTTTTGGCACGGATGGGGTGCGCGGCACGGCCAACACCCATCCCATGACGGCGGATATGGCGCTGCGGATCGGGGCCGCCGTGGGGCAGCGGTTCCGCCGTGACGGCAAGGGCGTGCACCGCGTGGTGATCGGCAAAGACACGCGGCTGTCTGGCTATATGTTCGAAAACGCCCTGACCGCCGGGCTGACCAGCACGGGGATGAGCGTGCTGTTGCTGGGCCCTGTGCCCACGCCCGCCGTTGGCTTGCTGACCCGCTCAATGCGCGCGGATCTTGGGGTGATGATCTCAGCCAGCCATAACCCGGCGCATGACAACGGCATCAAATTCTTTGGCCCCGATGGTTATAAACTCTCAGACGCGGTGGAGCATGAGATTGAGGCGCTGGTTTCAGGCGGGGTTGAGCCTGCGGCGGCCACCGAAATTGGCCGCGCCAAGCGCATCGACGACAGCCGCTATCGCTATATTGAGCGGGTAAAGTCCAGCTTTCCCAGGCAGATGCGCCTTGATGGGCTTAAGGTGGTGGTCGATTGCGCCAATGGCGCGGCCTATCACGTGGCTCCCATGGCACTGTGGGAGTTGGGGGCAGAGGTGATCCCGGTAGGCGTCAGCCCGAATGGTCTGAACATCAACAAGGGCTGCGGATCAACGCAGCCGCAGATGGCGGCGGAATCCGTGGTGGCGCATGGGGCTGATGTTGGCATCTGTCTGGACGGCGACGCAGACCGCGTCATCCTGATTGATGAAAAGGGCCAGGTCGGTGATGGGGATCAGTTTATGGCCCTGATGGCCGCGCGGTGGGCCGAAGAGGGCCGGCTGCGCGGGGATGCGCTGGTGGCCACGGTGATGAGCAATCTGGGGCTTGAGCATTTTCTGGCAGCGCGCGGCGTGGGTCTTGAACGCACTGCGGTGGGCGACCGCTATGTGGTTGAGCGGATGCGGGAAGGTGGCTTTAACCTCGGCGGAGAGCAATCAGGCCACATCGTAATGACCGATCACGCGACAACCGGCGATGGGTTGATGGCAGGGTTGCAGTTCTTGGCGGAAATGCTGCGCTCGGCCAAGCCTGCATCCGAGTTGATGCATCAGTTTGAGAAAGTGCCGCAACTTCTTAAAAATGTACGGTTTTCCGCAGGTCAGACGCCGCTTGAAGCGGACGCCGTGAAAGCCGCGATTGCCGCTGCAGAGGCAGAGCTTGCGGGGCGTGGGCGGCTTCTTATTCGCAAATCAGGGACAGAACCGCTGGTGCGGGTGATGGCCGAACATGAAGATGCAGCACTGATGGAACGCTCAGTTGACCGGGTGGTCGAAGCCGTGGAGGCGGCTGTCTCTGAGTGAAATCCAACCTGGCTGATGTGGCGTGATGCGGGCCTGATGCCCCCCCACTGATGCCCGTCAGGACCGGCTGAACAGACGGCGCAGCGCGCCAAACTGGCTCAGCGCCAGCCCCCCCAAGATCAATACCATCGCCCATAACAGCGAAGGCGGCAGTGGTTCAGCCAGAAACAGCGCGCCCAGAACCACGGACCAGACCGGCACCTGGTAGTTCACCAAAGACATGAAAACCGGCCCTGCGGTGCGGATCACCAGAACACGCAGGAAATTGGCCGCAGCCGTCGGCACAAGGCCCAGAAACGCCAGCACCCACAGCGTCTTTGCATCGGGCAGGGGCGGCGCGCCCTCGATGGCAAAGGCCAGCGGGATGCTGAATGCGGCCCCGATGATCACCAAAACGCTGGCCAATCCGATGGCATCCACCGCCGGCAAGCGGCGCATCAGGATGGATTGGACCGCATAACAGGCCGCTGCTGCAACGCAGGCAATCCGGCCTGCGGTTTCAAGGTTTTCGCCAGAGCTTTCAAAGGCTTGGCCGCCAATCAAAATGACCACGCCGACAAATCCGATAATAAAGCCCGCCGCGCGGCGCAGTGTCATTCGTTCCCCTGGGACAAAGACATGGGCCAGCGGCAGGACGATCAGCGCCACAGAAGCCATAGAGACACCGGCAAACCCGGCCGTGACGTATTGTTGGCCCCAGGCCAGCAACGCAAACGGCATGGCTGAGCTGAGTGCGGCCATGAGGCACAGCATGAACAGATGGTCCCGGTAGCTGGCCGGTGCGGTAAAAAGCGGGAAGCCTCGGCTGGCCCAGATCACGCTCATGACCCCGGCGGCAAGTCCGATCCGGGACGCGGCAAGCCAGAATGGGGTCATCCCGGTCAATGCGATTTCGGTCACCAGAAACGTCCCGCCCCAAACAAAGGCAAGCGTTATGACCATCAGCCAGCTTTTATATGTAATTTCTGGGGGTTGGGCCATGCCCCGCTTAAGCGGCGGCTGCGGCTGCGTCAACGCGCAAAGTGGTGCGCCCAAACGCGAGGGGTGTTGGGGCCTGACACACGGCCAGGCCCCAAGACGTTTTAGTTCTTGGATTTGTCGACCATTTTGCCCGCAGAGATCCAAGGCATCATGCCGCGCAGCTTTTCGCCGGTCTCTTCAATCTGGTGTTCGTCGTTCAGACGGCGCGTGCCTTTAAAGAACGGCTGACCCACGGCGTTTTCCTGCATGAAGTCACGCACGAACTTGCCGGTCTGGATGTCTGTCAGGATCGCTTTCATGCGGGCCTTTGTTTCATCGTAAGGCAGCACACGTGGGCCGGAGACATATTCACCGTATTCGGCTGTGTTGGAGATGGAGTAGTTCATGTTGGCGATGCCGCCTTCATAGATCAGGTCCACGATCAGCTTCACTTCGTGTAGGCACTCAAAGTAGGCCATCTCAGGCGCGTAACCTGCCTCAACCAGGGTCTCAAAGCCCATGCGGATCAGCTCAACCAAGCCACCGCAAAGCACGGCCTGTTCACCAAAGAGGTCGGTTTCGCATTCCTCACGGAAGTTGGTTTCAATGATGCCGGAGCGACCGCCACCGATGGCGGAGCAATAGGACAGGCCGATTTCCAGCGCTTTGCCGGAGGCATCGTTGTGCACCGCAACCAGGCAAGGCACGCCGCCGCCTTTGGCATATTCGCCGCGCACGGTGTGGCCGGGGCCTTTGGGCGCCATCATGATGACGTCCACGCCTTCTTTGGGCTCAATCAGGCCAAAGTGCACGTTCAAACCGTGGGCGAATGCGATGGCAGCCCCTTCACGGATGTTGTCGTGCACGTATTTCTTGTATGTCTCTGCCTGAAGCTCATCGGGCATTGTGAACATGATCAGGTCAGCCCAAGCCGCCGCTTCGGCGATGCCCATGACCTGCAGGCCTTCGCCTTCGGCTTTGGCCGCAGAAGGGGAGCCTTCGCGCAACGCCACAACGAGGTTTTTCGCTCCGCTGTCGCGCAGGTTGAGGGCGTGGGCGTGGCCCTGTGAGCCGTAGCCCAGGATGGCGACTTTTTTGTCCTTGATCAGGTTCACGTCGCAATCGCGGTCGTAATAAACGCGCATGGTTTTATCCTTTGGTTGGTGTCTGTCTGCCGCGCACCATAGGCCGTTCTGCCTGAGTTGTGAGTGTTGGAATTTTGAGTTGTATTAGAAAGATGAAGCGCATAATTCGTATAAATCACGATTTGCGGAAAAATCATGCTTGATGATCAGGATCGACGGTTGTTGCGGTATTGGCAGGCTGAGCCGAGTTTGTCCCCAGGTGAATTGGCGGACCGCTGCGGCATGAGCCTGGGCAAGCTGAACCGGCGGATGGCGCGGCTGGAGGATGAGGGTATCCTCAAAGGTGTCGAAGCGGTGATTGATTGGGCGGCACTTGGCTATGCCGTTGAGGTGTCGCTGCGCGTGACCTTGGACAAGACCCAAGGCAACGCCTTTGACCGTTTCCTTGCTGAGGCGCGGCAGGTGCCTGAGGTGATTGAGGTGCAGACTTTTCTGGGCCGTGTCGATGCGCGCCTGTCGATCATCGCGCGGGATATGGCACATTACCAACAGATCTACCGCAGCCGCATCCTGACCCTGCCGCATATCGCGGATATTGAGGCGTTGATGCTGGTGGCACCGATCAAAACCGAAGAGGCGCTGCCGCTGTGATTGAGCTGGACAGCATTGACCGCCAACTTCTGCGCGCCCTAGCGCAAAACGCGCGCCAGTCGGCCAGCGCCTTGGGCAAACAATTTGGTCTGTCCCAGCCTGCGACCTGGCGGCGGATCAAGCGCTTGGAAGAGGCCGGCGTGTTGCGCGGCAAACGCTTGCGGCTTGATGCCGAAAAGCTGGGCTTTGGGGTGACGGTGTTTTTGGGCATCAAGCTGGCCACCAAGGGCCGCGTGTCGCTGGAAGATTTCGAACGGGCGGTGGCGGCCATCCCTGAGGTGCAAACGGTGGAGCATGTGCTGGGGCTTTATGATTATCGCCTCCGGGTGGTGGCGCGCGACCTGCCTGATTTCGAACGGGTTTTGCGCCGTCGGATCATGACATTGCCCGGTGCCGGAGAGGTTGAGGCGAATGTGCTGCTCAGCGAAGAACAGCGCCCCGGCCCGCTATAGGAACGCGGTGTGCCGAAAGGAAACGCCGCGGCGAAGCTGACGCGATTGTATACCAAGATAGACTTTGCACATCCCGTGCCTGCGCTTTATTTCCTGCCCAATCAGATGTGGAGGAATAAAAGATGGCCCTGTTGAACACCGTTGATCCTGATGGTTTGGAAGAGTTTTCCGTGGTTTTCACCGACCGCTCGCTCAACAGCATGTCGGCTGGGTTTCAGCAGGTGATGCGCGACATTTCCGAGATGCTGAAAGAGGTCTATCAGGCCGATGCAGTGGCCGTCATCCCCGGTGGCGGGACCTTTGGCATGGAAGCCGTGGCCCGGCAGTTTGCCCGTGGTGCTGATGCGCTTGTCGTGCGCAATGGGTGGTTTTCCTACCGGTGGTCTCAGATCATCGAAACAGGCGGGCTGACCAATAAGACAACCGTTTTGAAAGCGCGCCAGCAGGGCAATTCGGCAACCTCGCCTTTCGTGCCCGCAGCGATCGAAGATGTGGTGGCCGCCATTCACGAAGAAAAGCCGCAGGTGGTCTTTGCGCCTCATGTGGAAACCAGCGCCGGGGTGATCCTGCCCGATGACTACATCGCGGAAATGGCCAAGGCGGCGCATGATGTGGATGCGCTGATGGTGCTTGATTGCATCGCCTCTGGCTGTGCGTGGATTGATATGAAGGGCCTTGGGGTCGATGTGCTGATCTCTGCGCCGCAAAAGGGGTGGTCCGCATCGCCTGCGGCGGGTTTGGTCATGATGTCGGCCCGCGCTGAGGCGCGTCTGGCAGAGACCACATCAGACAGCTTTGCGATTGATTTGGGCAAGTGGCGCGCGATCATGAAGGCCTATGAAGACGGCGGTCACGCCTATCACGCGACGATGCCAACAGATGCGCTGCGGATGTTCCGCGACACGATGCTTGAGACCAAGAACTACGGGTTTGAGCGCCTGAAAGAGGCGCAGTGGCAATTGGGTGATGGCGTGCGCAAGATGCTGGGCGACAAGGGCGTCACCTCTGTGGCCGCCGACGGCTATGGCGCGCCGGGTGTGGTGGTTAGCTACACCAGCGATCCTGAGATACAGAACGGCAAGAAATTCATGGCGCAGGGGATGCAAATCGCCGCCGGTGTGCCGTTGCAGGTGGGAGAGCCTGAGGGGTTCAGCACCTTCCGTCTGGGTCTCTTTGGGCTCGACAAGCTTTATGATGTTGAGGGCACGCTGAACCGCTTGGCCCCGGTTGTCGAAGACGTTCTTTGAAAAGACCAAGGCGCGCCGCACTGCGGTGACGGGGGTGCGCGGGCAGGTGTAACGGCCTGCTGCGCGATTAGCCTGCCTTGGGGCCTTCGCTGTCGCGCACGCCAAGTCCCATTTGCATCAGCATTTTGCGCACAGCCGGTAGGGCATAAAGCGTGTCCAACCCCTTGGCGCGCATGTCCCGCGCCAGCGGATGGCTGGCCTGTGAAACTCGGTTCAGCATGTCGATGCCATTTATGCGCAGCTGAATGTCGCCAAAGCGCACTTTGTGATAGGCCTCCAGCATGGCGGCATCGCCTAGGGTGGCGCGGTCCTTCTGGGCCAGCTGCAAAAGCGTCGCAAGGTCTTGCAGGGACATGTTCAGCCCCTGCGCCCCGATGGGCGGCAGAACATGGGCGGCCTCAGCAATCAGGGCAATCCGCTCGCCGGACAGGCGGTGCGCATGTTGGCTGATGATGGGCCAGGTGTCGCGTTTGCTGACAAGGGTCAAAGGCCCCAGCAGCTGGCAAGAGCGTTCTGTGATCTCTGCCTCAAAGGCTGCGACGGGCATCTGGGCGCGGGCCTGTGTCTTGGCCCCGTCGTCCATCCAGACAACAGCTGAGCTGGGCTGGCCATCCCGGTCGGGTAGGGGCACCAGGGTAAAGGGGCCGCCGGTGCGGTGAATTTCGGTTGAGACATTGTCGTGCGGTATGGGGTGGGTCACGCTAAAGGCCAGCGCCTTTTGCCCGTAACGGCGCGTGCTGACGGCGATGCCTGCGGCCTGGCGCATCGGGCTGGCGCGCCCGTCTGCGGCAATCACCAGCTTGGTTGTGATCTTGGTGCCATCCGACAGCCCCACCTTCGCGCCAGCGGTGCGGGTGAAGAGCGACGTTGTCCCCGTGCCGGGGCGGAAATCCACGTTTGGCAAAGCCTCCAGCCGGGCCACCAGAGCGCGCCGCAGCAGCCAATTGGGAAAGTTCCAGCCGAAGGGCAGATCCGAAATCTCAGCCGCGTTGAACGCGCGGGCCACTCTGGGGGTGGCGTCTTCTCCGCCTGCGTCAATTACCTGCATGATCTGCAGATCGGCGGCATGAGGGGCGAGCGCGTCCCAGACACCGGCGTCCTGCAGCACCGCCTTGGCCGGTTGCAGCATCGCGGTGGAACGCATGTCCGCCCCAGAGGCATCCCTGTCAGTGATGGGCGGGGTGGGATCGACGCAAATGACGTCAAAGCCTGCGGTGCCAAAGGCCGCCGCAGCGGTCAGTCCGGCAATGCCGCCGCCAGAGATGAGGATGTCGCAATCATATATCATGCCGCATACCTAATCGGTGAGCTGGCCAAGAAAACGAGACAAATCGTCCGTGTGATAATCAATATGGTCCGCCGCATGGCGGTCAGGGGCCACATGGACCGTGCGCATACCCATCGCATGGGGCACTGCAAGGTTGCGCTGTTCGTCTTCGAACATCGCGGCTGTGGCTGTGTCGATCCCGTCGGTGGTGAACACCGCCTCAAAGGCGGCCCGGTCCGGTTTTGGGTGATAGCCTGCGTGCTCCACCCCATAGACCGCATCAAAAAGGCCCGACAGCCCGCGCGCGGCCAGCACCCGTTCGGCATAGGGCGCGCAGCCGTTGGTGTAGACGATGCGCCTGCCCGGCAGGGACGCGATGCGCGCCGCCAGCGTTGGATCAGGGGTAAGCCGATCCATGGAGATGTCGTGCACGTCTTCCAGATAGGGGGCCGGATCCACATCATGCACGCGCATCAAACCGGCCAGCGTTGTGCCATGTTCGCGCCAATAAAGCGCGCGCAGCCGGTCTGCTTCTTTGGCGTCCACATCCAGCGCCCGCATGACCCAGGCCGTCATGCGCACTTCGATCAGGTCAAAAAGCCGCGCGGATGGCGGATAAAGGGTATTGTCGAGATCAAAAACCCAGGTTTCAACATGAGAGAAAGCATCGCGTGGCATTGGGGTTGGTTAGGCGGTTTGCTGGCGCGCCGCAAGTGGCACGCACGGCGGCTTGCGCAATGAAGCGGGCGCGCTAAAGTGTCGCAAAACTTGGGAAATGACTGATGCCTGTTTCGAAACCTGGACCGACGGACGCCTATTCAATGATCCTCGATGCCATTGACACCGGTGTCTTCCGGCCCGGTGACCGGTTGGTGGAAAGCGAATTGGCTGAGCGGTTCAACGTATCGCGCACCCCCATCCGGGAGGCGCTGCAGCGGCTTGAGACGCAATCCCTGCTGGCCCGCGAAGGGCGCAGCCTGATTGTGGCCTCGCTTGATCACAACCAAACGGCTGAGCTTTATGCGGTGCGCGGTGAGCTGGAAGGTCTGGCCGCTCGTCTTGCCGCGCGTCATGCGACCTCAGAAGAAATGCGCGTCCTGCGTGAGATGGTGGAGGCGGACAACGCCCTGATAGGCGATCCCATCGCCCTGTCGCGCAACAATCGGCGGTTTCACAAGCAGATCCACCTTGCCTCGCACAACCGCTATTTGGTGCAGCAGCTTGATCTGGTCTACCGCTCCATGGCGCTTATGGCGACGACGTCGCTTGCCGCTGAGGGACGGGGGAGATTGCCCAGGCCGAGCACGCCAAGATCGTCGCAATGATTGAGGCGCGGGACGAAGATGGGGCGGACGAGGCGCTGAAATCTCATATTTCGGTGGCGTTTGTGACCCGGCTGAAACAAGAGGCGGCGCGGCTTGAGCAGGAGGGCTAAGCCCATCTGACAAAGGCGTCACGCCATGCTGGGTCTTGTCCCAATAAAACGGGCTTAGGATTGCCTCATAAACTCCTTTGGCTGCAGCAAAAAAGCCCATCGCGAAATAAAGCGGCGTGGTGAAGACCCACCACATCAGATGGCGGTGTTCTTGGCCGGAAACAGCATAAAGCGATATGCCAAGGTTCACGGTTGCCGCCAGGATAAACACCCCCACCATTGCCCACAGGGTGCCGCTGCCCAGCGTCGCCTCTACAGGGTGCGGGATGGGGGTGAGCGCCAGCCAGAAGGACCACAGCAGCGGCGCGCAGAAGAATTGGCAAACCGTCGCAAACAGCATGGTCTGCACGCCCAAGAACCTGCGCCAGCCCAGATCAGACAGCAGCAGGCGGGGCGCGCGCATGTGCACGCACCACGTGATCAAAAAACCCTTGAGCCAGCGTGAGCGTTGCCGGATCCAGGGCAGAGGGCGGCAATTTGCCTCTTCATGGGTGACGGTGGGAATCAGTTCTGTAAGGCATCCCGCGCGGGCCAGTCTGACGCCCAGATCGGCGTCTTCTGTCACATTATGCGCGTCCCATCCCCCCAGCGCCTCAAGCGCGAAGCGGCGAAAGAACAGCGTTGTGCCCCCAAGCGGCAGCACCAGACCCAACCGCGCGGCACCCGGCAGCAGCACACGCCACCAGGCGGCATATTCGATTGTAAAACAACGCGATAGCCAGTTCGCGCGCGCGTTGTAGTAATCGAGAATGCCCTGCAAACAGACCACGCGCGCCGGGGCCTCGGCAAAGCGGCTGACCACCTGTTCGATCTGGTCGGGGGCGGGGGCGTCCTCAGCATCCCAGACGCCAATGATGCTGCCTTTGCAAAAGTCCATCGCGTAATTCAACGCGCGCGGCTTCGTGGTCAGCTTGTTCGCCTCAGGCACCTCAATCACGCTGATCCAATGGGGCAGCGCGGTTTTGGCCAATGTGTCGCGCGTGATGGTATCGCCCGCCTCCAGCACCAAAAGCACATCAAGCTGTGACTTGGGATAGGTCAGCTGTGACAGCCGGTGGATCAGCGCGCCTGCAATCTCCCGTTCGCGCAGCAACGGCACAAGGATCGACACCCGCGGCAATCGGTCTGGCAAGACGGGGTTCAGGGGATCTGTTTGGTATGGTGGAGGTCGGAACAGACGCGCCCAAAGCGCTGCTGCCTTGAAAAGGGTGGTCATCACAAGGGTCGTAAACGCAAACAGCGTGGCCAGCGTCAGCGTCCAAAGCGGGGCAAGGACCAGTGCCACCAACAAGGTGGCGACAGCCAGCACGGACCAGAACCGCCGGGAAAAGGCAGCAGGGTTCCAGCTGCGACAGCTGAGTTTATCTGGGGCACGCGTAGCCGCGTTCAGGGCGAGCTCTGGTCCATAAAGCCTTGATATCTGTGCTTTAACCTGCTGCGCCTGAGCAATAACAGGCAACACCGGCGGGCCGTGAAGCCCGATATCTGTGCGCAGATCCTCAAAGCTTTGCGGCGCGCTGGTCGCAACCAGCAGCAGCCCCCCCAGCGTCATCCAGGGCACGGCCTGGTGTTTCAGGCACAGCGCCGCTGGCAGACGCGCGGCGAGCGTCTTTTGCGGCGGGTCACGGTCCAGATCGACCACCTGCGCATGATGTTGCTCGGCCAGGGCGACAAGGATGTCTTCGGGGTGGGCGGTGCCTTCGGCGACAAGGATCTCACCCAAGGGGGCGTCAACGCGGCGTTGCAGCGCCAGTGCGCGCAGCAAATCCTCATTGGTGATGACACCCATGTCGACCAGATAGCGCCCCAGCGGCGCCCGCTGCCGGGGCTCCGCCACGACCTGAGGGTCTGAAAAATGCAGCCGCTGCCTGCTCATCCCGTGTCCTTTTTGCCTGTCATGAGCATGTCATGGCAGGCGCATGGTAAAGAACGGGTTAATTGTGGCGTTAAGCGTCCTCGGCAGCGCTTGCGCGTTGGGCCATCGCATCCGCGAAGCGTTCAAACAGGTAATAGCTGTCTTGCGGGCCAGGCGAGGCTTCGGGGTGGTGCTGCACCGACCAGACGGGGCGGTTTTCCATTCGAATGCCGCAGTTTGAGCCATCAAAAAGCGACACATGCGTTTCAATCACACCCTTGGGCAGTGTTTGCGCATCCACAGCAAAGCCATGATTCATAGAGGTAATTTCGACCTTGCCCGTGTCATTGTCCTTGACCGGGTGGTTGGCACCGTGGTGGCCGTGGCTCATCTTGATAGTCTTTGCGCCCAAAGCCAGGGCCAGCATCTGGTGGCCAAGGCAAATGCCAAACACCGGCAAATCTGTCTTGTCGAGAACCGAACGGATCATCGGCACAGCGTAGGCCCCTGTCGCCGCGGGGTCGCCGGGGCCGTTGGACAGGAAAACACCGTCGGGCTGATGCGCCATTACATCTTCAAAGGTTGCGCTGGCGGGCAGGACGGTCACGTCACATCCCGCAGAGGCCAGACAGCGCAGGATGTTGCGCTTTGCCCCGTAATCGATGGCGACGACCTTGTGTTGGGGTGCCTGCTGCTTGGGGTAGCCGTCAGGCCAGGCCCACCGCATCTCATCCCAGCGGTAGGACTGCGCGCAGGTGACCGTTTTGGCCAGGTCCATGCCTTCCAGCCCGGCAAAGCCACGGGCCGCTTTGATCAGGGCCTCAATGTCAAAAACGCCGTCAGGGCTGTGGGCCAGAGCGACATGGGGCGCGCCTTGCTGGCGGATGGCGCGGGTCAGGCGGCGGGTGTCGATGCCGCCTACCGCTATGCGGCCCCGTGCGGCCAGCCAATCCGACAGCGGCTGCACATTGCGCCAGTTTGATGGATCGGTGGGCATCCATTTGACAACCATGCCCGCGGCAACAGGATCGCCTGTTTCATCGTCCTCGGGGTTGGTGCCCACATTGCCCACATGGGGGAAGGTGAAGGTGACGATCTGACCTGCATAAGAGGGATCGGTCATGATCTCCTGATAGCCGGTCATGGCCGTGTTAAAGCACAACTCAGCGGTGGTCTGCCCAGTGGCCCCAAAGCCCATGCCATAAAAAAGAGAGCCGTCCGCGAGAGCCAGGCAGGCGGTCGGGCGGTCAGATACGGGCGCACTCATGTGGCAGTCTCCGATGTTTTAGCGGGGTAAACGGGTCGCAAACTACTGCCAGGGCTGGTGAGGGTCAAGGTCTGGAGCGAAATGATATCTATAATGAAATCATATGCTTACGGATATGTCTTTGCATTGCGTGTTGCGATGGCATTGGCTATGGTCGCTGGAAGTTTGCCGTTGGATCAAGGATGCCACGTTTATGCCCCTGCGCACACGGATTTCCGAGGCTTTGAAAAAAGCCATGAAAGACAAAGAAGCAGGCCGTCTGTCGACGCTGCGCCTGATCAATGCCGCCATCAAGGACAAAGACATTGATGCCCGTGCCAAGGGCAATGATGAAGGCGTGGCAGAGGCCGAGGTTCTGGCGATCCTGGGCAAGATGGCCAAGCAGCGCATGGAATCGGCGCGCGCCTATGAAGAAGGCGGGCGGCTTGATCTGGCGGAGCAGGAGCGCAATGAAATTGGCATCATCGAAGAATTCCTGCCCCGGCAGTTGAACGACGATGAAGTGAGCGCTGCGGTTGAGGCGGCCATTGCGGACATCGGCGCAGAGAGCATCCGCGACATGGGCAAGGTGATTGGTGCGTTGAAAACGAAATACACCGGGCAGATGGATTTCGGGGCCGTGGGGCCGATGGTCAAGGACCGGCTGAGCGCAGGCTAGACCTGGGCGTTTCCCCCGCTGACCCGTGCGGAGGTCGCGGTTTGGTGGCCGCTTTTTGGGTGGATTTCGGGGCCGGGTGCGGCGAGGCTTTTCAGTTTGGGTCCGGCCAGACTTTAAATGTCACACATTGTGCACCGCGCGTACACCGCAGGTGCATACAACAGATCACAGTCGGTGCGTTACAGTCGCTGCGTCAAAACCGGCGCATTACTGGCGGCGCAGGCTGCGTTGCAGATCATCGTAAAGGGCCACACGTTCTTCCTCGCTTAGAAAGGCACCGATCTCAACCTCGCGGCCTTCGCCGCGCAGGGTGATGTAGTGCGGGACGGGGCCGTCTTTTTCGTACTTGGTCACCGTGGTCCAGTAGCGGTTGCATTCCCATTCTTTGACCTCCCCCTTTGGGGTGCGGTGGGTCAGGCGCGCTGTGTCTGATCCGAGGGTAAAGACCTCTTCGATCTGGCGGGATTTGTAGTTGGATTGCAGCGCAAAATAGATCCCGCCCACGGCCATCAGCACAAAGGGCAGCATGCCCCAGAGCAGCACGGTGCCCAAAAGGGTGAAGGTCGGGATCAGGATCAGCGTGAAGGTGGCCAGCACGAAGGCCGCAAAGCCCTTGGGCGGCAGCGATTGATGCGGCCAAAGCCGCATTTGTTGCGGGCTGCGGTTGGGAGGGCTGGTCCATTCATAGGGCATGGGCGGGTCCGTCTTAAGCTGGGCGGCAACCTAGCGGATGGGCGGCTTAAGGCAATGCGACAGGATGCTCACCCTGCGGTGTATTGGATCAGATCCCAGCGGTTGCCGAAGATGTCGCGGAAAACCGCCACGGTGCCATAGGGTTCATCGCGGGGGCTTTCTTCAAAGGTGACCCCTGCGGCGGTGAGCCGGCTGTGATCGGCGGCAAAGTCGTCGGTTTGCAAAAACAGCCAGACGCGGCCTGCGCCCTGATTGCCGATCGCCGCTTGTTGGCGCGCATCGCCGGGTTCTGCGAGGATAAACCCCGCCCCGCCGCCCGCGGGTGTGACGCGGACCCAGCGTTTGTGGCCTTGGTCGATGTCTTCGCTCAGATCAAAGCCCAGCACATCGCAGTAATAGGCGATGGCTTGATCGTAGTTCGGGACGATGAGGGTGAGGGCTGAGAGGCGCATGTGAGAGTGAGGAGTTTGAGGGGGAGGCGTGCGGGTCGGGGGCAGGGGATGCTGCGTCTGTGACGGCGGGCGTTTCGGGACGGGGTATGAGGCTTTAGGAAGAGGGATGGGGCTTTAGGACTGGGGCTTTAGGATAGGGGGCAGGGGCTTCAGGCTCACCATCCCAGAGGGGCTGGATCCACCTTCGATTGACCTTGGACATGCCAGTCCATGCCTTGGGGCGCAAGAAAAATAGCCGTCTCCCAGCAGAGCTGGGGCCCTCGGCGATTTGTCTGGCCCCCAAGGCCTGGCCCGGCCTGCCTGCGCTCAAGCGAAGGCGGCTCCAGCCCAGAGAGGGAGGCGGGGGCGTGGAGCCGGTTGGCGGGCGGGGCCGGGCCGGGAGGCGAGGGCGGGGGCCGGTCTGTGGGCGGGGTTACTCCAGCTCGACCAAAAGGTCTTTGGCGTCGATCTGGCCGCCTGCGGTGACATGCACGGCTTTGACCACCGCATCGCGTTCGGCGTGGATGCCGGTTTCCATCTTCATCGCTTCGATGGTCAGCAGCAGATCGCCTGCGCGCACCTCTTGGCCAACTTGCGCACCCACGGTGGCGATCACACCGGGCATGGGCGCGCCGATGTGGTTTTCATTTGCCGGATCAGCCTTGGGCCGCTGCGCGGTGGCGGATTTGACCAGACGGTTGGGCACGCGGATCACGCGTGGCTGGCCGTTGAGTTCAAAGAACACGCGCACTTCGCCGTCTTCTGTGGTCTCCCCCACCGCTTGCAGGCGGATTTCGAGGGTTTTGCCGGGGTCAATTTCTGCGCTGATCTCTTCGCCCGGTTCCATGCCGTAAAAGAAGGTCTGTGTGGGCAGGGTGCGCACCGGCCCGTATTGGCGGTGCCGGCCCATGTAATCGAGAAAGACCTTTGGATACATCAGGTAGCCTGCAAGGTCTTCGTCGTCGACGGCTTTGCCTTCCAGCTGTTGGGAGAGATCCGTGCGGGTGTCTTCAAGGTCAATCGCCTCTAGGTGAGCACCGGGGCGGGCGGTGTTGGGGGCTTCGCCCTTGAGCACTTTGCTGACGATTTCATCCGGAAAGCCGCCGGGGGGTTGGCCCAGGTTGCCGCGCATCATGTCGATCACGGAATCGGGGAAGGCCACATCGGTTTTGGGATCCTCCACGTCGTGGCGCGTCAGGCCCTGAGAGACCATCATCAGCGCCATGTCACCCACCACTTTGGAGGAGGGCGTGACTTTGACGATGTCGCCAAACATCTGGTTCACATCCGCATAGGTGCGCGCCACTTCGGGCCAGCGTTCCTCAAGCCCGAGGCTTTTGGCCTGGGCTTTGAGGTTGGTGAACTGGCCGCCGGGCATTTCATGCAAATAAACCTCAGAGGAGGGGGCCTGCATGCCCGTCTCGAAGGCACCGTATTGGTGGCGGACGTCTTCCCAATAGTCAGAGATTTCGCGCACGGCCTCCATCGACAGGCCGGTGTCGCGGTCGGTGTGTTTGAGGGCCGAGACCACAGAGCCCAGCGTCGCCTGGCTGGTGTTGCCAGAAAAAGCGTCCATCGCGCAGTCCACCGCATCGACGCCCGCGTCGGCGGCGGCCAGGATCGTGGCGGTAGCGATGCCTGCGGTGTCATGGGTGTGGAAATGGATGGGCAGGCCCACTTCGGATTTCAGCGCCTTGATCAGCACACGGGCTTGGGCGGGTTTCAAAAGGCCCGCCATGTCTTTGAGGCCCAGGACATGGGCGCCTGCATCCTGCAGCTGTTTGGCCATGTCGACGTAGTATTTCAGGTCATATTTGGCGCGGTCAGGGTCAAAGATATCGCCGGTGTAGCAGATCGTGCCTTCGCAAACCTTGTCCGCCTCAATCACCGCGTCCATGGCCACGCGCATGTTTTCCACCCAGTTCAGGCTGTCAAAGACGCGGAAGACATCCACGCCCGAGGTTGCGGCCTGTTTGACAAAGAACTGCACCACGTTGTCGGGGTAGTTGGTGTAGCCCACACCGTTTGAGGCGCGCAGCAGCATTTGCGTCATGATGTTGGGCATGCGTTCGCGCAGGTCGCGCAGGCGCTGCCAGGGGCATTCCTGCAAGAAGCGGTAGGCAACATCAAAGGTGGCCCCGCCCCAGCATTCCATTGAGAAAAGCTGCGGCAGATTGGCGGCATAGGCGGGGGCGACTTTGATCATGTCGTGGCTGCGCATCCGCGTGGCCAGGAGCGATTGGTGCCCATCGCGCATGGTGGTGTCGGTGATCAGTAGTTGGCGCTGCTGGCGCATCCAGTCGGCGACGGCTTGAGGGCCTTTTTGCTCCAGCAGGTTGCGGGTGCCCATCATCGGGTCTGCGCGGTTTTCGGGGGTTTGGGCGCGCGGGTGCTGGGCGAAAGGCGGGGATAGCCTTTGGTCTCGGGGTGGCCGTTCACGGTGATGTCGGCGATGTAGGTCAGCACCTTGGTGCCGCGGTCCTTGCGTTTGGTGAACTGGAAAAGATCCGGTGTCTCGTCGATGAATTTGGTGTGGTAGGTGTTGTCGAGGAAGGTGGGGTGTTTGAGCAGGTTCTCGACAAAGGCGATGTTGGTTGACACGCCCCGGATGCGGAATTCGCGCAGCGCGCGGTCCATGCGGGCGATGGCAAGCTCAGGAGTTTGCGCCTTGGCGGTCACCTTGACCAACAGGGAATCGTAATAGCGGGTGATTACGCCGCCGGAATAGGCGGTGCCACCATCGAGGCGGATGCCCATGCCCGTGGCCTCGCGGAAGGCGGTGATGCGGCCATAGTCGGGGATGAAATTGTTCTGCGGGTCTTCGGTGGTGATCCGGGTCTGCAGGGCGTGGCCGTTCAGGCGCACCTCATCCTGAGAGGCTTTGCCGGTGGCCTCAGCGATGGTTTTGCCTTCGGCGATCAGGATCTGCGCCTGGACGATGTCGATGCCTGTCACCTCTTCGGTGACGGTGTGTTCGACCTGCACGCGCGGGTTGACTTCGATGAAATAGAACTTGCCGTCGGCCATATCCATCAAGAACTCAACCGTGCCTGCGCATTCATAATTCACATGGGCACAGATCTTGCGGCCCAGATCGCAGATCTCAGCGCGTTGGTCTTCGGTGAGGTAGGGGGCTGGGGCGCGTTCAACCACCTTTTGGTTGCGGCGCTGGACAGAGCAATCACGCTCATAAAGGTGGTAGATTTCGCCGTGTTTGTCGCCCAGGATCTGAACCTCAACATGGCGGGCCTTGAGGATCATCTTTTCCAGATAGCCTTCGCCATTGCCAAAGGCGGCTTCGGCCTCGCGGCGGCCTTCGAGGACTTTCTCTTCCAGCTCATTTTCATCGTAGATCGGGCGCATGCCGCGGCCACCACCGCCCCATGAGGCTTTGAGCATGAAGGGATAGCCAATCTCAGCCGCTTGGGCGCGGATGAGGTCCATGTCGTCGCCCAAAACCTCAGTTGCGGGAATGACCGGCACGCCAGCCTCTTGGGCCACGCGGCGGGCGCTGGCTTTGTCGCCAAGGGCGCGCATGGTTTCGGCCTTGGGGCCGATGAAGGTGATGCCGTTGTTGGCGCAGGCATCCACGAATTCGGGGTTTTCCGACAGCAGGCCGTAGCCCGGGTGGATCGCATCGGCGCCGCATTCCTTGGCCACGCGGATGATCTCATCAATCGACAGATAGGCGGCCACGGGGCCCAGACCTTCGCCGATGCGGTAAGCTTCGTCCGCTTTGAAACGGTGCAGGCCGAGCTTGTCCTCTTCGGCGTAGACCGCGACCGTGGTTTTGCCCATCTCATTGGCGGCACGCATCACGCGGATGGCGATTTCGCCGCGGTTGGCAATGAGGATTTTCTTAAAATCAGGCATGCTGGGCAAACTCCTTGGCAGATTTGGGCGCACCATAGGCATGATATAGGGCGGCGCAATACCCACAGATACGGAGGGGGTGCGGAATTGTGATTTCCCCTTTGGGAATATTAGTTTCCCTTTGTGAAATTTCGAGAAATAACTTTACCTTACGGCAAGATTTTCGCCTTGGGCAGCGACCTGAGATCGCGCGCACCCAGTTGGCCCATATTTGCCTCAAGGTCTTTGGCAAGGATATCAACAAGATGATCGGGGCCTTTGGCCCCGGGGCCCCCAGCGCAAAGTGAAAGGCGCGGCCCAGCATGACGAAGTCCGCGCCAAGTGCGAGGGCGCGCAGGATGTCGAGACCGCTTTCGATGCCGCTGTCAAAGATCAGGGGCAGGGTGGTTGCGGCGCGCAAGGCGGGCAGCGCCTCAATCGAGGCGGGCGCGCCGTCAAATTGGCGCCCTGCGTGGTTGGAGACCCAGACCGCATCCACGCCAATGCGCTCAAGCTCGGTCGCGTCGTCGGCGCGCAAGACGCCTTTGATGATGAACGGACCTTTCCAGGCATCGCGCAGCCAATCGACATAGTCCCAGTCAGGAGCGGTGCGCAGCAGATATCCCACGTGGGCCGTGGGCGAGCGGCCTGTGCTGGCGGCATCGGTGTATTTATCAAGACCGCGCATATGCGGCATCCCCCGCTGCGCCATGCCCATGGCCCAGGCGGGGCAGGTGGCGATCTGTGCCAGCAGCCTTGGGGTGATGCGGGGCGGGTTGGTCAGGCCTGAGCGCACCTGGCGTTCGCGGCGCGAGGCGGTGGGGACATCAACGGTCATCACCAGCGTGTCAAATCCAGCGGATTTTGCACGGGCCAGCATGTCGGTGCGAATGTCCGGATCGCGGGGGGATAAAGCTGAAACCAGGCCTGGGGGCCGATGTGGGGGGCGATGTCCTCAGGGCTTTGGGTGGCGACGGTCGACATGCAGTAGGGGATGGCGTGCCACGCCCCGGCTTGGGCCAAGAGCGGTTCGGCCCCGGGCCAAATGAGCCCCGACATGCCGATGGGCGAGATGCCGAAGGGGAGCGGGTAGGAATGGCCCATGAGATCCCTACTGAGATCGGGGGTGATTTCGCCGTGCAGGACGGATGGATCAAACCCGATCTGATCCAGTGCGCTGCGGTTGCGCGCCTTGGTGGCTTCTTGCCCGGTGCCACTGTCGAGGTATTCCCAGACGAATGTCGGGATACGGCGGCGGGCGCGGGCGCGCAGATCATCAAGGCCGGGGTAGCGGGCGTGTAGGTCCATGCGGGGCATATGCTGCGATGATGCGGTGATTGTCCAGCCGGGGATGGTTTGCGGT
Organism: Sulfitobacter sp. GN1-4; assembly: GCF_055693825.1. Lineage (NCBI taxonomy): Bacteria > Pseudomonadati > Pseudomonadota > Alphaproteobacteria > Rhodobacterales > Roseobacteraceae > Sulfitobacter > Sulfitobacter sp. GN1-4. The sequence goes on along the minus strand of NZ_JBVFUQ010000003.1, from coordinate 2,610,095 downwards.
GCGGTGGTGCGGGCGCTGCTGGTTCACCAAAACCAAGCGGTTTCAGAGCCACCCTTGCCCGCCCCCGGCCTGACATCCCCTCACCCCGTTGCCAAGAGAAATAGCCGTCTCCCAGCAAGCTGGGGCCCGCGGCGATTTATCTTGGCAACGGGGCGCTGGGCTGTCTGTCTTGGGGCACGCAACGGTGGCTCCGAAACCAAGGTTTGGGCGGGGGGACGCAGGTGGGAACATCTGGCGAACATGGGCTTTTCCTGATGAGGGAATCCGATTAGGTTGAGGGGATGAGCAGTTTTGATGAAATGGACGCCTTTGAAGGCGCGTCACTGTCAGCGCGCGCGATGGCCGCGCGGCCACAGCCCTATCTGGACGGGCTCAACCCCGCGCAGCGCGCGGCGGTAGAGCAGATGGATGGGCCGGTGTTGATGTTGGCGGGGGCGGGCACGGGCAAGACCAAGGCCCTGACCACGCGGATCGTGCATTTGATGACCCAAGGCAAGGCGCGCCCCAATGAGGTTTTGGCGGTGACCTTTACCAACAAGGCCGCGCGCGAGATGAAGAACCGCGTGGGCGGGATGTTGGGCCAGCATGTGGAGGGCATGCCTTGGTTGGGCACCTTTCATGCGATTTGTGTAAAGCTGTTGCGCCGTCATGCGGAACTGGTCGGGCTAAAGTCCAACTTCACCATTCTGGACACCGATGATCAGCTGCGGCTGCTCAAGCAGTTGGTGGCGGCCGAAGGCATTGATGACAAGCGCTGGCCTGCGCGGATGCTATCGGGGATCATTGATGGCTGGAAGAACCGCGCGCTGACGCCTGAGAAGGTGCCAACGGCGGATGCGGCGGCCTATAACCATCGTGGCACAGAGATTTACGCGGCCTATCAGGCGCGGCTGAAAGAGCTGAACGCTGTCGATTTTGGCGATCTGCTGTTGCATATGGTGACTATCTTTCAGACCCGCGCGGATGTGCTGGCGCAGTATCAACGTTGGTTCAAGTACATCCTGGTGGATGAATATCAGGACACCAACGTCGCGCAGTATTTGTGGCTGCGGCTGCTGGCGCAGGGGCATAAGAACATCTGCTGCGTGGGCGATGATGATCAGTCGATCTATGGCTGGCGCGGGGCCGAGGTGGGCAACATTCTGCGGTTTGAGACGGATTTTCCCGGCGCTCATGTGGTGAAGCTGGAGCAGAACTATCGTTCAACTCCGCATATCCTGGCTGCCGCCTCTGGCGTGATTGCGGGCAATGAGGGGCGGTTGGGCAAGACGCTTTGGACCCAGGCCGAGGAGGGCGAGAAGGTCCGCTTGATTGGCCATTGGGATGGTGAGGAAGAGGCCCGCTGGATCGGGGATGAGGTTGAGGCGATGCAGCGCGGCACGCGCGGGCTGGATCCTGTGGGGCTGGATGATATGGCGATCCTTGTGCGCGCCTCGCATCAGATGCGCGCCTTTGAGGATCGGTTCTTGACCATTGGTTTGCCCTACCGTGTGATTGGGGGCCCGCGGTTTTATGAGCGGATGGAGATCCGCGATGCCATGGCTTATTTCCGCGTTGTCACCTCGCCCGATGATGATTTGGCGTTTGAGCGGATTGTGAACACGCCCAAGCGCGGCCTGGGCGACAAGGCGCAGCAGAAGATCCAGATGAGCGCGCGCCAGAACGGTGTGAACCTGGTGGAGGGTGCGCGGATTTTGTTGGCCGAAGGCGGGTTGACGGGCAAAGGGGCCGCGCAGTTGCGGTTGCTGATTGACGGGATCGAGCGCTGGAACGGCAAGTTGCGCGGCCTGCGCGGCCTGTGGATGTGGAAAACGCGGTGCTGGATGATGAGGACGGCCCGGTGCGCCAGGAGTACGGCCCGCCGGAGCTGAGCCATGTGGAGCTGGCTGAGATCATCCTGGACGAGTCCGGCTATACCGGCATGTGGCAGAACGACAAGACACCCGAGGCGCCGGGGCGGCTTGAGAACCTCAAGGAATTGGTCAAGGCGTTGGAACAGTTTGAGAACCTGCAAGGGTTCCTCGAACATGTCAGCCTGATCATGGACAATGAAAGCGATGATGGCGGCGCGAAAGTGTCGATCATGACGCTGCATGCGGCCAAGGGGCTGGAGTTTCCGGCGGTGTTTTTGCCCGGCTGGGAAGACGGTTTGTTCCCCTCGCAACGCTCTATGGATGAGAGCGGGATCAAGGGCCTGGAGGAAGAGCGCCGCCTGGCCTATGTCGGGATCACCCGCGCCGAAGAGATTTGTACGATCTCCTTTGCGGCAAACCGGCGGGTGTTTGGGCAGTGGCAGTCTTCCATGCCATCGCGCTTTATTGATGAGCTGCCCGAAGAGCATGTGGATGTGCTGACCCCGCCGGGGCTTTATGGTGGCGGCTTTGGTGCGGCTGCAGGCGGCATGCGATCAGATCTGCAGGAACGCGCAGCGGAGGCGAATGTTTATAACTCGCCCGGCTGGAAACGGCTGCAGGCGCGGTCGGGGGAGCGGGGGATTTCGCAACCCTCAGAGGCGCGCAATGTGACGATTGATATGAATGCGGTGAGCAGTTTCATGATGGGCGAACGGGTGTTTCACCAAAAGTTCGGCTATGGGGCCATTATCGGGATCGAAGGCGATAAGCTGGAAGTGGATTTTGAAAAAGCGGGCACCAAGAAGGTTGTGTCGCGGTTTCTGACCTCTTCTGATGATGTGCCGTTCTAAGCGACAGGCATTTGGGTCAGGGGTGCGCCCGCAGGGGATGCAGGCCGCCTTTGACACATCTATTTCAAATCAAACATTGCAAAAGCAAAACCGCCAGACCTTGGGAGGAAGGTCTGGCGGTTTCTAAGTTGGCCCGAAACGACAGGGAGGGTGCGTTTCGGGTCTGGTCCACCTGCAGCGCATCTGAGGGAGGAGAAAGAGGCGCTTTTGGTGGGACAGTCTTGCCACAGGGAGGTGCAGCAAGACCGAACTGTTTAGCAAATACCTTAACCTGAAGTTTCTACCCGGGATGAAATCGAAGATTTCGGGCGGGGATGCGATGCATGATGCCTCAGGTGATGTGTATTTTGCTTAGTGCGTGCCGCCGTAGACGGAGTCCAGTGCGATCGCGCGGATCTGTGAGCGGTGGAGACCGAGGTCTGCCAGCTCACGGTTGCTGAGCGCGCTCAGACCGTTCACGGTCTCGCGGTACTGACGGTACGTGTGAAAACGCTGACGCAGGGTTTCGATACCTGCGGTGAAGGTGCTTGCGAAGGATGCACCGGTTGCGGATTGTGTGTTCAGATATGCCATTGTGGCGCCTCGTTACTTTTCATTTTCGTTTCGGATGCCCTGTACTTACGCGCATCGTTAGCGGAAACAACGCCCATCCCGACAAAGCCGATATGCAGATTTTGCAACTGTCGCCCTCTTGCGAAACAGTTAGGGCGATCTTAGCGCATCTTGCGCATATGGGCGGCGCAGTTTCAAAGAATTCAATGCTTTAGGGAATGTGCCGGGGGCATAAGAGACAGGAAATATGCTTTGGATGCAGTCATCGTGCCATGCGCCGGGTGCATGGCGCGTTTGCCAGTCAGGGGAGAGAAAAAGGGCGGCGACATCAGGGAGGAGGAAGATGTCGCCGCCAAAATCAGACCGTTTCGGGAGGAGGATGAACCGGTCTGTGGTCTCGAAAGAAAGATTGCTCTCTCTATGTCCCTGTTATCGCTGATTTGCTGCGACTGCACAATAACAATGTTTGCAATGCTGCTATGCAGAAAAAACATGGGGGCTGTGCTTGAAAATTAGGCTGCGCGATTAAGCGTTGTGCAAATCGGCCTGACCCCTTGCCCTCGGCGTAAAAACTGCCATGTCACATCCAGCAATGTAGAGGAGCGCCCATGACCGTCACAAAAGAGCAGATCGAAGCCGCTTTGGCCCGGGTGACGCTGCCGGATGGGCGCACTCTGATACAGCATGACATGGTGCGCGCGTTGAATATAGACGGCGGCACGGTGCGCTTTGTGATTGAGGCCCCCAGCGCAGAAGTGGCGCAAGCGATGGGGCCGTTGCGGGATGCGGCGGAAAAGGTGGTGTCTGAAGTGCCGGGGGTGGCGCAGGCGCATGTTGCGCTGACAGCGCATGGCCCGGCTGCAAAACCGGCCGCGCCGCCATCGTTGAAAGTGGGCGGGCATCCCAAACCGCAAGACGGCCCCACAAAGCCCAGCGGCGTGAAGCGCATTCTGGCCATTGGCTCGGGCAAGGGGGGCGTTGGCAAATCTACGGTCAGCTCCAACCTGGCGGTGGCTTTGGCCAAGCAGGGGCGCAAGGTGGGGCTGCTGGATGCAGACATCTATGGCCCCAGCCAGCCGCGCATGATGGGCGTGAACAAGCGGCCCGCATCCCCTGATGGCAAAACCATCATTCCCCTGCATGCCCATGGCGTCACGCTGATGTCCATCGGGTTCATGATGGAGGAGGGCAAAGCAGTTGTCTGGCGCGGTCCGATGTTGATGGGCGCTTTGCAACAGATGTTGGGGCAGGTGGAATGGGGGGAGCTGGATGTGCTGCTGGTCGATCTGCCACCAGGCACGGGCGATGTGCAACTGACGCTGTGCACCAAGTCCGAATTGACTGGTGCCATCGTGGTCAGCACGCCGCAGGACGTCGCATTGATCGACGCGCGCAAGGCGCTGGATATGTTTGGCACGCTCAAGACGCCGATCCTGGGCTTGATTGAGAACATGTCGTTCTTTGTCTGCCCCGATTGCGGGTCTGAGCATGAGATTTTTGGCCAGGGCGGCGTGCGGGCTGAGGCGGAGAAGATGGGCGTGCCGCTTTTGGGCGCTTTGCCGATTGATCTGGAGACGCGGCTGGCCGGGGACAGTGGCACGCCGATTGCCGCCGGGCAGGGCGCGATGGCCGAGGCTTATGCCAAGATCGCCAAGGGTCTGATTGACGGGGGCATTGCCTAAGGCGGCGTTACTGCCCCAGGGACCGGTTTTCTATCAGGTAGCCGTAAAGCGTGGTCAGGACTGAGATAAAGACCAGCCCTTCGGCGATGAAAAGTGCTGTTTGCAGGCCAAAGACCAGATAGCTGTCGCCCACAAGCAGGGGTGCGGTGACGTAGTATAGTGCGGTATTGATCCCGGTGAGCAACAGCCCCACGCCCCAGAGCGGCGCAGAGATGCGCTGCGTTGTGTCCCAGCTTTCGCGGATGCTGAGCGTTTGGCCGAGGGCTGCGGCGGGCAGCACCAGGCTGACCCGCAGCCCGATCCAAAGCAGGACCACAGTGCCCACAAAGCCCAGCAGCGTGGCGACCGCGTCTGTTGCTGAGGCACTGCCAAACCCGGTGCCCACGGCCAAGCCCGCCATGCCAATGGCCGCCATGACCGGAATAGCGGCGAGCACTTGGAAAGCGCCAACGACAACCGCACGCCAGATGTAGCCGAAGTAAAGGCGCGCATCCGGACGCTCTGCCCCGTTGATCAGAACATGCCGATGCCACAAGACCGCCATCAGCGCATAAGAGAGCAGGGCGATCACGCCAAAGACCGCAAAGAGCAACAGGTTCTGCCCGGCGGCGGGGGGCGGGGTGAGCGTGGTGTCATCCAGTGCAAAGATCGTGTCATAGGCAAAAGAGGACAGGATGATCCCACTGACCATCACCATCAATATGGGGGGTAGCAACAGCCGGATGGTGCGGGACACGTCAAACAGCAGCATGCGCAGGGCATGGGTCAATATCGCCAGCGCGTCGCTCATGCCAGCCTCCTTGGTTTTCGCAGTGTTGTGACGTGTTGGTGTGGGGCAGGCAAGGCATTCGAGCGTAAATTAATGTCCTGTGTCCTCTTTGTGGGAATGCATGGGACAGGGTGCGGGATTTCATGGGAAGGCTTTGCTTCATCTTAAGCGGTTCGTGAAAAACGAATCGTTTTTCGGGAATATTCTCGTAAACTCGGCTGGTGTTGGGCATTGGGAGTGAGAACAAAAGTAAAACACTATTAGTGTATTAGCTGTGATCCGAAAAAAGTTGGGAATTTGTGGGAATTTTTGTCCCGCCTTGTGGTGGCACAATATATAGTGTTGATGGGCACTCGTTTCCATAATTGTGCTAATATTTTCGCGTTTTCCTCGTAATGTATGTGCGTCACAGCGGTATCTCATCCCCTTTCGTCCCACGAATTCCCAAAATAATTGTAGACGCCCATGATTTCCCATGGCATCCCTAATGCATCAGATGAGAACGGGACCGGGGCACAAAACGACCCCACACAAAAACAAAACCTAGCAGGTTTCATACAGGCACCTCGATTTCATCAGATACGGATCCGGCGCGCGGGCGAGCAGACATCCCCCCAGGTGGCGCGCGCAGTCGGAGTTCCCCGCTCAGCGGGATGAGGGCGGCGGATTGAACAGTGGCAGCAGTTCAATCCGCCGTACCGTTTTTCAGGGGTGAGATTTTCGCGAAAGGCGCGACCGAGACAACAAAGCGCATCCGCGCACAACAAAGACAGACGCATCAGCGTCAGGCAGGACGAAAACAGTGAGCCGCAGGTTCAGAGGCGAAAGCCACCACAAAGTCGATGCGAAGGGGCGGGTGTCTATCCCAGCCTCTTTTCGGCGTGTGTTGGAAGCCGGTGATCCAAACTGGAAAAGCGGCGAAACCCCTGAGCTGGTGATCGTCTATGGCGATAAGCGCCGCGCATTCCTTGAATGCTACACCATGGAAGCCATTGATGAGGTGGACGCCAAGATCGACGCCATGCCGCGTGGATCGATGGAGCGGAAGATGCTTCAGCGTCTGTTTCATGGCCAGTCCTTTCCCACAACTGTGGATGAAACAGGCCGCCTGGTGCTGCCTGCCAAGCTGCGCCAGAAAATTGATCTGGAGAACGAGGCGTTCTTTATTGCGGCGGGCGATACCTTCCAGATTTGGAAGCCTGAGACCTACGACACGGTAGAGCGTGCCAAAGAAGAAGAGTGGCTGGATGAGCTGCCGGATGACTTTGATCCGATGGCTTTCCTTGACGGACCACCGGGGGACTGACTGTGATGGCTGCTGCGGCCCCCTTCCTGAGACTGCCCCTCATATCCCTGTTTTATTGCGTCCTTTGTTGGCGGCTGTGGCCCCTGTGGGCGGCGTATGGCTGGACGGCACCTTTGGGGCGGGCGGCTATACCAAGGGCCTGCTTGAAGCCGGTGCCGCACGTGTGATCGCTGTGGACCGCGATCCGCTCGCGTTTGAGATGGCGGCGGATTGGATTGAGACAGCGGGGGGCGGATCACACCGCAACCGGGTGTCTTTTCGCAGATGGACAGCTACGGCCAGGATCTTGACGGAGTGGTTCTGGATCTTGGCGTGTCCTCTATGCAACTGGACCTTGCCGAGCGCGGGTTTTCGTTCATGAAAGACGGCCCGCTGGATATGCGCATGTCACAGGCGGGGCCTTCTGCGGCGGATATCGTGAACAGCGCGGATGAGGCGGTGATTGCCGATATACTGTTTCAATACGGCGAGGAACGCGCCAGCCGCCGGATCGCCAAAGCCATCGTCAAGGCGCGCGACCTGGCCCCCATCACCACAACGCTGGCGCTGGCGCGGATTGTTGAGGGCTGCCTGCCCCGCGCCAAGCCGGGCCAAAGCCATCCCGCCACGCGCAGCTTTCAGGGGCTGCGGATTGCGGTGAACAACGAATATGGCGAGCTTTTCAAAGGGTTGATGGCTGCTGAACGGGCGCTGAGGCCCGGCGGGCAATTGGCTGTGGTGACGTTTCATTCGGTTGAGGACCGGATGGTAAAGCGGTTTTTGACCGCGCGTTCGGGCGGCGGGGGCAATGCCAACCGCTATGCCCCCGAGGTGCAGCGTGACGCGCCGCAGTTCACGGTGACCAAGCGCAAGGCGATTGGACCAGACGCGCAGGAATTGGCGGAGAATCCGCGCAGTAGATCGGCGAAATTGCGGGTGGCCACCCGCACGGACGCGCCAGCGGGCGCGATTGATGCAAAATCAATCGGAATGCCGTTTGTTAAGGGGTTTGAGTAGGATGCGAGCGGTTCTTTATATTATGACCTCGCTTGTGGTGATCGGGCTGGCGTTTTGGGCCTACCGCGAAAACTATGCCACGCAGCAAGCGCTGAGCGAAGCGGACACCCTGCACCGCAACATCCAAGAAGCCCATGCCCGTCTGGCGGTGCTACGGGCCGAATGGGCCTATCAGAACCGACCTGACCGGTTGCGCGATCTGGCTGAAATCAACTTTGACCGCCTAGGGCTGCTGGCGTTGCGGCCAGATCAGTTCGGGCAGGTTGATCAGATCGTCTATCCGCCCGCGCCGCTATTGCCCATCACCGACCCCATTGATGTCTCAAGCGCTGCCGCTGGCGAGGAGGACCCGCTATGATCCGCACCCCTCTGCGCCCCTTGGCCCGCATTTTGGATGCCCGTCAAAAGGGGGAAAACCCCGACGCGATTGAACGTGAAAACAAGCGCATCCGACATGAACAGATGCGCGATCAATCCCGGCAGCGTGCCGAAGGGCGGTTGTTGGTGCTGGGCGCGTTTTTCTTTTGCGCCTTTGCCGTTGTTGGCGCGCGCATGGGGCTTTTGGCCACCACAGACCCGGTCGAGCCGCGCGCGCATGCGCCGGGCGCGGTGATTTCAGCCTCTCGCGCTGATATTGTAGACCGGAATGGCAGCATTCTGGCCACCAACTTTGATACCCATGCGCTTTATGCCCAGCCGCGTCACATGGTGGACCCACGTGCCGCCGCGAAGGGGCTGGTGAAAGTGTTTCCTGATCTGGATGAGGAAAAGCTGGTCAAAGACTTCACTGGGAAACGCAAGTTCCTGTGGATCAAAAAGAAAATCTCGCCCGAGCAGAAACAAGCGGTGCATGATATCGGCGATCCTGGATTGCTTTTTGCGCCACGCGACATGCGGCTTTACCCCAATGGGGCGCTGGCGGCTCATGTCATGGGCGGGGCGAGCTTTGGCAAAGAAGGCGTGCACGCGGCAGAAGTGATCGGCGTGGCGGGGGTTGAGAAATACTTTGACGACTATCTGCGTGATCCGTCCAACGGGAATAAACCGCTTCAGCTGTCGCTGGATCTGACGGTTCAGGCGGCATCAGAGCGGGTGCTTTGGGGCGGCATGAAGCTGATGAATGCCAAGGGCGCGACCTCCGTTTTGATGGACGTGAAGACCGGAGAGGTTATCAGCGTGGTGTCTTTGCCCAGCTTTGATCCCAACAACCGCCCCCGCCCTGCGACCGAAGGGGATGCCTCAGACAGTCCGCTTTTCAACCGGTCGGTTCAGGGCGTTTATGAATTGGGCTCAGCGTTCAAGATTTTCACCGCCGCGCAGGCCATTGACCTGGGTTTGGTCAATGCCAACACGGTGATCAACACAAGCGGTCCGATGAAAGTGGGCGGCTTTAAGATCGGTGAGTTCCGCAACAAAGACTATGGCAAGCTGAGCGTGGCAGACATCATCGTGAAGTCCTCAAACCGGGGGACGGGACGCATGGCGCTGCAGATCGGCACCAAGCGGCAGCAGGATTTCCTGCGAAATTTGGGCTTTTTCGAAGCCACACCGTTTGAGATTGTAGAGGCTGCGGGCGGCAAGCCCTTGTTGCCCAAGCGCTGGACGGATCTTTCTACGGTCACGATCTCTTATGGTCACGGGCTGTCTTCTTCGCCCATGCATCTGGCGGCGGGCTATGCCGCGATTGCCAATGGCGGCTATCAGGTTCGGCCTACGCTGTTGAAGCGGGAAGCGGCGGCGTTGGGGCCACGGGTGATGTCGGAACAGGCCGCGCGCGATGCGCGGATGATGCTGCGCAAGGTGGTGTCAGATGGCACGGCCAGTTTCGGTGAGGTGCCGGGCTATCATGTGGGCGGCAAGACCGGCACGGCGGATAAACCCAAGCGGCGCGGGGGGTATTACAACGACAAGGTTATCGCGACCTTTGCCTCTATCTTTCCTGCCCATGATCCCAAGTATGTGCTGATTGTCACGCTGGACGAACCGGTTGAAACCTCGGGCGACAAACCCCGCCGGACAGCGGGGTGGACAGCGGTGCCGGTGGCCGCTGAAATGATCCGCCGCGTGGCCCCTTTGCTGGGGGTGCGGCCAACTGTTGAACCTGCTCGGGCCCCCGTGATAACGCTGACCAGCAGCAACTGATAAAGAGCCCCCCTCATGGCCAGCCCGACCGTTCCGCTTTCCTCTCTTGGCCTGACGGCGCGGGGCGGGGCGAACCCCGCGATTACGGGCATTGCCGTGGACAGCCGGGAGGTGAAAGAGGGGTTTCTCTTTGCCGCCATGCCTGGCAGCCGCGTGCATGGGGCCGAGTTTATCCAATACGCCTTGCGCATGGGAGCGCGGGCCGTTTTGACAGATGCCGCAGGCGTTGAGATGGCAGCAGATGTGTTGCGTGCCTCAGACGCCGCTGTGGTTGTGACAGATGCCCCGCGCGAGGCCTTGGCGCTGACGGCGGCGCTGTGGTTTGGCCCCCAGCCTGAGACGATGGTTGCCGTGACCGGGACCAATGGCAAAACCTCTGTATCGACCTTTGTGCGCCAGATCTGGATTGAGATGGGCTTGCCTGCGGTCAACCTGGGCACCACGGGTGTTGAAGGGGCCTGGACCGCGCCGCTGGCCCACACCACGCCTGAGCCGATCACCTTGCACCGCGCGCTTGCGGATGCGGCGGCCTACGGCATCAGCCACGCCGCGATGGAGGCGTCATCGCATGGGTTGGACCAACGCCGCCTGGAAGGTGTGACGCTGCGCGCGGCGGGGTTTACCAACTTTACCCAGGATCATTTGGATTATCACGAGACCTTTGAGGCCTATTTTGATGCCAAGGCGGGCCTTTTTTCGCGTGTTTTGCCGCAGGATGGCACGGCTGTGGTCAACCTTGATGACCCCAAGGGGGTCGACATGGCCGCCATCGCCAAGGCCCGCGGCGCTGAGGTGATCACCGTGGGCCGGGACGGGGGCGATCTGCACCTGACCGCGCAGCGGTTTGACAGCACCGGCCAGGATCTGCGGTTTGAGTGGCGCGGCAAAGCCTATCAGGCGCGGCTGTCTCTGATCGGTGGGTTTCAGGCGGATAACGTCTTGCTGGCCGCTGGATTGGTCATTGCCTGCGGTGCTGATCCGCAAGAGGTGTTTGACACCCTGCCGCATCTGACAACGGTGCGCGGCCGCATGGAGCTTGCCGCGACACGCGACAATGGCGGGGCGGTCTTTGTGGATTACGCTCATACCCCCGACGCGGTGGCCACAGCGCTGCAAGCGATGCGGCCCCATGTGATGGGACGGCTTGTGGCCATTGTGGGCGCGGGCGGAGACCGCGACCCCACAAAACGGCCCCTGATGGGGGCTGCGGCTGCTGAACATGCCGATTTGGTGTTGGTGACAGATGACAATCCCCGCTCAGAAGACCCTGCCGTGATCCGTGCGGCTGTCATGGTGGGTGCGCCAGCGGCCACCGAGGTCGCAGACCGCGCCGAAGCGATCTTGCGCGGGGTCGATGCCATTGGTCCGGGTGACGCGTTGTTGATCGCGGGCAAGGGGCATGAGACGGGCCAGATCGTTGGGGATGATGTGTTGCCCTTTGATGATGCAGAACAGGCCAGCGTGGCTGTGGCCGCGTTGGATGGGAGATTGGCATGAGTTTGTGGACCAGTGCAGAGGCCGCCGCAGCAACCGGCGGTGAGGCCATTGGCAGCTGGCAGGCCACTGGCGTGTCGATTGACACACGCACGATCGCGCCGGGCGATTTGTTCGTGGCGTTGCAAGACGTGCGGGACGGGCATGATTTCGTGGCCCAAGCCTTGGACAAAGGGGCGGCCGCGGCGCTGGTGTCCTACCGGCCAAAGGACGTGGCAGAGGACGCGCCGTTGCTGGTGGTGGCGGATGTGCTGGCCGGGCTAGAAGCGCTTGGCCGGGCCGGGCGCGCCAGAACGGCGGCCAAGGTGGCTGCTGTCACGGGCAGTGTGGGCAAAACCTCAACCAAGGAAATGCTGCGCGCCATTCTGTCGGATCAGGGGCGCACCCATGCCTCTGTGGCCAGTTACAACAATCACTGGGGCGTGCCGCTGACGCTGGCGCGGATGCCGGTGGACACGCAGTATGCGGTCATTGAGATTGGGATGAACCACCCCGGTGAGATCGCCCCCTTGGCCCGCATGGCCCAGCCCCATGTTGCGATGGTCACCACTGTTGCTGCGGCCCATCTGGAAGCGTTTGAGAGCGTGGCAGGCATTGCCCATGAGAAGGCTTCGATCTTTGAAGGCGTGAAGCCCGGTGGCACGGCGGTGATCAACACCGATATTGAGCATAGCGCCATCCTGGCTGAGACGGCTGAGACCCAGGGGCTGAAATCCATCGGGTTTGGCACGCAGGCGCAGGACTTTGTTCTCAAGGACGTGGCCGTGCAGGCGGAGACAACCGTTGTGCAGGCCGCGCGGCAAGGCAGCCCGCTTTTGTTCAAGATCGCAACCCCGGGTCGGCATTTTGCGATGAACGGCCTGGGCGCTTTGGCGGTGGCTGAAGCGATGGGCGCGGACCTGGCGTTGGCGGCGCAGTCTTTGGGCCGCTGGACTCCCTATACGGGTCGGGGCGGGCGCGAGATCATTGTGCTGGACCCGGTTGAGACGCATCTGGCGCTGCATCTGATTGATGACAGCTACAACGCCAATCCCACGTCGATGGCTGCCGCGCTTGAGGTGCTTGCCGCAAGCCCGGTGACCGACGACACAGGCCGCGTCAGCAAGGGCCGCAGGATCGCGTTTCTGGGCGATATGAAAGAGCTGGGCGGCGCGGCAGACGCGCTGCATCAAGACCTGGCATCGCTGGCGGCCACCAAAGAGCTGGATGTGATCCACTGCATCGGGCCGCATATGAAGGCGCTTTATGCCGCCTTGCCCGAGCATCAGCGCGGCCTGTGGTGTGCAACCTCTGAGGAGGTTTTGCCGGTCTTGCGCAGCAAGCTCGACAGCGGCGACGTGGTGCTGGCCAAGGGATCTTTGTCGATGAAGTTGGGGCTGATTGTTGACGCGATACGCAAAATGGGCCATCCGGTTGAAGGTGTGTAAGAGGGCGGTTCGCCCACAAGATGATGAGTTAGGACGCGTTGAATGCTCTACTGGTTGACCTTGCTGTCGGATGGCGGCGACTTTTTTAACCTCTTTCGGTACATCACGTTCCGGGCGGGCGGCGCGTTTCTGACGGCCTTGGTTTTTGGGTTTTTGTTTGGCAAGCCGCTGATTGCGGTGTTGCGGCGCAAGCAGGGCAAAGGCCAGCCCATCCGCGATGACGGCCCGGAGGGGCATTTTGCCAAAGCGGGCACGCCAACGATGGGCGGTTTGCTGATTGTGGGGGCGTTGCTGACGTCCACCTTGCTGTGGGCGCGGCTGGACAATCCGTTTGTGTGGCTGGTGCTGTTTGTCACCATGAGTTTTGCGGCCATCGGTTTTGCCGATGATTATGCCAAGGTGAGCAAGCAAAACACCTCAGGTGTTTCGGGTAAGGTGCGGCTTTTCCTAGGGTTTTTGATCGCGGCAATTGCGGGATATTGGGCCGCGCAATACCACCCCGAGGGGCTGCAGTATCAATTGGCCCTGCCGGTGTTCAAAGACACGCTGATCAATCTGGGGGTGTTGTTCATTCCCTTTGCGATTGTGGTGATTGTCGGCGCGGCCAATGCGGTCAACCTCACCGATGGGTTGGACGGTCTGGCCATCATGCCGGTGATGATCGCAGCTGGCACGCTGGGCATCATCTCATACGCTGTGGGGCGGGTGGATTTTACCGACTATCTTGATGTGCATTACGTGCCGGGCACGGGGGAGATTTTGATCTTTACCGCCGGTCTTTTTGGCGGCGGCCTGGGCTTTTTGTGGTACAACGCACCACCCGCTGCGGTCTTTATGGGCGACACCGGTTCACTGGCTTTGGGCGGTGCGCTGGGGGCGATTGCGGTGGCCACCAAACATGAGCTGGTACTGGCCGTTGTGGGCGGGCTTTTTGTGGTTGAGGCGCTCAGCGTGATCATTCAGGTGCTCTATTTCAAGCGCACCGGCAAACGGGTGTTTTTGATGGCACCGATCCACCACCACTATGAAAAGAAAGGCTGGGCTGAGCCGCAGATCGTGATCAGGTTCTGGATCATCTCGCTCATTCTGGCCATGATCGGTTTGGCCACGTTGAAGGTGCGGTAAAAGGCCCTGAGAGGGCCTACTGGAGGCTCTGCCTCCAGACCTCCGGAATTGTATTGGAAAGATGAAGGGATGACAGCATGATCCCGGTACGCGGATTGGATGGGGCGCAGGTGGCCGTGCTTGGATTGGGGCGGTCTGGATTATCGGCGGCCCGGGCGTTGCGCGCGGGGGGCGCTGAGGTGCTGTGTTGGGATGACAATCCGGCCGCGCGTGAGGTTGCGGAGGGCGAAGGTTTTGCCGTCATGCCGTTCAAATCCGTTGAGCATATGGCGGGCATTGACCGGTTGATTGTAAGCCCCGGCATTCCGCATCTTTATCCCGCACCCAATCCGGTTGTGGCGCTTGCCTTGGCGGCGGGGGTGGCTGTTGATAACGACATTGGCCTTTTTTTCCAGAGCTTTGCGCAGCCTGATTGGGACAGTTTTGATGTGGCCCCTCGGGTCATCGCGGTGACCGGGTCCAATGGGAAATCCACCACATCGGCGCTGATCCATCATGTTTTGGCCCATGCCCAGCGGCCTTGTCAGTTGGCGGGCAATATTGGGCGGGGGGTTCTGGATCTGGAGCCTGCGATCAATGGGGAGGTGGTTGTGCTTGAGCTGTCCTCATACCAGACCGATCTGGCGCGCAGTCTGACGCCGGATGTGGCTGTCTTTACCAACCTCAGCCCTGATCATCTGGACCGGCATGCCGGCATGGGGGGTATTTTGCCGCCAAACGCCGGCTTTTTGCCGAAGGCGGGCCGGACCGGGCGGTCATTGGGGTGGATGAGGATGAGGGGCGTTACCTAGCCGGCCAGTTGAGCCAGGGACCAGCGGATGACCGGGTGATCCGGGTGTCGGTGGCGCAAAAGCTCACCGGGCCGGGCTGGCAGGTCTTTGCGCGCAAGGGGTTTTTGTCGGAGTACCGCAAGGGCAAGCAGGTGGGCTCCATTGATCTGCGCGGGATCGAAGGGTTGCCGGGCGCGCATAACCATCAGAACGCTTGTGCGGCCTATGCGGCCTGTCGGACCTTGGGGCTGGCGCCGCGGGTGATTGAGGCGGCGTTCCATTCCTTTGCCGGGTTGCCGCACCGTTCGCAGACGATTGCGGAACGGGACGGCGTGCGGTTTGTCAACGACAGCAAGGCCACGAATGTGGATTCGGCGGCCAAAGCCCTGAGTGCGTTTCAAAACATCCGCTGGATTTGTGGCGGGTTGGAAAAAGAGGGCGGCCTGGAAGGGTTGGCCGGGGCGGTGCAGAACGTGCGCAAGGCCTATGTGATTGGCCGCGAGGCGGCAGGATTTGCGATGCAGCTGTCGGTTGAGGCAGAGGTTTGCGGCACGATGGCTGCGGCTGTTGCCCAAGCGGGGGCAGAGGCGGAGCCGGGCGATGTTGTTTTGCTGGCACCGGCTGCGGCGAGTTTTGATCAATACGACAGTTTTGAGCGGCGTGGTGAGGATTTTGCCGCTGAGGTGGCCAAGCTTTCAGGTGGATAGGGCGCGTGCGCAGGCCATGGCGGATGACCAGGCCCATTGGAAATTATACCCCCCCAGCCAGCCGGTGACATCCACTGCTTCGCCAATGAAATAAAGGCCCGGCACGTCGTTGGCTTGCAGGGTTTTGGAAGACAGGGCCTGGGTGTCGACGCCGCCCAGCGTGACTTCGGCGGTGCGGTAGCCTTCGGTGCCTGAGGGGGTGAGCTGCCACTGGGCCAGATCTGCGCAGAGCGCGGTCAGGCGGGTGTCGGAACAATCGGCCAGGTTGCCGGACAGATCCATCTGCGATGAGAGGTGATCGACCAGACGTGCGGGCAAATGCTGGGCCAGTTCGGTGGTCAGGTTCTTGCGCCCTGATTTTTGCCTTTGATCGCGCAGGGCCGCCATCAGGTCGGTTTGAGGGGTCAGGTTGACGGTGATGGGCTGGCCTTCGGACCAATAGGAGGAGGCTTGCAGCACCGCAGGGCCGGAGAGGCCGCGGTGGGTGAAAAGCAGCGCTTCTTCAAAGGTGGTGTCAGAGGCGGTCACGGTGGCAGGGGTGGCCACGCCCGAGATTTCGGCAAAGCGTTTATCGGGAAAGGTAAAGGGCACCAGGGCTGCGCGCGTGTCTGTAAGGGGCAGGCCAAATTGGCGGGCGATGTCATAGGCAAACCCGGTGGCCCCCATTTTGGGGATGGATTTGCCGCCTGTGGCGATGACCAGCTGGCCTGTTGTCAGCTGCGTTGTCCCGTCGGGGGTGTGCAACGTCAGGGCAAAGCCACCGTTTGCGTGCGCGATGTCGCTGACGCTGCTTTGCAGCCGCAGATCTACGCCTGCGTCCTTCATCAGCCCGCGCAACATGGCGATGATGTCTTTGGCGCTGTTGTCACAGAAAAGCTGGCCCAGCGTCTTTTCGTGCCAGGCAATGCCGTGCTGATCCACCAGATCGATAAAGTCCCATTGCGTGTAACGGGCCAGGGCCGATTTGGCGAAATGGGGGTTCTGGCTGAGAAAGCGGTCGGGGGCGCAATAAAGGTTGGTGAAATTACAGCGGCCCCCGCCAGAGATGCGGATCTTTTCGCCGGGGGCTTTGGCGTGATCCACAAGCAGGACGCGCCCGCCTGCGTGGGCTGCGCACATCATGCCTGCGGCACCGGCACCAATGATCACGGTATCAAACTGCATGCCTGCGCCTTGCCCGGATTGACGCCGGGGGTCAAGTTGGCGTGAGCGCTGTTGCATCAGGCGGCGCGAAGGGTCAGCTGTTGGAGAACGGCTAAAACTGGAAAGGACGCTGAGATGAACGGATTGGCTGCGGGATCTGCATTCCCACAAATGGATGTGCCTGTTGTGGGCGGCGGCACGGTGACACTGGGCCAGCCCCGGGGGCAGGCGGATTGGCAAATGGTGGTTGTCTACCGCGGCCTGCATTGTCCGCTGTGCAAGAAGTATCTGGCGCAATTGCAGGAAATGATTGGCGAATTTAACGCCGAGGGGCTGGATGTTGTTGTGGTCTCGGGCGATCCAGAGGCCAAGGCGCAAGCCATGGTTGAGGAAAAGGAGCTGTCCTTGACCACCGGCTATGATCTGAGTGTGGCGCAGATGTCGGCGCTGGGGCTGTACATTTCTGATCCGCGCAGCCCCAAGGAAACGGACCGTCCGTTTCCCGAACCGGGTGTCTTTGTCGTGAACGCTGAGGGAAATATTCAAATCCTCGACATTTCAAACGCGCCTTTTGCGCGGCCTGATCTGGCCAGCCTGCTGAACGGGGTTCGGTTTATCCGGGCCAATGACTATCCGGTCAGAGGCACGCACAAGGCGGCGTGATGCGCCAATGAACTGCCCCACCGCCAGCAGGGTTTGGCGGTGGAAAAGCCCTAGCCTGTTGCGTCAAATGCGTTTATGGTGCCTCCAGAGACCTCAAGAATGAGGCCGCCCTTTAGGGCAATCAGGCAGTGTAAGGCAGAGCATCATGACGGCGATGGCCCATGGGACCGTTCACGTACAGGACGGTGAACCAATTCTTCCAAAATGGTGGCGCACGGTGGACCGTTGGTCTTTGTCCTGTGTGCTGATGTTGTTCGGTGTGGGGCTGCTCTTGGGGCTTGCGGCCTCAGTGCCTTTGGCCGAACGCAATGGGTTCCCGCCGTTCCATTATGTTCAGCGGCAGGCGTTTTTCGGCGGGCTGGCGATACTCGCCTTGGTTGTCACCTCAATGATGTCGCCGACCGTGGTGCGGCGCTTGGCGGTTTTGGGGTTTGTCGTGGCCTTCGTGGCGCTGGCGCTTTTGCCGTTTTTCGGCACCGATTTTGGCAAAGGGGCGGTGCGGTGGTATTCGCTTGGCTTTGCCTCTTTGCAACCCTCGGAATTTCTAAAGCCGGGTTTTGTGGTTGCGGCGGCCTGGATGATGGCGGCCTCGCTTGAGATTAACGGCCCCCCCGGCAAGGCGTGGTCCTTTGCGCTGTGTATCTCCATCGTGCTGATGCTAGCGCTGCAGCCGGACTTTGGTCAGGCCTGTCTGGTGCTGTTTGGCTGGGGCGTGATGTATTTCGTTGCTGGTGCGCCGATGGTGTTGCTGGTCGGGATGATGGCGATGGTGATCATCGCGGGCACGGTAGCCTATGCCAATTCTGAGCATTTCGCCCGCCGCATTGATGGCTTTCTCAGCCCTGATGTCGATCCGACCACGCAGCTGGGCTATGCCACCAACGCGATCCGTGAAGGGGGCCTCTTTGGCGTGGGCGTTGGGGAAGGCGAGGTAAAGTGGTCTTTGCCGGATGCGCATACCGATTTCATCATCGCTGTGGCGGCTGAGGAATATGGGCTGGTGTTGGTGCTGTGCATTATTGCTCTTTATACCTGCGTTGTGGTGCGGTCACTCCTGCGTTTGGTCCGCGAGCGGGATCCCTTTATCCGCCTCGCAGGCACCGGGCTTGCGTGCATGTTCGGGGTGCAGGCGATGATCAATATGGGCGTAGCGGTCAGGCTGTTGCCCGCCAAGGGCATGACCTTGCCTTTCGTCAGCTACGGCGGGTCTTCGGTGATTGCCTCTGGCATCGCGGTGGGGATGCTTTTGGCCTTCACCCGGACCCGGCCACAGGGCGAGATTTCTGATATTTTGGGACGGGGACGTCGATGAGCGCACCGCTGCTGATCATCGCGGCTGGGGGGACCGGGGGGCATATGTTCCCCGCGCAGTCCCTGGCAGAGGTTATGCTGGCGCGCGGATGGCGCGTGCGGCTGTCCACCGATGCGCGCGGCGCGCGCTATACCGGCGGGTTCCCGGATGCGGTTGAGATTGTTCAGGTCAGCTCTGCCACCTTTGCGCGTGGCGGGCTTTTGGCAAAGGCTTTGGTGCCTTTTAAGATTGGTTTGGGCGTTCTTGGGGCCGCCTGGCGGATGCTGCGCGACCGTCCTGCGGTGGTTGTGGGCTTTGGCGGCTATCCGTCGATCCCGGCGCTGGGGGCGGCCACGTTGCTGCGCTTGCCGCGCATGATCCATGAACAAAACGGCGTGTTGGGCCGGGTGAATGAACTGTTCGCCAAACGGGTGGACGCGGTGGCTTGTGGCACATGGCCAACTGAGCTGCCCGAAGGGGTTGAAGGCACGCACGTGGGCAACCCGGTGCGCGCGGCGATCCTTGAACGGGCAGGCGCGGGCTATATCCCGCCCGGTGATTATCCGATGGAGCTGTTGGTGATGGGCGGCAGCCAAGGTGCGCGCATCCTTAGTGACGTGGTGCCGCCCGCGCTGGCAGAACTGCCCATGGACATCTTGCGCAACATCCGCGTCAGCCATCAGGCCCGCGATGAAGATGCCGAGCGGGTGACCACCTTTTATGCCGATCATGGGATTACCGCCGATGTCCGCCCCTTCTTTGATGACGTGCCGCGCCGCATGTCAGAGGCACAGCTGGTGATCACAAGGGCAGGGGCCTCAACGATTGCCGATATGTCCGTGATTGGACGTCCATCCATATTAATTCCCCTTGCCGCCGCCATCCGGGATGAGCAGACAGCCAATGGTCGTGGTCTGGTTGAGGCCGGTGCCGCGATCATGATGCAAGAAGATGTGGCCACGCCGGAGGCGCTGCGCGACCAGGTGCAACTGGTGCTCAGCAGCCCTGACGCGGCCTTGAAGATGGCCAGCGGCGCTTTGTCCGTGGGCAAGCCAGAAGCAGCCGAAACCTTGGCCGGGATGGTTGAGGGGTTGGCAGAGAAAGGACAGAAGTCATGAATGCAGCAGCCACAAAGCTCCCAACTGATGTGGGACCGATCCATTTTGTGGGCATTGGTGGTATCGGGATGTCAGGCATCGCCGAAGTGTTGTTGAACCATGGCTATAGCGTGCAAGGCTCAGACCTGAAGGCCAGCAAGATCACCGACCGGTTGGCGCGGTTGGGCGCGCGCATCTTCGAAGGGCAAAAGGCCGAAAACGTCGCGGACGCTGAGGTGGTCGTGATCTCGTCAGCGATCAAACCCGGCAACGCTGAGCTGGACGCCGCGCGTCTGGCGGGTCTGCCGATTGTGCGGCGTGCTGAGATGCTGGGCGAATTGATGCGGCTGAAATCCAACATTGCGGTCGCAGGCACGCACGGCAAGACAACCACCACCACGATGGTGGCAGAGCTGCTGGTCGCGGGCGGGGTGGACCCCACGGTGGTCAACGGCGGCATCATCCACGCCTACGGCTCCAACGCGCGTATGGGGCAGGGCGAGTGGATGGTGGTGGAGGCCGATGAAAGCGACGGCACATTCAACCGCTTGCCTGCCACCATTGCGATCGTCACCAACATAGACCCTGAGCACATGGAGCATTGGGGTGATTTTGACACGCTGCGGCAGGGGTTTCTGGATTTCGTATCGAACATCCCGTTCTACGGTCTGGCGATCTGCTGCACCGATCATCCAGAAGTGCAAGCTTTGGTGGGCAAGATCACCGACCGCCGGGTGCTGACCTATGGGTTCAACGCCCAGGCGGATGTGCGGGCGACAAACCTGCGCTATGAAAACGGCTCGGCGCATTTTGATGTGCAGTTGCAGGCCGAAGATAAGGTGATTGAGGATTGTGTGCTGCCCATGCCGGGCGATCATAACGTGTCCAATGCGCTCTCGGCCATCGCGGTGGCACGGCATCTAGGGCTGAAGGGGGCAGAGATTCGCAGTGCTCTTGCCGCCTTTGGTGGGGTTAACCGGCGCTTCACGAAGGTGGGCGAGGTCGATGGCGTGACGATCATTGATGACTACGGCCACCACCCGGTCGAGATTGCAGCTGTGCTGAAAGCCGCGCGGCAAGCGACCGAGGGCCGCGTGATCGCGGTGCACCAGCCGCACCGTTACACCCGGCTAAGCCACCATTTCGAAGAATTCTGCGCCTGTTTCAACGACGCAGATGTGGTCGGCATTGCCGAGGTTTTTGCCGCAGGCGAAGACCCGATCCCCGGTGCCTCTCGTGATGATCTGGTGGCCGGTCTGATCCGGCATGGCCACCGCCATGCCCGCGCCGTGACCGATGAAGCAGAATTGGCGCGGCTGGTAAAAGAACAGGCCGTGCCCGGCGACATGGTTGTTTGTCTGGGGGCTGGTACGATCAGCACCTGGGCGCATGGCCTGCCTGAGGCATTGGCCGCCCTGAAAGGGGCTGCTGCGTGACGGGTGTCTGGGTCTGGCCCGGCGGTGCGGGCTGTGCCCCGGCGGTGGGCAGGCCTGTGGCGGGCAGATCTGTGGCGCACATCAAGGCGCGCCGCCTGAGAATTGAACAGAAAGCAAAGCTGGGGGCGTACCAATGACCCTTTTGTGGATTTGTGTGTTGTGGGTTTTCGCCTCAGCAACCGTGGCGATGTTACCGATGCGCCTGCAATATGTGCCGGGTGTGATCCTGTTGATCGCTGCCCCCGTCCTGATTTTCCTGATTGGCCAACAGGTTGGGTGGATCCCGGCGCTTTTGGCGCTGGCGGCTTTTGTTTCTATGTTCCGCAACCCGCTGCGCTATCTTTGGGCACGGTTGCGCGGGCAAAACCCGGAGGTGCCAAGATGAGCCTTTCGCTGACCCTGGCCTGTGTGTGGGCCGTCATTGCCAATGTCATCGCGATGACGCCCAGCAAAGACCACCATTGGCGCAACGCGTATCTGCTGATTGCGGTTGGCATTCCCATCGTGGGCTACACAACTGCGCAACATGGGCCCTGGGTTGGGCTGTTGGTGCTGGCGGCGGGCTGTTCGATCCTGCGCTGGCCGGTCATTTATCTGGGCCGTTGGCTGCGCAAGCAGCTTGGCGCGTCGGGGTGAGCGTGCCGATGCTGATCATGCTGCTGCTTTTGGGGGTATGGCTTGGGGCCTGTGCGATCTGCGGGTATCAGCGCAATGTGATGCGGTTTCTGGCGGTGCTTTTTGCCGGGCTGGCCGCCCATATGGCCTGGATGGTGTTTGGCCTGTCGGCCCATCCGTTTTCTTATGCCAGCATGATGGCCGATGCCTCCATGACGATCTTTGCGCTCTGTGCTTTTGCGGCAGGTTTCTACGCCGGCAGGCTGCGCCGGGTCTGGCATGAAACCACTGTTGATGATGACGCGGTTTGACCCCTGCACCAATTCGGATTAACCGGCCCTCATGACGGATCTTTCCCTTCCCAATGTGCGCGGCACTCTGACTCCTGACCGGGCGCTCGACAGTTTGACCTGGTTGCGCGTGGGCGGGCCTGCGGATTTCCTGTTTCAGCCTGCTGACCTCGCTGATTTGCAACACTTCATGCGCGATCTTGCGCCGGAGGTAGCGGTTTTTCCCATGGGCGTCGGATCAAATCTGATCGTGCGCGATGGCGGTTTGCGGGCCGTGGTGGTACGTCTGGGGCGGGGGTTCAACCAGATTGAGATTGCGGGCAACCGGGTTGTTGCGGGCGCTGCGGCGCTGGATGCGCATGTGGCGCGCAAGGCGGCGGATGCAGGGCTTGACCTGACATTTCTGCGCACCATTCCGGGCAGCATTGGCGGCGCTGTGCGCATGAATGCGGGCTGCTATGGGGCCTACACGGCGGATCATTTCGTATCTGCGCGGGTTGTGTTGCGGGACGGCACGCTGGTGGAGCGGACAAAGGACGCATTTGATTTTCGCTATCGTCAGAGTGACTTGCCAGACGAAGCTATTGTGATTGATGCCACCTTTGAGGCCCCTTCGGGCGATCCCGCCACGCTGCATGCCAAGATGGATGCGCAATTGGCAAAGCGCGACGCCACGCAACCTACCAAAGACCGCACAGCGGGCAGCACCTTTCGCAACCCTGCCGGGTTTTCCTCTACCGGACAAGCCGATGACGTGCATGACCTTAAGGCGTGGAAGGTGATCGACGATGCGGGCATGCGCGGGGCCACGCGGGGCGGGGCGCAGATGTCGCCCAAACACTCAAACTTCCTTGTGAACGCCGGAGGGGCGACAGCAGCTGACCTAGAAGGTTTGGGCGAAGAGGTGCGGAAAAAGGTTTACGATTCAGTAGGGATAACGTTAGAATGGGAAATCATGCGCGTTGGGGAATTTGCAGAAGCCTCTGACGCAGATGAATAAGCCAAGAAATGGCAAATACTAAAGAATAAGGGCCAGAAAGGTCCGGGACATAAGGCAGCATTCGTGGGTACGTCGAGCAGGCAAACCCCGACAGTGGCGGTAATCATGGGTGGCCCCTCGGCCGAACGCGAGGTGTCCCTGGCAAGTGGAAAAGCTTGCGCAGCCGCCTTGCGGGAAAAGGACAGTTATCATGTGGTCGAGGTCGATGCGGGCCCCGATCTTTGCGCTGTTTTATCAGATCTCAAACCAGATGCGGTGCTCAACTGCCTGCATGGCCGGTGGGGTGAAGATGGCTGTGTGCAGGGCATGCTGGAATGGATGCAGTTGCCCTATTCGCATTCAGGCGTGCTGGCCTCTGCCCTGGCCATGGACAAGCAGCGCAGCAAAGATGTCTACCGCGCGCATGGCCTGCCGGTTGTCGACAGCATCATTTGCCCCAAAGACGAAGTTGCATCCCGTCACGTGATGCCAACGCCTTATGTCGTAAAGCCCAACAACGAAGGCTCATCCGTGGGCGTGTATCTGGTCAACGAAGATGCCAACGGCCCGCCCCGGCTGGATGATGACATGCCCGACGAGGTGATGGTTGAGGCGTTTATCCCGGGACGCGAGTTGACCACCACGGTGATGGGGGACCGGGCGCTGTCTGTGACCGATATCCTGACAACCGGATGGTACGATTACGACGCCAAGTACAAAGAAGGCGGGTCGTCACATGTTGTGCCTGCCGATGTGCCCAAAGAGATTTTTGATCTGTGCATGGACTACGCCCTGCGCGCCCACAAGGCGCTGGGATGCCGGGGGTGAGCCGCACCGATTTCCGCTGGGACGAAAGCCGCGGGACAGATGGCCTGTTTTTGCTTGAGACCAACACCCAGCCCGGCATGACCGGCACCTCGCTCGCGCCTGAGCAGGGCGAGGTGTGTGGCTATTCCTTCCCCGATTTCTGCGCCTGGATGGTGGAGGACGCCTCATGTTCGCGCTGATCCGCCGCAGCAAACCAGCCAAGGTTGATCCCGCCCCGTCGCGGTGGGCCTGGCGCATGCAACGGTTGATGTTAACGCCCGCGTTCCGGTTGGCGCTGCGGGCGGGCGTGCCGTTCTGCCTGACCTTGATGGCGGGCACGATATACCTGTCAGATGATGCGCGCAGAGATGCGATTGTCCAAAGCGTGGCCGAGGCCCGCGCCAGCATTGAAGAACGCCCAGAGTTCATGGTCAAACTGATGGCCGTGGATGGCGCGCAGGGTGAGCTGGCGGCTGAAATCCGCGCGCTGGTGCCTTTTGAATTCCCCCACAGCTCTTTTGACATGGATCTGAGCGAGCTGCGCAAAGAGGTGACCGCGCTCAACGGGGTCAAGACAGCGTCGGTTCGGATCCGTCCGGGTGGGGTGCTGCAAATTGATGTGGTCCCGCGCATCCCTGTTGCGGTCTGGCGCAGTGCGGATGGGCTGGCTTTGGTGGATGATGGCGGCGCGCTGGTGGCCTATGTGGCGCAGCGCAGCGATTTTGCCGAGCTGCCGCTGATCGCAGGCAAAGGGGCCACGCAAAATGTGCCTCAGGCGCTTGGGCTCATTCGCGCAGCACAGGCTTTGGGGCCACGGGTGCGCGGCGTTGTGCGCATGGGCGAGCGGCGGTGGGATGTGGTGCTGGACCGGGATCAGCGCATCCTGTTGCCAGAGCAAAAACCGCTGCAATCGCTTGAGCGGGTGATTGCGCTGGAACGCGCGCAAGAAGTGCTGACGCGGGACGTGGTGATGGTCGATATGCGGCTGAGCCAACGGCCAACCCTGAGAATGACGGAACATGCCACCGAGGAATGGTGGCAGATAAAACAACAAAACGGCCAGTAAATGGTCGAGGCAGTCGAGGCAGTAATATGATAAGTGATTTGTATGAAAGCCAACGGTCGATGCGCCATATGCGCAAGATCGCCATGCAGCGCGGGGTTGTGGCGATCCTCGATGTTGGCAGTTCCAAGATCGCGTGTTTGGTGTTGCGCTTTGATGGGGCCGACAAGCTAAGCGAAGAGGGCACGATTGGATCTTTGGCAGGTCAATCGGGCTTTCGGGTGATCGGGGCGGCCACGACACGCTCACGCGGTGTGAAGTTTGGCGAAATTGCCACGATGGGCGAAACCGAACGTGCCATCCGCACGGCACTGCAAGCGGCGCAGAAGATGGCCGGTATCCGCGTGGATCACGTGATTGCCTGTTTTTCAGGGGCGACGCCGCGCAGCTATGGGTTGGATGCGCAGATTGATCTGGAAGGCGATACCGTCAGCGAAGAGGATGTCGCCCGCGTTCTGGCCAGCTGTGACGTGCCGGAATACGGCGAAGGGCGCGAGGTGCTGCATGCACAGCCCGTGAACTTTGCGCTTGATCACCGCTCAGGTCTGATTGATCCGCGCGGGCAGGTGGGCCAATCGCTTGCGGTGGACATGCATATGCTGACGGTAGAGGCCGCAGCGGTCCAGCATTTGGCGCATTGCATCAAACGGTGTGATCTGGAGCTGGCGGGGATTGCCTCCTCTGCCTATGTTTCGGGCATCGCGTCGCTGGTGGAAGACGAACAAGAGCTTGGGGCGGCTTGCATTGATATGGGCGGCGGGGCCACCGGCATTTCGATCTTTATCAAGAAACACATGATTTATGCCGATACGGTCCGCATGGGTGGCGATCACGTCACCCAGGACATTTCACTTGGTCTGCAGGTGCCCACCGCCAACGCGGAGCGGATCAAGACGTTTTATGGCGGCGTGCATGCCACCGGGATGGATGACCGCGAAATGATAGAGATCGGCGGCGACACGGGGGATTATGAACACGACCGGCGCACCGCAAGCCGGGCAGAGCTGATCGGCATCATGCGGCCCCGGGTTGAGGAAATCCTCGAAGAGGTGCGGGTGCGCCTGGATGCGGCCGGGTTTGATCATCTGCCAAGCCAGCAGATTGTGCTGACCGGCGGCGGCAGCCAGATCCCCGGATTGGACGGATTGGCCAGCAAGATCCTGGGCCAACAGGTGCGCCTGGGCCGCCCCCTGCGGGTGCACGGCCTGCCACAAGCGGCCACGGGTCCGGGCTTTGCCTCTGCCGTTGGGCTGTCGCTTTTTGCGGCGCATCCACAGGACGAATGGTGGGACTTTGACATCCCAACGGACAAATACCCCGCACGCTCGCTCAAGCGGGCGGTCAAGTGGTTCCGCGACAATTGGTAAGCCCGTGCAGGGCGTGACAAGCGCGCCTTGGGCGTGTACCTTTAGGGCAAGGCGTTGCGGGACTCACCTCCTGCACCAGAAATAAGCGCCATGGGTCGAGCAGGTCCCAAAGCCATATTTGAGTCGTTTTTGCGCTGAATTTTCAGGGCACGAACCCGTTTTGCTTGTGTCTGCGTCGCTCAGCGCCCCAAGATTTGGCCAAACCGGCGAAATCTCGCGTAGAATGAGGCGAGAATTGCCATATTTAGCGCAAAATTGCCGATTTAGTGGTGACTGAAAGCCGCAAGATCGTTAGAGTTGTCCTAATTTATGATGATGCAGCGCTCATGGGACGTGGGCTAAAATTATAGGCGGACAGCACATGACACTCAATCTTTCGATGCCAGGTCAGGAAGACCTGAAACCCCGTATCACCGTATTTGGTGTGGGCGGTGCCGGCGGCAACGCGGTCAACAATATGATCGAAAAAGAGCTGGATGGCGTTGAGTTTGTGGTGGCCAACACCGATGCCCAGGCATTGCAGCAGGCCAAGTCAGAGAACCGCGTCCAGCTGGGTATCAAAGTCACCGAAGGTCTGGGGGCAGGGGCCCGCGCCACGGTGGGTGCCGCAGCGGCTGAGGAATCAATCGAACAGATCGTGGATCACCTGGCGGGTGCGCATATGTGCTTCATCACCGCGGGCATGGGCGGTGGCACCGGCACGGGTGCCGCGCCGATCATTGCGCAAGCCGCGCGTGAGCTGGGTGTGCTGACCGTTGGTGTTGTCACCAAACCGTTCCAATTTGAAGGCGCTAAGCGGATGCGCCAGGCCGAAGACGGCGTGGAAGCGCTGCAAAAGGTTGTCGACACGCTGATCATCATCCCCAACCAGAACCTGTTCCGTCTGGCCAATGAAAAGACCACCTTCACCGAAGCCTTCTCCATGGCGGATGA
Organism: Sulfitobacter sp. GN1-4; assembly: GCF_055693825.1. NCBI lineage: Bacteria > Pseudomonadati > Pseudomonadota > Alphaproteobacteria > Rhodobacterales > Roseobacteraceae > Sulfitobacter > Sulfitobacter sp. GN1-4. The sequence continues at coordinate 2,582,737 of NZ_JBVFUQ010000003.1, read as the reverse complement.
CGTGCTCTATCAAGGTGTGAAGGGCGTGACCGACCTGATGGTGCGTCCGGGCCTGATCAACCTCGACTTTGCAGACGTGCGCGCCGTGATGGACGAGATGGGCAAAGCGATGATGGGCACTGGCGAGGCGGACGGCGAAGATCGCGCGATCCAGGCCGCTGAGAAGGCCATCGCCAACCCGCTGCTCGACGAAATCTCCTTGCGCGGGGCCAAGGGCGTGCTGATCAACATCACCGGTGGTGATGATCTGACACTGTTTGAACTGGACGAAGCCGCCAACCGCATCCGTGAAGAAGTGGATCCAGAGGCCAACATCATCGTGGGCTCCACGCTGGATCAAAGCCTTGGTGGCATGATGCGTGTCAGCGTTGTGGCCACAGGCATCGACGCGGCCGACGTCGCCAACGACATCCCTGTGCCGCGCCGGTCTTTGAAGCAGCCTTTGGCACCAGCGCCGGTTGTCGAAGAAACTCCGGAAGAGCCTGTTGCAGCCGTTGTTGCTGCAACCGAAGAACAAGTGGCAGAGACGCAAGCGCCACTTTTTGAAGAGCTGGATGTGCAGCGCGCCGCTGAGCAAGAGCAGGCCGAAGACCTCTTTGAGGAAAGCACGGTTGAGGTGACAGATGATCTGCCGCCCCCAGCCTACCAGCCCCAGGTTGCCGCCTTTGAGCCGCGCCAGGAAGAAGACCTTGAAGCAGACGCCGAAAGCTTTGTGGCACCGCGCGCACCCGCGCCCGGCACCCCAACGCCTGAGGCATTGGCACGGCTGCGTGCCGCTGCGCAAAAAGCAGCACCAGACGCGGCGGCCCAACCCCGCGTGGCAGCTGCGCCAGCAGCACAGCCTGCTGCAACCCCCGCTGCTGAGAAGCCTCGGTTTGGCATCAATTCGCTGATCAACCGGATGACTGGCCACAATGAGGCTGACGCTCAGCCTGCGCCACGTCCGACCCGTCAGCAGCCGCCGGTGCAACAAGCTCAGCCCCGCGTGTCCGCCGCCCCCCAGCCGGCACAAGAGCCTGATCCCGATCAGGAGCGGATTGAAATTCCGGCATTTTTGCGCCGCCAAGCCAACTGATCGGCACAAAAACGAACGCAGAAAGGCCGCCCTGGGGCGGCCTTTTTCCTTTTGGTTACAGGGACTTGCAGCTGCATAGGCACCTTTGCGCCCATATGTTACAGCGATGTTTCAGTCCGTTGCAAAGATTGAGTTGAGCTTAATCCCCCCGCAACCTATTCCCTGAGGGCGTAAAGAGCAGAATAGCTTTTGAGGGAAATCATCGTGCAAACCACAATTAAATCCGCGATCTCATTCAGCGGCAAAGGGTTGCATTCTGGTTGCCCCGCAACTGTGACCATCCGCCCGGCGAGTGTACATCACGGAATTTGGTTTTCACGCCTTGATGTGGTGGACGGCGATCCGCTGATCCCCGCACGCTGGGATGTGGTCAACCGCACGCCGCTTTGCACCAAGCTGGAAAATGCCTCCGGTCATTCCGTATCGACGGTGGAGCATCTGATGGCCGCGCTTGCAGGCTGTGGCATTCACAACGCTTTGATTGAAATCGACGGACCTGAGGTGCCGATCCTGGATGGGTCGGCTGTGCCTTTTGTGCGCGGCTTCATGCAGCGCGGCATTCGCCAGTTGGCCGCGCCTGTGATGGCATTTGAGGTTTTGAAAACCGTGACCGTGACCGTGACGGAAGGCGATGCAACCGCAACGCTGGCCCCGTCGGACACCCTGCGGATTGATTTTGAAATCGACTTTGCCGATGCCGCGATCGGGTATCAGCAAAAGTCGCTGGTGATGAACAACGGCTCTTTCGCGCGTGAGCTGTGCGACAGCCGCACGTTCTGTCGTCAGGCCGATGTAGTTGCGATGCAGGCCAATGGCTTGGCGCTGGGCGGCACGTCGGGCGAAAACGCGGTTGTTTTTGATGGCGACCGGGTGATCAGCCCCGGTGGTTTGCGCCATGCCGATGAACCTGTCCGCCATAAGATGCTGGATGCTTTGGGCGATCTGGCACTTGCTGGTGCGCCTTTGCTGGGTCACTACACTGGCGTGCGCGCGGGCCATTCGCTGACCAACACGCTTCTGCGCAAGCTTTTTGGTACACCGGGTGCTGTGCGCATGGTGGAATGCACCGCCTTTACCGCCCGGCGCTTGCCGGGCTACGGCTTGGTTTGGGACGAAATCCCACAGGTTGCCTGACCAATGTGGCCCTGGCGCTGCCCGCAACGGCGCGCGCCCATTGAACCCAATCTTCTAGAGCGATATGTCTTTGATGTGGCTGGTTTTGCGCTGCTGCACAGGCTTGTGTTCGTTCCGGGGGATATGACCAAGAATCGGCGTTTTGCATCGCCGATTAATGTGCTAGCAAGTGGGCAAAGAAGGGTTGCCAAGACCATGGGTGTGAAGATGCGGGACGGTGTGGGCATGAGCAGGACAAAATCTGCCGCGCGGGTGATCGGTGGATTATGTGTTGTGGCCGCTTTGGCCGCCTGCGGCGGTGACCGCAACGCCGGGCGTGTTGGCGGCACATTGCTGAACCCACAGGAAATCCCGCTTGAGACCTATTCAGCCGAACAAATCTTTGAACGCGGCGAATATGAGCTGAACCGCCGGCAGGCCGGTGAGGCGGCGTTCTATTTCTCTGAGATTGAGCGGCTTTATCCTTATTCCGATTGGGCCCGCCGCGCGTTGATCATGCAGGCGTTCAGCTATCACCGCGACAAGGATTACCCAAATTCGCGTGCAGCGGCACAGCGGTTCATTGATTTCTACCCCGATGATGATGATGCGGCGTATGCCCAGTATCTCTTGGCGCTTAGCTATTATGATCAGATCGACGAAGTGGGCCGGGATCAGGGCCTGACCTTTCAGGCGCTGCAATCGCTCAGAGACGTGATTGAGATCTATCCTGAGAGCGAATACGCCAACTCAGCCATCCTGAAGTTCGATCTGGCCTTTGATCATCTGGCGGGCAAAGAGATGGAGATCGGGCGCTATTATCTCAAGCGGGATCACTATACCGCCGCGATCAACCGTTTCCGCGTTGTGGTGGAAGATTTCCAAACCACCTCGCACACGGCTGAGGCGTTGCACCGCTTGGTTGAGGCCTATCTGTCGCTTGGCTTGAACACCGAGGCTCAGACGGCAGGGGCGATTCTGGGCCACAATTTCCAATCCACCGAATGGTATGAAGACAGCTACCGTCTGTTGACGGGGCAGGGGCTGGAGCCTGCGTTCTTTAAGGACAATTGGCTCGCGGCAGCCTACCGGCAGACCATCAAAGGTGAGTGGCTGTAACAACTGGGGCACCGCCCCCTCCGATAGGCTAAGCTGATGCTGCGCGGGCTTGATATCTCGGACATGCTGATCATTGACCGGTTGGAACTTGGCTTTCAACCGGGGTTGAATGTGCTGACCGGTGAAACCGGGGCGGGCAAGTCTATCTTGTTGGATTCTTCTGGGCTTTGTTCTGGGTTGGCGTGGTCGCGCTGATCTTGTGCGGCAAGGTGCGGCACAGGGTGAGGTGACCGCCTGGTTTGATCTGCCCAAGGATCACCCTGCGCATGCCATCTTGCAAGAGGCTGGATTGCCCAGCGGGGATGAGCTGATTTTACGGCGCATCAACAGCGCGGATGGGCGCAAGACGGCCTGGGTGAATGACCGCCGGTGTTCGGGCGAGGTGTTGCGCCAACTGTCTGAGACGCTGGTGGAATTGCACGGGCAACATGACGACCGGGGGCTTTTGAACCCCCGTGGCCACCGCGCCATTCTGGATGATTTTGCGGGCAATGCCGCACTGTTGGTCAAGGTGCGCCGCGCCTGGCAGGCACTGAGTGCCGCGCGCAAGGCGCAGGCTGAGGCGGCAGAGGCACGTGCGGCCATCGCCGCCGAAGAAGAGTTTCTGCGCCACGCGGTGGCAGAGCTGGATCAGCTGGCCCCCGAGGAAGGCGAAGAAGCCATTCTTGATACCAAACGCCGCTTGATGCAGGGGGCGGAAAAGATCCGCGCGGATGTGGTCAACGCCTATGCGGTGATGGGCTCTGAGGGGGCGGAGCAAAATCTGGCCGCCGCTTTGCGCTGGCTCGATGGGGCCGCAGCCCAGGCCGAAGGCGCGCTAGAGGCGCCGATGGCGGCTTTGGGCCGCGCGATGGTTGAGCTTGATGACGCGATGGCAGGGGTGTCCCAAGCCATCGACGCAATGACGTTCAACCCCCTGGAGCTGGAAGAAACAGAAGAGCGCCTTTTTGCGATCCGCGCCCTGGCACGCAAGCATGATGTCGCCCCCGATGATCTGGCGGGCTTTGCAGATACCCTGCGCACCAAGCTTGAGGCGTTGGATGCAGGTGAGGCGGCTCAGGCCGATCATGCCCGCGCCGTCGCCGCGGCTGAGGCGGCCTATGGGGCAGCAGCAGATGCGCTTTCGGCCGCCCGCAAGAAAGCGGCGGGAAAGCTGGACAAGGCGGTCTCAGCCGAATTGGCCCCCCTCAAGATGGAGCGCGCGGTCTTTGCCACGCAGATCGCGCCGGATATGCCGGGGCCCGAAGGGCAGGAAACGGTCGGCTTTACGGTCGCCACCAATCCGGGTGCGCCTGCAGGCCCCTTGGGCAAAATCGCCTCTGGTGGGGAACTCAGCCGCTTTCTGTTGGCGCTGAAGGTATGCCTTACGCAAAACCAATCCGGTTTGACCCTGATCTTTGATGAAATTGACCGGGGCGTGGGCGGGGCCACGGCGGATGCTGTGGGGCGGCGGCTGTCGTCGTTGGCCAGCACCGGTCAGGTGCTGGTGGTCACGCATTCCCCGCAGGTTGCAGCCCTGGGCGCGCATCACTGGCGGGTGGAAAAGGCAGTGAAGAAAGGCATGACCACATCCACGGTCATTCCGCTGTCCGCCCCTGAACGGGTGGATGAGGTCGCGCGGATGTTGTCGGGGGATACCATCACCGATGCCGCCCGCGCCGCTGCCCAAGCGTTGCTGGCAGGCTGAGGGGGAGGCAAAGGTGAGCGAGCGCACTCCAGACCCCTCGTTCCTTTCCCAGCAATTCGACATGGCGCTTGGCGCCTGCAAGCAAGGCCTGCAGGTCATCCGCCAGCGCGGCCCGGGCAAGATCACCTTTTGGTTCATCGCGCTGTTGATCGGGATCGCGGCAGGCTATGCCGCGTTGATATTCCGCAAGGCGATTTATTGGCTGCAATCCACGCTTTACGGCACGGATGATGTGTTCAATTTACACACGTTTATCAGTGGGTTGGACTGGTATTGGGTGGTGCTGATCCCAACGGGCGGCGGGCTGGTTGTGGGGCTGATCCTGCACCACTTTACCAATGACGCCCGCGCGCGGTCTGTGGGAGATGTGATCTTGGGGGCGGCGCTGCATGACGGTCGGGTTGAGACCAAAGCAGGCATCGCATCGGCCATTGCATCCTGGATCACGCTCAGCACCGGTGGCTCATCGGGCCGTGAAGGGCCGGTGGTGCACATCGCGGGCGTGATCTCCACTTGGGTCAGCAACAAGATCAACGCCGATGGCATCACGGGCCGCGACCTGTTGGGCTGCGCTGTCGCAGCGGCGGTGTCGGCCAGTTTCAACGCGCCTATTGCGGGCGCTCTCTTTGCGCTTGAGGTGGTGCTGCGTCACTTTGCGGTGCACGCCTTTGCGCCGATTGTCATTGCCAGCGTTGCTGGCACGGTGATCAACCGGCTCGAGTTTGGCGGCGTCACGGAATATTCGCTGGCAGATTACGTGGATCTGCAGTTCTACGTTGAGCTGCCCGCGTTTTTGCTCTTGGGTCTGACCTGCGGCTTGGTGGCGGTTGCCTTGATGCGCAGCATCTTCTGGGCTGAGGATTTTGGCAACCATCTGCAAAACAAGACCGGCGCGCCCCGGTGGCTGCGCCCCACAGTGGCGGGGGTGCTCTTGGGGCTGATGGCGCTGTGGTATCCGCATATCATTGGGGTGGGCTATGAAACCCTGTCCTTATCGCTCACCGGCAGCATCGGCCTGCGCGAAGCGGTGGTGTTTGCGGTGTTCAAAGTCGCCGCTGTCGCGATCACCTTGGGTGGGCGTATGGGCGGCGGGGTCTTTTCACCCTCGTTGATGATTGGCGCTTTGGTGGGCTTGGCCTTTGGGCTGATTGCGACGGGGGTTTTCCCCGATGTGTCCGGCTCCTCTTCGCTGTATGCGCTGGCGGGCATGGGGGCCGTGGCCGCCGCCGTGCTGGGCGCGCCCATTTCGACAACCCTGATTGTTTTTGAGCTGACGGGCGACTGGCAGACCGGGCTTGCGGTGATGGTGGCGGTCAGCATGTCCACGGCGCTGGCAAGCCGTATTGTCGACAGAAGCTTTTTCCTCACCCAGATGGAACGGCGCGGCATTCATCTTGCCGCAGGGCCGCAGGCCTATTTGCTGGCGATGTTCATGGTGGCCCGGATCATGCGGCGCCCCAATGACCCGATGGCCGCCCCCGAAGACGAATGCTGGGCGTTGATCAACGAAGGCACCTATATCGACGGGGCCGCCACGCTAGAGGCTGCCATGCCGATCTTTGAGACCAGCGGCGCGCGGTTTATTCCGGTGGTCACCCTCTCAGCCGACGCGCCGCCAGAGCTGTTGGGGGCCTTGTTCCATATGGATGCGCTCAAGGCGTATAACCGCGCCCTGGCGGCGACGGCGGCCGAAGAACATTCATGATATCTTAAATCTTTAGGCATTTGGTGTGCCCGCGTCGGATTGTTTCCGGTGCGTGAACAATTGCGTCAGGGCTGCGGGTCTGACGAACACCCCAAGGAGAATGTCTGAATGACCGGTTTGATCTTGCTGTCTGTGCTGGGCGTGGGGGTGTTGCTGTCCTCTTTGGCACCGGAGGTGGAGGATTTTCTACCAGATGAAAGCACGGAGACGGATGATACGGTCAGCACGGATGAGGCTGAAAACCTGCTGGACCAGTTCGAACAGGATGGCACGATCAGCATCATCCGCGGCGAAAGCGGTTTGACCCATTCCCCACCCGATGAACTTGCCGGAACAGAAGGGGAGGACCGGTTGGAAAGCACTCAGGTCTCAATCACGCAGGCCTCAACCGCAACGGCTGAAGACGCGGTGGCCGCACCAGAAGTGGGGGCCGAAGACGCGCCCGAAGAGGGGGCCGACGCGGCAACAGAACTTGCGTCTCCAACAGATCCGGCCTTGGCCGCTGATGTCTCTCCAGAAGCTGAGGAGGAGGTGCTGGCCGATGCAGGGACAGATGCAGATGAAGAAAACCCGGACATTTCTGAGGTGGGATCTGCCGCCGCCGAGGATGACAGCCTGCCCGCCTTAGAAGGCCCGCTTGAAATAAGCGCTTTGGCAGATGCGGAGGCTGAGGAGGCACCGACGGAGGCCGTCGCAGATGGTGTAAACACATTGATTGGCAGCGATGGCGATGACGTTTTGATTGGGGATCAGGCCGATATGGGCACAGAGAATGACGCAACGGACATCATGAAAGTCCTAGGCTTGGACGACAGCGCGCCAAAAGGCGAAGACAAGGTCACGATGACCGATTTCAACCCAGAAGAAGACGTCCTGATCGTGGTGGACCGCAACGGCGAAGAAGTTGCCCTGACCGAAGATGAAGACACCGCCGAAGACACCACCTTTGTTGGCATCAGACCAACCGAAGACGGCGCAGGCACCGAAGTGATCTATGACAACGAGGTTGTCGCGGTGCTGCTGGGCACCGATGTGAGCACTTTGGAAGAAAACGCCGCCTGGCTGGCGAACCGAAATTCGATGGCTTTGGTGTCCTACGCCCGGATGCAGGGGTGAGCAAAAAGCTCAGCGCCCCCAACCGAGTGGTGGGAGGAACGCTTGATCAGATTTGCTCAACCGTGATCTCGTCCATCTTATAGAACGCCAGGTGATCTTTGATGTCGGCCACCGCATCCTTGGGGTCTTCGTAAGACCAGACCGCATTTTCCAGCGTCCGGCTTTTGGTCACCACAGAATAATAGCTCGCGTCGCCCTTGTGCGGACAGTGGCTGGTGCTGTCTGAGGTATCAAGAAAGGCCATCGCGATGTCTGCGCGCGGGAAATAGATGACCGCGGGGGCATCCCCTTCGATCAGCTCCAACGCGTTTGAACTTTCACCCAGCACAGCGCCGCCTGCGCGCACTGTCCATGTGCCAGGTGCCTTTCTGATCGTGATATGACTTGCCATTTTTCCACCCCCCAAATCTGTCTGCGCCAACTTACAGTGCCGCTGTCGCGTTATCCAACCATAGTTTTGTTTCGGGGGAAACACGCGGGCCGATCTTTTCCGCAACGTCCAAATGATACGCGTTCAGCCAATCGCGGGTGGCAGGCTCCAAAAGCTCGGGCACAATCAGGCGCTTGTCGATGGGCGCAAAGCTCAGCGTGCGCCACTGCAGCATCGCGCGGTGATCATCTCCGCCAGGCAGGGCCGGGGCCGGTTCCACCACCAACAGGTTTTCAATCCGTATGCCAAAAGCCCCTTCGCGGTAATATCCCGGCTCATTCGACAGGATCATACCAGGGCGCAACGGCACTTGGCTGATCCGGCTTAACCGTTGCGGCCCTTCATGCACGCTCAGATAAGCGCCCACACCGTGGCCCAGCCCATGATCGAAATCCTGCCCCGCCAACCACAGGGGCATCCGGCCAATCGCTTCAATGTGGCACCCGGCCAGACCGACAGGCCAGCGCAGCCGGCTCATCGCGATCATCCCGCTCAGCACACGACTAAAGGCGGCAGCTGCCTCGGCGGGGGGCGTGCCGATGGCCACCGTGCGGGTGATGTCGGTGGTCCCGTCCAGATACTGGCCGCCTGAATCCAACACCAGCAAATGCCCGTCTTGCAACCGGCTGTCGGTTTCCTCGGTCACTCGGTAATGCATGATGGCCCCGTTAGGGCCGGTGCCCGCAATGGTCTCAAAGCTGATGTCCTGCAGCGCGTTGTCCTTGCGCCGCGCGGCTTCAAGCTGCGTCACGACCTGGGTCTCGGTCAGGCTGCCCGGCGCTTGTGCGTCCAGCCAGGCCAGCAATTCACAAAGTGCGGCACCATCGCGCAAATGTGCCTCTGCGCTGCCCGCAACCTCAGCGGGGTTTTTGCAGGCCTTCGGGATCGCACAAGGATCGTCGCCCCAAACCACCTGATCGCCCAAGGCATCGGCAATGGCCACTGGCACAGATTGCTTGTCCAGCAACACCGCGCCGGAAAGCGCTGCCAGTTCAGTTTGCAAAGCCTGCGGTGCGTGGGCGCGCACCTCAGGCCCCAGATGTTCGGCCAAGCCTTCCAACTTTTGCAGCGCCATGAACAGATCCACGCTGCCGTCTGCGTGCAAGAACGCAAAACCATGCGCCACCGGGTTGCGCGGAATGTCAGCGCCGCGGATGTTCAAGAGCCAGTTGTGGCTGTCGGGCAGGGTGATCACCGCCGTGGCACAGCCTGCGTCCGTGACCACCTTGGCAAGGCGCGCCCGTTTGTCCGCATGGCTTTCGCCCGCAAATTCAAGCGGATGGATCTTGGCTGCGGCCATCGGCGGGGCAGGCTGATCCGCCCAGATCTGGTCCACCAGGTTGTCGCAGGCCTGCAGAGCGATGCCGCTGCCCATCAGCTCTTTGCGCACATCTTCGATCTGGCCGGGCGTGTGCAGCCAGGGATCAAACCCAACAACGCTGCCGTCTGGCAGTTGCTCTTTCAACCATTGGCCCAGGGTCACCTCGGGCCAGGGCACTGGCGTAAAATCAGCCGCCACCTGGGATTTCACCTGCGTACGGTATCGCCCGTCAATGAAAACACCCGCCACGTCACGCAGTGCCGCGCAAAACCCGGCAGAGCCGGTAAACCCGGTGAGCCATGCCAACCGTTCATCATGCGCTGCAACATATTCGCCCTGGTGCACATCGGCACGCGGAACCAGAAAACCATCCACGCAGGCCCGTGCCATTGCCGTGCGCAGATCAGCCAGCCGGGCAGGCCCCTGTTCTGGCCGGGCGGTTACCTCAAAGCTCTGGAACATCATGGCCTCCCTTCAATATTGGGCGTTTCTGTCAGCCTGCCTTGCGCATGCCCATAACACGGGCGCGCGCGCGCGGGTCACTGTCGAACAGGGCGGCAAGCTGCTCTGTCATGGCACCGGCAAGCTGATCCACGTCGGTGATCGTCACCGCGCGGTCATAATAACGCGTCACGTCATGGCCAATGCCGATCGCCAAAAGCTCAACCGCTCTGCGTTTTTCCACCATCGCAATCACGTCACGCAGGTGTTTTTCCAGGTAGTTGGCCGGGTTCACGGACAGGGTGGAATCGTCCACCGGCGCGCCGTCAGAGATGACCATCAGGATCTTGCGCGCCTCATGCCGGGCCAGCATCCGCCGGTGCGCCCATTCCAGCGCCTCACCGTCGATGTTTTCCTTTAGCAGGCCCTCTTTCATCATCAACCCCAGGTTCGGACGGGTCCGCCGCCAGGGGGCATCGGCTGATTTATAGATGATGTGCCGCAGATCGTTCAGCCGCCCAGGCTGAGTGGGACGGCCTTCGTTCAGCCAAGCCTCACGGGCCTGTCCGCCTTTCCAGGCGCGGGTGGTAAAGCCCAGGATTTCGACCTTAACGTTGCACCGCTCCAGCGTGCGCGCCAGCACATCCGCACAGATCGCCGCGATGGAGATCGGGCGCCCCCGCATGGAGCCTGAGTTGTCCAAAAGCAGCGTCACACAGGTGTCGCGGAATTCGGTGTCTTTTTCGACCTTGAAGCTAAGCGGCGTGGTTGGGTTGGCCACAACCCGCGCCAGGCGGCCCGCGTCCAATGTGCCTTCTTCCAGATCAAACTCCCATGAGCGGTTTTGCTGGGCTTGCAACCGGCGCTGCAGCTTGTTGGCCAGACGGCTGACCGCGCCTTTGAGCGGCTCAAGCTGCTGATCGAGATAGGCGCGCAAACGCTCCAGCTCGACTGGTTCGGCAAGCTCTTCGGCACCGATCACCTCGTCATGGGTGTCGAGATAAACCTGATAGTTCGGATCGGCCTCGGAGACGGGCTGAGGGGCAGGCGGCTCCAAGGGCGCTTCGCCCTCGGGCATGTCCGCCTCTTCGCCCAGTTCCTGATCGGCCATGTCGTCCATGGAAACCTGGGCTTCTGCGGAATCCTGTTGCTCTTCCTGGCTTTGCTCGGCTGAGCCTTCGGCGTCATCTTCATCCTGGTCATCCTGGCCGGTGCTGTCGGGATCCTGTTCCTCCTCAGCACCTTCTTCGGCCTCGTCTTCCTGATCTTCGTCCAGCGCGTCAGGGTCATCGCCCAGCTGATCGCCATAGCCCAGATCGGTGATCATCTGACGGGCGAATTTGGCAAAAGCGGCCTGATCATCCAAGAGATCGCCCATGTCCTCTAGCGTGCCGCCCGCCTGATCTTCGATAAACCCGCGCCACAGCTCCATCGCGTTGGCCGCACCGGTGGGCAAATCGCGCCCGGTGGCCAGATGGCGCACCAGGTATCCAGCGGCCGTGGCCAAGGGCACGTCGCTGGCCTGTTTGGCTTGGTCATAGCCGCGCCGCAGCGCCTCATGCTTGATCTTGACGTCGATGTTGCCGGCGGTGCCGGGCATGTCCCGCGCGCCCATGGCTTCGCAACGGGCGGTTTCCATCGCCTCATAAAGGTCACGCGCCATTTCCCCCTGCGGGGCATAGCGGGCGTGGGTCTGGCCGTTGTGATAGCGCCGGTTCAGCGCCAGGGCATCGGCCGTGCCGCGCGCCAACAGCACCTCTTCACGGGTCATCCGGCGGCTGACCTGCGGCAGGCGCATCGTCTCACCCGACAGACCCGACGGGTCGACCGAATAGGTCACATTCAGCTCAGGATCGTTGGCCATTACCTTGGAGGCTTCGGCCAAGGCCTTTTTGAACGCGTCTGCGGGATTGTCGGTAGGTTTGCTCATCAGCGTTAACCGTTTCTTTACGCAAGGTTTACAATTTGGTGGTGCGCTCTCATATTCAACGCATAGGCGCGAAAGGACTTCAACGGCCGACGATACCGAAAATCACACCATCCGGTTGCTGCAAGAGATGCGCGGCGAAATGCGTGAAATGCGCAAAGATATGGGCGGGATGCGTGGCGAACTGGATGCGTTTCGGCAGGAAGTGAATGAACGTTTTGACGAAACCAATCTAAGGATCGACGGTATAAGCCACATAATGGTCCTGCTGGCTGGCAATGTCGCGGGCCACGAAGACCGGCTCGACGCGATGGAACAGACCACTGGCCTGTCCACACCGTAATCGAATGCCGTAGCCCGGATCTCACCCCAAGCTCACGCTTGCCGCACTCTCTGGCAGCTCTTCGTCGAACAAACGCTGGTAGAATTCCGCCACCGTCTGACGCTCAAGCTCATCACATTTGTTGAGGAAGCTCAGGCGGAAGGCATAGCCCACATTTCGGAAAATCTCAGAGTTTTGCGCCCAGGCGATCACGGTCCGAGGTGACATCACGGTGGACAGCTCCCCGTTCATGAAGGCCGTGCGGGTCAGGTCCGCCACGGTCACCATCTGCTTGACGGTCTTGCGGCCCTCAGCGGTGTTGTAATGCGGGCATTTGGCCAGAACGATTGCTGTCTCTGCGTCAATGCTGAGGTAGTTCAACGTCGCCACCAGGGACCACCGGTCCATCTGGCCTTGGTTGATCTGCTGTGTGCCGTGATAAAGGCCCGTCGTGTCGCCCAGACCCACGGTGTTCGCTGTGGCGAAGATGCGGAAATAGGGGTGCGGCTCAATCACTTCGTTCTGATCCAGCAGCGTCAGCTTGCCGTCCACTTCCAGCACACGCTGGATCACGAACATCACGTCCGCACGGCCCGCGTCATATTCATCAAAAACGATGGCCGTCGGGTTGCGCAGCGCCCAAGGCAGGATGCCTTCCTGGAAATCGGTGACCTGTTTGCCGTCGCGCAGCTTGATCGCGTCTTTGCCGATCAGGTCGATCCGGCTGATGTGGCTGTCGAGGTTCACGCGTACCGCAGGCCAGTTCAGGCGTGACGCGACTTGTTCGATGTGCGTGGATTTACCCGTGCCGTGATAACCTTGGATCATCACGCGGCGGTTGTTGTTGAACCCGGCCAGGATGGCCAGCGTTGTATCGGGGTCAAATTTGTAGGTGCTGTCTAGCTCAGGCACACGTTCGGTGCGCTCTGGAAATCCTTTGACCACCATATCCGTGTCGATGCCAAACACCTCGCGGACAGAGATCTCTTCGGTGGGCTTCATATTGAGATCGAGCGCGCCATCGGCCATGTCGGTGTCCTTTCCTGTCCGCTTTTCGGGGAGGTAAAATCCGCCCCGTGGTGCACCATATCCTCGGCCCCTGCAAGGGCTGGCCTAACAGATTGTGCACCCATACGGCCAGTTATATGGATCAGCCGTCAGCCATGGCAACTTGTGCGCAGCCACAAGCGGCCTTTACCGGGCGATCAGCCCGCGCTTCTGCCACATCCAGACGCAGCTTGAGCATGGCCGCATCCGATGTTTTGCCCTGCGCAGTCAGACAATCGTAAAGCCCGCGCAGCGCCCAGACGTTATCGGGATGCTGGCAGGCGCGGGGCAGGCCGGGGGCCAGCCCTAAGTCCTGCCGGAACACCAATTCCGCCTCTGCATGGTGCCCCTGTTCAAACAACAACGCGCCAAGCGCGTGGCGCGTGGGCTGCATCCAGCCCCAGGGCTCATCGTAGGGCAGGGCATCATCCAGCGCCACGGCATCGCGCAAGCGTTTGAAAGCATGGTCAAAATCACCCTTGCGGTAGGCCAGCTCACCGTCCAGCATCGCGGTCGCCACTTCCAGCAATTGCTGAACGGTTGCGTTGTGCAACAGCCGCGATTCTGGCACCGCATCTCGGGCGGCTTCAAAGACGGCGTACTGCGCTTCGGCCTCTTCAATGCGGCCCAGGGCCGACAGGGCCAGCGCCTTGGCGTATTCGATCATCGCCACGCCGCTGCAATAGGTTTCGCGGTCTTCGGGCAGGTCCAGTTTCAGGATTTCTTCCCACATGCCAAAGCGGATCAGCACATGCGGCTCCATCGAGACATAGGCCTCAAAGAAATCGGCCATGGGGGGCGATTTGATCTGCAAGAGCGCGTCGGGCGTGGTGTCTTTCACCCCGCGCACCGCGCGCATGGCCGGTTCAAACTGACCCAGGAACAGCGCGCCGTACATCACGAAGTGATAGTTGTGCTGCCGGTAGCCGGTATAGATGTTAAAAGCGCCCTCGCGCTCATAATAGATCAGATCGGCCTCAATGGCCTTTTCGTTCCAGCGCACCACCCCTTCATAGTCGCCGCATTGCACGTCGATATGGCTGGGCATGTGCACCAGATGTCCGGCGTCCGGCACCAGGGTGCGCAGACGGTCACCCGCTTTCAGCGCCAGTTCCGGGGTGGGCGACATTTCCATCAGATGTACGTAGAAATGCAAAAGCCCCGGATGCGCCATGCCACCGGGCGCGCGCATCAGTCGTTCCAGCGTGGCTTGCGCCTTGGCCGTCTCAGCCCCTTCCGCGATCTGCCCTGTATGAATATCCCACATATTCCAAGGCGTTAGGTTCAAAAGCGCATCAACATAGATTGTGGCCAGATCAAAGTCATCGGGATGCGCTGCCGCGACAGCCTCCATCTTTTGGGCAAAGGCATGATCCCAGGCCTCCATCCCCTCAGCCACATCGCGCTGAGGATATCTCGCGGCAAGCGCGTCAATCAGCGCTGCTTCCGATGAGGTCAGGCCAACGTTCAACGCCTGCGCGCGGGTGAGCGCATCAAAAGCGTCCTCCAACGCCTCACGTCGCCCTTTTTCGTCAAAACGGTCCCAGGGCATGTTATAGTTTGGCCCCGCGGCATAGGCGTGGCCCCAATGGGCCATCGCGCAGGTCGGATCGGCCTCTGCTGCGCGATCAAAGCACACAATCGCTTCTTTATGGTTAAAGCCGTAAAGCCAGTTCAGCCCGCGATTGAACCACAGCTGCGCCTCAGGGCTTTGCGTGGTGACGCGGCACCCATATGTGCCCAGATCATAGGGGTAGTCCATGTGGCCTCCTTGTCCGCGGCATCAGAGGCCGCAGGTTTAATCCTTAAAGTTGCGGCTGTCCTTTAGCTGGTCCCAAGCCCATTTCACCTGCTGCAACTGGTCTTCCTGGCTGCGGTCGCCGCCGTTCATGTCTGGATGAAGAACCTTGACCAAGGCTTTGTAAGCTTTCCTGATTTCCGGCTTCGTCATATTGTCTTTGACGTCCAGAATTTCCACCGCACGGCGTTCTGTCGGCGGCAGACGGCGACCCGCTTGCGCGCCCTTGCCGGGGTTTTGTGTGGCGTTCTTGCCCAGCACCTGGTGCGGGTCTTCGATGCCCAACCGTGCCCAGGCCCGCGCCTCAGGATCGCCCAGCGGTTTGGTTTTGCGTTCCCAAACTTTGTCCTGCGAGCGCTGCGCGTTCATCTCGGCTTCGGTGGTGCCGTCGAAGAAATTCCATTTCAGGTTATATTCGCGCACGTGTTCCTGGCAGAACCAGAAATAGTCGTCCAACACGTCAGGTGCTTTGGGCGCGCGGAACTTGCCGGGCATGTCGCATCCGTCGTGATCGCAGATACGCGTCGAGGTTTCAGACGCCCCTGACATGCCCCGGCGGCCCCGGGGGTTCTTTTTCTTGGAGGAGGACACGGACATGTCGAGATCCAAAGGGATCAGGTTTGCTCATGGGTTACACCTTTCCGACTCAGGCGGTTGAGTTTAGAGGCTATCGGGCAAGATTGAAGGGGCAGAATGCAAAATGCAGGGAAAAAGATCGTGACAAAAACACAAGAGATTGAGACCCGGCTGCGCGCTGCTTTCGACCCGCGTGAATTAGAGGTTGTGGATGACAGCGAAAGCCACCGTGGGCATGCTGGGTTTCAAGAAGGTGGCGAAAGCCATTTCAATGTGCGCATCCGGTCAGAGGCCTTCAAGGGGCAAAGCCGTGTGGCCCGTCACCGCGCTGTGCATGCGGCATTGGGGGCTGATCTGATTGGCCGCATTCACGCGCTGGCACTTGATCTGGATGTTTAAGTTTACCCGCTAAGCATCAGATTTTTCTGACTTTCGACTTGTCGCCAATGCCTCAAGGCTGGTGCTGGGGGCTTTGACGTCGCTGGTGTCTTCGACACCGTTGTCGGCTGCGTCTGTTGCTTCCTTGGCCTCTGTATCCTTGCTGTCGGATGGTTCTGGCGTTGCGTCCTCAGCCGGTTTTGACGGGGCTTTCGCCTCTTCCGTCAACTTGGGCTCAGACGGCGGATCGGCCTCAGATGGGGCGGGCAGCAGCTCGGGTGAGAAGGCGTCGACATCGTCTTCGCGCAGGCGGCGGAAGACCAGGACGTTGCGCCATTCCGTGGTGCTTGAGGTCAGGCCCGCGCGTTCGACAGATGGCAGGGTTTCAGCGCGCTGATATTCCCAGCCTTTCTCGGCCAGGGTGTTCATCAAATGCTGGATTGCGTTTGAAAAACGCGCCTCTGGGGTTTTAAGCCCCTTGGCTTTGAGCCCTTTTGTGGGGGCCGGAACGACTTTGTACTCGTAACGTGGCATGGCATGTCCAATGTGGGTTTTCCCGGTTTTAGCGGCTGGTCTGCGGAAAGGGAACGGGGCGCGGTGTTAACGAAGTGTGAATTGTCACATCTTGTACACCGGGCGTACACCGCAGGTGCATACGCTTGGAAATACGGGCGTGTTAGGGCGCAGCCTTGGGCTTCAGACCGATGCGCCGCCCGATCCGCCCTTCGGGCAGCGGATCTTTTTGACCCGCTTTGTAGGCTGCCAGAGCATCCTGGATGTGTTGCGGCATGGGGGCCACTTTGGGGCCGGATTGATCCACATGCAGCGTCAGCCCTTCGCCGGTGGCGGCCAGCCAGCCGTCTTGATGGTAAAGTTCGCAGTAGAGGTGGAACCGCTTTTCATCAAAATCGACCAGATGGATGACGCAGGTCACGTCATCGCCTTCATGAAGCTCGCGCAGATAGCAGACGTGGAATTCAGCCACATAGGTGGTGCAGCCGGTCTCTTTGACATAGCTCTCCCCAAATCCCCAGGTGGGATAGAGCTGATCCACTGCCTGATCGAACAGGACGTTGTAATAGGCCATGTTAAGATGGCCGTTAAAGTCAATCCACTCAGGCTTGACCGTCTGGTAGGAGGAGCGGAACGGGATCTGCATGGGCCTTTTGGCTCAGGATTTGAGCTTTTGGCTGACCAGCTGGTTCACGACCTTTGGATTTGCCTTGCCGCCGGTGGCTTTCATCACCTGACCCACAAACCAACCTGCCAGCTTGGGGTTTTCCTGGGCCTTGGCGACCTGATCGGGGTTGGCGGCGATGATCTCGTCCACAGCAGCTTCAATAGCGCCGGTGTCGGTGACCTGCTTCATGCCTTCAGTCTCAACGATCTCATTGGGTTCGCGACCGGTGGTGTAGCTGATCTCAAACACGTCCTTGGCGATTTTGCCTGAGATGGCATCGGAGGCGATAAGGTCAATGATCTGGCCCAGCTGTGCCGGAGAGACGGGGCTGTCGGTGATGTCTTTGTCGTCTTTTTTCAGACGGCCAAAGAGTTCGTTGATCACCCAGTTCGCGGCCATCTTGCCGTCGCGGCCTTCGGCTGTCGCTTCAAAATACCCGGCACTGTCCAGATCGGCGGTCAGCACGGAGGCGTCGTAATCGGACAGACCAAAGTCCCCGATAAAGCGCGCCTTTTTGGCGTCGGGCAGTTCGGGCAGGTTGGCGGCGATGTCGTCGACCCAGGCTTGCTCAATCTCCAGGGGGAGCAGATCGGGATCGGGGAAGTAGCGGTAATCATGCGCTTCTTCCTTGGACCGCATGGAACGGGTTTCTTGTTTGTCAGGATCAAACAGGCGCGTTTCCTGCTCAACCTTGCCGCCGGCCTCAACAATGGCGATCTGGCGTTTGGCTTCAACTTCAATGGCTTGCTGGATGAAGCGCATGGAGTTCATGTTCTTAATCTCACAGCGTGTGCCCAGGTGAGAGAAATCCTGCGTTTCCTGATAACGCTCATAATCGCCCGGACGGCAGATGGAGACGTTGACGTCAGCGCGCATCGCACCGGACTGCATGTCACCGTTGCAGGTGCCCAGATAGCGCATGATCTGGCGCAGTTTGGCGAGATAGGCGGCAGCCTCTTCGGGGCCGCGGATGTCGGGGCGCGAGACGATTTCCATCAGGCAGACGCCTGTGCGGTTCAGGTCCACAAAGGACATGTTGGGGTCCATGTCGTGGATGGATTTGCCCGCGTCCTGTTCCATGTGGATGCGTTCCACCCGCACCAGCCGCGCGGTGCCATCGCCCAGTTCCACCAGCACCTCGCCTTCGCCCACGATGGGTTCATAAAGCTGGCTGATCTGATAGCCTTGCGGCAGGTCGGGGTAGAAATAGTTCTTGCGGTCAAAGGCGGATTTCAGATTGATCTCAGCCTTGAGGCCCAGCCCGGTGCGCACCGCCTGTTCCACGCAGTATTCGTTGATGACGGGCAGCATGCCGGGCATGGCTGCGTCCACAAAGGCCACGTTTGAGTTGGGTTCGGCCCCAAACAAGGTGGAGGCACCGGAGAAGAGTTTCGCGTTTGAGCTGACCTGGGCATGGACTTCCATCCCGATCACAAGTTCCCAGTCGTGCTTGGCCCCTGCAATCACGCGGGGTTTGGGGGTCTCATAGGTCAGATCAAGCATCTTATGCCTCTTGCGCAAATGTCCTTGCGCGGTCTTAGGGCAGGGGCGGTGGCGCTGCAAGAGTTGCCGGGGATGCGGGGGCAGAATGCAGGCGATTTCTGCGCCCAAGGGCTGCGAAAGCGGGCGTTAGTCGTCGCGCCCGGGTTCATCGGGGTTGCTGGCATAAAGGCCAATTTTGTTGCCCTGGGGGTCGCGCAGGTAGCCCACGTAGAAATTCGGCCCATAATCTGCGCGAAACCCCGGCGCGCCTTCGTTGCTGCCGCCTGCGGCGAGGGCGGCGGCGTGCAGGTCGCGCACCTGTTGCTGGTTGGTGGCTTCAAACGAGACCATGCTGCCGTTGCCGGTTGAAGCTGGCGCGCCGTTGAAGGGGGATTTGACGTAGAAATCCGGTTGCACAGGCCGCTGGCCTGCGGGGACCGGCAGAACATAGCTAAGATCGCCGTGGTATTCTTCGACCTCATAGCCAAGCGCGGGCAGAAAGGCGGAATAGAACTGTTCCGCCGCTTTCATATCGTCCACGCCAACGGTGATGTATCCGATCATCTGTCGCCCCTCGCGCTTTGTGCGGTCCAGCATTTGCGTTGTAGGCAGATGTCTTGGGTGGCTCAAGGGGCGTGCCGGTTTTGTGCGGGCGTGGTGCGTTAGCGGATCACGTGGACCGCGCATTTGGCGTGCCGGACGACACGGGCAGCGGTGGAGCCAAGAAAGAAATCCTCCAACCCCGGTTTGTGGGAGGCGATGATAATGCAATCCACGCCGTTTTGGGATGCGTAATCCACGATGGCTGATCCGGGATGGCCGTTGATGAGGGCGGTTTTGGCGTCTGGCAAAGCCGCAGCAGAGGACAGCAGACCGCTGTGCATGGCGTCTCGTGTTTCGGTCAAAACGGCATCGGGGATTTGGGTTGCCGCGAATTGGGGGATGGGTTCCATCACGTGCACGACGTGGAACTGCGCGTCATCGGCGGCAAGCGCTTGGGCGATGGCATAGGCCCCGGCGGTATCGTGATCATCATCCAGCAGGACGGGGACGAGAATGTTGGTGTACATGGCAGTGTCTCCTTTCAGCCTTTTGTTCGGGTGACAGGGACAGGGTAGGATGTGCGCGCGGCCAGCACCTTGATATGCGTCAAGAAAAGCTGGGCTTTGCGTTGATGTGGCGCAGGGCGTAGGGGGAGAGCGGGGGTCAGCCCGGCACGTCTGGGACCAGATCGTTGGTGGCGTAGTGGATGATTGAGGGCTCTTGCGAGCGGTCTTGGGTGCCGACAAGGATCATGCCCACGCCATTGAGCAGCATGGAGCGGCGTTGAAGGGAAAACTCTTGCCCGTCGGCGGTGATGATCACACTGCCAGATGAGCTGTGATCGGTGTATTCAAGCTGTGCTGCGCGCAGCTCAAGGCTGCCGTGTTTGCGCGACACCCAAGGGTGTTGCAGCACCACATCGCAATCAGTTGCGCGGCCCACCGTGAGGCTTTCACCGTCCTGCAGTGACCATTGCGCGCCATTGGCATTGAGCGCGACGGATTCGGTACGCCGCCCCGTTTGCGTCGTGCCGGTGGCGCCAAACAGCACCGTTTGCGTGTCCATGTCGCTGACCGCAAAGGAATGGACCTGGACCGGCGCGCCTTTGCCCTTCAGGCGCAGGCCCCCCATGTTCACCAGAATGGCCTGGGTTTTGGCATCCAGCCCGTCAAAGAGCGTATCGCCCAGCAGAACTTCGCTTGGTTTGGCTAGGCTGGCCAGACGCGCGGCGGTGTTGACGGCGTCGCCGTAGATGTCTGCATCGTGGCGGATGATGTCACCGCGATAGGCCCCCGCATGGATCGCCATGCCGTGGGCCCATGTCGTTTCGACCATGGCGCGGGCGGCCAGAAAGGCATCACCGGCATTGGCAAAGATGCTGAGGGTGTCATCGCCTTTGGAACTGACGCATTCGCCGTTATTGGCATCAATGATCCGGCGCATTTCGTCCAGAACGGCGCTGATCTGTGCCAAAGCCTCAGCCTCGGAGAGTTTTTCGTAAAGCGGGGTGCTGCCCGTGATGTCCGCAATCAGAACATGTGTTGTCTCTGATGCCGTCATGTGGTCTGCCGCCCCCTTTTTGCGCCCACGCGCGCCGTGAGCGTACCTTAGGCAGAGCGCACAATCAGTGCAACGGATTTGGGTTTGGGATTTGGGTTTGGGGAGCTGGCGAGGTGGTTTTGGGCTATAGGCTCGGGCCTTGTGACCAGAAGACGGCGGTTGCCGGGGGGCGGGCGTTATGCCCCTTCTTTTTGACCGACAAGCCGGAAGCTGTCCGGTGAGCTTTCAAATACGTCGCGCTTATTGTGATCGCTTGTTGTCTGGTGCCTCAGCCGGGACGTATTTTTTGGGCGCGGCAGAGCGCAAGCCATTGAGATTGTAAAAGATCATCTCGCTTAAGATGCGCCGACCATCATCGGGCCGTACACCATGGCTGTTAAGAAGGTAGCGCCCCGCGGCCTGTCACGTGACCGTCGCTCAGCCAGCAAAGAGGACCGATAAAGTCGCCCAGATTGGGCAGCTTTGATCATTCAGGCAGGAAGGACGCACCCCATTTGATGGGCATAGAGCCTATGAGACTTGAGCCACCGGGCCGGTATCTGTGAACACAATGCGTTTGCCGTCCGCGATTTCGCGGCTGAACATTGAGGTGATGATGCGGATCGCGTCCTCTTTGCCGGAGGCGGCAAATCGCGTGGGCGAGTGGACGCGCAGGTTGTTGTCAAAACCGCGCGCGGCATGGGCCCAGATCATCGGATGCAGTTCGGTCAGATGGTTGCGCACGATCCATTGCGCGCATTTGGCGATCTGGTTGCGGTTATGATCCGCTTTGTCGTTGCCGGAAAAGGCCTGGCCGATGGCATTGGCGCAATAGGCCGCCAAAAGGTTTGCGGTATAGGGGTCAGAGCGGCGCTGCAGGATGTCGCGCAGCCCTTCAACAAAGAACTCAACATCCAGTTTCGCGCAGGCTTCGTCATCATAGCCGATGGCATCAAATTGCACCCAAGTATAGCCGCCAGCCCCCAGGTTTCATGGGTGCGCGCGGCGGTGCGGCGGGCTTCAAGCTCAAGCTCTTCGTAGCTGCCGCTCCAACGGGGCAAAAGCTGATTTCCCATCGCACGCATCGGGCGGGGGTTGCCGGGGTTCAGATCAATCAGCGTCTCATAAAGGTCTGCGGTGCGGCGTTTGTCTGTCTCCATCCCGCCCATCAGCGCGCAGCGGGTTGCAGCCAGCAGAGGGGAGGTTGGTTTTTTCACCGAATGTTCGGCCATGATATCGCCGGCACGGTCAAAGTGCGCTTCAAACGCGGCGCGGTTGCGTTCGGGCACTTCGATGTCCCAGGAGTTGCCGCGCCAGGCCCAGCCGATGTCCATATGCGCCTGGGCCACGATGCAGGCCACGATTTGTGACTTGCTGTGCTCAGCCAAGACATGCTCCAACGCTTCGATGCCCGCCATCAGCGGGGCGTCTTTGGCGGGAAATCCATCCATCAGCGCATGTTCTGCGGCATGCACCACATCGGCACGCGCGCCATAGGCCAAAAGATCTGCGACCGGCATGGTGCCCGGCGTCATGTGGCGTTCCTTATCTGCCGTGTCGATGATGGCGATCACGTCTTCCCAGCGTTCCTGGCGCGCAAAATGCTGCGCGCGGCTGAGGTGGCGTTCACGGATGCTGTCCTCTGCCGTGGGATCGGGGCAGGCGATCATCAGCGCGTCTTCGCGTGTCTGTGCCATCACCGTGCGCTGTGATTTACGCCGGATCAGCGGGGGCACGGGCGCGACCGGGGTTTCCTCAGGCGGTGTGTCCTGAAAGAGCTTCCCCAGGGGGCGACGTGCTTTTGAATGAGGGCGTTCAAAAAGGTCATTCGATAAGGTCCGTTGGGCGGTTAATGCTGGGAAAGATGCCCATCCATTAGGGCAAGAGCGTGGCGGCGGTGCGGATTTACCGCGGTGTTTCTGTTGCATCGGCGGTTCGCTGCCGAGCCAGGGTTGATGCCCGCAACCCCTGATTGTGGCGAATGACGCAACGATTGCGTGGTTTTTGGCGGTTTGTTTCCAAAAGCGGTCCGAAATGTGGCGCTAGATTGCAATTTATCGGTGTTGTCCTGCATATTCGCGTGATGAAAGCGCTACGGGTCTTTGTGTGGATTGTGCTGGGGGGCACGGTCTCTGCTGCGGCAGAGACGGGTGCGCAGTCGCAACCTGAGGTGGTTGAGACCGTGCAGGCCGCCTATGTGGGGCAGGCAGGGTCCGAGGCTTTGCCGCGTTTTGAAACCGACATTCGCCCGCCGGCACGGCCTGCCGGCCTGCCGCGCACCCGGTGGCAGCACATGCAGGGCCATGCGCTTTGGACACGGGCGGCGCTGTCGGCGTTGAAAGACCACGGGCAACCGTTGGTTGAATTGGTGCCAGGCGATATTGACGCCTGGTGCCCCAAATACCCCAGGCCAGCGATGCTGAGCGGCGCGCGTTCTGGGTGGGGTTCATGTCAGCTTTGGCCAAACACGAAAGCACCTATCGGCCCTGGGCCGTGGGGGGCGGTGGCAAGTGGTACGGGTTGTTGCAGATCCTGCCGGCCACAGCACGGGGATATCAGTGTCATGTGGGCACGGGCACGGCGCTCAAGAACGGTGCGGCCAATCTGAGCTGTGCGGCACGGATCATGGCGACCACGGTGCCGCGCGATGGGGTGATCCACGGCTACAAGGGCCGCAAGGGCCAGGGCGTGACAGCAGATTGGGGGCCGATGCATTCAGCGGCCAAGCGGCGCGACATGGCGGGTTGGCTGCGACAGCAGACCTATTGCCTGCCGCTTGATGCCACCCGGCCCCAAGCGCGGCCCTGAGGAGCGCGCAGTCGCATAGGTTGAATTGGGGCGCTGGTGCCGGGGCGGTTTTGGGTGGGTTCACCGGATGGTCAGGGCGCATCATTCTCGCACCGTTGGTTTGACAGATTGTTCTCGTGAAAAGGTGCGTCTGCGCGGGAACGCTTGTTGCATTGCAAGCAGATGTAACGCCTCTTTCCGCGACATTTCTATGCAGTGCGCTGTTGGGCAGCGGCTCAGGGGGAAGATCCGTCAATTCCGAAGGGCGTTTAAAACCGCTTCCGTTCAGCGGCATGGGGTCTTTGCAATGAGCCCGTTCTTTTGAGCATGTATCAAACCACTGAACCTTCGTGGTTTTGACGCCAGTGGTGCGGAATGAATGGGCTCTGACCCCAGGGGTTGCACCGGCGCTGCGGCAAAGCCTGTCTGTTTTATTGCATCAGTTGGAAATGGAACCGCTTGGTGCGGATGCCGCGTGCGGTCAGCGCGTCTTCGAGCGTTTGGTGCGGGGGGTGGCCTCAAAGGGCAGGCGGATTTTGTTGCCGTCCTCCAGCACCAGTGTGACCCGCACGGAGAAATCTAGGCGGGTGTCCATGCGCACATGCTCAAGTTCGCTCAGGCGCACCTCGGCGTGGCGTTTGCCGCTGTGCCATTTGAGAGTGTCGTCATCCAAGGTCAGCCCGCTGGGCGGGTTGGTGACGAATTCCCAGCAGGCGGGCAGGGTAAAGAGTGCGAGAAACCCCACGATCCACCAGGCCGCTTGCAGCCCAAGCCAGACCGCCAGCAGCCCCAGCCAGATGCCAAGGATGGCCAGGGCTGCACACGGGTTGCGGCCCTGGCGGGTGTAGGTGAGCGGCGCAGGCATCAGGCCCCTTGGATGCGGGTCAGCATTTCTGTGGTGTCCCGGCTGAGGTTTGGCGTGGCCAGAATGCGCGCGACCTGAGCGCGGATCATCTCTTGGCGCGCGGTGTCATAGCGTTTCCAGGTCTGGAAGGCCGCGCACATCCGCGCGGTGGTTTGCGGGTTGATCGGATCCAGCGTGATCAGCCAGTCGGCCAGCAGCGCATAGGCGTCGCCTGAGGCGTGGTGGAACCCCGCGTGATGGCTGGCCAGTGCGCCAAATACCGCCCGGAAGCGGTTGGGGTTTTTGTGGTTAAAGTCGGGATGCTGGGTCAGCCGGGCTGCGGTGGCGGCAACGTCCTGAGGCTCAGCCATCATCACTTGCAGGCCGAACCATTTGTCCATCACCAGACGGTCATCCTGCCATTGGGTTTCAAAGGCGCTGAGCGCTTTGGCCCCGGCACCTGCGCGAATGAGTTGCCCCAGCGCGCCCAGTTGCTGGGTCATGTTGTCAGCGGCGTCATATTGCAGCTGCGCCGTGGCCCCGCCATCCTGCCGGGTGATCAGCGCCAGCATGACGCCTGCAAGGCTGCGCATGCCTGATTGTTCGGCATCGGGCGCATAGGGCGCGGTGACGGTGTTGGCGGCATAGAGCGTTTGCGCATCGGATCCAAAGGTGGCGGCCATCGCGGCGCGCATCGCTTCACTGGCGGCGTGGATGGCTTGCGGGTCCGGCGTGTCGCCCGCTTCATGCAGGACGTTGGCCAGTTCAGACTGGCTGGGCGTGCCCATCATCAAGGCGCGGGTGGCAGGATCAAGGCCTGTGTCCATCGCGACGGCGTGGATGCCGCTGAGATAGGCGGGGTTTGGTGCCGCCCCGGTGCGGATCATTTCCAACAGCGATTGGCGCGCCAGGGTGCGGCCTGCCTCCCACCGGGTGAAGGGATCGGTGTCGTGGGCCAAGAGCAGGGCGCGGTCTGCCTCAGACAGGGGTTGGTCCAGAACGATGGGGGCGGAAAAGCCCCGCAGAACGGAAGGCACAGGGCGCGCGGAGAGGCCCGAGAAGGTGACGCTTTGCTGGGCTTGCGTCATTTCAAAGACTTCGGTGGCGCGGACTTCGGTCCCGTCTGCGCCGATTAGGCCCAGGGCGATCGGGATCACCTGTGGTTGCGGGTCTGGGGTGGCGGTTGACGCTGGGGTGCGTTGGGTGAAGGTCAGGGTGAGGGTGTCGCCCTCAAAGTGTTCCTCGACCTTCACGCGGGGCGTGCCCGCTTGGGAATACCACCGTTTGAACTGGCTCAGATCGCGCCCAGTGGTGTCTTCGAAGACTTGCAGCCAATCTTCAATGGTGCAGGCACTGGCCATCGTGGCGGTCAAAATAGAGATCGAGCGCCTGTGCATAGGCGTCATCCCCCACGAGGGTCTTGAGCATCCCAATCACCTCAGCCCCTTTTTCGTAGACAGTGGCGGTGTAGAAGTTGTTGATCTCCTGAAAGCTCTCTGGGCGGACGGGATGGGCCAGGGGGCCTTGGTCTTCGGCAAATTGGCGGCCGCGCAGGTCGATCACGTCTGAGATGCGTTTGACGGGGGCGGAGCGCATGTCAGAGGTGAATTGCGCGTCGCGGAAGACGGTCAGCCCTTCTTTGAGGCAGAGCTGGAACCAGTCGCGGCAGGTGATGCGGTTGCCGGTCCAGTTGTGGAAATACTCATGCGCGATGATCGCCTCAATCCGCTCAAAGTTCATATCGGTTGAGGTTTCGGGCGAAGCGAGGACGGCAGAGGAGTTGAAGATGTTCAGCCCCTTATTCTCCATCGCGCCCATGTTGAAATCATCGACGGCCACGATGTTGAAAAGATCGAGGTCGTATTCGCGGCCATAGACCTCTTCATCCCATTTCATGGATTTGATCAGCGCTTCCATTCCGAAGGCGCATTTGCCCTCATCGCCCGGACGGACATAGAGGTTGAGATCCACCGCTTTGCCTGAGCGGGTGGTAAAGCGGTCGCTGTGGGCCACAAGATCGCCAGCGACCAGCGCAAAGAGGTACGCGGGTTTGGGCCAGGGGTCATGCCACTCGGCGTGATGCGTGGATGCACTGACAGGGTTACCGTTTGACAGCAGCACCGGATGCGGGCCGTCGATGGTGACGGTAAAGACGCTCATCACATCGGGGCGGTCAGGGTAGTAGGTGATTTTGCGAAAGCCTTCGGCCTCACATTGGGTGCAATACATGCCGTTGGACATATAGAGCCCTTCGAGCGCGGTGTTGTTGGCCGGGTCAATCTCAACCTCAGCCTCCCAGATGAAGGGCGCATTTGGCACGTCGCAGGTCAGCCCCTCATCGCTGAGCACCGGGTTGACCTTTTGCCCGTCGATATGTGCTGAGACCAACGTCAGCGCTTCGCCGTGCAGAAAGAAGGTCTGGTCTGTGGCCTGCGGGTTGGGGCGAAAGGCGATGCGGCTTTTGACGCGGGTTTTATGCGGGTCCAGCGTGAAATGCAGCGCCACCTCATCAACGATGAAGCCGAAGGGCGTGTAGTCGGCCAGATAGATTGTCTTGGGGGCAGCATCGCGCATGGGGGGCACCTTTTTGGAACATTTTGGCTAGGGGGCACGTTATCCCCACAGTAAACGGCCCTCAACGGGTCAAATGATAGCAATCAAAAGGAGAGCCTCATGTCGGCCCCCGACACAAACATCGGCCGCCAAGCGCAACAGCACAAACCAGCCCTGCTGGGGATCAAAGGGGCCGCCGTGTTCGGCGCTTTGATGATCATTCTGATGATCGGTGCGACGCTGATGCGGGCTGATGATCCGAATGCCCTGTCCAGTGGTGCGACAGAGACATCACCGGTGGCGCTGGACAGCTATACGCCGGGGACAAACCAAAGCAATTAAGGGCAGGGGATGACCGGTGCCGGCCTGGCACCGGTACAGAGCAGGAGGCAGCCCATGGGGCGCATGCGCAAAAAGGGCGATTTGCCCCAGAAAGTCTGCAAAACCTGCGGGCTGCCTTTCACCTGGCGCAAGAAATGGGCCAAGGTTTGGGACGAGGTAAAATATTGCTCGGACCGCTGCCGCACCACTCGAAAAACGTGAGAATGTAATTTTGGTAAGGTGAGCTTACCAAAAGTGCTTGTGTCGCCATTTCAGACGCTCTAAAGGTTTCCGAAAGGAAACAGGGGGTGTCCATATGACGCAGAGAGTGGAGAAGCACGGGCTTCAGGTAGATACAGAGCTGGTGGCGTTTATCGAGACGCAGGCCTTGCCGGGCACGGATGTGACGGCGGCTGATTTTTGGGCCGGTCTGTCTGCGCTTATTCACGATATGGGCCCCAAGAACCGGGAGCTGCTGGAGACGCGGGCGCAGATCCAGGGCAAGCTGGACGCGTGGCACAAAGCGCACGCCAATCAGCCGCATGATGTGACGGCCTATACAGCGTTTCTGAATGAGATCGGGTATTTGATCCCTGAGGGCGATGATTTCTCCATTGAGACAGCGAATGTCGATCCAGAGATTGCCAGTGTGGCGGGGCCGCAGTTGGTGGTGCCGATCACCAATGCACGCTTTGCGCTGAATGCGGCGAACGCGCGCTGGGGCAGCCTTTATGACGGGTTTTACGGCACGGATGCCATGGGCACGACGCCGCCGCCCGGTGGCTATAACAAGGGCCACGGGGCGCGGGTTGTGGCGCGGGCGCGGGTGTTTTTGGACGAAGCCTTTCCCATCGATGGGGTCAGCCACGCGGATGCGCGACGCTATTCAGTACGCGACGGGGTGTTGCGGGTGGATGACCAGCCGCTGATGCAGCCTGAGAAATTCGTGGGCTACAAGGGCCATCCCAAAGCGCCTGATGCGGTCTTGCTGCGCAACAACGGTTTGCATGTGGAGCTGGTATTTGACCGCACCCATCCGATTGGCAGCCGGGATCAGGCCGGATTGGCCGATGTGCAGCTGGAAAGCGCGGTCTCGGCGATCATGGATTGCGAGGATTCGGTGGCCTGTGTGGACGCTGAGGACAAGGTGCAGGCCTATGGCAACTGGCTGGGGTTGATGCGGGGCGATCTGGAAGAGACCTTTGTCAAAGCGGGCAGTGAGATGACGCGCCGGCTGAACCCGGATCGTGACTATCTGACGCCGGATGGGGCAGGGACGGTGACGCTGAAAGGGCGGGCGCTGTTGTTGGTGCGCAATGTGGGGCATTTGATGACCAACCCCGCGATCCTGGACCGCGACGGCAATGAGGCCTTTGAGGGGCTGATGGATGCCATGATCACCACCTTGATTGCCAAGCACGATTTGGCGCGCGACAGCGGCAATTCGGTGACCGGATCGGTCTATGTGGTCAAGCCCAAGATGCATGGGCCGGATGAGGTGACCTTCTCGGATGAGATCTTTACCCATGTGGAGAAGGTGCTGGGCTTGCCGCAGTATACGGTGAAGCTGGGCATTATGGATGAGGAGCGACGCACCTCGGCCAACCTCAAGGAATGTATCCGGGCGGCCAAATCCCGCGTGGCGTTTATCAACACCGGGTTTTTGGACCGCACCGGGGATGAGATCCACACCTCGATGGAGGCGGGGCCGTTTTCGCGCAAAGATTACATCAAGAACAAGCCGTGGATTAACGCCTATGAGCTGCAGAACGTCGACATCGGTTTGCAGTGCGGCCTGTCTGGCAAAGCGCAGATCGGCAAGGGCATGTGGGCCATGCCTGATGCGATGGCGGCGATGTTGGAGCAAAAGATCGGCCACCCCAAATCAGGGGCGAATTGCGCCTGGGTGCCATCGCCCACGGCGGCAACATTGCATGCGCTACATTACCACAAGATCGACGTTTTTGCGGTGCAGGAGAAGTTGAAGGGTATGGGGCGGCGTACCAACAAAGAGACGCTGCTGGAAATCCCCTTGGCGACCTATCAGAAGTGGAGCACCGATCAGGTCATGCGCGAGGTTGAGAACAACCTGCAGGGCATTCTGGGCTATGTGGTGCGCTGGATTGATCAAGGCGTTGGCTGCTCCAAGGTGCCAGACTTGAATGACGTGGGCCTGATGGAGGATCGCGCGACCTGCCGTATCTCTGCGCAGCATGTGGCCAACTGGCTGCACCACGGTGTTGTAAGCGAAGATCAGGTGACGGGGGCGCTGCGCAAGATGGCGGCGGTTGTGGACCGGCAGAACGCGGGTGATCCGCTTTATGCGCCAATGGCCCCAGGCTTTGACGGGATTGCGTTTCAGGCCGCCAGTGATCTGGTGCTCAAAGGCCGGGAGCAGCCGTCGGGCTATACTGAGCCGGTGTTGCATGCGCGCCGGTTGGAATTGAAGGCCGCAACGGCCTGATGCCCCAGCAGCGTGGCGCAAAGCTGCGGCTGATGGATTGAAGTTATATTGGAAAGATGAAGGAACCGGGATGAGCATATCACTACGCAAGGCGCGCACGATCATACGTAAAGCGCTTGAAAAGGGCCGTGAGTTGGACCTGAAACCGCTGTCTGTTGTGGTGCTGGATGCAGGCGGGCATGTGCAGGCCTTTGAGCGCGAAGATGGCGCGGCACCGGGGCGTTTCGCCATCGCGCATGGCAAGGCTTACGGCTCTATCATGTTGGGGATGGCAGGCACGGCGCAGATGAAGCGGGCCGAGGATCAGGCCTATTTCATGGCAGCGGTGAACGGTGTTTATGGCGGGCAGGTGATCCCGGTGCCGGGCGGCGTTTTGCTGCGCAACGCCAAGGGGGCCATTGTGGGCGCTGTTGGGGTGACGGGCGATCTGTCTGAGAAAGACGCGGAGGCCGCGGTGGCGGGGATTGAGGCCGCGGGGCTGACGCCTGAGGTTTGATGGCGTTGGTTTGATGGGCTTGATTGGATGGCGTTGATCTGACGCCAGTGATCTGATGCGGGATCTGCCCAAATTTAAGGCAAGCGCCCAGATGAGAGGCGTTTTGCACAGAAGCTGTGCGGGCCGGACGGTTGAGCGTCCGGCCTGCTCTGCTTATAAGGGGGCACTCAGGCAAGATGCAGGTGAACCATGCGACGTCCCGTTGTTGGCATTATTGGCAATTCACATTTGTTGAACGATCAATACCCGGTGCATATGGGCGGCTCGATGAACACCGAGGCGGTAGCGCAGGTGGCGGGCTGTGTGCCGATGATCGTGCCAGCCGACCCCACGCACATCAGCCTGTCTGATTTGATGACGGCCTGTGATGGCTTCTTGCTGACCGGGGGGCGGCCTAACGTCCATCCAGAGGAATACGGCGAGGAAGAGACCGAGGCGCATGGTGCCTTTGACCGGGCGCGCGATGCGCTGGTGTTGCCGCTGGTGCGGGCCTGTGTGGAACGTGGGCAGCCGTTTCTGGGGGTTTGCCGGGGGTTTCAGGAGGTGAACGTGGCGCTGGGCGGCACGCTTTATCCCGAGATCCGGGATCTGCCGGGGCGCATGAACCACCGGATGCCGCCCGATGGGACGTTGGAAGAGAAATTTGAGCTGCGCCATGACGTGACCTTTACCGAAGGCGGGGTGTTTCATCAGTTGATGGGGTCCTCCGTGGTGCGCACCAACACGCTGCACGGACAGGGGATCAAAGCGCCGGGGGCGCGGATTGTGATCGACGGGCAGGCTGAGGATGGCACGCCGGAGGCGATTTATGTGCAGGGCGCGCCGGGGTTCACCTTGGCGGTGCAATGGCATCCTGAGTGGAATGCGGCGGGCGACCCGGTATCGCGGCCTTTGTTTGAAAGCTTTGGGGATGCGGTGCGGGCCTGGGCTGCGGGCGGACAGGCACCTGCGTTAAAGGCGGTTTGAGCCTGACGCGCTGCGCGCGGGCGGTGGTTGCTTTCTGGAGTGGCGGGTAAGGCGTAGAGATGCGCGGCCCCGGTGTGGCCTTCGCGGGCCGGGGTGGTCAGGGTGATCCATGGCAAAATGGTATGACAGCGGCGATCTTGGCGCGCGGCAGATGCTGGACATCCCGCCGGTGTGGCTTGTGGGGTTTTTGGCGCTGATCTGGGTGCAGACCCGCGTGCTGCCGGGATTTGCAGTGCCGAGCTTCGGGGCCAAGCTGGTGGGCGGCATGCTGGTCGGGGTTGGCGTGGGGTTGATGGTCTGGGCGCTGGCGGCCTTTCGGCGTCATCAAACCAGCGTGGTGCCGCATCTGGTGCCTGCGCGGATCATCACCACCGGTCCTTTCGCGCTGAGCCGGAACCCGATCTACCTGGGGGATGTGCTGGTGCTGCTTGGGGCTGTCTTTTGGTGGGGGGCGTGGCTGTCTTTGGCGCTGATTCCGATCTTCATTTTGGTTTTGGCGCGACGCTTTATTGCGCCTGAAGAGGCCCGGATGAAAGAAAATTTCGGATCGGAATTCGATGAATTTGCTAAAAAACACGCCGTTGGCTTTGAAAAACGGGCAAAGCGCCCATTTTTCCTGCCTCATGCGCTTGTAGCGACCGGGTGTGCGCGCTACTTGCTGCGGACGCAAACGTGGGGGCCACAGGCCGCCGCGCTATCCGGTGACCAAATATGGGGGAAGACGGAGTGAAGATCGGAACGCCGAAGGAAACCTTCGAGGGAGAAAATCGCGTCGCGATGACGCCCGAATCCGCGACTGCGCTGCAGAAACTGGGCCATGACTGCCTGATTGAGGCGGGGGCAGGTGCCCCGGCTGGGTTTGCAGATGCTGATTATGAGGCCGCAGGGGTGCAGGTGGTCAAGACTGCCGCCGCCTTGTGGAAAGACGCAGACATCGTGGCCAAGGTGCGTGTGCCGTCTGATGCGGAGATGAAAAAGCTGCGCGAAGGGCAGACGCTGATTTCGTTCTTCAGCCCGGTTGCGGATGAAAAGAAAATGCAGGCGGCCGCCAAGAAGGGGGCCACTGTCATCGCGATGGAAATGATCCCCCGGATCAGCCGTGCGCAAAAGATGGACGCGCTGTCGTCCATGGCAAACATCGCGGGCTACCGCGCGGTGATTGAGGCGGGCAACAACTTTGGCCGTTTCTTTACCGGGCAGATCACGGCGGCGGGTAAGGTGCCCCCGGCGAAGGTGCTTGTGGTGGGGGCCGGTGTGGCGGGCCTTGCGGCGATTGGTACATCGACGTCTCTGGGCGCTGTGACCTATGCCTTTGACGTGCGCCCCGAAGTGGCGGAGCAGGTTGAATCGATGGGGGCGGAATTCGTCTACCTTGATTTTGAGGAAGAGCAGCAGGATGGGGCCGCAACGGGCGGCTATGCCTCTGTATCCTCGCCTGAGTTCCGCGAGGCGCAGCTGGCCAAGTTCCGTGAGCTGGCACCGGAGGTTGATATTGTCATCACCACGGCGTTGATCCCGAACCGTGAAGCGCCTGAGCTGTGGACCGAAGACATGGTTGCGGCGATGAAGCCCGGCTCTGTCATCGTGGATTTGGCGGCTGAGAAGGGCGGTAACTGCAAGCTTACCGTCATGGATGAAAAGATCGTGACCGAGAACGGTGTGACGATCATTGGCTACACCGATTTCCCAAGCCGGATGGCAACGCAGGCCTCCAGCCTTTATGCCACCAACATTCGTCACCTGATGACGGACCTCACCCCCAAGGTGAAGGACGAGGAAACCGGCGAAGAGCGTCAGGAATACTTCCACAACATGGAAGACGACGTGATCCGGGGGGCGACGATTGCCCATGCCAAAGAGGTGACCTTCCCGCCGCCACCGCCCAAGGTGGCCGCGATTGCCGCGCAGAAAAAGGCGGAGCCTGCAAAAGAGCTGACGCCCGAAGAGAAGGCCGCAGCAGAGGCTGCTGCGTTCAAGGCACAGACCAAGAACCAGGTGACTTTGCTGGCCATTGGGGCGGCATTGGTGCTGGGCGTGGGGTTGATCCCCGGGATGCCCGCGAGCTTTATGCAGCACTTCATCGTCTTTGTGCTGAGCGTCTTTATCGGTTTCCAGGTGATCTGGAACGTGGCGCATTCGCTGCACACGCCGCTGATGGCGGTGACCAACGCGATCTCATCGATCATCATCCTGGGCGCGTTGATCCAGATCGGATCTTCCAGCGTGTTGATCACGCTACTGGCCGCGCTGGGCATCTTTATGGCTGCCGTGAATATCTTTGGCGGCTTTCTTGTCACCCGGCGCATGCTCGCCATGTTCCAGAAGTCTTAAGGGGGCAAGCAGATGGAAAACGCATTTACCATTGCGGCCTACGTTGTTGCGGCCA
The DNA here is from genome assembly GCF_055693825.1 of Sulfitobacter sp. GN1-4. Lineage (NCBI taxonomy): Bacteria > Pseudomonadati > Pseudomonadota > Alphaproteobacteria > Rhodobacterales > Roseobacteraceae > Sulfitobacter > Sulfitobacter sp. GN1-4. The sequence continues at coordinate 2,549,121 of NZ_JBVFUQ010000003.1, read as the reverse complement.
TTCTATTCATTCTGTCGCTGGGCGGTCTGTCCGGCCAGGAAAGCGCAAAGCGCGCGGTGTGGTACGGCATTGTCGGTATGGCGATTGCGGTACTGGCCACGCTGATTGGTCCAGGTGCCGGCCTTTGGCCGCTGTCGATTGTTCTGATCATTGGCGGCGCGGCGGTAGGCTATCAATTGGCCACGCGGGTTGAGATGACCCAGATGCCCGAACTGGTTGCCATCATGCACTCCCTTGTGGGGCTGGCGGCGGTCTTTGTGGGCTTTAACGCTGACATCATGATCAACTACATCGGCAACATCTACGAGGCCGAAGGCCTTGTGATGGGCGCTGTGGGCGAGGATGGCGTCAAAGCCATTGGTCTGCCCAAAGAGATCTATGAGGGGCTGTCCTCATTCGGTCAGCTGATTGCCAAGAAATCATCGGTTGAGATCGGCATTCTGCGGGTTGAGCTGGTGTTGGGCATCTGGATCGGTGCGGTGACCTTCACAGGCTCCGTCATCGCCTATGCCAAGCTGGCAGGCTCTTCCTCCATGCTGCCCTTTGCGGTTGACACAGGGGCCAAGAAGCTGCCGGGCGGGCATTTCCTGAACGCGGGTGCTGCGGCGCTGTCGGTGCTGTTGTTGATCATCTACCTGTCGGGGAGCGGATCCTGGGCGCTGGTGCTGTTGACGCTGGCGGGGCTCTTTATCGGCTACCATCTGATCATGGGCATCGGCGGGGCGGACATGCCTGTCGTGGTCTCCATGCTGAACAGCTATTCCGGCTGGGCGGCGGCGGCCATCGGGTTCAGCCTTGGCAATGACCTCTTGATCGTGGTGGGCGCGCTTGTGGGCTCCTCCGGTGCGATCCTGTCCTACATCATGTGTAAGGCGATGAACCGGTCCTTTGTGTCCGTGATCCTGGGCGGCTTTGGCGGCCCTGCGGGTGAGCAGATGGCGGTTGAGGGCGAACAGATCGCCATTGAAGCGGACGGCGTTGCCACGGCCCTGAATGAGGCCGACAGCGTTGTGATCATCCCAGGCTACGGCATGGCGGTTGCACAGGCGCAGGGCGCGGTATCAGAGCTGGTGAAAAAGCTGCGGGCCAAGGGCAAGAACGTGCGTTTCGCCATTCACCCCGTAGCGGGCCGTTTGCCGGGGCACATGAACGTGCTGCTGGCCGAAGCCAAGGTGCCTTACGACATCGTGCTTGAGATGGATGAGATCAATGACGACTTCCCTGAGACGGATGTGGCCATTGTGATCGGCTCAAACGACATCGTGAACCCCGCCGCACAAGACGATCCCAACAGCCCCATCGCCGGGATGCCGGTGCTGGAATGCTGGAAGGCCAAGCAGGTCTTTGTGTCCAAGCGTGGCCAGGGCACAGGCTATTCCGGGATCGAGAACCCCTTGTTCTTCAAAGAGAACACGCGGATGTTCTACGGCGATGCAAAGGCATCCTTGGACAAGTTGTTGCCGATGATCGACTAAGGTCGAGGCTATGAAAAACAACGAAACGCCCTGCCGATCTGGCGGGGCGTTTTGCGTTTGAAAACGGGTGTGTCCGCAAGTTGCATACAATTGTATTCCATTAACCTATTGAAAATAATAAAATATTTGAAATTGCTGCAGATGCATCCTATGTAACTGCGTAAGTAAGTAGAAAGCCGCCCCATGGTCCCGATCAAAGACTACCCCCAGCGCTATGCCCTGACAGGTGAGCTGCACGCGCGGCCTTTCCCGTCGTTGGAGGCACCATCGACGGCGATTTTTCTGGCCATCAAACAGCCCGAGGATGCCGCCCACCGCGACAAGCGGGCTGATCTGCAGCACCTGACGGTACTGCTGGATCACTACGGTGCACCGCGCCCTGATCCGGAGGCCACGCATTACTACGGCGAGATGGGCAAGTACTGGCTGAAATGGGAACAACACACTGAGTTTGTGACCTATACCGTCTTTCGCGATGATATGAGCGACCGGGCCTTTGACCCCGACGAATTTGAAGTCTTTCCCGACTATTGGCTCAACGATGCACCCGGCGCACGCATCACCTCTGCGCTGTTGCGGATCATGCCCAAGCCCGCCACGGAGGCTGAGATCAATGACCAGCTGAGCGATTGGTTTGTGCCAGAAAGCCTGGCTGTTGCCTCGGTGCTGGAAGGGGCGGCTGTGGTGGCAACGGACTTTCGGATTGATCCTGCGGGCCATCTGCGGATTGCGCTGTTCAAGAACGACAGCACCGGCGCGCGGCGTACGGGGCGCATCGTGCAGCGGCTGTGCGAGATTGAGACTTATAAATCCGCCTCGATGCTGGGCTTTTCCATGGTCCGCTGGCTTGCACCGCAGCTCAATGAACTTGACACCAAACTGACCGACTTGATGGCGCAGATGCGCGGCCCCGCGTCCAAGGCCGAAGACACGCTGCACAAGCTTTTGGACATCTCCGTTGAGCTGGAGACGCTGGAGGCCAAAACCGCCTTCCGCTTTGGCGCAACGGGTGCCTACCAAGCCATCGTTGACCAACGCATCCAGGTGCTGCGCGAGGTACGCTTTCAAAGCCGCCAGGGCTTTGCCGAATTTATGATGCGCCGCTATGAGCCGGCGATGCGAACCGTGCAGTCTTCTGAGAACCGCCTGAAGACCATGGCGGCACGGGCCATTCGCGCCGCCGAGCTATTGCGCACAAGGGTCGATGTGGAACGCTCTGCCCAGAACCAAGAGATTTTGGCCAGCATGGACAAACGCGCCGATCTGCAACTGCGGCTGCAAAAGACCGTTGAAGGGCTGTCAGTCGTGGCAATCAGCTATTACGCGGTGTCTCTGGCGGGCTATGTCCTCTATCCGGTGGCAGAGGCGACCGATATCAGCAAAGGCGTGCTGCAAGCGGCTGTGACGCTGCCTGTGGTGGCCGCTGTGTGGTGGATGGTGCGACGATTGCGCAAACACCTGGGCTAGGCCGGCGCGCGCCCAGGCTAGCGGCTTTTGTGTGGTGAGGCTGCTTTTGAGTTATAGAGGAAAGATGAAGCGACACCGTCCCGCTTCATCTTTCTTCTATAACTTAAATCTGAACCCTCAGCGGGTGCGACCGCCAGTGTTCAATCCCTAAGGACCCAAAGAAAAAGGAGCGACTTTTGCCGCTCCTTTTGTCGTTCTCATCTGGCGCGCGGGCCTAGCGTCCGCGGATGCGTGGGTCCAAGGCATCGCGCAGACCGTCGCCCAGGTAGTTCACGCTTAGCACGGTGAGGGAGATGGCGATGCCGGGCAGGATCACCCGTTCGGGGAAATCCTGCATCCGTTGTACGGCATCGGCCAGCAGTTTGCCCCAGGTGGGGAAGTCAGACGGGAAGCCCACGCCCAGAAAGCTCAGCGCAGATTCGGTGATGATCGCCGTGGCCAGACCCAAGGTGGCTGAGACCATGATGGGGGAGATCACGTTGGGCAGCAGATGCCGGCGGATGATCTTGCCGCTGGTTGTGCCGATGGAGCGTGCGGCCAGGATGAATTCGCGTTCTTTCAGCGCCAGGATATCGCCGCGCACGATCCGGGCGGTTTGCATCCAGCTGGTCAGTCCGATGATGCCCACGATCAGGATGAACATGCCTCCTTCGGGCCCGAAGCGCGAATTCAGCGGCTGGCGGAAGAGGGTAACAGCCAACAACGTCAGCGGCAGGATTGGCAGAGACAGCACCAGGTCGGTGAAGCGCATCAGCATGAAATCAAGCCGCTTGAAGTAGCCCGACAGCACGCCGATGGCGGTGCCGATAAAGAGCGCCAGGCCCATGGCCGTCCAGCCCACCGCCATGGAGACACGTCCCCCTGCAATCATCTGTGCCAGGATATCGCGCCCCAGCTGATCGCTGCCCGGGGTGGGTCCAACCGGCCTTGGCCTCAGGATCCCACAGCAGGGTGTAGATCGGGCGCCAGTCTTTGTTGCGAATGTTCAGCGCTTTGGGGTCCACGTCCCAAAGGAAGGGCCCCAGCAAAACGCCGAGGGTGATAAAGAGCAAAAAGCCCCCGCCAAAAACCGCGCCTTTGTGTTTGCGGAATTGGTCCCAAACGTCGCGCCACTGGCTGCGCGGTGGTTTTTGCGGCTCTTTGTCGGTGAGCGCGCCAAAGGTTTCCACCTCATCGGGGGTGGTGGCTTGATCAGTCATAGCGGATCCTCGGGTCGAGAAGGCCGTAGAGAATGTCGGCGATGAGGTTAAAGAGCACGATCAGGATCGCAAAGATGAAGGTCAGCGTCATGACCATGGGCAGGTCATTGGCAAAAAGCGCGGTGAGCAAGAGCTGCCCGATGCCGTTCACCTTGAACACGTTTTCGGTGATGATTGCGCCGCCAAAGATCGCGGGCATGCCAAGGGCAATCACGGTGACCACGGGGATCATCGAGTTGCGCAGAACATGCACGGTAACGACGACGCTTTCGCGCAGGCCCTTGGCGCGGGCGGTGCGCACGTAGTCCTGGTTGAGATTGTCCAGCATCGCGCCGCGCATATACCGGCTGATCTGGGCGGTGGTTTGCAGTGCCAGCACCATCACCGGCATGATCATCTGGAAGAACTGTATTTTGAAACTTTCCCAATCGTTGACCACATGGGTGGTGTCATAGATTGAGGGCAGCCAGCCCAGCGTGACCGAGAAGATCACAATCAGCAGTGGGCCGGTGAAGAAAGGCGGGATCGAAAAGCCGATCATCGTGATGAACGTCCCGGCCTGATCAAAGACGGAATAGTGTCTGTAGGCTGAATAGACGCCGATCGGGATGGCGATCAAGATGCCCACCAGATAGGCCAGGCCGACCACCCAGAGGGTCTGGGGCATCCGCTGGATGACGATGTCCATCACGGGTGAGCGTGTCTGCCAGGAGATCACGCGCAGTTCACCTTGATAAAAGCTGGTGTCGGGCAGCCAGCCCAGAAGGGTGCTGGAGTTGGTCAGCCAATCAATGAAAATCTTGGGTTCGATCCAGAAGAACTGGATGAGCCATTTGTAGTATTGCACATACCAGGGTGCGCCGAGGCCCAAGGCTTCGCGCATCTTTTGCTTGACGTCGGGAGGGACGGTCAGTGGCACCTGGGCCATCGGGTCGCCAGGGGCGAGCTGCAGCAGGCCAAAGATGACCAGGCTGATGAACAAGAGCGTCGGGATGGACAGGATCAACCGTCGGAACGTGAAGGTCAGCATCAAAGGTGCCCTAGGATGAGAGGGGGATGTGGTGCAAGCTGCGCCAGCGCGGCGCAGCTTGCGGGGTGGGAAAGCGGGTGCGCCGCTCAGGGCGCACCACAGCCTTTATTCCACGCGGTACCAGTCTGCGATGTTCCACAGCTCAGAGTCCCAAACGTTGAGTTTGATCCCCATCAGGCTGCTGGCATGTGCAGACACACGACCACGGTTGACCAGTGGCACGATTGTCATCGTGTCGGAGGTCAGCATCGCGTTCATCTTCTTGGCAATCTCGGCGCGTGCGTTGATGTCCTGGGTTTGAGCCAGCTCATCAATCATGGCGTCATAGGCCGGATCGCAGAAGCGGTTGATGTTTTCACCCTGCCACTGGCTGGCTGGCTTTGGCTCATTGCCGCAGCGGTAGGCCGCCAGATACTGCTGTGGGTCTGTCCCAGAGAAGGTGTTGGCGTACATTTCAACGTCCGCATAGAACTTCTGGAAGGTGTCAGGCGAGCCTGGGTCACCACCAAAGAACACGGATGCATCGAGGTTGCGCAGCTCTGTTTCAACACCGATCTGGTTCCACCAGTCTTTGATCAGCGCCTGGAAGTCCTGACGCACAGCGTTTGTGGACGTCTGGTACAGGATGGAAAGCTTGACGCCGTCCTTGTCGCGCACACCGTCGCCGTCGCTGTCAACCCAGCCCGCTTCGTCGAGCAGCGCGTTCGCACCGGCGATGTCTTGGGTCAGGCAGTCGGTGTTGCCGGACGCATAGATCGCTGGGGCAGGCACCAGATCGCAGGTTGGTGTACCGGCAGGGCCATAGCCCACTTCGGTCAGGATGTTGCGGTCCAGAGACATGGAGAGGGCGCGGCGCACCTTCTCATCGCTCAGGAACGGGTGGGGTTCCGCAACGGTGGAGCGTGTCTCAGCAGGCAGATCCGGGGATGGGTTCGTCAGGTTCATTTCCAGACGCTCAACCAGCGGACCGAAGCCAGCGACAACGGAGCCTTTGCCGCCTTCTTCCATTTTGCTGATCACTTCTGGTGCCAGCTGCAGGTTCCAGGCGTAGTCAAATTCGCCCGTTTCCAGCACGGAGCGGCCAGCGGCCAATGCGTCACCGCCGCCTTTGAAGGTCACGGATGCGAAGGCTGGCTTGCCTGCTTCACGGTAGTTTTCGTTTGCCGCATAGGTGATCACGTCGTTTGGACGGAACTCTGTTACGGTGAACGGACCGGTGCCAATTGGGTTAAAGTTGGCTTCTGTACACTCAGGCGCCTTGGCACCGAGGCAGTCCGCAAACTGAGCGGCCTGGATGATGGGCGACTGGGCACCAACAAAAGGACCGTAGGGGTTTGGTTTTGGACCAGTGAAGGTGACCTTCACGGTCAGATCGTCGATCACGTCGACAGAGGCCACACCGTCAAAGAATGCAGCCTGCGCGCAGCCGCCTTCGGGGTGCATGCAGTAATCGGCTGAGAATTTGACGTCCGCTGATGTCACGGGTGTGCCGTCAGACCACAACAGGCCGGACTGCAGCGTCCATGTGATGGAGGTCAGGTCTTCGGAGACGCCACCGTTTGCCACTGTTGGCACATCTGTCGCGAGCCATGGCACAAGTGCGCCGGTTTCGTCGTAGCGGGCCAGCGGCTCAATCACCAATGACGAAGATTCGATGTCCTTTGTCCCGCCGGACAAGAACGGGTTCAGGATGGAGGGCGCTTGCCAATAGATGATTTTGACATCGCCATCGCGGCCACGCTCACCTGAGTGGCCATCGGCGAGAACCATTGGCGTCAGAGCGGTCGTCGCGATTGCCCCCATGAGTAGGGTTTTCAACTTCATAATACTCTCCTTGTTGGACACATTTTGCAGTGCCACATATTTGGGCAGACATTGCCTGCCCGGTTTCGTCACACCGGGGGCACTTTAAGAAAACCAGCTAACGCAACGTAATGGCGTGATAATGTGGTGAACTTTCAGCGGACCCCCAGAGCGCATGCCTGCAATGACAACAGGTTTTGGCCAAATTGCAAGCCCAGAGATTGTCCGGCGCGAATTTTGCCTCACAAACAGGCAACTCGGTTTGACCTGTGCCCGCTTTGGCCCTAGCGTCTGCGGGATAACGCTGAAAAATGCGACAGGGGACCTCATGCTAGATCAGACAACCACCGCACCCATTGCGCAAATCCAAGGGCTTCGTGTCGAATTTCAAACCAAGGATGGCCCAGTTGTTGGGGTTGAGGATGTCAGTTTTGATATCAACCCCGGCGAGACGGTTTGTGTGGTGGGTGAATCAGGCTCGGGCAAGTCGGTGTCATCGCTGTCGCTGATGCGTTTGGTGGAATACGGCGGCGGTGAAATTGCCAACGGCAAGCTGCTGTTTGACCGGGCAGAGGGATCGCAGATCGATCTGGCCCAGACCCCGACCAACGACATGCGCCGCATCCGCGGCAATGAAATCGGGATGATCTTTCAGGAGCCGATGACCGCGTTGAACCCGGTGTTCACTGTGGGCCGGCAGATGACAGAAGGGCTGCGCCTGCACAAAGGCATGAACCGCGCCCAGGCCGAGGCGCGCGCGCTGGAGCTGTTGCGCCAGGTGCGCATCCCCGAGCCTGAGCGCCGCCTGCGCCAGTATCCGCATGAACTGTCGGGTGGGATGCGCCAACGTGTGGTGATTGCCATGGCCCTGGCCTGTGAGCCGCGTCTGTTGATCGCGGATGAGCCTACGACCGCGTTGGATGTGACCATTCAGGCCGAGATCCTTGCCCTGATGGACCGTTTGAAGCGCGAAACCGGGACGGCGGTGATGTTCATCACCCACGACATGGCGGTTGTGGCCCAGATGGCGGACCGTGTGGTTGTCATGTTCCGGGGCAACAAGGTTGAGGAAGGCACGGTTGAGGAGATCTTTGAGAACCCGCAGCATGCCTACACCAAGGCGTTGTTGGCGGCGGTGCCCAAGCTGGGTGAGATGACGGGCAAAAAGTACCCTGAACCGATGAAGCTGTTGGGGCGCGACAACAAAGAGATCAAACCCATCGAGGGCAAGGAAGAGGTTTTGCTGAGCGTCAAAAACCTCACCACCCGGTTCCCGGTAAAGGGCGGTTTTTTCCGGCGCACGGTGGCGAATGTACACGCGGTGGAGGATCTTTCCTTTACCATCAACAAGGGCCAAACGCTGAGCCTGGTGGGCGAATCTGGGTGCGGTAAATCCACGGCGGGGCGGTCGATCTTGCGGCTGGTAGAGCCGATGTCGGGTGAGATTAACCTGGGCGGCAAGGACATCATGGCGATGAGGCAGGGTCAGCTGCGCGAGGCGCGGTTGGACATGCAGATGATCTTTCAGGATCCTTTTGCCTCGCTCAATCCGCAGATGCAGCTTGCCGATCAGGTGGCCGAACCCATCCACAACTATGGCACGCTCAAAGGCAAGGCGGTCACGGACCGTGTGGAGATGCTGTTTGACCGGGTGGAGCTGCCGCGCAGCTTCATGCGCCGCTTTCCGCATGAACTGTCTGGCGGGCAGCGTCAGCGGGTGGCCATCGCGCGCGCTTTGGCGCTGAACCCCAAGCTGATCATCGCGGATGAAGCGGTATCCGCGCTGGATGTGTCAGTGCAGGCGCAGGTTCTGAACCTGATGATGGAACTGCAAGAAGAGATGGAGCTGAGCTTTCTCTTTATCAGCCACGACATGGCGGTGGTGGAGCGGGTCAGCCATTATGTTGGCGTCATGTATCTGGGCCGCATTGTTGAGATCGGACCGCGTGACAGGGTGTTTGAAAACCCGTTGCACGCCTACACGCAGGCCTTGATGAAGGCGGTTCCCATTGCCGATCCGCGCCAGCGCCGGGATGAAAAGGACCTGAACTTCAAGCCGATCCCGTCGCCCATTCATGGCACCAAATACAAGGCCAAGCCGTCTGAATATGTTGAGGTGCACCCCGGTCACCATCTGTTGGTGACCGACAGCGGCTATTGATCCGTGCGCCTAACCCAGATCACGCCGTTTGTACCCTGCACAGGTTTGGAAAAGCAGCTGGGGTTTTACCGCGACGTGTTGGGGTTTGAGGTGGGGTTTCAGGCCGAAAACTATGCCTTCCTGCACCGCGATGCCGCTGCTTTGCGTCTGGTTGAGGTAAGCGCAGCGGTTGATCTGACACACCCCGAGCGCGAGGGGTCATTTTATGTGGATGTCGAAGACATTGACGCGGTTTATGCGCAGATGAAGCCCCAGTTGGATAAATTGCCCGAAGGCCGGGTGCGCGCGCCTTTTGATCAGGACTATGGTCAGCGCGAATTTCATGTGCAGGATGAAGACTGCACTTTGGTGTTTTTTGGTGAAGCAGTGAGGACAGGATGAGCGTTAGGTTATCTCCGCTAGAGATCATGGAGAAGTTGATCAGTTTTCCAACTGTATCCCGGGATACGAACATTCCCTTGGTGGATTGGGTGGCGGAATATCTGGACAGCCATGGCATTGAAAGCCACCGCTATGTCGATCCAGATCAGCCCAAGCACGCGCTTTTCGCGCATGTCGGCCCCTGGGAAGAGGGCGCGATTGTCTTGTCGGGGCATACTGACGTGGTGCCTGTGGACGGTCAGCCCTGGGACACCGATCCGTTTTCTGTCGTGCAAAAGGATGGCCGGTATTACGGGCGCGGCACCTGCGACATGAAAGGGTTTGACGCGCTGGCGCTTTGGGCATTGGTTGAGGGCAAATACACTGGCCTCAAACGCCCGTTGCAGATCGCGCTGAGCTTTGACGAAGAGATCGGCTGCACCGGCGCGCCGCCGATGATTGAAGCGATGCAGCCGGTCCTGCCCAAAGGATCCGCCGCCATCATCGGTGAGCCATCGACGATGCAGGCGGTGACTGGGCACAAGGGCGGCACCGGCTATGACACGCATGTGGTGGGCTTTGAGGTGCATTCATCGCTTTTGCACAAGGGGGTGAATGCCATCATGGCGGGGGCCAAGTTGATTGAATGGGCCAATGAGATGAACACCCGCAACATGGATGCCATACCCAGTGACATCGCGGCGATGTTTGATCCGCCCTTTACCACGCTGCATGTGGGCATGATTTCGGGCGGCACGGCGCATAACATCACGGCCAAGGATTGCCATTTCGCGATGGATTTCCGGGTCGTGCCGGGGGAGGATAAGGACTATTGGTCGAAGGCCTATCTTGACAAGGTGCGTGAGGTAGAGGCCGAGATGCAATCGGTGGTTCCTGAAACGCGCATCGACATTGGCGCGCGCTTTGACGTGCCAGCCCTGCAGCCCGAAACCGATGGTGAGGCGGAAACGCTGGTGCGCCAGTTGACGGGGGACAATGCCAGCCACAAGGTCAGCTATGGGACCGAGGCAGGCCAGTTCCAAGAGGCGGGCTATTCCGCCGTCATCTGCGGGCCTGGCGATATTGCCCAGGCGCATCAGCCCAACGAATTTATCGAAGTCTCCCAGTTCAACGCGGGCCATGATTTCATGAAAAAGCTTGTCGCGCGTTTGGCCGCCTGACGATCGTTATGGAACGCTTCCCGATTTCGCACACCACGCCGGCGATGTATGGCGGGACGCCGCCTGCGGCATCTGAGGTGGTGGTGATCGGCGGTGGGATCATTGGTGTTTGCACAGCGATCTATCTGGCGCAGGACGGCCATCAGGTGACGTTGCTGGAAAAGGGCCGCATCGCGGGCGAGCAATCTTCGCGCAACTGGGGGTGGATCCGCCAGCAGAACCGGGATGCGGATGAGCTGCCGATTATGATCGAAGCCATCGCGCGCTGGAAAGAGCTGGCCGCGCAGACAAACATCGATATCGGCTTGCGGCAGACGGGGGTGACCTATCTGACGGCCTCAGAAAAGCGGCTGAAGGGGTTTGAGGCCTGGCTGCCGGTGGCAAAGGCGCATGGGCTGGACACGCGCATGATCACCGGGCTTGAGGCATCGCAGATGTTTGCGGGCATTGCCCAGCCGGTTTTGGGCGGGCTGATGACCGCCCCTGATATGCGGGCCGAACCGGCGCTTGCTGTGCCTGCGCTGGCGGGGATCGCGGTGCGCGCAGGGGCGCGGCTGATTGAGGGCTGTGCGGTGCGCACGCTGGATATTGCGGCGGGGCGTGTCAGCGGGGTGGTTACGGAACGCGGGCTGATCAAAACCAACGCTGTTGTGCTGGCCGGTGGGGCGTGGTCATCGCTCTTTTTGCGCAACCACGGCGTTGATCTGGCGCAGCTGTCGGTGCGTGAAAGCGTGCTGGCCACGCAGCCTTTGCCGCAGGTTCACGAGGGTGCCGCGTCGCATGATGGGGTGGCCTTTCGGCGGCGTTTGGACGGCAGCTATACGCTGGCCCCGTCGGGGGTGGCTGAGCTTTACGTGGGCCCGGATGCCTTTCGCGCCTTGCCTAAATACCTGCCGCAACTCAAACGCGCGCCGTTTGAGCAGACCTATCTGCCTGCCGCCCCTGAGGGGTTTCCAGATGCCTGGCGCACACCGCGGCGTTGGACGGGGGAAGAAACCTCTCCCTTTGAGCGGATGCGTGTGTTGGATCCAAAGCCCAACAAGCGGCAGATGAAACGGCTTTTGGCAGGCTTTGCGGCGCTCTTTCCGGGGCTGCCTGCGCCCCAGGCCCGCACCAGCTGGGCGGGGATGATCGACACCATGCCCGATATCGTGCCGGTAGTGGATCATTGTGCGCAGCTGCCCGGTTTGACGATTGCCACGGGGATGTCCGGGCATGGCTTTGGCATTGGCCCTGGCATGGGGCGCGTGCTGGCCGCTCTTGTGACGGGCCGGCAGACAGGTCACAATCTACATCGTTTCCGGGCAAACCGGTTTGACGACGGGTCCCCCATTATTCTGGGGCCCTGACAGGGAGAAAAGACATGCCAATCAAGAACCGTTTTGCGGAAACGCACGCGGAGATCACCGCGTGGCGCAGGCATCTGCACGCGCACCCGGAGCTGGAATTTGACGTGCACGAAACGGCAGCCTTTGTGGTGGAAAAGCTGCGCAGTTTCGGCATCACCGACATCACCGAAGGGATCGGCAAGACCGGCGTTGTGGCGGTGATCGAAGGGCGGCAGAACACCTCAGATAGGGCCATCGGGCTGCGCGCGGATATGGACGCGCTGCCCATTCTGGAGGCGACAGGCTTGCCCCATGCCTCTACCGTGCCGGGCAAGATGCATGCCTGCGGGCATGACGGGCATACCGCGATGCTGTTGGGGGCGGCGCAATACCTGGCTGAGACGCGGAACTTTGATGGCCGCTGTGTGCTGATCTTCCAACCCGCAGAAGAAGGCGGCGGGGGCGGCAATGAAATGGTCAAAGACGGGATGATGGAGCGCTGGGGCGTGCAAGAGGTCTACGGCATGCACAACATGCCCGGCTATCCCGTGGGGGCCTTTGCGATCCGCAAGGGGGCGCTTTTGGCGGCGGCTGATCAGTTTGAGATCATCATTGACGGGCAGGGGGGCCATGCGGCCGCTCCGCATGAGGCAGTTGATACCAATCTGGCGGCGGCCCATGTGGTGGTGGCGTTGCAAAGCATTGCAGCGCGCAATGTTGATCCGATCAAACAGGTCGTCGTCTCTGTCTGCACCATGCGCAGCGACACCGAGAGCCACAATATCCTGCCGCAGACCGTCAAGCTGATCGGCACGGTGCGGTCTTTGGATGAAGAGGTGCGCGATCTGGCAGAGGCGCGTCTGAAAGACATCGTGACACATACGGCGGCGGCGCTGGGGTGCCGGGCGGATGTGACCTATGAACGCGGCTATCCGGTGACGGTCAATCATGACGCGGAGACGGATATGGCCGCAGATGTGGCCGAAACCATCACCCCCGGCGTTTGGCGCGACACGCCGCCCATCATGGCGGGGGAGGATTTTTCCTACATGCTGAACGTGCGGCCGGGGGCCTATATGATGATCGGCAATGGAGACGGGGCCACCGTGCACCACCCCGAGTATGATTTTAACGATGATGCGATCCCGGCGGGGTGTTCGTGGTACGCCGAGATGATTGAGGCGCGGTTGCCGCTGGGCTGAACGGCGCGCGATCTATCCCTGCGGGGCGTGGCGTCGGGGGATGGTGTCATCTGAGGGCTGTGGCACACCCTGTCGGTGCGGTGCGGTGCGGTGCGGTGCGGGATGGCGTTTGCTATCCTTGCCAAAGCAATGTGCCGGGGTGGAACTGGGACCAGGCAAACCAGAACGCCTGATGGCTGCCAAGGTCTTGGCCCGCCGCATCAACCGCGCGGATGCCGCCGGCATCCAGCCGCAGGCGTACGTTCTCAACCGCAATCGTGCCGCCGCTGCGCAGGGTCAACAGTGCCTTGCTGCGCTGGAAGGCCACGGGTTTGCCTGAGGCGGTCACCACGCCAATGATGTCTTCATGCACGGGCAAACGCGGATCAACATCCCCCACAGGAAAGATCGGGCCGCCAGCATCGCGCCCATTACGAAAATCAAAGTCGCGGCCCAGGGCAAGCGCCTCAATCAGGACGGTGGTGTTGGGGTGCTCTTTTTTCCAGGTGCCCCAATCGGTGGTGATCACGCTGGCCTGTTGCAATTGCACGCCGCGTTTGGCCAAAGGCCCGGTCACGGCTTTGCCCAGGAAGGTGTCAAAAACGGAATAGGTTTCAACATCATACATCACCTTGTTCGAGCGGATCAGCAGGCCCGTGGTGCGCAAGACGGGGCGTTTGACGCCAGCGGGCAAACGATCCGTGAAGTAGGCCTGTGCCGCCCCGCAGAGGGTGCAATAGGGTATGCCCAGATCCCGCCCGCCCAGGGTGTCATTGACCATCTCGCGGACTTCCATGATGCGGCGCGGATAGGCGCGGGCCTCACCGTTGATTTCAATCCCGAAAACGATGTCATCGTCTTTGAGCCAGGTTGCCTCAGCCGCGCTGCTGACCTCTGGGTTGTCCGCGGCGGGGATGCAGTTGCAGGCCTCATCGGTTTTATCAAAGGGACGGTCATCAATGACCACGCCGCCCCATGACACGAGGCGCCAATCAATCTGACCTTCGACAAAGATCTGTTCCCAGCCGGGAATGATGTTGGTGAAGATGGAGCGTTTGGCGGCCAGGTAGTTGGGCGGCGCGGGGATGTCCCAGGCGATCAGGTGATCGGTTATGATGCCCTATGGGTTTTGGCGCGGGGGCTCAATCTCAAGCAGGGTGGCAGACGCCTGGCCCAACTGCGTGCTGAGCTGTGCGCCGGGTGCGAAGCGCAAAAGATCGGCCAGGATCCAGTGCCAGACGCGGATCCTCAGAGGCGGCGATCCGGTCCAGTGCGATGCTTTGGTCTGGCCCCCATTGGCCATCCTCAAAGATCTGAAATGCCACCGTTTGCACGGCGGCCTGCACCTCAGCCTCCAGCGCGCCCGTGGGGATGGCGGGCGGGGTGCCAAATTCTTGAGTGACATAATCCAGCTGGCTGTCTTGCGCGGTGGCGCAGCTGGCCAGCAGGCTGGCAACAAGTACGGTGGCCAGCAGGCGGATCAGGTTTTGCGGCAAGGCCATCGGCGGCTCCTTTTCAGATCGTATCGGGGGTGTTCCCCGGCTGGCCGCAGGGTGCGGCAGGGCGGCGCATATGGCCAATCACGCCTTATCAGGAAAGGGTGAGCATCTGTTTCAGCCGCCTTTTCTCAAACCGCCCTTTCGCCTGTCTTGGCCGCGTACTAGGTATGGGGGCAACTGTTGCCATTCCTGAAAGGACGACCATGCCCGTAAAGAACCGCTTCGCCGAATTGCATGAAGACATCACCGCGTGGCGGCGCGATCTGCATGAACACCCCGAAATCCTGTTTGAAACCCACCGGACCTCAGCCACGGTTGCAGAAAAACTGCGCGCCTTTGGCTGTGATGAGGTGGTTGAAGGCATCGGGCGCACGGGCGTTGTGGGTGTGATCAAAGGCAAGGCGGATACATCTGGCAAGGTGGTGGGCTTGCGGGCGGATATGGACGCTTTGCCGATCCATGAAGAAACCGGGGTGGCCTATGCCTCCAAGACACCCGGTGCGATGCATGCCTGCGGCCATGACGGGCACACGGCGATGTTGCTGGGGGCGGCGCAGTATCTGGCCGAGACCCGCAACTTTGATGGCACCTGCGTGGTGATCTTTCAGCCCGCCGAAGAAGGCGGCGGGGGCGGCAAGGAAATGTGTGATGATGGGCTGATGGACCGCTGGGGCATCCAAGAGGTCTATGGCATGCACAATTGGCCGGGGATGCCGACGGGCTCCTTTGGCATTCGCACTGGCCCGTTTTTTGCAGCCACTGATCTGTTGGAGATCGAGGTTGAGGGCCTGGGCGGCCATGCGGCCAAGCCCAATGAGACCATCGACACCACGGTGGTGGCCAGCCACATCGTCACCGCCTTGCAAACGATTGTGAGCCGCAATGCCGATCCGATTGGCAATATCGTGGTGTCGATTACGTCGTTTGAGACCTCATCCAAAGCGTTCAACGTCATCCCGCAAAAGGTGCAGCTGAAAGGCACCGTGCGCACCCTGTCCAATGAGCTGCGCGATCTGGCGGAAAAGCGGGTGAACGAGATTTGCACCGGCATCGCGGCCACCTTTGGTGCTGAGGCCCGCGTCAGCTATACCCGGAATTATCCGGTGATGGTCAACCACCCCGAGCAGACGGATTTCGCGGCAGAAGTGGCCAAGAAGGTTTCAGGCGATTGTGTTGAGGCCCCCTTGGTCATGGGGGAGAAGATTTCGCCTTTATGCTGGAAGAACGCCCTGGGGCCTACATTCTGGTGGGCAACGGCGAAGAGGGCGCGATGGTGCACCACCCGCTTTATAACTTCAACGACGAGGCGATACCGGCGGGCTGCAGTTGGTGGGCCGGGATCGTGGAAGAACGGATGCCCGCAGCGTAACCCGGTCTGATTTGGGTAGATCACGCGCGCATGGCCTTAGGGGCGGTGCGGGGGTTTTCCTGTGTCTGCTGCAAGGCGGTGCGGCACGTTGGTGTTGTGGCGGGGGATGGGGTGGCATTGAGTTTTATTGGAAAGATGAAGCGCGGGGTGTGGGTGCCTTAGCCGTCGGCCAGGAGGCGGCGGTAGAGGGTGGTGAGGGCCTCGGGCTTCGCGGTCGATGTTGAAATGCTCGGTGACGTGGGGGCGGGCTTTGGAGGACCAGTTGGTCAGGTGTTGGGGCGTTGTCAGCGCCTTGTGGATGGCGGTGGCCAAAGCCTCCGCATCGCCGGGGTCGACCAAGGTGCCGGTTTCTGGGGTGACGATCTGGTCAAAGGCACCCACGCGGGTGGCGATGACGGGCACGCCGCAGGCCATCGCCTCAATCGGGGTAAGCCCAAATCCTTCCCAGCGTTGCGGGGCCACGTAAAGATCCAGAATGCGGTACCAATCGGCCATCTGCTCCACCGGGACTTCCGGCAGAAAGTGCATCCGGGCGGCGATGTCTGGACCGCTGGCCTGTGCCTTGGTTTTCAGGGTCTCGAAAAAGGCGCGGTCCTTGTCGACGGCGCGGCCCATCACCAGCGCATGTGCATCGGTGTCTGCAAGGGTCTGCATGACCGCATCTACAAAGACATCGGTGCCTTTGGACGCGCGGATGCGGCCGTAGCAGCCGATGAGAGGGTTTTGTGTTGGGACACCCAGTTTTTGGCGCAAAGCGGCGCGGTCTGAGGCGGGGGAAAACCCATCCAGATCAATGCCGTGCATGATGACCTGGGCCGGAACCTCCAGATAAGAGGCGGTGCGCGCGGAAGTGGCGATGACGGCGTCCATGCGCCGGATGAGCCAGCGCGTCAGGCCGGTTTGTTGGCGTTGCGAGGCGGAGGTGAAGACCAGTTTGAGTTTTTTGCCCAGGAGGTATTTCAGGGCCAGGCCGCCGATCATCTCTGTGTTGCGCCGGGCATGCCAGACGCGCGCGCCCTTGGGGCCGTGCCGCGACAGGGTGATCAGCGCGCGCAGCGGGATTTGGGGCACGTGATCTGGCAAGACGGGGCCGGTGGCCGCGATGGCGATGTCTTGGGCCTGGCGCGGCACCAGGCGCACGACGGTGGATGTGACCCCTGAGAGGCGCTTTTTGAAGTTGGGGGCAATGACATCAAGGGTGTTGGGATCAACCGGAGCCATCACGACAGCCCCAGAGCTTTGATCAGCCGTGCGGCGATGGTGTCGAGCTGGTCTGTCTGTGCCGCTGTGAAGGCCGCAGCGGCGGCCTTGGCCTGGCGTTGTGCGTCCGCGTCGGTGAGAAAGGCGCTGACGCGGTGTGCGAGGTTTGTGCCATCTGTGACAAATCGTGAGGCACCGCGGGCCTCCATGCTGGCAAAGGTTTCTGCGAAGTTGGCAACATGGGTGCCTGAGAACACCATTGCCCCGGCCTGAGCCGCTTCAAAGGGGTTGTGACCGCCAATCGGAAAGAACGAACCGCCCAGGAAGACCACATCGCTGAGTGCGTACCAGGTGCCCAGCTCGCCCAGGGTATCGGCGAGATAGACCTTGCCTGCAGGGTGTTCCCCAAGCGAGCGGCGGGTGTAGCTGAGGCCTGCGTCCTTGATCAGCGCTGCGACCTTGTCACCGCGATCGGGGTGACGCGGGGCCAGGATGAGCGCGGCATCCGGGACATCGCGCAGCAGCCTGCGGTGGGCTTTGAGCACAATCTCTTCTTCGCCCTCATGGGTCGAGGAGGCGACCCACAGCGGGCGATTGGCCAGTGCTGTCTGCGTTTGAGACAACAGAGCCTCATCGACAGGCAGCGGATCTGACATGGATTTCAGGTTGATGCCGCGCGCGACCCGGTCGTTGGGGGCATGCATCTCAACCATGGCTTTGGCCATTTGATCGTTTTGCGTGAGAATAAGCTCAAAGACTTCAAAGAGGTAGCGGGCCAGGGAAGGGTGCTTGCGCCAGCGGGCCTGGGAACTTTCTGACAGGCGGGCGTTCAAAAGCGCCATTTTGGCACCGCTCGCATGGGTGCGGCGCAGCATTTGTGGCCAAAGCTCACTTTCCACAAAGATTGCCGCGTCGGGGTGCCAATGCGCCAGAAAACGCCTGAGCGGCGCAGGGGCATCGAGCGGGGCAAATTGGTGTTGGGTGCGCGGTGGCAGGCGGTTGGCCAAAAGTGCAGCCGAGGTTGCGGTGCCTGAGGTGATCAGGAACTGCGCGGCGGGCAGCGCCACTCCCATGCGCGTGATCAGGGCCAGCACCGACAGGCTTTCGCCCACAGAGGCTGCGTGAAACCAGATGAGCGGCCCCGCGTCGGGGCGGGGTTCTGTGGCATGGCCCAGCTTTTCATAGGCGCGCAGCCTGGGCAGGCCTGCCTGCCTGAGCTTGCGGGTTTCGCTGCGGGCAAAGAACGGCAGCAAAACCAGGCTCGCCCCAACCCAGGCACGGTAGAGTAAGGGCGCGGCCATGGGGGGTTATCCGCCGGTATGGCTCATGTGGCGGGGCATTTGGCCATCCAGCCGCTGGCGGGAATAGTCAAAATCGTGGCCTTTGGGTTTGTGCGAGATGGCCGCGCGAATGGCCTCTTGCAGGCCCGTGTTGCTTTCAGAGGCACGCAGGGGCGCGCGCAGATCGGCCATGTCTTCCTGGCCCAGGCACATATAAAGCTCACCCGTGCAGGTCAGACGCACGCGGTTACAGCTTTCGCAGAAATTATGCGACAGCGGTGTGATAAAGCCGATCTTCTGCCCGGTTTCTTCCAGCCGGACATAGCGCGCAGGCCCGCCGGTGCGTTCGGCAAGGTCGGTGACGGTATAATGCTCCGCATAGCGCGCGCGCACGTCTTTGAGTGACCAGTATTGGCCCAGCCGGTCCTCATTGCCGATGTCGCCCATGGGCATGACTTCGATCCAGGTCAGATCCATGTCGCGCTCAGCACACCAGTTGGTGATGGTGGGCAGCTCTTCTTCGTTGAAGTCTTTGAGTGCGACGGCGTTGATTTTGACCCGCAGACCGGCCTTTTGCGCCGCATCCACCCCGCGCAGCACCTGGGGCAGGCGGCCCCAGCGGGTGATGTCTGCAAATTTCTGCTCATCCAGCGTATCGAGTGAGATGTTCACCCGGCGCACGCCGGCGGCGTAGAGTTGATCGGCGAAGCGTTCCAGTTGGCTGCCGTTGGTGGTGAGCGTCAGTTCCTGCAACGCGCCGCTTTCCAGATGGCGGGTCATGCTGTTGAAAAACGTCATGATATCGCGCCGCACCAGAGGTTCGCCACCGGTGATGCGCAGTTTCTGCACGCCCATGCCGACAAAGGTGGAGCACATGCGGTCCAGCTCTTCGAGGGTCAGCAGCTCTTTCTTCGGCAAGAAGGTCATGTTTTCGGACATGCAATAGACGCAGCGGAAATCGCAGCGGTCGGTGACCGAGACGCGCAGATAGGTGATGGCGCGGGCGAAGGGATCTATGAGCGGTGCTGTCATGGGCCGAACGTATGCGGTGGCTTGGGGACGGGCAAGCGCGATTTGAGCGATTGCAGCGCGAAGTGTGGGGCTTTATCGTGCAGGCATGTTGCGTATCGGGATCATAGGGGGCGTGTTGGCCCTGTCGGCGGGATGTGCCACGATCACATCCCTTGCCGATCGTGTGGGGGGCGGCAGTGCCCCTGAGGTGCAATCGCAAGAGCCGATTGATCCCTTTGTGGATCAACCCGCTGAGGTCAGTGAGACCGTGCTGGCCCCGGCGACCGCCGCGCCGCCACCCCCTGCCACTGCGCAGACCGTGGAGGCATTGGACACCACCACCGCAAGTCAGCGTGCCGCTGCAACCGCCGCACCGGCCGCCCCGGCGGAGAGCTTGGGGACAACCGTGGCCTCGCTGGGTGATCCGACCGAGCCGGGGCTTTGGTTAAAGACCCCCTTGGTGCAGGCGGAGACCCGGGGGCGCGTGACCAACCCCGCGACGGGCAAGTCATCCCCGGTCACCTTGATCCCGCTGGCCGGGCCAGAGACCGCAGGCAGCCGGATGTCCCTGTCGGCCTTGCGTTTGATTGAGGCCTCCCTGACGGAGCTGACGGAAGTTGAGGTGGCTTTGGCGGACTAGGGAGGGGCGCTGCGGGCTTTCCAACCCGGAACGTCAGAGCCACCCTTGATTGACCCTCTGTCTGGCAGCGCGCGGGCCGCTTCCCAAGGAAAATAGCGGTTTCCCAGCAAGCTGGGAGCCTCCGCGATTTGCCTTGGCAACCGCCCCCGCACCGCCCGCCTGATGTTCAAGCAAGGGCGGCTCCGACCCGGAAGATCAGCGCGAAAGGTGGCGCAGGGCTTCTTTCACGGCGAAGGGTTTCATGGCCGCGCTATGGGTGTCGATGAAGGCCGTGACACGCGGGGCGTCGTGTTTGGACAATTCGCGCAGCCACCAGCCGATGGCTTTTTGGATGAACCATTGGTGATCTGGGACCAGCTGGGCGGCCCAGCCCAGGATGCGGTCGCGGGCGTCAAGTTCGGCTGGTTTGGGGTAGTTTTGTTTGGTCCAGGGCAGGGTGCTGACCAGGGCCGCGCGCCGGGTCCACATGTGATCTGATGTGACCCAGGCGGCCACCTGATCCAGCCGCGTGGGATCTGAGACCAGGCGCTTTTGGCCGGCCATCGCGGCGTGATCGGCAATGGCCCAGCTGTCAAAGTCCGGCGTCCAGGAGGCAATCAGATCCCAGGCTGGCCCGTCATCGGGGCGGATGCGCGCCTGGGTGAGCACTTTGGCGGCGGCCAGGCGGGCCTCATAGATGTTGGTGCGCCACAGGCCGTCTGCGATGGCAACACGGGTAGGTGTGTCCAGGCTGCGGCGCCATTCCTTGGTGATGTCGTTGATTTGCGGGTTGGACAGGCCCAGATAGGGGCGATCCGCCTTGTGATAGGACCGCATCCCGGCTGCGCGTTCGGGGTCGGCCAGCGCCTGGAGCTGCGCCAGATAGGGTTCATGCATCTGGATCGCTCAGGATATGTGTGGGCAGACCGTCGATGGTGTGTTGATTGCGTTCTTGCCAGTAGGTGGCGATGCCTTGCGGGCCTTTATCCTCTGCCCAGCCTTTCAGCACTTCGCGGGGACCTTGGTGGTCATAAAAGGGCACCGCGTAGCCGCAGGAGGTTTGTAGCGTCTCAACCGTCATATCATAGATTTGCCGTGCCCCGACGGAAGTAGGAAAGAGCGCGTTGAGATCCGCAAAGGCGGCATCGCGGGGGTGCAGGGTGCGGGCGGTGCCGTAGGCGCGCATGATCATCGGGCGCGTCTCAAAACCGCACCACATCAGCGTCATGCGGTTGTGCAGCGCCAGGTGGGCGGCGGTTTCATTGCCCGAGCCGGTGAGGTTGCGCCAGACGATGCGGTTGGGGCCCATGACCCGCAGGCTGTCCATGCCCTTGGGCGAGATGTTGACACGGCCCTCATCCGCAGCGGTGCCGCAAAAGAACATGTGTTGGGCTTCGATAAAGCTTTGATGATCGGCTGTGATGTGATCGAATTGCTTGCCCATTATTCCACTGTCACGGATTTGGCGAGGTTGCGGGGCTGGTCCACATCCGTGCCTTTGGCGACCGCCGTGTGATAGGCCAGCAACTGCGCGGGGACCGCATAGAGGATCGGGTTCAGGGCATCGGCCACTTTGGGCATTTCAATGGTGTCCCAGACCCCATGGCTGGCCTCTGACAAGCCTTCGGCATCGGAGATCAGGATCACCTTGCCTTTGCGCGCCATCACCTCTTGCATGTTGCTGACGGTCTTGTCGAAAAGCGCGTCTTTGGGGGCCATGACGACCACGGGCACCTCTTCGTCGATCAGGGCGATGGGGCCATGTTTTAGTTCACCCGATGCATAAGCTTCGGCATGTATATAGCTGATTTCTTTTAGTTTCAGCGCGCCTTCATGGGCCAGTGGATACATCTGGCCACGGCCCAGGAACAGGATGTCGCGGGCATTGGCGAGCTTGTAGGCAACTTCGCGGATGGCGGCATTTTGCTCAAGCGCGGTGTTGATGACCGCAGGCAAACCGCGCAGGGCGCTGATGTGATCTGCCATGCCCGCCGCATCCAGATGGCCGCGGTCTTGGGCCGCTTTGAGCACCATGGCAAAGAGCACGGTCAACTGACAGCTGAACGCTTTGGTGGAGGCCACGCCAACCTCAACGCCTGCGTGAATGGGCAGGGCCAGATCGCTTTCACGCGCGATTGAGGATTCCGGCACGTTGATCACAGAGGCGATTTTGTCCGCCTTTTGCGTGCAATAGCGCAGGGCGGCCAGGGTATCGGCGGTCTCGCCTGATTGGCTGACAAAAACCGCCAGCGTGCGGGCCGGGATGGGGGGCTCGCGGTAGCGAAACTCGGAGGCGACATCCACTTCGACGGGCAGCCGGGCGATTTGTTCGAACCAGTATTTGGCCGTCAGGCAGGCCAGATAGGCTGTGCCGCAGGCCACCATGGTCAACCGGTCGATCTTGGAGAAATCGAGCCCCGCGCCAGGCAGCGTTACCGCGCCGTCGGCGTTGATGTAATGGGCCAGGGTGTCGGCCAGAACAGAGGGCTGTTCGGCGATTTCCTTGGCCATGAAGTGTTTGTGGCCGGCTTTGTCGATGCGGGTGGCATCGATCTGGATGGTGCGCACGGGTCGGTTGGCCAGATTGCCCTGGCTGTCGGTGATCTTTGCGCTGGTGCGGGTGATGACGGCCACGTCGCCTTCTTCCAGATAGCAGATCCGGTCGGTGAGCGGGGACAGGGCGATGGCGTCAGAGCCCACGAACATTTCTCCATCGCCATAGCCCACCGCCAGTGGGGAGCCTTTGCGCGCGGCGATCATCAGATCGTCCTCACCGTCGAAAAGGAAGGCCGGGGCAAAGGCCCCGTCAAGGCGGGCCAGCGTCATGCGAGCGGCCTCTTCTGGTGTGGCCCCTTGGGTCATGTGGTGTTGGGTCAGCAGGGCAACGGTTTCGGTGTCCGTCTCGGTGGCGAATTTCAGGCCCACCTCTGCAAGCTCTTCGCGCAGTTCACGGAAGTTTTCGATGATCCCGTTGTGCACAACTGCCACCGGCCCGGCTTGATGCGGGTGCGCATTTGAAACGGTGGGCGCGCCATGGGTGGCCCAACGGGTGTGGCCGATGCCGGATTTACCGGCAAGCGGTTGGTGCACCAGCGCGTCCGACAGATTGACCAGCTTGCCGACTGCACGGCGACGGTCCAGCGTCCCGCTGTTGACGGTTGCGATACCGGCGCTGTCATAGCCGCGATATTCGAGGCGTTTGAGGGCCTCAACCAGGATTGGGGCGGCTTCGTGGTTGCCAAGTACACCTACAATTCCACACATTTTTAACTGCCTCTTTGCATTCTTGCTTTTTGGATTTTAACATATCGAACAATTTCTTGGCCATGCCGGGTTTTTCGACCTGTGGCGCGCGGGCCAGGGCCAGGGCATCGGCCTCCACATCTGAGGTGATCACAGAGCCGCTGCCAGTCAGCGCACCGTCGCCAATTGAAACCGGTGCGACCAGCATGGTGTTGGATCCGATGAAGGCCCCTGCGCCAATGGTGGTGCGGTGCTTCATCACGCCGTCATAATTGCAGGTGATCGTGCCCGCACCGATGTTGCTGGCGGCCCCGATGGTGGCGTCGCCGATGTAGCTGAGGTGGTTGACCTTTGCGCCTTCGGCGATCTGGGCGTTCTTGACCTCAACAAAATTGCCGATGCGCACGTTTTCGGCCAGCTCTGCACCGGGGCGCAGGCGGGCATAGGGTCCAACGGTTGCCCCGCGAGAGACATGGCATCCTTCAAGGTGGGAAAAGGCGCGGATCGTGGCACCGCTTTCGACGGTCACGCCGGGGCCAAAGACCACATTGGGCTCAACCAGGCTGTCGCGGCCAATGACGGTGTCGCGGGCCAGAAACACGGTTTCTGGCGCGGTCAGCGTGACGCCGTTTTCCATCAGCTCAGCCCGCGCCCGCGCCTGAAAGTCCGCTTCGGCCTGGGCCAGCTCTGAGCGGGCGTTGATGCCAACGGTTTCCCAAGCCTCGCAAGTGACGGCGGTGGCCTTGAGGCCCCGGCTGCGTGCGATTTCGACGATATCCGTGAGATAATATTCTTCGGAGGCGTTTTTGTTGTCCACGGCGTCAATCAGATCGAACAACAGTGCGGCGTTGCAGGCCAAGACACCGGAATTGCACAGCGTGATGGTGCGTTCAGCTTCAGAGGCGTCTTTGTATTCCACGATCCGGTCAAGCTGTTGGCCGTCCATGACAAGGCGTCCATAGCGTGCGGGGTCTTTTGCCTCAAACCCCAGAATGACCACGGCGTTCTCGGAAAGCGCGGTTTGCATTTTCTCCAACGTCTGGGGTTGGATAAAGGGTGTGTCGCCGTAAAGCACGATGGCATTGCCGTCAAAGCCCTCTAGCGCCTTGCGGGCCTGCGCCACGGCATGGGCCGTGCCCAATTGCTCGGTCTGTTCAGCCACCTTGATGGTCATGTCATGGGCGAGGGTGACATTGCGCACCGCCTCCGCCCCGTGCCCTGCAACCACAACGGTGCGCGCAGGCTCCAACAAGGCGGCGGCCTCCAGCGCATGGATCAGCATCGGTTCGCCCGCGATCGGGTGCAGAACCTTTGGCAGATCAGAGTTCATCCGGGTGCCTTTGCCTGCCGCAAGTACAATTAGGGCGGTTTTCATGCGCACTCTTTCTTTACTGCTTCTTGGCTTCTCTTTACGCGCTTGTCACAAAGGCGCAAGACTGCGGCCCATCAAACAAGGTTGCGAGTTGCAACATGGGCGGGCGGGCTTTTGCCCATTCAGGACAGGTGAGGGGAGTGCGCTGTGAAGACAGTGGTTTTTGATCTGGACGGCACGTTGGCCGATACCAGTGGCGATTTGATCGCGGCAGCGAATGTCTGTTTCCGCCAGATGGGGGCCGGTGACATGCTGGATCCTGCAACGGACGCAGGGACGGCCCTGCGGGGCGGACGCGCGATGCTGACGCTGGGCTTGTCGCGGTTGGGGCGGGGCGGTGAAACGGAGACGATTGATGCGTATTATCAAACGCTGCTAGAGGCTTACGGCCAGGACATTGACCGCCACACGGTGCTTTATCCTGGGGCGATGGAGGCGGTGGCCGGGCTGAAATCTGCTGGATTTGGCGTGGCGATTTGCACCAACAAACCAGAAGGTCTGGCGGAAACGCTGATGCAGCGGCTGGGGGTGCGCGACGCCTTTGATGCGCTGGTGGGTGCAGACACGTTGCCGGTGCGCAAACCGGACCCTGAGCCGCTTTTTGAAAGCGCGCGGCGGGCTGGGGGCGACCCACAGAAATGCGTGTTGATTGGTGACAGCGATACCGATCGCAACACAGCCCGTGCAGCGGGCGTGCCATCTGTTTTGGTGACATTCGGCCCCGCGGGCGGGGATATGGCGGCGCTGGCACCTGAGGCGCTTTTGCATGATTATGCGGACCTGCAGGGGATTGTGGTGGATTTATTAGGAGCGGCTGACGCATGAGTGAGGTTTTCAAAGGCAGTTTCACGCAACAAGAACCGATCCCCGAGGCGGGGATTGAGGCGGCCGTCGCGGTCATGCGGTCGGGCCGGTTGCACCGCTATAACACGGCCCCCGGTGAGGTCGCGGAAACCGTCCTGCTGGAGCAGGAGTTTGCCGCCCAGATGGGGGTGAAATACTGTCTTGCCGTGGCCTCTGGCGGGTATGCGATGGCCACAGCTTTGCGTGCGGTTGGGGTGAAACCGGGCGATAGGGTGCTGACCAACGCCTTTACGCTTGCCCCGGTGCCGGGGGCCATTGCGGCCGTGGGCGCTGTGCCGGTTTTTGTGGGGGTAACCCCGTCGTTGGTGATTGACCTTGAGGATCTGGCGGCAAAGGCGGATCAGGCGGATGTTTTGCTGTTAAGTCACATGCGGGGGCATCTGGCCGATATGGACGCGCTGATGGCGCTGTGTGATGCGGCAGGGGTCACCGTGATTGAGGATTGCGCGCATACCATGGGGGCCGCGTGGAACGGGGTGCTGTCTGGCACGCAAGGCAAGGTGGGGTGCTATTCGTGCCAGACCTACAAGCATGTCAATTCCGGTGAAGGCGGGCTTTTTGTTACTGATGATGCAGAAGTGGCGGCCCGCGCGGTGATGCTGTCGGGCTCTTATATGATGTATGAGCGGCATTTGGCGGGCCCGCCTGCGGCGGCTTTTGATCAGATCCGGTATGAAACGCCAAACATTTCGGGGCGGATGGACAACCTGCGCGCCGCGATATTGCGCCCGCAGCTGGCGGATCTGGCCGCGCAATGTGCCCGCTGGAATGCGCGGTATTATGCGATTGAGGCGGGTTTGCGGGACACGCCGGGTCTGACCGTGATTGAGCGCCCGGAAGCGGAGACCATCGTGGGCTCTTCGATCCAGTTTCTGCTGGAGGGCTGGCAGGCAACAGCTGTGGAAGATCTGCTGGCGCGTTGTCTGAGCCGGGGGGTGGAGCTGAAGTGGTTTGGCGGTGCAGAGCCGCAGGGCTTTACCAGCCGCTATGACAGCTGGCGCTATGTCGACGCGCCGCGCATGCCAAAGAGCGATGCGGTGCTGGCCGGGATCGTGGACATGCGCGTGCCTTTGACCTTCAGCCTGGAGGATTGTGCGCTGATTGCGCGGATCATCAAGGCTGAGGTTGGTGCGGTGTTTCAGAGCGCAGAGGCTCTTTAGCCCGCACGGGCTGCATCGCCAGGTGGCGCGCAACGTCAGGTCCTCGCTTGGGGGGCGGGGTTGGAGAATGCTGCGGGTCTCACCCTCCCAGAGAGGGGGAATCGTTGACCAACGGGGCGGGGATCGCTACGTATTGAACAAGCGTTCATTAACCCGCGGAGGAGGGGGCTGATGTTTAATGCCAGTATGAAGTTTGATTTGGGCGAAGACATCGAGGGCATGCGCGACATGGTCCATCGGTGGGCGCAAGAGCGCGTAAAGCCCATGGCCGCGGAAATCGACAAGCAGAATGCATTTCCCTCAGAGCTTTGGACCGAGATGGGCGCGCTGGGCTTGTTGGGGATCACGGTTGGGGAAGACTATGGCGGCTCTGGCATGGGCTATGTGGCGCATACGGTTGCTGTTGAAGAAATCGCGCGCGCATCTGCGTCGGTGTCGTTGTCTTATGGCGCGCATTCCAACCTTTGCGTCAATCAGATCAAGCTGAACGGCACCGACGCGCAGCGCGCGCAGTTTTTGCCCAAGCTGTGTTCGGGCGAGCATGTGGGTGCCTTGGCGATGTCGGAGACATCGGCGGGCAGCGATGTGGTGTCGATGAAGCTGCGCGCAGAAAAGCGCAATGACCATTACCGTTTGAATGGCAACAAATACTGGATCACCAATGGGCCGGATGCCCAGACGCTGGTGGTCTATGCCAAGTCTGATGCGGATGCAGGATCCAAGGGGATCACCGCGTTTCTGATCGATAAGGATATGAAGGGTTTTTCCACCTCTGCGCATTTTGACAAGTTGGGCATGCGTGGGTCCAACACGGCTGAGCTGATTTTTGAAGATGTCGAAGTGCCGTTTGAGAATGTTCTGGGCGAAGAGGGCCGCGGCGTGGCTGTTTTGATGTCTGGCCTGGATTATGAGCGGGTTGTTTTGGCGGGCATTGGGCTGGGGATCATGGCCGCCTGTCTGGATGAGATCATGCCCTATATGGCTGAGCGTAAGCAGTTTGGGCAGCCCATCGGCTCTTTCCAGCTGATGCAGGGTAAGATGGCGGATATGTATACCGCGATGAATTCCGCGCGCGCCTATGTCTATAGCGTGGCCCAGGCCTGTGATCGGGGGGATGTCACGCGCGCGGATGCGGCGGCATGCTGTCTTTATGCCTCAGAGCAGGCGATGGTGCAGGCGCATCAGGCGGTGCAGGCCATGGGCGGTGCGGGCTATCTGAGCGACAACGCGGTGGGGCGCATTTTCCGGGATGCCAAGTTGATGGAAATCGGGGCGGGCACTTCAGAAATCCGGCGCATGCTGGTTGGGCGAGAAATGCTGGCGGCGATGGGCTAGGCCCGTGCCGCGCTGGCTGTGGTGGTTTCCTTTGGGCGTTTTGACGCTGGTGACGGGGCTTTTTGTCTACCGCGCGGGGTTTGTGGCATCCAACATGACGGAAACAGATGTCATCAACCACTATGCAGCACTTTATGTGGCTGAGGGGCCGGAGGGCGCGCAGGTGACCGATTGTGCTGCCATGCCTGATCCTGTTGGGGCGGCTTGGCTGATCATCCGCTGTGCAGGTGTCGGGGGGAGGTGACCCAATACAGGGTCGACCGGTTTGGCAGGGTGCTGCAAGACCCGCCACAGAGGGCGCCTGAGACATGAAGTTGCCGGGGCTTTCAGCGGATGGGGCCTGGGATGTGCCGGCTGCGTTGAACATGGCGGCGCAATGTCTGGCCCAGCCTGGCGCGCAGACCGCTATTGTTGATCTGACAGGTGCGCACCGCCGGGACGTCAGTTTTGCGGAGCTGGGTGAGAGGGTGGATGGATTGGCCCGTGCCTTGCGCGCGAAAGTGGCGCGGGGTGACCGCGTTGGCGTCCTGCTCAGCCAGTCGCCCTGGTGCGCGGCGGCGCATCTGGCGATTTGGAAGATTGGCGCGGTTTCCGTGCCGCTTTTTAAGTTGTTCCAACATGACGCACTGGCCTCGCGCATTCAGGATGCGGGCTGTGAGATTGTCTTGACCGATGTAGAAGGGGCCGCCCAGCTTGGAGATTTGGCCACGCCGTGGCTGGCAGAGACGGCAGGTGAGCCGGGTGAGGCCGTACCATTTTGCCAAACCAGCGCTGAAGATCCGGCAGTGCTGATCTACACCTCTGGCACCACCGGTAAACCGAAAGGGGCCTTGCACGCGCACCGTGTCCTCACTGGCCATCTGCCCGGTGTCGCGGTCAGCCATGATGGCTTGGGGCAGGCGGGGGATTGTTTGTGGACCCCGGCGGATTGGGCCTGGATCGGGGGGCTTTTTGACGTGTTGATGCCGGGGCTGGCGCTGGGCGTGCCGGTGGTGGCCACGCGGATGCCAAAGTTCTCAGTCGCTGGGTGCCAGCAGGTGATCGCGGCAGCCCAGGTGCGCAATGTCTTTTTCCCGCCAACAGCCCTGCGCATGTTGAAAGCGGAGGCGGCTGAGGTGCCAGGCCTGCGCACAGTGGCCAGCGGGGGCGAGCCGCTGGGTGCCGAAATGCTGGCCTGGGGGCGGGGTGCCTTTGGCCTGGAGATCAACGAATTTTATGGCCAAACGGAATGTAACATGGTCGTCTCATCCTGTGGGGCGGCCTTTGCGGCCAAACCGGGGTGCATCGGTAAACCCGTGCCCGGACATGAGGTTGCAGTGATTGATCCAGATGGCAACAGCACGACGCAGGAAGGCGATGTCGCGGTCAGACGCGGCTCTGCGGCGATGATGCTGCGCTATTGGAACAAGCCGGAGGCGACGGCACAAAAGTTTCGCGGCGATTGGATGCTGACCGGGGATCGGGGCATCTGGGAGGGCGCGTATCTGCGGTTTGTGGGGCGGGAAGACGACGTGATCACCTCAGCAGGCTACCGCATTGGGCCAGCTGAGATTGAAGATTGCCTGCTGACCCATCCAGATGTTGCGACCTGCGGTGTCGTCGGCAAACCCGATGCGCTGCGGACCGAGATTGTGAAAGCCTATGTGGTGCGCAAACCGCAAGCCACGGTCAGCGCGGAGGACTTGCAGGCTTGGGTGAAAGAGCGGTTGGCGCGGTATTCCTACCCGCGCGAAGTGAGCTTTGTAGAGAGCCTGCCGATGACCGTGACGGGCAAGGTGATCCGCAAAGAGCTCAAGGCACGCGCAGCAGCGGAGGGGACGGGATGAAAAGGGCGATGATGGCGGCGTTTTTATGTGCGGCAGGTGGCGTCTGGGCGCAAGCGGCGGATGCAAACCCGGTGCAGGCCTGCTTTGCTGAGGCCGGACCGGGGGAGGTTGCGCCGCCTTGCATTGGGCTGGCAGCAGATGCCTGTCAGGCCGCTGGGGATGACACGACCATTGGCATTGTCGGTTGTATCCAAGAGGAAACAGCGGCTTGGGATGCCTTGCTGAACCGCGAATATAAGGCCGTTCGCGCTGCTTTGACCGCACAGGATCCGGCCCTGGGCGATGTGTTGCGCGATGCGCAACGCGCCTGGATCGCGTACCGCGACGCGGAATGCGGGTTGGACTATGCCCGCTGGGGCGGCGGCTCTATCCGGCAGATCGTATTTGCCAATTGTATGATGCTGGAAACAGCGGAACGCGCGATCGAGTTGCGCGATAAGAAAGGCTATTGATGTGAAACTGTCCTCACAGGCGCTGCCCTCCTCTGACACCTTCAAGGCCAACACGGCTGCCCATCTTGCCGCCCTGGCTCAGGTGCGCGACGCGGCTGAGGCCGCAGCGCTGGGCGGCGGCGAGAAATCGCGCGCGCGCCATGAAAGCCGGGGCAAGATGCTCCCGCGTGAGCGGGTGTCGAACCTGCTTGATCCCGGCGCGCCTTTTTTGGAGGTCGGTGCAACGGCTGCACATGGGCTTTATGATGGGGCGGCCCCTTGCGCGGGTGTGATTGCGGGCATTGGGCGGGTGCAGGGCCAAGAGGTTATGGTTGTCTGCAATGATGCCACGGTGAAGGGCGGGACCTACTACCCGATGACTGTGAAAAAACATCTTCGCGCCCAAGAGATCGCCGAGGCAAACCATTTGCCCTGCATTTACCTCGTCGATTCCGGCGGGGCGAACCTGCCCAATCAGGATGAAGTGTTCCCCGACCGCGACCACTTTGGCGCGATCTTTTACAATCAGGCGCGCATGTCCGCGATGGGCATCCCGCAGATTGCAGTGGTGATGGGGTCTTGTACGGCGGGCGGGGCCTATGTGCCGGCGATGTCGGATGTGACCATTATCGTCAAAGAGCAGGGCACGATCTTTCTTGCTGGTCCCCCGCTGGTCAAAGCGGCCACGGGAGAAGTGGTCTCAGCCGAGGATCTGGGGGGCGGGGATGTGCATACCCGCCTGTCGGGGGTGGCGGATTACCTTGCCGAAGACGACGCCCACGCACTGGCGCTGGCGCGCCGTGCGGTGGCGCAGCTTAACCGCACAAAGCCAAGCACGGTGCAATGGGAAAGCCCTGAGCCGCCCGCCTATGACCCGGATGAAATGCTGGGCGTGGTGCCCGCCGATCTGCGTACGCCTTACGACATCCGAGAGGTGATCGCGCGGTTGGTCGATGGCTCACGTTTTGATGAGTTCAAGGCGCGCTTTGGCGAAACGCTGGTTTGCGGCTTTGCCCATCTCAAAGGCTGTCCCATTGGCATCATTGCCAACAACGGCGTGTTGTTTTCAGAAGCCGCGCAAAAGGGCGCGCATTTCATTGAGCTGTGTTCTCAGCGGCGCATCCCATTGGTTTTTCTGCAAAACATCACTGGTTTCATGGTGGGGCGGAAGTATGAAAACGAAGGCATCGCGCGGCATGGGGCCAAGATGGTGACGGCTGTGGCCACCACAGCCGTGCCCAAGATCACGATGCTTGTTGGCGGCTCTTTTGGGGCCGGAAACTATGGCATGTCCGGGCGCGCGTACCGGCCGCGGTTTTTGTGGACCTGGCCCAATGCGCGGATATCGGTGATGGGCGGGCCGCAAGCGGCGGGGGTGCTGGCCACCGTCAAGCGCGACGCGATTGAGCGCGGCGGCGGCAGTTGGTCGGACCAAGAAGAGGCCGCGTTCAAACAGCCCACCATTGATATGTTCGAGGAACAAAGCCATCCGCTTTATGCCTCAGCGCGGCTTTGGGATGACGGGATCATCGATCCGCGCAAATCCCGCGATGTGTTGTTTCTAAGCCTGTCGGCGTCGCTTTGTGCGCCGATTGAGCAAACCCGTTTTGGTGTGTTCAGGATGTGAGCGCAGGGATTTTCGGGGCGCTGCCCCGGACCCCGGAATTGTATTTGGAAAGATGAAGATGAGGGGACGGCGCGATGTTTGACACGATCCTGATTGCAAACCGGGGGGAGATTGCCTGCCGGGTGATGGAAACGGCGCGTGCTATGGGGGTGCGCTCAGTTGCGGTCTATTCGGACGCGGACGCGGGGGCCAAACATGTGGCTTTGGCGGATGTGGCGGTGCATATCGGCGGCTCAGCCCCGGCGGAGAGCTATTTGCGCGGCGATGTGATCATTCAGGCCGCTCTTGATGCAGGTGCCCAGGCGATCCATCCGGGCTATGGTTTTTTGTCCGAGAACCCTGATTTTGTGGCCGCGGTTGAGGCCGCCGGGCTGACATTTATTGGCCCCTCAGCCGATGCCATTCGCGCAATGGGACTGAAAGACGCAGCCAAAGCCCTGATGGTCGAGGCAGGTGTGCCGGTGGTGCCGGGGTATCACGGGACTGAT
Source organism: Sulfitobacter sp. GN1-4 (assembly GCF_055693825.1). Taxonomy (NCBI): domain Bacteria; kingdom Pseudomonadati; phylum Pseudomonadota; class Alphaproteobacteria; order Rhodobacterales; family Roseobacteraceae; genus Sulfitobacter; species Sulfitobacter sp. GN1-4. Next base: position 2,516,612 of record NZ_JBVFUQ010000003.1, on the reverse strand, counting down.
CAGGATGACGCCTTGTTGGCGCAAGAGGCCGGCAAGATCGGCTATCCGGTGTTGATCAAGGCAGTCGCCGGGGGCGGCGGCAAGGGGATGCGCTTGGTTGAGGCTGAAGAGGGGTTTCAGGCGGCGCTCGACAGCGCGCGTTCGGAGGCAAAAACCGCCTTTGGCAACGCGGATGTTTTGGTGGAGAAATTCGTGGCCCAGCCGCGGCACATTGAGGTGCAGATTTTCGGCGACGGGCAGCGGGCGGTGCATCTGTTCGAACGCGATTGTTCGTTGCAGCGCCGACATCAGAAAGTGATCGAAGAAGCGCCCGCACCAGGCATGACCCAAGAGATGCGCGATGCGATGGGGGCTGCGGCGGTCCGGGCCGCCGAGGCGATTGGCTATAAAGGGGCAGGCACGGTTGAGTTTATCGTCGACGGCTCAGATGGATTGCGCCCCGATGGCTTCTTTTTCATGGAGATGAACACGCGGTTGCAGGTGGAGCATCCGGTCACTGAGATGATCACGGGTGTGGATCTTGTCGAATGGCAGTTGCGGGTGGCAGCGGGTGAGGCTTTGCCGGTCGCGCAGGACGCGCTTGCGATCTCAGGTCATGCCTTTGAAGCGCGGCTTTATGCAGAGGATGTGCCTGCGGGGTTTTTGCCAGCAACGGGCAGGCTGACGCATTTGCGCTTCACGCCTCAGACCCGGGCAGACAGTGGGGTGCGGGCTGGGGACACCATATCTCCTTTCTACGATCCGATGATTGCAAAGGTGATTGTACACGGGCCCACGCGGGCGGTCGCGCTGTCGAAGCTGCGCGCGGCTTTGGCCGGGGTTGAGGTGGGCGGCACTGTGACGAACCTGGCGTTTTTGGGTGCCTTGGCCGCGCACGAGGGGTTCGGGCGTGGCGAAGTGGATACAGGTCTTATTGCGCGCGATATTGAGGCGCTGACCCAGCCTGCGGCGGTCGCGCCGCGCCATGCGGCTTTGGCGGGGATGGCGGCCCTAGATCTGCTGGAACCTGGTGACATGGCCGGGTTTCATCTGTGGCGGCCCTTGCGGCGGCAGGTGATGCTATCCTGGGAAGGAGAGGCGCATCTCCTGAAGGTGCGCGTCATCGCGCCAGATCACCAGGTTTGGACAGTGGAGGGCCAGGAGGTGGAGGCCGTTCGGGCGGGCGCGGGCTGGCGCGTGGGCGGGGCACCTGCGGCACCTGTGGCGGTGCATGATGGTGTGCTGACGGTTTTTGAAAGCTACGGCATGACCTTTGAGGTTGTGGATCCGCTGGCCCAGGCCAGTGGGGCGGCGGGTGATGGCAACCTGATTGAAGCGCCAATGCCGGGCCTGGTGCGGCAGGTGGATGCGCAGGTGGGCGCGGCTGTAAAAGCGGGCGACCGGCTTGCCATCCTGGAGGCCATGAAGATGGAACATGCGCTTTTGGCGCAGCGCGATGGTGTGGTGGCAGAGGTGTTGGCCCAGCAAGGCGATCAGGTTGAGGCCGGTGCCGCCCTTGTGCGTCTTGAGCCAGAGGAGGCGGCAGCATGATCACCTTGCATCATTGCCCGCAGACCCGGTCGATGCGGTCGTTGTGGCTGCTTTATGAGCTGGAGGTGCCTTTTGAGGTGAAGGTCTATGCCTTTGACAAATCCCTGCGCGATCCAAGTTATCTGAGCCTGTCGCCGGCGGGCCGGGTGCCTGCCCTGGAGATCGACGGAGAGCGGATGTTTGAGACCGGGGCGATCACCGAATATTTGTGTGAGAGGTTCAGTCCGGATCATCTGGGCCGGTCTGTTGGCGCGCCGGATCGTATGGCCTGGCTGGTCTGGGTGCATTTTGCCGAAACCATCAGCCAGCATTTGGCCGCCCTCACGCAGCAACACATCGCCCTGCGCGAAGATCATATGCGCAGCCCCATCGTGATGAAACTAGAAGCCGCGCGGGTGGCGAAATGCTATGATGCGATTGAAGCGCGGTTGTCTACACCGGTGGAGAACCGCGACTATCTGCTGACGTCGGGCTTTTCTGCGGCAGATATTTCAGTGGGGCAGGCGGTCTATATGGGGCAGTTTTTCGTGAAGCTGGATCAGCATCCGGCGGTGGCGGCCTGGTTTGAACGGATATCGGCGCGGGCGGCGTTTCAAAAATCACTGCCGGCTCAGATGGGGATCTATGCGCAATCGTTCTATCCGCCTTGGCCGGTGGCTGAGGCTTAGGGTGATATGAGTTTTATTGGAAAGATGAAGCGGGGGGATGTGGCATGAGTATGGGGCCGTGCGAGATATTTGAGGTGGGTCCAAGGGATGGGCTGCAGAACGAGGCGCGCGATATTCCGGTGGCGGAAAAGATTGCGCTGGTAGACCGGCTGAGCGATGCGGGGTTTCGGCGTATTGAATGTGCGTCTTTTGTCTCGCCCAAGTGGGTGCCGCAGATGGCCTCTTCTGGTGCGGTGCTGGCGGGGATCAAGCGCGGGGATGGCATCCGCTATGCGGCGTTGACGCCCAACATGCGGGGGTATCAGGACGCGCTGGCAGCGGGGGCGGATGAGATTGCGGTCTTTGGCGCGGCCTCAGAAGGGTTCAGCCAGAAGAACACCAATGCCAGCATCGCCGAGAACCTGGCGCGGTTCCGGCCTTTGTTGGAGGAAGCCCGGCATATCGATTTGCCGGTGCGGGGCTATGTCTCATGTGTGGTGGATTGTCCCTATGACGGCCCTGTGGCCCCTGCGGCGGTGGCTGAGGTGGCGGATGCGCTTTTTGCGATGGGGTGTTATGAGATTTCATTGGGCGACACTATTGGTGCGGGCACGCCTGACCGGATTGCGCGGATGCTGTTGGCGGTGCGCGATGTGGTCCCGGTGGGGCGGCTGGCAGGGCATTATCATGACACGCACGGCCGGGCGATGGACAACATCGACGCCTCTTTGGCGCTGGGCGTGCGGGTTTTTGATGCCGCTGTGGGGGGCTTGGGTGGTTGCCCCTTTGCGCCGGGGGCTGCAGGCAATGTGGCGACAGAGGCGGTCAATGCGCATCTGACCGGGTTGGGGTATGAGACCGGGCTGGACCAAGCCGTGATCGAAGAGGCCGCAGCGCTGGCGCGGGGGATGCGCGATGTTTGAGACCCTGACGCTGGAGACCGATGCCCGTGGGGTGGCCACGCTGCGTTTGAACCGGCCTGACAAGCACAATGCGATGTCGGCCCAGATGCTGGAGGAGCTGACCCAGGCAGCAGTGCAGCTGGGGGCCGATGACACAGTGCGGGTCGTGATCTTGACGGGGGCGGGCAAGAGTTTTTGCGCCGGTGGCGATCTGGCCTGGATGCGGGCGCAACGCGAGATGGACCGCGCCACCCGTGCAACAGAGGCCGGCAAGCTTGCCGGGATGTTGGGCGCGCTCAACCGTTTGCCCAAACCGCTGATTGGCAAGGTGCAGGGCAACGCCTTTGGCGGCGGTGTGGGCATGGCGGCGGTCTGTGACGTAGCGATTGGTGTAGATGGGCTCAAGATGGGGCTGACGGAGACGCGGCTGGGGATCATCCCGGCCACGATCGGGCCTTATATCATCGCGCGCATGGGGGAGGGGCGCGCGCGGCGCGTCTTTATGTCCTCGCGGCTGTTTGGTGCGCAAGAGGCGGTCGCATTGGGGTTGCTGGCGCAAGCGGTGCCAGTGGAGGATCTGGACGCCGCGATTGAGGCAGAGGTGGTGCCCTATCTGAGCTGCGCACCGGGGGCCGTTGCGGCGGCCAAGAAGCTGGCGCAGGACCTGGGCGGGCTGGCGTCTGAGCAGGCAGTGGCGATGTCGATTGAGGCTTTGGCGGATCGCTGGGAGACGCCGGAGGCGGCTGAGGGGATTGATGCCTTCTTTGACAAACGCAAGGCGGCTTGGATGATCTGAACAATCTTTGCAATTTGCAAATTTGCACTTAGGCTTTGCATATTTGGCGAAAAGGAGGGGCTAATGGCCATCAACTTCAAGAAACCAGAGAAGAAAGACTTTACCCCGTCCAAGACGCTGCGTGAGGCGGTGGCCAAGACACAAAAGACACCAGCGGATACCAAGGCGCTGATCAAAGCGCAGCGCGAGCTTGAGGCGGCGGTTGAGGTTTTGGGCCAGGCGATGACGGCCTCTCATGCGGCGTGCGACAAGATGGTAAAGCTGGACCCGCGGGCGTGCAAAACAGAAAAGCCGCCTGCCGTGCCTATTCCCTATCCCAACTTTGCCAAAGTGGAGAAGGAAGCCAAGAACACAGCACAAGCGGCTGAAAAGGCGTTGAAAAAGGTCAAGGTCGCGCAGAAGAATTTTGAGCAAGTCGCTGACAAGGAGCTTAAGAAACTCAGCACCTATCAAAAATCGTCAGGCGATGCGGATGCCGGTGCCGCCAAGAAGGGCCTGGTGACGTCCAAGGCCAAAAGCAAGGCGTATTTCATTCAATGGAGCATGGATGTGAAGGCTGAGGGCAAGAACGTCACGCGCTTGTCTGATATTTTGACATCGAACCATTAACCCGGCGCGGCCCAACAGTGGGCTGCGCAGCCATGGGCACCGCCTCGGGCCCAGCATTCAGGCACCTGTGTAAAAACCCCCGCCTGCGACGGTTTTACAATCCTGATCCCGTTGACCCTTCTGAGCGATAGCGGTAGACCGTTTTCAGACGTTCAGCCAGCGTCCACACCAGCCATGTGGACGGCACAGCCAAAAGGAGCCTCCCTTGGACGATATGCTGCGGGAATACCTGCCGATCCTGATGTTTCTTGGCGTGGCGATAGGGTTGGGGTTGGTCCTGATCTTGGCGGCCGTTGTGCTTGCCGTGCGCAACCCGGATCCTGAAAAAGTCTCGGCTTACGAATGCGGGTTCAACGCCTTTGACGATGCGCGGATGAAGTTTGACGTGCGCTTCTACCTCGTCTCCATCCTGTTCATCATTTTTGATCTGGAAATTGCTTTCCTCTTCCCCTGGGCTGTCGCGTTCAAAGACATCTCAATGGTCGGGTTTTGGTCAATGATGGTGTTCCTGGCCGTGCTGACGGCGGGCTTTGCCTATGAATGGAAAAAAGGAGCGTTGGAATGGCAGTAACCGACGCAGGCGCATACGGTGGCAACACCGCAGGTGCGGACAAAGATGCAGGCGCGCGGGCGATCAACGATGCGCTGCAAGACAAGGGTTTTCTGGTCACCTCCTCCGCGGATGTGATCAACTGGGCGCGTACAGGCTCGCTGCACTGGATGACTTTCGGGTTGGCCTGCTGCGCGGTTGAGATGATGCACACCTCCATGCCGCGCTATGACCTGGAACGCTTTGGCACGGCCCCACGGGCCTCCCCCGCCAGTCGGATCTGATGATCGTGGCGGGCACGCTGACCAACAAAATGGCACCCGCGCTGCGCAAGGTCTACGACCAGATGCCAGAGCCGCGCTATGTGATCTCCATGGGGTCTTGTGCCAATGGCGGCGGCTATTACCACTATAGCTATTCCGTGGTGCGCGGCTGTGACCGGATCGTCCCGGTCGACATCTATGTGCCAGGCTGCCCGCCCACGGCAGAGGCGCTGCTTTATGGGATCCTCCAATTGCAGAAAAAGATGCGCCGGACAGGGACAATTGTAAGATGAGTGACGCGCTGCAAGAACTTGGGGCCTACATTGAGGCCAAGCGCCCGGATTGCGTGCTGGCCTGGGATGTCACCCATGATGAGCTAAACCTTGACGTCACGCTGACCAACATCGCGCTGCTGACCGAGTTTCTGAAATCAGACCCGACGTGCCGTTTCTCCACTCTCGTTGATATTACGGCGGTGGATTACGCGGGCCGCGCCAAACGCTTTGACGTCGTCTACCATTTCCTGTCCATGTACCAAAACCAGCGCATCCGGCTGCGTGTGGCTGTGCGGGAAAAGGACATGGTGCCCAGCCTTGTGGATGTGCACCCCAGCGCCAACTGGTTTGAGCGTGAAGTCTTCGATATGTTCGGCATCCTGTTCTCAGGTCACCCTGATCTGCGCCGCATTCTGACGGATTACGGTTTCCGTGGCTATCCGCTGCGCAAGGATTTCCCAACAACGGGCTACACCGAGGTGCGCTATGACGAGGCGCAAAAGCGCGTGGTCTATGAGCCGGTGAACCTGGTGCAGGAATACCGCCAGTTTGACTTTATGAGCCCCTGGGAAGGGGCGGAATACATCCTGCCGGGTGATGACAAGGCGGAGGCAAGCTGATGGAGGGCTTTTGGTGGCTGATCCTTTCGGCGCTGACGGCCATCCCCATGGTGAAACTGCTGCCGTTCTTTGGCATCAACAAATACTGGGCGGCGGTCTGTCTTGTGCCGCTGGGCACCATCGCGCTGCTGTGGTGGATGGGCCTTAAACTGCAAGAGTTGGAGAAACTGTGATGATTAAGTTTCTGGAAGAATTGATTGCAGACCTGATGGGGGCCCGTGACAACGTGGCGATCCCGGTGCGGGCGGAGGATAAGCGCCCGAATGACAAGCTCTTGAAAGGGCGCAAATGATGGACGGCGATATTCGCACCAACACCTATGATGACGGCTCAGTTGATGCGGTCACTGGGGAACAGAAGATCCGCAATTTCAACATTAACTTTGGTCCGCAACACCCTGCGGCACATGGCGTTTTGCGCCTGGTGCTTGAGCTGGACGGCGAGATTGTAGAGCGTTGCGATCCCCACATCGGCCTGCTGCACCGTGGCACCGAAAAGCTGATGGAAAGCCGGACGTATCTGCAAAACCTGCCGTATTTCGACCGGCTCGATTACGTGGCCCCGATGAACCAGGAACACGCCTGGTGTTTGGCCATTGAAAAACTGACCGGCACGCAAGTGCCGCGCCGCGCCTCGCTGATCCGCGTGCTCTTTTGCGAGATTGGCCGCGTGCTGAACCACCTGCTGAACATCACCACGCAGGCGTTGGACGTGGGCGCGCTGACCCCGCCGCTGTGGGGTTTTGAAGAGCGTGAGCAGCTGATGGTGTTCTACGAACGGGCCTGCGGTGCGCGTCTACACGCGGCCTATTTCCGCCCCGGAGGCGTGCATCAGGACCTGCCGGATGCGCTCTTGGATGATATGGAGGCCTGGGCGGAGCAGTTCCTAACTGGCTTCATGGTCGACATCGACACGCTGCTGACCGAAAACCGCATCTTCAAACAGCGCAACGTGGATATCGGCGTGGTGAGCGAGGAAGACATCCTCAACTACGGCTTTTCTGGCGTAATGGTGCGCGGCTCTGGCCTGGCCTGGGATCTGCGCCGCGCGCAGCCCTATGAATGCTACGATGAGTTTGAGTTCCAGGTGCCGGTGGGCAAGAACGGCGATTGTTATGATCGCTATCTGTGCCGCATGGAAGAGATGCGCCAGTCCACTTTCATCATCCAGCAGGCGATTGCCAAACTGCGCGCGCCTGAGGGGCAGGGCGATGTCTTGGCACGTGGCAAGATCACACCGCCCAGCCGCTCTGACATGAAGCAAAACATGGAAAGCCTGATCCACCACTTCAAGCTTTATACCGAAGGCTTCCACGTCCCTGAGGGCGAGGTTTATTGCGCGGTTGAGGCCCCCAAGGGCGAATTCGGCGTCTATCTGGTGGCCGATGGCACCAACAAACCCTACCGCGCCAAGCTGCGCGCGCCGGGGTTCTTGCACCTGCAGGCGATGGACCATGTCTCCAAGGGGCATCAGCTGGCTGATGTGGCCGCGATCATCGGCACCATGGACGTGGTGTTCGGAGAGATTGACCGGTGAGCAGCACGGCTCAGGCGGACCGGGCACCGGTTGGTTTGATCGGGGTGGCTGTGGTCCTGACGGGCAAGGTTTTGACGCGGCGTGACAAAGGGGTGGGCGTTTCAGCGCCCATGCGCGCATGAACGCGGTGGGCCTGCGAAGCTTAGGCCCGAAGACAACACTGGCTGACCAGCACGGGGGCCATATGACATACACAAGCGGCGCGGATGCTGCTGGAACTGAGAACTAGGACTGGACTTCGATGCTAAGACGCCTCCACCCAGAACAACCCGACAGCTTTGCGTTTACCCCCGCCAATCAGGCGTGGGCTGAGGCGCAGATCACCAAATATCCCGAGGGGCGTCAGGCCTCAGCGATCATCCCGCTGTTGTGGCGCGCGCAAGAGCAGGAGGGCTGGCTCAGCCGTCCTGCGATTGAACATGTCTCAGAGATGTTGGGCATGGCCTATATCCGCGGGCTTGAGGTGGCGACGTTCTACTTCATGTTCCAGCTGCAACCGGTTGGTTCTGTGGCACATATCCAGATTTGCGGCACCACGTCCTGCATGATCTGCGGGGCCGAAGATCTGGTGTCGATCTGCAAAGAGAAAATCGCGCCGAACGCCCATCAGCTTTCCGCGGATGGCAAATTTTCCTGGGAAGAGGTCGAATGTCTGGGGGCCTGTTCCAACGCGCCGATGGCCCAGATCGGCAAAGACTATTACGAAGATCTGACGGGCGATAAGCTCATCGCGCTGCTGGACGATCTGGCCGCAGGCAAGGTGCCCACGCCCGGGCCGCAGAACGGGCGGTTCGCGGCAGAGCCTTTAGCCGGTCTGACCAGCCTCAAAGACCACGACAGCGGCAAGACGCAGTATAACGCCTCCGCCCAGCTGGCGGTCGATATTGGCGACACGGTCAAGCGCATCGACGGCACTGAGGTGCCTTTGCTGGCCCCGTGGCAAGGCAAGGCCGCCAACACCGGCAAGAAGCCTGCCGCGAAATCCGCAGGATCAGCAAAATCCGCAGGGTCCGCGAAGGTCTCAGAAAAGATCGCGGCGGCGGCGGAAAAAGCCACCTCCAAAGCCAAGCCTAAAGCCGCCGCAAAGGGGGCAGAGGCCAAAAAGCCTGCCGCTGATACCGCTGCGGCAGGGGCGGGCAAAAAGCCCCGCACCATGAAAGCGCCGCGCAAGGCTGGGGCGGATGATCTTAAGTTGATCAAGGGTGTAGGCCCAAAGCTGGAAAGCATGCTACACGGAATGGGCTTTTTCCATTACGACCAAATCGCCAAGTGGGGCGAGGCGGAAGTGGCATGGGCGGATCAGAACCTTGTTGGGTTCAAAGGTCGCGTCAGCCGAGACAACTGGGTGGGACAAGCGCAGAAGCTAGCGGCAGGGGAAGTGACAGCCTTTGCTGCCAAAGCCCAAAAAGACGGGCGCTATGAGGGCGACACCTAAAAGGTCTGCCCCACCAAGAGGGAAGTGAACGATTATGTCGAATAAGCAAGGTAGCTTTGATTGTGCGGTGATCTGCTGGGGGATCGCTGGGGTGATCGGGTTGATCGCCATGTTGGTCCTGTATTTTGTAACTGGTTTTGATGGCAATCAGGCATTCTTTACCGGCGGCGCGATAGGATTTGTTGTGGGCTTGGTGTTGAGCCTGTTCGTCTGCCGGGGGCAGACAGCGGCGGCGGACCTGGCCGCGGATGAAAAACCAGCCCAGCGTTACGCACGTGAAGCGGCAGAAGCAAAAGCAGCCCGCGAAGGCGCTGCGGCCCCTGCGGCAGCAGCGGCGGCAGCGGCGCCATCTGCCCCGGCGGCAGACCCTGCACCGGCAGCAAATGATGCACCAGCCGCCAGCAGCGCCGCTTCAGCGGCGGCACCAGCAGCTGCGGCCGCATCTGCGGCGTCAGCGTCCTCTGTCATCAAACCGTCGGCGTCCTTGCCCGGTGAGGCCGAGCTTGCCGAACGCAAAGGCGCGTGGAAATACGAAGGCGATGCGGCGGAAAAGAAGCCCGCCAAGAAGAAAGCTGCGGCCAAGAAGGCACCTGCCGAAAAGGCCCCCGCGAAAAAGGCACCTGCGAAAAAAGCGGCGGCCAAAGACAGCGCGCCGGCGGCGTCCGGCGGCGACACACCAATGCTCTATACCGCGCCGCCGGCTGAGGGTGCGGATGATCTCAAGCTGATCAGCGGCGTTGGTCCCAAGCTGGAGCAAACCTTGAACGACATCGGCATCTACCGGTTTGATCAAGTGGCCGCATGGGGTGCCAGCGACATCGCTTACGTCGATGATCGTTTGCGGTTTAAGGGCCGCATTGAACGGGACGATTGGATGGCCCAGGCGAAAATCCTGGCCGCAGGCGGCGAGACTGAGTTCTCAAAGCGTAAAAAGTAAACGAACGGGCGCTGCGACATGGCAAAGCACGGCGATACCCCTTTGGCAAAAAAAGGCCAGACCGTCGGTCTGGTCATTGCCATTACGATGGTATTGTGGCTGATCGCGAATATCGCAGGGCCCGCACTTGGGTTACCGGGGCGCTATGCGCTTTTGTTTGATTTTGCCGCTCTGGCGGCGCTCTTTTGGGCCATGGTGGTCATCTACCAGATGTGGCAGGCCCGACAGGACGAAAAGAAATAGCACTTAGGTGCAGGATGCATTGGCCCCAGCCAGGGCCGTTTGAGAAGAGTAGGTAGGGACATGCTTGCAGATCAGGACCGGATTTTCACCAACATCTACGGGATGCATGACCGGACGTTGGCGGGTGCCAAGGCGCGGGGCCATTGGGATGGCACAGCAGGCATCATCAAAAAGGGTCGCGATTGGATTGTGGACCAGATGAAAGCTTCTGGCCTGCGTGGACGCGGCGGGGCGGGCTTTCCCACCGGTCTGAAGTGGTCCTTCATGCCCAAGGAAAGCGATGGCCGCCCGGCATATCTGGTGGTGAACGCCGACGAATCTGAGCCCGGCACCTGCAAAGACCGCGAGATCATGCGCCATGATCCGCACACGCTGATCGAAGGCTGCCTGATCGCCAGCTTCGCGATGAATGCGAACGCCTGCTACATCTATATCCGCGGCGAATACATCCGCGAGCGTGAAGCGCTGCAAGCTGCCATTGATGAGGCTTATGACGCGGGCCTTCTGGGCAAGAACGCCGCCAAATCCGGCTGGGATTTTGACCTCTATCTGCACCACGGGGCAGGGGCCTATATCTGCGGCGAAGAAACGGCGCTGTTGGAAAGCCTTGAGGGTAAAAAGGGCATGCCCCGCATGAAGCCGCCGTTCCCGGCGGGTGCGGGCCTTTATGGCTGCCCGACCACGGTGAATAACGTGGAATCGATTGCTGTGGTGCCGACAATCCTGCGCCGCGGCCCCGAATGGTTCGCAGGCTTTGGCCGCCCCAACAACGCGGGCACCAAGCTTTTTGCCATCTCCGGGCACGTCAACAACCCATGTGTGGTTGAAGAGGCGATGTCGATCACCTTTGAAGAGCTGATTGAGACCCATTGCGGCGGCATTCGCGGCGGTTGGGATAATCTCAAGGCGGTGATCCCGGGTGGATCTTCGGTACCGATGATCCCCGGCAAGGACATGAAAGACGCGATCATGGATTTCGATTATCTGCGCGAGCAGCGGTCAGGTCTGGGCACAGCGGCGGTGATTGTCATGGACAATTCTACTGACGTGATCAAAGCGATCTGGCGTCTGTCCAAGTTCTACAAACACGAAAGCTGTGGCCAGTGCACGCCGTGCCGCGAAGGCACCGGCTGGATGATGCGGGTGATGGACCGTCTGGTGACCGGCGATGCGGAGCCTGAGGAAATCGACATGTTGCTCGATGTGACCAAACAGGTTGAGGGCCATACGATCTGCGCCCTGGGGGATGCAGCGGCTTGGCCCATTCAGGGTCTGATCCGTCACTTCCGGGATGAGATTGAGGACCGCATCAAACACAAACGCACCGGCCGCGTCAGCGCGGTTGCGGCGGAATAGGCGTGGCGGCGTTTGACGCCTACAGCCACGCCATCGCGTCGCTGGCGTTTTGGGGGCTGATCATGATCGCCCTGTCGATGATCTCCACCGGGGGCAAGGTGCCAAAGGACCGTGCCGAAAGCGGTCTGCCCAAACGCGATTACAGCAATGAGGCCTATCGCCGTCACCGGGCGTTTCAGAACGCCATTGAAACCTCGCCCGCCTTTATTGCGACCACGCTTGCCGCCATCTTGGCGGGGGCCAGCCCGCTCTTGGTGAATATCTTTGCCTCGCTCTTCATCATCTCACGACTGGCGATGGCCTATGTGCATGTGAAGACGGAAAACCAACCACTGCGCTCTGCGTGCTTTGGTTTTGGCTGGTTGATGATCATCTTTCAGGCGCTTGCCGCGTTGTGGGCCGCATTTTGATCCGGCGCTGGGGCATGGCGGTCTGCCTTGCCCTGATGCCGGTCGCGGGCGCCACCCAGGGCAAAGCACCGGCCCCTGAATTTGCGGTGGCCTATAATTTCCAGGAAACCCTTGCACGGCTCTTTGCGCAGGATTGCGCGAACCTGTCGTTTGATCATGATGGGTTTGATCGCCATGTCCGCGCGCTTTTTGCTGAATATAGTGACCGGGGCCATCATTCCCGCCGCATCCAAGAGCTGTTTGCGCCGATTCAGCCCGCGCGGTATGAACCCTATTTTGAGGCGTTCATCGAAAAATATGACCTGAACGCCGATACCCCGGATGCGGTTTGGTGTGCTGCCGGTGTGGCAGAGGCGGAATGGCGCACGCCCATCGGGCGTATGTTGAGGATTGAGAGCAAATGAAACAACCTGCTGACCATCACTTGGCCGAGTTTAATCTTGGCGTTCTCAAATACGATTGGGACGATCCGCGTGTGGCTGATTTCCAGAACGGGTTGGATCTGGTCAATGGCGTTGCCATGCGCAGCGCGGGCTTTGTCTGGATGCTGGACGGGGACGGGATGGAAGCGGCCCAACTTGACCCCAATGGCGCGCTTGGCGGAAACCCCCGAACCGCAAGCACGTTGAGCGTTTGGGAAGATGCTGCCAGCTTGGAACACTTTGTCTGGAACACCGTGCACAAACGGTTCTACGACCGCAAAGCCGAATGGTACGATCACACCGACGCGGTGCGGCTGGTGATGTGGTGGGTGCCCGCCGGGCACCGGCCCACGGTGGATGAGGCAATGGAACGCATTCGGCACTTGGAACAACACGGCCCCAGTGAATTTGCCTTTGGCTGGGCGGCGTTGCAGGATGCACAACAGTGGAAACACAAAGCCTGCGGATGAGAGGGATCATGGGCAAGCGGATGTTTGAAGCAACCTATGCTTTCGTGGCGTGCCTTTTGACCGTTGTGGCCTTTGGTTTTGCGCTTTGGGCCAGCCATCAGGCCATCACCTACGGGTTGGCACCGCCTTTGGGATATATCGCCCTTGCGGGCCTGGCGTTGGTGGGGGTGAACCTTGCCGTGTCGCTGCTGCGCCACGCGATCAAAGTGCTTAGAACAGGAGAAACCTCATGACCGACATGCATTTGGCTGAACTAAACGTTGGCCGGCTTTTGGCCCCGACAGAGGATCCGCGTGTGCAGGAGTTCATGGAAAACCTCGACCGGATCAATGGGCTGGGCAAACGGATGCCGGGGTTTGTGTGGATGATGGAAGGCTCAGGTGAGCCGGGGACCGGCAACACCGAGGCCAAGATTGACGGCGATCCGCAATATGTGTCGAATCTCACCGTGTGGGAAAGTGTCGAAACCCTCGAGACCTTCGTGTGGGGCACCATCCACAAGCAGTTTTATGAGCGTCGCCAGGAATGGTTTGAAGTGATGGGGGACATGCATTTCGTGATGTGGTGGGTGCCAAAAGGGCACCAGCCGACGTTGCAAGAGGCTCTGGAACGGTTGGACCATCTGCGCGCACATGGCGATAGTGATCATGCTTTCGGCTGGTCGCACCTGAAAGAAGCGCAGCTGCACAAATCGCACGGCTGCCGCCCGGCGGTGCCTGCGTGAACGCAGTCCTTGCCGCAGCGGGACAAGGCGGGTAACACATGGCGCATCACCCACCCGGTGCCGTTAGGTTTTGGGGTGGGGGCCAAGGCAGGCGAGGGGTGAATGATGAAAAAGACCATTTTAGCAGCAGTTGTAGGGGCTTGTGTCCTTGCGGCCTGTACCGACAGCCGCAATCGCATCCCCTTTGACGGTCAGTTTTTCCGCACCAAAGTGGCGAAGGTAGACAAGCAACGTGGTGTCTTTACTGTGACGATCCGCGATGTATCGCGGTCGCTGGATGGGGCCCGCGAAGCGGGGCGTCATGCGGGCAACGCCTATTGCGTTGAACTCTTTGGCAGCTCCAAAATTGCCTGGTCCGTGGGGCCAGACACGCCACCCGAAGAATTGACCATCATAGATGACACTTTGACCTTTCAAGGCGTTTGCCCTCAGGTCTGAAATCAGCGATAAGGAAGCGTAACGGGCTAGCCGTCCGTTATTGCATATCAAAGGGACAAAACCCCATCTGCAGCCAGGGCACATTTGCCCAAGTTACAGAAGGGAAGACACGCATGAGATACTTTGGTGCCGCACTGCTAAGTGCCGCTTTGGTGGCTGGGCCTGGATGGGCGAAACCCCCGCTTAGGGACGTGCCTGCCATTGATGATGCGCTCTTTGATCTGGGCATTGCGGACCGGATCCGCAAAGAATGTCCCAGCATTGATGCCCGCATGTTCCGCGCCATCGGATATGTGCGTGATTTGCAAAGCCAGGCCCGCGCCATGGGCTATTCCAAAGCAGAGATCGAAGCCTATACCGACAGCGATGTCGAAAAGGATCGTATGCGGGCCAAAGCAAAGGACTTTTTCGCACAAAGAGGGGTCGATACTTCGGACCCGCAAAGCTATTGTGCGCTTGGACGGGAAGAGATTCAAAAATCGAGCCGGATCGGCTCGTTACTGAAGGCGAATTGAGCATATGAGCGACCTCCGCACGATCATCATCGACGGCAAAGAAATTGAGACCGATGGGGCCATGACCCTGATCCAGGCCTGTGAGCAGGCGGGCGTCGAAATCCCGCGTTTCTGCTATCACGAACGCCTGTCGATTGCGGGCAATTGCCGGATGTGTCTGGTTGAGGTTGTGGGCGGCCCGCCCAAGCCTGCGGCCTCTTGTGCGATGCAGGTGCGCGATCTGCGCCCCGGTCCCGAAGGCCAGCCGCCCGTGGTGAAAACCAACTCTCCCATGGTCAAAAAGGCCCGCGAAGGGGTGATGGAATTCCTGCTTATCAACCACCCGCTGGATTGCCCGATCTGCGATCAGGGGGAGTGTGATTTGCAGGATCAGGCGATGGCCTACGGCGTCGATTTCTCGCGCTACCGCGAGCCCAAGCGCGCCACCGAAGATCTTGATCTGGGCCCGCTGGTTGAAACCCACATGACCCGCTGCATTTCCTGCACCCGCTGCGTGCGCTTCACCACCGAGGTCGCGGGCATCACCAAGATGGGCCAGACCGGCCGGGGTGAGGATGCTGAGATCACCTCATATTTGGGTGAAACGCTTGATAGCAACATGCAGGGCAACATCATTGATCTGTGCCCGGTGGGGGCTTTGGTCTCCAAGCCTTACGCCTTTACCGCCCGCCCGTGGGAGCTGACCAAGACGGAATCCATCGACGTGATGGATGCGCTTGGATCCAACATCCGGGTGGACACCAAGGGCCGCGAAGTGATGCGCTTTTTGCCGCGCAACCATGACGGCGTGAATGAGGAATGGATTTCCGACAAAACCCGCTTTGTCTGGGACGGTCTGCGCCGCCAGCGGTTGGACAAACCCTATATCCGTGAAAACGGCAAGCTGCGCCCCGCTGAATGGCCCGAAGCACTGGCCGCAGCAGCGGCCGCGATGAAGGGCAAGAAGGTCGGCGGTCTGGTCGGCGATCTGGCCTCGGTTGAGGCGAGCTATGCGCTCAAGTCCCTGATCGAAGGGCTGGGCGGCGCTGTTGAATGCCGCACCGATGGCGCGCAGCTGCCTGCGGGCAACCGCTCTGGCTATGTCGGCACGGCCACGGTGGAAGATCTGGACACAGCCCAGGCCATCATGCTGATCGGCGCAAACCCGGCGGTTGAGGCACCGGTGCTGAACGCGCGCATCCGCAAGGCCTGGACGCGCGGCGCTGGTGTTGGCGTGGTCGGCCCTGCGGTTGACCTGACCTATGAGTACAACCACATCAGCGAGGATCCCGCGATCCTGACCGCATTGATGAAGCGGGACCACAGCGATGTCGGTGAGAAATCATCGGTGATTGTAGTAGGCCAAGCCGCTTTGGCGCGTGAAGATGGTGCGGCGGTCCTGGCCGAAGCCATGGCGCTGGCTGAAAGCACGAAATCGAGCTTTATGGTGCTGCACACTGCCGCCTCTCGGGTTGGCGCGCTGGATGTCGGTGCCACCGCCGAAGGCGGCGTGATGGAGGTGCTGGAGGCTGAAGTGATCTATAACCTCGGTGCCGATGAGGGTGAAATCCCCGCCGGTCCCTTTGTGATCTACCAGGGCAGCCACGGCGACCGCGGCGCGCACCGCGCGGACATTATCCTGCCTGCCGCCGCCTATACCGAAGAGCCGGGGCTTTTTGTGAACACCGAAGGCCGCCCGCAAGTGGCGCAACGCGCCAGCTTTGCACCCGGTCAGGCCAAGGAAAACTGGGCCATCCTGCGCGCCCTGTCGGCCGAGTTGGAGGCAACGCTGCCGTTTGATTCCATCGCCGCCCTGCGCCAGCAATTGGTCAAAGACGTCCCCCATTTGGGCCAGGTCGACCAAGTGGCCGAAAATGAATGGCAGCCGCTGCCGCGCGGCAAGGTGGACAGCGCGCCCTTTGGGGCAGCAATCGCTGATTTCTACCTGTCCAATCCCATCGCGCGGGCAAGCCAGCTGATGGCCGAACTTTCCGCCAATGCGGCAGCGCGCGCGGCCAAACCGATGGCGGCGGAGTGAGGCGGATGATGGCCCTTGCCCCACTGGCAGTGGCCGCATGTGAGCCGGGAGTGCCGGTGGCTTCTGATTTTATCCCTGATTACAGAGGGGTAGAGACCGCATTGCTGGATGGGGATCTGGTTCAGTTCATGGTTGAAATGACCAATGCGCAAAGCGTCGCAGACGTGGAAGACTACGCCGAATGTGCGGCGGCTCAGTACACATTGATCAGAGGGTACGGATTTGCGCGACACGTTCGTACAAATGTGGCCGAAGAGGGTGGCCTTTGGCGAGGTGATGCTGTTTATACAATCTCGCCGAGCTTGCCACGCGGCATAAAGACAATCGACGCCGAAGTCGTCGCAGCACACTGCGCCGAACGCGGCATACCGACGGTATGATGAGGGACAATGGCTGACTTCTTTACGCAAACAGGCCTCGGTATGGGGCTGGTCATTGTGGGACAAATCCTGCTGTTGGTGGTGCCGCTGCTGCTCGCTCTGGCGTTCCTGATGTACGCAGACCGCAAAATCTGGGCCGCCGTGATGATGCGACGCGGCCCCAACGTGGTGGGCGTGTTCGGTCTGCTGCAGTCTTTCGCGGACTTTTTGAAATACATCGTCAAAGAGATTGTCGTGCCTGCGGGTGCGGACCGGGCGGTGTTCTTCTTGGCCCCTATGATTTCCTTCGTGATGGCGATGATCGCCTGGGCGGTGATCCCGTTCAACGAAGGCTGGGTGCTGGCCGACATCAACGTGGCGATCCTTTATGTCTTCGCGATTTCCTCGCTTGAGGTCTACGGCGTGATCATGGGGGGCTGGGCCTCCAACTCGAAATACCCGTTCCTGGGCTCGCTCCGCTCTGCGGCGCAGATGATCTCATATGAGGTGTCGATTGGCCTGATCATTATTGGTGTGATCATCTCCGCAGGCTCCATGAACCTGACCTATATCGTGAACAGCCAAGATGGGGCAGGGATCCTCAGCTGGTATTGGCTGCCGCATTTCCCGATGCTGATCTTGTTCTTTATCAGTGCCTTGGCCGAAACCAACCGCCCACCTTTTGACCTGCCTGAGGCGGAATCAGAGCTGGTGGCGGGCTATCAGGTTGAATATTCCTCCACGCCCTTCCTGCTCTTTATGATTGGGGAACTGGTCGCGGTTGTGCTGATGTGCGCGCTGGTATCGCTGCTCTTCCTGGGCGGCTGGCTGTCGCCGGTTGAATTCTTGCCCGATGGCTTCTTCTGGATGTTCATCAAGATGCTGTTTGTCTTCTTCATCTTCTCGATGGTGAAGGCGATCACGCCGCGCTACCGCTATGACCAGCTGATGCGTCTGGGCTGGAAGGTGTTCTTGCCGTTCTCGCTTTTCTGGGTGGTCTTTGTGGCCTTTGCCGCAAAGTTCGAGTGGTTCTGGGGTGTCTACACCCGCTGGGCCGTGGGGGTTTGACGCAATGACCCTAAGCCCAGCCAGCGATCAGCAAAGCCGAAACAAAGAAATACAGGGGATCAAGTGATATGAGCCAGATCGACTATTCCCGCGCAGCCGGGTACTTCCTGCTGACCGACTACGTCAAAGCGTTCTTTCTTGGGATGCGGTATTTCTTCAAGCCCAAGGTCACTCTGAACTACCCCCATGAAAAGGGCCCGCTGTCCCCGCGTTTCCGCGGTGAACACGCGCTGCGCCGCTATCCCAACGGCGAAGAGCGTTGCATCGCTTGCAAGCTTTGCGAAGCGGTGTGCCCCGCGCAAGCCATCACGATTGATGCAGAGCCGCGCGAAGACGGCTCGCGCCGGACAACGCGGTACGACATCGACATGACCAAATGCATCTACTGCGGCTTCTGCCAAGAGGCCTGCCCGGTGGACGCCATTGTCGAAGGCCCCAACTTTGAATTCTCAACTGAGACCCGCGAAGAGCTGTATTACGACAAGGCTAAGCTCTTGGAGAACGGCGAACGCTGGGAAGCTGAGATTGCCCGCAACCTTGAGCTGGACGCACCCTACAGATGACCAGCACGCCAAACCCCTTTGAAGCGCTGTTTAAGCAGGCCCAGGAGATGACGAAAGCCATCCCCATGGTCGATGCGTTTTCGCCCAAGGTTTTTGAGGCGATGATGGGCACGATGCCAAAGGACATGATGGAAATGATGTTCGGCAACACCGTGAACAAAGGCGGGTTGGATGCCAAAACACGTCTGCTGCTGACCATTGCGGGCATGACCACGCAGGGCGCGCAGGTCGATACCGTGTTCCGCCAAACCGTGCGCCACGCGCTTGAGGCCGGGGCCACAGAACAACACATCAAGGAAACCATCGCACAGACATCGGTCTTTGCGGGCATTCCTTCCATGACACGGGCGCTTGAGCTGGCTGGCCAGGTGTTTGACGAGAAAAAGGGTGACGCATGAGTGTCTTTGCCTTCTATCTGTTTGCCATTTGCGTGATCGCAGGCGGGCTGTTCACAGTGATCAGCCGAAACCCGGTGCACTCGGTGCTGTGGTTGATCCTGGCGTTTCTGTCCTCTGCTGGTCTCTTCGTGCTGTTGGGCGCCGAGTTTGTGGCGAT
This sequence comes from Sulfitobacter sp. GN1-4, assembly GCF_055693825.1. Lineage (NCBI taxonomy): Bacteria > Pseudomonadati > Pseudomonadota > Alphaproteobacteria > Rhodobacterales > Roseobacteraceae > Sulfitobacter > Sulfitobacter sp. GN1-4. The sequence continues at coordinate 2,497,372 of NZ_JBVFUQ010000003.1, read as the reverse complement.
GCTATTGATCATCGTCTACGTCGGCGCGGTCGCGGTGCTGTTCCTCTTTGTGGTGATGATGCTGGATGTCGACTTTGCTGAGCTGAAGGCCGAGATGGCGAAATACCTGCCGCTGGCGCTGCTCATTGCCCTGGTCATCCTGATGCAGTTCGTCATGGCCTTCGGCGCATGGGAAAGCAACGCTGCCGCTGAAAGCCTGCGCGCGCAGGTGACAGACGCCAATGTGCAGAACACCGCCGCTTTGGGCCTGATCCTCTATGACGAATACTTCCTGCTGTTCCAGCTGTCCGGCTTGATCCTGCTGGTTGCCATGATCGGGGCCATCGTGCTGACGCTGCGCCACCGTGTGGATGTCAAACGTCAGGATGTGGTCGCGCAGATGATGCGTGATCCTGCAACCGCGATGGAACTGAAGGACGTCAAACCGGGGCAGGGCCTCTGACCGGTGCGGTGTTTGCCCACATATCTTGCTGCCGCAGCAATGGTCATGCTGGCGGGCCAGGCGAGCGCTTTGGCGCTGTCTGACTGCACGCGCACGACGCATATCTCTCATGGTGGCGAAGCGGCGCATCAGGATCTGGGTTTGGGCCGGGTGGCCTGGCTGGACTGGTGGAGCCAAGAAGGCTCGGCACACGATATCATGATCGTGGAATGCGCAAGCGGCGACGCGCTGCGCTTTCGCACGCATGAGGACAACATGAACGCGCGCACGCCGTTCAATAAAACAGAGAAAGCACGGCAGATTCTGGAAACGGAACACCAGGGCGCGCGTGTCTTTGCCACGCTGCCGCGTCTTGCGGCCGCCGTCAAAGACGTGGCCCGCGACATCAAGATTTTCACGTTGGCGGATGAGCCCTGCGCCTGTGCAGCGCTCTACGCTGAATTGCGCGGGGACAAACCCGCATTCGAGCTAGAAGGCGCAAAGCCATGATCCGCATCCAGTCGGTTCCGACAAGACAAGGAAAGACGCCATATGATTGGACTTGAACATTACCTCACGGTGGCGGCGACGCTGTTTGTGATTGGCATCTTTGGCCTGTTCCTGAACCGTAAGAACGTGATCATCCTGCTGATGAGCATCGAACTGATGCTCTTGGCGGTGAACATCAACCTTGTGGCGTTCTCCAGCTTCCTGGGCGATCTGGTAGGCCAGGTCTTTACGCTCTTTGTCCTGACGGTCGCTGCCGCTGAGGCGGCGATTGGTCTGGCCATCCTCGTCTGTTTCTTCCGCAACCGTGGCACGATCGCGGTGGAAGACGTCAACGTGATGAAGGGGTAAGGAGCCATGGAAACCATCATCCTTTTCGCCCCTCTGGTTGGCGCGCTGATTGCGGGCTTTGGCTGGAAGATCACCGGTGAAACGGCCGCTCAGTGGATCACCACGGGGCTGCTCTTTGTCGCCGCAGCGCTTAGCTGGGTTGTGTTCCTTACCCATGACGGTGTGACCGAACAGATCCAGATCCTGCGCTTTATTGAATCCGGTACACTCAGCACCGATTGGTCCATCCGCCTGGACCGGCTGACCGCCACCATGCTGATTGTGGTGACCACGGTCTCAGCGCTCGTGCATCTCTATTCCTTCGGCTACATGGCCCATGATGAGAATTTCGGTGAGGGCGAGAATTATAAGGCGCGTTTCTTTGCCTATCTGAGCTTTTTCACCTTCACCATGTTGATGCTGGTGACCTCAGACAATCTGGTTCAGATGTTCTTTGGCTGGGAAGGCGTGGGCGTCGCGTCATACCTGCTGATCGGCTTTTATTATAAAAAGCCATCTGCCAATGCCGCTGCGATCAAGGCGTTCGTGGTCAACAGGGTGGGGGACTTTGGCTTTGCCCTGGGCATCTTTGCGCTCTTCTACCTCACAGACAGCATCCGCTTTGACGATGTCTTTGCCGCCGCACCGGATCTGGCGGAAACAACCGTCAGCTTCCTTTGGGCAGAGTGGAACGCGGCTAATCTGGTGGCCTTCCTGCTCTTTATCGGCGCGATGGGTAAATCCGCGCAGCTGATCCTGCACACCTGGCTGCCCGACGCGATGGAGGGGCCCACGCCCGTGTCCGCGCTCATTCACGCCGCGACCATGGTAACCGCGGGCGTGTTCCTGGTCTGCCGCATGTCGCCTGTGATGGAATTCGCACCTGAGGCGATGATGTTCGTCACCGTCCTGGGGGCCACAACGGCCTTCTTCGCCGCGACCGTGGGTCTGGTGCAGAACGACATCAAACGCGTCATCGCGTATTCGACCTGTTCGCAGCTGGGCTATATGTTCGTGGCCGCGGGCGTGGGCGTTTATTCGGTGGCGATGTTCCACCTCTTCACCCACGCGTTCTTTAAGGCGATGCTGTTTTTGGGCGCAGGCTCTGTCATCCATGCGATGCATCACGAGCAAGACATGCGCAACTACGGCGGTCTGCGCAAAAAGATTCCCTATACCTTCTGGGCGATGATGATCGGCACGCTGGCCATCACCGGGGTGGGCATTCCGCTGTCGGGCTGGATTGGCTTTGCGGGCTTTGCCTCAAAAGACGCGGTGATTGAGAGCGCCTATGCGGCAGGTCCCATGGGCTATGCCTTCTGGCTGCTGGTGATCGCGGCGCTCTTTACCAGCTTCTATTCCTGGCGATTGATGTTCCTGACCTTCTTTGGTGAGCAGCGCGGCAACAAACACACCCATGAGCATGCGCATGAAAGCCCGATGGTCATGTTGGTGCCGCTCGGTGTCTTGGCGCTGGGTGCCATCTTTGCCGGTGCCATCTGGTATTCCAGCTTCTTTGGCAAAACCAATGAGGTGGTGAAGTTCTTTGGCGGCAAATACGGCGAGCCGACCGCAGAGCTGGTTGAAGATGTGCATGAGCGCAGCCCCAAAGCCTCCAAGCTGAAATACGTCATGGAGAGCAAGCCGGGCGAGGCGGCCATCTATATGGCACCTGAGAACACGATCCTGCATGAGGCGCATTACGTGCCTACATGGGTCAAGCTGTCGCCCTTCATTGCGATGCTGCTTGGTCTGTTCACAGCGCTGTGGTTCTACATCTGGAACCCAAGCCTGCCCAAGAAACTGGCCGAGGATCAGCAACCGCTGTATCAGTTCCTGCTCAACAAATGGTACATCGACGAAATCTACGATTTCATCTTTGTGCAGCCCGCCAAAGCGATTGGCCGCTTCTTGTGGAAACGCGGCGACGGCTCGGTGATTGATGGCACGCTCAATGGCATCGCCATGGGCATCATCCCGTTCTTCACCCGTCTGGCTGGCCGTGCGCAGTCTGGCTACATCTTCACCTATGCCTTCGCCATGGTGATCGGCATTGCGGTGCTGGTGACCTGGATGACGATGACCGGAGGGTCAAAATAATGGACACCCATTTGCTTTCCATTGTGACCTTCCTGCCTGCGGTTGCAGCGTTGATCCTGGCGCTGTTCCTGCGGGGCGAAGATGTGGCCGCGCAGCGCAACGCCAAGTGGCTGGCCCTGATCACTACCAGCGCGACCTTCCTGATCTCGCTCTTTGTGTTGTTTGAGTTTGATCCAAACGACACTGGCTTTCAGTTCGTGACCGAAGGCGAATGGCTTTTGGGTCTGAACTACCGTTTGGGCGTTGACGGCATCTCTGTGCTGTTTGTGATGCTGACCACCTTCATCATGCCGCTGGTCATTGTCGCCTCTTGGGATGTGAAGACGCGGGTCAAAGAATATATGATCGCCTTCCTGGTGCTTGAGACGCTCATGCTGGGGGTCTTCGTTGCGCTGGATCTGATCCTGTTCTATCTGTTCTTTGAGGCCAGCTTGATCCCGATGTTCCTGATCATCGGCATCTGGGGCGGGGCCAACCGCATCTACGCCAGCTTCAAGTTCTTCCTTTATACCTTCTTTGGCTCCGTGCTGATGCTGGTGGCCATGGTGGCGATGTTTGCCGACGCAGGCACCACCTGCATCGGTGGCTGTGACGTGAGCCTCTTGAACCACCAGTTCGGGTCTGAAAGCTTCTCCATCCTGGGCGTGCAAGTGATCGGCGGGATGCAGACGCTGCTGTTCTTGGCCTTCTTCGCCAGCTTTGCCGTGAAAATGCCGATGTGGCCGGTGCATACCTGGTTGCCTGACGCCCACGTGCAGGCCCCCACGGCGGGTTCTGTGGTGCTTGCGGCGATCTTGTTGAAGATGGGCGGCTACGGCTTCTTGCGCTTCTCTCTGCCGATGTTCCCGGTGGGCAGCGATATCCTGGGGCCGGTGGTCTTGTGGATGAGCGCCATCGCCATCGTCTACACCTCGCTGGTGGCGCTGGTGCAAGAGGATATGAAAAAGCTCATTGCTTATTCCTCTGTCGCGCACATGGGTTTTGTGACCATGGGCATCTTTGCTGCCAACCAACAAGGCATTGACGGGGCGATCTTTCAGATGATCAGCCACGGCTTTATCTCGGGCGCGCTCTTTCTTTGCGTAGGGGTGATCTATGACCGGATGCACACCCGTGAGATTGACGCCTATGGTGGGCTGGTGAACCGGATGCCGGTCTACGCGCTGATCTTTATGCTCTTTACCATGGCCAATGTGGGCCTGCCGGGCACCTCTGGTTTTGTGGGCGAATTCCTGACGCTGATGGCGACCTTCCAGGTCAACACCTGGGTTGCCGCTGTGGCCACAACAGGGGTGATCTTCTCTGCCGCTTACGCGCTCTGGCTTTACCGCCGTGTGGTCATGGGCGAGCTGATCAAGGAAAGCCTCAAGGCCATCACTGACATGACGCCGCGGGAAAAGTGGACCTTTGCGCCGCTGGTAGTGATGACACTGCTGTTGGGCATTTACCCCGCGCTGGTGCTGGACCTGATTGGTCCTTCCGTCTCCGCGTTGGTTGATAATTACGCAAGCGCGGTAGAGGCGGCTGAGGCTGCCATCCAAACCGCCGAAGCTGCAAACTAAGGACATCGCGATGATTGCCGCTGACCTCAATGTGATCCTGCCAGAAATCCTGCTGTCGCTTTTCGCGATGGTCGGTCTGTTGGTCGCTGTCTACACCACCAAAGACCGGATGGGCACGCTGCTGGTCTGGGTCACTTCTGCCGTCTTTGTGGCCCTTGGCCTTTGGATCATGATGACGGGCGAGGGGACGCGCGAAGCCTTTGGCGGCATGTTCATCGAAGACAGCTTTGCCCGTTTTGCCAAGGTGACGATCCTTTTCTCAGCCGCAGCCGTGCTGGTGATGTCTGAGGCCTACATGCGCACACGTGGCATGTTGCGCTTTGAATATCCGGTGCTTGTGGCGCTGAGTGCTGTTGGCATGATGATGATGGTCAGCGCGGGCGATCTGATGGCGCTTTACATGGGCCTCGAACTGCAATCGCTGGCGCTTTATGTGGTGGCCTCTTTGCGGCGCGACTCTGTGCGCTCTACTGAGGCGGGTCTGAAATACTTCGTGCTGGGCGCGCTCAGCTCTGGCTTGCTGCTGTATGGCGCGTCACTGGTCTATGGCTATTCTGGCACAACGCTTTTCTCCGGCATCATCACAACGGCGCAAGACGGCAATACCTCTATCGGCCTGTTGCTGGGCATCGTTTTCCTGATTGCAGGCATGGCGTTCAAAGTCTCCGCAGTGCCGTTCCACATGTGGACGCCTGACGTCTACGAAGGCTCACCCACGCCCGTAACCGCCTTCTTTGCCACCGCCCCCAAAGTGGCCGCTATGGCGCTTTTCGCCCGTGTGTTGCATGACGCCTTTGGCAATGCGGTAGGCGATTGGCAGCAGATTGTGGCGCTGCTCTCAGTGTTGTCGATGTTCCTGGGGTCTGTGGCCGCGATTGGCCAGACCAACATCAAACGTCTGATGGCGTTCTCTTCCATCGCGCACATGGGCTACGCACTCATGGGTCTTGCGGCAGGCACCGCCTTTGGCGTGCAGGCGATGCTGGTGTATATGGCGATCTATGTGACGATGAACGTGGGCACCTTTGCCTTCATCTTGATGATGGAAAAGGACGGTGCACCCATTTCTGACATCGGCGCGCTGAACATGTACGCCAAGCTGAACCCGGGCCGCGCTCTGGCGATGCTGGTGCTGCTGTTCTCGCTGGCCGGTGTGCCGCCGATGCTGGGCTTTTTTGGCAAGCTTTACGTGCTGCGCGCGGCCTATGATGCGGGTCTGGCTTGGCTGGCCATCCTGGGCGTGATCGCCTCTGTCATCGGGGCCTACTACTATCTGCGCATCGTCTTTTTCATGTACTTTGGTGAGGACCGGTCAGATCAGTTGGACAACCCCAAAGGCGGCGTGCTGCCGATCTTTTTGACCGCCTCTGCACTGATCATGGTGCTGGGCATCATCAACATGTTTGGCGTTGAAGGGGCCGCGCAAGTGGCCGCTGGGGCCTTGGTCAACTGAGCTTAATGCAAACACTCTACCCGCCAAAAAGGCCAGCGGCATGAGCGGCTGGCCTTTGGGCTATACGCGCCATGTCTACGACAGCGTGGACAGCACCCTGGCAGAGGCCGCGCGCCTGGCCCCCGGCCTGACCGGCCCCACCTGGATCGTCGCGGAAGAACAGACCGCCGCCCGTGGTCGCCGGGGCCGGGCCTGGTCCACCCCGCGTGGCAATTTCGCAGGCACCTTGATCCTGGAGCGGCGCGAAGAGCCGGGCATCGCCGCCCTGCGCTCCTTCGTGGCCTCGCTTGCGCTCTATCATGCATGTGTCGCAGTGACCGGCAGGCCAGAGGCCTTCCAGCTCAAATGGCCCAACGATGTGCTGCTGCAGGGCGGCAAGCTGGCGGGCATCCTGCTTGAGACGCGCGGCGATCACCTGATCATCGGCATCGGGGTGAACCTGGCCCATGCGCCCGATCCCGCGTTGGTCGAACCCGGCGCGCTGCCCCCCGCAGCCTGAGGGGCGATCTGGGTCTGGACATCACACCGCCTGACTTTCTGGATGCGCTGGCCGCCGCCTATGCCCCGCTGGAGGCGCAGTTCACCACCTACGGCTTTGCCCCCATCCGCCAGGCCTGGCTTGAACAGGCCGCGAAACTGGGCGAGGTCATCACCGCGCGCACCATGCGCGATGAAACCACCGGCACCTTTGAGGATGTGGATGCAGCGGGTAACCTCATCTTGCAAACCGCCCAGGGCCGCGTGGCGATCACAGCGGCGGATGTCTATTTCTAAAGGAGGGTCGCGCCATGCTTTTGGCCATTGATTGCGGCAACACCAACACGGTTTTTTCCATCTGGGACGGTAGGCAGTTTCTGTGCACCTTCCGCACCTCCACCCATCATGCCCGCACCTCGGACGCCTATTTCACCTGGTTCTCGACCTTGCTGAAACACCACGGGATTGAGCCTGAGATCACGGATGTGATCATCTCGTCCACCGTGCCGCGCGTGGTGTTCAACCTGCGGGTCTTTGCCGACCAATACTATGGCTGCCGCCCTTATGTGGTGGGCAAACCTGATTGCCTGCTGCCCACGCAGCCACGGGTCGATCAGGGCACGCTGGTGGGGCCGGACCGGCTCGTGAATGCCGCAGGGGCCTATGACCGGCACGGCGGCAACCTGATCGTGGTGGATTTCGGAACCGCCACCACGTTCGACGTCGCAGGCCATGATGGCGCATATGTAGGCGGGGTCATCGCCCCTGGCGTGAACCTGAGCCTGGAAGCGCTGCATATGGCCGCGGCGGCCCTGCCGCATGTGGACATTACCAAACCGCAACGTGTAGTAGGCACCAACACCGTGGCTTGCATGCAGTCGGGCGTCTTTTGGGGTTATGTCGGCCTGGTGAAAGAGATCTGCGCACGCATCAAGGCGGAACGCGACCAAGACATGAAAATTATCGCAACAGGCGGGCTGGCCCCTCTGTTTGCCCAGACCGAAGACTTATTTGACGTCATAGAAGACGACCTAACGATGCACGGGCTGACCGTCATCCACGCATATAACAAGGACAACACCTGATCTTATGAGCAGTGAAAGATTAATCTACCTCCCCCTTGGCGGGGCAGGTGAAATAGGCATGAACGCCTATGTATATGGCTATGGGGCCCCCGGCAAAGAACGGCTGATCGTTGTGGACATCGGCGTGGCCTTTCCTGACATGGACAGCTCTCCGGGGGTGGACCTGATCATCGCGGACATCAGCTGGCTGCGTGAGAGGCGCGACCAGATTGAGGCGGTCTTTGTCACCCACGCCCATGAGGACCACGTGGGCGGCATCGCCCATACCTACGCCCAGCTGCAAGCGCCGGTTTATGCCCGCCGCTTTACCGCTAACATCGCGCAGCGCAAGATGGCCGAACACGGCCACCCCGATGATGCGGTGAATGTCGTCAGCGCATGGCCCGAGGTGGTTGAGGCGGGGCCTTTCAAGGTCAGCTTCCTGCCGATCTCGCATTCCATCCCAGAAAGCTCTGCACTGGTGATCGACACCCCTGAGGGCCGCGTGATCCATTCAGGCGATTTCAAGATTGACCACACACCGGGGGTGGGCGAACCCTTTGACCCGGAGCTTTGGGCTGAGGTGTGCAAAGACGGTGTCAAAGCGCTGATCTGCGACAGCACCAATGTGTTCTCGCCTGAACCCGGCCGCTCAGAAGGGACCTTGGGGCCCGCCATCGAAGAGCTTGTTTCAAGTGCCACCGGCATGGTCGTGGCGACCACCTTTGCCTCTAACGTCGCACGGGTGAAAACCCTGGCCGTGGCGGGCGACAAGGCGGGCCGTTCCATCGTCCTGTTGGGCCGTGCCATGAAACGGATGGTGGATGCGGCGCTGGAGACCGGCGTGATGACCGATTTCCCCACGACCGTCAGCCCCGAAGACGCCCGCGCCATTCCGCGCGAAAACCTGATGATGCTGGTCACCGGCAGCCAGGGCGAACGCCGCGCGGCCTCAGCCCAATTGGCGCGGGGCAAGTATCAGGGGATTGAGATGCAAGAGGGCGATATGTTCCTCTTTTCCTCCAAGACGATCCCCGGCAATGAACGCGGCGTGATCCGCATCATGAACCAATTCTCAGAGCTGGGCGTGGATGTGGTGGATGACAATGGCGGCAAATACCACGTCTCTGGCCACGCCAACCGTCCCGATCTGGAAACCCTGCATGATGTGGTTAAACCGCAGGTGCTGATCCCGATGCACGGCGAACACCGCCACCTGCGCGCCCATGCCAAATTGGCCAATGATCGCGGGCTGAATTCGGTGCTGGCCGTCAACGGGATGATGATTGACCTGTCCGGCAACCAGCCCAAGGTCACCGAATACATTGAGACGGGGCGCACCTATATCGATGGCTCTGTGCAGGTTGGTGCGCTGGACGGCGTGGTGCGTGACCGCATCCGCATGGCGCTGAACGGGCACATCACCGTCACCGTGATCCTGGATGAAGAGGACGAGCCGCTGGGCGAGCCGTGGGTCGATTGCATGGGCCTGCCCGAGCAGGGCAGCAGCAATGCGCCCTTGGTTGAGGTGTTGGAAGAAGACCTGAACCAATTTCTGGGCCGTGCCAAGGCCGCTACCCTGCGTGACGACAACAAGCTCAACGAAGAGCTGCGCCGCTTGGCGCGGTCCTCTGCGATGTCAGAGATTGGCAAAAAGCCGGAAGTCACCGTGGTGGTCAGCCGGCTAAGCTAAGCAGGGGGCGGCGGCGCGGATGCAAATCCCTACTTAAGGGTAAACACGCGCCTAAGCTCTTGGTGTTGAACGAAAAAGCCCATCCGTCCCCGCGGGGACAGGTGGGCTTCGACGTGTTGAGGCGGGGTTTGGAGAACACCATGGGCGTCGCGTCGGGGGGCGAGGACGGTTCAGGAGTTGTATTGGAAAGATGAAGGGGAGGTTGGTGTTCCCTTTAGGCGTGGGGACGGGATGTGAGGGGCTTGTGGTGTGTTCCAACGGTGGGGCGTATTTGGTGAGGGCATGTTAATTTGAATGCATCGCTGAGGGAAAAGGACAGGCGGCGCATAGAGTGCCGTGTCAGAATGCGCGTGGCGTTTTAGGAGTGCGCTCAGATTTGCTTTTCCAGCGCTTTTAGCGCGCTGAAATGTCCATTATTCGGGCACTTGGTTGTCTTGGACCAAGGCAGCCGTTTTGGAAGACGACTGGGGGCGAGTAGGTGATCGCTCTTGCGCCCTAATGACGGTCGGCAAAGCTAAGGCCAATGAAGTCTGGCGTATGATCGCCTAGGCCCACAACCTTGTTGTGGCCGCCCCGGTCATTGCTTCTGCCGCCGCTTTTGCCACCACGGCTGTTGCTGCGCCGGTCTGATCTTGGTTTCTCTGCGCGCGGTGCCTCGGGTGTCTGTTCCGCAGGCGCAGCAGGGCTGGCCGCCGTTGTCTCCACCGCCTCGGGCTTTGCGGCCTCTGGTGTCTCATCGCTCTTGCGTTTGCGTGAGCGGCTGCGCTTGGGCTTTTCGCTGGTCTCAGCACTCTCTGCCTCTGCCGGTGCGGCAGATTTCAGCGGGTTGTCCAGACGCGGGATCTCATGCTGCACCAGGCTTTCCACATCAGCGAGGTTTTTCTCATCGCGCGGCACGCAGATCATGATCGCCGTGCCATCGCGCCCGGCGCGCCCCGTGCGGCCAATGCGGTGCACATAGTCTTCGGCATGGCTGGGCACGTCGAAGTTAAACACATGGCTGACCGAAGGCACATCAAGACCGCGCGCGGCCACATCAGAGGCCACCAGGAAGCGCAAGCTGCCTTCGCGGAAGCCATCAAGCGTTTTTGTTCGCTGGCTTTGGTCCAGATCGCCATGGATCGGGGCGGCGTCATAGCCATATTTCTTCAGCGATTTCGCGACGATATCCACATCTGACTTGCGGTTGCAGAAGATGATCGCGTTGGTGCATTTCTCACCCTCACCATCGATTAGCGCGCGCAGCACTTTGCGCTTTTCGGTGCCTTCACGGTCCTTGCGGGACGCTTTAAATGTCAGCACGCCTTGGGTGATGTTCTTGTTCGTGGTCGCCTGACGGGCAACCTCAATCCGCTCAGGGTTGCTGAGGAAAGTGTTGGTGATCCGCTCAATCTCGGGGGCCATGGTGGCTGAGAAGAACAGCGTCTGGCGGGTAAAGGGCGTCAGGCCAAAGATGCGTTCGATGTCGGGAATAAAGCCCATGTCGAGCATGCGGTCGGCTTCATCCACCACCATGACCTTCACGTCATTCAGGATCAGCTTGCCGCGTTCAAAGTGATCGAGAAGGCGGCCGGTGTCGCGATCAACACGTCCACGCCTTTGTCGATCAGCAGATCTTGTTCCTTGAACGACACACCGCCGATCAGCAGCGCTTTGCTCAGCTTTACGTATTTGGAATAGGTGTCGAAGTTTTCCGCCACCTGTGCGGCCAATTCCCGTGTGGGGCAGAGCACCAGCGATCGCGGCATGCGCGCGCGAGCGCGGCCACGGGCCAGGGCGGTGATCATCGGGAGCGTGAAACTTGCGGTTTTCCCGGTGCCGGTCTGGGCAATGCCCAAAACGTCGCGGCCTTCAAGGGCGGGGGGGATGGCCCCGGCTTGGATCGGGGTGGGTTCGGTATAGCCCGCTTCGTCAACGGCTTTAAGGACTTTGGGGCTGAGCTTTAGATCAGAGAACTTTGTCATATGTGTCCGATTTTGGCGGACACTGACTTGGCCCGCTGCGTCTGTTATATCGGCCCGCATGGCCCAGTGGCGGCCTCTGCCGCGATATGTGGTTCGCATAGCAACTTGGCGTGCGGGCGTCAAACCAATCGCAATTTATGGGTGATATCCCGGAAAATGAGCGTTCAATGTGGTATTTAGGCCCAAATTAGCGCGACGCAGGAAACCCAGGGCCGCCAGTCTTTCGCGCAAATCGGGGCTGTCGGCGACCACTTCATCGAAAAAGCGGCGCAATCCCGGCTCACCGTTCTGCGCGTGCAGGTCCGTGAAAAGGGCGTGTAGCGTCACGCCCCCTGGGCTGCGGGTTTGTTGGGCGCAAGCTCATCGCGGTAGGATCCCTTTTGCATGCGAAAGGTGAAGGCGTGCAGCCAGTCTTCCCAAGTTTTGGCGTGACAATGGGCCAGATCGATGCCGTCTGTATCCTCAGGGCCTGTCAACATCTCGCCTGCCTGAAAGCAGTTGTGGATCTGCACCTTGATATCCGGCAGGCCGGTTCTGAGGAACACCTTACCGGCCAGATGGCTCAGAAACCCGCCTTTGATCTTGTCCCCAAAGGTTGGGTAAAGGGCGGCGACCGTTTTGGTGCGGGCCGGGCCATTGGGGATGAACGCCTTGAAATGCGTCCCGTCCCCGGCAAGCTGTTCCATGGGGCGAATGCGCGCCAGCACCTGGTCGGCGGGTAGAGCGGCCAGCACAGCGTTGATGCCTTTGGGGGCCACCAGAAACTCATCCACGTCCATATGGATCAGCCAGTCCACCTCTGATCTACGAGAGTAGGCATGGGTTGCGTTTTGGCTTTGCCGCACCTGGTGCTTTTTGGGGCGTTTGCCCTGCCACCAGCTGTCATCACACAGCACGGGCCGGATTTTCGGGTGCGCCTTGAGGTGGCGGTAGGTCTCAGCGTTCGCATCGTCCAGATAGAGGTAGAGGCGGTGTGCGCCTGCCTCCAGATGATAGGCGGCGAACTGCAGGGTTTCAGCGACAGGGGCCTTGATGGTGGCCGCAAGCCCCCAGCTGGGCATCACACCATCATCTCTTTCGTAGCGGTCAGTTTGACATCCGGGTAGTCGCGTTCAACCCGGTCAATGTCCCACTGCAGGCGGGTCAGATAAACGATGTCGCCGTCATGATCGTGCGCAATGTGCTGTTTGTTGGTATCTGTAAACTTTTCAACGGCTTGCTTGTCACCGCTCACCCAGCGGGCGGAGGTGAACTGTGAGGCTTCAAAGCGCACCGGCAGGCCGTATTCCAGCTCAATCCGGCTGGCCAGCACCTCAAACTGCAACTGGCCCACAACACCCACGACAAAGCCCGACCCGATGGAGGGTTTAAAGACTTTGGCGGCACCTTCCTCGGCAAATTGCATCAGCGCTTTTTCCAGATGCTTGGCCTTCAACGGATCGCCCGCGCGCACCCCTTGCAGCAGTTCTGGTGCGAATGAAGGGATACCGGTGACGCGCAGCGCCTCGCCTTCGGTCAGCGTGTCGCCGATGCGCAATTGGCCGTGGTTGGGAATGCCGATGATGTCTCCGGCCCAAGCCTCTTCCGCCAGCTCCCGGTCGGAGGCGAGGAACATCACCGGGTTGCTGATCGCCATTGGCTTTTTCGTACGCACATGGGTCATCTTCATGCCGCGCGTGAAATGACCCGAGGCCAGGCGGACAAAAGCCACACGGTCGCGGTGTTTAGGATCCATGTTGGCCTGGACCTTGAAAACAAAGCCCGCAACCTTCTTTTCCTCAGGCAGGATTTGGCGGGGTTGGGCGGTTTGGATCTGAGGCTCAGGCCCATAGTTGGCGATACCGTCCATCAGTTCCTTGACCCCGAAAGAGTTAATGGCAGAGCCAAACCAGATCGGGGTGAGTGAGCCTTCGGCCATCAATTCGGCATCCAGCGGTGGGAGCAATTCACGCACCATTTCAAGGTCTTCGCGCAGTTTGCTCAACAGGTTTTCTGGCACGTGTTCGGCCAGCTTTGGATCGTCCAACCCGTTAATTTCGATGCTTTCGGCCACCTTGTTGCGGTCTGCGCGGTCCATCAGCTCAAGCCGGTCGCGCAGGATGTCGTAGCACCCGATGAAATCGCGCCCGATCCCGATGGGCCAACTGGCCGGGGTGACGTCAATGGCCAGGTTTTCCTGAATCTCATCAATGATCTCAAAGACATCCCGGCTTTCGCGGTCCATCTTGTTACAGAAGGTCAGGATCGGCAGATCGCGCATCCGGCAGACCTCAAACAGCTTTTGGGTCTGGCTTTCCACCCCTTTGGCGCCGTCAATGACCATCACGGCCGCGTCCACCGCCGTGAGCGTGCGGTAGGTGTCCTCCGAGAAGTCTGAGTGGCCGGGGGTGTCCACAAGGTTGAACCGGAACTCTCTGAAATCAAACGACATTGCAGAGGCGGAGACAGAGATGCCGCGGTCTTTTTCCATCGCCATAAAATCAGACCGGGTGCGGCGGGCTTCGCCCTTGGCGCGCACTTGGCCCGCCATCTGGATCGCCCCGCCAAAGAGCAGGAATTTTTCCGTCAGTGTGGTTTTGCCAGCATCCGGGTGGCTGATGATCGCAAAGGTGCGCCGCCGCGCAATCTCGGGCGGGAGTTCTGGGCGATTTGTGTTATTGTCCAGCATGTTGCGGGGCGATCCTAAGTCAATGAAACCTCAGATCCAGCGCACTTTCAGAGCGGATCTGTTGGCGGATACACATACCTGACTGATCGGCTGAGGCAAGCCATTGCGCACGCCTTAGGCGCGTGCGCCAAAGGCTGCGGCTTGCAATTTGGTGATGGCGTCTGCGGCGGGCAGGTGATGACGGTCCAGCACCCGGCCCAAGCCGCCGGGGCGTTCTGTCCAGACGTGGTGCAGGGCTTGGGGCAGGATGGGCTGCGTTCGGGTGTCCAGGCGCGTGGTTTCGGCCCCGATGCCCTGGGCAAAGACGATCTGTTGGCGGTCAAACGCCAGCTGCACGTAATCGGCAAAGCCCCCCGTGGCCTGGGTCACCGTGGTTCCATTGACCAGATCGCGGGCGGCGATCAGCACCTCGGCCTGGCCTGCGCCGATGTGATCGGTGCGTTGGTAGACAAACAACCGGTGCGCGGCACTGACCGTCAAAGGCGCGCTGTTGTTGAGCGCGCCTGTGGCGATGGTCACAGGGGCCAGCGGCCCCGTGGCGCGCAGGGTGTCACGCGACACCCAGCACAGCGGTTGCACGCCGTCATCCCGCGTCAGCAACCGGTCGCCGGCGCGCAGGTTTTCCACAGGGGCCTGCGCGCCGGAGCCCAGCGTGATCAACGTACCTTTGTGAAAGAACGCCGCACCGTGCTGTGCCACCCGGCGGCGGGCGGTTTTACGGTCAATGCGCATCAGTTGGTATTCCGTGCGCGGCTTCAAGGGGGTGAGCGGGCTGGCAAGCACCTCATCCACATAGCCTTGCGCATCAAGTGCGACCAACACCATGATGTCTGCCGCAGGCCCTGTGGGCGACATAAAGCTAAGGATGCTGTCCAACACCAGAGGTGCAGAGGGGCCCATGCCTGCGCGTTCAAAATGCCCATCCGGGCGGCAGGACAGTTGCATGTCTTGCTGGGTGGCATCGGGTGTCAGGGCATAGATATCATCCAGCGTCAGCTCCGTGGCAAAGGAAAGCCCGTCGCCTTCGTTGGCCCCCCGGATCACCCGAAACTGAGCGGACGGCAGGATCGGCACCTGCAAGGTGCTATGGGCGAGGGGCGGTTGCGTTTTGGAAGCCATGCAAAACTACACCGCAGTTGTTTTAAGATTTGCCTAAAGGGGCCAGGATGGGTGTTCCAATGCTTGCTGTCTTTGGCTTCACCTCATGCATGGGCGCAATAAGGCCCGGCTGCTTTCGATTAACCTTGGCCTCAAAGTGCATTACCTCTGGGGCAAAGAGGAAAGGAATCATGCCATGGATTTAGGGATTGCTGGGAAAAAGGCGCTTGTTTGTGCGTCCTCCAAAGGGTTGGGGCTGGGCTGTGCTGAGGCGCTGGCGGAGGCTGGCGTGCATCTGGTTATGAACGCGCGGGGGGCGGATGCGCTGCAGGCCGCTGCGGACCGGCTGCGCACCACCTACGGGGTTGAGATTACGACCGTTGCCGCAGATGTCGCCACGCAAGAAGGGCAGGCGGCTGTTATCACCGCTGCTGAGGACGTGGATATTCTGGTCAACAACGCAGGCGGCCCACCTCCGGGCATGTGGCACGACTGGGACCGCGAAGATTTCATCAAGGCGCTGGATGCCAACATGTTGGCCCCGATCGCGCTGATCAAAGCGCTGGTGCCCGGCATGATGGAGCGCGGCTGGGGCCGGGTGGTGAACATCACCTCGCAATCTGTGCGCGCGCCCATCGGCGTCTTGGGCCTGTCCAATTCAGCCCGTACGGGCCTGACGGGCTATGTGGCAGGCACGTCGCGTCAGGTGGCGGGCAAGGGGGTGACGATCAACAACCTTTTGCCAGGCATTCACGCCACGGACCGCGCGGATGCGCTGGACGGGGGTGTTGTGGCGGCGCGGAACATCTCTCTTGATGAGGCCCGCGCTGAGCGCGCAGCGACAATCCCGGCAGGGCGGTACGGCACCAAAGAAGAGTTCGGGCAGGCCTGCGCCTTTCTTTGTTCGCAACATGCGGGTTTTATCGTGGGCCAAAGCATCCTGCTGGATGGTGGTGCGACGAACCTGACGATGTAGAGGCGCGCGGGCGGCATGGCGGAGAAATTCTCGCTCAAAGATCATCTGTTTCATGCTGGCACCGTGGGTCAATTGGCCCAAACCTTTGCCCAGTGCGGTGCCCGGCTTTGACGCGGACCGCTTTACGGACGAAGCACTGGCGGGATTTCCCACGCGTGAGCTGATGGCCCGGCTGGACTGGATGGCCGATTGCCTGGAAGGGCAGTTGGCCCACGATTTCCCGACGATGGCCGATCAGCTGACCGCCGCATTGCCCCCGCGGCTGGATCCGACCCTGAAAGACGATGACTTTGGTCACTTTATCAACGCCTTGCCGGGTATTCTTGCGGTTCGCCACGGCCTAGAGCAGCACCGCGACCGGGCGCTTGATCTGCTTTATGAGGCGACGCAGCGGTTCTCAATGGAGTTCTACATCCGCGCCTTTCTCAACCGGTGGCCAGAAGAAACGCTGGCCCGGCTGGCGCTTTGGGCGGCCGATGACAATTACCACGTGCGCCGCCTGGTCAGTGAAGGCACCCGGCCGAAGCTGCCTTGGGCCAAGGCGGTCACGCTCAGCACCGCGCAGCGTCTGCCCTTTTTGAACCGGTTGCACGCAGATCCTACGCGTTTTGTTACCCGGTCTGTGGCCAATCACCTCAACGACATTGCCAAAACGGAACCTGATGTTGTGATCGGCCTGCTGCAAGACTGGGCAAAGGCAGGCCGGCAAAGCCCAAAAGAGCTTGCCTGGATGACGCGCCACGCGCTGCGCACCCTGGTCAAGGATGGGCATCCGGACGCATTGGCACTCTTGGGTTACCGCATGGATGTCAAGGTGACCGGCACGCTGGATCTGGGCCGCGCGGCGTTCCACATCGGTGAGAAAATCCCCGTCAGCTGCCTGCTGGAGGCACAGAGCGATCTGCCGGTGATGGTGGATTACAGGCTGACCTTTGCGCGGCCCAGTGGCGTGCCTGCGGACAAGGTCTTTAAGCTCAAGATGGCTCAGATCAAAGCGGGCACGCCGCTGCGGCTTAGCAAACAGCATTTCCTCAAAGGCGACGCCACCACCTTCACGCTGCATCCAGGGCCGCATAAGATCACCTTGCAGGTGAATGGCCTGGATGTCGCATGGGCGGCATTTGAGCTTTTGGCCTGAGGGGTTGCGTCATTCCCCCGCTTGCAGGGACGCGGCCTGGCTGATAGCTGCAGCCTGAGCAAAACCATCGGATATTCATGCAGACCGTCACGCCGCGATTGGAAATCAAGAACCTGCGACGCTCCTTTGACGGGCGCGCGGTGGTGGATGGCGTTTCACTGCGCATCATGCCGGGGCAGGTGACCTGTCTTTTGGGGCCGTCTGGATGTGGCAAGTCCACCACCTTGCGGATGATCGCAGGTGTGGAAATGCAAGACAGCGGTGAGATCTATGTCGATGGCAAGCTGATCTGTGACACAGTGACCCGCGTGCCGCCGGAACGACGTGAGATCGGGCTGATGTTTCAGGATTTCGCGCTGTTTCCGCATCTGTCGGTGGCCGACAACGTGGGCTACGGCCTGAAAGGCAGCCGCGCCAGCAAACGTGCGCGTGTCGAAGAGCTGTTGGACCGGGTTGATTTGCGGCGCTTCATTGATGGCTATCCCCATCAGCTGTCGGGGGGCGAACAGCAGCGCGTGGCGCTTGCCCGCGCGGTGGCCCCAAAGCCCCGCATCATGCTGATGGATGAGCCGTTCTCGGGCCTCGACAACCGGCTGCGTGACGGCATCCGCGATGAAACCCTCAGCATCCTGAAAGAAGAAGACACCGCCGTTCTGCTGGTCACCCATGAGCCGGAAGAGGCGATGCGGATGGCCGATGAAATCGCGCTGATGCGCGACGGCAAGATCGTGCAACAAGGCGCGCCCTATAACGTCTATACCCGCCCGCATGACCGCGACGCTGTTGCCTTTTTCTCAGATGCCAATGTGATTGCAGCGACGGTGCAGGGCGCGCTGGCCCAAACCGCCTTTGGTCAGTTCCTGGCCCCCGGCATGCCGGATGGTACAGCCGTGCAGATTGTCTTTCGCCCCCAACATGTGCGGATCGACTTTGACAGGGGCGGCAAAGGCCCCAATCCCACCACCAAAGACGGTACCGCCGCCCGCGCGGTGGTCAAACGCGCGCGGTTCATGGGATCCGAAAGCCTGGTGGAGTTTGTGATGGATCATGACGGCTCTGTCCTCAGAGCCACCGTGCCCAATGTCTTCTTGCCGCAGCCGGGTGCTGTGATGTGGTTGACCATTCCGCGCGACCGCTGCTTTGTTTTTGCGCAGTCTTAGGATCAGGACCCACTAATTTCGCACCACTGGCGTCAAAACCGCGAAGTTTCAGTGGTTTGAGACATGTCCGCGACGAACGGGTTCATTGCAAATGGCTCATGCCGCTGAAAGGAAGCGGTTTTGACGTCCTTCGGATTTGACGGATTTTCCCCGTGAGCTGTGTTACATCTGCTTGAAATTCAACTAGAGTTCCTGCGCAGCTGTGCCTTGTCACGAGAAAAATCTGTCAAACCAGTGGCGCTAAATTAGTGGGTCCTGACCCTAACAACGAACTTAATAACGAAGGAGCATAGGGATGGCTGAACCGCTTTTGGTCGAATTTGGCATGGGGTCCTCGCTCCGGCGGGGGGATTACACCCAAGCTGCGGAACGCGCGGTGCGCGACGCGCTGTGGCACAATTCGATCAACCTGGCTGAGCTTTTCGGTTTTGATAAGACCGACATGCAAATCACCCTCGACGTGGGCGTGCAGCAGCCCGATGCCGTTGACGTTGAGGCGCTGAAGGCTGTCTTTCCCTACGGCAATGTGACGGTCAAACTGCATAAGGGCGGGCTCGACGTGCCGCGCCCCGCGGGACAAGAGGGCGCAGGCCACCCCACGGTGATGGCAAACGTCGCCCTCTCCGTTGGCTTTGACATGGAGCGGAAAGATGACTGATCAGATGCACCGCGTGATCATCGAAATGGGCATGGGCAACGATCTGCACGGCATGGATTACACCAAAGCCGCCGCCCGCGCGATCGAAGACGCCCTGCGCCATTCCTCGCTGCCGCTCTTTGGCGTCACAGGCCTCAACCACGCTGAGATGCAGGTGCAGGTCACCGTGGCCGTGCAGGACCCGGGCGCGATCGACATCGCAGCACTTGAGGCCAAACTGCCGCGCGGCAAAGCCACCGTGACCGCCGTCATGGGCGGTCTCAACGTCCCCGCAGGCGACGAAACCATCGTGATCGCCCAAGCCAGTGTTGAGGCGTTCTTGCCCAAGCAATCCGGCTGGCGCCTGCGCTGAGCGCTTCATCTTTCCCTTATAATTCTGGGGAGGCGGCCTTTCAGGCCGACGGGGCAAAGCCCCCATAAGAAATCCCTCAGCCCCTGGGGCTGAGGGCCTCAGCGGTCCGCCCCACATACCACCGCTCACGGCACATAATCGGCCAACCGCTTGCCCGGCTCTTCGACGAAAAGATCCGGCAATGCCTCTGCCGTCTCAATCAAATCCAGCCGGAACACGCGAAAGCCTGCGCGCAGCTCGCACCAGGCGGTCAGCGTCCAGACCCGCCCCCAATATTCCATGTGCAAAGGTCGGATCACCCGCCCCGTCACCGCACCTTCGCGTGAGGTATAGGTTAGCCGCACCTTTTGGCGCGCTTTGATCGCAGAGCGCAGCAGCGGCATATGTGTCAGGTTGCGGGTCGGATCGGCAAAGGGATAGACCGCGAATTTCCACGCCTCAGCCTCGGCAATGGTCTGGGCGGGCAGCACCGCGTCGATCTTGTCGGCCAGGGTCTCAGCCGCCGCTTTAAGGGTGTCATCGGCGGCTTGACCGACAATGGCCAGCCCCAGGTTCAGCGCCTCAAGCTCTGAGACGCTCAGGGTGAGCGGCGGCAGGCTGATCGCTTCGGTGATCATATAGCCCACGCCGCGTTCCCCTTCGACCGGCACGCCAGAGGCCATCAAGGTTTCCATGTCGCGATAGATCGTGCGGGTGGACACCTCCAGCCGCGCGGCAATGTCCTGCGCGCGGTGCAATTTGCCGTCGCGCAGGATTTGGATGATGTCAAAAAGCCGGTCTGTGCGGCGCACGTCTACTCCTGTTGGTAATGGATCTGGGCATGGCGCATCTTGACGCCGTTGGGGTCTATCATCTGCATCATGGGCGCGGCGTCTGGATCGACCATGATCTGCTCTGCCGCCGCTTTGGCGGCCTGCTGGCTGGTCCAGATGATATGATCGGTCCAGGTGCCGTTCTCATCGGCTGAAAGCGTGCGGGCCAGCATCTGGCCCGTGGCGCGCAGTTTCGGCTCCAACGCGCGGGCATGGGCCACAAAGGTGGCCGCATCTGCGCCTGGGATCAGGCGAAAGGTGACGATTTCGGCAACGGTGGTATCGGTCTGTGACATGATGAACTCCTTTGGTCATGTGTGGGACCGACATAGAGGGGTCCAACTGACATAAACCTGTCAGTTGAGTGCGGCAAGGGCTGATCTGGTTACATTTTTCCGCGCGGGACGGGCCAATTTTGCCGCTCCGCGCTTTGATGCGTCCGCAGCAATGCCTAAACCAAAGACTGAAAGAGGGGCCGCGCATCGGCCTTGTAACCTATTTGGGAGTTTATCATGGGACTGGGAAATATCGGACTGCCGGGCATTCTGCTGATTGCCATTGTTGTGTTGGTGCTGTTTGGGCGCGGAAAAATTTCAAGCCTGATGGGCGAAGTGGGCAAGGGCATCACCAGCTTTAAGCGCGGCATCAACGAAGGCGACAAAGAGATTTCTGAGCAGGCCGACGTTGTTGAGGCCGAAGTGGTCGCCGAGGCTGACAAGCCAAAAGACAAGGCGTAAGTCATGTTCGATCTCGGCTGGGCCGAGCTTTTGGTGATTGGCATTGTGGCGCTCATTGTGGTGGGCCCCAAGGATTTGCCTGTGCTGTTTCGGCGTGTCGGTCAGTTTGTGGGCAAGGCGCGCGGCATGGCGCGTGAGTTCAGCTCTGCCATGAACGATGCCGCAGATCAGTCGGGCATGCGCGAGATGTCGTCTTCGATCAATTCATCGCTCAAAGCGGCCACCAACCCTGTGGGCACGGCGATGGACAGTGTGAAATCGGCGGCAAGCTCATTGGCGGATGTCGATCCTGACAGCGAGACGGGCAAACTGGCCGCAAAGCGCGCTGAGGATGCCGCCAAGATCCAGGCAGCAACCGCCCGGGCGCAGGCTGAACGCAAGCAACGCGAAGCGGCTGAGGCGATGGCCAAGGCAGACGAGCTTGAGGCCAAAGTGCCCACGCCTGCCGCGAAAAAAGAGTAAAGTATGAGCGCTCAAGACGACACTGACGAAATTGATGCCTCCTCTGCGCCGCTGATTGAGCATCTGGCAGAGCTGCGCACGCGACTGATCCGCTCAGTGCTGGCGCTGTTTGTGACCATTTCGTTCTTTTTCATCCCGATCAACGGGGATTTCATTGCAGAGCATGTGATGAATTTCTTGCTGAACCCGGTGGTGCAGACCCTGCGCAGTCTGGGCGATGAAAACCCCGCGCTGCAGTTCACCAGCCCGCAAGAATACCTGTTCACGCTCTTCCGCGTGTCGATGGTGGGCGGCTTTGCGCTGGCGTTTCCGATCATCGGCTATCAGATGTGGCGCTTTGTGGCGCCGGGGCTCTACCGCAATGAAAAGAACGCGTTCCTGCCTTTCCTGATCGCCTCACCGGTGATGTTTTTGCTGGGCGCCAGCTTTGCCCAGTTTGTGGTCACCCCACTGGCGATGAGCTTTTTGTTGGGGTTTGCGGATGCGTCTTCTGTTGTGACCAACCTGCTGTCCACTGCGACAGGGGGGACGGTTGAGGCGGTTGAGGCGAGCTCAGGCCCCACGATTACCTTTTTCGGCAAGGTGAATGAGAGCCTCGATATCTCGCTCAAGTTCATCATGGCCTTTGGTCTTTGCTTTCAGCTGCCGGTTTTGCTGACGTTGATGGGCAAGGCGGGGCTGGTTTCATCCGAAGGTCTGAGCAACGTTCGCAAATATGCCATGGTGGGCATCCTGGTGCTGGCCGCTTTGGTAACGCCGCCCGATGTGATCACCCAGCTGATTCTCTTTGTGGTGGTCTACGGCCTTTATGAGATTTCGATCCAACTGGTGAAGCGGGTTGAGAACAAGCGCGAAGCGCAGCTGCGGGCCGAAGGCTATTACGATGACGACGATCTGATGGACGATCATGAGCCGGAAGGTGACGCCAAGTGATCGACGATCCCATGGACCGCATCGCGGCGGCGCTGGAGCGGATGGCTCCGGCGCCGCTGAGCGCCCCTGACTTTGATGCGGCTGCGGCCTTTGTCTGGCACACCGAGCCTGACCGGCTGGAGCCTGTGGCCGAGGTGAGCCGGGTCGATCTTGCCCTGCTTTTGGGCGTGGAACGCGCGCGCGATACGCTGTTGCAAAACACCCGCCAATTCGCAGCAGGGTTGCCTGCCAATAACGCGCTTCTTTGGGGTGCGCGGGGCATGGGAAAATCAAGCCTGGTCAAGGCGATACATGCTGATGTGCAAGCGTCACATGAGGCGCTGAAGATCGTTGAATTGCAGCGCGAAGACCTGCCAACCGTGGGCCGGTTGCTGAACCTGCTGCGCGGCGCACCGCAGCGGTTTATCCTGTTCTGCGACGACCTGAGTTTTGGCCATGACGATGCGCATTACAAATCCCTCAAGGCCGTGCTGGATGGCGGGATTGAGGGGCGGCCTGAGAATGTCGTGCTTTACGCCACATCCAACCGTCGTCATCTGATGCCCCGCGACATGATCGAAAATGAGCGTGGTTCTGCGATCAACCCAGCAGAGGCGGTGGAAGAGAAAGTGTCTCTGTCGGACCGGTTTGGGCTGTGGCTGGGCTTTCACGCCTGTGATCAGGACCAATATCTGGCGATGATCCAAGGCTATTGTGATGCCCATGGGGTGCAGATTGACCCGGATACGCTGCGGGCTGAGGCGGTGGAATGGCAGGCCACGCGCGGCTCACGGTCGGGCCGGGTGGCGTGGCAGTATTTCGTTGATCTGGCAGGGCGCAAGGGCGTTGCACTGCGCTGACGTGAAACCGCCACCCCGGGGAGGACAGGATGGCGGCTTTGCCTTTGGAGGGCTGCCTGCGCGTGCGCGCGGCGATGTTACGCAGCCTTGGCGGTGCCGGACAAATGGCACTACTTGAACCCTCGGTACCTTGCTTTTGTCCCCAGAGCGGTGGGGAGCGTCCGTTATAACCGTATAGGTTGCGTTGGGATTGTTTCTAGACTGGAAACATGGCCAAAGAATGGCGAATTGTGACCATTTTGTGGCCAAACCCTTTGGGGCGGGCACAACAGGACTGCTGCCGCGCGATGCGCGTAAGGTTTCCCAGTTTAAATGAACAATTTCAAAGGGTTGTGTGCTGTGCTCGGCGTGCCCGCTGAAATGCTTTAGTCGAGGAATGGGGCGGGATCGACGGAATCAAAACCTTGGCGGACTTCAAAATGCACGTAATTGTCGCCACCGCCGCGCAGTTTCGCGATTGCCTGCCCACGCGAGACACTGTCACCCTTGGCCACTGAAACGTCGGTGACATTGGCGTAGACGGTCAGCAGGTTATCGGCGTGGCGCACCACGACGATGGGAATGCCATCAGCGCTTTTGGTGATGGCGGCCACGGTGCCCCCATCGGCAACTTTGACGGCCGTGCCAGCGGGCGCCTTGATGTTGATTCCTTCGTTGCGGCCCTTGGCGTAGCCGCGGATGATGGTGCCGTCCACCGGGGTGACCAACTTTGCCGCGGGCGCAGGTTTGGTCGTCTCACCCACATCTGCGACAGGCTCAGTTGCTTCGGGGGCCGGGGCAGGTGCCTCATCCTCGGGCAGCGGCGTGGCGGCTGAGGGGGTGTGGGCGTGGGCGATCCGGTGCCCGGCAGGCTGGGTTCAGCGGTCGCCGCGGGCGTGGTCTCAGGCTGGGGTGGCAATTGCTTGGCCACGGGAATGAGCAGGAACTGACCCTCCCGCACCGCAAAGTCCGCGCCAAGCCCGTTCCATTCAGCCAGCGCTTTGACCGGCACGTTATAAAGGCGGGCCACGGTATAGGCGGTCTCTCCGCGTTCGATCTTGTGGCGGATCGGCTCTGTCCCGGTTTGCACCGAGGATGCAGCGCTGGCGGGCGGCAAGGAGGCGGTTTCAACCCCAGGCGTGGCAGGCGCGCGGTCAATGGCGTTGCCAGCAAGTGAGGTGATATCAACAGGCTGGATCGGGCCAGTGCCCGCAGCCCCCGTTGCCGGTGAGGGTTCGGCCACCCGGCTGGGCAGGGCGATCACCTCATCCTTGCGTAGTGGCACGTCAGGGTCGATGCCGTTGAAACGCGCCAGCGTATCGGCATCAAGGCCCAGTGCGCGCGGCCACATCGACCAGCGTGTCACCCCGGCGGGCCACAGCGACCTGGTAGTTGGGATAGGAAATCACACCGCGGTTGTCGGGACGGGGCCGATTAGCCAGGGGGCCGGTTGCGGCCTCTGCCGTGCTGAACCCGCCGCCGATGCCGCGCAGATCAAAGTCCAGCGGTCGATCGCCGCACGCGGCCAGCGCCAGCGCGCTTGTGCCAACCAAAACCCCAACCCGCATGCGGGTCTTCAGGAAAGAATGATGCATCTGCCAATCCTCATCGCCATATATCCCATGTGATCCGGGATTTGCGCGTGAGCTTACAGCATTAACCGTCCTTGCCCAAGCCCTCGAGCAACGGAACAAAGCGGACTGAGCGTAATTCGTCGTATTCCAGTGCCCTCAGGCGTCTTGCGGACCCGGATCAGGTGTTGCACCGCGTCCGATTGGCCCACGGGCAGCACCATGATGCCGCCTTCTTTGAGCTGCGCCAGCAGCGGGCCGGGGGTCTTCGGCGGCGGCGGTGACGATGATGCGGTCAAAGGGAGCCTGATCGGGCAAGCCGTGGCTGCCATCGGCGGTCAGGGTCGTGATGTTGACCAACCCCATGTCGTCAAAGACGCCCCGCGCCTCAAGCACCAGACGGCGGTGACGGTCGATGGTGTAGACGCGGCGGGCCAGTTTCGACAGGATCGCAGCCTGATAACCAGAGCCTGTGCCGATCTCGAGCACCTTGTCGCGGGGGCTGACCTCAAGCGCTTGGGTCATCAAGCCCACGACAGAAGGCTGGCTGATGGCCTGGCCGCAGGCAATCGGTAGGGGCATGTCTTCGTAGGCACGTTCGGCGAAAAGACCGCGAATGAAGGGGCCACGGTCCACCGCCTCCATCGCGCCCAGTACACGCGCGTCCGTCACCCCCTTGGAGCGCAGCGCATAGAGAAACTGCATTTTGCGCTCTGCATCTGAAGGGGGCTCTGCGCTCATGTGTTGATCCCAGAAAGGGGGCCCATCATGTCATGGGCCGTCAGATCCGCGCGCATGGGCGTGACAGAAATATAGCCCTCAAGATTGACCGCCGCGTCTGAGCCGGGGCCTGCGGGCACCTGCTGATCGCCGCCCTTGATCCAGTGCAAAGCGCCGGCCTGAGGGGGCGATGTGCGGTTCAGTGCCGAACACCACACCGGGGCGTCTGCCTTGGGTGGCCAGTGCGGATGCCTGCGACATCTGCCGCGGGCTTGGGCGGGAAGTTGACGTTATAAAACAGTGGATAGTCCGCGGGCTCATTCGGAGTGGCATCCAGAATGCGGCGGCAGACATCCGCGCCATGGGTGGCCGCCGCTTCAAACGGGTCGGCCAGATCGCGGTTCGCGGGGCCATAGTATTGAGACAAGGCAATCGCCGGATACCCCTGAAGTGCGGCCTCCATCGCGCCGCCGATGGTGCCGGAATACAGCGTGTTCTCAGCTGAATTGTTGCCCCGGTTCACACCTGAGAGCACCAGATCGGGCGCGTTGCCCGCCATCACGTCATGCACGGCAATCAGCACACAATCCGCAGGTGAGCCTTCGGCGGCAAAGCGGCGCGGGCCCAGTTGGCTCATCATTGTGGGATGCACGTAGTTGATGCAATGGCCCACACCTGATTGTTCAAACGCGGGGGCCACGACCCAAACCTCGCCATCTGGACCGGCAAGCTCAGCTGCGATCCCCTCAAGCACCTTCAGGCCGGGTGCGGCGATACCGTCGTCGTTTGTAATGAGAATGCGCATGCGTTTCTGCCCCTTTTGGCCTTGATAGGTGAGGGGGCGCAGACGGGCAAGCGTGGGCTGGTTAAGGCCGGTGTGCGGCCCGGTTCAGAGTTGCGCCAAAACCGCAGCCGCTTCGGCGTGGCGGTCGGCAAGCGTGTCTTTGTCTTCGCCAGGAAAGAACTTGGCCCGCGTGGCTGTTGGCATCGGCTTGGGTGTCAGAATATGCACCTTTGGCCCGATTTTCGCGGTCTCATTCTGCCAGCTGCGCGCCAGCGCAATCTGCGCGGCTTTGGTGGCACCGTAGCTGCCAAAGAACTGTTCGCCCGCGCGCGGGTCTTCGAAAAAGACAGCCGTGCCATCGGTGCCCAGTAAGGGGCTGACATAGGAAATCAGCGTTGCGGTCGCCGCCACATTGCACGCCATGGAGCGGGTCATATCCTTGGTGTCGATATGATCCACCGGCGACAGGGGCACCGCATGGACGGCTGTGTGCAGCCAAAGATCCAGCGCGCCCCAGCGGTCATGAATACCCCGGCAGAGGACAGCCATGGCATCAGCATTGGTGATGTCCATCGGGGCCAGCGTTGCCGCACCGCCCTTGGACTGGATCCGGTCGTCCAGTTCTTCCAGCGCGCCGGTGGTGCGAGCCACGGCGATGATGTGATGCGTCTCAGCCAAGGCTTCGGCAAGGGCAGCGCCCAGCCCCCGCGAGGCTCCGGTGATCAAAGCAGTTTTTGTCATGCTGCGGATGTGCCTTGCTGGTGGGGCGGGGTCAAGGGCCGGTCAGGACTTTGGCATGCTCAGCGCTTTTGTCGCACCGCCTTTGGCCAAAAGCACGCGGTCAGTGTCGATGGCCGCTACCGTTCTGTTGGCCACACGGTCCCCGGTGGTGACGCGGTGGGTTTCTCCGTCGGGGGTGCGGATGAGTGCCGCGCGGCTGTCTTGCGGGCCAAAGACGCCCAAAAGCGCCAGACGCGGTAGCCTAGCTTGTTGGGTGGCAAGGTCTGCGACGTGGTTTGGTGTGGGATCGTGAAGGGGGTGAAATGCGGTCATTGGGATGCTCTGCCAAGGCCCTTTGCGGGCGTTTGGCGCTGCGGTATCAGGCGATTTTACCAAGCAAAAGGTGCGCTATGCACCGTTAGCAGGGTTCAGCCGATTGACCCTGCGGCAGGTTTCTTGCGGTGATAAGTAAAGGTCATTTCCGCGAGGTGCGCCAAGGCCTGTTGGGGCAAATCCGTGCTGAGGGAAATGCCGATCTGGCGACGTCCATCGTTGTGCGGCAAGCCGGGATAGAGCGTCTGCATCCGCGCGGCCAGATCGGTTTTGCAGTCTACAAAGAGCGCCAGCTTATCCGGGTTTTGCTCAGACCAAGACATCCGCAGGGTGGAGCCGGTGCGCGGGCGTTTGGGCCGCCATGCCGGTTGCCCCCATTTCAACGCCTCGTCCAGCTGGCCAACGTCGGTTTCTGAGGCGATCTGGTGAAACAGCGTCCGGCACTGCCACAGCCCTTGCTGCGCAGGCTCAGGCCAGTGGCTGATGTGGTCCAAAAGCGGGGCAGGTGCGTGATCCATGCTGCTGAGCATAGCAGGGATCTCGTGACAGAATGTGTCAGCAGATCACTCAGCGGCGGGTTTCATCTCAAAACCCTGTTCCATCTGGTCTGCTGGAATGACCGGGTATTCCCCTGAGAAACAGGCATCGCAATACTGCGGGCACGCGGCGTTGCGCCCCTCAGCCTCGCCAACCGCGCGGTAAAGGCCATCCAGAGAGATGAACTTGAGGCTGTCCACGGCCAGATGATCGCGCATCTCATCCTCAGACATGGTGGCGGCCAGCAGCTTTTCGCGCTGTGGCGTGTCGACCCCGTAAAAACACGGCCACGCCGTGGGCGGGGAGGCGATGCGGAAGTGGACCTCTTTCGCGCCAGCATCCAGGATCATCTCTTTGATCTTGCGGCTGGTGGTGCCGCGCACAACGCTGTCGTCGACCAGAATGACCCGTTTGTCCTTGATCAAGGCGCGGTTCACGTTGAGCTTCAGGCGCACGCCCATGTTACGGATCTGCTCTGTCGGCTCAATAAAGGTGCGGCCCATGTATTGGTTGCGGATGATGCCCATCGCGTAAGGAATGCCGCTTTGCAGGCTAAAGCCGATGGCCGCGGGCGTGCCGGAATCGGGCACCGGGCACACCAGATCGGCCTCCACCGGGCTTTCCTTGGCCAATTCGCGGCCAATGTTTTCGCGGGTTTCATAAACGGAGCGTCCGCCCAGGATACTGTCGGGACGCGAGAAATAGACATGCTCAAAGATGCAAAAGCGCGGGGTCTGCCGGCGGAAGGGGAAGTGGGATTCCATGCCCTGCGGTGTGATAACCACCATTTCGCCCGGTTCGATTTCGCGCACGAACTCAGCGCCGATGATATCAAGCGCGCATGTCTCAGAGCTAAGCGCCCAGCCATCGCCCACCTTACCCAGCACCAGGGGGCGCACGCCCAGCGGATCGCGCACACCGATCAGTTTGGTGCGGGTCATCGCAACAACGGAAAACGCCCCTTCGACGCGGCGCAGCGCGTCTTCCATCCGCTCAGGGATGTTGCGCTGAAGCGAGCGAGCCATCAGGTGGATGATGCATTCGCTGTCAGAGGAGGATTGGAAGATGCTGCCGCGTTCAATCAATTCGCGCCGCAGTGCATTGGCGTTTGTGATGTTCCCGTTATGGGCAATCGCGGCACCGCCCATGGCAAATTCGCCAAAGAAGGGCTGCACGTCGCGGATGGCTGTCTGGCCTTTGATCCGGCCGTGGAGTAGCGCACGTGGCCGATGGCCAGCTCACCCGGCAGATGTTTCATCACCCCTTGGGAGGTAAAGTTATCACGGACATAGCCGAAGCGGCGGGCAGACTGAAACCCGGCTTCTTTGTCGTGGCTGACAATGCCGCCTGCTTCTTGGCCTCTGTGTTGCAGGGCGTGTAGGCCGAGGGCGACAAAATTCGCGGCATCGGTCACGCCGATCACGCCAAAGACGCCGCATTCTTCTTTGAGTTTGTCGCCATCATCTGCATCACGCAGGTAGGAGGCATCAAATGGATGGGCGGGCGGAAGGATTTTGGACAACGGGGCAGCTCCGAATCCGGCTAGCGTTGCCGGAGTATGTAGGGCGCATCGCCCGGTCTGTCACCCCGCTGTAACGTTGAAGCTGGTTGTTTCTGCAATCTGTGCCCGCAAACCCACCATCAGGCAGAGTGGCGGGGCCGTTCATCGTAGCCTTGGGCACCTTCATTGG
Organism: Sulfitobacter sp. GN1-4; assembly: GCF_055693825.1. Classification (NCBI taxonomy): domain Bacteria; kingdom Pseudomonadati; phylum Pseudomonadota; class Alphaproteobacteria; order Rhodobacterales; family Roseobacteraceae; genus Sulfitobacter; species Sulfitobacter sp. GN1-4. The sequence continues at coordinate 2,467,633 of NZ_JBVFUQ010000003.1, read as the reverse complement.
TCTGCGCCAGGCTTGCGGGCAACAGTTGATCCGGCCCGATCATTTCACCAGGCAGGGAAAAGCGGACAACCGCGCCACCGCCGTTGGGGCGGTTGCGGGCTTCTAAGGTGCCGCCACGGCTGGAGATCAGCCGTTTGACCCCAAACAGCCCATATCCGCTGTCGGCGCGAAAGGCCGCGCCGTTGATGACTTTCAACGCGCCGTCAGAAAACCCGCTGCCGTCGTCAGACAGGGTCACTTCCAGCATGCCGGGCAGGCCAGAGGTTGCTGTGATTTCCATTTTTAAGGCAGGTTTGCCGCCATGCTTGATGGCGTTTTCCATCAGGTTGCGCAGGGATATTTGCACCGCACTTCGGTCCGCCTTGATCGCGGATAGCGATGTTTTGATCTGGTGGGTGCCTTGGGGATCAAGCGTGGTGGAGATGGTGTGGCAAAGGGCGGGAAAGCTGAAAACAGATTCGCGTTTGACCGATGCCACCGCCTGCGCATGGCTGAGGACATCTGCGATAAGGTCCATGGATTTGGCCGCCACGTTGTCAATCAGGTTGAGAACGTTCAGCGGTGAGGCGGGGACATCTTCGCCCAATTCCTCACGCAGGATATCGGCCAAAAGCGCGATGTTGCGCAGCGGCGCGCGCAGATCATGCGCGGCAAAGGCCACAAATTCCTCCATCTCAGAGGACATGGTGTCAAATTCTGCACGCGCGTCGCGGGCGTGACGTTCATCGGTGACGTCGATGCTGCTGCCAAATAGGTGAGAGATGCGGCCTTGGGCATCTTTGACGGGTTTCAGCGTGACCCGCAGGCTGCGCAATGTGCCATTCAGCGGCAGATCCAGATCATAGGTGCAGGTCTGGCCCGTCATGATCGTTTCGCAGTGGCGCGCATAGGCCGCACGGCCATAGGACGACGGATAGACATCCAGCGCGCTGCGGCCCAGATAGTCAGAGGCGGGACGATCCGCCACCGCCCGCGCGTGGGCGTTCACGGCCACATATGTTGGCTTTCCATCCGCCCCAACCTCTAGCACAAAGATAGATGCGGATATGTGATCGAAGCAGTCGTAGTTCGATGCAGGTGTCATTTGGTGCCCCATTTGTTGGGGAAACCAATATGCAATCTCAGTTAATTTTGCCTTAAGATCGTAAAGATCACTGGCCGCAGGCGCTGACCAATGCCTCATAGCGTGATGTGATCCATCCCAGCGCGGCCTCAGGGTTCTGATCCTCAATTTGTGAGGTAAAACGCGAGAAGACCACAGCAGAGCGGCTTTCATCCACGATGGTGAATTGCTGCCCGGTCATAACCGTTTGGTAGACGAAAAACGCGATGGCAACCAACAGGATGCCGCGCGCCACGCCAAACACAAACCCAAGCCCCTGATCCAATCCACCCAGCACCGAGCGTTGGACCAGTGTTGAAAAGAGCGGGGTGAAAAGGGACACAACGATCAGCGCCAGAGCAAAGACCAGGGCAAAAGCACCGATCAGCGACAGCTCACAGCTATCGGCCAGGAAATCGCCGATCACGGGGATCTCTCGCACCAGTGGTTCAACCTGCGGCGCGAACAGGAAGGCCAGCACAGCGGCGGCGATCCAGCCCACGATGGCCATCGCCTCGCGGACAAGCCCGCGGCCGTAGGCCAGCAGGGCGGACAGCACGATGACCAACGCCACCACCCCGTCAACGATTGTAAAACCTTCCATCACTGCCTGCCTTTTTGCCTGCCGGCGCGTTACCCTGCGCCAAATACTTCACCCACAAAGCCTGTCAGATCGCTCATCGTGTTGAGCGTCATGCCGTTTGCTTCAATTGCTTTCCCACCTCGCGGCGCAATCGCGCTGGTAAAACCAAGTTTTTGGGCTTCTTTCAACCTATTTTCCGTCTGAGAGGCGGGGCGCAGCGCGCCAGAGAGGCTGATTTCACCGAAAACGACGGTCTCAGCGGGCAGCGCACTATCTTCGCGTGCACTCAGCAGTGCAGCTGCCACCGCAAGGTCAGCGGCGGGTTCGGACACTTTCATCCCGCCCGCAACGTTGAGATAGACATCAAGCCCTGCAAAGGGGATGCCGCAGCGCGCTTCGAGCACCGCAAGGATCATGGCAAGACGGCCCGAATCCCATCCCACAACAGTGCGCCGGGCCTGCGAATGAGGCGAGGGGGCGACAAGCGCCTGCAGTTCCACCAGCACCGGGCGTGTGCCCTCAATACCTGCAAAGACCACTGAGCCTGCCGCAGGCTGGCCGCGTTCTGATAGGAACAGCGCCGACGGATTGATGACCTCTGACAGGCCCCGACCCGTCATTTCAAACACCCCGATCTCATCTGCGGGGCCAAAACGGTTTTTCACACTGCGCAGGATGCGGAACTGGTGGCCGCGTTCGCCTTCGAAATAAAGAACCGTATCGACCATGTGCTCAACCACGCGCGGCCCGGCGATCTGACCTTCTTTGGTGACGTGGCCCACAAGGATCACGCTGACGCCGCGGCGTTTGGCAAAGCTGGTCAATTCATGGGCTGCGGCGCGCACCTGGCTTACCGATCCCGGTGCGCTTTCGACGTTGTCGGCCCACATGGTCTGAATGGAATCGATGATGGCAAGCTGCGGTTTTTCCGCCTCTAACGTTGTTAGAATATCGCGCAGGTTGGTTTCTGCGGCCAATTGCACGGGCGCATCGGCCAGGCCCAAGCGTTGGGCGCGCATCCTCACCTGGGCTGACGCCTCTTCCCCGCTGACATAGATGGTTTTGAGGCCCGCCTTGGCGAAATGGGCTGCGGCTTGCAACAATAGGGTGGATTTGCCGATGCCGGGATCGCCGCCCACCAGAATGGCGGAGGCTGGCACCAGGCCGCCGCCCAGCACGCGGTCAAGCTCGGCAATGCCGGATTGGCTGCGGGGGGGCGGTGCTTCTTCAGTTGAGAGGTCAGACAGGACCAGCGTGGATCCGCGTTTGGCCCCGAGCGATTTGCTGGGCGGGCCTGCTGAGATGCCGGTGTCTTCCTGAATGGTGTTCCACTCACCACAGTTGTCACAGCGGCCGGACCACTTGTTAAAGCGCGCGCCGCAAGCGGAGCAGGCGAATGTCTTGGTTGATTTTGCCATAGCGCGGTTGTGGCCGAGGCAGACAGGCACGTCAAAGGGAAATGCGCCGCCTGGCGTGACGGATTATTCCGCCGCCTTGGTCATTTCGACCACGGTGGCGTCCACGGTGATCATGCGGTCTTCGGGCCAGATGCGGTCAATCTCCAGCTCGGGCATGATTTCTTCCAGCTCAGCCCGCAGACGGCGCAGTTGCACAGCGGCCAGGCTTTCTTCCATCTCAACTTCATGCACCCAGCGCTTGAGCTCATCGACCACGACTTTGGCGGTGTGTAGGCGTTCATGAAAATCGACGACTTCGGCCTGACGCTCTTCCAGCACACGGCGGGCGCGGTCGACTTTTTCATCTGAGTAGATATCGGCGAGTTCGCGGCTGATGTAGCTCATCTGCGCTGCAACCTCCAAAATCGACGGCTCAAGCGAGCTGAGCTCAGGATGGTCGCGCAAATAGATCAAGCGTTCGCGCACGGCATCGAATTCTGAGCTGAGTTGGAAGGTGTCAGCGCGGTCTGCAGCATGCACGGCGGCATAGGCGCGGGTGACATCGTTCATGCCCATGGCAAAAGAGCGATGAGAATCTTCAAGTTGCATGATCCGCCGGTTTGACGGCAGGAAAAAGCACAGGCTCAGCGCAAGGACAGTCAGGCCGATCTGCGCGTACATACCCGCGTTTTCAATTGTGCTGCCCTGATATGAGATGGAAAGTGAGATCCAAGACCATTCGCCTAAGAAGGCCATGATGCAGGATCCCAAGAGGGCCAAGGCGGACACCACAAAGACCGCCAATGCCAAACGCTGCATCAGATACTGAGTAAATTGCGCAACTGCGCGAACCGTTAACACTTAGACCATCCCCCCGGATATGTCGTCATCAGCGAAAATATGCCGAAATTGGGGCGATCCTAGGGGAAAAATCTGGCTTTTTGATCAATGTGGCCGGATTGGGTGGAAAAGCCACAGTTTTGCCCCTTTGTTTCTTGTGTGCGATCAATCCCTTGCAGGCTTGGTGTATTGTTGCGTGAGCCATGAGATCAGAAGCGACAGCAAGATGCAGGCGGTGAACAGATACAGCCCCCAAGCCACCTCAATCCGGCCCACACCGATGCCTTTGGACAGCGTAATGTAAAGCGCGATGAGGAAAATATCGGCCATGGCAAGCTTGCTCAGCAGGTGCAGGGCAGGAAGGGTTTGGGGTTTCAGCAAGCCGAAATGCAAAAGCGCCAGGCCAATGGTTTTCAGATAGGGCGCAAAGAGCGCGAATAGTGTGACCACAAGAGCAAGGAAGATATCCGTGCCCCAAAGAGACTGCAGGCCGGTGAGCACTGAGATTTCGTTCAGCGAAAACAGCGGCAGCAGGCCTGCCCGTAAAAGCGGCGCGTTCCAGGCCACGGGGTAGAGCACCAAAAGCGCCAGGTTCAACGCGATCAATGCCCAATGCGGCCTGCGCATCAGATATAGACCCGATCGTAGCGCCCGCCCAATGAGGTCAGGATTTCATAGCCGATGGTGCCTGCAAAATCTGCGACCGTATCCACAGATTGATGCGATCCCAGCAGTTGCAGGTGGGTCGGCGTGCTGGCGATGGCGCTGACATCGACGGTGATTAGGTCCATGGACACACGCCCGATCACAGGCAGTTTGCGCCCCTCATGGGTGAGGTGAGCCTGCGGCCCCATGGCGCGGATCAGGCCATCTGCATATCCGGCAGCAATGGTGGCCACGCGCGTGGGCGCATTGGCGACAAAGGCGTTGCCGTAGCCCACGCTTTCCCCGGCGGTGACCTCACGAATTTGGATCACAGGGATGTCCAATTGCACCACCGGTGTGGCATCCACAAACGGCAGCCCGCCATAAAGTCCGATGCCCGGACGGGTGAGATCAAAGTGAAAGCTTTGGTCCAGCAGCACGCCGCCTGTGGCCGCCAAAGACAGCGGGGCGTCAACGCCTTGGGTCATCTCAAGAAATGTGTCGCGCTGTTGGGCGTTCATCGCATGTGCAGGTTCATCCGCGCAGGCCAGGTGCGACATGACCATGCGCGGGCCTTGCGCCAGCGCGATGTCGCGCAGTGCGGACCATTCGCCAGGCTCCATGCCCAAACGGTTCATGCCGCTGTCCAGTTGGATGCCAAAGCTGTGGCCGGGCAGGGTTTCGACATGGGTCAGCAGCTGGTCCACTGAGTTGATCAGGGGGATCAGATCTGCGCCCTGAATGCGGTCAGCATCGCCGGCCATATGGCCAGAGAACACGCAAATTTCCGGTCCCGGCCCCAAAACGCGGCGCAGGGCGACGCCTTCTTCGGCCAACGCTACAAAAAAGAGCCGCGCGCCCGCTTGGGCCAGGGCAGGGGCCACTTTGTCGATGCCAAGACCGTAGGCATCCGCCTTGACCGTTGCGGCCGTCTCACAGCTGGTGCGTTTGTCGAGGTTGCGCCAGTTGTTTGCGATGGCGGTCAGGTCGATGGTCAGGGTCGGCGCGCTCATGTGCTGTCCTTGGCTGGGCTTTTGCGCGGGGTCTATCGCGTTTTCAATTTAACCTGCAATAGTGGCTGTCTGGCAAAGCATTGAAATCTTGCGCTGCCCGGTCATTCGCTCGGCCAGGGGTTGCGCATCCCGACGTCAGGCGCTCAGCAGGTCACCGTCTCAGCGCATTGCGCACGCTGGCCCGCGATCAGCGCGGCAACAGGCGACGTGTCGGCGTTCCAGTCGGGGTTTGAACAGAAAAAGTCCTGATGCTGGATCAGATGTGACTGGATCGTGCCTTCCCATTCTGTGCTGACAGAGGTGACCTGTTCCGCGGTATAAAGAAGGTATTCGATATAATAGCTGTATGCGGCGAACTCGGTCGGGCTTTGCTGGAGGGCGCAGTAATCGGGGGCTGCGAATTGTGGTTTGCTGACGGAGAGTGCGACAAATTCCCGGTAGATGTCGCGCGCAGATTGCTCCGCCTGTAAGGCCGCGTTGGCGCGGATTTGCAGCGGCACAGCGATAAGCGCCACCAGCGCGATACAGGCGGTCAACAAGGCCGCAACCGCTTCGATGGCCTTCTGCATGTCGGCTGAGCCAGCTCATCCGGGCATCTGCTGGGTGGCGCAATGGATGCCCCCGCCCAATTCGCCCAGCACATCAACGTTTAGCGTGACAATTTCACGTCCGGGATAGTGACGGGCAAGGGCGTTTTGCGCCATTGCGTCGGTTTCAGGATCGCCAAAGGCCGCGGCGATGATGGCACCGTTACAGGCGTAGTAATTGGCGTATGAAGCAACGAAATCTATGGATTTGACCCGCCGGCGCACAGGCTCCGGGATCACCTCCACCTCAAGGCCTGCCGCCACAAGCGCGTCATGGGTATCTAGTGCTGCCACATGGAAGGGGTCTTGCATGTCTGGATCATCTGGAAGGTTGATCAAGACGCGCCCCGGCCCCGTGAACCGCGCCAGGCTGTCGATGTGATAGTCCGTGATGTCTTCGCCATAAACGCCGGTGGTCCAGATCATCTGCTCGGCCCCGTAAGCGGCCAGAAGCCGCGCTTCCAGCTGCGCCTGGCTTTGACCAGGGTTGCGATTGGGGTTCACCCAAGAGCTTTCGTGCGCCATCAGCAGCCCGTGGCCGTCATGCTCAATCCCGCCCGCTTCGCCCACAACGCCGCTGGGCACCAAGGGCAGGCCCAAGCGTTCGGCCACGCGGGCGGCGACCTGGCTGTCATGGGTGTTGATTTGCTTGTTGCCCCAGCCGTTGAACTGAATGTGGCTGATGACAAGGGCATCGCCCTGATAGGCAAAAAGCGGGCCTGCATCGCGCGCCCAGAGATCCTCGGTGGGGACGTCCCACAGCGTGACCCCATCGCTGAGCAGTTTGCGCGCGCGGGCGTGTTCGGCTTGATCTGCAAGCATGATCACCGGCTCAAAAGCGGCGATGGCGTTTGCCACATCAGCGATGGTCTGCTGCACATCCCGCAGAAAATAGCGGTCGCGATAAACTTTGCGGCTGTTGGGCCACATCATGAAGGTTTGGCTGTGCGCGCCTTCTTCGGGGGGGACATAAAGGGACGTCTGCGCCATCGCGGGCAATCTAGGCGCAAGGGCCAGGGCCGCAGCCCCTTGCAAAACCCTGCGCCTGCGCATCAGAACTCTTGATCGCCATTGGGTTGCTGCCAAGACTTGGCCAGGTTGCCAAAGCGGGTAAAGCGACCCTCAAAGCTCAGATCGACGGTGCCGATGGGGCCGTGGCGCTGCTTGCCAATGATGACCTCCGCGCGGCCATGAAGGCGTTCCATCTCTTCTTGCCACTTTGCCATAGCCTCCAGATCGTGATCGCCGGGTTTTTCGCGTTCCTTGTAGTATTCCTCGCGGAACACGAACATCACCACATCGGCGTCCTGTTCGATGGAGCCGGATTCGCGCAGGTCTGACAGCTGCGGGCGTTTGTCTTCGCGGCTTTCAACCTGACGCGAAAGCTGGGACAGGGCGATGACCGGGATGTCCAATTCCTTGGCGATGGCCTTGAGACCCATGGTGATCTCAGAGATTTCGTTCACCCGGTTTTCTGAGGACCCGGTGCCGCGCACCAGTTGCAGGTAGTCCACGATCAGCACATCCAGCCCATGGGTCCGCTTGAGCCGCCGGGCGCGGGCGGCCAGCTGGCTGATCGGCAGGGCGGGCGTGTCGTCAATGTAGAGCGGGCAGGCCTCAAGCGCCTTGGCGGCATCGACAAAGCGGCGGAACTCAGTCTCTGTCATGTCGCCTGAGCGGATCTGCTGGGACGGGATCTCTGCTGCCTCGGACAGGATACGGGCAGCCAGCTGCTCGGCGCTCATCTCAAGCGAATAAAAACCGACCACGCCGCCGTCTACTGCCCCTTCGTTGCCGTCAGGCAAGGTGCCTTTGCGATAGGCTTTGGCCACGTTGAAGGCGATGTTGGTGGCCAGGGATGTTTTACCCATGGAAGGACGACCCGCCAGGATCAGCAAATCTGAGCGGTGCAGGCCACCCAACTTGCCGTCCATGTCGATGAGGCCGGTGGAGACGCCAGAGAGCCCGCCATCCCGCTGGTAAGCGGCGTTGGCCACATTAACAGCGTCCGTTACTGCCCTGAGAAAGCTTTGAAATCCGCTTTCGACCTGGCCTTGCTCAGCAAGCTTGTAAAGCTGCTGTTCAGCCTCAACAATCTGTTCGCGCGGCTCGGATGAGACATCGACCTGCGCCGCCTTGGCCGAAATATCGCGGCCTAGCTGGATCAGATCCCGGCGGACCGCCAGATCATAGACCATCTGGGCATAGTCACGTGCCGCAAAGGCCGAAATCGCAGCCCCCGCCAGACGCGCAAGATAGGCAGGGCCGCCCAGTTCTTTCAGGCCTTCATCGTCTTCCATGAACGCTTTGAGCGTGACGGGTGAGGCCAGGTTGTTTTTGGCGATGCGGCTTGCGGCAATTTCGAAAATGCGCGCGTGTACCGGATCATAGAAATGCTTGGGACCAATGATCGCGGCGATGCGGTCATAGATGTCATTGTTGGTCAGAATTGCGCCCAGAAGCTGCTGTTCGGCTTCGATGGAATGCGGCATCGTTTCCGGTGCCTGCACTGCAAGAGAGTTCGCGTTCAGTGACGTTATTTCGTTCATTGTTCCACCCGTTGTCCCAGGCCGCTTGAATAGATCAGCCAGCAGCGCGGGTGCAAAATGTATCTTTTGTGAGTTAGTTGTGGATAACGTCACACCCACTACATATTGCCGCAATTACCCTTGCTGCGTCAATATAGTGGGTCTGTCCGCTTAACTTTTGTGCGCTTCTTGCCAGGCCTGCGGGGCGTTCAGAAACTTCTCAACTTCCGCCAGGGTTGCAGGGGAAAAGGCGTTTTGCGCCTTGGCTTCGGCCAATACGTCCCACCAGGTGCACAGATGATGCAGGCTTACCCCATGATCTCCCAATGTCTTTTCGGTTTGGGGGAAGATGCCGTAGTAAAAGATCACCGCCGTATGGCCGCAGGTGGCCCCGGTTTCACGAATCGCATCCACAAAGCTGAGCTTTGAGCCGCCATCGGTGGTCAGGTCCTCGACCAACAGAACACGCTGGCCTTCGGACATGTCCCCCTCAATCCGGGCGTTGCGGCCATAGCCTTTGGGCTTTTTGCGCACATAGGTCATGGGCAGGCCCATCCGTTCTGCCACCAGCGCGGCAAAAGGGATGCCCGCCGTTTCGCCGCCTGCGATGTTATCAAAGGCTTCAAAGCCTGCGTTGCGCATGACGGTGACGGTCAAAAAGTCCATCAGCGTGCTGCGGATGCGCGGATGCGAGATCAGCTTGCGGCAATCGATATACGTCGGGCTGGGCAGGCCGGAGGCGAGGGTGAAAGGCGTGTCAGCATTGAAGTGTACAGCATTGATTTCTAACAACATGCGCGCGGTCAGGCGGGCCATTTCTTGCGGGTCGGGATAGCTGGTTGGGATCATGACACACTCCTGATTTGGGGCGAGGCGTTGCGCACTCAGAAAGGCTGGGACGGACGTGCCGCCGTTTGGTTTGCTTCTACCCCGGTGCGGCGCCGGGGGCCAGTCACTCTGAACCGGCGATGATGGCGGCGTATTTGGCCGCGTCAATGTTGCCACCGCTGAGAATGGCCCCCACGCGCAATCCGGCCAGTTGTGCGCGTTCTTGCATCACCGCGGCCAGTGCCACGGCGCCTGCGCCTTCGCTGATGTTGTGAGTGGCGCGAAAGGTAAGGCGCATGGCATCGCGGATCTCATCATCGCTGACTTGGACAATGTGGTCTGCCCCTGCGACAATCAGATCAACCGCCGTTTGGTTCGGCTCACGGACGGCCACGCCTTCGGCCAGTGTTTGTACCGCATTTGTTGGCACGACTGCTTTGGCATCAAAGGACAGGGCATAGGCATTGGCCCCCGTGGCGACGACCCCGACAACCTTGGTTTTCAGCCCCAAAAGGTCGCGCATGCCCATCACGCCGCAGATGCCAGACCCCAAGCCAATGGGCACATAGACCACATCAAGCTCGCCTGCGGCCTGGAACAGTTCATAGGCGTAGGTGGCGACGCCCTGCACCAGGTCAGTGTGAAAGCTGGGGATCATGTCGAGGTTTTCATCTGCCGCCAGGTTTTTGGCAAAGGCGACGGCATCTGCAAAATCGCGGCCCGTTTCAATCAGCCGCGCCCCCAGCGCCCGCATCGCGGCGTTTTTCTCAGCTGAGTTGTTCTCTGGGACGACAACTGTCGCCTCAATGCCTTCAAGTCGGGCGGCATTGGGGATGGATTGACCGTGATTGCCCGTTGAGGCGGTGATGACCCCGTTGAGCCTGCCTGCTTCCTTGCGCCGGCGCATGTGCACCAACCCGCCGCGCACCTTGAAGGCACCAAGCGGGGTTTGGTTTTCGTGCTTCAACCACAGCTCGCACCCCAGTTCTTCGGTCAGCAGAGGCCAGTTGTGCTGCAACGTGGGTTGCAGGTGCTGATAGACGATGGCCTTGGCCTCATCAAAGGCAGCGGCGTCAAACATCAGCCGGCGACACGCCAATGCAGGGCAAAGCCGGGGTCGAAGACCGTGACGGGCCCTTCGTCCGTATCGATGTGATCCGGATAGCTGACCGGTTGGCGTTCCAGAGTGAGCGTGTCTTCGTTCACCGGCAGGCCGTAATAGGCCGGGCCATTGAGCGATGTGAACGCCTCCAGATGCTCAAGCGCGCCGTCTTCTTCAAACACCTGTGCGAGGATCGACATGGTGTTGGGCGCGGTAAAGCAACCTGCGCAGCCGCAGGGCAAAAGCTTGTTCTCATCGGTGTGCGGGGCGCTGTCGGTGCCCAGGAAAAACCGGGCGTCACCAGATGTGGCCGCTGCCCGCAACGCCAGACGGTGTTCTTCGCGTTTGGCCACCGGCAGGCAGTAGTAGTGCGGCTTGATCCCACCGGCCAGGATATGGTTGCGGTTGATCACCAGATGGTGGGTTGTGATCGTCGCCGCCAGATTTTCGAGAGCGGACATAACGTAGTCTGCGGCGTTCTTGGTGGTGATATGTTCCATCACGACGCGCAAGCTTGGATGTTTGCGCCGGATCGGATCCAGAACCCGGTCGATGAATACAGCCTCGCGGTCGAATATGTCGATGTCGTGATCCGTCACTTCACCGTGGGTGCACAGGGGCAGGCCAATCTCTGCCATCTTCTCAAGCACTTGTGCGACGTTGTCAAAGTTGGACACCCCGCTTGCAGAGTTGGTGGTGGCTCCGGCGGGATAGAGCTTCACGGCCTTGATGAGACCTGAGGCATGGGCCTTGGCGACATCTTCGGGGTCGGTGTCTTCGGTCAGATAGAGCGTCATCAAAGGCTCAAACGCAGCCCCGTCTGGCAGGGCGTCCAGAATGCGCGCCTGGTAGGCGGCGGCGTCAGCACCGGTGACCACTGGGGGCACCAGATTGGGCATGATGATGGCCCGCGCAAAATGGGCGCTTGTGTGGGGCAGAACGGCTTTCAGCATGGCACCATCACGCAGGTGCAGATGCCAGTCATCGGGGCGGCGGATCGTTAAGGAATGGGTCATGAAACCCGGCTAGCACAGCATCCTGCGGATCGCTATAGGCTTCGTGATCTGCGCAGGCCTTGAGCTATTCCGCGTCTTCAACATGCTGTGCGGAGCGCAGCTGGCGCAGACGCAAGCCAAATCGCGGGGCCTTCATCCGCCCGGTGACGTTGGCGCAAAGCGCCTCGATCAGGTCAAGCCGTTCTTCACGTTCCAACGTTTCCAGCAGATTGCGCAGATAGGGACGGTAATCGCGGCGGGCGCGGTTCAAGGTGGCGAAGGCTTGGGCGTCCAGCGTGTCTTCGGCGGCGGCTTTCAAGATCTCTACCCACGTGCCCATTTCCAACAGATCGGTCTGCAAAGCATCGCCCATGAAAGGCATCCGGCGTTTTTCCACGTTGGCACGGGTAAAAAGGGCGGCGTGCATCGCATCAAGCTTTTCGCGCGGATCATAGATCACATAAGCCTGCTGCGCGGCATCCAGCATGTCTGGGGCGTATCCATAGCGGCTGGTAAAATCCTTGGCGCGCATATCAATGAAACGGTCGTCCCATTCGGTGATGCGCGGATCAAGCGTGGCTTGCGGCTGAATGGCAAGCACCCGCGCCCCAGGGGAGGCGACGGAGTAGGCGGCAGCGGCATAGCCACAAGGGCCCGCGCCGTAAAAGAGGACTGTTTCGAATTCGTCAAAGAACCCATCGTCGATCAGACGGTCAAAATAGGCATAGACCGCAGGATCGCGAAACCAGGTGTCCCCGTTGCTGATCAGCGTCAGATTGGACCACCCGCAGGATTTGACCATGTCCCATCCCAACGGCTGGCCTTTTTCTGAAAGCACCTGAATGCCTTGCAGTGTCTCAAAGCTGACAACCAACGTGGGGCTTTTTTCAAAAAAGACGGCGTGGTGGCGGCGGCCGAGGTTTTCGACGTATCCGTCTTCATCCACGATGGATCTCGACAGCCGAAAGCCACTCCCTGCGGGGGAGCTCAATCAACGAGCTGTCGAGCGTGAGCGCCTCTTGCGTCATTGCTGCGTCCTCAATCCATCATATCGCCGTTTTTTCGCGATTTGGATCAGACGCTAGCCGTCCAATGGGGCGAAATTAGGGAAAATACTTGTGCAATTGAGGCTAAGTGCCACCGCCGGCATGTGCAAGCTGTGCGTGGCGGATCAAGAAACGCGCCTGTGCGGCGGTCAGGGGTTGGCTGGGCGGTGTCATCAGCAGACGGCCAAAGAGCGCGCGGTAGGGTTCTTGGGCCAGCAGCTCTTCAAACCGGGTCTTGCGCCAGGCCACGGCGTTTTGATGCAGCTCAGCTAATGCGGCGTCCTCTGTCAACGCCCGCAGCTTTGCCGCGCGCGGCTTGGCCAGCCGGTTCACGCTGTCATCTGTGTCTGTGTTGAAGTTGCGTTCGGTGAAATAATCCAGGCCCAGCGTGTCACCCGCATGGACCGCGCGGCCCCTGTCAGCCTTGAGCACATAGCTTTCCAAGGCCCCCAAGGGATAATGGTTCAGCTGGACCAGCCCAAAGTTGTCATGCCCAAAATCCGAAAAGATACGTTTGGTTTTGAACGGCTCGGGCAGGGGGCGGCCGCTGCCATCAAACCACCGGGCGGCCTCCAGCCGTTCTTGGCGCGGGGCGCGGGGGCGGTGCACGCCAGGTTTTCGGTAGGTGCCATCGTTGCGGTAGAGCGTTTTGAACATCGCCGCACGCCAGGGCCAATGCAGGACCGCGGGCGCGCAGCGCGTGAAGGTCTCTGTCACCGGCGTGTCGGCGTGTCGCACCTGACCTGCGGTGCCAAAAAGCCGCCATGTCAGGGTGATGGCGGTAGCCTCGGGCAGGGCGCTCAGCAGTGCCTTTAGGGTGTGATCACCGGTGTGGATGTTGACGAATTCGTCGATATCCAGGGGCAAGATCCAGTCTGCGTCCTTTACCTGCGCCATCTTGGCCGCCGCCTTGAGGGCGGTGAACTGGATGCCGCCCCCGTCATAGGGGCCATCATTGCGCACGTGGGTCAGGTGGCCCAGAGCTTGCAACCGGTCCAGCATGGCATCGGTGCCGTCCTGGCAATTGTTGGAGAACACCAAAAAGTCGTCGAACCCCACAGCCTGATGATGTGCCAGCCATTCCAGCACAAAGGCCCCCTCATTTCGGACACAGAGGATGGCCAGATGGGTCATTTACCAATCAGTCCGAAACGCCAGTACCTTGCCGTGGCTGCCCCGGTGGTAATAGGCCAGTCCCGCATCCATGAAGGCGCGCATGATCTTGTTGATGCCCTGCGGGCCGATCCACTGGGGGTGCGTTTCGATGATGGCGGCGCGAAAGCCGCTGAGATCAAGGGAGGGGATCAAATCCACCTCAGCCCCTTCGATGTCACAAATCAGGACATTTGCGCCGATCTCTTTGAAGGTGGCTTTGGCATTCAGCACATCAACCTTCACGCTGGGCGGATCGACCTCACCTTCAAGCACCTGCATGGACGATCCCAGCATCGGGGTGCGGACATAGAAATCAACGCTGCCTTTGCGGGGGCCAAGGATGGCGTTGGTCACATGGGCGTTGGTGACGCCATTGGCTGAGTGCACCGATTGAATATAGGGGATGAGGGCCGGATTGGCCTCATAGACATGAACCGATTTGATTTTGCGTTTGGTGGCAACCAGGGTGGACATATAGCCAATGCCGCCGCCCAGCTCGACCACGACATCGCCCTCGCGCACCACGCGCAAAGCGGCCTCAGTTTCTTTGCTTTCATAGTCGTTCTTGCGCAGCAAGCGCCGCACCCGACCTTTGATCACCTCTGGGTTTTTGGGGAAGTTCATGCCGCGCGAACGGATGAAACCTGGCTCTTCTGGTGGGAATTGTCCGTCCATGTCAGCTCTCCATATCAAGTGACAATGCGTATGCTACACGCTCAGTTTCGTTCAGCTTCACGTCCAGCGCCTGCTGATAAAGTGCGGCAAACTCGGGCATGGCGTGCAATTCATCCGCCTTGGCGCGGTGCCATTTCAGCCCGTCCAGGTGGGCGGCGGCCAACACCGGATCCGCCATCAGGCGGTCATACTCGGCCCGCAGGCGGGGGATGTTGCGTTTGATGGTGATGTCGCGAAAATCCGACCAGTCCATGCGGATCCAGTAGTTGATCCCGATGGAGCGATCGACATGCAAGGCCCGCCCCTTTGGCGTTTGATCAAGAAACTCTCAGCAGAGCGCAGCGCATAGTGATTGAGCTGCAGCAGGTCGTATCCGACGTTGGATTTTGACGACCGCCAGCCATTGTGGGCCGCATCACGGGTCATGTCGTGGCCAGAGCCGTTGACCCATTTTACTTTACTTTCAGACCCTTCCACCAGTTTGTTCGGACGGTGGCATGAGATTTTTCCATAGGCTCCGATGTTTTGGAACATGGTCTTAAATCCCCAAACGGTATGCGGCTTGGGACAGTATTTTGGCGCGCAGGTGTCGAATTGTTCAATGACAAAATCGTCGTTCAGCCGTGTGACCCCGTTGTGTCCGAACAGCCGCCAGGTCATGGCAAAGTTCGTGGCATCGGGCACAGCGGCGAACAGATCATCCAGCGTGCCGTTGCCGGTGCGCACGTTCATGAACTCATCAACGTCAATATGTGCGATCCACTCTGCGTTCTGGATCAACGGTTCTTTCAGTGATTGGTTCAGCGCATGCTGCTGGGGCGAATTGCCCTTCCAGTTGTCGTTGTTGCGGTGCTCAAGGACCCCCAGTGCCATCAGGCGGCTCAGGATTTCATCAGTGCCATCGGTGCAATCGTTCGTGTAGATCAGGAAGTTATCCACCCCAATGGCGCGGTGATAGGCGATCCATTCAATGATATAGGGGGCTTCGTTTTTCATGCAGCCCACGATGACATTGCCGGTGGAGCCTGACTTCAGCGCGCGAGGCGGCATTGGGGTATAGGCGGCGGCAAGCTCTTCTTCATTGACTGCGCCAAGATTGTTGTGGGGGCGGAACTGGCTGGTCAGCACCATCTGGTGGTTCACCTTCACCCGGTTCAGCAAGCGTGTCTGGGCCGCTTGTTCCTCTGCGTCGGTGTTTTGCTGTCCCAGGATCGTATCGAATTTCTTAGCTGCTTCCTGAGCCGCCTCAGCTTCGGCCTGTTTCTCAGCGACCGGCGTGCTGTTTTTCCGCAAGGAATAGGCATAAGCGGCCAGGTATTGGCTGGCGCGGAAGCCGTTCATTGGATCGGCTTCGGTCCATTCAGGCAAAGGCGCATCGGGCGTAAGCGCCTGTTTCAGGTCAGGGAACTTTTTCACCAAGGCGGCGTTGGCGGATTTGAAATGCTTGGAGACTGCTGCCAGGCTTCCCGGTGCGATCGGGTCGCCCGCGATGCGCACGTTGCGGTGCACCATGCTCCACACATCGCGCGGGATGATCATCTGACGCGCCTGGCTGTAGCGGATCATCACCTCGTTCATCTGCCGCATCCTGGTGAGGGACGGGGCAGGTTCGGGGTGGAAACGCCGGGCTGTTGCGACCGGGCCAAAGGTGTCAGCAATGCCCAAGGTGCGGCAAAGTTCTTGCATGCCATTGGGCGAGGTGAGCTGCGGCAGGTCAAGCGGGCGCAGCGTTACGTTCTGCGCCCCAAAGACGCCCCCCAAAGCTTGATAAGTGATTTATAATCAAGCCATTGCGGCGGTGCCTGAATGTCGTTGAAAAGACCGAAATGCGGCTCCGTTTTGCCTTGCTGGGCCAAGGCACCGGCCCACCAGTCTTTGCCCTTTGCTAAGGCAAGCTCCTGGCTCAGCGGATGCCGGCGCCCTTCGAGGACGGCGTAGATGTAGTGCTCCACCAACAGTCGTGCCTGTTCGTCGACATGGGCAACGATCTGGATGTCGTCAAAGTGCGGCGTGAAGAGCGCTTGCAGCCGTGAAACCTCATCCGGCTGCGTTAAAAGGTTCCCCAATTGCGCCGCGGCGACCACCACGTGATCGGCTTTCAACGCAGGCACGTCCTTTTCCAGAAGGGAGGTGAATTCGGCCGTCAATGTTTGTTGCACCAAGGGGCTGTGCAGCCCACGTCTGTAGCGCAAGACGCCTACAGCTTCGGCCTCAGCACAGGCCGCATAAAGGCGCACATGGTTCCACTCAGGCGCTGCAACGCCGGCTTTTTCCAGCGCTTTTGCGTGATCTTTGAACAGCCCGCGAAATCGCATTGCGGCTTTTTCAGTAGGGCCAATAAGAAGCGTCAGTTTCATGATGCGGCCTGTTGTGGTTTGCCCATGTTGCTTTGCCCCCACCAGGGCAAGTCGATCCCCAGATAGGCGCTGATCTTGTCAGGGGCGTCCGGGTCTTCCACGTCGTAGGACATGAAATGCGCGGCCCCTTCAAAGACATGGTGGCAAAACGCATAATGCGCCCGCTGCCACTGGGCCAGTTGCGCTTCTGTGCGGCCAAAGCCACGGGGCAGGCCGGGGATATCAGCCTGCGGCAGGCGGCGTTTGCCCAGGTTGTTCCACCGCATCATGGAATTGGCGGTTTTTTCTGGATCGCGCATCGTCAGGATGAATTTCACACCCGGGTGGTGCGCGCGGATCGCGGAAATCAGCCCCCAATCCGTTTGCGGCCAAAGTGAGCGGTCTTCGCGCACGGCGGACATTTCATTGATCACATCAAACTCATCCAGCCGCGCCAGCGGATCGCCAGAGGCGTAATAGTCGTCGTAAACGATCTTTCCGATGTGCATGCGGGGGATGTCACTGCGTGTCGATTGGCCCGGACGGATCCGCCAATCCGCAACCGTCAGCCCCGCGTGCCGCAGCGCATCGGTCAGCGTGGTGGTGCCCGTTTTGGGCAGGGCCAGGTTTACAACACGCAATCGGGTCATGGGGTTTCTCCCAAAGCCAGGCCAATTTCTTCGCGGATCTTGGTTTCCGCAGCCGAATAAGGGGGCGCATTGCGCAATTGTGCCTGCATGGCGCGGTATCCCTCTTGCGCCAACAGCGCGTCGCGCTTGGCAAGGTGAAGCTGCACGGCCTCTTCATGCAGCGCGCCCACACCATCCAACGCCTTCAATCGAGCCATTTCGGCACGCAGCGGTGCGGCGTAGCGCAGGATGCTGTCATCGAAAAAGCCGCCATCATTGCGCTCACGCCAATAGCTGTCGTCAAAGGCGCGGTGTTCGCGGTTCACATCGCCGCGGTCGTTTTTCACCAGATAGCTGTCCAATGACCGCAAGGCGTAGTGGTTCAGTGTGGCAAAGCTGCGCGCCCCTCGGGCCGGAAAGGCGCGAATGCGCCGTTTGTTGGCGCAGCTCCGAAAGGGGCCGGGCACAGGGCGGCCCGCCCCATCTGTCCAGACAGGCTTGGATTTGGCTTCATCATGAAACGGACGATGGGCACCAAAATAGTCGGTAGGAAAGTCCCGGTGCACCAGCGATTTTACCTCAATCGCGGTGTCGGCCCCCCAAATGTCTGGATTATGGCTGCGCAGAAACTGGGTGATGACCGGTTCATCCACAAAGCTCTCAATCCCGTCATTGGCCATGAATTGAAACGTAACCGAGATTGCCTGCGGATCGCCGCAGGCCTCTATGAGGGCAGGGAGGCTGTGATCACCCACGTGAATGTTGATGAACTCATCAACATCCGCAATCCAAACCCAATCCGCCGCCTTGACCAGGGGATGTTGCTTGGCCGCCTTTAACGCCTGCATCTGGTAATTGCGGTTCTTGGCGGGGTTAGGCAGATGCGTGACAACCCCGTGCCCGCCAAGCTGGTCCAGCAGGCGGTCCGTCGCATCGGTACAATCGTTTGAATAAAATAGGAAATCCGTCACGCCAATGACACGATGAAACGCGATCCATTCCAACAGAAACGGACCTTCGTTTTTCACGCAAGTGACGGCTGTGATGCGCAAGGGCTGCATCACCCACCTGTCCTGGGGTTGAAAATGCTCATCGTCTACACTGCCTCTGGGCTCAGGTGCGCGTGGCCCTGATCCTCTCTTTGCTTGGTTAACAATATGTCAGCAGGGGCGAATCACGTCAATCACGCTGGTAAGGCCCGCACATTGCGTGACAATTTCGCACGGGCTCCCTTGACCCGGGCCGGACCACATGCACCTTTGCTGCATCGGGGAGAACGGGATGAGCGATTTTTCAAGCATAGACGCAGTGCAAGAAATGCTGGGCGCGCAGGGCTACATCTGTGGCCGCGCCTTGGGGACGGTGGTGTTTCTCAGCCTGACGCTGGGGCGGCCATTGTTTCTGGAAGGCGAAGCTGGGGTTGGCAAAACTGAGATTGCCAAAGCCTTGGCGGCGGGTCTGAACCGACGGCTCATCCGGTTGCAATGCTACGAAGGCCTCGATGCGGCCTCTGCGGTCTATGAGTGGAACTTTCCGGCACAAATGGTGGCCATCCGCACGGCTGAGGCAGCAGGCGGGGCCGACCGGCAAGCGCTCACAGAGACGCTCTTTAGCGATGAGTTCCTCATCGAACGTCCCCTGCTTGAGGCGATGCGGCCTGACGCACAAGGCGCGCCGATCCTGCTGATTGACGAATTGGACCGCACAGATGCCCCGTTTGAGGCGTTCTTGCTCGAGGCGCTCAGCGATTTTCAGGTAACAATCCCTGAGTTGGGCACCATCGCCGCGCCCGAGCCCCCGATTGTCATTCTCACCTCCAACCGCACCCGCGAAGTGCATGACGCACTCAAACGCAGATGCCTCTATCACTGGGTCGACTACCCCGCTTTTGACCGAGAGATGGAAATCCTCGCCGCCCGCGCGCCGGAGGCCTCTGAGGCGCTCAGCCAAGAGGTTGTGGCCTTTGTGCAAAGGCTGCGCACCGAAGATCTGTTCAAAAAGCCCGGTGTGGCTGAAACGATTGACTGGGCCAAATGCTTGCTGGCGCTGGATGTCATTACGCTGAGCCCTGAGGTGATCGCCGACACGCTGGGGGCGATCCTGAAATACCAAGATGACATCGCCAAACTGCACGGGTCTGAGGCCAAGCGGATCCTGGATGAGGCCAAAGCCTCGCTGGCCCCGGTCTGATGCTTCATCTTTCCACTACACCTCTGGGAGGTCTGGAGGGTAGAACCCTCCAGTCAGCCATTTATGGCTGAATTGCCCCCGCTTGAATTGCCGGACGACCCAAAGCTTGTGGGCAACATCACGCATTTCGCGCGCGCTTTGCGCCGGGCGGGGCTGCCCATTGGCCCTGGCCGGGTGATTGACGCCATCCGCGCGGTGCAGGCTGCAGGTTTCACGGACAAGCGGGATTTTTACTGGACGCTGCACGCCTGTTTCGTCAACCGGCCTGAGCACCGCCCGACCTTTGCACAGCTTTTCCGGCTTTATTGGCGCGATCCCCGCTATATGGAGCATATGATGGCCGCGATGTTGCCGGCCATTCGCGGTGTGCAAGAAGAACGCACAGCCCAGGCGGCTGAAAAACGCGCAGCTGAGGCTTTGCTGGACGGGGCCGAAGCGCCGCCAACGGATGTGGCCGATACCCCGGACGAGGACGCGCTGATTGAGGTTGATGCCAGCCTGACCATGTCCAGCGCCGAACGGCTGCGGACGCTTGATTTTGAACAGATGAGCCTGGCTGAGATGGCTGAGGCCAAGCGGATGCTGGCCCGCATGCGCCTGCCCGTAAAGCCGATCCCGTCGCGGCGCGGGATGCCCGCCCATCTGGGCAAAATCGATGCGCGTCAAACCCTGCGCCAGTCCCTGCGGCGGGGGGTGAATTGCACCAGCTGGCCCTCAAGACACCCCGCCCGCGTTATCCCAACCTGGTGGTGCTTTGTGATATTTCAGGCTCAATGAGCCAGTATTCCCGTGTGATCCTGCATTTCCTGCATGCGGTCAGTAATGCCAAGGGGGCGGGATGGGCCAAGGTGCATGCCTTCACTTTTGGCACGCGGCTGACCAACATTACCCGGCATCTTGCGACCCGCGATGTGGATGCAGCTCTGGCCGCTGCCGGGGCTGAGGCGCAGGATTGGGAAGGCGGCACGCGGATCGGGGCCTGTCTTGAGAGCTTTAACCGGGATTGGTCGCGGCGGGTGATGGGGCAGGGGGCTGTTGTGCTGTTGATCACAGACGGTTTGGACCGCGACGCGCCCGAAGATTTGGCCGGGCAGGTGGAACGGCTCCATTTGACCGCCCGGCGGCTGATCTGGTTGAACCCTTTGTTGCGGTGGGACGGTTTTGCGCCGAAGGCGGCAGGCATCCGCGCGATGTTGCCGCATGTGGACAGCTTTCGCGCGGGGCATTCGATTGCGTCTTTGGAAGAGCTCGCTGCGGTTATTTCGCGGCCAGAGGACATGGGCGAAAAAGCGCGGTTGATGGCTCAGGTGGACGCTCATCAGCCCTAAAGGCTTCTTCGCTTGGAAGGGGCGCTGCGGGCTCACCAAAACCAAAAGGTTTCAGATCCACCCTTGCATGATCCCGTCTGGCAGAGCGCGCCCCGCTTCCCAAGAACAATAGCGGTATCCCAGCAAGCTGGGAGCCTCCGCGATTGTTCTTGGCAATCAGGCCCCGCTCAGCCCGTCAGGCTCAAGCAAGGGCGGCTCCGAAACCAAAAGGTTAGGCGAAGGTGGCCCCAAAGCTGTTGCGGTAGATTTCAGACAGCTCTTCCAGCGGGGCGGTGGTGCCGCCAAAGTTCACATCTGTGCCGCCGAATTTGCCGACGGTTGTGACCGACAGGCCCGCAGTTGAGGCCGCGATCATCAGCGCCTCGGCCTGATCGAAGTTACAAGCAATCAGGTAGCGGCCTTGGTCTTCGCCAAAGAGTGTGGGGGTATCTGCCGCCTCAAGCGTGACGCCGACGCCTGCGGTTTCAGCAAGCTCAAAGGCCGCCAGGGCCAGGCCGCCATCGGAGAGATCCGTGCAGGCTTTGATCATGTCGCGGTTGTCGCGGATGAAATCGCCGTGGGCTTTTTCCGCCGCAAGATCAACGGTGGGTGCATCGCCTTCGGTGCGGCCAAAGACGGTGGCCAACAGGGCGGATTGGCCCAGGTGCCCTTGAGTGTCGCCCAGCACCAGGGCCACATGGCCTTCGCGCACATCGCAGCCGATGATGTCATCGGGGTGATTGATCAGCCCTACCGCACCGATGGTGGGGGTGGGCAGGATCGCCTGGCCATCAGTTTCGTTATAAAGCGAGACGTTGCCCGATACGATCGGCATATCAAGCGCTTCGACCGCGGCCCCGATCCC
Organism: Sulfitobacter sp. GN1-4; assembly: GCF_055693825.1. NCBI lineage: Bacteria > Pseudomonadati > Pseudomonadota > Alphaproteobacteria > Rhodobacterales > Roseobacteraceae > Sulfitobacter > Sulfitobacter sp. GN1-4. Next base: position 2,445,810 of record NZ_JBVFUQ010000003.1, on the reverse strand, counting down.
TTGGATGGCGCCCACGAATTGGCCCATGATCGCGGGCTTTTCAGGATTGCCAAAGTTCATATTATCCGTTGTGGCCAGGGGTTTGGCCCCCACCGCTGTCAGGTTGCGATAGGCTTCGGCCACGGCCTGTTTGCCGCCCTCAACCGGGTTGGCCTCCACATAGCGGGGGGTCACATCCGAGGTGAAGGCCACGGATTTATCGGTGCCGTGCACGCGGATGATGCCCGCGCCAATGCCCGGTGTGCGGGCGCTGTCGGCCATGACCATGGTGTCGTATTGTTCAAACACCCAGTTTTTGGCGGCATAGTTTGGATCAGCGATCAGCGCCTTGAGCCCGTCGATGGGATCAATGCCCGGGACATCTGCCAGCGGCTCTGCGGCGGGTGTGGGCTCCCAGGGGCGGTCGTATTCGGGCGCTGTGGAGGCCAGCTTGCTCAGCGGCAGATCGGCTTTGACCTCACCGTTCAGCATGATCAGAAACCGGTCCTCTGCGATGGTTTCGCCCACAACGGCGAAATCGAGGTCCCATTTGTCAAAGACGGCTTTGGCCTCAGCCTCCAACTCAGGGCGCAGGACCATCAGCATACGCTCTTGGGATTCTGACAGCATCATCTCATAGGCGGTCATGTTCTCTTCGCGCACAGGCACTTTTTCCAGATCAAGGCGCACGCCCAGACCGCCTTTGTCGCCCATCTCAACCGCAGAACAGGTCAGCCCGGCTGCACCCATATCCTGAATTGAGATCACAGCACCGGTGGCCATCAGCTCCAGCGTGGCTTCCATCAGCCGTTTTTCGGTAAATGGATCGCCCACTTGCACGGTGGGGCGCTTTTCCTCAATCGTGTCGTCAAATTCGGCAGAGGCCATCGTAGCCCCGCCGACGCCGTCGCGCCCGGTTTTGGCGCCCAGATAGACCACGGGCATGCCCACGCCGGAGGCGGCGGAGTAGAAGATCTTGTCCGCATCCGCGAGGCCCGCGGCAAAGGCGTTGACCAGGCAGTTGCCGTTATAGGCGGGATCAAAGCGGACCTCGCCGCCCACGGTGGGGACGCCAAAACAATTGCCGTAGCCGCCGACACCAGCCACCACGCCGTGCACCAGCTGGCGGGTTTTGGGATGCGCGGGTTCGCCAAAGCTGAGCGCGTTCATCGCGGCGATGGGGCGTGCGCCCATGGTAAAGACATCGCGCAGGATGCCGCCCACGCCGGTGGCAGCCCCTTGGTAGGGTTCGATGTAGGAAGGGTGGTTGTGGCTTTCCATCTTGAAGATCAGCGCCTGACCATCGCCGATGTCGACCACACCTGCATTTTCGCCGGGGCCGCAGATGACCTGGGCCCCGTTGTGGGCAGGGTGCGGAGCCATTTCTTGGAAGACTTATACGAGCAGTGTTCGTTCCACATCGCTGAGAAGATGCCCATTTCGGTATAATTGGGCTCTCTTTGAAGGATCTGCTTTACCTCGGCAAATTCTTCCGGCGTGAAGCCATGGGCTGCGATGATGTCTTCGGTGATGGCAGGTTCCTGCATCCGTCTTCCCCTCATGTCGTCGCGGTGGTCATAGGCCATCCCGCCGGTGGGGAAAAGATGTCATTCCATAGAAGAAGGGCCGCCCTGGATGGGGCGGCCCCTTTTGGAGTCGTTTTGGCGAAATGATTACATCACAACAACGGTTGTGCGGGTTTCATCGTCGCGTTTGGATCCCGATTGCGCCTGCAGATAAAGCTCATCGGCTGTGGTATCGATCAGGATGGCGTTGTCATCCAGCGTCACACTGTCGGACAGCAAGGTCAGCACCAGCGTGTCGGCGTCAATCTTGGCGTCGTCTAGCATGTCGACCACCAGCTCGGGGTTGCCTTGCGCGTCAACGGTGACGGCTTTGACCGACCCCAAGAGGACGTCGTCAGAGGTTTTGAAATCAGCGCCGACAGCCTGACTGAGGGCCACATATTCTTCGGTGCTCATCGGTGTGGGCATGGGGTCTGCTTCTGAGATACCAATGCCGGGGCGCTTTGTGGCCATGTCCGATGTGCGGTTAATGGAGCCTGCGTCATTTGCCATGCCGCCGTCCAGAATGCGGGGCGAGTTCCCTGTCAGGTCACCTGCACTGGTCTCAGCGCTGAGCGCGAGGGGGCGGTGATCAGAGTGGCAATTGCAGTCGATTGGATGAGAAACGTACGTGTCATAGTTTCAGTTCTCCTTTTGGTTCGTGTTTGAGAGACGCAGTATCGCGCCGCTCCCCCTAACAACGGGTGGGCGGAAGAGATGTTCCAAGATTTCTAGAAAAAATTTCGCAGGCCCTGATGAGATGTCTTGCTGGGCATGCAAATCTGCCTGGCCCAAATCAGACCAAAGCCCGGACCAAAAAAAGGCCGAGCACGAAGCTCGGCCAAGTCCAACAGGGAGGTATAGAACGAGCAGCCGTTTGGCGCTCAACTCTATATCGCTGAATTAGGCGGCTCGATGCTTGCAATCAAGGCAACGGTGCAAAGAAAAACAGCATACCGGCTATGCATTCATTGCATAGCAATCGGTTTTTACATTATTTTCAGGTTCTTGCGGTAAGAAATGATCTCATCCTGTACGAAGTCCTTGAAGGCGGCCACGCGCTTGGATTGCCGCAATTCTTCTGGATATGCCAAAAAACAGGCACATCCGCAGATTTCGTCTCAGGCAGCACTTGGACAAGGTCAGGGAAGTCCTGCACCACATAGTCCGGCAGCACCCCGATCCCTAGATCATGTAGCACACCCTGTAGTACGCCGAAGTAGTTGTTCACCGTCAGCAAAGACCGAAGATCATAAAGCATCAGCTTTTGCACCAGGTTCAGACCGGCACCCACCTGATCGCTGTCGGTGTTCTGGCAGATCAGCCGATGTTCGGTCATATCCTCAATCGTCTCAGGCGTGCCATTGCTTTCAAGATAGGAGGCGCTGGCATAGAGGCACATGCGGATCATCATCAGCTTTTTGCGAATGAGGTCAGCCTGTGAGGGTTCTTTCATGCGGATCGCCACGTCCGCTTCGCGCATGGGCAGGTCAAGCACGCGTTCCTCAAGCATCAGGTCTACTTTGAGGTCGGGGTATTTTTCATAAAGCTTGGGCAGCCGGGGGCGAGCCACAGGGTGCCAAAGCCCGTGGTGGTGGTCACGCGCAGCTCTCCGAACACTTCTTCTTCGCTGTCGCGGATGCGTGCGGCGGCAGCATCCAGGCGTTTGGTCATGGCGGCAGTGGCGTCAAACAGCAGCTCCCCCTGTTCCGTCAGGATCAGGCCGCGGGCATGGCGGTGAAACAAATTGGTGTTAAGCTGTTCTTCTAGGCCACGAATTTGTCGCGAAACGGCAGATTGCGACAGGTTTAGTTTGTCGCCTGCGTGCGTGAGCGATCCCGCATCTGCGACGGCATGAAAGATTCTGAGTTTGTCCCAATCCATGGCGATACTTTCTTGGTATGCTGGCTGCTTACAATAAATTGATGAAAAGACCACCAATGCATACTTCATAAAGTGAAATGAGCGGAAGTTTTTGCTATACAGGTCAGCAATTGTGACCTAACATTTGGCAAAACTTGAGCAAGACTGACGGAACGTAGGGAGGGCCGCCATGACCAGCCAGAGGATTTCACTTAACGATCGTTTCGATTTGGAGAAATCTCCGGTCCTGTTGAACGGGACGCAGGCCTTGGTGCGGATGATGCTGATGCAGTCGGCGCGGGACAAGGCCGCGGGGTTGAACACTGCGGGTTTGTGCACAGGGTATCGCGGCTCACCACTTGGGGCGGTGGATATGCAGATGGCGCGGGCAGAAAAAGTGCTGGCCGAGCACGACATCACCTTTCAGTCAGGCCTGAACGAAGATTTGGCAGCGACTGCGATTTGGGGGGCACAGCAGGCTGAATTGCGCGGGGAAGGTAAATACGACGGGGTCTTTGGGCTGTGGTATGGCAAAGGGCCAGGCGTTGACCGGTCCGGCGATGCGATGCGCCACGCCAATATGGCGGGCACGGCGAAAAACGGCGGTGTCATCATGGCGATGGGTGATGATCACACTGGTGAATCATCAACCGTGCTGCATCAATCCGAATTCGCGATGGTTGATGCCTATATGCCTGTCGTCTCTCCTGCTGGTGTGCAGGAAATTCTGGATTACGGTCTCTATGGTTGGGCGCTGTCGCGCTATTCGGGCCTTTGGGTTGGTCTTAAGACCATGAAAGACACGGTTGAAGTGACGTCGGTTGTGGATGGTGATCCGCACCGTCTGTCTTTTGTGACGCCAGATTTTGCTCTGCCGGAGGGGGGCTGAACATTCGGTTGGTGGACGACCGGATTGAACAAGAGGCGCGGCTGATTGATTACAAACGCCACGCGGCTGAGGCGTTTTCCCATGCCAACAAAATGGACAAACGTGTCTGGGGCAAACCGGGGGCGAAGATCGGGTTTGTGGCAGCTGGCAAGAACTGGCTGGACCTGGTGCACGCGATGAGCCTGCTGAACATCGATGCGGCCGAAGCTGAGCGTTTGGGCATTACCACCTACAAAGTGGGTCAAACCTGGCCGCTGGATATGAAGGGCTTTCACGATTGGGCCGAAGGTCTCGACCTGATTGTTGTGGTTGAGGAAAAGCGCAAGCTGATTGAGGTGCAGATCAAAGAGGCCATCTTTGATGACCGGCGCGGACGTCGGGTGTTTGGCGGCACCAAGAACGGGGAAGAGTTCTTTTCCGCGCGCTGGGCGCTCGATCCGATTGATATTGCTGAAAAGCTGGGTCAGGTGCTTTGTGATGAGGGGCGCGATACCGATGGGATCAAGGCAGGGCTTGCCGCCCTCGACGAGGCGCGTCGCGCAGATAATGCCGAAGATATCGCGGCCCGCTTGCCTTATTTCTGTTCGGGCTGTCCACATAATTCCTCCACCAAGGTGCCCGAAGGCAGCCGGGCCTATGCCGGGATTGGCTGTCACTTTATGGCGCAATGGATGGACCGGGATACGTTGGGCTTTACTCATATGGGGGCGGAAGGTGCCAATTGGATCGGAGAGGCACCGTTTTCAACCCGAGACCATGTTTTTCAAAACCTGGGCGATGGCACCTATAATCACTCTGGCGTGCAGGCCATTCGGGCCGCTTTGGCCTCCAAGGCCAACATCACCTACAAGATCCTTTATAACGACGCGGTCGCCATGACCGGCGGGCAGGGCAACGATGGGGATCTGAGCGCGCCGCGCATTGCGGCTGAGCTGAAGGCGATGGGCGTCAAAGACCTTGCGGTGGTCTATGATGAAAAAGAAGATGTAGACCCCGCCGCGTTCAAAGGCATTGCGATGCACGAACGGGCCCAAATGGACGCGGTGCAAAAGGATTTCGCCACCAAAGAGGGCGTCAGCGCGATCATCTACGTACAAACCTGTGCAGCTGAGAAACGTCGGCGGCGCAAGCGGGGATTGTTCCCGGATCCTGATAAGCGGGTGTTTATCAATCCCGATGTCTGCGAAGGCTGTGGCGATTGTGGGGTTCAGTCCAACTGCGTTTCCATCACACCCAAAGAGACTGAGCTTGGCCGCAAACGCGCGATCGATCAGTCCAGCTGCAACAAGGACTTCTCTTGTGTGAATGGGTTTTGCCCCTCTTTTGTGACGCTTGAAGGGGCCAAGGTCCGCAAAGAAGCGACAACTGAGGTCGACATCCCTGATTTGCCACACCCCGACCTGCCGCAGATCAATGGCACCCATAACGTGATCATCACAGGGGTTGGTGGCACCGGGGTTGTCACCATCGGTGCCGTCCTGGCCCAGGCGGCGCAGATCGACGGCAAAGGGGCAGGCATGATGGAGATGGCTGGCCTCGCGCAAAAGGGCGGGGCGGTGCACATCCATTGCCGTCTGGCCAACGCGCCCGAAGATATCTCGGCCATCCGGGTGGCGACGGGGGAATGTGATGCGCTGATCGGGGGGGACCTGGTGGTGTCGGCTGGCTCAAAAACCCTAGGTCTGACCCAGGGTGGGCGCACGGGTGCCGTGGTCAACAGCCATGAGATAGTCACCGGTGATTTCACCCGCGATACTGAGTTCAAGATCCCCCATGACCGGCTGAGCCTTGCGTTGGAAGCCCGGCTCAAGGACGGGGTTTCGATGTTTGATGCCTCGGATCTGGCAAAGGCGACATTGGGCGATTCAATCTATTCCAACATGATGGTCTTTGGCGGGGCCTGGCAGCGCGGCTTGCTGCCCCTGACTTTGGAGGCTGTCGAGGACGCGATCCGGCTGAATGGGGCCGCGGTTGAGAACAACCTACGCGCCTTTGAGCTGGGGCGCTGGGCGGTGCTCTATCCCCAAGAGGCGGAAAAGGTGCTGCAGCCCAACGTCGTCAGCTTGCCCAAAACCCTGGCTGAGAAAATCAGTTTCCGGCAGGATCATCTTGCGGCCTACCAAAGCAAACGTCTGGCCAAACGGTACACCAAGTTTCTGGACGCCATCGCGCATGATGGGGTCAAGGCCGCGGCAGCAACTGGGTATCATAAGCTGTTGTCATACAAGGATGAATACGAAGTCGCACGGCTGTTGCTCAGCAGCCGGGAAAAGGCGCAAGCCGAATTTGATGGTGATTTCAAAATGACCTTCAATCTTGCGCCGCCCCTGCTTTCTAAGATGGGGCCCAATGGCCGTCCGATGAAGCGCGCGTTTGGACAATGGCTTGAGCGTCCGCTCAAACTTTTGGCCCGGCTCAAGGTGCTGCGCGGCACGCCTCTGGACGTTTTTGGCTACACAGCGGAGCGTAAAATGGAGCGCGCCCTGATCAAGCAATACGAAGGTGACATGCATGAGGTCCTGCCGATGCTGTCAGACGCCACAGAAGAGGCGATTATCGCCTTGGCTGAATTGCCTTTGCAGATTCGCGGCTTTGGCCCCGTCAAAGAAGCAAACGAAGCCAAAGCTGCCAAACGGCGCGAAGAACTGCTGAGCGTGATCAGGGCCGGTGGCACACAGACCGCGCGCGCGGCAGAATAGGCGTGCAACAAAACTGACGCAGTTGGCTGCTACCGCTTGGTCAGCGGCCAGGTGAGGGGATCATGACACGCACCACCCGAGAGATCAGCTATGCCTATGCGGCTGAGACGCGGTCGGGCCGTGCGCTGATCCGTTTGATGGAAAACAGCACCGGGCGGTTGCGGCTGATCAAAAGAGCGCGCGGATATGAGCAGGATGTCGCAGCGGGTGCCGCGTTCTTTGACGTGATGGTGGAACGCTACGGGCTGACGTTGGATGTGTTCAAGGGCAGCACCGAGCTTGTTCCGGCACAAGGTCCGGTGATCTTTATCGCCAATCACCCTTACGGGATTCTGGACGGTCTGATGCTGGGACACTTAATGAGCCTCACCCGGCAAGACTTTAAAATCATGGCACATTCCGTGTTTCGTCGCTCCCCCGATATTGATCGCCACTTGCTGCCCATCAGCTTTGAACAGGACCGTGCAGCCTTGGCGCTTAACCTTGCGACGCGCAAGACGGCCCTAGACTATCTTGCGGACGGCGGGGCGATTGGTGTCTTTCCGGGCGGCACGGTCAGCACCGCGGCGCGGCCCTTTTCCCGACCCCTCGATCCAGGCTGGCGCAGTTTTACGGCGCGGATGATTGCCAAATCTGACGCGGTTGTGGTGCCCGTATATTTTGCAGGCCACACCAGCCGGATGTTCCAAATCGCAAGCCATCTGCATCAGACGTTGCGCATGGGGTTGATGATCAAGGAATTCCGCAAACGGGTCGACACCCCGGTGCGTTTGGCCATTGGCGCGCCAATTGGGCGTGATGTTTTGGACCCTATCGCCAAGGATGGCAAAGGCATGATGGATTTCCTGCGCCAAGCCACGTATGACTTGGCACCAGAGCCGCCGGTTCCCACAGAGCTGGGCTTTGAATTTGAGCAACACCACCGCGCCTAAAGGGCAACGCTATGGCCATCGGGATCTTTGACAGTGGGTTGGGCGGGCTGACCGTCCACCAAGCCGTGCAAGAGCGGCTGCCAGAGCTGGACATCGTCTATCTGGCCGACAGTGCCCATGCGCCCTACGGCGTGCGCACGGCCGATGACATCTATGGCCTGACGACCAAGGCGGTATCGCGTCTGTTCGATGCGGGATGCGATTTGGTCATTCTCGCCTGCAACACCGCCTCGGCGGCGGCCCTGCGGCGGATGCAGGAAGGTTGGGTGGCGCCGGACAAGCGTGTTCTTGGTGTTTTTGTACCGCTCATTGAGGCGCTGACCGAACGGCAGTGGGGCGATAATTCGCCGCCCCGCGAAGTGGATGTGAAACATGTCGCTCTTTTTGCGACGCCAGCCACGGTGGCTAGCCGTGCATTCCAGCGGGAGCTGGCGTTCAGGGCCATTGGCGTGGATGTTGAGGCACAGGCCTGCGGCGGTGTTGTTGATGCCATTGAGGATGGTGATTTCATCCTTGCCGAAGCCTTGGTGCGCAGCCATGTCGATGCGTTGAAGCGCAAGATGCCGAACCCGCAGGCGGCCATTTTGGGCTGTACCCATTACCCGCTGATGCTGGACACCTTTCAGGAGGCTTTGGGCGAGGGCGTTAGCGTCTATTCCCAAGCGCGCCTGGTGGCAGACAGTTTGGCTGATTACCTTGACCGTCACCCCGACAAATACGGCAGCGGCGCGCCTGCGTTTTTGACAACGGGTGATCCCGCACAGGTCAGCACGCGCGCCACTCAGTTTTTGCGACGACAGATCAGCTTTATCGCCGCTTGATTTTCTCGTAAACACCGCCCGAACAAGGGAAACCGACCATGTATTCAATCGCCATTCTTGGTGCCTCCGGGTATACCGGGGCCGAACTTATCCGGCTTATCGCTGGCCATTCCTCCATGCAGATCAAGGCTTTGGGGGCCAACTCTAAAGCTGGTCAGTCGATGGCGGATGTCTTTCCGCATCTTCGTCATCTGGATTTGCCGAACCTGATCACAATTGATGAGATCGACTTTTCTGCCATTGACCTGTGCTTTTGCGCGCTGCCGCATAAGACCTCGCAAGAGGTGATATCAAAGCTGCCGCAAGATCTGAAAATCGTGGATCTGTCCGCGGATTTCCGGCTGCGTGATCCTGAGGCCTACGCCAAGTGGTACGGCAACCCCCACGCCGCTTTAGAGCAGCAGAAAGAGGCAGTCTACGGCCTGACCGAATTCTACCGCGACGACATTGCAGCCGCCCGGCTGGTGGCGGGCACAGGTTGCAACGCGGCCACGGGTCAATTTGCGATGCGGCCCTTGATTGAGCAGGGGCTGATTGATCTGGATGACATCATCTTGGATCTGAAGTGCGCCGTGTCTGGCGCGGGGCGGTCTTTGAAAGAAAACCTGCTGCACGCAGAGCTGTCTGAGGGCTATCACGCCTATGCCATCGGTGGCACGCACCGGCATCTGGGGGAGTTTGATCAGGAATTTTCTGCCATTGCAGGACGGCCCGTGAAGGTGCAGTTCACGCCGCATCTGGTGCCGGCAAACCGGGGCATTCTTGCGACCTGCTATGTCAAAGGCGATGCGGAGGCGATCCACGCCGCGCTCAGCACGGCCTATGCAGATGAGCCGTTTATTGAGGTGATCCCCTTTGGTCAGACGCCCAGCACGCGGCATATTCGGGGCTCAAACTTTTGTCATATCGGGGTGAGTGCGGACCGGATCGCGGGCCGGGCGATTGTCACAGCAGCGCTCGATAATTTGACAAAAGGTAGCAGCGGGCAGGCGTTGCAGAACGCCAATCTGATGTTAGGTATACCTGAGACCGAGGGGCTGATGATGCCCCCCTTGTTCCCTTAGGGTGCCCAGATGAAGAGCCTGAAAAAGCAACGCCGCATACAGATCATCGCTTTAGCGGTTATCGCCCTCATCGGGTCAACGGCCCTGATCGGCTATGCGATGCGCGATGGCATCAACTTCTTCCGCGCCCCAAGCCAGATCATGGCCGAACCACCAGCGCCCGAAGAGGTGTTTCGCATTGGCGGCCTGGTTGAAGAAGGCACATTGGTGCGCGGCGAAAGCGAAACGGTGCGTTTCAGTGTGACCGATGGCGGGGCATCCGTGCCGGTGACGTTCACGGGCGTGCTGCCTGATCTTTTTGAGGAAAATCAGGGGATGGTGGGCACAGGATCTTACGTGAACGGCGTCTTTCAAGCCACTGAAATTTTGGCGAAACACGATGAGACCTATATGCCTGCTGAGGTGATAGATGCGCTGAAAGAACAGGGCGTCTATGTGGAACCTGAGAGCTAAGGCGGCTGCATTTCAGGCCTCAGAAACCGGCATCATCCGATGCACCTAAAGCCACCGTTTCAGCCTGCTATCTGACCAAGGCAAGCCCTCCGTACCGGTTCCAGACCGCACGGGCTGGTTAGCATTCTTTAACCACGCTCTGACGTTCTAGCTCTCGTTTTGGACGACGGGGGTGCCATGCCAAACGTGCAGCAAATTGCAGATGACATCGTGCGCCGCGAAGGCGGCTTTGTGAATGATCCAGATGATCCCGGTGGGGCCACAAACCACGGTGTGACCATTCACACCATGCGGCGGCTGGGCCTTGATCTGGATGGGGACGGGGCGGTGACAGCGGCAGATGTCCGGCAGCTTAGCCGGGCGCAGGCGGTTGATATCTTCATCCGAGATTATTTCGAACGCCCGCGGATCGGTGAGTTGCCAGAGCCTCTGCAGGCCAGTGTTTTTGACATGTACGTTAACGCAGGGGGCAACGCCGTGAAGATCCTGCAGCGCTTGTTGGGGGCCTTTGGTGTGCCTGTTGCCGTGGACGGCGTTTTGGGCGCACAAAGCCTGGCCGCTGCTGCGCAGGTGATGGTGCTGGCCCCCGATCATTTGGTCGATGCCTACGGCATTGCACGGCGCAATTACTACTTTCGTCTGGCTGACCGCCGACCTGCCAGCCGCAAATTCGCGCGGACGCGGGCAGGGGGCAAGGGCGGTTGGATCACACGGGCCGAAGAGTTCATGGCCCCTATTTACCGGCTCACAGAGGCCAGTTTTCAAAAAAGGACCGCGGCATGGGACTGATGGATCGGGTGCTTACGTTGCTTTTTGGCGGCGCGCAGAATGTGGTGAAGGACACTGTTGAGGTGTTTCGTGAGAACGCAGAGGCTGGCGCGCAGCGCCGCACCGGGGTGCAAACCCACGCGATGGCGCAATTCGGGGCGGAGTTTCTGGTGGCTCGTCAGGGCCGGTTTGACCGGTTCATGGATGGGTTGAACAGGTTGCCCCGGCCCGCTTTGGCGCTTGGCACGCTGGGGCTTTTTGTGTCGGCCATGGTGCATCCGCTTTGGTTTGCCGAACGCATGCAAGGCATTGCCCTTGTGCCAGAGCCGCTTTGGTGGCTGTTGGGGGTTGTGGTGTCTTTCTACTTTGGCGCGCGCCATCAGGTGAAAGCCCAGCAGTTTCAGCGCGAAATTGCAGGCACGATGGCCCTGGTCCCGCAGGTGTTGGAAAACCTTGATCAGGTTGCGCAGTTTAAATCCAGCCAGACGTCTGATGCCAGCCAGACACCAGGTGCAGCAGAGCCGGGCAGGGATGCGGTGGTGATCCAGCAGAGCATTGCCCCTGATCACAACGCCGCACTTGAGGCATGGCGGCAAAGCCGGGCCTGACTGCGACGCTTTGTGTCCCAAAACACGGTGAATTTACGTGGTAAGTGGGCTTTAGCCCCATTATATCAAACGTATGATTACAGAGCTTGGACACTTCGCAATGATCCTCGCCTTTTTGGTGGCGCTGGTTCAGATGACCGTACCGCTGATTGGGGCGCACAAACGCTGGCCGTCTTGGATGGCCCTGGCGGAACCCGCCGCGAACGTGCAGTTCGTGCTGACCGCTTTTGCGTTCGCCGCCCTGATGTGGGCCTTCATCGTGTCAGACTTTTCGCTGCGCCTGGTTTGGCTCAACAGCCATTCTGACAAACCCATGCTTTACAAAGTCAGCGGCACTTGGGGCAATCACGAAGGTTCCATGCTGCTTTGGGTGTTGATTGTGACGCTGTTTGGCGCGATGGCGGCGTGGTTTGGCGGGAACCTTCCGCCGACGTTGAAGGCGCGCGTGCTGGCCGTTCAATCCGCCATTGGTGCTGCGTTTTTCGCCTTTATTATCTTCACGTCTAATCCGTTTTTGCGCATGGAAACCCCGCCCTTTGACGGACAAGACCTGAACCCGCTGTTGCAAGACCCCGGTTTGGCCTTTCATCCGCCGTTTCTGTACCTTGGCTATGTTGGGCTTTCTATGGCGTTCAGCTTTGCGGTGGCGGCGCTGATTGAGGGGCGCGTGGATGCGGCCTGGGGCCGCTGGGTGCGGCCTTGGACCTTGGCGGCCTGGGTCTTTTTGACCATCGGCATCGCGCTTGGGTCCTGGTGGGCGTATTACGAACTGGGCTGGGGCGGTTTCTGGTTCTGGGATCCGGTGGAAAACGCGAGCTTTATGCCCTGGTTGCTGGCGGCGGCCTTGCTGCATTCCGCGATCGTTGTGGAAAAGCGCGAGGCGCTGAAAAGCTGGACCATCCTGCTGGCGATCCTCGCGTTCGGCTTTTCGTTGATTGGCACATTCATTGTGCGCTCGGGCCTGCTGACGTCCGTGCACGCCTTCGCCAATGATCCTGAGCGGGGCGTCTGGATTTTGCTGATCATGGGCTTTTTCATGGGCGGGGCCTTGGTGCTGTTCACTTTCCGCGCAGGTGTGATGGAGGCCAAAGGTGTCTTCAGTCTGGCCAGCCGCGAATCCGCGCTGGTTGTGAACAATCTCTTGCTGGCGGTGTCCTGCTTTGTGGTCTTTGTCGGAACGATGTGGCCGCTGGTGGCTGAGATGTTCTTTGACCGCAAGCTCAGCGTCGGCCCGCCGTTTTTTAATGCAGCCTTCACCCCCTTCATGGTGGTGCTGGGATTGCTGTTGCCGCTGGGGTCCGTCTTGCCCTGGAAACGCGCCCGTATCCTGCGGGCGATGGTGCCGCTGCGCTATGTCTTTGGCCTGTCGCTGGCGATTGGGGGGCTGACCTTTGCGATGCAAACCGGGCGCAGCCTGATCGGCCCGGTGGGCATGTTCCTGGCGGCTTGGCTGGTGATGGGCGTCATTGTTGAGCTGGCACAGCGCACAGGGCGCGGCCCAAACCGTTGGGGCCGGTTGCTCCGGCTACCTAGGGCGGATTGGGGCAAGGCCGTGGCTCACGCAGGGCTGGGCGTGACGATGGCCGGAGTGGCCGGGCTGACCGCTTGGACCATGGATGACATCCGTGTGGCGCAGATTGATGAGCCGTGGAGCGTGGGGCGGTATGAGTTGACCTTGAAAGATGTCCAAGACGTCCGGGGGCCGAATTACATCTCAACCATAGGTGTCCTGACCCTGTCTGAGAACGGCCGCCCCTTGGGTGAGCTGCGGCCCGAGAAACGGTTCTACCCTGTCGCGCAAATGCCAACGACGGAAGCCGCGATTGATTATGATCTGCGTCGCGACGTCTATGTCGTGATTGGCGATCAGCAGAACAACGGCGGTTGGACGGTGCGCACATACATCAAACCGATGACCAATTGGATCTGGATCGGCTCGGCTTTGATGGCACTGGGCGGTTTGCTGAGCCTGAGCGACAGACGGTTCCGCGTGGCCGCAGGTGCGGCCCGCCGCCGCCCTACACCGGTGCCAGCAGAATGAAACGGCTGCTTTTGATTTTGTTGCTGTTGGGTTCACCCCTGTGGGCGGTGCAGCCCGATGAGATCCTGGATGATCCGGTGCTTGAAGACCGCGCGCGCGAATTGTCCAAAGGCCTGCGCTGCCTTGTGTGCCAAAACGAAAGCATTGACGAAAGCGAAGCGACCCTGGCGCGGGATCTGCGGATCTTGGTGCGTGAACGTCTGGTGGCGGGCGACAGCGATCAAGAGGTGATTGATTTTCTGGTCGCGCGCTATGGCGAATTTGTTTTGCTGACCCCAACCACAACTGGTGCCAACTGGCTGTTGTGGGCCGCAGGCCCGCTGATGTTCCTGTTGGCGGGGGGCTTGGGGCTGGTCTATCTCAGGGGCCGGTCCACGGCGCAGGCCGGGACCGAAGCCCCGCTTAGCCCAGAAGAACAGGCCCGCCTGGACGACATTCTTCGCCAGTGACGTCCGGTTTCACTGGTGATGCCGGCGGACTTTGCTATCACTGAGCTGGAAAAGCGCAAAGGAAGGCCAATCATGGATTATCAGACCATCACCTATACCGTGGAAGCGGGTGTTGCGACCATCACATTGGCGCGGCCCGATAAGATGAATGCGCTGACGACACAAATGCGCGCTGAGATTGCCCACGCGGCCACCCAATCGGGCAAAGACGCGCGCGTGTTGGTTGTGACGGGCGAAGGGCGGGCCTTCTGCTCTGGTCAGGATCTGGGCGACCGTGCCAATGGCTCATCCGTTGATATGGAACGCACCCTGCGCGACGAATATGCGCCGATGCTGCGCGCCATCGTGAATGCCCCCATCCCGACGATTTCTGCCGTGAACGGCCCGGCGGCGGGCGCAGGCGCGAACCTTGCCCTGGCGGCTGACGTGGTGATTGCGGCGGAAAGCGCCTATTTCATGCAGGCGTTCACACGGATCGGTTTGATCCCTGATGCGGGTGGGACTTATTTCCTGCCCCGGTCGATGGGGACGGCCAAGGCCATGGGGGCCGCGCTTTTTGCGGATAAAATCAGTGCGCGTCAGGCGGATGATTGGGGCATGATCTGGGAAGCGGTGCCCGACGCCGAATTTGACGCCCACTGGCGCGCTAAGGCTGCGCACTTGGCAGCGGGCCCAACCGTGGCCTATCAAGCCGCGAAAGAGGTTATTCGGGGCACGTGGGACAACACCTTCGAAGGCCAGTTGACCGCTGAGGCACAGGCGCAGGGCACCTGCGGGAAGTCTCGGGACTTCAAAGAAGGTGTTTTGGCCTTCACTGAAAAACGCGCCGCGACCTTTGAAGGCCGCTAAAGCGTCACATCCCAGCACCGGCAAGCGCGACCCTGCCTGACATCTATGATATCAAAGGGTTGCGCTACGAAGTTTCTGCGCGAAACGCTGCGGCTTTCGCCCTAGACCACGCGTTCAATCAACAGCACATCGCTGGGCATCAGCGTTGGGCCATCTGCGCGCGCAACCACGGCCACAGCGACGCCATCGGCGAGAACGGTTTGCACCGTATCAGACAGGGTCTCCACCGTGATCATCGGGGGCGTCTGGCCTTTAGGGTATATCACTGCGACGTGGTCGTAGGGGGCCTCTGCGTCGGGCACACTGGCCCCAATTGGCGCGCTTTGCGCCTCTGCCAGAAGCCCGGGCATGCCAGCGGCCTCTGCCCAACAAAAAGTATCACTGCCGATGCCGGTATTCATTTCTGCCCCCGAGTTGCATCACTTGCACCCTGTCTGAAATGGGCCGTTCCCCGATATGCTGTGAACCCAGTGTCACAGGCGTTTTCAGTCAAAAGATCGTGAAAGAAAGGGTGGTTCATGTCATTCCCAGTGCTTTGGTAGAGCGACACTAGGGATGATCCAGAAACAGGGTCAAGAAAGGCTTTGTAACTGTTCGGGGCCGCGAAACAATGCCACATTTGCGCCTTGTTTTGGACAAGCCTGTTTCAGATTTGGAAAAATTGTCCTGCGAAAAGCTGCCAATTTTCCAACAAACCAAGATCTGTTGCGCAGGACGAACCGATGATTCGCGTGGGCCGGGAAACCGGCCCTTAGGTTTGGGGGTTTGCCACAATTCCGCCACATTTTCGCCAGATCGCTGCCCGGCTTGTCCGTCCAGGGTGGGGGGACCTCCCAAACAAAAAGCCCCGGCACGGGGGCCGGGGCTTGGGACCGTTAAGTCTTTGATTTAGCGGTTTTCGATGTCGACATAGTCCCGCTGAGTTTCGCCAAAGTAGAGCTGACGCGGGCGGCCGATCTTGTTCTGTGGGTCTGCGATCATCTCTTTCCACTGAGAAATCCAACCCACCGTGCGGCTGAGCGCGAAGATTGGGGTGAACATTGATGTGGGGAAGCCCATCGCCTCCAAGATGATGCCGGAATAGAAGTCCACGTTGGGGAAGAGCTTCTTTTCGGCAAAGTAAGGATCGTTCAACGCGGCTTTCTCAAGCTCTTTGGCGACCTGCAGAATGGGGTTGTTGTCCACACCCAGAAGCTCCAGCACCTCATCAGCGCTTTCCTTCATCACAGTCGCACGTGGATCGAAGTTCTTATAGACCCGGTGGCCAAAGCCCATCAGGCGGAACGGATCATCCTTGTCCTTGGCGCGCGCGATGAATTCAGGAATGCGGTCCGGCGTGCCGATCTCTTTGAGCATTTCCAGACAAGCCTGGTTCGCCCCGCCATGTGCGGGGCCCCAAAGACAGGCAATGCCCGCCGCGATACAGGCAAAGGGGTTCGCCCCAGAGGAGGACGCCAGACGCACCGTCGAGGTTGAGGCGTTTTGTTCGTGATCGGCATGCAGCGTAAAGATCCGGTCCATGGCACGGCTCAGGATCGGGTCCACCACATAGTCTTCTGCTGGGACGGCAAAACACATGCGCAAGAAGTTGGAGGCATAGTCCAGATCATTGCGCGGATACACGAAGGGCTGACCGATCGTATATTTATAGGCCATCGCCGCAATCGTTGGCATTTTGGCGATCAGACGGATAGAGGCCACCTCGCGCTGCCATTCATCGGTGATGTCGGTGCTGTCGTGATAAAAGGCAGACATCGCGCCGACCACACCCACCATAACGGCCATCGGGTGCGCATCCCGGCGGAAGCCGCGGAAGAAGTTCATCATCTGCTCATGCAGCATCGTGTGATTGGTCACACGGGATTCAAAATCCTCAAGCTGGGCAGGGGTTGGCAGCTCTCCGTACAGAAGCAGATAGCACACTTCGAGGTAGTGCGATTTGCCCGCCAACTGATCAATCGGATAGCCCCGGTGCAGCAGAACGCCTTCGCCACCGTCAATATACGTGATGGTGCTGTCGCAAGACGCCGTTGAGGTGAAGCCAGGGTCATAGGTAAACACGCCCGCCTGCCCATAAAGCTTGCGGATGTCGATCACATCGGGACCAGCGGTTGGGGAAAAGATCGGAAGATCATATTCCTTACCATCAATGCTGAGTTTGGCTGATTTATTGCTCTCTGTCATACGGTCCCTTTCGTCCGATGGGCGGCAAAGCGAAATGCCTCGCCGTCTGGGCGCGGCCCCGTGTGGGCCGGTCGTTTTGTTGTCGCAGCGGTCCCGTCAGGCGGCTGACCTCAGGCGGCTGCGTCTTTCAGGCGGGCCAGTGTTTCATCCCGTCCCAACACAAGCATCATGTCGAAAACAGAAGGGGTCACTGCGCGCCCGGCAAGGGCTGCCCGAAGCGGCCCTGCAAGTTTGCCGAATTTGGTGTCTTTCGCAGCCGCAAAGCCGTTCAATGCCGCCTCCAGCGTTTCTCGATCCCAGCTATCATTTGGCAGGTGCGGCGTCAATTCATTCAGTATACCACGGGATACTAAATCAAGGTTTTTGGCTGCCTTTTCATCTGCCTCAATGGGGCGTGAAGTTAGAATAAAGTGACCTTTTTCAATAAGTTCGGGCAGGGTCTTTGCGCGTTCTTTCAGGCAATACATCGCCTTTTCCAGCCCTTCAGTTTGTTGTGCGCTGAGCGCGGGCAGTCCGGCTGCGGCCAGATAGGCGACGCATTCGTGCCGCAGTGCAGCGTCATCCGCTACCGCGATGTGCTGGCCACAGATGTTTTCAAGCTTTTTCATATCAAATTGCGCAGGGCTTTTGCGGATGCCAGACAGGTCAAACCACTCTTGTGCCTGCGCATCGGTAAAGAATTCGTCATCACCGTGGCTCCACCCCAGCCGCGCGAGGTAATTGCGCATGCCCGCCGCAGGATAGCCCATCGTCTGGTATTCCTGCGCGCCCAATGCGCCGTGGCGTTTGGAGAGTTTTTTCCCGTCCGAGCCGTGGATCAGCGGAATATGCGCCCAGACCGGCACGTCCCAGCCCATGGCGGTATAGATCATCATCTGGCGCGCGGCGTTATTAAGGTGGTCGTCCCCACGCACCACATGCGTCACCCCCATGTCATGATCGTCCACCACAACTGCCAGCATGTAGACAGGCGTTCCGTCAGAGCGCAGCAGCACCATATCATCCAGCTGATCGTTACGGATGGTCACGTCGCCCTGCACTTCATCGCGGATCACTGTCTCACCGCTTTGGGGGGCTTTGATACGGATCACATAAGGCGCGTCAGGATGGCTGGCGGGATCCGCATCGCGCCAGGGAGAGCGGAAAAGCGTGCTCTTGCCCTCAGCCTTGGCGGCCTCACGGAAGGCGGTGATCTCTTCTTGTGTCGAGAAACACTTGTACGCCTTGTCCGCCTCCAACAGCGCCAGCGCAACCTCTGCATGGCGTGGCGCGTTTTCAAATTGGCTCACGATCTCGCCGTCGTGATCCAGGCCAAGCCAGGCCATGCCTTGCAAAATCGCCTCTGTCGCCTCTGGGGTTGAGCGGGCGCGGTCGGTGTCTTCGATCCGGAGCAAGAATTTACCGCCACGCCCCCGGGCATAAAGCCAGTTAAACAGCGCCGTGCGTGCGCCACCGATGTGCAGAAAACCGGTGGGGGACGGGGCAAAACGGGTGACGACTGGCGCAGACATGAACAGCTCTTTCTAATGACGGAAGGGGTGGCGCGCAGTGGTGTTTACCATTTGCTAACCAAGCAGCCCCTAGGGTTTTGCGACTGTCTAACCAGTGCAGAGAACGGGGGCAAGCATGGGGCGCTTGGCCCTTCTGTGCCAGCAAATCGGAACAAGCATCGCAGCTGAGATTGCCCGCCAACGCGGCCATCTGCTGTGTTGGGTGCCGGTCTGTTTGGCCATCGGCATCGGCGTCTATTTCGCGCAGCGGGTTGAGCCCGCAACTGCGGTCTATGCGGGTTTGATTGCTGCTGCTCTGATGTGCGGGGTCTTGACGCGTTTCCTGCCCGAGGCGCTATCCCCCTTCGCCGCCGGGATGGCCTTATGTTGTATCGGTTTCCTTCTGGCCGGATTGCGCGCGCATATGGTGGCTGAGCGGGTATTGGGCTGGCGCTATTACGGAGCCATTGAGGGGCGCGTGATCGCCATGGACAGGAGCCATTCCGACGCGTTGCGTCTGACCCTGGATCAAGTCGCACTTGCCCGTGTCCCGCCCGAACGCATGCCCGCGCGGGTCAGGATATCGTTGCACGGGGACGCGGGGAGCACGCCGGAACCTGGCCTGAGGGTTATGACCACGGGGCATCTTTCCCCTCCCTCAGGCGCGGTTGAGCCGGGTGGATTTGATTTTCAACGCCACGCCTGGTTCGCCCGGCTGGGGGCTGTGGGCTATACGCGCGTCCCGCTTCTGGCCGCCGCTGAGGCGGAGGAGGGGCGCACAGGTTTGGCGGTCTTTCGGCTGCGCATGGCCGCCTCCGACCATATTCAGTCACGGCTGCCCGGCGACACAGGTGGATTTGCTGCGGCCATCACCACCGGAGATCGCAGTGCGATCAGCCAAGAGGCGCTGACCGCCCTGCGCACCAGCAACCTTGCGCATTTGCTGGCCATCTCGGGGCTGCACATGGGGTTGCTGACGGCCGTCGTCTTTGGCGCGCTGCGCCTCATCCTGGCGGCGCACCCCCGAGTGGCACTGGCATGGCCCACCAAAGGCATCGCCGCACTTGGTGCACTTGGCGCGGCATCGGTCTATCTGGCGCTTTCGGGCGGCAATGTTGCAACCCAGCGGGCCTTTATCATGGTGGCCGTTGCATTGGGGGCACTGGTGATTGGCAGACGGGCGTTGTCGCTGCGCGCGGTTGCGGTTGCGGCAACGATTGTCCTGATGCTGCGGCCTGAGACCTTGATGGGCCCGGGGTTTCAGATGTCCTTTGCCGCCACAACCGCGCTGGTTGCTGTGTTTGCCGTGCTGCGCGGGGTTGAGCAGGATGTCCTCTGGTGGTGGGCCAAACCCGTTTTCGGGGTCTTCATGTCGTCTTTGGTTGCCGGGCTGGCCACGGCGCCCATTGCCGCCGCGCATTTCAACGCCTTTGCCCACTATGGATTGTTCGCCAACCTGATCTCTGTGCCTTTGATGGGCGTTCTGGTGATCCCGGCAGCGGTGCTGGCGGTTGTGCTTTATCCCATCGGTTTGGACTGGCTTGCGTTATGGGCGATGGGCTGGGGGTTGGATTGGATCCTGGGCGTGGCGCATTGGACAGCGTCGCTGGACGGTGCGCGGGGATATGTCATGGCCCCACCGCCTGCTGTTTTACCGCTGGTGGCACTGGGAGGTGTCTTCCTGGTGCTTTGGCAAGGCCGCTTGCGCCTTCTCGGGGGGGTGGTCTGCGCGGGCGCCTTCGCGCTCTGGCACCAAAGCGGGCGGCCGGATGTTCTGATCTCTGATCGCGGCACCTTGGTGGGGCAGATGACTGAGGCCGGGCGCGCGCTGAGCAAGGCAAAGGGCGCGGGATTTGTCGCCCGCAATTGGCTTGAAAACGATGGTAACGGCACGACGCAGCAGCAAGCCGCCCGCGTGTGGGACGCGGGGGGAGATGTGGTGCATCTGTCGGGGAAACGGGCAGTGGCCGGGTTTGAGGGCTGCCGGGCGGATCAGATTATCGTGGCCTCAGCCCCTATAGAAACGCGGGGCCGGTTCGATTGCCTGATCTATGATGTCGATACTTTAAAGGCCACCGGGGCGGTGGCCTTGTGGCGGAGGCCAGCGGGTGGCGGCAAGTGACATCGCGTGACGTTACCGGGGACCGTCTGTGGACGGTCTGGCCGGATTTGAGAGAGCAGGATTAGGGCGGAGAGGCAGAGGGCAGAAACGTAAGGGCCAACATCACTTGGATTGGCCCTACCGTTTCGTTCACCCCCGATAAGATGCGCCTGACCCCAGCTCACATCGGCTGACCCTTAGTAGGTGCGGATCAACCCCACCAGGCGGCCCTGTACCTTCACTTTGTCCGAGGCAAGTTTGCGTGTGGCATAAACAGGGTTTGCCGCCTCAAGCGCGATCAGCGTGCCTTCGCGGCGGAAGGTTTTCAACGTTGCCTCACTGTCCTCAACCAGGGCCACGACAATGTCGCCATCATCTGCCACAGAGGTTTCGCGGATCACCACGACGTCGCCATCGTTGATCCCCGCCTCAATCATCAGATCCCCTTTGACTTCAAGGGCGTAGTGATCGCCTTTGCCCGCGATCATGCCCCCCGGCACACTGACGGAGTGGGTGACATGGTTGATCGCATCAATGGGCACACCTGCCGCGATCTGGCCCATCACTGGCACGCTGATGGCCGCATCCGCAGACACCTCCATCGCGGTTGCAGGGGGTGGGACATCGGGGCGGTCACCGTCAATCACGCGTGGGGTAAAGCCGCTGGATGGTTGTCCCCCAAGGCTTTCGGGCAATTTGACCACCTCAATCGCGCGGGCGCGGTGCGCCAGGCGGCGGATGAACCCGCGTTCCTCCAGTGCTGTGATCAGCCGGTGAATGCCGGATTTGGATCGCAGGTCCAACGCCAGCTTCATTTCATCAAAGCTGGGTGGTACGCCATCGCGTTGCACGCGCTTGTGGATAAACGCCAAAAGATCGAGTTGTTTCTTGGTGAGCACTGCTGTCCCTCCACCTATGGTTTTTCTTTGTTCTACTCATGTTCCCGTTTTGTGTCAACGGTGGTAGATCAAAGCGGCAGAAAGGACACCTCATCACCCGCACTTCGGGCCGGGTCAGCAACCGGGCGCACCATCAGCGCATCTGCTGTGGCCAGCACGGACAGAAGCGCGCTGTCCTGGCGGTTGTCTGGAAAGATCATGCCGTCTTCCAGGCGGGCCCGCATGTAATGCGCGCGGGGGCCGTTGGCGGGTAAATCCACACCCAGTGGTGCGCTGTGGAGGGGAGCAGGCGCTGTGCCCAGCCCCAGCATTTTGCGGATCATCGGGGTGACAAAGACAGTGCCGCAGACCATGGCAGAGACCGGATTGCCGGGCAGGCCAATCATGGCGATATCGCCCAGCTTGCCTGCCATCAGAGGTTTGCCTGGGCGCATCGCCACTTTGTAAAAGCTTTGTTCCAACCCCAGCGTCGCCGCCGTTGGTCCAACCAGATCATGATCCCCCACAGAGGCACCGCCGATGGTGATCAAAAGGTCCGCACCCTGGGCCAGCGTAAAGGCCTGCGTCAAGGACGCCGCGTTGTCGCGTGCGATGGGCAACAGCCGTACCTCAGCGCCCAAAGCTTCCATCATCGCGGCCAGCCCATAGCTGTTGGAGGCGACAATCTGATCGGGGCCGGGGGTTTCGCCCGGTTGCACCAACTCATCCCCCGTGGCCAGAATGGCCACCTTTGGGCGGCGGGTCACCGGAACCTCAGCGATGTTCATGGCAGCAAGCAGTGCGATGTCAGTGGGCCGCAGACGCAAGGGGGCCGCCACCTTTTGCCCGGCTTCAAAGTCCCCCCGGCAGGGCGGATGTTGTTTTTGTCTGCGATGTTGTGTCCCAGTGTGATCAGATCGCCGCGCTGGGTGACATCTTCTTGAATCACAACGAAATCAGCGCCGTCAGGCACCGGGGCACCGGTAAAAATTCGGACGGCCTGACCGGGCTTTACGGTGCCGTCAAACCGGTGCCCAGCGGCGGCTTCGCCGATCACCTTGAAAAGCGCGTCCGGTTCAACCTCAGCGCGGCGCAGCGCGTAGCCATCCATGGAGGAGGCGGCAAAAGGCGGCTGCGTACGCGTGGCGGCCACGTCTTGTGCCAACACGCGGCCAGCGGCATGGCGCAAAGGCACTTTTTCGACCGACAGAGGGCTTGCCAACGCCAGCAACGCGTCAAGGGCTTGGGCGACAGAGATCATTCCGCTTCAAAGCGGCCAGATTTACCGCCGTCTTTCAGAATGACGCGCAAGCCGCTGATTTCCATTTCTTTATCGACCGCCTTGGTCATGTCGTAAACGGTCAACGCGGCCACGGACGCAGCCGTGAGCGCCTCCATCTCCACCCCCGTCTGGCCGGTGGTCTTTACCGTTGCCGTGATACGCACGCCGGGCAGCTCTGCGTCCAGCTCCAGATCGACACTGACCTTGCTGATGGGCAGCGGATGGCAAAGGGGATCAGATCGGGCGTCTTTTTGGCGGCCATGATGCCCGCCAGGCGGGCCACGCCCAGGACGTCGCCCTTCTTTGCGCGGCCTTCTTGAATGATATCAAACGTTTCTGGCCGCATTTTGATGTGGTTTTCAGCGATGGCGATCCGCGCTGTCACCGCTTTTTCAGAGACATCGACCATATGGGCGTCGCCCTTGGCATCAAAATGCGTCAGCGCCATCACATGCCTCCGGGCGTCAGAGGATTGGCCAAAAGCGTGCGTGTGGCGGCGGTCACATCCTCTTGCCGCATCAGGCTTTCCCCGATCAAAAAGGTGCGCGCGCCGTACATCGCCATATCGGCGAGGTCCTGCGGTGTGTTCAACCCGCTTTCGCAGACGATCATCCGATCGGCCGGCACCTGCTTTGACAGCTGCCGGGTGGTATCCAGCGTGGTCTCAAAGGTTTTGAGGTTGCGATTGTTGATGCCCATCATCCGGCTTTTCAGCTGTGTCGCGCGCTCCAGCTCTTCGGCGTCGTGCACTTCCAGCAGAACGTCCATGCCCCATTCAAAGGCGGCGGCTTCCAGCTCGGCCGCTTGCGCATCTGACACGGAGGCCAGGATGATCAGAATGCAATCCGCGCCCAGGGCGCGTGCCTCTGCCACCTGATAGGTGTCATACATGAAATCCTTGCGCAGCACCGGCAAATCGCAGGCCCCACGCGCCTGGCCCAAAAATTCCTTTGCCCCTTGAAAGCTGGGCGTATCGGTCAAAACAGACAGGCAGGTGGCCCCGCCTGCGGCATAGGCATCGGCCAGGGCGGGCGGGTCAAAATCAGCGCGGATAAGGCCCTTGGAGGGGCTTGCTTTTTTGATCTCAGCGATCAGGGCATAGCCTTCACGCGCGGCGTCAAACAAAGCATCTGCAAAAGGCCGCACCGGCGATGCCGCACGGGCTGCGTCTTCTATATCGCTGAGCGGCATCGCGGCTTTGTCGGCGGCCACTTCCTCCAGCTTGTAGGCTTTGATTTTGTCTAGAATGGTCTCAGTCATGGTGCCTCCGGGTCGCCCCAGTTTATGGGGTCTAAGCCTTGGGCCTGCAACCACGCATTGGTGCGGCTGAAGGGCCGCGCGCCGAAAAATCCCCTGTGCACAGACAGCGGCGAGGGATGCGCGTTGGCGATGATCAAATTGGGTGTCTGCGCAACGCCGCTTGCGGCTTTCTGCGCGGGGCCGCCCCACAGCAGATAGGCCCGCGGGGTGTCTGCCAGATGGGCCAGTACGTCGCGGACAAGGTTGGCCCAGCCCAGCTTTGCATGCGCTTTGGCCGCCCCCTCTGGCACTGTCAGCGCGGTGTTGAGCAACAGCACTCCTTGATCGGCCCAATCGCCAAGCGAGGTTTTGGTGCGGGTCACGCCCAGATCGCTTTCGATTTCTTTGAAGATGTTGCCAAGGCTATCGAGCCGCCCGCCAAACCCTTGGGGGATGGAAAAAGCCAGTCCATCCGCCTTGCCGGGGGTGTGATAGGGATCTTGGCCCAATATGACCACGCGCACGTCTTTGGGTTGCGTCCGCTCCAGCGCGTGAAAGACCTGTGCGGTTGGTGGGAAAACCGGGCGGGTCTCAGCTGCAAGGGCGGTTTCAATCGCGGGCAGGGTGGTTTGAAAGAACGGCAGAGCCGACCAATCCCTCAGCCGCGAAAGATCAAAGCAGGTCATTTACCCTGTGACACCGCCGCCACGCGGGTGATTTTGTCTTTTGCCGCGCCTGAATCGATGCTGACCTTCGCCATCTCAACACCTGCTTTCAGATCAGGTGCCGCATCCGCCACCACAAGTGCAGCCGCCGCGTTCAGCAATACCGCGTCGCGGTAGGCGGAGGGCGTTCCGTCCAGCAGCGCGTTGAAATCGCGCGCGTTTTCCTCCGGGGTGCCGCCAACGATGGCCTCAAACGGGTGGACCGGCAACCCGGCGTCATCCGGGTGCACTTCAAATTCCGTTACTGCGCCATCCGCCACCTGTGCAACCCAGCTTGTGCCGGTGATCGTCAGCTCATCCGTGCCGTCAGAGCCATGCACCAACCAGGCTTTCTCGGATCCCAGCGCCAGCAGGGTTTCCGCCATCGGGCGGATCAAATCCCGCAGGTAAGCACCGGTCAGTTGGCGTTTGACCCCGGCAGGGTTGGTCAGCGGTCCCAGGATGTTGAAAATCGTCCGCGTGCCCAATTCCGCGCGCGTGGGCATCACATGGGCAATCGCTGGATGATGCATAGGGGCCATCATAAACCCGATGCCGGCCTCTGCCAGCTCACGTTCAACTACATCAGGGCCAACCATGACGTTCAGGCCCATCTGGGTCAGCGCATCTGCGGCCCCGGATTTGGAGCTGAGGTTGCGGTTGCCGTGCTTGGCCACTGTCACGCCCGCACCTGCGACCACAAACGCGGTTGCGGTTGAGATGTTGAGCGTGCCCTTTCCGTCGCCCCCGGTGCCCACGATGTCCATCGCGCCTGCGGGGGCTTTCACGGCGTTGCATTTCGCGCGCATCACCGATGCAGCGGCGGCGTATTCGTCAACGGTTTCGCCGCGCGTGCGCAGCGCCATGAGAAATCCACCGATCTGGCTGGGAGTTGCTTCGCCTTCAAAAAGGATCTGAAAAGCAGCTGCCGCCTGATCACGGGACAAGGGGCCGTTGGCTGCGGCATCGATCAAGGGTTTGAGTGCGTCACTCATGCCGGCACCTTCATTTCATTCAGGAAGTTTTTCAGCAGCGCATGCCCATGCTCTGAGCGGATGGATTCTGGGTGAAACTGAACGCCGTGCAGGGGCAAGTCGCGGTGCTGAAGCCCCATGATCGTGCCGTCTTCAAGCTCCGCTGTGATTTCAAGGCAATCTGGCAGGCTGTCCCGCTCCACCACCAGGGAATGATAGCGGGTGGCGTCAAAGGGGCTGGGCAGCCCTGCAAAGACGCCGGTGCCAGTGTGATGCATCTTGCCCAGCTTGCCGTGCACGATATCGCCCGCGCGCACCACCTTACCGCCAAAGGCCTGACCCAGGGTCTGATGGCCCAAGCAGACCCCAAAGAGGGGGATGCGGTTTTCGGCAGCGGCGCGCGTCACTTCCAGACAGATGCCTGCCTGATCAGGGTCGCAGGGGCCGGGTGACAGCAGAATGCCAGCGGGCTTTTTTGCGATGGCCTCAGCAACAGACAGTTTGTCATTGCGGTGGACTTCCACCTGGGCCCCAAGCTCGCCCAGGTAATGGACCAGGTTGTAGGTAAAGCTGTCGTAGTTATCTATTAGCAGCAGCACGGGTCAAACTTTGCTTCCGATGGGGTTAAGGGTGGCGAGGGGGGCATCCCCCAAGCTATAGTGCGCCTAAATGTTCAGGCTTGCCCTGCGCCGTCAAGAGCGTGCGCAAGTCAAATTGAGCGGCGGCTGAGCGGTCAGCACCGATTTGCAGGAGAATGTGCATCATGGCACGTGGTTTTATCTTGGGAGCGCTGTGGGGCGGTGCGTTGGGCGTGGGCGCTGTGACAGTGGCCTCTATTGTAGCGCCTCCGCCGCAATCGCCTGAGGTCACGGATGCGGTGGCCGCAGATGGGCAGGGGCCTACACCGGTCTTGAGCGAAGAACTGCAAGCCCGTGATGCCGCTGCCGAAGCACAGCCCACAGCGCAAGCGGATGCACCCGCAGCGGCGCCAGATCCGGACACGCTGGCGCTGGATGACGATACCATTGCCTCGGCTGAGGTCCCCAGCACCGGCGGCATAGACGGGATGACGGCCCCAGAGGCCCCTGAAGAGGCAGGCAGCGTTGCTTTGGAAGGGGATGCGCCTGTTTTGCCCAACCCGCTTGCCTTGGCACCGATGGAGCCGCAGGCGGCAGATGAGCTGTCGATCAGCACCGAACCGGCGCAGCCCCCTCAGCCTGAGGCACCAGATACCGAAACCGCCTTTGCCGAAGCGACACCGCAAGCAGAGGATGCTGATCCGGGTGAGACGGCTGAAACGGCTTCGACACCGGCAACGGGTGAAGAGGCGGTAGCCGATAGCGCCGTTCCCTCTGAAACATCTGAGGCCGAAGAGACAGCGCAAGTGCGGCCGGAGGATGAAAGCCCCGCTGCCGCTGAGACGCAGAGCACCGCAGAGGCTGATGTGACGACCCAGACTGAGGGCGCGGCCCCATCGTCCGAGGAAACGGCAGAAGCAGCGCCGCAACCCGAGCCGTCAGATGCGGCCCCGTCGCCTGAGATTGCGGAAGCGCCAACAGTTCCGGTCGCACCTGAGCCCGACGTGGCGGAGCAACCTCAAACACCCAGCTTGACAGAGCCAACAGAGCCCGAGGTGGCGGAAACTACCCCGGCAGAGGCTGAGGCGGCGGAGCAGCCTGAAACGCCTAGTGTGGCAGAGCCTGAGGTCGCAGAAACCACCCCGGCAGAGCCTGCGCCCGCCCCAAGTGCAGAGGAAAACACTGATGTGGTCGCCCTTGCACCCGCGCTGCGGCCGCAAATCGGAACGCCTGGCATCTCTTTGACGGACCGCAATACCGACGGCGTTTCGGTCAACCGGATCATCACCAGCCAACAAGAGCAAGAAACCGCAGATGCTGAGGCATCTGAGCCTGATACTGCACCGGAGGCCGATGCCGATCCCCGCCCGATTGTCCGTTTCGGGCAGCCTTTTGAGAACCCTGAAGGCAAACCGTTGATGAGCGTCGTGTTGATCGACGATGGCACGGCACCCACCTCTGGTGCCGCTGGCATCGCAGCGCTTAGCAGCTTTCCTTACACCCTGAGCTTTGCGGTGGATGCCGCATTGCCAGATGCGGCCGAGCGCGTGACGCTTTACCGGGAGAAGGGGTTTGAGGTTCTAGCGATGATCGACCTGCCCGAAGGGGCGCAGGCCTCTGACGTGGAAACAACGCTAGGGGCCGTTTTGCCCCAGTTGGGTGAGGTTGTGGGCGTCTTGGAGGGTGTAGGGGCCGGGCTGCAGCCCAGCCGCAGCGCCTCTGATCAGGTCAACGCCGTTCTGGCGGAGACGGGACATGGGCTGGTCACGCAAAGCCGGGGGCTGAACACGATGCCGACGCTGGCCCGCCGCGAAGGTGTGCCGGCCAGCCCGGTGTTCCGGGACTTTGACAGCAAAGACCAGACCGCGACGGTGATCCGGCGGTTCCTGGATCAGGCGGCCTTTAAGGCTGGACAGGAAGGGGCGGTAATCATGCAAGGCCGCCTGCGGCCCGACACGATTTCTGCTTTGCTTTTGTGGGGTTTGCAGGACAGAGCGGGCCAGGTCGCGCTGGCCCCGATCTCAGCGGTATTGCTGCAAGGCCAATAAGCGCCCCGTTCGGACCTAACGGTCAGGACGTGCAGCCTGCCATGGCGATCTCAGCGGTGGCAGAGCTGTCAAACGTGGCCTGCAACGTCTCTTCGCCCAGATCGGCACGGATGGTGGCACCGGAAATCTCTGACCCGTCGACTGTGATCTCGCGGCCACCGCCCGTGTCATCCACATCAATAGTGAAAGCCACCGCTTTGCCTGCTGCAAGCCCGCTAAAATCCAGCGCGATGGCTGAATCGCCATCCAACACGGCGGGCAGGCTGGTCAGGTTCTCAGCCCCTGCCACCAGTTCAAAGGGTTGAAACACCTCAACCCCTGCACCAGCGCCTGTGACATCGAAAATCAGACCCGCAGGCGCTGTGCCCAGATCCAGGACAACCTGCATCTTCGGCAATGCGCAATCACCAGTGTTGGTCAGGGTAAAGCGGTCTTTGGGTGCACCTTCGCTGAAACGGACCGCCAGGTCCGCTTGTGCGGCAGACGTGGTCAGGGCCAAAATAAGTGCGGTTAGTCTGAGCATGGAAACCTCCCCGGTTTTCCTGAAGATAGCTTTGAGGGCCAAGTTGGCAATCCTCATATGATCTCATCTTCATCAAAGAGCGGATCGCTTTCGAGCTGGCTGGCCAGATCATCCACCGTGTCTTCGGCAGCCTGTGGGCTGAGCTGTGCCAGGTGAAAGACCGCGTCGCCTTCGTTGACGATGGGCAGGATCGCACGGCCAATCAGAATGCCAGCCTCGGGCGCTGTGAGATCGGTTTCAACAGCACCAAAGGGATCGGAGACCGTCGCCAGAATATCGCCCTCAGCTACTGTCTCGCCCTCTGCGCGGAAGGTGCGCAACAGACCGCCCGCAGGCGCGCGCAGCCAGGTCGAAGACGTGCAGATCAGTGGCGCGGCCTTGGGCTTGGCGATGCCTTTGGCGGGCAGCATGTCTTGGCCTCGCATGACGCGCAGAATGCCCGCAACTCCGGCCCGAACCGCCATTTCATCAAACCGCAAGCCTTCGCCCGCCTCATAAAGGACGATCGGTTTGTCATGCTTGGCCGCCACCGCCCGCAGCGAGCCGTCGCGCAGCGCAGAGGTCAGCACAACCGGCGCGCCAAAATCCTGTGCCATCTTGCGGATCGCCTTATCACCGGGCGACACGCGGACCTGGGGCAGGTTGGTGCGGTGGATGGCGGCGGAATGCAGATCAATGCCGAAATCACAGCGCAATACGACATCATTGAGAAAGATATGGGCCAGCCGCGCGCCCAGTGAGCCGTAAGGATGGCCCGGAAAGCAACGGTTCAGATCGCGTCTGTCCGGCAGATACCGCGACCGGGACAAAAAACCGTATGAGTTCACCACTGGGATCACCAGCAACGTCCCTCTTATCGCGCTCAGCTGCGGGGCGCGCAGCAAACGGCGCACGATTTCCACGCCTATGACTTCATCCCCGTGCACTGCGGCGCTGACAAACATCGTGGGGCCGGGGCGTTTGCCGTGCAGCACCTCAATTTGCAGACCGACGGGCGTGTGATCAGGCAGGGTTGAGACGGGCAGAGTGACCGTTGATCTGCCGCCTGGGGCCACGGTCTGCCCTGCGATCTCAAAGGCGGGGCGCGCGGCAGACATCGCTAGTTGCGTCCCGATCCGTCAAAGCGCGCCGCATCGGCGGCTGCGCGGCGAATGGCGCCGGATTTGTGCACCGTTTCCATGAACTCAGCCTCTGCGTCGCTGTCATAGACCACGCCACCGCCTGCCTGGATATAGAGGGTGTCATCCTTGATGACGGCTGTGCGCAAGGCGATACACATGTCCATATCACCGCCTGCGCTGAAATAACCCACGCCGCCGCCATAAATGCCGCGCTTTTCTGGCTCCAGTTCGTCGATGATCTCCATCGCGCGGACCTTGGGGGCGCCAGATACGGTGCCCGCAGGCATCCCGGCAAAGAAAGCGTCCAGCGCATCGCAGCCGTCGTTAAGCTCACCCACCACGTTGGAGACGATATGCATCACATGGCTGTAGCGTTCGACGATGAATTCCTCGGTGGGACGTACCGTCCCGATCTTGGCGACACGGCCCACATCGTTGCGGCCCAGATCAAGCAGCATCAGATGCTCGGCCAGCTCCTTTTCATCGGCCAAAAGCTCAGCCTCCAGCGCGCGGTCTTCCTCTGGGGTGGCACCGCGGCGGCGGGTGCCCGCAATCGGACGAATGGTCACCTCGTTGCCAAAGACGCGCACCAAAATTTCAGGCGAGGCGCCAACAACGTGGAAGCCGCCAAAGTTGAAATAGAACATGAACGGCGAGGGATTGGTGCGCCGCAATGAGCGATAGAGAGAGAAGGGCGGTTGCGGGAAATTCTGCGCCCAGCGTTGCGACGGCACCACCTGAAAGATATCGCCTGCGACGATGTAGTCGCGTGCTTTTTCAACAGCCGCCAGGTAGGCATCTTTGGAGAAGTTGCTGACAGGTTCGCCCGTTTCGGTCGCATCGCCCAGGTTGCGCGAGGCACCGGGCATCGCGCGTTCCAGATCACGGACCGCGTCCATCACCCGTTCTGCGGCCTGCGCATAGGCGGCGCGGGCGGTCTGCCCTTCTGACACCCAGGCGGGTGAGACGATGGTCACCTCGCCCTTCACCCCGTCCAGCACAGCCACCACAGAGGGGCGCATCATCAGCGCGTCCGGCACGCCCAGGGGGTCAGGGTTGACGTGGGGCAGGTGTTCCACCAGCCGGATCATGTCATAGCCAAGATAGCCAAAAAGGCCCGCCGCCGCACTGGGGCAGGTCATCGGGCAGGTCGATCTTGGATTCGGCAATCAGGCCGCGCAGGGCATCCAGCGGATTGCCCGCGACAGGTTCAAACGCATCCGCATCATAGCGCGCTGAGCGGTTGATCGCTGAGGTTTCACCATCACAGCGCCAAATCAGGTCTGGCTTCATCCCGATGATGGAATAGCGGCCGCGCACCTCACCGCCGGTGACAGATTCCAGCACAAAGCTGTTTTCTGCCGCACTGGTCAGTTTCAGCATCAGCGAAACCGGTGTGTCCAGATCCGCCGCCAGACGGGTGTAGACAATCTGGTTGCGGCCTTCGGCATAGCCGGTCTCAAAGGCGTCGTAGGAAGGGGTCAGGGCCATGATCTTGCGCTTAGGGGAAATTGACGTGCACGGCTTGCAGCGCACGTTGGTCTACTTGGGGCACCGCGCGGCGAACAACGTCATCGGCATAGACGTTGAACAGATCTTGGGCCAAGGCCTGATTGATCTGCGCGCCAAGCTGTTCGGCCAAGGCCACGCTTTGGGCATCCTCGGAGGCGGGCGTGATGTCATCAAGCCGGACAATGACCACGGTGTCATCGCCAGACAAAACCCGAAGATCACCAGGGGCCATGTCGAAGACTTCTGACATGAAACCAGCCGGGGTGCCGTTGATAAAGGCGTTGCGGGTCTGACCGGTCTCAATCACCGCGTCAAAGCCTGCGGCCTCAAACGCGCCGTCGCCTTGCAGATCGCTAAAGGTGGCTTCGGCCTGCGCATTCAAAAGGGTGACGGTCTGTTCGGCCTCCCATGCGGTGCGCACAGTCTCAATGGCCGCTTCAAAGGGTTCGGGCCGCTCAGGCAGTTCCTCATCCAGGCGCATCGCATAAACACTGCCGTCATCAAGCTGTTTGATCTGCGGGAAATCACCTTCAGCCAGGGCGCTGGCCTCTTGGCGGAAATCGTCATAGGCCGCGATGCCTTCGGAGGTGACAGCCGTCCAGTTGATCTGTCCCAAGGTCATTTCGGTCTCATCGGCCAGCTGCTCCAGCGTGGTGCCACCGGCCAGTTGATCGTCAAAGTCCTGTGCGCGGGCCTCCACAGCACGGACGGCGCGTGTCAACGCCAGTTCCTGCTGCAGGTCGGGGCGGGCTTCTTCAAACGATGTGTTTTGCGCAGGCAGAACCGCGTTCACCCGGAAAAGCGCCGGTCCAAGGGAGCTGGGCAGGGGGCCCACAACGTCGCCAACCTCAGCTGTGAAAACGCCTTCGCCCGCGGCATCCAGTTCAAGCCGGCTGACATCGCCCAGATCCACATCCGCCAGCTGCAAGCCGCGATCCTCAACCAAGGCGCGGAAGGTCGTGCCGCCTACTTCCAGGTTGGCGGCCGCTTGATTGGCTTCGGCCTCATCTGAAAAGACCAAACGTTCCACCAAGCGCCGCTCAGGCTGGTTATAAAGATTGGCGCGGGCGTCATATTCTGCGCGCAGCTCGTCTTCGGGCACTTCGATCTCATCCACAAGCGCGCCGGGTTCCAGCAGGGCATAGGTAATCACCTTGGTTGCAGGCAACATGAAGCGGTCGGTGTTGGCATCGTAAAAGCTGCGCAGCTCTTCGGATGTTGGGGCGCGCAACGGCTCAGCCAGATCGTCCGCCCCCAACAGGGTCCAGGTAAAGCTGCGCTGTTCGCCGACGTAGTTCACCAGCGTCTCGGCATAGACCGAGGGCATTTCAACGCCGCCCAGGATGGCGCCCTGAAGCAGGGTACGCGCGGCTTCTTCGCGCAAGGACAGTTCAAATTCGGCTTCCGTAATCCCGCCTTGTTGCAGGGCAAAGCGATAGCCTTCGCGGTCGAACTGGCCGTTTACGCCCTGAAATGCCGGGATTTGCAGGATTTCTTCGCGCAGGGCCTCATCCCCAATGGACAGACCCAATTCGCTGTTTTCGTGATCCAGCGCGCGATTGCGCACAAGGCGTTGCAGCACGGCACGG
This sequence comes from Sulfitobacter sp. GN1-4, assembly GCF_055693825.1. NCBI lineage: Bacteria > Pseudomonadati > Pseudomonadota > Alphaproteobacteria > Rhodobacterales > Roseobacteraceae > Sulfitobacter > Sulfitobacter sp. GN1-4. The sequence goes on along the minus strand of NZ_JBVFUQ010000003.1, from coordinate 2,412,607 downwards.
TCCAGGCCAATTTGCTGGGCTTCTGCAAAGGGAAGCTGTTGGCCGGTTTGCTGTTCAATAGCGCGGATTTCGTTTTGCAACTGCCGGGCATAGGCATCTACCGGGATCGGCATTGTGCCCACTGTGCCAATTGTGCGGATGTTGCCACTCAGGTTGACCGCCCCAAAGCCCGCCAGGCCCAGGATAAGAAAGCCCATGAGAACCCACATCGCAGATTTGCCGATGCTTGAACCTTTCGCCATGTGAGCCGCCCCTTCGCGCCTAAATCCATTGCCGCCCGTGTCTATGCGCGTCTGCGGGGCGGGGCAAGAGCACTAAGTGGTCTCAAGAGCTGCCAGACGATCAAAGAGTGTTGAAATGCCCGCCGCATCAAGGTTGGCAAAAGCGATGCGCAACTCCTGCGCGCCTGTCGGATCATCGGCGGGATAAAACATGGTGCCCGGTAGGCAAAGCACACCTGCATCGCGCACAAGCTGCGGTGCCAAATCAGCTGAGCTGATGCCAAAGGGGTGGCGCATATAGGCAAAATAGCCCCCCAGGCCCAACAGCTCCCAGCCGGCGGCGGTCAGTTTGGGCATGTTTTCGGTGATCGCAGCGCGGCGCGCCAGAATCTCATCCCGCTCACTTGCCAGCCATTGGCCCAGGTTTTGCATGCCCCAAAGGGCGCCAATCTGGCCCACTTGGCTGGGGCAGATGGCAACGGTATCGAGGAATTTCTCTGCCTCTGCCAAGCGGGCCGCGCCTGATACCATCGCACCCACACGGTGACCGGTCAGCCGGTAGGCTTTGGAAAAGGAATAAAGGTGGATCAGCGTGTCGTCCCAGGCGGGATCGCTGAACAAATCATGGGGCGGGCCGCTGCGGCTGTCGAAATCACGGTAGGTTTCATCGACAATCAGGGCGATGCCAGCCTCTCGGGCCAGCTCAAAAAAGGCGCGCACGAGGGGGGCGGGATATTCGACGCCCGCCGGGTTGTTCGGCGTCACCAGCGCGATGGCGCGGGTTTTATCCGTGATCGCGGCCCGCGCGGCGTCAACTGTGGGCAGCATGTCGGATCCCGTAGTCAGCGGCACCGCCGCGACGCCGGACATGTCCAGCCACATCTTGTGATTAAAGTACCAGGGCGTGGGCAGGATCACCTCATCACCTTCGGCACAGAGCATGGCTATCGTTGCTGAAAAAGCCTGATTGCAGCCTGAGGTGATGCAGACCTGATCGGGCGTGATGGTGCCCGCATAATGCGCCGAGATCTGAGACGCCAGCGTGTCGCGCAAGGCAGGCAGGCCCAGAACGGGGCCGTAAAGATGCGCCTCATCCTGGGTGAGGATGGCGTCCGCCATGGCTTGGCGCAGGCCTTGGGGTGGGGGATCCACCGGTGCGGCCTGGCTGACATTGATCAAGGGGCGGTCCGCAGGGTGCGTCACACCTTGAAGCCAACGGCGGGCTTCCATCACGGGGGGCGGAAAGGTGGCGGTGGTGCGGGGCTGTGTCATCTGGCGGCTCTGCTTTGCAAGTGGCATGCGAGGGGCCAGCCCCTCGCGCTCCCTGGAGGTGTAGTGGAAAGATGAAGGTGCGGGTTAATCGCGGCCCCGGTAGGGTTCAACATATTGCAGCGCCATATCCCATGGAAAGAAGATCCAGGTGTCCTGGCTGACGCCGGTGATAAAGGTGTCGACCTGCGGCTCACCTTCGGGTTTGGCGTAGACGGTGGCGAAATGTGCTTGTGGGTAGTGTTGGCGGACCAATTCCAGCGTTTTGCCGCTGTCCACCAAATCGTCCACGATCAGCACGCCGGTGCCGTCGCCCATCACCTCTGGATCGGGGGCTTTGAGCACTTGGGCCTCGCGGCGCTGATCGGCTTTGCCGCCGCCGGAGTGGTAGGACATCACCGAAATGGTATCCACGGTGCGGATGTCCAATTCGCGCGCCACGATCATGGCGGGGGCCATGCCGCCACGGGTGATGGCCACCACAGCTTTCCACGCGCCGTCGCCGGGGCCGCGTCCATCCAGCCGCCACGCCAGGGCGCGGCTATCGCGGTGGATTTGATCCCAGGAGATGTGGAAGCCTTTTTCATGGGGCAAACGATCAGTCATATTATTTCTCCAAGATCAGACGCAGACCAAGCGCGCCCAGCAGGGTCGCCGCGATACGGTCCAGGATGGGTTTCAGCCGCAGATAGCCCCGGCGCGCGGGGGCGGTGCTGAGCAAAACAGCGAAAACGGCGTAAAATGCAAGTTCCAGCAGCCAGTGGTTCATCACAATAATGGCAATATCAAGCGGTGCCAGGCCCTGGGGAACACAACCACGATCACAGCGGCGGCAAAGAGCATGGATTTGGGATTGCCAAAGTTCAACGCGAGGCCTGAGAGCACCGCTTTGCCCCGTGGGGTCGGGGCCTCGCCCAGGGGCGCATGGGCGTGCCGCCAGGTCTGCACCGCAATCCAGATCAGATAGGCAGCACCCCCAAGTTTGAGTGCAGTATAGGTCCAGGGGAAGACGGCAAAGACCACCTCAAGCCCCATAAGTGCTGCCAGCGTCCACAGCGCGGCAGCCGTGCCCAGGCCCACACCCGTGGCAATGCCTGCGGCACGGCCTGACGCCACTGTTGTTTTGATAAAATAAAGCAGCGCTGCCCCCGGCGCGGCAATGGCGGCCATCAGCACCAGATTGAACGCGATCAGGTCGGCCAGCGTCAGCGTCAAAGACCTATTCCTTTGCCATGTCCGGGGCGTCTACGGCTTTCATGCCAACGACATGATATCCGGCGTCGACGTGCAGGTTTTCACCCGTGGTGCCGCTGCCCAGATCGGACAACAGGAACAGGGCCGCTTTGCCCACATCTTCGATAGAGACGTTCCGGCGCAGTGGGGAATTGTATTCGTTCCACTTCATGATGTAGCGGAAATCGCCAATGCCGGAGGCGGCCAGAGTTTTGATCGGGCCTGCTGAGATGGCATTCACGCGGATGCCGTCCTTGCCCAGATCTTCGGCCAGGTATTTCACCGATGCCTCAAGCGCGGCCTTTGCCACGCCCATCACGTTATAATGTGGCATGACCTTTTCAGCGCCATAATAGGTCAGCGTCACCGCGCTGGCCCCCTCATTCATCATCTTCTCTGCGCGCTGCATCACAGCCGTGAAGGAATAAACGGAGATGTCCATCGACATCGCAAAATTGCTGCGGCTGGTGTCCACATAGCGTCCGCGCAATTCGTTTTTGTCAGAGAACCCGATGGCGTGCACGATAAAGTCCAGGCTGCCCCAAGTTTCTTTGAGTTGTGTAAACAGCGCGTCAATCGACGCCTCATCCCCAACATCGCAGGGCAGGACGATTTCGCTGCCCAAACGGCCGGCCAGGGGCCCCACACGTTTTTTAAGCGCGTCGCCTTGATATGAAAACGCAAGCTCGGCTCCGGCATCTGCCAAAGCCTGTGCAACACCCCAGGCAATCGACTTGTCATTGGCCAGGCCCATGATCAAACCGCGCTTGCCTTTCATTAGATCGTTGGCCATGTTTTGAACAATTCTCTCATAAAATTCGCGTTGTTGACGTTTAGGCCATTGAAGGCGGGCCATCAAGAGACCGTGAATGTCGCAATCCACCCTGCAGGTGGCGTTTTCAGGCATGCCGGAGGGGTTTTTTGTTAACGCCGCTGCTTTGCCTTGTTGGGTAAGTTTTAATCCTATAGCCCTGACTGCGTGCAATGAGACAGCCGCCAGAATGTGCGCTTTCTCGTGAAATGAGTGATTTATGACAAGTCGGTCTGGCAAATTTGCAGGGGAGAACCCCTTTGATATCGCGAAGGTATGGCTGACCGAGGCTGAGGCCTCGGAGGTGAATGATGCCAATGCGATTGCACTTGCCACGGTCGATGTCGATGGGCTTCCCAATGTTCGGATGGTTTTGTTGAAAGAGATCGAGGCAGACGCCTTTGTCTTTTACACAAACTACGACAGCCAAAAGGGCCAGGAATTGATGAGCGCCGGCAAGGCTGCTTTCGTCCTGCATTGGAAATCATTGCGCCGCCAGATCCGTGTCCGGGGTTTGGTGAGTAAAGAGGATGGGCCACAAGCAGACGCTTATTATCAATCGCGTTCGCTCAAAAGCCGTTTGGGGGCTTGGGCTTCTGCCCAATCACAGCCCCTTAGCGGGCGTGCTGCGTTGATGGCAGAAGTGGCCAAAGTGACCGCAACCAAGGGTGTGAACCCTGATCGCCCGCCATTTTGGGGCGGCTTTCGCGTGCGGCCGGTAGAAATTGAGTTTTGGGCAGACGGGGATCACAGACTGCATGACAGGTTCCGCTGGCGTAGGAAGACGCCGGACGCGGACTGGGATGTTGTGCGGCTGAACCCCTGACAAATGCAATGGGAGTGCAAGCAGGTCTGCGGCGCAAGTTTTGCGCAGGCAGCCAATGCTCAAGAATGACGTAGGATGTACGTGGAAGACGAAAGAACAGAAGACACGCAAGACCCAATTGCGGACGCTGAACAAACCCCGGTCAACGGGGTGGTCAAGTGGTTCGATCCCTTCAAAGGGTTTGGTTTTGTTGTAGCGGACACAGGTGGGCCTGACATTCTGCTGCATGTAAATGTGCTGCGCAATTTCGGTCAAAGCTCAGTTGCCGATGGGGCGCGGGTGGCTCTTTTTGTGCAAAAGACGGATCGCGGGGTCCAGGCGACCTCTGTGGTATCGATTGAACCGCCCGAGGGCGGCGTGCCTGCCTCCTTCGCGGATATGGCGGGGATCGACGCCAGCGAATTGCACGATGTGCCGTTGGAGCCTGCGCGCGTGAAATGGTTTGATAAAGCCAAGGGTTTTGGTTTTGCCAATGTGTTTGGGCGGCCTGAAGATGTCTTTGTGCACATTGAAATCTTGCGCCAGTCCGGTTTGTCTGATCTTCAACCGGGAGAGGCGCTTGCGGTTCGGGTGATCGAAGGCAAGCGTGGGAACATGGCGGTCGAGGTGCAGGCTTGGGAAAAGGTTCTTCATCCCAATTGATCTTCAGGGCGTTTGGCGCGGCGGTGTTTGTTCTGTGCGGTGCTGCGGCGCTGGCGCAGGAGTGTGCGCCGGACAAGGTATATCTGCGCGGAGACTGGGGGACCGCCCAGTTCACCATCGAACTGGCCGATGAGCCTGATGAAAGGGCGCAAGGCCTGATGCACCGCGAAAGCCTGCCGCTGTCATCGGGGATGTATTTCGTAAATGAGCGGCCCCGCCCAACCAGCTTTTGGATGCGCAATACGCTCATTCCTTTGGACATGCTGTTTATCAACGCCCAAGGCATCGTCACCCATATTCACCACAACGCAGTGCCACTGGATGAGACGGGCATTGATGGGGGGCGGGACGTCTTGACCGTGTTGGAGATCAACGGCGGTTTGGCCAAGCGTCTGGGGATCACCGAAGGGTCAGAAGTGCGGCACCCGGCCCACGAGGAATGGTCGCCGGTTTGGGCGTGTTAATTTCCTTCAAACGGGGGCTTTTCTTTCGCCTGAACACGCACTAAAGAGTGCGCAGTCGGAGCGTGGCGCAGCCTGGTAGCGCACCTGTTTTGGGTACAGGGGGTCGGAGGTTCGAATCCTCTCGCTCCGACCACTTCACACTAGATATAGACGGTAGGCATCCCTTTCTGGGGAGGGTCACGGCATGGGCAAATTGATATCGGTGACCGCTATATGTTGTGTGTCATCCGGTCACGCCCACAACATCCGCGTGATTTGCGACTCGCATTGGGGTGATTCCACTGCTCATGTTGCAAAATTTACACGATTTACCGCTTCGCCATCTGGCAGCCGCTGTGCTGACATCTGCCGCTTTTGTGGGCAGGTCAGAGAGTGTTAACGCATGGTAAACTGTGGATAAGTTCAACCAATCTCGTAACGTCCGCCGTTAAACCTGCCGGTTTCTTTGGAAAATAGGCATTGCGCGGCTGTGCAGCACCCCGCGGGATCTGTGGACATTTCAGGGCGCGGAGAATCTGCTGCACCGCAGCAGATCGGGCCTAATTTTTGGCAAGCTTTCTTTTTTGCCAATTCGAGAAAAAATCCGTTGACCGCCTAGGGCATGATACGCCACTTTGTGTCTGTCGACGATGCAGCCACTAAATGTGGTGGTTAAACACCTAAGGGCGCATCGCGGTGCAGAACAGGCAAAATGACCAACCTAAATGGGGTTGTCACATGTGCAGCCGGAGCCTTGCGGCCTCCGGAGCAGGCAGTTTTGCGCCGAAGAACGGCATGTGTGGGGACAACTCGGGTATCGGGTCTGCTCTGGGGTGAAACGCTGGGAACGAGGCGGCGAAAATGAAGATTGAACGTAAATTTACCAAGGCTGGTCAGGACGCATACACTGACCTGGATTTTGTGAGCACGGTCTCAGAGATCCGCAATCCAGATGGCTCCGTCGTGTTCAAATTGGACGATGTTGAGGTGCCCTCAAGCTGGAGCCAGGTGGCCAGCGACGTGATCGCTCAGAAATATTTCCGCAAAGCTGGCGTGCCAAGCGCGCTGAAGAAGGTAAAAGAAAAAGGCGTTCCTGAATTCCTGTGGCGCTCCGTTCCTGCTGAGGGCGCAGAGCTGGGGGGCGAGACGTCTTCCAAGCAGGTGTTTGACCGTCTTGCAGGCGCGTGGGCGTACTGGGGCTGGAAAGGTGGGTATTTCTCCACCGAAGACGATGCGCGCGCCTATTTTGACGAAATGCGCCATATGCTCGCGTCCCAGCGCGCGGCACCAAACTCGCCTCAGTGGTTCAACACGGGTCTGCACTGGGCTTACGGCATCGATGGGCCGGCACAGGGGCATTACTATGTGGATCACAAGACCGAAAAGCTGACCCGCTCCAAGTCCTCCTATGAGCATCCGCAGCCACATGCGTGCTTCATTCAGTCCGTAGCAGACGATCTGGTCGGCGACGGCGGCATCATGGATCTTTGGGTGCGCGAAGCGCGTCTGTTCAAGTACGGCTCTGGCACAGGCACAAACTTCTCCTCCCTGCGTGCCGCCGGAGAGCGCCTGTCAGGCGGAGGCAAGTCCTCCGGCCTGATGGGTTTCTTGAAAATCGGTGACCGTGCTGCGGGTGCCATCAAGTCTGGCGGCACAACGCGCCGGGCGGCGAAGATGGTCATCGTGGATGCCGATCACCCCGATATCGAAGAATTCATCAACTGGAAGGTGCTGGAAGAGCAAAAGGTGGCGTCCATCGTTGCTGGCTCAAAAATGCATGAGCAAAAGCTCAACGATATCTTTGCTGCGATCAAAGCGTGGGATGGGGCAGAGGCCGACGCTTATGACCCTGCCAAGAACGAACAGCTGAAAGCGGCTGTGCGCGGCGCAAAGAAGTCATCTATCCCAGAGACGTACATCAAGCGGGTGTTGGATTATGCCAAGCAGGGCCACACCAGCATCGAATTTCCAACCTACGACACGGATTGGGATTCTGAGGCCTATAACTCCGTCTCTGGCCAGAACTCCAACAACTCAGTCCGGGTGACCAATGCCTTCCTGACAGCCGTTGAAAAAGACGCGGATTGGGAATTGAAGGACCGCGTGACAGGCGAGGTGGCCAAAACCATCCGTGCCCGCGATCTGTGGGAGCAGGTCGGCCACGCCGCCTGGGCCTGTGCCGATCCCGGCATTCAGTACCACGACACCGTGAACGACTGGCACACCTGCCCAGAAGACGGTGCAATCCGTGGCTCAAACCCTTGTTCTGAATACATGTTCCTGGATGACACCGCCTGTAACCTGGCGTCCATGAACCTGCTGACCTTCCTGGAAGACGGCGTGTTCAACGTCGAGGATTACATGCACGCCTCGCGTCTGTGGACCGTGACGCTGGAAATTTCTGTCATGATGGCACAGTTCCCGTCCAAGGAAATCGCACAGCGGTCTTATGACTTCCGCACGCTGGGTCTGGGCTATGCAAACATTGGCGGTTTGCTGATGAACATGGGCTATTCCTATGACAGCGACGAGGGCCGCGCGCTTTGTGGTGCCCTGACTGCGATCATGACGGGCGTGTCCTATGCCACCTCTGCTGAGATGGCGAGCGAACTGGGCACATTCCCCGGCTATGCCAAGAACGCCGATCACATGCTGCGGGTCATGCGCAACCACCGCACGGCCGCACACGGCAAGGTCGACGGCTATGAAAACCTCGCGGTCAAGCCTGTGGCACTGGATCACACCAACTGTCCCCAAGCGGGTCTGGTGGACGTGGCCATGGCGTGCTGGGACGAAGCACTGGCCTTGGGTGAGAAGCATGGCTACCGCAATGCGCAAGCCACGGTTATCGCGCCCACCGGCACCATCGGTCTGGTGATGGATTGCGACACCACCGGGATTGAGCCTGACTTTGCCCTGGTGAAATTCAAGAAGCTTGCGGGTGGTGGTTACTTTAAGATCATCAACCAATCCGTTCCATCTGCTTTGGAAAAGCTGGGCTACAGCTCTGCTCAGATCGAAGAAATCGTCAGCTACGCGGTGGGCCACGGCACCATCGGCAATGCGCCCGGCATCAACCACACCACGCTGACCGGTCATGGGTTTGGCCCCAATGAGCTGGCCAAAGTGGACGCGGCATTGGCGCAGGCCTTTGACATCCGTTTTGTGTTCAACCAGTGGACGCTGGGCGAAGAGTTCTGCACCCAGGTGCTGGGCATCCCAGCAGACAAGCTGAACGATCCGACCTTTGATCTGCTCAAGTCCCTGGGTTTTGCCCGGTCCGACATTGAGGCCGCCAACGACCATGTCTGCGGCACGATGACCCTGGAAGGGGCACCGCACCTCAAGGAAGAGCACTATGGCATCTTCGACTGCGCCAACCCCTGCGGCAAGAAGGGCAAGCGTTTCTTGTCCGTCAACAGCCACATCACCATGATGGCTGCCGCGCAGAGCTTTATCTCAGGCGCGATCTCCAAGACGATCAACATGCCGAATGACGCCACGATCGAGGATTGTCAGAAAGCCTATGAGCTGAGCTGGTCCTTGGGCATCAAGGCCAACGCGCTCTACCGCGACGGCTCCAAGCTGAGCCAGCCTTTGGCCGCAGCTTTGGTTGAGGATGACGATGACGCGGCTGAGGTGCTGGAAACCGGCTCCATCCAGGAAAAAGCTGCAGTATTGGCCGAAAAGATCGTTGAGAAAGTGGTGGTCAAAGAGATCATCAAATCCCACCGTGAAAAGATGCCTCAGCGCCGCAAGGGCTATACGCAGAAGGCGATGGTCGGCGGGCACAAGGTCTATCTGCGCACCGGCGAATATGAAGATGGCACCTTGGGTGAAATCTTTATCGACATGCACAAAGAAGGCGCGGGCTTCCGGGCGATGATGAACAACTTCGCCATCGCGGTTTCCGTTGGTCTACAGTACGGCGTGCCGCTGGAAGAGTTCGTGGATGCCTTCACCTTCACCAAGTTTGAGCCCGCGGGCATGGTGCAGGGCAACGACAGCATCAAGAACGCAACCTCGATCCTGGACTATATCTTCCGCGAATTGGCGGTCAGCTATCTGGATCGCACGGATTTGGCGCATGTGAAGCCGGAAGGTGCTACATTCGATGACCTGGGTGCGGGCGAGGCTGAGGAAAACGTGGCCAATGTGGCTGAGCTTTCTGAGACAGCGGCCAGCAAATCACTGGATGTGCTGAAACAGATCTCCTCCACCGGGTATCTGCGCAACCGTCTGCCTCAGGAACTTGTGGTTTTGCAGGGCGGCATTGAGACAGGTGCGGCGATTGCCCCAGATGTGGGCGGCGGCGGCGTTGCGGTTGCGGCGATGTCCAGCACCACGGCAGTGGCGTCGGGGTCTGTCGCACTGGATGCACGGACCAAGGCCAAGATGCAGGGGTATGAGGGCGAGGCCTGCGGCGAATGCGGCAACTTCACCCTGGTGCGCAACGGCACCTGCATGAAGTGCAACACCTGCGGCGGGACGTCCGGGTGCAGCTAAGGAGAGATAGTATGCGCTCTCTAAGAGACGTGTTTAGAAAGCTGCCCATTGATGGTGAACTGCGGCAAAAATTGAGAAATTTCAATATTATGCCGCAGCGCCACAATAAGGCTGCGTCAGCAAAAGAGCTCGCGGAAAGTCTTGGTGTCGATGTAAGAATGATGAACTTGCCGAGAGGATTTCGTGGGCGACTTGTTCAAGACGCATTCAGTGAAAGTGGTTTTTGCATCGAGGTTAACATTCAGGATGATGTCAGAATCCGTCGTTTTACAGTGCTGCATGAGTTGGGGCATTTTCTCCTCCATGCAGACCGGCGTGATCCATTTGCCGAGCCAATGCACTTGAACAGGCGCGATGATGAATTCTACTTGGACCTGGGCGCTGAAAATGAAGCAAACGATTTTGCCGACTGTTTGCTTTTTGCGGATGGTGCGCTCGCCGCAGCTCACAGCATTTATGGCGGAAAAACTGACCAGTTGGCGCATTACTTCGGAGTTACGGAAAGGACTATCGCGGTTGCTTTAGAGAAATTTAATATACCGGCCCGCTGATTGGCGCGCCAATGTATAGGGGTGGCAACCCTCGTTCTGTCCGAACGTTTGCCGCCACTCCGCAGCCCCGGGTTTGCCCCCGGGGTGCGGGACACGGAGCGGGTGCGCTCGCTCTGGACGACGTTCAGGCCGCAGGCAAATAAACACCGAGCGGTTAACATATTGAGCCTGAACGGCGAACCTGGGGAGGGCCTCGTCCCTCCCCATTTTCTTTTTCCCACTGCTTAGCAATTAGGTTTTGCGCCCACTTGCCGGATCTGCGCGGCCGCGTCACGTATAGGCAAAGGCGCGCAGGACGGTCAGAGAAGCTCTATGACAGAGCGTTTCACCCCCATCTGTGCGCGCAGCTGTGCACGGGCCCGGCCTAGGCGGGACATCACCGTGCCCTTGGGCAGGCCCAACCGTCGGGCCAGCTCTTGCGGGCTGGTCTCACCGCTCATCACCAAACGAATGAGCGCGGCTTGCGTGGGGGGCAAAGTGGTCACCGCTTCCTGCACCGCAGCACAGGCCAGGCGGGCAGGGGCTTCGGGTGGGGCTTGCAGCATATCGTCGGTCAAGGGCTCCATCGTGCGTTTGCCGCGCCAAGACTGGCGCGCCAGATTGTGCAGCAGGGTCATGGCGTATTGCTCAGGCGCTAGCACCTGCGTGTCGCCGCCCAGCACTTGCAGCAACCTCAGCGCGGTTTCCTGGGTCATGTCCTCAGCCTCATCGGCGGATGCAGCCAACCTGCGGGCGCGCTTTTTGATCTTGGGCAGCAGTGTCAGAAGCATGTCATGTGTCATAGCAATCTCCGGGCCTGTTTTGCGCAGTATGCGCCCTTTGATCGCGGCAATCTCTGAGGGATATTTCGCCGATGGGGCGCGAAGGCCCTTTTTGGGCAAGGCTTTGCCCAACCCCGCCGCGCTGATCGGCAAGCCATCGCAGAGCTGTGGTTGGTGCCGGATGCCACCCCCCGTTTTTGCGTCTGACAAGGGGAAGGCAGCAACGCCTTCGATTTTGTAACCCTGAAAGGGAGTATCAACATGACCAAGACCATTCGACTGACCGCACTGGCCCTGACCGCCTTTTGTGTGCCTGCCTTCGCCATGGGCGCAGGTGCGGCTGAGGTGGATGCAAACGGCGACGGCATCCTCAGCGTCGCTGAGGTGCAAGCGGTGTACCCGGAGGTCACTACGGAACAGTTTTCCGCCATGGATCTGAACGCCGACGGGGCGCTTGACGATGGCGAGGTTCAGGCCGCGCAGGAAGCCGGCCTGATGCCCATCGCCTCTGAGGGGTAGGGCAGTGTTGGGCCGCAAAGGGCGGCAGCTCACCTTTGTGGCCTGACACCAAAGCCGTTTTCAATGGACCTGCATCGCCAAATGCATCCTGCACCAAAGGCTTAGGCCGCATAGGTGATGTCGGGTGTCGCACGTAAATTGAAATGGCTTTAAGAGGCCCGGCACCCCCAGCGCCGGGCCTCTTTTTTGCAAGTCACAAGGGCACTAATGGGCCCTTAAGTTTCAGATGCACCCCGCCGCGCAATCATCTGAAACCGCTTGGATAAGCTGCATTCAGCTGGGACGCTTGGTGGGCTTTGGATCTAGAGCGGCAAGTGAATGTTGAACCGTTCACGGATCGCTTGATCCAGCACCGGATCAAGCCGCGCCCGAGAGCTGCGCGCCAGGATCTCTTCCTTGCGCTGTGTGGCGTTCTTGATCAGATCGGGCTTGCCAAGTTCATCCCATTCCTTGGGGGAGGACCGGTTGGCAAGGGAGGGATAGACATGGTCCATCTCCATCCGGCTGAGTGTCTGTTCGGTGCCCAGGTAGTGACCCGGCCCGCCCAGACAGACCTCACGCATCTGATCCAGCGCCAGGGTTTCTTCTGTCACTTCAATGCCGCGCACACAGCGCATGGCCTGACCAATCAGATCATCGCCCAGGATCAGCGACTCGTGGCAAAATCCCAGCAAGGAGGCATGCATCCCGGCGGCCTCATAGACCATGTTCAGGCCTGACAACCCGGCCATCACGTTGGAGCACATCTGCTCCCATCCGGCTTGCATATCGGGCATTTTGGCATCCGCGATGCCGGCCGCAGCCCCGCCGGGCAGGCCGTAAAAGCTGTGCATCTGCGCGCAGCCTGCGGTCAGCAGGGCCTGTTCGCCCGAGCCGCCCGTCATAGCCCCGGTGCGCAGGTCCAGCCCGAAGGGCCAGGTGCCAAAGACCGCAGGATGGCCAGGTTTGACCGCGTTTACATAGACCAGACCGGCCAGACATTCCGCAACCGCCTGCACAATGGCGCCTGCCACGGTAGAAGGTGCCGTTGCCCCCGCCATGCCCGCAGAGAGCAGCAGCACAGGCATGCCGCCTTTGATGCAGGCCTCCATCACTTCGCAGGATTCAGTGGCGAATTTCATTGGGGGCACGACAAAGCAGTTGGAATTCAACACGAATGGCCGCTCGCGCCATTTGTCCTCACCCCCTGCAATCATATGCAGCAATTCAAGCGCTGCGGGGATGTTCTCAGGCTCTGAAAAGGACGTGCCGATGTGTTTTAGGGTGCCAGAGCAGGACGCGTAGATGGTGTTCAGATCCATCTCCAGGTTGTCGGTGATGTCCCGGCAAACGATGGGGCGTTGCAGAAAGTGGATGTTGTCCAGCGCATCCGTGATCCGCGCCGCATCGTAAAGGTCTTGCACCCCGCATTCGCGGTAGCTGTTGTCCTCTACATCGACCAAATGCACCGCCGCGCCAGCGGTGCCGTAATGCACCCGGTTGCCCGACAATTCGAGGTCGTATTGCGGATCGCGCGCAAACAGCGTGACGGAGCGGTTGGCATTCGCCAGCGTATCTTCGACCAGCGCGCGGGGAAACCGAAGGCGGCCATCGTCGCCCAAGGTAGCACCGGCTTGGGTCATGTATTCCACGCCTGAGGGCGGGGCATCGACAAGGCCTACGGTCTCAAGCGCTTCTAGGGCGGCGTTATGGATGTCTTGGACGCCCTTGTCTGAAAGGGGCTTATAGGTGCCGCCCTCCATACCAGGGCGGATGGGGCGCATGTGGTCGGGCAGGGCTTTGGCGCGCGCAGCACGACGGGCCGCTCGGCCGCCGCTGCGCAATGGGGTTTGATCTGTCATGTAGGTATCCGGGTTTTTTGATCCAAAGAACGGGTGGCGCGCTACACCGGAAAAGGTGCGCCCCGTGCCGCCCGCCCTCGGACGGCGCCAATGGTCAAACAGACCCTTGTGATGATGCAAATATCTGCTTTCATCCCAACTCCTCTGAGCGGATGTTGTCAGCGGAACAGGGCGCGTTCTGTTCTATTTGCGGCCCCGCGGTCTGTTTGCGACCGCTGCAAATGCAGCATTTTTCGCAGCATTTGCCGGATTTCTTCCCACAGGTTACGCCGTTGCAATCATACTCTCTGCAAAGTTGCAAAGCGTCGTGATCGCGGCTTCAAAGGCGCTGTCTTCGATGGTCATCGCTACCCGCAAATGACCCGCCGCTGCCCTGCCAAAGCTTTCACCCGGCATCACCGCGATGTGGTGTTTGTCCAAAAGCGCATAGGCGAAATCCTCGCCGCTGAGCCCGGTGGCCCGGATATCCAGCATCAGATACATGGCACCATCTGCGGGCACCAAGCCAGTCGCATTGTGACGCGCCAGAATGCTTTGGGCGATGGCCCGGCGACGGCGAAATGGTTCGGCAATCTCTGCTTCAAACGCGTCGCCTTGCTGAAGCGCAAAGAGGGCTGCGTCCTGGACAAAGCCGGGCACACCGTAGGTCGTGTGCGTGGCAAGGTTGATCAGGTGATTGACGACATCCTCTGGCCCAACCACCCAGCCACAGCGCGATCCTGTCATGGCGTGGGATTTGGACATGGAGCCCACCACCAGCGTGCGCTCTTTCATGCCGGGCAGGGCGCGGGGCGACAGGTGGCTGCCCTCCCAGACTTGGGTGTCATAAACCTCATCCGAGATCAGCCAGAGATCATGATCCTGACAGACCCTTGCGATGCCTTCGAGGGTTTTGCGGGTATAGATCACGCCGGTGGGGTTGTTCGGTGTGTTGATCAGCAGGGATTTGGCCCCCGGTGCGGCGGCAGCGATGTCAGCGGCTTGCGGTTGAAAGGCATCTGCGGCGTTGGTCTCCACCCGGACAGGCACAGCACTGACGCCGCGCAGCGTGCCGGGATAGGTGGCATAGTAGGGATCAAGGTACAAAGCGCGGTCGCCCGGATCGCAGGCCGCGACGTGGGCGGCATAAAGGGCGGACTGCCCGCCAGGGGTGATCATGATGTTGTCGCGTGTCGTTGGCACGCCTGTGCTGTCTTGCACCCTCGGCGGCAACGGCATCGCGCAGCGCTGCCACACCGGGGATGGCGGCATAGCCGGTATGCCCGCCCATGGCCGAGCGGTGCATGTCTTGCAAGATCGGGGCGGCGGTGCGGATGTCATGCTCCCCAATGGTCAGTTCGGTCACCTTGATGCCATCCGCGATCATCGCGCGGGCTTTGTTGAACACATCCCAGCCGTCAGACCCGCCGCCAAGGATATGTGTGATGCGCTGTGATGCCTGCATCGGTGCCTCCTGTTGCTTGTCCGCAGGGGCGCAGAGGCGGTTTGATCTGTCAATTGGCCTTGACCCCAAGCCAGCTTGCGGGCTACCAGATCTGCATGACGATGAAGATTTGCACAATTACCTGCTGCATTACCGCTTGAGAGACATCTCGCGGGCCGTCATTCATGTCATTTCCAAACTGAGAGATATGTGGCAAGCCCGCGTCAGATTTGCGCGAGGAAAGACCAATGACGACGATCACGCTGCACAATACCAAATCCCGCCGCAAAGAGGCGTTTGAGCCGATTTCGGCGGACAATGTGCGGATGTATGTCTGTGGGCCCACGGTGTATGACCGCGCCCATATTGGTAACGCGCGGGCTGTGATCGTGTTTGACACGCTCTTTCGGTTGCTGCGTCATGTCTATGGCGCGGATCAGGTGACTTACGTACGCAACTTTACGGATGTGGACGATCGCATCAATGAAACCGCGCAAAACCGCAAAGCCGCCGGGGCACCGGGCAGTCTGGAAGAGCTGATTGCAGAGCGCGCAGAAGAGACCATCGGCTGGTATCACGACGACATGGACGCCTTGGGCGCGCTGCGCCCCAGTGCTGAGCCGCGCGCCACGGCTTATATCGCGCAGATGATCGCCATGTGTGAGGATCTGATCGCTAAGGGCCATGCCTATGCCGCCGAGGGCCATGTGCTTTTTGCGGTGGAAAGCTATGCGGATTACGGCGCGCTTTCGGGGCGCTCGGTTGAGGATATGATTGCAGGCGCGCGGGTGGAGGTGGCCCCCTACAAGCGTAACCCGATGGATTTCGTGCTGTGGAAGCCCTCAGACGACGATCTGCCGGGCTGGGACAGCCCCCGGGGCCGGGGGCGGCCGGGGTGGCACATCGAATGCTCTGCCATGGCGCATGAGCTGTTGGGCGAGAGCTTTGACATTCATGGCGGCGGCAATGATTTGCAGTTCCCCCATCATGAGAACGAGATCGCCCAAAGCACCTGCGCGGGCCACGGCTTTGCCAAGGTCTGGATGCACAATGAGATGTTGCAGGTGGAGGGCAAGAAGATGTCCAAATCCCTGGGCAACTTCTTTACGGTGCGCGATCTGTTGGAAGAGGGCGTGCCGGGTGAGGTGATCCGCTTTGTGCTCCTGTCCACCCATTACCGCAAGCCGATGGATTGGACGGAAAAGAAGCGGGCAGAGGCTTCGGACACACTCAGGAAATGGCGGAGCCTTTCAGCCTCAGCGAGCGGCAACGGCGTTCCATACCAAGATGTGGTAGCTGCAGTTTCTGACGACCTAAATACGTCAAAGGCTATCTCAAGGTTGAAGCTAACTGCCAAAGAACTGCTTAAACGGCAAAGATCGGACGTTTCACAATCTGAGATGGATGATTTCGCT
This sequence comes from Sulfitobacter sp. GN1-4, assembly GCF_055693825.1. Lineage (NCBI taxonomy): Bacteria > Pseudomonadati > Pseudomonadota > Alphaproteobacteria > Rhodobacterales > Roseobacteraceae > Sulfitobacter > Sulfitobacter sp. GN1-4. The sequence continues at coordinate 2,396,146 of NZ_JBVFUQ010000003.1, read as the reverse complement.
GCTTCTGCGCAGTTGCTCGGATTGCTTGAGGATAGCCACACAATGGGTTCGTGGGTTTTTGATGGGGCCGTAGAGTCTTCGTTGCTCAAACCAATTGAAACCCAGCTGGCCGCGGCCCGCGCCACGGCGATGCAAACCAAGGACTTCGCGGAAGTCGACCGGATCAAATCCGCCCTAGTGGCAGCCGGGGTTGAGGTTCAGATGAGCAAAGAGGGCGTCACGCTTGTGGCCCCGCCCGGCTTTGATCCCGCCACATTGGAGGGGGTGTTATGAGCAAAGAGCGCCTCTATCTTTATGACACCACGCTGCGCGACGGGCAGCAAACGCAGGATGTGCAGTTCTCCACGGAAGAAAAGCAGCAGATCTCGCGGGCGCTGGATGACCTTGGGGTCGACTATATCGAAGGCGGCTGGCCGGGGGCGAACCCCACCGACAACGCGTTCTTTGACGCAGCCCCCAAAACCCGCGCCAAGATGACGGCCTTTGGCATGACCAAACGCCCCGGTATATCCGCGCAGAACGATGATGTTCTGGCGGCTGTCCTGAATGCGGGCACCGGATCGGTCTGTTTGGTGGGCAAGACGCATGAGTTTCACGTCAAGACCGCGTTGGGGATTACCCTGGACGAAAACCTTGAGCTGCTGCGCGAAAGCGTGGGGCATTTGGTGGCGTCGGGTCGCGAGGCGCTGTTTGATGCAGAGCATTTCTTTGATGGGTACAAATCAGACCCTGATTATGCGCTGACCTGCCTGAAGACGGTGTTTGACGCCGGCGCGCGCTGGATTGTCCTTTGCGACACCAACGGCGGCACCTTGCCCGCTGAGGTGGGCGACATCACCCGCGCGGTCATCCAAAGCGGCATTCCCGGCGATCATCTTGGCATCCATACCCACGATGACACGGAAAACGCAGTTGCCTGTTCTCTTGCCGCCGTTGATGCGGGCGCGCGGCAAATTCAGGGCACTTTGAACGGTCTGGGGGAGCGTTGCGGCAACGCAAACCTAACAGCGCTGATCCCGATCCTTTTGCTGAAGGAACCCTACGCCAGCCTCTATGACACCGGCATCACGCTTGACGCTTTGGCCGGGTTAACCCGCACCAGTCGGATGCTGGACGAAATCCTCAACCGTGTGCCGCGCAAGCAGGCGGCTTTTGTGGGGGCATCGGCCTTTGCGCATAAGGCCGGTCTGCACGCCAGTGCGATCTTGAAAGACCCCTCAACCTACGAACATGTTGAGCCTGCCACGGTGGGCAACACGCGCATCATCCCGATGTCCAACCAAGCCGGGCAGTCGAACCTGCGCAAAAGGCTGGTGGAGGCTGGATTGCAGGTTGAAAAGGGCGATCCCGCCTTGGGCCGCATTCTGGAAGAGGTCAAGGCGCGTGAGGCAGAAGGCTATGCCTATGACACCGCGCAGGCCAGTTTTGAGCTGCTGGCCCGCGATGCGCTGGGGAAGATGCCGACACTGTTTGAGGTCAAACGCTACCGGGTGACAGTGGAGCGGCGCAAAAACAAATATAACGAGATGGTCAGCCTGTCCGAGGCGGTTGTCGTGGTCAAAGTTGACGGCGAAAAGCGGCTGTCTGTCAGTGAAAGTATGGATGAGATCGGCAGTGACCGGGGCCCTGTAAACGCGCTGGCTAAGGCGCTTGTGAAGGACCTTGGCAAATATTCCACCATGCTGGGCGACATGCGGCTGGTGGACTTTAAGGTGCGGATCACCCAGGGCGGCACTGAGGCTGTGACCCGCGTCATCATCGACAGCGAAGACGCGATGGGCCAGCGGTGGTCCACCGTTGGCGTCAGCCCCAACATCGTAGACGCCAGCTTTGACGCGCTGTTAGACGCGATCCGTTGGAAGCTGGTCCGCGATCTGGAGGGACCACAGACATGATGGATCAGGCCTATATGGACGCGTTCTTTCAGCTGCACAGCGATTTGCCCCGCGAAGGGCCGGGGCTGGCCGAAGATGTGCTGTGGGCGGCTGAGATCGCGGGCACGCCCCAGAACGCATTGATGGCGGATGTGGGCTGTGGTCCGGGGGCCGATATCGCGGCGCTGTTGCAGGTGGCACCCAAAGGGCAAGTGACAGCACTTGATACCGCAGCGCATCTGGTCAAAGAAGCCCGCCAGCGTTGGAAAGATGAGGACCGTGTGACCGTCTTGCAGGCGGATATGGCCCGCATTCAGAACACTTATGATCTGATTTGGTCTGCGGGGGCGGTTTATTTTCTGGGCGTCACGCAGGCGCTGCAAACCTGGCGCAAAGCCTTGCGGCCCGGCGGAGTGGTGGCCTTTTCTGAGGCGTCCTGGTTCACGCAAGACCGCTCAGACCGGGCGCGCGCGCTTTGGGACACTGAATATCCCACCATGACGGACGAGGCGGGTGTGCAGGCTCAGATTGCGGCTGCAGGCTATGAGGTGCTGGGCAGCCGGCGTTTGTCTGATGCGGCTTGGGAGGCCTATTTCACACCGCTTGAGGCCCGCATCGCGGCCCTTCGGCCTGATGCGGATGAGGTGCTGCGCCAGGTCCTGGATGAGAACGCCGAAGAAATTGCCTGCTGGCGCGCGCACCGGGATGAGTTTGGCTATCTGCTGAGTGTCGCGCGCAAGCTATGAGCTTTGATGCGGATCTGACGGCCTGCGCGGCATTGGTGGAAAAGGGCGATCCTTGGCGCTTTCGTGGGGCGATGGCGGCTTCGCCTGATGCGCGGCGCGTGCTTTTTCCGCTTTACGCCTTCAACGTTGAGGTCGCGCGCGCGCCCTGGGTCACCCAAGAGCCGATGATTGCGGAGATGCGTCTGCAATGGTGGCGCGATGTTTGCGAAGAGGTGGCCGAAGGCAAACCGGTGCGCCGTCATGAGGTGACCACACCGCTCAGCGCCGTGCTTGGGGCGGGTGATGCGCCGCTCCTGGACCGCCTTGTGGCGGCGCGGCGATGGGATATTTACCGCGATCCTTTCGAGGACGCCGCGCATTTTGCCCGCTACATGGATGAAACCGCCGGTGCGCTGACATGGGTGGCGGCAAAGTCGCTGGGCCCTGCGGATGAACGTACCGTGCGGGATGCGGGATTTGCGCTTGGGATAGCGGGATGGCTTTGCGCCATTCCCGAGCTTGAGGCGCAGGGCAGGGTGCCCTTGCTGGACGGCACCGCTCAGGGTGTGAAGGATCTGGCACAAGAGGCGCTTCAACGCTTGGCCCAGGCCCGCCAGCAGCGCCGCCTTGTGTCGCGCCCGGCGCGGGCTGCGTTGTGGCACATCGGCCTTGCAGACCGTGTTTTGCAACTTGCGGCGCAAGACCCCGGCATGGTTGCTGCCGGAGCCCTGCCTGATCCCGTGGCAGGTGACCGTTGGTTGGCCTTTCGCGCGCTTTCCGGGCGCTGGTGATCAGGCGGCCTCTGGCCGAGGGCGCAGCACCAGCCAGATCAACGCGCCGCCTGCCAGTGGCCAGGAAGGGGATCATGGCGATGTTCACCGCGGCCCATCCGGCCTCTGGCGTCCCGCCAGAGCAGTTCATCAAACCGCCCGAGGCAAGGGAGGCCAATGTCACCCCGCCAAAGACCAACAGATCGTTCAGCCCCTGCATCCGGCCCCGTTCATGCGGGGCGTGGCTGCTGGCCAACAGCGTCGTTGCACCGATAAAGCCAAAGTTCCACCCCAGCCCCAGCAGAACCAGCGCGATATAGAAGTTGGTTAAGGCGACACCCTGCAGTGCGACCATGCCTGCCACGCCCAGAATGGCGATGCCCAGCCCCATGATCTTTTCCACCCCAAAGCGGGCGATCAGGTGGCCGGTGAAAAAGGACGGCGCAAACATTGCCAGCACATGTGAGGTGACGACGTTCGATGCATCGGCCACCCCGTAGCCACAGGCGACAACAGCCAGCGGTGTTGAGGTCATCACAAGGTTCATCAACGCATAAGAAACCATGCCGCAGATCACCGCGACCGCGATGCGCGGTGTGGTCAAAAGCTCCCAGCGGGTGCGGCCTTTGGGGCTGTCCATGGTGGGGGCCGGGGGTTTGGGGATGTCGAGCAGGAAGAACAGCAGCATGCCCAGCACATTCAGCCCCATAGCCGCGATATAGACCGGGAAGAACCGCATCACGGTCGCGTCTGGCCCATTGGACAGCACAGAGACCAGCTGCGGCCCGATGATGGCCGATATCAGCCCCCCCGCCATCACATAAGAGATGGCTTTGGGCCGGAACGCTTCAGACGCGGTATCGGCCGCGGCAAAACGGAAAAACCCCTGAGATGACATGTAGATACCAGTGAGGTAGCTGCCCACCAGGAAGACCCAAAAGTTGCCGATGGTCAGCGCATAGGCGCAGACAATCGCACCGGCCAACCCGCCAAGCGCACCCATCAGAAACCCCGCACGGCGGCCATGTTTCTGCATGAATGGTGACAACCAGGGCGCCGAGGTCATGGAGCCAAAGACAATCATTGAAATGGGCAGTGTAGCCAGGCAGACGTTTGGCGAAAGTTGTTGGCCTGCCAGCCCACCGATCACAAAGATCATCGTAATTTGACTGCCCAAAAAGGCTTGCGCCGCAACAAGAACGGCCACGTTCTTTTTGGCCCTGGTATCATCGATCATAAACTGTCCCTTCACCGCCAAGCCGTACTCCTGCCCATGGACGGGGGCAAGCCCCAGAGCGCCTCTTGTGTTGGGCGCTGGTCTGCCTATGGTCGCGCATATGAGCGGACGGGCGGATATTTTGCTGCTGGCAGGCAGTATGGAGGCACGGGCGATTGCCCAAAGCATCGCGGGGCTGGGATTGCAGGTGCACGCGGTGCTGACAGAGCCCTCCAAAGGACCAACCCCGCCGCCCGTGCCCTTTGATTTGATTGAACAGCCCCGGGCAGAGGATCTGATGGCATTGGCAACGGGCGCGCGGGCCATTGTGGACGCAAGCCACGGTTTTGATCAGGCTTTAACAGCTGCGGGCTTTGCCGCGGCGACCGCTGCCAGCATCCCGTTTCTGAATTTCTCGCGCCCAGCTTGGTCTGATGCGGAAAACCCACTGTGGCGCGCCGCCCCGGATGTGCGTGCGGCCATGCAGCTTGTACCGCCGGGTGCGCGGGTGTTTTCGGCCACGGGTTGGTCCAGCTTGCCTGACTGTGCCACGTTTCCCGGATCGAAGCTGTTGCTGCGCCAGACCCACAGGCATGACCGGCTGCCACCCTTTGATTTTGTTGAGCTGGCTTTTGATCAAGCGCCCTTCACAGTGGCGGGTGAGATCGCGCTTTTTCGCAAGCGCGCCGTTGATTTGCTGATCTGTCGCAACCTGGGCGGGGTGGCCAGCCGGCCGAAACTGGACGCGGCTGCGGCATTGAAGATGCCGGTAATCTTGGTCAACAGGCCTGCCTTGCCCCGGGGGCGCGCAGTGTCGACAACACTGCCGCCGTTGTGGATTGGGTCGCAGGGCTTTGACCGCCTCTTGGGTGATCACCTGTGATGCAGACGTCGCCGCCGGTGCCGCCTGGTTGGCCCGGCAAGAGACGCGGTTTGCCGAGGCTTTGGCACAGACCGGCCCCTTGCCCTTGCGGCTGCGCCCCGGAGGGTTTCAGGGCCTTGTCGATATCATCATCAGCCAACAGGTCAGTGTCGCCTCTGCCGATGCGATCCGGGGGCGGATGGTTTCTGCGGGACTGGTCAGCGAAGATGCGGTTCTGAGCGCTGGTGAAGACGGCTTGCGCGCGGCAGGGCTGAGCCGGCCCAAGGCGCGCTACGTCCAGCTTTTGGCGCAAGAGCAGGTGGATTATGCGGCCCTTCACGCTTTGCCCCAGGATCAGGCCATGGCGGCCCTGATCGGGCTGACGGGCATCGGGCCTTGGACGGCTGAGATCTATGTGATGTTTTGCATGGGTGCACCGGATGTTTTCCCGGCAGGCGATCTGGCTTTGCAGGTTGCCGCCCAAGACCTTTTTGATCTGCCCGAACGGCCCAAACCGGACGCACTGCGCGCCTTGGCTAAAGATTGGTCGCCCTGGCGATCTGTTGCAGCGCGGGCGCTCTTTGCCTACTACCGAGTGATAAAGAACAGAGAAGGGTTCTCATGACACGGGTATTGAACGCAGAACGGCGCGCGCCGGTCTCAGGCACGACACGCTCCATCGTCGTATTTCTGCACGGCTACGGGGCCAATGGGGCTGATCTGTTGGGTTTGGCGGATCCGTTGGGTGAGCATTTGCCTGACACGATGTTTGTAGCCCCCGACGCGCCGGAGAATGTGCCTGGCATGATGGGCGGCTATCAGTGGTTCCCGATCCCGTGGATTGATGGCTCCTCCGAAGAGGAATCGATGCGCGGCATGGAGCAGGCGGTCACGGACCTGAACGCTTTTCTAGACGCGCTGATGGTGGATGAAGATGTGCTGCCTGAACAGGTCGTTCTTTTCGGGTTTTCCCAAGGGACAATGATGGCCCTGCACGTGGCCCCCCGGCGCGAAGACGCGGTGGCGGGGATCGTCGCCTTCTCCGGTCGGTTGTTGTCCCCTGAATTGCTGGCCGAAGAGACACAGGTGCGCCCGCCTGTCTTGTTGGTGCATGGCGATGCGGATGATGTGGTGCCGCCGCAATCTTTGCCGCAGGCCGCAGAGGCGCTGCAAGAGGCAGGCTGGCAGGACGTTTTTGCCCATATCATGAAAGGCACCGGTCACGGCATTGCGCCTGATGGGCTGAGTGTGGCCTTGGCGTTTATGCGCGACAAGCTTAGCCTTTAGGGTCCTGACACAAAGCAAAGCCGCGTCATAGCGTCAGAAAACAGTCACATTCCCCTGCCATGACGGTCCGCGACATCTTGTGCCATGCTTGGGCTTGCCAGAGCAAAACCACGAGATATAGTGATCTTGATGAGCAGGGGTGGATGCAGCATGAACGGGGACTTCAGAACTGAATTTACCAGGCAGCCAGCGGGGCTGAAACACAGGCCGGCGCTGGTGCTGAATGCGGATTACCGACCGTTGAGTTATTATCCGCTTTCGCTTTGGCCCTGGCAGGACGCCATCAAAGCAAAGTGGCTGGAGCGGGTCGATATCGTCGCTGAATATGACGATGTGGTGCGAAGCCCGACGATGACGCTCAAAATACCGTCAGTAGTTGTTTTGAAAGACTATGTAAAACCTCAAAAGCGCGTGGCCTTCACGCGCTTTAATTTATTTCTGAGGGACGAATTTCAGTGTCAGTACTGCGGTGCGCGCGGCGAGCTGACGTTTGATCATGTGGTCCCGCGTGCCTCGGGCGGGGTGACGTCCTGGCAGAATGTGGTGGCGGCCTGTTCGTCGTGCAATCTGAAAAAAGGCTCAAAGTCACTGCACCGCACGGGCATGCATCTGCGCAAGCCGCCCCGCCAACCGGGTGCGGAAGAGCTGCGCAACATGGGGCGGAAGTTCCCGCCGAACCATCTGCACGAAAGTTGGATGGATTTCCTTTATTGGGACGCAGAGCTGGAGGCGTGAGCCGCTGATGCGGTTTTGTGTGGCCGGGCTGGGTTGCGCTGCGGGCCCACCATCCCAGAGGGTCTGGCGCCGCCCTTGATCGAACCTCTGCCTGGCATGGGCCCGCCCGTTTCCCAAGACAAATCAACGTATCCCCAAAGGGGCCCCGCGTTGATTTATCTTGGCAACCGGTCCGCCCCATGCCCGTCTGATGTTCAAGCAAGGGCGGCGCCAGACCAGAGATGTCAGGACAGGTCGTTCAGGTAATCCTTGGTGAAGGCAGTGTAGCTGGGGGCCGTTGATTTCAGGTGGCTGCGCATCTTTTGGTGCAGCTGCGGCAGCGCGTGAAAAGGCACCTGCGGCATGGCATGATGTTCTGCGTGATAGGGCATGTTCCAGGCCAGGAAACGCACAAGACGGTTGGTGAATGTCGTGCGGGTGTTTTCAAGCATATTGGCCACCGGTGGGCAGTGCCCATGTTCGGCCAGCAGATAGAGCCGCAGAACCGGCTGGCCCAGCAGGGCGGGGGCGATCCAAAGCCAGAAGGCGAGCGGTGAGATCAGCAAGCTTAGTCCCAGCAGGGCATAGCCTGCCAACATCCACCGGGCCTCCCTTCGCATTGCGGGATGTTTGCGGGCGGGCAGGTAGGGTGCGTTGAGGGGGCCAAAGGCATTGCGCCAAAGCGTCAGCGCCATGCCCCGCCAATAGCGCCACCCGCTGAGATAGATCAGATAGGCGCGCCAGGTTTCAGGCCGGCCCCTTCCAGTTCGGGATCACGCTCAGGATCGTTTGTCCATTTGTGATGGGCAAAGTGGAAGTAGCGAAACCAGGTGAAGGGCAGCATCAGGGGCAGGGCCACAGCATGGCCCACCAGGTCGTTCAGCCGGGGATGCGCAAAGGGGGTTGCATGGGTGCATTCATGGCTGAGGGTAAAGAGAAACATCATCGTCACCCCGTAAGGCAACAAAACCAAGCCCCAATAGGGGGCTTGCAAGGCGATCCATGTCGCCATGAAGAGCAGGGCAGCAAGATGCCCCGCCAGATGCAGCAGGCCTTTCGCCGTTGATTTGCCGTGCAGTGCTGCGCGCTCAGCGGTGGTCAATGAGGCAATGAAGGTGGTGTGATCCATGGGGCCAGCTAAGCCTACCCGTTGGCGTTTGGCAAAAGCGGAATGTCAAAGTCCGCTGGGGCCAGGGTGAAGCCATCAAAATCAAAACCGGGAGAGACTGTGCAGCTGACCAAGGTGAAGGCCCCTGTGCTGCGGGCGGCTTGCCAGTGGTTTTGGGGGACAATGATCTGCGGTGCGCCCTTGGTTAGATCAGGGGTTAGCAGATGTTCTGTGGCGGGGCCCTTGTCCGTTTCAGACAGGCTCAGGATCAGCGGCGCGCCTGCGTGATAGAGCCAGATCTCAGTGGCATCCACTTTGTGCCAGTGGCTGCTTTCCCCCGCTTTGAGCAGAAAATAGATGCAGGTGCCGGTGGCGCGGCCAGGGTTTTCAGCAATCCATGTCTGACGGTAGTGGCCGCCTTCGGGATGCGGAGCCAGGTTGAGGTGGGCGATGATGTCATCAGCGGTCATAGGGTCAGCTCATAGAACAACAGATGGGGCAGCATGGCGTCTGGGATCTGTTGATAGGGTCCGCGCTGGGCAAAGCCCAGACTGTTATAAAGTGCCTGCGCAGCGGCAAGGTTTTTTGAGGTGTCCAGGACCACTTGTGTAAAGCCGTCTTGCCGGGCTTGATCAATCAGGGTGGTGCAGATCTGGCGTGCCACGCCCAGGCCGCGGCCCTCAGGTGTGACAAAAACTCGTTTGATTTCTGATCTTTGCGCGCTAAGCGCTTGGCTCATCCCGCAGCCCACTGGTGCGCCTTCCGCGTTGCGTGCCAACAGCATCAGACCCGTCGGGCGGGCGTGATGGCGGGGCAGCGCAGACATCAGCGCCTCGTATTTTGGCACAGGATAGAAGGTTTCGGTGATCTTCCGGTCCACCTCAGACAGCTCAAACAGAAACGCGCGGTAGTCCCAGCACAGGCGACGGACGGCGTCCACGTCCGCCTCTGAGGTGGCTTGGATGATCTCTATGTCGGACACCGGCGCGCCTGGCACAGCTTATTTTAGAATGCTGCGGCCTGCATATTGCGCGGTCTCGCCCAGCATTTCTTCGATGCGGATCAACTGGTTGTACTTTGCCAGCCGGTCAGACCGGGCCAGAGAGCCGGTTTTGATCTGGCCGCAATTGGTGGCGACGGCCAGATCGGCGATGGTGGCATCCTCCGTTTCACCAGAGCGGTGCGACATCACATTGGTGAAGCCCGCGCGGTGGGCCATGTCCACGGCTTTCAAGGTTTCCGTCAGGCTGCCGATTTGGTTGACCTTGACCAGCATGGAATTGGCGCTGCCCTTCTTTATGCCGTCGGCCAGGCGCGCGGGGTTGGTGACAAAAAGGTCATCGCCCACCAGTTGGACAGATCCGCCCAGCTTGTCGGTCAGGGCCTTCCAACCGTCCCAGTCATCTTCTGACATGCCGTCTTCGATGGAGATGATGGGATAATCTGAAACCAGCGCGGCAAGGTAGTCCACATTCTCTTCACTTGTGAGCGTTTTTCCCTCACCTGCAAGGACATACTTGCCGTCCTTAAAGTATTCTGTCGCCGCGCAATCCAGCGCAAGGTAAATCTCTTCGCCGGGTTTGTATCCAGCTTTGTCAACGGATTTCAGAATGAAATCAAGCGCGTCCCGAGTGGAGCTAATGTTGGGGGCAAATCCGCCCTCATCGCCGATGCCGGTGGAGAGGCCTGCTGCGGAAAGCTCTTTTTTCAGGGTGTGGAACACCTCAGACCCCATGCGCACCGCATCGCGGATGTTCTCTGCGGCCACTGGCATGATCATGAATTCCTGGATGTCGATGGGGTTATCCGCGTGCTCCCCCCGTTGATGATGTTCATCATCGGCACGGGCAACACCCGCGCAGAGGTGCCGCCGACATAGCGGTATAGCGGCTGGGTGCAGTAATCAGCCGCAGCTTTTGCGGTGGCCAAGGACACGCCCAGGATCGCATTTGCGCCCAAACGCGACTTGTTGTCGGTGCCGTCAAGCTCAATCATGGTTTCATCAATTTCAACCTGATCCGTGGCATCGATGCCAACCAGCGCTTCGGCAATTTCGCCGTTTACAGCAGCGCAGGCCTCAAGCACCCCTTTGCCCATGTAGCGCGCCGCGTCGCCGTCGCGTTTTTCAACGGCTTCATAGGCACCGGTTGAGGCACCTGAGGGTACTGCCGCCCGGCCCATGGTGCCGTCTTCCAAGATGACATCAACCTCCACCGTTGGGTTGCCTCGGCTGTCCAGGATTTCGCGGGCGTGGATGTCGATGATGGTGCTCATGGAAGGGTCCTCTGGGTTACGTTGGCTTGTCTTTACAGGGCCAGCGCAGCAGGGGAAAGGCGCTTGTTTGCGCTAACATGTCTTTGCGGTAGGTCTAGCGCTGTGCCAACCGCCGCTCACGCCAGACGGTATAGATGCCTGAGGCCACGATGATGGCAGCCCCCGTCAGGGTCAGCGCATCGGGGGATCTCGTTGAAGACCATGACGCCAATCACCAGCGCAAAGAGCAATCTGGCATAGCGGAAAGGGGTCACAAAGCTCACGTCGCCCACGCGCATGGCCGCCACAATCGCGTAGTAAGCCCCCAACCCAACGATCAACGCGGCCGCAAACAGCCACATCTCACGACCTGTTGGCTGGGCAAAGGGTGTGTTGGTCACCAGCATCAGCCCGATCCCGGCAGGCACCAGCACGACGAACCCCAGAAAGCTCAGTTGCATGGTTGAGGTCTCAGGTGGGATGCGGCGCGTGGCAAGATCGCGCGCGGCCAGGCCCAGTACACCCAAGACTGCCAACAGAGACAGAACCTCAAAGCTGTCAAAGCCGGGGCGGATGATCAGCAAGACGCCGCACAGGCCCACCGATACCGCGCTCCACCGGCGCCAGCCGACCTGTTCGCCCAAAAACAGCGCCGCCCCCAAGGTGACGACAAGCGGTGTGGCCTGCAAAATGGCAGAGGCGCTGGAGATGGAGGTAAAGACGATGGCCGAAATAAAGCCCATCGTGCCCACAATCTCACCCAAGGCGCGTATGGCCGTGGGCAGGATCATCATCTCACGCGACCAAAGTGCATTGCCCTGCGCCAGCACCACCGCGCCAAAGAAAAGGGCACCACCGCCGCCCAGCATGACCATGATCTGGCCCACGCTGATGCCACCGGCCATGAATTTGATGAACATATCCTCTACGGCAAAGCCAAGCATGGCCAGCACCATCAGGGATGCACCGCGTAGATTATCCATCTGTTGTCCTTGAGTGTCTTGCCTTGCGCTTGGCATGACGGTTTTACCGGACAAGGGCAAGGGGCAGTGATAGGACAGGGGGCATGCGCCTTGCCACCCCGACATCCAGCCTGATGGCAACACTGATGACTTTGGCAGTTGCGGTGTGCGGCGCTGGCGTGGGATGGGCGGTGTCGGCCCCTGTGTTCATGCTTTTGGGGCCTGCGGTGGCTGTGACGCTTGCGGGGCTTTTGGGGGTGGCCACGGCAATTGATGATCGGTTGCGCGATGTCTGTTTTATCGTTTTGGGGCTGGCAGTTGGATCCGGCTTTGACGCGGATGCCTTGGCCGCGATGATCCGCTGGCCCTTGGCCTTTGTGGCGATGGCAATTGCGATGTGGTTGGTTTTGCGCCTGTGTGCTGCCGCTTTGGTGCGGTGGTTCGGATTTGAGCCGAAGGCGGCGATCCTTGCTGCCGCACCGGGGCATTTGAGTTTCGTGATTGCGGTGGCGTCTGATCTGCGCACTGACGTGGCGCGGATTGCGATCACTCAGTCGGTGCGCCTGTTGTCGCTGACCATCGTGGTGCCCTTTGTCGCGCTGGCGCTTGGCATTGAGGTTTCAGGCAGCATCGCACCGCAGGGCGATGCCATGGCGCTGGTTCATATCGCTGCATTGGCCGGGGGTGGCGTCGTCTTGGGGCTGCTCTTCAAGCGTTTGTCCGTGCCAGCACCCTTGTTGATGGGGGCAATGGTGCTGTCGGCGGCCGGACATCTGAGCACTCTGACCCCGGGCGTTCTGCCGGAAGAAGTGGTGCTGCCGGCGTATCTGGTGCTTGGGGCGCTCATTGGCACCCGGTTTGCGGGGGTGCGGCTGGCAGACCTGCGTCAGGGCCTTGCAGCGGGGCTGTTCGTGACCACGATCGCGGTTGCGGTTGTGGCGGTTGCTGCCGTGCCGGTCGCTCTGCTTTTGGGGATGCCATCTGCGCATGTGCTTATCGCCTTTGCCCCCGGCGGGCTTGAGACGATGATTGCCATGGGGGCGGTTTTGGGGGCCGTGCCGGGGTTTGTTGCGGCCTGTCACATCGCCCGGCTAATGGTGTTGACCTTTATGCTGCCCGCCATGCTGGCGCGGGCTAAGCCCATCACGTCTCGGACGGTTTGATCGGCACGCCGTAAAGCTCCAACCGGTGGCCGCGCAGCTCATAGCCCAGCTTGCGGGCAATCTTTTCCTGCAGCGCTTCGATTTCGGCATCGACGAATTCGATCACTTCGCCTGAGTTCAGATCAATGAGGTGATCGTGATGATCCCGCTCGGCATCCTCATAGCGCGCGCGGCCATCGCCAAATTCCAGCTTGTCGAGGATGCCCGCCTCTTCGAAAAGCTTCACGGTGCGGTAGACCGTCGCAATGGAGATCCCATTGTCCAGCTTGGCAGCCCGGCTAAAAAGCTCTTCGACGTCGGGATGATCGTCGCTGTCCTGAATGACCTGTGCGATGATGCGACGCTGGCCGGTCATGCGCAGGCCCATATCTTCACAGCGTTGCAAGATGGTTGTGCCCATCGGTGCGTCCTCAGTCAAATCGTGGTCCTTCCCTTAGCGTCCTTTTGGATGCGGTGCCACCGGATTTCCTGTTGCCGGTTGACTTATGCGGGCGCGTGCCCCATCTGCAGGGCAGGCGATGCCTTCTGCCGCGTGAGCAGGGTTGGTGCCGGAGCGATCCGCTGCACAACCGCCCAAGGCCGCCCCTGTTCCCAAGATCACGCGTGGGGCAAACGCATTGGACGGCTGGATGTCATTGTGGACCCGGCCGCGATCCGATTTGCGTGACCCACCCAGGACGCAGGACGCGTCCCGCGAAACATGCGCCTGAAAACCGGGTGCTGAAAGAGAGATATGAGCGATTTTGATATGATGGACCTGCCGCCAAAGCTGGTGGCGCGTCTGAAAGATATGGGCATTACAGATCCCACCCCGATCCAGAAACAAGCCATCCCACATGCGTTGAATGGCCGTGACGTAATGGGGCTGGCCCAAACCGGCACCGGCAAGACCGCCGCTTTTGGCGTGCCGCTGGTCGCGCAGATGCTGGCCGATCCCAAACGCCCCGCACCGCGCAGCGTGCGCGCCCTGGTGCTGGCCCCAACACGAGAGTTGGCGCAGCAGATCATGGTCAACCTCAAAGGCTACTGCGAACGGACGCCGTTGAAGGTGCAGATGGTCGTTGGCGGGCAGGGCATCAACCCTCAGATCAAGCGGTTGGAACGCGGGGTTGATATCCTTGTTGCCACGCCGGGCCGCTTGCTGGATTTGATGGACCGCAAGGCTGTGCGGCTCGAAGAGACGACGTTCCTGGTGCTGGATGAGGCCGATCAGATGCTCGACATGGGCTTTATCCATGACCTGCGCAAAATCTCAGCCGTGATCCCGAAAGAGCGTCAGACGATGCTCTTTTCGGCCACGATGCCCAAGCTGATGAATGAGATTGCCAACACCTATCTGGACCGCCCCATCCGGGTTGAGGTCTCACCCCCGGCAAGGCCGCCGATAAGGTCACGCAAGAGGTGCATTTCATTGCCAAGGCGGAAAAAACGTCATTGCTGATTGAGCTTTTGAGCAAGCACAAAGGCGAACGGGCGCTGGTTTTTGGCCGCACGAAACATGGCTCAGAAAAGCTGATGAAGACGCTGGTGAAGGCGGGTTTTGACGCGGCCTCCATCCACGGCAACAAATCCCAAGGTCAGCGGGACCGCGCGATAGCGGGGTTCAAGGCTGGTGACATCACGGTTCTGGTGGCTACGGATGTGGCGGCGCGGGGCCTCGACATCCCGGATGTGAAGTTTGTCTATAACTACGATCTGCCCAACGTGCCGGATCAATACGTGCACCGCATTGGCCGCACCGCGCGCGCGGGTAAAGACGGCGCTGCGGTTGCTTTTTGTGCACCCGATGAGATGGGCGAGTTGATTGCCATTCAGAAAACGATGAAGATCCGCATTCCAGTGGCCTCTGGCCGCGCATGGGAAGGGGCCGAGATCGAAGAGAAACCCGCCCGTGGTGGCCGTGGCCGCAGGTCCGGCGGTGGTGGTGCGCGCAAACCGGCAGGGGGACAAGCCAGAGGTGGCGGTGCGCCCAAGTCTGCCAATGCAGGTAAGCCCGGCGGCAACGGTCAGCGCCGTCGCCGCGGCGGGCGCGGGAAAGCCAGCGCTGCCTAGGGTCAGGGTCCATTAATCTCACACCGCTGGTTTGACAGATTTTTTTCGTGACAAGGCACATCTGCGCAGGAACTCTTGTTGAATTTCAAGCAGATGTAACGCAGCTCATGAGGAAAATCTGTCAAATCCGAAGGACGACAAAACCGCTTCCTTTCAGCGGCATGAGACATTTGCAATGAACCCGTTCGGCGCGGACATGTCTCAAACCACTAAAATTTCGCGGTTTTGACGCCAGTGGCGCGATATGAATGGACCCTGACCCTAACAGCGCTGGACCCGACTGATCAGGTATAAAGGGACGGCACGCCCATCTGGCCGTGGATGTCATTCACCTGATCCGCGCTCATACCGTAGGCCTGTGCAAGTTTGTGCAGATACTGCGCCTCTTGCTGGGTATCGAGGTCGATGCCCAGGATCGACATTGCGTAGATCTGAGGCTCCATCCCCCGCGGTGTGTCGCGCACCAGGCCTTCGACATCGACAGGCGCTTGTAATTGCGCCTGCACAAAGGCGGCTTCCTCAGCATCGACATCGCCCAGCTGGTTGAGAAGCTTGTCTTTTTCAGCCTCATCAAAGGTTCCGTCAGACTTTGCCGCCTGGATCATCGCAGCCAGCATCAGCCCTGCGGCGGCTTCTTGTTCTTGCGATGGTTCAATCTCGGGCTCTGGTGTGGCCGCGAATTGAGAGTTCAGGACCGCGCCAAAGTCATGGGCATTCTGGCTGGGTCGTTTTTGCACAGCCGCCCCCAGGCCGCCCAGCAGGCCACCTGCACCAGCAGCCCCGGCCAGACCGCCCAGCAAATCGCCCAAACCGCCGGATGATCCAGCGCTGCTGGCACCGCCCAGTTGGTTCAACAACCCGCCCAGTCCGCCGGGCATGCCACCGCCCGTGCGCCCACCGGCACCGCCCAACAGGCCGCCCAGCATATCTTCGATACCGCCGCCCCGGCCAGCAGCGCCGCCACCGACACCGCCTGCCGCACCCGCAAGACCGCCTAGCAAGCCGCCCAACCCTCCGGCTGAGGCCGCTTGTGTGCCGCCGGTGTTGCGCATCATGGCGCTGGCCCCTTTGGCAACAGCAACGCCTACGGCCACTTTGGCCAGTGTTTTCATCAAGCTCATGTTGTGATCCCCCACATTAATCGAGTCGCCCGCCACTGTGGCAGGTTTTCCCCGGTGAGGGAGGGGAAATTCAAACAATCTGCCGCATCGGCAACAGTTTACGCATTGACAGCCCCGGCGTGCTGCGCGCTGGTGAGAGGATGGAACGCAAAGAACACATGGACTTCTTGGGTGCAGCGGCATTGATCGCTTTTGCGCTGCACCTGGCCTTTAACCAAGTGGTGATCAAGGTCACATCAGACGGGATCAGCCCGGTTTTTCAGGCGGGCGTGCGCTCAGCTGGGGCGGTTTTGGTGCTGGCGCTTTGGATGTGGCTGCGCGGTATCAGCTTTCATGTGCCCAGATCGGCCTGGGCAGGCGGGATCGCTGCTGGGTTGATCTTTGCGTTGGAGTTCATTTGCCTTTTCACCGCGCTGGACATCACCACGGTCAGCAGGGCCTCCGTGATCTTTTATTCCATGCCCGTGTGGCTGGCGCTTTTTGCGCATGTCTTTTTCCCGGGCGAGGGGCTGACCAAAATCAAATCCATCGGGCTGGTCATGGCCATGGCAGGCGTTGCCATCGCGATGGCGGACCGGGACGGGGGCGAGGTGAGCTGGGCGGGTGATCTTTTGGCGTTGATGTCGGCGCTGTGTTGGGCGGCCATCGTGGTCTGCGTGCGGCTGACACCCTTGTCCAAGGTGCCGCCGACGCAGCAATTGCTGTTTCAGGTGGCGATCTCCGCGCCCATCCTGCTGCTGCTTGCGCCCGCATTTGGCCCCTTGGTGCGCGATATTGAGCCCCTTCACTACGCGGCAATGGCGTTTCAGATCATCGGCGTGGCCAGCCTGGGATTTCTGTTCTGGTTCTGGCTGATGACGATTTACCCTGCGTCCTCAGTCGCCTCCTTCAGCTTTCTGTCGCCGGTGTTTTCGGTTCTGTTGGGCTGGCTGCTGCTGTCAGAAGAGGTCGCCCCCTCCATTTGGGGCGCGCTGGTGCTGGTGGCCGGTGGGATATTTCTGATCAACCGCAAACCCAAAACGGCGGCATAGCGGGCCTTTGTGAGCTTGGCGTCTTAGAGGCCGCCAAAGACCGTTGCCCAAGCGCGCTTTAGGTGCCGCAGAAGGTGGCTGGCACGATCTCTGACTGGGCAGGCGGTCGGCTAAGCTCGGCGTCCGTTTCGACGAAAGGTGTCCGCAGCGCGCCCATCAGCCGTTTAAATGGGGCCATGTCCTCTGCAACGGCAGCTTGGATCATCTCCTCCATCCGGTGGTTGCGCGGGATGACAGCGGGGTTGGCGGCGGCCATCCGGTCGCGCGCGCCCGTTTCGCGCGCCAAACGGGCCTGCCAAAGCGCGGCCCAGGCATCAAATGCGTCGCGGTCCGTTAGCTGGTCACGCGCAGCGTCGGTGCCAAGCGCGCGGAAGGTATTGGTGAAATCAGCACCATCTTTCTGCATCAACGCAAGCAGGTCTTCGATCAGCTTGGTGTCCTCGGCTGTGGCTGAGGCAAGGCCGATCTTGGCCCCAAACCGCTGCCGCCACCCGGCTTCCAGCAAAGCTGGCATGGCGTGCACAATCTCGGTGGCTTCTTCAACGGCGGCGTCGCGGTCATCGAAAAGC
This sequence comes from Sulfitobacter sp. GN1-4, assembly GCF_055693825.1. Taxonomy (NCBI): domain Bacteria; kingdom Pseudomonadati; phylum Pseudomonadota; class Alphaproteobacteria; order Rhodobacterales; family Roseobacteraceae; genus Sulfitobacter; species Sulfitobacter sp. GN1-4. Next base: position 2,378,439 of record NZ_JBVFUQ010000003.1, on the reverse strand, counting down.
TGGATCAGGCTGGTGGCAAGCTGCGCCATGTTCCACACCACGATGTTTGGCTGATTGCCAAAAGCATAGCGGCCTTGCTGGTCAATGGAGCTGTAGACCCGGTTCTGGTGAAACGCGTCCATAAACGCGCAGGGGCCATAATCAATGGTCTCTCCGCTGATGGTGCAATTGTCGGTGTTCATCACGCCGTGGATAAAGCCCACCGACATCCAGCGGGTCAACAAATCAGCCTGTGCGGCACAGACCGCGCGCAACAGGTCCATGGGGCCTTTGGCCTCAGGGTAATGCCGATCAATGGCGTATTGGGTTAGTTTGGCAAGGTTCTCAACTTCGCCGCGGTGGGCAAAGATCTGAAACGTACCCACGCGCAGATGGCTTTGCGCCACGCGGGTCAGCACCGCACCGGGCAGCGCCCCTTGTTCGCGCCAGATCTGATCGCCGGTCGCAACAGCGGCCAGCGCGCGGGTGGTGGGAATGCCAAGGGCGTGCATCGCCTCTGAGATCACATATTCGCGCAGCACCGGACCCAGCCACGCGCGGCCATCGCCCATCCGCGAATAGGGCGTTGGACCTGACCCTTTGAGCTGGATGTCCCGGCGTATCCCGTCCGTGCCGACAACTTCGCCCAGCAAAAGGGCCCGGCCATCGCCCAGCTGCGGGTTATAGGTGCCAAATTGGTGGCCTGCATAAAGCTGCGCCAGCGGCTCTGCGCCTTGTGGCACGCTGTTGCCGCCAAAGACCGCCGCCAAACCTTCCACATCGCCTGCGGTAATGCCCAAGAGGGCCGCAAGATCATCGTTGAAGGCCAGCAGCTTTGGGTCTGAGACCGCGGTTGGCGTGAGCTTGGTGTAAAAGCCGTCGGGCAGAGTGGCGTAGCTGTTATCAAAGGGGATGTGCATCGGTTTCAAAGCTGCTTTGACATGAACATATATTGGTCTCTTGGCTGAAACCCGGCGCGTTTATATAGCTTCAGGGCGGCCGCATTGGTCCGGTCCACTTCCAGGTGGATGGCCCTTAGGCCCGCGCCAGACAGGGCGCGTGGCAAGGCAATCAACGCTTCTGTTGCGATGCCGCGCCCGCGCACGCCGGGCCGGATATAAAGCTCATCAATGATGGCATCGAGCCCGCCAAATTCCACCGACCAGCCAAAACAGACCACGATATAGCCGATGGGAGCCGAAGCCGGACCGATCAGATAGATGGCACCATATGGCTGCCCCTCTAACAGCGGCAACAAACCTGCTTTGCGCGCCTCGTCGTTCAGGCTGATGCCTTCTTCGGTATGAAAAGCGGTACAAAGCTTGACCACCTTTTCCAGATGTTCGGGTTTGGCAAGGGTGAGGGCCGCGCTCACAACCGGGCCAATCGTTCGGTGAGAAGGGCGAAAAAGCCGTCAGCGTCGATATCCCCCATGAACGTCGCATTTGGCGGGCGGTCCGTCACGCGCCACCAATCGGCGACGGTCATGCCCATGGTCAGCTCTGATTGTGTTTCGATCTCAACGTTGATGTGACGGCCCGCGAAAAGTTCAGGCTGGATGAGATAGGCGGTGACACAAGGGTCGTGCAATGGTGCCCCGGCAGAGCCATATTTTTCCTTGTCAAACCGTTCAAAGAAATCGGTCATCTCTGCCACTGCAATCCCAACCGGTGTGCCCAGAGCGCGGAAGGCATCGTTGCGGGGTTTCGTCACCAGTGCCTTGTGCGTGACATCCAGCGGCATAACAACAATATCAACGCCTGATTTAAACACGATATCGGCGGCTTGCGGGTCGACGTAAATGTTGAATTCAGCAGTTGGCGTGATGTTGCCGCCTTGGAAATAGCCGCCGCCCATCAGGACGATCTGCTTCACGCGCTGCGCAATGTCAGGGGCCTTTTGGAACGCGGTTGCGATGTTGGTGAGCGGGCCAAGCGGGCAAAGCGTGATGCTGTCCGCAGGCTCTGCGCGCAGGGTGTCAATAATGAAGTCTACCGCATGACCTTGGGCCAGCGGCATCTGCGGGTCGGGCAGGTTGGGGCCATCCAGGCCGGTTTTGCCGTGCACATGCTCTGCCGTAACCAAGTCGCGGCCCAAGGGGCGGTCACATCCGGCATAAACCGCAACATCCGTTTTGCCCGCTAACTCACAGATAATACGCGCATTCTTTGATGTCAGATCCAGCGGGACATTGCCTGCAACACAGGTGATGCCCAACACGTCAAGGTCTTCGGGGCTGGCCAATGCCAGCAAGATCGCGACCGCGTCATCTTGGCCGGGATCTGTATCAATGATGATTTTTTGGGGTGCCATGTCACTTCCTTTACCGGGCACAGATAAGCGATCGTCCCTCAGAACAAAAGGGGCGCGTCAGGTCTTTGCGGCGCGCTGCCGCTCATCCACTTTGACCGCATCCCAAAGCGCGTCCATCTCTTCGAGATTACTGTCGCCTGGCGTTTTGCCAAGTGCGGCCAGACGCGCTTCGACCGCTTCAAAGCGGCGGATAAACTTGGCGTTTGTGCGCCTTAACGCAGCTTCTGGATCCACGCCCAGATGGCGCCCAAGGTTGGCCATGACAAAAAGCAAATCCCCAAACTCATCTTCAACCGCATCCGGTGTCAGGGTATCGCGCGCCTCCACCAGCTCGCCTGCTTCTTCGATCAGCTTGTCGATCACCTTGTCGGTGTCGGGCCAATCAAAGCCCACCCGCGCTGCCCGTTTTTGCAGTTTGAGCGCCCGTAGCAAGGCTGGCAAACCCACCGCAACCCCGTCCAACGCGCCGCTTTGCGCTTTGCCTGCACGCTCTTGCGCCTTGATCGCTTCCCAGTCAGCGGTCTGTTGCTCTGCGCTTTTGTCACGGCTTTCTTGCCCAAACACATGCGGATGCCGGGCCACCATCTTGTTTGAGATGTTCTGGACAACGGACTGAAAGGTGAAGTGGCCAGCCTCTTCGCCCATCGCGGTGTGATAGACCGATTGCAGCAGCAGATCGCCCAATTCGCCTTCCAACTCCGCCCAATCGCGCCGCTCAATCGCGTCCGCGACCTCATAGGCTTCTTCGATGGTGTAGGGCGCGATGCTGTCAAAGTCCTGCTCAATATCCCACGGGCAGCCGGTTTCGGGGTCGCGCAGGCGGCGCATGATTTCCAGCAAGCGTTCTATCCCAGCGTCATTGTCGTGTATCAGGTCGTCGCCCATTGCAGCTTTGCCTTTTTGTGTGTCAGATGCACCCTGTTGCAGCCGCGAAAAGGAGTCCAGCCCATGCCAGTGATTAACCGAATTGCGGATTACAGCGCCGATATGACAGCATGGCGGCGGCATTTGCACACCATCCCTGAGCTGGGGCTGGAATGCCACCAAACCTCGGCCTTTGTGATTGAACGTCTCAAAGAGTTTGGCGTGGATGAGCTGCATACCGGCATCGCTAAGACAGGTATCGTGGCCATCATCAACGGGCAGGGGGATGGGCCAACGATTGGGCTGCGCGCCGATATGGACGGGTTGCCCATCACAGAAGAGACAGGTGTGGACTACGCCTCCACCCATGCAGGCAAAATGCATGCCTGCGGCCATGACGGGCACACAACGATGTTGTTGGGGGCTGCGAAGTATCTGGCAGAGACGCGCAAGTTTTCGGGCCGCGTGGCGTTGATCTTTCAGCCCGACGAAGAGCAGGGGGGCGGTGCTGAGGTTATGGTCCAAGAAGGGATCATGGACCGGTTCGACATCTCTGAGGTCTATGCCATGCACAACGCGCCGGGGCTGCCTTTGGGCCATTTCTTTACCACGCCCGGTCCGGTGATGGCGGCTGCCGATACCTTTACCGTGACCTTAACAGGCGTGGGCGGTCATGGGGCGCAACCGCACAATTGCGTGGATCCGGTCGTGGCGGCCTGTTCGCTGGTGCAAGGGTTTCAATCCATCGTCAGCCGGAACCTTGATCCGTTGGAGCGTTTGGTCATCTCGGTGACGCAGATCCACACCGGCACGGTTGACAATGTGATCCCGGAAACAGCGATGATCAACGGCACCTGCCGCACCTTCAGCAAAGAGGTGCAGGCGATGGTGGTGGCGCGGATGCAGGCACTTGTTGACGGTCATGCCGCGGCCTACGGGCTGAAAGCAGAGCTGAATTTTGAATACGGCTATCCGGCAACGGTGAATGACGCGGCCAAAACCCAATTTGCGGTGGATGTCGCCCGCGACGTTGCGGGGCAAGAGGCGGTCATGCCTGCGATGCCACCGGTCATGGGATCAGAGGATTTCTCTTTCATGCTTGAGGCCGTGCCCGGTGCCTATGTGGCTTTGGGGCAGGGCGAAGGGCCGGGGCTGCATCACCCGGGCTATAACTTCAATGATGACATCGCACCCATCGGGGCCTCTTATTTTGTGCGGCTGGTGGAGCATGCACAGCCTTTGGCGGCGGGCTGATCCATGGCGCTTGAGGATGCAAAGAACCAGATTGATCTGGCCTTCACCCGTGAAGACCTCAAAGGCCCCAGCTTTGAAGTGACCTTTGGCGGTGCGACGTCGTTTTTGCGGCGCAAGTACACCAAGGATCTGACGGGCGTTGATATCGCTGTGACGGGCGTGCCTTTTGATCAGGCCGTTACCAACCGGCCCGGCACACGCCTGGGCCCCCGCGCGATCCGCGAGGCGAGCGCCTTGCAGGCACCCGATGCGCCCTATGGTTGGGATTTCGATGTGCTGAGCGAATTTGCCATCGCAGACTATGGTGATCTGGCCTTTGATCACGCCAATGTCCCGGCCTTTCCGGATGCGCTGACAGGGCATATCCGGGGCATTTTGGACGCTGGTGCCGCCAGCGTTGTGTTGGGGGGCGATCACTATATCACCTACCCAATCCTAAAGGCCTATGCCGAAAAATACGGGCCGATCAGCCTGCTGCAGTTTGATGCCCATACCGATACCTGGGTTGACGATGACATGGACCGGATCGACCACGGCACCATGTTTTACAAGGCGGTGAAGTCCGGCATCGTTGATCCTGCGACCTCGGTACAGGTTGGTATTCGCACGGTGAACGAAGACACGTTGGGTGTGCACATCATCGACGCGGCAGAAGTGCATGAGATTGGCCCAATGGCGGTGGTTGCACGGGTGAAAGAGATCTTGGGCACGCGGCCATGCTATCTTACCTGGGACATTGACGCGCTTGATCCGGCCTATGCGCCGGGGACGGGCACGCCGGTCTGGGGCGGGCTGACCTCAGCGCAGGCAGCCGCGATGCTGCGCGGCCTTGCGGGGATCAACATAGTGGGCGGGGACGTGGTAGAAGTCTCTCCCCCTTTGACACCACAGGGGCCACAGCCATTGCCGGCGCGCATGTCGCAACAGAGCTTTTGTCGCTGCTGGGTGCCAGGATGCGTCAGGCATGACGGACAAGAACCAGCCCATCAGCGGCAATGATCTGGCGCGGTTCTCGGGGCCCAATACGTTCATGCGGCTGCCCTCGGCAGCGGATCTGTCCGGGCTTGATGTGGCCGTGTTGGGGGTGCCCATTGATATCGGCACCTCTTGGCGGTCCGGGACGCGCTTTGGGCCAAAACAGGTGCGCGCCGAAAGCGCGATGTTGCGGCCCTATAACCTTGCGACTGGTGCCGCGCCCTTTGACAGTCTGCAGGTGGCAGACATTGGCGATCTGGCCATCAATACGTTTTCATTGGCCGAAAGCCTGCGCATCATTTCAGATAGTTACGGTGGTATCTTAAAGTCAGATGTGATCCCGCTGGCCATTGGCGGCGATCATTCCCTGACATTGCCGATCCTGCGTGCGATTGCCGCCAAACATGGGCCGGTTGCGCTGGTGCACGTGGATGCCCATGCCGATGTGAACGACGAGATGTTCGGAGAGAAAGAGGCCCATGGCACCGTGTTTCGACGCGCATATGAAGAAGGGCTGATAAACGCCTCAAAAACCTACCAAATTGGCCTGCGCGGCACGGGGTATTCGGCAGAAGATTTCAAAGAGGCCGCTGGCTGGGGATTTCAGCAGTTCTTGGCGCAAGAGCTGTGGGGGCGCAGCCTTGCCTCGCTCAGTGCTGAGATCAGGCGCGATATCGGCGGGCTGCCGACCTATGTGACCTATGACATCGACAGCCTCGATCCCGCCTATGCCCCCGGCACTGGCACGCCTGAGATCGGCGGGTTGACCACCCCGCAGGCCATGGAGTTGATCCGAGGGTTGCGTGGCCTGAACATCGTCGGTGGCGATCTGGTTGAGGTTTCGCCTCCCTATGACACAAGCGGGAATACGGCCTTAACTGGTGCGAACATTCTTTATGAGATGCTTTGCGTTCTGCCCGGCGTTGCCTACCGGTAACGAGCAGACCTGGTGTGAACAAATTAAAGGAGACAGGCCGCATGGCTATTTGGTTGATATTGGCAATTCTGGTGGCCTTCGCGGTCTATGTGCGGCTCGCCCCCTCAGATCCGGTGCGGTGGCACAAACAGGCCAAACCTGCGGCCGTCGAAACGGTCAAACGCAAGAATGGCTACATCTGGCGCAAGGTTGTGGACGGGGACGGCGTATCAGAGTTCAGATCGGTTGTGGGCGCTGCCCAGAAAGATCCGCGCACGCGCGTTCTGGCAGGATCGGTTGAGGAGGGTCAGATCACTTTGATCAGCCGGACCGCCGTGGTCGGATTTCCCGATTATACTACGATCGGCCTTTACGCGATGCCCGACGGCACGCGGTATCTGGAGGTTTACGGGCGCTTGCGCTTTGGACGGTCAGATCTTGGGGTAAACACCAAGCGGATTAAAGGGTGGCTCGCTGCTGCGCAGCTCTGAGGACAGGCACCCCTGTTGGACCTCGCGCCACATGGGCACGTTCAAAGACATCTGACACTGCGCCATGAACATGCGGCCATCTACCTGCATGCAGATCATTTCCCCCAGTTCGATCCGGTTGCGGTTCCGGTCCGTGCAATAGCAATCAACCGTTTTACCACTTGGGGATGTGACATCTGCCGACGCTGGCAGCGCAAGAAGAGCGATAAAGAAGCTAAGACGTTTCATGGTGCTATCATACCACGAACCCGCTCTTGACCAAGCCCTTTCCATCAGCGACATGAGGTCGCCATGATACCCATGGACCGCCTTGAACAGATCGTGCAGCGTTTTCAGTACCTGGAAGCGTCTATGTCTGCCGGATCAGACGGGGCGGACTTTGCCGCCCTGGCCAAGGAATACGCGGATCTTAAGCCGGTGGTTGAGCAGGTTTTGGCCTATCGCCAGTTGTTGGATGATCTTGCCGCAGCCGAAGCCATGCTGGACGATCCCGAAATGGCTGAGCTGGCGCAGGATGAATTGCCCGCGCTGAAAGCCGCGTTGCCGCAGGCCGAAGAGGCGTTGCAGATTGCGCTGCTGCCTAAGGATGCGGCGGATGCAAAGCCTGCGATGCTGGAAATCCGGCCCGGGACTGGGGGCGACGAAGCCGCCCTTTTTGCGGCGGATTTGTTGCGCATGTACCAACGCTATGCCGAAGCGCGCGGCTGGGGCTTTGATTTGATCGAAGAGCAGATGACGGAGCTGGGCGGCGTGAAGGAAGTTGTGGCGCATATCACAGGCCAGAATGTCTTTGCGCGCATGAAGTTTGAAAGTGGTGTGCACAGGGTGCAGCGGGTGCCCAGCACGGAAAGCGGCGGGCGTATCCACACCTCTGCCGCAACCGTCGCGGTTTTGCCCGAAGCCGAGGATGTCGACATTGAGATAAACGCCAATGATCTGCGGATTGATACCATGCGGTCCTCAGGCGCGGGCGGCCAGCACGTGAACACCACCGATTCCGCGGTGCGCATCACCCATTTGCCAACCGGCATTGTGGTCACCAGCTCGGAAAAGTCCCAGCACCGCAACCGTGAAAAGGCAATGCAGGTGCTCAAGGCCCGGCTTTATGATCTGGAACGCTCACGTGTGGATGACGAACGCTCAGCCGACCGGGCGGCCCAAGTGGGATCTGGCGACCGGTCTGAGCGGATCCGCACCTACAACTTCCCCCAAGGGCGCATGACAGATCACCGGATCAACCTGACCCTTTACCGTCTGGATGCGGTGATGCAGGGCGATTTGGACGAAATCATTGACGCGCTCACTGCAGATGCGCAGGCTCAGCAAATGGCTGAGATGAACCAATGAGCACAGCAGGTGAAGCGATGGCGGCGGCGGCGTCACGGCTGCGGGCGGCGGGCGTGCCGGATCCTGCGCGGGATGCGCGGGTTCTGTTGGCCCATGCCGCATCGGTCGATGCCGCACGGGTCACATTGATCGCGCCTGAGGAAATTGCCCCTGAGATCGAAGAACGTTTTGAGCATCTGATTGCCTTGCGGGCTGTGCGGGTGCCGGTGTCTCAACTGGTGGGCAGCCGGGCGTTTTATGGCCGTGATTTCAAGATTAGCCGCAATGTGCTGGACCCGCGCCCAGAAACGGAGACGTTGATCGAAATGGCGCTGACGCGGCCCTTTGATACGGTGCTGGATTTGGGGACGGGATCGGGCTGTATTCTGGTCACGCTCTTGGCTGAACAGCCCGATGCAAAAGGCGTGGGCGTTGATCTGTCAGAGGATGCCTGTCTGCAGGCCAGCGCCAATGCGGTGCATTTTGGCGTGAGCGGGCGGGCAGATGTCTTGCAGTCTGATTGGTTTGAAAATGTCCAAGGCCGGTTTGATCTGATCGTCGCCAATCCGCCCTATATTGCTGCATCCGAGATGCCCTCCATTGCGCCAGAGGTGCGCGAACATGAGCCGCGCATGGCCCTGACAGATGGGTTTGATGGGTTGTCTGCATACCGCGTTATCGCCCAAGAGGCGCAGGGGTATCTGACGCCTGCTGGACGCGTGATGGTTGAGATCGGGTGGCAACAGGGGCCAGCTGTTGCTGAGATTTTCATGCGGTCTGGCTGGGCCTCTGTTGAGGTGGTGCAGGATCTGGGTGGCAAGGACCGTGTCGTTTGCGCAAGCGAACCGGCATAGATTTGCAAATTCACCTGCCAATTGCGCCTTTTTGTGCGTTTTCGCTTGCCGTGCTCGTCCAGCCATGCTTATTCAAAGATGTTGTAGCGGTGGATGCTTAGGCGGTCCCGCGCGGCAGATTGCCCAACACTCCCATCTACCGACAATATGATGCGCCCTGCGCCGTTCGGTTAAAAAGCGAAAAGCACCAAAGGCTGTTATCCTTTCATGAAGTCCACAAGATCCCGGTCCCGGTCGAAGAATAACCGTAACCGCAACCAACAGGGCGGCAACGTCGTCAACCGTGTCTTTGACAGTTCAGGACCCGAAGGCAAAGTGCGCGGCACCCCGCAGCAGGTGATTGAGAAATACAATCAGCTTGCCCGTGATGCGCAGCTAAGCAATGACCGCGTGGCGGCTGAGAACTTCCAGCAGCATGCTGAGCACTACCTGCGCCTGTTGGCGGAGGCTCAGCGGGAACAAGAGCAGCGCCGCGAAGAGCAAGAGCGTCAGAACCGCGAACGCCAGGCCGAGCGGGATCGCGAGCGGGCGGAGCGGCAGGAGCGTGAGAGCAATCAGGCCTCACAGGCGCCTCAGCCTCAATCCCAGCCTCAGCCAGAGGTGGAGGGCGAGGCCAAAGTCTCTGACGATGATAGCGGTCTTGTTGAAACGCCTGAGAGCAAACCCAAGCCCAAACGCGCGCCCCGCCGCAAGCCCAAGCCCAAAGCGGATGCCGATCAGCCGCCAGCACCGGATGGCGGGGATCAGCCGGAAGCGGCAGAATAATCACAGAGGCCCGGCAAACACCGGGCCTTTTTTGTGGCTGGCTTTGTTGATGGGCTCAGGGCTTTCGGAGCATGCAGTCAAAGCCGCGGGGGCGCGGCCAGTGATCCTGTCGTGCGGTGCACATAACGGATACGGCCTTTTTCGCGCAGCACCTGCGCGCGCGGTTGCCAATCGTATCGGGTGTCTTGAGCCACGTTTTCCCAAAATAGGCGGCCACCATATCGCCACGGATCCACAACAACGCCGGTTTCCATTGCGGCCCCTGCTGCTGTGATCACCGCCGTGGAATGGTCGATTAAAATGGCGCTGTCAGCATTCGCAATCGCACGCGCGATGTCCAACGTGACAAAGCCCTCTTGTTCCAACCGCGCTTGCAGGTCTTCGGCCCAATGATAACACAGGCCCCGCGGCTTGGTGCCTGCGTTGACCTTGGCGTTGTGGATCAGCGGCGGGTCGGTGATTTGATAGCTGCGGGCCAACGCTTGGGTGGTTGCAAAGGTGAGGGCGGCGGCGCGCTGCGCCTCGGTGGGGTCCACCTGGGGCGACAGGGCGCGCAGCCGCTGGGCCGGGGCTGCAACCTCATCCGGGTTGGCCGTTTGTGGGCCGTAGCCGCCGCAGGCAGTCAGCAAGAGCACCAAAAGACAGGCCAGCCACCTCATGGGGCCGCAATTTCGCGGGCCAGCGCGCAGAACCCTTCCAGAGGGATTTGTTCAGCCCGGTCGGTTGGTTTCAGCCCCGCCGCAAGCAACCGGTCCTCAATGTCTGGTGCCACGCCTTTGAGGGCCGCGCGCAGCATCTTGCGGCGTTGATTAAACGCAGCTGCCACAACCCGCGACAGCACCGCGGCATCGGCCGGATAACGTGGTTCCGGCAGAGCGGTCAGATGCACCACACTTGAGGACACCTTGGGCGGCGGCGTGAAGGCCCCGGGCGGGAGCTGCAGCGCGATCTTAGCCTCAGCGCGCCATTGGGCCAGAATGGCCAGCCTGCCATAAGCCTTGCTGCCGGGCTGGGCCACAATGCGTTCGGCAACTTCGCGTTGGAACATCAGCGTCAGGCTTTGCCAGAAGGGTGGCCATTCAGGTGGGGTCAGCCATCTGACAAGCAACTCAGTGCCGACGTTATAGGGCAGGTTGGCGGCCACCCGGATGGGGGGCGTTAGATGGGCCAGCGGGTCGATCTCTAGTGCGTCGCCTTCGACGATTGTCAGCCTGCCGGGATAGGCTGCTGCAATCTCATTCAGGGCAGCAATGCACCGGCTGTCTTTTTCAATGCACAACACATGGCGCGCGCCTTCAGACAGCAGCCCCCGGGTTAGCCCGCCGGGGCCGGGGCCGATCTCCAGCACATCGCAATTGTGCAGATCGCCCGCTTGTCGTGCAATTTTCGCGGTGAGGTTCAAATCCAAAAGGAAGTTCTGCCCAAGGGATTTCCGCGCCGACAGGTTATGTTGGGCGATCACCTCGCGCAGCGGGGGCAGGCTGTCAATCGCGCTCATGAGGTGGCCATTTTATGGGCCAGCTTGATCGCTTCAATCATGCTGGTGGGGTTGGCGATGCCTTTGCCTGCGATGTTGAAGGCGGTGCCGTGATCGGGCGATGTACGCACAAAGGGCAGACCCAGCGTGACGTTCACGCCCCGGTCGAAATCCAGCGTCTTAATCGGGATCAGCGCCTGATCGTGGTACATGCACACCGCCGCATCATAGGTCGCACGAGCAGATGCGTGAAACATCGTATCGGCGGGCAAGGGGCCGCTCAGGGCATAGCCTTCGGCCTGCATGGTGGTGACCAGATTGTTCATCCAGCTCAGCTCTTCTTGGCCCATCGCACCGCCTTCACCTGCGTGGGGGTTTAGACCTGCGATGGCCAAACGCGGCGTGGCCAGGCCAAAGCGGTCTTGCAGGCCGCGGTGGGTGATGTCGATCACCTGTCGCAGTTTGCTGGGGGTGAGGGCCTGAGGCACATCGGAAAGCGCGATGTGGATGGTGGCAGGGACAACGCGCAGGGCGTCAGAGGCCAACATCATCACAACCTCATCCACCCCCGCCAATGCGGCAAGGTATTCAGTGTGGCCGGGGTATGAAAAACCCGCACCATCCATCAGTGCCTTTTTGTGGATGGGGGCCGTACATACTGCGGCGGCCTGCGCCTGCTGGGTCATCCTGACCCCTTCGGCGATCATGTCGATCACATGCTTGGCGTGCTCTGGCAGCGGCTGACCGGGACGGGCCGCTGGGCCAAAATCACGCGCCATCACCGGCAAGGCCTGCGGGGTCACGCCAATGGCCGCATCCGGGCTGTCGATGATCTGGTAGGGCGTACCAGTGCGGCAGATGCGCAGGATCGCCCAAAAACACCATTGGGATGTCTGCGCGCAGCTCTTGCCACGCCTTGGCTGCGATCTCAGGACCGATGCCTGCCGGCTCTCCGCAGGTCAGGGCAACCGGCAGCGGCGACATTACTGGATCAGGATGCGTGCGTCCGCGCGCAGCTGTTCCATCAGCACATTGGCAAAGCCTTGCAACTTGCGTTGGCGCAGGACGCTGATCACGTTTTCACGCGTGGCTTCGGCATTGGCGGCGGCGGTTCTGTTGCACAGCATCAAGAACACCAGCGTTTCCCCGTTTGAGCGGGTCAGCGCGGTGGAGCTTTCGCCCGGATCAAGCTTGGCCAGCTCAATCGCGATGTCGCGGGGGATGTCACCGGGTGCCTTTGCGCCGCGCTCAAGCACTTCTTCGGGCTGGCCTTTGGCGATGCCGTAAAGATCATCGCAGACATCCACCTCAGCACGCAGTCGGGCGGCGGCGGCGAGGCCTGCTTCACTGCGTCCGCCTGCGATGTAGTAGGCGGCATATTCAATCTCGGCGTATTCTTTGGCGGGGGTACCGGTTTCTTCAATCCCGCGCAGTTGGAACAGCGCCACAGCGTTCGGGATGGGCAGAGGGGCCGTGACCTCACCCACACCCAGATCCAGCAAGATCGGATGCAGTGACGGTGGCAGGTTTTCCAGCGGTGTCCATGGCATGCGTCCGCCACGGCCACGAGATGCGGTTGCAGAATACTGCGCGGCATAGCGCGAAAACTCGCCCTCTGACTGGGATTGCGCGATGCGGTCGGCCAATGCGTTGACCTGTGCCGCGCGCTGGGGCGGAGCGGGAATGATGATCTCAGACAGCAAAACCCGGATGCCGCTGCCGTTCGAACGGGTGTTGCCAAGCGCCTGATCAATCTCGTCTTCGCTGATCTGCACCCGGTTCAGGTAGAGGCCCCGGACCAGTTCGCGCCACAACAGGGAGTTGGCAACGAAATCACGGAAGGTTTCGCGCGCCACGCCTTGCTGTTCGAGAGATTGGGAAAATTCTTCTGCCGTCAGGTTGGCTCGACCGGCGAACTCTTCCAGACCTTCTTGGAGACCCTCGGCGGTCAGCTCAAGCCCGGCGTCACCGACGGCGCGCACGCGCAGACGGTCATCAATTAGCGTGTTCAGCGCGGATTCGCGGTCTGTCCCGGGTGCGTTCAGCAATTGCATGAACCGCATCCGCTGTTGGACTTCGAATTCGGTGACCACCATGTCGTCGACACGCGCGGCGGGCGCAAAGAGGTTCTGCGCATCCGCCGTCTGAAGCGTCAAGACGGTGGCCGCAGCGGCCAGAAAACCCCGGATGGATGGGAAGAATGTCATCAGCTTCACCTGTTGCATGAGCGAATGTATTGTTTGTTGCCCGATGAGGCCGCAAAGCCCCTCAGGCCCACGTTAAACCCGAAATTGGTCGTAGGCTCAACCGCTGTGGACGAAGAATAGCTGCGGGCGACAGTGACATCGACTGCCACGCATTCGTTGTTATAGCTCAGCCCCAGCCCCGCAGTGGCGGCGCGGTCGTCTGCCACGTTAAACCGCCAGTCCGCGCGCAGGGCCCAATGGCGGTTGATATCAAACCGTCCATCCAGCAAAATTTCTGACACCGCCTCTGCGCGGTCTTCGGCGGGATCTTCATCCAACCAGACGTATGAGCCGCCAAGACTGCCCCGCGCAAAGCCCCAGTTGCCGCGCAATTCAGCCTTGGAAAAGCGGAATTCCTTATCAAACAGGCTACGGCCCGTTATGGAAACGCCGTTGGGGGTCTTGACCTGTGCGGCCAGCAAGAAGTTTGATGATGTGCCGCGCAAACCGGATGAGGATGAGAAATCATCATCGGCGTCTTTGCGAAAGACCTGTCCCAAGGTGACGTTTGTGTCCCAGCCCTGGGGGTTGATGCGCGACCAATAAAGGCCCACAGCGGCTGCGAGCCCGCGTTCGCGGCGGTCGGGGCGGGGAAAGCGCGACAGCGACAGCAAATTGCCTTCGTCAAATTCAACGCGGGTGCTTTCCTCATTCGGTACGAGCAAGCGGTGGCCGCGCGTCCAGCCAATTTGGGCCACGGGCTCTAACACATCCGTAATGCCGCCAGCCCCACGTCTGATCATGGGATAGCGAAAGGTCACCGCTGCGCGCGGCACGATGTCGGATTGGTTCTGGGCAAAGGAGGCATCTTGCGTGATGTCAAAAAGGTTGAAGCTGACCCCGGCCTGAACATCCGTCACAAGGCCCGTCTGCCAGGTAAAGCGCCTGAGGTAATCCACGCGTCCGTGAATACGGGCAATGTCGCGCCCATCGACCTCGGTATCATCATCAGGCCCGTCCACATCAAGGTCTGAGTTCCTGCGGTGGCTGTGAGCTTCAACCCGCAGGCGCAATTCACCGCCAAAGGCACGGGGGAAATAACGCCGCTCATATTCGCCATCAAACACCACTGTGGGCAGGTTGTCATTGATGTCACCCGCTCTGAGGCTTTCGAAGTTGTAAAGAGAGCCGCGCACCAGCTGATCCCGCCGGGCGCGCAGAACGGACACCTGGCTTTCCAGCCTATCTTGCAGGAAATAGCCGTATTCATTGAGATAGCCACGGTCTGTCGTGGTCTCAATGTCGAACGTCAGGGTATAATCCCGCTCAAGCGTGAAGATACCCTGACCAAAGAGGTATCCACGGTTCTGGCCGGGCTGTTGATCATCGCGGGTGATGGCGGCATCAAAGTTGATGCGCCCCCGGCGGAAGGCTTGACGGTAGCGCAGCTCCAACGTGCGGGTCACGCTGGACAGATAGGGCGTGACGGTCAGGTCCCGGTGCTCACCCAGGGTGATGAAATAGGGGATCTTTAGCCCCGTGCCCAACTGTGATGTTGTGCGCACAGACGGCACCAGAAAACCCGTCGCCCGGCGCAATTGCGGTCCCGGCAACCGCAGACGGGGCAGGTAGAACACCGGCACGTTCAGAATGCGGAACTGGGCTTCGTCGAAATAAAGCTGCTGTTCCAGCTCATCATGGATCACCCGGCGCGCCCGGATTTGCCACAGCGGCGGTGCACCATCATTGCAGATCCGACATGAGGTGACAGAGGCTTTGCTGAGCTGGTTGTAGCGTCCATCGACCCGGTCCACTTGCAGGGCGGCGATTTGAAGCTGTTGGGCCAGGATCAGGCGGGCCCCCACCAGCAGACCATTGCGAAATTCAGCGTCCAGCTCGCCTGCGTCGGCAAGGATCACCGTGTCGGCCCCTTCGGTAAGCGTGATGGGCCCCTGAATGGTCAAACCGCCCGTGTCCGGGTTGTAGCGGATTGACTTGGCTTGGATGCGTGTGCCGTTCTGAAAGGCCTCCACATTGCCCTGGGCCACCAAGCTGCGGTCCGGTTCAATCACCAACTGATCGGCAATCAGCACCGCAGGTTCGGTCTGTGCCAGGGCCACGCAGGGCAAAAGAACCGCAAGGAGCAGGGCAAAGAGACCGCGCATCTCAGCCATCCTCCGCATGCAGCAAAAGACCAAGCGCCAACAGCGTGGCCGCAATCGGCGCAGCCCAAGCGGCCAGCAGCACCGGGATCTGGCCATTCTCGCCCAGGATCTGCGCAAAGCTGCGCACGAAATAAAGCGCAAAGCCCAACAGCACGGCAGAGAGCACCGCAACACCCGTGCCACCAAAGCGGGTGTGGCGCATGGTAAAGGCCGAGGCGATCAGGACCATGGCCATCAAAAAGAGGGGCGCGCAAATTCGGCCTGAAGCCACACTTTGTGGCTGCGCGCGCTAAAGCCTGCTTGCTCCAATTGGCGGATGAAGGTGGGCAGGTAATAGATCGACACGGCTGCGGGTTTGCCAATGCTTTCGCGGATGCGTTCCAATGTCAGGGTGGAGGGGATCACCAGCGTCTCAAAGAACTCTGCATTGGCCTCTGCGTTGGTGCCGCGGGCCAGGGGCCAGGATTTGGCGTTGCGCAGCGACCAGTTACCGTCTTGTAGCGCGGCACTGCCTGCCTCAATCCGGCGGATCGGGCCATTGGCGGTGTCATAGGTCAGGAAGGTCACATCATAAAGCACCGAGGCATCGGCGTTTGAGCGCCAGGCGCGGATCACAGTCTGCCCCTCAGCGCTGCCTTGGCGCAGCCAAAGCCCTTCGTCGCTAATAGACAAGGCAGATGCACCGCCCGCTTTGTAGCTTTCTGACAGCTGCAAGTATCTGTTGCTGGTTGCTGCAACGATCGGGTTCAGCATCGTCACAGCCAAGCCGCCAATGATCAGGGCGACAACCACAGGCGCAATCAATGCCCGCAACGCGGATCGGCCAGCGGCGCGGGTGACCACCAGCTCAGACGACCGGGCGAGCGAGATAAAGAGCGTGATCGTGGCCAGGATCATGATCAACGGCAGGATCAAGTTGATGGTTTGCGGGGCGTTCAGCAGGGTCAGGCCCAGGATGCGCTGCCATCCGATGTCAAATTGCCCAAATCTGCGGGCCTGTTCCACTGCGTCGATCAAAACCACCAGCGCAAAAAGCACGGCAGTGATCAACACGAATGCCATGGCAAAGCGACGGGCAAAGTAGACATGCAAGATCATGAGGCGGCCCTGCGCAGTTTCAGGCGGGCCCGCCATCCGGGATTGGCGATATGCGACAACAACCCGATGACCACCAAGGCGCCGATGGCGGAGGGGACATACATCAGCGGCCAGGCACCCGGATCGCTGCGCACCGTGTTGACCAATGTCCCGCGTATGCCGTCGATCGCAATCAGCATGGCAAAGGCGATGGCAATCTCGCGCCAGACGCCAAAGCGGGAAAAGCCGCCCGCCAATAAGGTCGCAAAACCGACCAACGCGGCCACGATACAAAAGAGCGATTGTGCGAAACGGGAATGAAGTTCTTCTGCGATGACGCCTTTGCTGTCACCGGTTTGGCTGGCGATGCCGTCCCAATCGCGCAGCAAGGCGGGTGTCACCATATTGGGAACCGACACGGAGCGACCGGCGCTTTCGCTCACAAGCGACGAGATATCAAATGAGAAATCACGGAACGTCGCGGTGGCAAGCCTTTGTTGTTCTTTTTCCAACCGCTGTGCCTGACCGTCTACCATGATCAATGTCGTATCCTCTCCGTTGCGGACAAGATAGGCCTCAGCGGCAGTATAGATCACACCTTCGGCAGGGTCCCGCCGGTCTGACAAAAGACATCCCTCAGCACGCCGTCGGCGTCGATGACGCGGGTGTAGAAGGTGACATTCTCAGTGGGGTGCAGGAAACGCCCCTCGCGCAGCAGGCTTGCGGTGACGTTTTGAGAAATCTCAGTTTCGCGCTGGCTGAGCTGGGCTTGCGCCATGGGAACCAGGAAATGGCTGAGAATGCTCATCATGAGGGCCACACAAAGCCCGTAGATGAACACAGGCCGCCCCAATCGCCAGGGGCTGCTGCCGGTGGATTGCAAAACCGTCATCTCAGATTCGCCGCTCATCCGGTTGGTGACATAGACCGCGCCGGCGAAGGTGGCGATGGGCAATACCGTGGTGATCAACTTTGGCAGGCCAAGGGCGGTAAATTCCAGGAAAACAAGCGCAGATTGCCCATCACCGATCAGCCGGTCAAACAAAACAACAGCGCGATTGATCCAGAAAAGAGCCACAAGCACGAGCGCAAAGAAGCCAAACAGCAAAAGCAGCTGCGCCAGCATATAGCGGTCAATCCGTGCCACTGCAGTCCCCCAAGAATGCCTGTCTGGCTTTTTCCGATTTGTTTAGCGTAAAACCGCGCCGGGGCAAACTGCTAACTGGTCAGCAATTGCCAGTCGGGCTAAGTCTTGCGGAACACATGACAAAGAGGATCATCATGACCGCATTGACGCCTATCACATTTCACGAAACTGAGATTGATCTGATCGCAGATCACGCAGGGCGCGTTGCGGTCTTTGTGGATCCAGAAGGGCGGTTGGATGTTGGCGCGCGCCGGGTCAACAGGCTGACGCGGGGTGCGCTGACGCGGCTGGTGGAAAGTGAGGCTTTTGGCAAGCTCAAGCCCGGCGATACGGTCACGATGGGTTATCCAACAGGGATGGCGGCGGACGCTGTCGATGTGGTGTGTCTGCCGCGGGCGGCCTCAGTTGCGCAAGCGCGCAAAGCGGGTGCCGCCTTGGCCAAAAAGCGGGGCACGTCCGACGCGCTGATCTTGGCGGCAAACACCCGGCGCGTTGCTGAGATGGCTTACGGTCTGGCCATGCGCGATTACACCTATGAGGACAACAAAAGCGCCCCAAAGCCGCGCGATGGCACCGTCAAAGTGATGTGCAACAAGCCTGAGGCTGCAACTGAGGCTGCCGCACCGCTGCTGGCGGTGGCGGACGGGGCCTTTATGACCCGCGATCTGACCAATGCGCCTGCCAATGTGCTGACCACCTCTGCCTTTGCTGCGCAACTGGCTGAGATGGAAAGCATCGGGTTAAAGGTAGAAGTGCTTGAGGAAGACCAGCTTGAGAAGCTGGGCATGCGCACGCTGTTGTCCGTGGGGCAGGGATCAGACAGCCCGTCAAAGGTTGTTGTGATGGAATGGTCAGGTGGCAACAAAGGGGACGCACCGCTGGCCTTGATCGGCAAAGGCGTGGTCTTTGACACCGGGGGCATCAGCCTCAAACCCGCGGGCGGGATGGAAGACATGACCATGGATATGGGCGGCGCGGGCGTTGTGGCTGGTGCCATGCGGGCCCTGGCGCTGCGCAAGGCCAAGGCAAATGTCGTGGGGCTGGTGGGCCTGGTGGAAAACATGCCCTCTGGCAATGCCA
This sequence comes from Sulfitobacter sp. GN1-4, assembly GCF_055693825.1. NCBI lineage: Bacteria > Pseudomonadati > Pseudomonadota > Alphaproteobacteria > Rhodobacterales > Roseobacteraceae > Sulfitobacter > Sulfitobacter sp. GN1-4. The sequence continues at coordinate 2,359,570 of NZ_JBVFUQ010000003.1, read as the reverse complement.
CACGTCCCGGCGATGTCATCGCCTCCATGAAAGGGGACACGGTGGAGGTGATCAACACCGATGCAGAGGGCCGTTTGGTGCTGTGCGACGTGATGTGGTACGCGCAAGAGCGGTTTTCGCCCGCTGGCATGATTGATCTGGCCACGCTGACGGGGGCCATCATCATCGGGCTGGGGCATGAAAACGCCGGTGTATTCTCAAACGATGACGCACTTTGCAATGCGTTCCTCAAAGCGGCTGAGGCCGAAGGCGAAGGGGCCTGGCGGATGCCGCTGGGTCAGGCCTATGACGATCAGCTCAAAAGTCGGATCGCGGATATGAAAAATGTGGGCGGTCGCCCGGCAGGCTCCATCACTGCCGCTCAGTTCCTGCAGCGGTTTGTCAAAGAGGGCACGCCGTGGATCCATCTGGACATTGCCGGTGTTGCATCGGTGAAATCCGAAACTGCGCTGGCCCCTAAAGGCGCAACAGGCTGGGGTGTTGCCGCCCTGAACCGGCTTGTCGCTGACAAGTTTGAGCAAGGCTAGCATGGGGGCGGCCTACTTTTACCACCTTACGCGGCGGCCTTTGGTTGAAACGTTGCGGATGCTGTTGGGCAAATCCCTCGACAACGGGTGGCGCGTGGCCGTGCGCGGCACCGATCCTGGCGGGTTAGAGGCGCTGGATAAGGCGCTTTGGCTGGGGCCCGAGGACGGTTTCCTGCCCCATGGCCTGGCCGGCGGGGCGCAGGACGCAGATCAGCCTGTGTTGCTGACAGCCACTGCTGAGGCTCCTAATAAGGCTAATTGCGTGATGTCCGTACACGGGGCTGCCATCACAGCCGAAGAGGTTCAGCGCCTTGACCGGGTTTGCGTGCTGTTTGACGGCAATGACGAGGCGGCGCTCATGACCGCGCGCGGGCAGTGGAAAATGCTCAAAGAGGCGGGGTGCGCTGCGCAATATTGGTCTGAAGAAAGCGGACGCTGGGAAAAGAAGGCGGAAACCGGCACCGCCTAGCGGGTCAGTAGAAGTTCTCCGTCCGCGATTTCAATGCGTCCCCAGCGTTGCAGGTATCCCATCCCCAAAAGCGACTGCGCCATCTCACCTTCATTCACAACCGCATTCACGTTGCGGTCCGTCACGGTGCCCAGACGCACTTCCTCCAGTTGGACGTAGGCGGTGCGGACTTCGCCGTTGGCGGTACGCGCGCGACCGAGATAGTTTAACGCCTCAAGGTCGATACCCGCCCGTGCGGCGTCTGCCTGGGTCAGAACCATGTCCGTCGCCCCTGTGTCCACGACAAAACGCACATTGGCATCGTTGATGTCCAAGCTGAGGTAGTAATGCCCGTCACGGGCACGCGGCACGATGATCTGATCACTGCCAGACAGGCTGATCTGCGATTGTCGTGCGTCCCGGCTGATGTCTTGCCACAGCCCGACGGCGGCGGCCCCACCGATAAAGATCATCGCCCAAATCGCCGCATATTGGAGCGTCTTGTTCATGCTAGGACGCGATTGCATAAAAAACCATCCCCCCACCATCGCCAAAAGCACGACGAGGTAGATCAGCTCTGCGGTCTGAAAGCTTTGCATAGATGCGCTCCTTGCTCGGGGATCATATAGGAACGGCCCGCCCTTTTGTCAGGAGGCCCCCGGCCCGAAACCAAATGCGGCCAAGCCATCAAGGACAAATTGAACCGACAGCGCTGCCAACAACATCCCCAGGATCCGGGTGATCACGTCAATACCGGTTTTGCCGATCAAGCGGTCCACATAGCTGCTGGCCATCAGGATCAATACCATGCCGAGCATCACAAGTGCTGTGATCCCCAGCACGGTCACCATGCCTTCGCCGCCGGGCCTTTCGCCGATCAACAGAATAACCGACGCAATCGCGCCGGGGCCCGCCATCAGCGGGATGGCCAGCGGAAAAACCGATGGGTCATCAAAGTCGGTTTCCTCATTGCGGTCCTCGCGGCGCTTGGTGCGGCGTTCAAACAGCATGTCGAGCGCTGTCAGAAACAGCAAAATCCCCCGCGATGCGGAACGCGGGCATGGAGATGCCGACAAAACCCAAGAGCGCTTCGCCAAAGAAAGCGAAAAGCGCCAGCACCAGAAAGGCAATTGTGACAGCCCGCAGCGCGATCCGGCGGCGCTGGGCTGCGGACATGCCCGGTGTGAGGGCCAGAAACAGCGGCGCGATGCCAATGGGGTCAATCACCACGAACATCGTGACAAGAGCGGTGATCATATAGGCGGTGTCTAAAGGCATGGGGCAGTCTTTGGGGCAAGAGGGGTAAGGCGCTGTGGCACAAGCGGGCTGGATAGGCTTTTGCGACGGGATAAATGCCGCTTAGGCGGTGGCGCGTTCCAGTTTTTCTTCGGCCTGCATCCACAGCGTTTCAGCACGCTCCAGCGCGTCCATCACTTCGGCGTATTTCTTGTTCCACACGTCCAACTCTCCGATGTTGCTGTCTTCGTAAAGCTCAGGATCAGCCAGTTTCTGCGAAAGCCGGTCGCGCATGTCGTTCAGTTTTTCCAGGCGCACTTCGGCTTTGCGTACCTCGGCGCGCAGGGCCAAAACCTCATCCCGGCTGGCGCGTTTGGGTTTTGGTGCAGGCTTGGCTTTGGCGTTTTTGCCCGCAGGCTTGGCCGGGGCAAGCAGCATCTGCCGGTAGGCTTCGAGGTCTTCGTCGTAAGGTTTGACCGTCCCGTCCGAGACCAGCCACAGCCGGTCTGCCACCATGCTCAGCAGGTGCATGTCGTGACTGACCAGGATCACGGCACCGGTGTATTGGGTCAGCGCCTCAACCAAGGCTTCGCGGCTTTCGATATCCAGGTGGTTTGTCGGTTCATCCAGAATAAGCAGATGCGGCGCATCCAGCGTTGCCAGCAAAAGCGAAAGCCGGGCCTTTTGCCCCCCGACAGCCTGCGGACCTCGGTATCCGCCTGATCCGGGCCCAGGCCAAAGCCCGCCAGTTGCGCGCGCAGCCTGGTGGCCAACACGCCTGGCCGGGCAGCGATCATATGCTGCAGAGGCGTTTCATTGATGTTTAGCTCTTCCACCTGGTGCTGGGCAAAAAAGCCCACGCGCAGCTTGTTGGCCTTAACGGCCTTGCCCTGCAGCAACGGCAACCGGTCTGACAGCAGTTTTGACAGAGTGGATTTGCCCTGACCGTTCTTGCCCAAAAGCGCGATGCGGTCGTCTTGGTCGATCCTCAGCTGCAATTTGCCCAAGACAGGCGTGCCGTCATAGCCGACAGCGCCGCCTTCGATGTTGATGATGGGCGGCGACAGCTCTTCTGGTTCGGGAAAGGTAAAGACCCGCTTGGCGGCTTGTTCAGGAGATGAGATCATCTCCATCTTTTCGATCATCTTGATGCGCGATTGTGCCTGTTTGGCCTTTGACGCCTTGGCTTTGAACCGGTCAACGAAGGCCTGCATGTGGTCACGGCGGGCCTGCTGTTTCTTGGCCATGGCCGCCTGAACCGCGCGTTGTTCGGCGCGTTGGCGGGCGAATTGGTCGTAAGGTCCCTGATAATAGGTAAGCTTGCGGTCCTCCAGATGAAGAATGCCGCCCACCGCACGGTTCAGCAGGCCGCGATCGTGGCTGATGATGATGACGGTATGGGGGTATTTGGCCAGATAGCTTTCCAGCCAAAGCGCGCCTTCCAGATCAAGATAGTTCGTAGGTTCGTCCAAAAGCAGCAGATCAGGCTGCGCAAAGAGTACGCCCGCCAGGGCCACGCGCATCCGCCAGCCCCCTGAGAAGGCAGAGCAGGGCATCTGCTGTTCGGCGTCGTCAAAGCCCAAACCTTTCAGGATGGATGAGGCACGGCCTTCGGCAGACCAGGCGTCAATATCGGCAAGACGGGCCTGAATTTCTGCGATGCGGTTGGGATCTGTGGCGGTGTCGGCCTCAGCCATCAGGCTCGCGCGTTCGACATCGGCCTGCAGAACGGTGTCCAGTAGTGAAGTGGCTGAGGAAGGCACCTCTTGGGCAACGCCGCCAATCTTGGCGCGCGACGGCAAAGAGATGGTGCCACCATCCAGGCTCAGCTCGTCCCGTATGATTTTGAAAAGGGTGGTTTTTCCAGCCCCGTTGCGCCCGACAAGGCCCACTTTGTGGCCCTCTGGGATGACGGCAGAGGCATCCTCAAACAGGGGTCTGCCTTCGACCGAATAGTTGATTTCTGAAATACGCAGCATGGGGCGGGTGTGACCCAATGCGAAAGAGAGGTCAATCGCGGGTTTTCAAGGGCCATACCCCATGTTAGGAGGCGCGCAAATTCACATCCCATAGGAGCAAGCCACATGGCCCTTGAGCGTACATTCTCCATCATCAAACCTGATGCCACCCGCCGCAACCTGACCGGTGCCATCGTCAAGAAATTCGAAGACGCAGGTCTGCGTGTGGTGGCGTCCAAGCGCATTCACCTGTCAAAGGCGCAAGCGGGCGAGTTCTATAAGGTGCACGCGGAACGCCCGTTCTATGACGAGCTGTGCGAATTCATGGCTTCTGCTCCGATCGTGGCGCAGGTTCTGGAAGGCGAAGATGCGATTGCAAAGAACCGCGAAGTGATGGGTGCAACCAACCCTGCGGATGCGGCACCCGGCACCATCCGTGCCGAATTTGCTGAAAGCGTTGGCGAAAACTCCGTCCACGGCTCCGACGCGCCTGAGACGGCAGCTGTTGAGATCGCGTATTTCTTCTCCGGTCTGGAGCTGGTTGGCTAAGCCAAGCCACGCTTAAAGATATTCGGAAGGGGCCGCAGCGATGCGGCCTTTTTCTTTGGCGGGCATCCTCACTCAGCGCGTCTGACGCCGATGTCATCCAGGATGCGGTCCAATTCAGACATAGGGTCTGTGGGGCGGGCCGCTTTGAGCGCGTCAAAGCGTTTGCGCAGCGCTTTCTTCTCCTCGCCCTGGCAATCGTTCCAGGGGCGGCCCTGCAACGCCATTTCCAGCACATAGTAGCCGATGAAATGCGGTTTTGTTCCGCTGGCTAACAGTTTGGCATAGGCTGCGTCCGTGCCAAGCGCGCGCAGCGCGTCTGCGCTGTGGATACCGGCCTTGGTGCAGGCTTCGTCCATCGCGGGACCAAGGTTGCGCAAAGAGGAGACAGGTTCAGCCATGGGCGCAGATTAAACTGCCAGCCCTGGCTTTGTCATGGCTCAAATGCTGGCGAAATCCGTAATGATCGGACGCGGCTTTGGCTTGGGGGTGGCACCCATGGATTTCTTGGTGCCAGCGGCTGGCACGTTTGGGCCAGGGTTTGGACGTGTGGTTTCTGGACGTATCATTGGACTGCTCCGGTTTCGGCCATGGGAGGTGTGGCCTGCAAACAGGCTGCGGGAAAAGGATGCCGGAGCGAGGGCTAAATTGCGGCGATGTCGGGGTTTTTAAGTTGCTGCGGCGTTAACAGCACAGGCGTTAACTGGGCGGAGTCAAATGGTACTTGGTCACTTGGGTCCAGGTTTCACCGGGCCGCAGGGTGATCTGGGGAAAGGCGGCGTGGTTTGGGGCATCGGGCCAACCTTGCGGTTCCAGCGCCAGGCCGGCATAGGGCGCAAGCGCTGTGCCGTCGTCCCTGGCACCCGGCACATCGGGCAGGAAGGCCCCTGCGTAGACCTGCAGGCCCACCGCTGTCGTTTCAATCCGCAAGCGCGTGCCATCCGCGCCCGTCAGCGTTGCGGCAGGTGCCGGCATGTGCCCCCCGCCTTGGCTGAGGCAGAAGTTGTGATCAAGCTGGGGCGACAGTGGCACCGGACGCGCTTCGCGAAAGTCAAAGGGGGTGCCTGCCACAGCAGCAGGTGCGCCTGTCGGCAGGTTTTCGGCATCGGTGGGCAGATACTGCTCTGCGTTGACCTGCAGACTGTGGCCTGAGATGTCGCTTGCGCCATCGAGGTTCCAATAGGGGTGCAGCGCGATGTTCATCGGTGTGGCCCTGTCGGTTGTCGCGGTGAGCGTGACACACAGGGTTGCCCCCTCAACCGTGTAGCGCGCGGTCAGCTGCCGGTTCCCTGGCAGGCCCTGCAGACCATCAGCCAGCGCAAGCGACAGGGTGACGGCGTCTGAACGGTGCTCCGTCACGGTCCAACTGTGCTGGTGGATGCCCTCAGGGCCAGAGTGCAGCGTGGTGCGGCCCGCTTCATTCAACGGCATCTGATAGTGGGTGCCGTCGATCACCAGCTGACCCCTGGCCAACCGGTTGGCCACGGGCCCCACCAAAAAACCCGCATACGCAGGGATGCGCAAATGATCAGCGGGGTCGGCAAAACTCACAAGCAGGTTGCGCCTGTCTTTGCCAAATCGCACGCCGGTCAGCGCGGCCCCTTGGGCCATCACGGTGACGTACAAATTGTCTGAAGCAATAGCGATGTGATCAAGGCTGGTCATGGCGCGCAACTTCCTACGGGAGCACCGCCATGACAAGACCGATCAAAGCAAGCGGCGCAGTTCTGTGGCCAGTGGCAAGAACACCTCACGGGGGACGGCTGTGCCCGGCTGAACGGAGCGGCAGGCATTGACGATTGCCTTGTTCTCAGTGCCCGGCAAGCCCTGTGCGCGCAGCTTCACCAACATCCGCTGGGCCGCGTCACCGCGTGCCTTGGCGGCCACACGGGGCAGGGGGATCTTGGTGGGGTGGAAGGCTACGGCCACCACCATGTCAGGGGCGGTAAAGTAGATCGCTGCGTTCTTGACGCCAACGGTGTGGGCGGTCTCAGCAAATTCGTTCTGGATGCGACGCCGCTCAGAGCGGATCTCAGGTTGGCCCATCATCTCTTTACGCTCTTGTTTTTGTTCCGTCTTCGTCATGCGTTGTTCGATCTTGAAGAAGGCCTTCTGGACGATGACGTCAAACCCGACGGCCATCACAATCATAGCGGCCACCGCGATGAGCAGCGTCCAGGCGATGTCTTCTGCGATCATCTGCGCACATGAAGGGACACAAAGGTCGAGATTGATCAGCGTCCCGCCCCAGACCCACGCCAGCCCGCCGCAAACCACCAACAACAGCGTCATCCGCGTCAGTGCGGCGGCAAATTCGATCAGGGCTTGCGGTTTGAACAGGTTCTTTGTGCCAGAAATGGGCGAGACATGGCTAAGCTTCGGGGCGATCTGCGAGACGGCAAAGACAAAGCCGCCGTTGACCAGAATGCGAAAGCCGATGCCCGCCACCAAAACGGCGGCGATGACAGCGACGACGGGCAAATGGATCTCCAGCAGGAAATAGCGGATCAGCGCCATGTGACCCTGGCTGGAGGGTTCGTTCAAAGAGGTGAGGGCGACGTTAAGGCCATCTTTCAGCCGCTCGATCATTATTGGCAACATCATCGCTGTCACGGCAATGCCGATGCCAACACCGATGTATTCCGCTCCGATGGAGCTGGTCGCCAGAATGCCGTCTTCCCGAAGTTTTTGGAGTTTTCGGTCAGAGGCCTCTTCTGTCTTTTCTTCTGACTGGTCATTGCTCATAACCCAATCAGCCTTTCCAATAAGCCCAAAGGAACGGGCGCACGTGCGAAATGCGCCTCAATCGCTCTTGCCCAGCTAAAGATGAAAATGGGCATGATCAGGACGAAAAGCAGGTTTTTCGTTAGAAAGTCGATCGCGGGTACGTTGATCTTGCCTGCAAACCGAAAAACCAAGCTCAGCCCGAATTCGATCAGCACCATGATGAGGATGATCGGCAGGGCCAGCAGCACAAGGGCGGCCATGACCTCTTGCAAGATCAAAGAAAGCCCGCTGCCGAAGGACGGGGGCAGGCCCAGGGTTGGAACGGCGGGAGGAAAGCTTTGATAGCTTTCGTAAAGCGTGCGCAGGGTCAGCATCAGCCCGCCTGCGTCGATAAAGATGAATAGCACCATAATCACGCTCAGGCTGCCAAAGGCCCCCACAGTGCTTTCCTCAGGTGCGGGGTTGCCGGGGCTGAAATCCCCTCGGTACTGGTCGATCAGCATGGAGGCCCCGAGCACGGCAAAGAAGGGGATGGAGATCAGCATGCCAATGCCAAACCCCAGCGCAAGTTCACGCAAGGGGATCAACAGCACGGCAAAGCGCGTGGTTTCGGTGGCAAGCGCGGCAAACTCCTGGCCTTGCGTGACCAGCATCGGTGCGGTCAGCAGGATCGCCAACAGGGTGCGCAGCATCACCGCTGGGCCGATCAGAAAGGTGATCCCCCAAAGACCGTAAAGCACCCCCATCGCCCGGCTGGCCCCAGCCATGAGCACAAAAAAGCCCACCGTTGGCGGAAGGCTAAGCAGGTCTTCTGTGATGGCTTCCATCAGCGATAGGTCCAGAAGTCTGAAAAGACTGCCGTGGATCCTTCAACAAGAGGGCCGACCAGGGCACCACCCATGGCCAGGAAAGTGACCGCGATGGCGACCATCTTGGCGGTCTGGGACAGCGTCTGATCCTGGATCTGGGTCACGGCCTGCAGGAATGAGATCACCAGCCCGATGACCGTTGCCAGCAGCAAAGGGATCCCCGCGATCACCGCAACAGCGGTCATAAAGACCACCAGTTGATCGAAGTAGACCTCAAACCCCATCGGTTACACCGTGTAGGACAAAAGCAGCCCCTCCACGAGTTTCGCCCAACCATCCACCGCCACAAAGAGCAGGATTTTGAAGGGCACCGAAATGATTGTGGGCTGCACCAACTGCATGCCAAGCGCGATCAGGATCGCGGTTACAGCCAGATCAATTGCGACAAAAGGCAGATACAGCAAAAAGCCGTATTCAAAGGCGGCCGTCAGCTCTGTCAGCACAAAGGCCGGGATCTGCAGGATGGCCATTTCAGGATCAGGCGTGATGCCTGACCCCTGCCAAACCTCACCAGCGACGGCGACAAAGAATTCGAGATGCTGGGGATTGGTATGCTGGGTGATGAAGCCTTTGAACGGGTCCAGGCCTGCGGTCCAGACGGCGATCAACGTGTCCACCGAACTATCAAGCGGGCCAAGATCGTCAATCGCGGCAAAGGCCTGCGTGATGGCAGGCACGGCGATGAAGGCTGACAAAAACAGCGACAGCGCCATCACAATCATGTTGGACGGCACCTGCTGAAGCCCCAGCGCATTGCGCACAATCATCAAAACAACTGAGATTTTGATGAAGGCGGTAAAGGCCAGCAACGCCACCAGGAAAAAGGAGGCGAGATAGCCAATGACAAGGGGGGATAGGTTCTCCATCGCGCTTAGATCAGTCTTGTGACCTGCACGCCGATGACGCCATCCAGTTCCACCAGACGGCCATCAGCCACCGGATCGCCATTGGCGCAGATGCGCACGGCCTCTACGTTTTTGATGTCCATGTCAAAGACCCCGCCCACTTGAAGCGCTTCCACGTCGCTCAGCGCCATTTTGGTACGTTGTAATTCAATGGTCACCACCGTTGTCGGATTGCCGATGGAGCCGGATTTGTCGTGCTGTGATGAGGACATGTTATATTCCTGAATAAGACGCGAACGCAGTTCGGCGAAGTTTTGCTCTGGGCCAGACAGGACAAAGCCGCCGTCGGTTTCGTCCAGTCGCACCAGATGTTCATTGGCGATCAAAAGATAACATTGCGGGTCTTGTTCCCCTGCGCTGTTTGTCGGAAAGATCACATCCCCCGGCCCCAGGGCGGCGACATTTGGGGTGGGCATGGGCATCAGGTGCTGCAGCACAACCGCATCCACCTGTTGATTGCGCAAATCGCGTTTGGGCAGGGGGCTGTGCCACTGACCAACAGGTTCACCAAATCCTCTGCCGGATCGGCTGACAAAAAACCCAATCCCATCGCCATGCCATCCCGCGTGATGGCAAAGCAGGCCAGCGCATCACCGGTCAGAAAGGTGACGTCTGTCTGGGCTGATTGCACCTCTACCTTGATGTCCCAGGCCATCTCTAGATTTGACAGACCGACAGAGGCGGCGTGTTCAATCGTTAGCCCCAGAATTTCCGGGTCCATCTGATAAAGCTCAGGCGATTGGATATGCGCAGGCAGGGTGGCAAAGACATCAGCGGTGATGTGCAGTGTCACGGGCATGTCATTCACGAGAAGCTGAAATGCAGTGCCGCGCCCGCGCTTGGCCAGAGGCACCGGTTGGGGCGTGTATTCAAAACTGTGTCCAAAGATCTCAACCGACCCCGAGAGGTCATGCGCAGAAAGCGCTGTCCACATCTCAGCCTGGCGTCGGCCCACCTGAGGCAGCTTGAGCTGAGGTGGCGGCAAGAACATTCTGCCCGATTGCATCATCGCCTGTACTATCCTGTCCTGCTCATTGACATCGTGCTACCACGGGTCATGAATTGCTCGAGCGCGTTCTCTTCTTCGCGCGCTTCGGTTTGAGCGGCTGCTTTGCGTGCGGCACGGTTGAACAATTCGTCCACCGATTTTTTCCGCGCTTCTGCGTCCACAAGCACCCTAAGTATCCAATCGACGTTCTCAGTCATTTCGTCAAGGTCTGCGCGCGCATGCGTGATCGCCTGATACGCATCTGCCTCACTTTGCCGTTTCCGCTCAAGCGCGTGGGCCAGGGCGATGAACCGGGTTGAGGGGTCAGCCAGATAGGTGTCATCGGTGATGTCGACGTCGTTGACCTCTTGCGCGATCAAGGTCGCATAGACCTCTTTGCGGTGGGCCAAACGGTCGGTTGCTTCCTGCACAACCGAGCGCGCGCGCACAAGCTCGCGTTGAAGGCGGTCCACTTTGGTCTGACGCAGCTCAGACAGTCTGCGCAATTGCTCCATCTGGATCATCGCAGAATCTCCGACAGCTCATCCACGGTGTCCTCCATGCTCCAGGGCCGCATGTCGCCTTGATGCAGGAAGCGGGTCAGCCTTGGGTGCACATCCAGCACCCTGTCGGTGCTTTCGTCCTGGCCGTAGCGGTATTCGCCGATCTGAACGAGCATTTCGAGCTGCTCATACCGTGTCAGGACATTGCGCACATCAACCAGCATGTCGAAATGGCACCGAGGGACCACGTCTTTCATCACGCGGCTTTGGCTTTCGGTCACATTGATGGGCGGGAAGCGTCCTTCGGCAAAGAGGTTCGCATCCAGAACGATATGGCCGTCCACAAGGCTACGGGTTTCTTCGACGATGGGGTCGTTGTGCGCATCGCCTTCGGCCAAAACCGAATAAATCGCCGTGATAGAGCCTGTTTTGCCCGGGCCTGCACGCTCCAAAAGCTCAGGGATCTTGGCAAAAACAGAGGCCGGATAGCCGCGCCGCGTTGGTGCCTCGCCTGCGGACAGGCCCACTTCGCGCATCGCACGGGCAACGCGGGTCAGACTGTCCAGGATCAACAGCACCGATTTGCCCTGATCGCGGAATTGCTCTGCGATGGAAGTGGCGATGTTGGCGGCATAGATGCGTTCCAGCGCAGGACGGTCCGCCGGGGCGGCCACGACGCACATTTTGTCCTTCATGTCGTCGGTCATCTGACGCGCCACGAAATCCGCAATCTCGCGTCCGCGTTCACCAATCATGCCAATCACGACCACATCTGCGGTGCAATTGCGCGCAATGGCGGTCAGCAGGGATGATTTGCCCACGCCGGGCGGACCAATGACCGCAATCCGCTGGCCTTTGGCCAGGGTGTTCATGCCATCAATGGCGCGGATGCCGGTTTGCAAGGGTTCAGTGATCAGATGCCGGTCAAGCGGGTCAGGCGCGGGATTGACCATCGCGACCTTGGTCCAGTCTTTGGCCGCCGGTTGGTCGCCCACAACTTTGCCCAAGCCGGTCACCGCATGGCCCAGCAACGCGGGTGAGAAATCAAATTCCAATGTGCTGCCGGATTTGCGCACCCGGTGCCGTGGCCGATGCCCTTAATGGGGCCCAGCGGCGTGACCATGGTCAGATCGCCCTGAATGCCAATCACCTCGCCCAAAAGCGGCGCGCCTTGGCCCAGCAGGAATTCGCACATATCGCCAACTTTGAAGCCCGGCGATTGGATACGCACCACAGGCCCATGCACATCGACAACGATGCCGTAGCTGTCCACCAAAGGCAGGGCAGACAGGTGCTGAGCATAGCGCGTCAGGCGATCGGCGACGGGGGGCAGGGGTGCGGTTTGCATTAAGGGGCCTCAGCGGCTTTGAGGTCTTGATCCACCATCAGTTCCAGGGCGCGGGTGAACGCCTCAACCTGGGTGGTGACGCTTACATCCAGAATGCCTTGCCGTCCGATCAGCAGGCAATCGTCAAGATCAAGGTCGTGATCGACCTGTATTTCCTTGATCGCATCGGCCAGTTCGGGCTGGTGGGCGACGATGTCCTTAAAGGCAGGGGCCAGATCAGGATGGCAGCGCAGGATAAGATCCCAACGTTCGCGCATCTCGGCCATGGTGTTGACCAAGGCCTGTTCCAGCACCTCTTCGCGGGGCAGCGTGCCCAGCACGCGGTTCAGCGCTTGGCCCACAAGATCGGTGAGCCATGGTTTGAGATCATCAAAGTCACGCCGCACCTTCTGTGCCTCGTTCACCATCGTCACAAGGCCGTCCGCGACTTCATCAAGCGCGCGGGTGTTGACGAATTTCTCAAGCTCTTGTTCAGAGATTTTTTCCAGGCCTGCACGCACATCATCTGCCTCAGCCTCGGCGGCGGCGATGATTTCGGCTGCGCGGGCTTCGGCCTCTTCAATGAGGCGCGTCGCCTCAGTTGAGGCGCGTTTGCGGTCTGCTTTTTCTTCCATTGCGGCCTGAAAATCGGCGGCCGACATGACACGGGGGCCAAGCTGCGCGGGGTGCGCTGACATGTTAACTCTCCTCTGGATCGGGTAGCCTCATGGCGACCGCGGCCACCAGCTCTGCTTTGCCAATGTCCACCGCCCCCGGCTGGACATCGCAAAACAATGCTAAACGTTTCTGAATATCTGGATCGGCAGAGGCCACCCAGGATGAAATACATGCCGCCCCGTCGGACCGGATGTCGGCAGATGTGAGTGTCTCAAGCGTCGCTGACGGTGCGCCTGCCGCTTGTGCGGTGTCTTCCGGGATCTTGGTGATCAGTGGTTTGAGTTGGTCAAGCGGCAGATCCGGCAAATGCTGATCAATTTTGCCCCAAGTGATCCATTGGATCAGCGTTGCGCGGTGCAGGGCGCAACCGGTGCGCAGGGCCAACGCGTCTGGCCCATGTGTCATCAGGCATCCAACAACCCGTTCGGCTGTCGGCGCAAGTGTCAGGGTGGTGTCAGATGAGACCCCTGCGGCCTGCAGAAGCCGGTCCATGATCCGGCCTTCCAGCCTGGGGTTCGCCATGATCTCATCAGCCAGTCCGGGCTGCGGCCATTGCGCTTTCCACCGGGCCACGAGCGCAGGCTGCACCGACGCAAGCGTCGGCGCGTGAAAGCGCTCAAGTGCCTGGCTGAACCCTTGGGACATGATCAGACCTCAGCCTCTTCGCGCACGGGCCGGCCCATTCGGCGGAACCACAGAGTGATAAAGCGCACGGCGGCCATCAGCACAAAGATGATCGCAAGCCCTGCGAAAGGCACCTGCCAGCTCTGCGACGGGCGCGCCTCTTGTGGAACGTCAAGGCCATTGGCCGCGACCACAGAACCCGGTGCGATTGGATCGGCTGTTGGTTCGACCACAAAACCCACGGACAGGAAGTAGTTGGTTGAGATATTCTCAACCTCCAGGCCAGGAACCGCATAGGCCACCAACGCTTTGATCCGAGAGGAATACTCCGCCGGGCTAAAGCTGCGGTCATGGAAGACCGCGATGGAGGCGCGGGCCGGTTCCGTGGTGGCCCCAAACCGTTCTTCTTGCGGGATCACCACATGCACACGGGCGGAATCCACCCCTTTGATGGAGGTGATCGTGCGCGACAATTCTTCGTTCGTGGCATAGGCAAAGCGGATGCGTTCTTCGAACTTGGTGCTGACAACACCCGCATCGCCAAAGACCTCGCCCAGCGTGGCAAAGTTTTCACGCGGCAGGCCTGCGTTTTTCAGCACTGTCACCGCAACCGCGATGTCATCTTTGTCCACAGAGACCGAATAGCTTTGATCCTTGCCCACTTCACGCGAGGCCGGAACACCGGACAGCACCAGAAGGGCGACCATCTCATTGGCGTCATTCTCTGTGAGGTTTGAATAGAGCACCTCTTGGCAACCGGCCAGCATCACAAGCGCTGAGATCAGCGCGATCAGGCGGCAGCGGGCGGTGTTTAACCAATTCAACATCGTCATTTTCTCACATCCTCTTCAACATCCGGCGTCATTCAGCCGGATGTGCTGGTTTGGGCAGGCCAATGCGGACCAGCGGGTGAACGTTAATTTCGGGCGACAGCTCATGCGGGGCCAAGACAGGCAGCATCACACGGTTTGCCGATAGATAGTTACGCAGGCGGCGGCGGAAGGGCGCCGTGATGATCACCACGGGCGTGGGTTCATCGGGCACCAGGCCCGCCACAAATTCCCTCAGTTGCCGCAAGATGCTTTCAGAGACGTCAGCGGTCAGCGGCAACCCGTCCGAGCTTGCCGGGCTGTCATGGCGCGCTGTGGCGTCAATTGCTTCGCGGGCGGCGTGTTCAATGGCCGGATCCAGCAGGACCACGCCCATCACACCCCGCTCAGCCGATAGGGCGTGGCAAATCTGACGCTTGAGGTTGGCGCGGATATATTCGCTCAGCTCCAACGCGCTGGCGGTGCCGTGGGTCTGAAGCCAGGTCAGGAAGGTATCCGCGATGAGCGGGGCAGGGCGCAGCGGCACGCCGTCTTCTGCCAGAAAGCGCAGCGTCTGGAAAAAGATCACGCGGTCTGCGCGTTCCAGGATTTCCTTGTGCAGTACAGGATTTGACCCGGCGAGCTGTTCAAGGAAATGGTCGTAGTGACTGTGGCCAAACAGCGTGCCGACGTTGGTTTCATAGATGCGGAACGCAACGGTCGCGAAATGCGTCTCAACCGAGCTTGGCGGGAATTGCGCGGCTTCTGCCTTGGCGGCGTGGCTTTTTGGGATCCAATAGCCGCCAAATTCATGCCAGCGCACGCGGGTGATGTCCTTGGGATTGCATTCCAAAACGTCCAAGAACGCCTGATCGCAACGCACCAGAATGTTGTCCTCTGGCACGGTTTCGTTCACCAGCGGCACGCCGTCCAGCAGCACCTGGAACAGGCGGTCCATCTTGGCGTTGTCGCGGATGATGTCGACTTTGGGCGGCGCAAAAGACAGCGCGCGCGAATGATCATACCGCTCAAGCAGTTTGGCCAGGGTGCTGTCGATCAGCGTCAGGTCCAGCTCATCCGCCAGCGATCCGCCGATCTGGATGCTGATCCGGTCAGAGCGTTTTGTGGAATCCAGGGGCAGAACGCCGCCCTCAGATTGCTCAACCACGGGTTCTTCGACAGAAGCCTCTCGGGCGGCTTCCTCAGCGTCCAAGGCGGCCTGTTCTTCCTCGCGCTTCGTGGTCAATAGAAGTTTACGCATTGAGTAGGACACGACCAGCAAGACACCGGCGGCAATCACAAAGTTCAGAAGCGGAAAGCCGGGGATCAAGCCAATAAGCACAACGATGCCTGCAGCGGCGGCTGGCACCCGTGGGTCAGACACCAGGTCACGCCAGATGTCGGTGCCCAGATCCACGTTGTCTTTGCCGTCGATCCGCGTGGTTACGATACCGGCGCAAAGCGCCATCAACAGGGCAGGGACCTGAGCCACCAGACCGTCACCCAGCGTCAGCAGAGTGAAGGTGGCCACGGCATCTTCAAACGAGAAGCCAAGATAGAGCATGCCAACTGAGACACCGCCCACCAGGTTGATGAAGATGATGATCAGGCCTGCAATCGCATCGCCCTTCACAAACTTCATCGCACCGTCCATGGAGCCGAAGAACTGGCTTTCACGCTCCAGCTTTTCGCGGCGGTTGGCGGCTTCGGTTTTGTCGATGTTCTCGGCGCGCAAATCAGCGTCGATTGACATTTGCTTGCCCGGCATCGCGTCCAGGGCAAAACGCGCGCTGACCTCAGCGACGCGTTCAGCACCTTTGGTCACAACCAGGAACTGGAACACGGTGATGATCAAAAACACGATCAGACCAATGGCGATGTTGCCGCTGATCACAAAACTACCGAAGGTTTCGATGATTTGACCGGCATCCGCTTCGCTTAGGATTTGGCGGGTGGTCGCAATCGATAGGGCCAGCCGCAAAGCGGTGCCCAAAAGAATAACGGTGGGGAAGGTCGGAAAGTCAGCAGGGTGTTTGAGATACACCGCGACAATCAACAACAGCACAGCAAACGTCAGGTTCAAAGACAGCAAAACATCGAGCATCGTTGGCCCAAGTGGCACGATGATCAAAGCCAGGATCGCGAGGATCAACAGGATTAGGGCTATGTCTTTGCGCACAAGGCCTCACTCTAACGTTCGTTACAACTCTAAACGGGTACAAGGGGCCGGAGAATCCGGCCCCCCGTTTCTTGTTTTCCCGGGGCGATTAGCCGCGAGAAGAGTTCTCATTATCAGTTTTGAAAGGCTCAACCGCCTCTTTGAACTGAACTTTCTTTTCCATCATGGAAACGTAGAGGTCCTGAAAACGCTGCTCGAGAGCGGCTTGGTTGTTGTCGGAACCGCGAACGTCGCCTGCGGGATCGGTATTTGCTACAGTTGGCATAGTGTTAGTCTCCAAGTTTATTGTGTTATTTTTAAGGCTGAGCCCGGTGATTTTTGGGGCTCAGCCAGTTGGGGATGCTTACCAGGCTTCCTGGTTCGCAGTGGCCTTTTGAGCCATATCTGCACCAAGACGGTCCAGAATTCGGGTTGCATCTTCCTGCATGCGGTTCTCAGAATACTTTGTCTGAGGGCCTTCTGCATAAGCTGCCATCAAGCCGCGGATCTGGGACATTGCCATGTCCATTGGATCGGCGCCGCGGCGTGCGTAGACAACAGTCGGTGCGGGCTCATAGCCTTCCATCGCAGGATGGGAGTCCATTGCATTGAGACCCTGTGCCGTCAGTGCTTTGACCTCTGCGACGAACTCTTGCAGAGCGTTCATCACAGTTGATTTCAGGTTGCTGATCAATGTGTTGATCTGTGCCTGAATGTCAGCACCAGCTGTTTCAGCCTTTGGTGCAGGTGCTGCAACATAACCGCCACGGTTGATGATCACATCAACATCGACGTCCACATCGATATCAACATCGACGTCTACGTTTTTGTCACCGCCGCCCACATGGCCGCCGTCACCGTTGCCGCCACCGTTGGCAGGCTTGCCGGCTTCAAACTGGTTGAAGTTTGCAAAGTCAGTGTCGAACAGACCAGAGACTTCGTATTCCTTCACAGTTTCCTTATCACCTTTCTGGGTGATGTTGCCGTGCAGGTCCTCGATGGCACCGCCACCCTGAGTTCCTTTGCCTCTATCGCCGTTCCGTGCTTGGCCGTCACCGTCTACTGTGGTGCCCCACAGACCGTCAGGCAGAACCTTGTCGGATACAGCGTTTTCGGAGGTGATCTTGATGTTGTTGATCCACTCGCCTGATTTACTGTTCTTGGCAAAGTTATCGAAGGTGATGGTATATTCACCAGCCTGGACTGTGATGTGACCTTTGTCGTTCACGGTGACCGCGCCATCCAGATAGGACCCTTCTGCACCTTTGGCGATATGCTCACCATTGATGTCCATGGAGCCATCTTTGTTGATGGTGATCTGGTCGTGTCCGATGGTCAGGCCAACCTGCTCAACAACTGTTGTGCCAGGGTTGTTCCACGCTTTGAAAGAGGCGTTCATCTGCACGCCCTGATCAGACAGGATGTTGTAGACTTTGCCAGCTTCGCCCTGAACGTCGTACTTGCCGCCGTCAGCGCCTACAAAGTGGGGGTCGCCCCAGATGCGGCCATGCTCAACCTTGATTGGGTCCATGTGCTCTGGTGGGCAATCGTGGCCATCATCGCCATCTTTGCCGTCCTTACCATCAACGCCATCACGACCGTCTTTGCCGTCCTTACCATCAACGCCATCACGACCGTCTTTGCCGTCCTTACCGTCAACGCCATCACGACCGTCTTTGCCGTCCTTACCGTCAACGCCATCACGACCGTCTTTGCCGTCCTTACCGTCAACGCCGTCACGACCGTCTTTGCCGTCCTTACCATCGATGCCGTCACGACCGTCTTTGCCGTCCTTACCATCGATGCCGTCACGACCGTCTTTGCCGTCCTTACCGTCGATGCCATCGCGGCCGTCTTTGCCGTCCTTACCATCGATGCCATCGCGGCCGTTCTTGCCGTCTTTGCCGTCGATGCCGTCACGACCGTCTTTGCCGTCCTTGCCATCAACGCCGTTGCGGCCATCTTTGCCGTCACGGCCATTCATGCCATCGACACCGTCTTTGCCGTCAGCGCCATCTTTGCCGTCTTTACCATCGGTGCCGCGCAGGAAGTGTGCCAGCTCTTGCTCAGTGACTTTCCAGTCGCCGTTCTTGTCAGCGCTTGGGAACAGGGCAGTGCGCAGCTCAGTGTTGCTGACAACGCCGTCGCCGTTCTTGTCGGCTTCTGCGAATGTACCGTCTTTGCCATCCTTGCCGTCGACGCCATCACGGCCGTTGGTGCCGTCCTTGCCATCAACGCCGTCACGACCTGCAGCACCACGTTCACCGCGGTCGCCCTTGTCGCCTTTTTCACCCTGGATGCCCTGGTGCCCACGCTCACCGCGATCACCTTTTTCGCCTTTTTCACCCTGGATGCCCTGGTGCCCACGTTCGCCGCGATCACCTTTTTCGCCTTTTTCACCTTGGATGCCCTGGTGTCCACGCTCACCGCGTTCACCTTGCTCACCCTTCATGCCGCGTTCGCCGCGATCACCCTTTTCGCCTTTTTCACCCTGGAGGCCCTGGTGTCCGCGTTCACCGCGATCGCCCTTTTCGCCCTGGATGCCCTGATGACCGCGATCACCTTTGTCGCCTTTTTCGCCCTTTTCACCCTGAGGGCCCTGAGGACCAGGCTTTACCGGGAAGATGATGTGGCCGTAGTCCTTTTGGAACTGTTCAAAGCCTTTCGTCATCATCTCATGTGGGTTGGACCCACCTTTGTTCCATGCTTTGTCAAACGCACGGTGATCGTTACCGTTCTGATTGACTGGTGCACCACCACCAAACTTATCAATTCTAGTCACAGTTTTCCCCTTCAGAGTGTTTACTGGTTGCTGTCATTCTCAACAGCGGAGACTTCAGCGTTCTCCGCTTCCAATTTGCCGCCCCGCCGCACACGCACTTGAGGTTCGACAAATATTTCTTCCGGCTGCAGCGTGGCGATGATGCTTTCGCTGATGGCCAGGTATTTAACGGGTCCGGAAATAACCAAGGCATTGCCGTCGGCCACTTCGGAGATATCGAATTCAGGAACAACAAGTCCGGCTTCATCGAGCGCGCTCAATGCGGCGGTAGATGATACATCGCCCAGACGGATCAACCGAACAGTACGGTCCTGAATGGGCGATAGGTGAACCTGTCCATTGAATTGAAAGGCATCGAGGTTCATGGACTGAGACAGCTGAGAGACAATGTCATCCCGTGTTCCCGTCAAATACAAATTTTCCAATCGTTGCCGCGATGAACGGTGACCAGAAAATTCGACATCAATTTCAGAACCGATAGTGTCGAGCGCTTCAGCCATTGGCATATTGAATACAACGAATTCAAAATTACTCGCCAAGACCGGAGCCGGCGCGCACAAAACCACTGCGGACACGAGGTTCCGAATGGTCTTTCCTTTCGTCATCGTTTGCATACCAAACATACTAGTTACTGAACTCCTAACGCCGCGCTTGGCGTTCCTTCTTCTCGACAATTTTCTTAGCATTTGTCGTCAAGTTCCCCAAAGGATTTCCATTTTAAGCCATATATTTCAGTTAATTAACTTCACTCAGGAAACAGTCTCCGATGGCGTTTACAAACTGTCACTTGCGGGGAAATTCACGCGCCTCATTCTCGCCGAATCAACTTGCTGAAAAATTGAGGAAATAAATGCAAAAAGGGCCCCAATTTTGGGGCCCCAGAAAACGATATTTAGGATAGTTTATTTTCTAAAAAGAATAGCGCGGGCGTTCTTAATTTGACCTGCACGAATAAAGGCCACACCAACTGCTTTCCAATCGGAAAGGGTGACGTTTCCACTGCGAGATTTACGCAAACGCAGCAGCAATTCGGCGGCTTTGCCAGGACGGCCCAACAGCGCCAGCGCGCGGGCCTTCAGGCGCAACGCTTCGGCGTCATTTGGGTTCAGCCAAACCACAATACGCAGCAGTTTCTCTGCTGTCGCTGCGCGGCCATAGCTGAGATAGAATGCAGACATCTGGCGCAGTGTATCAACTTCGGTCAGTGATACGTTCTGCGGAATGGCGTCTGCGAAGTCTCTGTTGTGGACAGTTGCGGTCATCCAAGCTCTCCTGTCCGTAAAATGCGCAGGTGTTCATAATCGCGAGCCAACTCGCCCAACTCAGCGAAAGCATCGCTCAGATCGGGGTTGTTCAATGCGCCTGCGGCTTCCACATGCGTCAGAAAAATATGTGCCAAGTCACCTGCGATTTCGGAATCGCTCCGGCTGTAGAAGCTTTTGAGATCATGGGCAAAAAGCACGCTGGGCGAATCCGCCTCAGGCTCCGACATCTCGCCCAGTGGCAGACGTGGGGGCTGGCGATTGGCCACAACAGATGTGATGAAGTTCTCATGCCGCGCTTCGGGCTTTTCCTCAACGTCACGCTGGAACAGCTTTGACTTGCCAAGCTCATCGGCCTTTTGGCGCAAATCAGCAAGTGACGTGCCGCGGCCTGGGGTTGCAATTCCGACCATTAGGAAAGCTCTCCCGTAACAAGATCCACACGAATGCTTTCGCCGTCGCGCTCAAGTGTGATTTCGTTTTGCGTCACGTCCGTGAGGGTCCAGCCATCAATGACGTTCTGGCCCAGGCGTACTTCCGCACCGTTTTCCAAATAGACACCTGCAGGTTCGGACAGGCGCACCATTGAAACGGTCGGCACCATATCCAGCTTTGGGCTGCGCTTTAATTTCCAAAGCGTCGTTGGCATATCCGCTTGTGCATCAATCCAGGTCTGCATGGCGCGCACGGAGGTGACATCTTCGTCAGAAATACGCCCGGTCAAACGCAAAAGACCACTTGATAACTCATCAATGCGGATGTGATCCGCCAATTCGAATTCAACCAGACGTTCCTGAACCTGAACCGTCCAATCCGTTTCTACCTTTTCAATAACTGCCGTCGGCTGCGCCGTAGGGTTATTTAGCGTCACGTAGTGGTTGTCGGAAAAATTCGATGGCCCGCTCATAACAAAGGCAGCAAAAAGTGCCACGAAGAATCCAGCAAATGACGTGACCAATACCGGGTCATGACGGAAAAAACGGCCAGCGCTGCTGTACGTGGCGGCCTTCACCTTGCTGGTTTTGCCTGCAACTTTTTCGTCAGCGCGGCGCAGCACGATGCGGGTCTCACCTACATTGACGGTCAAGGGCAATGTCTGGTCCGTCAGCGTCTCACCGGCGGCCAATGTGGCGTCTGCCACGGTAAGCGCGCCGTCTGCCGCGTGAACGTCGGCCAGCGTGCCAAAGGCGGAGCGGAAGAAGTTGATCTTAACGTTCTTTGGGGTCGCCGCGTCATCAAGCAGCACCACATCATTGGCACCGTCAGCGCCAAAGCTCAGCTCGCTCACGCGGAGCTTTCTTGAAAGCCCGGCCTGAAAGCCTGACGTGATATCTACCTGAATATCCGTATCTTTCGCCGCGTCAGTCACGACGCGACGGGCTTTGCCCACCATCCCAGCGACAATGCGCTGGTGAGAAGAAACACCTGCAAAGGCCATTCAATACTATCCGATCAGCTGCCGCGCAGAACTTGGCTGACATCGCGCTGTACGTTCTGCGCGATCTTCCAAGCGATCTGGTAATGGGTCAGCTCAAAATACAAAGACTGAATGCGGGTTTCGAGGGTCTGACCCTCGGCTGCAGACGCGGCTTCCGTGTCTGGCTGCGCACCGCCATTCATGTCGATTTTTGCTTGTCCAACGCTGCCACCGTATTCAGCGGAAAAACCTTCGCCAGCGGTTTCAGAGGTGGACTGTGGGGATGGGCGGTTCGCGATCTGAGAAATGCCGCGGTCCAAGACATCCAAAAACTCATTTTGGTTCACCTCACCTGCGCCATTGGCGTGGGCAGGCTTCATCGGTTCCAAAGCGGTTGGAGACCCAATTGCGGAAACAGCATCTGTCATCGTTACTTCACTCTTCAATACATCTGCACCGTGTGGTGCGGGATTAGTCCTCGTTGACGTCTTCGAGAACGTCGTCGATCAATTCGGACTCGAACCAAAATTGAGCGAATTCTTCGACCAGCATTTCTTCTTGTTCTGCCGTCATGCCCTGGTTGGCTACTGCGCCGTTGGCATTTCCGCCTTCGTTAATTGGATCCATCTCTCAACCCCTTGTTTGACACCTTTTCCCCCGCCTGTTTGGGTAATTGGTAATGCCCTTGGCGGCAAGAAATGTTCGAAAATGTGGCGTTATTGTCGGATGCGGCGAAACAATGCTGGGGTTCTGAATTCCGCTGTTTCGGATTAACCATTTAATATTCGTTAAGACCTCCGGCGATTCGATCAAACGTGCCGAAAATGTGCCGGCGCTGATTTGGACAGTCTCCGTGATTTGTTTGTAAATTCGGTGACGCAAATCGGGGCATTTCAAGGCATGTCAGGGGGGCAGGGGCTCGGTATCGATCCGTGCTTTTTCGGGGGGGGCCGGAAAGCTTGCCCGGCGGGGCAGCGCCACATCCGGGCGGCAGCATCGGCCAAAGAAAAAGGCTGCGTGATTGCTCACACAGCCTTTGAAATCTTTGGCTCCGGCGGTAGGGATCGAACCTACGACCAATTGATTAACAGAATTTGGGTACATCAATGAGATCAGCTGCTTACGCGACCAGTTGAGCGCCAATCAACTGCTACCGCCACAGAACCCACTGTAAGAACATAAGAAATAATGACCGGGCAAGCGAAGCCGGTTTGGTGACCAAGAAGTGACCAAACTTGCTGAGTTATCCACAGGGTGAGCTGGACAGAGTTCTGATCTCTGGAATGATGTTTGCATATGAAAAGAGAAATCAAATTTCGAGCTTGGGATAGTTACAAGAAGGAGATGCGACCGCCATCGAAACTTCGACAGCAATACGTTCACTTTCCGAAGTGTTTCAAACCACTCCAGTTCACAGGCCTCACCGATAAAAATGGTGTCGAGATCTACGAAGGCGACATTCTGTTACTCACTGACAACCGCCATACCAACTACATTGACAGCCAGGGACGTGTTCTTAACCTGACTGACACCGGAACGGGTGAGGTGAGTTTCCGATACGGTTGTTTCTATGTCGGTGGGTCTGTCCAAAACAGCGTGTACGAATTAGTGACAATTTCTGACCGTCAAGCTGAAGTCATAGATAACATCTACGAGAACCCCGAAATGATGAAACTGGATACTTGAACAAACCTCGAACATAGCCTATTTGGTGAGTGGAAGACGTATGTCAAGTCAAAGCCCTGCCCAGTGCAGGGCTTTTGTCGTTCTGCGGGCCTTCACTCATTACATCTCATACAGGATATCTGATGTCAGAAGACGAACGTCTTCTGGTCGAGTTTCTGCTGAAGGCGATCCTCATCGTTCTTCAGTGGTGGCTCAACCGGAAAGACTAACTCTACCCATGCGCTGATCCCACACGGCGCGTGACGTATTGGCAACGAATTTGAGTGGGTGGGAGAGGTGTGTTCAACGCTCAGCGAGGGTGACCAAAAAGTGACCAGCCACATACTTCGGCATCGGCCTAGAAACAAAAAAGCCCTCTAAGGCGTCCACCTTAAAGGGCTTTTTATGGCTCCGGCGGTAGGGATCGAACCTACGACCAATTGATTAACAGTCAACTGCTCTACCGCTGAGCTACGCCGGAACGGTTTGGGCGATATAGCAGTGAGATTTTGGCAGGTCCAGAGGGTTTTGCTGTGAAAATTCAGAAATTTTCAGCCACCCTCCGTTACGCGTTCAAAGATGGCATCTGATCGCAAGTCCCCTTGCGGAGCTACCTGTGATTTTCCCATTAAATCAACGAGATGGGCCAGCACGTTGCGCGCCGCTGCCCCCAGCAGGGCGGGCGGTGTGTCTGCATAGATCTGGCGCGCAAGCGCTTGGGCCGTTGCTGGCTTTATCGCCAAAGCCTCCAGAATGGCGGCTTCGCGGGCGCGTCGATGCGCCACCAGCCAGGCCAGCCGCGCGCCGGGATCATCGACCGGTGCGCCGTGTCCGGGGTAGAACACCCGCCACGCGCGCGCCTCCAGCT
The DNA here is from genome assembly GCF_055693825.1 of Sulfitobacter sp. GN1-4. Taxonomy (NCBI): domain Bacteria; kingdom Pseudomonadati; phylum Pseudomonadota; class Alphaproteobacteria; order Rhodobacterales; family Roseobacteraceae; genus Sulfitobacter; species Sulfitobacter sp. GN1-4. The sequence continues at coordinate 2,335,273 of NZ_JBVFUQ010000003.1, read as the reverse complement.
TGGCGCATGAGGTCATGAAGTCCGTCAGATCACCGTCCGGCGGAGAGACAAGCGAGGATGCCCACCCCATCACGTGATCGGCCGTGAAACAGGCGCTGCCCCAGGCAAAAGACAGGTGATTGCCGATATGCCCCGGCGTATGCAGCGCCTCCAGCGTCCAGCCATCGCCGTCGATCGTTTCCCCATCGGCGAGCGACCGGTCGGGGATAAAATCCTTATCAATGCCTTCGCCACCGCCCATCAGGCCGGATTGCGCCAGTTGTTGCATAACCACAGATCGCCCGGCCTCGGCACTTCCAAAGGCCAACACCGGCGCGCCTGTCTTCTCTGAGAGGGGGCGCGCCAAGGGCGAATGATCCAGATGCGTGTGGGTTACCAGGATATGACTGATGTGCTGACCCGGTTCGACATTGTCCAATATTGCCGCGAGATGCGCCTCGCTTGCGGGGCCGGGATCAATCACCGCCAGCCCCTTGGTGCCCAAGACATAGGTGTTGGTGCCGCGATAGGTCATGGGCGACGGGTTCGGGGCCACGATCCGGCGCAGACCCGGCTCAAGCACTTCGGCCACCCCAATCGCGGGGTCAAAGTCATCTGGTGGCAACATTCATTGACCCTTTCATAGGCGCAGGCAGCGCTCTATGACTTAGCGCATCATGTTTGTCTGGCTCAAACGATATCTGCCACGGGGCATCTATGGCCGTGCCGCGCTGATCCTGCTGCTGCCTGTGGTGATTATCCAGTTGGTGGTCATGGTGGTCTTTGCCCAGCGACATTTTCAGGGCGTGACCTATCAGATGACCGACACGATCCTGCGAGAGATTGAGCTGATCATGCCGGTGGTGGAAGACGCGTCAGATCAGGGTGCCGTCACCGAAGACGTGGCCACAAGGTTTGCGCCGCTGAACATTCAGGTTGTCCCCGTGCCAGGGGACGCGGTGCCGCAAACCAGCCTGATGGTGTGGTATGACTATTCAGGCCGGGTGATTGTTGAACGGTTGACCGAGAGATTGCCGGGATTTCTGGCAGTTGATTTAGAAACCAACAGGTTGGTGCGCATCTTTGTGCAGACCGGTTTGGGACCGTTGGAGTTTCAGGTGGACCGCCGCCGCATGTCGGCCAGCAATCCCCATCAACTCTTTGTCTATACGATCTTTTTCGGCGTGGTGATGACCTTCATTGCGTCTATCTATCTGCGCAACCAGCTCAGACCCATCAAACGCCTGGCGCGCGCGGCTGAGGCCTTTGGCCGAGGGCGGCATTTGCCCTATTCACCTGCAGGGGCGGTGGAGGTGCGCAGCGCTGGCAACGCCTTTGTCGACATGCGTGCGCGTATTGAGCGCCAGATTGAACAGCGCACCCTGATGTTGTCGGGTGTCAGCCACGATCTGCGGACCCCGCTCACCCGGATGCGGTTGCGCCTGTCGATGCTGGATGGCGAAGACATCGACCCGTTGCTGGATGACGTCGCCGACATGCAAGGGATGCTGGATGAGTTCCTCGATTTCTCAAAAGGTGCGACAGAAGGCACGCCAGAGGCTGTGGACCCGCATGAATTTGTGGCCCAAACCGTGGCCGATGCGCAGAACGCTGGCCGCGATGTGACCTTGCTGCCGGATGAGGGGCAGGGGACAGGTGTGGTGATGCTGCGGCGGACGGCGATGCGGCGGGCGGTGGATAACCTGCTGTCGAATGCCGTACGCTATGGCGCGCGCGCCGAGGTGTCCGTGATGCTGAGTGACAAGACCTTGCGCATCCGCGTTGAAGACGATGGCCCCGGCATTCCCGAAGACCGCCGCGAGGAAGCTGCACGCCCCTTTACCCGTCTGGATCCTGCCCGCAACCAGGACAAGGGCGGCGGCGTGGGGCTGGGGCTGGCCATCGCCACGGACATTGCCCGCGCACATGGGGGCGTGCTGCGACTAGGCGAATCCCAGCGGTTGGGTGGGTTGCGTGCGGACATCGTCATCGCGCGCTAAGGCCCGCAGCGCCTCTGTTTCTCAGACTGAGGTTGCGCTGTGACAGCTCAAAGCACCCGAGGACACGCATAACTGACCCAGCGGCACAATTGCCAGACCGCGCCCGGTTTGCCAAACCTAGGTCCAGCAACGAAGGAGCCTGCCGTGTCCCCCTATGAAATGATCAAAGATCACCTTGATAAAGCGATCCCCTTTGCCAACCATGTTGGCGTCAGACTGCTTGAAATCGGGGACGGCTCTGCCAGCGCGGAGCTGGATCAACGCGGTGAGGTGGGAAACCACATCGGGTCCATGCACGCAGGGGCCATGTTCACCCTGGGCGAGGCTGCCTCAGGCGCGGCTCTGGCCGGTGCTTTTGGCCCTGCCATCCTGCAAATGCGCCCCGTGGCGGCCACAGCAGGCATCACCTACAAGAAGGTCGCCAAGGGGCTGCTGACAGCGCATGCCAAGGCGTCACTGCCCGCCGCTGAATTGATGCAGGCCATCGAAGACACCGGGAAAGTGGCCTTTGACATCCATGTCGATATCCAGGACGCAGAAGGCGACACCGTGGTGGAGATGGTGGTGAACTGGTATGTCAGCAAACAGCGGTGAAATGGTAGGCCCGGCAGGACTTGAACCCGCAACCAAAGCGTTATGAGCGCTCTGCTCTAACCAATTGAGCTACAGGCCCGCCATGCCGCTTGGGTATGCCCGCAGCGGCGGTTCGTCAAGCCTTGGGCGTGCGGTCTTTTTCTTTGCTCGAAATTGCTTTGCCGGTCCCGCGCCGCTGCGCCGCGCATGTTTGCGGCCCATTCAGATGTTCCCGTCAGGGTAGCAGTGCCTGCCCCGATTTGAGGGCGCCCTGTGAGTTTCCTGTGGATAACTCCCGTTTCAGCGGCTCAATCCCATACATTATGTTGACGTCAGCCCTTCGTTCTTAACAATATAGACCAGCGCAGGCGAAAAGCTGCTGAATTGGCTGCGCAGATAACAAGACTTAGTTGGGGGACTTGAGTATGAACTTTCTGAAAAACAACATCTCGTGGATGGCACCGACCGCTGCCTTACTGCTTGTGGCAACAGGCTTTGTCGGTGGGGGAGACGGTCTGCCGTTCTTTCAGAAACAGACGGCGGAAGCCCCACAACAAGAGCCGGTGGTCGCGCCGGCGGTTCAGGCGCAACCCAAGGTTGACAGGTTGACAGCCTCTGTTGAGGCCGCTTTGGACCCGCAGGCGACCACCGCTTTGCCCCAGACCGATACCGAGATTGTCGCCGCCCTTCAGGCCGCGCGCACGCAGCAGGCCGAGGATGAAGTCACACGCAGCGCCCCCGTTGATCTGTTGCAGGTGGCCCCGGTGCCCCAGCCGGCTGCGGTTGAGCGCACGCCAACCCCGCAGGTTGATACCGAAAGCGCTGCGGCGTTCTTTAACTCCGCGCAAAGCAACCTCGCGGTTGCAGACGCCTGTGGTGAGGATCTGCGGGCGCTGGCCGGTCAGGCACGCATCTATTTCCCCGCCGGTGCCGCTGCTGGAGAAGAGGCAGGCTTTAACGCAGCCCGCTTGATCGGCATCGTGGCGCGCGACTGCCCGGGCTATTCGGTTCAGGTCGAAGGGCATTCTGACCCTTCCGGTGATCCGCGCACCAATCAGGTGCTGAGCGAAAAGCGTGCCCAGGCTGTGATCAGCCGCTTGGCCGCCTCCGGGATCGATACCACGAACTTCTTTGCCGTAGGCTTTGGCGATACGCGTCCTTCGCGGGTACAGGGGCCAAACGGTGCCGCCTATTACGACCGCCGGGTTGAATTCTCCATCGTGGAAAGCGCGCAGCGGGTCAGCTTCTCTGCCCAGCCCAGCCCGTGGCAGCCGAACGTGTCGGCCTGTGCGGCAGAGCTGGATCAAAAGGCCCAGCAGATGCGCCAGTTCTATGCACCAGGCTCCATCACCGTGCCGACAAACGATCTGGAAGCCGTGTTCCAACTCGCGGCAGAAGTGACGCGCTGTGATGGCGCGCGGCTGCGGCTTGTGGGCCAGCACTCAGATGAGCCTGGCACACGCGAAGACATCAGAACCGGTCGTCTGCGGGCGCTTGCGATGATGAGCTCTCTTGTCGCGGCAGGGCTGCCAAGCGATCAGATCCTGATCGGCGCGCCGTCCTATTCGGTCAACGTGCCGGGCCAGCCGGGTTTGCCCAACAGCCGGATTGATTTTCAGGTCATCTCTGATTGATCTCTTACGCTGCTGCGTTTCACCGCTCGGCCTCATGCCGGCTCGGACGGTGATACGCAACAAACCCTAGGGTCAGGACTCATTCATTTCGCGCCACTGGTTTGACAGATTTTTCTTGTGACAAGGCACATCTGCGCAGGAACTCTTGTTGAATTTCAAGCAGATGTAACGCAGCTCATGGGGAAAATCCGTCAAATCCGAAGGACGACAAAACCGCTTCCTTTCAGCGGCATGAGCCATTTGCAATGAACCCGTTCTGCGCGGACATGTCTCAAACCACTGAAACTTCGCGGTTTTGACGCCAGCGGCACGAAATGAATGGGTCCTGACCCTAGACCGGATATCAAAACAAAGAGGTGCCTCTCGCGCCTCTTTTTTGCAATGCAGCACGCGGTTGCCTGACCTCGGGCAATGGGGTATCGCACCGCAAAGCGACACAGCGGGGATCACACATGACCAAGAACGGGCTAACCTATGCCGATGCGGGTGTGGACATTGACGCAGGCAACGCCCTGGTGGAGCGGATCAAACCCGCCGCCAAGCGTACCATGCGGCCTGGCACAATGTCGGGGCTGGGCGGGTTTGGCGCGCTCTTTGATCTGAAAGGGGCCGGGTTTGAAGATCCGGTGCTTGTGGCGGCAACTGACGGCGTGGGCACCAAACTGCGCATCGCGATTGATACGGGCAATGTGGATGGCATTGGCATTGATCTGGTTGCGATGTGCGTGAATGATCTGGTGTGTCAGGGTGCTGAGCCGCTGTTTTTCCTGGATTATTTCGCCACCGGCAAGTTGGAGCTGGATCAGGCCGCACGGATCATCGAAGGCATTGCAGAAGGCTGCGTGCAGTCAGGCTGCGCGCTGATCGGCGGCGAGACGGCAGAGATGCCTGGCATGTACGGGGCAGGGGATTTCGATCTTGCGGGCTTTGCCGTTGGTGCGATGGAGCGGGGCGCGGAATTGCCCCGCGACGTGCAGGCGGGCGATGTGCTTTTGGGGCTGCCCAGCAATGGGGTGCATTCCAACGGGTATTCTTTGGTGCGCAAAGTTGTGGAACTGAGCGGCTTGGGGTGGGCGGATACCTGTCCCTGGGCTGAGGGTACTTTGGGGGAGGCGTTGCTGACCCCAACAAAGCTCTATGTCAAAGGCGCTGTTGCGGCCCTGCGGGCCGACGCTGTCAGCGCATTGGCCCATATCACCGGCGGTGGCCTGACTGAGAACCTGCCGCGCGTCTTGCCCGAGGGGTTGGGCGCTGAGATTGATTTGGATGCATGGGATTTGCCGCCCGTCTTCGGCTGGCTGTCTGCGCAGGCGGGGCTGGAACCTGCTGAGCTCTTGAAAACCTTCAACGCCGGCATCGGCATGATCGCTGTGGTGGCGCAAGACAAGGTTGACGCCGCCGCCGCGGCCTTTGCCACGGACGGACATGAGGCGGTGCGCATCGGCCAGATCGTTGACGGGGCTGAGGTGACCTATCGGGGTCGCATCCTTTGACAAAGAAGGTCGCGATTTTTCTGTCAGGCGGCGGGTCAAACATGCGCGCGCTGGTCGAGGATATGGGGGCCGATCACCCGGCGCGTCCGGCTGTGATCTTTTCAAACGATGCAGCGGCCGGTGGCATCGCCTGGGCCAAGGCGCAAGGCATCCCTACAGAAACGGTGGATCACCGGCCTTTCAAAGGCGACCGCGCCGCGTTTGAGACGGCAGTGTCACAGGCCCTGGCCAAACACAGCCCCGATATGATCTGTCTTGCCGGTTTCATGCGGATCCTGACGGCGGGGTTTATTGACGCCTGGTCTGGCCGGATGATCAACATCCACCCTTCGCTATTGCCTAAATACAAGGGGCTTCACACCCACGCCCGCGCGCTTGAAGCTGGCGATACTGAGCATGGCTGCACCGTGCATGAAGTCACGGCCGCGCTGGATGATGGCCCGCTTCTGGGGCAGGCGCGCCTTGCGGTGGAGCCGAGCGAAAGCGCGGAGGCTTTGGCCGCGCGGGTGCTGAAGCTCGAACACCAGCTCTATCCAGCGGTGCTGCGGCGGTTTGCTGCGGGGGACCGGACGCCGGTAATGATCACGGGCTGACTGGCCAAGCCCGCCAGCTTGCTATAGCTGTGAAGAAACCCCAGGCGTTTTCGCCCTTCCACAAAGCAAGCTGATGAAAACAATCACCACAACCGACGCGCTGGCAGCGTTCTGCACTGAGGCCGCGGCCCATCCTTTTGTCACCGTAGACACCGAATTTCTGCGGGAACGCACCTATTATTCCAAGCTGTGTCTTGTGCAGTTGGCCATGCCCGGCAGTGGCGATGACAACGCGGTTCTTGTTGATCCATTGGCCTCAGGCATATCGCTTGAGCCGCTTTATGAGCTTTTCCGCAACACAGATGTGGTCAAGGTCTTTCATGCGGCACGTCAGGATCTGGAAATCTTCTTTGTCGAGGCTGGCGTGTTTCCAGAACCGCTTTTTGACACGCAGGTCGCCGCCATGGTCTGCGGCTTTGGCGAACAGGTGGGCTATGAAACTCTGGTGCGCAAGATCTGCCATACCGGCGTCGATAAAACCTCAAGGTTCACTGATTGGTCCCGCCGTCCTTTGACGGATGCGCAAAAGAAATACGCGCTGGCGGATGTGACCCACCTGCGCCAGATTTATATGCATTTGGCAGATACGCTGGAAGAAAACGGGCGCGAGCGTTGGGTGGCCGAAGAGCTGACCACGCTGACCTCACCGGCGACCTATATCACATTGCCGCGCGATGCGTGGAAGCGGGTCAAAACCCGGACGAATTCGCCCAAGTTTCTTGGCATGGTGCGCGAACTGGCCGCTTTCAGAGAAGAGTTCGCCCAAACCCGGAACGTGCCGCGCAACCGGGTGTTCAAGGATGATGCGTTGGTGGAATTGGCCAGCCTGAAACCCAAGAACAGCGAAGAGCTGGGGCGCGCGCGTTTGCTGTTGCGCGAAGCGCGGCGCGGTGACATTGCCGAAGGCATCCTGAAAGCCATCGCTGCGGGCATCGCCTGCAGCCCCGACGACCTGCCCAAGCCGGACCGCAGCCGTGACAAACTCCAGGTGAACCCAGCGCTGGCAGATTTGCTGCGGGTCTTGTTGAAGGCAAAGACCGAGCAGGCAGGCGTGGCCGCCAAGCTGATCGCACCTGCCGCAGATCTGGATGAGATTGCCGCCGGGCAACGCGATGTGCCTGCGCTCAAAGGGTGGCGGCGCGAGGTCTTTGGCAATGACGCGCTGCGGCTTTGTGAGGGTGAGATTGCCCTCACCGCGCGAGGCTCTGACGTTGTGGTTGTTGAGGTCTAGGCTGGCACGTCTCTGGCCAGGTAGGTCCAGAGCGCATCCTATAACCCGTTGATATGGATCGTTTCAGGCAGGGTGATACGCTGTTGTTTTGCGCGTTCCTGCGCAAGCCACCATTTCTATTGTCATGATGGACGGGTCATAGTTTTCGGCGGAGCAGGGCCACCGACCATCCGCAAAGCGTGCCATCCTTAGGCCTGATAACGCGATCTGCCGTCTAAGGCATCACGGTCTGCCAATCGGGACATGCGTGTCAAAATCAGCACCCGCCGTGTGACGCGCTCAAACGAAACTCTGCGTTTACCGCCGCACGCTGCGCACATTACGCGCGCCTTCAACACGAATGGTGCGCACGCCGCGCAGATCACCGTCTGTCAGCTGAAAGCCAGCGGTGACTTCCCGCGTGGGCACCGCCCCAATGCGCGTGGCGCGATCTGGCAGCACACCTTCCAGACGGAAGGTCAGCACGCCCTCCACGGGCTCTAGATCTTCGTTCTCGGGGGTGAGCTGGACTGCATAGATGCCTTGGCGTTCCGCCAGACCCGTGGCGCGCACGATTGCACCGCCGGGCACGCGTTCGACCCGCAAATCGCTAACCTGATCAAAAGGGCGGCCCTGATAGGCGGCCGCGCGTTCGCGATCACGGGCAAAAAGCCCGCCGCGTTTGGGGATCAAAGGGTTCGTGTTTTCAACCACTTCCACAGGTTCAGACCGGCTTTGACCAAACCAGTTGAGGGGGTTTACGCGGCTGTCGCGCACAGTGGCACAGGCGCTCAGCACAAGGGTTGCGACCAAGAGTGTAGAAATCGACTTGCGCATGGGGCCTGCCTTGCAAATTCTGCTCAGGATTTGACTACCTCATTGGTGCAGGCTTGGGAAGGGGCTGGACCTTTGGGATGTGCCCGCCTACCTGAGGGCAACAGATCAGGAAAGGACGCGCCCATGGCCAGTGCGGCATTCGAAGAGCTTGTTGAGGATTTTGAGTTTCTCGACGACTGGGAAGATCGCTATCGCCATGTGATTGACCAGGGCAAGGCGATGGAGCCGCTCGAAGAGGCGCTGCGTGTTGGGGCCACCAAGGTGGACGGCTGTGCGTCACAGGTTTGGTTGCATGCGCAATTCGAGGGCGGGCGGCTGCATTTTGACGGCGCCAGTGATGCGATGATCGTATCGGGGCTGATCGCGGTCTTGCGCGCCCTTTATAATGGTCTGACCCCAGCGGAGGTCATCGCGGTAGACGCGCGCGCCGAGATGGGGCGTTTGGGGTTGAACGATCATCTGTCGGCACAACGCTCCAACGGGCTGCGGGCCATGATAGAACGCATCCGTGAGACGGCGGTGGCTGAGGCGGGGTGAGCCTTGGGGAGTGCTTGGGTGGCCATCATACGCGGTGTGTTTGGTCGTTCTGGGGTGCAGGAGTTGTAGTGGGAAAGATGAAGCTGGGGGCGGCGTTTGACCCGGTGCGGGGGCGCGTGTGGCTAGGGTTGTTTGGAGTTCGCCTTGGCCGGTGTGGCGGTATGTGCGTGGTGCTTAGAGGCGGAGTCGCGTTTGGGTGGCCATCGCGGGCGGTGCATCTGATGGTTTTGGGGTGCAGAAGTTGTAGGGGAAAGATGAAGCTGGGGGCAGCGCCTTGCCCCTGGGCCGGGTTAGAGGGTGGCCAGTGTTGTTGAGAGATCGCCGTAGCCGGTGTAGCGGCGTTCAAATGCCAGGCCGAGCCGTTGGGCGCAGTCTTGTGCTTTGGCGGTAAGGGCGGGATCATCGGTCTGGGCCTGATAGACCAGCTTTTCGTAATTGCCAAAGTACATGTCGCGCAGGTCGGGGTGGCGGTCTAGACCCATGGGTTTCCACACAAAGGCGTCGAATTGGCGGACAAGAAAGTCGGTGAGGTAGAAGGCGGTGAATTCTTCTTCTGCTTTTTCGGCGAAGGCGGCGTTGCCTTCAAAGAAGCTGTAGCAATGCGGACCTGCGACCATTTCAACGCCCATCTCAGCGCAGGCGGCTTGCAGTTGGCCGCCGGTGCCACAATCGGCGTAGACCACAAAGATGCTGTGATAGGCATCACGGTATTTGGCAACGGCATCGCGCACCGCTTGGGTGATCTTTTCGGGGTAGAGGTGGAAGCTTGCGGGCAGGCAGGTCAGATCCAGATGTGTCCAGCCGTTGGCAGCTTTGAGTTCCAGGATCTCGCGCGCCAAGGCACCGCAGGCAATGAGCAGGACCTGGCCGGAGGTGCCATCAGGCGCCATGCCATCGGCTGTCAGAGTGTGATCGGACGGGATCATCGCCGAAACCACCAAAGAGCAACGCCTGCGATCATAAAGGCGGGCAGGGCGGCGACCAGCAGGCCTGGGCTGCCATAGCTTAGCAACCAGACGGTGACGGCGGCGGCAAAGATCACGGTGGCGAGGATCAGGATCAGACGGCTAAGTGGCATGTGAACTCCTTTCCTGAGGAGATAATCATGTCTTGCGCACAAAAAAGGCCCCGCTGAAAGCTGGGGCCTTTCACGATCTGCATGCAAGGGATCAGGCCGTTTTGGGCTGATTGTGCTTGCGTGCCATCCATTCCTTGGCCGTTTCAACCGCAACGGCGGCATCGCGGCAGTAGGCGTCAGCGCCGATGGCTTTTCCGAACTCTTCGTTCAGGGGCGCACCGCCGACCAGCACGATGTAATCATCGCGGATGCCTTGTTCGACCATCGTGTCGATCACGACCTTCATGTATGGCATGGTGGTGGTCAGCAGGGCGGACATGCCCAGGATATCAGGGCCTTCTTTTTCCATCGCGTCGATGTAGTTCTCAACCGGGTTGTTGATGCCCAGATCGACCACTTCGAACCCAGCGCCTTCCATCATCATGCCGACGAGGTTTTTGCCGATGTCGTGAATGTCGCCTTTGACGGTGCCGATCACCATTTTGCCGACCCGTGGCGCGCCGGTTTCAGCCAGCAGCGGTTTCAAAATGGCCATGCCACCTTTCATCGCGTTGGCCGCCAGCAGCACCTCTGGCACAAACAAAATGCCATCGCGGAAGTCAGCGCCGACAATGGTCATGCCGCCGACCAATGCCTTGGTCAGAATGTCATAGGGTTCCCACTTGCGTTCCAGCAGGATTTCAACACCTTCTTCGATCTCTTCTTTGAGACCGTCGTAGAGGTCGTCAAACATCTGTTGGACAAGCTCTTCGTCATCAAGTTCGGACAGGATGATATCGTCTTCGTCGGACATTGCTCTTACCTTCTGCTGGGTGCGGGCACCTTAACTCTGTCCCTTTTGTCACGGAAAACCGCAGTCTGACAGACAAATTGCGACACGGGTTGCATTCAGAACGACGCATTTTTTTCATTATTATCATGAACTTTTTCTGCATCTGCACAAAGGGATAGGGGGTTTTGGTTGTATTCGTTCTCTATTTGTTCTATTTGGGTGTATGGATGATGCGCGCAAACAGTTTCAACTCAAAGGCCGTGCGGCACTAAGCAATCATGTGGGCCGGTATGAGGCGCTGCGCCGGGAGGCTGCGGATGACGGCTGGCCGCAGGATGAGGTGTTGCCGGTGTTGCGGACCCAAACGCGTATTGAGGTGCCGCGTAAGATGATCACCTACAACAGCTCGCCTGATCTGCCGTTTGATCGGTCGATCAACCCTTACCGGGGGTGTGAGCACGGCTGCGTTTATTGCTTTGCGCGGCCAAGCCATGCCTATCTGGGGCTGTCGCCGGGGCTTGATTTTGAAACGCAGCTGATTGCGCGCCCGGATGCACCTGAGGTGTTGCGCGCTGAGCTGGCGGCCAAGCGCTACCGTGTGGCACCCATTGCCATTGGGACCAATACCGATCCTTATCAACCCATTGAGAAAGAGCATCAGATCATGCGGGCCTGCCTGGAGGTGTTGGCGGAGGTCGGGCATCCCGTGGCCATTGTGACCAAGGGCAGCCTGATTGAACGCGACATTGATATCCTGGGGCCGATGGCGCGGCGGGGGCTGGTGCGCGTGGGCATTTCTGTCACAACGCTAGACGGAAAGCTCAGCCGCTTGATGGAGCCGCGCGCGCCTGCGCCCAAGCGGCGTTTGCAGATGATCCGTCGGTTGGCAGAGGCGGGGATCCCGGTGCGGGTGATGGCCTCTCCTATGATCCCGGCGCTCAGCGATCCTGAGTTGGAGGCGATCCTGGCCGCAGGCCGTGACGCAGGGGCGCGCCATGCCAGCTGGATCATGCTGCGCCTGCCGCAAGAGGTATCGCCGTTGGTACAAGAGTGGTTGGGTGCGCATTTCCCGGACCGTGCCGGGCGGATCATGAGCCGCCTGCGTGAGATGCATGGCGGGAAGGAATACGATGCAACCTGGCACAAACGCATGCGCGGCGAGGGGCCCTATGCCCAGATCATCGCACAGCGTTTTGAGGTGGCGATCAAACGACTGGGCTTATCGACCCAAGCGCCGCCGATGCGCTGCGATCTTTTTCGCCCGCCGGTGTTGCCGGGCCAGCAATTGAGCCTGCTTTGACATGTCAGGCGCGGCGACGCCCGCGCCGTTCGCGGCGTTTGGGAGCCGCGTCTGCGCCCGTGCCATCGCTTTCAGAGGAAAAGTCACCCAAGGCCGCAACAATCTCAGCCAGTTCAGGTGCGCTGCCCTTTGGAGTGCTGTCCAGGCGGTCGCGCATCACTTGTAAATGCGCAGGCATGGTGCCGCAGCACCCGCCGATGATGCTGGCCCCGCAATTGCGCGCCATCACGGCGTAATCGCCCATCAACTCAGGCGTGCCATCATAGTGGATATGGCCATCCACGTATTTTGGGATGCCTGCGTTGCCTTTGGCGATGATCGGGCGCGGGCTGGCTTTGTTGGCAAAGCCAAGCACGGTGCGCAACAGATCAGACGCGCCCGTGCCGCAATTGGCACCATATGCCAGGGGCGCATTGTCCAGCCCGTCGACCAGATCGACCATCCCTTCTGAGGTCAGGCCCATCATCGTCCGCCCGGCGGTGTCAAAACTCATGGTGCCACACCAGGGCAGGCCCGCCAAAGCCAAAGCCTTCGGCGGCAGCGGTATATTCCTCAGGGGCGCTGATCGTCTCCAGCCAGCCGATATCAGCGCCACCCGCCTTCAGCCCGTCAGCGGTTTCGTGAAACATCTCGACAGCAAGGCTGTGGCTGAGCGCACCAACAGGCTCCATGATCTCACCTGTTGGGCCCACGGAGCCGGCCACAATCACGGTGCGCCCAGCGGTATCGGCAACCTCACGCCCCAGCTCAGCCGCGACGCGGCTCAGCTCATGGGCGCGTTTGGCCGCATCATGCAGTTTCAGACGCGAGGCATTGGCCCCAAAGCTGTTGGTGAGAAAAAGGTCGCTGCCAGCCTCAACCGCGCCGCGATAGAGGGCGGTGATTTTTTGTGGCTCAGCAGTGTTCCAAAGTTCAGGCGCGTCGCCCGACATCAGCCCCATGTTGAAAAGGTTGGTGCCTGTGGCTCCATCGGCCAGCAAAGCGCCTTTCTCGGCGAGCATTTCAGTAAGGATGTGGGACATAAGGGTGCCTGTATTGATCTACAGGCACCCGTGTCATGCGGCGCTATTCAAAGCAAATTCATAATTTTCATTTTGATTATGAGTGCGCCTTGGGGTTTAGGTGGCCTCATCGGCCAGTTGCGCCTTGGCTTGCGACATCAGACCCGCCATTTGCGCGCGGATCGTTGCCTCATCCGCCTTGTCACCCAGATCGCCTGCGACCTTGCGGTAGACGTCTTCGTCTCCGGCTTCTTCAAAGTCTGCCTTGACCACTTCTTTGGCATAGGCCGCGGCGTCCTCACCCGACTTGCCCAGCAATTCAGCCGCCCAAAGGCCCAGCAATTTGTTGCGGCGGGCTTCGGCCTTGAATTGCATTTCGGCGTCATGGGCGAACTTGTTCTCAAAGGCGTTTTCGCGGTCTTTCATCGTGCTCATGGGGATCCTCCGGGTTGGCACTTCCTGTGAGGTGTAGATGTGTGCTGACTGGGGGGCAGACAAGATGCGGCTGCTGCTTGCAGGGCGCATTTGCATGGCTTAAGAGAGCCACAACAGGGCTGGGGCGCTCCCCGGCCTGCGTTCCGGTGAAAGGACGCCCATGGCTCGGCGCAAGAAGATCTACGAAGGCAAAGCGAAAATCCTCTACGAAGGTCCTGAGCCCGGCACGATTGTGCAGTACTTCAAAGATGATGCGACCGCCTTTAACGCCCAGAAAAAGGACGTGATCGAAGGCAAGGGCGTGCTAAACAACCGCCTGAGCGAATTTTTCATGACCGGGCTTGGGCAGATCGGCGTGCCCACGCATTTCATCAAACGCATCAACATGCGTGAGCAATTGGTGCGGCAGTGCGAAATCGTCCCGCTGGAAGTGATCGTGCGCAATTATGCGGCCGGGACCATGTCCAAGCGGCTTGGCATTGAGGAAGGCACGCAATTGCCCCGTCCCATCGTGGAATACTGCTACAAGGACGATGCTTTGGGCGATCCGCTGGTCACCGAAGAGCATATCGCGGCCTTTGGGTGGGCCGGACAGCAAGACATGGAAGACATCCTGAGCCTGGCGTTGCGGGTGAATGACTTTCTATCAGGCGTCATGATGGCCGTGGGCATCCGCCTTGTGGATTTCAAGATTGAGATTGGCCGCGTTTATGACGGCGATTTTCAGCGTCTTGTGGTGGCCGATGAGATCAGCCCGGACAGCTGCCGTTTGTGGGACATTGAGACCGGTCAGAAGCTGGATAAGGACGTGTTCCGGCGCGATCTGGGGTCCTTGACCGATGCCTACACCGAAGTGGCGCGCCGGTTGGGGGTGATGCCCAAGACCTCTACGCCGATCACCAAACCAACGTTGATCAACTGAGGCGGGCCTTGGAAGTGAGTTATAGTGGAAAGATGAAGCGAGGGGATGCGCGATGAAGGCACGGGTGCATGTGATGCTGAAGAATGGCGTGTTGGACCCTCAGGGTGAGGCCGTGCGCCATGCGCTTGGCGCGCTGGGGTTTGACGGCGTCAGCGGTGTGCGGCAGGGCAAGGTGATTGAGCTGGATCTGGCCGCAGGCACGACAGAGGCCGATGTGAACGACATGTGCGAAAAGCTTTTGGCCAATACGGTCATTGAAAGCTATTCGGTGGAGCTTTTGGGATGAAGGCCGCTGTTGTCGTCTTTCCCGGCTCCAACTGTGACCGCGACCTTGCTGTTGCCTTTGAACAGGCGGGGGCTGCTGTTGACATGGTGTGGCACAAGGATGATGCGCTGCCTGAGGGGGTGGATATCGTCGGTGTGCCGGGCGGGTTTTCCTATGGGGATTATCTGCGCTGCGGGGCGATTGCGGCGCAAAGCCCGATTGTGCAATCGGTGAAGGATCATGCCGCGCGTGGTGGTTATGTGTTGGGCATCTGCAATGGCTTTCAGGTGCTGACGGAAACCGGGCTGCTGCCCGGTGCGCTTTTGCGCAATGCGGGATTGAAGTACATTTGCAAGACCGTCGGCTTGAAGGTCGAAACCTCGCAAAGTGCCTTTACCGAAGGGTATAACGCAGGCGATGTGATCAACGTCCCGATCGCCCATCACGACGGCAACTATTTTGCTGACCCCGAGACCATCGCGCGTTTGCAGGGTGATGACCGGGTTGCGTTTTCCTACACTGACAATCCCAATGGCTCTCTGAGCGACATTGCGGGTGTGTTGTCTGAGAACCGGCGCGTCCTTGGCATGATGCCGCACCCCGAGCGGGCGGCGGATGTTGGCCATGGCGGCACGGATGGGACGGCGCTCTTCCGCGCATTGGCAGGGGCGCTGAGCATCGCGTGACTTGAGTGCGGCTTGGGCTCTGCGTAGAGTTGTGGGGTGAGTACAGCTGCTGAACCCAGATCAACCTTGAACATCTCCTGGCGGGTGCGTCTGGCGATTGCGGTGTTGTTGATCCTGGCGGTGACGGTGATTTCGGTTACCAACAAGCTGCTGACCGACCGATTTACCGAAACCACACGCAACCGCGCCGAACAGCGGATGTTGCTTTACACGGGCAATCTGCAGGCTGAATTGCGTCAAGCGGCGATTGTGCCACAGCTTTTGGCCCGCGACCCTGCCCTTATTCAGGCGCTTGATAGTGCTGAATATACGCTGTCGACGCAGCGCTTGATCTCATTTGTCGAAGAAATCGGGGCGGCGTCTTTGCTGCTTTATGACATCGACGGGCGCATAGTGGCCGCCACTGACCGCAACCGGTTGGGATCCTCGCATCGCTCAGAGGCGCATTTCGTGGATGCCATTCGCGCCACGGCCACGATCTTTACCACCAGCAGGCTGGAAAGCGGCGGGTATCAGTTTGTTTATTCGCGGCGTATCCAGAACGGGGCTGACACGCTTGGTGTGATCGCGGTGGAAGTCGATTTGCAGCAATTTGAGCGTGCCTGGGCGGGGATCTCAGATGCGGTGATCGTGATGGACAGCGCCGGGGAGATTATTCTGGCAACGGCGCCGCGGTGGCGCGGATTGACCGAAGAGGCGGCACTGGCCAGCCAGACACCGCAAACGGCCATTGAGCGGGCCATTCAGGCCACCGCCGATTGGACGGCACTGCCCCCCGATGCCTATCTCCAGGGCGAGGCGGTCATGCGGCTTGAGGACCGCATTCCGTTCCGGGGCTGGCGGATGGTCAGCTATACGACCTATGCCTCTGTGCGTGAGAAAGTGAACGCGGTTCTGGCGCTTGAGGTGATGGGATTTGCGATTCTTCTGGCGATGACCTTCTACTTTTTGAGCCGTCGCACAGCGGGGCGGTTGGCAATTTTCCAGCGAGAATCGGCCAAACTTCGCGCATTGAACGCAGCCCTCCAGCGGGAAATCGCTGAGCGTAAGCGCGTGCAAGAGACGCTTGCGGTGGCCGAACAGACGCTGGAGCAATCGTCAAAACTGGCCGCATTGGGCGAGATGTCGGCGGCGGTCAGTCATGAGCTGAACCAGCCTTTGGCGGCGATGAAGACCTATCTGGCGGGCGCGCGGCTTTTGCTGCGCCGCAACCGGCCCGAGGAGGCGCTTTCTTCCTTTGGGCGCATCGACGATCTGATTGAGCGGATGGGGGCTATCACACGCCAGCTCAAGTCCTATGCGCGAAAGGGCCAAGAAGCGCTTTCACCTGTAGATATTGGGGCGGCACTGGCCTCAGCCATGTCGATGATGGAGCCACAACTGAAGCAGCGGAAGGTGCAGATCAGCCGGATTTTGCCAGATGATCCAGTGGTGGTGATGGGCGACCGGATGCGGATCGAACAAGTGATCGTCAACCTCTTGCGCAATGCGCTTGATGCGACCAAATCCGTCCGGGACCCGCACGTCGAGGTGATGCTGTCGGCAGGCGAAACGGCAACGCTGACGGTGCGGGACAACGGCCCCGGTGTTGAGGACCTCGATGCGCTTTTTGAGCCCTTTTATACCACCAAGCAGGCCGGGGACGGTGTGGGCTTGGGGCTTGCTATCTCGTCGGGCATCGTGAACGACCTTGGAGGACGGCTGACCGCCCGCAACGGACAACACGGTGGCGCGGTCTTTGAAATGCAACTGCCCATTCTGGGCGAGAACAGCGCGATTGAAGCGGCGGAGTAGAGACGATGGCACAGGCGATGAAGATTGCGATTGTGGATGATGAACAGGACATGCGTCAGTCCATCAGCCAGTGGTTGGCCCTGTCGGGCTATGACACGGAGACCTTTGGATCGGCTGAGGATGCGCTGAAAAAGCTGGGGCCGGATTATCCGGGCATCGTCATTTCGGACATCAAGATGCCGGGCATGGACGGGATGCAGTTCCTCAAAAAGCTGATGGGCAACGATTCCGCGCTGCCGGTGATCATGATCACCGGGCATGGCGATGTGCCTATGGCGGTGGAAGCCATGCGGGTCGGGGCCTTTGATTTTCTGGAAAAGCCCTTCAACCCCGACCGGATGAGCGAGCTGGCCAAAAAAGCCACCAACGCGCGGCGTCTGGTGATGGATAACCGCGCGCTGCGGCGTGAATTGTCTGATGGCGGTCAGCTGATGAAAAAGCTGATTGGCCAGTCGCCGGTGATGGAGCGGCTGCGTGAAGACATCCTCGATCTGGGGCAGGCCGATGGCCATGTGCTGATTGATGGGGAAACCGGGACGGGCAAGACCTTGGTGGCGCATGCGCTGCATGCGGTCGGGTCCCGCGCGGGCAAGAAGTTTGTGCTGGTGTCCTGCGGGGCGCTGGAGGAAGAGATGTTGGCCAAACGGCTCTTTGGGCCGATGTTGCCTGAGGACGCGCAATTGCCCGCGATCGAAGAGGCGCGCGGCGGCACGTTGCTGCTGGAAGATATTGAGGCCTTGTCAGAGACGTTGCAGGCGCGCTTGCTCAGCGTGATCAACGAACAAGGCACCCCAGCTGAGACGCGGATCATCGCGATCTCTAATCTGCAAGAGGCCGGGCGCACGTCAGAGGATGCTTTGCGCTCTGATCTGTTCTACCGGTTGGCGGCCCTGCGCATCACTGTGCCGCCGCTGCGCCAGCGGGGCGAGGATATTCTGACGCTCTTTACCCGGCTCAGCGATCAATTTGCCGAGGAATACGGCTGTGACGCGCCGCAGGTCAGTGCGCAGGAGGCTGCGCAGTTGTTGCAAGCACCTTGGCCCGGCAATGTGCGCCAACTGATCAACGTGGCGGAACGCGCGGTGCTGCAATCGCGGCGCGGGTCTGGGACGATTGCGTCTTTGTTAATGTCGGATCACGAAGAGATGCAGCCGGTGATGACGACCGAGGGCAAGCCGCTGAAGGAATATGTGGAAGCTTTCGAGCGGATGTTGATCGACAACACCATGCGGCGCCACAAGGGATCTATTGCAAGTGTGATGGAAGAGCTGTGCCTGCCGCGCCGGACGTTGAATGAGAAGATGGCCAAATACGGATTGCAGCGGTCTGACTATTTGTGATGTCAGGCGCTTATCGGGCGGGGCCCTCTGCGCGGGATCTGCAGCATCTGTTGTGCGGGGTGGCTCGGGGCAGTGGGCTGCGGGCTCACCAAAACCAAATGGTTTCAGTTCCCCCTTGCATGGTCCCTGTCTGACAAAAGGCCATCCGTTTCTCAAGGAAAATCAACGTCTCCCCTAAAGGGGCCCCGCGTGGATTTGCCTTGGCAATCGGCTGTCCTTCTGTCCGCCTGTGCCCAAGCAAGGGCGGCTCCGAAACCAAAGGCTGAGGTTAGCCGGTCTGGCGTTTGACGATTTCTGTGGCGCGGCCATTGGCGTCGGTCACGCAGGTCCACATGCCGCCGCCGGGCACATCGATGATGAAGCGGTTCAGCTCAACCACGGGCAGGGCGGTGTTGACGGCCACGCCGCTGGCCCCGGTTTCCTTGGCGACGGCGGAGACGCAGCTTTTGGAGCCGCGCAGGTCCGCCAGGGCTTCTGGATCATCGGCCACGGCCAATTCATCACATGCGGCCAGGCCAAGCAGGGTCAGGGCAAGAGCGGGGCGCAGGGTGCGGTGCATGAGACATCCTTTATTTCTGATTTCTGCGCTCAGATGAGCCTTAGGCACGATATTTTGTCAAGCTGCCGCAGGCTTGGGCCGGTTTTACGCAAGGCAGGTCGCTTTGACCTTGTAATTTAATCAGCAAAGCCCTTAGGTAGGGGGATGGGAAAGTGCGAAGGGGGTCCCCCTTTCAACTCCCACGAGAGAGATTCACTGTTTTTCGCCGGCGAAATGGCGGCGCTAACAGATTGATTAGGCCGGAGATGGCCAAAGAACCGCTGGCCGCCAGATGGGGCGAACCCCTTCGTGGCGACACAGTTAAAAATGGATGGGCGGGGCAAGGCCCCGATCCCGTCGGAGAAGAACCGCGATGACGCGCGCAGTTGCGAAGAGCAGGAACGGAACGGCCCTTTCGGGCCCCGTCTTTGCGCCGTCCCCAATCGCCCTGACAAGACACACCGCAAGGCCGCTCGCCCCCCAGGGAGGCGCGTGGCCCATGTGCTGTGCAACGTGAAAACATGCCTAAGAAAATGCTTATCGATGCCACCCACGCGGAAGAGACCCGCGTTGTGGTGGTGGACGGAAACAAGGTTGAGGAATTTGACTTTGAATCCGAAAATCGCCGCCAACTGGCCGGCAACATATATCTCGCAAAAGTAACCCGGGTTGAGCCGTCTTTGCAGGCGGCCTTTGTAGACTATGGTGGTAATCGCCATGGTTTCCTGGCTTTTTCCGAGATCCACCCGGATTATTACCAGATCCCCGTTGCCGACCGGCAGGCGCTTTTGGAAGAAGAACGCGCCTATGCCGAAGCGCAGGCCGCGCGCGATGAGGATGAGGACAAGCCCAAGAAACGCCGCTCTCGCTCGCGCAGCCGCTCGAAGGCGAAAGCCGAAGAGGCTAATGCCCAGGACGCCAAGACCTCAGCCGAGATTGAGGGCATGGAAACCGTCGATCTAACCGATGAAGACGAAGTTGAGGTGGATGAGAGCGAAGCCTCCTCTCCGATGGAGCGGGTGCCTGAGGCCCCTGTGGATTCGCCAGATGCCGCTGAGTTGGACGCCGCAGAGGCAGACACTGCTGACGACAGCGATGCTGATACAGATGCAGACGACGAAGGTGAGGCCAAGGCCACCGATGCGACTGCAAAGGACGAAAGCATCGAATCCGTCGCCGATGAAGATGACAGTGAAGATATTCGCCCCGCGCGCAAGCCACGTCCGCGGCGCTACAAAATTCAGGAAGTGATAAAAGTCCGCCAGATTCTGCTGGTGCAGGTCGTCAAAGAAGAGCGCGGCAACAAGGGTGCTGCGCTGACCACCTACCTCAGCCTGGCGGGTCGGTATTGTGTTTTGATGCCCAACACCGCGCGTGGTGGCGGGATCAGTCGCAAGATCACCAATGCGGCCGACCGCAAGAAGCTGAAAGAAATCGCGGGCGAGATTTCCGTGCCGCAAGGGGCGGGCCTGATCGTGCGCACAGCGGGGGCCAAGCGCACCCGTGCGGAGATCAAACGCGATTATGAGTATCTCCAACGTTTGTGGGAACAGATCCGCGAATTGACGTTGAAGTCGATTGCGCCTGCCAAGATCTATGAGGAAGGCGATCTGATCAAACGGTCGATCCGCGATTTGTACAACCGCGAGATTGATGAGGTTTTTGTGGAAGGTGAGCGGGGCTATCGCATCGCCAAGGACTTCATGAAGATGATCATGCCGTCCCATGCCAAAAACGTGAAACGCTATGAAGACGGCCTGCCGCTTTTTGCGCGGTATCAGGTGGAAGGCTATCTTGCTGGCATGTTCAACCCAACGGTGCAACTGCCGTCGGGTGGCTATATCGTCATCGGCGTGACCGAGGCTTTGGTGGCCATCGACGTGAACTCGGGCCGGGCGACCAAAGAAGGCTCAATTGAGCAGACCGCGACCAAGACTAACTTGGAAGCTGCCGATGAGGTGGCGCGCCAGTTGCGCCTGCGCGATCTGGCCGGTCTGATCGTGATTGACTTCATCGACATGGATGAGCGCAAAAACAACACCGCCGTTGAAAAGCGCATGAAAGACAAGCTTAAGACGGACCGCGCGCGCATCCAGGTGGGCCGTATCTCGGGCTTTGGTCTGATGGAAATGTCGCGCCAACGTCTGCGGCCAGGTATGATTGAGGCGACAACGCAGCCTTGTCCGGCGTGCCATGGCACGGGTCTGATCCGCTCAGATGACAGTCTGGCGCTATCTATTATTCGCCAGATGGAAGAAGAAGGCACGCGCCGCCGCACCCGTGAGGTGCTGGTCAAAGCGCCGGTCAGCATTGCCAATTTCCTGATGAACGCCAAGCGCGAGCATGTGGCGCAGATTGAGGCGCGGTATGGCATGGCCGTTAGGATCGAAGGCGATCCAATGTTGGTCAGCCCTGATTTCTCAATGGAGAAGTTCAAAACAGCGACCCGCAATGTGCCCCAAGCGGGTGAGGCGGTGGTATCTGTTGATACCTCGCTGATGGACCAGGTGGATGAGGATGAGGCCGAAGCGGCTGAGGCCTCTGAGGCCGCAGAGGTCGAAAACCAAGAGGGTACTGCCGATACCGAAGGCAAGCCCAAGCGGCGCAGACGGCGGCGGCGGAGCCGGGGCCGGGGCAAGTCTGGCGGCGGTGACGCTCATCAGGCGGATGGCGCAAACGGGGATGAGGGGGCTGAGGCTCCGTCAGAGGCCAAGGATGCGGGTGAGGCATCAGAGACCTCGGATGACGCGGCGGCTGAGGCTCCAGCGGCTGAGACATCAGATGCGGCAGAGCAAGAGGCTCCGAAGAAAAAAACCACCCGCAGCCGGTCGCGCTCCACCAAGGCGAAGGCCGAGGCGGCGGATGCCCCGCAAGCTGACGACGCTGTTGCCAGCGAAGAGGTGCCAGCGGCAGAGGAGAAACCCAAGCCCAAGCGCAGCCGGTCGTCCTCTAAAAAGAAAGCGGAAGAAGCTGCGGCTGAGGCTGCTGCACCGAGGCAGAGACATCTGACGCGCCGGAAGCTGAGGCAGAGGAAAAGCCCAAGCCCAAGCGCACCCGCAAACCTGCGGCGAAAAAGGCGGCGGCACCAGAAGCTGATGCAGCAGCAGAAGCTGTGCCCGGTGATGAGGCGGCTGAGGCCCTGAAGCCCAAGAAGACCCGCAGCCGGGCCAAGCCCAAAAGGAAGAGGCCGCTGACGCCCCTGCGCCAGAGCCGACACCTGCACCAGAGCCGACGCCCGCGCCAGAACCGACGCCGGAACCGGCCCCAGCTGCCCCCGTGGCAGAGGCCAAGCCAGAGGAGCCAGCCAAACCCAAGCGTAAAGGTTGGTGGTCTTTGGGCCGATAAACCAAAAAACGCCACCGTTCTTCGGTGGCGTTTTCATTTGCGGCAGAGCTTGGCGTCATCGGTGCGCGCGGCATTCGTTTTGCAGACACACGTAAACCTGGGTCACACCGCCGCGCCTGAAATCCAGCGTTTTAACCGGGTGTGCGATGCGCGGCCATGCAGTTTGGGTGTATTCCGCCTTAGGGCGCGGTTTTCTCCACCAGATAGATTTGCACGCCGCCCTGGTCTTCGGTTGAAACCAACCGGTGCCTGCTTTCGGCGCAGAAATGCGGCACATCCACGATTGCGGCAGGGTCATCCGCCATCAGCCGCATCTGATCACCCACGGCCAGCCCCGCCAGCCTTTTGCGCAGTTTCAGCACGGGCAGGGGGCAAAGCAGCCCGGTCGCATCAAGGTCATGTATCGCCATGGCGCGGCGATAGCGAAGAAACGCGCGCAAGGAAAGACCGTAACGTGCAACACAAGCATGTGACCAATCACCGCGTGACGCTCGGGCTGATCGGGGTTAGGTGTAGCGCATGTTCGGCTTTGACCTCATAGACGCCAGCCTTCTGCCTGCGATGATGATCGCCTTGGTGGCAGGCACGCTCAGCTTTCTGAGCCCTTGCGTCTTGCCCATCGTGCCGCCCTATCTGGCCTACATGAGCGGCGTGTCGTTAAATGACATGTCGTCCGAGCGGGAAGCGCGGCGCAAGGCGGTGATTTCGGCGCTGTTCTTTGTATTGGGGCTTAGCACGGTTTTCCTGATCCTGGGCTTTACGGCATCGGCCTTTGGCGCGTTTTTCCTGCAAAATCAGGTGCTTTTCGCGCAGATCTCAGGTGTTGTGATCATTATCTTCGGGCTGCACTTTCTGGGTGTCTTTCGCATCCCGCTTCTGGACCAAGAGGCGCGGTTGGATGCGGGTGACAAGGGCGGCAGCAGTCTGGGGGCCTATGTGCTGGGCCTGGCCTTTGCGTTCGGCTGGACGCCCTGCATTGGGCCGCAGCTGGGGGCGATCCTGACCTTGGCAGCCTCTGAGGCGTCGGTGTCCAAGGGCACGCTATTGCTGGGGGTTTACGCAGCTGGGCTGGGCATTCCGTTCCTGTTGGCTGCGATGTTCATCACCAATGCCACCCGTGTGATGAACCGGCTCAAGCGGCATATGAAAATGATTGAACGGGTGATGGGCGGCCTGCTGGTTCTTGTGGGCTTTGCCATGGTCACAGGGGCTTTCACCAGTTTCGCCTTTTGGCTGCTTGAGACATTTCCCGCGCTGGCCACGCTGGGCTAGCCGGCGCGTAACCTCTTATCAACCTTTCAAAAACCACTATGCTGCACGCAAGAGGGCAGTATGGATCATCAAGCAAAACAACAGGTGCGATCCCGCCAGGTTTTCTACATTCCTGGCTACGATCCGATTCATCCCCGCCGCTACCGCGAGCTGTACCGAAAAGAAGGGGCCGCACAGGCGGCGATTTCTGGCTATGACCTCACGCTTAGCCCCAAACCCACCACCGACACCTATGGCTGGCGGGTGGCCGCGCGCATTGGCGGGCAGCAGGTTCAGACGGAGGTGGATGTGCTGGTCTGGTCCGACATCGTGCGGGACAGCATGGACAGCTCCATTGCGGCCACGTACCTGCAACTGCTGCGCACGGCGTGGATTTATGTCTCAACCGGTGCACTCTGGCGGTTGATGCGCCTGCGCAAAGGCCCTGTGATCGCAGCGCTGTACCCAATTGGCATGTTGATCGCTCAGCTTATCCTGTCGGTGCTGGTTGGGCTGGCCTTGGGGACTTTTGCGGGCTGGGCCGTCCGCACTGTCATGGGGATGGTGATCACGGCAGAAACAGCAACCCTCGCGGGACAAGCGGCAACGGCATCTGTTGCACTTTTGATGGCGGTTGCCACGCTGCGCTGGTGGAAACGCAAAGATGGTAAGCTCTTTGCCCATTATTTGATGCTGGATTACGCGCATTCAGCCTCCCTTAGGGGGCGTATCCGCAAGAACTGGAAGACCGCTTGGCCGCATTTCGCACCACCATCCTTGCAGCCCTGCGTTCAGACGTGGATGAGGTGTTGATCGTGGGCCATTCGTCAGGCGCACATCTGGCGATATCCATCCTGGCAGATCTGATCCGCGACAAGGCCGTCCCCAGCGATGGCCCCGCGTTGTCATTTTTGAGCCTGGGGCAGGTGGTGCCAATGGTCTCTTTCCTGCCTGAGGCGCAGCGGCTGCGCGCCGATCTGCAAACGCTTTCGACGCAAGATACCTTGCCCTGGGTCGATGTCACCGCGCCTGGGGACGGATGCGCCTTTGCGCTCTGTGATCCGGTGGCGGTGTCGGGCGTGGCAACGGACGGAAAAACATGGCCGCTGGTGTTTTCTGCAGCCTTTACCCAAACGCTCAGCCCCGCGCGTTGGAAAGCGCTGCGCTGGCGGTTCTTTCGGCTGCATTTCCAGTACCTTTGCGCCTTTGACCGGCCAAAGGACTATGATTATTTCCAGATCACTGCTGGGCCGCAGACATTGCGTGCGCGCTATGCGGGGCGGCCGCCGTCAAAGTCGCGCATTGACCATGCGGTCAGCAAATACACGTCGGTTGCCGCATGACCTTGCCGCCGAAACCGCCCAGCCGTGCCGATAAGGTATCGCTTTGGCGGTATTTGCGGCTGTTTCGGCAAGACATCCTGTCCGCACAGCCAGCGCGGCTTTACCGGGCCTGGATGGCGGAGTTTAAGACGCCGTTTTTTCGCAGCTACATGATCAACCAGCCCGAGCTTGTGCGCACGGTTCTGCAGGAACGGCCCGCCGATTTCCCCAAATCCGACCGGATCGGTGAGGGGCTGCGCCCCCTTCTGGGGCGTTCGGTGTTTCTGACCAACGGTGCTACCTGGGAACGCCAGCGGCGCATCATCGACCCGGCCTTTGAAGGCGGGCGGTTGCGGGAAAGCTTTCCCGCCATGTGGGCCGCCTCAGAAGCCTTTGCAGTAAGGCTGGACGGGCAGGCGGGACAGGCGCTTGAGATTGAGGCCGCAACCAGCCACGCCGCAGCCGATGTGATTTTTCGCACCTTGTTTTCGTTGCACATTGATCATCACCTGGCCCGAGCTGTCTTTGCCGCTTTTGGCACCTACCAACGTTCACAACCGCTGTTAAACCTGGCCGCATTCGTGCCGTTGCCGCGGTGGATGCCCCGGTTTTTCCGCGGTGGGACCCGGCAAAGCGCGCAAGAGATCCGCCGTCTGATCACCGATCTAACCCAGCGCCGGATGGCAGAGGTGGCCGCCGGAACCGCGCCGGATGATCTGGCCACCAAGATCATCACCACCATTGACCCACAGACCGGGGAACGCTTTGAGGCCGAAGAAATGGTGGATCAGGTCGCCATCTTCTTTTTGGCAGGCCATGAAACCAGTGCGTCTGCCCTGGCGTGGACGCTCTATCTGTTGGCCACGCATCCTGAGTGGCAAGACCGCGTGGCAGCTGAGGCACAGGCCCTGCAGGGGCCGGATTTTGCGGTGATGTCCCAGTTAAAGATCAGCCGGGATGTGTTTCGCGAAGCGCTGCGGCTTTATCCGCCGGTGCCAATGATGGTGCGTGAGACCCAAGGGCGTGAGCGCTTTCGCGACAGGGCCGTGCCCAAGGGTGCGCAGGTGGTCATCAGCCCCTGGCATCTGCACCGTCAGGAACGGCTTTGGGAAAACCCTGATGGGTTTGATCCGAGCCGCTGGCAGACGGAGAACGGCCAATCCTGCGCCCGGCAGGCCTTTATCCCGTTCTCTGCCGGGCCGCGCGTCTGTCCGGGGGCAGGGTTTGCGATGATTGAGGGGCCGCTGTTGTTGTCGCGGCTTTTGCGCGACTACCGCGTGTTGCCGGACCCCGCGCAGGTGCCACGCCCGGTCGCGCATCTGACAGTGCGGTCACAAAATGGCATCTGGCTGCGGCTGGAACGGCGCTAGGTTCTACCATCTTGGGCCGCTATCCCGTAAAACCTCAGGGAACGGAATCAGACAGCAGGACGGACCCATGAACGCAGCACAAAAAGCGCAGATGCACAGCGGCAAAGGCTTTATCGCGGCGTTAGACCAATCGGGCGGCTCCACGCCAAAGGCATTGGCGCTCTATGGCGTTGAGCCTGCAGATTACTCCGGCGATGAAGAGATGTTTGCGGCGATGCATGCCATGCGCACGCGGATCATCAAGGCGGATGCCTTCACGGCTGACAAAGTGATCGGCGCGATCCTTTTTGAGCGGACCATGGACAGCGCCATTGATGGCAAGCCGGTGGCACAGGTGCTTTGGGAAGACCGTGGCGTCGTGCCTTTTTTGAAGATCGACAAGGGGTTGGAGGACGAAGCGCAAGACGTCCAGCTGCTGAAGCCGATGCCGGGGCTTGAGGCGCTTTTGGCCCGGGCCGCTGAGGCGGGCATTTTCGGGACCAAGGAACGTTCCGTGATCCATGCCGCCAATGAAGCCGGGATTGACGCCGTTGTGGCACAGCAAATTGAGGTGGCAAAGGCGGTCTGCGCCGCTGGCTTGGTGCCGATCATTGAGCCAGAGGTGAACATCCACTCAGACACCAAATCTGAGGCGGAGGAGATGTTGGCGGCAGCACTCATGCGCCATATCTCAGCACTTGAGGATGCCGAAGTGGTAATGCTGAAGCTGACGATCCCGGAAAAGCCCGGGCTCTATGATCCGCTGGCGGATCATCCGAATGTGTTGCGGGTGGTGGCTTTGTCCGGGGGCTATTCCACTGACGAGGCCTGCGCACGGCTGAGTAAGAACAGCAAGATGATCGCAAGTTTCAGCCGGGCGCTGACCGAAGGGTTGAATGTTGCGATGTCAGATGCGGACTTTGAAGCGGCGCTTGGATCGAATATTTCAAAGATCTACGAGGCGTCTGTGGCTTAGAGCGCTTTTGGCGGGCGGTTGCCGAACTCTTTAAAGAGTTCGGTTCATTTCCTTCAAAGGAAATGGCGAAAATCGCGTTATGGGCTAATGGACCGAAGCCTTTAAAGGCTTCGATCTGTTTCCTTCAAAGGAAACAGGCACAGGCACCTGAGTTGCAAATTCACCGAAGTCTTTAAAGACTTCGCCCCGTTTCCTTCAAAGGAAACGCCATCACATTAAGGCCCACGTGCCGCAACAGCAGCAGCCTTCGCCCGCGTCATCACACGCACCGGTTCCTGATTGCAGAAAATCACCAACTGCCCGGCATTCGCGACGGCATTGAACCCCCGCCGGTCCAGTTCCGCCAGAAACACCCCCAAACCGACATACCGCTCAATATCGCGGATCTTTCGACGCACCACACCGCCCTCACAGGCGGCTTTGGCACTAAAAACATGCATCATCCAATGTTCAGAAGAAAGCTCAACAGGCAAAGTCATGACCTTAGACTAGGCAGTCACGGTAAACGGTTCCTTAACGACTTCAGCACATAGAGCCGGATGGCCGACGCCAGCCCGACATCCAGCCCACGTTCCGCATCAATTTCGGCCACCAAGGCGTTGATTGGCATGTCTTTCTCAGCCGCGATTGCGCGAAACTCGGCCCAGAACTCATCCTCCAGCGACACCGATGTGCGGTGCCCTCTCAGCGTGACGGAGTGTTTTACGGGGCGCCGGCTCATGGCTCGCGCTTATGTCCGTCCAGATCCCGCGCGGCTTTCTCTTCTTCGGCGCGCGCAGCGTCTTTGTCGGCCTTGCTGCGTCCAAAGGCCACCGCATTGCGGTCTGCGCGCGCCTTCTTCTCGGCGCGCGCGCGGTCCTTGCGGACCTTGTTGAGGTTGATGGGCGTGCTCACTTAGGCCCGATCATCTGCTCAGGGCGCACAACCTTGTCAAAGGTCTCTGCGTCCACAAAGCCAAGCGCTATCGCCTCTTCCTTGAGGGTCGTGCCGTTCTTATGCGCGGTCTTGGCAACTTTGGTGGCATTGTCATAGCCGATGGTTGGGGCAAGCGCTGTGACCAGCATCAGGCTTTCTTTCATCAGCTTGTCGATCCGCGCCTCATTGGCCTGAGTGCCCACCACCATATTGTCGGTGAAAGACGACGCTGCATCGCCCAAAAGCTGCATGGATTGAATGACGTTATAGCTCATCATCGGGTTGTAGACGTTCAGCTCAAAATGCCCCTGGCTGCCGGCAAAGCCCACAGCCGCATCGTTGCCCATCACATGGGCGCAGACCATTGTCAGTGCCTCAGCTTGGGTGGGATTCACCTTGCCCGGCATGATCGAAGAGCCGGGCTCATTCTCAGGCAAGATCAGCTCGCCCAGGCCAGAGCGGGGGCCGGAGCCCAAAAGCCGCATGTCATTGGCGATCTTGAACATGGAGGCAGCCACGGTCTTGAGCGCGCCGGAGAACATGACCATCGCGTCGTGCGCGGCCAAAGCCTCAAACTTGTTGGGGGCGGTGACAAAGGGCAGGCCGGTGATGTTGGCGATCTCTGTGGCCACCTTTTCGGCAAAGCCCTTGCGGGTGTTGAGCCCAGTGCCCACCGCCGTGCCGCCCTGAGCCAGCTCGTAGATGTCTGGCAAACAGGCCTCAACCCGCTCAATCGCTTTGGCCATCTGATGGGCATAGCCGCCAAATTCCTGGCCCAGCGTCAGCGGTGTGGCATCTTGGGTGTGGGTCCGCCCGATTTTGATGATGTCTTTGAACTCATCTGATTTTGCCGCCAATGCGGCCTGCAGCTTGCGCAAGCCCGGCAACAGCGTATCGCGGGCCACCATGCCAATGCCCACATGCATCGCCGTGGGGAAGGTATCGTTCGAAGACTGCCCCATGTTGCAGTGATCATTTGGGTGCACAGGCGTCTTGGATCCCATCTGACCGCCCAAAATCTCAATCGCGCGGTTAGAGATCACCTCGTTAGAGTTCATGTTGGATTGCGTGCCAGAGCCGGTCTGCCAGACCACCAGCGGGAAGTTGTCATCGAACTTGCCGTCGATCACCTCTTGAGCGGCTTGCTGAATAGCCGGGGCCAGGCCTGCGTCCAGGTCGCCAAATTCCAGGTTCACCGTGGCGCAGGCTTTCTTGATCACACCCAAAGCGCGCACAATGGCGACAGGCTGCTTTTCCCAGCCGATGGGGAAGTTCATGATAGAGCGCTGGGTCTGCGCGCCCCAATATTTATCGGCAGGGACCTCCAATGGGCCAAAGCTATCGGTTTCGGTGCGGGTGTCGGCCATGTCAGGCTCCTTGCGTCTTGGCTGTTGGCACGGGTTTAGCGCCGCGTCCCAAGCGGTGCAATTGATCGGTGGCGCTAACGGGCGTGTTATTTCCGAAATGAATCGAGTGACACGATGTCGGCATCCTTTGCCGGTGTCTCAGCAACCTCGACATCGGGCGTGGCGGCCTCAGGCACTTTTGCCACGGCCGTGCTCTCTGACGTTTCTGCGTCGCCGTCTTGCTGTTCAAACCGCAGGCCAAACTCAACGGATGGGTCAACAAAGGTGCGGATGGCGTCGTAGGGGATATAGAGCGGCTCAGGCGCGTCGCCAAAATTCAGCGTGACGGAAAAACCTTCGTCGCTGACTTCTAGATTGTCATACCAATGCTGCATCACAACCGTCATTTCACCGGGATAGCGATCAGACAGCCAGTCCGCCAATTCAGCGTCCGGGTGGGCCGTGTCGAAGGTGATAAAGAAGTGGTGGTTTCCGGGCAGGCCACGGTCAGCAACACCCAGCAATACCTTGCGAATAAGCCCTCGCATGGCATCGTGCATCAGGTTGCCATAGTCAATTTCTCGGCTCATGGGCCCTCTCGCCGCCTTCTGTTCGCGCCTCAGCATACCCTTTTTGTAATAGAACGAAAGTGCCTTCGTGTCACAGCATGGCCATTGCCAGCGCAAGAACAGCCAGGACGCCCATTGTTTGCACAAAGCCCCACTGCCGCCACAGCATCAACAGGCCCGCAATCACCGTAAGGATCGCGGCCTGCGGCACAAAGCTGCCGGGCGCGGGCAGGGGGACCGCCAGCCAGTGATCCGCGCGCACTGAGGCAAACCAGACGTGCAAGGCAAACCAAACCGACAGATTGGCGATCACGCCGACCACAGCTGCCGTAATCCCTGCCAGCGCGCCAACCAGCCGGGGTTGGGCAGAGATCTTTTCCAGATAGGGACCAGCAAGGAAGATCCACAAAAAGCATGGGCAGAAGGTGACCCACAGCGCCATGGCCCCGGCGGCCAAAGCGCCGCTTAGTCCCGATTGAGCATGACCGGCCAACAAGGCCACGAATTCCGTCACCAGGATCAAAGGCCCCGGCGTCGTTTCTGCCAGTCCAAGCGCGTCGATCATCTGCTGGGTGCTGATCCAGCCGTAATTCTGCACAACGGTTTGGGTCATATAGGCAAGGACCGCATAGGCCCCGCCAAAGGTCACAATGGCGAGCTTTGAAAAGAACAATCCGAGTTGCATCAGAAATGCCTGATCCAAAGCCCAGACCAAGGCCAGAGGGGCCACCCAAAGCGCTGACCACAGCACGACCGTCTTGAGGGGTTGGGCAGGGCGCGGGCTGGAATTCTCTTGGGGGTGGTTTTGCGCCGCAAACCCCAGCATCCCCCACAGCCCTGCCGCCAGAACGATCAGCGGAAAGAGGCAGGCCCAGCACAAAGAGCGCTAGAAAAGACAACGCGGCCAGTGTCCAGCCCTGCAACCCGATAAGCGCTTTGCCCGCCACTTTGCGCAACGCCTGAAAGACCACGACGATCACCGTTGCTTTGATGCCCAGGAACGCGGCCTGCACCAAGGGCACCTGCCCAAAGGAGGCATACCCCAGCGCCAGCGCCGCAATCACGCAGGCCCCCGGCATGACAAAAAGCAGCCCCGCCAAAAGCCCGCCCGCCACACCGCGCAGCCGCCAGCCGGCATAGGTGGCCAGTTGCATCGCCTCAGGCCCAGGCAGCAACATGCAGAGCGATAGCGCCTTGAGATAGGCGTTCTCTGTTAGCCAAGGGCGTGTTTCGACCAACTCGCGGTGCATCAAGGCGATTTGGGCCGCGGGTCCTCCGAAGGATAGCAGGCCAATACGGCCAAAGACGCGGATCATCTCTGACCAATCAGGTGCGGTCACGTGTCAGGCCCTTGGTCTGCGGCAGGCTCCAGGCTGCTGTGGGTCTCACCCTGGCCGTCTCTGGCCCAGCGGAAGAGAGCGTCATAGACCGTGAGGCCCAGATCAAGCTGCGCCAGATCGTCTTTGCAATGACGCGAAAGCCCGATTGAGATGGCCAGCAGGCCCGGAGCCTCAGGCACTGTGTCCGGCACGCCGGTGTCCGCGGCACGGATCACCTGGGCCATGCGGTCAAGGGCAGGGGTGTGCAGGCCAAAGACATCCAACATCTTATCAAAGGTGCACTGCGTGCCTTCGTGCGTCCAAAAGGTGCCCGCCACGTCAAAGGGGGTAGCCCCATACCGTTCTGCCACGCCCATCACCTCAGTCGGAGCCACAAAAAGGAACCTTGCGGCAGGATCGACAAACCGCCGGATGAGCCAGGGGCAGGCAATCCGGTCAATCTTGGGGCGGTGGCGGGTCACCCAAAGGGAGCTGGTGCCGACAGGGGCAGGGATCGTGGCCGCCGGGATGCGCACGGCAGCCTCATGCGCGCGCCAGCCGTGATTGCCGCCTTGCAGAAACTCTGCCTGCAGGCCAGCGCCGCGCAAAAGCGCCGCCATGCCCTGGCTCAGCTTCTTGCCCTTTTGGCAAATGACCACCACCCGCTGGTTCTGCAGCTTGCCCAACAGACCTTCGGGATCATCGAAAGGATGGCGCCGAGGCGCCGGGGATCAAATAGGGATCAGCGTCAAAGTCTTCATCCAGCGACACATCCACAAGCACGGGACAGGCGGGCGTTCCGATCAAACGCAACAATTGGGCGACGGTGATTTCATTTGGGGCTGCCATGGCATGCATCCTTCTGCTGGAAAGATGCGAACTTCTGGCCTTGACCTCACGGGGCGTTCGCGGCACTCCCCTTATTTGAAAAATGACCAGTGTCGCGGGGGTTTGTCAAGCCAGCCTGAGAGTTACGCCACCAACTGCTGTGGGGGCTCGGGCGTTTCTTCTGCCTCAGCAGGGGTGGCGTCTTCGGCCACACGTGGAGAGTCGGGGTGATGGGGACGGGGCAGGCGCAGGGTAAAGGTGCATCCCTGGCCTGGCACACTGGTTGCAGTCAGTTCACCCCCGTGGGCGCGGGCAATATCGCTTGAGATTGCCAGACCCAGACCCGTGCCGCCGTATTTCCGCCCTGAGGAGGAATCCACCTGGTGGAACGCCTCAAACACGCGGGTCAGGTGTTCTTTGGGAATGCCGATCCCGGTATCGGTGACGGCAAAGGACACGTAGTCATCGGTTTGATCGACGGCGACGGTGATCTTGCCCTCATCGGTGAACTTGGTGGCATTGCCAATCAGGTTGATCAGGATTTGCTGGATGCGCTGGCTGTCAGCGATCAGCACATGCTGGGGGCAGTCCAATTCGATCGCCAGGCCTTTTTCCTCGGCCATTGGCGTCATCTGATCCACGATGGGCTGGGCAATCGCGTCGGCGGTGATCTCTTGCATGTCCATCGACAAGGTGCCGGAATCGATCTTGGCGAAATCCAGGATCTCACTGATCAGGGTAAAGAGGTGATTGCCTGAGCGTTCCAGCGATTCCATCATCTTGGCGATTTGCGCGGCCATGGCATCGGCCTGTGCGACGGTCTGCTGGGGGTCACTGTCTTGGTCTTCAATGCCTGCGCGCAGGTTCTTGAACACAGGCATGTTCTTGATGTTCTTGGCCAATTGCGCATGGCCCAGAATGACCGTCAGCGGCGTGCGCAGCTCGTGGCTCAGCACGCCCATAAACTCGGTCTTGGCCTCATTCGCGGCCTCCGCTGCGATCTGCGCTTTCTTCAAATCGGTGATGTCGATGCGAAGACCCACCACGCTGCCATCGTCCATGGGGCGGTCATAGGCCCGGATCAGGCGGCCATCTGCCAGGATCTGTTCATTATCCCCCACCTCGCCGTCAAGGCGCTTGGCCCATTCTTCGTACCATTCTTCCTCATTGCCCACCGCATCAGGGATCAGCCCGTTCTCCAGGTTGGCTTTCACGATGTCTTCGTAGCGCGTGCCAACCCGCACCATGCCAGAGCCGCCCGCCAACTGTTTGTAGCGTTCGTTAAAGGCGATCAGCCGGCGGTCCGCGTCAAACATCACAAAGCCATGATCAAGCGCTTCAATACCGTTTGACAGGATTTTCTCCGCCTTTCTGCGCCGCGCCAGCAGGCCCATTACGTACCAAAGCCCCCCAAGGATCAGCGTTATGGCCAGCAGACCCTGCAGCATCCGCGCGGCATAATCAGGTTGGCGCGCGGGCCAGCCTCCATCCGGGGTGGCGGCCATTTGCCACTGGCCGAAAGGAAATTGAACGTCCAAAAAGATCGGGTTTTTCCCCAGCACCGCCGCGTCACCCAAGATGGTGGCGGCTGTGCCGGTTGCGGGCGTCGGCATCTCACGGATGAAGATGTCAAACCGGGTGTTCAGATCTTCATACCCGAGGTTTTCAAGAAGCTTGTCATAGTTCAGCGCCGCGGACACGCTGCCCCAAAGCTTGCGTTTGCCATCGCTGCCGCGTTCTTCAACGGGGTTGTGCATGACCAGTGCTGCGTTGCCGTCGGGCAAGGTGACAGGGGCGGTCAGGTGACCTTCACCCGCCTCAAGTGCGGCCACCAGACGCTCAGACGTGGCAGAGGCGATTTGGTCTGTGCCCACCATTCCTTCGTTGCCAAAGCGCGGGAAGACGCGGTCAACCACGTGATCAGGTGCCAAATGGATGGAACGAAACTCAGGGTTGGCCAAAACAAAGTCCAAGGCCTTGATGTTGAACTCGGCCAGATTGATCTCAGAGTTCTGGCCCAAAACCACGGAAAGTTCATTGAACTCCAGAATGCTGTCAATCAAAGCCGTCTCAATGGTTTCGCGCACATCCACCAGCTCAACCGTCGCATCCAGCTTAAGATCGCGCACATAGCTTTGGTAAGACAGCTCTTCGAACTTTGCAAAAAGCGCCAGCATGATGGCCCCCACCGCGGCAAGAAAGCCAAGGCGCCACACCATAGGGGGCACTTTGTGAAGGGTCTTAAAGGTTTGTGGTGCTGGAACGGGTACATGTTGCATGCCGTGCGCGACCTTTTACTGCTTCTGTTTCAGCAAGGATTGCAGGCAAATTTGGGCA
Organism: Sulfitobacter sp. GN1-4; assembly: GCF_055693825.1. Taxonomy (NCBI): domain Bacteria; kingdom Pseudomonadati; phylum Pseudomonadota; class Alphaproteobacteria; order Rhodobacterales; family Roseobacteraceae; genus Sulfitobacter; species Sulfitobacter sp. GN1-4. Next base: position 2,300,729 of record NZ_JBVFUQ010000003.1, on the reverse strand, counting down.
AATTGAGGCAGAGATCTGGCAAATTCTACCAAAAGGCGAAATTTCGCCAATGCCGCAGGTATAATTTGTTTGGGAGGATAAATGCAGGTTTCTGTTGCCAGGTACCTGCGAACCCCGCCTAGGGCTGCAAAGCGCTAGGACTTAGATTTCAGTATCTCCGGTCGCTTACGCGGCCATTGCTACTGGAGCACGATTGTCATTTGCAATTGTACAGTTTTCGCCGGTAACGGTGGCAGACAGCCGAGACAAAGCTAACCCCTTTAGACGTTCGTCGATCCTATTTCGGCCCCATGATCCCCAAATGAAGGATGTTGGTGGAGCCGCCGGGTACCGCCCCCGGGTCCGATCCGCTTATTACGAGCGCGTTTATGTCCATAGTCCGAAGACAAGGGTTAGATAGCCACTGGCGTGACGAGTTTCAAGTTAGATTGAAGGACCTATGGCCCGCCGGGCAGCATAGCCTTAGCCGGGGGGTGCCAGACCTTGGGCTGGCGCATAGCGCCGCTGAGGTGCGGCAGTTTATCTCTCAGCCGAAAGACCAAGTCATCAATGTCTCGTTCACAGAACCCAAAGCGCTAGACCAGGGGAAGGTCTGGCGCTGCCCGGCGGGCCGAAGGCGCTTGATTCCGGGCTGGCCTCTCAAACTACCCCTTCGCCGCTGCGCGCGCCGCCAGCGCACTCGCCGCTAAGGCCCGCGTCTCTGCTTCCAATGCTGTCAGTCCCGCCTCAATCGCCGGACCGTCGCCAGCTTCCACCGCGTCGGCAATATCCGTATGCATCCCCACAATCCGCGCCCTGTCGCGCGCCGTAAAGGTGATCATGTTCATCAAGGGCTGCATCGCCTCAACGGCCCCCGCCAATTGATAGGACATCACCGGATTGCCCGCGCCATCCACCAACGCGCGGTGGAACGCCACGTCTGAGGCGCAGAATGCCTCATCCGTCAGCCCGGGCTGCGCCTGGCGGTGGATCTCGGCGCGCATGGTGGCCAGATGATCTGCGGTGCGGCGCACCGCTGACAGCGCCGCACAGGCCCGCTCCAACGCATAGCGCGCCTCGCAGGCGGTCTCAAAACTCACCGCGTTCATGCTGAGCAGCAGGGTAGAGGTGGTGATCTGCTGCGAATAGGCCTCTTCAAAGCTGATGCGGTTCACGAAGGCACCGCCTGTCGCCCCGCGCTGCGTGCGGATCAGCGATTGCGCTGCCAGACGCTTCAAAGCCTCCCGCACCGTGGGGCGTGAGACATCAAACTGTTCGGCCAGTTCCGCCTCAGAGGGCAGACGCTGATCCACGATCAGCTCACCCTGCACAATCGCATCGCGAATGGCTGAGGCGATTTGTACGGAAAGATCGGCAGAGCTGTCGGGGTCAATTTTCATATGTCTTACATTTAATGTTTGCGAGGGTTCTAATTGTCTGACATTAACTTTGCAACAACGGATGAGTCGGGGAGGGCTCTCATGCAGGGTGCTGTGCGCACATCGCTTTGGCTGGCATTCTTTGGCCTGGTCCTGGTGTCCTGGGTCATGATGTACAGCATGGCCATGGACATGGATCTTGATCTGCTGGGCCGCCCCGGTGAGATGGGCGCGCGCATGGCCGCGATGGACCCCCGGATGCCGATGTATATGCCGATGGCCAACTTCGGCCCGCTCTTTTGGATGTGGGCGGCGATGATGGCCGCGATGATGTTGCCCACAATGGTCCCCACTTTGCGCTCTTATGAAGACCTGATGGTCAGTGCGACGGGCACGCGGGCCGGCTGGGTCGGGGTGATTTTGGGCTATTTCATCGTCTGGGTCGCCTTTGCCGCCATCATTGCGGGCGTGCAGCTGGCGCTGTTATTCGGTGGCGTTGTGGACATGCTGGGCATTGCCAAATCACGCTGGTTCGCCGCCGCGCTTTTGCTGGTTGTGGGCCTCTTCCAGTTCACCCGCACCAAAGAGATTTGCCACGGCGTCTGCCACTCCCCCATGACCTATTTCCTAGGCCATTGGAAAACCGGCTTTGCGGGCGGGTTGCGCATGGGCCTTGGCCTGGGGGCGTTTTGTGTGGGATGCTGCTGGGGCTTTATGGCGCTTGGCTTTGCGGGCGGGGTGATGAACCTGGCTTGGATGGGGCTGGCGACGCTGTTTATGGTGGTGGAAAAGCTGCCACAAGTTGGACACTACGTGACAAGACCTATGGGTTTTGCCCTGATCATCGGCGCAGGCGTCGTGGCGGGCTGGCCCCTGATTGCAGGAGGATAATATGCCACCCAAGAAAAGACCTGACGCAGACCGTCTGCCCATTTCGCAGCGGATCGACAGCCGGATGCCCAACCCGGGCCGCCGGGATCAAAGCCCAACCGAATGGGCGATCAAAGGTGAGCTGTTCCTCAACTGCTCCTGCACCGTTTTTTGCCCCTGCGTGGTCAGCCTTGGTGCGCATCCGCCCACCGAAGGGCATTGCCACGCCTGGATGGCCATCGCGATTGATGAGGGCCATTATGAGGGTGAAGACCTGGGCGGGTTGAACGTGGGCCTCTTGGTCGACATCCCCGGCCGCATGGGAGAGGGCAACTGGAAGGTTGCCGCCTATGTTGACGAGCGCGCCTCTGGCAAAGCCTATAACGGCATCTTGCAGATCTTCTCAGGTGCGGCGGGCGGCACAACCGGCCTTTTCACCATGTTGGTGAGTGAGATCATCGGCGCCGAACGTGCGCCGGTTGAGATCATCCGCGATGGCACCAAACGCTCCATCCAAATCGGGCGCAAGATCCAGGGTGAGATTGAGATGATCGCGGGCAAATCGCCTGAGCATCCGGTGATGGTGTCCAACTCCAAATACTGGATGGGGCCTGACATCATCGCGGCCCAAGGCCTGAAAAGCCGGGTGCGGGATTATGGTCGTGTCTGGGATTTTGGCGGTAAATCAGCTGAGATTTGTCCCATTGATTGGCAAGGTCCACGTGCATGATCACGCCAGCATATGTGCGTGAGATGTCACGCTACAATGCGTGGCAAAACAAACAGATCGCTGGTTTTATTGAAGTAATGGATCAAGAGGCTTTGACCCTTGATCGGGGTGCCTTCTGCGGCTCAATCCTGGGCACGCTCAATCACTTGCTTTGGTGTGATGCGATCTGGATGCACCGCTGGTCGGCGCTGGCAGAGCCACCCGTGGCCATTGATACGGTCGAGGATACCTTTGCCGTCACCAACACCGGTGCTGAGTGGTGGGCCGCGCGCGCACCCTTGGACGCCAACATTAAATCCTGGGCGGATGCCATGGATGCACAGACGCTGGCGGGGGACCTCACCTGGTTCTCTGGTGTTCAGCAACAAAACCTCACGGAGCCGCTTGCCGGTTGCGTGCTACACTTCTTCAACCACCAGACCCACCACCGGGGCCAGGTTCATGCGCTGCTGACAGCCGCAGGATCCAAAGCGCCGGTCAGTGATCTGGTCTTCATGCCGGAGGATGCCTGATGGTGCTATTATCCCCCTCTCGCAGGTTGCGTCGCACACCCTTCTCCGAAGGGGTCGAGGCTGCGGGTGTCAAAGCTTACACAATCTATAACCACATGCTGCTGCCCACCGTGTTTCGCAGCGTCGAGGAAGACTATCGCCATCTAAAAGAGGCGGTGCAGGTCTGGGACGTCGCTGTGGAACGCCAGGTAGAGCTGCGCGGCCCGGATGCGGCCAAGCTGATGCAGATGCTGACGCCCCGTGATCTGCGGGCGATGCTGCCGGGGCGGTGTTTCTACGTGCCCATCGTCGATGAGACGGGCGGGATGCTGAACGATCCGGTCGCGGTCAAGCTGGCAGAGGACCGGTGGTGGATCTCCATTGCGGACAGTGATCTGCTGTTCTGGGTCAAGGGCATCGCCAATGGCTACCGGCTGGATGTGCTGGTGGATGAGCCGGATGTGAGCCCCCTGGCGGTCCAAGGACCGAAGGCGGATGAGTTGATGGCAAGGGTCTTTGGCGATGGGGTGCGCGACATCCGTTTTTTCCGTTTTGGCCTGCATGAATTCCAAGGCCAGCAGATGGTCATCGCCCGGTCAGGCTATTCCAAACAGGGTGGCTTTGAGATCTATGTCGAAGGCAGCCACCTGGGCATGCCGCTTTGGAATGCTTTGATGGAGGCGGGCAAAGATCTGGACGTCCACGCCGGTTGTCCCAACGGGATTGAGCGGATTGAGGGCGGATTGCTGAGCTACGGCAATGACATGACCGACGACAACACCCCCCATGAATGCGGGCTGGAGCGGTTCTGTGACACGCGGACGGCGATTGGCTGCATGGGCCGTGATGCGCTGTTGCGGGTGTCAAAAGAAGGCCCGGTGCAACAGATCCGCGCGATTGAGATTTCGGGTGACAAGGTGCCGCTCTGCGATCGGCCCTGGCCATTGATGGCGGGCGACCGACAGGTGGGGCAGGTGACCTCTGCGGCCTGGTCGCCGGATTTCTCAACCAACGTGGCGATTGGCATGGTGCGCATGACCCACTGGGATGAGGGCACCGACCTTGACGTGATGCTGCCAAATGAGGGTCCGGTCCGCCCAGGTATGGGAGACCTTCTGGATCTAAGGTAAGGTTTGAAAAAACGTGGTCCCCGGGGGGACAGTCGTTAGCCTTAGCGATGTGACATAATTTCAGCTGGTTACCGGGTGATCCTCACCTGATACCAGCAAACAAATGATGAATGATTGACAGGGCCAGCGCCCGGAAAATGGAGATATTGCGATGTTCAACGCACTTGTTGTTAACAAAGATGATGAGGGCAAAACCTCTGCCTCGGTCGAAGAAATCAGCCTAGAGCAGCTGCCCGAAGGCAATGTGACGGTGGCCGTTGAATATTCCACCGTGAACTACAAAGACGGTCTGTGCATCGGTCCGGGTGGCGGGTTGGTGCGGAACTACCCGCATGTGCCCGGCATTGATTTTGCAGGCACCGTCGAAAGCTCTGACGATGACCGCTACAAGCCGGGCGACAAAGTTGTGCTGACCGGCTGGCGTGTGGGCGAAGTGCACTGGGGTGGTTATGCGCAAAAGGCACGGGTCAACGCCGATTGGCTGGTGCCTCTGCCCGCCGGGCTCGACACACGTCAGGCGATGGCGGTGGGCACCGCTGGGTTCACGGCGATGCTGTCTGTGATGGCGCTGCAGGATCATGGCATCAAGTCAGGTCCGGTGCTGGTCACAGGGGCTGCAGGCGGCGTTGGCTCCGTGGCCACGGCGATCTTGGCAAAGCTGGGCCATGAGGTCGCTGGCGTGACCGGGCGTCCTGAAACGGCCGACTACCTGAAAGAGCTGGGTGCCACACAGATCGTTGCACGTGATGAGATCAACGAGACCACCAAACGCCCGCTTGAGGCTGAAATTTGGGGCGGCTGTGTTGATGCGGTAGGCGGCGCGATGCTGGGCCGGTTGCTGGGCCAGATGCAATATGGCGCAAGCGTTGCTGCGGTGGGTCTGGCCGGCGGAGCGGCCTTGCCTGCGACGGTCATTCCGTTCCTGCTGCGCGGTGTGAACCTTTTGGGGATCGATTCCGTGATGCAGCCTTATGACAATCGCCTGCGGGCCTGGGAACGGATTGCAACGGACCTGCCGATGGACAAGCTGGAAGCGATGGTGCAGCCCGCGAGACTGTCTGATCTGCCGGGACTGGGTGCGGACATCCTGAAAGGTCAGGTCAAGGGCCGCGTTGTGGTAGACGTCAACGCGTAACCGATGCCGAAGGTCGACCTTTCGCGCCTGCCTGTCACCACGGTGCCGGGCCGCGCCTCGGCTGTGCTGGGCGCGCTTGGTGCGTTTGAGGGCCGGTCGGTAACGGCACCTTTTGACATGGCGCATCTTGGGGCTGGGGTGGAAACCTTGGCCCCCGGCGCGCAATCATCGCACCGTCATTGGCACACAAAGGTGGATGAGATTGTTGTCGTCCTTGAGGGGCAGCTTTCCCTGATAGAAGAGGACGGCCCGGTGCCGTTGCAGGCAGGCGATATCGCGGTCTTTCCCGCAGGGGAGCCATTGGGCCACTGCCTGCGCAATGACAGCGCTGGACCCGCGCGGTTTTTCGTTGTGTCGTCGCAAGATGCGGCGGATCGCTGTCATTACGCAGACGCCGACCTGATCGCTGAGGCTGATGGCACCCTGCGCCGCGCCGACGGCACGTTTCTTCACGCCAAGGAGGATACCTCATGATGGCCCGAGAATGCGGTGTGCCGCGCGATGGGTTGCTGGACCGCTACGTCGAACACCCCGGTGCCTACACCGATTGTTTTGAAGTCATGCACCCGCTGGAGGCTGACCTTGAGGCCTTTATCACCGCGTTTTATACCACCTGGCTCTTTCGGCTGGAGCGGCTGGTGCTCAGCGTTGGTCTGCGTCATGTGATCAGAGATGCTGAGGTGCATGCGCTTGCGCGTGGGCACAGCACCACCTTTGCGGCTTGGCGTGTCGAAGACCGGGGGGCGCTGAAATCCTGCTGACCGACATTTCCGGTGCCACGCGTTCATATCTGGCGGTATCACCCAAAGAGGGTGGCGTGACCCGGCTGATCTTTGGCTCGGCTGTGATGCCACGGGCGGATGGTACGTTGTCACCCATGGTGCAGCGCTTTATGCCTGTGCACCGGTTCTATTCCCGCGCCCTTTTGCGGTTGGCTGAGCATAAATTGCGTCGCGGCTGACCCTCGACCATCGGCGCGGGGCTGCGTAGAAGGGGACACCAAAGAGGGAGCACGTCTATGTCCGCCTATGATGATGAAAACATCTTTGCCAAAATCCTGCGGGGCGAAATCCCCTGTTTCAAGGTTTATGAAGATGAGGAAACCCTTTGTTTCATGGACATTTTCCTCGGACTGAGGGGCATTGTCTGGTGATCCCGAAAACCCCTTGCCGCAATATGCTGGATGCCACGGATGCGCAGTTGGCGGCCTGTATGAAGACCGTGAACAAGGTCGCGAATGCGGCAAAGGCGGCCTTTGACGCGGATGGCGTGACGCTTTTTCAGTTTAATGAGGCCGCAGGCGGGCAAGAGGTGTTCCATCTGCATTTCCACATTCATCCCCGCCAAGAAGGCGTGCCGATCCGCCCTGCGGGCCAGCCCGGTGATATGGACGTCATCAAAGCCAACGCTGAGAAGATCATCGCGCATCTGGGCTAAGGCGGGGCCAAGCGCCACCTCAGGTAGGATATCCCGCGACGGGTGGCCGCGCGGGTCGGAGGTTTTGCAGGCGCAGGCCGAACTTGGGTTGCGACACAGTGTCGATGGCCTAGACCTTGGCCTGCGCTTGGCTTAACTCTGCCACAGAAATGAGGAAGGCGCGCCATGGCAGGACAACGCAAGCTTTTTGAAGAAGTCGGCAGCACGGAAACGGCCAAGCCCGTGGCGCAAACCGGCGTCATTGATCGGGGCCGCAGCACGGCGCGGGGGGCTATTCGGGTCTGGCTGATGATCCTTTTTGCGCTGGTCTTTATCATGATCGCCGTGGGCGGCATGACGCGGCTGACGGATTCGGGTCTGTCGATCACCGAATGGCGGCCCATCACGGGCGCTATTCCACCGCTTAACGACGCGGACTGGGCCTCAGAGTTTGAGAAATATCAGCAGATTGATGAGTTCAAGCTGCAGAACTCTTGGATGAGCCTTTCTGATTTCAAAGTCATCTATTGGTGGGAATGGGGCCATCGCCAACTGGGCCGGGTGATCGGGTTGGTCTGGGCGGTTGGCTTTTTGTGGTTCCTGCTGCGCCGTCAGATCCCCACGGGCTGGACACCTCGGTTGCTGCTTTTGGGCGCGCTTGGCGGCGCGCAGGGGGCGATTGGCTGGTGGATGGTTGCCTCTGGCGTAACCTCGGGCGAGGGGATGCTGGACGTCAAAAGCTACCGGCTTGCCACCCACCTGGGACTGGCCTTTGTTATTTTGGGCTTCATCACCTGGTACGTGCTGATGCTGGGCCGGGCCGAGCGGGACCTGATGCAGGCGCGCCGTGCCAAAGAGGCCAAGCAATACGGTCTGGCAACGGGGCTCTTGCATTTCAGTTTTCTGCAGATCCTTTTGGGCGCGCTTGTCGCAGGCATTGATGCGGGGCGGTATTTCATCGACTGGCCGCTGATGCAGGGGCAGTTTTTCCCGCCTGACGCATTTGATCTGACACCGGGCTGGCGGAACTTCTTTGAAAACGCAGGGCTTGTGCAGTTCATGCACCGGGTCAGCGGCTATTTGCTGTTTGTCTTTGGCGTCGTTGTCTGGCTGCGCGGGCGGCGTTCGGCCCATCCCACCACACGCTTTGCGTTCAATGCGGTGATGGCGGTGCTTAGCCTGCAGGTGGTCTGGGGCATTTTCACGGTATTGTATGCCGCCCCTGTGCATTTGGCGCTGGTCCATCAGGCCTTGGCCGTGGTCTTGTGGGTGCTGATCCTGCGCGCCCGGTTCCTAAGCGCCTATCCCATTGCAACATCCCTAAGAGAGGCCTGAGATGACCGCATATGAAGAGTTGATGGCGCACCAGCGCGAAACCCAGGCGCTTGGCCAGGTGATGGGGCGTTTGGGCTGGGACCAAGAAACGATGATGCCGCGGGGGGCAGCGCCCCAACGCGCAGAAGAGATGGCCGCCCTTGAAGGCGTGCTGCATGCGCGGCGGGTCGACAGCAAGGTGGCCGATTGGCTGGCCGCCATTGATGGAGCGGCGCTGGATGATGTGGGCCGGGCCAACCTGCGCGAAATTCAACGCAGCTTTGACCGCGCCAGCAAGGTGCCTGCGGCACTGGCTGCGCGCATTGCGCGCGTGACGTCTGAGGCGCAGGGCATCTGGGCTGAGGCGCGCGGGGCGGATGATTTCGCAGCCTTTGCGCCAACACTCAAAGAGGTGCTGACCCTCAAACGCGAAGAGGGTGCGGCGCTGGCGGCGGGCGGCGATGTCTATGACGCCATGCTGCAAGATTACGAACCGGGTGCCACGGGGGCCGAACTGGACGCGATGTTTGGCGCCTTGCGTCCCGAGCTGACCGCGTTGCGCGCCGCCGTCAAGGCGGCTGAGGCACCTGCACCGCTTGCTGGCGCATTTGATGAAGCCCAGCAAATGATGCTGACCGAAAAACTGGCACTGGCCTTCGGTTATGACCTGGCCCATGGCCGGGTGGACAAGGCGGTGCATCCGTTCTCCTCCGGCTCTGGTCTGGATGTCCGCATCACCACACGGACCAGCGCCACTGATCCCTTCAACTGTTTCTATTCCACCATTCATGAGGTCGGCCACGCCGCCTATGAACAAGGCATCTCAGCCGATTATCTACTGACACCCTTGGGGCGGGGCGCGTCGATGGGCGTGCACGAAAGCCAAAGCCGGATTTATGAAAACCAGCTGGGGCGCAGCCGGGCGTTTACGGGCTGGCTGTATGCGCAGATGAAGGGTGTGTTCGGCGATTTTGGCGTGGCGGATGAAGATGCGTTCTACCGCGTTGTGAACCGCGTCTCAGACGGGTTCATCCGCACCGAGGCGGATGAGTTGCAATATAACCTGCACATCATGCTGCGCTTTGATCTTGAGCGCGCCTTGGTCAGTGGCGATTTGCAGGTGGATGATCTGGAAGCCGCCTGGAACGACCGGTTTGCCGCGGACTTTGGCTATCCGGTGGACAAACCCTCAAACGGGGTGTTGCAGGATGTGCATTGGTCCGTGGGCCTGTTTGGGTATTTCCCGACCTACAGCCTTGGCAATGTCTATGCCGGTTGCCTGCATGAGGCGCTGCGCCGCGATGTGACGGATCTGGACGCGGAATTGGCGCGTGGGGATACGGCGGCGGCAACAGGCTGGCTGCGGCAGAACCTGCAGCAGCACGGCAGCCTTTATGAGCCCAAAGATGTGATCGCCCGCGCCACGGGGGCCGCCCCCAGTGAGGCGCCTTTGCTGGCCTATCTGAAAACCAAGTTTTCCGATCTTTACGGGCTGTGAGCCTGCGCCGCTGAAAAATGCAAAACGCCCCGGATGATCTCCGGGGCGTTTTGCTTTGTGCCGCAGCTTGCCTGCGCCGTTACTCTTCGGTGGCTTCGCCATCCTCATCGCCCTGATCGGCGATCCATGCGACGCTGACAACCTCTTCGCCCTTGCCGGTGTTGAACACCCGCACCCCGCCAGCGCTGCGCGAGCGGAATGAGATGCCGTCCACCGGTACGCGGATGGATTGACCTTTGGAGGTCGCCAGCATGATCTGATCGTCCATCTCAACCGGGAAGCTGGCAACGATTTCACCGCCGCGCATGGCCTTGTCCATGGCCGCCACACCCATGCCGCCACGCCCGCGTACGGGATAATCGTGGCTGGAGCTGAGCTTGCCCGCGCCTTCGGCCGTGATTGTCAGGATCAGGTTTTCAGAGGCTGACATTTCCGCATAGCGTTCCTGCGGGAGGGCCATGTTGGCATTGCCTTCCTCATCATCCGCGCCCTCATCGCCGTCAGCGATGCCCGCCATGGCGCGGCGCATCTTGAGGTAGGCGGCGCGTTCATCGGCATCCGCGTCAAAGTGGCGGATGATCGACATGGATACCACGCGGTCATCGCCGGTTAGTTTGATGCCCCGCACCCCGGTGGAATCGCGGCCCTTGAACACGCGCACATCGGTGGTTGGGAACCGGATCGCGCGGCCAGAGTTGGTGACCAACATCACGTCATCCTGTTCAGAGCAGATGCGTGCATTCACCAGGCTGACGCTGCCATCCTCAGGCAGTTTCATCGCAATCTTGCCGTTGGATTTCACATTGGTGAAATCCGACAGGGCGTTGCGGCGCGTGTCGCCTGCGGAGGTGGCAAAGACCACCTGCAAGTCGGCCCATTCCTCTTCGTCCCGGTCCACGGGCATGATTGCCGCGATGGAGACGCCGGTGGGGATGGGCAGGATGTTGACGATGGCCTTGCCCTTGGAGGTACGGCCCCCCTGCGGCAGACGCCATGTCTTGAGCTTGTAGACCATGCCATCGGTGGTGAAGAACAACAGCTGCGTATGGGTGTTGGCCACGAACAGCGTGGTCACCACATCGTCCTCTTTCAACGTCCCGCCAGACACGCCCTTGCCGCCGCGCTTTTGGCTGCGGAAGTCGATAAGCGGGGTGCGCTTGATGTAGCCGCCCGAGGTGACCGTCACCACCATGTCTTCGCGCGCGATGAGGTCTTCGTCCTCCATATCGCCAGACCAATCGACAATTTCAGTGCGGCGCGGCACGGCGAAGAGCTCTTTCACCTCAGCCAGTTCGCCTGAGATGATCGACATGATCCGTTCGCGCGACCCGAGGATTTCGAGGTATTCTTTGATCTTCTCCGCAAGCTCTTCCAGCTCATCCGTGACCTCTTTGACCCCGATTTGGGTGAGGCGCTGCAGGCGCAGTTCCAGGATGGCGCGGGCTTGCGTTTCAGACAGGTTGTAGGTGCCGTCATCGTTGGCGGTGTGGGTCGGATCATCAATCAGCGCGATGTAGGGCAGGATGTCCTGGGCGGGCCAGCGGCGGGTCATCAGCTTGCTGCGCGCCTCTGCGGCATCGGCGGAGGAGCGGATGGTTTGTACCACCTCGTCAATGTTGGTGACGGCCACGGCCAAACCACACAGGATGTGGCTGCGGTCGCGGGCCTTGCGCAGCAGATGTGCGGTGCGGCGGGCGACAACCTCTTCGCGGAAGTCGATGAAAGCGGTAAGGAAGCCGCGCAGCGTCAGCGTTTCTGGCCGGCCGCCGTTCAGGGCAAGCATGTTGCAGCCAAAAGAGGTCTGCATCGGGGTGAAACGGAAGAGCTGGTTCATCACCACCTCTGCCGTCGCGTCGCGCTTCAGCTCGACCACCACGCGCACGCCGTTGCGGTCGGATTCGTCCTGGACGTGGGCGATGCCTTCGATCTTTTTCTCGCGGGCCTGTTCGGCGATCTTTTCGATCATGGAGGCCTTGTTGACCTGATAAGGCACCTCATCAATCACGATGGCCCAACGGTCTTTGCGGATCTCTTCCACGCGGGTCTTTGCGCGCATGATCACACTGCCACGTCCCTCAAGGTAGGCTTTGCGCGCGCCGGTGCGGCCCAGCATGATGCCGCCCGTGGGGAAATCGGGACCCGGCACATATTCAATTAGCTGCTCAGATGTCAGATCCGGCTCCTCGATCAGGGCCAGACAGGCGTCAATCACTTCGCCCAGGTTGTGGGGCGGAATGTTCGTGGCCATGCCCACCGCAATGCCGCCCGCGCCATTGACCAACATGTTGGGAAAACGTGCGGGCAGGACGGTTGGTTCTTGGTCTTTGCCGTCGTAGTTTGGCTGGAAATCAACAGTTTCCATGTCGATGTCATTGAGCAGATAGGCGGCAGGCTTGGCCATCCGCACTTCGGTATAGCGCATCGCCGCCGGGTTATCGCCATCCATCGAGCCAAAGTTGCCCTGCGGGTCCAACAGCGGCAGCGACATGGAGAAATCCTGCGCCATGCGCACCAACGCATCATAGATCGCGGAATCGCCGTGGGGGTGATATTTACCCATGGCATCCGACACTGGCCGCACGGACTTGCGGTAGGCTTTGTCGTGGGTATTGCCGGCCTCGTGCATGCCGTAAAGGATGCGGCGGTGCACCGGCTTTAGCCCGTCGCGCAGGTCCGGGATTGCGCGGCTGACGATGACGGACATGGCGTAGTCCAGATAGGACGAGCGCATTTCCTCTTCGATGGTGACCGATGGCCCGTCGTAAACAGGCCGCTCAGGCGGCATTTCATCATCGTTTTCAGGAGTTTCTGGCGTGTCGTTCACGTGATCTGCTCAGCCTTTGGACGCATCTATATCTTGCGTTCAAATATAGCAGATTGCGCAGATCATGTGCAATGCCTGTGGCGGTCGCGCACCAATATTTCGCCGCTCCTGCTGCCAAACGCCTGTTTTGGTTGAAAAGTAATCCTTTTGTGACAGCCTGACCTTATGAGCCAAAAAGGGAGATCGAAATGACCCCAAGTGAAACTGAGCTGATGCTGAAAGGATACGGGCTGACCACGGCGGAGTTTTTCTATCACATGCCGGACTATACCCATGTGTTGAACAGCTACATCTGGCAAGACTATGATCTGGCCCCTGATCATCCAAAACTGTTTGAATTTGTTGAGTTTTGGCAGAAAGAAATCGAAGGGCCGCTGCATTCGGTCCGCTTTACACACCGCAAAATGATCTCACCGGGTGAGTGGCGCAACCAGGTGGGTGAGTTCACGCTGCACTAAGGGCTGTGGCCTTTGGTTAACGGTGGTTTCTAACGTGAGTGGCCTGCGGCTGCCGGTCGCGTGACGGCAACAGGCGCGCTGATCCGCGGCACCGCTTGCCAAGTGCCGCAACGTCCGGCGATTTTATGCGCGTCTTTTCCGGCTTGGCTGGCTATCCTGCCACGAAACGCAGGAGGAGTTGGCATGCAGCGCATATTGGTCGGACAGCACAAGATTAACGAAACGCAAATGGATGCGGTGGAAAGCGCGCCGCTGCAAGACGGGCAGGTGCGCGTCAAACTGGAGAGCTTTGCGCTGACCGCAAACAACATCAGCTATGCCGCATCGGGCTTTGCGGTGGGCTACTGGCAGTTTTTCCCCACCGGGGTTGAGGGGCAAGGCCTTGTGCCGGTCTGGGGTGTGGCCGCAGTCACGGAAAGCCGGTCCGCTGATCTGGCGGTGGGTACCCGGCTTTATGGGTTTTACCCGATGGCAGAAGAGCTGGTCATGCAGCCCAAAGTCTCGTCTCGGGGGCGGTGACGGACATGGCACCGCACCGGGTTGAGCTGCCAGCGGTCTATAACAAATACGCGCCCGTGGGTGCCAGCACGCCCGCACAGGATCACGTCCGCGCCCTGTTGCAGCCGCTGCTGGCGACGTCGTTCCTGCTTTCGGATTGGCTGGCGGACAATGACTATTTCGGTGCTGAGCAGGTGATCATCGGCAGCGCGTCCTCCAAGACGGGATTGGGATTGTGCAAATACCTTGCCGAACCTCAGCTGCGCAGCTACCGCATTGTTGGGCTGACCTCTGATCGGAACCGCGAATTTGTAGAAAACCTAAAGGCTTGCGATACGGTCTTAACCTACGATGAAATTGAAAAGCTGCAAGACGTGCCCTCTGTCTACGTGGACATGGCGGGCAATGCGCAAGTGAAAGCGGCCCTGCACACGCACCTTGGCGGGCAGCTGAAACACTCAGCAGCGGTGGGTATCAGCCATTGGGATCAGTTCAATCCCAAGCAGGAATATAGCGGCATCAAGCCCAAGTTCTTCTTTGCGCCCGCACAGATCGCCAAGCGCCGCGAGGAATGGGGGCCGGGGGTGATTGACCGCAAAGTTGAGGAAGCCTTTTGCGCCTCGCAACGGAGGCGTCAGACTGGATGGACGTGAAGGTACACGCAGGACTGAGCGCTGTGCCTGAGGTTTATGCCGCGTTGATTGACGGCTCGCTCAGCCCGCAAGAAGGGCATGTGATCCAGCTTTAGGCAGAACAGCTGGCGCCGCCCAGAACACAGAACTTGGCGCAATGGGGGTGGTTGAGAGCGACGTCTTTCTCTGCCTCCTCCAGCGTCTCGCCCAGCTCAAATTCCGGGCTATAGGGCAGCAGGGTGCAGGCCAGTACCGCGGGCTTGTCGGCACCTTTGCGTTTGACCACCATACGCGATGAGGCACACATCACCGCATCGGGAGATTTATCCAGAATGCCCCAGCAGGCGGTGGTGATCTCCGGCACCTCGATGCGTTCGTCCATTTCGGGAAAAAGGACCGTCATACCAGGGTCTTGCGCGTCGATGTCAAAGTTGTGCTGCGCAAAGAAAGCGGCATAGCCCGCGCGGCTGTCCGCTTCGCTGTCGCCAAAGACAGAGCGGCCCGCGATGGCCATGCGAAAGCCATTGTCGCGCAGCCATTGCATCCCTTCCAGGGTGCGTTCAAACGCGCCTTCGCCACGTTCTGCGTCATGCAGATCAGGGCGGTAGTGATCAACCGAGATGCGCAGCGTCAGCTTGCCAGGGTAGGCGGCGTTCAACCGCATCAGCCCCTCTTGGACGCGCTTGCGCATCATGGGCCGCATGGCATTTGTCAGGATCAACACCTCATACCCGCGCGCCAGCGATGCTTCGGTCATGGCGATCATTTCGGGGTTCATGAAAGGCTCACCGCCGGTGAATGCAATCTCACGGATGGGCCAGGCGCGCGCCTCGATCTGATCCAGATAACCCTCCACCTCGCTTTGCGTGATATAGACCAGCGCATCATTGGAAGGGCTCGACAGGATGTAGCAATTGACACATTCGATGTTGCACAAGGTGCCGGTGTTGAACCAAAGCGTCTCAGGATGGGTCAGCGCAACGGTTGCACGGTCTTCGCCCTTGGCTGTAACGCGGCTGTCCTGGAACTTGCCGACATTGGCCTTGGTGCCGCGCAGGTCCATGTCTTTCATGGTGAGATCCTTAAGATTGCCACTTGTTTCAACGCTTTGCTTGTAGTCAACTTTGCTACGGCAAAGCCGCGCACATGAAAAGCCCTTGGTGCGGTAAAAGCACGGGCTTGTGATGAGGGCGGATATGGCTATGGTAGCGCTAACATTTTGCAGTCACATGGACAGAAAAGCATGAATACCTTGCAAGACGGGTTACCACGTATGGTCTCTCGGGTCATTCCGGTGGAGCCATTCGATCTTGTGATCTTTGGCGGCACAGGCGATCTGGCGCGGCGCAAGATTTTGCCGGGCCTCTTTCGCCGGTTCTGCGCGGGCCAAATGCCCCCAGGCGCGCGGGTTATTGGTGCTGCGCGCACAGCACTTGATAGCGAAGGATACCGCCAGATGGTATCGGAGGCGATTGCCGAGTTTGGCGGTGATATCGGGCAAGACACCGAAAAACTCGCGGCGTTCCTCACCAATCTGTCCTACGTGGCCATTGACGCGCGCGGCGAAGAGGGCTGGGCAGAGTTGCAAAGCCTGATGGCCGGGGATGACCGGGTTGAGGCCTATTACTTTTCCGTCTCGCCCGCGCTCTTTGGCGATCTGGCAGAGCGGTTGCACCATTGGGGCATGGCAGGGCCTGAGGCGCGGATCGTGGTTGAAAAGCCCTTTGGCCGCGATCTGGCCACGGCCAAGGCGCTAAACGCGACGCTGGCGCAGCATTTTGACGAACAGCAGATCTACCGCATCGATCATTATCTGGGCAAAGAGACGGTGCAAAACCTAATGGCCGTCCGCTTTGGCAACATGCTTTTTGAGCCTTTGTGGAATGCGCAATATGTTGACCATATCCAGATCACGGTGGCCGAGACGGTGGGTGTCGGCGGGCGCGGGGAGTATTACGACAAATCCGGCGCGATGCGCGATATGGTGCAAAACCACCTGATGCAGCTTTTGTGCCTGATCGCGATGGAGCCGCCTGCGCGGTTTGATCCTGACGCGGTGCGCGATGAAAAGCTCAAAGTGATCCGTGCGCTGGATCCCGTGCTGCCCTACCACATTAGCCGTGGGCAATATGAGGCAGCGCCGGGCAACGAGGCCGAGCATCCAAGCTACCGCGATGCGGTGGGGGATCCGCGCTCAAAGACTGAGAGCTTTATCGCCATGAAGACCCACATCAGCAACTGGCGATGGGCAGGCACACCGTTTTATTTGCGCACGGGCAAGCGGATGTCTGCGCGCAGCTCTGAAATCTCGGTTGTGTTCAAAGAAACGCCGCATTCGATTTTCGCAGATGATGCAGGCCGGCACCGCAATGTGCTGTCGATCAAATTGCAACCCAACGAAGGTATTACGCTGGGCGTAACCATCAAAGAACCGGGGCCGGGCGGGATGCGTCTGATTGATGTGCCATTGGACATGACCTTTGCCGAAGCCCTGGGCGAGGACAGCGCGCAGGTCGATGCCTATGAACGGCTGATCATGGATGTGATCCGGGGCAATCAGACGCTGTTTATGCGTGGCGATGAGGTTGAGGCCGCCTGGGCCTGGACCGATCCCATCATCCAAGGCTGGGAAAGCCGGGGGGAAGTGCCCAAACCTTATGACAATGGCAGCGAGGGCACGACGGATTCCATTGAGTTGATGCGCAGAGATGGCCGCGAATGGCGAAAGGTAAGCCCATGAATATCGTAGAATATGCAGACCGCGAGATGCTGAACATGCAGGTGGCCAATGATTTGGCGGGTGAGCTGCGCAAATGTCTTGCGGTGCATGAAGTGGCGTCCTTTGCAGTGCCCGGCGGCTCAACACCGGGGCCGATTTTTGATTTGCTCAGTGCAGCAGATCTCGATTGGGGTAGGGTGCATGTCATGCTGACGGATGAACGCTGGGTCGGTGAGGACAATTCACATTCTAACGCGCGTTTGGTCAAAGAACGGATGTTGACGGGGCATGCCAAGGACGCGGTGTTCCTGCCATTCTACCGCGACGGTATGACGGCGACGCAGGGCGCTGCTGCCGTTTGCGACAGTTTGCAAGCTGAGCTGCCGATATCGCTTTTGATGCTGGGCATGGGGGCGGACATGCATACCGCATCGCTCTTTCCGGGGGGCGACGGTTTGGAGGGTGCATTGGCAAATGGGGCACCGCCGCTTTGCCGGGTCAAACCCGCCGCGCAAGATATGGAGCGTGTGACGCTCTCTGCCCCTGTTCTGAAGGGCGCGATGTCCACGCATTTGGTGATCTTTGGCGCAGAAAAGCGTGACGCGCTTGAGCGTGCCCTAAGCTTGCCACCAGAGGAGGCCCCGATTGGTGCCGTATTGGGCGCGGGCACCGTGCATTGGGCGGCATGATGGAGATGTGGGAGAACCTGAAAACCCGCCACGCAGCAATTGGCGACCGGCCTATTCTAGCGCTTTTTGAAGATGCGATGCGCGCGGATGACTTTTGTGTTGAGACCGCGCATATGCGGCTCGATTACGCCAAGACCAACATAGACCGCGACACCCGAGCGGATTTGATCCGTCTTGCCGAAGCTGCTGGCGTGGCTGAAAAACGCGATGCGATGTTCTTGGGGCAGCCGATCAACGATACCGAAGGCCGGGCGGTGCTGCATACCGCTTTGCGCAACCTTGATGGGGTGGACCCGGTGTTGGTGGACGGGCAGGATGTGCTGCCCGGCGTGCGCGCCACGCTGGCGCGGATGCGTGCCTTTGCCGATCAGGTGCGCGCCAGCGACATCACCGATGTGGTGAACATCGGGATCGGCGGCTCTGATCTGGGGCCTGCTATGGCGGTGGCCGCTTTGGTGCCCTATCACGACGGGCCGCGGTGCCACTTCGTGTCCAACGTGGACGGGGCGGATGTAGCAGACACGCTGGCGGGGTTGGATGCAAAAAAGACGCTGATCATCGTGGCCTCCAAGACCTTTACCACGATTGAGACCATGACCAATGCGCGCACCGCGCGGGCCTGGATGATGGATCATGGCGGTGATCCCAAGCGCCAATTCGCCGCCCTCAGCACGGCTGAGGACAAGACAGAGGCCTTTGGCATTGATGCAGGCCAGGTCTTTGGTTTTGAAGATTGGGTCGGCGGGCGCTATTCGATGTGGGGGCCGATTGGCCTCTCCCTAATGATAGCGATTGGGCCGCAGGCCTTTGACGCCTTCCTGCGCGGCGCGCAAGAGATGGACCGCCATTTCTGTGCCGCTGAGCCGCTTGAGAACATGCCATTGATGCACGCGCTTGTGGGCATCTGGCACAACCAGATCTGCGGTCATGCCACCCGTGCCGTGCTGCCCTATGATCAACGCCTGGCGCTGCTGCCTGCGTATTTTCAACAGCTTGAGATGGAATCTAACGGCAAACGGGTGCAGATGGACGGGTCCGAGGCCGCGCATCACACCGGGCCGGTGGTCTGGGGGGCGGCGGGGACCAACGGCCAGCATGCGTTTTATCAGTTGATCCACCAGGGCACGCGGGTGATCCCGTGTGAGTTCATGGTGGCGGCCAACGGGCATGAGCCTGAGCTGGCCCATCACCACCATCTGCTGATGGCCAATTGTCTGGCGCAGTCTGAGGCGTTGATGCAAGGGCGCTCTTTGATGCAGGCGCGGCGGATGATGGAGGAAAAGGGCTTTGCTGGGGATGAGCTTGAACGCCAAGCCCAGCACCGGGTGTTCCCGGGCAACCGCCCCTCAGTCACCCTGGTCTATGAACGGCTCGATCCGTTTATGCTGGGCCAGATCGTTGCCCTTTATGAACACCGGGTGTTTGTCGAAGGCGTGATCCTTGGCATCAACTCCTACGACCAATGGGGCGTCGAGTTGGGCAAAGAGCTGGCCACATCGCTACAGCCGGTGATCGAAGGGGCTGAGGCACCAGACGGCAAGGACGGCTCAACAGCCGCATTGGTGCGATACCTTCTGGCGCACCGGGATTAACGATACGTAAGAGCGGCTTACGCGCCGCTCTTCATGTCGTAGGTGATCCACATCGTCCGGTCAGCGACCTTATCGTATACGCCGCGCCCGCGGTAATTGTCATCTGCTGTGATCCAACGCACCACAGGCCAGCCGTTTTCGCGCGCCACCGCGCCCACGGCCGCAATCAGCGCATCTGCAGCGCCTGAGCCGCGTGCGCTTGGATCGACAAAAAGGTCATCCAAAAAGCAATTGGTCACCGCTTTCAGGCAACTGACAAACGGGCGATAATGGGTGAGGCCAATGATTTTGCCGCTGGCATCTTCGGCCACAAAACCGTTGCTGCCATGCGCTGGGTCCATCAGCCAGCCCCATACCGTATCACGCATCTGAGGCGTCTGATCGACTTTATAGAACGTGGCATAGCCCTGATAAAGCGCATCCCAGGCAGCGCGGTCTTTTTCGGTAACGGGGCGAATGGTCAGGGACATGGGCTATTTCTCCTCTGATGCGCCATCGATGTCGATGAACCGCTGGCGTACGGCGTCTGACAGCGGCTGTTTGCCACTGCCGTCTTGGGTCAGCTGCACCAAAACGCAATCGTAGGTCGCGCGCAATGTCCCACCTGCCCAAAGCTGCTGGGTCAGGGCGTAAGAGTTGGTGCGGAAACTGGCGCAGGCGCAGGTGACGACATAATCCTCATCCATGCGCAATTCCTGCCGGTAGTGGATGGTGCCTGAGCGGATCACGATCCGGGGGTTGGCCGGATTGGAGCCATAATCGGAGATCCCCCAATCCTGGCTATAGCGAATGCGCAGGCGTTCAAACCATTCCATATAAACCGCGTTATTGACGTGGTTCAGAACGTCCAGCTCTGAAAACCGCACGCGGTCCGCCATGGCAAGCGGCTGCACCGGGTCAATGCCCAGGACGGCCTGTTGGGCGGGGCTGAGTGGGGTATGATAGACCAATGCCATGTCAAAATCCTCTCTTGTTGGCGCGCCACGGTCGCGCCGTCCTGCGTGCTTGCAAGAGGTGGCGGCATTGGTCAAGCTGCGGTTCACCGTTTTGAGGAGGACCCCATGCTTGGCCAGATGATGTCGCAGCCCTTGCTGATCTCAAGCTTGATCGCACATGCGCAAAAATACCATTCAACAACACAGGTGTATTCGGTCAACACTGAGGGCGGCACCGAAACCACCACGTGGGGCAATATCGGAGCGAACGCGCGGCGTCTGGCCTCTGCCTTGGTGGGGTTGGGGCTGGCACCGCAAACGCGCTGCGCCACCATCGCCTGGAACAACCGGCGACATCTGGAAATCTATTTTGGTGCAGCCAGTGGTGGCTTTGTCTGTCACACCATCAATCCGCGTCTGTTCCCCGAACAACTGGTCTATATCCTCAATCATGCTGAGGACAAAATTCTGTTCATCGACAGCACTTTCGTCCCCCTTGTCGCCAGCATCCGCGACCAGCTTCCCCATCTGGACCATATCGTGTTGATGGAGCCGGAGGTGGGCGAGGCCGAAAAGCAGCTGCCTGGCATTGTCGCCTTTGAGGATCTGCTGGCGCAGGGCGATCCTGACTTTGACTGGCCCATCTTTGATGAACAGACAGCTTCAAGTCTTTGTTATACCTCAGGAACCACGGGAAACCCCAAGGGCGTGCTTTATTCGCATCGCTCAACCTTGCTGCATGCTTTTGGCGTCAATGTGCCGGATGCGATCGGCTTTTCAGCGTCTGATGTGGTTTTGCCAGTTGTGCCTATGTTTCACGTCAACGCACTGGGGCTCACCCTATTCTTGCGCGATGTCGGGGTCTTCGATGGTGATGCCTGGACCGGGCCTTGACGGTCCTTCGTTGGTGCGGTTGATCGAGGACTACCAGGTGACGCTTGCGATGGGCGTGCCCACGATTTGGCAAGGTCTGTTGGCTGAGGCAAGAAAGAGCGGATCAAAGCTCACTAGCCTCAAAAGAACAGTTGTCGGCGGTTCGGCCTGTCCGCCGTCCATGATCGCCGACTTCCGCGAGGAATTTGACATTGATACCATCCATGGCTGGGGCATGACGGAAATGTCGCCGCTTGGCACCGCCAACCAGCCGCTGGCAAAGCATGCAAAACTGCCCCTCGCAGAACAGCACAAGATGCGGGAAAATCAGGGGCGTCCGGTCTTTGGGGTTGAGCTTGAGATCCTGGGAGAAGACGGCAAGCCGCTGCCGCATGACGGTGTGGCGCAGGGCGATTTGGTGACGCGGGGGCATTGGATCCTTGATGCTTATTTCAAGAAAACCCGTGATGAGACATTGCGGGATGGTTGGTTTGACACCGGCGATGTCGCGACCATGGACCCTGATGGTTATGTCACGATCAAAGATCGCTCCAAGGACATCATCAAATCAGGTGGTGAATGGATCAGCTCAGTTGAGCTGGAAAACATCGCAATTGCGCACCCCAAGCTTGCGGATGCGGCGGTGATCGGGGTGCCGCACCAGAAATGGGACGAACGCCCGCTTTTGGTGGCGGTGAAAGCCGAAGGCGAGGATCCCTCAGAGGCGGAGCTGTTGGCGTTTTTTGATGGCAAGATCGCGAAATGGCAGGTGCCGGACAAGGTTGTGTATCTCGACGCGCTGCCGCGAAATGCCACTGGCAAAGTGTTGAAGCGCGATTTGCAGGGAGACTTTTGCCGATGTGTTGTTGGGTTAGGGTGGTGTTTGAGAGGTTGGTTTTAGATAGGCCGATAAAAATCTGAAATGGCGTTGTTTCATTAAGAGACGCTCGCCGTGCTTACCCCGTCAGCTGCGCCAAATACTTCGATGCCCGCGACATAACTGATTTGCGCCCATCCGATTGCAGTCTTTCCAGATGAGGCAATAAAAACGCTTTCAGCTCAGGCTCGTCCGCAGCCCAACTGCTGAGTGTTTGCATCGTGTTGTTCAGCACGATCCAATCTTCATGTTGGGCCAAGTTGCGTTTCATGATGCCAAGGGCTGCTGCCTCTTGCTGCGCGCTCATGTCCGGTCGGAGTTTGTCGAAGAGAATGGCAAGCGTCCACTGCGCTGATGGCTGATCCAGCGCGCCAATCTCGGTGATGAAAAGGTCAATATAGGGCACCAGCAAGTCATGGCGCACCGCCTCTATACGGCGCATGGCGTTTGATGTGCGCAGGCGGACAACTTCGTTGGTGCTGCGGTAGGTGGCAAAGAGTTCTGCAAAAAGGTTCGTTTCAGCCAGGACCATATCCACAACCTCAATCGTGCGCCCCAGTGAATTTGGGTGCCCGCCGCGCAGCATGTCCTCCAACGCGCCGCTCACGCGCGCCACCGCGCGAGGCGGGGTATGCCACGGGTAAAGAGCCAGGCCATGACCTTTGGCGTGCCCGAGCGCATGAGCGCTTCCATGCATTCTTGCTGAAATTCGGCAACGCTGACGTCAGGATGGCGGAATGCGCCGTCGGCGTAGCAGATGGAACAATAGCGCGTGCTTGGCGTGCCATCGGCCTCTGATCCGCCGCCTTTGGGATCCTTTGACAGTGGCATACCGCAGCTTTGACAGGTGTTTGCCATGGGGTTTCTCCTGTGTGCAGGGCGCAGGGGCTTGACCTGCGCTGTGCCTACCATCAAACTGCAAACCATAGACCATAGTCAACGGTTTTAAGCCATGCGCATCGGTGAACTTGCAAAACGATCTGAGATGAGCCGGGATACGATCCGTTTTTATGAACGGCATGGGTTGATCCGGTCAGAACAGGATCCGGACGCCGTCAACAATTACCGGATCTACCCTGAGGATGCGGTGCTGACGCTTGAGATCATCCGCGACGCGCAGGCCGCCGGGCTGAGCATTGCCGATATCATCATCTTTGTTGGCCAGTTCCTGTCTCAAGATCCTGATGCGGCGGGCGGCGATGCCTTTCTGGAGGAAAAGATCGCCGAAATCTCATCCCGGATCACGGCCAGCCAGCGCTTTCTTGAGATGCTCATCACCACGAAAGAGGCGCTGGCAAAGGCGCCGCAGGACGGTCTGGATGAAATGGAGGCTGGAGCGGGTAACGGGAATCGAACCCGTAACTAAAGCTTGGGAAGCTGCCGTGATACCTTTTCACCATACCCGCACGCTGAGTTTGGGATAGGATGGTGCACCGGTGAGGTCAAGCGGCTTTGCGGGCCGTAAAGATGTTGATCAGCGCCGGGATGCGCAAGCCTTCAGGCGTTTCAAAGCTACGCAAGGCGTCGGCTAGGGCGGTGACCAGCTCAACGCGCATCTCAGGCGTCGCTTCAAAATGGGTCAGGATGCGGTGGGCTGATCCGATGTCACACAAGACATCGGCAACATCCTCAGCCTGTCCGGGTGGCGTCAGCTGCATCGAAATATCCTGGCCGGATATGTCTTGCAGGCCAGCTTGCTCCAGAATCTCTGTCACCCGCGAGATATCGCGAAAGGCAAAGGGGCCGGGGCCGTCGGGGTCCACTTTGGGGACCGGACCAAAGAGCGACGTCGCGGTTCGTGCGGGCAGGGTGAAATAGGGATTTTCCGGGATCGCCCCCCAGCTGGCAAAGGTAACCTGCGCACCAAGGCGCAGCGCAGTCGCCATATTGGCGAAAGCCGCGGTGGGATCCTCAAAAAACATCACGCCGAAACGTGAGATTAGGCTGTCAAACTTGCCGCTCTCAAACGAATGGGTCTGGGCATCCGCCTTGAGGAACGCGGCGTTGGGCGTCTGGGCCGCGACGTCTGTTGCTTTGGCGAGCAAGCTTTCTGAAATGTCGACCCCCTGTGCCAGTGCCATCAGGCCCCACCAGCTTTGCCGCAGCGATGGTGCTGGTGCCCGCGCCGCAGCCGATGTCCATCACCTGCATGCCCGGTTTCAGGTCCGCCGCGTCCAGTACCGCTGTCAACACAGGGGCCAGCGTGTGGTCCATCGCTTGCATTCGGGCAACCCAATAGGGGCCGGCATTGTCGGACCAATAGGTCTGCTGATCAGCGTTCGTCCCGCTCATGCCCGCCGACGCCTGCGGCGCCGCCAGAGGCACCGTCTGCGCCTTCAGCACCGGTGTTAAAGGTCTGACCCGGCAGAGTGACAATGCTGTTCAAAATCGGGAAGGGTTCCACCGCGTTGGGAATGGCTGAGGCGTTCACGAAATGCTCCTGAAAGCGGGGCTCAATCGCGGTCTCAATCTTGTGGATGGCGCGCACGGTGGCCTCAATCTCGCCCCGCGCTTCGGTGTTCAGAAGCGCGATGCGCGCGCCCGTGCCTGCCGCGTTGCCCGCGGAGGTGACCTTGTCCAGATCGCAATCGGGGATCATGCCCAGCACCATGGCGTGTTTGGTAGAGATATGCGCGCCAAAGGCCCCGGCAAGCACCACGCGGTCCACCTGATCAACGCCGAACTTGTCCATCAACAACCGCGCGCCGGAATAGAGCGCGGCTTTGGCCATCTGGATCTCGCGGATATCGCGGTTGGTGACGGTGATCTTGGGCCCACCGGCCTCCGTGCCGTCATAGACCAGGTAGGAATTGGTGCGCCCATCGGCAAAGACATTGGCCGATCCGGTTTGTTCGGCCGTCCCGATCAGGCCCGGGGCGTCCACAATGCCGCGGATGCGCATCTCAGCCACCATCTCAATGATGCCAGAGCCGCAGATGCCGGTCACGCCCGTAGTCGCAATCGCCTCGGCGAAACCATCCTCATCAGACCACAGGTCCGAGCCGATCACCTTAAAGCGCGGCACCTTGGTGGCGGGATCAATCTCCACCCGCTCAATCGCGCCGGGGGCGGCACGTTGGCCGGATGAGATCTGTGCGCCCTCAAAGGCGGGGCCGGTTGGCGAGGAGCAGGCCAGCACCTTATCCTTATTGCCCAACAGGATTTCCGCGTTGGTGCCCACATCGACGACCAGAACAAGATCTTCGGATTTGTCAGGGGCCTCTGACAGGGCCACGGCGGCGGCATCGGCACCGACATGGCCCGCAATGCAGGGCAGCATATAGACATGGGCAGAGGGGTGGATGTTGAGATCAAGATCCGAGGCGCGCAGGCGCATCTCATTTGAGGTGGCCAGGGCAAAGGGCGCCTGACCCAGCTCAAAGGGATCAATGCCCAAAAAGAGGTGGTGCATCACCGGGTTGCAGACAAAGACCGCGTCCACGATGAGCTGTTTGTCGATCTCCGCTTCCGTGGCGATCTGGCTGAAGAGGCCGTTCATGCCTTCGCGCACCGCATCCGTCATCTCATCGGCACCCGAGGCGTTCATCATGGAATAGCTGACCCGGCTCATCAGGTCTTCGCCAAAGCGGATCTGCGGGTTCATCACCCCGGATGAGGCGACAACCTCACCGGTGAGCAGATCACATAGATGCGCCGCGATGGTGGTGGAGCCTAGATCAACCGCAAGGCCATAAAGCGTGCCCTCATAATACCCCGGCCAGATGTGCATGATCCGGTGCGGGTTTTCCGCGTCACCCAGATGCACGGCCACCGTGACCTTCCAAGATCCCTTGCGCAGGATCGGCTGCATCTTTTGCAAGATGCCCAGATCGGCTGACACGTTGTCAAAGCCCCATTGGGTTTTCAGCGCGTCTTGCAAGCGCTCAAAATCGCCCGAAGGGTCGTGCATGTCAGGCTCTGCCACTTCAACGTAGTACAGCTTGGTGGAGGGGTTGAGCACGATGTCGCGCGCCTCAGCCCGTTTGCGGACAACCTGTTTGTGCACCTGGCTTTCGGCGGGCACGTCGATCACCACATCGCCCTGCACGGTGGCCTGACAGCCCAAGCGGCGGCCAGGTTTCAGGCCGCGCTTTTCTTCATAGCGCTGCTCAACCGCGTTCCAGGGCGACAGCGCGTCATCGGCCACGGTCACGCCGTGTTTGGAAAACTCACCATAGCTCGGTGTGATCTGGCATTTTGAGCAGATCCCGCGCCCGCCACAGACCGAGTCGAGATCAACTCCCAACTGCCGCGCCGCTGTCAAAATCGGCGTGCCCAGCGGGAAATGCCCGCGTTTGCCAGAGGGGTGAAAATGACCAGGGGTTCGCTCATGAAGGCCTGCCTTTACCAATTTGGCTGCAACATATCTTCCCCAGCGCCGAGGGAAAGCCAAGGAACGTCATTTCAGGGCCTGAACCCGCCTTTTGCACCGCCGGGCTGCCCATCTCGTGCGCGCATCTGGGCGATGCGACAACCACTTAGGCCGCGTTCACAGCTGGCTGCGGGCGTGGAAGATAAACCCCAGAAAATTCAGCAAAACTTGGGCCGCCAGGATGGAAGTAGACCCGGTGGGGTCATAATCGGGTGCCACCTCTACCAGATCAATGCCCACAATCTCATGACGCTCGGCGGCCATCTGCAAAAGCTCGACCACTTCGTAATACAGAAACCCGCCATGCGACGGCGTGCCCGTGCCCGGCGCGATGGAGGGGCAGAAAGCATCAATGTCGATGGTCACATAAAGCCGCGCGCCTGCGGGGACGTGGCCCAACACCTCGCGCGGCCCCATCTCGCGGGCTTGGCGCACGGAAATGATGTCAGAGCCCATGGCGCGGGCATCGTCATATCCTTCTTTGGCGGTGGAGCTGACATTTCGGATGCCCACCTGGGTCAGGCCGGTCACATACTCCTGCTCAGCCGCGCGGCGCATCGGGTTGCCGTGGCCGTGGCGCACCCCGTGGCGGACGTCTACGAAGTCCAGATGCGCGTCGATTTGCAGGATGTGTATGTCGCCTTGGCCCTCAAACGCGCGGATGCAGGGGATGTTGACCGAATGATCGCCGCCGATGACCACGGGCAGCGCACCCGCCTCTAGGATTGCGCGCACGCCTGCTTCAATATTGGCATGGCTGCCTTCGGTGTCTGTGTGGATGATGTCGGCATCGCCAATGTCCACGATGTTCACACTGCCCGGCAAATAGGTCACGTCATCTTCGTGATCGTACGCGCCGGCATGGCCAAAGCTGAACAGGGTCGATGCCTCGCGCACCCCGCGCGGGCCAAAGCGCGCGCCTGAGCGCCACTGCGTGCCTGCATCAAAAGGCGCGCCCAAGATGGCCACATCTGCATCAAGCTGGCTCCAATCCGCCACATAGGGGCGTTTGCCAAAGGTTGAGATCCCCACAAAGGGCAGGTTCAACCGCCCCGCGTCGTAGCCATGATCTGCCATAATCACTCCCTCTTTTGCGCAGCTATCCAGAAAGGACGCGCCAATACAAGCATGCGAAGGGATTGCCCCTTTCCATCGTGCGCGGAGCATGAGATAGGGACGTGCCAAATGAACCCATGCAGCGAGGTGCGATGATGGAGATTCGTGAGGCTCTTACCTTTGATGATGTTCTGTTGGTGCCTGGGGCATCATCTGTCTTGCCAGCCACGGCAGATCCCCGGACGCGGGTCACCCGTTCCATTGACCTTAATATCCCACTTCTCAGCTCAGCCATGGACACGGTGACCGAAGGCCGCATGGCCATTGCCATGGCCCAGGCGGGGGGCATGGGTGTGGTGCATCGGAACCTGACGATTGATGAGCAAGCCCGCGAAGTGCGCCGGGTGAAACGCTTTGAAAGCGGCATCGTCTATAACCCCATCACGCTGACACCGGACCAGACCTTGGCCGATGCCAAAGCGCTGCAAGAACGCTACCGGGTCACCGGTTTCCCGGTTGTGGATGCAGACGGCCGCGTGCTGGGTATTGTGACCAACCGCGACATGCGCTTTGCCAGCGACGATGACACGCCGGTGAAGGTCATGATGACCTCAGATGATCTGGCCATCCTGCATGAGCCTGCGGACCGGGCAGAGGCCATCAGCCTGATGAAGGCGCGCCGGATCGAAAAGCTTTTGGTGACAGACAGCGCGGGCAAGCTGACGGGGTTGTTGACGCTGAAAGACAGCGAGCAGGCCGTGCTGAACCCGACCGCCTGCAAGGATGCGTTGGGCCGTCTGCGCGTGGCGGCTGCGACGACTGTGGGAGACGCGGGTTTTGAACGCTCAGAGGCGCTGGTGGATGCAGGGGCCGATATGATCGTGATTGATACCGCCCATGGCCACTCAGAAGGGGTTGCCGCAGCGGTGGAGCGGGCCAAGAAGCTCAGCAACGAAGTCCAGGTCGTGGCCGGCAACGTGGCCACCGCCGAAGCCACCCGTGCGCTGATTGATGCAGGTGCGGATGCGATCAAAGTGGGCATCGGTCCTGGCTCCATCTGTACCACCCGCATGGTGGCCGGTGTGGGCGTGCCCCAGCTGACCGCGATCATGGATTGCGCAGCGGCGGCGGGTGATGTCCCGGTGATTGCCGATGGCGGGATCAAGTTTTCAGGCGATTTTGCCAAGGCCATCGCGGCTGGTGCGTCTTGTGCCATGGTCGGCTCAATGATTGCAGGCACGGATGAAAGCCCCGGAGAAGTCATTCTATATCAGGGCCGTAGCTTCAAAAGCTACCGTGGTATGGGATCGCTGGGTGCGATGGCGCGCGGATCTGCAGACCGGTATTTCCAAAAGGATGCCGCCAGCGACAAGTTGGTGCCCGAAGGCATCGAAGGCCAGGTGCCCTACAAAGGCAGTGCAGGCACGGTGATCCACCAACTTGTTGGCGGTCTGCGCGCGGCTATGGGGTATACAGGATGCGCGACCGTTGATGAGATGCGGCGCAACTGCAAATTCGTCAAAATCACGGGTGCGGGGCTGAAAGAAAGCCATGTGCACGACGTACAGATCACGCGGGAAAGCCCGAACTACCGGATTGGATAGCGATATTTATCAATATCTTGTGCGGCAATCTTAAACAAATAGGTGAAGAATGACGCCAGGTGCACGGGTTGCTGCGGCAATTGGGCTTTTGCAAGAGATCGACGATGGGTTGGCCGCTGAACAGGCGCTGACCCGTTGGGCCAGACGCAGCCGTTTTGCCGGGTCCAAAGACCGTGCTGCGATCCGGGATCATGTCTTTGATGTGCTGCGGTGCTTCCGGTCAGCGGCCCATGCGGGCGGCGCTGAAACGCCGCGCGCCCGGATGGCCGGGCTGTTGGCGTTGCAAGGGCAGGATCTGCCTGCGCTCTTTTCCGGCGATGGTCATGCGCCTGCACCGCTGGGGGCGGACGAGGCACCCCACCTTGAGGCCTCAGAGGATCTGGGGGCGCGTTGGGATTTGCCCGATTGGCTGGTGCCTCTGTTTCAAGACAGCCTTGGCGACGATGCGGAGCGCACGGCCATCGCACTGCGCGCGCGCGCCCCTGTGCCCCTCCGGGTCAACGTGCAGCGGACAGATCTGCAGCAGGCGCGGGCGTCTTTGGCCCAGGACGGGGTGGCCGCTCAGGAAAATCCGCTTTGCCCCACAGCCCTTACCGTGACGGAGGGGAGCCGAAAGATCCGCCAATCGACAGCATATGTTGCCGGTCTGGTCGAACTGCAGGATGCCGCCAGCCAAGCCGTTGTGGCCGCGGTACCCGCAGGCGAAAAGGTC
The DNA here is from genome assembly GCF_055693825.1 of Sulfitobacter sp. GN1-4. NCBI lineage: Bacteria > Pseudomonadati > Pseudomonadota > Alphaproteobacteria > Rhodobacterales > Roseobacteraceae > Sulfitobacter > Sulfitobacter sp. GN1-4. The sequence goes on along the minus strand of NZ_JBVFUQ010000003.1, from coordinate 2,270,946 downwards.
TTGGACTACTGCGCCGGTGGGGGCGGAAAGGCGCTGGCGCTGGCGGCGCAGCCTGACCGCGCGGTTTTTGCCCATGATCATGCCCCTGAGCGCATGCGCGATTTGCCGGCCCGCGCCGCGCGTGCCCAGGTGACTGTCACGCAGGTTGATCGTAACACCTTGAGATCACTCGCACCTTTTGACGTGGTGCTCTGCGATGTACCCTGTTCCGGCGCGGGATCCTGGCGGCGCGCACCGCAGGGCAAATGGCAGCTGACGCCGGATCGCCTGACGGAGTTGGAAGGCATCCAAGACCAGATCCTTGAGGATTGCGCGGATTTGCTCAGTGCCGAGGGCACGCTGGTCTATGCGACCTGTTCGGTGCTGAGGTGCGAAAACGAGGCGCGGATCGCGGCCTTTCTGGAGCGGCACCCTGAATGGCACTGCGGGTTCGAACGCCGGTATTCGGTGACGGCGGACGGCGATGGGTTCTATACTGCACACTTGACGCGGCAGTAGCATCTCGTGCATGCAATTAATGCGTGCATTCCTTTAGCGGTTAAATCTGCATTAACCACTCTTGCGCGACATAGGGACACAAACGCGTAAATTGGGAGTTCTTGGTGCAGGAAACCGCCTCGACCCAGGGGCTGATGCAGCCGTTGGGCCGTATCAAGCAAAAGCCGGTGATATGGATCCTGTCTTTGGGCCTGCTTTTGGCGTGCCTTGCCTTTGCCGCGCCTGAACGGAATGCCGTTTTGGCGTTGAGCACGGCGGCCGCAACGCTGCTTTTTGTGGGCCTGGCACTGGCCCTTCGCCGGACCCGGCGCGCGAGCAAACAGCGCGCTGATCTGACCCTTTTGCGCGACATGATCCGGCGCGACGCCACGCCCAGTCTGATCGCGGATCGCAATGGCCGGATTTTTGGCACCAATCCGGCAGCGGCTGAGCGTTATGACATCAAATTAATGCCCACCTTAGCAGGCGTTCTGAAACACAACATCGCCAACCCGGCAGCTCTTATTCGGCGTTTGCAAGGCAAGGCCGCGCAGGTGGGTGGCGCGCAGGAAGATGTCTTTACCCGCAAAGGCCATATGCGTGTCAGCGTGCATGAGGTTCACACGGACCTGTGCATCTGGCGCATTGAGGTCATCGCGGACCGGGACGCGCCGCAAACCACCTATGACGGCCAGCAGTTGCCGATGATCATGGTCGGCCGCAATGACGCGATCCTCTATATGAATGATGCCGCGCGGGCCCTTGTTGGCGCGCGGATCAAATCCCTTGACCGGCTCTTTGCGGCGCTGCCTGTGCCGCTTGGCGTGCGCACCGCGCTGTCCACCAAATCGGGCAGCTGCGATGTGCTTGTTGCGGAAGTGGATGCGGGGGCAGGGCGGCGCGCGCTCTATCTGCTGCCCGCCCCTGAAACATCCGCCACCGCGCTGGGGGAACAGGGGTGGGAAGCGTTCCAGAACCTGCCCGTGCCCTTGATCAAACTGGCACCAGACGGGGCAGTGCAATCGTTCAACAAGATCGCGGCAAAGCTGGTTGGCGTTGGCCTGCGTGAAGGCGCGCATGTGCATGAGGTCATGGAGGGGCTTGGCCGGGCTATCTCGGACTGGATCAACGACACGTTAGAAGACCGGGGCGTTCAGAAGTCAGAGTTTCTGCGGCTTAAACGCAGTGACAAAGAGGTGTTTGTTCAGGTCGTGCTCAGCCGGGTGGAAACAGCCGAGGGGCCTGCGTTGTTGGCAGTTTTGCACGACGCGACGGAGTTGAAGACGCTGGAGGCCAAGTTCGTTCAAAGCCAGAAAATGCAGGCCATTGGCCAATTGGCCGGCGGTGTGGCGCATGATTTTAACAACCTTCTGACGGCGATTTCGGGACACTGCGATCTGCTGCTGCTGCGCCACGATCAAAGCGATCCTGACTATAGCGATTTGGTCCAGATCAATCAGAACGCCAACAGGGCGGCCTCCCTTGTTGGGCAGCTGTTGGCATTCTCACGCAAACAAACGTTACGGCTGCAAACCATTGATTTGCGTGACACGCTGGCCGATCTGACCCATCTGCTGAACCGTTTGGTTGGCGAACGCATCACCCTCACGCTCAGCCATGACCCGCTGTTAAAACCCGTGCGCGCGGACAAGCGCCAGCTGGAACAGGTGCTGATGAACCTCGTGGTCAACGCCCGCGATGCCCTGCCTGCGGGGGGACAAATTCGCGTCACAACGGAGGCGGTGACACTGGAAGAACCGATTGAGCGTGACCGCGTGATCGTCCCCGCCGGTGCCTATGCCACCGTTGTGGTCAGCGATGATGGCACAGGCATCCCTGCGGATAAGCTGCAAAAGGTGTTTGAGCCTTTCTATACCACCAAAAAGACGGGCGAGGGCACGGGCCTTGGTCTGTCAACAGCATATGGCATCATCAAGCAGACCAGTGGTTTCATCTTTGTCGATTCCCGGGAAGGCAAGGGGACGACCTTCACCATTTACCTGCCGGTCTATGAAACCAAACCTGCCAAATCCGCTAAGGTGGTGGCCCCTCAGGCCATGATCGAAACCCCGCGCGAGGATGGCGTGATCCTTCTGGTCGAAGACGAAGCGCCCGTGCGCGCCTTTGCCAGCCGGGCGCTGCGGTTGCGCGGGTATACCGTGCTGGAGGCGGAATCTGCCGAGGCGGCGTTAAAGACGCTTGAGGATGGCGCGCTGAACATTGATGTCTTTGTCACAGACGTGGTGATGCCGGGCATGGACGGGCCGACATGGGTGCGGCAGGCCCTAAAAGAGCGTCCGGATGTCCGCGTGGTATTCGTGTCCGGCTATGCTGAAGAGAGCTTTGGCCAGCAGCAGACCGAGATCCCGAATTCGGTGTTTCTGCCCAAACCCTTTTCACTCGCCGATCTGACAATGACGGTGCAAAGCCAGTTGCACTGACCTGCGCTGGTCCGTGGGTGTTGCGGCGCGCAAGGTTGGATCAGGTTGTTCGTAGGGTGCGGGGCACTGGCTGGATGAGGATGTAAAGACGTGCATTTGTCTGACAGCGCGTTGTTCTTCGCGCAGTTACCTTAGGTAGTTCTGCGCGGCCCGCGGGGGCTGCACGCCTTAACCTCATAGTGCCAACCGTTCAGGGGATTGAGGCGTAGAGGTCAAACTCCTCCGCACATTTGCGGCGAAAGCGGCGTTCTACGTCCGGTGACAAGGTGAGCGCCATCTGGGGCGAGACGTTCTCTTGGCCCAGCGATAGTTTGACCTCCAAACGCTCCTCCAGAAACGCTTGCAGCCGCCCCTGATCTTCGTAGCGGAAGGCGTGGGTGATGCCGGTGCCGTTGGGCTGGGTCTTCATGAACTGAAACTGGCTGCCCACGTCCGCAAAGCCGGGCTTGTTGCCTTTCATATAGGCCAGCACAAAGTCATCAAAGCTGATCCCGTGGGTGCTGTTGGCTTGGCCCTTCATAAAGGGGCGCTGGCGGTAGCGATACCAGCTGCCCAGCCACGAGATGGGTTCGCGCATCACGGCCATCAGCTCCATCTCAGCGCCGCAGACCTTGTCGAACATCGGCCGAATGAATCGGTTATAGCGATAAACTGGCGCATGTTTCAGGGGCGGCGGATCCGTGATCACCATATCGGCCCGGTTCGCCAATGCCTTTTGATAGGCTGTGGTGCCGGTTTTGGGCACCGCCAAAAAGGCCAGACGTTCTTTAAAGAAAACAAGCATTTGGCGGCCAATCCTATTTGGTTTCGCAAGCAATGTGCCTGCGTAAACTACTTCTTAACCCTGCTGGGCAAAAGATGGGATCGAAAGAATTTTATTGAAATGTTCTCATTTTGGTCCCATACGGAACATTAGAAGAACATAAATAGGCCACTGGTGAGCGATTGCCGCGGCCACGACACTATGACACTAAGGGAACAGGCACATGGCAACGGCAGATCTTTTGACAATGGACAGCAAGAAAACAGCAGAAAAGCAAAAGGCGCTGGACAGCGCTTTGGCACAGATTGAGCGGCAGTTTGGCAAAGGCTCGATTATGAAACTGGGCTCTGAGGGGGCCATTCAGGACATCAAGGCCAGCTCAACAGGCTCGCTTGGTCTGGACATTGCATTGGGCATCGGCGGTTTGCCCATGGGCCGGATCATTGAAATCTACGGGCCGGAGAGCTCTGGTAAGACCACGTTGACGCTGCATTGTGTGGCTGAGCAGCAAAAGGCCGGCGGCGTTTGCGCCTTTGTGGACGCGGAACATGCGCTGGATCCGCAATATGCGCGCAAGCTGGGCGTGGACATTGATGAGCTGCTGATTTCCCAGCCCGACACTGGTGAGCAAGCGTTGGAGATCACCGATACGCTCGTGCGCTCCGGTGCGGTGAATATGGTGATCGTGGATTCGGTCGCCGCCCTGACGCCCAAGTCCGAACTTGAAGGCGATATGGGCGACAGCTCCGTTGGCGTGCAGGCCCGGTTGATGAGCCAGGCGATGCGCAAGCTGACCGGCTCCATCGCGCGCTCCAACTGCATGGTGATCTTCATCAACCAGATCCGCATGAAGATCGGCGTGATGTTCGGCTCTCCTGAGACGACAACAGGCGGTAACGCGCTCAAGTTCTATTCCTCCGTCCGCCTCGACATCCGCCGCATCGGATCGTTGAAGGACCGCGATGAGGTTGTGGGCAACGCCACCCGCGTGAAAGTGGTCAAAAACAAAGTGGCACCGCCCTTCAAACAGGTGGAATTCGACATCATGTACGGCGAAGGTATCTCCAAGATGGGCGAGCTGCTGGATCTGGGGGTTAAGGCCGGTGTGGTCGATAAATCCGGTTCCTGGTTCTCTTACGGGGACGAACGGATCGGCCAGGGCCGCGAGAATGCCAAGCAGTTCCTCAAAGACAATGAGGCCATGGCGATGGAGATTGAGGACAAGATCCGCGCCGCCCATGGGCTTGATTTTGAAGGCTCAGAGGCGGGCGATGATATGGACATCCTCGAAGCCTAACGCCAGGGCGGGCAGGGGGCAGGGCCCCGCGATGCCGCACCTCTGAGTGCGAGACACGAGATTTGGGACGCCGGCTGGGCCGCGCGTCCCTTTTTCATGGTCCGGCCCTGTGGACACCCCCGCCCGCAGGGCTATTTGAAAGGCTCTGATCCAGACGCCCCGGAAGGCCATTCAAATGAAGACGCTCAACGATATCCGTTCCACCTTTTTGTCCTACTTTGACAAGCAGGGGCACGCCGTTGTGGCCTCTGGCCCCTTGGTGCCGCGCAACGATCCCACGCTGATGTTCGCCAATTCCGGCATGGTGCAGTTCAAGAACCTGTTTACCGGGGTAGAAACACGCGACTATGTGCGCGCCACCACCGCGCAGAAATGTGTGCGCGCCGGGGGCAAGCACAATGATCTTGATAATGTGGGCTATACCGCGCGCCACCACACCTTCTTTGAGATGTTGGGCAACTTCAGCTTTGGCGATTACTTCAAAGCGGATGCGATCGCCTTCGCATGGGAGTTGCTGACAAAGGATTTCGGCATCGACGCCTCGCGCCTGCTGGTCACCGTTTATCACACCGATGATGAGGCGGCGGAGATCTGGAAGAAGGTCGCAGGCCTGCCCGATGACCGTATCATCCGCATTCCCACCGATGATAATTTCTGGCGGATGGGGCCGACCGGCCCTTGCGGCCCTTGTACTGAGATTTTCTATGACCACGGTGATCACATCCCAGGTGGCCCTCCGGGCAGCCCGGATGAGGATGGCGACCGTTTCATTGAGATCTGGAACATCGTTTTCATGCAAAACGAACAGTTCGAAGACGGCTCAATGAAGCCCCTGGACATGCAGTCCATCGACACCGGCATGGGGCTGGAGCGTATCGGTGCCCTGCTGCAGGGCCAGCACGACAATTATGAAACCGACACAATGCGCAGCTTGATTGAGGCGTCAGGCCACGCGCTGTCGCTGGATCCTTTTGGGACGGGCAATGTGCATCACCGGGTGATTGCGGATCATTTGCGCTCCACGTCCTTCCTGATTGCCGATGGGGTGATGCCGTCCAATGACGGGCGCGGCTATGTGCTGCGCCGCATCATGCGCCGCGCGATGCGCCACGCGCATCTTCTGGGGGCCAAGGACCCGCTGATGCACAAACTGGTGCCCGCCTTGGTGCAACAGATGGGCAGCGCGTACCCCGAATTGGGCCAGGCCCAAAGCCTGATCACAGAGACATTGATGCTGGAGGAAACCCGCTTCAAACAGACCCTGGACCGGGGCCTTAAGCTTTTGGAGGATGAGGTCAGCGGGCTGAGCGCTGGCGCTGATTTGCCCGGGGCTGCGGCCTTTAAGCTTTATGACACCTATGGTTTCCCGCTGGATCTGACCCAGGATGCGCTGCGCGAAAAGGGTTTTGGCGTGGACACCGATGGCTTTGATGCGGCCATGGCCGAGCAAAAGGCCAAGGCCCGCGCGGCCTGGTCCGGCTCTGGAGAGGCAGCGGATGCGACTGTCTGGTTCGACGTGGCCGATCAGCATGGCACCACAGATTTCCTGGGCTATGAACTTGAGACCGCCGAAGGCCAGGTGGCCGCCATCATCAAAGACGGCGCTGCGGCTGAAAAGGCACAAGCGGGCGAGGCGGTGCAGATCGCTCTCAACCAGACGCCGTTTTATGCAGAATCCGGTGGCCAGGTCGGCGACACCGGCCTGATCAAAACCGAAACCGGTACTGTCACGGTCACCGACACCCGCAAAACCGCTGGCGTTTTTGCCCATATCGGCACCGTCACCGAAGGCACGGTTGAGCCTGGCCAGGCCGCAGTGTTGGAGGTTGATCCCGCCCGCCGTACCGCGATCCGCGCCAATCACTCCGCCACCCACCTGCTGCATGAGGCCCTGCGCGCGGCCCTTGGCGATCACGTGTCCCAGCGCGGTTCTTTGAACGCGGCGGACCGGCTGCGCTTTGATTTCAGCCACGCCAAGGCGCTAAGCCCGGCTGAGCTGGAACAGGTTGAGGCCGAAGTGAACGCGTACATCCGCCAAAACGCTCCCGTTGAGACCCGGATCATGACGCCCGATGACGCCCGCGCCCTGGGGGCCCAAGCGCTCTTTGGGGAGAAATACGGCGATGAGGTGCGCGTGGTCTCCATGGGTACCCAAGAGGGGTCCGGCAAGGGTAGCGACGGTGCCACCTATTCGCTTGAGCTTTGCGGCGGCACCCATGTGGCGCGCACGGGCGACATCGGGGCTTTTGTAACCCTGGGCGACAGTGCCAGCAGCGCAGGCGTGCGCCGGATTGAGGCGCTCACTGGTCAAGCAGCGATGGACTATCTGCGCGGCCAGGATCAGCTCTTGGCCCAAACCGCAACAGAGCTGAAAGCCTCCGCCGCAGACGTGCCCACGCGGGTGAAAGCGCTGCTGGATGAGCGCAAGGCGCTTTCTAATGAAGTGGCGCAGCTGCGTCGCGAGCTTGCGATGGCGGGCGGCGGGAGCGCCGCGCCAGAGGCGCGCGAGGTGGGTGGCATCAAATTCATCGCTCAAGTCCTGCAAGGCGTGACCGGCAAAGACCTGCCCGCCCTGGTGGATGAGCATAAAGCCAACCTCGGCTCGGGCGCGGTCCTATTGATCGCGGATACCGGTGGCAAAGCGGCGGTCGCGGGCGGCTTGACCGCAGACCTCACCGATCAGCGTTCCGCCGTTGATCTGGTCAAAGCCGCTGTGGCAGAGCTGGGCGGTAAAGGCGGCGGTGGCCGTCCAGATATGGCACAGGGTGGCGGCGCTTCTGCTGACAACGCCGAGGCTGCCATTGCCGCTGCAGAAACCGTTTTGAAAGGATAAACCGATGGGCGCACTTTGGATTGCACATGTCACCGTGACCGATGAAGAGGCGTATAAGAAATACGCCGCAGGGGCCACGGTCGCCATTGCAGAACACGGCGGCGAATTCATCGCCCGCGGTGGCCGTTTCGTTCAGCTGGAGGGCAAAGAGCGTCCGCGCAATGTGGTCGCCCGTTTCCCCGATGTGGAAACTGCCGAAAAATGCTATCACTCAGACGCTTACCAAGCTGCACTGGAACATGCCCGGGGGGCCTCAGAACGCGAACTTCTCATCGTTGAAACCAACGAATAAGTCCCCCGCCTGACCCGCGTAGAGGATGGCCCCGTCAGCCGCGCTGGCACGGGCACGTCCCCGAACGGCTTCATCTTTCCACTATAATTCCGGGGGTTTGGGGGCTGGCCCCCAATCCTGCCGTCGCATCAAACGTGTCGCTTGAAATCAGCTCGCTTTCGCCATCCGCTTGCGCTCATGCGGATCCAGATACCGCTTGCGCAACCGCACCGCATTGGGCGTTACCTCAACCAGCTCATCATCGTCGATGTAGGCAATCGCCTCTTCCAATGACAATGTCATCGGCGTGGTCAATCGCACCGCTTCATCGGTGCCAGAGGCGCGCACGTTGGTCAGCTTTTTGCCCTTCAGTGGGTTCACTTCCAGATCGTTCTCGCGGCTGTGCTCGCCGATGATCATGCCGGTGTAAACATCCGCCTGCGCGCCGATCATCATCTTGCCGCGCTCCTCTAGGTTCCACAGCGCATAGGCCACGGAGGTGCCGTTCTCCATTGAGATCAGAACTCCCGCGCGGCGGCCCGGGATCGGACCCTTATGCGGGGCCCAGCCATGGAACACGCGGTTCAACACGCCGGTGCCGCGCGTATCAGTCAAAAACTCACCGTGATAGCCGATCAAACCGCGAGAGGGCACATGCGCCACGATCCGGGTTTTGCCCGCGCCGGCGGGCTTCATCTCAACCAGTTCACCTTTGCGGGTGCCGGTGATCTTTTCGATCACCGCGCCTGAGTATTCGTCGTCCACGTCAATGGTGGCCTCTTCGATGGGTTCGTGACGCACCCCGTCAATGTCCTGGAACAGCACCTGAGGGCGCGAGATCGACAGCTCAAACCCTTCACGGCGCATGTTTTCAATCAGCACGCCCATCTGCAATTCGCCGCGCCCGGCAACCTCAAAGGCTTCGCCGCCGGGGGTGTCGCTGATCTTGATCGCCACGTTGCTTTCGGCCTCTTTATAAAGCCGGTCGCGGATCACGCGGGATTGCACCTTTTTGCCATCACGGCCCGCCAGGGGGCTGTCGTTGATGCCAAAAGTGACGGTGATGGTGGGTGGGTCAATCGGCTGAGCGGGGATCGCTTCGCTGACGGATGCGTCGGCCAAGGTGTCGGCCACCGTGGCCTTAGTCATCCCCGCAATGGAGACGATGTCGCCCGCTTCGGCCACATCGATGGCGGTCTGCTCCAGCCCGCGAAAGGCGAGGATCTTGGTGGCGCGGAAGTTCTCAATCAGCGTGCCGTCGCGCGACATGGCTTTCAGCGTCTGACCTGGCTTCAACGTGCCGCTTTCCACCCGGCCGGTCAGCATCCGACCCAGGAACGGATCGGCACCCAGCGTGGTGGCCAGCATGGTGAAGGGGGCGTCGCGATCGGCCATCTGTGCAGGCGCGGGGACGTGGCTGATGATCAGATCAAAAAGAGCGTCGAGGTTTTCGCGCGGGCCGTCCAGCTCATGATCGGCCCAGCCGCTGCGGCCAGAGGCATACATGGAGGGGAAATCGAGCTGCTCATCGGTTGCATCAAGGTTGGCAAAAAGATCAAAACACTCATCGAGCGCGCGGTCAGGCTCGCCATCTGGTTTGTCCACCTTGTTGACGACCACGATGGGCCGCAGGCCCAGCTTGAGCGCTTTGGAGGTCACGAATTTTGTCTGTGGCATCGGCCCTTCGGCCGCATCCACCAGCAGCACAACACCGTCCACCATGGACAGGATCCGCTCCACCTCTCCGCCGAAATCGGCGTGGCCGGGCGTGTCTACGATGTTGATGCGGGTGCCTTTCCATTCCACAGACGTCGGCTTGGCAAAGATTGTGATGCCGCGTTCGCGTTCCAGGTCATTGCTGTCCATGGCGCGTTCACTGGTCGCCTGGTTTTCCCGGAAGGTGCCGGATTGCTTGAGCAATTCGTCCACAAGCGTGGTCTTGCCGTGGTCAACGTGAGCGATGATTGCGATGTTGCGCAGGTCCATGGGATCAGCCTTTTATGGGTTTGCGCCGCGCTTACCGTGCAGGCGCAGCAAAGGCCAGCCCAAAAGCACCCAGTATCTGTTCTACATTTGTCGCAGGGTTAATGGGTGTTGGTTTTCGAAAACACCTGAATGACCACGATCCCCGCAATGATCATGACCAGACCAATCACCGCCGGCAGATCCAGCTTTTGACCAAAGAGCACATAGCCAATGCAGGCAATCAGCACGATGCCCAGCCCCGACCAAAAGGCATAGACGATCCCCACCGGCATATAACGCAGCGCGCCGCCCAGCATGTAAAAGGAGGCCCCGTAGCAGATGACCACGGCAACAGAGGGCCAGAACTTGGTAAACTGGTGGGAGGCTTGAAGTGCTGTGGTGCCCAAGGTCTCAGTCAGCACGGCAAAAAACAGCCAGATGTATTGAACCGGCATGAGGTCTCCTTTCACAGGCACCTGTCAAAGGGGCAGGGCGGTGGTGTCTTTAATCTCTTCCATGACAAAGCTGGCAGAAACGTCAGAAAGCGCAACCTTGCTGATCAGCCGTTGATAGAGCCGGTCATACCCCGCCATATCGGCGACCCTGGCACGGATCAAGTAATCCAGATCCCCAGACATCCGGTAGACCCCCAGAATTTCCGGAAGTGCACGTGTCGCAGCTGAAAAATTGGACAGCCATTCGGGGTCATGCGCGTTGGTGCGCACCTGGATAAAGACGCTCAGCCCCAGGCCCAGCAGGTCCGCATCCAAAAGGGCGACCCGCCCCTTGATCAGCCCGGCCTTTTCCAGCGCACCGATCCGGCGCCAACAGGCGTTGCGCGACAGGCCGACCGCGGCGCCAATGGCATCCAGCGATTGTCCCGCGTCACGCTGCAGAATGTTCAAGATCCGGCGGTCTATGTCATCAATGTCTCGCATATCTTGGCTTGATAGAGATAATTTCCCCATCACGCCAGCGATGATGCGAAAATTTGGGATCACTTCACCCCGGCGCGTGGCTATTTTGTCCCCAAACCAATCAACAGGAGCCCCCATGATCAACCGCATCTTCCTTGACCATCCTGCCAAAGTGGATGAAACCTTTCTTCAACACATGGGCTTTGCGCTGCGCTTTTCAGGGCAGCTTTTGCTGGCCGCCGGTGCCGCGCTGGTGCATGCGCTGATCCCATGTCTGTTTGAAAAGACCGCCAGCCGCATTGTCGGACAGCTGTACGCGCGCACCCATAACCGGGGTCAGTAACATGTGCCGTTGGGCCGCCTGGCAAGGCATGCCGATCTTTCTGAGCGAGATCATCACAGACCCGCAGCATTCCTTGGTGCATCAGGCGCGCGATGCCACTGAGTGCAAGACCGCCATCAATGCCGATGGGTTCGGGCTGGCCTGGTATGATCACCGTCCCACGCCCGGTCTTTACCGTGATGTCTATCCCGCCTGGTCGGATCCCAATCTGCGCGCCCTGGCAGAACAAGTGCGTTCGGGGCTTTTCATGGCGCATGTGCGCGCCTCAACCGGGACAGCGACCAGCCGCAACAACTGCCACCCCTTCGTGTGGGAGAACTGGAGCTTCATGCACAACGGTCAGGTCGGCGGGTTTGAGCAGTTTCGCAAAGCGGTTGATATGATGATCTCGGACGCCCTTTATGCCCACCGCAAAGGGGCGACGGACAGTGAGGCGTTGTTTCTGCTGGCCTGTGGCTATGATCTGAATGCGGCACCGCAGGCGGCACTGGCTAAAGCGGTGGCTGAGCTTGAAGCCGCGTCCCGGCAACGGGGGCGGCCCCCCACATCCGCATGGCAGCGGCCCTTTCTGACGGGCAAAACCTTTTCGCTGTGCGCTATGCCAGCGATGCATTGGCCCCGTCGCTTTATTATCGGTGGGACGTGCGGGCCAAAGGCTGGTCGGTGGTCTCTGAACCCTTTGAAACGCCAGAGCAGGATTGGAAGGAAGTCCCCAAGGGCAGCTTTTGCCGCTTTACCCCCGAAGGGGTTGAGATTTCGCCCTTTGCCCCCGGTGACATGATCGTGGAGGCCGCGGCCTGACGCGCCACCGCTTCGCAATAAAAAGGGGCCGCGCAATAGGCGCGGCCCCTATTTTCTTTTGGCCAAAGGTGTCGCTTAAGAAACTGCCCTTGGTCCCGCAGTGCGGCTGAATTACCCAGCCAGCGCTTTGTTCAGGTTCTCATCCACTTTTTCCAAGAAGCCCATGGTGGTCAGCCACTTCTGATCAGGGCCAACAAGCAGCGCCAGGTCTTTGGTCATGGAGCCGCTTTCAACCGTTTCCACGATCACCCGTTCCAGCGTTTCGGCAAAGTTCATCAGCGGTGCGTTGTCATCCAGCTTGGCGCGGTGCTTCAGACCGCCGGTCCAGGCATAGATCGAGGCGATGGAGTTGGTGGAGGTCTCTTCGCCCTTCTGGTGCTGACGGTAGTGACGGGTCACAGTGCCATGCGCGGCCTCGGCCTCCACGATCTTGCCATCGGGTGTCATCAACTGAGAGGTCATCAGACCAAGCGAGCCAAAGCCTTGTGCAACCGTGTCGGATTGGACGTCACCGTCGTAGTTCTTACAGGCCCAGACAAAGCCGCCGTTCCACTTCATCGCGCAAGCGACCATATCGTCGATCAGGCGGTGTTCGTAGTGGATGCCTGCGGCTTTGAACTTCTCTTCGAACTCTTCCTCATAGACCTGCTGGAACAGCTCCAGGAAGCGGCCATCATATTGCTTGAGGATCGTGTTCTTGGTGGACAGATAGACCGGCCAGCCCAGGTTCAGACCATAGTTCATGGAAGCGCGGGCAAAGTCGATGATGGAGGCATCGAGGTTATACATGCCCATGTAGATGCCAGCCGCAGGCGCATCAAACACCTCGCGCTCATCCACAGTGCCGTCTTCGCCGACAAACTTCATGGTCAGCTTGCCAGGCCCTGGGAATTTCATGTCCGTGGCGCGGTACTGGTCGCCAAAGGCGTGGCGGCCGATGACGATGGGCTGGGTCCAACCGGGCACCAGGCGCGGTACGTTTTGGCAGATGATCGGCTGGCGGAAAACCACGCCGCCCAGAATGTTGCGGATGGTGCCATTGGGCGAGCGCCACATCTTTTTCAGGCCAAATTCTTCGACGCGCGCCTCATCAGGTGTGATGGTCGCACATTTGACGCCGACGCCGTATTTCTTGATGGCTTCCGCGGAATCGATGGTGATCTGGTCATCGGTTTCATCGCGGGCCTCAATGCCCAGGTCGTAGTACTTCAGGTCAATGTCGAGATAGGGCAGGATCAGCTTTTTCTTGATGAAGTCCCAGATGATACGGGTCATTTCATCGCCGTCGAGTTCGACGACCGGGTTTTCAACCTTGATCTTGGTCATGAGGCTTTCCTTCGCTTGTGGCTGGTGTTGGCCCGCGTGTAGCCTATCTGGATGCAAAGGGGAAGACGGTATACAACGGTATGCCGATTTATCTCACTTTACCGCCCGCGTGGCGAAAAAAGCAGCGATGCGGGCCTTGGCGTAAGTCCAGAGAGCCGGTGCGCCGATGGCGATTTTGGCGCCAACTCGGTCGTGGATCTGTTGCTCTGTCACGTCAAAGTCGGTCCAGCTGCCGCCGCCCGATTGCAAGTTTTGCATCGGCGGCTGGAACCGGTCGAGCGATTTTGCAAATTGCGCGGTGGGTGTCTCGGCGGCTTCAAACTCTTCCCAGATGGCGCGAAACGCGGTGTTCAGCTCATCTGGCAGCAGGCCAAAGATGCGGTCTGCGGCGGCCTGCTCCTGTGCGGCGATGGCGGCGTGATCCAACTCAGCAAAGATCGGGTTGTCGCCGGCGTCGATCTCTACCAGATCGTGCAGGATCAACATCTTGATGACGCGGGTGACGTCCACCTCTGGTCCCGCTTGATCGGCCAGAACCATGGCATAGAGCGTCAGATGCCAGGAATGTTCAGCCGAATTTTCATACCGTGAATTGTCGCACAGTTCCGTGGCGCGGATGACCGACTTTAGCTTGTCGGCCTCCACCAGAAACGCGATCTGTCGATCCAGCCGCGTCTCTGCGGTCTCACTCACCTTTGGCGGCCTGCGCGCGGTGATTGGCCAAGGACTGTGCCAGAAACTTGCGCCCGTTGTCGTTGGCCATTCGGGTGCGCACGGCGGTCAAAAACGCCTCTTCCAGCGTCTGAGAAGAGGCCCCAAGGACCTCTCCCAGTTTCATGAACAGCCGGTCTTGCCCGGTTTCTGCCTGCACGGCCAGACATTCTTCGGCTAGTTTGTTGGCCATCTCTGTGACAACGGGATCGGCCATCAGCGCGTGTTCTCAGTCAGGCGGCGTTTGACGTAATCGGTGGTCGTGTCGATCAACGTGTCCATGTGCGGCTCTTCAAAGAAATGCCCGGCACCTTCCACCTCTTCATGGGTGATGGTGATGCCCTTTTGCTCATGCAGCTTGTTGACCAGGTTCACGGTATCGGCAGGCGGTGCTACACGGTCGGCGGTGCCGTTGATGATCAACCCCGATGACGGGCAGGGTGCCAGGAAGCTGAAGTCATACATATTCGCAGGCGGTGAGACTGAGATGAAGCCGGTGATCTCTGGGCGGCGCATCAACAACTGCATCCCGATCCAGCGCCAAAGGAAAACCCAGCGACCCAGCAATGCTTGGAGTTGTTGTTCATGGACTGCAGATAATCCAGCGCGCTTGCCGCGTCGCTTAGCTCTCCGATGCCCTGATCGTATTCGCCCTGGCTGCGCCCGACGCCGCGGAAATTGAACCGCAGTACGGTGAAGCCCATGTTATAAAAGGCGTAATGCAAGTTATAGACCACTTTGTGGTTCATCGTGCCACCGAATTGTGGATGCGGATGCAACACAATGGCGATCGGGGCGTCACGTTCTTTTTGGGGGTGATAGCGGCCTTCAAGGCGGCCTTCTGGTCCGGGGAAAATGACCTCTGGCATGGGTATCCCTGTCTGAAGCTCCAAGCTCAGTTGAGAGTTGACGTCTCTCACCCTGATCTTTAGAACGGTTCTAATCTTGGTGCCCGTGTCTCACGGGTTGAAAAGTCGGTTTAAGCGGATCACGCACGGACGTCAATCAACGCGACGCTTTCGGGAGGGGATGACATGAAGCTTTCCACCAAAGGGCGCTATGCCATGGTCGCTTTGGCCGATATCGCGCTGCAACCTGCCGATCAGTTGGTCACCTTGGGCGAAATTTCCCGGCGCCAGTCGATTTCACTGCCCTATCTGGAGCAGCTGTTCGTGAAGCTGCGGCGCGCGGAGCTGGTGAACTCGGTCCGGGGGCCGGGTGGTGGGTACCGGTTGTCGCGGCCCGCGTCGGAAATTCGCATCGCGGATGTTCTGGGCGCGGTGGATGAGACGGTGGATGCGATGCACAAAGGGGCAGGGGCCTCTGGTGCGGCGTCTGGCAGCCGCGCGCAATCGCTGACAAACCGATTGTGGGAGGGGTTGAGCGCGCATGTTTATGTGTTCCTCCACCAGACGCGCCTGTCAGATGTGATTGAGAATGAGCTTGCTCCCTGTCCCGCGGTGCCAAACCTCTTTGATGTGGTGGACGAGGCGTGAGCGGATTTATGGCGGCATTTAAGGCCGGCCTTGGGCGCGCGGTGTCCTCTGGGCGTGACCAGCGGGGTATTGCCGCACGAACGGTTTGCTTTGCGCAGTCTGAGGTCCGGCACAGGACATGAGAACCTATCTTGATCACAATGCCACCACGCCTTTGCGGGCGGAGGCCCGCAGCGCGATGGCTGCGGCAATGGATATTGTCGGCAACCCATCGTCCGTGCACGCCGAAGGGCGCGCGGCCAAGGGCGTGGTTGAGCGGGCACGGGCGCAGGTGGCAGCCTTGGTCGGATGCACGCCGCAACAAGTGATTTTCACCAGCAGCGCCACCGAAGCTGCGGCGTTGGCGGCGGCGCAAAAGGAACAGCATGGCGGGGGCTTTGGCGCTTTGCCAACGGAGCATGATTGTCTGCGGGTTTGGAGCGATCTGGCACTGCCGTCACTCTACGATGCAAATTGCAAATTTGACGAAGCGGGTTTGCAAACTCTGTCAGATGCCCCTGTTTTATTGGCGATTTCAGCGGCCAACAGCGAAACCGGCATGATGCTGCCCCGCGCGCAGGTTTGTGCCCGCGCAGGTGCCGGGCAGGCCGTGGTGGCAGACATCACGCAGATGGCAGGCAAGATGCCCGTGCATTTTGAGGGGCCTGAGCGACCAGCCTATGCCATCCTATCTGCCCACAAGCTGGGCGGACCGAAGGGTGTGGGCGCGCTGATCAACTTCACCCCTGAGGATCCTGCGCCAATCCTGCGCGGTGGCGGGCAAGAGATGAACCGCCGCTCTGGTACCGAAAACATCATCGGGATTGCCGGATTTGGGGCCGCTGCAGAGGCTGCTGCGCAAGATGTGGCCGCGGGCCGCTGGGACGCCGTTGCGGAACTTAGAAATATTCTAGAAATAAGTCTTGAGGCGGGCGCGAATAAGACTATTTTTGTTGGGTATGACGCGCAGCGGCTGCCAAACACGTCTTGCCTGATTGCCGAAGGCTGGAAGGGCGAGACGCAGGTGATGCAGATGGACCTGTCGGGTTTCGCCATTTCGGCGGGGTCGGCCTGCTCCAGCGGCAAGGTCAAGGCCAGCACCGTGTTGCTGGCGATGGGGTATTCAGAGGCCCAGGCGAGTTGCGCGATCCGCATCTCATTGGGTCTAGAGACAACGAAGGACGACGTTTTGCGCTTTGCGGATGCTTGGCGGGCAAAACGGGACAAACACGCGGCACGTTCAGCTTGAACGGCGCAGAAGAGGGGACGAGATGTTGGACACAACGGCGGTCAAAGAAGACAAAGTAAAAGAAGGTGTTGACCAGGAAACGGTTGATGCGGTCCGCGAAGTTGGGGGCAAGTACAAGCATGGCTGGTCCACCGACATTGAGATGGAATATGCCCCCAAGGGCCTGACCCCGGACATCGTGCGCCTGATTTCTGAAAAGAACGAAGAGCCGCAGTGGATGACCGATTGGCGTCTGGAAGCCTATGAGCGGTGGTTGACCAAAGAAGAGCCTGATTGGGCGATGGTCGACTACCCTGAGATCGATTTTCAGGATCAGTATTACTATGCCCGTCCAAAAAGCATGGCGGTCAAGCCAAAGTCATTGGATGAGGTCGACCCCAAATTGCTGGCCACCTACGACAAGCTGGGCATCCCGCTGAAAGAGCAGATGATCCTGGCCGGCGTCGAAGGTGCCGAAGACATGCCCGCTGAGGGCCGCAAGGTGGCTGTGGACGCGGTGTTTGATTCCGTTTCCGTTGGCACGACCTTTCAGGAAGAGCTGAAGAAGGCCGGTGTGATCTTTTGCTCCATTTCAGAGGCGATCAAAGAACATCCTGAGCTGGTGAAGAAATACCTCGGCTCTGTCGTGCCCGTCTCTGACAACTTCTACGCGACGTTGAACTCTGCGGTCTTCTCTGACGGGTCGTTTGTCTATGTGCCGCCCGGCGTGCGCTGCCCAATGGAGCTGTCCACGTATTTCCGCATCAATGCTGAAAACACCGGCCAGTTTGAACGCACGCTGATCATCGCGGACAAGGGGTCTTATGTGTCCTACCTCGAAGGGTGCACCGCGCCCCAGCGGGACGAAAGCCAACTGCACGCCGCTGTTGTCGAGATCATCATCGAGGAAGACGCTGAGGTGAAATACTCCACCGTTCAGAACTGGTATCCCGGGGATGAGGACGGCAAAGGGGGCATCTATAACTTCGTGACCAAGCGCGCCGATTGCCGGGGCGACCGGGCCAAGGTGATGTGGACGCAGGTGGAAACCGGGTCAGCTGTGACCTGGAAATACCCAAGCTGCATCCTGCGCGGCGACGACAGCCAGGGCGAGTTTTACTCCATCGCCATCGCCAACAACATGCAGCAGGCCGACACGGGCACCAAGATGGTGCACCTGGGCAAGCGCACAAAATCGCGGATCGTCTCCAAGGGCATCAGCGCGGGCAAGGCGCAGAACACCTATCGTGGCCTGGTGTCGATGCACCCTAAGGCCAAGGAATCGCGCAACTATACGCAGTGCGACAGCCTGTTGATTGGCGACAAATGCGGGGCGCACACGGTGCCCTACATTGAGGTCAAGAATAACTCATCTCGGGTAGAGCATGAGGCGACCACCTCAAAGGTGGACGACGATCAGATGTTCTACTGCCGCTCGCGCGGGATGGATGAGGAAGAGGCCGTGGCGCTGGTGGTCAACGGGTTCTGCAAGGACGTGCTGCAGGCGCTGCCGATGGAGTTTGCCATGGAAGCGCAAGCGCTGGTGGCGATTTCGCTGGAAGGCTCTGTAGGCTGATGCAACAGGTTGCCAGCACGATTTTTGTCGCCACGGCGGTGTTTTTCCTGCTGATGCTGGGGTTTGAGCTGTTTCTGCGCGGCTCTTCGCTGAATGCGGAAACGCTGTTTGCGACGGGCTTTAAGACAGCGATCTTTGCGATGGTCTATGCGTTGGTCAAAGTGGCACCGATCATCTTGCGGAAGGATGATCCGGAATGATTGTCACCACGACCAATACCATCGAAGGGCGGCCCATTCGCAGCTATCACGGCATCGTTGTGGGCGAGGCGATTATGGGTGCGAACATCGTGCGTGATTTCTTTGCCCAGGTGACCGACATCGTTGGGGGCCGGTCAGGCCAGTATGAGACAAAGCTGCGCGAGGCGCGGCAGACCGCGATGGCCGAGCTTGAGGATGAGGCCCGCGCGATGGGGGCCAACGCCGTGGTTGGCGTGGATATTGATTATGAGGTGGTGGGCGACTCTATGCTGATGGTTTCAGTGTCGGGCACCGCTGTCACACTAGATTAAGTTTGTGCGCTAAGGCGCTGAGAAGGAATGAAACTATGCTGAGCATCAAGAACTTGCACGTGCAACTGGAAGAAGAGGATAAGCAGATCCTCAAAGGCGTCGACCTGGAGGTTGAGGCGGGCAAAGTCCATGCGATCATGGGGCCAAACGGCTCTGGTAAGTCGACGCTGTCTTATGTGCTGTCGGGCAAGGATGGCTATGAGGTCACAGACGGTGGTGCCACGCTTGAAGGCGAAGATCTGCTGGAGCTGGAGCCAGAAGAGCGCGCCGCGGCGGGCCTGTTTTTGGCGTTCCAATACCCGGTGGAGATCCCCGGCGTGGGCAACATGACCTTCCTGCGCACGGCTGTGAACGCACAGCGCAAGGCGCGCGGCGAAGAAGAGATGTCGGCGGCGGAGTTTCTCAAGGTGGTGCGCGCGAAGGCGAAAGATCTGAAAATTGATGCTGACATGCTGAAACGCCCCGTCAACATGGGCTTTTCGGGCGGTGAAAAGAAGCGCAACGAAATCCTGCAGATGGCCATGCTTGAGCCCAAGATGTGCATCCTGGATGAAACAGACTCCGGCCTGGACGTAGATGCGATGAAGCTGGTTGCCGAAGGCGTGAACGCGCTGCGCAGCGAAGGGCGCGGGTTTCTGGTGATCACCCATTACCAGCGTCTGTTGGATCACATCAAACCCGACGTCGTGCACATCATGGCCAATGGTCGCATCGTCAAAACCGGCGGGCCAGAGCTGGCGCTTGAGGTCGAAAACAACGGATACTCCGACATCCTGGCAGAGGTGGCGTAATGGCAGAGCTTGCCACGGATATGTCGCCGGTTGAGGCGATGATCGCGGGCCGTGAAGTTGCCGCCAAAGGCTGGTCCAAAGCCGCGCGTGAAGATGCTTTGACGCGTTTGCGGGCCATGGGCCTGCCAGACCGGCGCGATGAATACTGGAAATTCACCCGGCCCGACACGCTGGTGCAGCCCAATGCGCCCCAGGCAGCGGTGTTTGAACATGATGAGCTCTCCCCTTTCACGAGGCGGACCGCCTGAAAATTGTCTTTGTGGATGGCGTGTTTGATGCCGATGCCTCAGATGATCTGAGCCTGGAAGGTGTCACCATCGAACGGCTTGCCACTGCAGAAAGCGATCTGCACTGGGCGCGCGATGTCTACGGTGTGCTGGAAGCGCGCGGGCAAAACCCGGTTGAGCGTCCATTTGCTGCGCTGAACACCGCCTGCGCCACGGACGGGATTTTAGTGCATGCGACCGGCAAGGTGAGCAAGCCGATTAGTCTGATTTATCACCATTCATCAGAGACTTCGGACGCGATCCTTCATCATTGCATCAAGCTTGATGCCGGTGCCGATCTGACCATCCTTGAAAACGGCCCCGCCGCCGCTCGGTTTAACAAGGTGATGGAGATTGACGTGGCAGACGGGGCTGCCTTCCACCACGTGCGCACGCAAGGACGCGATCATGAGCGGCGCGCAGTGACCCACGTGTTCGCGCGTCTCGGCACGGAATCGCAGTTCAAATCCTTCACTTTGACCGTGAATGGCGTGCTGACCCGTAATGAGGCAGTGATTGAACTGACGGGCGATGACGCGCAGGCGCACATCGCTGGCGCTTGTGTCGGTGACGGCAACTTTGGCACGTTCCACCATGATGACACTGTTTTCATCACCCATGATGCGGTGAATTGTGAAAGCCGTCAGGTGTTCAAAAAGGTCCTGCGCAACGGTGCCGTTGGCGTGTTCCAGGGCAAAATCCTGGTGAAAGAGGGTGCGCAGAAGACCGACGGCTATCAGATCAGCCAGAGCCTTTTGCTGGATGAGGACAGCCAGTTCCTGGCCAAGCCTGAGCTTGAGATCTACGCCGATGATGTCGCCTGCTCTCATGGCTCAACCTCTGGTGCGATTGACGAAGATGCGCTGTTCTATCTGCGCGCGCGCGGGGTGCCCCACGCGGTGGCGACAGACATGCTGACCCTGTCTTTCCTGGCTGAGGCCGTGGAAGAGATTGAGGATGCAGAACTGCGCGATCAAATTTTGGTGCGGCTCGAAGCCTGGCTGGCCCGACGCCGCGGCTGATGTCAGCGACACGGGATATCGTGGCCACCTATCGGGGGCCCGGCAAGGTCATGCGCAGGTTGCTGGCCCAGGGCGTGCGGGAGGACCGCGCGCTCATCTACCTTATGATCGGTTGTCTGTTGGTCTTTGTCGGGCAAACGCCCCGACTGGCGCGTCAGGCGTTTGAAACCGGCGAAGACCTGAGCATGCTGATCGGGGCGTCGCTGATGGCGCTGATCTTTATCGCACCTTTGCTGCTTTATCTTCTGGCCGGCGTGACGCTGCTGATTGGCAAGGCGCTGCGCAGCAACCTCAGCAGTTTTGGTGCCCGCATGGCGCTTTTCTGGGCTTTCCTGGCGGCCAGCCCGCTGGTGCTGCTTTGGGGGCTGACGGCGGGTTTCGTGGGGCCGGGGGTTGAGCTGTCTCTTGTGGGCATTGTCTGGTGCGTCGCTTTCTTTTGGTTCTGGTTCGCGGGATTGCATGCTGCTAGTCAGGCCGACGTATGATGCAGCAGCTGTTTGTCCCCCTTGTCCAAGAAAGCATCCGTGCGCCCGGCGTGGCCGCACGGCGCGTGCTGGATATGGGCCTGACACGTGACATTCTGTGGACGGCGCTGGCGCTGGCCGCGATCATCAACACGTTTTTGGTGTTCTTGATGGTCAGCTCGTCCTCCACGCCGGTGCCGCTGCCGGGGTATTTTGACCGGCCGCTGGCGCTTTTCGTTCTGATCGCGGGGCTGACGGTTGTCTACGTCCACGCGATGTATTGGTCAGGCAAGGCCATCGGAGGGGACGGCACGCTGACGGATGTGCTGGCTGTCGTGGTTTGGTTTCAGGTCCTGCGCGCCTTAGCGCAGGTCTGCGTCATCTTGGTCTCTTTGGCTTTGCCGGGTCTTGGGGCATTACTATCTCTTGCAGTGGCGGTTTGGGGGTTTTGGATTTTCATGAACTTCCTGTCGACGGCCCTGAACCTAAGCACCCCTTGGCATGCGCTTGCCGTGCTGGCTGTTTCTTTTGTTGGCCTCATCTTGGGGCTCGGAATTCTCACCGCCCTGATCGGGGGCCTCGTTTAAGGAGCCGTTGGCGGATGTATGACATCGACAAGATACGCGCCGATTTCCCCATTCTCAGCCGTGAGGTGAACGGAAAGCCATTGGTGTACCTCGACAATGGGGCCTCTGCGCAAAAGCCGCAGGTGGTGATTGACGCGGTTACCCAGGCCTATGCCCAGGAATATGCCAATGTGCATCGCGGGCTGCATTACCTGTCCAACCTGGCCACTGACAAATATGAGGCGGTGCGCGGCACTGTCGCCAAATTCCTGAATGCAGGGCACGAAGATGAGATCGTGTTCAACTCTGGCACGACCGAAGGCATCAATACCGTCGCTTACGGCTGGGCCATGCCCCGGATGCAAGCAGGTGATGAGATCATCCTGTCTGTGATGGAACACCACGCCAATATCGTGCCCTGGCATTTTCTGCGGGAACGCCAAGGTGTGGTTCTGAAATGGGTCGATGTGGACAGCACCGGTGCGCTGGATCCGCAAGCGGTGATTGATGCGATCACCCCCAAGACCAAGCTGATCGCGATCACGCAGCTGTCCAATGTGTTGGGCACAAAGGTCGACGTGAAAGCCATCACTGACGCCGCCCATGCGCAGGGGGTTGCTGTGCTGGTCGATGGCTCTCAGGCCGCGGTGCATATGCCGGTGGACGTGCAGGACCTTGGCTGTGACTTCTACGCCATTACCGGGCACAAGCTTTATGGGCCCTCGGGCTCAGGCGCGATCTTTATCAAAGCGGACCGCATGAAAGAGATGCGCCCGTTTATGGGTGGCGGCGATATGATAAAAGAGGTGGCCAAGGATGAGGTCATCTATAACGACCCACCAATGATGTTTGAGGCAGGCACGCCTGGCATCGTTCAGACCATCGGTTTGGGCGTGGCGCTGGAGTATATGATGTCCTTGGGGATGGATAACATCGCTGCGCATGAAAACCGGCTGCGGGACTATGCGGTTGCCAAACTTGGCGGGCTGAACTGGCTGCAGGTGCAGGGCACCACACCTGACAAAGGTGCTATTTTCAGCTTTACGCTGGATGGGGCGGCGCATGCCCACGATATTTCAACCATCCTTGATAAACGCGGTGTTGCCGTGCGGGCGGGCCATCACTGTGCCGGGCCGCTGATGGATCATCTGGGGGTGACAGCCACCTGCCGGGCCTCCATGGGGCTTTATAACACCGAGGCTGAGGTTGATACCTTGGTGGATGCGCTGGAACTGGCGCATGAGCTTTTTGCGTGATCTGACCCGGTAAGCGCATCGCACCCCATTGCGGGGGTGCGGGGGCTTATGTATAGGGAGGGCAGGGACCCTTAGCTCAGCTGGATAGAGCGCTGCCCTCCGAAGGCAGAGGCCAGAGGTTCGAATCCTCTAGGGTCCGCCATTTTTTGATTTGGGTTATTTGATACGCGTAACAGAATGACCTCGTCGTCTCGCAGCGGCACGAGGGGTGCGTTACATGCCCTATGTCAAATGATGCCCAGATGTCTTTCCCGAACCGCCTTGCAGGCTCCGCCGCAGAGGATTGGCACACAACCATCCAGCTTTGTGCCCCTTTTCGGCGCGGATGGATTGCCTTCTTCAATGGCAACAGAGCCGCGACCATAACGCCGCGACCCACAGACCGGCTTAGGAAAGCGCGCCCCTAGAAAAGGGCAGGCCCATCACTTGCGGCGCGCGCGATAGGCTTCGCCCATGTACTTCCAGGGGTAACGGCGGGCGTGATCACGTTCCCGCGTCACCTCAGCAAGGCGCTCTTCGAGAGCTTTTGTCTCACTCTTTTCTTCTTCAACTGCGACCGGCGTCCGCCAGCCCATGGCGACATGCCGCGTCAGTCCTTCGCAGAGCTGCCCGTCCTGAAGGGTTGGTGGCTTTGGCGCCAAAGAACCGTCTGGCAAAAAGGAGCTTTCGTAGATCTCAACCCGTGGGAACCCCGCCTCTTTCAGCATGGCCTCAAGAGCGGCGGTGTTTTGGGCGAAAAAGTTCGTGGCGTCTTTGTTCAACGTGTCGCCGGGATAGTAGCGAAACACGGGGTCGGTGATTTCATTATAGGCCGTGACCGTTTCGACAATGATGTGATCATGTGACATGGCGGCGGCGCGCTCAAACCCGCCAATCGGGTCTTTGAGATGATACAGAACACCAAGGAAAAGCACGGTGTCGAAGGTTCCCAGATCTTCTGGGTCCAGGTCAAAAACGTCGCGCGACTTTGACTGGCATTTGGACCCCAAGATGGAATGGGCCAGGTCATAGCCTTCTTTGGTGCCCCAGCCTGGGCCATCCCAGCAATAATAATCCGTCGACATCACGGATTTCGCGCCCCGGCGCTCTGCTTCAAAGGAAAAGAAACCGTCCCACGATCCGATATCCAGAAAGCTCTTGCCCTTTACTTCGTTTTTGAAGAACAGATCCGCTTCTGACGCAAGGATGTGTTCAGATTTGTATCCGGGTGTGACGTTACCGTCTCCAAGATCAATCGAATGAAACCATTTAACTGCATCAATGGCCTTTTGCGTTTTGGCGTTTCCCACTGGCTTCACACCCTCATAAATTGCGTCAGCCTAATACCGGTACCGACAGAGTTAACTCGACGGCAAGTGCTAGCAGATTTCAAATGCAAGTCACATGGAAAATCCCACGCATTGCGTGATTTACGCCGAAAAAGGGCACCGGCATCCGTGTCAAAAAGTGCGCTCAGCGCCATCGCGGATCAGGCCCGGATCATCACAGGTCATCAAGGCGCTTGAACGCAACACCTAAAGATCAGGAACAAATGGCTTCAAACACGTCTCAGGAGCCTCTATCCAGTCTAGGTCTGAAAAACTGTTGGGCCTAAGTCATGAAAACGATTGCTTCTTTCCGGCCCGACATTGAAGGCCTGCGCGCCATCGCCGTGATTGCTGTGATCCTTGGCCATGCCCGCGAAGATCTTTGGCCTGGCGGGTATCTTGGCGTTGATGTTTTTTTGTCATCTCGGGCTTTGTCATCACGCAATCGCTTTTGGGGCGCGGGGATGCCGATCTGAAAAGCCTGGCGGCGGCGTTCTTTTTGCGGCGCGCAAAACGCATCCTGCCGGCGCTGGTGTTTTGTGTGTTGGGCACCGGGCTGATCCTGGTGCTGATTGATCCGTCCCCGACCCAATCTTTGCAAACGGGGGTTGCAGCGCTCTTTGGTTTGTCCAACCTGTTGATCTACGCGCAAGAGCTGGATTATTTCGCCGCCTCCATTCGCTATAACGCCTTTGCCCATACCTGGTCCTTGGGGGTGGAAGAGCAGTTTTACCTCGTCTTTCCGTTCCTTTTTGGCCTGATCGTCCTGCGCGGGGGCGCGCGTCTGACACTGTTGCGGGTCATTTTTGCGCTGTCCGTGCTGTCCTGGCTTTGTTTTGCTGTGCTCAGCAACAGCCAACCCATGGCGGCCTATTACCTCACTCCGTTTCGGTTCTGGCAGATCGGGCTGGGCGCTGTGCTTGCGCTTGCGATGACGCAGCGGGAACCGGGGGGCGGGCTGATAGGGCACCCGGCGTTTCGCTGGGTCTTGGGGGCCGGGCTGATCTTGCTCTTCGTGGTGCCCCATGTCCCTGCGCTGGTACGGCATACGGGGGTGACGTTGTTGGCTGGTGGATTGGTTTGGTCTGGTGGGACAGCTCAGGGGCAGCTGGGGCTGCTGCGCGCCGCACCGCTGCGCTATGTCGGACGGATATCTTACAGCCTGTATCTTTGGCACTGGCCTGCGTTGACGTTCGCTCTGCTTGCGCCCTTTAGCGTGTGGGCCAATCCCCTTGTCACAGCCGGGTTCATGTTTGGCATGGCTGTCTTTTCGTACCATCTCATCGAAAACCCGGTGCGCCAGTGGGCAACACCTGTCCCACGCAAAAGGCATGTTGCTGTTGGACTGGGCGGCATCCTTGGCGCAATTGTGATCGTGGCCGCCGCGAAAGAGGCGCAAGATTTGCGCCCCACACCCCCCTTTGAGGCGGCATTGCGTCCCGCATCAATGCCGTTGCCGCGCCACGGGTTGCCGCACAACCCCACTTGCGTGATTGACCGTCAGGGCAGGCCGCTGCGGGATGAGACGTTTAGCGATTGTACATTCGCGCCCAAGGCAGGCCCGCTGCCCACGCTATGGGCGATGGGGGACAGTCACGCGGGGCATTTGCAGGCGCTGTTGATGGCGCTGCACCAGACCGATGGTCTGGGTTTTCACCTGGTGGAAAGCGTCGGGGCCACCTATCCGGTCAGCCAGGCGGAGCCGTTTCCACAGCGGGAGGCGCTGTTTCAAACCATCAGCAGCAATTGGTCAGCAGGCGATGTGGTGGTCCTTTCGCGGATCTATCTCTACCGGGAACAGCCGTTTCGGGCGCTGCCTGATCTGCCATTGTGGTTTGATCTGGTAGATGCCTTGGCGGAAACGCTTGCCCAAGAGGGGGTGAACCTGCTGTTGGTCGGGCCACCGCCGTTGTTTGAATTTGAAGACATCCGGGCCTGCGCCCCTGATGATGTGCAAAGCTGCGCCGTGCTCCGGCGTGATCTTTTGCCGGTGATAGATGAGGTGACAGCGGGATTGAGATCTGTGGCGGCCAAACATCCCAACACGCGGGTGTTTGAAACCTTTGATCACTTTTGTCCGGCGCATGCGCCGCTTTGCAGTCCGGCGCGCAATGGTGTGTTTTTGTTTCGGGATCGCGATCACCTAAACACCGAAGGCGCCGCAAGCCTCGCGCCCCAGCTGCGTGCGGTTCTGGCAGCGTTTGAATGATCGGTTTGGGCGGTTCGGGTGTGAGGTCTGTTAAGGGAAAGCATGACGCGTAGGGCTGTTGCATCCTGAGCAGTCCGGTGGAGTGATGATGCAACCGCTTTGCCAGACCCCGCACCCAGAGTAATCGCGGAGAAAGAGGATGCCGAAACGTGCAACCAACTACCGCCAAGACCTGCAGCGCTAACCTTTTGTTAAGCCCTTCCTTTCAGGCTGCTTGATCAGGGAAGGGGGCTTTGATGTCGCAAGGCGCGGGGTATTGGGCTGCAAAGCGGGCGTTTGATCTGGCGGGGGCCTTGTTGCTTGCCCCCGTTGTTCTTTGTGTTGCCGCTGTCCTGATAGCCGCAAATCCTTGGTTCAATCCTGGCCCATTGCTGTTTCGCCAGGCCCGCGTCGGCCAGGGGGACCGGTTGTTTCTGGTGGTTAAATTCCGCACCATGCGGGCCGCACCGCCCGCGCCGCGCTTTGCAGATGCAGAGCAGCACCGCATCACGCGGCTGGGGAGCCACTTGCGTCGCTGCCGCTTTGATGAATTGCCACAGATTATCAACATCTTGCGTGGCGAGATGAGCCTGATTGGCCCGCGCCCAGAGCAACCTGAATTTGTGCAGCGGTATGCCAAAGACCTGCCAGGCTATCTGCGCCGCCACAGCCTTCGGCCCGGGATCAGCGGGTTGTCTCAGGTGATGCAGGGCTACACTAGTGACACCGATGGGGCGGCGCAAAAGCTGGCGCTTGACCTGCGGTATATTGACCAGGCCAGCCCAAGGCTTGACGCCTTTATCACCTGGCGCACGCTTGTGACCGTGATCACTGGGTTTGGCGCGCTTTAACCACATCCTCGTCTTTGCCGGGTATTTGCGCTGCAGCGGAACCAGCCGGAGAGAGGCATGCCTGCTCGCATTTTGCTGACCGGCGGGGCCGGGTACATCGGCACGCATACCTATGCCGCGTTGGTCGCGGCGGGGTTTGAGGTGATGATCCTCGATAACCTGTCCAACAGCTTTGCCGAAGGGATGGCTGGGTTGGGCAGGCTTACCGGCGCGCGTGTGCCCTTCCGCCAGATGGATTTGCGCAGCGAAGATGATCTTGAGAGGGTTTTTGACGCTCACCGCTTTGACGCGGTCGTGCATCTTGCGGGCCGGAAATCTGTGCCGCAATCCCATCAAGACCCGCAAGGTTTCTTTGAGGCAAATACCGCCATGCTGCTGACGTTGCTCCGGGTGATGCGCCGACACCGGGTGCGGCGGCTGGTCTATTCCTCCAGCGCGGCGGTCTACGGTCAGCCTGACCGGCTGCCCATCCCCGAAGAAACGCCGCTGCGCTACGCCAGCCCCTATGGTCTGTCCAAGGTGTTGGGCGAACAGTTCGTCCAGCATACCCGGCGCGCGGACCCCGATTGGCGCGTTGGGATCCTGCGGTACTTTAATCCCGCAGGCGCGCATCCCTCAGGTCTGATCGGAGAATCCCCGCGCACGGCGGGTGGCAACCTTTTTCCGGTGCTTGCAGAGGTGGCCTTGCGACAGCGGCCTTTTGTGGAAATCTATGGCAATGGGTTTGAGACGCCGGACGGCACAGCGGTGCGGGATTTTATCCACGTCTGCGACCTGGCGCAGGGGCATGTTCAATCTTTGCAGCATCTGTTGTGGGGGCGCGGTTCTCATGTGCTGAACCTTGGCCGTGGGCAGGGGGCCAGCGTGCGGCAGGTTGTTGAAACCTTTGCAAAAGTTTCGGACCGCCGGTTGCCCTTGCGCTTCAGGCCAGCGCGCCCCGGTGACGTGGCGGCCAGCTGCGCCGATCCGGGGCGGGCGGAACAGATGTTGGGGTTTGCCGCCAAGCGCGATCTTGAGATGATGTGCCGCTCCAGTTGGCAATGGGCGCTGCGGGGGGCTGAGGGTCAGGCACAAAAAAGGCGGCACTCGGCCGCCTGATCCTACGATATGTGCAAACGGGGCCTACCGGCCCCAGTTGCGCACCACGCCGCAATCCATGTGCACGAAGTTTGAACTTGAATAGCTGCCAACACCGCCGCCCTGACAGGCAATCGCCGCCCGCGCCATCTGCCGGACAGAGCGGGAGGACAGGCGCAGATCAGCGGCCTGACCTTTCATGTGGAGTGAATTCTTGGCCACGCCTTTGGAGCGGGAGCGCAGCATCGCGTTTGTCTTTGGGCTGCGATAGCCCGACAGCAGCATGTAAGGTTCGTTCGCGTCCAGCAGATTGTGCGCGGCAGCCATGATGTCCACGGTGCGTAGATCCATGCTTTTGACGTCATTGGTGCGCCAATCCCGCATGAAATAATTTACTTCGCGGACGGCATCTTTGATGTACTTGCCCTCAATCCAATAGATCATATCGATCCGCTCACCTGTGCGGCCCGAATACATCTTGATGCGGCGGATATCGCCGCCGCCCCGCAAAAAGCCTGCGGCATTGGAATAGGTTGGGGCCGCTGTCACTGCTGTCGCTGCAAATGCACCTAGAAGGGCGCGCCGGGTTAGTCCCGATGAGCTAATGCCAGTCATATGGTTTTCTGTCCCGTTCTGCCTCTGTGTCTGTGATGTTACACATTCACAATTTTATAGTCCCCACTGGGCATCTCTATGCCATAGCCTGATTCTTGAACCAAGCCTTTAATTTGTAAGGATCATGGGCGGTCCAAAATTAGGCGAAATTCTGCCCAAAGGGTGAATGTTGCGTTAAATTCCCCCTCCGCCTCCGGTGACCTTTGCGCACCACCTGCAAAAATTTGCCCTGCAGACGGGAATGTTATTGGACAGCCTCAGGGTGGTAAGAGAGACAGGGAGTGACCTTGTTTTGTTGGGGTAAACCATGGCTCGTAAGTTCATATTCTCAAGCATTTTCAGCGCGGCTTTCGCCTTTGCGGCACCCGCTATTGTTGTAACAGCGCCCACAGCGGTTCAGGCGCAGGTCACGGCGTTCAAACAAGCGGTGGCTGAGGCTGCGGCGCGCGATGAAGATATCGCGGCCTTTTACCGTCAAACCGGTTATGCGCCCCTGTGGACGGGGGCCGATGATCTGCACCGGGCACGCCGCGCACAGTTGATGCGCGCGATCACCAGCGCGGATGATCACGGGCTGCCGCTGGCCCGCTACGACGCCGAAGGCCTCATGCAAACGCTGGCTGCGGTGCGCACACCGCGCGACCGGGGCATGGCTGAGGTTGAGCTGAGCCGTGTGTTCCTGAAATACGCCCGCGACATTCAGACAGGTATGCTGATCCCCAACCGCATCGACAGCTCCATGGTGCGCGAGGTGCCTTACCGCGATCGCACCAGCTATTTGACGGGCTTGGCTGCGGAAAAGCCCGCCGCATTCTTCCGCGCGCTGCCGCCCACAAGCATGGAATACAACGCCCTGATCAAAGAAAAGGTCGCGATGGAGCGGCTGTTGGTCTCAGGCGGTTGGGGGCCGACTGTGCCGGCCAAAAAGCTGGAACCAGGTGATCGTGGAAACGCCGTCATTGCGCTGCGTAACCGCTTGATCGCAATGGATTACCTTGATCGGACCAACACGCAAACCTATGACGCGGACATTCAGGCGGCGGTGCAGCAATTCCAGATTGACCACGGCCTGAACCAGGACGGTGTCGCGGGTGCAGCCACCATGACGCAGATCAACGTGGGCGTGGACAAACGCCTGCAATCGGTGATGGTCGCGCTGGAGCGGGAGCGTTGGTTCAACACAGAGCGGGGCAAGCGCCATATCCTGGTGAACATCCCTGATTTCTCAGCCAAGATTATCGACGACGGGAAAATCACCTTTCGCACGCGGTCGGTTGTGGGGGCCAACAAAGAGGATAGGCTGACGCCCGAATTCTCCGATGTGATGGAGCATATGGTGATCAACCCCAGCTGGTATGTCCCACGCTCCATCGTCACCAAAGAATACCTGCCCGCGCTCAAGCGTAATCCGAATGCCGCCAGCCATATTGAAATCACAGACAGCCGGGGCCGGAAGGTAAACCGAGGCGCTGTGAACTGGTCAGCCTTTAATGAACGCAATTTCCCTTACGCGATGCGGCAACCGCCCAGTAAATCCAACGCGCTGGGGTTGGTGAAGTTCATGTTCCCCAACAAGTACAACATCTATCTGCATGATACGCCTCAGAAAAGTCTGTTTGCACGTGACGTGCGCGCCTTTAGCCATGGCTGTGTGCGCCTGGCTCAACCGTTTGAGTTCGCCTATGCGCTTTTGGCGGTCCAGCAAGACGATCCCGAGGGCTATTTCCAGTCTATCCTGCGCACCCGGCAGGAAACCAAGGTTGTGCTGGATGAACCTGTACCGGTCCACCTGATCTACCGCACCGCCGTGACGAACGCGCGGGGCCATACGGAATACCGCGCAGACATCTATGGCCGTGATGCAAAGATCTGGAAGGCGCTTGGCCAGGCAGGGGTGGTCTTGGGCGGCGTTCAGGGGTAAGCCTTCCGGCACGCCAATAGGGGTGCTGGAATGTCCTACACTGTTGCTGAAATTGCCAATTCCCTCGGGGCTGACTGCGCCGGTGACACCGCGCTCAGCATTGCCCGCGCGGCTGAGCCTCAGAGCGCGGGTGCCCATGATCTTGCCCTCGCCATGAGCCCAAAATACGCCGAAGGCTTGGCCCAAGGTCAGGCCCAGGCCGCCATGCTTTGGCCCGGTGCGGATTGGCAAGCGATGGGGCTGAAGGCTGCGATTTTCCCTAGCCGTCCGCGGTTCGCGATGTCGGGCATGACCCGGATGCTGGATGCGGGGCAGGGTTTTGCGCCCGGCATTCACCCGTCGGCCATTATCGATCCCACAGCAGAGCTTGCCGAGGATGTGAGCGTGGGTCCGCTTGCCATCATCTCTGCCCGCGCCCGGATTGGTGCCGGATCGGTGATCGGGCCGCATTGCTTTATCGGTGTTGATGTCACTTTGGGCGCGGATGCTTATCTGCGCGAACAGGTCAGCATCGGGGCGCGCGCCACCATCGGGGACCGCTGCATCATCCAACCTGGCGCGCGCATTGCAGGGGATGGGTTTTCCTTTGTGACGGCCGAACCCTCCACCGTTGAATCCGCGCGCAAAACCCTTGGTGATCAAGGCGAGGCTGAGGCGCAGCCGTGGATCCGCATCCATTCGCTGGGCTCTGTCACCATTGGTGATGACGTCGAGATCGGGATGGGCTGCACCATTGACTGCGGCACCATCCGCGACACCTGCATCGGCAATAACACCAAGCTCGATAACCAGGTTCACATGGGCCACAACGTTGAGATTGGAGAGAACTGCCTGATCTGTGGCCAGGTGGGCATCGCAGGCTCTGCCAAGATCGGCAACAACGTGGTGATGGCCGGTCAATGTGGGGTGAATGATAATATCTTCGTGGGCGACGGCGTGATTGCGGGCGGCGGCACCAAGCTGATGTCGAATGTGCCCGCAGGGCGCACCATGCTGGGCTATCCGGCCACGCAGATGGACAAGCAGGTGGATCAGTACAAAGCCCTGCGCCGGCTGCCGCGCCTGATAAAAGACGTCGCAGCGCTGCGAAAGGCTGTTTCCAAACCCGGTGGGGATGACTAAATCAGCGACAGACGTTGGTTGGGAGGCAGGCTCATGAGCATCAAGGATCAGGTCATCGCCATCATCGCCGAACAGGCCATGCTTGAGGTTGAGGATGTTGAGTTGGACAGCACCCTTGAAAGCCTTGGGATCGACAGTCTTGGACTGGTTGAGAGCATTTTTGCCATCGAAGAAGCCTTTGACATTTCTGTGCCGTTCAACGCCAACAACCCGCAAGCATCCGATTTTGACATCACCAATGTGGCCAGCATCATCGCTGGGATTGAACGGCTGAAGGCAGAACAGGGCTGACCGGGTGAAACGCGTTGTCATCACCGGGGCAGGCACGGTCAATGCACTGGGCCATTCGGTGCCCGCCACTTTGGCCGCCATGCGGGAAGGCGTCTGTGGCATCGGCCCCCTGGAGGTGCGCGATGTCGCCCGGTTGCAGATCCAGATTGGCGGACAGGTGCGCGGGTTTGAGGAAGAGGGGCGCTATAACCGCCAACAGCTTTCCTTGTATGACCGGTTCACGCAGTTCACGCTCACCGCTGCGGATGAGGCGATCACGCAATCGGGGCTGACGTTCTCAGGCGATCTGTCAGCCAGATCCGGCGTGGTGCTTGGCACGGCGGGCGGGGGTGTTTCTACCTGGGATGAAAACTACCGGGCGGTCTATGAAACGGGCAAAAACCGGGTGCATCCCTTTGTGGTGCCCAAGTTGATGAACAACGCGGCTGCAAGTCACGTCAGCATCGCGTGGAACCTTAAGGGGCCGTCGTTTACCGTCTCAACCGCCTGTGCGTCCTCCAATCATGCGATGGCACAGGCGTTTGCCATGGTGCGCTCTGGTATGGCGCCCGTGATGGTGACGGGCGGATCGGAATCGATGCTGTGTTTTGGGGGGTGAAGGCCTGGGAAGGTCTGCGCGTGATGAGCCGTGATGCGTGCCGTCCGTTTTCAGCCAACCGCAACGGCATGGTGCAGGGCGAGGGTGCCGGGGTCTTTGTCTTTGAGGAATATGAGCATGCCAAGGCACGCGGGGCGGATATCCTGTGTGAAGTCGCGGGCTTTGCGATGACATCTGATGCCAGTGACATCGTCATGCCGTCCAAGGCCGGCGCAGCGCGCGCTATGGCCGGGGCGCTGGCGGATGCGGGTATTGACCGATCTGAGGTGGGCTACATCAACGCCCATGGCACGGGCACAGCAGCCAATGACAAGACAGAATGCGCCGCCGTCGCCGACGTCTTTGGCCCCCATGCTGACAGTTTGATGATCAGCTCAACCAAAAGCATGCACGGCCATCTCATCGGCGGCACAGGCGCGGTTGAGCTGTTGGCCTGTATCATGGCCCTGCGCGAAAGCGTGGTCGCCCCGACGATTGGCTATGAAGAGCCTGATCCTGAATGCGCGCTTGATGTGGTGCCAAATACCGCACGCGAGGCTGAGGTGCAGGTGGCGTTGAGCAATGCCTTTGCCTTTGGGGGCATGAACGCGGTGCTGGCGCTGCGCAAGGTTTAGAGCCGGGGCAGCGGGCGTCGTCGTACTGGCCTTCTCCGTTGGTCCCGCCAGGTCAGAGACGCATTGTCCCGCAGCCCTTCATAGCCAAATTATTTCAACGGGTTGCGCGATGCACCGAATGTTCTTGGTGAGGCGCATTTGGCTTTGGCAAAAAGAAAGCCCCGGCGCAGGGGCCGGGGCTGACGGTGTTGTTCAAGAAGCGTGAACGCTTACTGTTCGATCACTGAAACCTGCCCATAGCTTTTGGTAAAGCCACTCAGAGATAGGTTCAGCTCCACTTTCTGATCCGGGGCCAAGGCGGGCACGATGGTGATCACCGCCTCTTTGCCGCGTTTGAACGCGTTCACATCATCAGGCGTCAGCCCAAGGCGCGCGTAGCAGCCAACCGGGTTGCAGAACGCATAAGGATAACGGCGTGCATTGCCGCCATCGACTGAAATGGTCAGCTGCTGGGGCAGAGCAGTTTCAAGCGGCACCACAATGGTTGCACCGGCTTCAGCCTTGCCCCCTGCGGGCAGGCGGAACAGCGATACTTCGGCGACAGGCGCGCCTTGGCCGTCGTCCATCAGCTGATACATCTGACAGGGGTCTTCTTCGGCTTCTGTCTTGATGCAACGCATCTCCCAGGCACCGATGGTTTCTTTGGTATATGGCTGGCCCAGCTCAGGATCGCCGTTGGCGTTTTCGCCAAGGCTCAGTTGATCCTCGATGGACGGGCTTTCGCTTTCATCTGTCGTGGTGGTCTGAGCAGACACAGCAACAGGAGCGGCAAAGGCAAGTGCCGCAAATAGCGGCAGGGCAGTCATAAAATTGCGCATGGTTCATCCACATTTGTTATCTTGCCGCCATCTAACATGGGCGGGCCGGAATGTCAGTGTCGAAGCTGCATTTTTTGATGTTTGAACGGCAAAGAGGCGCCGAAAAAAGCCAGAATGGAGCGCGCATGAAAAAGGGGATGACGCGCATCCCCTTTTCCAAACTTCTCTCCCCGTCGAACTGGGCCGACTTATGATCGCAACGTTACGGAAGGTGTTTGCATCGGTCAACCAACTTTCTGAAAAATAACCACATATTCCGAGGGGTAAAAAATATTCCTGACAAGAAAAAGGGCCGTACCCGAGGGCACGGCCAGTCTGACAGGGAGGAAATGTCCACACTACAAAAGGACCATGCAGCGCGAACAAATCCACTCTGGCACGTAAAGGTTAAGTTTGTATGCTCAGCCGGAACAACGGATGATGGGGCAGGGAGAACCACCTATGACACAAGACATTTTCATCGGTGGCGGCGGGCCGGAGTATGGGGAAAAGCAGTTCCTCAACATTGGCTATGCCAACCGCCACGGGCTGGTTGCCGGGGCCACAGGGACGGGCAAGACCGTGACGTTGCAAATCCTGGCAGAAGGCTTTGCGGCGCAAGGCGTGCCTGTATTCCTGTCGGACGTGAAAGGGGATCTGTCGGGCTTGGCCAAATCAGGAAGTGCTGATCACAAACTGCACGGCGCCTTCACAAGCCGTGCTGAAAAGATCGGCTTTGATGATTACGCCTATGCCGCCTTCCCGGTCACGTTCTGGGATCTTTATGGCGAACAGGGCCATCCTGTGCGTACCACTGTGTCTGAGATGGGGCCGCTGTTGCTGGCCCAGCTTCTGGGGCTAAGCGAGGCGCAAGAGGGCATTTTGAACATTGCGTTTCGTGTGGCGGATGAAGACGGGCTGCCGCTGTTGGACCTCAAGGATTTGCAAGCGCTGCTGGTGTGGATCGGTGAGAACGCCAAGGCGCTGTCGCTGCGCTATGGCAACGTCTCAGCCGCGTCAATCGGGGCCATCCAGCGCCGGTTGCTGGTGTTGGAAAACCAAGGTGCTGCGGATCTTTTCGGGGAACCCGCCCTGGCCTTGGAGGATCTGATGCGCTGTGATGCGGACGGGCGGGGGATGATCAACATCCTGGCCTCAGACAAGCTGATGGCGGCCCCAAAGCTTTATGCTACTTTCCTGCTGTGGTTGCTGTCTGAGCTTTTTGAGGAACTGCCTGAGGTTGGTGACCCGGACAAGCCCAAGCTGGTCTTCTTCTTTGATGAGGCGCATCTGCTTTTTGAAGACGCCCCCAAAGCCTTGGTCGATAAGGTTGAGCAGGTGGCCCGCCTGATCCGTTCCAAGGGCGTGGGCGTGTATTTCATCACGCAAAACCCAGCCGACGTGCCCGAAGACATCCTGGGCCAATTGGGCAACCGGGTGCAGCATGCGCTGCGCGCTTTCACCGCCAAAGACCGCAAGGAATTGCGCATGGCCGCTGAGACCTATCGCGAAAACCCCCGGTTTGAGACCGAAGAGGCCATTCGCGAGGTGGGTGTAGGTGAAGCGGTGACCTCGTTTTTGCAAAAGAAAGGCGTGCCCGGGATCGTGGAGCGGACTTTGATCCGTCCGCCCTCATCGCAGCTGGGACCAATTGCTGCGGACGAACGCGCGCAGCTGATGGCAGCCTCACCCATGTCTGGCAAATACGATGCCCGCCTGGACCGCGAAAGCGCCTTTGAGATCTTGCGCAAACGGGCAGATCAGGCCGCCGCTGAGGCCGCCAAGGCCGAAGAAGAAGCAGAAGAAGCGCCAACGCCAATGCTGCGCGAATTCAACAACGCCCGGCGCTACGCAGGCAAAGGTGTGGCGCGCTCCACCTCCCGCGCGCCGCGGCGCCGGTCAACAGACGGGTTTGGCGATGCCATCGCAACGGCCGTGATCAAAGAGCTGAAAGGCACCACAGGCCGCCGCATCGTGCGCGGCATCCTGGGTGGGTTGTTCAAAGGGCGCTAAGCCGCCCCATGATCATTCTGACAGTCTGATGCCCCGGCGGCTTATCCTACTTCTCAGGGATCAGTCCCCGAGGCGCAAAACGCAGCACCAGTAACAAGACCAGCCCCATCGTCATCAGCCGCATATGCGCCGCTGACCCCAGTAGGTGATCCTTCAGCGCCGAGCCTTCGGGCATGCCGGCCGTGATCGTATTCATCAGCCACAGGCCCATCGGCTCTACCTGGACCCAAAGGAACCAGATCAGGAACCCACCCAGCACAGAGCCCAAGTTGTTGCCGGACCCGCCGACAATGACCATCACCCAGATCAGGAAGGTAAAGCGCAGGGGTTGATAGGTGCCGGGCGTGAGCTGGCTGTCCATGGTGGTCATCATCGCCCCGGCGATGCCGCAAATCGCAGAGCCCAGCACAAAGACCTGTAGGTGACGCGCGGTGACATCTTTGCCCATCGCCTCAGCGGCGACTTCGTTGTCGCGAATGGCGCGCAGCATCCGACCCCATGGGGAATGCAGCGCCCGTTGCGCCATCCACATCAAGATCACCAAAACCACCGCAAAAAGCAGCACATAAAGCAGTTTCACCCAAAGCGTGGACCCCATGACCGGGTCCATCCCCAAGGCTGCGGCACGCTCTACGAAGACGGGGTTGTTTTGCAGATCAATCTCATAGGGCACAGGCCGGGGCACGCCGATCACGTTTTTCACGCCGCGTGTCAGCCAGTCTTCGTTTTTCAGCACCGCAATGATGATCTCGGCAATGCCCAAGGTGGCAATCGCCAGATAGTCTGAGCGCAACCCAAGCGCGGTTTTCCCGATCACCCAAGCCGCGCCCGCCGCAAACAGCCCGCCCACAGGCCAGGCCAAGATAACCGGCAGGCCAAGCCCGCCAAGATAGCCTGTTTGCGCAGGGTTGATATCTTCGATGCGCTCTACCGCAGGGTCCAGAAGGCCCCGGAACACAAAGAAACCAACCACAAGAATGGCGATGATCGCAACATTGCGCGTCCAGCCCGGTGCAATCTTGCGGTAGGCAAAGATCGCCCCGATGATCGTCGCGGCCCCCAAGCCCAGGGCCGCCAGAATGCCTAAACCCCCGGTGGCAAAGGCCCCCTCGGTGGGTGGCATCCCGATCAAGACAGCGGCAAGGCCGCCGAGGGCCACGAACCCCATGATGCCCACGTTGAAAAGGCCCGCAAAGCCCCATTGCAGGTTCACGCCCAGGGCCATGATGGCGGATATCAGCCCCATCGCCACGATCAGCAAGGCCGAGTTCCAGCTTTGCTGAACGCCCACGATGGCAATCAGTAAGGCCACAAAGCCAAACAACAGCGTATTGCGCAAAGTCTCACTCATACCGCTTGCCCCTTGAACAATCCGGTGGGTTTGAAAAGCAGCACGATCAGCAAGATCACAAAGCTCACCGCGAATTTGTAATCCGTGCTCAGCAACTGCACGAGGCCCGAGGGCTCAAGGCTCTCTGGCATCAGATAGGTCAGCACCTTCTTCCAGGCATAAGTGATCGTCACCTCAGAGAAGGCGATCACGAACCCCCCGGCAATCGCACCCAAGGGGTTGCCCAAGCCCCCGACAATTGCGCTGGCAAAGATGGGCAGCAAAAGCTGGAAGTAGGTGAAAGGCTTAAAGCTTTTGTCCAGGCCATAAAGCACCCCTGCAATCGTCGCCAGGCAGGCCACAATCACCCAGGTGATCATCACCACCCGCTCGGGGTTGATACCTGACAAAAGCGCCAGATCCTCATTATCTGAATAGGCCCGCATGGATTTGCCCGCCCGGGTTTTGTTCAGGAACCAGAACAGCAAGATGACGACGATCACCGCCGTCACAATGGTCAGCCCTTGGGTGGTCTTGAAGGCCAGACCCTCACGCAGACCGGTCATCTCTTTGAAATCACGGGCGGAAATGATGAAGCGTTGCCCGTCAAAGAAGTTCTGGTCATCCGTCCCAATGATAAATCGCGTCAGTCCGTTGTAGATAAAGGTGATGCCCAGGCTGACGATCACCAAGATCACGGGCTTGGCCTTCTTCACCCGGTAAAAGCGGTACACCAGCCGGTCCGTGCTAAAGAGAAGCACGATGGTAAAGAGGATCCCAAAGGGCAGGGCCAAAAGCGCAGTGGGCAATACGCCCAATGACAACCCCCAGCTTTGAAACAGCCAGGTGACCAGGACAGTGGCCATCGCCCCCATGGCCATGGTGTCACCATGGGCAAAGTTGGAAAACCGCAGGATGCCGTAGACCAGCGTCACCCCCAGCGCGCCCAGCGCCAACTGCGAGCCATAAGCGACGCCAGGAATGAACACAAAGTTCAAAAAGGCGACGATTGCGTTTAGGAAATCCATGTCTCAGCCCCCCAAGAAGGATTTGCGAACCTCTGGATCCGCCAGAAGTTCTTTGCCCGTGCCGGTATAGGCATTGCGCCCCTGCACCAGCACATAGCCTTTGTCCGCAATCTCAAGCGCTTGGCGGGCGTTCTGTTCGACCATCAGAATGGGAATGCCGGTGCGTGCGACTTCGATGATGCGGTCAAAAAGCTCATCCATCACGATGGGGCTAACGCCCGCTGTGGGCTCATCCAGCATCAACACCTTGGGCTGGGTCATCAACGCGCGGCCCACGGCCACTTGCTGACGCTGCCCGCCTGAAAGCTCACCCGCGGCCTGCAGCCGCTTTTCCTTGAGGATTGGGAACAGGTCATAGACCTGCGCCATGGTATCGCTGAAATCATCGGTGCGAATAAAGGCACCCATCTCCAGGTTCTCCTCCACGGTCATGGAGGTAAAGATGTTTGAGGTCTGCGGCACAAAGCCCATGCCCTTGGCGACCCGCGCCTGAGGGGACAGGGCGGTAATGTCCTCACCGTCCAGCTTCACATGTCCCTGGCGCATGTCGAGCATGCCAAAGACCGCCTTCATGCCGGTTGACTTGCCAGCCCCGTTGGGCCCCACAATCACGGCAATCTCGCCCTCATCCACGGCAATCGTGCAATCATGCAGGATGTCCGGGCCAGCGCCGTAGCCGGCGGTCATGCTGTCGCCAATCAGAAACGGACCGCTCATGGCTTGGCCTCCGGCGCTTCATCTTTCCAATACAATTCTGGGGGTTTGGGGGCAAAGCCCCCATAATATCTGCGCCGCACCGCGACCCCGCCTGCGCGTCTCATCTGTGCTGCACTCACGCTGTCACCTGATCTTTGTTCTTCAAACCGGTGCCCAGATAGGCCTCGATCACCTGTTCATTCGCCTTGATCTCATCCAGCGTCCCCGTGGCCAGCACGCGGCCTTCGGCCATGCAGATCACCGGATCACAAAGGCGGCCAATGAAATCCATATCATGTTCAATCACCACAAAGGTGTATCCGCGCTCTTGGTTCAGACGCAGGATCGCATCGCCAATGGTGTTCAGAAGCGTGCGGTTCACGCCTGCACCCACTTCATCAAGAAACACGATCTTGGCATCGACCATCATCGTGCGGCCCAGTTCCAACAGCTTTTTCTGCCCGCCTGAGATTTGTCCGGCCTTTTGCTCGGCCAGATGCTCAATCGTCAGGAACTCCAGCACCTCATCGGCCTTGGCCTTAAGCGCGCGTTCTTCGTCCGCAATCCGCTTGCGTCCAAACCAGGTGTTCCAAAGTGTTTCCCCCGATTGCCCGCCCGGCACCATCATCAGGTTCTCGCGGCAGGACATGGAGTGAAACTCATGTGCGATTTGAAAAGTGCGCAGCAATCCTTTGTGAAAAAGCGTATGGGGCGGGATGCCGGTGATGTCCTCACCGTC
This sequence comes from Sulfitobacter sp. GN1-4, assembly GCF_055693825.1. NCBI lineage: Bacteria > Pseudomonadati > Pseudomonadota > Alphaproteobacteria > Rhodobacterales > Roseobacteraceae > Sulfitobacter > Sulfitobacter sp. GN1-4. The sequence goes on along the minus strand of NZ_JBVFUQ010000003.1, from coordinate 2,230,459 downwards.
CATCGTCACCCGGCCCGACGTGGGTTTAAGAACGCCCGCAATCACATTGAAAAGCGTTGTTTTTCCGGCGCCATTTGGCCCGATCAAGCCGGTGATCGTGCCCCGTTCAATTGACAGCGACGCGCCATCAACCGCATGAAACCCGCCGAAATGCTTGTGCAGATCGTCCACGACGATCATCTGGCTTTCGCCCATGTCCATTCCCCGTAAGTGAGGGCTTTGCCCTCAGATCATTTGCTGATCTTTATGAAAAAGCAGCCCGCCAATAAGACGGGCTGCTCTTTGTTGTACGTGCAGGCTTTACTTGAAACCGATGGTTTCGTTCTTGCCGTCTTTCACTTCGATCATGCGGTAGTTACCGCCGGATTCGCCCGCGCCAATCAGCTCAACCGCGGAGGCACCGACATAGTCGATGTCCTGGCCGTTCTTGATCATCTCAAGCGCCTTTGCCAGCTCACCTGGGAAGATCTCTTCGCCGGGCGCATTGGCCACATCCATGATCTTGGACTGATAGTCTGCCGGATCGGTGGAATTGGCCGCCTGCATCGCCAGCATCAAAAGCGCTGCGGCGTCATAGGATTCAGGCGCATAGGGTGATGTGCCGTCAAAGCCCGCTTTTTCGGCCATGGCTGCAAAGGTCTCAATCCCGTTGCCGCCTGTACCGGCGATCACACCGTAAGAACCGTTCAGGTCCGGGCCAATTGTCTCTGGCAGGCTGTCACCGATCATGCCGCCAGGCAGCACGAACTGGTCCCACGCACCGGCATCAAGCGCCCCGCGGATAATGCCCGCGCCACCTTGGTCCAGATAGCCCGCAACAACCAGGATGTCGCCACCCGCAGAGGCCAGCGCGCCCACTTCGGCAGAGTAATCGGCCTTGCCGTCTTCATGCGCGGCCACGATTGTCACTTCGCCGCCAGCTTCCTTGAAGGAGCCTTCGATCGCATCCGCAAGACCCTTACCATAGTCGTTGTTGGTATAGGTCAGCGCGATGGATTCCACGCCGCGCTCTTTCAGGATCTCGGCCAAAACCTGACCTTCGCGCGCATCAGAAGGCGATGTGCGGAAAAACAGACCGTTGTCTTCCATCGTGGACAGACCAGGCGAGGTGGCGGAAGGCGAGATCATCACCATGCCGTTTGGAATGGCCACGTTTTGCAGCACGGCACCGGTCACACCGGAGCAATCCGCGCCCACAAGCCCGTTCATGCCATCCGCAATCAGGCGTTCAGCAGCAGCCGTGGCCACCGCGTTGTCGATGCAGGCACTGTCCGCGCGCATTGGCGTGACCTTGGCTGCATCCAGCAGCATGCCGCTGTCGGTGGCTTCCTGCATGGCCAGCTCCGCGCCTGCGGCCATTGGCGGTGTCAGCGATTCAATTGGGCCGGTAAAGCCGAACAGAATGCCCAGTTTCACTTCTTTGGCGTGGCCGCCCGCAAGCGCGCCGGTTGCCATCAATGCTGTGGCGGCAGTGGCCATAAGCAGATGTTTCATGTGTTTCTCCCTTGTTGGAACGTCATGTTCGCCAAAGACGTTATGCGCGCGCCTTTGAAATGAAAAGTGCTTTTTGGCCGCGCCCAGGGGCGGCGACCCGGTCCAAAGGGGGGCATTTGTGGCAAATCGGGACAGAGAAGTTAAATGTGCTGCAGGCCCCCACCTTCTCAGGAGAAATCACATGTCTTTTGTCCCTAGATTGCTGAAAGTCCTGCTGCTGTCGATTGCGGGCAGTGTGATGTTTTTTCTGCCGCCCTTGCGCAAAGTTGGCGGATTGATCCCATTGTCACGGGGCTCGACACACCTTGGGCGGTGGCCGCCTTGCCCGAAGGCGGCGCGCTGGTCACAGAGCGCGGCGGCACGCTGATCCACAGTCTCAACGGCACCAATCGCAAGATTGCCGGTCTGCCAAAGGTGGCCCAGCGCGGGCAGGGCGGCTTGCTTGACATCACGCTGGCGCGGGACTTTGCCCAAAGCCGGGTGCTTTATCTGACCTACGCCAAACGTCAAAGCGGCGGGGGCAGCGGCACAGCACTTGCGCGCGCGGTCTACCCTCAGGGGGCGGACAGGCTGGAAGACCTGCGCGAGGTTTTCGCCATGAAACCCGGCAGCAGCGGCGGACGCCACTTTGGCTCGCGCGTGGTCGAAGGGCGGGACGGCATGCTTTATCTGACCATCGGGGACCGGGGGGACAGACCCTCGGCGCAAAACCTTGCCCAACATGCAGGCAGCGTCATCCGCATCGCACCCGACGGTGCCATCCCAAATGACAATCCGTTCCTCACTACAACTGGCGCATTGGCTGAAATCTGGTCTTACGGCCACCGCAATCCACAAGGGGCTGCCTTGGATCTGCAAGGCAACCTTTGGGTCACAGAGCACGGCGCGCGGGGCGGCGATGAAGTCAATGCCGTGCGCAAGGGGGCCAATTTCGGCTGGCCAGTGATTTCGTATGGCAGGCATTATTCCGGCGCCAAGATCGGCGAGGGGACGGAAAAACCAGGCATGCAGCAGCCTGCCTTTTACTGGGATCCCTCCATCGCGCCCTCTGGTTTGATGATCTATTCAGGCCAGATGTTTCCCCAATGGCAGGGGGATTTCTTCACAGGTTCGCTTAAGTTCGACTATATCAGCCGCCTCTCCGGCACGCCCTTGCGCGAGGTTGAGCAAATCCAAACCAGTGAAACCGGCCGCGTGCGCGACATCATCCAGGCCCCCGATGGCGCGATCTGGTTCATCTCGGTGGGCGAGGGCGCTGTCTACCGCCTCAGCCGGTAAACCCTTCTGGGTCGGAGCCGCCCTTGCGTGCCCTTGGCAGGACGTGCCGGGGGCGGAGCTTCAAGGAAAATCGCCGAGGCTCCGCTGCGTGGATACGGCTATTTTCCTTGAAGCTGCGACACAGGTGCGTCAGGCAAAGGGAGCGCATGGGGGGATCTGAGCCTTCTGGGTTGGTGAGCCCCGCAGCGCCTCTACGCTCTCAAAACCCACACGCCATCCGCGACACCCCGGCGCAGAGCATCGCGATAAGCCCACGCTCTCTGACACATGCCTCAGATCGACAAACGCGCCGCATGTGAGCCCCGTTCGCGGTAGGGGGTCGTTTCATAATGCGCGCGGTAGCATTTGGAGAAATGCGAAGGCGAGGCAAAACCGCAGGCGAGGGCAACGTTGATCACACTCATATCGGTTTGCATCAGCAAGTTGCGCGCCTTTTGCAGCCGCAGCTCCATGTAATACCGCTTGGGCGAGCGGTTCAGATAGCGCCGGAACAACCGCTCCAACTGACGTGTGGACATGCCCACATCCTTGGCCAACAGTGACGGGCTAATCGGTTCTTCCAGGTTGTTCTCCATCATCTGGATCACCTGGCTGAGCTTTGGATGCCGCACGCCAATCCGCGTCGGCACGCTCAAACGCTGGGTATCCTGATCGGTGCGGATGGAGGAATAGATCAGCTGATCGGCCACGGCATTGGCCAGCTCTTCATTGTGATCATCGGCAATCAACTTCAGCATCAGATCAATCGAAGACGTCCCGCCCGCCGTGGTCAGCCGGTTGCCGTCCACCACAAAGACCGATTTGGTCAGGTCCACCTCTTGGAATTCTTCGGCAAAGCTGTCCTGGTTTTCCCAATGAATGGTGGCTTTCTTGCCGTCCAGCAACCCGGCCTTGGCCAGCGTATAAGACGCGGTGCACAGCCCGCCCACAACCAGACCTTTGCGTGCCTCGCGGCGCAGCCAGCCCAGAACCTTCTTGGTGGTCGCTTCCTGAATGTCGATGCCGCCGCAGACCATGATCGTGTCGTCGCGGCTTAGATCACCCAGTTCATCGTCCAGCTGAAACACCGTCCCGGCAGAGCAAGACACGCTTTCGCCGCCTTCGCCTGTCGTCGTCCAGGTATACAGCGTCTTGCCGCTCATCCGGTTTGCGATGCGCAAAGACTCTATCGCTGTGGCAAAGCACAAAAGGCTGAATTGGTTCATCAGCACAAACACAAACCGGCGCGGTTTATCCGTGTCACGCGGGATATGAGTAGCAGAGCGCGAAGACGACATCGCGGCGTCCTTCAATGGTGGTGTTGCACGCAGCGTTCGGGCCGTAGCCCGAGCACCTGACAAAAACCTTGCTCACGAGCCAAGCAAGAGGTCAAGAGGCGGAATTTGCCTGTCCCTTCTGCGGTTCTAAAAAGTGTTCTGGTCAGTCTCATAAGGCTTTTGTATAGAAGGCTCCTGATAGCGCTGACACCCAGCCTGCAAGATCGGAGAAAAGACAATGAGCACTTGGAGCAAATCAAGCTGGCGCGACCTTCCGCGGATCCAGATGCCTGATTATCCTGACGATGCCGCTCTGAAAGCGGTTGAAGCCCAACTTGCACGATATCCGGTCTTGGTTTTTGGCGGCGAAGCACAGCGGCTGAAAGAACACCTTGGCGCTGCCAGCCGAGGTGAGGCTTTCTTGCTGCAAGGGGGCGATTGCGCAGAAAGCTTTGAGCAGTTCAGCTCAGATGCGATTCGCGACACCTTCAAGGTGATGCTGCAGATGGCCATTGTGCTGACACATGGGGCCAAGGTGCCGGTCATCAAGCTGGGCCGCATGGCCGGGCAATTCGCAAAGCCACGTTCGGCACCGACCGAAACCGTAGATGGCGTAGAGCTGCCAAGCTACCGCGGTGACATCATCAATGAGTTGGATTTCACCTCTGCCGCGCGCATTCCAAACCCTGACAAGATGCTGCGCGCCTATACCCAGGCGGCGGCGACGCTGAACCTGCTGCGCGCGTTTTCCACGGGCGGCTATGCGGATGTGAACCAGGTCCATGGCTGGACCCTTGGCTTCACCGATGGCGAGAAGGCCGCGAAATACCGTGAGGTGGCCAACCGCATTTCCGACACGCTGGATTTCATGTCTGCCGCTGGCGTCAATGCAGACACTGCCCACACGCTGCAATCGGTTGAATTCTACACCAGCCATGAATCGCTTTTGCTGGAATATGAAGAGGCGCTGTGCCGTCAGGACAGCTTGACCGGCAAGTGGCTGGCGGGGTCTGGCCATATGATCTGGATCGGCGACCGCACGCGCCAGCCTGACGGGGCGCATGTTGAATTCGCCTCGGGCGTGATGAACCCCATCGGGCTGAAATGCGGGCCCTCCATGACCAGTGAGGACCTCAAAAAGCTGATGGCCAAGCTGAACCCCGAAAACGAAGCGGGCCGCTTGACGTTGATTGCGCGCTTTGGTGCGGGCTCTGTCGGTGAACATCTGCCGCGCTTGATCAAAGCTGTGCAGGAAGAAGGGGCCAATGTCGTTTGGACCTGTGATGCGATGCACGGCAACACGATCAAATCAGCCACGGGCTATAAAACGCGGCCCTTCGACAGTGTGCTGCGCGAAGTGCGTGAGTTCTTTGGCGTCCATGCAGCCGAGGGCACCATCCCCGGCGGCGTGCATTTTGAGATGACGGGCCAGGACGTGACCGAATGTACCGGTGGTGTACGGGCCGTGTCCGAAGAAGATCTGTCAGATCGCTATCACACCGCTTGTGACCCGCGTCTGAACGCCAGCCAGTCGCTGGAGCTGGCGTTTCTTGTCGCAGAAGAGCTGTCTGCGCGGCGCGAAATGCAGGCGGCCAAAGCGGCAAGCTAACGCGCGCGCATATAACCTTGCAAAACGCCGCCGACGTGAAGTTTGGCGGCGTTTTCTTTTGCACAGGGTCTGGCAGCATCTCTGCTCAGAAACCGGCGTTTTCCCTCTTGCAACTGGGGGCGTGGCCAATGTACACCCCGGCCAACGGAGCGGTGGCCGAGTGGTCGAAGGCGCACGCCTGGAAAGTGTGTAGGCGGGAGACCGTCTCCAGGGTTCGAATCCCTGTCGCTCCGCCATCTTACCCCTAACATGATTTCCGGCACCAAACTGCGGGGCAAAAGTCTGTTCTGGTGGTCGTCAGCGCAAGTCAAATCCCCAGCCGCTTAGCCCCCGCATGACAGCATAATTTGCGAAACACTTGCTTTGTTGGGCAAGTTTACCCGACGATACCCCTATTGGAATCAATTTATTTGGGGGGCTGTCTTTTGGACGACGTGCAAGTCAAAGACAAAGAACTGAAGGCCATGCTCCGGTTTTCAAAGAACAAACCGGTCAATTTCGCCTTCAATCCTGGCAAAGACAAAACGGCCCATTTCTTTGGCGCTCACCGTAAGCATGCGCCGAAAAAGCTGGAAAAGCTCGCCCGAGAAGGCGGGGACAGCAAGCGGGTTGCCTATGGCACCTTTCAGGTCAAAGGCAAAGTGCTGCAACTGACCTGTGAGAAAGTGGTCCCGAAACTGGCCAAGGACGTCAAATTCTATCTCAAGACCAACAAGGTCCGGTTGAACGTCGAAATCATGGACGAAAACGGCACGCTGCTTGAGGCCGATGTCGAAGAGTTGCCCGATGAGGACACATTAGACGGCGCACCGGATGAGGCACCGTCCTCGGACACAGCAGCCTCTGAAAGCGCAGCGCCTGAGGACACTACGGATACGGATGAGGAAGACGCGGCGGCAAAGCTCAAAGCGCGGCTCAGGGCCATTCAGGCGGCCTTGGCCGAACTTTCGGACGGCGAGCCTGCGACAAAACTCAAAAAAGCGCTCAAGGTCGCAGCGGCGATGGCCGCAGCAGGGCAGATCGACAAAGGCCATGCGGCGGCAGATCAGATTGAGGCCGGGATCGCTAAGCTGAAACAGCATGATGCTGCCAAGGCTGAGATTGATCCCGATAAGCTCAAGGAGCGGTTGGGGAAATTGGCCACCCAGATCAAAGCGCTGGACCCGGATAAGGGGGCCAAGCTGCGCGATGCGCTGCAGAAGGTGATTGATGCTTTTAAGGCGGGCAAATTTCCTGCGGCCTCCGGCGGGGCGGATCAGATCGAAGCCGCCCTGGCCAAGTTGGCGGGCAAAGCGACGGCACCCGAAGCGCCCGAACCGGTCTTGGATGCTGATGCCAAAAAAGCTTTGGAGGTCGCCCGCGTAATGACGGCGCGCGGCGGGGCATTGACGCCTAGCACGGAACAGGAAGCGTTCCTGGCCGATGTAGCATCCGCGCAGGCCTTGGCCGAAGCGGGGCAGGGTGCCGAGGCGCTGGTGGCGCTGCGTACCTTGCAAGAACGCCTCAAAGCGCTTGAGGCCGCACCTGACGACAATGAAACCGCCGAGGCTGCCCCATCCGGCGATGAACTGGCCTGGCTGCAGGCCTTTGCTCAGTTGGAAAGCGATGTGAACGCCGCCTTGTCGGGCGGTCTGGTCAAGGATGTCGACGGCCTGCGCAAGGACTGGAATTGGGCGACAGCCGAGGCTGCCGATGGCCGCTATACGCAGGCCCTGGACAAAATCCCCGCGGTGCAGGCCTATCTGGCCGACCGGCATGAAGTGGGCTCCACCGCCTTTAGCGAAGAGATTGGGGATGAGGTCAAACCCTTTGCCGATGCCCGCCTGACCTGGAACAAAGCACGGGGGACAATGCGTTCAGAGTTGCGCAAACTGCAGGACGCCATCGTCCAGGAATGCGCAGGCGATGAAGAACTGCAGGATTACGCAGACGGCGTGACGGATTTGACCATGCACATCGCTGATATGGACGAGCGGCTGGAGGTGGCCTTGGACAAGATCGTCAACGCCTCAGAGCCGGAAGCGCGTGAGACCCTAAAGAAATCTGCCATCGGGGTTTTGGATGAATATCAAAACCAATTGGGCAGCCCATTTTTTGAAGCTGTTGATGAAGACAATGGATTTGCCAAGGTGAGCGTGGCTGCAACGGCCCGTAACGCCCTGAACGATATTGAAAAAGTACTACGCGGCTAAGCCGCAACAAGGAGGCATTTGATGCCCTGGAAAGACCTAAGTGACGAAAAGAGAGAATTTTTAAAGCAATTTCTACCTGCCAGACGCCGCAGAATTGGCCGCCGGATCAAACGACGGCAAGACAAAAAAGAACTGTTTGCTGACTATTCGGCGTTTGAAGAAAAGAAGCTTCTGCTGGACAGCGCGCTTTTTGAGATACAGCTGGCACCCGATTACCCGACGCTGCGAGAGGAATTTGACGAAATCAACACCGACACCATGGCCAAGGGCACCTTTGCCCAAGGTGTGGGAGAGCTTGAGACGTTGCTTGGCAAGGTCCGTGCCGCCCGTGATGCGATGCGGCGCGCGGCGTCTGATCCGGAAAACAAACTCGTCCCCTACCAAGAAGCACTGCGGGTCATGGCGGCGCGTGCGGCGGATGATGAGCTTTTGGTGGCCCGGCTTGCCGCGCAACTGTCTGGGGGTGAGGATGAGGGGGACAAAGGTCCGCTCGAGCCCGCTAATCTGCCTCAGGTGATGGCGCTGTCACAGGTGCAAAGAGAAGGGCGCGCTCAGCTCACAGCGCTCTACTCAGGGGATCTGACAGGGGATGCCTATCAAACCGCTCTGAATGACGCGCTCAATGAGATCGGCACGGCGCGGGACGCAGCGCGCGGCGCAATTGAACGCCTGATGCGTTCAGATGAGGAACTTGGAAGCGCGGGTGAAGTCTTGGTCTCGGACCGGGATTACCGCGCTGCGCTGGATGAATGCGAAGCGCTGATGCAGGATCTGGCCTTTTGGGGCCATCCGAAGGCTATGCGGCTGGAAAAGGACCTCACCGGCGTCAGAAAAGACACCCGCGCGACCGGGGCTTATGACGTTGGCGTTTCGGCCTTGGACCTTTGGAAGCGCGACGCGGAGGCCGAAAAGCATCGCTATCTGGCGAAGTTTAATACAGAATTAGAGACCCATAAGACGGAACTGGCCCGTATTGAGGCCATGGTAGAGGGTTTTGGCGGTGCCACGCGCCCCGAACAGCGGGCGGAATACGACGACCTGATTGCGATTGCCAAACAGACCATCGACAACGCCCAAGATGACAGCCGGGGTAAAAACCTGTCGGCGTTGCAGCCTTTGCAGGGCATCTTGGTTTCGGCCTCCGTCCTGGCCAATGAACTGGGCCTGACGGATACGCTCAATCGATCTATCGCGGACCTCATCAAAGAAATTGAACCTATTTTGGGTGGCGTGTCTTCCGAAGGCTCGCCCAAAGGCAAAACTGTTTTGCCCAAAATGTATACGTCGTTGCGCACCAAATTTACGGAGCTGAATGACGATTGGGTGACTATGAGCCCGCAAGATGCACATATGGCCTTTGTGACGCTCAAATCTGAGGCCACTGCCTTTGCCACCAAGGTGGACGAGATGGAGGCCTGGCGTAGGGGGGCGAGCCGTCTTGCGGATCAGGCGGCAAGACGGACTAAAGAACTTGGCCAACTCATCTATGATTTCGGCAAAGATGAACATGGGCGTCTTTCAACCGCGCTGAACCGCGTGTTCAAAGTTACCCGGATCACCTACGAGGGTGCCGCTGCGAAAGAACTTGCTGAGATCCAAGAAAATATACTTTCAGAAGATCCCACAACCCACAGTTTTACAATGACAAAATTGAATGCCCTAAACGCCAAGTTAGAGGGCTGGCTGGCTGCGGCACAGCGCGCACGTGATGCGACGCGGAGCCGCCCACCGACCGCTGTTTCACCGGCTGATCTGAACCTGATTGCCCATGTTCTGGATGATCAGTCAAAAGCAGTGGCAGAGCGGGAAGCGCATGAAGCCGCTGTCGCTGATTTCGTCAGCAAGTCCGAAAAGGTTGAGGAAATGATCGACCGGCTGGCCTCTGATGCGACGCTGTCAGAAGAGACTGTACAGGAATACGGCGACATCAAACGGCTTAGCGAAGCGGCCAAAACCCAGGCCCAGAATGATCTGGAAGCCGCCGAAGAAATGCACAGCCGGGTGAAGTTCCGCATGACCAAGGCGATGGGGGCACCGCCCAAAGCGGTCGATAACTTTGACTGGCTGCAAAAGATGCCCGCCTTCTGGAAACATGCCACGGGCGACATGCGCGACGGTATAGAGCGCTTGATTGATACGGTGAACCGCGAGGCTGTGGATGAGCCGGACATTGATCAAGAGAAGCTCGAAGATGATCTGCGCATGCTCACGGTCGTGTCCGGGATCTTTGCAGATGACGCCTTTGATGCCGCTGCAGCCGTTCTGGGGGACAGATCCACGGCCAGTGATTTGAACCGGCGCAAAAAAGCCAGAGAGGCCGCACTGCGCCAGGTCCGGCTTTACCGGGGATATCTGACGTCAAACATGTTGATGCGTCATGCCATCCGCAACCCGTTCAAGGTGGATGGCATCGGCTCAACTCTGGCGCTCAGCCTGAACAAAATTGAACTTGAAGTATTGCGCGGCATCTAAGCCTGCACGTCCCAGGAGGGATAGCCATGAAAGACGATAAACTTCAGTGGGTTGGTCAGATTACCGATGCCGTGACGAATTCGCGTCAGTCCGAACGCGACCGCGTGCAACGCACCGAGGCGATGGCACTTATTGATGACAAGTTGCTGCAATCAGAAAGTGCCGAACAAGTGCGAGGGGCCTTCGCCAGCGTCCAGGTTGAGCTGGCCAGCGGCAAGAACATGCCGCTGCTGGACATTGAAAATCACGATCCGCTGGCAGAGATTGACACCTATCACGACATGCCAGGCAGCAAGGGCATCAGCGGCGATCAAAAAGAGCTTCTCGATATTGAGTTCGAAAAGATCATGGTCGTTAAACGCGAACTTGCTGAGATGGAGTATTACAAGATCGACCTCGACAAGGCCCCGTTTGTGGATGCCGAAGGCAATTCGATCTACGATCCTGATCTGCCGACCCATGAACAGCAGGCGATGATTGATCTGAAAAACAAGCGCATGGCCGAAGATCTGTGGCAGCCCTTGATGCGCGAAGGGGTGATCCCCGAAAACATGATCCCCGACAAATACTCAGAGGTTGTCAAAACCTTTGCCGGCGCATCTGAGGCCTATGAAGCAAGGCTGCAAGAACATTCGCGCAACATGTCGGATGCCGATATTTTCCTGGAGAAATTCCAACCTGTCAAAGACATCGGCGGCCATGTGATCAAGGCGGCGGGCAGCGTTGCAAGCTTTGCCGGCACTGCCGCTGATCTGGCTGGGAATTCGGAGGTTGTCGCCAGCATCGAAGAGGCCACAGAGATCATTGGCCTGATCGACGTCGCCTTTACCGCCACCTGCGATATCGTGCCGCTGGTGGTGAAAGACCGCGATGGCATCAAGGTCATGGATGTCTTTAACGATGCGCTTGAGAGCGTTCTGAAAGGCGCAGGGGTTGCAGATGAGACGGCGTCCCTCATTCACGGTCTGATCAATGGGGCCACACGGGCGGCCTCAGCTGGAGTGGAACTGGCCAAGGGCAACTTTGAAGCGGCGTTCCAACAGTTCGGAGAGGCGATTGCCTCAAGCTTTGGGGCGACCCAGGATGACACATTGGCAGAGATCGGCAATCAGATCTGTTTCGCAGTGGCCCGAATGGGGGCCGCAGCCAAGGTGGCCAAGGCGCTGTCGAAAAAGCCGCCTGAACCTGGCACCGCCATCAATGTCATGATGGGAGAGATCAGCGTTTTTGTGAAATCGCCCGAGATCAAACTGGTGGTGAAGCTGCTGGGCGAAGGGGCCGAGGCGCTGCAGGGTGCTGTGGTTGAACGTGACGCCTTTAAGGTCACTGATTTCATGGGGGCGGCAGTGGCAGAAGCGCTGGAGGCCGCAGGCGTGGATGCAGATATCGCTTTCGCGGTGAACAACTCCATCAGCGGGGCCATTTCCGGTGCTAAGATCGGCACGAAACTGGCAGACGGAGACTATACCGGTGCGTTTGAGGACATCGGTGCCGCCATCAACACCAACTTGGGCAAGATCGGCAATTCTGATTTGGAGGCCATTGGCGGGCTGATTGAAAGCAACATCCAAACAGCCGTTGCAGGATCCAAGTTCCTGGATGCGATGCGCGCCGATCCGCCAAACCTGGGCGCCGCAGAGGCAGAATTGAACAAGGCGCTGCAATCTGCCCTGGGAAGCACCCGCAGCAATATTGAGGCCTTGGCAGGGGAGGTCGATCCGTCCGATACAGACGCGGCGCTGACCAAGACGCTCGCCAAACTGGATGAGGTCGTCAAAAGCGACGCGGCAGCAGCGGCCAATGAAATGATCACCCTGGCCGGAGACGGTGCATCCGCCATCACCAAAGAGCAGTTGGACGCACTGAAAGCAGCAAAAGAGGCCAGTGATGAAGCCGCAGCGCGCAGTGAAGAGGAACGTCTGCGCGCCTTTATGGCCGAAGACGACGCGCACTTTAACGAGCTGCTGATCACAGGCATGAGCCCGGCGGACGGCGATGCCTCAGAGATTGCGCGCGCCGAAGAACGTCGTCTGAAATCTATTGAGACGATGATCGCCATCGTGCAGCGCGACAAAAAGATGTTCGAACTGGCCCAGAAGATCTGCACCAAGGGGCCGCAGTTGTTGGCGGACATGGTCCCGGGCATGGGGCTGGCCAGTGCCTGCGCTGAGATGGCGTTCAAGATCGCAGAGGCGGTCAAACACGCCGAGCAACTGATCATCTGGACAGAAAACACCGAAGCCGCCAGCAAAGCTGCCACCGTGCAACTGGATGCGATGATGAACCGCTACGGTCTGGAAAAGCGCCATGTGTTGCGGGGCCGGATTGAGATCGGCATCCAGTGCGGTCAAGATCGCCGGTGAGGCCACCAAACTGTCGCCCGCAGCGCCGATTGGCCTGGCCATCAGCTCAGGGGCGGCTGCGACCTCTGCCACCTTTGCGGCGGCCTGGGCGGTGCAGGATTATGCTGAATTCGTAAGGGCTTGGAATACTTACAAAAAAGCATTGGAGAACCCCCAAGACCGTAAAGCCGCGCGCATGGCAATGCGGCGCAATGCGACCCTGTCAAAATACGCTATGGCCTATGGTGCGCTGCATGATGGCAACGTCATCGCCCGCGAAGCCATGCGCAAGTGCAACATCACTGAGGCCACTTTGGCGCAGCCTGAAACCAACGTCGATAAATTGGTCGAATACCTCGAAGCGCTCTATTCGGATGATCCGGTGATCGTCAAAGCTGTCCCCATGAAGAACGATTGGCACCCTGGCGAGGTGGAGCTGAGTTACAAAAGCTTCTGCCGCTTCGTGCTCAAAGCCATGACGGAGGCATCACCGAAGTTGGGCAACAATGACGTCAGCGCGATCAAGGGCTGCCTGTCAGACGCGGACACCGCCTATTTCGAGCTGACCCGCCTGCGCGGTCTGGCCGAACCCGGTGCGGCGGTAGACGAGGCTGTCGAGCGTGCTGCGATCGACAGCGTGGGTGCCCTGGCGCGGGCGCTGAAAGCCTATACGCCGATGGATGAAGCGGGTGAGCGGCACATGGAGATGGGAAAGTATATCGACAGTATGACCGCTATGGCCCAACTGCGGTGGCGTGAGGTGCAAAAGATCGCCAAAGCGGAGCAGAAAAAGCGCGCACATTGACTTCTGGTTGTATTGGGGGCCATGCTTCGTGCATCGCCCAGGCCTCTGGCCCCCACATTTTTAGTTTGGCAAGGGGTACCTAAGCCCACCAGGCCAACCAAGGACGTCATCCCGTTATGCAGATCCCGCTTTTTGAACAGGCAGACCTGGAAAAGCACCAAAAGGATTGGAGCGCTGAGGAAAAGCGCGTGGCGCAAGACCTGCGCACCAAGGGCTATGCGGTCATTGATTTTCCGGAATCTGATTTCGATAGTTTGGCGGATACCATCATTGCTGATCTGCAAGATCAGCTTTGCGGGCCGGGGGAGACCGGAGGCAACAGTGATAAATCCGTGCGGGTGCAAGACCATGATCTGCCCGCCGTCCGGCAGATCGCCGGGAATGAGGCGGTGCAGAACTTGCTCAGCAAGGTCTATGGCCGCAAAGCGTTTCCGTTTCAGACGCTCGATTTCTCCGTTGGCACCCAACAGCCCGTGCATTCAGATGACGTGCATTTTTCGTCCTACCCCAAGGGGTTCATGTGCGGCGTCTGGGTCGCGTTAGAGGACATTCACCGCGATGCCGGACCGTTGGTTTTCTATCCCAAATCTCACCGGTTGAAGAACGTGGATGGCATCGACATGGGCGCGCATCCGTTGGAACACCCCAACGCACAGCCCGCAGAATTCTCAGGTGGCACGCAGAAGGCGGTACAGACGCTTTGGGATCAGTCGCTGGCGGGGCAAGAGATACCGCCGGATCACTTTCTGGCCAGGAAAGGGCAGGCGCTGATTTGGGTCTATAACCTCTTGCACGGGGGCGGCCCGCAAGGATCTCAACCGCACCCGTTGGAGCCAGGTGACCCACTATTATTTTGAGGGCTGTGATTACTACACGCCGCTTTTGTCCGAATATCAGTCCGGCGATGTGCATTTCCGCGACAATGTGGTCGATCTGAAATCAGATGAGCTTAAATCAGCCGTGCCGCAGGCGGTTTTGCCTGCGGACTTTGACCCTGAGCGCTATTTGGCGCTGAACCCGGATGTGCGCGCGCACGCGGCCTCTCCGGATCATCACTGGATGCACCACGGCTTTTTCGAAAACCGCCGTTACAAGTAGCGGTTCACCAAGTTCTCCAACCGTTCCTGACGGCCTGAGCGGGGGGACGGATTTATGTCTTGTGCCCGCACCATCGCGTCGATGCTGCCAAGGTCAGAGTTCATCAGGGATTGCCCCTCTGGCGCGTCCCAGCCTGCATAGCGGGCATCACGCGCCGCCTCCAGCTTGCCATCCTCCAGCATCGCCGCAGCGGCCTTGAGCCCAGCCGCGCAAGCGTCCATGCCGCCCACATGGGCCAGGATCAGATCTTCTGGGTCAAGCGATTGGCGGCGCAGCTTGGCGTCGAAATTTGTCCCGCCCGTGGTGAAACCACCTGCGCGCAGCACCTCATAGAAGGCCAACGCCATTTCCGGCACGTTGTTGGGGAATTGGTCAGTGTCCCAGCCGGACTGATAATCGTTGCGGTTCATGTCGATGGAGCCAAAGATGCCCAGCTCACGCGCCAGCGCCAGCTCATGCTCAAAACTATGGCCCGCCAGGATCGCGTGGCCCTGTTCGATGTTGACCTTGACCTCGTTCTCCAGACCAAAGTCCTTGAGGAAGCCGTACACCGTCGCCACGTCATAATCATACTGGTGTTTCGTGGGTTCCTGCGGCTTGGGCTCAATCAGAATTGCGCCGTCAAAGCCGATCTTGTGTTTGTATTCCACCACCATCTGCAGCATCCGGCCCGCCTGTTGGCGTTCGCGGCCCATGTCGGTGTTCAACAGCGTCTCATAGCCTTCGCGCCCGCCCCAAAGCACATAGTTGGCGCCGCCCAGCTTATGCGTGGCATCCATGCAGGATTTGATCGTGGCCGCGGAAAAGGCAAAGACCTCTGGATCGGGGTTGGTGGCCGCTCCGGCCATGAAACGGTGGTGTGAGAAAAGGTTCGCCGTGCCCCAAAGCAGCTTTGTGCCGGTCTCTTCCATTTTTGCGGCAAAGACATCGACAATCTCATCCAAGCGGCTGGCGTTCTCAGCAAAATTCGCGCCTTCGGGACGGACATCAGCATCGTGGAAACAAAAGAACGGCACGTCGAGGATTTTGAACATCTCAAAGGCCACATCGGCCTTCATCTTGGCCAGCTCCATCGTGTCACCAAACCAGGGCCGGTCGAACGTTTGCCCGCCAAAGGGATCGCCGCCCGGCCAGGCAAAGCAGTGCCAATAGGCGCAGGCGAAACGCAGATGTTCCTTCATAGATTTGCCCATGAGCATCTCATCAGGATTGTAGTGCCGGAAAGCAAAATCGCTTTCCGCCTCAGGGCCTTCAAAGCGGATGTTGGGGATGCCTTGGAAAAAGTCAGTCATGGGGAAGGCCTTTGAGCAGTTGGTAAGCATTACGGTAGGTGGCATGCCCCTCAGCGAGCGTGTCGCAAAGGGCGGGATCTGGATCAACGCTGCGGTCGATCGGGGGCAGGGTGGCCACTTCGGCGCCCGCACCGGTGGCCGCCATCATGCCCAGACGGGCGGCCCCCAGTGGCTGCACCAAAGTCACCGGCTTTGGGCACATCAAGGGTGATGTTCAGCGTGCTTGCCAGCATCTCAACCCAATGGGCGGATTTCGCGCCACCTCCCAGCGCAAGCGCGCGGGTGATCTTGGTGCCGGTCTGGGCAAGCGCGTCTTTGCAATCGGCAAAGGCATAGCTCACCCCTTGCAGGATAGCGCGCGGCAGCAGGCGCATCGGTTGCGTGATCCAAATTCAGGAACTGGCCCCGGATATGGGCGTCGTTGTGCGGGGTGCGCTCTCCGCCGAGGTAGGGCAGGAACAGCGTCTTGCCCGGTGGCTGCACCTTGCCCAGATCAGCCGTCAGCGCGGCGGCGGACTGACCCGTCAGGCGCGACAGCCATTCCAGCGCATCTGTCGCGGCAAGAATAACCCCCATCTGGTGCCAGACATCGCGGTGGGCATGACAAAACGTATGCACCGCAGAGGCCGCATCAGGCCGGTAGCTTTCATTGGCGGCAAACAGAACACCAGAGGTGCCCAGGGACAGAAAGGCGGTGCCCGCCTCAAGCACGCCCGCGCCAATGGCTGCGGCCGCATTGTCACCGCCACCTCCGGCCACGATCGCCTGGGGCAAGCCAAGCGTATCGGCCAGCGATTTGCGCAAGCGGCCGGAGGGCGCTGAGCCTTCGACCAAGCGCGGCATATGCGTGCGGTCCAGATGGCAGGCGTCCAGCAGCGTATCAGACCAGTCGCGTGCGCCAGTATCCAGCCAAGAGGTGCCAGCGGCATCCGACATCTCTGATACATGCTCTCCTGTCAGAAAGAGCCTGAGATAGTCCTTTGGCAGCAGGATCTTGGCAGTCTTATCGAACGTATCTTTTTCATTGCGCCGGACCCATTCGACCTTGGGTGCGGTAAAGCCCGGAAAGACGATGTTGCCGCTGATCTGCCGGAATGCAGGATTTGCATCCATTTCAGCAGCTTCTGCGTGACTTCTGGTGTCATTCCACAACATGCAAGGACGAAGTGGGGTATCATTTTGCCCCACCAAGGTGGCACCATGCATGTGACCAGAAAGGCCAATACCGGTGACGCGGCTGCAATCATGCAGTGATGTCAGGGCCTTAAGCGCCGTCGTTGCTGCATCACACCAGCTTTGCGGGTCTTGCTCCGACCAGCCGTCATGCGGACGCTGAACCGTGAGCGGCACGCTATGTTCGGCCAGGATGGTCTGGGCATCATCGATCAGGATCGCTTTCAGCGATGAGGTGCCCAGATCCAATCCGATGTACATTACGCCGCTGCCTTTGGGTTTTTGCCCAAGATGATCATCGACAGGATGTCATCTTCGGTCACATCTTCAACCCGTTCGGTGCCCACCATCTGGCCGTTTTTCATGACGGCGACACGGTCACACAGCTCCATCATCTCGCGCGTGTCATGCGAGATCAGGAAGATGCCCAGGCCTTCTTTTTTCAGCTCCTGGATCAGCTCGGCCACCATGGCGGTTTCATGCACGCCCAAGGCGGCAGTCGGCTCATCCATGATCAGGATCTTGGCGTTGAAATAGACTGCGCGGGCAATTGCCACCGACTGGCGCTGACCGCCTGAAAGGGCAGAGACCGGTTCTTTCAGCTTTTTGAAATTCGGGTTTAGGCGCGCCATGATCTTGCGCGTCTCTGCCTCCATCCGATCATCATCCACAAAGCCCAAGGCATTGGTCAGCTCACGCCCCAAAAAGAGGTTGGAGGCCGCGTCAAGGTTATCTGCCAGCGCCAGCGTTTGATAGATCGTCTCAATGTTGTACCGGCGCGCATCCCGGGGGAGCTGATC
The DNA here is from genome assembly GCF_055693825.1 of Sulfitobacter sp. GN1-4. Lineage (NCBI taxonomy): Bacteria > Pseudomonadati > Pseudomonadota > Alphaproteobacteria > Rhodobacterales > Roseobacteraceae > Sulfitobacter > Sulfitobacter sp. GN1-4. The sequence continues at coordinate 2,212,648 of NZ_JBVFUQ010000003.1, read as the reverse complement.
TGCGCTTTGGTCCCGTTGATCCAAATCTCTCCGCTGTCCATCTTATAGGCCCCAGAGAGCATCTTGATCAGCGTTGATTTCCCCGCGCCGTTGTGCCCCAGCAGGCCCACGACTTCGCCGGGGTGGAGGGTAATGCTGACCTTGTCCACAGCCTGCACGCCACCAAAGGCGATGGAGACGTCTTTCATCTCAACTAAGGGCGTCATCATTTGGCTCCCATGCGTTTGCGGTATTGGATATCGATAAAGACGGCCACAACCAGCACGGCGCCCACAACGATGTTCTGCAGCGGCGCGTCCACGCCCACCATGGCCATCCCCGATTGCAGCGATTGCATGATCAGTGCGCCCAGGATTGCGCCATAGATCGTGCCGATGCCACCAGACAGCGCCGTGCCGCCGATCACCGCAGCTGCGATCACACGCAGCTCATCCAGCGTGCCCAGATCGTTTGAGTGGTTGGCCAGCCGCGAGGAGGCCACCACAGCCGCCAGCGCGCACAGCACCCCCATCAGCGTGAAGATCTTAACCGTCAGCATGCGCGTGTTGATGCCAGAAAGCTCTGCCGCGTCCGGGTTGCCACCGGTGGCAAAGATGTAGCGGCCAAAGCGGGTCTTGCGGGCGATCATCGTCATCACAGCGGCAATCGCAATCAGCAGCAAAACAGAGATCGGCAGCCCGTAGACCGGCGTGCAGCCTTCGGCCACCTCGCATCCGTATTTCGCGGGGTCACGGGCCACAACGCGGGCGGGGACGCTGTAACTGGTCAGCACGCCAATAAAGCCAGCGATGGACGCGGTGGCGATCCCCGCCAGTGTGACTTCGGCCCACATGGGTTTGACGGGAAAGCCGTGGGATACTTTGGTGCGGCGGGCATTAAAGATCGCAAAGACCGTGAACAGAATGGCCAGGATGCCGATCACCCAGCTGGCCGTGCCGCCTAAGGTGCCGTTGATCCCGCCGAACATCATAAAGGTCTGGTCCAGCGGGCCAATGGTTTGGCCACCGGTCTGATACCAGCCCACATTGCGCCACACCAGAAAGCCGCCAAGTGTTACGATAAAGGCGGGGATGCCCTGATAGCCAACCAGCCAGCCGTTAAAGGCTCCAATCAACGCGCCCAGGGCAAGGCCCACGGCAATCGTGATCCATGGAATGGCCCAGTGCCCCAGCTCAAGCCCCATGGTGCCGGGCAAAAACCGCACCTGCGTCATGGCCATCAGCGCCGAGCAGGCGGCCAGAACGGCGCCCACGGACAGGTCGATGTGGCGTGTGACGATCACAAACACCATCCCAGTGGCCATGATCGCCACGCTGACGGTCTGAATGGTCAAGTTGAAGATGTTGCGCGGTGTCAGGAACCGTCCATCGGTCAGCACATTAAAGATAAGGGCGACCAGGATGAAGGCCCCGATCATGCCAAGCAGGCGCGTATCGAGCTCTAGAGTTTGAAACAGGCTGCGCTTTGGGGCGGCCCGAGGGGTGTCAGTGGTTTCTGCGGACATTGCCTATTCCTCCCGTGCCTGAGATGTCAGGCCGGTTGAAGGTGACGTATCTGAGTGGAAAAATCGAGGGGTCTGGCCCGCAGCAGGTGCTGCGGACCAGTAGGGGAGTTTAGTTACAAGGGGCGGGGCCGTTGCTTACACCCTGGCAAAGTGCGTCTTTACCGATCCAACCAGCATCGACCACGACGGACAGGTTGTCAGCCGTGACCGGCACGGGTGCCAGGAAACGGGCCGTCATCTTGGTGCCACCGGGGCTTTCCCATTCGATGGCGTCACCGACGGCGGACATGTCGCCATCGCTGCCTGCCAAGGACACGGCAATCTCACCTGCGGCTTTGCCCAGCTCGCGCGCGTCTTTCCAGACAGACACGGTCTGCGTGCCCAGTGCCACACGGTTCAGCGCGGCGTGATCGCCGTCCTGGCCGGATACTGGAATGCCTTCCATGCCCTGAGCGGTCAGCGCCGCCACAACACCGCCGGCAGTACCGTCGTTGGAGGCCACAACCGCGTCAACGCCGTTGTCGTTTGCCGTCAGGATCTGTTCCATGTTGCGCTGCGCGTTGGCGGGCAGCCAGCCATCAGTATAGGCCTCATCAACGATGGTGATCTTGCCTGCATCAATCGCGTCCTGCAGCACCTCTTGCTGACCACCGCGCAGGAAGTCTGCGTTTGGATCGGTGGGAGAGCCTTTGATCATGACATAGCGGCCTTCAGGCTGCGCTGCGAGCACGGCGCGCGCCTGCATGCGGCCCACTTCGACGTTGTCGAATGTCAGATAAAAGGCGCGGCTGTCTTCGATCAGACGGTCATAGCCCACAACTGGAATGCCTTCCGCAGCGGCTGCGTCAACGGCTGGACCGATGGCGGCGCTGTCTTGGGCCAGGATGATCAGGGCATCAACGCCTTGTGCGATCAGGCTTTCAACATCCGAAAGCTGTTTTGCCGAAGAGGATTGCGCGTCTGCGGAGATGTATTTGGCCCCCGCGGCGTCCAGTGCAGCCTTGATTGCCGCTTCGTCTGTTTTCCAACGTTCTTCCTGGAAGTTCGACCAGCTTACGCCAACCGTCATACCGTGACCGTCAGCGTAAACGGTTGTCCCCAGGGACGTCGCCGTCAACGCAGCTGCCAAAAGCAGTTTCTTCATAAGTCTCTCCCTTGTTTGTATCGCCTGTCTCTCCTCAGGCGGTGCGAGTCGTCAAACCCGTCGCAGTAACCTCCCTTAAATTAATTTAGCTGTCAAAATAAAAAATTACAAAATCGCAAAATTTTTCTCGCCAACTGAAAATTTGCTGCCTAATCTGCGCGCAGAGGGCGAAATATTCGGTCTTGTGGTGAGGATTTAGCTTTGTCGGTAAATTTAATCTCAGAGAGTGTGCCAGACACCCAGGGCGAGGGCTGTGGCCCGCTGCTGCGGCACGGCCAACATTCACCGCGTCCTTTGCGCCAGCAGGTTTTTGAACTGGTTCGTGCCGAAGGCCACATCGCGCGAGCTGATATCACCAACGCCTTGGGGATCAGCGCAGGCTCGGCCACCACCCTAACGGCGGATCTGATCGCGGCTGGGTTTTTGCGTGAATTTGAACGTCTCCCCCGCGAACAGGGGCGGGGCCGGCCCAAGGTGGCCCTTGAGGTGGTGCCAGAAGCCGCCTTTGTCATTGGCGTGAAGCTCGCGTTCAAACGTCATACGGCAGTGTTGACTGATTTTGCGGGCCATGTCGTGGCCGATGCTGAGTTGCCGTCGTCAGACACACGGCGGTCTGTGTCGCTGCTGCTGGATGAAACAGAGGCCTTGATCCGAAAGCTGCTGGAAGGTGCCAACAAGACGCTGCGGGACGTCAAAGCGGTGGGCATTGGTCTGCCCGGTATCGTCGATCACCACTCCGGCAATGTGGTCTGGTCGTCGCTTTTGCAGACCCGCGAAGAGAATTTCATGACCGTGTGCCGCGACCGTTTGGGCCTGCCGGTGATGCTGGATAACGATGCCAACATGCTGACGCTGGCTGAGCTGTGGTTCGGGCAGGGGCGGGCGCTGTCTGATTTTGCGGTTGTTACTGTGGAAAGCGGCGTTGGGATGGGGCTGGTCCTGGGCAACCAGATTTACCGCGGGGCCCATGGCATGGGGCTGGAGCTTGGCCACACTAAGGTTCAGTTGGATGGCGCGCTGTGCCAATGCGGCCAACGCGGGTGCCTGGAGGCCTATTTGGCCGACTACGCGCTCACCCGTGAGGCGGCGACGGCCCTGGGGCAAAGCTTTGATAATTCCGAAAGCAACGCTGAAATTCTGGCCACCTTGTTTGCAAAAGCAAAAGAGGGCCATCCGGGCGCTGACACGATCTTTCGCAGGGCCAGCCGGTATTTGTCTTTGGGGCTGTCGAATGTGGTGCAACTCTTTGATCCTGCGCTGATTATCTTGTCTGGTGGGCGGCTGCATTATGCGGAGTTCTATGCCGAAGAGCTGATGGCCTCGATGCGGGATCTGACCCTGAACGAAGGCTGTCGGCCCTGTCAGGTGGCGATCAACGCCTGGGATGATTTGGTGTGGGCGCGGGGTGCCTCTGCTTTGGCATTGTCTGAGATGACCGCAACACTGATCGGCGGTGAGGCCCGCGCCGCGTGAGGCGGATGGCGCTGATCCTGGCGGTACTGGGGCAGGGGGCCACAGCGGCACCGCTCTTTGAAGACCGCTCCGATCAGGTGGCAGCGCATGTCTATGGCGGCGGATGGGAGCATTTCGTGGGCGGTGGATTGGCCGTTTTCGACTGCAACGCAGACGGCCTGCCCGAGATGTTTGCCGCAGGCGGTGCCAACCCTGCATCCCTGTTCATTAACAAGGGCGATTTCACTTTCGACCGTTTGGAACAAACCGATCTGACGGGCGTAACCGGGGCGTATCCGCTCAATGTCGACGGGGATGCGCATATGGATCTTTTCATCCTGCGCGCCGGACCGAATGTGCTGTTGCGGGGGCAGGGCAGCTGCAGGTTTTATGATGCTAGCGCTGAGTGGGCCCTTCCTGCGCTGCCGCAGTGGAGCACGGCGTTCACCGCCTGGTGGGATGTCGGTGCTGCTTTGCCCACCATGGCCATTGGCAACTATGTCGACCGGACGGATGCGGATGGCCCGTTTGAGGCCTGCGATACAAATCAAATCCTGCGCCCCAAAGATGGCGTCTATCAGTCCGAGGTGCTTGCACCGGGGTTTTGCCCCTTGTCCATGCTCGCCGCGCGCGACGCACGGGGACGGTTGAGCCTGCGGATTTCCAACGACCGACATTATTATGTGAAGGGCGGATTTGAGCAGATGTGGGACATCTCAGAGCGCCGCTTCTTGAATGAGGCCGACGGTTGGCCTGAGGTGTCGCTCTGGGGCATGGGGATTGCCAGCCGGGATTTGAACGGTGATGCCCGGGATGAGGTTATGCTGACCTCCATGGGGGATCAGGTGCTGCAGCTGGCCCAGCCCGATGGCAGCTATGTGGCGGCGCCTTTCGATATTGGCACCTATGCGCAACGGCCCCATACTGGCGGCGATGGGCGCCCTTCAACCGGTTGGCATGCGGAATTTGGCGATATTGACAATGATGGTCTGCCGGATTTGTTCCTGACCAAAGGCAACGTGGATCAAATGCCTGGCATGGCCACGCGTGATCCCAACAACCTGCTGATGCAGCAGCCAGATGGCCGGTTTGTAGAAACCGCGGCTGAGGCTGGCATCGCAAGCATGGCGCGATCGCGTGGCGGTGCCTTGGCCGATTTTGATGGCGACGGTCGGCTGGATATCGCGGTGGTGAACCGCCGTGCGGGCATGGAGCTTTACCGAAACGTTACGCAAGATGTTGGCAGTTGGATCGGTATCTCTTTGCGTCAGGTTGGACCGAATGTGGACGCCATCGGCGCGCGGATCAGCGTATCAGGGCAGGGCGCGCCGCAATCCGTTCAGGTTGTTGTAGGCGGAGGGCATGGGGGCGGCAAAACGGGCCCGCAGCACTTTGGTCTGGGCGATGATAAGGTGGTTGATGTCACGGTAATCTGGCCGGATGGCACGGAGAGTGTGCATCGGTTGGACTCCGGTGAAAATCACGTGATTTCATACCCCTAAGGGGCATATCTAAGGTATCGCAAGGCCGCTCGGTACGCGTTCCGGTATGCCTAGGCGGCCCTCGATTGCGGCGGGGTCGGTCAAGCTGTCCAGAAAGGCAATGATCGCTGCGATGTCACCATCACTTAAGGAAACGGGGGCGTGCTGTACCGCGTCCTTGATCGCCTGAGTTTGCTGTGGGTCATTGAGGATATCAAAGTCTGAGCCTTCAAAATCCGGCAGCACCGCCTGGGCCGGATCATAGCTTTCCAACCCTTTCACAGGATCCGCGTGGGCGGCAATGAAGACAGCCAGGTCCTTGTGCGCGCCCGCATGGCCATACGGCGCTGTCATCGTCACGTTGCGCAGCGACGGGGTGCGAAACGCATAGAGATCTTTGGGCGCACCAGTGACACGGAACCGGCCTTCATCCCGCTTGTGGTCTTGGAAATCGGCGGCTTTGCCCGGACCAATCTGTGGCGCACCCATCGCGTGAAACCTGTGATCTGTCTGGAATTTGCCCGCATGGCATGTGGCGCATTCAGCGGGGCCATAGAACAGATCCATCCCAGCTTGGGCCTGCGCGCTCAGCGTTGTTTCACCGCGCAGATAGGCGTCAAAAGGTGCGGTGTCTGAGCGCCATTCAAAGGCCATGAAAACCGCAATGGCGTTTGAAATATCCGTAAAACCAATGTCTTCCGGGCCATCTATATGCGGATAGACAGTCTGAAACTGTTGCGCATATTGCTCTATGCCGCCCACGCGGCGCGCCAAAAGATCCCATGCGCCACCGGGGCCTGCGATGCGGCCTTGGCGTACGGCTTTGGCCACATCGTTTTCCTTGTAGGATCCTGCCATCTCATCCCGGCTAAGCACCGGAAACATCGTTTGCGCCGACAGCACAGACGCGAAGCCCGCCGTCATGTCCGCGTCCATCGGTGTGCGCATGCCGTTGGGATGATCTGGATCGGCTTGCAAACGGCCATCATGAAACATCACCGTGAATTCCCGCGCGCCGAGGTTGAACAAGCCGGGCGCATTGCGCGGGATGCGTTTCTCTGGCCAATTGTCAGGATCGGCGCGGCGCGCCGGTCCCAGGCCGATGCCGCCATCGCCAAAGGACAGCGACACGCCATCAGCCGTCGCGAACTTGGGGTGATGGCAGGTGGCACAGGCGACGGTGCGGTTGCCTGACAGGATGGGATCATAAAACAACATCTGACCCAAGAGCGCTTCTTCGTAGCGGACGGGCAGATAATCGGCATCGGTGATGGCGTCGGGCAATCCATTCGCCACCGCGCCAGTCGCGGACATAGCAAAGCAGAAAGAGATCAGTGCAACGCGCATATCGAAGCCCTTGTTGTTTCTTCGCGAAGGTGCCCAATGGCGCGCGGGCAATCAATCCCATTTGCTGTGCATATTGCGGCTTTGCACGGATGGTGCATTTCAAAACGTCTGTTTTGATCTATGTTAGGGGCAGATAGGCGAAGGCCTTGGTTTCAAGGCCATTTCTACACAGGTTAAATTTACATAATACTGATTATTCGATTTAGATGTTGGATCCGTGGCACATCCCCCATCCAAATCTCACATCCTCTGGACAGGTCATCAAGTGCGGCATTAACGTCGCGAAAACGCTGTGAGCCGATATGTCCTCAATTCTGATTCTAAACGGTCCAAACCTCAACCTGCTGGGAACACGCCAGCCAGAGGTCTATGGCACGACAACGCTGGCTGACATCGAAGCGATGTGCCACCAGGCCGCCGAAGGTCTGGGTGTTGAGGTTGCTTTCGCGCAAAGCAATCACGAAGGAACGCTGATAGATCAGATACATGCGGCCAAAGACAAACATGCTGGCATCGTGCTGAACGCTGGCGCTTATACACATACCTCCATCGCTTTGATGGATGCCATCGCCAGTGTGGAACTGCCCGTGGTTGAGCTGCATCTGAGCAATGTCCACGCGCGTGAGCCGTTTCGGCACACATCCTACATTGCCCCTGTGTCACTTGGTCTTATTTGCGGGTTCGGCGCGCATGGCTATGTTCTGGCGCTGACGGCTATCACAGAACATGTATCAAAAGCATGAGCTTACGAGACTATCTTCACACTATTGCGCATTGCCCCACAATCGAAGAGCTGTGGGACGCGCATGTGGTCAAAATGGCCGACTATGGCTTTGATCGTCTGATCTATGGTTTCACAAGATACCGCACGTCCACCTCCCTCGGCGATCCTGAGGATTTTGTCATTCTGACCAACCACAGCCGCGACTATACGGATGAATTTCTGGGCGGCGGGCTGTATTACCATGCGCCCATGGTGCGGTGGGCCCTCACCCATGATGGGGCCTGCAGTTGGACGGTCATGCACGATATGGCCCGCGAACGGGCGATGACAGCGGCAGAGCAAGCTGTGGTGGCCTTTAACCAACGTATGGGCGTGACGGCCGGGTATACGGTGAGCTTCAAGTCGATCTCCAACCGCTCCAAAGGGGCGATTGCGCTAACGGCCAAGGAAGGCATGTCGCAAGAGGATGTCGACAAGGTGTGGGCCAAACATGGGGACGACATCAAATTGATGAATGACATCGCTCATCTCAAAATCCTCACCCTGCCCTACACCGCGCCCAACCGCACCTTGACCCGGCGCCAGCGCGAAGCGCTTGAATGGGTTGGGGATGGCAAAACCATGCAGGACATCGCGGTCTTGATGGGGTTAACGGCTGCCACGGTGGAAAAGCACCTGCGCCTCGCGCGCGAAGCGCTGGCGGTTGAAACGACCGCACAGGCTGTGATGAAAGCCGCTTTCGCCAATCAGATGTTCATCATGGATGCCTGAGGATCGTCAGATCTGACAAAAGCTGCGGCTTATTCCCCTTGGTTTCTCAAATTTTACCAAAGGGTAAGGAATCCCTGACTGGTGAGAAGCATGGTTCTGACGCAAGGTTAACCTGTTCCGTCCAACGGGTTAAACTCTGGGAACAACTGCTCGTAACCCCTTGTGATTGCAAGGCTCTTGCGGGTACCGGATGTGTCTGGGTGTATTGATCCGCCTAGACCGCCGGAACAAATAAGCATCGGGGTCCCCGCCCCGGTCAAAGGCGGATCCTGCGGCAGCGGGGTCCGTCTTTTCGTTTTGAGCTGGCTTTGGCCAAGCAGGGTCCCGTCCCCTCTCCCGGTCAAGTCACACAACAAAAAAGGGCGGCACCCGAAGGTCCCGCCCTTTTGGAAAATATCGGATCAGGCTTAGCCCTGAGCAGCTTTTGCCACCTCAGCGGCAAAGTCTTCTTTAACCACTTCGATGCCTTCGCCCACTTCCAGACGTACGAAACCAGTGATCTTGGCCCCTGCTTCTTCGGCGGCTGCGGCCACTGTCACGTCGGGGTTCACGACGAATTGCTGGTTGACCAGCGTGATCTCGGACATGAATTTCTTCATGCGGCCCACGATCATCTTTTCGATGACCTGCTCGGGCTTGCCGGATTCGCGGGCGATGTCCATCTGGACCTGCTTTTCCTTCTCAACCACCGCTGGGTCGAGGTCATCTTCGGACAAGGAAGCAGGGTTGGTTGCGGCGATGTGCATCGCAACCTGCTTACCGAACGCCTCGTCGCCACCGGTCATTGCGACCAGCACGCCGATGTTGCCCATGCCAGCCGTTGCTGCGTTGTGCACATAAGAAACAACGGTTTCGCCATCGACAGACGCCATGCGGCGCAGGGTCATGTTCTCACCCACGGTGGCAATCGCGTCTGTCACAACGGTCTCAACGGGCTTGCCGTCGATCTCAGCTGCTTTCAGTGCGTCAACGTCAGCCACACCCATGGCCGCATCTGCGATGCTGGCAACCATGGCTTGGAAGTCGGCGTTTTTCGCAACAAAGTCGGTCTCAGAGTTCACCTCAACCGCAACACCGTGACCGCCTTCAACCTTAACGGCCACCAGGCCTTCGGCTGCGGTACGGCCGGATTTCTTGGCCGCTTTGGCCAGACCCTTGGTGCGCAGCCAATCTACCGCTGCTTCCATGTCGCCATCATTCTCAGTGAGCGCCTTTTTGGCGTCCATCATGCCTGCGCCCGTGCTGTCGCGCAGTTCTTTCACCATAGATGCTGTAATCGCCATCTCTTGGTTCTCCTGTTCGTAAGTGATTTGGAGGCAGGTATCCCCTGCCCCCGTTTCAAGCGCGTGACAGCCGAGTTATTCGGCTGTTGCTTCTGCTGGGGCTTCGGCGGGGGCCTCTTCGGCCAGCGCTTCCTCAGCGGGAGCTTCTTCCATTGCACCCAAATCAACACCGGCGGCACCCAGCTGAGCGGACATGCCGTCCAGGGCTGCGCGCGCTGCCAGATCGCAGTAAAGCGAGATGGCGCGGGCCGCGTCGTCGTTGCCTGGGATGATGTAGTCGATGCCATCGGGCGAGCAGTTGGTGTCAACCACAGCCACAACCGGGATGCCCAGTTTGTTGGCTTCGGCCACGGCCAGCGCTTCTTTCTTGACGTCGATGACGAAGATCAGGTCAGGACGGCCGCCCATTTCGCGGATACCACCCAAAGACGCCTGCAGCTTGCCCTGGTCACGTTCCATGCCCAGACGCTCTTTCTTGGTTAGGCCTTCAAAGCCACGCTCAGCCTGCTCATCAATCGCTTTCAGGCGGTTGATGGACTGGGACACGGTCTGCCAGTTGGTCAGCGTGCCACCGAGCCAGCGGTGGTTCATGTAATACTGTGCGCATTTCTCTGCCGCCTCAGCGATGGGGCCAGAGGCCTGACGCTTGGTGCCAACAAAGAGGATGCTGCCGCCCTTGGCGACGGTGTCACGGATCGCTGTCAGCGCCTGGTCCAGCATTGGAACAGTTTGCGTCAGGTCCATGATGTGGATGCCATTGCGCGCGCCATAGATGAACGGACCCATGCGGGGGTTCCAACGCTGCGTCTGGTGGCCGAAGTGTACGCCTGCTTCAAGCAATTGGCGCATGGAGAACTCTGGAAGAGCCATGTCTCATTTCCTTTCCGGTTTAGCCTCATCGGGGGTATGAACCAAGTGGTCCAACCGGCGGACGTTTAAGGATGTCTCCCTCAAAGGCCCAACCCCGACTGCGGGTTTGAATGCGCGGCGTATAAGACACCCGCGCGTTTCGCACAAGGGCAAAACGCCCGCCTCCGCGACCCCCGCGATTTCCATAGACAGGGCGACAGATTCAGCGCAGTGTTTTCCCGATAATTAACGAAATCCGAGGATGCATCACCCCATGTTCACACGTGCCCTATCCCTAACAGCGTTTCTAATGGCCGGAAGCGCATTTGCCGCCCCCGTTACGCTGACCCCGGCAGATCCCCAACCCTCTGCGGGCCAACTGGCCCAAGGTTTGGCTGTTGAATATGCCTATCCAGGGGATGTGCGCACGCTGGCGGATGCAAACAAGGCTCTGCGCAAAGGCAAGGCAGGGCCGCCGCTGAAAGGTCTGTCCTATCTGGATAACGATGAGGGTGATTTGGCGTTGACGTCAAAGAAGGCCCAAAAAGTCGCGGCCTCCATCAGCGGCTATGTCCGTTTTGACACCGCAGGCACCTATGAAATCGAATTCGTCAGCAATGACGGCATCGCAGCCAGCATCGGTGGCCAGCCTGTGGCGCTTTACGATGAGATCCATGCCTGTGAGCCTGCTGGCGTCCAAGAGGTGATCGTGCCCACCGCCGGTTGGTATGCGCTGGAGGCCACTTATTTTCAGCGCAAAGGCACGGCCTGTCTGATGATGGACTGGAATGTAGGTGGCCGCATGGGCCCGGTGCCAGACAGCGCCTTTGCCTTCAAGAAGTAACGTTTTCAGCCGCATTCAGATGCCCGCGCCGAACTGCATCTTCGCAGGCGCGGGCTAGTGCTTTGCGGTCGGGATAATCTGACACTTTCAAGGGTGGGTGATAGACCACAGTGATCCGCCCCTGCCGCACTGGTGCAAGTGTGCTCAGCAGATGCGGCGCAAAATCCATATCCCCCCACCAGCCATAAAACCGCTTATCCGCCCCTTTGGGCGCTTCAAAATTCACGGTGACCGGCTGGATTGAGATCTCATCTCTCAGCCCTTCGGCCATGAACGCCTCAAAAAGTGTGGTCTTGAAGGGCAACACCCGCAGGCCATCGGTGCTGGTCCCTTCTGGAAAGAACAGCAGCTTGTGCCCGGCCAAGAGCCGTTCTTGAAACAGTTCCGTCTGTTCCTTCGCTCGGGTGCGGTTGCGTTCGATAAAGACCGTGCCCGTGGCCCGCGCCAGCCAGCCGATGCCCGGCCATCCCGCCACTTCGGATTTGGAGACAAAGTAGATCCGCTTGGCGGCGTTCAGCGCAAAGATGTCGAGCCATGAGGAATGATTTGCCACCACGCCGCCCCTGCCCGTCATGGGCTGGCCTTGCACCGCGTAGCGGATGCCCAGGATCATCAGCGCGCCCCGGCAGACCGCTTGGGTAATATAGGGCGTCACAGGTCGGTGCCAGCCGCAAATCGGGCGTTCCACCAGCCGCACTGCCAGCAACAGCGCCAAACCGCCAAACACCAGCACCGCCAGCGGAGGCGCGCGCAAGGCCACACGCAGCCATCCTAGGGCGGTGATCCGGCTGTCTGTCGGGGGCTCGTTATCGTTCCAGGTTGTGCTCATGATACACCACCATAGATCCGGGCCTGACGTTCGGGCATATCTTGCGTGTCGAGGATCAGGCAGACGTCGGTGGTGTTGAATTCATGATCAATAAACGCGCCCTCGCCCACTTTGCCGCCTGCGCGCAGATAGGCTTTGATCAGGCTTGGCATCTGTAGCAGCGCCGCCTTGCGGTCGATGTCTGCGGCGGGCAGCAGATCCATCGATTGAAAAGCCGCCTCATGCGCTTTGACCCGCAGCTGCGGTGCGGCCAGGTGGCTGTGGTGTAGAAAGGACAGCGGCTGGCGCAGGGCCGCGGCGTCCGTGCCGTGAAAGCTGGCCACACCAAACAGCACTTCGATATCGTGGGTTTTGGCATAGCTGTGCAGCCCCGACCAAAGCGCGTGCAAACCCAACCCGCCCCGATAGGGCTTTTTCAGACAAGACCGTCCCAATTCCAGTATTCGCCGCCCCGAAGCCATGAGCGGTGCCAGATCATATTCAGCGGCAGTATAGTAACGCCCCGCCTTTGCCGCCTGTTCGGGCCGCATCAAACGGTATACGCCCACAACCTCTTGGGCGGGCTGGTCAATCAACAGCATGTGGTCGAAATAGGGATCAAGCGCATCCCGTTCCAACCGCTCATCGTGGTTCACCAGATGCCCGCTGCCCCCCAGCTCTTCGACAAAAACCTCATAGCGCAAGCGTTGTGCTGCGTGCAGATCGGCCTCCGTTTCAGCCAGCCGGACAAGAAAGTCTGTGGAGGTCATCGGTGCATGGCCCAGCGTTGATCTGTCGGAGCGTGGCGCGGTGATAGGTAAATCACGCCAAGATCGCAACACTTGCAAGGTTCGTCAGAATGATGCATCTTAAAGTTGAGTAAACAGGAGGCGTTTCGCCATTAACCATTTGGCAAGCATCTTCAGTCATCAAAAACCGGGAGAAGGCCAATGCGGAAACTGTCGATGACGATCTTACCTTCATCCCTGAAATTGACGGTGATCCGGCCCGCAATGTTGCTTTGCACCTGCCCCACACCCCAATCGGGCTGGTCTGGGTGGCGCACAAGCATGCCGGGCGTCAGCATTGCATTCAGATCGTCCATGCGTCTCTCCTTTTGCCGCGTGCCAATCTGATGGGGGCCGAGGCGACAAATCTGGCGGCGCTGATTGGCAGCCGCATCTGTCACGATCTCATATCCCCGATTGGAGCCATCAACAACGGGTTGGAATTGCTCAGCATGTCGGGCAACCCGGCGGGTCCGGAAATGGGGCTGATCGGTGAAAGCGTCGACAACGCCAGCGCGCGCATCCGTTTCTTTCGCGTGGCCTTTGGGGCGGCGGGCGAACAACTGCTGGGCCCGGCTGAGGTTCGCTCAATCCTGCGCGATCTTTACGAAGGCGGTCGGCTCAACATCCACTGGCGTGTTGAACCCCCAGCCCCGCGTGCCGAGGTGAGGTTGGTGTTCCTAGGGCTTTTGTGCATGGAAAGCGCCCTGCCCTATGGCGGCGATATCACCATCACTGAGCAAGAAGGCAGCTGGCTTTTGGCCGCCACTGCCGACCGGGTGAATGCCGATCCGCTCTATTGGGGCCATCTGACGGGCCAGGTTCAAGATGGTGAGATCCTGCCCTCGCACGTCCAATTTGCGCTGTTGCCCTTGCTGGTGGCTGATATGGATCGTGCGGCTTCGTTTGAGGCGACAGAAACCAAGCTGTCGCTGACGTTCTGAGGCTATAAACCCTTTGGGTGGCGCTTGCGAAGCGCCCCGCAAGCTGCCGAAAACACTGTATGTTGATAGGCTTTCAGGGCGCGTAGCTATTCACCCTTCTTTAAATCCAAACTTAAAAGCCATTTGATATCAACGACTCCAACGGCTTCGTTGATCTAACACATTCACCCCGCACCAGACCGCGCTTTACGCGCGGACCGTGCCATCACCGCGCACCAGGTATTTGAAACTGGTCAGCTGTGCCGCGCCCACTGGACCGCGTGCATGCATCTTGCCGGTCGCGATGCCAATCTCAGCCCCCATGCCGAATTCCCCGCCGTCGGCGAATTGGGTCGAGGCGTTGTGCATCAAAATGGCGGAATCCAACTGGTTCATGAAACCCGCGGCAACGCCCGCGTCCTCAGTGATCACGCAATCGGTGTGGTTGGATCCAAATCTGCGGATGTGGTCGATGGCCTCATCCAGATTTGCCACTGTTTTGGCGGAAATGATCATGTCCAGATGCTCTTTGCCCCAGTCATCCTCAGTGGCGGGAGTGACGCCTGCGATGTCTTGCAAAGCCGCATCGCCGCGCACCTCAACCCCAGCGTCCATCAAGGCCCGCACAACGCCCTGGCCGATCGTCTTGGCGATGTCTTCATGGATCAACAAACACTCAGCCGCGCCGCAAATGCCCGTGCGTCGGGTTTTGGCGTTCAAAACGATCTTGAGCGCTTTTTCAGGATCGGCAGCAGCATCGATATAGATGTGCACAATCCCTTCAAGGTGTGCAAAAACAGGAACCCGCGCTTCGCGCTGAACCAGTCCAACCAGCCCCTTGCCGCCGCGTGGTACGATCACATCAATGGTGTCAGTCATGGTCAGCATTTCCTGAACCGCGGCGCGGTCACGGGTGGGCACCAGCTGTACCGCATCCTCAGGAAGGCCAGCGTCGCGCAACCCTTGCTGCAGGCAGGCTTGAATGGCGCGTGAGGAATGCAGGCTTTCAGAACCGCCACGCAGGATGACCGCGTTGCCCGCTTTCAAACACAGCGCCCCGGCATCGGCTGTGACGTTGGGCCGGCTTTCATAGATCACGCCGATGACACCCAAGGGCGTGCGCACGCGTTCAATGCTCAGACCCGTTGGCTGTTCCCAGCTGGCGATCACCTCGCCTACGGGATCGGCTTGTTCGGCAACGCTGCGCAGCCCGTCCACCATGCCTTGCACGCGCGCCTCATCCAGCATTAGCCGGTCCAGCATCGCATCTGACAAACCCTTGTCCCGGCCAAACTCCATGTCCTTGGCGTTGGCCTCCAGGATGTCTGCGCGGTTTTTCCAAACGGCCTCAGCCGCGCTGACCAGTGCGGCGTGCTTTCGTTCAGCGGTGGCGCTTGCCAAAACAGCCGCCGCCGCCCTGGCGCGCGCGCCAAGGTCCGCCATCAGTTCGGAGATATTATCGTTATCTTTCATTGGCCTGCGCCTCTTATCTAAAGTATCAAGTGAAGTGCGGTTTGCCTATGGGTCGAGCGAGAGTGCCATATCATCGCGGTGAATCAAAGCGGCCCGTCCCGGATAGCCCAGCAAATTCTCAATCTCAGCGCTTTGATGGCCTGCGATTTTGCGCGCCTCCTCAAAGGCATAGCGGCTGAGCCCGGAGCCAATGGTGCGCCCCGCCGGATCAAGCAGCGCGATGCTGTCGCCGCGTCCAAAGGGCCCGGTCACCTGTGTCACACCCGCAGGCAGCAGCGATTTCCCCCGCTTGAGCGCGCCCACAGCCCCCGCATCGAGCGACACCGCACCGCGCGGTTTCATCGCCGCGATCCAGCGTTTGCGCGCGGCTTGTGGGTCGGTCTGCGCGGTAAACCAAGTGGCCTGCGCCCCACCCTGCAACGCTTGCAACGGCCGCATAACGGATCCTTCGGTGATGGCCATCGCACAGCCTGCCGCAGTGGCCGTCTTGGCCGCCATCAGCTTGGTCTTCATGCCGCCCTTGCTTAGGCCAGAACCGGCATCACCGGCCATCGCCTCAATCTCGGGCGTGATGGCATCGATGACGTCATAGCGCGTCGCCGCAGGATCATCGGCGGGGTTGGCAGAGTAGAAGCCATCGACATCAGACAGCAGGATCAGCCGGTCCGCCCCCACGGTGACAGCAATCTGCGCGGCCAGTCGGTCATTGTCGCCAAAGCGGATTTCATCGGTGGCGACGGTGTCATTCTCATTCACGATGGGCACCACGCCAAGGCTGAGCAGTTGCTCCAATGTCGCGCGACTGTTGAGATAGCGCCGGCGGTCGGCGCTGTCCTCAAGCGTGACAAGCACTTGGGCCGTTGTGATGCCGTGGGGGGCGAGCGCCTCTTCATAGGCGCGGGCCAGCCGGATCTGGCCTACGGCGGCGGCGGCTTGGGATTGTTCCAATGCCAAGGGGGTTGGCGGCAGGCCCAAAACCCCGCGCCCCAACGCGATGGAGCCTGAAGACACCAGCACAACATCGCAGCCTAAGCCCTTGAGCCAATGCACATCTTTTGCCAAGGCGCGCAGCCAATCGTCGCGCAGATCACCGCTTGATTTATCCACCAACAGCGCAGAGCCGATTTTGACGACAATGCGCTTGGCTGCCGTCAGGGATGCCATGGCTCTGTGTCCTCAACAGGTTTTTGGCGCAACCGGTCTTCATCAATCTCAGACCGCAGGGCGCGGAGCACTTCCGTCACGCCGTCACGGGCCACACCTGACATCATCATCACGGGGCCACTTACAGCATTTTCCAATTCTTTACAGGCCTCTACACGCTCTTCCTCATCAAGCGCATCAATCTTGTTCAAGACGGTGATCCGAGGCTTTTCGGCCAGATCGCCGCCGTAGGCTTCAAGCTCTGTGATGATGGTCTGGTAATCCTCGGCAATCGTCTCCGACGTGCCGTCAACCAGGTGCAGCAGAACGGCGCAGCGCTCCACATGGCCCAGGAACAGATCACCCAGCCCCCGCCCCTCAGAGGCACCCTCGATCAGGCCGGGGATATCGGCCACGACAAATTCCGCATTGTCCACGCCCACCACGCCCAGGTTGGGATGCAGCGTGGTAAAGGGGTAATCGGCGATCTTGGGCCGCGCATTGGAGGTGGCGGCCAGAAAGGTGGATTTACCCGCGTTGGGCAGGCCCAGCAGGCCCACATCCGCGATCAGCTTCAGGCGCAGCCACAGCGTCCGTTCCACCCCGTCTTGACCGGGGTTGGAGCGCCGTGGCGCTTGGTTGGTGGCAGATTTAAAGTGCAGGTTGCCCCAGCCCCCGTTCCCGCCGCGCGCCAGCTCAACACGCTGGCCGACTTCGGTGATGTCCGCGATCACGGTTTCCTGATCTTCGTCCAGGATCTCAGTTCCCACCGGCACGCGCAGCACGATGTCATCGCCATCCTTGCCGGTGCGCTGTTTGCCCATGCCGGGCTGGCCGTTCTTGGCAAAGAAATGCTGCTGGTAGCGAAAGTCGATTAGCGTGTTCAACCCGTCCACGGCTTCAACCCAGACCGAGCCGCCTTTGCCGCCATCCCCGCCATCGGGGCCGCCGTACTCAATGTATTTTTCGCGCCGGAACGAAATACAGCCGCCCCCGCCCGCGCCGGAGCGGACATAGACTTTGCACAGGTCAAGGAACTTCATGGGATGGCCTTTCGAGGGCTGTCAGAGCTTGCGGCTATAGGTCCAGGTGGGTACGGCAGCCTGCCGCGCCAGACAATAGGTTTCCGCATCACCCAGATAAACAAAGCCCGCATTGGTCAGGACTTTGGCAGAGGCGGGGTTGTCATGAAGGACCGCCGCGAACATCGCCTCATTGCCCAAAGGGTTGGCCGCGACCAGCGCTTGCACCGCCTCAGAAGCCAGATGCGTGTTCCAAAACGCAGGGGCCACCCAATAGCCCACCTCAGATTGGTTGCGGTCCAGCCGGATGAGAGAGATCACGCCCATCACCTCAGCCCCCTGGGATTTCAGACCATCCATCACCCAGACATCCTCCACCCGGTCTTGGGCCATGGCACGGGTGATGAAAGCCTCAATCGTGCCGGGGGGCAGAGGATGGGGAATAGATGTGGTGTTCTGTGCCACACGGGGGTCGCTGGCGTACATCTCAATCAGCCCCTGGTCTGAACGCCGCAAGGGGCGCAGATCAAACCGAGGGGTTTCGATCACCGGTTGGTTGATGATGGTTTGCATTTGCATGTGCTTATCCTCCTCCGAATAGCACGAACAAGACAGAGGCGACGGTCAGGGTTGCCAATGTCCACATCAGGTAGGGTTCGGCCCGTGTGCCCGCGACGGTGCGGGCAATGGCGTCCCCTGCCAGGGTCCAAATGGGGTGCAAGATGATTTGGCAGGCCAAGAGCACCGCCGCGATGGTGGCGGTTGCCTCCCATGTGGGGGTGCCGGGGGCGACAAAGGCGGTGAAACCGCCCACGATCATCGCCCAGGCCTTGGGGTTGAGGGGGTGGACAATCAGCCCGGCCAGAAAGCCGGGGGCTGCGGAGGCGTCTCTGCCGGTGCCCAGACGCAGGTTCGCGACCTTCCATGCCAGCCAGATGATATAGGCGGCCGAGATATACTTGAGCGCGGCAAAGACACCGGGGGCAGCTTCGGCCAGCTCCATCAGGCCAAAGCCGATGGGCCAGATGATCAGCTGTTTGCCCAGGGCCACACCCGCAACAAAAGGCAGTGCCGCGCGAAAGCCAAAGCGCGCGCCCGTGGCCATAAGCGCCATATTGGCAGGCCCCGGCGTGCCGACCTGAGAGGCTGCGAAGATGGCGAAGGAGGCGATTGCGACGCTCATTGCCGTGCCCTCCAGCGCTCAGCCGTGAGCGCCATCTTTTGCTGGCGGCGCACTTCACCCGTGATCTTGTGCGCGCGGTCAACGACCGCAGTGTCCGCGAAACCCATCTTTAGCAAGACCTGCCGCGAACGCGTGTTGCCAACGGCATGGCCGCTTTCCAAGGCGGTGTCTTGTGCGCCAAAATGCCAATCCAGAACCACCTCAGCTGCCTCAGACATCAGGCCCTGCCCCCAATGAGGCCGACCCAGCCAGTAGCCAAATTCGCCAACGGTTCCGATGCAGCCGATGACCGTATCATCGCGGCACATCATAAACGTCTGGCCTGAGGTTTGCCGCGCGATAAAGGCTTCGGCATCCTGCATCGCGTAAGGAAAGGGCACCTGCGACAGCCAGCGTGTCACTTCGACATCGTTCACGGCCCGCACAATGTCGGCCGCATCCGACATGCGCGGGGCGCGGAGCGTCAATCGCTCAGTTTGAAGTGTCTGAGGCATGCAAGCCTCCTGTGAAAACGAGAAAGGGACCGGCGTTTCCGCCGATCCCCTGAATTTTTAAAAACCTTTTCGGGTACGGCTTACTCTGCGGCCTCGGCCACCGGCATGACGGAAATGAACGTGCGGTTTTTCAGGCCCTTGTGGAACTGAACTGCACCGTCGGCTGTTGCAAAGATTGTGTGGTCTTTGCCCATGCCAACACCTTCACCAGGCCAAAACTTGGTGCCGCGCTGACGCACGATGATGTTGCCAGGGATCACAGCTTCGCCGCCGTATTTCTTTACGCCAAGACGACGACCCGCTGAGTCGCGTCCGTTACGGGATGAGCCGCCTGCTTTTTTATGTGCCATGTGCTCTCTCCTTAGCCTTTAGATTTTTCTTTGGCCTGTTCGATCCAGCCTTCACGCTCGATCCGGCCTTTGAAAGACAGTTTCTCGTCCATAGCAGCTACGTCTTCCTCAGTCCATGCTGCGATCTGAGCGAAGGTTGTCACGCCAGCGGCGTGCAGCTTCTTCTCTAGGGCTGGGCCAACGCCAGACAGCTCTTTCAGATCGTCCGCACCGGAAGCATCCGCTGCTGCAGCTTCCTTCTTGGGCGCTGCTTTCTTCTCGGCCTTAGGCGCTTCGGCCTTTGGCTCAGCTTTTTTCTCCGCCTTGGCAGGCTTGGCTGCTTTTGCAGGCTTGGCCGCTTCTGCTGTCGCACC
The DNA here is from genome assembly GCF_055693825.1 of Sulfitobacter sp. GN1-4. Lineage (NCBI taxonomy): Bacteria > Pseudomonadati > Pseudomonadota > Alphaproteobacteria > Rhodobacterales > Roseobacteraceae > Sulfitobacter > Sulfitobacter sp. GN1-4. The sequence goes on along the minus strand of NZ_JBVFUQ010000003.1, from coordinate 2,192,712 downwards.
GGACAGCGCTGCCACTGCCGCTGCGGATACGGAACCCGTGCCAACCGCTGCCATCACCTTGGACTTGCCCGCACCTGTTGCCAGGATGTCGGTGATCTTGACCAATGTCAGCTTCTGACGGTGGCCCTTGGTCCGCTTGGAGGAGTGCTTACGACGGCGCTTGACGAAGTTGATGGTCTTTTCGCCTTTGATCTGATCGACCACTTCGGCCTGAACCGCAGCATCGTCGATCAGAGGCGCGCCCACCTGTGGCTTGTCACCACCCAGCATCAGCACGTCGTTGAATTGAACTTTTTCGCCAGCGCTTGCTGCAATACGTTCCACCCGCAGCATATCGCCGGAGGCTACCTTATATTGCTTACCGCCAGTCTTGATGACCGCAAACATCGCGTCTTCCTTCACATTGCCGCGTTCTTTGGCCCCCGGATGGGTGTTTCGGATTGGCCCTATGCCAGATCCACCTCGAACAGCGCGCCCTTAGGGCGTCATTAAAAATGGTCCCGAAGCAGACATGTCCGCCGGGATGCGGGCTTATTGATGGATTGGACGCACAAGTCAAGCGCGAAACCTGGGTTTTCGGCGCTAAAGTTCCTGGACGTTCATGTTCAACGCCACGGCGCGGCCCAGAGCATAGGAAATATCCTCATAGGCCTTGCCAAAGCCGTTGAACAGAGCGGTGTTCAACGCCTGCCCCGCAGAGGTTTCAGAAAATGCCAGGTAGAGGTCCAGCTCTTCATCGCTGAGCGGGTGATAGGCCAGCAACAGAAAACTAAAAAGCCAACCGGTGGTGTCCTGGGTTGTTGCTTCAAGATCGCCAGCGGCATCGGCCAGCATCTCTTCTTCGGTCATCTCAAGCGCACCGCCGTCTGCAAGGCCGCGCAGGAATTGGAAGTTGGAGTTGATGGCACTCATCACATTGCGGCTGATCATGTCCCCGCTGTCGATATAGGCTGCGATCTGGGCCAGACGCGGATCATCCCCCGCCGCCTCCAGCTCTGCATGGCGCGCGCGGGCGGCGTCTTCTACGTCGGGTTCCTGAATGGCGACGCGCGCCGTGTTTTCGAGCGATACGATTTTGTCGCCCAGATCACTGGCAAAAAAGGCGATCACCTGCTCCAGCTCTTCGCCTTCAAGTTCTTGCGCCAATTCCGCCCGGACCAGTTCAACCATCAGTGCAGGCGCATAGATCTGGGCCACTTGTTGTTGCCAGCCTGCCCCGCCCTGCCCGCCCAACATCTCAGTGTTAAGATCTTGAGCTTGGCCAATGCCTTCATCGCTGAGGATCTGCGCCGCCTCTGGCAGGCGCAGTACATCGACCAACACGCTCAACCGCGCGTCCGCCCAGGCCATGACGCTGGTGAGCGCAACGAAAACCGGGGCCAGAAACACTGCGCGGCGCATCATAGATCCTGACTGGGCTGCATGGAGGACAGCCGAGCGGCCACTTCTTCAAACCGGTTGGCCATGATTTCATACTGCACAGCGTTCATCAGGGCATAGACCTTTTGCATCTTCGGATGGGCCAGCGCGTCGGCATAGGCCGCCATCTCATCATCGGAAAAAGCCTGATAGGTATAGGCAGAGTTTGCCAGCGCATTGGCCTTGATTGAGGTACGCATGTCGCCCTCTTGGCGCTTTAAGGCCTCGCGCAGGTCAGGCTCATCCATCTGCAACTCAATCACCCCAGCGCCCGCTGCTGCCATCAAAAACCGTACCTGAACTTCTTGAATGGCCCGGATGGAGCTGTCTTCGACATCGCTGGCCTCAGTCAGTCGCTTGAGGATTTCCACCCGCGGCGAGCCAATCCGCACCAGCCCTGCGATAATCGCCTCCCCGCTTTCGGATTTCAGCGCGTCGTCTTCTTTCATGTGGGACGCGTTTTCCGCCGTGACCAGCCGTTGGCCCAGATCAGTGGCGTAAAAATCAGCGGCATGGGTTAACAGATCATCCTCCAGCGCACGGCCCAGGATTTGCATGGCCATATCGTGCATCAACGCGGTCTTAAACACCTCTGACACCAGACGCTTCCACTCAGACCCGAAGTCATCCGCTTGCAGGCCCAGCATCTGCGGGGCGGAATCGGCGGACAGCCGGATGCTTTCCAGGGCGACGTCAAAGCCCGTGACTTCCAAAAACGCTTCCAGCTTCTCTGTCTCAGTGGCCCGGAGCGGTTGCGATGGCAAGACCATGGCCAAAAGGGCGATGAAAGAGAACACCAACATCGGTGCGCGGAACAAGGCGTGCATGATCGGTCCTTTCGCGGCTCAACGCTTACTTATGTATGTAGGCATCAAGCTACGGCTTCCAAGTCAGGACGCAATCCCTATCATTGACGCAATGAGGTGATAACGGCACAGAAACGCAGCCTTTTGGCGGGGGAGGCGCAGGCGAAGGTCAGAGTCGGCAATGCGGTAGCTTCAAGTGATGTTGCAAGAAGTTAGCGTAATTAATTGAAATTGATCACAATTTCTCTTTTTTCGGCCAATATAGACTTAGCAACCACCCTGCCCGCGCCGCTGCCCGCTCAGAACATCAGTGGGTCAATGTCCTGCAGCAACAGCAGGTTAATCTGACCGTCTGTGGCACCGTCAGATGCATCAAACAGCGCAAGCTTGTCTTCGCCCCCCAGCACAACATAGCTTGCGCCTGCGGCGTCCTCACCACCGGGGTCAGCCTGGCTTGCCCCGATGAGGATGTCATTTACGCCATCCCCGTTCACATCCCCCGCCCCTGCGGTACCAAAACCGGCGGCGTCGCCCGTACCACTGCCGTTAAAGACATAGCCGTTGGTGCCATCGAATGCTGTAAGATCGATGGTGGCATCAAAACCACCTGCCGTCGCTGTCTCCTTGCCGAAGATAAGATAGACTTCGCCCGCGTCGGTGATCCCGTTCGGATCGCCCCTCTGGGCGGAAACCAGGATGTCGGCCAACCCGTCCCCATTTACATCCCCGGCACCCGAAACGATTTGGCCCAGTCGGTCAGATGGGTTTAAGCCCTGAAGCTGGAAACCGTTGGTCCCATCCAATGTTGTCAGATCGAAGCTGGGGTCAAAGTCACCCGCCGTGGCTGTATCTTTCCCAAATACGACGTAAGCAGCGCCCGTTTGCCAGCCAAGAGCGCTGCTGGCTAAGCCGGCCCCGACAATGATATCGTCGATACCGTCCCCGTTTACGTCGCCCGCGTTTGAAACGGAAACGCCCAATTGGCCAGCGTCGGTTATGCCGGGAATGGCGAATCCTGTGGTCCCGTCGAGGGTTGAAAGGTCTATGGACGCGGCAAAGTTGCCGTCTGCCGCCGTGTCCTTTCCAAACACGACATAGCTTTCACCGGTGCCGATGACCCCATTCGCTCTGGCAATGAATGCCCCGATGAGGAAATCATCAACGCCGTCACCGTTCACATCACCGGCGGCGGAGACAGAAGACCCAGCTGAGTAGTTTTCATCTGGGCCGTTCAGGACAAATCCGGTGGTGCCATCGAGCGTGTCAAGGTCAATGGACGCTGCAAAGCCACCGTTGTTCGCCGTCTTTTTGCCAAACAGAACATAGGTTTGTCCAACATTAAAGGTACCATTCAGGTCGGCGGTTGGCGCCCCGATCACGACGTCATCCACCCCATCACCGTTAATGTCCCCAGCGCCAGCGACAGAATAGCCAGAGGAACCGCGAGCATTTGCGCCGTTCAGGACAAATCCATCCGTGCCGTCCAGTGCACCAAGGTCAATGGAGGCTGCAAATCCGCCCGCTGTCGCCGTGTCCTTGCCGAATATGACATAGGTCTCACCGGCTTGCCTTTGGTCATTCGCACGGGCGTACGGTGCGCCGATGAGGATATCATCCACCCCATCTCCGTTCAAATCCCCCGCACTTGCGATAGAGAACCCTGCAAAATCAGATGCGCTCACGCCTTTAAGGACAAAACCTGTTGAACCGTCGAGCGTTTCAAGGTCAATGGCGGTCGCAAATTCGCCAGCAGCAGAAGTGTCTTTGCCAAAGACCACATATGTTTCGCCCGCACGGTCCTTACCGTCAGGGTCGGCTTGGTGTGCCCCCACCAGGATGTCATCCACGCCGTCGCCGTTTATGTCGCCAGCGCTCGCGATAATTGAACCAGATTGATCCCCATTATCCACACCGCGCAAGATGAAGCCAAATTCACCCACTGGGATGTCTCGTAGCGCTGAGTTTGGATCGTTTCTTATTCCTGAAAGATTAATCTCGCCATCCTGGAGGCCATCCGCAAAATCAAAAAGGGCTAGAGATAAATCACCGCCAAAGACGACATAGCTTGCACCAACGCTAACTCCCTCGTCGTTTTTAGCCGAGTAGGCCCCGATGAGGATGTCATCTAAGCCATCTCCATTCAAATCTCCGGCACCTGAGACGGATCTACCCGAATTATCGCCACTGCCTGTGCCGTCGAACACATAGCCTGTGGTACCATCAAGCGTGTCCAGATCAATGGAGGCTGCAAAATCTCCTGCAACCCCTGTATCCTTGCCGAAAACCAGATAGGTCTTACCGCTTGAACCCTGGCCGTCCGCAGCTGCCAGATCGTCCCCGATCAGGATGTCGTCCACGCCATCGCCGTTCACGTCCCCTGCATTGGCAACCGACGTGCCCAACGTCCCAAACGCATCGTCGGCCTTCAGGGCAAACCCGGAACTGCCGTCTAGCGTGTCAAGATCGATGGAGGCTGCAAACGCACCAGACAGGTTCGTATTCTTGCCAAATAAAACATAGGCCTCTCCCCCCCACGAAAGTTATCACCAACATCGGCATTTCGCGCGCCGATTATGATGTCATCCACACCGTCGCCGTTGATGTCGCCCGCATGGGCGACAGAGCTGCCTGAACGATCCGCAGGTCTTACCCCATTCAGGACAAAACCATTGGTGCCATCAAGTGTCGATAAATCGAACCAGGGCGCAAAGCTGTCACCACTCGCCGTGTCTTTGCCAAAGACCACAAAGGTTTCGCCTGCGTTCGATCTCCCGATCGGGTCGCCTGAGTACGTGCTGATGAGGATGTCATCGATCCCGTCGCCGTTCAGATCTCCTGCTGAGGACACCGAAGTGCCCAAGGCATCACCCACAGTCAGACCCTTCACGCCAAAGCCCGTGGTGCCATCAAGCGTGTGCAGTGAGAGTGAGGCTGCAAAGTCCCCTGCCACTTCGGTGTCCTTACCGAATACGACATAGGTTGCGCCAAACTCATTTAGGAATCCGGATGAAAAGCTTTCAGGTTCCGCGATAATGATGTCATCCACCCCATCCCCGTTCACGTCCCCTGCGCTTGAGACTGCGGCACCAGACTGTCCTCGTTGTTCGCCAGTCACGGCAAAGCCATTGGTGCCATCGAGTGTTTCAAGGTCAATAGAGGATGCAAATCCGCCCTCATTGGCGGTGTCTTTGCCAAATATGACATAGGTTTCGCCTGAAAAGGTGTTTCCATTCGGGTTGCTGCGCGGTGCTCCAATAACGATGTCATCCAGGCCATCGCCGTTCACGTCGCCTGCGTTGGCGACTGACCTGCCGGACAGATCTCCGCTATCAATTCCCTGCAGGGCAAACCCATTCGTGCCATCCAGCGTTTCAATATCAAAAGAGGGTGCAAAGGCGCCTGAGGTGGATGTCACTTTGCCAAACACGACATAGGTTACACCAGTTGAATAGAAGCCGCCTAACTTCTCACCGAATGCACTAACAAGGATGTCCTCCACCCCATCGCCATTCACATCGCCTGCGTTGGAAACGGAATAACCCAAATAATCATGCTGATTTTTACCGTTCAGCACAAAGCCGAAACTGCGGTCGGCATTTGTCCAATCCAATTCATCCGTAACCGTGATCGCCACCTGCCGCGTTGTGGTGTTCACACCGTCAGAGGCCGAGATCTCAATATCGTAGGTGCCGTCAGCCCCGGCGTCGATCCGCGTTTCAAAATCTGGCACGTTTTTGAAATACACTGCTCCTGTCGTGGCATTGATGCTAAAAAGGGCCGCATCTGCACCGCCTGCGATGGCATAGCTGACCGCTGGGCTATCCTCGTCTGTGGCCGTGGCTGTGTAGGCGGTAAGCCTGTTTTCCACCGCATTGGCGGTTGCAGCGGAAGTGAACACAGGGGCCTCATTGATCACATCTGTGATGGTGATTTGCAGGTCAGCAGTATCATCCGGTGACGTCCCGACCGTGACATCATCAACCGTGACCGTCACGTTAAGGGCCGTTTGGGTTTCAAAATCCAACGCCGTATCGGCCTTCAGGAAAAGCTCGGTGCCGTCAATTTCAAAAACTGCGGCATCGTCGCCTGTCAGCCCCAGAGTCTCCGACCCCAAACCGTCGTCGCTGACCACGATGTCTGCCACTTTGGTGCGCGATGTCGTATCTGCATCCTCGGCCAGGGCCGCGACGCTGCTGACCAAGGTGACGGCTGGTGCCTGATTTGCTGGCAGAACAGGCGTCGGCGTGGCAACAGGCGTGTCCGGTTCTTGGGACCTGACAGAGACGGAGATATCAGCCGAACTTTCAGGTCCGCCCGCAATGGTCGGGTCATCCAGCTCAAGCCGGACAGTGAGCGCGCCGCCGGTTACGGATGACAGATCGGCACCTGCTGTCAGAAAGACCTCATTGCCGATGATTTCAAACAAACCGGCGTTCTGGCCAGCGATTGAGACGGTGTTTGTGCCCAGCCCGTCATCAGTAATGGTAAATTGTGCAACCCGTATGGGGGCGCTGTTGTCTTCGTCGCCTTGAAAACCGCTGACAAACTGCACGACCTCAATTTGTCCGGGATCGTTGAAAAACTGCTCGGTCAGCTCTTGCTGTTGTTGCTCTGAGCCGGGCTGGTTGGCGGCGTCGATGGCCGTCCTGGATGCGGCAATCGCCTCCAGCGTCAGTTCAAATTCAGGTTCTTCCTGCGCAAGGCCCAACCACGTCTCTGCAACGTCGAATTTACTGGCCAAGATCGCGATGTCATCGCCTGTGGCACCCTCAATGATGTCCAGGATGATGCCCCCAACAGACCGTCCACTGGCCAGCACATCGAGCCAAAAGGCCAGCCCTTCTGCGTCTGGAAGCCGGTCAAAGAGGTTTTCGTAAACCGATGTCAGCAGGGATTGGTAATCGGGTGTCGCACCTGTCGCCAGCTCTGGATAAAGCGCCAGCGTCTCGGGTTGGGTGGCGAAATCCTCGGCGATGGCTGGCACTGGAAAGCCGCTGTTGAACACGTCGAGCCAAAAATCATAGCCTTCGGGGTCGGGTGCACGTCCAAAATAACCAAGGTACAGTTTTGTAATGATAGATACGTCAAACACTTTAAATAACCTACGCTCATGCGCCAAGCGGCGCTTAAATTAATAAATCAATAGCGGGGAGCATAAGTTTGAATTTTCAAAAGAAAAGCACGAAATTGGTGAAGTTGAGCTGGCGTGCCAAATTGAAATGATTTGTTAAAATAACCCGCTGATTGAAGTCTTAGGACCGTAGCAATAGGTGACGGGGCCGCGGCGCTCTCCTGTGCAGTCTGCCGATCTTTCGAACATTCAAACCAACGTGGTGTTCGGTGCACTCACTTGGGCACGCGGTGGCAATAATACCCACAGCTCTCCCCCCTTGCTCTTGAACTTCCGGCTCCAGCGCGGTCAAAAAGCATGAAACCGGCTGGAAGGAACGCACGATGGAGCTAAGCACTCTCACCCCCTTTACCCCCCTAATGTCCCTGACGGGGGGCGTTTTGATTGGATTAAGCGCCGTGATGGTCATGTGGCTCTTTGGTCGGATCGCGGGGATATCCGGGATCACCTTTGGTGTACTGGCCGGTGCAACTGGCGCGGGGCCGCGCGCGGATATAGGCTGGCGCATCGCCTTTTTGGCAGGGCTTATCCTGGCACCGCTTCTCTACGGGGCTGCGACGGGCGCGGCTGTCAGCCAGACGGTCCCTAGCTCTTGGATCGGGATGGCGCTGGCAGGCATCATCGTCGGGATCGGGGTCAAACTGGGGTCTGGCTGCACATCGGGTCATGGGGTGTGTGGTCTGGCGCGGCTGTCCCCGCGGTCTTTGGCGGCAGTGCTCACCTTTATGGCGACGGCGGGGATCACCGTTTTCGTCCTTCGGCACGTGATATAGGGGGCGGACCGATGCATATTCTCTTTGGTCTTTTTGCCGGGTTGCTTTTCGGCATTGGTCTTATCGTTTCTGGCATGACGGACCCCGCGAAGGTTCTGAACTTTCTGGATGTGGCGGGCACCTGGGATCCGAGCCTTGCGTTTGTGATGGGCGGTGCCTCTGTTGTGACGTTCATCGGATACAGATGGGTGTGGCGGGCCCCTGCCCCGAAGCTGGCGCAGGGGTTTGCTTTGCCGACGCAAGCCCGGATTGACGCGCGCCTGCTGGGCGGTGCGGCGCTTTTTGGTGTGGGATGGGGCATCGGAGGGTTCTGCCCCGGACCGGCTTGGTCTGCGCTGTTGCTGGTGGCACCGGGGACGTTGATCTTTTTGCCCATGATGCTGGTTGGCCTATGGATTGGGTCAAAGATCTGATGCGGCTTTTTCGGGATTGTGACTGACCGACAGCGCCCCGTGGTGGCACTTTTCGTCAAATTCGTAAAATAGAGTATCTAAAAACCTGCCCGCAATTAACCGATCGCAGGAGAAATCCTGGGATGGTGACGCAGGCGATTGCCCGCGCAGTACCACCGCGGCACCGGGAGAATACGGACCGTCTGTCCTGTCGCCAACGTGCTTTATCCGCAGTTGGTGTCTTTCTCGATGTCACGAATGGGTTTTGCGCATGGATTTCACAGTTACCACATCCAATTGGAACGATCCGAATTTCTGGGCGGGCATCGATGCATCCGCGCCAGGCCATGTGTTGGATTTCACCGCGTTGACAAGTGATTACACGGTGTCCGTAGACAAGACCACCGCACGGATCACGCTGAGTGATGGGGCCACGACCTTCACCGTAGGAGAGCCCGGGACAACAGGGGTAGATGCCACTTTGGGGGGCAGCACGCAGCTGGCCTATCTGGACGACATCGTGGGTGGGGACGGTGTTGAAGCGGTCGTCTTTGACGGACCTTTTGAGGATCACGAGATCCGGTCCGATAACGCGGGCGGGGCGATTGTTACCGCGCCGGACGGTACAAAAACATACGTGAGCGACGTTGAGGCGCTCGTCTTTGACGGGGCGGAATATGGGATAACCTACCCAGAGACAGATGAGATTACGCTTGTTTCTCCGGATGCCGACACGCTTCGCTTTGCCAGCGACGACGGCTCTGACATCTACCTGCAAAGCGGCGACGTCGGTCAGGGCGGGGATGGCGATGACATCTTTCGCAGCGGGTTCTCGAATGCCTACACTGCGCATGGCGGTGAGGGCGATGATGTTCTTGACGGTGCAAACTCCAGCCAGGCGCTTTATGGCGAAGAGGGTAATGACACCCTGACCGGCGGGAGTGACTATGGGACAAGCAACCCCGACACCCTTGACGGCGGCGCGGGCGATGATCTGATCCAATCCGGGTTTACCGGCACAACGGCGTTGAACAGTGGCGACATCATGGACGGTGGCACCGGCAATGACACCATCGAAGGCGGCACCGCCTGGGACGACATCGCGGGCGGGCTGGGGTCGGATACGATCACCGGCGGCGGTGGCAATGACCATATCACCGGCGGCACAGAGGGAGAGCTGACCTATACCGCCGTCGAAGACGCAAACCTGATCGCCAACGGGTCTTTTGAGGACGACGATGATGTGGCCGGGTACGGATACGTTCCTACGGGGTGGACCAAAGGGGGCACCGCAGACAATAGCAGCGTCGTCGTTATTTCGGGCAGAGAGACAGAGGGCGATCAGTTCTATGCCATGGGCGCAGGAGGTGTCACCACTGGCTCTACCCTCAGCCAGGTTGTCAGCTTGCCGGGCAATGACAGCTATACGCTTGGTTTTTCGGTCAGAAATGGTGGCTCGGGTACTGGCGCTGTTCGGATCGAGGTGATCGCGGCGAGTGGCGCGGTTTTGGTCGATCAAGAAATCTCCATGCTAGATAACTCAGATCAATCGCCCAGCTTTACCTTTACCGGTGACGGCGACGTGACGGTGCGCTTTACCCATACGCAGGGTGCCAGCTCTTTCGATGTGGACCTCGACGCCATCTATCTGGTGCCAACGGCACTGTTTGAGGACGATGACACCATCGACGGCGGCGCGGGCGACGATCTGATCTTTGGCGATCAGGGCGATGATGTCTTGTTCGGCGGCGATGGGGACGACGTGATCGAAGGCGGTGACGGCGACGATTTCATCAAGACCGGTCAAGGCGATGACGAGGCTTATGGTGGCGATGGCGACGACACGCTGATGAACTCTGCGGGCGATGATCTGCTTGTGGGCGGCGCGGGTGATGATCTGATTGTCGCGACCCAAGGCAACGACACGCTGGAGGGCGGTGACGGCAACGACACGCTGATGGGCGGCACCGACGATGATGAGCTGGACGGCGGCGCAGGCGATGACCTGCTGCTGGGCGATCTGGCGGGTGTGACGTTTAACGAGACGGGCAGCGACGGGGTTGGCCTCGCGTCCAACATCACGGATTTCCCGACGACTGCGCTGACCTATGAACTGACGTTCTCCAGCACCGCTGACATCAGTGCCCTGTCCGGTCACGACCTTATCACGCTTGCCTCATACGCAACCCCGGGTGATGACAACGAGCTCCATTTTTTCATTCAGTCGGGACAAATCCAATTTACCATGGGTGACGCGCTTGGCGGTGGATCCGGTTATGATCCCTCTGCCTTGTTTGATGGTAATATTCACACCCTGGCGTTTACGTGGGACAGCGCATCCGGCGCGTTCGAAATCTTCGCTGATGGAACAAGTGTTTACGCAGGAACTTATGCAACAGGTGAAACCCTCGATCAGGGCGGGACTTTTACGCTCGGGCAAGAGCAAGACAGCGTTGGTGGCGGATTCTTAGCGAACCAGATCTTTGAGGGCACGATCTATGGCGCGCGCCTTTACGACGATGTACGCACTCCGGCCGAGGTCGCGGACACCGTCCATGCTCCGGTGGCTGACATCTCCGACGCGAACCTGATTGCGAACTGGGTTGCTGACCCTGACAGTGCGACCTTCTCGGATCAGACTGGCAACCACGCGATGGAGACGTCGGGCGACGTCGGGTCCACCTGGTCCGATGGCACCGACACGCTGCTGGGTGGTGGCGGCACTGACACGATCTACGGCGGCGACGGCGACGATCTTATCTATGGCGATCAGGGCAATGATGTCTTGCTTGGCGGTGATGGGGACGACGTGATCGAAGGCGGCGACGGCGACGATTTCATCAAAACCGGCCAAGGCAATGACGAGGCCTATGGTGGCGATGGCGACGACACGCTGATGAACTCTGCGGGCGATGATCTGCTTGTAGGCGGCGCGGGCGATGACAGGCTGATCGCGACCCAAGGCAATGACACGCTGGAGGGCGGTGACGGCAACGACACGCTGATGGGCGGCACCGACGATGATGAGCTGGACGGCGGCGCGGGTGATGACCTGCTGCTGGGCGATCTGGCGGGGGTGACGTTTAACGAGACAGGCAGCGACGGGGCGGCACAAACCGCTGCGATGGCCGATGCGCCAACGACAAGCCTGACGTACGAGCTTACCTTTGCATCCGACAGCCAGGATTTCCCGACCGCACTTGCCTCCTATACCGGCGATGATCCGCAAGGCAACGATTTCGTTGTCGATGTAGACGCTGGCAATATCCGGGTGATGATCGACACAAACGGCGCGGGCGGTCATGTTGATACGGGCATTCCAGCAACCAGTTTGTTTGACGGTGATATTCATACTCTAGCCGTGACTTGGGACAGTGCCACCGGCGCGCTTGAGGTCTATGTTGACGGGGCCAGCGCCTACTCCGGCACGCATTTTCAGGGCGCTGAGATTGCGCAGGGCGGCACCTTTGCTTTGGCGCAGGACCAAAACGCCGACGGCAGTCACTTTCATCCGCACGCGTTCGAAGGCACGATCTATGGCGCGCGCCTTTACGACGATGTGCGCACTCCGGCCGAGGTCGCGGACACCGTCCATGCTCCGGTGGCTGACATCTCCGACGCGAACCTGATTGCGAACTGGGTTGCTGACCCGAATTCCGCCACCTTTACTGACCAAACCGGCAACCATCCGTTGACCATGTCTGGCGATGTGTCGGCCACCTTCTCTGAGGGCGACGACGTGCTGAAAGGCGGCACCGGCGACGACACGATCTATGCCGGCGGCGGTGATGACACGATCATCGTCGAAGACGGCTTTGGCAACGACAGTGTCTTTGGCGGTGAGGATACCGATGGGTCGGATATCGACGTGCTTGACCTGAGTGCGCTGGGTGATGGGGTCACGGTGACCTACACCGGCGACGAGTCCGGCGTTGTGTCCGACGGCAATGGCAATATCATCCAGTTCTCTGAAATTGAGAAGATTATCCTGACGGATCAGGATGACGCAGTTGACGGGTCGGCCAGCACAAGCGGGCTAAACATCGACGGCTTGGATGGCGATGACACCATCACCGGCGGCTCGGGCGATGACACTATCACCGGCGGCGCGGGCAAAGACAGCATCATCGGCGGCGCGGGCGACGACACCATCGACGTAAGCGATGACGTTGTTTTTGGTGACAGCTGGACAGACGTTGTCGATGCGGGTGACGGGGATGACTCCATCACGATGGGATACGAGGACACCGTGTACGCGGGCGATGGTAATGATACCATAACCGCCGACTCCCGTGGTGATGGATCGGGCTGGTCGCATGGTGCTGTGGCCGATGGCGGTGACGGCGACGACCTTATGGTCGGGGCCAATGGCGTGCAAAATTTCACCGGCGGCGCGGGTAACGATACGCTGTCTGGTGGCTACGACTATGGCACCCAAGATGTTGACATGCTGGATGGCGGGGGGGCGATGACAGGATTTCATCGGGCTTCACCAACACCGCCGAGTCTGACCATTATGGCGATATCTTAATCGGTGGCGCAGGCAATGACACCATCGAAGGGGGTGCCGCGCGCGATACCATTGATGGCGGCGCGAACAACGACAGCATCGACGGCGGCGAAGGCGACGATAGCATCGATGGTGGCGGCGGCGATGACACCATCATCGGCGGTGGCGGCGATGACACGATTGAAGGCGATGGTGCGCCGGGCGACCTGATCACCAACGCTACCTTCGACACCGATGCGTCAGGCTGGGACGTCACAAATGGCGGCCACATCGACAGCGCGGGTCTTGCCATTGGCGGCACGAACGGTATCGGCGGCAACGGCGATGGCAGCGCCACCCAGACCATCACGACCGAAGCCGGCGAATCCTATACGCTTGAGTTTGACTATGCGTTCCGAAGCACCTCGGGCGGCACGGAGGATATCGGCACGCTAGAGGTTGTCGTGGATGGGGTCGTGGTTGCGACCTACAATTCCGGCAATGGCGCAGATGACCAGACCATCGACTTCACCGCGACGGGTCCCACCACGGATATCGAGTTCCGCTATGTGGACGATCCCGGCTCAACTGAGCTAGGAGCGGTGTCCATCGACAATGTCAGTGTTTTAGACATACCCGGTGACGATAGCATCGACGGGGGCGACGGATCCGACACGTTTTTGGTATCGGATGGGTTTGGCAATGACACCATCGTCGGCGGCGAAGATGGCGATGGGTCGGATATCGACGTGCTTGACCTGAGTGCGCTGGGTGACGGGGTCACGGTGACCTACACCGGCGACGAGTCTGGCGTTGTGTCCGACGGCAATGGCAATACCATTCAGTTCTCTGAAATTGAGAAGATTATCCTGACGGATCAGGATGACGTGGTGGACGGGTCGGCCGACAGCGCGGGCTTGGATATCGATGCACGAGACGGCGACGACATAATCACCGGCGGCGCGGGTGATGACTCTATTGGCGGGGGTTCGGGCAATGACACGATCACTGGCGGGGCGGGCGATGACAGCCTTGAGGGCGGCGCTGGCGAGGATCTGTTTGTTATTCAGGACGGCTTTGGCGACGACACGATAGCGGGCGGCGAAACCGGTACCGACAACGATCTGATCGACCTGAGCGGGCTGAGCGGCCCGGTCACCGTCACCTCTACCGGCGACGAAGAAGGCACGATCACCGACGGCCCCGACACCGTTTCCTTTTCTGAGATTGAGCGGATTATTCTGACGGATCAGGACGATGTGGTGCATGGCGACCTGGACACCACTGGGCTGGAGATTGACGGCCAAGGTGGCAACGACTCAATTGTCGGTGGCTCTGGCAACGACACGCTGATCACGGGGGATGGACAAGACACGATCCGGGGTGGTGGCGGTGACGACAGTCTGGTTTCCAACAACACCGAAAGCGATGGATACGCAAACCTTGAGGGCGGAGCGGGAGCGGACACGTTAGATGGCTCTGCAGGCAACTACGACATTGCCAGCTATACGTCTTCCGGATCGGGCGTGAACATTGACCTGACCGATGGTGCCGCCGAGGCTGGCGGGGACGCGGCGGGTGATAGGTTGATCGGCATTGAGCAGATTGATGCCTCCAACCACGACGATACGATTGTGCTGGACAACTCCGGTATGCAGGTCACGGCCCGGGACGGCGATGATATAGTCACCGGCGGCAGCGGCAACGACACAATTCAGGCCGGAGACGGTTCAGACAGTGTGACCGCAGGCGATGGAGATGACACCCTCAAAGGCGGCACCGGCGATGATGTTCTGACGGGCGGTGATGGTGACGATACATTTGTCTTCAACGTTGGCGATGGTGCCGACACGATCACCGACTTTAACAGCGGCAATTCCGGCGCGCTGGGTGATGGGGATACGACGAACAACGATTTCGTCGACCTCAGCAGCTACTACACCAACCTTGTCGAGCTGCGTGCCGACTTTGACGATGATGGCGCGTTGAACCAATCAACGGGCGATTATAGCGATAATACTGAGATGGCGGACGGCGACAGTCTGGCCTTTTCAAACGCCGAACGGTCTTCTTTCAGGGCAGACAACACAGGCGTGGTTTGCTTTACCACCGGCACGCTGATTGCCACGCCGCGGGGCAACGTGCCGATAGAACAGTTGCGCCGCGGCGATTTGGTGCTGACCCGAGACAACGGGCCCAAGGCCATTCTTTGGCTGGGAAGGCGTCACCTGGGGCCAGATGTGCTGGCGCAACACCCGCATCTCAAACCCGTCTGGTTGGGGCCAAAACTGCTTGGGACAGCGCAGCCTTTGCAGGTCTCTCCTCAGCATGGGGTGCTGCTGTGTCAGGATGGGGAAGAACGGCTCTTTCGGGCAAAACACCTCGCGGGTTTAAACGGTGGTGCCGCGCGGGTGGCCAAGGGCACAAGGCGCGTCACATATGTGCATATGCTGTTTGATGCGCACCAGATTGTCTTCGCAAACGGCGCCCCGTCTGAAAGCTTCTATCCCGGCCCCCAAGCGCTTGCAGCGCTGCAAGGCAACGCGCGCCGGGAAGTGATGACGCTCTTTCCTCAATTGCGCGGGCACGGGCAAGACGCTTTTGGCGCGCGGGCACGACATTTCGCAAAGCGAAGCACAATTCCACGTCATTTGAACGGCTTATCGCAAGTTTCTGATGTACTGGCACTGGCCTAATGCGTGGCTGCCGGGCGTACTCCGATTGGCAAAGTCCAAGGATGCCGGGCGTTAACCACTCATCCAAATGCCGCGTCGCGGACCTAAGGCAGACACATTTTCCTGTCATGCTATGCTGCAACAACAAGGAACTGACGTGATGACGACGCCATCTGCAAACCCTCATAACCGCCACGCGCGGGTGTTTGCGCTGCTGCGGCAAAAGCAAGTGGGCAGCACCCTGGCTGAGCATTCGGCACCCGCGCGGGCGCGCTATCTGGATGAGGCGACAGCGATGCCCTTGATCAATTCCGCCGTGGCTTCATTGCGGGCGCCCGGATCCGTCCGCGCGCCCGTCTCAGGCAAGCCATCGCTTGCTGATATCTTTGATCAACGCTCAATAGAAGGCTGACGCGTCAAGCCCCACGGTGATCGCGCCTACCACGTTCCCACTGGCGGGATCCGTGACCGAGAATGAGACCTGGCCCTGATAGGTTTGCGTGCTTTGATCCAGCTGGATCTCGTCAATGAAAACCGCGCCTGAGCCTTTCAGATAGGTTTCCTGCCATTTCGCCTCATCCCCTTGCCAATAATCGGACGTCACATCGCTTGCCGCGACGTTGAGGCCTTGGCCATCCATCACGATCACTTCGGTGATGCGGCCTGCGGATTTTTCCTGATGTTCTCGCAAGAACGTAGAAAGCGGGGCGTTCAGGACGGCATCAATCATCGGTGTGGCTGCGGCCCCAACCTCGGCCCGCCAGGCATCATCCTGGTCGCGCACGTCGCCTTCGCTGAAAGTGCCGGTTTTGCGGTTCTGCTCTGTCACAGCGGCGACGATGCGGGCGTCGTTCACCCAGGCCATCAGATCGTCGTAGATGTATTGCGACATCGCCGGCGGCACGTCTGATGCATAGGCCGGAAAGGACAACAGGGAAACAAAGAGCGCTTTTTTGAACATGGCGAAACCTCAGATTGATTGGGATGACATCCGTTGACGGATGCCCTTCCCTACGCAAAAGCGCGCTAATCTTAGGTTAATTCCGGGGTTCGTTTCTCAGCCCCGAAAGCCGGTGGCGACCACGAATTTTTCAGAACTGTCAGAGCGGCTGGCCGGTGGTTTAATGTTGGCCACCTTTGCAAAACGCTGTTTGAGAAGCTTTTGCAAATCCCCCTCCGCGCCGCCTGCCAGAACCTTGGCGACAAAGGTGCCGCCTTCGTCGAGGACGTCAAAGGCGAAATAGGCGGCCGCCTCACACAACGCGATAATCCGCAGGTGATCCGTTTGCTTGTGCCCCGATGAAGCTGCGGCCATGTCGGACATCACCACATCCGCCTTGCCGCCCAGCCATTCCTTGACCTTGAGGTCTGCGTCATCTTCCATGAAATCCAACTGATGCAGCTCGCAGCCTGCGATGGGTTCCATTTCCTGCAAATCCACCCCCAGGATCGTGCCCTGAGCTTTGCCGCTTTTCTCGCCCAGGACGTTGCAGCGCTTGACCGCAACCTGGCACCAACCACCCGGTGCCGCCCCCAGATCGACAATCCGCGCACCGGGCACAAGGAAACGGTATTTGTCGTCCAATTCCATGATCTTATAGGCCGCTCTTCCACGATAACCTTCGGCTTGCGCGCGTTTGACATAAGGGTCGTTCAGCTGCCGCTGCAGCCAGCGGGTTGAGCTGAGCTTGCGGCCACGGGCGGATTTTACTTTCACCTTCAGCTCGCGCTGGCCGCGGCCTGAGGTGTTTTTGCCTGACGGTGTCTTTGCCATCTCAGAATTTTCCCTTTGTCAAAACGCCGTCCGCGCTCATTTGTGCATAAAGCAGTCCCTCGCGCAGGCCGCGATCGGCGACGCTTAGGCGTTCGGTGGGCCAGACCCGCATCAAGGCCTGCAAAATCGCCGCCCCTGACATGATCAAGGCGGCGCGGTCTGATCCGATGCGCGGATCGGCGCGGCGCCCGTCCGGGCCCATCGCCAGATAGGAATGGATCACCTTATCGATCTGCTCAGAAGTCATGCGCAACCCGTCAATCTTGGTGCGGTCGTAGCGTTTGAGCCCCAGGTGGCTTGCCGCGACAGTTGTGACCGTGCCCGAGGTGCCGACGATTTGAAACCGCTCCTGGGTCTGTGGCGATTGGTAGGGCTTAAAATCCTGCAGATTTTCTTCAAAAAACCAGCTCATCAGGGCAAAACGTGCAGCGTCATCCTCAACATCGTTGAATTGGTCGCGCAGGGTGGCCACGCCCAGCGGGACTGAGATCCAGTCCACCACTTTGGCCGACGGCAGCTCCGTCTTAACCTGATCAAAGCCCGCGTGCAGGCGCATGATGCTGTGCGCGCGGTCTTTCTTGGGCACTCTTGAAATGTCGATCCAAACCAGCTCAGTTGAGCCGCCGCCAATATCGACCACCAACAAGTTCTCAGTTTTTCGGCTGACCAGCGGCGCGCATGAAATGACGGCAAGCTGTGCTTCTTCCTGGGGTGAGATGATATCCAGGGTCAGACCCGTTTCGCGCTGGATGCGGCGCATGAATTCAGCACCGTTGTGGGCACGGCGACAGGCCTCTGTCGCGACCAAGCGCATGCGCTTGACCTTGTTGCGGCGCAGTTTTTGCTGGCAGATGCGCAGGGCTTGTACGGTACGCGTCATGGATCCGCGCGACAATCGCCCGGTTTTCTCAAGCCCTGCCCCCAATTGGACGGACTTTGAGAAGCTATCCACCACATGAAAGCCGTTGCCTTCTGGCCGGGCGATCAACATGCGGCAGCTATTTGTGCCCAGATCAAGGGCTGCATATAGCTCGGACGATCTGGGCGGAACTGGCGCGGGGCTCAGAGCCGGTTTTCTGTCCTTATCGAGCGCGCCCGCACCTTTGGGACGCTGTGGCGCCATCTTACGCGCCTTTCATATCGAGTTAGCCCTAACGTAGTGGGGCGCGTGTCACCGCGCAAGCGTGAAGGTCGCACTTGCAAGGGTTTCAAGCGGCGGGATGAGTTTCGCGGTATCTAGCGATCCAATCCCTGTTGGTGGCGTCTGCCAATTTGCGCACACCGGGGGTGGCGCTATCCGCGCAGGCCGGGTCCTGACCGATAAAGCGGAGAACATCGCGCAGGGTGGCGATGGGATCCTCTGCCAGCGCTTCATAGGTCAGGCGCAGCGGCGTGATCTCTTCCGCCGCGAACCAGTCGCGCCACTTCTGGTCAAAGCCGCTCAGCAGCTGCAAAAGCGCGGTGATTTTGTCCGCGTCATATCCATTGGGCTCGGACGGGGCGATTTGCTCCAAGCTGGTGCCATCGGGCCTGCCATGCCACAGGCCGGTCTGCTCGGCACGCAGATAGGAGACGGCCTCGGCCACTTTGTCTTGCCGCGACAGATGGATGAAGCGCGTGGGGCCAAAGGCGGCCTCAAACCGAGCCGCACATGAGAGGGCATTGGGGTGCCGCCGCCCAAGCCAGTCGCACGCCACGTCCAGGTCAGGACCCATGATGCGGACGCCCAGAACGCCGTTTTCCCCGCGTCTGTGGTGCTCCACCGCGGCAAAGTATTCCGACGTGAAGGCGGCATCCTGCAGATCAACAGGCTGTGTGATCTGCCACTCCGCACACCAATCCTCAAAGCTCTTTTGTCTGAAAAACGAATTTGGCCAGCCCGCCACCCCGGTTTGGGTCAGCAGATCGCACAGCAGGGTCGTGCCACTGCGCGGCGCGCTGCACAGAATGTATGCTGAGCGGGATGCGGTCATGCGCTAGGGGTAGCATTGGCGCTGCGTGCATTCCAACAGATGTTCACAATCATCATGAGAATATTGACGCCCCCTGCCCCTCGTTCTTGGTCGCTGGCTCACCTAGGGTGCGCTTGGTCGCGGATGAAGCGCCGGAAGTCGAAAAACGGCGCTGTGATTGGCTTTGCAACCGATACACAGCGAGAAAAGCAAGCAGAGGAATCACCATGCCTGACGTCACCATCGTTTACTGGCGCGACATCCCCGCCCAAGTGATTGTGGGCAAGGGGCGCCGTGGGTCAAAACGTCAATTGCCAGAACGGTTTGAGCAAGCGATTGACCGCGCGGCGATGAAGGTTGGCGCAGAGGATACAGATGCCTATCTGGCCGAATGGCGCAAGGCTGATCCGGTCGCCGTGGAAGGGGATCCTGACGCCATCGCCGATGCTGAGGCGGCGCGCCTGGATGCTGAATACGACAAAGAGCGCATCAAAGCGCTGATCGCAAATGACGGTTGGGCCGCAGGCGCTGACGCCTAAGGCTTTTCGGATGATAAGGGAGACCATCATGGCTTTATTGAACTTCCGCCGCAAAGATGCGGCAGAGGCCCCTACCGCTGGCGCTGAGGTTGAGGCGTTTCTCAAGGAGTATTCCATTGAGGTGATGCCCCGCACGGCGGAAAAGGTCGAAGATTTCCGCGCGATCCTGCCTGCGCAGACCCGGGTCTATATCGCTCACATCGAAGGCACCCCCATTGAGGATATGGTGGCGACGGCCAAGCGGTTGAATGCGGATGGGTTCAAGGTCATGCCGCATTTCCCTGCGCGCATCATCAAGGACAAGGCCACACTGGCCGACTGGATTGCCCGGTATCAGGGCGAAGCGGATGTGAAACAGGCGCTGTTGCTTGCCGGTGGCGTGAGCAAGCCGCATGGCGATTTCACCGACTCCATGCAGTTGATGGAAACCGGGTTATTTGATGAAGCAGGCTTTGAACGCCTGCACGTCGCGGGCCACCCAGAAGGCAACCGCGATATCGACCCTGATGGCGGTATGGCCCAGGTGGATGCGGCGTTGAAATGGAAGAACGATTTCCAGACCCGTACAGACGCTGAGATGGCGATTGCCACCCAGTTCGCCTTTGATGCAGGCCCCATCATCGAATGGGCCGACAGCCTCAAGGCCCAAGGCATCACCCTGCCCGTCCACATCGGCATCGCGGGCCCTGCCAAGCTGCAAACGCTGATCAAGTTCGCCATTGCCTGCGGTGTTGGTCCATCGCTGAAGGTGCTGCAAAAGCGCGCGATGGATGTGACCAAGCTGCTGCTGCCATATGAGCCGACCGACGTGCTGAACGCGCTCGCCGCGCACAAGGCGGCGAACCCTGATTTCAACATCTCCCATGTGCACTTCTTCCCGCTGGGCGGGATCAAGACCAATGCCAATTGGGCCATCGAAAACGGCGGCAGCTCTGCCGTCCCTGCAAACGCCGCATGAAGGACCGCCCATGACACGGACAATTGTCAGATCCAAAACCAAGACCGCAGTAATCGGCTTTGACGAGCCTTTTTGCGTCATTGGTGAGCGGATCAACCCCACAGGCCGCAAGATCCTGTCAGAAGAGCTGGAGCGCGGCGATTATTCCCGTGTTGAGGCGGATGCCGTGGCGCAGGCCAACGCGGGTGCCACCGTATTGGACGTGAACTCTGGCGCGGTCTTTTCCAACAAAATGGCTGAAGACCCCCGCTATGCGGACAACAACTTTGTTGAGCCAGTGTTGATGCCTGAGCTGATCAAACGTGTGCAAGCCGTAACCGATCTGCCGATTTGCATCGACAGCTCAGTCCCCGGCGCGCTTGAGGCGGGGCTTGAGGCCTGTGAAGGCCGTCCTCTCTTGAACTCTGTCACCGGCGAAGAAGAGCGGCTGGAGCAGGTGCTGCCGCTGGTCAAGAAGTACAACGTGCCCGTTGTGGCGATCTCTAACGATGACACTGGCATCTCTGAGGACCCGGACGTGCGTTTCGCCGTGGCCAAGCTGATTGTGGAGCGTGCCGCAGATCACGGCATCCCGGCCCATGACATCGTGGTGGACCCGCTGGTCATGCCCATCGGCGCGATGGCGACAGCCGGTCACCAGGTCTTTACGCTGGTGCGCCGCCTGCGCGAAGAGCTGGGGGTGAACACCACCTGCGGCGCCTCCAACATCTCATTCGGTCTGCCCAACCGGCACGGCATCAACAACGCCTTCCTGCCCATGGCTATGGGCGCCGGCATGACCTCAGCGATCATGAACCCGGTGGCCTTGCCGGTGAACGCCAAGAAGGTCGCAGAAAAGCGTGCTGAGGTCGAAGCACTGGGTGTTGTTCTGCCCGAAGGCATGGACGATGAGGCCTTTGTTCAGCTTTTCGGCATGGGATCGACCCTGCCCCGCCCTGGCAAAGAGATGGAAGCGATTCGTGCGGCGAACTTCCTGTTTGATCGCGATCCGCATGGGGGCGAATGGATCCGCTTTAACAAAGCGCCGCCAAAGCCCGGTGAAGAAAGCAGCGGAGGCCGTCGTGGCCGCGGTGGCCGTGCCGGTGGACGCCGCAGAGCGTAACGAAACCTGAGTTTTCCCGATGAAAGCCCCGCCATTGCGCGGGGCTTTCGCGTCTGTTGGGGTAAAATGATCCTGAGCCCGCTGACAGTAACCCGGAATTAACAGCCTGGCCCCTAGAACCTGCGCAACCAAGTCCGATGCGGAGCGTTCTATGCAAGAAACTGTCCCCTCAACGCCTGATCCTGCAGCGGACAGCGTTTCCCCGGTCGGGAAGCTTGATCTGGTGGCCGCAAAATCCTTTCACGCTGAAATGCTGGACCGTTCTGGCGGTGATATCCGGCTGGATTTGTCCGGTGTGACACTGCTGGGCGCGCTTTGCGCGCAGATTTGTCTGGCAACGGCGCAAAGTCTGCAGCGCGCGGGCCACACCCTGACCATCACTGACATCTCAGAGGCGGCGCATGCGCATCTGGTCAGCATGGGGTTAAGCCCTGAGAAGCTTTGTGCAGGTGCGCCATGAGCCTTGAAATCCTTGCCGTCGACGACAGCCGCACCATGCGCGATATGATCCGCCTGGCGCTCTTGCCCTCAGGGTTCACGGTGCACACCGCAGATGATGGGGTGCACGGCATTGAGGTGTTGGACGGGATCACACCAGACGCGATCATCACTGACATCAATATGCCCCGGATGGATGGATTTGGCTTCATTGACGCCGTGCGCGAACAGGACAAACACCGCGCGACACCGATCCTCGTCCTGACCACCGAAGCCGCCCCAGAGCTTAAGCAACGCGCCCGCCTTGCCGGGGCAACCGGGTGGATTGTGAAACCGTTTGACCCTGAAAAACTGGTCAAAGCCCTGCAAATGGTCGCGGGATAGGAGGCAACGATGTCAAACGATCCAATGGCAGAAATCCGCGCCTCCTTCTTCATCGAATGTGAGGAATTGCTGGAAGCCCTGCAAGATGGCTTGCAGATGATGGAGGACGGCGAAAACGATGCTGAGACAATCAACATCGTCTTCCGCGCGGTACACTCGATCAAAGGGGCGCTGGCGCCTTTGGCCTGGAAGGGTTGGTGCGGTTTGCTCACCGATATGAAACGGTTCTGGATGAGGTGCGCGCGGACAGGTTGCAGGTGTCGCCGGAGGCGCTGAAGGTCTTCTTTCAAGCCGCAGATCACCTTGGCGATCTGGTCCGCATTTCCCGCGATGGCGCAGCCTTGCCTCAGGAAAAGACCGCCAGTCTGCTGGTCGCGCTGGATGCCTTCCTGGGGGATGTCCCGGCGGAAGAGGACGCACCAGAGGAAGAGATTGAGTTTCAGCCCATGGGCTTGTCTTTGGATCTGGGGTTGGACGATGGCGCCAATCAGGATGCACCCTTCCAGCTTGATGACCTGCCGCCGCCAGAACCGATAGGGACCGCAGAAGATGCCGCTGGCGTCTATGAGATCGAATTCACCCCGCAGGCCGACCTTTTTGAAACCGGCAACGAACCCATGCTGCTCTTGCGCAATCTGCAAGAGCTGGGGGAGGCAGAGGTGACATGCACGCTGCGCGACCTGCCTGATCTTGCCCAGCTGACACCGGAAGTACCGCATCTGTCATGGCGCATCGCGCTGCGCACTGACGTTGACGAAAGCGAAATCGCCTCTGTCTTTGAGTTTGTTGAGGGGTTGTGCACCCTCACCATCGAGCGGCAAGCCTCTGAGGCCGCGCTGCCAGACCCCGATGCGCTGCCTGATCCGCTCCCAGATGCGCCCCAGCCCGTAGAAGATCCCGGGTTCGAGGCGGCCCCGCCGCCAGTGGTGCCCCTTGCGGAGGCTCCTGTGGCGGCTGAACCGGCCCCGGATCCCGAACCAGCTTCCGCGCCCGAACCGGCCTCCGCCCCCGAAGCCAAAGCGGCCAAATCGACCCCTCCTGCCGCGAAATCTGTGGTGCGTGTGGATCTGGACCGCATTGAACGTTTGGTAAACCTCGTTGGGGAATTGGTGATCAATCAGGCAATGCTGAGCCAAAGCCTGGAGCAATCCGGCCTCTCCCCCACTCCGACGCGATGAGCGGTCTGGAAGAATTCCAGCGGCTCACCCGGGATATTCAGGACAGCGTGATGATGATCCGCGCGCAGCCTGTGAAATCACTCTTTCAGCGCATGTCGCGCATCGTGCGCGAAGCCTCCTCAGCCGTGGACAAGGACGTGCGTCTGCACACCTTCGGCGAAGCAACAGAAGTCGACAAAACCGTCATTGAGCGCCTCGCCGATCCGCTGACCCATATGATCCGCAATGCGGTTGACCATGGTCTTGAGACCAAAGAGGAACGCAAGGCTGCAGGCAAACCCGAACAGGGGCGCGTCAACCTTTCTGCCGCGCACCGCTCTGGCCGGGTGATCATTGAGGTGTCGGATGATGGCGGCGGCATCAACCGTCCTAAGGTGCAAAAGCTCGCCGTTGAGCGCGGGCTGATCCCCGCCGACTCGGTTCTCAGCGACAGTGAGATTGATAACCTGCTGTTCCTGCCGGGCTTTTCGACCGCTTCTGTGGTGTCAGACCTATCTGGCCGGGGTGTTGGCATGGATGTCGTGCGCACCGCGATTCAGGCCCTTGGGGGCCGCATCACCACCACGTCTGAGCCAGGCAAGGGCACGACCTTCTCCATTTCCTTGCCGCTGACGCTGGCGGTTCTGGACGGCATGGTGATCGAAGTGGCCAAGGAAACGCTCGTCTTGCCGCTCAATCTGGTGGTTGAGACGCTGTCGCTAAAGCAATCGGACGTGCAAATGGTGCGCCCCGGTGCCCATGTTGTTGAGGTCCGCAATGGTTTCGTACCGATCTTCGATCTGGGTGCCGCCCTGGGCTACCGGCCCGTCACAACGGATTTCGATGGCGCGGTGGCGCTGCTGATCGCCTATGACGATGAAAGCAGTGCTGCTCTGGTCATCGACGACATCCTGGACCAGCGCCAGGTGGTGATCAAAGGGCTGGAGGACAGCTTTTACCGCGCCCCTGGCATCGCCGCTGCGACAATCCTGGGCGACGGCCAAATCGCGCTGATCCTTGATCCATCCGACATCATCAATAACGCGGGCAAGGTGATGCCACCCCTGTCGCCGCCCGCTCAAGAAGGGCTTTCCGCATGACCAAATCCGCCGCGCACATCGAACTGCTCACGTTCTGGATCGCTGAACAAGAATACGCGCTTGATATCATGTCCGTGCGCGAAATCCGGGGATGGACACAGGCCACCGCCCTGCCCCATGCCCCCCATTACATGAAGGGTGTGATCAACCTGCGCGGCACCGTGCTGCCGGTGATGGACCTGTCCAGCCGGTTGAACCTGCCCACCCGCGAACAGACGGAGCGCAATGTGATCATCGTCGTCAAACAAGAAGACACGATGACGGGGCTTTTGGTCGATGCGGTTTCAGACATCATCACGCTGTCCCAAGACGATCTGCTGCCCCCGCCTGAGCTGTCGACGACGGCGGCTGAAGCAGTGGTCAGCGCGCTCACCCTGGTGGATGAACGCATGATCCGCGTTCTTGACCTGAGCACGACAATCAACGCTGTGGATGGAGTTGCTGCATGAACCCATCCGCAACAGCAACCAAGCTGGATCCAGAGAGTTTTCGGGCAATTGCTGAGCTGGCATACGCCGAAAGCGGCCTGACGCTGGTTGAAGAAAAGAGCTCCATGATCTGTTCGCGCCTACGCCACCGTTTGCGCGCGTTGGAATTGGCCGATTTCAGCGCCTATACGGCGCTTTTGAAATCTGATCAGGGACAGGCGGAGCGGCGCCATCTGATATCCGCGCTGACAACCAACGTGTCCCACTTTTTTCGCGAAAATCATCATTATGAGACATTGGCCCAAGAGATCACAAAACGTGCCGCCGACTTGAGATCTGGGAAACAGATGCGGATCTGGTCTGCAGGCTGTTCCAACGGACAAGAAGCCATCTCAGCCGCCATCACCGTGCATGAGACCGTGCCAGATTGTGCTGCCCAGGTGAAAATCCTAGCCACGGATATCGACCCTGAGGTGATCCAGTTTGCCAGCACCGCCCGCTATCCAGAGCGGTTGATGAATGGTGTCGTTGGCCCGCTGCGCAGTAAATATTTCAAACGTGATGACACTGACCCGAGTGAGCCGCACTTCACCCCACTGCCCGCATTGCAGCAGATGGTGCATTTTAAGAAGCTGAACCTGCTGGGGGCCTGGCCGATGTCGCGGCGGTTTGATGCGATATTTTGCCGAAACGTTGTGATCTATTTTGATGCCGAAACCCAGGCCAAACTTTGGCCCCGGATGCACAAGGCGCTCGCCTCGGATGGGGCCTTGTTTTTGGGCCATTCGGAACGCATCGGCGATCCTGAGCAGCTTGGCTTTACCTGCACCGGCCCCACCACCTACCGCCCCCTTTCACACTGACCCAAACATCAAAAGGACACCGCTATGGCATTGCGCGATCAAATACGGATCATGGTTGTGGACGATATGTCCACCAGTCGCGGTTTGATCACCCAGGCGCTTGACGCTTTTGGTGTCAGTCACGTGACAACGGCAGAGAATGGCAAGGATGCCTTGCAAATCCTGGCGCAGAAACCGGCGCATCTGGTGATTTCTGACTACAACATGCCAGAGATGGACGGGCTGCAGTTGCTGCACTACCTGCGCGCCTCTCCCAAAACCAAGGGGGTTGGGTTCGTGCTGATCACCGGGCGGGCGGAACAGCAGATTATTGATCATGGCAAAAAGCTGGGCATGAACAATTATCTCAAGAAACCGTTTCAACCCGAAGAGCTGCGCAATTGCATTGAGGCGGTTGTTGGCCGTTTGTGATGCCTGCAACCGATTTGTCCCTTCAAGACATCCTCAGCCGTGCGTCCGAACATCTGGACAGCCTGGCTGAGGAAGTGCTCGCCGTGGAGCATGCGTTAGGCGAAGAACTGGGGCTGATGCCTCAGAAGCCTGACAATATAGGCCGCTTGCAGCGGCTCGATTATCTGCGGCAGTCTTTGGAAGATGCCGCGATGCTGATGCATATCCTGTCAAAAGAGGGTCAGAACGGTGTTGCCGATGATGTGCAGGGAAAGTTGCGGTTGGAGACAACCCGTGCGCTGCTACGCTCTGGCGTATCGACGGCACCGGCTGCGGCTGCGGGCCAGGTGGATCTTTTCTAAGGCGTAAAGCCGGTCAGCCGTACCGGCAATGTGAAACAACTTCCATTCGTCAGGGTATTGGGCAATTATCTAAAGGCTGTCGCCTTCATCGCTTCACTGGGAAACACACCTTCAGCAACACCGATTTGCACAGTGCAAAGCGTCCAACCCACGGCGAATGCCAGCCACACAGACGTTTGCCAAACGCGCGGCGCATCTAGCCCCGCGCCACAAGCAGCTCCGTTTCAGAACAGCTCCAAATCGTTGCCGGCCGCCGGTTGCGGGACAGCGACCGGTTCCACGACCACTGCTTTGTCCATCTTCAGGCGGACACCGCCCGTTGTGGGTTGAAACACGATCTGCCGCGCCGCTGAACCGCCCAGAGATTCTGAGATGCAGGCGATCCCCTCTTGGGTCAGAAACTGCTTAAGGAACGCTGCATTCTGGGGGCCGATGTCTGACAGGCCCGAAACCATCTGGGCGCCGCCAAAGGCCTTGGCTTGCAACCGCTTGCGATCAGCACCCAGCTTCAAAAGCCCGTTGATCAGCAGCTCCATCGCGTTCACACCGGCCAGATCAGGCGTCGCGCCCGCCCGGCCAGCGCTGCGGGCCAGCAGGATGTGGTTCATGCCGCCCACTTTGGCGATCGGATCCCACAGACAACAGGCCACGCATGATCCCAAAGGGTCACGATCGTCGCCTCGGCGTCTGCGCTGATGCATTGCTCGCCCTGGGTGATGACATGCCGCATCGCTACACCTGCCCCGCCCGCGCCCGGATGGCACGGTTCAGCGCGGTGCCAAACTCAGGCAGGGCCACCTGACGCTCCACCCCGCCAAGCTCATGCGCCACGCGGGGCATGCCGTAGACAACACTGCTGGCTTCATCCTGTCCCAATGTAATGGCCCCCGCATCGCGCAGCGCGCGCATGCCTTGGGCCCCGTCACTGGCCCAACCCGGTCAGAATGCCGGCAATGACCCGTTTGCCACTGGGGCACAGCTGAGCGAAACAGCACATCCACAGAGGGGCAATGCAGCGCATCGGCTGGTTCATCGACAAACCGGCAGGTCCATCGCCCGCCGACGCGTGCCAGTTCCGTGTGTTGGCCCTGTGCGAGGGCCAGTCTGATCTGACCGGGGCCCAATTCCTCATTCGGGCGGGCGATTGCGACGTCTTGGGGCAATTGCCGGTTCAACAACTGGGCGAAGCTGACCAGAAACGCGGCCGGCATATGCTGGACAATCACGATAGGCGGTGCGTCGGGTGCCAGATCGCTCAGCACGCATTCCAATGCGGCCACGCCGCCGGTTGAGGCGCCGATCAGGATGATGGGCAACGGGCCACTGCGGAATGCGGCCACGCCGCCGCGGCGATTTTGCGGTTTGCGCATCACCTGAACAGAGCTGCAAGCAGCAGAATGCACCCGTCTGGTGATGTCCCGGTGCACGGTCTGATCCGCCAGCGTGCTGGGTTTTAGGATGCAATCCACGGCCCCCAATGACAGCGCTGTGATCGTGGCATCCGAATTGGCGCGTGTCGCCCCCGAGATCATGACAACCGGCAAGGGGCGCAGCGTCATGAGCTTTTCCAGAAAAGCCAGGCCGCTCATCCCCGGCATTTCGATGTCGAGTGTCACGACATCGGGGTTTGTCTGTTTGATGATGGTGCGGGCTGCGGCGGCGCAATCGGCCTCGCCCACAACGACAAGCTTGGGGTCCGCTTCCAGGATCACCCGCAGCCATCCCCGGATCGTGCGCGAGTCGTCGACAATCACGACCTTCTTTTTGGGGTAATGCCCTGCCGCTCGGTGGGTCATGCCGAAATCACTTGTCATATGCCCCTCACACGCCGTTTTGGCGTGGTATGTCTGACAAGAATGAATGGCGGGTTAAAAAGTTCGAGCGGACGTATCACGCGGGGGCATTGGCCCCCGCACGCCGTTACCCAGGGCGTAGCCCGCGCCGCGCACGGTGCGGATGGGATCCTCAGCAACCGCTTGGGTCAGCACCTTGCGGAGCCGGGCGATGTGCACGTCAACGGTCCTTGTGTCCACATAGATATCGGTGCCCCAGACCAAATCCAAAAGCTGATCACGGCTAAAAACGCGGCCTGGTTTTTCCAGCAAGGTCACCAACAGCCGGTATTCTGTCGGCCCCAGCTTCAGCTCTTGTCCTGCACGGGTCACTCTATGGCGTTCAGGATCAAGTGAGATGTCCTGATAGTTCAACGTTTCACCGCTGGCCCCGGGGCGCGAGCGGCGTAGCTGGGTGCGCACCCGCGCCATCAGCTCGCGCAGGCTATAGGGTTTGACCACATAATCATCCGCGCCAGTTTCCAGCCCGCGCACGGTGTCCACTTCTTCGGACCGGGCAGAGAGCATGATGATGGGGATGTTGCGTGTCGCTTCACGGGTTTTGAGCTGCCTGCACACCTCAATCCCGCTCATCAGGGGCATCATCCAATCCAGGATGACCAGATCGGGCGTGATTTCGGCCACTTGCAGCATCGCGTCTTCGCCGTTCTCCGCCCGGCTCACGGAATAGCCTTCGGCCTCCAGGTTATAGGCCAAGACCTCGCGTTGCGCAGGCTCATCTTCAACCAACAACACATGGGGTTGGGTGACGGACATGACTTACACCTCAGTGGAGACAGACGTCTTATCGGCCTTGGGTCGGTTTTCTTCGGGGTGTTCCCCCGTCACCAGATAAACGACCTGTTCCGCGATTGAGGTCACATGATCGCCCATGCGTTCCGTGTTCTTGGCGATGAAATGCAGGTGCATACAGGCGGTGATGTTGCGCGGGTCCTCCATCATGAACGTCAGGAATTCGCGGAAGAGCGCGTTATACATCTGATCGACGTCTTCATCGCGGCTGATCACATCCAGCGCCAGTTCCGCGTCGCGTTGGATATAGGCATCCAGCGCGCTTTTCAGCATCCCCTCCACCGCTTGCGCCATGCGCCGGATGGATCCTGCGCTGTCGTTCACGGGCGGCAGGCTGGCCAGCACGCCTGTGCGCTTGGCCATGTTTTTGGCATAGTCACCGATGCGTTCGAGGTTGGCGCTGATCTTGATCACGCTCAGCACCAAACGCA
This sequence comes from Sulfitobacter sp. GN1-4, assembly GCF_055693825.1. Taxonomy (NCBI): domain Bacteria; kingdom Pseudomonadati; phylum Pseudomonadota; class Alphaproteobacteria; order Rhodobacterales; family Roseobacteraceae; genus Sulfitobacter; species Sulfitobacter sp. GN1-4. Next base: position 2,162,504 of record NZ_JBVFUQ010000003.1, on the reverse strand, counting down.
GGTCAATCGCCGTGGGTGCCCGCAGGGCGATCACGCGGGCCGCACTTTCGTTGATCAGATCTTCGAGCGCATCAATCGCTTTGTCATTGGCGCGCACGGTTTCGGCCAGCTCTTCGTCGCGGGTATCAAGCGATTTGGCGCCGAGGCGAATGGCGTCTTCGACCATGCCACCCATCTTCATAATCTGGGCCTGAACGGCCTCCAGGTCGCGGTCAAAGGCTGAGGCAATGTGTTGATCTTGCATGAGGATTATCCAATCCGTCCAGTGATATAGCTTTCGGTGCGGTCGTCTTCGGGCGCGGTAAAGATCTTGTCGGTATCGCCAAACTCCACCAGGTTCCCGAGGTGGAAAAAGGCGGTCTTTTGGCTTACACGCGCGGCCTGTTGCATAGAGTGGGTCACGATCACCACGGAATAATTCTGCCGCAGCTCATCAATCAGCTCTTCGACCTGGGCGGTGGCGATCGGGTCAAGGGCTGAGCATGGCTCATCCATCAACAACACCTCAGGCTCTGTCGCTACAGCCCGCGCGATGCACAGACGCTGTTGCTGGCCACCCGACAAGCCGGTGCCGGGGGCGTGCAAGCGGTCTTTGACCTCATTCCAGATTGCACCGCGTTTCAGCGCGCGTTCGACGATCTCATCCAGCTCAGCCTTGTTGCGGGCCAGCCCGTGGATGCGGGGACCGTAGGCTACGTTGTCATAGATCGACTTGGGGAAGGGATTGGGTTTTTGAAATACCATCCCCACCTTGGCACGCAGCTGCACCGGGTCGACCTCTTTGGCATAGATGTCTTCGCCGTCGATGTGGATGTCCCCCTCAACCCGGCAAATGTCGATGGTGTCATTCATCCGGTTGATACAGCGCAGAAACGTCGATTTGCCACAGCCCGAAGGGCCGATAAAGGCGGTGACGGTCTTGTCCTCGATGTCAACGTCTACGTCTTTGATGGCGTGGTTGTCGCCATAATAGACCTGCACGCCGCGGGCCGCGATTTTCACGGTGTCTGTGGTCACGTCGTCTGTCTCCGCTTGCAAATTGTCTTTCATCACTGCGTCTCCTTACCAGCGGCGCTCAAAACGGCGGCGCAGGATGATGGCGAGTATGTTCATGGAAAGCAGGAAGATCAGCAAGACGATGATCCCGCCCCATGCCTTTTCGTAAAACCCCGCATCCGCGCGCGCAGCCCATGTATAGATCTGGGCGGGCATGGCAGAGTTGGGATCGGTAAAGCCCGCGATCACCCCCTCAGGGTAGCCGCGCGCGACAAAGCCCACCATCCCAATGAGCAACAGAGGTGCTGTTTCACCAAGCGCCTGCGCCAGACCGATGATCGTGCCCGTCAGGATGCCCGGCATCGCCAGGGGCAGCACATGATGGAACACCGTCTGCATCTTGGAGGCCCCAACGCCAAGGGCCGCTTCGCGGATGGAGGGCGGCACCGCCTTGAGAGAGGCGCGCGTTGAGATGATGATCGTGGGCAGCGTCATCAGTGTCAGCACCAGACCACCGACCAGGGGGGCGGATTGCGGCAGGTGCATGAACTGGATAAAGACCGCCAGCCCCAGGATGCCAAACACAATCGACGGCACCGCCGCGAGGTTTGAGATATTCACCTCAATCAGGTCGGTGAAGCGGTTTTGCGGGGCAAATTCTTCAAGATAGATGGAGGCCGCAACGCCGATGGGCAGCGACAGCACCAGCACCACCAGCATCATGAAAAACGACCCCACCACAGAGGCCCCGATGCCAGCACCGCCTGGGTTGTCCACGCCTGAATCCGCACCGGTGATAAAGTTCCAGTTAAACACCCGCTTGATCACGCCCGCCTCAACCATCGCGTCAATCAGATCGAGATCAGACAGCATCATGAACCGGCTGTCTTGGAGCGTGTCGCGGGTGACGCGCCCGGTCAGATAGCCATCCACGCGCGAGGCTGCGGCCAGCTCAAAGTCCACTGGCTGACCCAGATCGCCCGGATTAGCGCGATAATGCTCGCGCAGCATTCCGCCGGGCTTGCCCAGCAAGCGACCAATCGCCTTGGCATCCACGGCCACATCCAAACCAGCGCTCGACAGGGCGGCGGTGATCTCTTCGATCAGTAGCCCCTCATAGGCTTTGGTTTTGAAAAGCTGGCCTTCGGCGTCGTCAAATTGTTCCTGGCTCAGCGTGAACTCCACCCCCACCACCGTGTGGGTAAAGGCAGGCAGGCCCGAGCGGATGATCGAGAAGGCCAGCACCACCAGAAAGAAAACGCCCACTGCAATCGCGGCAATCCCGTAGGCGCGAAAGCGTTTTTCGGCCGCGTTGCGTTTGCGGGTGCGCGCGTCTTCGGCCAAAAGCGATTTGGCCTTGGGGGCTGCGGGGGCCGCGCTGTTCATGCTTGCATCAGACATCAGTCATATTGCTCCCGATACTTGCGCACGATGAAGAGCGCGAAAACATTGAGCGCCAGGGTGATCACGAAAAGCGTCATGCCCAGGGCAAAGGCCACCAGCGCCTCGGGGCTGGCAAAATCCGCGTCGCCCGTCAGCTGGCTTACGATCTTGGCGGTGACGGTGGTCATCGCGTCAAAGGGGTTCATCGACAGCCGCGCTGCGGCCCCTGCCCCCAGCACCACGATCATCGTCTCGCCAATGGCGCGGGAAGCGGCCAGCAGGATCGCGCCCACAATGCCCGGCAAAGCGGCGGGCAGGATCACCTGTTTGATCGTCTCCGACTTGGTCGCGCCCAGCCCGTAAGATCCATCGCGCATGGCCTGAGGCACTGCGTTGATGATGTCGTCTGACAGAGAGCTGACAAAGGGGATCAACATCACCCCCATCACCAGACCCGCCGTCATCACCGCCGTGCCCGCCTGCATAATGCCCAGGCCGTCGCGCCCAAAGACCGACACCAAAAGCGGGCCCACCGTCAGCGGGGCAAAAAGCCCGTAGACGATGGTGGGAATGCCCGCCAGCACCTCCAACAAAGGTTTCGCAACCGAGCGGACCCGGGGGCTGGCGTATTCCGACAGATAGATCGCGGCGAAAAGGCCAATGGGGATCGCCACCGCGAGGGCCACAAGCGAGATGTAGAAGGTCCCCCACAAAAGCGGCAGCACACCAAGGTCAGAGGCCCCGCCCCGGCCCGAAAAGCTGGGGGCCCAGTTCAGACCGAAAAAGAAATCAGACGCGGGATAGAGCCGGAAGAACTCAACCGTGTTGAACACCAGCGACAGCACAATCCCGATCGTTGTCAGGATCGCGATGGAGGCTGCAGCGATCAGCAAATAGCGCACCGCCTGTTCAACCACATTGCGCGCGCGGTAGGCGGGATAGGCCTGGCGCAGGCCCCAAAGCGCACCAATCAGGGCGATGACGATCACAGCCAGGCTCATCGCAGAATACCCTGCAGCAGTCATCGCGCGAAAACGCTGTGCGGCCTGCAGGATCGGCGCGGTCAGCTCTGAGGTGATGATGGCACCTGCCTCTTGCAGGGCGGCGCTGATGTCGGCCAGGGGGGCCGATGGGTTGGCGGCTGCGGTCTCATCCATCACACCTGCGGCGACGGCCATGTCCAAACCATCCGCGGTGCGCCGCACCTCAGACAGCACCAGGCTGCGCGATGAGCTGTCGGCAATGGCGCTGTCCGGGATCAATGCAGAGACGGCGTTGTTGACGTAGAGCGGCTGCGCCAGCAACCACAGGATCATCAAAAGAAACGCAGGCACGGCTGCTTTGATCGCGACGTTGCTGCCGTAATAGCTGGGCAAAGAGTGCATGGTCCGCTGGTCGCCGCCTGCGTGTTTCATCACCCGCGCCCGGCCCAGCACATAGCCGCATGAGGCCACTGCCAGCACACTCAAAAATAGCCAAAGTAACGGCATCTTGCCCCCGCCCGTTTCTTCGAACCTAGGTCCGTTTCGTCACTCAGGGGCGGCACATTGGCCGCCCCTGACATCTTGTTCTCAGCTTAGGCTTTAAGAGCCTGCGCCGATGGTCTCTTCGTTCTCAACCAGCGCCTGTGTGTCGGCCAGCTCTGGGTCAGAGACCAGACCGTAGGTGGCCAAAGGACCGTCCGGGCCTGCCAGCTCATCCGCGACAAAGAACTGCGCATAAAGCTTCAGGCCTGGGATCACGCCGATATGCGCCTTCTTGACGTAGAAGAACAGCGGGCGTGACACCGGATACTGGCCAGAGGCAATGGTCTCTGTAGACGGTGCTACACCGCCCATGGTCGCCACTTTCAGCTTGTCTGTGTTGTTTTCATAAAACGCCAGGCCAAAGACACCGATGCCATTGGTGTTGGCGTCGATGCGGGCCAGGGTTTCGGTGTAATCACCGTCGATGTCCACGGATTTGCCATCTTGGCGCACGTCCAGGCAGGCATCCTCTGCGTCATCTTCGGACATGCCAGCGGCCATCATGGCCTCCATGGCACCGGTGGCCTCACAGCCTTTGAGCAGCACCTTGTCTTCGAACACTTCGCGTGTGCCGTGCTTGGTGCCGGGGATGAACATCGCGATCTCTGCATCGGGCAGGTCGCTGTTGAACTCAGACCAGCTGCTGTAGGTGTTTTCAACCAGCGCGCCGTCTTTGAGGACCTTGGCGCCGATGGCGTTAAAGATGTCGGCGGCTTCAAACGCGGTAAAGGCCGGACCGTTCGTCTGAGAGGCGAAGACGATGCCGTCATAGCCGATGCGCACTTCGATGATGTCGGTTACACCGTTCTCGGCGCAGGCCTTGATCTCTTTCTCGCGGATCTGACGTGAGGCATTGGCCACGTCGATGGTGTTTTCGCCCACCCCCTCGCAGAACCGCTTGAGCCCCGCAGAAGAGCCGCCGGATTCAACAACTGGTGTTGGGAAGTCGGTGTTTTCGCCAAAGGCTTCCGCAACGATGGAAGCATAGGGCAGCACAGTGGAAGAGCCTGCAACCTGCACCTGGTCGCGCGCAGCGGCGGTGGTGGCGGAAAGGGCGGCAATTGCCAGTGCGGATGTGGTGAGTTTTGTCAGTGACATGATGTCTCCTGTCAGTCGGTAAAGATGACCACCCCCATGGTGATCTTGATGCCCGATTTAGGCAGCGGGTACGCAGCTTTTGTGACAGTTACATTACAGTTTTATGACAGCCCTTAGGGCATTGATTTTTAGCGATTATTTCACTGGTTTCCTGCGCCGGGATTCGCAGTCGGCAAGATCACGGTAAACGCAGCCCCCTCGCCCAGCTCGGAACTGATCCGCAGCCGTCCCCGGTGCCGGTTGAGGATGTGTTTCACAATCGCCAGCCCCAGCCCCGTACCGCCCAAGGCGCGGCTGCGGTGGCTGTCGGCGCGGTAGAACCGTTCGGTCAGACGCGGCAGATGCAGGGGATCAATGCCCGGGCCATAATCGCGCACCGTAACCTGCACCGAAGCCATGCGAAGTGCGGGATCCCGGTCAAACCTTTCGACACTGATGTCCACCCGCCCTTGCTGGCCGCCGTATTTGATCGCGTTCTCGATCAAATTGGTAAAGACCTGCTGCAACTGGTCCGCATCCCCCAGCATTTCATCCGGGGCATCCTCAAGCCGGGGTTGCAAGGTGACGTCGTTCTCCACCGCCAGCGGGTTGAGGTTGCGCAGCGTGGCCTCCAGAATGCCGCGCAGATTGACCACATCGGTGGGTCTGACCCGTTCCTCTGCCTCCACCCGGCTGAGCGACAAAAGATCGCCTACCAGCCTGTTCATGCGCCCCGCCTCGCCCGCCATGATCCCCAAGAACCGCTCCCGTGCGGCGGGATCGTCCTTGGCCGGGCCGTTCAGCGTCTCAATAAAGCCCATGAGCGCAGTGAGCGGCGTGCGCAATTCATGGCTTACATTGGCCACGAAATCGCGCCGGATCTGCCCGGCCTCCGCTTGATGGGTGATGTCATCAAAGCTGAGGATAAGGGCCGGGCTGGCAGGCACAGCGCGCAGTGAGACCTGATAGGTCAGCTCTTTGCCCACATCACCTGCCAGATAGGTGGCCGTGCGGGGCTGAAGATCCCGCAAACACTGCTCCACCGTTTCCACAAGCGTGGGCTGGCGCAACGCGGTTACAAAGTGCCGTCCCCGCGCCCCGGTTCCGATCAGCGCCTCAGCAGCGTCATTGATCGCCACAATCCGTTCAGCAGGATCAATCGCCAAGGTGGGCAGCGGCAAGGCCGCCAGCAGATCAGAAAGAAGATCACGCTCTGCCATGGCCTAGACCTGGCGCAGATCCTTGCGGAACCTTTCGGCGTTTTGCTGATAGGACAGCGCGCTCAACGTCAGGCGTTTGGCCGCGTCCTCATCCAAGGTGCGCACCACCTTGCCCGGCGCGCCCATCACCAGTGAATTGTCCGGGATTTCCTTGTTCTCCGTGATCAGCGCACCCGCGCCAATGAGGCAGTTCTTGCCAATCTTGGCGCCATTCAGGATCGTGGCCCCCATGCCGATCAGCGTATTGTCCCCAATGGTGCAGCCATGCAGCATGACCTTGTGGCCGATGGTGCAATTCTCACCAATTGTCAGGGGAAAGCCCATATCGGTGTGCAACACGCAGTTTTCCTGAATGTTGCTGCCCTTGCCCAGATGGATCACTTCGTTGTCCCCGCGCAATGTCGCGCAGAACCAGACGGAGGACTGAGCCTCAAGCACGATTTTGCCAATCACATTGGCATCTGGCGCGACCCAAGCGGTTGCGTCCACGGTGGGGCTGGCATCGCCCAGGGCGTAAAGGGTCATTGCAGTTCCTCAAATTCAGTTTGCAGAGCGCGCACATGGTCGGACAAGCGGGGTTGCTGCGCGAACTTCAGGCGTTCCGCCATGATAATGGTTTTAAGCCGTTCTTCCGTCACATCCAGATCGTCATTCACCAGCACATAGTCATAGCCATCCCAATGGCTGATTTCATCCCAAGACTTCTGCATGCGCTTCTGGATCGTCGCCTCATCATCCTGACCGCGAGAGACCAGCCTGCGGTGCAATTCAGCAATCGACGGTGGGAGAATGAAAATGGACAGGGTGTTAGAGCCCAGCACCGAATTGCGGATCTGTTGGGCACCCTGCCAGTCAATATCAAACAGAACATCCCGCCCCGCGCTGATCGCCTCTTCCACCGGCATCATCGGTGAGCCGTAGAAGTTTCCGAAGACATGCGCGTGTTCCAGCATGTTGCCGTCCGCCACCCAGTTGCGAAAGGTCGCGTCATCAACAAAGTGGTAGTGCTGGCCGTCAACCTCACCTGGGCGCATGGCGCGGGTGGTGGCTGAGACCGAGAATTGCAAGGTTGCGTCCCAGCTCATCAGCCGACGCGCCAAGGTTGATTTGCCAGCCCCAGAAGGAGAGCTGAGGATGATCAAGAGGCCCCGGCGGTCTGCACTCTTCTTGCTCATGGTCTATTCCACATTCTGAACTTGTTCGCGCATCTGGTCGATCACAGCCTTCAGCGATAGACCTACCTGCGTCAGGGCCTGATGCTGGGCCTTGGAACACAGGGTGTTGGTTTCGCGGTTGAACTCTTGCATCAAGAAATCCAGCTTGCGCCCCACCGGACCGCCTTCGGCCAACAAGGCACGGGCCGCATCCACATGGGCACCCAGGCGGTCAATTTCTTCGGTGATGTCAGCCTTGACCGCGATCAAGGCCAGTTCCTGTGCCACGCGATCAGGGTCAAACCCATCGGTGTTCTGAGCGACCTTGGTCAGATTGGCTTTAAGACTGTCGGCCATGTCAGACTGGCGGGCGGGCACGAGGCCTGCAGCCTCAGCCGTCAGGGCCTCAATCTGGGCCAGTTGGTCGGACAGGACGTCTTTTAACGCCTGACCTTCGGTATGCCGCATCGCAACAAAATCCGCGAGCACGGGGGCAAAATCCTTGAGCAGCACTTTGCACAAGGCGGCGGCATCGTCTTCGGCCGCACTTTGATCCAAAACGCCGCGCATGGTGGCGATGTCCGTGGCCTTGGAGGGGGCAAGCGAGACGCCTGCGTCCATGGCTTGCGCTTCGATCTCATGCAAGGCGGCCAGAATGGCTGTCAGATGATCGCGGTTAACCGTCAGACTGCCGCCGCCGTCTTCGCGCGACAGGCGCAGATTGCAGGTGACATTGCCCCGGTCTGCTGCCGCACCTATGGCTTTGCGCAACCCGGCTTCCAGCCCATCGACCCAATCAGGCACCCGCAGGCGCAGATCCAGGCCCCGCCCGTTCACGGAACGCAATTCCCAAGTCCAGCTAAAGGGGCTGTCCGCCCCGCTGGCAGAGGCAAAAGCCGTCATCGATTTGATCATCGCGTCCCCCCGATTTGCGGTTGCACCGCAATAGGGCGAAACCCGCCACCGGGGCAAGCCCCAGGCGTCTTGGGCTGGGTGATTAACCAGTCTGACAGGTTGGCCATGAATTTCAGCAAATTTAGCGTATTAGTAATTTGGAAAGGGTACTAGGACGGTTCCCACACCCCCAGACGCGTGCCTTCGGCAGAAGTCGCAAAAACGCGCTCAAGTTGAACCGTTAAGGGAAGGCTCATGGACAAGCCGCCAGAGAATGCGCAGAGTGTAATTGCGATGTCTAATCATCTTACAGAAACCGGCTATGCCGCCATTGCCCAGGTCGATGCTTATTGGGACGCGCTGAGGGGCAGCAGATTGTTGCCCAGCCGGTCCGATATTGATCCGCGTGGGATTGAGCAAGCGCTTGAATATGCTTTCATATTAGAGCGTATCGCGCCCGGTGTGGCCCGCCACCGGATTGCGGGCAGTCATCTGAATGATCTGCTTGGGATGGAAGTGCGGGGCATGCCGTTGACGGCGTTCTTTACCGCCGCCGCGCGGGCAAGCGTTTCAGATCTGCTTGAGGACGTGGCCCAGAGGCCTGCGAAATGCACGCTCAGATTGCGCAGTGGCGCAGTTGGAGCAAGCCCGGTCCTGGAAGGCAAGATGATTTTGCTGCCGCTCAAGAGCGATCTGGGCGATGTCAGCCGCATTCTGGGATGTCTGGTCACAAAAGGCCCCATCGGCAATGCGCCGCGCCGTTTTGATATCCAAGGCAAACAGCTGGCACCGATCCTGCCTGGGGCCGCGGCCTTGCCACAAGACCTCTCTGCAGAGCAGCCGGGCGTGCCGACACCGGCCCCCGCCCCCGCGCGCGGCTTTGCTGAGACGCAGCAGTCTTTTGCGCCTAAGGGGCCGCAAAAGGGCCGCCCCCCTTATTTGCGTCTGGTGAAGACGGACGAATAGAGGGGCCTGCGGTGAGGTCATTTGGCGCTAGGTGCCGGTGAATGCGCTGTCCTCGCCTGAGAAGGTATCCGGGCGTGAGGGTAGATTAAGTTATAGTGGAAAGATGAAGCGCGGGGTGGTTTTCTGCCCCGCGCTTGGTCGTTTGGCGCGCGCCTTGGGTGTTGGTGCTTTTAGCTGTCGAGGTGGAGATAGACGCGGCGGTTCATCCGGCCTTTCTTTTCAATCTTGCCCAGACGCAGCGCACCGATTTCACCGGTGCGGGCCACATGGGTGCCGCCGCAGGGTTGGATATCAATCCAGTCATCCTCTGGCCCGATGCGCACCAGCCGGATCTTCCCGGCCCCCCGTGGCGGTTTGACGGCCATGGTTTTCACCAGCTGCGGGTTGGCGTCAAGCTCAGCCGAGGTGATCCAGTCTTCGTAAACGGGTGCGTCGAAGGTGACAAAGCTGTTGAGCACATCCTCAATCTCATCCCGGTCTGTGGGGGCTTCGGGCATGTCAAAATCCAGCCGTCCGTAGGTGGCTGAAATCTGTCCGCCAGTCACGCCAAAGGGAATGGCCACCGACAAAAGATGCAGGGCGGTGTGGACGCGCATGTGTTTGTGGCGGCGTTCCCAATCCAGCCGCTGGGTGATTTTGGCCCCAAGGGGCGGCAGCTGGCTGGCTTCTGCGGGGACCACGACGATGTCGTCTCCGTCGCCCTTCACGGTGGTGGCGATGGGCATTTCCAACCCGTCCCAGGCAATCCAGCCGGAATCGCCCGGTTGCCCGCCGCCTGTCGGATAGAACAGGCTTTGCGACAGGATGATACCGCCCTCAGGGGTGATGCCGGTGACGGTGCTGGGGGCTTCTTTCAGGTAGGGGTCCGCGCGGAACTGCATTTCAGTCACGTCTCGTTCTCCTTACTGTCTGGGGCCTTGGCCTGTTGCAGGGCTTCGGGGTTGCGCAGCCACAGATCCCGCTGGGCAAAGGGGATTTCAATCCCTTCCGCGGCAAAGCGTTCGGCGATTGCGTGGTTGATGTTGTTTTTCACCACCATCATCCAGTTCACATCCCGCAAGAAGCACCGGACCTCAAATTCCAGCGCATCTGCCCCGAAGTTCAAAAACAGAACCGCCGGGGGTGCTGAAAGCACCATGGGCTGGGCTTCTGCGATCTCTTTCAGGATGGCCTCAACCTTGCGGGTGTCGGTCCCGTATGCCACACCAACCGACACGATGACCCGGCCGATGGTGTTGCCGCGGGTGTAGTTTGTGACCGTGCCGCTGATCAGATCGGCGTTGGGCACGATGACATCGGACTTGTCAAAGGTCTCAATCCGGGTAGAGCGCACGGAGATGTTGCGCACATAGCCCATCTTGCCGCCCACATCGATCCAGTCGCCTTCTGAGATCGGGCGTTCGATCAGTAGGATGATGCCAGAGACGAAGTTGTTGACCACGTTTTGCAGGCCAAAACCAATGCCCACCGACAGCGCGCCCGCCACGATGGCGATGGAGCTAAGATCAATGCCCGCCCCGGTGATGGCCGCCAAAGCAGCAAGGAAAATACCGACGTAGCCCAGACCCGCGACAATGGCGTTTTGCCCGCCCACATCGATGCGTGTCTTGGGCAGCACATTGGTGCGCAGCGCGGATTGCACCAAACGGGTCAGCACATAGCCAATCGCAAAGATCACCGCAAAGGCCAGGAAATCCGTGGGCGAGATCCGGCTTTCGCCAATGGCAAAGCCACGCCCCAAAGCGGCCCAAAGCTCCGTCAGGTCGGTGACCCGCATCCCCCAGACCAGCGCCAGCACCGGCAGCGTGCCCAGCAACAGCACAATGCCCAGCAGAACAGGCATCAAGGTATCGCGCGCCGCAGCCCCTGCCCTGTGATGGCACCAAAGACATCTGCGCCAAAGCGTTGCAGCACGATGACCAGCCCCAGCATCACCAGCGTCATGATATAGGGGGGCAGCAGCCCATCGGCGGCGTTAAAATAGCCAGCCGCCATCATCAGCGGTGCCGCACAGGCCACAACGATCCCGCCGGTGCCCAGGGTCCGCACCACGCGGCTAAAGCTCGTGGTGCGCTGTTCGCTGGGGTCTTCGTCTTCTTGTACCGGGTCGCGGAAGGCGCGCAGCAGGACGCTGATCCGAAAAAGCGCGATGCTGGAGACCAGAAAGAACGGAAATACCAGCGCTGATTTGGAGGCGGCGGCCGGATAGCCGCTGTCAACGACAAGCGACGCCAGCTCGGACAGGATGATCATGAAGGTGATCAGGCTGACGTAGAACCGGACCTCTGCGCGGTTGCGCATCGGCAAGGCGATCAGCGCCTCATCGTCATCGCGCGAAAAGACCCGTTCAGTCACCCAGCGCACCACCAGCATGACACCGGCCAGGGCCGAGATGGTCAGGATGATCTCATTGCCAGAGGGGCCAAAACGTTCGGTGGAGATGACAGCGATGCCCAAAAGCCCGATGCCCGCCACCGGCAGCGCAATGCTCAGCAATGAGACAACGAACCGCCAGATGCCAAAGCCGCGCGCGCCCCATTGGCGCATCCGCCGCACAATGCGGTGCGACCACAGCCGCCCGCGCCACACCAGCACCAGGCCGATGAGGCCAAAGATGATCGCCAGCGGCAGGTCTTCGCGCAGATCGGGCGTGTCGTCATCCACATCGCTTTGTGGCGGTTCCAGCCACAAAAGCCGCGCGCTAGCCATCAGATCATCCAGCGCGCGGGGCCACACCGCTGGGTTCAGCGGTGTTGGCGTGACCTCAAACAGCTGATCGGTTTGCCGGTTGCGCAAAATGCGGTCGATTTCGCTCACAATGGCTTCGGCGCGCACAAAGGCGGCTTCGGCGCGCTGCACCGGCACCAGCGCGGTGTTGAGCTGTTCGTTTAGGTCCGCGCGGGTTGCGGCCACATCAATGGGCTCTTGCAGATCACCTTCGGGCGGCGGCCCCAGGGCTGCAATCTGTTCGCGCAGCGTGCTGATGCGCGTGGCGTTCTGGTTGCGGGCCTGTTCAAACTGGGTCCGGTACTCAATGACCGAGCTGCGCAGCGTCTCAAACACCGCGTTGCTGGTTTGCCCCCGGTCCACGGCGGCCTCGGCGCGGGTGGCCAGCGTTTCCCAGGCGTCAAAGTTCTGGGCCAGACCAGCTGTCACCAAACACCATAGGGCCAGGATGGCCCCCAGGATCAGTTTCAGGTGGCTGCGCATCAGCTGTCTTCGAAAACCGTGGGCAAGCTCAGCGGCGCGCTGTCCAGCCATGCGGGCACGGGCAAGCCCTTTTCCTTTAGGAACGCCGGATTAAAGAGTTTGGATTGATACCGGGTGCCAAAATCACAAAGGATCGTGACAATCGTATGCCCCGGCCCAAGTTCTTTGGCCAACCGCATCGCCCCCGCCACGTTCACGCCAGAGGACGCGCCAAGGCAGAGCCCTTCGTTCTGCAAAAGGTCAAAGACGATGGGCAAGGCTTCGGTATCTGGAATGTTATAGCTGAAATCGGGCTTTAACCCTTCAAGGTTCTTGGTGATGCGCACCTGGCCAATGCCTTCGGCGATAGAGCCGCCTTCGGTGGCCAGCTCACCTGTGGTGTAATAGCTGTGCAGCGCCGCGCCATCCGGATCGGCCAGCGCGATTTTCACGCCTTTGGGCTGCAGTGCCATCGCGATGCCAGCAAGCGTGCCGCCAGACCCTACGGCACAGCAGAACCCATCGACCTTGCCGCCGGTTTGTTCCCAAATCTCGGGGCCGGTGGTCTCAATATGGGCCTGACGGTTGGCCACATTGTCAAACTGATTGGCCCAGATCACCCCTTCGTTGGTGTTGCGCGCCAGTTCATTGGCCAAACGCTCAGAATAGCGGACAAAGTTGTTGGGGTTTCGGTACGGGGCTGCGGGTACTTGCACCAGTTCGGCGCCCGCAAGCCGCAGCATGTCTTTCTTTTCCTCAGACTGGGTTTCCGGGATCACGATCACTGTCTTGAACCCCATCGAGGATCCCACCAGCGCCAGACCGATGCCGGTATTGCCTGCCGTGCCTTCCACGATGGTGCCACCGGGCTTCAGGGTGCCTTTTTCAATGGCGTCCCTGATGATGAAAAGTGCGGCACGATCCTTGACCGATTGACCGGGGTTCATGAACTCAGCCTTGCCCAGGATGTTACATCCCGTTGCCTCACTAGGGCCGCGGAGCTTGATGAGTGGTGTTTTGCCAACAGCGTTGGCCAGATCGGATGCGACGTGCATGATGCCCCCCGGGGTCGTGTGATTACCCTGTCGGTGTAACGCCCGGCCCTTCGGACCTCAAGCGGTCGCGGTGATGGGATAAATAGTAAGCCGCCAGCGCCAGCGGTGCATTGGCCACGTCAAGCTGTGCCACCCGCGCCATTAATGCCTCAAACGACATCAGGTGGGAGCGGATATCCTCATGCTCCGCCTCCAACCCGCCCGCGCCAGCGCTGTGGTCCGGCAGATCCGCCAGGCCAAGGTAGAGATAGTAAAATTCCGTCGAGGTGCCGGGGCTGGGATAGACCTCGGCGATGGTTTCCAGCCGGTCCAGCGTGATCCCCGCTTCCTCCTCCGCTTCGCGGCGCGCGGCGTCTTGCGGGGTTTCGCCCGGGTCGATCCGGCCCGCGATGGGCTCCAGTTGCCAACAGGCGCGGTCGCCCCGGCCAATTGGGCCCAGACGAACCTGCTCCACCAGCAGCACCCGGTCGCGTAAGGGATCATAGGGCAGCACCAACGCCGCATCTGCCCCCACAAAAACCGCACGATCCAGAACTTCTGACATACCGCCGCCAAACTGTGCGTGGCGCAGCTCCAGATCATCCAGCGCATAGAACTTGGCATAGGCGCGCACCCGTGAGAGCACTTCAATCGTGCCCTGAAACCCATCCCTGCTGTGATGTGAGCCTGCCGCACGGACCTGAGACGCCGCCCGCGCGCGGATCATCGGGAACATCTGCGCCACCTCTTCGCGGCTGCGCGCGCCGTAGTATCCCATCACCTCGGTCGCGGCATAGAGCGTCATGTCACCCCAAGCGTCCAACCAATCCTGCAAAGACCACGGGCCATCCGGCGTCCACAAACCCGGCGTTGGCAAATAGACCTCCGCCGCTTCTCCGTCCTCAAGCGTCACAGCCGCCAGATCATAGGCAAAGCTGCCTTCGTAGAAATTGAGCCGGTCCACATCCTGCGCAGATAGCCCGCGCACCACCAAGCCATTGGCCACAGCATCCGTGCAGGCGGCAATCATAGGAAACGGGCCTTCGGCCACCGCAGACACGGTATAGTCGGTCAACCGGGCTGGTGCCGCGTCGATCTTGGCGGCGGACCGCCCCAAGACCAGCTCCAACAGCGGCATGTGCCGCAGCGTGCCGTAAAAGAACAGTGTTTTCATTCAGCTACCGCCAACGGTTGCCTGCAAATTCCGTCAGCAACCCCGACACCAGCGCACCGGCCAGAAAGGCGATCCCGATCGTTGGTGTCGCGATGATCAGCGCGTATTCGGCCCCAATCTGGAAGATGGCGATGATCGCTTCAAACGGGCCATCGTAGCGGTTGCGCATGGCCAGGCGCATCATCTCATTGATCGCTTGCACGCCGATGCCCCACAAAAACAGGACAAACATCCCCGTCAGCCCGTTGTTAATGGCGTTGGTGGTCCCGCGTCCAACGCGGGGGCCCATCACGCTCCAGCCGACAACAAGGCCGATGATCAGGTTCACATAGACGAAATAGCCGAAATTCGTGCTCTCAGGCATCAGGGGCATGACCAGGAATGAGATGCAATACCCTGCCACTGCCAAACATATCGCAGCCATCAATCGCGCGGCGGTGGGCATGGAAAGCTCCCTTAGGTCTGGTGTCTAGCCGGGTCGCCTAATCGTAATCTGCGTGACGTCACAATTTCCACTGTCAAATGTGGCCGCGCAGGAAGTGAGGTAAAAATTCCACATGCGACGGAACCGGTCATCAAAGCCAAGCGCGGTGATCTGGTCCCATTTGGCATTGAAGGTCTCATGCCAACGGCGCAGCGTGATGTCGTAGCTTTTGCCAAATTCGATGGATTTGTCCACGACCAGTCCCGCACGCTCAACCTGTTCACGCAAGACCTTAGGGGACGGCAGCATCCCACCGGGAAATATGTATTTCTGGATGAAATCGACACCGCGTTTGTAGACATCCCAACGGGCATGATCGACGGTGATGATCTGCAACGTGGCCGCGCGGCCCGGTTTCAGCCGCTCACGTACGGTGTCAAAGTAGACGGGCCAGTATTTTTCGCCCACGGCTTCGAACATCTCAATGCTCGCAATGCCGTCATAGTGCCCGCGTTCATCCCGGTAGTCTTGAAGTTTAAAATCAACTTGGCCCGAAAGCCCCGCCTTTTCAATGCGTTCCTTGGCGTACTTGAACTGCTCTTCTGAGATGGTCAGCCCAGTGACCTTGAGCCCGCGTTCCTTGGCAGCGTATTCGGCAAACCCGCCCCAGCCGCAGCCGATCTCCAGCACATGATCGCCGGGCTTGACGCCCATCTGGTCCACCATGCTTTTGTATTTCGCCGTTTGCGCCGCCTCTAACGATTGTTGGGCGTCTTTTTCAAACAAGGCTGAGGAATAGGTCATCGTTTCATCCAGCCACAGGCTGTAGAAATCATTCCCCAGATCGTAGTGATAGCTTATGTTCTTGCGCGCTTGCGTCTTGGAATTGCGCTGCAGCCAGAAGCGCAACTGCTCAAACCGGCGTACCAGACCCATGCCCGGAAAGCCATCATAGACGTTTTCATTGCCGTGATGCACCAGATCCATAAAGGCCTGCAGATCCGGTGTGGACCAATCCCCATCCAGATAGGCGTCACAAAAGCCCAGATCGCCCTCGCGGATCAGCCGGGCGAAAAGATCCTCGCTTTTGATCTGAAGCTCAGCCACATGGCCGGGCTTGGCCCCTTCGGCGCGAAAAACCCGGCCGTCGGGCAGAACAAAGTCGATGCGACCGTTCTGCATTTCCTGCGCCATGCCAAAAACACGCGCAAAGTAACGCGGCAGATTTTTCTGCCCCTCGGTACTTGTCAAAATCATCGTGCCACTCCCCGTGGATTTGCGACAGTTTAGCCTGTCATTTTTCATTTACAAACCTTAAAAGCCCCGGTTTTCATAGGCTTCCAAGGCGCGCTTGCGTCCGTCTTCTGGGGATACGACGGGGCGCGGATATGGATCACTTGGCGCCAGCCCCAGGATTTGGGTATGGCGTCAAAGTAGGAACGCGCATCTTCATGCGGGTTGGCATAGCCTTCGGCGATCCACCGGCTGACATAGCGGCGGTCTTTGTCGAATTTATCCAGCTGCGTCACCGGATTGAACACCCGGAAATAGGGCGTTGCATCGGGGCCAGAGCCTGCCGACCATTGCCAGCCCATCGCGTTGCTGGCCGGATCCCAATCAATCAGGCAGTCTTCGAACCATTTCAGGCCAATGCGCCAATCGGTAAGCAGATGTTTGGTCAGATAGCTTGCGACAATCATGCGGCCCCGGTTGTGCATGCGCCCCGTGACATAAAGCTCTCGCATCGCGGCATCGACAAAGCGAATGCCGGTGCGCCCCTGTTTCCAGGCCAGCACATCCGCGCGGTTTTCATCGGTGTTCCAGGGAAAGGCTTCCCATTCCTCGCGCCAATTGCTTTTCAGGATGCGGGGCGTGTGGTGCATCAGGTGATAGGCAAACTCACGCCAGACAAGTTCTTTGAGAAAGGTCTCAGCCCCTGCCTTGCCCTCTTCACGGGCGCGCTGACCGGCGTGCCAGCACTGATGCGGGCTGATCTCACCCAAAGCGAGGTTTTCAGACAGGTTGGAGGTGCCATCCATGCCGGGGATGTCGCGGTTGCTCTGATAGCCCGCGACGCCAGCCTCCAGGAAATGCGCGAGCCGGTCCTGTGCGGCATCCTCGCCCAGTTGCACATAAGGGCGGACCACCGCAGCCCCTCGGCGCATGGCCGCTCCCATGGCCCAGCTGTCCAATGCGTCACTTTCTGGCCAGGCGTTCGGGGCCGCGATATTGGCGGGCGCGATGAGCGGCACATCGACAGAGCGCCCTTTCACCGCATTCCAGAAGGGGGTGTAGACCTTGTAGAACCCGCCGGTCTTTGTCTCAACCGTCCAGGGTTCAAACATGACGTGACCGCCAAAGGACCGCGCATCAACACCACCCGCCTTCAGCGTCTGTTTGACGGCCGTGTCCCGCGCCACGCTTTCAGGATCATAAAGCCGTGACCAATAGACCCCCTGCGCCCCGGTCTCCGCTCTGAGCTGTTGCAGTTCGGCGAGGCTGTCTGTGGTGCGCCGCAAGATCAGCTTGCTGCCGCGCGCCTCAAGTGTCTTTGCCAGCGCAGACAGCGCCAGCCCCAAGCGCCACTTTGGCGCCGCCCCCAGTGCCGCAACGCTGTCGTCATGCAAAAACACCGGGATGACAGGCCGCCCGGTTTCGCAGGCCGCGCTTAGCGCTGCGTGATCAGACAGGCGCAGATCGCGTCGAAACCAAACCAATACCGGTGCGCTTTGTGACATGATGGGGCCTTTTCTGCTGCTCTTTGAGGCAGATAGCTCTGAAGTGCGGCATTCAAGGCGTGGTGCTTACAAAACGTCGTCCAGCGCGTTGAGAAGCTGATCCATTTCCGCCTGGCTGGTGTAATGCGTGAAACTCAGGCGCAGCACGCCCTTGTCCATGTCCACACCCATCGCAGACAGCGCACGACCGGCATAGAAATCACCACCCCCGCCATGATCCCGCGCGCGGCCAAAGCCGTCGCGGCCTCAATCCCCGGCACGTTGAGCGCCAGTGCCACGGTCGGCGCACGGCCTTCCGCAGCCTCTGGCCCCACCAGACGCACAGCATTGCGGTTCTTCATGGCATCCAAAAGCGGTTGCAGCAGGGCTGTTTCATGGCCGCGCATCAGATCATGCACCGCGGTGGCGCGCCCTGCGGCATCCGCCTGCCCTGCGATATGGTGGGCATAGGCGGCATCGATATAATCCGCCATCCCGGCGCAGGCCGCGACCTGCGCATGATCCGGCCCCGCAGGGGTGAAGCGTTTGTAAAGCGTGTCGCCGTTAAAGCTGTGGCCCTGATTTGGCAAAAATTCCCCCAAGGCGCGGCGGATGACCATGATGCCCTGATGGGGCCCATAGGTCTTGTAGGCAGAGAACAGGTAGATATCCGGCCCCAAGGCCCCCACATCCGCAAACCCGTGCGGCGCATAGGATACGCCATCAACACAGACAAAGGCCCCAGCGGCATGGGCCAGTGCTGTGATTTCGACCACCGGATTGACCTCGCCCACCACGTTGGAGCAATGCGGGAAACAGACCAGACGCACGTTTTCATCCAGCAGATTGGCCAGATCATCGGTATCCAGATGCCCCGTATCGGGGTTCATCTGCCATTCGCGCACCTCAATCCCGCGCTCAGCCAGACGCCGCCAGGGGCCGGAGTTTGCCTCATGGTCCTGGTTGGTGACCACAATCGCCTCGCCCGGTTGCATCATCTGGCCAAAGGCCTGTGCCAGCACATAGGTGTTTTGCGTGGTGGAGGGACCAAAGCTCAGCTCATCCGTCTCCACCCCCAGCATGGCCGCCAGGCGCATGCGCGCCTCGTCCATCTCTTCACCGCCCAGCGTGCTGGCGGCATAGGGCGCATAGGGTTGGACTTTGCGCTCTGTATAAAACCGGTGCAGCCGGTCGATCACCGGACGGCAAGCATAAGAGCCGCCTGCGTTTTCAAAGAAGGCTTGGCCCTGCAAAGCGGGCACATCAAAGGCGGGGAATTGGGCGCGCACCCAAGGCGTATCAAGCGTTGTCGTATCAAGTGTCATGGCGCGACCCTGTGCCGAAACGTCTGGGGCGTCAAATGCAAAAGCCCCGGCGCGCGATGGCACCGGGGCTTTCCTTTGGATCTGTCAGATCAGGTTATTCCGCAGGCACGGACCCGTCGATGTCAGAGGACAACGTGGGCACGCCCGCCGCTTCGCGACGGCCATCGTTCCAGATCGCCTTGATCAGCGACAGGCACATCAGCACCATCACGATGGAGAAGGGCAACGCCCCGATCACCATCGCCGTCTGAATGGCCGATGTCCCGCCTGAGATGAGCAAACCGCCCACCACCAGCGCCAGCGCCGCACCCCAGAACAGGATGTGTGGACGCGCCTTGGGGCCTTCATCACCGGCCGCATTGATCGTGTTCACGATCAGCACCGCAGAGTCAGCAGAGGTCACCAAGAAGGTCATCAGCAGCACCACGATCATCAGCGCAAAGCCCCAGGCCAGCGCCTGGCTGATGGGCGACAGCATGAATTCGGTCATGGCAAAGATCTTGTCGCCATTGGCCGCATCCAGGATCAGGCCACCGGCCCCGCCGTTCAGTTCCAGGTCAATCGCTGTGCCACCGGCCCAAGCGAACCAGACAAAGCACATCAGCGCCGGTACGATCATCGCGCCCAGCACGAATTCACGGATGCTGCGCCCGCGTGAGATACGCGCCAGGAACAGACCCACGAATGGTGCAAATGCGATCCACCAGGCCCAGTAGAACACAGGCCACCAGCCCTGCCACTGCGCCAGCAAGAAGGCTTCAGAGCCGTCCACACCATCAGAGCGGTAGACGTTGAAGCTCAGCCAAGGCAGCGCGATGAGGTATTCATAGATACCTACAAAGAACGCCCAAGCGCCAAACCAGGTTGCGCCAAAGATGATGAAGAAGCCCAAGAGGACAATCGACAGCACCATGTTGATGTTGGACAGCCACTTGATGCCCTTACCAACCCCTGACAGCGCCGACAGGGTTGAGGCTCCCATGATCACCAGAAGGGCCACGATAATGCCCAATGTGGTCGCACCGCCATCTGCCTGCATCAAGCCGCCAATGCCGATCCGCGTGAGGCCCGCAACAAACTGCTCAACGCCAAAGCCCAGGGTCTGCGCCACACCAAGGATGGTCGCCACAACTGCCACGATGTCAATCAGGTGACCCAGCGGGCCAGAGAGTGATTTGCCGAACAGTGGTGTCAAAGAGGACCGGATGGTCAGCGGCAATCCGCGCCGGTAGCAGAAGAACGCCAGGCCCAAACCAGCAACCGCATAACACGCCCATGCGCCCAGACCCCAGTGCAGATAGGACCAGACGTAGGCAGGCAGCAGGTTGTTTTCGCTCAGCGCGTCTGACGCCCCTTGGATCACTGATGGGTTGTTTTTGAAATGCGCCACAGGCTCAGCCACGGCCCAGGTCAACATGCCCACACCGATACCGGCACCGAACATCATAGAGAACCATGAAAAGTTGCTGAACTCTGGCTTTTCGCCGTCCTGGCCCAGGTTCAAGCGTCCTGCTGTTGGCCAAAGTGCAAGCCCCAGACAGGTGATCACGAAGAAGGCCACAACCCAGATGTACCAGGCGGCAAAATTCGCCAAAATCGTTGAGTTCCAAGCGCCCAGCACCTTGCCGGCCCACTCTGGCCAGACGATGGCCCAGACCACCAGTACGGAGATAATAATCTTACTGATAACGGTAACGCTAACGCTGAAACCGCTATAAAAGCCCTTGTCCGCCGTGTTGATCGGCAGATCTGTAAGGGGTGGTTTGATAGCCATAACACATGTCCCTGTTGTTTTTATGGTAAAGGAAAGCCTACTGCGACAGAACGTCACCACCAAGTTAATTAACCCATTGAAAATCAATGAGTTGCGATAAATTGATGATTCTTGCTCAACGGGTATGCTGAGATTTTGGGCAATCTTAAGATGGCGGTGCCAGGCGGCGAGCGGGGTGGGCTGAAAACACCCTTTGGCCAGTGTCCATCAGTGTCGTAGCTCCCTGCCCGCAACCGGGCCGCTTGTTGGCCTTTGCGGATGCGGTCGCCGCCCCGTATCGGCGCTCAGCCGCGGTCTTTCCACCGCACCATCTGGCGCATCATGCCGTGCAGCATCTGCACATCCGCACGCGTCAGCGGCATGCGCGACCACATGTTGCGCAGATTGGTTTTCATCGACGCAGCCTTGTGTTCAGGGAAAAAGAACCCTGCCTCGTCCATACGGTCCTCATAATGACTGGCCAGATGCTCCACCTCGGCACCTGTGGCCCAGTCCGTACCTGCAAGCCCGTCGTCCTGCGCTAGCACCTCACCGGTTTGACGCATCCATTCATAGCCCACAAGCAGCACACATTGCGCCAGGTTCAAGGACGGAAAGGCCGGATTGACCGGCACGGAAACAATCGCATTGGCGCGCGCGATGTCGTCATTTTCCAATCCAGCGCGTTCCGGTCCAAAAAGCACGGCAACCCGCTGGCCTGCGGCAATCCGCTTGGCCGCGTCTTGCATGGCAGCCTCTGGGCTGAACACCGGTTTGGTCAAATCGCGGTCCCGCGCGGTGGTGGCAAAGACGTAATCGGCATCGGCCAGCGCCTCTGGCAGGTCCGCGCACAGCCGGGCCTCATCCAGCAACCGCCCAGCACCTGAGGCCATCGCCACTGCAGCAGGGTTCGGCCATCCGTCGCGGGGGGCGACCACGCGCATGTGATCCAGGCCAAAGTTCCACATCGCGCGCGCAGCGGCACCGATGTTTTCACCCATCTGCGGGCGGACCAGGATCATCGCGGGGATGGCGGGGGCGTGAACGGCTTGAGACATGTGCGCGGCATAGCTCGGTCCTGCCAGCCCCGCAAGCCAGGACACACCTGCGGCTTGATTGTGCCAAGGGAGTTTCTTTTTGTCCGCCCTTGGGTTACTCACCGCGCAAGAGGTCAAAGGAAGCCCCCATGGACGCGCCAGAACAGCCGCAAATCTATTTGATTACCCCCGCAGAGATTGACCTAAACAGCTTTTCCCAAAGTCTTGCCGCCGTCTTAGACAGCCATGACATCGCCTGCGTGCGTCTGGCCCTGTCCACGCGGGACGAAGACCGTCTGTCGCGCGCAGCAGATGCGTTGCGCGAAGTGGCCCATGCGCGGGACGTGGCGCTGGTGATCTCTGATCATGTGATCCTGGCGGAACGGCTGGGGCTCGACGGCGTGCATTTAAGCGACGCGGCACGCTCAGTGCGGCATGCGCGCAAAGAGCTTGGCGAAGACGCCATCGTCGGTGCGCATTGCGGTCCTTCCAAACACGACGGGATGACAGCTGGTGAAGCGGGCGCTGACTATGTCAGCTTTGGCCCGGTGCAGGCGCATGCCTTGGGCGATGGCTCCTTTGCACCGGCGGATCTGTTCCAATGGTGGTCTGAGGTGATCGAAGTGCCCGTGGTTGCCGAAGGCACGCTGGACGCGCAGATGGTGTCAGAGCTGGCCCCATACACGGATTTCTTCGGCATCGGGGATGAGATCTGGGGCGAAGATCAGCCCGCAGAGGCGCTGGCCGCGCTCAAGGCCGCCATGGCCTGAGGGCCATCAGGGTAGCGCATCAAAGACCCCTAACACCCGCTGCGCACAAAGCAGGTGATGCCCCGCCACATCCGGCCAAATACCGTTTCAGACGTGTTCCGACCGGTGCCAACCGCAATCTCGGGGCTGGCATCGCCGCCATAAAGATAGCCGGTGAAAGGCGCATCCACCCCTTGCTGGCGCAGCACCATTGCACCACTGCCCTGAGGCCAGGACACCACCGCAACGGCGGCATTTGCAGGCACGGGCCCCGTCAGCGTCCATTCCGACACCCGCGAAAGCTCAAACCCCAGCCCTTCTGGCACCACCACGCCCGCACTTGTCAGCACCACGCCAGTTCCATCCACGCGCAATAAGGGCTGCGCGTTCCATGCGGCCAAAAGCTCTGGCGCGCGGGCGGCGATCTCATCAACGGTGAGCGCGCGCAGCGCATCATAATCAGCCGCATTTTCCGCATCGTTGATGTCATCCAGCGCATCCAGATTGACCTGCGCCAGAAACGCTTCGATATTCAGACGCAGAACCAGCGTTGCCGTACCATCAGCGACGCTCAGATCCGCAATCGTTGGCTGCACTTCATGCGCCCGCAGGCTGCTTGCCATGCCCAGCGTCAGCGTTGACAATGCCAGCAAACAGACCAGCTTAACCCCGGCAAGAATGAGAGATTTCAACATGTTCCTATCCCGTCTACTGCCGTTGGTGTTTTGCGTTTTGCCGCTTGGGGCCATGGCGCATGAATTCTGGATTGAGCCTGAGGCCCACGTGGTGCCCTCGGGCGGCACGCTGAAGGGGTATTTCAAGAACGGCGAGAACTTCAAGGGGGCGACCCTGTCTTATTTCGATCGCAGTGCTGCGCGTTTTGATATGGCTGCGGCAGGCGAGGTGACAACGCTGTCCCCGCGCGCAGGAGATTCCCCCGCCCTCGACGTGCCCGCCCCAGTGGCTGACGGCCTTGTCACTGTGGTGCATGAAACAACGCCATCGTTTGTGAGCTACAAAGAATGGCCCAAGTTCATGAAATTCGTGGCTCACAAGGATTTCGCCACGGCTGAGGCTGATCACCGCGCGGCGGGGTGGCCTGAGCAGAACTTTCGCGAACGCTATACCCGCCATGCCAAGGCGCTTTTTGCGGTTGGCAGCGGTGCAGGGGCTGATCAGGTGATGGGGCTGAAGACCGAATTCACCGCGCTCAGCAATCCTTATGCCGAAGGTTTTGACGGGGTCATGCATGTCGCCCTCAGCTTTGAAGGTGCGCCGCGCCCCAATGCCCAGGTTGAGGTCTTTGCGCGCGCGCCGGACGGCGCTGTGGCGGTCACGCTGCACCGCACCGATGCGGACGGACAGGCCCGGATCCCGGTCAACCCGGGCCACCAGTATCTTTTCGATGCGGTGGTGCTGCGCCCGTCGACCGATGTGGGCGACAAACCCGAACGTCCGATCCTGTGGGATACCTTTTGGGCCGCACTGACCTTTGCGGTGCCGCAGCAATAGCTTGCCTCTTGCGTTTGCGCATCCTACCACCGCGCTATGACATACGTACCTGAAATTCTTTGCATCGGCTCTGTCCTGTGGGACGTGATTGGCCGGTCAGAAACCGCGATGCGCCAAGGCTCTGACATGCCGGGCCGCATCACCCGCCTGCCCGGCGGTGTGGCCCTGAACATCGGCATGGCGCTAGCGCGCTTTGGGCTGAAACCTGCCCTGCTGAGCGCGGTGGGCCGGGACGCCGAAGGCGATGAGCTGATCACAGCCTGTGCGGCCCGCGCGCTGATCACCGATTATATCTACCGGTCTGAGGATCTGCCAACAGATCGCTATATGGCGGTCGAAGGCTCAAACGGGCTGATCGCGGCGATTGCCGATGCGCATTCGCTTGAGGCTGCGGGCGACAAGATCCTGCGTCCTTTGCAAGACGGCACCCTGCCCGCGCCCTACCGGGGGGCGGTTGCACTTGATGGTAACCTCACGCTTGATCTGCTCAGCCAGATGGCACAAAGCCCGCTTTTGGCCTCGGCTGATCTGCGCGTGGCCCCTGCCTCACCCGGCAAAGCGGCGCGGCTGGCACCTTTCGTGCAAGCGCAACGCGGCACGCTCTACGTTAACCTCGAAGAGGCGGGCGGCTTGTGCCAGACCACATTCGCCCATTCCCGCGACGCGGCTGAGGCGTTGCTGGCGCGGGGGGCCAAACGCGCGGTTGTCACCTCAGGCGGGGCCCCCGCCACTGTGGGCAGCAGCGATGGGCTGATCACCCAAACACCCCCCGATGTGCATGTCGCGCGCATCACCGGGGCGGGCGATACCTTTATGGCCGCGCATATTGCGGCAGAACTGAAAGGCCTGGGCGCTAAGGCGGCCCTCGATGACGCGCTCAAAGCCGCGGCGCTTTATGTATCAGGAGAGACCAAAATATGATCCAGGTGACATACAGCGCCGAGGTGGCAGAAGCGCGTGCAAAAAACGGACCCGTTGTGGCGCTGGAAAGCACGATCATCACCCACGGCATGCCCTACCCGCAGAACCTTGACGTGGCCCGTCAGGTTGAAGCGGACGTGCGCGCGCAAGGGGCTGTACCGGCCACCATCGCGGTCATGAACGGCAAGCTGCATGTCGGCTTGGAAGACACTGAGCTTGCCAGCTTGGCGCAGGCGCAGGGCGTGGCCAAGCTAAGCCGGGCCGATATGGCCGTGTGCATCGCCACAGGCGGCACCGGTGCCACCACGGTGGCCGCGACAATGATCGCGGCACATCTGGCGGGCATCGCAGTCTTTGCCACGGGCGGCATTGGCGGCGTGCACAAAGGGGCCGAGCACAGCTTTGACATCTCCGCCGATCTGATGGAGCTGGCGCAGACCCCGGTGACCGTCGTGGCCGCCGGGGCCAAGGCCATTCTGGATGTGGCCAAAACACTCGAAGTGCTGGAAACCCAAGGCGTGCCGGTCATTACCTACGGCCAAGACAGCTTTCCTGCTTTCTGGTCGGCCAGTTCCCCTTTGAAATCACCGCTGCGGCTGGATGACGCCGCAGACATCGCCCAAGCGCACGCCACGCGCGCGGCCATGGGGTTGCCGGGAGGGCAGCTGATTGCCAATCCGATCCCTGCCGCGGACGAAATCCCCGCTGCCGATCTGGCCCCGATCATCGCGCGTGCGCAGGCCGATGCAGATGCGCATGGGATCGTTGGCAAAGCGGTCACTCCCTACCTGTTGCAACGCATTTTTGAGCTGACAGAGGGGCGGTCCCTGACGGCCAATATTGCACTGGTGCGCAACAATGCCCGCCTTGCAGCCCGGATTGCGCAAGCGCTGGCAGGACTTGGGTGATCAATTCGGTGGCACATACCTGAAAAATGCGCCCTGCTTTCCTTGGTGCCATTGTGGTGGTCTGAAAAAGCCCCTAGCTAATACTGACTATTTTCGGGACCCATCCACCCAATGAACACGCCTTTTGATGTTGAACCCCCTACGCCGCGACGCGGCAGTCTGATCAGTTCCTTGCGCGCCTCTTTCCTGACCGGTCTGGTGGTGATCGCCCCTGTCGGGCTGACGATCTGGCTGATCTGGACCGTGGTAGGCTGGATCGATGGCTTTGTGCTGCCGCTGGTGCCTTCCGCCTATCACCCTGACCGGTTGCTGCAGGACTATCTGGGCCTGGATCCCTCGGTGCAGATCAACGTGCGCGGGCTAGGGGTGGTGATCTTTTTGATCTTCACCATCATCGTGGGCTGGATGGCCAAGGGTTTTCTGGGCCGCTCCTTTATCCGCTTTGCCGAAGGGCTGGTGGAACGCACCCCGGTGGTCCGCTCCATCTATTCCGGCATCAAACAGATATCTGAGACGATCTTTGCCCAGTCTGAGCGCAGTTTTGAACGCGCCTGCCTGATTGAATACCCCCGCCGGGGCATCTGGGCGCTTGGCTTTATCTCAACCCATGCCAAGGGTGAGGTGGCGGATAAAACCGGTGCGACGCCTGAGGAGGAAATGGTTTCGGTCTTTGTGCCCACAACGCCAAACCCGACCTCAGGCTTTTTGCTGATCTTTCCAAAATCAGACGTTGTGGAGCTGGACATGTCGGTGGAGGACGCGGCCAAGCTGGTGATCTCTGCCGGGCTTGTCTATCCCTCGGACAAGGGCAAAGAGCTGGCTGATAAGCTGGCCGAAGACGCCAAAGCGCTGTCCTAGTAGCTTTGAAGCGCGTGTGAAGAGGCGTGAAAGCGCGCGCCCAGCCAGATCATGCCACAGGCCAACGCCCCCCTGCCCGCAATCCCCAAGCTCCTTAGACGCCCACCAGATCAGCTGAACATCGCGCGCAGATCAACGCTGCTGTGCACGCCGATGTCATCCTTGTGATCGCGCAAAAACTCCTCTGCCGCCTTGATCCCGGCTGTCTTGAGGGTGCCGATGATCGTGGGGTTTGGCACCAGCTTTGTGGCCACCGACAGCTGCGCCATCAGCGCATCATCGGCAATCATATGCACCCGAACGCGGCTCATACTGTCAGGATCAACGGCCCCTTTGTCCAAAAGACGTTGCACAAAATCAATCGCACGCAACTCTCTCAGCAGGCTGGAGTTGAAACTGATCTCATTAATCCGGTTCTGGATTTGCTTGGGCGTGACGGGCAGTTCTTCGCGTTCCAACGGGTTGATGTTGATGATGACAATGTCATCGGCCACATCCCCGCTATAAAGCGGAAAAAGCGCCGGGTTCCCGGTATAGCCACCGTCCCAAAACGCCTCCACCCGGTTGGTGGAAGGATCAAAGATCTCAACCGCTTTGAACACGGTCGGCAAACAGGCAGATGCCATGATCGCATCCGCACTGATCTCATTGCCGGAGAACACTTTGATTTTGCCGTTGCGCACCCGTGTGGCGCAGATGTGCAAATGCGGTGCGACAGAATTGCAGACCTGATCGTAATCGAACTTGGCCACAATATCGCTCAGCGGGTTGCGATAGAACGGGCCCAAGCCGTAAGGCGTGGCCATCCCAGCAGCCGCATCTGCCATCGCGACGGGCCAGGAATATTCGATGGCATGGCTCAGCGCGCCGATGCCAAAGGGGGCCATCCATTGCATAAGCGTATCATCTGACACGCCCGCCACCTGTTCCCAAAGCCAGGTCAGATTCTCGCGCGCGCCCTCAGCCCCGCCTTTCACCCAGCCCGCCTTGAGCGCCGCACCGTTCAGAGCACCGGCTGAGGTGCCTGAGATGCCGGTGATCTCAAGCTCAGGTTCTTGCAGCAGACGGTCCAATACGCCCCAGGTAAAGGCACCATGGGCACCGCCCCCCTGAAGGGCCAGGTTAATGCGTTTTTTGGCTGGCATGGGCTACAGCGCCGTCCAACCACCATCGACACTGACAGTCGTGCCGGTGATCTGTGCCGCGGCGTCTGAGCACAGGAAGGTCACCGTGCCGCCAAGCTGTTCTACTGTGGCGAAATCCTTAGACGGTTGCCGCTCCAGCATGACTTTCTTGATCACTTCCTCTTCGGTCATGTCGTATTTCGCAGCCGTATCGGGGATCTGCGCCTCAACCAGCGGCGTGCGAACGTAGCCGGGGCAGACAGCATTTGCCGTGATCGGCTCTTGTGCGGTCTCCAGGGCAACGACCTTGGTCATGCCGACCACACCATGTTTGGCGGCGACATAGGCGGATTTGTAGGGCGATGCCGTCAACCCATGCGCAGACGCGATGTTCACCACCCGGCCCCAGCCTGCGGCCCGCATCATGGGCAGGGCTTCGGCTGTGGTGTGAAAGGCGGATGACATGTTGATGGCCACAATCGCGTCCCACTTTTCAATCGGGAACTCAGGCACCGGGGCCACGTGCTGAATACCGGCGTTGTTGACCAGGATATCACAGCGCCCCGCTTGCGTGATCAGCTGGCGGCATTCCTCACCCTTGGACATATCGGCCTTGATATAGCGCGCGCTTACCCCTGTGGCGTCGGCGATCTCACGGGCCAGCGCGTGATCTTCTTCGCGGTCAGTAAAGGAGTTCAACACAACATCAGCCCCCGCGCGCGCCAGCTCCCACGCTACGCCCAAGCCAATCCCGGAATTGGATCCCGTGATGACTGCGGTCTTGCCTGCCAGGTCGATTGTATAGGCCATGCCTCTCTCCTTTTGGTAATGCTGCGGGTGCATAATGACCTGCCGCGCCGGGGAAGGAAACGGCAGATCGTACAGGACAGGATCACAAATATCTGCCAGGCTCAGGCAAAAAAAAACGCCAGCACGAAGCTGGCGTTAAGTTATTGAGGCAGGTTTCATACAGGCAAGAAACCTATCGAGCAGTGACACCCTTATAAGTGATGAACGGCCTTTCGCCAAGCCTAAAGTTTTGACTCCCGCCTGCGCGCGCAGCGCGGTAGGGTCAAGAAAACAAGGGCAGAGCAGGATTGTTGCTGATATGGGGATGGATTTTTTCCTGAGGCTGCGGGGCGTTGTAACGGCTTCTTCACTGATTCTTTGCGGCGGTCTGGCGCAGGCCGAACCGCAGCATGGGCTATCTATGTATGGCGATCCAGCATTGCCACCGGATTTTGTGTCCCTGCCCTATGCCAACCCTGATGCGCCCAAAGGGGGGCGATCACGCTGGGCAACAC
Organism: Sulfitobacter sp. GN1-4; assembly: GCF_055693825.1. Lineage (NCBI taxonomy): Bacteria > Pseudomonadati > Pseudomonadota > Alphaproteobacteria > Rhodobacterales > Roseobacteraceae > Sulfitobacter > Sulfitobacter sp. GN1-4. The sequence continues at coordinate 2,133,259 of NZ_JBVFUQ010000003.1, read as the reverse complement.
CGGCGGCTTTGACAGCCTTAATCCTTTCGTGCGCAAAGGCTCGGTGCCCTGGCAGCTGCGCTTTTTCACCCATGAAAGTCTGATGGGCCGGTCCTGGGATGAACCCTTCAGCCTCTATGGCCTGCTGGCCGAATCGGTTGAAGTGCCGCCATCTCGCGCGTGGGTTGAATTTACGCTCAGGCCAGAGGCCGCCTTTTCCGATGGCAGCCCTGTAACGGTCGAGGATGTGATCTTTTCCTACGAACTTTTGGGCACCGAGGGGCATCCGCGCTATCACGGTCTTTATCGCCAGATCGACAGCATTGAGGCGACAGGCCCGCGCAGCGTCCGCTTTACCTTCAATACCGAAAACCGTGAACTGGCACTTTTAGCCGGGATGCGCCCCATCCTCAGCAAAGCGCAGTGGGAGGGTCAGGATTTTGCCAATGCCCCCCTGCAAGAGATCCCGCTGGGCACAGGCCCCTACCAGATCACCGATTACGATGCAGGCCGCCGCGTGGTGCTCAGCCGCAACCCCGATTACTGGGGGGCCGATGTGCCGTTCCGGCGCGGCACCCATAACTTTGATCAGATCACGCTGGATTTCTACGGCGACGGCAATGTTCTGTTTGAGGCGTTCAAAGCAGGCGAAATTTCAGCGGGGCGTGAATTCAACGCGGAAACTTGGGCCACGCAATATACCTTCCCCGCGATCCAACGCGGTGAGGTCATCAAATCCACCTTCCCCCATCAAAAGCCGTCCGGCATGACGGGCTTTGTCATGAACACCCGCCGCGCGCCGTTTGATGACTGGCGGGTGCGGGATGCGCTGATGCAGGCGTTTAACTTTGAGTTCATCAATGAAACGCTCACCGGCGGCGCGCTGCCCCGCATCACCTCCTATTTCTCCAACTCCAGCCTTGCGATGCAGCCCGGCCCCGCACCGGATGAGGTCGCGGCCCTGCTGAAACCTTTCGCAGACACCCTGCCCCAAGGCACGTTGGAGGGCTATGCCCTGCCCGTATCTGACGGCACTGCCCGCAACCGGGCTGGCATCCGTGCCGCTATGAAACGTCTGCAAGAGGCAGGCTTTTCCGCCCAAGACGGGACCATGCGCGCACCAGACGGCAGCCCGCTGAGCTTTTCGATCCTGGTGTCAAAAGGCAGCGCACAGGATTTCTCCAATTCCGAAAAAGCCGCAGAGCTTTATGTGCGCGCCCTCGAACGCCTTGGCATCGACGCACGGGTTGAGGTTGTCGACAGCGCCCAAGCGGTGCAACGGCTGGACCAGTTTGATTTTGACATCACAACCTTCCGCCGCGCGCTGTCTCTCAGCCCTGGCAACGAACAGCGCTTTTATTGGGGGTCAGATGCCGCAGATCAGCCAGGGTCGCGCAACATGATGGGCGTGCAAAGCCCCGCCATCGACGCAATGATTGACACCATGCTCACCGCGCGCACGTCAGAGGATTTTAACGCCGCCACCCGCGCGTTGGACCGGTTGCTGACCGCGGGCCGCTATGTGATCCCGATCTGGGAGTTCAACGAAGGCCGCATCGCCCACCGGGTTGAGATGAAATACCCGAAGGTCATCCCGATCTACGGCGACGGCCCAAACTACATGCCTGAGGTTTGGTGGTGGGACGATACAGCGTCACAAGATTGAAACATCCCGCCGGTAGCAGCCTTCTGGTGCACATCAAGTCAGGAAAGTCATCATGATCCGTCGTCTAAGCGCCGAGGCCCTTGGCACTGCCTTTTTGCTGATCGCCGTCATCGGTTCTGGCATCATGGGAGAGACTTTGGCAGGCGGCAATGTGGCCATCGCGCTTCTTGCCAATGCCATTGCGACGGGGTGTATGCTCTATGCCATTATCACGGTGCTTGGCCCAATTTCCGGCGCGCATTTCAACCCTGCGGTCAGCTTGGCGTTTTTTCTGCGCGCGGAGCTAAGCGGCAAAGACCTGTGCGCGTATGTGCCTGTCCAGGTGCTGGGCGCGGTGCTGGGGGTCTGGGCGGCGCATCTGATGTTTGATCTGCCGATCTTGCAAAGCTCTCAGACCCTGCACCGCACGGGCGGCGCACAGTGGTTCTCAGAAGTTGTCGCAACTTTCGGCCTGCTGTTCGTAATCTTCGGTGGCCTACGCGCACGGGCGGATGCGGTGCCCACTTTGGTGGCGCTTTATATCACGGGGGCCTATTGGTTTACGTCCTCCACCAGCTTTGCCAACCCAGCCGTCACCATTGCGCGCGGATTTTCTGACACCTTTGCGGGGATTTATCCCGGCCACATCGCGATGTTTGTGGTGATGCAATTGGTTGGGGTGGCGGTGGGCCATGTGGTGCTCAAGGCGCTTTTTGCGCAGGATCAAGGGTGACACGCCCATCGCGCATCCAAACGCCTGATCGTTAAAGCTCCGCACGCTGCGACACCAAATGCGTTGACGTTGAAATCGCTCAACAAAGGCGATGTGTCCCCGCGGGGACAGATGTTTTTCCCCCAATAGCGGCTCAATTGGTAAATGCTGCACTACATTCCGGCACATCTGAGGACGCTTACACTAGCGAGGTCACCCACAAAATCGTCGCGTCCTCAGCACTGATTGAGACAACGTTGTGCCCCATCGTCCCATCGTAATAGGCGCTGTCGCCCCGGCGCAGCTCAACGGGTTCATAAAACTCGGTATAGAGCATGATCACCCCGGTCAGCACATAGAGGAACTCCTCTCCATCGTGCCGCACCCAGCCCTCAAATTCTTCCATATCACGCGCGCGGATGCGGGCGCGGTAGGGCAGCATCTGCTTTTTGCGCAGGCTTTCGCCCAGAAGCTCATGTTCATATGTGGTTGTGGCTTTGGCGGTGCCTTCACCGGTTTTGGTCACAGCCATGCGCCCGTTGATCTTTTCGGCCGCTGGCGGTGTGAAAAGCTGCGGCACAGAGATTTCCAACCCAACGGCCAGCTTTTTAAGCGCGTCATAGGTGGGCGACATCTGCCCGTTTTCAATCTTGGACAGGGTGGAGCGCGCCAGCCCCGCTTGCTTGGCCGCTTGCTCTAGCGTCCATTTGCGGCCTTTGCGCAATTCACGCACGCGCGCGCCCAGGTCAACCGGTGGCACCGTGTCTGAGCCGCTGCTTTCGCGGGCCAGTTGGATCATCTTGGGCGCGTAATCTTTGTTCATGCGGGAGATATATCTGGCTCTACCGATGCTTGCAACGCGCGCGCGGCTGGGCTAGCGGCAAAGCATGTCTGCATCTGTCTGTCCCAGCCCCTTCAACCTTGCCGCCTATGTGCTGGCGGCAGGCCGCGCGCACCCCGATAAGATCGCGCTGTCGCTGCTGTCCCAAGAGGGCGCGGAAGACTGGCGCTACGCCGACCTCATCCAGGCGGTCTTGGGCACTGCAACCGGCCTTTTGGAGCGTGGTCTGGAGCCGGGGGACAAGGTGCTGATGCGGTTGGGCAATACGGTGGATTTTCCCGTGGCCTATCTAGGGGCACTGGCCGCTGGGTTGGTGCCTGTGCCAACGGCGGCTGCGCTGACGGTGCCTGAGGTGGCAAAAATCATCGCCCAAGTGGCCCCCAAGCTGATCCTGCGCGCAAGCGATGTCGCCTGCCCCGATCACCCGGCCCTGCTGGATTTGCCTGCCCTGCGCGCCATGCGGGAGTTGCCACAGGCGGCCCCTGATATGGGGGATCCCAACCGCCTTGGCTATATCATCTACACCTCAGGCACGTCAGGCACCCCCAGTGCTGTGATGCATGCCCACCGCGCCATCTGGGCGCGGCGGATGATGTTTGAGGGCTGGTACGGGCTTGGGGCCGATGACCGGGTGTTGCACGCGGGCGCTTTCAATTGGACCTATACGCTGGGCACCGGGCTGATGGATCCCTGGACCAAGGGCGCCACGGCCCTGATCCCCGTGCCCGGCACCCCGGCGCAGGCATTGCCCGCCCTTTTGGCGCGGCATGAGGCCACGATCTTTGCCGCCGCGCCGGGCGTCTATCGCCAGATGCTGAAAGAACATGACCGGCTGCACCTGCCCCAGCTGCGCCACGGCCTAAGCGCAGGCGAAAAGATGGCCGGCCCCGTGCGTGAGGCCTGGCACGTGGCCACCGGCACCGCAGTTTATGAAGCGTTCGGGATGTCGGAGTGTTCCACCTTCATTTCAGGATCGCCCGACAGGCCCGCCGCCCCGGAGCCATTGGCGCAGCCCAACCGGGCCGCCGGGTTGAGATCATGTCAAAGGACGGCCCTGTCCCCGCGGGGACACCCGGCACGATTGCGATCCACGCCAGCGACCCCGGCTTGATGCTGGGCTATCTCGACGCGCCGGATCAGACAGCGGCCCGGTTTCAGGACAATTGGTTTCTGACCGGGGATCAGGGCGTGCGCGATGAGACCGGCCAGATCACCTATCTGGGGCGCAATGATGATATGATGAACGCAGGCGGCTTTCGTGTCTCCCCCCTGGAGGTTGAGGCGGTTCTGGCCAAAGCCCCCGGCATTACCGCTGTTGGGGTGACTTCGGTTGAGGTGAAAGCAAACGCAGAAGTGATTGCCGCCTTCTATACCAGCCCCACATCCCCTCTGGACGAGGACGCACTGCGCGCCTATGCCCAAGCCAACTTGGCGCGCTACAAACAGCCGCGCCTGTTCATCCCGGTTGACGCCCTGCCCTTGGGCGGCAACGGCAAACTGTCGCGGCGCAAGCTGCGCGAAAGCTACAAGGCCCGCCATGACCCAGAACATTAAGCTCGATATCCTGTCCGACCCAATCTGCCCCTGGTGCTATATCGGCAAGACCCATCTGGACAAGGCGCTGGCCGATCATCCCGATCATCCCTTTGTGATTGAATGGCATCCGTTCCAGCTGAACCCCGACATGCCCGCTGAGGGCATGGACCGGCGCGCCTATCTGGAAGGGAAGTTTGGCGGCAAGGAAGGCGCGGTACGTGCCTATGCCCCGGTTGTGGAGCATGCCGAAAAGGCCGGGCTGACGATCAATTTCGAAGATATGCAGCGCACGCCCAACACGCTTAACGCGCACAGGCTTATTCACTGGGCAGGGATTGAGGGGCGCCAAACTGCAGCGGTCTCCGCGCTCTTTACCGCGTATTTCGTGGAGGCGCGCGATATTGGCGACGCAGAGGTGCTGGCCGATATCGCAGACAGCATTGAGATGGACGCCGCTGTGGTGACACGTCTGCTGGGTACGGATGAGGATATGCAAAACATCCGCGACCGCGATGCGCACAGCCGTCAGATGGGCGTGAACTCAGTGCCCACGTTTGTGGTGGGCCAACAGCATGCCGTGCCCGGCGCGCAACCGCCTGAGCTTTGGGCGCAGGTGATTGCCGACATCAAAGCGCAGGCAGAAACAGCCTGATCCGCCGCTTAATGAGTATGGCAAACGCGCCACAGGTGTTGACGCAGCGACAACATCTCTTTGCCATGCATCAACGCCTCGCCTAACGTCTTGGCACAAAGAGGCAAAGACCTCTCATAGGCGGAAAGAGCAGGCACATGAAAAGCAATGACGCGGCACCCCAGACGGTGCGCCCGGCAGCCACAGGCGTTTTCTTATCAAAAAACCATTCTTGGCCCCCTCAGCAGGATGGTGTTTCAACCACAGGCCCGAAAAGGTCCTGAGATTACAGCCGTTTGGCTGACAGAGAGCGGCACATCCCCCGTGACAGGCAGTACGTGCCTGCCATGATCCGGTCCCTGCCCCCCGCGTCGTGTTGACCTACGGCAGGTTTGACGGATTTCACCAAGGCCATGCACAATTCCTGCGGAAATTGGCCACGCAGGGCGATGAATTGATCGTTGGCTGTGCCACTGATGCCTTTGCACACAGCCAGTCCCAGCCCTGCGCTTTTCCCTATATTGAACGCCGCGCGGTGTTGGAAAGCTGTCGCTATGTGTCTCGGGTGATCTCTGAGGCATCGCTCATGCAAAAGCGCACGGACATTGTGAACTACAACGTCAGTGTCATCGCTGTCAGTGATCAGGAAATCGGCCAGTGGGATCATCTGCGCGATGTCGCACAGGTTATCTATTTGCCGCGTCTGATTGCACAATCTGTCAGCACCCCTCCGGCAAGGTTTGCAACTAAAGCGGCAGTTGGTCACTCATTCTGACCATTAGGCATTGTAGCTCTTACAACCATACGTTACGTCTGACCCCACGGCGCATCACGGCTTGCTGTGCCTGAGGGAGCATCCATGTCAGACCCCAAATCAACTTTCCCCGTGGGACGGGCAGAGTTCATTGCGATCGTGGCAATGATGTTTGCAACGGTTGCGTTTTCCATTGATGCAATGCTGCCGGCCCTTGATGAAATCGGTGCCGCCCTCGCCCCCGGTCAGGCCAACAAAGTGGCCCTGATCCTGACCACTTTCATACTGGGTCTGGGGATCGGCACCTTTGTTGCGGGCCCGCTGTCGGATGCATTTGGCCGCAGGCCGGTAATTTTTGCAGGCTCCGCTCTTTATATCGTGGCCGCGGCGGCCGCCTGGATGGCGCAAAGCCTTGAGCTGATCCTACTGGCGCGGGCGGTGCAGGGTTTGGGGGCTGCCGCTCCTCGGATCGTTGCGGTAGCGCTGACGCGGGATTTGTTTGCGGGCCGCGAGATGGCCAAAATCGTGTCCATCATGATGGTGATCTTTGCCATGGTGCCTGCAATTGCGCCGTTGTTGGGCAGCTTCATTGTCGAAGGGTTTGGATGGCGGGCGATCTTTTTGTCTTTTGTGCTGTTCTCATTGTTCGTGGTGACATGGTTCGGGCTGCGCCTGCCAGAAACGCTGACCGCTGAGAACCGGCGCCCCTTGAAGCTGGCTTTGATCAAAGGCGCCTTGGCGGAGCTGATGCGCCACCCGGCTGTGCGGATCTCCATCCTCGTTCAATCGCTCGCCATGGCGATACTCTTTGCCACGCTGATGCAGGTGCAGCCGATCTATTATGACGTCTATGACCGCGCGGCGAGCTTTCCGTATTGGTTTGCGCTTGTTGCCATCATCGGCGGAAGCGCCAGCGTGTTGAATGCGATGCTGGTGGAACGGCTGGGGATGCGGTTTCTGGTGCGTGTGACGCTCAGTGGCCAGATCCTGCTGTCCACGGCGATGGTTGTGTTCGGCTTGGGCGGATTGCCGGAACCTTTTGGATTTGCTTTCTTTTTGACCTGGCAGATCAGTATCTTTTTTCAGGCCGGGCTGACCTTGGGTAACCTTAATGCCATCGCGATGGAGCCGATGGGGCATATCGCTGGGATGGCGGCATCGGCTGTTGGCGGGATCTCAACAGTGATGGCGGCTTTTCTGGCGTCCCCGGTGGCGCTGCTTTTTGACGGCACGACCATGCCGCTGATCTACGGCGTTTTGGTGATGGCGACGGCGGCGCTGGTGTTGATGTTGAACCTGATGCGGGTTGAACAAAAGCTTGAGGCAGATCAAGCCGCGTAAGGCGCGCGCCGCGGTAAGGCAAACGCCTTAGGCGGAGGAGCCTTGCCCCTTAAGCCGCTGCACCCTTTGCCTTTTTGGCCTGCTTTTCCCGTGCGATCACATGTTCAGCCAGATCGCGGGCGATGGCAAAGGCGCCTTTGATCTTATCGGCATCTTTCTTCCAGTCGCGGCGCACCACGATCTTGTTGTCCTTAACCTTGGCCAGGCCGCGCTGATCCTGGATGAATTTCACCAACCCTTCGGGCGAGGCGAATTTGTCGTTGTGGAACTGAACCGTCGCCCCTTTTGGCCCGCCATCCAGCTTGGCGATGCCCGCGCGCTTGCACATCGCCTTGATGCGCACGACGAGCATGAGGGTATTCACCTCTTTGGGCAGCTTGCCAAAACGGTCGATGAGTTCGGCTGCAAAGCCTTCAAGCTCCACCTTGGTCGACAGGCCCGACAGGCGGCGGTAAAGGCCCAGACGCACATCGAGGTCGGGCACGTAATCTTCGGGGATCAGCACGGGAACGCCCAGGTTGATCTGCGGCGCCCATTGATCATCGGCCTCTGACAGGCCCTCCATCTCACCCGCTTTGATCTTGGCGATCGCCTCTTCCAGCATGGATTGGTAAAGCTCAAAGCCCACATCGCGCATCTGGCCTGATTGTTCCTCACCCAAGAGGTTCCCGGCCCCGCGAATGTCCAGATCCTGCGAGGCAAGCGTAAAGCCCGCGCCCAAAGTATCCAGGCTGCCCAAGACGCGCAGGCGCTTTTCGGCAAGTGGTGTCAGCTTGGCGCGGGGTTTGGTGGTCAGATAGGCATAGGCGCGTGTTTTGGAGCGGCCCACGCGCCCCCGGATTTGATAGAGCTGGGCCAGGCCAAACATATCCGCCCGGTGCACCACCATCGTGTTGGCGGTGGGGATATCCAGCCCGGATTCAACAATCGTCGTGGCCAGCAGGATGTCGAACTTACCGTCATAAAAGGCGTTCATGCGGTCATCCAACTCTCCGGCGGCCATTTGCCCGTGGGCCACAACATAGGTCAGCTCTGGCAGTTGGTCTTTCAGGAATGCCTCAATCTCTGGCAGGTCAGAGATGCGCGGGACCACATAAAACGACTGCCCACCGCGATAATGTTCGCGCAAGAGCGCCTCGCGCAGGGTGACGGTGTCAAATTCGCTGACATAGGTGCGGATCGCCAGACGGTCCACTGGCGGGGTGCCAATGATCGATAGATCGCGCACGCCCGTCAGGCTTAGTTGCAGGGTGCGCGGAATGGGCGTGGCAGTCAGGGTCAGGACGTGAATGTCGCTGCGCATCTGCTTAAGACGCTCTTTGTGCTGCACGCCAAAATGCTGTTCCTCATCGATGATCAACAGGCCCAGGTTCTGGAACTTGATGGTTTTGGCCAAGAGCGCATGGGTGCCGATGACGATGTCCACTGTGCCTTTGGTCATGCCGTCCTTGGTCAGGTTTGCCTCTTTGGTTGAGACAAAGCGTGACAGCTGGCGCACGTTGATGGGAAAGCCGCGAAACCGTTCGGCAAAGCTTTTGTAGTGCTGCCGTGCCAGAAGCGTGGTGGGCGCGATCACCGCCACCTGCACGCCGGACATCGCCGCGACAAAGGCCGCGCGCATCGCCACTTCGGTTTTGCCAAAGCCCACGTCGCCGCAAATCAGCCGGTCCATCGGGTTGCCGGAGGTCATATCGTCAACCACATCACCAATGGCGCGCAGCTGATCATCGGTTTCGGAATAGGGAAAGCGCGCGGAAAACGCGTCCCACATGCCGGGCGGTGGTTCCAGCACCGGCGCCTTGCGCAACGCCCGCTCTGCTGCGATGCGGATAAGCTTGTCGGCCATCTCGCGGATGCGTTCTTTGAGCTTGGCCTTTTTCGATTGCCAGGCCCCGCCCCCGAGCTTGTCCAACAGCCCCTCGTCGTGGCCGTATTTGCTGAGCAGTTCGATGTTCTCAACCGGCAGGTAAAGCTTGGACTGTTCGGCATATTCCAACAGTAGACATTCGTGTGCGGCCCCGGCAGCGGTGACCACCTCAAGCCCCAGATAGCGGCCGATGCCGTGATCGACGTGCACGACCAGATCACCGGGCGTCAGGCTTTGCGTCTCGGTCAGGAAATTTTCGGCCCGGCGCTTGCGTTTGGGGGCGCGGATCAGACGGTCGCCCAGGACGTCTTGTTCTGAGATGACGGTCAGCGTGCGGTCGCCCAAGGGCGCTTCAAAGCCGTGCTCCAGCGCCCAGACCGCCAGGTGTAGCCCGTGTTTGCCAATGCGCTTGGCTGAGGTGACGGGGATGGCTTCGGCCAGACCTTCGTCCTCAATCAAGCCGGTCAGACGTTCACGCGCGCCGTCAGAATAGCTGGCGATGACCACAGGGCCGTCCTGCAGCTTGGCTTTCACATGGGTGGCCAAGGCCCCAAAAAGACTGATCGATTCCTGTTGCCGCTCTGGCGCGAAATTGCGCCCAATACGCGCACCTGCGTCCAAGGCACCGGGGCCTGTGGGCTGGGGCAAGGTGGCAAACTGGACCACACGCCGCTCTACCGTCGCCAGCGCCCAAGCCTCATCATCCAGGTACAGCCCTTCGGGTGGCGCTGGTTTATAGACGCTGTCCATCTTGGAGCGGTTCGCCATGGCGATTTTGCGCGTCTCATATTGATCTTCAATGCTGTCCCAACGCGCCACACGCGCGGGGGTCAGCTGATCATCCAGGGTGATTGCAGCCTTTGGGGCGTAGTCAAAAAGCGTTTCCATTTCCTCATGGAAAAACGCCATCCAATGCTCTGCCCCTTGATGTTTGCGCCCCGCTGAGATCGCCTCATAGAGCGGATCGTCGGTGCCGGCGGCGCCAAATTCGATGCGGTAGTTCTGGCGAAAACGCGTGATCGCGGCCTCATCCAGGATCACTTCGCTGACGGGGGCAAGCTCCACCAGATCCAGCTTTTCGGTGGTGCGCTGGGTGGCGGGATCAAAGCGGCGCGCGCCGTCCAGCACATCGCCAAAAAGGTCCAGACGCACAGGCCCCAGATCACCGGGCGGGTAGATGTCGATGATGCCGCCCCGGATCGCATAGTCACCAGGTTCCATCACCGTGGGGCTTTGCACAAAGCCCATGCGCACCAGAAAGGCGCGTAAAGCCCCTTCGTCAATGCGGCTGCCCACGCTGGCCGAAAAGGCCGCATCGCGCAAAAGCGCGCGCGCAGGCACGCGTTGGGTGGCCGCGTTCAGCGTGGTCAGCAGTATGAACTGATCTGGCATCCCATGCACCAGCCCCGCCAGCGTCGCCATGCGCTGCGCTGAGATGTCCGCATTGGGAGAGACCCGGTCATACGGGAGGCAATCCCATCCGGGAAAGGTGACCACCGGCATGTCGGGGGCAAAAAAGCTGAGCGCGGCTTGTAATGCGGCCATACGCTTGTCATCGCGGGCCACATGCATGACCGCACCGCTGCGCGCGACCTCATCCAGGATCGCGCGGGCGTCAAAGCCTTCGGGCACGCCCGACAGGGTGATGTGTTTCTGCTCAGCCATGCGCCCTCAATTGGCTCTCACCGGGCCGGTGTCAACCGCCCAGAACGCCAATAGTCAGGTTCTGGTACATCCCCCAAAGGGCGGTCACGAAAATTGAGATCATGCCGATGATCTGGGTATAGAGCCGGTGCCGGTTCAGCCGCTTCACCAACACTTCGCCCGTGGCCTGCTGTTCCTGGATTAGCCGCGCGGTGGACAGGCTGAGCATACCGACAAGCGACAGCGGAAAGCCCAGCAGGAACAGCGCCTGGGCAAACTCAACCTCATAGATGAACCCCAAGAGCGCCAGCATGGTCAAAAAGAAACAGGCAAAGCCCGCCAGCCACAGGCCAGACACGCTGCCGATAAAGAGCAGGCGGTTGACGTTGATGCGCACGATGTCTTCCAAGTCCACTTCGGCCTGACCGCCACTGCGCTTGGCGCGCAGCACCATGTCATAGGGCACGCCCAGCACCCAATGGCTTGCCGTGGACCAGATCACCGCAAGGACAATCCAAAACCACAGATTGGAGAATGACCGCATGTCGATCAGTTCAAATATGGTCTGATACCAGTCCAAGGTGCCCCCTGAGCGATGAAAGTGCGCCGGACATACCCAAGCCCGGACGCAATTCCTACCCTTGAGCGGTCAGATTTTTCGTGTGAAGACTTGGGAGACGCAAACTGAGGTATTTTTGCATGAATCCGGTCCAAGCCCCCTTCCCGCTCACCCGTTTGCGCCGCACGCGCCAAAGCCCGGCTTTGCGCGCATTGGTCCGCGAAAATGCCTTGGAACTGGGCGATTTGATCTGGCCGGTGTTTGTCCGCTCAGGTGAGGGTATTGAAGAGCCTGTGCCCTCTATGCCTGGCGTGATGCGGCGGTCGGTTGATAAAGTGATTGAGGCCGCAGGCCAGGCTCATGCGATGGGCATTCGCGCGATGTGCATCTTCCCCTACACCGGCCTTGAGGAACGCACCGAGGATTGCGCAGGGGCCTGGGACCCGCAAAACCACGCCAACCGCGCGATTGCAGGCATCAAGGCGAAATACCCCGATATTGCGCTGATGAGCGATGTGGCCTTGGACACCTATAACATCAACGGCCATGACGGGTTTGTTGAGGATGGGATCATCGTGAACGACCGCACGGTTGAGGCGCTGGTCAAGATGGCCTTGGCCCAGGCCGACGCAGGTGCCGATATCATTGGGCCATCAGATATGATGGACGGGCGCATTGGCGCGATCCGTAACGCGCTGGAGCATCGCGGCCACAGCGATGTGATGATCCTGAGCTATGCGGCCAAATATGCCTCGGCCTTTTATGGCCCCTTCCGCGATGCGGTGGGTGCCTCTGGCGCGCTGACAGGGGACAAAAAGACATACCAGATGGATCCGGCCAACAGTGACGAGGCGTTGCGCCTGGTCGCGCGTGATTTGTCGGAAGGCGCGGATATGGTCATGGTCAAACCCGGCCAGCCCTATTTGGATATTTGCCGCAGGGTCAAAGACGCCTTTGGCGCGCCCACCTTTGCCTATCAGGTGTCCGGTGAGTTTTCGATGATCAAGGCGGCAGCCGTACAAGGTTGGATTGATGAAGAGCGCGTGATGATGGAGAGCCTGATGGCTTTCAAACGCGCAGGCTGTGACGGGGTGCTGACCTATTTTGCGCCAGCGGTCGCTGAAGTGATGAATGGATGATTTTTAACAACCAGGGATAGTGATGTGGAATTTAAGAAGCACGTCGTAAAGAAAGGCGAATTTCTCTCAAAAATTGCGAAGCAATATGGCTACAAGGGCAGCAGCGACTGGAAGAAGATCTATGATCATCCCAAGAACGCGCCCCTGCGCAAAAAACGGCCCAACCCGGATGCGATTGAGCCTAAGGATGTTATTTTCATCCCGGCCAAGCCTGCCAAGGAAATCGACGACGAGTTGGCGCAGCTCAATGGAATGCTGACCCAGCTCAAGGCGATGCCGCCTGCGCTCAAAAAGATCATGATGGAATCCAAGCGGATGGCAAAAGAGGCCATGCGGATCACCAAGTCAGGCGAGCTGATCAAGCAAGACATCGCCATGCTGCGGGGGATGCAGGCTGTGCACCGGGCTGAGATCACGCGGATCGACGTCATGGCCAAAGCCTCGCAAAAGGGGGGCAAGAAAGGAGCCGGATCCAGTGCGCAGGCCTTTGAGAAATTCAAACAGCGCCAAGAGCAATTGGCCAAGCTGATCAACACCTTGAACACGATTGAGGATGCTGAGAAGCACATGCTGCGCGATCCGCAAAAAGCCATGCACACCATGGGGTCACTGGGGCAAGATACGGTCAAGATCCAGAAACTGACGCAGGAATGGACCAAGGCCCATGCCGATGCGGTCAAGGACATTGAGGGGCGCATCAAAAAGCTGGGGGCGGAAAAGAAGCAGTCGCTTTGAGCGTCTGAGGGCCTCGCTGATGTGTGATGCAGGGCGGTCACAGCGTGCCCGGACCGGGCACCTTTCCGCGCACGTCCATATCCCGCATGACAGCACGCAGAAAACCGCCTATACTGCGGCCAAGTCGGAAAACCGGCACAGGCAAACATACAGGCAGAGCAGATGAGCAATCCTCTTTTTTCGCGCCGGGCTTTTGGCCTGAGCGCTTTGGCGGCAACCAGCGGGTTGGCCGCATGTGGCAATGGTGTGGGCGGACGCGGATCCCAGCTGATCGACGCGCGGGTAAGCGCCACTTTGGATGAGATGTACCGCAGCTATCCCAACACCGTGCAACTGGCTGAGAAAGCCAACGGCATGTTGGTCATGCCTTTGGTGACAGAGGCCGGGCTGGGTTTGGGCGGCGCTTATGGGCGCGGCGCGCTTTTGGTGGGCGACATTACGGTGGATTACTATTCGGTGGTCAAAGGCTCTGGCGGGCTGCAGATCGGGGCGCAGCAATACGCGCATGTGCTGTTTTTCATGACTGAAGCCGCCCTGTTGGAGTTCCGCCGCTCCCCCGGCTGGGCTGCGGGCGCGGATCTGGAATATGTCATCTCAGACCGGGGTGACAGCGTGGCGGCGGACACCACAACGGTGCTGGCCCCTGTGCTGGCGGCGGTCTTTGGCCGTGCAGGGCTGCGCGTGGGCGCAACCCTTGAGGGGACGAAGTACACGCGCATTATTCCCTGAAGGTGTCGCGCATTGCCAGATTTACGGGGCCGTCCTGATGTGGGGCGGCCTTTTTGGTTTTGGGGTGAAAGGTATGGGAAACCCATGCGAGGTTGGTGTATTTCGCGCGGTTTTTTTTGAGTTTTATTGGAAAGATGAAGCGCAGGGTGGTGGTTCTGAGCGGGCTTTGGCTTTTGGGGCTGCGGTTTTGAGGGGGTGCCCCGGGGCGGTGGTTTGCCCCGAGGCTTTTGGAGCTAGTCCAGCGCGCGCAGGCGTTTGATGAGGCTTGAAGTATCCCAGCGGCCGCCGCCGAGTTTTTGCACGTCTTTGTAGAATTGATCGACAAGGGCGGTGACCGGCAGGCTTGCGCCGTTTTCATCCGCCGTACTCAGGCAGATGTTGAGATCCTTGCGCATCCAGTCAACCGCAAAGCCGTGATCAAAATGATCCTCCAGCATCGTTTCATAGCGGTTGACCATCTGCCAGGACCCGGCAGCCCCCTGGCTGATCACTTCGACCACCGCGCGCCCGTCCATGCCCGCCTTTTCAGCGAAATGCAGCGCTTCTGAGAGGCCCTGCACCAGACCGGCAATGGCGATTTGGTTGCACATCTTGGTGATCTGGCCAGCACCGCTGTCGCCGATGCGGCGGCAGATCTTGGCGTAGATCTCCATCACCGGCAGTGCGCGTTCAAAAGCGTCCACATCACCGCCGCACATGATGGAGAGCTGTGCGTTTTCCGCCCCGGCTTGGCCGCCCGAGATGGGCGCATCGATGAAGCTGATGTTGTGATCTGCGGCTGCGCTGTAAAGCTCTGCCGTGACTTTGGCAGAGACAGTGGTGTGATCCACAAAAAGGCTGCCCGCGTCCATCCCGGCAAAGGCACCATCTGCCCCCAAACAGACCGAGCGCAGATCATCGTCGTTGCCCACGCAGGCCATGACCATGTCGGCCCCTGCGGCTGCGGCGCGGGGGTGGCGGCATGGCTGCCGCCATGGGCCTTGACCCAGGCTTCGGCCTTGGCCGTCGTGCGGTTATAGACGGTCACGTCATGGCCTGCCTTTTGCAGATGGCCCGCCATCGGCCCGCCCATTACGCCTAGTCCCAAAAATGCGAGCTTTGCCATCTGCTTTTCCTTACTGTTCAGTTGCGCTATTCGGGCCAAGACCTAACATCCCGGGCAGGTACGTCAAACGCTGATACCGCCCTGCCCTTATCCGGAGCCCCGCATGGCGCTGATTTTTCGCTGGCTGATCCGTTTTGCCGTTTTCCTGATTGTGCTGGGCGTGCTTGCCGTGAGCACCGTCTACTGGTTGGCTTCGCGGTCTTTGCCGGACTACACCGATGATGTGGCGGTTGGTGGCATCACGGCCCCGGTTGAGATTGTGCGCGACAATGCCAATGTGCCGCATATCTTTGGGGCGGCGGATGCGGATGTGTTTTTCGGCCTTGGATTTGCCCATGCCCAGGACCGGATGTGGCAGATGATCACGCTGCGCCGCACGGCGCAGGGGCGGTTGAGCGAGGTTTTTGGCGCGCCGACGCTTGAGATCGACAAGGTGATGCGGCGCTTTGATATCTATGCTCTGTCAGTACAATCGGTAGAGGCGCTTGATGCGCGCACGCGTGCCGCACTTGAGGCCTATGCACGCGGCGTCAATGCGCGGCTTGATCAGATCAACGAAGAGGCTCTAGGGCGCGGCGCGCCTGAGATGATGCTGTTTAACGCGCCGATGGCACCGTGGCGGCCTGCGGATTCCATTGCGATCACCAAACTGATGGGCGTGCAGCTGTCGGGGCATTTGCAGGCCGAGGTGCTGCGCGCACGGACCTCGCTGGCCTTGCCGGATGAGGCGCGGTTGCAAGACATCCTGCCTGACGCACCGGGGGCTGGGGTGGCCGCCCTGCCGGAATATGCAGCGATCGTTCCAGGCGTTCGGCGGCATGCCGGACACATTCCGCTTGATCCACACCCCCTGTCGCCCTTCAAACCCACAGCCCTGGCGGGGGCATCCAATGCCTGGGCTGCGGCGCCGTCACGCTCTGCCTCTGGGGGGACGTTGCTGGCCAACGATCCGCATTTGGGGTTCTCAGCACCGGCGATCTGGTACCTGGCACGGTTGGAACTGCAAAGCGGTGGAGTGATTGGCGGCACCATCCCCGGCATACCGGTGGTGTTGACCGGGCGGTCGGAGGCCTTGGGCTGGGGGCTGACCTCGGCCTATCTGGACGATCAGGACGTCTTTATCGAAGAACTGAACCCTGACAATCCCGAAGAATACCGCACCCCGGACGGCTTTAAGGCGTTTGAGACGCGGCCCTCGATCATCACGGTCAAAGATGCAGATCCGGTTACGCTGACCCTGCGGTGGACGGAGAATGGACCTGTACTGCCGGGCACGCATTATAACCTGGCCAGCATCACGCCGCCGGGGCATGTGACGGCGCTGAGCTGGACCAACCTGAGTGCGACAGACACCTCACTGGCGGCAGCGATGCGGTTGATGGAGGCCAAAAGCGTGGCCGAGGGGTTGGCCGCAGCTGAAAGCTATGTGGCACCGGCGCAGAACCTGACGTTGGTGGACCGTGAGAGCATCGCGCTGAAGATGATCGGCAAGATGCCCCGACGCGATGCGCAGCATCAAAGCCAAGGGCGGTTGCCGTCGCCGGGCTGGATTGCAGCAAACCGCTGGGACGGGCTTTTGCCCTACCGCTCCAACCCCGAATTCATCGCCCCCAAGGGCGGCATTTTGGGCAATACCAACAACAAGACGGTGGACCGGCCCTTTCCCAACCATGTGTCCTATCTTTGGGGGGATACGCAGCGGGTGCAGCGCTGGCAGCGGTTGATGCAAACGCGTCAGGTGCATACCCGCGACAGCTTTATTGAGGCGCAGCTGGACACGGTGAGCTTTACGGCACGCTCTCTCTTGCCGCTGATTGGCGCAGAGCTGTGGTTCACCGGTGAGGCCGCCCCTGAGGGCTCCCCGGAACGGCAGCGGCAGCGGGCGCTCATTCTGCTGGCCGCCTGGTCGGGGGAGATGAACGAACACTTGCCTGAGCCGCTGATCTATGCCGCCTGGCTGCGCAGCTTGCAGGCGCGGCTTATTCAGGATGAGCTGGGGCCGCTGGCCGAGGAGTTTGACCACGTTGAGCCTTTGTTCATCGAGCGCGTTTTCCGCGATGTCGATGGGGCGGGTGTTTGGTGTGATGTGATCCAGTCCAGCCGGGTTGAAAGCTGTTCAGAAATGGCGCGGTTGGCCCTGGATGACGCGCTGATTTGGATCAATGAGACCTGGGGCACCCAATTGGAATCCCTGCGCTGGGGGGATGCGCATCAGGCGACCCATGACCATCAGGTGCTGGGTACGGTGCCGGTGCTGCGGTATTTCGTGAACATCCGGCAATCTACCTCGGGCGGGGATAACACGTTGCTTCGTGGGCGGACCAAAGGCACCCTACCCGATCCGTTCCACAATGTGCATGGCGCGGGCTACCGCGGGGTCTATGATTTTGCGGATCCGGATTCATCGGTATTCGTCACTTCAACGGGGCAGTCGGGGCATTTTCTGTCGCGCCACTATGATGATCTGGCGCAGCTGTGGCGCCGGGGGGAATACATTCCCATGTCGCTCGATGCCGATCTGGCGCGGGCGGCCTCCGTAGGGGTGACCACGTTGACCCCGCGTGGCCCATGAACCGGGTCATCTTGTTTAACAAGCCTTATGGCGTCTTGTCCCAGTTTACCGACAAAGGCACAGCTGGCAGCGCGCGACCTACCCTGTCTGGCTTTATTGAGGAGCCGGGGTTTTACCCGGCTGGACGGCTCGACAAAGACAGTGAGGGGCTGTTGGTGCTGACTGACAATGGCGCGTTGCAGGCGCGGATTGCACACCCCAAGTACAAACGCGCCAAGACTTATTGGGTGCAGGTCGAAGGCACGCCGGATGAGGCGGCTTTGGCCGCCCTTCGCAACGGCGTTGATCTGAAAGATGGCAAAACCAAACCGGCCAAGGCCGAGGTGATTGATCCACCCACCGGCCTGTGGGAGCGGGACCCACCGGTGCGGTTTCGCAAGACGGTGCCGGATGCCTGGCTCAAGATCACGCTCAAGGAAGGCCGCAACCGTCAGGTGCGGCGCATGACGGCGCATGTGGGTCTGCCGACGCTGCGGCTGATCCGGGCGCAGATTGGGGATTGGGCGCTCAACGATTTGCGCCCTGGGGCTTGGCGGTGGGCGTCTGAGGCCGGGCGTTAGGTGATCAGCCGGGTGAGTGCGACGCCCAGAGTTGCTGACACTGCAGTAAGCGCTGTGCCCCAGATCCCGTCGATCCAGACCATTTCCCAGGTCCAGTCCGTGAGGATGGCATAGTTCGTGAACTCATAGGTGCCATAGGCCAATGCACCGATGAGGGCCGCGTTCCCAAAGACCCAAAGCAGGCTGCGGTCGCCCGCGATGGCGGGCCAAGAGACAAACCAGAGCAGCACCACCATGAAAAACGCATAAAACGCGAAGGCAGGCAGAACGCGGAAATCTTGTTGCATCAGGTGGCCGATGTTGCGGGTGAAGACCGGCTTCACGATGTAGCTGAGACCGAGGTAATCAAGCCCAAGGAAAATCACGAAGGTGATGATGTAGAGAAGGATTGGCGTCATGCGTTGGGGCTCCGGGTGAGGTATGAGGGTTATATGGAGCGGGGCGCGGCAATTTCGAAGTTTCTGTGGCGCGGCTTTTTGGGGCATCGCGGAAAATACGCTGCCGGCTTGGGGTGGGCATTTCCTTTAAAGGAAATGCTGCGAACTCTTTAAAGAGTTCGGCCCCCCTTAGAGCTTTTGAAATTGTGCTTCCTGTTTGGCAGACCAGCGCACCGTCAACTCAAAGCCGTCCTCGGACTGTTCTTCCTGCAGCACCACGTCCTGCTCAAAGAGCCAGGCCCGCTTGCGCCCTTCGGCAAAGCTGAGCGTTAGATCTGCCTCGCGCCCGGCCCCTTGCAGCGCTTCTGCAATCACGCTTTGCAGCGTCTCCAGCCCCTCACCCGACATCGCGGAGGCTGCAAAAACCGCATCATCCCGCTGCGCCCGGGTGCGCATGGCCTCAGCTGCGTCGGGGGCCAGCAGATCCATCTTGTTCCACACCTCAAAGCTGCGTGTCTCAGAGGACACCCCAAGCGAGGCCAGGATATCGCGCACGTCTACCGCTTGCTCTTCGGTCTCATCATGGCTGATGTCGCGCACATGCAGGATGATGTCAGCGGCAAGCACCTCTTCCAGCGTGGCGCGGAACGCGGCGACAAGTTCAGTTGGCAGATCTGAGATAAACCCAACCGTGTCGCTGAGAATGATCTCTGGCCCATCGGGCAGCGTCAGGCTGCGCATGGTGGGATCAAGCGTGGCAAAAAGCATGTCTTTGGCCATCACATCCGCCCCGGTAAGCCGGTTAAAGAGCGTGGATTTGCCCGCGTTGGTGTAGCCCACCAGAGCGACAATCGGATAGGGCACCTTGGCGCGGGCCGCGCGGTGAAGCGCGCGTGTCTTGACCACCTTTTCAAGCTGACGGCGCAGGCGGACGAGCTGTTCGTCAATTGCGCGCCTGTCTGCCTCAATCTGTGTCTCCCCCGGACCGCCGACAAAGCCCAGCCCCCCGTTGCCGTTCAAGGTGCGTCCAGGCCCGGACCAGCCGGGTGCGTTGATAGTTCAGGGCGGCCATCTCAACCTGCAGCACCCCTTCGCGGGTGGCCGCGCGGTCTGAGAAAATCTCAAGGATCAGCCCGGTGCGGTCGAGGATCTTTACCTCCCAGACCTTTTCCAGATTGCGTTGCTGTACGGGTGTCAGCGGGCCATCCACCAGGACAAGCTCAATGTCATGGGCGTGCATGAGGTCATGCACCTCATCAATCTTGCCTTTGCCAAATAGCTTTCCCGCGTCCACCGTGCGCAGGGGCACCACATCGGCCCCCACCACTTCTAATGCAGGCAGGGCACGCGCCAGCGATACCGCTTCGGCCAAAGCAGGTTCTGGTGCGCGGCGGTCGGGGTTGGACCGGATGTCTGGATGCAACACCCAAGCGCGGGTGATCCGAGGACCCTCCGTTTCATCGATCTGAAATTGTGATTTGCTCAAGAAGCGTCTTCGCCCTCATAGAGGCTGATCGGCTGGCTGGGCATGATGGTCGAAATGGCGTGCTTGTACACAAGCTGAGATTGTCCGTCCCGACGCAGCAACACACAGAAATTGTCAAACCAGGTGATGACACCCTGCAGTTTGACACCATTGATCAGGAAAATGGTGACCGGTACTTTGGTCTTACGTACATGGTTCAGGAACGCATCCTGAAGGTTCTGTCTGTCAGACGCCATTGGGCTTCTCGCTTCTTTTTCTTGCTGGCGCCTGCGGCTCAGGCCCCCCATCGCGATAACTATGTCGCGGTGTGACCGGAGTTTCCACCCCAAAGTTCTAGCTGTCTGAGATTATTGACGCAATTGAGTGACAGCTTGGCAACAACCTGCCCTTAAGCACGCCACAGATCTGGCGTCAGCAATGCGATGATCGCCAATGTTTCAAGGCGTCCCAGCACCATGGCACCGCAAAGGATGAATTTCGCAGCATTGCTGAGTTCTATCAATCGGATAGGCGCATCAGCGCCCACTTCGGTCAAGGGTCCAGTGGTCGAAAGGCTGGCCACGGACAGGACAATCGCCTCTTGAAAGGTGCTGCCAGTGAGCGTGAGTGCGAGGGTGATTCCAGCCAGCGACAGGGCAAAGAGCATAAAGAAGATCCAGGCGATATAGGCCCCGTTGCTTTGCAAGCGCCGCCCCGCAGCACCTGCGCCGCTGACCGAACTTGGATGCACCAGACGCTCCAATTCGCGGGTGCCATTGAGGTAAAGCGCAAAGACGCGCAGCAATTTGACCCCGCCTGCGGTGGTGGCCACCCCGCCCCCCATCAGCGCCAACCCCATCAGAATAAGCCCCGGTGTGCCCAGGCCCGACCAATCCTGCGCCGCCCCCCAATGTTCTGAGACAAAGCCGGTGGTGGTCAGGAACGACAAGGCGGTAAATGCTGCACCCCAAAAGGCGTATCCGGCTTCAGACAGCTCTTCCATGGCGGCCACGTCATAGGCGCCGATGAAATGCCGCGAAAAGATCAAACTCGGCACAGCGAGCGCCAGAAAGAGGCCAATCCGAAATTCAGGATCGGTGGTAATGCCCCCTTGGGTGGCGGTGATCGTGTCCTTTGAAAAGGTCAGCCGGGACAGCGCAAAAAGCATGAACAGCGCCATCACCGCCTCGCCCGTGATCCCCAGGGATGAGGCCTCAATCCCGCCTACGGGCGAAATCCCCGACGTGGCCATCACCGACATCGCGTGGCACAGCGCCACCAGCGGCAGATCGCCCCCCGCCATCAGCAAAATCCAAAGCAACGCGGTAAGCCCTGCATAGATGGGCAAAAGCGCACTGGCCACGCGCAACAGGCGCTCACGCGGGCCTAAGGTGGCGGCACGGCTGACCATGGCGCTTTCTTGGCGGCCCGGTTCGGCACTGGGCAGTCACCTCAAAGCCCCCCAGATGCAAGGGGGCCAGAATAGCTGAGGCCGCGATCCACATCAGCAACCCGCCCATCCAGCCCACCTGCGCGCGCCACAAATGGAGCGTATCGCTGAGCCGTTCGGGGTCTTGGAACATGGCCGCGCCCGTGGTGGTCAGCGCACTTACCATCTCAAAGTAGGCGTTGATAAAACGCGTGGTTGGCAGCGCCTCAACAAAGGGCAGCGCAAAGAAAAGCGGCAGCAACACAAAGGCCGAAAAGAGCGACAAAAGCGGGCCCATCGCGGTGTGGTTTTGGCTGCGCCCGCTTAGGACCACGGCGAACATGCAAAACAGGATCACGCCCAAAAGGCCCGCATAGAAAAACGCCCGGCTAGCGGCGTGGTTGTCCACCACAAGCCCATGAATGGCAGGCAGCAACATCGACAGGGCCGACAGGCCAAAGAGCAGCAAAAACAGCGGCAGGTGCCGCAGCTCGTTTCGGATGTTGGTTGGCCGGCTCATGGGCGGGCGCTAAAAGAAATCGATCGAGACTTGAAGCAGTTGTTCGACCTCTGGCACGTCTTCGGCCAGGGCAAAGACCGCAATCACGTCGCCCTCTTCAATCCGCGTGTCGCCAAGCGGGCGGGTGACCTTGTCCCCTTTGCGCACCATCCCAACCAGCGATCCTTCGGGGAAATCAATGTCTGAGATGGTCTTACCCGCAATGGGCGATGTCGACAGAACCTCAGCCTCAATCACCTCCGCTTCGGCATCTCCGATGGAATAGACCGCGCGGACCCGCCCGTGGCGGATGTGGCGCAGGATGGAGGACACGGTGGTGGCGCGCGGATTGATATAGGCGTCAATGCCCAAAGGTGTCATCAGAGGCACCAGCGTCGGGTCATTGATCAGTGCGATGACGTAATCACAGCCTTCCGCCTTGGCGCGCACGCAGGCCAGCATGTTGGTTTTGTCATCATCCGTGACCGACAGCATCGCATCCGCACGGGCAATCCCCGCCTCAGCCAGCAACGCCGCATCCAGCCCGTCACCGTTTAGAACAATCGTCCGCTCCAGCGCTTCGGCGGCGCGTTCGGCACAGCGGCGGTTCTTTTCAATGACCTTGGTACGCAACCTCCGGGCATCGCTTTCCAGGTGCTGTGCGACAGCCAACCCGACATTGCCGCCGCCCACCAGCACCACGCGCTCTTGTTTGGTGGCTTGCTTGCCGAAAATCTCCATGGTGCGGGCGATGTCATCGCGATGACAAAAGACATAACAATCGTCGCCCACAAACAACTGGTCCTTGGATTCAGGTGCAAAGAGCGTGCCATCCCGGCGTACCCCAACCACCACCGCGCGCAGGGTTGAAAAAAGATCCGTTAGCTGGCGCAGCGGCGTATTCACCACCGGGCATTCATCTTCAATGGTGATGCCCAGCAAATGGGCAAAGCCGTCCATAAAGACTTCGGTATCGAAGGACGCAGGCGCTGAGAGCCGTTGCAGGGCTGCGGCGGCGACCTCCTTTTCGGGTGAGATCACCACGTCAATGGGCATGTGATCCCGGCGGTAGAGATCAGAATAGATCGCGTCCAGATAAGATTGGCTGCGCAGGCGGGCGATCTTGCGGTTGATGCCAAAGACCGAATGGGCCACCTGACAGGTGACCATGTTGACCTCATCAGAATGAGTCGCGGCGATGATCATCTCCGCATCGCGGGCCCCTGCCCGGTCAAGAATATCAGGATAGCTGGCAAACCCTGCGACACCTTGCACGTCCAGCGTTTCAGTCGCTGCGCGCACCAGTTCGGTGTTGCTGTCCACAACGGTCACGTCATTGCGTTCTCCGCTGAGGTGGCGGGCGATCTGCCAGCCCACCTGCCCTGCGCCACAAATGATAACCTTCATGCATGCCCCTTTAAGGCCCGATGATGCAGCCCCACGTCACACGCGGTCTGCGGGTATCGTTTGTTAGAGGGCATGATGCCGCCTATGGCAAGGGTGAATTACGTTGCCGTCGCCAGGGAAACCGGGCAGGTTTGGGACATGAGATCATCAATATGCGCCGTTCTTGCCATTGCCACAGCGCTCAGCGCCTGCGCGTCGTTGGACACCTACTATAAACCCGGCGCATCGCTGGCGTTGGTGGAACGTGAGACAACGGCCTGCGAGGTTAAAGCGCTGCAAGACGTGCCTGTCACAACCTTGGTCCGGCGCAAGCCGCCGATATTTGTACCGGGCAACCGGACCTGCGATGCCAATGGCAACTGTATCCAAGCGCCCGGGCATTACATTCCCGGCGGATTTGAAAGCTATGATCCGAACGAAGGCCTGCGGTTTCGGGTGGAGCGGCAGTGCATGGCTGACAAGGGCTTTGTCCCTGTCTCCATCCCCGCCTGCCCTGATAGCGTCGCCTCAGCCGCCCCTGCAGGTGCCACCACCCGCCTGCCGACACTGACCGAAGGGTCCTGCGTGATCCGCAATTCTGATGGCAGCATTCAGATTGTGAACAGGATCGCCGGATAATCGCAAAAGTGCGCAAAATATGCTGGTGCAAACGTGTGCAAGGGGCTAACCCTTTCCCTATTGAGCCAAAAATTTGGGACGCCCCATGTCAGACCTTCAAGCCGCCAAAGCCCTTGTGCAGGCGCATTACGACGCGCTGGAAAGCGCCACACCCGACAGTGTTTCTGAAATCCTTGCCCACCGCATGGCCCCAGATGCCACTTGGCGGGCCGTGCATCCGTTTAACGTCCAATCCGGCCCTGCAGGCGCGGCAGAGGCGTTTTGGACCCCGTTCCTGACCAGCTTTCAGGCCGTACAGCGCCGCGAAGATATCTTTTTCGCCGGGCACAACGGCACTGGTGAGACGGGGACGATCTGGACAGTGTCTATGGGGCATTTGATGGGCCTTTTTGACGCGCCGTTTCTGAACATCCCGGCCACACGCAAGATCGCGATGCTGCGCTATGCAGAATTCAACCAGATCGCGGATGGCAAGATCGTTGAGACGGCGTTCTTTTGTGACCTGCCGCATTTGATGGTGCAGTCCGGGATCAAGCGTTTCCCAGATCAGACGGCAGCGTTCTTGATCCAACCGGGCCCGCGTACCCATGACGGCCAGCTTTTTGAGCCACAGGATCCTGCGGAGGGCAAAAAGACCCTCGATATCATTGAGCGGATGATTTTCTCCATTGATGCGGCCAACGCAGATCCCAAGGCCAAGACGCCCCGGCAGGAGCTGCAAGAGAACTGGACCGATGACATGCTGTGGTGGGGGCCCGAAGGGATCGGGGCGACCTACACCATCGACCGCTATATTGAGCAGCATCAGGGCCCGTTCCGCCGCCGCATGAAGGACCGCGCGTTTAACGGCCACCTGTGCAGGATGGCTGAGGGCAATTACGGTGCCTTCTTTGGCTGGCCCAACCTGACGCTGACCAACCACAACGGCTTTCTGGGTCTGCCGCCCAATGACATGCGCGCAGACATGCGTGTGGTGGATGTGTACCGGCGCGCGGGCGACAAGCTGGCGGAGAACTGGATCTTTATCGACATGCTGCATTTCATGAAGATGCAGGGCGTGGATGTCCTGGCAGAACTGACGGAAACGGCGCAAGCCTGAGATGCTCGGCAGCGCTGACAGACCGACGCTGACCTTCTGGTTCGAATTCGCATCGACCTATTCGTACCTCACAGCCATGCGTCTTGCGCCTTTGGCAGAGGATGCAGGGGTTGAGGTGGTCTGGCAGCCGTTCCTGTTGGGGCCGATTTTTCAGGCGCAGGGCTGGGAGACCTCCCCCTTCAACCTCTTTGAGGCCAAGGGCCGCAACATGTGGCGGGACATGGCCCGGCAGGTGGATAAGATGGGACTGCCACCCCTGACCCGGCCAGAGCCGTTTCCACAAAACGGCCTGCTTGCCGCGCGTGTGGCCACGCTGGGCCAAGGGGCTGCATGGCTGCCCGGCTTTGTGCGCGCCGTCTATACCGCGCAATTTGCCCAAGGGCGCGATATTTCAAACCCAGCAACGATTGTGCGCTGTCTGGCAGATCTGGGGCAAAAGGCGGAACCACTGATCGCGCAAGCAGGATCGGATCCGCAGGTCAAAGGCCGCCTCAGAACCGGCACCGCGCAGGCCAGCGCCTTGGGGCTGTTTGGCGCGCCCAGCTTTACCACAAAAGATGGAGAGCTTTTTTGGGGCAATGACCGCCTGGAGGACGCGCTGGCCTGGGCGGCCCGCACCGGGCGCAGCTGACAGGCCAGGCCACGCCGGGGTTGTCCTAGCCCTCCGCCGCTTCGCCTTCTTCATCCACATGGGCCACGCGCACCCCGGCCTTGGCCGATGTCACAACACCCAGTGACTTCAGCTTGCGGTGCAGCGCTGACCGTTCCATGCCGACGAAATTCGCTGTGCGTGAGATGTTGCCACCAAATCGGTTGATCTGGGTCAGCAAGTATTCCCGCTCAAACGCTTCGCGGGCTTCGCGCAGGGGCAATGTAGCCAGAGCCGAGGACAGCACGACGCGGCCATCCTCTTCGCCGCGGTCTTCTTCTCCGGGCAATTCACGCGCTTCAATCGGGCCGTTGCCATCGCCCAGGATCAGCACCCGCTCAATAAGGTTTTTAAGCTGGCGCACATTGCCGGGCCACACCATGGTCTGCATCAGCGCAATCGCGTCATCCGACAATTCGCGCAGCGGCAGGCCCTGAGCGCTGTTGCATTCGGCGATAAAGTGTTCGGCCAAAAGCGGAATATCCTCGCGCCGTTCTTCCAGCGAGGGCACCGCAATCGGCACAACATTCAGACGGTGATACAGCTCTTGGCGGAAGGTTTCTGCAGCAATTTCGTGCTCCAAGTCTCTGTTTGTGCTGGAAATAACCCGCAGATCGACGCGCACCTTATCGTTGCCGCCGACACGGGTGAATTGCTGGTCCACCAACACGCGTAAGATCTTGCTTTGGGTGCCCAGAGGCATGTCCGCGACCTCATCAAAGTAGACGACACCGCCGTGGGCTTGCTCCAACAGCCCCGGTTCAATACCCCGGTCATTGCCCTCGCGGCCAAACAAAACCTCTTCCATCCGGTCCGGTTCAACACCAGCGCAGTTGACCGTCACAAAGGGGGCCGAGGCGCGGTTGGAATTTGCATGGATATAGCGTGCCGCAACCTCTTTGCCGGCCCCGGCGGGGCCTGTCAGCATCACGCGGCCGTTGGATTTGGTGACCTTGTCCAACTGCCCCACCAAGCCCCGGAACGCCGCAGATTGCCCCAGCATCTCAGCGCTGGAGACATCGCGGCGCTTGAGCGTCTGGTTTTCGCGCCGCAGCCGCGAGGTTTCCATGGCGCGGCGGATCACCACCAGCAGTTGGTCGATGTTGAACGGCTTTTCGATGAAATCGTAAGCCCCCTGTTTGATCGCAGCGACCGCAATCTCGATGTTGCCGTGGCCAGAGATAATCACCACCGGCACATCGGGGTTGTCGCGCTTGGTCGCTTTGAGGATGTCGATGCCGTCCATACGGCTGTCTTTCAGCCAGATGTCGAGGATCATCAGCGCAGGCGGCTCCGCATTAAGCGCGGCCATGGCATCGTCAGAATTGCCCGCCAGCCGCGTTGAAAAGCCTTCGTCCTTCAGGATGTCCGAGATCAGTTCCCGGATATCGCGTTCATCATCTACGATCAGAATGTCACTCATGCGCTGTCTCCACTCGTTTATCTTCTGTTGGGTGCGAGGCGCTGAGCGGCAGTGTGATCACCGCCATCGCCCCAAAATGGTCTTGCCCGTCAAACACAGGCGCGTTTTCAAGGATCAGGCTGCCGCCGTGTTCCTCGATGATCTTTTTCACGATGGGCAGGCCCAGGCCGGTGCCCTCATCGCGGGTGGTCACGTAGGGTTCAAACAGCCGCGCGCGGTCCTCTGGCAGACCGATGCCATTGTCCGCTATGCGGATGATGGCGGTGTCTTTTTTGCCAAGCTCCAGCGTGACGCTGATCTGCGGCTTCAGGTTTTCGGGCGCACCTTTTTCTTTCAAGGTTTCAATGGCCTCTCCGGCGTTCTTAATCAGATTGGTCAACGCCTGGGAGATCATCGTGGCATCAATATTGGCCGTCACCGGCGCATCGGGCAGATCCGCCGCAATCTTCACCTCTGGCTGGCCTGCTTGTTGCAGGAAAACCGCATCCCGCACCAGCTGCGCGAGGTCTTGATGCGATGTTTCCGGCTCTGGCATCCGGGCGAATTTGGAAAACTCATCCACGATGCGCCGCAGGTCGCCGGTCTGGCGGATGATCACACCGGTCATTTGCTCCAAGCTGTCGCTGTCTTCCCCAAGCCGCGGAGAGAACTTGCGCCGGATGCGCTCGGCTGACAGCTGAATGGGCGTGAGCGGGTTCTTGATCTCATGCGCGATCCGCCGGGCCACATCGCCCCAGGCCGCCATCCGCTGTGCGCTTACCAGGTCGGTGACATCATCAAACGCCACCACGTATCCCTCAAGGCGCCCGTCCTCCGCGCGCCGTGTGGCCATGCGCACCAACAGGTTCTCCATCGCCCCCTGGCGTGATACCTTCACCTCGCCCTGCGCGACCTCACCGGGGCCGTTGGCGATGGTTTCAAAAAGCTTGCCAAATTCGGGCACCGCGACGGCGAGGGCCACAGATTGTTGATCTTCGGACCAATCCAACAGCCGCATCGCAGAGCGGTTCACAAAGGTCACCCGGCCTTCGGGGTCCAGGCCCACGACGCCAGAGGTGACTGAGCTGAGCACGGAATCAAACAGCCGGCGGCGGCGTTCGATCTGGCGCGTGTTGTCCAACAGCGTTTCGCGCTGGCCCTGCAGCTGCTTGGTCATCTGGTTAAAGTACCGGCTCAGCATCGCGATCTCATCATCGCCCTGCTCTTCGCGGACCTGCACGTCCAAATTGCCCGCGCCCACCTGCTGCGCGGCACCGGTCAGCCTGCCCACGGGGCCAGAAAGGCGCTCAGCAAACCACAGCCCCAGCCAGATGGCGGCAAGGATCAGCATCACAGCAAAGGCGAGGTAGAGCAGACCAAATTCGAACAAAAGCCTGCCGCGTTCGGATTCGAGTTGCTGGTAAAGCCGCACGGTTTCTGTGGTTTCATCCAGCAGGGCCAGGATGTCGCCGTCTACGTCGCGGCTGACATACAAAAACCGGTCCACGAAGGATTGCATCGGCACCAGGGCGCGGAATTCGTTGTTGGCCCAATCCTCAATCACGGTGAGGCCTTCATCAATGGCCGTCTGGATTTGAGCGGCAGAAGGCTGTTCGAAATCAAAGAGATAAGACCGGTCGCCCCGCGCTCTGATCTGGCCTGTGCCATCGATCAAATAGGCCTCGCGCAGGCCGCGCTGGATTTGGCGCTGTGCCTCGCCCAACAGTTCACTTGGCGAGAAAAGGATGCCTTGGTTGCGGGCGTTATCAATGCTGCGGGCCAAAGCTTCGGCGTCTGAGATCAGGTCTGAGCGTTGCTCAGCCTCATAGGCTTGTGCGGCGGCCAGTGAGGACCCCACCACCCCGCGCACGCGGTCTGAAAACCAACCCTCAAGTCCGACATTCACGGTGAGCCCTGCAAAGACAGCGACCGTGATCGTGGGAATTAGCGCCATCAGCGCAAAGACGCCTGTCAGCCGAAGGTGCAGCCGCGAGCCTGCGGATTTGGCGCGTCGGGCGGCGATCAGCCGGGCCACCTGGCTCATCACTAGGGCCGCCACCAGCAGCACGTAAACCAGATCGGTCAGCAGGATCACCCGCAGTGCGAAGGTATCCGCCCCCTGCCCCAACGGCCCCAGCACAAGGTAGGTGGCCATGGCCAAAGTCGGGCCCAACACCACAACGCCCAACGTGGCCAGGTTGCGCACGCGTTTCACGCGCCGCAAACGGCCTAAACGCTCAATGCTTAAGCTACGTGACAGACTTGCCACTCGCTATCCTCACCGATGATGTGGTGCCAATTGGCACCAACCGCCATATTGTGTGGTCCTAACGGGTTTTCAGTTTGACCTGAGACCTGATGGCCACGCTTCTGTGGCGCTTTTACATCATTTTGCGGCCTCTTGTCACCTCTATATCAAGATCTGTGATTTTCTTGCGCAGGGTATTTCGGTTGATGCCCAGAAGATCAGCGCATTTTGCCTGATTTCCTGAGGTCGCGGCGAGTGAGATTTCAATCAGCGGGGCCTCAATTTCCCGCAGGATACGGGCATAAAGGCCCGGTGGCGGCAGCACCGCACCATGTTGGTCAAAATAGCGCCTCAGGTGCCGCTCCACGCTGGCCCCCAGCCTTTCTGTGTTGGCTTGGGCGTGCACAGGCTCTGGCGCGGGCTGGGCGCCCAGCACCTGTTCGGCCTCAGCCTGGGTAATTTCGCTTGCGCGGCTGGTCAGCGCCAATTGGCGCATCGCATGTTCCAGTTGGCGCACATTGCCCGGCCAGGAATAATGGGCAAAAACCTTGGAGGCCCCTTCGGAAAGCTTCCGGCTGGGCCCGTTTGTGCCATCTGAGCGCTCCAGGAAGTGATAGGCCAAAAGCTCAATATCCTCGACCCGGTCGCGCAGCGCAGGCACATGCACCGTGGCCCCTGACAGCCGGTAGAACAGATCACGGCGCAATGCACCTTTCTTCATGGCTTCGGCCAAATCAGATTGGCTGGTGGCCAGAAAGCGCGGCGTATATTCGCCCGGCGCGTCCATCATCCGCGCGATGCGGGCCTGCACCTCAAGCGAAATATCGGCGATTTCATCGATCAGGAGCGTACCGCCCCGGACGCGCGCCAACACCCGCGCAGGGCCTTCGATGTCTTGCAGATCGCCGCCGGTGATGGTGACAAAGGGCAAGGTGCGACGGTCGGAAAAATCATGGATCGCGCGCCCGATAAGCGACTTGCCGGTTCCGCTTTCGCCCCAGATCAGCACCGGTAGATCGGTGTTCATCACCCGTGCCACCAACCGGTAGAGCGCTTGCATCACCGGAGTGCGGCCCACCAGCGGCAGGTCATCGCGGTCTGCATCGGTGCTGGGCGCAATTGGGGCTGCACGCGCGGCGGTTTCCTTGCGGTTGAGCGCCCGCGCGGTGCGTTTCATCAGATCCGGCAGATCAAAAGGTTTGGGCAGATAGTCAAAGGCATCCGCCTCAGCTGCTTTGATCGCAGTCATGATTGTGTTTTGCGCCGAGATGACGATCACGGGCAATTCTGGCCGGTCTTCTGAGATTTTTGGCAGCATCTCCAGCCCGTTGCCGTCAGGCATGGCCACATCCGTGATCACCGCATCGCCACGGCCTTCGCCCACCCATCGCATCAAGGTCGTCAGGCTGGAGGTGGCGTGAACCTTGCAGCCTGCGCGGGTCAGGGCCTGGGTCAGAACCGTTCGAATGGTGCGGTCGTCATCAGCGACAAGAACAGTGCCGTCCATGGGTCAGCTCTCCTTTTTGGCTTTTTTCTTGAAGGGGTCCGCGGGCGCGCGGGCATTGAAATGCGGAAAATCGTCTGGCCGGGCACGGAATCGACGGAAATCCAGCCGTCGTGCTCTGATATGATCTTGCTGACCAGCGCCAGGCCCAAACCGGTGCCGTTTTCACGGCCCGATACAAAGGGGTCAAAGATGTCGCCTTTGATGTTCTCAGGCAGGCCCGGACCATCGTCGATCACTTCGATCTGCAAGGGCAGCGATTGGCCGCTGCCATCGGCGCGGCGCATGCGGAAGGAATGTTCGAAATAGGTGTGCAAACGGATTGTCCCGCCGCCGTCCCCTGCCGCTTGTGCGGCGTTTTTCAAAAGGTTCAGCACGACTTGAAGCAGCTGATCCTTATCGCCCCAGGCAGGCGGCAACGAGGGATCATAATCTTCAACGATTTTCATCTGAGAGCCAAAGCCCAGCAGCGCAGAGCGCCGCGCGCGGTCCAGCACATCATGCAGGTTTACGGGCTTGCGCACCGGCTGAGAGAGATTGCCAAATTGCTCCACCTGTTCGAGCAGTTTCACGATCCGGCGGGATTCCGCGACGATCAGATCGGTCAGCTCCAGCTCATCCGCATCCAGGTTCATCGACAACAGCTGTGCCGCGCCGGTGATACCGGCCAAGGGGTTCTTGATCTCATGCGCCAGCATTTCGGCCATGCCGATGGCGGATTTGGCGGCGGATTTGACAGAATGGTTCTGCGTCATCCGCCCAGACATTTCACGGGCTGAGATCATCATGATCATATGCCCGGGATGATTTTGCAGCGGTGCAATCTGAAGCGCGGATTTCTGCGGGGCACGCTGGCCTGACCCGACATCGACGTCATTCACAAAAAGCGCCGTGCTGCTTTCTCGCGCGCGGTTAAAGGCATCCTCTAGCGGATAGTCCACCGCAACCAGATCCCAGACCGGCGCGCCAATGATGTTGCGGACAGAGGCGTTGAAAAATCCTTCGCCCGCCGGGTTCACATCCCGAACGTGATCGTCAGGATCAATCAGAAGCGTTGGGATGGGCAAGGATGCCCAGATGTTACGGTCCCCCGTCATGCGGCCACCTGTGGTTTTGGGGTCTGCAACGCCTCTTGGATGAGCGCACGTGCGGTCGCAGGCTCTGACGCGGTCAGCACCGCACGGCGCAGGTCTGCCGGCGTTGCGGCGGTGTCCATGTACCAGCCCAGATGCTTGCGCGCGACGCGCGCGCCCAGCTCGGTGCCGTAGAACCGCAAGATGTCGTCGTAATGCTCTTGCACCATGTTGGCAAAATCCTTGCCCTCAGGAACGGTCGGGGCTTGGGTGCCGAAGAGCGCATGCGCCACTTCGGCCAAAAGCCACGGGCGGCCTTGGGCCCCCCGCCCGATCATCACACCGTCAGCGCCCGATTGGGCCAGCGCTGTCGCGGCAGAGGCCGCAGAAGTGATATCGCCATTGGCAATGACCGGGATTTTTACGGCCGCCTTGACCCGCGCAATTGCGCGCCAATTGGCCCGGCCCTTGTAGAATTGGCAGCGCGTGCGCCCGTGGATTGTGATCATCTTGACGCCTGCCGCTTCGGCCCGTTTGGCAATCAGCGGCGCGTTCAGCATCTCATCATCCCAGCCCAGCCGGGTCTTGAGCGTAACAGGCACATCCACCGCCGCCACCACCGCCTCAATCAAGCGCAGCGCATGATCAGGCGTTTTCATCAAGGCAGAGCCGGAGGCGCCGTTTGTTACCTTTTTCGCAGGACAGCCCATGTTGATGTCAATCAGGCGCGCGCCTTGATCGGCGATCATCCGCGCCGCTTCGGCCATGGGCCCCGCTTCGCGCCCTGCGATCTGGACGGAGGTGCCAGCCACGCCCAACCCAAGCTCAGCCTTTTCGCGCGTGCCGGGGCGTTTTGACAACAGCTCTTGGCTGGCCACCATTTCTGACACCACAAGGCCCGCCCCAAATTTTGCCACCAGCGTGCGGAACGGCAAATCAGTGATTCCGGCCATCGGGGCCAGAAGAACCGGAGGGGTCAGATCATTTGGCAGGGCCAATCGGCTCAAATGCTTAATCCTTGTGCAGTTGTCTTGGGTGTAGCCATCCACCGGCCAAGCCACAATAGATCAACGCAAAACGGAGACATTGGATCAACGGTAGTGCTTAATTTTTGAGCACATCTTGCGAAACATTGCGTGCAGCCCTGCCAGGCCCTAGACAGCGTGGTGCGGGTGCCCGCCATCCATCGTTGGGAGAGTTTCATGGATATTCGGACCGGGAACGGATTTGACGTACATGCCTTTGGACCGGGCGATCATGTGATGTTGTGCGGTGTGGCCATCCCGCATGACCGCGGCCTTAAGGGACATTCGGATGCGGATGTTGGGATGCATACGGTGACGGATGCGATCTATGGTGCCTTGGCGCAGGGGGACATCGGTCAGCATTTCCCGCCCTCAGACCCCCAGTGGAAAGGTGCGGCGAGTGAGATTTTTCTGCGCCATGCGGTGCGTTTGGCCGCCGAGATGGGGTTTGGCATCACCCATGTTGATTGCACCTTGATCTGTGAAGAACCCAAGATCGGGCCCCATGCGCTGGCCATGCGGCAGCGGATGTCAGAGCTCTTGGGGCTTGATCTGGGACGGGTTTCGGTGAAGGCCACGACCTCTGAGCGTCTGGGCTTTACCGGTCGGGGCGAAGGCATTGCCTGTATCGCCACGGCAACCTTGGTGCAGCCATGATGCTGGCGCGTATGATCGGAACGGTTCTGGGCGCAGGATACATCCGTCCTGCACCCGGCACCGGGGATCGCTCGTTGCGCTGCCCTGGGCGTGGCTCTTGCATGTGCTGGGCGGGTTTCCGTTGCTGGCTTTGGGGGTTGTTGTGGCCTTTGTCAAAGGCTGGTGGGCGACGGTGCAGATGATCAAAGGTCAGGACGATCACGACCCGTCTGAGATCGTTGTGGATGAGCTGGTTGGCCAATGGATCGCGCTTTTGCCGCTGTCCTGGGCGGCCTGGTCGATGGAGATTTCAATCCTGGCGATGTGGCCCGGTTGGATCGCCGCCTTTGTGCTCTTTCGGTTTTTTGACATCACCAAGCTTGGCCCCGTGGGCTGGGCAGATCGGCGTGGCGACGCCTTGGGGGTGATGCTGGATGACGTAGTGGCAGGTGTCTTTGCGGCCATCGGTGTGCTGGTGCTGGCGGCACTTTATCATGGGATTTGATGCATGAGCCTTGCGCAGGAACTCCTTGCTTTGACAGCAGAAAAAGGCGTTATGCTTGCAGTGGCTGAAAGCTGCACGGGCGGCATGGTCGCTGCTGCATTAACCGATTTGCCCGGCTCATCCGCGATGATGGAGCGGGGCTTTGTCACCTATACCAATGCCGCCAAGATCGACCTGCTGGGGGTTCAGCCCGCAACGCTCGACGCGCATGGTGCCGTGTCAGAAGAGGTCGCCCATGAGATGGCGACAGGCGCCTTGTCCCGGTCTGCGGCGCAGGTGGCTGTGTCCATCACAGGAATTGCTGGTCCGGGTGGGTCAGAGGTGAAACCTGAGGGGATGGTCTGCTTTGGCATTGCCTCCTCCGCTGGAGTGATCACACAAACGGTGCAGTTTGGCGCGTTGGGCCGCGATGCGGTGCGCCGGGGCGCGCGGGATCACGCGTTGGCGCTGCTTCTTAAAGCGGTGGCAGCGCTTTAAGAAGCCAACAACTGCTGCAGCGGAGCCAACGTGTCGCCTTGTGCTGCGTGCCACAGGGCATCGGCACGCGCTGGTGTGATCAGCGCTGCCGCTTTTTCGCGCAGCTTGCGGGCGCGTTTTTCAATTACCATTGGGGCCAGCAGATCATGCTTGAGCCGCCGGATCGCGCCGTTTTTTGCAGTGACAGAGACTTCGGCCTGGGTTTCTGACAAATTCGCATCGGCGCTGACGCGCACCTTTTTGCGCAGCGCCACCACGGCTTTGTCTTTGGTGATTTCATCGGTAAAGCTTTCAACCGCATTGGTTGGGTGCCCCAAAACGGACATTGCAGCCGTCTGGCGGTAGCTGAACTTCGCAGCCAGCCCGGTTTTCGGATCCTCGATATTGCACACGCTCATCCAGCGCGGATGGGTGCGGATGTGCATGCCGTCAATGTCATCGGCCACAAGGCCCGCCTGCCCCACGGCTTCTAGCATCGCATGCAGACCGTGACAGCAGGCGTGAAACTTGTGACTGATGGACAGGATGTTCCAGGTTTTCCGTGGCAGGCTGACCGGCCCCTCCATCCCAAAATGCGTCGGCCCAAAGGCCAATGGGCCCGCCAATCCGTCATGGGTGGCCGTCATGCCGGCCTGCGCCCAAAGTGCTGCCTCCACCCCGGTGCGGGCGGCTAGACCGGCGTTGAGCGGCTTGGCCATCGTGCCAAATTGCGCCTTCAACCCCGACGCCATGCTGGCACATAACCCCAGCGCCATGCGCGTGGCGTCTGCATCCAGGTCCAAAAGACGGCAGGTGCCCAGCGTCGCGCCAAAGGCGCCCGCAGTTGCCGTCTGGTGATAGCCCACTTGGTAATGGTCCCGGCCCAACCACAACCCCACCAGGACTGAGGCCTCAACCCCGATGGTGGCCGCATCCACAAGCGTTTCCATGTCAGCGGCGATGTCTTCGGCCAGGGCCAAGACGGCTGGGATCACGGCAACGGAGGGATGGCCGATGTGGGCGAAATGCGTGTCGTCATAATCCAGCGCATGGGACAGCGTGCCGTTGATCAGCGCCGCCGTGGGGGCCGAGGCTGTGCCGCCGCCAATGACCGTATTTGCCCCCCGGCTGAGCGCCTGTTGGGTCTGGGTGAATTCGGCAAACTCTTCTTCCCGCGCCCCGGCGATCCCACAGGCCGCCCAATCAAAGAGCGACAGGCGCATCATCTCAGCTGCGTCAGCAGGGACACCTTGCTGGGAAAAGCGCAGGAGCAGATCTGTGATCGTCCCTGCCATCTGCCTTAGCCCTGGCCATAAAGCGCATCCGCGCGCCGCTCAAACGCGCGAACAACCCGCTGCATTGCGTCGTTAAAAACCACGCCAATGATGCTTTGCAGGATGGCGTTCTTAAACTCAAAATCGACGTGAAAATGAACGTCACAACCGGTGTCGGTATCTTCAAACCGCCAGTCCGATTTCATGTATTTGAAGGGACCGTCCAGATATTCCGTATCGATCTTGCGCGCGTCCGGCCACAGCACCACGCGCGAAGTAAAGCGTTCGCGGAAAACCTTGAAGCTGATCACAAGATCGGCGTCCATCACCCTGTGGTCGCCCATATCGTCTTCGCGGCGGATACGGGCGGCGGCTGTCCACGGCAGAAACTCCGGGTATTTTCCAACATCCGCCACCAGATCGTACATCTGGTCTGCGGTGTAGGGCAGCGTCTTGGTCTCAGTATGGGTCGGCATTGCGTTCCTGGCTGGCTCGGGGTAGCCCTGTGTCACCGTTTGCAGCCGCAATTTCAAGGGCTAAGGAAAGGCCTGCTCATGACAGATCGTCGCTACGAAATTGACGAGATGATCTCTGCCAAATCCATTGCCGCGCGGATCGAAGCGCTGTGCCATGAGATCCGCACAGAGTTCTCCGATACAAACAAACTGGTGGTGGTCGGCCTGCTGCGCGGCTCTTTTGTGTTTATTGCCGATCTTGTGCGCGAATTGGATCTGCCGATTGAGGTCGATTTTCTTGAGGCGTCAAGCTACGGCGACGGGATGGAGAGCAGCCGAGAGGTGCGTATTCTCAAAGACTTACGCGGCGCTATTGAAGGGCGCGATGTGTTGGTCGTCGAAGATATCGTCGATACCGGGCACACGTTGCACCATGTCACCGGGCTGCTGAAATCTCGTGAGCCTGCCAAGCTGCGCACCATCGCGCTGCTCGACAAACCATCACGGCGCGAGGTGGATATGAAGGCGGATTGGACCGGCTTTGAAATCCCGGACGAATTCGTGGTGGGCTATGGCATCGATTTTGCACAGCGCAACCGCAACCTGCCCTTCATCGGCAAGGTCCGCTTTGTATGAACCTGATCTGGCTCTTGCGTATGTCGCAATGGGCCCGCAATCCGCCTTCGGCCAAACGGGTGAAACTGGTACTGGGCGTGGCGGCGATTGTGATCGTGATCGTGGCCATTGAATGGCTGGGCTTGTGGCCCGATTGGGCCACAACCGAACGCATCCCGCGCCGTATTGGCGTCCAGCCGCTAAGCGATCCCTAGCTTTTGGTTCCGCGCCGCGCGCAGGCGGGCAAAATCGTCGCCAGCGTGATAGGACGACCGGGTCAGCGGCGTGGCAGAGACCATCAGGAAGCCTTTGCCGTAGGCGGCTTTTTCATAGGCCGCAAACTCATCAGGGTGCACAAAGCGGTCCACCCGGTGGTGTTTCGGCGTGGGCTGCAGGTATTGACCGATGGTCAAAAAGTCGATGTCAGCGGCGCGCATGTCTTCCATCACCTGGATCACGGACTGGCGGTCTTCGCCCAAGCCCACCATGATGCCGGATTTGGTAAACATCGACGGATCCAGCTCTTTGACCCGTTGCAGCAGACGCAAAGAATGGAAATACCGCGCGCCGGGGCGCACCTCAGGGTAAAGGCCGGGCACAGTCTCAAGGTTGTGGTTGAACACGTCGGGGCGGGCTTCGACAACCTTTTCAAGGGCTTCTGGCCCGCAACGGATGAAATCCGGGGTCAGAATTTCGATGGTGGTGTCTGGGCTACGGTGCCGAATGGCGCGGATGGTCTGGGAAAAATGCTCCGCCCCGCCATCCTCAATATCGTCGCGGTCCACTGAGGTGATGACCACGTGGTTCAGCCCCAGCTTGGCCACCGCATCCGCGACGCGGCCCGGCTCAAACACATCCAACGCCTCGGGCGGTTTGCCGGTGGCGATGTTGCAGAAGGTGCAGGCGCGGGTACAGACCTCACCCATGATCATCATCGTGGCATGGCCCTGCGACCAACATTCGCCCACGTTGGGGCACCCGGCCTCTTCGCAGACGGTGACCAGCTTGTTTTCCCGCATGATCTTGGCGGTGTCTTCATAGCCCTGCCCACCCGGTGCCCTGACCCGGATCCACGACGGTTTTTTCGGCTGGGCGTTGTCTGGCTTGCGCGCCTTTTCTGGGTGGCGCTGTTCGGGGATCTTAAGATCACGCATGTCAGGTCTCCGGTTGGCTGGTGCTTATGTAACACATTCTGGCACCAGCAAAACCCTCAGACGCTGCAAGGCAGCCATGCAGCCCAGCTTAACCGATCATCGCCCCCCTGGTCCCAGATCATTGTCGTAGTATTGCTTGAGGTGTTTGAGCGCGATGCGCAGCACAACTTTGCCCGACCGCGCCGACCACCCCAGCCGCTTTTCGGTGCTTTCCAACCCTTCAAGATAACAGCAGCAATGCAAAACCACGTCTGACAGATCATAGCCCAAGGCGCGCAAGGCGGCCTCCACCCGTTGCTTGGCGGTCTTGGGGATCGGCTGCGGCAGGTTGGAGGGCAGCGGCGTGTCGGCACCTTTGAGGTATTGCTTCCAATGCTGCGGCAAAGTGCCTTCCAGCTGTGCCAGCTCAAAATCCTCACGCAACCGCTCCCCCGCTTGGACAAGCGCCTCTTCCAAGAACGGCTCGCCATTCTTGCCCCGCAACCGTGCCAGCACCGCAAGCGGGCTTTCCGCGGCCGCATAGCGCACGCGCTTTTGCGTCTCAGACCCTGTGCCATTGGACGTGCGGCTTAGCTCTGCCGGGCCGTCATAGGTCTCTGCCAGATGCTCAAGCGCTTGGCGGCCTGCGCCCGTGATTTTGTATCTGGTGATCCGCCCCCTGTTTTGGGCGATGATCCATTCCATCAGGGCCATCGCCTCAGCCACGTTGGCCTCAACAACACAGGTGCGTGCGGTTCCACCGCCCTGCACATCACGAACGACAACAGCGCGCGCCAGCCCCTCTGCCACCGCAAGCACCGCACCGGTTTCTGACAAACGGCGCAGCACCCGCAAGGCTTCGCGCAAAAGGGTGCTGTCATCCGGCAGGGCCGCTGATGCGTCTGGTGCCGTTTTGCTGGCAGGTTTGGCCGGGATGGCCGGTGTCCGCGCCACCAGTTTGCGCAAAGCGGCATCCACCAATGGATCATCACGGCGGGTTTCCACCTTGCGGATCTGCCGCAGGATGGTTGACGCATGACATCCCGCATTCCGGGCCAGGGCGCGAATGGAATGCCCCTCTTCGGTATGCGCAAGATAGTGTTTTGCCCCCGGCGGCACCCAGGCTGGCACAGCTTCTGAAGTGGCCGCATTGGCCAAGTTAAGAGTTATCCCCATCGTTATCCCCCAATTTCAGCCTGTTATCCACAGACATATCCACACAACCTAAAGATGCATTTGTTACTAGATCGTTAAAATTAACCTTCTGCTTAAGCATTGTTTCTAATTCATAAACAGTAATAAACCGCGCGCGCGGCGGTTCTGCCGCTTACGCAACACCCTTTTAGGTTGTGCAAAGATGTATCCAGCGACAGGTGTCGCCACAGGTTTACACAACCCCAGGAGACCAGACATGCAGGATATTTTGACAATGCTCAGCGCCTTGCAGCGCCCCCGCTTGATGATGCGCGCCGCCAGAATTGGTGCCGAGGATTACCGGCGCGACCGGCATCTGCCGCGCCTTTTGGGATACGGCACGTTGCCTAGGACAGCCGCGGCGGTGATGAAGCTGATGGAGATTGAAGCCGTCTTTGAGGAACAACGCGCCCAGTCAGACGCAAGCTACAGCCTAGTCCAGCACCTTGATGTGCTGATTGCGCTGGTGGCTGAGGCCCGCGTGTTAAGGGCCACGCGGGCCACAGTCTGAGCGATGTCAGATCACATAAAGCTGTCGGGTTCGGCCAGCTTCTTTTGTGCCACAAAGGCATCCAGACCTTCGCGGATGGCCGGATCAAGCGCGGGTTGCTGGTAGTCGGCCAGCATCTTTTCAACCCGCTGCGTGGCCAAGGCTTGGGTGTCGCGGGCACCTTCGTCTTCCCAGGTCTCAAACGGCTTGTAATCTAGCAGGTCGGATTTCCAGAAGGCGGATTTAAAGTTCGCCTGCGTATGGGCGCAGCCCAGGTAATGCCCGCCGGGCCCTACTTCACGGATGGCATCCATGGCTTGCGCGTTCTCATCAATCTGCACCCCTTGGGCCAGATGGTGGAGCGTGCCTAGCTGATCGGCATCCATCACGAATTTCTCAAATGAACTGACCAACCCGCCTTCCAGCCAACCGCAGGAATGCAGCATAAAGTTCACGCCGGACAACAGCCCCACATTCAGGCTGTTGGCGGTTTCATAGGCAGCTTGCGCATCCGGCAGCTTGGAGCCGCAGAAAGATCCCGCAGACCGGTAAGGCAGGCCAAGACGCCGCGCCAATTGTCCTACGCCGTAGGTGATATGCGCCGCTTCTGGGGTGCCGAAGGTCGGCGCGCCAGAGTTCATGTCGATGGAGGTCACAAACGCCCCCATGATCACCGGTGCGCCCGGACGAATAAGCTGGGAATAGGCGATGCCCGCCAGTGTCTCAGCCAAGACTTGCGTCAAGGTGCCCGCAACTGAGACCGGCGCCATGGCACCGCCCACAATAAAGGGCGAGATGATGGCCGCCTGGTTGTTGGTGGCATAAACCTCAAGCGCGCCCATCATCACATCATCAAACGTCATGGGTGAGTTGATGTTGATCAGCGAGGTCATCACCGTGTTTTGCTGGACAAACTCCTCGCCAAACAGGATGGCGCACATGTCCACTGAATCTTGTGCCCGGCTGGGCTCAGTCACGGATCCCATGAACGGCTTATCGCTCAGGGTCATGTGGGCATAAAGCATATCAAGGTGGCGCTTGTTGACCGGCAGGTCGGTAGGTTCACAGACCGTGCCGCCGGAATGGTGCAGCCACTTGGACATATAGCCCAGCTTCACGAATTTGTTGAAGTCATCCATCGTGGCATAGCGCCGCCCCCCTGGGCATCGCGCACGAATGGCGGGCCATAGACGGGTGCCAGCACCAGGTTTTTGCCCCCCACTACAACTGAGCGTTTGGGGTTGCGGGCGTGCTGGGTAAACTGGCTTGGCGCGGTGGCGCAAAGTTTGCGGGCCAGACCTTTGGGAATGCGGACGCGTTCGCCGTCAATATCGGCCCCGGCCTCGCGCCAACGTTCCAGCGCTTTGGGGTTATCCAGAAAATTGACGCCAACCTCTTCCAGCACCGTTTCCGCATTGGCCTCGATGATCTGGAGCGCCTCTTCGGTCAGCACCTCAAAGTTTGGGATGTTGCGTTCAATATATTTGGCTGTCTCAAAAGACACCGCGCTGCGCTCTGCGCGCCGTGCCGCACCGCCGCCGCCTCGTGACCGTCGTGCCCGTTCTGCCATTTTCGCCCCCATCTTGGATTGTGATCACTCACCTAACGCAAAGCCAGGGCACCCTGCTCACAGTAACCGTCCTTTAGGGGTGAAAAGCGACATCCGCTGACGGCTTGTGTCGCTCATATGGAAAAATTTGCGGCCTCAACGCCGCTTCCTCCGCTGTAGAGGCCTCAGCCCTGCCAATCGGCGCTTGCCACCATCCCGGCGCGGGCATAATCACAGCGCATGACCCAAGCCACTGATCCCACCGACCACGACCGCCTGCTGATCATTGATTTCGGCAGCCAAGTCACTCAGCTGATTGCTCGCAGACTACGCGAATTGAACGTCTTTTGCGAAATCCACCCGTTCAACAACGTGGATGCCGCTTTTTGAAGACCTTCGCCCCCCGCGCTGTGATTTTCTCAGGCGGTCCGGCCTCCGTGATTGATGAGGGCAGCCCGCGCCCTCCGGCTGAGGTGTTTGATCTGGGCGTGCCGATCCTGGGCATTTGTTACGGCCAACAGGTCATGATGGAGATGCTGGGCGGCAAAGTTGAACGCGGCCACGGCACAGCCGAGTTTGGCCGGGCCTATGTCACGCCGGGCGATGCTGCATTGGCGTTGCTTGAAGGGTGGTTTGCCACCGACCGCGAACAGGTCTGGATGAGCCACGGCGATCACGTCAGCAAGATTGCACCGGGTTTTGAGGTCTATGGCACCTCGCCCAATGCGCCTTATGCCATCACAGCCGACACCGCGCGGAACTTCTTTGCAGTGCAGTTCCACCCCGAGGTGCATCATACACCCAATGGGGCCAAGCTTTACGAGAACTTTGTGCGCCTTGCCGGGTTCAAGGGCGATTGGACGATGAGCGCCTACCGCGAAGAGGCGGTGGCCAACATCCGCGCCCAGGTGGGCGACAAGAACGTGATCTGTGCCCTGTCGGGGGGCGTTGATTCCTCCGTTGCCGCAGCCCTCATTCATGAGGCCATCGGGGATCAATTGACGTGTGTCTTTGTGGATCACGGGTTGCTGCGCAAGAATGAGGCGGCTGAGGTTGTGGGCATGTTCCGCGATCACATGAACCTGTCTGTCATTCATGCTGATGAAACAGAGCTGTTCTTGGGTGAATTGGAGGGCCAGTCCGACCCAGAGACCAAGCGCAAGATCATCGGCAAACTCTTTATTGATGTCTTCCAGAAATACGCCGACCAGATCGACGGGGCAGAGTTTTTGGCGCAGGGCACGCTTTACCCGGATGTGATCGAATCCGTCAGCTTTTCTGGTGGGCCGTCGGTCACCATCAAAAGCCACCACAATGTGGGCGGCCTGCCTGAAAAAATGGGCCTGACATTGGTGGAACCGCTGCGCGAGCTCTTTAAGGATGAGGTGCGTGCTTTGGGCCGTGAGCTGGGTTTGCCGCCCAGCTTTATTGGGCGCCACCCTTTCCCCGGTCCGGGCCTTGCCATCCGGTGCCCCGGTGAAATCACCCGCGAGAAGCTGGATATTCTGC
Source organism: Sulfitobacter sp. GN1-4 (assembly GCF_055693825.1). NCBI lineage: Bacteria > Pseudomonadati > Pseudomonadota > Alphaproteobacteria > Rhodobacterales > Roseobacteraceae > Sulfitobacter > Sulfitobacter sp. GN1-4. Next base: position 2,090,299 of record NZ_JBVFUQ010000003.1, on the reverse strand, counting down.
GCGAAGCAGATGCCGTCTATATCGATCAGATCCGCAAGCACGGGCTTTATGACGAGATCTGGCAGGCCTTTTGCGCGATTTTGCCGGTGCGCACGGTGGGCGTGATGGGGGACGGCCGGACCTATGATTTCGCCTGCGCCCTGCGCGCGGTCACCTCTGTGGATGGTATGACGGCGGATTATTATCCTTTCAGCCACGAATTCCTGGGCGAAACGGCCACTCGGATCATCAACGAAGTGCCAGGCATCAACCGGGTGACCTATGACATCACCTCCAAACCGCCGGGCACCATCGAATGGGAATAACGCAGACGCGCCCTGCCGGGCCGAGACCCGCTAGAGGCCTCGCATGAGCCCGACCTTTCGCGCGGCGCTTTTCATGCTGGGGGCTATCTTCAGCTTTACCATGATGGCGATTGCCGGTCGTGAGCTTGCCGGGGCATTCGATACCTTTGAGATCATGATGTGGCGGTCCGCCTTTGGTCTGATCATTGTCGTGATCATCGCGGCAAGCGTTGGCACGCTGCACGAGGTCAACCGCGACGCGCTTGGCACCCATGTGATGCGCAACCTGTTTCACTTTACCGGGCAAAACCTGTGGTTTTATGCGGTGACCGTGATCCCATTGGCGCAGGTTTTCGCGTTGGAATTCACCACGCCTATTTGGGTGCTGATCCTATCCGTCTTCTTGCTGGGCGAACGGCTGACAGCGGTGCGCGCAGCGGCGGCTTTGATGGGGTTTGTCGGCATCCTGATCGTGGCACGACCGGGCCAGATGACCGAACTTAACGTCGGCATTCTGGCGGCGGGCAGCTGTGCGATTTTCTTTGCGCTCACCTATGTCTTTACCAAGCGGCTGACCGCCACCCAAAGCCTAACCGGGATCATGTTCTATCTGACAGCGCTCCAGCTGATCTTTGGGCTGATCACCGCAGGCTATGACGGCGATATCGCGCTGCCCACCGGGGCGGGCCTGCCTTGGCTATTGCTGATCGCGGCCTGCGGATTGCTGGCGCATACCTGCATTGCCAAAGCCCTGTCGCTGGCCCCTGCCGCGGTGGTGGCCCCCATTGATTTCGCGCGTTTGCCCATCATCGCCCTTGTGGGCGCGCTGGCCTACGCCGAAGCGCTTGATCCTTGGGTCTTTGTGGGGGCCGCGATCATCTTTGCAGGCAATTATCTCAACATCTGGTCAGAGACGCGTCAAAGCGCAAGAAACGGGTCGTGACCCCGGCCCCCCCGGACTAAAAGGCGGTATGACACAAAAAACGATCTCCACCCGTGCCTGGGCGGAAATGTTACTGCTGGCAATGCTTTGGGGGGCGTCCTTTGTCTCCATCCGCATTGCATTGGATGAGGTGGGGCCGCTGACGTCGGTGGCGCACCGGGTAGGCTGGGCCGCGCTGGCGCTTTGGGCGGTGGTGCTTGTGATGCGCTTGCCGCTGCCGCGCAGCCCCAAGGCCTGGGCGGCCTTTCTGGGCATGGGGCTTTTGAACAATGTCATCCCCTTTGGCCTGATGGCCTGGGGGCAGTTGCATATCGAAAGCGGGCTGACCTCAATCCTAAATGCGGCAACGGCCATCTTTGGTGTGGTTGTCGCGGCCCTCTTTTTCGCTGATGAGCGCATCACCTTGCGCAAAGGGGTGGGCGTGTTGCTGGGGTTTCTGGGCGTTGCCACGGCGATCGGGCTGGAGAACCTGCGCGATTTTGATTTGCGGTCCCTGGCGCAGATTGCGGTGCTGGGCGGCACGGTTTCTTATGCCTTGGCCAGCGTTTGGGCCCGCAAGATGTTGTCAGGACACCCCCCGCAGCTTGCCGCGGCGGGCATGGTGACGGGGGCAAGCCTGATCATGCTGCCCGCCGCCTGGCTGATCGAAGGGCCGCTGACGCTGAACCTTGAGATGCGCACGCTGGAGGCGATTGGCTATTACGCCTTTGGTGCGACAGCCTTGGCCTATCTGCTTTATTACCGGGTGCTGGCGATGGCGGGCAGTGGCAACCTGATGCTGGTCACGCTGCTGATCCCGCCATTCGCGATTGTTCTGGGCGCGATCTTGTTGGGCGAAACCCTGCGGCCTGCGGCCTATGGCGGATTTGCCCTGCTGGCGCTTGGTCTTTTGGTGCTGGACGGGCGTGTCTGGCAATGGCTGAAACGATCCGCTAGGTAGAGCCAAGACCAACCAATTGGACAGGCCCGATGCTCTACCCAACTGCGCAAGACTGGCGTGATGCGCCCCGCCGCAAGGTGCTGATCTTTGGCATGTCTGGGCTGGGCAAAACCCACCTTAGCAGCCTGTTGCGCGCCTCAGGCGATTGGTTTCACTATTCCATCGATTACCGCATCGGCACCCGCTATCTGGGCGAGGCCATTGTCGACAATGCCAAGGCCGAGGCGATGAAGGTGCCGTTCCTGCGCGAGCTGTTGATGAGCGACAGCATCTACATCGCGTCAAACATCACCTTTGAAAACCTCTCCCCCGTGGCGTCCTGGCTGGGCAAGCCCGGAGATGCGGCCAAGGGCGGCTTGCCGATCGCTGAATACCAAAACCGGCAAGAGGCGTTTCGACAGGGCGAAATCAGTGCCCTGCGAGATACGGCGCATTTTGCGCAACGCGCGCACCAGCTTTACGGCTATGATCATTTCATCTGCGATACCGGTGGCTCCATCTGCGAATGGGTGGACGCCAATGACCCAGAGGATGCCCTGCTGAAAGAGCTGTCTGAGGAATGCCTACTGGTCTGGATCAAAGGGGACGCGGCCCATACCCAAGAGCTGATCCGCCGCTTTGACCGCGCACCCAAACCCATGGCCTATCAACCTGCTTTCCTGCTGAAGGTCTGGCAGGACTACCTGCAGGAAAATGACATCGCTGAGGATGCGGTTGACCCGGACGCCTTTGTCCGCTGGACCTATGCCCAAGCGCTGGCCCACAGGCAGCCCCGGTACGAAGCGATGGCGCAGTGGGGCGTGACGATCACCGCCGATGAGATCAGCGCGCTAAAAAGCCAGGATGATTTCGTCGCACTCATTGCAGGGCGAATGCCGGGCTGACGCCCCTCTCCCGCTTGTGACACTGCCTGACTTGGCAGCGCCGCACAGGCGCATTATCTAACCGTTCCAAAAACACGGAAATCCGACCCATGCCGATTAAATTGCCTGCCACACTTCCCGCCTTTGACGTGCTGACGCAAGAAGGTGTGATGGTCATGGACGAAGACACGGCTGGCCGTCAGGATATCCGCCCGCTGCGCATCGCCCTGCTGAACCTGATGCCCAAGAAAATCCAGACCGAGAACCAGTTTGCGCGGCTAATCGGTGCGACCCCATTGCAGATTGAGCTGACGTTGCTGCGGATGACCGATCACCTCACCCGCAACACGGCAGCGGCCCACATGGAAAGCTTTTACAGACCTGTGAGTGAGGTCTGGGAGGAAAAGTTCGACGGGCTGATCATCACCGGTGCGCCGATTGAACATCTGGCCTTTGAGGATGTCGACTACTGGCAAGAGCTGACCCAGGTGATGGATTGGACCCAAAGCAATGTGCAGTCCACTTTTGGTGTCTGTTGGGGTGGCATGGCGATGATCAACCACTTTCATGGTGTTAAGAAACACATCCTCGATCATAAGGCCTTTGGCTGTTTCAAGCACCGCAACCTGGCACCAGCCTCGCCGTTTTTGCGCGGATTTTCGGACGAATGCGTGATGCCGGTGTCGCGCTGGACGGAGATTCGCCAGGACGAGGTGGATGCCCATGCGGGGCTGACCACGCTCTTGGGCAGTGACGAAGTGGGCCCCTGTCTGGTGCAAGACCCCGCGCACCGGGCGCTTTATGTATTCAACCACTTTGAGTACGACAGTGACACGCTCAAGCAAGAGTATGACCGCGATATCGCGGCGGGCACGCCCATCAACGTGCCGTGCAACTACTACCCGGATGATGATCCATCACAGCCGCCTTCCAATCGGTGGCGCAGCCATGCGCATCTGCTTTATGGCAATTGGATCAACGAGATATACCAATCCACCCCCTTCGACCTAGATCTGATTGGCAAGGGATGAGATGCGCCGCACGATGATCTATGTTGCCGTTTTTTTGTTGGCTCTGGTGGCCGTTGTGCAGTGGCGCGCCAGCGCGCAAGAAGCCGCAGCCGAGGCTGAGAACCCGCCCACCGGCGCCTTTGTTGAGGTGGACGGGGTGCCCGTGCACTACCGCGTCATGGGCAACGGGCCTGACCTGATTTTGCTGCACGGGGCCAGTGGCAACCTTAATGACTTTACGCTGGGCTTTACCGATCGTCTGACAGACCGCTACCGCGTGATCTTGATGGACCGTCCGGGCCTGGGCTGGACGGGGCGCCCGGAGGGCCATGGCGGGGCGTGGAACAGCAAAGAAGAAACCCCGCTGGATCAGGCCGCACTGCTGCAAAAAGCAGCCGATCAAATCGGTGTGACAAATCCCATCGTTCTGGGCCATTCCTTTGGCGGCATTGTTGCCCTGGCCTGGGGTCTAAGCCGCCCGGAAGATACCGCAGCCCTGGTCCTCGTATCGGCGGTGGCTGAACCCTGGCCGGGCAAATTGGGCTGGACCTACGGCACCTTCGGCTCAGCCTTGGGCGGCGCTTTGGCGGTGCCCTTGGTTACGGCCTTCGTGCCGCAATCCTACGTGTCCCAAAGCATTGAGAGCATCTTTGCGCCGCAAGACGCGCCAGCAGGCTATGCCGATCATATCGGCGCAGGCCTGACCCTGCGCCGCGCCAGCACCCGTGCAAATGCCCAGCAGGTGAACGCCCTGCGCCCGCATGTGGTTGAGATGCAAAAACGCTACGGAACGCTTGGCATGCCGATTGAGGCGATCCACGGCGATGCCGATACCATCGTACCTCTCAGCATTCATGCTGAGGTGCTGATGGGGGATGTGCCAAACGGCAATCTGGTTGTTTTACCGGGGGTTGGCCACATGCCGCAACATGTCGCCGCCGAGGATGTCGTTGCGGCGATTGACCGTGCAGCGACACGTGCGGGTTTGCGTTAATCGGATTAACATCCCATATAGAGGGACGTAGCCAAGACCAGGAGACCGCATGGAACTGCCCTTTGATGGTGCCATCAGCGCCTATTTTGAAAACGACGCCCCCGATGAGATCCGCAATGCGATCAAACGGGCGGACAAGGGTGACATCCTGACACCAAGCTATCCGCATTCCGATCGCATGGCCCGCAAGGTCTATGACAAGGAAATGGACCGCCTGCAGATCGAACTGGTCAAACTGCAAGCCTGGGCGCGTGAGAACGGCACCCGCATCGCCTGCGTCTTTGAAGGGCGCGATGCGGCGGGCAAAGGCGGCACCATCAGCCGGTTTCGCGCCAACCTGAACCCGCGTGCGGCACGGGTGGTAGCGCTGTCCAAACCCACTGAAACGGAGCGCACGCAGTGGTATTTTCAACGCTACATCTCGCATCTGCCAGCGGCGGGCGAAATGGTGTTTTTTGACCGCTCTTGGTACAATCGCGGCGTGGTTGAGAAGGTGTTTGGATTTTGTACCGATACACAGCGCGCCCATTTCTTTTCCCAAGTCAGCCCCTTTGAGGAGATGCTGGTGGATGAGGGCATTCACCTGTTCAAATTCTGGCTCAACGTCGGGCGAGCAGAACAACTGCGCCGCATGTTGGCGCGCGAAAGTGATCCGCTCAAGCAATGGAAGCTCAGCAGCATCGACGTCAAAGGCCTGTCCCGTTGGGACGCCTATTCAACCGCAATTCAAGAAACCCTAACCCAAAGCCATACCGCCCACGCGCCCTGGGCCGTTGTACGCTCTGACGACAAGCGCCGCGCACGGCTGAATGCCATCCGCACGGTGCTGCACGCCTTTGAGTATGACCGCAAAGACGTCAAAGCCATCGGTACATTGGACACGGATGTCTGCGGCGGCCCGGACATTTGGGATGCCTAAAAAGGGTTACCACCACGGCAACCTTCGCCAGGCCCTGACCGCCGCTGCGCTTGAATTGATCGAGGCGCGTGGCCCCACAGGCTTTACCCTGTCTGAGGCAGCAAAACAGGCGGGCGTCACCCCCGCCGCTGTCTACCGACACTTTGATGGGCGTGAGGCGCTGATCGCTGAGGCCGCGCAACAGGGGTATGAGATTTTTGCCGATCTGATGGAATACGCCTATCAATCGGGCCAACCCTCGGCGCTGAAGGCTTTTGAGGCCACGGGCCGCGCCTATCTGGCCTTTGCCCGCAAATATCCCGGCCACTACATCGCAATGTTCGAAAGCGGCGTGTCGGTGAACAGAACACCGGAACTGGCGCGGGTGGCGGGCCGAGCCAATGGCGTGCTGGAAAAGGCGGCAACAGATCTCAGCCAGCATATTCCTGAGGACAAACGCCCCCCGCCTCCATGTTCAGCGCCCATATCTGGGCGATGAGCCACGGCGTGGTAGAGCTTTTCGCCCGCAACTCCCCGGGACGTGCCTCGCCTTTCCCACCCGAAGACCTGCTGGAAACCGGCATCGGCATCTATCTGCGCGGCTTGGGGCTGGTGCAGCCGGACGATTAGAATACTTAAAGGTGCTAGAGCGTTGCGCCTTTGCCTTTTAAGGCAAGCGATCGAACTGCCGCTACTGCACTAATCCTCGCCTAGTTCATCTTCCGCAGCTTCCGCAAGTATGCGCTCTAAACGCTCCGCAATCGTCTCATTATTAAACATCCAGAACTGCCAACCGTTCACCGTTTGCCAAGTATACCCGTCCCTGTGCAATAGTCTAAGAGCAGACTTGCTTAGGCTCATCTCCTCTTCCTCGAAGAGAATCTTTTTTCGCTTACGATGTGCGCTGTGATCCCATCATCATTCGCATAGTGAATCCTGTCCCCAACCTTTAGGCCCGCATCGGAAAACTTATAGGTCTTGCGAGGTTTTCGGGTCGCTCGGTCAAGCGCCTTCACGCCCTCTGCGTCTTCTGCAGTATCCCCCTTTGGGGTTACATCGCGGCCATTCGTGAGTTTCAGTGCCGCAATGACCCTCATTGGGTCGATCTCAAAAAACTCTCTTGTTGTTCGGGTCCGGTGATCCGCGAAGGCTTGATGCACAAGCCTTTCCACCTGTGCATCATCCTCAACCTCAACCGCATATACGCACCTAAAGGGCAGGGGCACGCTCGTATTGTCGAGCTGCTTAAGCCTATGCTCCAGGTTTGTTGTCTTTCCGACTTTTACATAGCTGTCGAAAGCGGGATTTGTGAGAACGTAAACAACAGCCATAGATCTCCGCCCTATTTTAAGCGTGGTATTTCAGCCGGTGCTATATCGAGCTCCCAAACTGCTTTTCAACTGGACCGTGTTTTCAAAGGCGACACAACAGCATTATTTGAGCTGCAAAAGGAAAACCCACCATTGCCCCACCACCACAGCAAAAGGGCCGCACCCTGCGGCACGGCCCTTTCCAAAAATCGTGTAAAACAGCTTAACGCTTGGAGAACTGGAAGCTCTTACGCGCTTTGGCCTTACCGTATTTCTTACGCTCAACGACACGGCTGTCGCGGGTCAGGAAGCCTGCCGCTTTCAGCGCCGCGCGCAGAGAGGGATCATAAAGCTGCAGCGCTTTGGAGATGCCGTGCTTAACCGCGCCCGCCTGACCAGACAGACCGCCGCCCTTGACGGTGGCATAGACGTCAAACTGACCTTCGGTGTTGGTGATGCCGAAAGGCTGCGCCAGGATCATCTGCAGCACGGGACGGGCAAAATATGCGTTCTGCTCTTTGCCGTTCACAGTCACCTTGCCGGAACCAGGCTTGATCCAGACGCGGGCAACCGCATCCTTCCGCTTGCCTGTGGCATAGGAGCGGCCCAGTTCATCGCGCTGTGGCTCACGTGCGATTTCTTCAACGACAGGCACCTGAGGGGCTGCTGTCATGTCCTCGGTCACGACCTCAGCCAGGTCTTCGAGTGTTTTGATTTCGTCGGACATCTTTATGCGCTCCGCGTGTTTTTCTTGTTCATGGCTTTGACGTCCAGAACTTCAGGCGCTTGCGCCTCATGAGGATGCTCACCACCGGCGTAAACGCGCAGGTTGGTCATGATCTGGCGGGACAGGCGGTTGCCAGGCAGCATGCGCTTGACCGCTTGGGTCACAACACGCTCTGGGTGCGCGCCTTCCAGGATCTGTGCCTTGGTGCGGGATTTGATCCCACCGGGGTGGCCTGTGTGCCAGTAAAAGTGTTCATCACGCTTCTTGCCGGTCATCTGCACTTTTTCAGCGTTGATGACGATGACATTGTCGCCGCAATCCATATGGGGCGTGAAGGACGGCTTGTGCTTGCCGCGCAGGCGCATCGCAACGATCGAGGCAAGACGGCCCAGCACCACGCCTTCGGCGTCGATGATGATCCACTTCTTGTCGATGTCTGCTGGTGTCGCAGTAAAGGTTTTCATCGGGTTTTCCTGTTTCAGAGTGATCGGGGCCACCCGCGCGGGCGGCACACATCATTGATGGGCGGGTTATAAAGGTTGCCCCGCACGCGTCAAGCGCACCATTGCCGCTTTATATAAGCAAAAACAATGCTTTATAAAATAGGTATAATAATACCCCAGACTTAGACGCTGATTTGCTCTGCCGGATTCTCCAAAAGGTCGCGCAGCTCTTCCATTGCGCTTTCAAACCGCTCCAATGACACACCGCCGTTCACGGCAATGCGCACCGCATGGGGGCTGGCGCTGTCGCGCCCGGCGAACTCTTCTGCTGCGCGGACCTGAACGCCGCGTTTCTCTGCCGCCTGGCAGAACGCAGAGGCCCGCCAGCCTTTGGGCAGGTGCAACCACAGAAACGGGACATCTTTGCGCCACTTCAATTTATGACTGCCCAACGTGTTCACCGCCGTCTTGACGTATTTCTCAACCCCAAGACGCGATCTGTCCATGATCGCGGGCAAGTCGGGATGCGACAGCAACGCGGCGGTCAGATCAATCATCGGGGTCGCCAGGCCGAAAAAGCCATGCTCGGCCGCACGGTGCAAAGCGGCTGACATACCGCGTGGCCCGACCGCACAGCCGATCCGCAGCGCTGGCGTGATGGATTTGGACAAAGAGCTGACATACCAGCCGCGCTCTGGAGCCAAAAGCCGATACCCCTCGCCCTCGGCACGGCCCATGCGATAGCAATCGTCTTCCAAAATCTGCAAATCCGCCTTGCGGGCCACCTGAACCAACGCCCGGCGCCGCTCCATCGGGGTAAAGCCGCAGGTCGGGCTGTGCACTTCGGGAGAGGTACACAGGATCTGGCCTTCGGGATGGCGCTCCGCCGCCTCGGCCAAAGCCTCGGGGATGATGCCGTGGCTGTCGCAGGGAATGGAGACCACTTCGGCGCGCACCAATTCGGCAGCGCGCCTGAAACCGGGATAGGCCAGTTCCTCTAGGAATACCGTCGGGCGGCGCCCGCGCAGGATTGTTTGAAAGACCAGCAGAATGCCGTTCTGTCCGCCAAGGGACAGCACGATTTCCTGTTCATCTATGGGGCCAATGGGGGCACCTTGCAGCCAATGGACCATCGCCTCGCGCGCGGCTTTGGCGGTGCGCCGTGAGGGGTAGTGCATGATGCCTGACGGCGGGTCCTGCGCGATCTGCGCCAAAAGGGTGCGAATAAGCTCTGACTGCCCGCCGTTGGGCAAATGCGGGGAAAAAAGGTTCACGGTTGGCTCTGCTGCCGCGTGATTGTGCCGGACCGCGTCGATTTCAATGAGGTTCAGCGGCGGCGGCGTGTTGTCTTCGGTTATCGCTGTTGGATCAGCGACAAAGGTCCCCCGCCCCACCTCAGCCTGCAGCACCCCGCTGTCGGTCAACACGGTATAGGCCCGCGCAACGGTGCCGGGGGTGATCTTGAGCTGCCAGGCCAGGTCGCGCACCGGGGGCAGCTTTTGCCCCACTTTCAGCCCGCCAAGCGCGATCTGATCTCGGATCATTGTAACAACCGCTTTGTACTTTGGCTTTGCACCGCTGACGGCATCAGGCGACCAAATTGTATCCATTACAATGTTTCTCTGGCTCTATTGTATCAGTCAATGTATCCCATAATTGTAGCAGTTAGCTACTTTGTGTCAATACAATTTGATAGGAGATTTCCCATGGCACACCAAAGATCGATCCCGACCGATGCATTGAGCATTCTTTCTCACCCTGGCACGCCTGTCGCGGCGCAGGTGGCGGTCAAATTTGCGGTCCTGGTGACGAAATGGGCCACACGCCGCCGCACTAGGCTTGCCCTCTCCCAGCTGGAGCCTTGGCAGCTAAGCGATGTGGGACTGACGTCGACGGATGCGTATACCAGAATCCCGTCGCGTGTTCTGGCAGGGCTAACTTCCCCGTAAGCACCTGCTGGACCTCTTCTAACTGGGCCGGGTTTTCCCGGCCCTTTTTTGTTAAAGCGGCATCTCTTTTGGGGGGATCGCATAGGTCAGCCCGGCGCGCGCAACCGGCGCATCCATACCTTCCGAAAACAGCAACACATCCGTGACCGACAGCTGCTTGCCCAGCTTTAACAACCGCGCCTCGGCAATCAGGGGCACGTTGGCCTCGGGCTTACGCATGAAATCAATCGCGCAGTTCGTCGTGACCGCTAAGGCCTTGGGCCCGATATGCGCCAGCGTCACGACATAGGCTGCAACATCAGCAAGCCCGAACATGCTGGGCCCTGAAATAGTCCCGCCAGGCCGCAAGTGTTTTTCTGAGGTCAGCAAGCGCATCGTAACCTCACCGGGGCGCACGTCATCGACGTTGAAATCATCCGCAACCTGTTGAAACACCTTCTGCATGAAGACGTTCAACTCCTCGGCGGTCATAATCGGTGTCATCGCTTGTCCTCCCCGCAGCGCTTGGCCTAGAGTTGGCCCTGACCGATGGGGAGAGGCAAGATGGCAATTTTGGAAGTGACGCAACGTGCGGCAGTAACGCATCTGACGATGAACGCGCCGGAGCGGTTGAATGCGCTGTCGGATGAGATGTTGGCGGCCCTGCAAGAAACCCTTGATGGCTTGGCAGAAGACCCCGACACGCGGGTGATCACCCTATCGGGAACGGGCAAGGCGTTTTGTGCAGGCCACGATCTGCGGCAGATGACCGCGATGCGGCAGGCAGAGGATGGCGGCGCGGCGGCCTTTAAGGATTTGTTCGACCGCTGTGCGCGGGTCATGGCACGGGTGCAATCCATGCCGCAGCCAGTGATTGCCCAGGTCCACGGCATCGCGACCGCCGCGGGGTGCCAATTGGTGGCCACCTGTGACATGGCCGTGGCCGCCGAAGGCACCAAGTTTGGCGTCAATGGCGTCAACATCGGCCTCTTTTGCTCCACCCCGATGGTCGCACTCAGCCGGAACATCCCGCGCAAACAAGCCTTTGAAATGCTCACAACCGGCGAATTCATTCCAGCCACCCGCGCAAAAGAGCTGGGATTGGTCAACCGCGTGGTGCCGCATGAGCAATTGGAGGCCGAAACAGCATCGCTGGCAGATCTTTTGGCGTCAAAGCTTGGCTCTGCGGTGAAGATTGGCAAGGAAGCCTTCTACAATCAGATCCAGATGCCCGTGGCCGATGCCTATGCCTATACCGGGGATGTGATGGTGCAGAATATGCTGCGCGATGACACCCGTGAAGGCATCGACGCTTTTCTGGAAAAACGCCCGCCAGAGTGGACGCAATAGCCGTTTCCATATCGGCAACGGTCTGTTGAATAAGAAAAGCTATCAATTCGGGCACAATTGGGGCATGTTTGTGACACGGCGCACATGAGTGCGTATTTGGGTCGCCGCCGGCGGAAGGTCCCTCCAGATCAGCCTCTCACTGATCGACCATTCCCGCAGCGGCGACCCCAAATCGACCCCCACAGTCCCCACCACTTCTGACAGGCGCATTTACCGCCGCCCTTGTACACACAGTCTGTGTTGCGCAGTTGGGCCGCCTGCCCTACATCGGGCAGCATGACAGAGACACTTCATATCATTGGCGGCGGCATGGCCGGATCCGAGGCCGCGTGGCAAGCGGCCAACGCGGGCATCTCCGTTGTGCTGCACGAAATGCGGCCCGATGTGGGCACGTTTGCGCATCAAACCGGGCTTTTGGGAGAAATGGTCTGCTCCAACTCCTTCCGCTCAGACGATTCTGAACAGAACGCGGTTGGGCTGTTGCATTGGGAAATGCGCGCGGCCAACGGGTTGATCATGCAGACGGCAGATAAACACCGCCTGCCTGCAGGGGGCGCACTGGCGGTTGACCGGGATCCTTTTGCCCAATCCGTCACGGAGGCCCTGTTGGCGCACCCCAATGTCACCGTTGAGTATGGAGAGATCACAAGCCTGCCAACCGAGGGTCACTGGATCATCGCCACAGGCCCCCTGACCTCAGGCGCACTGGCGGATGCGATTGCCGCTGAAACCGGGGCCGACGCGCTGGCGTTTTTTGATGCCATTGCCCCGATCCTTTATTTTGACAGCATCGATATGGATGCCGCCTGGATGCAGTCGCGCTATGACAAAGGTGAGACTGAGGAAGAGCGCACCGCCTATCTCAACTGTCCGATGACCAAAGACCAATATGAGGCCTTCATCGACGCGTTGCTGGCCGCAGACAAGACAGAGTTCAAGGAAGGCGAGACCGCAGGTTATTTTGACGGCTGCCTTCCGATTGAGGTGATGGCTGAACGTGGCCGTGAGACGCTGCGCTTTGGACCGATGAAACCTGTGGGTCTGACCAATCCGCATGCGCCCGATGTCAAACCCTATGCCGTGGTGCAGCTGCGCCGGGACAACAAGCTTGGCACGCTCTACAACATGGTCGGCTTTCAGACCAAAATGAAATACGGCGCGCAAACCCAGGTTTTCAAAATGATCCCAGGGCTTGAGAACGCTTCTTTTGCCCGGCTTGGTGGCATTCACAGGAACTCCTTTATCAATTCGCCCACCCTGCTGGATGATCAGATGCGCCTGAAATCCCGCCGCAACATTCGCTTTGCCGGACAAATCACGGGCGTGGAAGGCTATGTAGAAAGTGCCGCCATGGGGCTGCTTGCTGGGCGGATGGCAACGGCTGAAATTCTGGGACAGCCGGTAGAGGCACCGCCCAACACCACCGCAATGGGCGCGTTGATCACCCACATCACCGGCGGCGCTGAGGCCAAAACGTTTCAGCCGATGAACGTGAACTTCGGTCTGTTCCCTCCTGTTGAGGGTCTCAAAGGCGGGCGGCGGGGCCGCAAGGACCGCTACAAAGCCTATACCGATCGCGCGAAAGCTGATTGGCAACACTGGCTGGACAGAGATTGCGTGCCTGCCTAGGCTGCGGGCATGAGCGATACTTTTCTAGACAAAGTCTATGCCGCACGCGGCGAGGACGAGACGCGTGACATCTACGATGCCTGGGCAGCAAGCTATGAAGCTGAGGTGGCCAAAAACGGCTATGTGACACCGGGACGTTGCGCCAATGCGCTGGCCAGCGTGACCGAAGACATGGCCGCCCCGGTGCTGGATTTCGGCTGTGGCACGGGGCTTTCCGGTCTGGCCCTGAAACTGGCCGGGTTTAGCACCATCGACGGCGTGGATCTTTCAGCGGAAATGCTGGCTCAGGCCGCTGACAAAGGGGTCTACCGGAACACCCGGCAAGTCTCAGGCGACACAGGGGTAGACGGGGGGCTATCCTGCCATCGCTGCCATCGGCGTCATCGGATCCGGCGCCGCGCCCATCTCAGTGCTGGATACCTTAATGGAGGCCCTCCCGTCGGGCGGGCGGCTGGTGTTTTCGTTTAACGATCACACGCTCGAAGACCCGGTGCATGAGGCGCGCGTCAATGAATGGGTGGATGGCGGTGCCGCACGGCTGATCTTTCGCGAACGCGGCGATCATTTGCCAGGCCTTGGGATGATGTCGAACGTCTATATCCTTGAAAAAGCGTGACATTCCGCACCCGTTTCGCCCCGTCCCCCACAGGCCCACTGCACCTTGGCCACGCCTTTTCGGCGCTGACGGCCTATGATCTGGCACAAGCGCAGGGCGGCACCTTCGTGTTGCGGATCGAAGACATCGACCAAAGCCGCGCCCGAGACAAGTGGGAGGCGCAAATCTACGACGATCTGGCCTGGTTGGGGTTGGATTGGCCCAAACCCGTCATGCGCCAGTCAGATCGTTTGCCTCAGTACGCCGCGGCACTGGCGCAGCTTTGGGACAGCGGCGTTCTTTTTGCCTGCAGCTGTTCGCGGCGCGACATCGCTGAGGCGGCCAGCGCCCCCCAAGAAGGCGGCGGCGCGCTCATCGGACCGGACGGTGTGGTCTATCCCGGCACCTGTTACGGCCAGGACAAAGCAACCCTTGGAGGGACGCCGCCCCCAGACACCGCCCTGCGCCTCAAGATCGCGGAGGCCGTGGCCCGCACGTCCCAAGACGGCCTTTTTGAATTCACCGAAACCGGTGCCGGACCTGAAGGGCAATCAGAGACGATCCGTTTTACTGCCCAGGAGGTGATCAAAGAAATCGGCGATGTGGTACTGGCACGCCGCGACATGGGCACCTCTTATCATCTGTCGGTGGTGCTGGATGACGCCGCCCAAGGCATCACCCAAGTGGTGCGCGGCGCGGACCTGTTTGAAGCCACCAAGATCCATGTGGTCCTGCAACGTCTGCTGGGCCTGCCCACGCCGGTCTATCACCACCACAGACTGATCCGAGATGACAGGGGCCAACGGCTGGCCAAACGGCAAGACGCTCAGGCCATCGCGCTTTACCGCGACCAAGGCATGACGCCGAAGGATCTTGCAATCCTATTAAATATTTGAGGCAAAAACCTCAGGTATCACCTTAAGTAGGTGCAGGCAAAAGTTCCACCACCTCGCCGCCATCCACAGCCCGGTAAAAACAATGCCTGCGGCCCGTGTGACAGGCCGGACCTGTTTGGTCCACCAGGATCAACAGACAATCCTGATCACAATCAAACCGGAACTCCACAAGCCGCTGCAGATGGCCGCTTGTCTCTCCCTTTACCCAAAAACTCTGGCGTGAACGGCTCCAATAGGTCACTTTACCCGTCTGCAGCGTTCGTGCGATGCTCTCTGCATTCATCCAGGCCAGCATAAGCACCTCTTTGCTGGTCGCATCTTGCGCAATCGCTGGGATCAGCCCGGCGTCATTGTAGGTCAATTGAGAAGGGTCAAAAGCCATCCCGCTGCTCCGTTTGAAAAGTTTGCATCTCGCCTTGGGAAGGTTATGTAAGCAATATCTTGCAAAGGAAACAGTGATGTCCGCTGAAACCGATCTGATCAAGCTCTATTCCTCGCGCATCCTGGCGCTGGCGTCAGATATCCCGCATCAAGGCCGGCTGGAGACCCCAGATGCCACCGCCAAACGCCGCTCCCCGCTGTGCGGCTCTGCGGTGACGGCGGATGTGGTTGTGGCAAACGGACGTCTGATGGATTTGGGCCAAGACGTCAAAGCCTGCGCCTTGGGCCAGGCGGCAGCAGCCGTTGCCGGCGCTGCGGCTGTGGGTGCGACATTGGACGACATCACAACGGCCCGAAATCAGCTTTTTGCCATGCTCAAGGGCGGCGGCCCGGTGCCGGATGCCCCTTTTGACGGCTTCGAAGTCCTGAAACCCGCGGTCGATTACAAGAACCGCCATGCCTCCATCATGCTGAGCCTTGAGGCGATTGTGGAGGCGATGGAAGCTGCCGGCACCCAAAAAGACACCGTGCACCTGCGCGAAGTCTAGCGCAGGAAACTGCGCCGACCAGCGCGCCACGGGTAAAGCAACTGCCAGCCGCACGCCCGCAACCGGTCCGCGCCTCTCACCCAACACTCCGACACGCCCAAGCCATCACCTGCCATCCACAGCTTTTCGCATCGAACTTGAGGCACCCAAGACAACCTCTCGCGTTCGAGCATAAAACCGCCAAAACGTGAGGCAAGTATAACACCAGGCCCCCCAGGCACCCGCGCGCCAGGGGGCTTCATCTTTCCAACTACACCTCCGGGGAGACGACCTTTGGTCGTCGGGGCAGAGCCCCTTCCCCCTCTCCCCAAAACACACCCACAGCAAAAAAAACGCCGCACATCCAAGTGGATGGCGGCGCAAGGAAAGCGTCTCTTATGTGGGACCCGTCTGGTCCTTGGGTGGGAACCCGGCACCGATCAAGGACAGGCAGTGTCAGTCGGCAGCATCATTTGGGACGGATGCAACGAACCAGACGGCATAAGATCGCAGGCAGAAATCACATAAACGCAGGCAGATAAAGACCAACGACCAACATCACGATCAGGGCTGCTGCCCCCAGCGCATCTTGCAACAGCGTGTCCTGGGACCGTACTGCGATGGCTTTGAGTGTTTTGAGCGTTGTCATAGGTGCCTCCGTTCTTGTTGCCGCTTTGTTCTCATTTTGAGCCGCCCATGTAAAGAACTTTTTGAGAACAAACGTGAACAAAATGTTCATGCCGGATCTAACCCACTGAAATCAAACGAATTGCCTCATCCTGCCGCATCAGCCACAATAGCATGCGTGCCGCCTGGCCCTCGGCCCTTGCAGGCCCGGATCATCCGCCAACAGCGCACGGGCATCCGTTTGTGCGGTGGCCATCAGCCCCGCCTGCCGCTCCAGATCGGCAACGCGGAACCGAGGCACACCAGATTGCGCCGTGCCAATAAGATCGCCGGTGCCGCGCATCTTCAGATCCGTTTCAGCAATGACAAAACCGTCTTCCGTTTCGCGCAGAACCTCTAGGCGCTGTTTGCCTGTCTCACTTAAGGGATGCTGATACATCAGCAAACAGGTGGAGGCGCCAGAGCCCCGTCCGACCCTCCCGCGCAATTGGTGCAACTGCGCCAGACCAAATGTTTCGGCCCGTTCAATCACCATGATCGTGGCATTGGGCACATCGACGCCAACCTCAATCACGGTGGTGGCCACCAACACTTGGGTCTCACCGGATTGAAACGCGCGCATCGCGGCATCTTTTTCGCTGGGCGGCATCTGGCCATGGACCAGCCCCACCACCCCTTCGCCCAAAGCAGCCCGCAAACGTTTAAAGCGGTCCTCAGCCGCGATCAGATCACTGACCTCGCTTTCCTCCACCAGCGGGCAGACCCAGTAACACTGCCGCCCCTCTGCAATCGCCGCACGCAGCCGGTCAATGACCTGATCCAAGCGGTCCGCCCGGATGAGCGCCGTTTTGATAGGCTGCCGCCCGGGGGCTTTTCATCCAGGATCGACACGTCCATATCGCCGTATTGCGCCAAGGCGAGCGAGCGTGGGATCGGCGTGGCCGTCATCACCAAGACATCTGCGCGGTCCCCTTTTTGACCCAGCTCCAACCGTTGCCTGACCCCAAAGCGGTGTTGTTCATCCACCACCGCCAGGCGCAGATCAGCAAAGGCAACATCGGCTTGGAACACCGCGTGGGTGCCCACCAGAATATGGATGTTGCCCGCGGCCAAAGCGGCCAGTTTTGCCTTACGTTCACTGCCCTTGTCACGGCCTGTCAGGATCTCCAGCACCACGCCTGCTTCATCGGCCAGTGGCCTCAGACCCTGAAGGTGTTGGCGGGCCAGAATTTCCGTGGGTGCCATCAAAACGCCCTGCCCGCCAGCCTCAACCGCGCGCAGCAGCGCCATCAGCGCCACGAGCGTTTTGCCCGCCCCCACGTCCCCCTGCAACAGGCGGTTCATCCGTTGATCGCTGGCCATATCTGCCGTGATTTCTGCAACGGCGCGGGTCTGCGCGCCGGTGGGCTTATAGGGCAGCGAGGCCAACACGCGGCCTTGCAAACGGCCATCCCCCTTGCTGCTGCGCCCCTTCTTGCGGCGCTCTTGCTGGCGGGCCAGTGCGAGCGTGATCTGATGGGCAAAAAGCTCATCATAGGCCAGCCGTTCGCGCGCTTTGGCGGTGGGCGAGATGTCTTTCAAGCTGGTAGGCCGGTGGGCCGCAGCAAGCGCATCTGCAAAGCTGGGCCAGGCAGATTGCGCCTTTTGGTTGGGGTCAATCCATTCGTCAAAGTCGGGCACGCGGGTCAGCGCGCCGCGCGTGGCCTTGAACATCAGCTTCTGCGTCACACCGCTGGTCAGCGGATAGACCGGCTCAAAAGGTGGGATGCTGCCTGCGTCCTCTTCGGGTACTGAAAAGTCGGGGTGGACCATCTGCGCCACCCCATCAAAAAGCTCTACCCGGCCTGACACCACACGGCGGGATCCTTCGGGCAGTTGCCGTTGCAAATAATCCCCCCGGGCATGGAAATAAACGAGTTGAAAGCTCGTTTGTGCATCTTCCACATGAATACGGTAGGCCCCGCCCCGGTTACGTGCGGGCCGGTGCGTGCCGACCGTGACAGCAACCGTCAGCGTGTCTGGCAACAGCGCGTCCATAACGCTGTCGCGGCGGCTGCGGTCGATGCCGGAATGGGGCAAGGTAAACAGAAGATCACGTGGCGCTGTAACGGCAAGCTGGGCAAAATGCTGGGCCGTCTTGGGGCCCACCCCCTCTAACGTGTCAAGCCCGGCAAAAAGCGGGAACAGGGCTTCGGGCCGCTGGCTCATGCCCCGTCAATCAGACGCAACCAGCCGTCTTCGTCCAGCGTTTCAATGCCCAGATCTGCGGCCTTTTTGGCCTTGGACCCCGCCCCCGGCCCCGCAACAAGAATGTCCGTTTTCGCACTGACAGAGCCTGAGACCTTGGCCCCCAGCCGTTCTGCGCGGGCCTTCGCCTCAGCGCGGGTCATTTGCGTCAGGGTCCCTGTGAACACCACGGTTTTGCCCGCAACCGGGCTGCCTGAGGTATCGGCGCGTTTGGCGTCCTGCACCTCAAGTGCCGCCAAAAGCCGGGTAATGGAGGCGCGTTCTTTCTCTTCTGCAAAGGCGGCGGTGAGGGATGTGGCCATCACGGTGCCGACGCCATCAATGCTGATCAGGTCTTCCCAGGCGGGGCCTTCTTGTGTCGCGGCCTCTTGCATGGCTTCTGCAAAGATGGGCCAGCTGCCGTAGTGCAGCGCAATGAGGTTTGATGCAGCCTCTCCGACGTGGCGGATACCAAGGGCAAAGATCAAGCGGCCAAATGCGATCTTTCGTTTTTCATCAATAGCCTGGAAGAGGTTGTTGGCGGATTTTTCGCCCCAGCCTTCGCGGTTTTTCAGCTGCTGGATGCCGCTCCCATAGCGTTCGCGCAGCGTGAAAATATCCGCAGGCTCCGCGATCCAGCCATCGGCATAGAATTGTTCAACCTGTTTTGCCCCCAGCCCTTCGATGTCAAAGGCCGCGCGGGACACGAAGTGTTTTAGCTTTTCCACCGCCTGTGCGGGGCAGATCAACCCGCCTGAGCACCGCCGCACGGCATCGCCCGGCTCCCGCACCGCATGGCTGCCGCATTCGGGGCAGGTGTCGGGGAAGACAAAGGGGACGGCATCTGCGGGCCGCTTGCTCAGATCAACATCGGCGATTTTCGGGATGACATCGCCTGCGCGGTAGACCTGCACCCAGTCGCCCACGCGAATGTCCTTGCCGCCGCGGATTTCAGCGCCCTTGCTGTCGAGACCCGCGATATAATCCTCATTGTGCAGCGTCGCGTTGGACACCACGACCCCACCGACAGTCACCGGTTGCAGGCGCGCCACGGGTGACAGCGCCCCTGTCCGCCCCACCTGAATGTCGATGCCTTCCAGCCAGGTCCAGGCAAGTTCAGCCGCGAATTTATGCGCCACGGCCCAACGTGGTGTGGTTGAGCGAAAGCCAAGCCGGTCTTGCAGCGCAAGATCGTTAACCTTGTAGACAACGCCGTCGATATCATAGCCCAAAGTGGCGCGTTGTTCTTCAATTTTGGCATAATGGGCCAGCAGCGCGCTTGGGCCGTCGCAGAGCGCAGTGAGCGGGTTGGTCTGAAAGCCCAGATCGCCCAAGCGCGCGATGGCGCCATGCTGCGTTGTCGCAAGTGGATCTGACAGCGCGCCCCAGGCGTAGGCAAAGAACCGCAAGGGCCGAGATTTGGTTATGCTGCTGTCCAATTGGCGCAGCGATCCAGCGGCGGCGTTGCGGGGGTTGGCGAAGGTTTTGCCGCCTGCCGCTGTTTGGCGATCGTTGAGCGCCTCAAAATCGCTGTGGCTCATATAGACTTCGCCGCGCACTTCCAGCACCTCTGGCGCACCGATGAGCGTTTCGGGGATGTCATCCACCGTGCGGGCGTTGGCGGTTACATTCTCGCCCACCGCGCCATCGCCGCGGGTGGCGGCATAAACCAGTTTGCCGCCTTCATAGCGTAGGGACAATGACAGCCCGTCAATCTTGGGCTCCGCTGTGTAGTTCAGCTCAGCGTCAGCCGGCAGGCCCAGATATTTGCGGATGCGGGTGTCGAATTCTGTGACGTCTTCGGCATCAAAGGCATTGGACAGCGACAGCATTGCCACTTCGTGGGTGATTTTGGAAAACCCCTCAGCAGGGGCGGCACCCACCTGTTCACTTGGGCTGTCGCTGCGTTTAAGCGCGGGAAAGGCGGTTTCAATCTCTGCATTGCGGCGCTTGAGCAGATCATAGGTCGCGTCGTCAATCTGGGGCGCGTCATCTGCATGATAGGCCGTGTTTGCGCTGGCCAACAATTTGGCCAAACGCGCCAGTTCATCCTTGGCCTGATCTTCTGTGAGCGCCCCCACGGCGACGTCTGCAGTCATGCGCCCTGCCCCATTCTTGGCTTTTCAGCTGTCTCAAAACCAAGAGATAGGTTGCCGGGCAGAAGAGGTCTAGCGCGATTTCGTCAAAGGCCGCCCTGCCGCTATCCTGTCGCCGCCAGGTCCATCACAGCAGGCTCAGGATCACGCAGGACATAACCCCGCCCCCAAACCGTTTCGATGTAATTTTCGCCACCCGTTGCATTGCTGAGCTTTTTGCGAAGCTTGCAAATGAAGACGTCGATAATCTTCAACTCAGGCTCATCCATGCCGCCATACAGATGGTTGAGGAACATTTCTTTCGTTAAGGTTGTACCCTTGCGTAGGGATAACAACTCTAACATCTGGTATTCCTTACCGGTAAGATGCACGGATTGGTTGTTTACACTGACAGTTTTGGCATCAAGGTTCACCGCGATCTGCCCTGTCTCAATCACGGATTGAGAATGCCCTTTCGACCGCCGGATGATGGCGTGGATACGGGCCACCAGTTCTTCGCGATGGAAGGGTTTTGTGAGATAGTCATCGGCACCAAAGCCAAAACCCTTGATCTTGCTTTCGGTATCATCGGACCCGGACAAAATCAGGATCGGCGTCTCAATACGGCTTAACCGCAATTGGCGCAGAACCTCGTGCCCGTTCATATCAGGCAGGTCCAGATCGAGTAATATCAGATCGTAGTCGTACAGTTTCGCCAGATCGATGCCTTCTTCACCAAGGTCTGTTGCATAGACGTTAAGGTTTGCATGGGTCAGCATCAATTCAATGCTGCGCGAGGTCGTTGGGTCGTCTTCTACAAGCAGAACGCGCATTCACATCCTCCGGATCGTCGTTGCGTATGGGACTGGATCGTGAACAAAAAAGTTAATCACTCGTTACTCTGTGAATAAAACTACGCCAGCAACTTAAGGTTGTCTATATTTTTGTAACGCAGTCGCTTTGAGCGCCCCCTCGCCATGCTCTGTCACGGCACGGACCCATTCCAAAAACTCATCCTCACTGATGTCATATCGCTTGAGCGCATCAGCCTGTGAAATCAGCCCATACACCACCCCGCGCACCACCGCCGCCTTGCGTGATGCCACCCAACGCCGGGTTGTCGCCTTGGGCAAATCGGCCTGGCTCATGATGCTGCCATCCGCCAAAGTGACCGACCGCGGGCCATCCACTTTCTTCAAATACATCCGTCTTTTCCTGCTCTCGTTTTGAGCGGAAACTGCATGCCGTGGCTTAACGCGCCATGAAGCTGGCCCTTGTGAGTAGTTAGGATTTTCTTATATTCCCACCCAAGACCTCCCGGAGCCCGATATGCCTCTTGATCAGACCCCACCGCTGAATTCGCTTGGCTTTGCCAAAGCCCCCGCTGACACCCGTGTCGTGGTGGCCATGTCAGGCGGTGTCGACAGCTCCGTTGTGGCGGCCATGCTGGCCGAGGAAGGCTATGACGTGGTCGGGGTCACGCTGCAGCTTTATGACCACGGGGCGGCGCTGGCCAAAAAGGGGGCCTGCTGTGCGGGTATTGATATCCACGACGCCCGGCGCGTGGCCGAGGACATGGGCTTTCCGCACTATGTTCTGGACTATGAAAATGTGTTTCAGGACGCGGTGATCGACGAATTTGCCGACAGCTATCTGGCTGGGGCCACGCCGGTGCCCTGCATCCGCTGCAATGAGCGGGTGAAATTCAAGGATCTGCTTGAGACGGCCAAGGATCTGGACGCCGATTGCATGGCCACTGGCCACTATATCCAACGCAAGATGGGGCCAGCGGGCCCTGAGTTGCATTGTGCAACCGATGCTGGCCGTGATCAGAGCTATTTTCTTTTTTCCACCACGCCAGAGCAGTTGTCGTTTCTGCGGTTTCCATTGGGCCATCTGCCTACCAAGGACGAAACACGCGCCTTGGCGGCCAAATACGGGCTGGGCGTGGCGATGAAGCCCGACAGCCAGGACATTTGTTTTGTGCCAAACGGGGATTATGCGTCGGTCATCCGCAAACTGCGTCCCGAGGCGGCAGATCCGGGGCAAATTGTGGATGTCGACGGCAACGTGTTGGGCCAACATGATGGCATCATCCATTACACCATCGGACAACGGCGCGGGCTGGGCATCGGCGGGCTAAGCGATCCGCTCTATGTCGTCAAACTGGATGCGGACCGCAAAGAGGTTATCGTAGGCCCCAAGGAAATGCTGGCCACACGCACCATCCCGGTCAAAGAGATCAATTGGCTGGGCGACGCGCCCCTGATGTCGCAAGAGGCCTGGCCGATGGCCGTCAAAGTCCGCTCCACCCGCCCGCCGCGCGAGGCGATTCTGCGCCCGCTGTCTGAGACGACGGCTGAGGTTGAGCTGTTGTCGCCTGAGGAAGGTGTCTCTCCTGGGCAGGCTTGCGTGTTTTATGATCCTGAAAGTCCGCGAATTTTCGGCGGTGGTTGGATTCACAAGGGCTGATGGTGCTGAGGCCCAGGCGGTGCCTCGGTGCAGTTGGATCGCCGCTGCTAAGATAAACGCACGCCCCAAAGCACTTAGCCCTGCGTTTAGCCCTCAAGCCCCTCCAGCACAGCCCGTGCGGCCCGCAAACCGGGCGCTTCGCCGCCCTGGCCAAGACGCTCCATGGTCAAAGCCATGGCCACGTCCTGCGCCTCCGGCTGATCCAAGACCTTTAGCACCTCGGTGGCGATGGGACCGGGGCGGCAATTGGCGCCGATGAATTCAGGCACGGCGCGGGTTTCCGACACCAGGTTGACCAAGGTCACCGTGTCCACCTTCACCATCCGGCCAATGATCTGCCGGCTCAGCCAACTCATATCATAGGCAATCACCATTGGGGTTTGGCTGGCTGCAAGCTCCAAGGACACGGTGCCAGATGCCGCCACGGCCACGTCTGCGGCGCGAAAGGCGGCGCGCTTTTCGGCGGCAGGATCGCTCACGGTTTCATCCAATGGGTTCAGGATAATGGGCGCCTCTGCCCAGTTCTGGGTCAACCGTCGCACCGCGCCCACAACCGGGGACGCCGCAGGGATCACCACGCGCACGGCGGGCCTGTCGCGTTGCAGCCGGGCGACCACTTGTTGAAAGACAGGGCCCAGGCGCGACACTTCGCTTTGGCGCGAGCCGGGCAAGATCAGCGCCAAGGGGGCTGTGCCCAGGCCATGCCGGTCGCGAAAGGCCTGCGCGTCAGCCTCTGAGGCGACGGGTTCGGCCACAACCGGATGCCCGACGAAATCACAACGCATCCCGGCGGCCTCCATATAGGGCGGCTCAAACGGCAAAAGCGCCAGCACCTGATCGACATAGCGCGCGATCTTTTGGGCACGGCCTGCGCGCCAGGCCCAGACGGTAGGGGCGACGTAGTGGACTGTTCTGATGTTGCTTTTGGCCTTTACGCGGCGCGCGACACGGAATGAAAAATCGGGGCTGTCGATTGTGATCAACACATCCGGGGCCATGTCGATGACCGCCTCTGCCGTTTCGTTGATCCGGGCCATCAACGCACGGTACTTTGGCAGGATCTCAGCCAGCCCCATCACGCTGAGCTCTGACATATCAAACCGGCTAACCAGCCCCTGAGACGCCATCTGCGGCCCCCCGACGCCTTCAAAGGTGACCTCCGGGGCCAGCGATTTCAATCCGGCCATCAAGGCCCCGCCCAGCTTGTCGCCAGACGGCTCTCCGGCCAGGATGAAAACCCTCACCCGGCCCCCGCGCCGGGCCCAAAGCACCAGGCCGAAGTCATCCGCCAGCGCTGCACAGCGCTCAGCCTCAAGGATGATCACGTCGCCCTCATCGACGATCACGCCCGCTAACCCTGCGGCATGGGCCGCTTTTATGGTGGCCGGACCAATGGTTGGCATATCAATTTCGCGGATCTGCCCCTGCTTGGGCCCTTTGCACAATACCGCCCGCATGCTGCCTGCGTTGGCGGGCAACGTGCTGAGCAAGTGATCGGTCCCGCCCATGGCCTCAATCCCCAAAACCTGGCCCGCCCCAATCACGCAGGCCTGCCCGATATCGAGCGGGGCAAGCCCTGCCAGAACCGCCTCACCGCGCGCGGCATCCTTGCGCATCTGCGCATCTGGCCAAGCCTCAGACAACACGCCCTGTTCGGCCACCAGATCCGGCAGCAACTCATCCGCGCCGACAACCTCAAATCCGGTTTGTTCAAAGATCTCTTTCAGGATCTGCAACGCGCCATTATCCCCTGCCGCCATCGCCTTTTGAAACAGCGGCACCAGCGGCAGTGTTTCCGCATCAAGCTTTGACGGATCTAAAGCGGGACGGTCAATTGCGCCGCAAAAACAAACCCTTGTGACGCCTTTCTCACCCAACTGAACCAGCAAGCTGCCCAAGGTTTCAAGCCGGTAAGTAACGTCGACCTTTACCTCATCAGGCAACATGCCGTCATAGCCGCAGATCAGCGGTGCCACCTCTTGCGCGGCGGCCACCTCAGCGGGCAGACGCCCTCGCCCTGCGATCAACGCAAGGCTCATTTCGGCGTCAGGAAATGGCGACCGGTATCGGCCATCACGAAGGCAACAATTTCGCGCACAGGGTCGCTTTCTGTTTCGTCGCCAAGGCGGCGGGCGCGGTCATGGAAGGTGCCTTCACCCTGTGCCAGCATCTGAAATGCCGCACGCAAAGCGGTGATGTCCGCCCGTGGCACGCCGCGCCGCTTGAGACCTACAAGGTTCAGGCCGTCCAACTCGCCCCGTGGAGCCTGCACCAGGCCGTAGGGGATCACATCATTTGTCACCATTGTCACAGCGCCGATGATGGCCCCCTGGCCGATCCGAACGAATTGGTGAATACCGGACAATCCACCGATGATCACGTCATCTTCGATGACACAATGCCCCGCCACAGCGGCTGAGTTCACGACAATCACCCGGTCCCCCAGATGCGCGTCATGTGCGATGTGACAGCCCGCCATGAAAAGCCCGTCATCGCCCACCTTGGTGACCCCGCCACCGCCTTCGGTGCCGCAGTTCATTGTCACATGCTCGCGAATGCGGTTGCGCTTGCCGATCACCAGCCGACTGGCTTCGCCCTTGAATTTCAAATCCTGAGGGATTTCGCCAATCACGGCAAAAGAGAAGATGATCGTGCCTTCGCCCACCTCCGTTTGCCCCGTGACAATGGCGTGGGATTTCAATTCCACATCCGCGTGCAAGACAACCTCAGGCCCCACCACACAGAACGGGCCTACCTTGGCGCTGGGATCTATTTGCGCGCCCTCTTCGATCACCGCGGAGGGATGAATGTTGCTCATTTTGGCAAATCCAACATCGCCATGAATTCCGCTTCGGCGGCCATCTCACCTTCAACCGTGGCCACGCCAGAGAAACGCCAGATCTTACCACCGGCCTTGCCGCGCAAGGTCTTAAGGTCCATGCGCAAGACATCGCCAGGGATCACTTTGCGGCGGAATTTGCATTTATCAATCGACATGAAATAGATCAGCATGTCCTGGTCCAACTGATCCAGCGCGACCCCCACCATGACGCCCGCGGTTTGGGCCATTGCCTCAACAATGGTGACGCCGGGCATGATGGGTGTGCCGGGAAAATGGCCCTGAAAGTGTGGCTCATTCATGGTGACATTCTTATAGCCAACGGCTGAATCTGTGCCGGTGATCTCTTCCACCTTATCGACCAGCAGAAACGGATAGCGGTGCGGCAGGATGCGCTGGATTGTCTGAATATCAGCGCGTTTCGTTTCTTGGCTCATGCGGAGTCCTTTTGTGTCTGTCATTTACAGGGCTAGCAATTTCACGAAGTACGGGCAACTGCGCTCAGTTCTTGCCGTCGCCCAATGTTGCATCCAGTAACGCAATCGCGTCATCCGTGATTTCGATGGCGGAGGCGCTGACAAAGACCGACCGCCGCTCAAGGATGACGGCTGCTTCTGCGTCCCGCATCAGGCGTTCCAGCACTGGGGCTGCGGCGTTCAGGAAAACCTCGCGCTCTTGATCCAGCAGGGAATTAAGCGCCCTGCCCTTGGCGGTTTGCTCCGCGCGTGTCTGCTGGACCTTGTCATCAAACGCATCTGCAAGGGCGCGAAAATCAGCGGGCGTCATGGTGGCCCGCATCTCTGTCAGCTCTTTTTCTTCGGCTTCAAGATCTGCTTCGATCTGACGGTTTTCCGCCGTCAACGCCGCACCTTGCGTCTCAATCTCATCCGCCACGCGGCGGCCAAAGGCGCTTTCGCGGAACATCCGTTCGGGATCGATTGTCAGCACCGGGCTGACAATCGTGCCTGTCTCAAGCGGGCCTGAGGCCTGCTGCGACAGCGCAGGCCCCGATAGAGCACAAAGTGCTGTCGCAAAAACGCAAGCGGCAAAGCGCCGGCGCATCAGATCAGAACTGCGTGCGCAGCGTGATCTCAAACGATTGCTCTTCGTCAAAGTCTTCGCTTTGCAACGCTTTGGAGAAGTTGAACTGCAGCGGCCCCACGGGGGTTTCCCAGAACAGCGACACGCCGACCACATGACGGAATGACCCGCCTTCGCCGACAATGTTGCCACCGCCCAAGTTCACGTCATCCAGGTCCCACAGGTTGCCCACGTCATAGAACACCCCGCCAGAGATGCCATATTCCTCAGGCAAGCCCAGCGGAAATTCAGCTTCAAACCGTGCCGCAAGATACAGGTTGCCACCCAGTGGGTCATTGGTATCCGTGCCGATGTCGCGAGGGCCGATGCCGCCGGGCTCAAACCCGCGAATGATCGACGGGCCAAGGATAAAGCGGTCAACAACGCGGTTTGTCCCGCTTTGCCAAGCCAGTGCGCCACCTTCCAATGTCGCCCGGAGGGTGACATCTTCGTTGAAGATCCGCTTTTCGCCGGTCACCTTTGCGACGGTTCTGATGAACTTGCTGTCACCGCCCAGGCCCGCAAAATCCTGGCTGAACTGGAACAAGACACCCGCAGTCGGATCAAGGCCCGTACGCCGCGTGTCATAGGTGTATTCATACCCGAGTGCCGAAGACCATTGCGCCCCCGAAGCGATGTCACCGCCAATGGTCGCCCCATGCTCAGCGGGGTCGCGCGCAACCATCTCAATTTCCTCTGCGGTATAGCGCAGCGACAAGCGGCCATTTTCGCTGACCGGGAAGGACAGCGACGGCTGGAACACCAGACGGTTGGTATCAAAAGAGGAGAAGGAGGAGTTGGTTTCGGCGTAGTCAATGTTGATGCCAAAGGCCAGATCACGGTCCATGACCGCAGGCTCAACGAAGTTGATGCCGTAACGTGTGGCATCCTCAGCCGTTGAGACCGACAGCGCCAGACGCTGGCCACGGCCCAGGAAGTTTTCCTCAGCAAAGCTGATCGCAACACCAAAGCCATCGTTGTTTGAGAACGATCCGCCAAAGTTCAGCGCGCCGGTGGGTTTTTCTTCGACGTCGACATCGACGACAACCTGTTCACCGCTGCTGCCTTCGCGTGCGTTGACCTCGGCCACCTCAAAATAATCAAGCGCGCGGATGCGTTCGGCGGCTTGGCGAATTTGGCGCGGGTTGAAGGGATCGCCCTCAACACTGTCAAACTGGCGCCGGATCACACGGTCCAGCGTGGTGGTGTTGCCCTCAATATCGATGCGCTCCACGAACACCCGTGGGCCGCGCGTGATGACATAGGTGACATCCAGGGTCAGATCGCGGTCATTGCGTTCCACACGCGGTTCTACGCGCATAAAGTCGATGCCATCGCGAATGGCTTGACGCTCCAACCGGGCGATGTCCTGCTCTACCAAAGTCGGCGAGTAAACGACGCCGGGGCGGACCTTGACAATCTTGCGATAAGCGTCCGCATCGACGCCTTGCATCTCAGAGACCAAATTGATCTCACCAAAGCGGAATTGCTGCCCTTCGATGATGTTGTAGGAGACAAAGAAACCGTCACGTTCCTCTGTCAGCTGGCCGTTAACGGCGGTTGTGCGCATGTCCACATAGCCGCGCGACAGATAGAAATCGCGCAGAAGCTGCTTGTCGACCTCAACCTGGCTTTCGCGGAAGGTGTCGCGGCCAATAAGACGCCGGAAAATGCCCGCCTGTTTGGTGCCCAGCACACGGCGCAGGCGCCGGTCAGAATACTGGCGGTTGCCGACAAAGCTCAGCCGTTCAATCTCAACGTTGTCGCCTTCGAAAATTTCAAAGATCAGGTCAACGCGGTTTTGATCCCGGCGGATGATGCGGGGCTGCACGCGGGCCGCGATGCGGCCTTCGTTGTTGTAGGCCTCGGCGATGGCGGCAGCGTCCTGTTCGGCCTGCGTTGGGTTGAACACCCGCCGCTCTGTTGAGCCGATCAGCGCTTCCAGCGCTTCGTCGTCAATGCGGCGGTTGCCTTCAAAGCGGACGCGGTTGACGGTTGGGAATTCCACAACCGTAATCACCAGCGTATTGCCGCGTGGCTCTACCTCAACACTTTCGAACAAACCTGAGCTTTGCAGGTTCTGCAAAGCGTCGTTTACCTGGCCCCCAGTGACCACCTGACCCCGGCTGATTCCAGCCTGTCTGATGATCGCACTGTCGCCAATACGCTCATTCCCGTTGATCTGAACCGCATTGAATTGGAACTGCTGGGCAAGGCCCTCTTGTGCAGGTGCCAACCAAGCAATTGATAACAATGCACAAACAGATGTGCTTCGCAGCATTTTCGCAATATTCATGGATCTGCCCTGATCATGGGGCGCAGCGCCCCAACCACCCAGTCTCATGGTTACAACCCACTCTTTTGACTTCGTTAAAGCCTGAGTAAGGAGGTTAGGCCTATTTGTCAAAACCACACACCGAAAAATGCCCAAGGCGGCCTTGGACATTTCAATGTGAAATCAAATGGTGACAGCGAATAAAGCGCCGATGGCCGCAGATTAAAGCGATCCCATAAAGGCAGCAGCTGACAATGCCAGCGCAATCGTGCCCACATAAAGCGCGCGATCCCAGTTGAGCACCATCAGAAGGCTCAGTCCGCGATATGAACTTTGAATGGCTTGCATGTGTACGTCCTCTTGCGTTCATGCAGTGAATACCAACCGTTTAGGGCACGATTTTGACGAATTGTGTCCGCTTTGTGGCAATCACGAAAAAAGAGCTGCCAAATCTCTCTGGCAGCTCTTTTTCTTTCGTTTTCCCAGTCCCGTTTACGGGCAGAAGATATCGTTTCCTAACGCAAAGATCATCAAGCCCAGCACCAAGGTCAGACCGATGGTCATCAGGATCTTTAGCGCGCTGTCGCTGGGTGGTTTGCCGGTCACGGCCTCATAGGCGTAAAACGTCAGGTGCCCACCATCCAGCGCCGGGATCGGGAAGAGGTTCAGCAGCCCGACAGCCGTGCTGAGCACCGCGATGAAATAGATGAAGGATTGCGCGCCTTGGCTTGCCATCGCACCACTGGCCTGAGCAATGCCAACAGGCCCGCTGAGGTTACAGGTGCTGATGTTGCCCACAATCATTTCGCGCAGGCCTGAGATGGAGCCGGTGATGATCCGCCAGGTGTTCTCCACCCCGCCAGAGAGCGCCTGACCGACGCTGGCCGTTTCGGTGGCAGGCTCAAACGCCGTGCCGCCCGCGATGCCAATGCGCAAGGCCCGCTTGAAAGAACCATCAGGCTGGGGTTCATCCACCGCCTTGGGTGTCATGGTGAATTCGAGCGTTTCGCCCGCACGCCAAACGCTGAGCGCAAGCGGGCGCCGTCTGAGCCTTCTACGGCGGCCTTAAGCTCTTTGAAGGCATAGATGTCCTGGCCATCAATACCCGTAATCACATCGCCGGGGCGCAGGCCCGCCTCAATCGCGGCGGACTGCGGCACAACGCGCAGTACCAGCGGCGGCAGGAAGTACGGCCCGTCAACAGACAGCTCTTGGCCATTGCGGTTCACATCGTAGCTGAGCGTTGGGCCCACCGGCAGATCAGCCAGGAAGGCCGAATAGGCCACATCATCCTGAGGAATGGCGACGCCATTGATGCCGCGGATCTCATCGCCGGCCTGCAGTTCATACCCAGCCGCGGGTAAAGTGCGCATCTCACCGACCGTCAGCGGATCGCGCGGCACGCCAGAGTTATAGGCTACGGCAAAGAAGATCGCGATGGACATCACGAAGTTGAACGCAGGTCCAGCCGCCACCGTCAGCGTGCGCGCCCAAAGCGGAGCGCCGTGCATGGTGTGGCGTGCAGCCTTGGTGCCTTCGACCGCTGCCATGGCTGCCACGTCTTTGCCGGAGGCTGCGTTGGCATCCCCGGCAAACTTCACGTATCCGCCAAACGGCAGGGCCGCGATTTGCCATTTGGTGCCGTGCCGGTCATCGCCTGACCACAGCACCGGGCCAAAGCCCAGCGAGAAGACATCCGCCTTGATCCCGCACCAGCGACCTACAATGTAATGGCCATACTCATGCACCGCCACGATCACGGACAAAGCGATGACAAAAGCCAGCAAAGTCCAGATCAGCCCGCCAAACTGCGGTAAAAGCCCTAAAACATCCAATGCACTACCCTGCTCTTTTTCTGATTGCCGCTTGAGCGGCCTTACGTGCCAAATGGTCCGTCCGCAGGACGTTATCAAGGGTCATCGTGGCATCAATATGGCCATCGGTCGCGGCCATTTCGCTGAGCGTTTCATCGACCACATCGGACATCTGCGTAAAGCCGATTTGACCCGCTATAAATCCATCCAGCGCAGTTTCCTTCGCCGCATTGAACACCGCGCCGGTCATGCCGCCCGCCTGCATCGTCTCGCGTGCCAGGCGCAGGGCGGGCCAGCGCGCCTCATCGGGGGCGCGAAACTCAAACTTGCCGATGGCGGCCAGATCCAACCGCTCCACAGGCAAGGGGTGCCGCGCGGGATGGTTTAACGCAAAACCGATGGCGTGGCGCATATCCGGCGGACCGACATGGGCCATTAGCGCGCCGTCATGAAACCCAACCAAGGCGTGGATCATGGACTGCGGATGGACCAACACCTCAATCTGAGCGGGATCAACGCCGAAAAATTCACGCGTTTCAATGATTTCCATCGCCTTGTTGAACATCGACGCGCTGTCGATGGTGATCCGTTGCCCCATGTCCCAGTTGGGGTGGCTGGAGGCTTGATCCAACGTCGCGTTTGCCAGCTTTTCAATCGGCCAATCGCGGAACGCGCCGCCGCTGGCGGTGATGATGATCCGCTCTACCGCCGCCATGTCTTCGCCGATGAGCGCCTGAAAGACCGCAGAATGTTCACTGTCGACGGGCAAGATCTGGGTTTTGTGCCGCTCTGCTGTGGCCAAAACCAGCGCCCCGGCGCAAACCAGCGATTCCTTGTTGGCCAGGGCCAGTGTGCTGCCCTGCTCCAGTGCGGCGATGCCGGGTGCCAGACCAGCCGCACCCACAATTGCTGACATCACCCAGTCTGCAGGACGGGAGGCCGCCTCAATCAACGCTTGAGTGCCTGCAGCGGCTTCGACACCTGAGCCTTGCAGGGCCGCCTTGAGATCGGGCAGCAACGTCTCATCTGCTGTTACGGCAACATCCGCGTCTAACGCAGTGGCGTCCCGCGCAAGCTGCGCGATGTTGCCCGCCCCCGTGAGGGCCACAACATCAAAAGCATCTGGGTTGCGGGCGATCAAATCAATGGTGTTTTGCCCGATGGAGCCTGTCGCCCCCAGGATCGTGACCCGCCGCATTCTCAGCCCAACCCGGGTGGGAAGCCGATAAACTGACCGATGACCAACAAGAACAAGGCCGCCCCCAGCATCCCGTCAAACCTATCCATCAGCCCGCCGTGACCGGGGATAAGGTTTGAGCTGTCTTTTACGCCCATGGTTCTTTTCATACCGGATTCCGCCATATCCCCCATCTGGGAGGCCATGGAGACCGCGACCGAAATGCCCATCAGCTGCACCCCGACGCCGGTGTTGATGGAAAAGATAAGCCCCACGACAGCCGCACCAATCCATCCCGCGACAGTGCCCGCCCAGGTTTTCTTGGGGCTGACCGCAGGCCAGAACTTGGGCCCGCCAATGATCCGCCCGGCAAAATAGCCCACGACATCCGTCACGACGACAACCAGCACCAGCCACAGCATCCAGCCAAAGCCCAGATCATCGCGCACCTGCATCATGCCGTAGCCTGCAAGCAGGATCATCACCGTAAAGCTCATGAAAATGGTTCGGTTACGTTCCAACTGGCCAAAGCCGATTAACGCAGGCGCAAGAAGCAAAGGTAAGGCAAAGCCGACAGGCAGGTAGATCGCCAAAAACAGCGCGACACCGGTTAGACCGCCCATTTGCAGCTGAAGATGGCGCACACCGGGGCGCAGGATGCCCACAAGCTCCCAGACCATCAGGCCACTGATCAACGCCACCAGCGCATGAAACACATGACCGCCCAGCCAAATACCAACCAGGCCAATCACGACCATGACAGCCCCCGCGCCCATCCGGGCGTTTAGGTCAGTCCATTGTCCGTTCGGCGCCTTCATCGGATCGCTTACGCTTTGACCGCGCCAAAGCGGCGGTCACGCCCGCCGTAAGAGGCACAAAGCGTCCCAAACTCTTCCGAGGTGAAATCGGGCCAGAGCGTGTCGATAAATTCGTACTCTGCATAGGCCGACTGCCACAGAAGGAAGTTGGAAATGCGTGCCTCACCACTTGTGCGAATGACCAGATCAGGATCTGGTAAAACATAGGTATCTAAGTACTTTGGAAGCGTTTCTTCATCTATGCTATCGGGGTCCAGCCGGCCCGATGCCACATCGCCCGCCAGACGTTTGGTGGCGCGCGCCACCTCATCGCGACCGCCGTAGTTGATCGCGATTGTTAGATTGACCAGGCTGTTGTGCGCGGTTGCGGCCTCAAGCTCATTCATCAGGCTGATCAGCTTTTCGTCCAGACGCAGCCGGTCACCGATGAACCTGACGCGCACGCCTTTTTCGCGCAGATGGCGGAGCTCATTTGTGATGTAGCGCCGGAACAAGGTCATCAGCCCGGCAACCTCAGCCTGGGTGCGTTTCCAATTCTCGGTCGAGAAGGCAAAGATCGTCAGATACTCAACACCAAAATCCGGGCAGCTTTCGACAATTTCGCGCACACGTTTGGCACCGGCGTGATGGCCAAACAAGCGCGGCCTGCCCCGCTGCGTGGCCCACCGGCCATTGCCGTCCATGATAATGGCCACGTGGCGCGGGCCACCTTCAAAGAAGCGTTCTTGGGGTTTTGGTTGGGCTGTCACTTGATCCGCTCTTTTTTTGTTCTCGTGTTACCGACACAATCCCGCCCTGCAATCAAAATACCCTCCGGGCGGAGGGTATCTGGTCATCAGACCTGCATGATCTCGGCTTGTTTGGTTTCAAGTTGCTCATCTATCTGGGCGATGAATTTGTTGGTCATCTCTTGCACTTCATCTTCCCACAGCTTTTGGTCGTCCTCCGACATCCCGTCAGCTTTGCCCTTTTTGATCTGGTCCATGCCATCCCTGCGGACATTGCGGATCGAAACGCGGGCATTTTCAGCATATTGGCCCGCCACTTTGGTCAGCTCGCGGCGGCGCTCTTCGTTCAGCTCAGGGATGGGCAGCATGATGATGGTGCCGTTAAGCTGCGGGTTGATGCCCAAACCGCTTTCACGGATCGCTTTTTCCACCTTGCCCACCAGGCCCTTATCCCAAACGTTGATCGTCACCATGCGCGGCTCTGGCACGTTGACGGTGCCCACCTGGTTGATGGGCGTCATTGCCCCGTAGGCATCCACCATGACCGGTTCCAACATAGAAGCCGACGCTCGCCCGGTGCGCAGCGAAGAGAATTCTGTCCGCAATGACCCGATTGCCCCGTTCATACGGCGTTCAAGGTCATCAGTGTCGAGCATGAAATCATCTGACATGGGTCGTATCCTGTAGTCCTGCAGCTTTAACGCCGCGATATTTAGATGTTATGAAGATATATAGAGCAGATATAGGGCAAAAGGCTAGTATCCTTTGCGGGGCCCGCAATCAGCCCTGCACCCGTGTATAGGTGCCCGCCCCAGACAGAATGCCCCGGAACCCGCCCGGCTCATCAAGGGAAAACACGATGATGGGCAGGTTGTTGTCGCGCGCCAGCGCAATCGCTGAGGCATCCATCACGCCCAGGCGTTTGGCCAGCACATCATCGTATGACACGGTGTCATAGCGTTTCGCGTCATCAAATTTCACCGGGTCTTTGTCATAGACCCCGTCCACCTTGGTGCCCTTAAAGATCGCCTCGCATGACATCTCATTCGCGCGCAGGGTCGCGGCGGTGTCGGTGGTGAAATAAGGGTTGCCGGTGCCAGCGGCAAAGATGCAAACGCGCTTTTTCTCCAGGTGCCGCACGGCGCGGCGGCGGATATAGGGTTCAGCCACTTCGTTCATCGTGATTGCTGAAATCACCCGCGTGTGAATGCCCAACCCTTCGAGTGCCGATTGCATGGCCAGCGCGTTCATCACTGTGGCCAACATGCCCATGTAGTCTGCGGTTGTCCGCTCCATCCCTTGGGCGGACCCTTGCAGGCCGCGAAAGATATTGCCGCCCCCGATCACCATGCAGATCTCTACCCCCAGATCATGCACGCTTTTGACCTCAGCGGCGATCCGTTCAACGGTGGGTGGGTTTAATCCAAATCCCTGATCCCCCATCAACGCCTCACCTGAGATTTTCAGCATCACGCGTTTGAAGGCAACTTCGGAGGGATCTTGGGACATTGGGCACCTTTCTGCGGGGCGGGTTTCATTTGGGCGCAAAATGTCGCAAATGACGGCAAGGTTCAATGAGCAGTCGCAAAGTAGGACGAGAAATGCACCGGTCCGCAAATTTTGCCGAAACACTCAAAGCTGTGCCACAGGGCAAAACGGTGCTGATCGCGGGTCCGACCGCGTCAGGCAAATCGGCCTTGGCGCTGGAAATCGCAGCCCTTCAGGGTGGGACGATCGTGAACGCCGATGCCAGCCAGGTTTATGACTGCTGGCGCATTATCAGTGCGCGCCCCTCGGCCGAAGAAGAAGCACAGGCACCACATCGGCTATATGGCCACATCAGCGCCGACGTGCCCTATTCCACCGGTCATTGGCTGCGCGAGGTGACAGAGCTGCTGCAAGGCCAAGAGCGGCAGATCATCGTCGGCGGGACCGGGCTTTATTTCAACGCGCTGACACAAGGGTTGGCGGAAATCCCTGCAACACCTGCTGAGATACGCGCCGAGGGTGATGACCTGACGCTTGAGGCGCTGCTTGCCGGGGTGGACGCCACGACGCTGGGCAAGATTGACGTGCAAAACCGTGCCCGCGTGCAGCGCGCTTGGGAGGTGCAACAGGCCACCGGCAAGGGGCTGGCGGCTTGGCAAGCCGATACGGCGCCCCCGTTTTGCCGCTGACAGACTGCCATCCCATTGTGCTGGATGTGGAAAAGACTTGGCTCAACGACCGCATTGCGCGCCGGTTTGAGATGATGGTCAGTGCGGGAGGTTTGGATGAGATAAAGGCCATTCAACCCCATTATGACCCGTCCCTGCCCGCGCATCGTGCCATTGGTGTGCCAGAGTTGATGGCCTATCTGGAAGGCAGGCTTAGCTTGGAGGAGGCCACCCAAAAAGCCATCATCGCGACACGGCAATTTGCCAAACGTCAGCGCACATGGATGCGCAGCAAGATGTCCACTTGGCATCACTTGACGCTGCCTTAGCACCACGCAAGCGCCTAAATTTCAATCTTTTTTGAAAAAATTCGCATCTGGTGCCTGCTGGAATTGTCTATATAGAACAATTCATGCAACCACCGCCTCAAACCGTTCAAATCAAAAGCCTGAGCCAACTGGCCGAAGGCGAAGAGTGGCGTGTGGGTCTGGTGCATGATCATCCTTATGATTTGCTAATCTGGATCACCCGGGGTCAGGGCGTCACAATTCTGGATGGCGAGCGGCGCGGGGTTGGCGCGCATAACGCCATCTATGTGCCCGCCGGTACGATGTATGCGCTTGATCTGAGCCGACAAAGCGTCGGCCAGGTCGTGATCTTGCCCCGCACGCTGGAGATGCAGACGCCGGATATGGCCATGCTGCTGCGCATCCGGGCAGTGCAGACACAAAGCGAACTGACCGCGCTGATCGAAAGCGCCGGGCGTGAGGACGCCGCGCAGCGGGTGTTTTGCAATGAAGCGCTGGAAGGTTATGCGCGGCTGATCCTGGTGTGGCTGCGACGCCAAATGGGACTGGAAGAACACGTGCGCGGCAAACCCAAAGCCGCACAACGGCTGAGCCGCGCGTTTTCAGCCGAGGTCGCTGCGCGTTTTACCACAGGCGATGTCATGGCAGATTATGCCGCACGTCTGGGGGTGACGCCCACCCACCTGACCCGCGCCACCAAAGCCGCGACAGGCAAGACGGCCGCTGATTTGCTAACCGAACGGATTTTGCACGAGGCCCGCGCGCTTTTGGTGGAGACCGAGACCCCTGCCCAACAGATCGCCAAACACCTGGGCTTTGGCTCTGCCGCCTATTTCACCCGGTTCATTCAACATCATACCGGCCAAGTGCCCAGCAAACTGCGCAAGTCCGCACGCGGCAACTGACGGCTTGGCGCCCCGCCCCTGCGCAGACGAATGTCGCAAACAGGAAACCAGTATGTCGCAAAAATGCCCTTTGCTGGCGGTTGCAGACATTGACCTGATGCGGCGTCTCGTGCCTCATAGGGCGTGGGAGTGCTGGTTCGATCTGTCAAAGCGCAAGAAATAAGCGCGAGGGCGAACCTGCGGCTGGGGACAACAATAACACACCTTGCATCCCAACGGGCCACAGTGCCCAAACGCATAACGGGCCAATGGCCCAAACAATAACCGGCGGCGAAAACGCTGCCTAGCCACCAACAGGGGCGCTACATGGGAATGTTCATCTTACGTCGGCTCGGCGTGATGTTGTTGACGGCTTTATGCCTCACCTTCATCGTGTTCTGGCTGACCAATCTTTATCCAAACCTAGAAAAACTGGCCAAGACCCAAGGCAACTTCCGCATGTCGGACGAAGCCGTGGCATCCTACCTGGGGGACCGCGGGTATCTGCAGCCAATGCCGGTGAAATTCGGTCAATGGCTGGGTGTGTTCCCCGGCTGGGTCACCGAAAAAGAAGACGGCACCGTCTTTGGCCGCTGCTTTGCCGAAGGCACCCCGGAAGAAGAACGTCCCACCCGCTGCGGCGTCCTGCAGGGGGACTGGGGATTTTCCACTGTCTTTAAAGATGATGTCGGCACGACAGTCGCGACCAGGCTGGCGTTGACTGGTAAGCTGATGCTGTGTGTTTTGTTACTGATGGTGCCTTCTGCGCTGATTGTCGGTGTGTTGGCCGGGATGCGTGAGGGCTCAAAACTCGACAGATCGCTCTCAACCTTCTCAATCGCCACAACCGCGACGCCGGAATATGTCTCGGGCGTTATTTTCATCGCAGTTTTGGCCTCATCGAAATTCGGCATCTCACCCGTATTGGCAGATCTGGGATGGCTTGACGGCAAGACCCTGTTCCTGGGCTCAGCGACCTCAGCGATGGCGGATGCGAATTTCTGGAACTTCTTCCTGCCCGTCCTGACCATTTCGCTTTATGGCATGGGCTATATCGCCCGGATGACCCGCGCCTCCATGGCCGAGGTGATGACCGCGCAGTATATCCGCACGGCGCGTCTGAAAGGGGTGAAGTTCTCTGAGATTGTGATGAAGCACGCCCTGCGCAACGCGTTGATTGCCCCTTTCACGGTGATCATGTTGCAGATCCCATGGCTGCTGAACGGCGTTGTGATCGTAGAGACCTTGTTCAACTACAAGGGCTTTGGGTGGCTTTTGGTGCAAGCGGCCTCAAACAATGACATCGAACTGCTGCTGGCGGTCTCGGTTGTCTCTGTTGTGGTGGTTCTGGTGACGCAGCTGATCTCGGATATCGGCTATGTCTATCTCAACCCACGCATTCGCATTTCATAAGGGAGCTGGCACATGGAACCTTTGACATGGACGGGCTCCCTTTCTGGGCTCAACATTATCTTCACACTCATCGCGGGGCTTTTGCTGGTCTCTGTGGTGTTGTCTATCCTGGTCTCGTTCGTGCCCTCATCGGGCGCGCGGGCGGTCAGTGCGGACGGCACTTTGGCGGCTGAAAAGGGCCTGGCGGGTCTGCTGAATACCACCACGATGTACCTCTTCTTTGCGCTGATCGCGGTCATCCTGATCTACCTCATCGGAGGGGTAATCATGGGCACCAGCGCAGGCATATTTGGCGGCATGGCGCGGCAGTTCCTGCCCGTTTGGGTCGCGCTGGTGGTGACCTTTGTTGTCTCCATCAGGTACAAGCGAAAGCTGGGTCTTTACGGCAAGCTCTTTGACAGCACCGTGGGCATGATCGGTTTTGCGATCGTGATGTTCTGGGTGTTTACCGGCATATTTGGCGGCGTGTTTGATCTGCTGATCACCCATGACAGCCTGAGCCAGGTATCTGGGATGAAGAACAAACTGCCCGGCACGCCGATGCGCGGTGTCGAGGAGGGTGAGTTTGGCTGGTTCTTGCTGGGCGGTGACAACCTGGCGCGGGACGTCTTTAGCCGCCTGATCAAGGGCTCATGGGTGGTGGTGCAAATCGCGCCTCTGGCCACGCTTTTTGCCTTTATGGTGGGGATCACACTGGGCTTGCCTGCGGGGTATTACGGCGGGCGTCTGGACACGCTCCTGAGCTTTCTGGCGAACCTGATCCTGGCCTTCCCAGTGATCTTGTTGTTCTACCTGCTGGTCACCCCTGAGATCGTGCTGACAGGCATCCCCAACTATATGGCGGTGTTCCTGTTTGTGTTCCCGCTGATCTTTGTGGCGATCTTGCTGAACTCGCGCTTTTATACCCAACCCAGCCTGCGGACCCCGTTGTTGATCGTGGTCTTGGGCGTGATGGGCTGGCTTTATCTGTCGCTGATCAGCTCGGACGGTGCGATCGTTGCCACAGACACCTACCGCATCCCTGGACTACCCACCTTTTTGGATGGGTTTGATCTGGATGCAGGTATTCTGGTGGTGTTTGTGTCGGTGGTTTTTGTGAACTCACCCACGGTATTTCGTATCGTGCGTGGCCTCGCGCTGGACATCAAGACACGCGACTACGTGGCGGCGGCACAGACCCGCGGTGAAGGTCCTTGGTACATCATGCTGTGGGAGATCCTGCCCAACGCACGCGGGCCGCTGATCGTCGATTTCTGCCTGCGGATTGGCTATACCACCATCCTTTTGGGCACCTTGGGCTTCTTTGGTCTGGGGCTGGAATCCGAAAGCCCTGACTGGGGCTCTACGATCAACGCAGGACGGCGTCTGCTGGCGCTTTATCCGCATGCGGCGATTGCACCGGCCTTGGCGTTGCTGAGCTTGGTGTTGGGCCTGAACCTGCTGGCGGATGGTCTGCGCGAGGATCTCTGCGCGACTGATGGCGTGATGTTCGGGGGCTCTGCCCCCGGACCCCGGAATTATATTTGAAAGATGAAGCGAACCCTCGCGCATCTTTGATAGGAGACGAAAATGGTCAAAGACGCATACGACGGGCCGATCCTTGAAATTGATAAGCTGTCGATTTCCTTCTTTACGCGGTTGCGTGAAATCCCGGCGGTGATGGACTTTTCGGTCACGGTGCAGCCCGGTGAGGCGGTGGGCCTTGTAGGCGAATCCGGTTGCGGTAAATCCACCGTGGCGCTGGGCGTGATGCAGGATTTGGGCAAGAACGGCCGCATTGTGGGCGGGTCGATTAAGTTCAAGGGCCGCGATCTGGGTGAGATGTCGGATGAAGAGCTGCGCGACATTCGCGGCTCTGAGATTGCGATGATTTATCAAGAACCCATGGCCTCGTTGAACCCGGCGATGAAGATCGGCAAGCAGCTGATGGAAGTGCCGATGATCCACCAGGGCATGAGCGAGAAAGAGGCTTATGACCGCGCACTGCAGGTGGTCACGGATGTGAAGCTGCCGGACCCAAAGCGGATCCTGAATTCCTTTCCGCATCAGTTGTCGGGCGGGCAACAGCAGCGGATCGTAATTGCGATGGCGCTGATGTCAGAGCCTGCGCTGTTGATCCTGGATGAGCCGACCACCGCGCTTGATGTGACGGTGGAAGCGGCTGTGGTGGAATTGGTCAAGGATCTGGGCAAAAAATACGGCACCTCTATGCTGTTTATCTCGCACAACCTTGGTCTGGTGCTGGAAACCTGTGACCGCATCTGTGTGATGTATTCCGGCGAGGCGGTGGAGCGTGGCTCCATTGAGGATGTGTTCAATGAGATGCAGCACCCCTATACCCAGGCGCTGTTCCGCTCGATCCCCCTACCCGGGGCCGACAAGAATGCGCGTCCCCTGATCGCCATTCCCGGCAACTTCCCCCTGCCCCATGAACGGCCGAATGGCTGTAACTTTGGCCCCCGCTGCGACTATTTTGAGGCCGGGCGCTGTGATGCCGACGATATCATGATGGAGGCCGTGAAGGGCAATGACCGGCACCACACCCGCTGTTTGAAGTTCAAAGAGATCGATTGGGACGCCCCGCCGCAGCTTGGTGAGGTTAAGACCAAGGGTGAAGTGGGCAATGTTGTTCTGAAGATGGACAAGCTCAAGAAATACTATCAGGTGGCGGCCAATGCGATGTTTGGCGGCGGCGACACCAAGGTGGTGAAGGCCAACGAAGAGCTCAGCTTTGAGGCACGCGAATCTGAGACGCTGGCCATTGTGGGCGAATCTGGTTGCGGCAAATCCACCTTTGCCAAGGTGCTGATGGGGCTGGAGACGGCAACAGAGGGCCACATCCTGCTCGATAATCAGGACATTGGCGGCGTGCCCATCGAAGAGCGCACCACCAAGAATGTCGCGGATGTACAAATGGTGTTCCAGAACCCGTTTGATACGTTGAACCCCTCAATGACCGTAGGGCGACAGATCATTCGGGCGTTGGAGATCTTTAAGATCGGCAACAACGAGGCTGAGCGCCGCCAACGGATGTTGGAGCTGTTGGATCTGGTGAAACTGCCGCGTGCCTTTGCAGACCGCATGCCACGTCAGCTTTCGGGCGGGCAAAAGCAGCGTGTGGGCATTGCGCGCGCCTTTGCGGGAGATGCGCGGATCGTGGTCGCGGATGAACCTGTGTCGGCCTTGGACGTGTCGGTGCAGGCGGCGGTCACGGATCTGTTGATGGAGATCCAGCGCGAGCAAAAGACAACGCTGCTCTTCATCTCGCATGACCTGTCGATCGTGCGCTACTTAAGCGACCGGGTCATGGTGATGTATCTGGGCCATGTGGTGGAGCTGGGCAATACCGATCAGGTCTTCGCCCCGCCCTATCACCCCTATACCGAAGCTTTGCTGTCGGCCGTGCCCATCGCGGACACGTCTGTCACCAAAAAGCACATCGTGCTCGAAGGGGATATCCCCTCAGCGATGAACCCGCCCACAGGCTGCCCGTTCCAAACGCGCTGCCGGTGGAAATCACAAGTGCCCGGTGGATTGTGCGAAAAAGAAGTACCGCCCCTGCGCACCATGGCCGAAGGGCATCAGGTGAAATGCCATCTGAGCGATGAAAAGCTGGCCGAGATGGAGCCGGTGATCGAAGTGGGCGTTGCCGCAGAATAGTGATGTTGGGTGCCAGGGCGACGCCTTGGCACCTTTCAATCGGCGCTTTACGCGAGAGTGTCAGGAAAGACCCGAGGGCTACTGCCCGCCGATGATCTTGACGTAGTTCCGTGTTTCTTTGAACGGTGGAACGCCGCCATGTTTCTTCACTGCACCGGGCCCTGCGTTATAGGCTGCAAGCGCCAAACGCCAGGTCCCGAAGGTGCGGTATTGCTGCTTGAGATAGCGCGCGCCGCCTTCCAGGTTTTCTGCAGGATCCGTTGGATCAACCCGCAGCGCGCGTGCGGTCCCGGGCATCAGCTGCGCCAGGCCAATCGCGCCCGCGCTTGAAACTGCGGTTGGGTTCCAATTGCTTTCCTGTTGCACCAGCCGCAAAAACAAATCCACCGGCACGCCGTGACGCTGGGCGGCTGACTTGGCCATGGCCAGAAACTTGCCTTTGTATTTACCGGTATATTTCGGGGTTTGCCATTTGGTCGGCGTATCAACCGTTGGCGGTTTCAGCCGAACAGAGGACGAATATTGCGCAGCCGCGCGGGTATCAAGCAATTTCGATTGCGATTTGAACAACGATTTGCGGCTTTTGGAGGACAGAACGTCAGCAGAGGCAAAGCCCACTGACCCCAGGGTCAGCACCACTGCAGACAAACCCGCGAAAACACCAGATTTCAACACCGTGGCAATGCCCCTGCCCGTTTCTTTGCGCAGGATATAGCAGAGTTTCTTTGGCTGGCCAATGCTTGCTGCACTGCCTGCCGATTGGGCCCGGAAAGGGTTTGTTAACCACAAGCTTGGACAGATATAACTCTTGCACAAAGCGCGGTCGGGATTCGGCGCGCGCGGACAAGACTGCAGACGGGGGAAGACATGGCAGGCTCAGTGAACAAGGTCATCTTGATCGGCAATTTGGGGCGCGACCCCGAAGTGCGGTCCTTTCAAAACGGCGGTAAGGTGTGCAACCTGCGCATCGCCACGTCCGAGACGTGGAAAGACCGCAACACAGGCGAGCGGCGGGAAAAGACCGAATGGCATTCGGTTGCGATTTTTCAGGAAGGTCTTGTGCGCGTGGCAGAGCAATACCTGCGCAAAGGCTCCAAGGTATATAT
The DNA here is from genome assembly GCF_055693825.1 of Sulfitobacter sp. GN1-4. Classification (NCBI taxonomy): domain Bacteria; kingdom Pseudomonadati; phylum Pseudomonadota; class Alphaproteobacteria; order Rhodobacterales; family Roseobacteraceae; genus Sulfitobacter; species Sulfitobacter sp. GN1-4. The sequence continues at coordinate 2,046,923 of NZ_JBVFUQ010000003.1, read as the reverse complement.
CGAAGGCCAGCTTCAAACCCGCAAATGGCAGGATCAGTCAGGCCAGGACCGCTATTCAACCGAAGTGGTGCTGCAAGGCTATGGTGGCACGCTGACCATGCTTGACGGCCGCGATGGCGGCGGCGGCGGGGGCGGCGGATATGGCGGCGGCTCCTCCGGTGGCGATTATGGCGGTGGCGGCTATGACAGTGGCCCCAGCGGCGGTTATGACAGCGGCCCCTCCGGTGGCGGCGGCGGTGGTGGCGGTGCCTCGCGCGATCTGGATGACGAAATCCCGTTCTAATGGACGCGGATGTAACGCTTCGGGCTTTGGTGTCTGCGGACGCCAATGAAGCGCTTGTCCTTTACAACGAACTTACAGTCGGGCCGCCACAACAGGATGTGGCGGCCTTTGACGTTGTGCTGAACCACCCCGGCACCACGGTCTATGGTGCCTTCTTGCAGGATACGTTGGCGGCGATGGTCACGCTGCATCTGTTGCCAAACGTGGTGTGGAACGCGCGGCCATATGGATTGATTGAAAACGTGGTGACCCGCGCGGCCTATCAGCGGCGCGGATTGGGACGCGCGGTGATGACACATGCGATTGCTGCCGCTTGGGCGGCGGATGCCTATAAGGTGATGCTGATGACCGGTCAAAAGCGCGGCGCAAAGGGGTTCTACACATCCGTGGGCTTTAGCGCTGAGGACAAGTTCGCAATGGTCATGCGGCACCCCTAGAGCCGGTAAAGATGGACCTGTCCCCATCATGAAATCAATGGCTTAGACCGGATGCGCGGCCCACTGCCTTGAAAGCCTAAGGCACCCCGGTTCTACCGCGCCTTGTCTTCCAGCGCCTCTGTCAGCAATGCCAGCACGGTTTCACTTGGTACATCTGCTGTAACAAACGCCTGGCCGATGCCACGGGCCAGGATGAAGCGAAGCTGGCCGTCCACAACCTTTTTGTCCTGCCCCATCAGATCCAGCAGCGCCTGGGCGGAAGGCAGATCGCCCTCAATATCGCTGAGGTCAGTCTTCATACCCATGGCGCGCAAATGCGCCCGAACCCTGCTGGGGTCTTCTTGTGAACACAGGCCCAGCCGAGACGACAGCTCAAACGCCAAGGCGCAGCCAACGGCCACGCCTTCGCCGTGCAGTAACCGGTCGGAGTATCCCGTGGCAGTCTCCAGCGCGTGGCAAAACGTATGCCCCAGGTTCAAAAGCGCCCGGTCGCCCTGCTCCGTTTCATCGCGCATCACAATTTCGGCCTTCATCTCAACCGAGCGGCGCACAGCCGCGATCCTTGCGGCCATATCCCCTGACGCCAGCGCAGGGCCCTGTGCCTCAAGCCATTCGAAAAAGGCGCTGTCGCCCAGCAGGCCGTATTTCACAACCTCGCCGTATCCGGCCAGGAAATCGCGCGGGGTCAAGGTGCCAAGAACAGCCGTATCCGCCAGCACCATCGCAGGCTGGTGAAACGCGCCGATCAGGTTCTTGCCCTGGCGCGCGTTGATGCCGGTTTTCCCGCCAACGGAGCTGTCCACCTGCGCCAGAAGCGACGTAGGGATTTGCACAAAACGCACACCCCGGCGCAAGACTGCGGCGGCAAAGCCCACCAGATCGCCAATGACACCACCGCCAAAGGCCACAACCACATCGCGCCGCTCAACCTGCTGATCAAGCAGCCAATCAACGCATGTCTCCAGTTGTGCCCAGCTTTTTGTGGCCTCGCCGGGCGTCAGCTCCAGCGCGTCCATGGTGATGCCATCTGCGGCCAAGCCTGCGCGCAACGCGTCCAGATGCAGCGCCGCCACCGTCTGATCGGTGATCACCGCAACACGGGGCCGGTGCAGCAGTGGTGCGATATGCTTGCCTGCCGATTGAATAAGGTCCGGGCCGATGTGCACATCATAAGCGCGCCCCGGCAGGTCCACATGAACGGTTTCAAGCATCAAATATGCTCCATCACGTCAGGTCTTGCGTGCAAAGCGGCCAGAACACGGTCGGCCATGGCATCAATGCTCAGCGCTTTGTCGCAGGGCACGGCAAGATCGGCTTTTTGATACAGCGGCACGCGGGCGTGGAAAATCTCAGTAAGCGTGGCCTTGGGATCAGGCGTGCGCAGCAGGGGCCGCGTATCTTTGTGTTTGACCCTGTTCCACAACAGCTCAAGCTCTGCATTCAACCAGATCGACAGACCTTTTTCAGAAATGATTGCCCTGTTCTGCTCGGCCAGGAAGGCACCGCCGCCAGTGGACAGAACGGCCGGCGTGCCCTCAAGCAAGCGGGTGATCACCTCTGTTTCGCGGGCGCGAAAAAACGGCTCGCCGTAGCGGTCAAAGATTTCAGGCACAGTCTGATTGGCAGCGGTTTCAATCTCGGCATCGCTGTCCAGAAACGGCACGTCAAGCTTGGCGGCAAGCGCGCGACCCACCGCCGTTTTGCCCGCCCCCATCATGCCAACCATAACAATCGTCTTTTTGAGACGGAATTTCTGGACTGACGGTTGGTCATCGGCCATGGTTTGCTCAATATCGCTCATATATAAGTGAATGACGTGATCTTGGCCAAAAGGCCATATATAGATTGCATCGGGCAGACACGAATGAACAGGCAGAACCTATGGGACGACTGATTAAGTTGTTGGTATACCTTATTATAATTGGGTTCATCGCGCTCATTGGCTATGCTTATCTTGGTCCATTTTTTGGGGCCGAGTTTGCACCGCAGCCTGTAGAAATTCGCCAGCCCGTGGTCTTGGGGACCGAGTAAGTGCGCCGCAGCATCCGCCTTTGCCTTTTGGGAACGGTTTTGGCCGGGATGCTGCCACATGCCCTGCCCGCACAGGCGCAGGCCCCGGCAGATCAACCGCTCTCTGTGATTGACTGGCTGGGGGGCAACAAACCGCCACGCTTCCCATTGCTGTCAAACCCAGATCACCCGATGAGCCGCCCGTGACGGACACTGCTTTGGTGCCTGATGTCAGCGTTCAACCCCTGGCCGAAGGCGGCGCGCGCCAAATTGGTCTGGTGCCAGCCGGGGTGACCGGCCTGCCCTCTGATCTTTGGGTCGGCAGCGATCTGGTGACGTTGAACCGTCTGGTCCAGGACTTGCCCGATCTGACCCTGCCCGCAGCGCAGGCGTTGCTTTATACCGTTTTGCTGACCGAAGCGCTGGCCCCTGAGGGGCGGACCGCCGCCGGGGACGCCTTTGCTTTGGCCCGTGTCCGCAAGCTGATTGAACGCGGCGCGCTTGAGCCTGCCCTGTCGTTGATTGAACAGGCTGGCGTGACCACATCGCCTGAGCATTTCGATCTGTGGATGGACATTGCGCTGCTGACCGGCACAGAAGACCGCGCCTGCGCAGTGCTTAGGGCGGCCCCCCATTTGACGCAGTCCTACGGCACCCGCATTTTCTGCGACGCCCGCGAACAACGTTGGGAAGACGCCGCACTCACCTTCGGATCGGCTGAGGCGCTGGGACTAATGCCGCCCCCCGCGCTCAGCCTATTGGCGCGGTTTCTCGACCCCGAAGCGTTTGAGGGCGAACCCGCCCTGCCCGTGCCACGGGACATGGACCCGCTGACTTTCCGGCTTTTTGAGACGATTGGTGAGCCTATTCCAACCGGCAATTTGCCCCGCCCCTATGCGGTTGCTGATCTCAGAGACGTGGTGGGCTGGAAGGCCCAGTTGGAGGCCGCAGAACGGCTTACCCGCGCCGGAGCGTTGCCGGAGAACCATCTCTTGGGTCTGTATTCAGACCGCAAGCCTGCCGCATCTGGCGGTGTCTGGGACAGGGTTGCACGCCTCCAACAGCTGGATACCGCGTTGCGGGCTGGCAGTGCTGAGGCGGTGTCAAAGACCCTGCCCGCGGCTTGGAACGCCATGGCTGAGGCTGGTTTGGAAGTCAGCTTTGCCCAGCTCTTTGCCGATCGTCTGGCCCCGGTTGAGCTTGGCGGTCGCGCAGCCCAGATCGCCTTGAAGGTCCAACTGTTGTCACCAGGGTATGAAACTGCTGCAGCAGCGGTGCGGGACGGCACGCTCGCCGTCAGCATCGCGCGCGGAGCCTTGCCCGAGGCCGAACCGGCCAACGGGATGAAGGCCGCCATCTTTCAGGCCTTTGACGGATCACCTGCACGTGCCGAACTGGTGGCGATGGCCCAAAACGGCAAGCTTGGCGAGGCTATCCTGCGCACCTTGGCTTTGCTCCACGGCGGCAGCGGTGGCGATGCCAAAGCCCTGACAGAGGCCTTGTCCACCTTGCGGGTGCTGGGATTGGAAGACACCGCCCGGCGGGCGGCCCTGCAGCTTTTGGTGTTGGAGGGGTAGCAATGCCAAGCCAGACCTTTGAATGGATTTCGCGGTTTCTGGAGGCCCAAGCGGCAGAGTTGGGGGCGGCCACCAACACCCAGCTGGCCTATGGCCGCGACCTTAAGGACTTTGACGCCTACCTCAGCCATCGCGACCTCGATTTCACCTCTGCCACCCGGCAGGATGTTGAGGCCTATCTGGTGCAATGCGATGCGCAGGGTCTGGCAAAATCCACCCGCGCGCGGCGGCTGTCTGCGATCAAGCAATTGTACCGCTTTGCCTTTGAAGAAGGTCTGCGCGAAGACAATCCGGCCATTCAAATCGCAGGACCTGGCCAGGACAAGCGGCTGCCCAAAATCCTGAGTGAGGATGAGGTCGACCGCTTGCTTGACGCGGCCCGCGCATCGGGGCGCAGCCTGTCAGATCAGCTGCGCAACACTTGTTTGATGGAGCTGCTTTATGCCACCGGCATGCGGGTCAGCGAATTGGTCAGCCTGCCCATTTCAGCGACCCGAGGCGACCCCCGGCTGTTGCTGATCATGGGCAAGGGCGGCAAAGAACGTATGGTGCCGCTGTCGCCTCCGGCGCGGGCAGCACTTGCTGAATGGCTGGTGCAACGTGACCGGCAAGATGCGGAAGCGCAGGCAAAACGTAAACCGATCTCGCGGTTTCTGTTCCCCTCGCGCGGGGCGTCCGGGCATTTGACGCGGCACCGCTTTTATTTGCTGATCAAGGAATTTGCTGTTGCTGCTGGTGTGGATCCCACAAAGGTCACACCGCACACTCTGCGTCATGCCTTTGCCACGCATTTGTTGGCCAATGGCGCGGATCTGCGTGCCATCCAGACCATGTTGGGCCACGCCGATGTGGCGACCACCGAAATCTACACCCATGTGCTGGAAGAACGGCTGTCGGAATTGGTGTTGGAGCATCATCCGCTTGCCCAAACCCCCGCAAAACCTGCGTCAGATGATCCTGAAACACGTGACTGAACCGGCCCACCCTTGAATGGGACGGCCTGCAGCCCCATAACCATGTGAGGTAACGCTTATATGGATTTGTTCCCAAATGGAAAACGCCCCCGCGCTCTTTGATGGCGCATTTTGGCTGAGCGCCAGTGTGATTTTGTGTCTGCTGGTGCTCTCTGGTTTCTTCTCAGGCTCTGAAACCGCCCTTACGGCCGCCTCACGCGGCAAGTTGCGTGCGCAGGCGGACAAAGGCTCCAAGGGGGCCGAACGGGCGCTCAAGATCACCGAAGACAATGAACGTCTGATCGGCTCTGTTTTGCTGGGCAACAACCTGGTGAACATCCTAGCGACTTCGCTGGCCACTGCGATGTTCACGCGGCTTTTTGGGGAAAGCGGCGTGGCGATGGCCACGCTGGTGATGACGCTTTTGGTGCTGATCTTTGCCGAGGTGCTGCCCAAGACCTTTGCCATCACCAATTCGGAATTCGCAGCCTCCCTGGTGTCGCGGCCTATTAGTTTCATCGTCACGGTCTTTTCGCCCATCGTGGCGGCGGTGCGTTTGCTGGTGCGCGGTGTGCTGCGGTTGATGGGCGTGCAGGTTGATCCTGACAGCAACATCCTGGCGGTGCGCGAGGAAATTGCTGGCGCGCTGCAGCTGGGTCATTCCGAAGGTGTTGTCGAAAAGGAAGACCGCGACCGGATTTTGGGCGCGCTTGATCTGCGCGAACGGGTGGTGGAAGAGATCATGTTGCACCGCTCTGGCATTGAGATGATTGACGCGGACGATGACCCGTCAAACATCCTGAACCAATGTTTGGAATCCAATCACACCCGTTTGCCCGTGTTCCGGGACGATCCTGAGAACATCATCGGCGTGATCCACGCCAAGGATTTGCTGCGGGCGATGTATAAGCTGATTGGCGGGCCGGACGGGGACGCGTCAGCGCTGAAGAAATTCGATGTCTCATCGGTGGCGATGAAACCCTATTTTGTGCCCGAAACCTCCACCCTGGATGAGCAGATGCGCCAGTTTTTGCGCCGCCGGACCCACTTTGCCCTGGTGGTGGATGAATACGGCTCGCTCCAGGGGTTGATCACGCTGGAGGACATTCTGGAAGAGATCGTGGGCGAGATCACGGACGAGTTTGACCCGGACGGCGATCACCATCTGACCCCGGGCGAGGATGGCCATTATTATGTCGACGGCGCTATGACGATCCGCGATCTGAACCGCGCCACAGATTGGTCACTGCCCGATGATGAGGCCAATACCGTGGCGGGCCTGGTTATTCATGAAGCGCAGATGATCCCCACCGCGGGGCAAGTGTTCAGCTTTCATGGGTTCCGGTTTGAGGTGACATCGCGGGATGGCAACCGGATTACGCAGCTGAAAATCAGACCTCTCTGACCGGGGTGCCTGCGGCAGGGGCAGGATGGGGCTCTGCCCCGACGGCCCCATGGGCCGCCTCCCCGGAGGTGTAGTTGGAAAGATGAAGCGCCTAAGGCTGGAGCCTTCTGGCGCAAGATCTGGGCGGGCGGATCTTAGGCGCGCAAACGCTCACCTTTGGGATCAAAGGGCGGTTCTGCCAGTATGGTGGCGCGGTGGGGTTTGCCCAGCACCATAACCTCTACGTCATCACCAGCCGCTGCCCCTTTGACAAAGCCCAAAGCCAGAGATTGACCCACGGTGTATCCATAAGCGCCGGAGGTGACGCGGCCAATGCCGATGCCGTCTTTGAAGATCGGCTCGCCGCCTGTCGCGTCGGCGTTTGAGGCCTCCGTATCTTCGGCATTCAGCACCAGCAGCACCAGTTCTTCGCGGCCGTCTTTGGCCAGGGTTTCCAAGACCGCGCCCTTGTTAAGGAAATCCTTATCCAGCTTGCACAGCCGGTCCAGGCCAACCTCTTGGGGCCAATACTCAGGAGAGTATTCGCGGCTCCAAGAGCCGTAGCCCTTTTCCACCCGCAGCGACATCAGCGCCCGCGATCCTACTGGTCCTGCGCCAACATCCGCGCCAGCCGCCACCAGCGCCTCAAATAGCCGGGCCTGATCTTTGGTGGCGCAGTGCAATTCCCAGCCCAGATCGCCCGTAAAGCTGACCCTGAGCGCAAGGCAGCGCACGCCTGCTAGCTCGATCCATTTGGAACGCATGAAGGGGAAATCCTGCGTCGCCAGCGATGCATTGGTCATGCGTTGCAGCATCTCACGGGATTTTGGCCCAGCCACGTTAAAGCCGCACATCTCTTCGGTCTGGCTTTCAAAGGTGACGCCATCTGGGCGCGGCACAGCTTTGAAGAACCGCTGGTGATAGCGTTCGGCCATGCCGGAGCCGATGATCCAGAACTCATCTTCGCCCAGCCGTGTGACGGTAAAGTCGCCCGCTATGCCGCCCCGCACACCGATGAGCGGTGTCAGACAGGAACGGCCCACAGCCTTGGGCATGGTGTTGGCGAAAAGCGCGTTGAGCCAGTCTTCGGCCCCTGCCCCGGTGACGCGGTATTTGGCGAAGTTGGAGATGTCGATGATGCCTGCATTTGACCGCAGCATCTGGCATTCCTTGCCGACCTGGGCCCACCAGCCTTGCCGCGTGAAGCCGTGCGTTTCATCCACACTGCCTTCGGGGTAGCCATAGTAAAGGGGTGTTCCCAGCCGTAATTGAGCCCAAAGACAGCGCCCAAATCCTGTTGCGCGTCATAAGCGGGGCGGCGGCGCATGGGCCTGCCAGCCTCACGTTCTTCATTGGGGAAATGGATCTTGAACCGGTTGGCGTATTGATCGCCCACGCGCGCCTTGGCAAAGGCCGCATCGGCCCAATCGCCAAACCGCGCCATGTCCCAGGCAAACATGTCATAGCGGCTCTCGCCGGTGATGATCCAATCGGCGGCAAGCAGGCCCATCCCGCCGGATTGGCTAAAGCCCGGGATAATGCCGTTGCAGCAGAAATAATTGCTGAGCTCAGGTGCAGGGCCAAACAGCACATTGCTGTCGGGCGACCAGATCATCGGCCCGTTGATCACGCGTTTGATCCCGGCTGTGCCTACCGCCGGGACACGGTCAATCGCGCGCATCATGTTTTCCTCAATCCGCTCCAGATCGTCTGCGAACAGCTCATGCCCAAAGCCTTGCGGCGTGCCGTGCTCAGCCCAGAACCGCAGGTCTTTTTCATAGGCACCCACCAGCAGCCCTTTGCCTTCCTGGCGCAAGTAATATTCCCCATCGCGGTCCGCGACAGAGGGCAGACGCCGGTCCATGCCCTCAATCTCAGCAATTGTCTCGGTCACAAAATACTGATGCTCTGTGGGTTGCAGGGGCAGTTTTAGGCCCGCCAATGCGGCCACCTCACGCCCCCATAGCCCTGCTGCATTCACGATCCATTGGGTGGCGATATCGCCCTTTTCCGTGCGCACAATCCAGCTGCCGTCGGGTTGCTGGTCGGTCCCTGTTACGGGACAAAAGCGAATGATCTCAGCCCCGTTTTGCCGCGCGCCCACGGCATAGGCGTTCGTCACGCCTGAGGGGTCCACGTTGCCGCCGTTCTCTTCGAACATGATGCAGCGGATGCCATCGTAGTTGACCAATGGATGCAGCGCTTCGGCCTCTTCGCGGCTGACTTCACGGAAGGGCATGTCATAGTATTTGGCCTTTGCCGCCTGCAGACGCAGTTGGTGTTCGCGGGCCTCCGTTTGCGCCAGATACAGCGATCCGGGTTGGAACACGCCGCAGGACTGGCCGGTCTCGGCCTCCAGCGATTTATACAAATCCATTGTGTAATTCTGGATGCGTGTGATGTTGTTGTTGTCATGCAGCCCGTGGATATTGGCCGCCGCGTGCCAGGTGGAGCCGGACGTCAGTTCATCACGCTCCAACAGAACCACATCGGTCCAGCCCAGTTTGGTTAGATGGTAAAGGATTGAGCAGCCGATAACGCCGCCTCCGATCACGACAGCTTGGGCATGGGTGCGCATGGGGTTTTCCTGTTTGCGGTTTCCAATGTGCTAACCTTGAAGCGGCGCGCTGGCCTCCGATTGCCGGATCACGACACATCTTGTCGGAAAAACACATGCCGCTTTCCCCCGGATTGAGAGTGTTACGGCAAAACGAACGGAGACCAATATGCAAACATCCACCCGAGTTCTGATCATCGGCGGCGGCGTTGTCGGCGCGTCTGTACTCTATCACCTGACCAAGCTGGGGTGGTCGGATGTGATGCTGGTGGAACGTTCTGAGCTGACGTCAGGCTCAACATGGCATGCGGCGGGTGGGTTTCATACGCTGAACGGCGATACGAATATGGCCGCCCTTCAGGGCTATACCATCCGGCTTTACAAAGAACTGGAAGAGATCACAGGCATGTCTTGCGGGTTGCACCATGTGGGCGGGGTCACGCTGGCGGATAATCAGGACCGGTTCGACATGCTGCTGGCCGAACGCGCCAAGCACCGTTTTATGGGGCTGGATACCGAAATCGTCGGGCCCGAAGAGATCCGCAAGATCGCGCCAGTGACCAATACGGATGGGATCATCGGGGCGCTTTATGATCCGCTGGATGGGCATCTTGACCCCTCAGGCACGACGCATGCCTATGCCAAGGCCGCCCGCATGGGCGGGGCCACGATTGAGACGCATTGCATGGTGCGTGAAACCAACCAACGCCCCGATGGCACCTGGGATGTGGTGACGGATAAGGGCACCATTCATGCCGAGCATCTGGTCAACGCAGGCGGGCTTTGGGCGCGCGAGGTTGGGGCGATGGCGGGGGTGTATTTCCCGCTGCATCCGATGGAGCATCAGTACCTTGTCACCGAAAACGTGCCGCTGATCGAAGAGATGATGGCCGATGGCAACGAACACCCCCATGTGATGGACCCCGCTGGCGAAAGCTATCTTCGGCAAGAGGGCAAGGGCCTGTGCATCGGGTTTTACGAACAAACCTGCCGCCCCTGGGCGGTGGATGGCACGTCTTGGGACTTTGGTCAGGACCTGCTGCAGGACGATTTTGACAAGATCGAGGACAGCATCGCCTTTGCCTACCGCCGCTTCCCGGATCTGGAACGCGCGGGCGTCAAGAACGTGATCCACGGCCCCTTCACCTTTGCCCCTGACGGCAACCCGCTGGTTGGTCCGGTGCCGGGGATGCGCAATTTTTGGAGTGCCTGTGGCGTGATGGCCGGGTTCTCTCAGGGCGGCGGCGTGGGCCTGACCCTGGCGCAGTGGATGATTGAGGGAGAGCCGGAGCGCGATGTCATGGCGATGGATGTCGCTCGCTTTGGCGATTGGATCACCCCCGGCTACACGCTGCCGAAGGTAATTGAGAACTATCAAAAACGCTTCTCAGTGGCCTACCCAAATGAGGAACTGCCCGCCGCGCGTCCGCACCGCACCACGCCAATGTATGACATTTTCACCCAGATGGGCGCGGTGTGGGGCCAGCAATACGGGCTGGAAGTGGCTAACTATTTTGCCCAAGGCGATGAGCCTGCCTATGAGACACCTTCGTTCCGCCGCTCAGACGCCTTTGCCGCAACCGCGCGCGAAGTGACGGCGGTGCGCAGCGGCGTGGGCATCAATGAGGTGCAGAACTTCGGCAAATACCTGGTCAAAGGGGCCGATGCCCGCGCCTGGCTTGACCGTGTGATGGCCGGGCGTGTGCCCGGCTTGGGGCGGCTTTCGCTCACACCGATGCTGTCGGAAAAAGGCAAACTAATCGGCGATTTCACCATCTCTTGTCTGGCTGAGGATCTGTTTCAGCTGACCGCCTCTTATGGCGCGCAGGCCTATCATGAGCGGTGGTTTATGTCACAGCTCAGCGGTGATGTGGCGGTGACCAATATCTCAAACAAGCGCACCGGCTTTCAAATTGCGGGCCCGAAGGCGCGCGATGTGCTGCAAGCGACGACCCGTGCGGACGTATCAGACATGCGGTTTCTTGATGTGCGCGAGATCGTGATCGGCCAGGTCGCCTGCATCGTGCAACGCGTCAGCTACACCGGCGATCTTGGGTTTGAGATCTATTGTGATGCGATGGACCAGCGGGCGTTGTGGTCCGTGCTTTGGGCTGCGGGTCAGGATCACGGCATGGTGCCCTTTGGCATGCGCGCGATGATGTCGCTGCGGCTGGACCGCTTCTTTGGGTCCTGGATGTCCGAATTCTCGCCCGATTACACTGCCGCCGAAACCGGTCTGGACCGGTTTATCAGCTTTAAAAAGAACACTGATTTCATCGGCCGCACGGTCGCCGAAGCAGAGCGCGCCACCCCGCCTCAACGCCAGTTGGTTGCATTTGAGGTGGACGCCCTGGATGCGGATGTGCAGGGCTATGAGCCGATTTGGCTGGAGGGGGCGGTTGTGGGCTTTTGCACCTCGGGCGGGTATTCGCATCATGCTCAGAAATCAATTGCCCAAGGCTTTGTCCCCCGTGACCGCGCCGCTGAAGGCTTGGCCGTTGAGATTGAGATCTTGGGCGAAATGAGGCCCGCACGGCTGATCACGACCCCCTTGTTTGATCCCGAAGGGACGCGGATGCGCGGCTGACCCAGAGGCGCGCAAAAGGGATGCCGCGGTGTTCGGGCGGTCCTATGGGCAGGCTCCCTAAACGCGCCCTCATGATTTGCGCAGCACCGGTGGCGGTTGGTTTGCCTCCGCCCCTATCCCCGGGCTACCCTAGGGCATGACGCAGGTGACATTCCCCATCCTCATCCTGGCCGCAGGAGCCTCCACGCGCATGCGCGGGGCCGACAAGTTGATGGAAGATATCTCCGGCATCCCTTTGTTGCGGCAACAGGTGCTGCGGGCGCAGGCAGCCACAGACGGCCCTGTTTTAGTGGCCCTGCCCGCGCGACCTCATGCCCGTTACGCCGCCCTAGAGGGCTTGGATGCAACCCCGGTGGCCGTCATTGATGCAGCCCGGGGCATGGGGCGCAGCATCGCTGCGGGGATTGCAGCCCTGCCGCAAGGCTGCCAAGCTGTGCTTATTGTCCTGGCTGATTTACCAGATCTGCAGGCAAATGACTTTCGCACCGTCTTGGAAGCTGTTGATTTAACGTCAGATACGCTGATCTGGCGCGGTACGTCTGAGGATGGACAACCGGGCCACCCCATCGTTTTTCGCGCAGCCCTTTTCCCGCAATTACAGGCCTTACAGGGTGATGACGGGGGCCGCTCTGTTGTGCAGCGCGCAAAAGGCGCGGTGAGCTTGATCCGCCTGCCCGGTCGGCACGCAACTTTGGATTTAGACACGCCCGAAGACTGGGCGCGTTGGCGCTTGGGTCAGGACGACAGGCCCGGCTGACGCTGCCCGGTCGCCCCTAGACATCCTCCAGAATGAGTTTCGCTTCGTGTTTCTTGAGCGAGCGGCGTGCTGCGGCATAGTCTTGCAACCCCTGTCTGGTCGCCAAGGCTGGGAACAGGGAAAACAACTCATCCCTTTGTGCGGCATCGACGCCACCAAGAGACATATCACCGGGCTGAAAGCTCTCGGTCCAGGCACCCTCAGACAAGATCACCTCGTGCCGGTCACACATGATGTGGTGATAGGTCAGCTCTTGCTCTTGCAACTGGCGGATGCCGCGAAAGCCGACCAGGTGTTTTGCGGCAACGAGCACCTCATTCTCTTCGAAATAGAGCGCCGCCCGGTTGCCTGTGATCAACAGCCGGTGGTTGGGCGAGACGGTCAGGCTGCGCAAGGGGGCCCCATGACCCAAGGCACCCTTGGGGATATGGATGGGCTGGTATTCAGGATGCGCCCGGAAATCGCGTGGCTTGACCCGGCGCGCGCCGGTCCAGCGAATGATCTGCAACCCGTTGTCGCGGGTGATGACCCGCTCGCCCACTTTCAGATCTTCGATCCTGCGTTCGCCCATGGGTGTCGCAATCTGGGTGCCCGTGACAAAACAACTGATGACGCTTTCCATTTCGGTAAAGGTCAGCTGACCCGTTTCGTCACCGTCGCTGTTGAAATACTGGACAAACCCGTCTTCACGGCTGTCCGAGGTATAGGTGACCGACAGCGCCCCATCTGGTGCGGCTGAGCCGCGCAAATCCAGCGTATCGAAATCCTCTGCACCGCTTCCGCCATCCAGAACATCACCAGCTGTGACATCGGTAAATACGTCGCGGCCCGCACCACCAAAGACTGTATCGTCCCCCTGGCCGCCGCGCAGCACATCGTCGCCCGTGCCCCCAAAAATGAGGTCATCGTCAATTTCGCCGTCTATTGTGTCATCCCCGCTGCCACCCAGCAGCGTGTCGCTGTCATCAGCGCCATAGATTTCATCATCGCCCGATCCGCCATCGACAAAATCGCGGCCATTTTCGGGATCGCGGTCCGGCGCAAAATCAGAGGTGTCAGGCCCGGCGACATCTTCGATGTTGAACCCATCAGGCACCCGCGCAGGATCGTTCCCGGCAAAGATCACATCATCGCCAGAGCCGCCCAGAATGGTATCGGCGCCTTCGCCGCCGACCAGGCGGTCATCATCGGCACCGCCATCAATCTCATCATCGTCAAATCCACTATCAACGCTGTCCGCGCCGGCACCAGCCAGCACCGTATCGCGGTCATCGCCTGCGCGGATGTCATCATCGCCCTGCCCGCCCTGAATAAAGTCGCGATTGTCTTCAGGATCGGCGTCAGGGTCGAACCCCAGCCCATCCGCGTCAGACCTGGATACCCCCGATCTGGCGCGCCAACTGTTGAGAGGTCGATGGTTTTGTCTTTGTCATCTGTTGTGCTGTCGGAACGTTTGTCGTCTTTGGTCTCAGCGAATTTCGGGTCTGTCTTACCGATGTCCGCCATGGCGGGGTCAGGTTGTGTGGATTGGAAACCCAAAGTGATGCTTTCACCCATCGGCTCTTTTTCAGCCACCCCGGTCTCAGGTTGGTCCGGGGTCACGGTCTGCTCTGGGCTGGTGTCTTCTGCTGCCTCCGCCGTGTCACGGGGGCCAAAGAGGACATCGCGCAGGAGCGTCAGGAGCTTGAGCAGCATGCTCGGGTCATCTGGTGGTGTGCTTGGGTTCGTTGAGGCCGCTGTCGCAGTGGTTGAGGTGGCACCTGTGGTGCCTTCATCAGGCGCAGGCTCTGTTTGCGTCGCAGTCTCTGGCCGTTTTGCCAACGGATCGAGGGGTGCCGCGATACCCTTATCCGCCCCAGCCGTCGTTGAATAACCCGTCTTCGCCATCGCCTTGACCCTCATGCAAACGCCATCAAAGCGCCCGCACTTAGGGGCGCATTAACCAAGGACCTATCGAGAGCACAGTTAATTCAGGGTTAAGTGGAACAGCGCGTCGGGCGCACGGAAATTGGTTGAAGATAGGCTTCTATCAATCTGACTTCATTACCAAATACGATCATGAATACCATTCGGAAAAAGCTCAAACTGAGCCCCACAAATCGCCAAATCCCCCGAAAATATGCAGCGCATTTTAGACAATATGCCCAACCAGCAAGCTGGACCCAGCCACAAACTCAGGATGTCGGGGAAAGCGGCTGGCGGTTTGCCAGTGGTACCCAAGGCCGGACTCGAACCGGCACGCCCGAAGGCGGGGGATTTTGAATCCCCTGCGTCTACCATTCCGCCACTTGGGCACTGCGCGGGGGTCTAGCCTGCATCAAGCCGCCGGGCAAGGGCATTTTGCCACGAAATACCACGCACCCTTGACGCACCGCGTCGGACGTGGTGTTGCAGCGTACACGCGCAAAACAGGCCCCCATGCTACAACGCCTCTACGATTGGACCCTCAGCCTTGCACAGCATCGCCACGCCCTCTGGGCACTGGCCATCGTGTCTTTTGTGGAAAGCTCATTTTTTCCCATCCCGCCGGACATCATCATGATCCCCATGATCATCGCACAGCCCAAAAGGGCGTTTCTGATTGCGGGCATCGCTTTGGTATCGTCGGTCTTGGGCGGCCTTTTTGGCTATGCGATCGGGGCATTTGCCTATGAGGCGCTGGGCCAGCCGATCTTGGCGGCACTGGGCAAGGCAGACGCCATGGCCGAATTCTCAACCCGCTTCAATGATGTGGGCTTCTGGGCTGTTTTGGTGGCTGGCGTCACACCGTTTCCCTACAAGGTCATCACCATCATGTCGGGCTGGACTGCGATGCCGCTGGGCACCTTCATCGTGACCTCTATCCTGGCCCGCGGCCTGAGGTTCTTTATCGTGGCTGGCCTGCTGTGGTATTTCGGCGCGCCGATCCGAGCGTTCATTGAAAAACGCTTGGGGCTGATGTTCACGCTCTTTGTGGTCCTGCTCATCGGCGGCTTTTTCCTGGTGAGGTTTATATGAGCGCGCGCGCCCTTGTACTCTTGGCCACGCTTGGTTCAGCCGCGCTGCTGATCGGGGCCTTTGGGTTCCAGCACATTGGCGGGCTTTTACCTTGCAAGATGTGCCTTTGGCAGCGCTGGCCACATGCCGCCGCTGTTGTGATTGGGGCCGCGATCCTTGCAGGTGGTCCCCGCGCCCTGCGCTGGCTTGGTGGCTTGGCCGCTTTCAGCACAGCGGCCATCGGGGCCTATCATGCCGGGGTTGAGTGGAAGTTCTGGCCGGGTCCATCCTCGTGCAGCGGTGGGGGACAGGATCTGGGCGCGCTTGATGGGGCGGCCCTATTATCGCTGGACGCCCCCGCTGGCGTGATCATGTGCGATGAAATCGTCTGGCAGTTTTTGGGCCTCTCTATGGCCGGGTGGAACGCGATCTTTGCGCTGGGCCTGACGGCTTTGTGGATTATGGCGGCGCGCAAAGGCTATGGGCGCACCTGAGCAACTGTCCGCCACACTGGACAGTATCTGATGCATTGACACCTTTGGCACTCAGCCACCTTGAGGCGATCACCGCCCAGGACAAAAGGAGTTAGGATTTCTTTTGGGTCCGCAGCAGCAGGTTTGTCTCACTTGTCGTTATGCCCTCCAACCGCCGGATGCGGGTGAGGACAAGATCAAACGCCTCCAGCGTTTCCGCCCCAATCTCCAGAATGATATCCCAGCGTCCGTTGGTTGAATGCAGCGCGCGCACCTCAGGAAATCCAGCCAATTGACGCGCGATCCGTTCGGTACCCACCCCTTCGATCCCGATCAGCATCAGCCCGCGCACCGCGTCTTGGGTCACATCGGCACGGGTCACAACCGTAAAGCCCACGATCTCACCACGTTCCTTCAACTTCGCGATGCGCGTGCGCAGGGTGGTGCGCGTGATATTGAGCGCCAGCGCCAGATCCGAAATCGGGGCGCGTGCATCATGCCGCAACGCCGACAAGATGCGATGATCCATTTCGTCCATAACCACCACTCATTTTGATCAATTACCGATCAATAAGACCAATTTGGCAGCTTGTCGATAACCACTAAGGCCCGATATCTGTAACCCATAGCAATAAGA
Source organism: Sulfitobacter sp. GN1-4 (assembly GCF_055693825.1). Taxonomy (NCBI): domain Bacteria; kingdom Pseudomonadati; phylum Pseudomonadota; class Alphaproteobacteria; order Rhodobacterales; family Roseobacteraceae; genus Sulfitobacter; species Sulfitobacter sp. GN1-4. The sequence goes on along the minus strand of NZ_JBVFUQ010000003.1, from coordinate 2,030,292 downwards.
GGCCTGAGCATGAGCACAAAAAACTGCATCCTGATCGGCGTACCGATGGACTGTGGCAAGACCCGAAAGGGATGTCTGATGGGGCCTGACGCCTATCGCACCGCAGGCCTGGCCGAGGCGCTCACCAATCTGGGCCACAAGGTCGAAGACCGCGGCAATGTCGCGCCGCGCCCCTTCACACCGCAACCCCATGACCGCCTGATCGCCTTGGAGGAAACCATCGCCTGGACGCAATCGCTGTCAGAGGTCGCTGAGACCGCCGTGGCAGAGGGCCTGCCGGTTTTCATGGGCGGCGATCATGCTCTTTCCTTAGGCAGCGTGCGGGGCGTCATGCGCCATGCACAGACCCAAAAGCGCCCGCTCTTTGTGTTGTGGCTGGACGCACATACGGATTTTCACACCACCGCCACCACCCAAAGCGGCAATCTGCACGGCACGCCGTTGGGCTATGTGACCGGTAGGCCAGACTTTGACGGCTTTCCCGCCATCACCCAACCTGTCCCAGAGGAAAACGTAGCCATCATCGGCCTGCGCTCTGTCGATCCCGAAGAACGCAGCGCCCTGCAAAACAGCGCCATCACCCATGTGGACATGCGCGAGATTGATGAAAACGGCATCGCGCGCCCGCTTGATGCATTCCTGAGCAAAGTCGCCGCCGCCAATGGGATGCTGCATGTCTCGCTGGATGTGGATTTCCTCGACCCCAGCGTGGCCCCCGCCGTGGGCACCACCGTGCCGGGCGGTGCCACCGTCCGGGAGGGGCATCTTGTGATGGAAATGCTGCATGACAGCGGGTTGATGACCTCGCTCGATCTGGTGGAGCTGAACCCCTTTCTTGACGAACGCGGACGGACCGCTTCGCTGATGGTTGACCTGGCGGCCTCCGCGCTGGGACGGCGCGTCTTTGATCGTCCAACCCGCGCCTATTAAAGGAAATGATATGACCTACCTGCCCCCTCAAAAAACGCGCTTGTGCCCTTCATCTCTGTGGAGAACATGATGAAACTGGTGCACCACATCGGTGTCGAAGAGATGATCTGCGGCATCGCCGCGTGCATTGAGGCTGATTTCAAGCGCTGGCCGCACTTTGACAAAAAACCAAGGGTTGGCAGCCATTCTGAAACCGGTGTGATTGAACTGATGCCCACCTCGGACGGCGAGGTCTATGGCTTCAAATATGTGAACGGCCACCCGGCAAACACCCGCGACGGGCTGCAAACGGTCACGGCCTTCGGCCTTCTGGCCAATGTTGCCTCCGGCTATCCGGTGCTGCTCAGCGAAATGACCCTGCTGACGGCCCTGCGCACCGCGGCCATGTCGGCCCTCGCCGCCAAGGTTCTGGCCCCTAAAGGCGCAACCGTCATGGCAATGATTGGCAATGGCACACAGTCAGAATTCCAATCCCTCGCCATGAAGGCCATGGTCGGGATCAAAGAGGTCCGCCTTTTTGACATCGACCCCGCCGCCACCGCCAAATGCGCGGCCAACTTGGCGGAACAGGGGCTGCGTGTCACCTCATGCCAAAGCGCCGAAGAGGCCATGCAGGGCGCGCAGATCATCACCACCTGCACCGCTGACAAGCAAAATGCGACCGTTTTGACCGACAACATGATCGGCGCAGGCGTGCACATCAACGCCATTGGCGGCGATTGCCCTGGCAAAACAGAACTCGCCCCCGCCATCCTTGACCGCGCGACCACCTTTGTAGAATTCCCCGAACAAACCTGGATCGAAGGGGAGATCCAGCAGATGCCAGCCGACTACCCCATCACCGAATTCTGGAAAGTCCTGACCGGTGAGGCACCGGGTCGCCGGGATGACCGGCAAATCACCCTCTTTGACAGCGTGGGCTTTGCAATCGAGGATTTCTCTGCCCTGCGCTATGTCCGCGACAAGGTGGCCGAAACCGGGCTTTTCCACCCGCTCGACCTGTTGGTCGATCCAGACGATCCACGCGATCTGTTTGGCATGCTGCAACGCGCCAAACCCTGATATCTTCTCTGGGATGGCGCCGCCCTTGCTTGGGCACCAGGCAGGCGGGCAGACGGCCGGTTGCCAAGTTGAATCGCGGAGGGACCCAGCGTGCTGGGAAACCGCTATTCTGCTTGGCAAGCGGATGGCTGTCTGCCAGCGCAGGGGATCAATCAAGGGCGGCGCCATCTCTCTGGGAAGGTGAGACCCGAAGCCCCTCCGCCCTCACCGCCACACACAAGCCTCCAAAATAGCCACAACCCCCTGGACCACGGGGCCTCCCAGCGACGCCGCCCGTCAGGGCGAAGGAGCGCCGCCGGTCAACGCGGCACGCTCACCTGCCCACCCCCTACAGCCGCGCGCACGCCGGTGGTGCCGGGACAAGACGTGGGCAGCCCCCGCGCCACCCGCACCGCCAGATAGGCAAAGGCCTGCGCCTCTAACATATCGCCGTCCAAACCGATCTCTTCGACTGCCCGCACCGGGCAATCAAGCCCTGCCCGCAACATCTCCATCAGCACCGGGTTATGCCGGCCGCCGCCGGTGACAAACACCGCTTCCGGCAGGCTTGGACAATGCTGCATCGCCTCTGCAACGCCAGCGGCACACATCGCCGTCAGCGTGGCCGCGGCATCGGCATCGCTGAGCTCGGTGACCAGACCGACCATTTCGGCAAAATCATTCCGGTCGAGCGATTTGGGCGGGATGCGCGAAAAATAGGGCTCGGCCAGAAAAAGCTCCAACGCGCCCAAAGCCACCTCACCCTGTGCCGCCAGCGCCCCTTCCGCATCGTAGGCCTGCCCCAGACGGGCGTGCACCAAATCATTCAGCGGCGCATTCGCAGGCCCCGTGTCAAAGGCCAAGAGCGCCCCTTCAGCTTCAGGGGCCGCCATGCGCGGATCCGCCCAGGTCAGATTGCCCACGCCGCCAAGGTTCAAAAACCCAACCGGCTGGGACAATCCGGCAAAACGCGCGCAGGCGTGGTGGAAAAACGGGGCCAGCGGCGCGCCTTCGCCGCCAAGGGCAACGTCAGCCGTGCGGAAATCCCACACCACAGGATAGCCCAACGCCTGCGAAAGGGCGTTGCCATCGCCTACCTGCAAGGTGCCCCGGCTTCGTGGGGCATGGGCCAGGGTCTGGCCGTGAAAGCCCAGCACATCCACCGGGCCCAACCCCGACAGCAATGCGATATGGGCCGCCTCGACGACTTGCGTGGCGGCCACAACCTCTGGTCCGTCCCAGGAACCCAGAGCCGCCTCCAGTACCGCCCGCTCCTCAGCACTGTAAGGCCGATAGGCCGTCGGGCCAAAGGACAAGATGTCTTGCCCATCAGTCACCAGGACAGCGGCATCCACACCATCCAGCGATGTGCCAGACATCGCCCCCCGTGCCGTCACCGGTCCTTCTTTGGAAATTGCCTTGCTCATTGCCCCATCCGCCCCTCGCCGGGCCTTTCCCTCGGCTTGTGTTCTGCCTATAGATGCCTCGCAAACCGACGCTGAGGCAAGAGACCATGACCTACCACCCCAAATCGGAGTTCATTCGCGTAATGATGCAACGCGGCTTTCTGGCCGATTGCACCGATTATCAAGGGCTGGATGAAGCCTTTGCCGCCGGGGTGGTGCCCGCCTATATCGGCTATGATGCCACCGCGCAGTCCCTGCATGTGGGCCACCTGATGAACATCATGGTGCTGCGCTGGCTGCAGAAGTGTGGGCACAAACCCATTACCCTGATGGGGGGCGGGACCACGAAAGTGGGCGATCCGTCGTTTCGCAGTGACGAACGCCCCCTCCTGGGGCCTGAGCAGATCGACGCCAACATCGCCGCCATGCAGCAGGTGTTCGACAAATACCTCGCCTATGGCGACGGGCCGACCGATGCGATGATGCTCAACAATGCTGAATGGCTCGACAGCTTGAACTACCTCGATTTCCTGCGTGACATCGGGCGGCATTTCTCTGTGAACCGCATGCTCAGCTTTGAGAGCGTGAAATCCCGGCTGGACCGCGAACAATCGCTGTCCTTTTTGGAATTCAACTACATGATCCTGCAGGCCTATGACTTCCTGGAGCTGAACCGCCGCTATGGCTGTTTGCTGCAAATGGGTGGATCGGACCAATGGGGTAACATCGTCAACGGCATCGACCTGACCCGGCGGGTGCTTGAGACCGAGATTTACGGGCTGACCACGCCCCTGCTGACCACGTCAGACGGGCGCAAGATGGGCAAATCGGCCAATGGCGCCGTCTGGCTGAATGGCGACATGCTAAGCGCCTATGAATTCTGGCAGTTCTGGCGCAATACGACAGATGCAGACACGGGTAAGTTCCTGAAACTATTCACCGAATTGCCGGTTGAGGAATGTGACCGCTTGGGCGCACTTGAGGGGTCCGAGATCAATGAGGCCAAGATCATCTTGGCCAATGAGGTCACAACTTTGCTGCACGGTGCCGACGCGGCGGCAGCGGCAGCAGCGACCGCTAAAGAGGTGTTTGAGAAGGGCGGGATTGGCGATGATCTACCAACCCTGACGCTCAGCGCTGCGGATGTGGGCGACGGTATTTCAATCGTGCAGCTGATCGTGAAATCCGGTCTGGCAGGGTCAGGCAAAGAGGCAAAGCGCCTGATCGCTGAAAATGGGGCCAAGATGGATGATGCCCCGTTGACGAACGCGGGCCTGATGCTGGATGCGGCAAGCCTGGCCAAGCCGGTCAAGCTGAGTGCGGGCAAAAAGCGGCACGCCTTGGTGCAATTGGGTTAAGGTCCGACCCCAGGTTAAGACGTGGCTTTCTCTTCCAGGGTAAGCCACTCTTCCTCAGCAGCTGACAGCTTTTCTTGACGTTCCACAAGGGCTTGCGTGGCTTTGTTAAACTTAACCGGCTCGCGCGTGAACAGCGCGGGATCTGACAACAGCTCTTCAAGCTTGCCAATCTCAGCCTCCAGCCGCTCCATCTCGGCAGGCAGCGCTTCTAGCCGGTGTTTCTCGGTAAAGCTCAGGCCCTTCTTCTCCGCCTTCTTAGGCGTCGCTTTCTCAGCGGCTGCCTTTTTGGCCGCAGGCGCATCAACCGGCTGCTCTGCCTCACCGCGCTGCGACAGGTAGTCTGTCCAGCCCCCCGCATAGACCGTCGCCTTGCCGTCACCTTCCATGGCGATGGTCGTCGCGGCCACGCGGTCCAGAAAATCGCGGTCGTGGCTGACCAGGATCACTGTGCCGTCGTATTGCCCCAGCAGTTCTTGCAGCAGATCCAGCGTTTCGACATCCAGATCGTTTGTCGGTTCATCCAAAACCAACAGGTTGCTTTCCCGCGCCATGATCTTGGCCAGCAAGAGGCGCGCCTTTTCTCCGCCTGACAAGGATCGGACAGGCGCGCGCGCCTGCGCCTCATCAAAAAGGAATTCCTTAAGGTATCCCACGACATGTTTAGGCGCACCGCGTACCAGCACCTGATCGGCCTTGCCCGAGACGCGCATGTCCGGGTCCCCGGTCAGGGATTCCCACAAGGACATGTCACCATCAAGCTGCGCACGCGCCTGATCAAAGAGCGCGAGCGCCAAGTTCGTCCCCAAGCTCACGCTGCCCTCATCTGGCGTCTCTTGCCCTATGAGCATGTTTAGAAGCGTCGTCTTGCCCACGCCGTTCGGCCCCACCAGCGCAATGCGGTCGCCGCGCTGCACCTTGAGCGAGAAGTTTCTGACGATCTCTTTGTCACCAAAGTGCTTGGCGATGCCTGTGGCCTCAATCACCTTGCGGCCTGACTTTGGCCCGGCCTCCAGCGCCATAGCGGCGGTGCCTTGCCGGGTGATCTGTGCGGCGCGTTCGGCCCGCAGATCTTGCAAAGCACGCACGCGGCCCTGGTTGCGCTTGCGCCGGGCAGAGATGCCTTCGACGGCCCAGCGGGCCTCTGCCTTGATTTTACGGTTCAGCTTGTGCCGCTGGGTGTCTTCCTCTTCCCAGACCTGATCCCGCCAGGCTTCAAAGGCGGCAAAGCCCTTTTCCTGCCTTCTGACCATTCCTCTGTCAATCCAGAGGGTTGCGCGCGTAAGTTCACGCAGAAATGCGCGGTCATGGCTGATCAACACAAAGGCGGTGCGGGTCTGTTTCAGCTCATCTTCGAGCCAGCGGATGGCCTCAATATCAAGATGGTTCGTCGGCTCATCCAGCAGCATCAGCTCCGGCTCTTCGGCCATCAGCCGCGCCAGTGCGGCGCGTCTGCGCTCCCCCGCTGGCGGTTGCCACGGGCCGTGCGGGATCGAACTTGAGCCCGGCACCTGCGCGTTCCACCCGGTACATTTCGCTGGGCTCCAAGGTGGCGCAGGCAAAATCCCCCAGCGTCTCATAGCCCGTCAGATCAGGATCTTGCTCCATATATCCAACCGACACACCTGGTCCGGCGACCACCTCACCGCTGTCAGGCTCAACCAAACCGGCCATCACCTTCATCAAGGTGGATTTGCCGGATCCGTTCCGCCCCACAAGCGCCACGCGGTCGCCGCTGTGAACGACCAGTGACAGGGCCTCAAACACAGGGTCTCCCCCGAAGGTGAGTGAGATGTCGTTGAGCTGGAGTAAAGGTGCACGCGCCATCCCGCGCTGCTACAAGCGGACATGGATAAGGTCAACGTGGCCAGCGGCGTTTTTGCTGGGCTGCCCCTAGACCAAGGCGCGCAGCAAATGTTTGCGGCTGTCCGGGATCGCGCCGATTTCAAGGCCGGTAAAGACATGCAACGTCTGCATCTGGTGATCAACCACCGCATGATCACTGACCCAGCCACCCATCATCAGATAGGTGCGCAACAGCGGTGGCATATGCTGCATCGCTTTTTTCACGTCAGGCTTGCGCCGCAGACGCGCGGCAAAGCGGAACACATCGGGGGCTTTCACGCGCGGCAACCACCGCGCAGGGGCGAGGTAGCGCGCTCGTAGCATGGCAAAGGCATCCAGATAGGCCTCTGCTTGGACACCAGAAAAGGACGAACACCCAAACAAGAGCTTCACATCATTGCGATCGACGAAATCCGTCATCGCCGCCCAGGCCACGCGCAAAATATCAGGATCACGCAGGTTTGGAGTCACGCAGAAACGGCCCATCTCCAGCAACACACCCTCGTATTCTTCCAATGCGCTCAGCTCATAATACTGTGCCGCGTAGCTTTTGCTGAGCGTGGCCCCCTTGAGCGCTTGCAAGCGGTAGCAACAGACCAGCGTACCGGTGCGGTCTTCTTCGATCAGGATGTGAACGCTTTGCGCATCAAAGGGATCTTGATCCAATGCGGTCTCAAGGCCAAAGGCTTTGGCCCGCAGGGCCTGTGCAGCACGCAAGTCTTGAGGCGTTTCGGCCTGCCGAGCCCGGTAGCGTCCTTTGGTCAGGGCGATCATACTGCCCACCTGTGTGCCTTGTCGCGGCAACACAGCCCCCACCGTCACCGCATCAACCGCCAAAGGCTGCGGGGTTAAAGCGGCCGATGTTGCCCAGAAGCTGGCGCAGGAAGGAATTGTCACGCACAGACGATTCTGTCACGCGCCGCGACAACGGCACCACCTGCCCGCGCTCCAACCCAAAGCGTTCGACGTTCTGAACAACACCGCTTTCGCTAAAGCTGATGGCAACGACCTGGCGGTCAATCTCTTTGGGCGGGATGGGGCCAACGGAGCGGGTCCGCATCCGCACGTAATAATAGCCACTGTCGTTCAAAACCCCTGAGGATGCAGGCACGCCGACCTTTTCCGCGACGGATTCGCGGGTGTCAGCGCCGACCTCAATCTGGTCCAGTTCTTCCTGTGGTGGGATATAACCGTGGTTGCTGTACTGGGCTGTGCACCCAGCTAGGCCAAGACCAAAACAGGCAATGGCCGCCACACGCAGAACAGATCCGCTTTTCATCCCCATGTGTGCTGCCCTCTTGCCCTTACAACATCTGGCTTTTATGTCGCATACACCATGCACCCCCTTGTATTCAAGAAACGAAAGTTGGACCGGTATGGCGCGTAACGCCCCAAGCGAAACGGCCCTGCGGGTCGCTGATTTATCACAAACCTCCGAAAACACCTTTGCCTTGCGCCCAGAACGGGCAGCATTGGACGCTCTGGCAGAAACGCTGGCGTTGGATGGATTGCGCAAGCTGAGCTTTTCAGGCGCAGTTGTGCCGGCGGGTCGGACGGACTGGACGTTGACGGGCAAGCTGGGCGCGACGGTTGTGCAGCCTTGTGTCGTCACGCTTGAGCCCGTGACCACCCGGATCGACATCGATGTCACACGGCATTTTGTCGAAGGTTACGAAGACCCCGATGAGCCTGAGGCAGAGATGCCAGAGGATGACACCACAGAGCCGCTGCCCGTCTGGATAGACCCAGCCGTGATCATGCAAGAGGCCCCGGCCCTGGCCATCCCCGACTACCCGCGCAAGGACGACGCCGCGTTGGGCCAGATGGTTTATGCCGAGCCAGGCACACAAGCGATGACGGATGAGGACGCCCGGCCCTTCGCCGGACTGGCCGCCCTGAAAAGCAAACTTGAGAACGGTGAGGACTAGGCCCCACATTCCAACGCGCGAAAATCAGCTTGCGCGACACATTTTTCTGAGTATTTTGCCGCCCTCATCCCAATTTTGGTTGGACAAGGCACCCCGCTTTGCATAAAGCGGCGGACAACCCAATCCGGGAACACTGAAAACTGGGCCTGTACGCTGTGCACGCCCCCAAACGCAAAGGCACCAGACATGGCTGTCCAACAGAACAAAGTATCCAAATCGCGCCGCAACAACCGCCGTGCGCACGATTCGTTGGTTGCTGCTAACCCGCAGGAATGTGCGAACTGCGGCGAACTCAAGCGTCCCCATCACGTCTGCGCGGCCTGCGGCCACTATGACGAGAAAGAGGTCGTAGCGCTGTCAGAAGAGATCGACTTGGAAGATGACGCGGCCTAAACTAGGCCATCGAGTACGCAGACCATCATAAGAGGCGTTCGCACCCGTGACGGCATCGACCGATCATACCTCAGCGAAGGCCGCCGCCCAAAGTTCCGGGCGCACCCTGATCTCAGTTGATGCGATGGGTGGGGACGAAGGCCCGGCAGCTGTTGTTGCCGGGTGTACTTTGTCTGCCAAGATCAATCCCGAGATTGCCTTTATCCTGCACGGCGATGCCAAAGCGCTTGCGCCGCTGGTGGCCAAACATCCTGAATTGCAGGGCATCTGCGATATCCGCCACGCCAACGACATCGTCAGCATGGATGACAAGCCCAGCCAGGTGGTGCGCACGGGCAAGGAAACCTCCATGTGGTCGGCTATTGAATCCGTGCGCAGCGGCGAAGCTGCTGTTGCAGTGTCTTGTGGCAACACGGGCGCATTGATGGCGATGTCGATGATCCGCCTGCGCAAGTTGCCCGGCGTTAACCGTCCTGCGATTGCCGTCCTTTACCCCTCTGCCAACCCGCAAGGGTTCAACGTGCTGCTGGATGTTGGTGCTGATATCCGGGCAGACGCGGATGATTTGGTGCGCTTTGCGCTGATGGGCATTTCCTATGCCCGCAACGGCATGGACCTCAGCCGTCCGCGGGTGGGATTGCTGAACGTCGGGACAGAGGAACACAAAGGCCGGACAGAGTTGAAAGAGGCCCACGATATGATTCGTGACTTTGAAGGCGATGCCGGGTTTGAATTTGTGGGCTTTGTCGAAGGTGCTGACATTTCCGGAGACGTGGCCGACGTGATCGTCACCGACGGCTTTACGGGCAACATCGCCATCAAAACTGGCGAAGGCACCGCCAGCCTGGTGGGCCAACGCCTGCGCGAAGCCTTCAGCTATTCCTTTATGTCCAAAATCGCCTCCCTGCTTGCCTACACATCCTTGCAACGGCTTCGGATAAAGATTGACCCGCGCCGCGTGAACGGCGGCGTGTTTCTGGGCCTAAACGGCACTGTGGTCAAATCCCATGGTGCTGCGGATGCAACAGGCGTGTCTGCGGCCATTAAACTGGCCGCACAGCTCTCACAGAACCAATTCAACGACCGGCTCGCTGCCCGCGTGGCCGCCACCCTGCCCGCCAAGGAGACATCAGAATGAATACCCGCGCGGTCGTAATTGGGTGTGGCCACTACCTGCCTGAACGTGTTGTCGAGAACGCCGAATTTGAGGCCACGCTAGATACCGATGACGCCTGGATCAGGGCGCGCTCGGGCATTGAACGCCGTCATTTCGCGGCAGAAGGCGAAACCACATCAGCGATGGCAACCGCTGCTGCACGTGCCGCTTTGGCGGACGCGGGCCTGGGTGCTGACGACGTTGACGCGATTGTTCTGGCCACGTCCACGGCTGATCTGACCTTCCCGTCGGCGGCCACGATGGTACAGGCTGAACTGGGCATGACCTCGGGCTATGCCTTTGATGTGCAAGCTGTTTGTGCAGGCTTTGTCTTTGCGCTGGCCAATGCCAATGCGCTTATCCTGTCGGGTCAGGCCAAACGCGTTATGGTGATCGGTGCCGAAACCTTTAGCCGCATTATGGATTGGACAGATCGGTCTACTTGCGTGCTCTTTGGCGATGGCGCGGGCGCTTTGTTGCTGGAGGCACAAGAGGGCGCAGGCACGCCCGCCGATCGTGGCATCCTGTCCACAGATCTGAATTCAGACGGCAAATACCGTGATCTGCTTTATGTCGATGGCGGTGTGAGCACCGGCACCACCGGCTATCTTCGGATGCAGGGCAATCAGGTTTTTCGTCATGCGGTGGGCAAATTGGCCGATACGGCCACAAAAGCGATGGCGCGTGCCAACGTCAGCGCTCAAGACGTTGACTGGATCGTGCCCCACCAGGCCAACATACGCATCATCCAGGGCACCGCAAAGAAGCTGGATTTGCCGATGGATAAGGTTGTTGTCACGGTCCAGGATCATGGCAACACCTCTGCGGCCTCCATCCCGCTGGCGCTGTCTGTGGGCAAGGCGCGTGGGCAGATCAAACAGGGCGATCTGCTGGTTACCGAAGCGATTGGCGGCGGTTTGGCCTGGGGCGCTGTGGTCTTACGCTGGTAACACCGCCCGCTTCGCATAAAGACGCCGGGCCAAGCCATTGATATTGACTCTGAATTTTCCCCACGTCTAAGGTGGGTTAGGAAATATTGGGGGATGGGATGTCAAATACAACGCTGACGCGTATGGATCTGAGCGAAGCGGTCTTTCGCGAGGTGGGTCTGTCACGCAACGAAAGCGCACAGCTGGTCGAATCTGTTCTGGACCATATGTCCGATGCGCTGGTCGCGGGCGAACAGGTCAAAATCTCATCCTTTGGCACCTTTTCTGTAAGGGACAAAACCGCCCGCGTGGGACGGAACCCGAAAACAGGTGAAGAAGTGCCGATAAACCCGCGCCGTGTCTTAACTTTCCGCCCTTCACACTTGATGAAAGACCGGGTGGCCGACGGCAACGAAGCGCTGATCATGTCCAAGTCCCCAGACGCGTTTCGCACGATCTCTGAAGTGGCCGAGTGGCTGGGCATTCAAGCCCATGTTTTGCGCTTTTGGGAAAGCAAGTTCACCCAAGTAAAGCCGGTCAAACGGGCGGGCGGTCGACGCTACTACCGCCCCAATGACATGCTACTGCTGGGTGGTATCAAGCAATTGCTGCACGAAGATGGGCTGACCATCAAAGGCGTTCAGAAAATTCTGCGCGAAGAGGGCATGGGCCATGTCATCGCCATGTCGCCCCCTTTGGATGAGATAACCGCATCAGAGCTGGCGGAAGCCAACGCTGCACCGCCCTCACCCATTGTGGAGGACGTGGCGCCTGAGCCGGAAACGGGTGTTGTGCTCAGCTTTGGTCATAAGACAGAGGCAGAAGCACCTGCCGCACCTCAGGTGGAGCAGCCGGTACCTGAGGCCGAGGTTGAGGCTGAACCCGAGCTGGAAATGTTCGCCCCCGCAGAGGAGGCCAGCCCCGAGCAGGCGCAACCAGAAACTCCGTCGGTGGCTGCTGAAACAGACGCCCCCGCCGATGCCGCACCCCAAGCGCAACCCGATGACGACACCCCGGCAGAGGAAGTGCTCACACCGGTCCCCGCGGAGACCGCAGCAGAAGAAGCGGATGAGGTCCCTGCAAAGGCAGCCGCAGAAGACGCTGATGAGGCACCCACTGAGGCAACAACAGAAGACGCTGATGCCGCACCCGCCGCACATCTGCCCGCCTTCCTACGCCGCCCCATGGCCGATGCTGAGCCTGAGGAGGCCGGCCAAACGCAAACAGAAGCGGCAGAGGCGCCGACTGCTGAGCCTGAGGCCCCTGCCCCAAAACCGCGCAACATCCCGATGCCCGCCATCACCCCACTGGAAGATATCGCGGCGGCCCCCTCCGTGCTCTCGGCCGCCCATGGTGTGCGGCGTCTCAGCACAGCGCAGGCCAAAGAAATCGCGCCCCTGTTGGAGAAACTCGCTGTTCTACGTGACTCCATGGCGGCCCGCCGCCCGCCAAGCGCAAACAGCTGACCACGTGCCTAAACTTCCCTCTTGCACGCCTGCAAAGTTCAGGTATGAACGCGGTCACGTCGGGCTATGGCGCAGCCTGGTAGCGCGTCCGTCTGGGGGACGGAAGGTCGCAGGTTCGAGTCCTGCTAGCCCGACCATGACTAACCAATCCAACGCCCGCAGCCCTTTGGGCCCGCGGGCGTTTGGATTTTGAAGGGACCGATCATGCAGGGTGTGATCCCAAACCAAGCCATTTCAGAAATGATCGCTGAGGGTCAGATCACCGCCGACCCGGCCATCATTGATCCGCAAATTCAGCCTGCCAGCCTTGATCTGCGCCTGGGCACCGTTGCCTACCGCGTGCGTGCCTCTTTCCTGGCGGGCCACGGCAACAGCGTGACGCAGCGGCTGGAACATTTCACCATGCACCAGATTGATCTGACCCAGGATGCGGTGCTGGAAAAGGGCTGTGTCTATGTTGTGCCCTTGATGGAAGGGCTGAACCTGCCCGATGACGTATCCGCCGTGGCCAACGCCAAAAGCTCCACAGGTCGGCTTGATCTGCTGACCCGCACGATCACCGATGGCGGCACAGAATTCGACCGGATCGCACCGGGGTATGCGGGCCCGCTTTTTGCTGAGATCTGTCCGCGCTCTTTCTCTGTCAAAGTGCGCCCTGGGATGCGGCTGAACCAGATCCGCTTTAGCCGGGGCGATGCCGCGCTAGATGACGCAGACCTCGCCGCCCTGCATGCGCAAACCCCGCTGGTCGATGGCGATGCGGTGATTGATGAAGGTCTGGGCTTTTCCGTCGATCTCAAACTGCCCGGCACCACCTTGGTGGGCTACCGCGCCAAACCCCACACCGGGGTGATAGATCTGGACAACATCGGGCATTACGATCCGGCTGAGTTCTGGGAAGAGGTGCACACGAGCACCGGCCAGATCATCCTGGATCCCGGTGCCTTTTATATCCTCGTCAGCCGGGAAGCGGTGACCATCCCCCCCGACTACGCCGCCGAAATGGCACCTTACCTGGCCATGGTGGGGGAGTTCCGGGTGCATTACGCGGGCTTTTTCGATCCCGGCTTTGGCCATGACAGTGCAGGCGGAGCTGGCTCACGTGGCGTGCTTGAGGTGCGCTGCCATGAAGCGCCCTTTGTACTGGAGCATGGGCAAGTGGTCGGACGACTGGTCTATGAACGCATGAGCGCTGCCCCAACGCAGCTTTACGGCGCGGACCTTGCTTCCAACTACCAAGGCCAGGGCCTGAAGCTGTCCAAACATTTCAAAAGCTAAAGAGCCGTTCTTAAAGCGCCCTCAATCTCAGGGCGCACCCTCACGCCTATCCAAGAACCACCACACAGGCAGTAAACCGCAAGACCGCCGCGCCCCCAGAAAACAACACCTGGAAAAAACAAAGCGCTCAATAAGGCCCACGCCCCCGCGCTTCATCTTTCCACTAAAACTCAAAAGCAACCGTGCCCCCAACGCCCCATCCGCGTTGGCCACCCCAGCTAAAGCTGGCCTTCAACCCGCATCAAAGCTTCGTCGCCTGCCGCATCGCCCGCATCTGCTGTTTTGCCTGACGCGCCGCGCGCCGGGCCTGACGGGCCTGCTGGCGTTCTTGCTGGGTCATTTGCGGCTGCTCGGATCCTTCGCCCTCAGCCACCTGCTTGCGGTTTTGCTTTTGGCCAACCTGGTCAAACCCGGCTTTGATGCCCCGGTTGATCAGTTGCCGGATCACCTGGTTCACAATCATGCGGATGATGTGGTTCATGTTGATGCCCTCTTCTGCTCAGGTCGCAGTATGCGCTTGAATGGGGCGAATTTCAGGCAAATGAGGATTAATCCTCAAAAAGTTCGGACTGACCTTCTGTGCTTTCATCTTCCTCCTCAGCATCTGCGGTCAGCGACATCGCACCGGGGGGCGGACGGTTTTCCAACAGCCCTGCGGCCCGCAGCTCTTTGAGGCCCGGAAGATCGCGGGCGTTCTCCAGACCGAAATGGTCCAGAAAACCTTGCGTGACGACAAAGGTCACCGGACGGCCCGGCGTCATCTTGCGGCGGCCAAAGCGGATCCATTCCAGCTCCAACAGCTGATCCACGGTCCCGCGCGACACGGAAACGCCCCGGATTTCCTCAATCTCAGCGCGGGTGACAGGCTGGTGGTAGGCGATGATGGCCAGTGTCTCAATCGCCGCTCGGCTGAGCTTGCGCACCTCAACCGTTTCTTTTTGCATCAAAAAACCAAGATCGGGTGCCGTGCGAAAGGCATAACCGTCGCCAATGCGGCTGACCGCAACGCCGCGCCCCTCATAGCGTTTGCGCAGATGCGCCATGGCCTCGCCTGCGTCGCAGCCATGCGGCATCCGGGCTTCCAGCTCTTTCAATGTGATGGGCTCAGACGTGGCAAAAAGCACGGCTTCGACCATACGCTCCTGTTCCCCCATGGGGGGCGCTTCAAACAGGCTTTCTTCTTGCTCTTCGTACTCGTCTGACACGCCGTTATTCCTTTTTGCGCAGCTGGATCGGGGCAAAGATCTCACTCTGCCTGATTTCCAGATGCCCTTCTTTTACCAACTCCAGCGACGCAGCAAAGGTGGAGGCCGTGGCCGAGCGTCGCTTCATCGGATCGGTCTCCCACCCTTCGGGCAGGAAGCTCATCAGATCGCCCCAGTCGCCTGCAAACCCAATCAGACCCCGCATCCGGTCCAGCGCTTGCTCCATGGTAAAGACCGCCTCACGGTCCATGACAAAGGGGCGGAACTCATCCTTGGTACGGATGCGCGCGTAGCCCTGCATGAGATCCAGCAAGGTGGCCGTATAGGTGACGCGGCGCACGCGCTCGACCTCGGCGGTGTGGCCGCGGGCGAAAAAATCACGCCCCAACTGATCACGCCCCATCAGCCGCGCCGCGACATTGCGCATGGCCTGTAAGCGCTCCAGCTGAAATGCCAGATGGGCGGCCAACTCTTCGCCTGAGGGCCCCTCTTCTTCGGGGTCAGGAGGCAGCAGCAGGCGGGATTTGAGAAACGCGAGCCAAGCCGCCATCACCAGGTAATCCGCCGCCAGTTCCAGCCGCAGCGCCTTGGCGCGTTCGACAAAGTGCAGGTATTGCCGGGCCAGTTGCAGAACGGAGATTTTGCGCAGATCAACCTTTTGGGTCCGGCTGAGCGTCAGCAACAGGTCAAGCGGGCCTTCAAAGCCATCTACGTCAACGATCAGCGCCTCTGCAGCCAACCGATCCGCGACAGAGATCTGATCTTCCTCAAATGCTGTTTCAGCCATGCACTGTCCCGCCCAGAAGCGCTTCAAATTCGCGTTCAAGAGCGGAAATGTCAATGTCGTCTGGGGTTTTGCGCATGGCTTCAGCCCGTTCTGCCCGCGCCTGCCCCTTTGGGGTCAAAAGACCAGCAGCCTCGGTCACAGCGGCGCGGTCAGCCAGCGCTGCGTTGCAATAGAGCACGACATCCACGCCTGCCGCAATTGCGGCCTCTGCCCGTTCAGCCGGGGTGCCTGAGAGCGCCTCCATTGAGGTATCATCCGTCATCACCAGGTTATCAAACCCAATGTCGTCGCGGATGCATTGCATGACCGTGGATGACAATGTTGCTGGCACGCTGTCCATCTCGGTAAAGACCAGATGGGCCGTCATCCCCATCGGCAGATCATTCAGCGCCCGGAAAGGCGCGAAATCCGTTTGCTGTAGTTCAGCCAGCGGCGCATCCACAACCGGCAAATCAAAATGCGTGTCCATGCCAGAGCGGCCATGCCCCGGCATATGTTTCATCACCGGCAGCACGCCACCATCCATCATGGCATCCGCCACCTGCCGGCCAATGGTGATGACCTCAGCCGTCTCAGTGCCGTAACAGCGGTTCAGCAGGAATGGATGTGTCCCCGCCCCCGCCACATCAAGCACCGGCGCGCAATTGCTGTCGATGCCGCAAGACATCAGCTCATCCGCGATCAGCCGGTACATCAGATAAAACGCGCGGGGGGCCTGCGCTCCTGCGCGTTTGGCAAGCTCTAGCGGGGCGGGCCATTCCCGCCAGGTTGGCGCACGCATCCGCTGCACACGCCCACCTTCTTGGTCGATGGTGATGATGGCATTGCGCCCCACAGCATCGCGCATTTCACCACATAGGGCGCGCAGCTGATCGGGGCTTTCAATATTGCGGGCAAACAGAATGAACCCGAAGGGATCAGCGTCGCGAAACAAGGCTTTTTCGTCTTTGCTCAGACGCAGTCCATCGGCATCAATGATCGTGGCCCCGTAGGCCATCAGCGCGTGACCACCGGGATACAATCCGCATTGGCCGCCACCAGCGCGGAACAGAAGCGCCGCGCATCCGCGGTGTCTTCAAAGCCCATGGCGCGCAATCGGTAGAACACGCGCCCGCCGCTGGTTGCCTTTTGCACGATGCGCCGTTTGTCGCCCAAATAGACATCAAATCGGCTGCGCAACTGATCCCATTGCGCCCGCGCCACTTCGGGGCTGTCAAAGGCACCAAGCTGTGCCAGTCGCGTGCCCGCAGGCAGGCTGGCGGGGTTCACCTCTTCGGTTTGGGCGCTGGCGGCTGTGGGCGTTGGGGTGACGGGTGCGCGCACGGCGGGACGGATTCTAGGCCGGTACGACACGCGCACGCCCGGCGCATCAATCACTGCGGCCACCTGTTCTTCTGCGGCGGCCACCTCTGCCACCACCGCCTGCGCGACGGTTGCGGCAATGGCATCGACCTGGGTGTTATCCGTGCTGAGCGGTGCCACACCAGCGGTCAATTTCTCAACCAGCGCATCCACATTTCCGCTTTCCAGCGCTGCGACAACTTCGTTCGCCGCCGCCGTGGGCGCCACGGTTGTTTCCGCAGGCTGTGGCGCTGCGGCAACCCTTGTGGTGGTCATTGCGTGGTCTTCATCGCTCAGATCAATGGGTTTGGGGGCCAAAATCAGCCGGTCTGCGGGGGCTGCGGCAGTGCCTTCGGCGGCCACCTCATTTACAGACAGCCCCTGATGCTGCGCCAGTTGGCCGCCCGGTTCTTCAGGGCGCACCCGCATGTCACCGCTGGCCGCGCGCACCACGGGAATGCCGCTGACATCACGCACGAGCAGCTTGTAGCCCCAAACAGCAATGCCAATAACCAGCGCCAATGAAATCACAGCGCCCGCGATATTTGCCATTGTTACCAATTGGTTAGGCGCGCTTTGCGTCTGATAGGTATGAGGGGCATGGGGGGCCACACCAAAGCCGTCACCAGCCGCCGAAGAAGACGTGAAATCTGCCATTTATGCCTCACCGCCCGTTGGGTGCATTGCCCAGTGGGTCTGATCTTGAAGTTGCCTGTATACCGGCGAGGCGCGTGCGTTATCGCATCTCTTCCGCCGGAGTTACCCCAAGAATACCAAGACCGGCTGCAATTACAATCGCCGTGGCCCCCGCAAGCGCAATTTTTGCCTGGCTGGTGGCGGGATCATCCTCTTGGATGAAGCGCAGGGAGGTCACTTCGTTGCCCTTGTTCCACAGCCCGTGGAAGTCCCCCGCCAGCTCATAAAGGTAGAAGGCCACGCGGTGCGGCTCATTCGTGCGGGCGGCGGTTTCAACCAGGCGCGGCCATTCGGCCAGCTTGCGCAGCACGCCCAGCTCACTGTCGTGATCCAAAAGGCTCAGGTCCGCCTGCGCCAGCGTTGCGTCATCCGCAGCGATGCCTGCGTCCGCGGCTTTGCGCAGCACAGAGGCCACCCGCGCATGGGCGTACTGCACGTAAAACACAGGGTTTTCGCGGCTTTGCTCCAACACTTTGTCGAAATCGAAATCGAGCATCGCGTCGTTTTTCCGTGTGAGCATCACAAAGCGCGTCACATCCGGCCCCACCTGATCCACCACGTCGCGCAGGGTGACAAAGGTCCCTGCCCGTTTGGACATTTTGAACGGCTCACCGTTTTTGAACAGCTTCACCAGCTGCGTCAGCTTGATATCAAGCGGCACCGTGCCGCCAGACAGGGCTGAGACCGCCGCCTTCATCCGTTTGACATAGCCGCCGTGATCGGCACCAAAGACGTCGATCAGCTCATCAAAGCCGCGCTGCACCTTGTCGTAGTGATAGGCGATGTCGGGCGCGAAATAGGTCCAACCGCCATCGGATTTCTTGACCGGCCGGTCCACGTCATCGCCGTGTTCGGTGGACTTAAATAGCGTCTGTTCGCGCGGTTCCCAATCCTCGGGCTTTTTGCCCTTGGGCGGCTCCAGCACACCTTCGTAGATCAGACCCTTGTCCCCCAAATCAGCGAGCGCTGCTTCAATCTGGCCCGTACCGTAGAGCGATTTTTCGGAATAGAACACATCCATCTCAACGCCCAAAGCTTTGAGATCATTGCGGATCAGCGCCATCATCTGCTCGGTCGCGAACTCCCGTACATCCCGCAGCCAATGTTCCTCACCCTTGTTGAGGTAGTCATCGCCCACCTTTTCTTTCAACGCCTCGCCCACGGCGATCAGATAATCGCCGGGATAGGTGCCATCCTCAAACGCCACCTCTTGGCCATGCGCCTCAAGATACCGCAGATAGACAGAGCGCGCCAAAACATCGACCTGCGCACCGCCGTCGTTGATGTAGTATTCGCGTGTGACGTCATAGCCTGCGAAATCCAGCAGGCTGGCCAGCGCATCGCCAAAGACAGCGCCCCGCGTGTGGCCCACGTGCAAAGGCCCGGTGGGGTTGGCAGAAACATATTCCACATTCACTTTCTTGCCCGCGCCCAAGGACGCCCGGCCAAACCCGGTGCCCGTGCTTAGCACGTCGCCTGCGATGGCCTGCCAGACAGAGGGGGCCAGCCGCAGGTTCAAGAACCCCGGCCCCGCCACCTCTGCGGAGGTGATGCGCGCATCCTCTGCCAGTTTGGCAGCCAGCGCCTCAGCAATGTCACGCGGCTTCATCTTTGCGGGCTTGGCCAAGACCATCGCGGCGTTGGTGGCCATATCCCCATGCGCGGCGTCTCGGGGCGGTTCTGCCGTGATCGGGGCATAGTTCAGACCTTCGGGCAAATCGCCCGCTGCAACCATGCTGTCCAGCGCCGTGATGACCGTATCGCGAATGTCGGCAAAGATGTTCATTGGTGTGTTCCTTTGTTGCGCCCGCATGTATCACTTGCACAAGCGCAGTCAATTCAAGCGCCACGCCAAACTGGCGCAAGCGGCGGATTTATGATGGGTCGGGCGGTGGCCCTGCCCCCAAGGGCGTGTCGCTAACCCAACAGCCGCGCGTGCTCAGCATAGGCAAAGCGGTCCGTCATCCCGGCGATATAATCGCAGACCATGCGCGCCAGCTGAACCTTGTCCTGCCCTGCCGCATCAATCTGTTGCGCCCAGTCTTTAGGCAGCAGATGCGGCTGTTCGAGAAACAGGGGAAACAGCTCTTCCACGATATGGGTAACTTCTGCGCGTTTTTGCATCACCGATGGCGCGCGGTACATGCGGGTGAACAGGAAATCCCGGATCTGATGCAGATCCTGCCACATCTGCCCGGAAAAGCGGATCACTGGGCGGCCCAGATGCCGGATGTCTTTGGCAGAGGCGGGCGCCGTCTCAGCCAAGACCGCGCGCGAGGTTTCGATCACATCGCTGACCATCATGCCAAAGACCCGGCGCAGCGCCTCGTGCCGCCGGCGGTAGGGATCAAGCCCCGGATAGGTCGCATCGACCTCGGCGTAGGCCGGGCCCACCAAAGGCAGCCCCGCAATCTCCGCTTCGGTGAACAGCTGTGCGCGCAGACCGTCCTGCAGATCATGGTTGTTGTAGGCGATGTCATCCGACAGGGCCGCCACCTGCGCCTCTGCGCTGGCATGGGTGTGCAGCTCCAGATCGTGGGTCTCGTTATATTCAGCCAGCGCGTAAGGCAGATCACCGACGACGGGGCCGTTGTGCTTTGCAATGCCTTCCAGCGTGTCCCAGGTCAGGTTCAGCCCGTCAAAATCCGCATAATGCCGCTCAAGCGAGGTGACGATTTTGATCGCCTGGGCGTTGTGATCAAAGCCGCCGTAGGGGGCCATCAGCGCGTGCAGCGCGTCTTCTCCGGTGTGGCCAAAGGGGGTGTGGCCCAGATCATGCGCCAGGGCCACCGCCTCTGTCAGCTCACTGTTTAAGCCCAATGCGCCTGAGATCGTGCGCGCCACTTGCGCCACCTCAATCGAATGGGTCAACCGGGTGCGGTAATAATCGCCCTCATGCTCCACAAAGACCTGGGTCTTGTGTTTGAGCCGCCGAAAGGCGCTGGCGTGAATGATCCTGTCCCGGTCGCGCTGATAGCATGACCGGAAACTGCTTTCCTCCTCCGCCACGCGCCGTCCCAGGGTGCGTGCCGGATCAGAGGCAAAAGGTGCGCGCATGATGGCGGGTCCTTGTGGCCTGTCCTTGGGCTTTCTATATTGCAGTGGCAGACCGATTGAAACCGGAGCGAATGATGAACCTGCCCCCCAAAGTGACCCCACGCGCCTTTGACCGCCTGGCCGAGATTGGTGCCGCCGATCAGGGCAAAGCCCTGCGCGTTGCCGTAGAGGGCGGCGGATGCTCTGGATTTCAGTATGAAATCGACTTGGATGAGCCAAAAGAAGACGATCTGATTTTGGAAGGCAGCGGTCAAAAGGTTGTCGTGGACAGCATTTCGCTGCCGTTCCTGACAAATGCCGTGATCGACTTTTCCGAAGAAATCATCGGCGCGCGGTTTGTGATCGACAACCCCAATGCCACATCGGCCTGCGGCTGCGGGACGTCGTTTTCAATGTAGCGTTGGTCTCAGGGGGCTTGCCCGCCCCCTAAGCCCGAGAGAACCCTTCGAAAAACCGGTCAAACTTGTCTGATGATGCCTCTGCCAGACGCAGAATTTCGCGGCTGGTCTCGGGCAGTCTTGGCACGACCTGCGGGCGCATCTTTGACCAGGTGGCGCGCCGTTCTGACCCCATTTCATACAGGCATTGTGACAAGGGCCGCAGCGCCCCTGCCCCTTGGGATGTGTCATAGAAGGTCACCTCCCCTGATGGGATGGCAGCCGCAAAGCACGTGCGATTTGCAGCAGCTTGCGCCCAACCTGTGACCATATAGGCGTGATAGGCATCCGCCGCGCTGGGACGGCCGTGCACGGCCTGAGGGTGAATGGCGGCATGGGCCGCTGTGACGGCGTCGGTCCAGATGTCGCTTGGCGTGATCCCTGCAAAGCGCAGCGCGGTGCAAATCTCTGCCAGAAGGTCATGGTTTTGATCGAGATAGGCAATCAGCCCCGAATATTCCAAGCTGCGCAGCGTCTCACCGCTCAGGTGGGGGTCGATGCGTCCGTATTCAGACAAGTAAAACACGATATGCGTCAGCTCATAGGCAGCCTTTTTGTTCGGCAGCGCGAATGTATCGGGCCGGTCAGTGAACCGCGCCAGACGCGCGCCAACCGCACTGTCACGAAGCCCCGGCGCGCAATCGCGGCGTGAGAGCAAAAGCTGCGCCTCTGCCCGCTGAAGATCAGACAATTCCGCCTCAGCCAGGCCAATGTTGGCAATCCATTTGCAGATGGATGCGCCTTTGCACCCTTCAAGCCCGAGGTCTTCCAGGTCGAGCACAATCGACAACATGAAACGGTAATACTGCGGGAAAAACTGCAGCCGTTCTTCGATCCCGTCATAAAACGGCTCATAAGGGGCAAGGGCACTTTCGGGCACCGGCTTGCCCATCGCATTTAGGATGTTCAGCAGCTCCGCGCTTTCTTTCAACCAAAAAACATCGCCCGTAGACTTTCTATTATTTGCAACAACTTTGATCAATCGTGCAATATTTTGAAACGATCTATCCGCTTGGCGTGGTTGTAAGTGAATGATGTTGGTCATACCTGCCCTTATAGGAACAACGCGATGTGCCCGGCTCATCAGAACCGGGCATGATTTTTCAGCGGATTAAATGCTGATTGCGTAAAGTTCAGTGCCGTCACCGCCAGCGATGTCGGTGCCCACCGGGGCGGAGCCCGATACGAACAAATCCGTCCCGTCACCGGTCAACAGGTTGGTGCCTGAAGGTGCTGAGCCAGAGACAAACAGACCGGTGCCGCAGCCAGTGTCCAGATCCTGGATATTTGGTGCTTCGGTCTTGAACGTGTCGGGGTCTTGATATGCGAGTGCTGTCATTTGCTTCCCTTTTCCAAAAAATGTCGACGCAATTTAAAGTTGCATCTTTCTTATTAACTACATCTTTAAGTAATTCCGGCAAAGGAATATATGCCGCAATGCAGCAATGACCTAAGTTATCCCAGGGTATTGTAGGCGCAGCCACCTGCACCAGCGTAACAATCCCGAATTACCCACAGGCGCAAAAAAAGACATCCACAGGCTGTGGATAACAGCTGATTTGCGCCCGTGCCCTGTATTTCCCTCATGAACTCACCCATTTCCTGCGCTCTTAGGGTGTATGATTCGACCCTAACGGGAGGTCAGCGGCACCTTGTGACCGGGCTGAAAATGCGCGATAGCTCTGGCAACCGGGAGGGTCCTATGAAGATCGCGACGTTTAACATCAACGGGATCAAAGCGCGGGCCGAGGCTTTGCCCGCCTGGCTGGATGAAGCGCAACCCGATGTTGTTGTGCTGCAGGAAATCAAATCCGTTGATGAAGCCTTTCCACGCCAGCTTTTTGAAGATCGCGGCTATAACGTGGAAACCCACGGTCAGAAATCCTTTAACGGCGTGGCCATTCTGTCAAAACTTCCTCTAGAGGACGTCACGCGCGGCCTGCCCGGTGACGATGAAGATGAACAGGCCCGTTGGATTGAGGCCACCGTGGTGGGGCAAAAGAACGCGCTGCGCGTCTGTGGCCTCTACCTGCCCAACGGCAACCCGGCGCCCGGCCCCAAGTATGACTACAAACTGGCGTGGATGGCGCGGATGGAAGCGCATGCGAAAACCTTGCTTGCAGGCGAGCATCCGTTCTTAATGGCGGGCGATTATAACATCATCCCCCAAGCCGAAGATGCAGCCAACCCGGACAGCTGGCGCGAAGACGCGCTCTTTCGGCCAGAGTCCCGGACCGCTTGGCGCAAGCTGTTGAACCTTGGTCTGACAGAAGCTTTCCGGGCGCGCACGCAGGGGCCGGGGCATTACAGCTTTTGGGATTACCAAGCCGGTGCGTGGAACCGCAACAACGGCATCCGCATTGACCATTTTCTGCTCAGCCCTGCTTGCGCGGACATGTTGCGGGATTGTCAGATTGATAAGGATGTGCGCGGGCGGGAAAAGCCTTCGGACCATGTGCCGGTCTGGGTTGAGCTGGACGCCTAAAGCGGCCCTTTCCTTGGCCCCAAAGCAATCACTATTTTTCCTTGGGCGGCGCGGTCACGTCATGTCCGTAAAGCCAATCAAAGGCGCCCACCATCAGCCCCGGCGTCAGGCTGCTGGCCAGCTTTAGGCCCGCGTGGGCGGCCATCCGAAACGCCCCCGGCTGCAGGTGATAACGCCGGGCATTCTTTTGCGCCGCCGCGATCACCCGTTTTGCCCGGTCCATCCGGCGATGTTGATAGCTGGGCAGCCCAGCATTTCCGCGCGTCGTCACGCAATCCGTCAAGACCCAGGCATCTTCCAGCGCCAGGTTCGCCCCTTGCGCCAAAAACGGCAAAGTTGGATGGGCTGCATCGCCAATCAAGGCCACGCCCGGCCCAACCCAGCGCGGGGCCACAGGATGCAGGTGCAGCCCCCACAGCGACACGTCGCGCACGCTGGACAGCATTTGATGGGCGGGCCCGCCGAAATCTGCAAAAGCCGCGCGCATGTTCGCGGGGTCATCGGGTTCGGACCACCCCTCGGCGGCCCAATTCTGACGTTCTTGCACGGCCACCAGATTGATGAGCCGCCCATCCCGCAGCGGATAGCTGACCATGTGACAGCCCGCCCCCATGTGCACATGCGCTTCGTCCGCGTGCCCGATGTCATTGGGGATCAACGCCCGCCAGGCCACCTGCCCTGAAAAGGCGGCCTTGTCTGGGCCGTTCAAAACGGGTCGCGCTACGGAATGAATGCCGTCCGCGGCCACAATCAGCTCTGCCCGCCGGGTACTGCCATCAACCATCTGAACCTGAGGCACTTCGCCGGGCCGGATGCTGGCCACCTGGCCGCCCAGCTCAAAGGTGACGTTGGCGCGCTTGGCCACGCCAAAAAGCACATCCACAAGGTCCACCCGGTGCACAAAGTAGTAGTTCTGCTGGGGCCGCAGCTTTGCCATGGCCAACCGGGCCACGGTGCGCCCGGTCTCACCGTTGCGCAACACAACGCTTTGCGCGCGCACAGCCCCTTTTTGGCGCAGCAAGGGCTCAGCGCCCAATGCGCGCAGCACGGCCAGCCCGTTCGGACTGATCTGCAGGCCTGCGCCCACCTCTTTGAAGCGGTCAGCCTGCTCCAGCAACGTGACGGCCACGCCTTTGCGGGCAAGTGCGGCTGCGGCTGCCAGCCCGCCAATACCGCCCCCCACAACAATTGCATTCGAAATAGCCAAAGAAAAATCAGCCCATCTAAAATAAAAACGCCAGAGCAAGGCCCTGGCGTCTTTTTATTCAACGTCGCTTCACGATGATCAATCGTCGCGGTGCACTTTTTCGCGCCGCTCGTGTTTTTCCTGGGCTTCCAGGCTCATCGTCGCGATGGGGCGTGCATCCAGCCGCTTGAGCGAGATCGGATCGCCAGTGACGGAGCAATATCCAAACTCACCCTCATCGATGCGGCGCAGTGCCGCGTCAATCTTGCCCACCAGCTTGCGCGCGCGGTCACGGGTGCGCAGTTCCAGCGCGCGGTCAGTTTCTTCGGAGGCACGGTCGGCCACATCGGGGATGTTGCGCGTGCCATCTTGCAACCCTTCGATGGTGTCGCGGCTGCCTTCGATTAACTCTGCCTTCCAAGTCAACAACTTACGACGGAAATACTCAAGTTGCCGTTCATTCATGAACGGTTCGTCCTCAGCCGGGGAATAATCATCCGGCAGGAAAACTTCCTGTTTCATCTCTTGTCCCTCAACACTGTCTATCTCTGGCATGCAACCCCCTTCCCCGAGATCGCTCTGACGCCGCGTCTACCTTAGCGTTATGGAATTGTCACTACACAATCCCTTTGATTTTTGGTTAAAGGCGGGGGAACGCATGCCGCTGAAGGCCCTTTGACACAAGGTTGAAATAGAACATGAAATTCCAAGGCACCGCTGATTATGTCGCCACAGACGACCTGACCATTGCCGTGAACGCCGCTGTGACGCTTGAACGTCCCTTGCTGGTCAAGGGCGAGCCTGGCACCGGCAAAACCGAACTTGCCAAACAGGTGTCATCAGCGCTTGGCCTGAAGATGATTGAGTGGAACATCAAATCCACCACCCGCGCCCAACAGGGCCTTTACGAATACGATGCGGTCAGCCGTTTGCGTGACAGCCAGTTGGGCGAAGAGCGCGTGCATGACGTCAAAAACTACATCCGCAAAGGCAAATTGTGGGAAGCGTTTGAGGCGGATGAAAAGGTGGTGCTGTTGATTGATGAGATCGACAAAGCCGACATCGAATTCCCCAATGACCTGCTGCAAGAGCTCGATAAGATGGAGTTCTTTGTCTATGAGACCGGCGAGACGATCAAAGCGCGCCAGCGCCCCATTGTGATCATCACCTCGAACAACGAAAAAGAACTGCCCGACGCGTTTTTGCGCCGCTGTTTCTTTCACTACATCCGCTTTCCTGAGATGGAGACGCTCAAACAGATCGTTGAGGTGCACCACCCCGGGATCAAGGAAAAGCTGCTGACAACGGCGCTGACGCAGTTCTATGAAATCCGCGAACAGCAAGGCTTGAAGAAAAAACCCTCCACCTCCGAGGTGCTGGACTGGCTGAAGCTGTTGCTGGCTGAGGATATGGACGCGGACGATTTGAAAAAGGATGGCGCCAGCGCCCTGCCCAAACTGCATGGTGCCTTGCTCAAGAACGAACAGGACGTGCATCTTTTTGAACGTCTGGCGTTCATGGCCCGCGGCCAAAGATAGGCCGAATTGCAGCTGCCCAATTGAGGCACGCAATTGCGCCCATTTGGTTAAGAAAAGGTTATGGCAGCCCCGCCATAACCGCCTCAACCAGAACTGGAAATAGTTTATTTTCAGTGACTTAACACACCGAAAACCACACTCTGAGCGTGTAGCGGTGCTTTCTGCCACAAACTGCCTTACTTGCCCCAAATTTGCCTTAATTGCTCCCTACTAAGGTCGGGATGGAAGGCGATAAGACCTGAAATCCAACGCTCAAAAAGGGCAGGCAGGCAGTGACAATTTTCCGTTTCGCACGTTCTGTGCACGAAAATGGCGTGAACGAAGAACGTCTATTCCCCAAGCATTCCAATGCCTTGGCAGGTGCTTTCTGATGCGGGGTCGTATTGTGCTGCCGCTGGTGATGCTGTTGAACGCATGCGTTCCAGCCTCACAACATGACGTAGCCACCCGTGCCGATTTCACAGAAGTACGCAGCGCCCTGCCCCCTATGAAAAGCTTTGAGGTCGCGGCCCCCTCGGCCCCGATCCGGTCCAACAATGATTTGGCCATCGATTTTATTGAGCTGTCGTTCCAGATGGAAAGCGGCACCCGCCTGCCGGTTCTGACCCGGTTTGAAACCCCGATCACAGTGCGCGTCACAGGCCGCCCCACCGCAACGCTTGGCCCAGATCTGGCCCGGTTGATCAACCGCTTGCGCACAGAGGCGCGGATCGACATCAGCCAGACCACCGCCCCTTCGGCAAACATCACCATCGAAGCGGTCAGCCGTGCAGACATCCGCAAGGTTCTGCCCCATGCCGCCTGTTTCGTCGCCCCCAACGTGACCTCGCTGAAAGAATACCGCAAGGCGCGGCGCACTGCACAGACCAACTGGACGCTTTTGCAAAAGCGCGAAAAGCTTGCGATCTTCCTGCCCAATGATGCCAGCCCGCAAGAGGTGCGCGATTGTTTGCACGAAGAACTGGCGCAGGCTTTGGGCCCGCTCAACGATCTTTACCGCCTGCCAGATTCCGTCTTTAACGACGACAACGTGCACACGGTGCTCACAGGCTTCGATATGCTGATTCTGCGCACCTATTATGATCCCGCATTGCGCTCTGGCATGTCGCGCGGTCAGGTGGCCGCCACCCTGCCGTCCATTCTGGCCCGGACCAATCCGCGCGGTCACGGCAAGCCTGGCCGCTTTGCCACCCGTACCCCACGCGCCTGGAGCAAAGCCATTCAGACCGCGCTTGGACGTTCCATTTCGGCCAAGGGCCGCATTATGGGCGCACAAGAGGCCATCCGCATCGCCACCGCGATGGGCTGGCAGGACCACCGCCGCGCATTTGCCCATTACGCCATGGGCCGGGTGCTGCAAGCCACCGATCCACAGGGCGCGCACCGCCATTATCTGGCGGCAGATAAATACTACGCCCGCACACCGGGCACCGCCCTGCACCGCGCCTATGTCGCCACACAGCTGTCGGCCTACGCCATCAGCCGCGGCCAAGGCACCGAGGCCCTGCGGCTGATCGCCCCACATATCGACCCGTCGCGCCGGCACGAAAACGCAGCGCTGCTGTCCACCTTGCTTTTGTTGCGCTCCGAAGCGCTTGAGCTGGAAAACCGCCACGCCGAAGCGCGTAGCGTCGGACTGGACAGCATCGGCTGGGCGCGGTACGGCTTTGGCCCAGACTGGGCTGTGCGGGCCAAGCTGCGCGAGATTGCATCGCTGAACCCGCTCAAAGGATAATTCGCGGAGCGGCACCTCATGATCTATACCGTTTTGGGCATCCTCGGCGCTTTGATCGGGGGCAGAACCGCCCATAAACGGGGCGGCAACCGTAAGGACATCGCACAATACGCCACAAGCTTTGGCATCGCTTTTGCGCTTGCTGGCTTCGTGCTGACCGTGCTGATCGACCGCTGGTTCGTCTCAGGGACAAGCTAAGATGTTCCTGCCCTTCTTTGATCAACTGCGCGCCCATAAGGTTCCCGTTTCCATGCGGGAATTTCTGGCCTTTCTTGATGGGATGTCTGCAGGCATTGCCACCTATGATGTTGAGGCGTTCTATTATCTGGCGCGCGTGGCCATGGTTAAAGATGAACGCAACATCGACAAGTTCGACCAGGCCTTTGCCGCAGCCTTTAAAGGGTTAGAAAACATAAGCTTCGAAGAAGTTCTTGAAGCGGTCGACATCCCCCAAGACTGGCTTGAGAAGATGGCGGAAAAGCATCTTTCAGACGAAGAAAAGGCCGAGATCGAAGCCATGGGCGGCTTTGACAAGCTGATGGAGACGCTGAAAAAGCGCCTAGAGGAGCAAGAGAAGCGCCACCAGGGCGGCAGCAAGTGGATTGGCACGGCGGGCACCTCTCCTTTTGGGGCCTACGGCTATAACCCTGAGGGCGTGCGCATTGGCCAGAAAGAATCCCGCAACCAGCGTGCGGTAAAAGTCTGGGATAAGCGCGAATTCAAGAACTTAGACGACACTGTTGAACTGGGCACCCGCAACATTAAGGTTGCTCTTAAACGCCTGCGCCGCTGGGCGCGGGACGGCGCAGATGATGAGCTGGATCTTAACGGCACCATCCGCGCCACCGCTGAAAACGGCTATCTGGACGTCAAGACCCGGCCGGAGCGGCGCAACGCGGTGAAAGTGCTGTTGTTTCTCGACATTGGCGGCTCAATGGACCCGCATGTGAAAGTGGTCGAAGAGCTGTTTTCGGCCGCGACGGCAGAGTTCAAGCACTTGGAGCATTACTATTTCCACAATTGCCTTTACGAAGGCGTGTGGAAAGACAACCGTCGCCGGTGGGACGCGCAAATCCCCACCCATGAGGTGCTGCGCACCTATGGCCCTGATTATAAATGTATTTTTGTAGGCGATGCCTCCATGTCGCCCTATGAAATCGCCTATCCCGGCGGTGCCAATGAGCATTGGAATGCTGAGGCCGGCTCTGTATGGCTGTCGCGCGCGCGCGATCAGTGGCAAAGCAATCTTTGGATCAACCCGGTGCCTGAGAAATACTGGTCCTACACCCAGTCCATCACCATGATCCAACAGATCTTTGGTCCAAACGCCATGGTGCCCATGACGCTTGAGGGGCTGTCGCGCGGGATCAAGGAACTGTCGCGCTAGACGGTTTCGCAGCCTCAACACGCGGCCCGTGGTTGGTTTTCGCGCCCTCTCCGCTTAGGCTAAGGCCATGTCCACAGCACCCATCACCTCGATCGACCCTGCCGCCTTTGCGGCTGACCCCTACCCCAGCCTTGCGCAGATGCGGTGCGACGCGCCGATCACCTATGTGCCTGAGTTGGGCGCAACCCTGCTGACCCGACGCGATGACATCCACCGCGAAGAGAAACGGATTGAGGTCTTTTCTTCGTATCAGCCCGAGGGGCTGATGACGCAGTTGATGGGCGAAAACATGATGCGCAAAGATGGTGACGCGCATCTGAAAGAGCGCCGCGCCGTTTTCCCTGCCCTTAGCCCCAAGACAGTGGCCAACCACTGGAAGCCGCAGTTCCAAGCGGCGGCTGAGGCGATATTGGCCGACCTCAAACCAAAAGGCCGCTGCGATTTGGTCACGGACTACGCCATGCCCGTGTCCGCCGCAGCCCTGATCGCGATCACCGGACTGCACGGGATGGCTCCGGCAGAGATGGACCAGGTCAGCCAGCATATGATCGACGGCTGCGCCAACTACCTTGGTGATGCTGAGGTGGCGGCACGCTGTCACCGGGCGACCGCATTGATCGACAGCCATATCGACCAGATGATCGCCGATCCGCCCGCACAAAGCGCGCTTGCGGTACAACTGGCCGCAGGCCTGCCGATGGACAGCATCCGCGCGAACATCAAGCTGATCATTTCAGGCGGACAGAATGAACCGCGCGATGCCATTGCGGGCTGCGCCTGGGCGCTGCTGCGGCATCCTTCGCAATTGGCCATGATCCGCTCTGGAGCGCGCAGCTGGCAGGATGCCTTTGCCGAATACGTCCGCTGGATCAGTCCCATTGGCATGTCACCGCGCGTTGTGGCACAGGCGGATACGGTCAACGGCATAGCGT
This sequence comes from Sulfitobacter sp. GN1-4, assembly GCF_055693825.1. Lineage (NCBI taxonomy): Bacteria > Pseudomonadati > Pseudomonadota > Alphaproteobacteria > Rhodobacterales > Roseobacteraceae > Sulfitobacter > Sulfitobacter sp. GN1-4. Next base: position 1,999,779 of record NZ_JBVFUQ010000003.1, on the reverse strand, counting down.
TTGCCCCAGGCGACCGCGTTTTTCTGATGTTCTCGTCTGCGGGCCGCGATGAAGCCTATTTCGAAGCACCGGATTTGTTCGACATCACCCGCGACACCCGCGCCGCCATCCCCTTTGGTGCCGGTCCACATTTTTGCGCAGGTGCCGCTGCCGCGCGATGTGTGATCACCGAGATTGCGCTGCCGATGCTGTTTGAGGCCCTGCCGAACCTTACACTTGCGGGTGAGGTGCCTTTTCAAGGCTGGGCCTTCCGGGGCCCCACGCAGATGCCGGTTGAATGGTCGCCCTGAGTGGTAGGTCTTCAGGCGCTTGCCTCCCCGCGCCGCACCCCCATATTAGAGCAATGATCCGAGTGCTTCCCATCCTGTTGGTCGTTGTCTACGGCCTGGTCATGTACCGTTTTTCAGCCTGGCGCACCGCCAAGGAGCTGGACGCGCGATCCACTGAACTGGTCGATCCCGCCCTGAAAGAGATCAACGACCGCTTGGCAAAAGCGCTTGATCTGCCGCGCATCAAGGTCAACATCTATGAGATTGACCCGGTCAATGGCCTTGCCGCACCCGATGGCCGGATCTTTATCACCCGTGGGTTTTACAACAAATTCCGTGTGGGTGATGTCAGCGCCGAAGAGCTGGCCAGCGTAATCGCGCATGAGTTGGGCCATGTGGCCCTGGGCCATTCCCGCCGCCGCATGATCGACTTTTCAGGACAGAACGCCCTGCGCACCGCGCTGGCGATGGTGCTGGGCCGGTTCATCCCGTTCATCGGCGTGTGGATTGCCAACATGCTGACCACGCTTTTGGCCGCCCGCCTGTCGCGCGGCGATGAATATGAGGCTGACGCCTATGCCGCAGCGCTTTTGACCAAAGCGGGGATCGGGGTTGCCCCCCAGATATCGTTGTTCAAAAAGCTCGATGCATTAACGCAATCCAACGCAGGTGCGGCCCCCGCTTGGCTGTTAAGCCACCCCAAAACGGATGAGCGCATTAAAGCGTTGCAAAAGCTGCAAAAGCGCTGGCAGTCAGAGATCTGACCCGCCGGTCACCTCAACACTGAAGGGCGCGCGGCGACGCAGCTGGCCCGTTCGGCCCTACGCAGAGAGCGCTTTGGCAAGACGGGGCAAGCGCGCTTTTTTCAGCAAGGGGCGCATCTCCCATGGATGGTTCGACAGCGCGCGGGCTTGGGCCAAGATCCGCTCGGCCACGGGTTCAATCCGCTCAGGTGCCTCGTGCCAAAGTGTCATCAGATAGCTGTCAGGATCCACGCGGCCAAGGCCCTCTTCTGCCAAGGTGCCGCGTGGAAAATCCTTTGCGTTCAACGTCATCACCATGTCAGCGCTGGCATCAACGGCCACGGCCAGCACGTGAATATCGTTTTCATCCGGCAACCACAGCCGTGCGGCAACCTGAGGGGCCGCAGGGCGCTCCGCCCCAGGCCAGTGCGCGCGCAACAGCGCGATCTCCGCGCGCGCCTGCGCCTCACCCTCTGGCCCCAGCTTGATGGCCGCGCGCGCCCATTCCTCCAAGATCCGCTCAGACCACAAAGGCTCAAACAGGCCCGCATCCGCAGCACCCAGCACCATCTCACGCATCACGGTGGGATAGAGCACGCAGGCGTCAATGAGAATGCGCGGCCCGCTCACAACCGAAAGAACAGCGACTTTAGATATCCGCTTTCGGCCAATTGCGGCAGCTGCGGATGATCCGGCCCGGCAAAGCCCGTGTGCAGCAATATCCCGCGCCGCCCCGCACGCCCGATGCCCCGTACAGAAGCCCCCGGAACCCAGAGATATCAGCAGCATGGGAACAGGAGCACAGCCCCAGTATGCCGTTTTCGGCAACCAGGGGTGCGGCAAGACGGGCAATACGTTCATAGGCGCGCAACCCGGCTTCAAGCGCTGATTTGGATGGCGCAAAGGCCGGGGGATCACAGATCACCAGATCAAACTGCGCGCCCTCTTCTTGCAACTGGGCCAACACTTCAAAGGCATCGCCCTGACGGATGGCAAAACGCGCGTCCATTTTCATGGCCGCCGCCCCCTCTTGTGCCAGCGTCAGCGCCGGGGCAGAGCCATCCACTGCCAGAGCGCTATCCGCCCCCCTGCAAGCGCAGCCAAGGAAAAGCCGCCGACGTGGCTAAAAACATCCAGCACCCGCGCGCCTTTGGCAAACTGGGCGGCGAAGGCGTGATTGGGACGTTGATCATAAAAAAGGCCGGTCTTCTGCCCGCCTGTGAGGTCCGCCATATAGGTGGCCCCGTTCATCGGCACCGGCACAGGGCCATCAGGACCCGCGCCTGCCAACACGGCCGCGGCATCATCCAACCCTTCCAGCGCCCGCGTGCGGCCACTGGCGTTTTTCAAAACGCACCCCACGCCTGTCACCGCAATCAGTGCCGCACAGAGCGGCTCAAGCAGTGCGTCTGCCCAAGCCGCATTGGGCTGGATCACGCTGGTGTCGCCAAAGCGGTCAATCACCACGCCAGGCAGGCCATCGGCTTCGGCATGGATCAACCGGTAATAGGGCGCGTCATAGATCTGTGCGCGCAGCACCTGTGCCCGCGCGATACGCGTCTCAAACCAATCTTGGTCCACTTGCGCTTTGGGGTCTGCATCCAGCATCCGCGCAATGATCTTGGAGGTCGGGTTGACCGCCACCAGCCCCAGAGGCCTGCGATCAGCGTCTTGCAGCTCGGCCAGCGTGCCGGGGGCCAATTTCTTGGTGCGGCGGTCGGTGACCAGTTCATTGGCATAGACCCAGGGGGCCCCATGGCGGATGGCCCGCGCATTGGCTTTGGGCATCAATCGCACGGTGGGGCGTTCAGCGGGGGAGGCAAGAGGCGCAGTCATGCCGCCTCCTGTAGTCGTTTCACGCGGCTGGGAAAAGCGCCGATTGGCCCCTGCCCGCTTAGCCGCTGATAAAGCGTGCCAGTTCTTCGCGGATGACCTGCTGCAAATAGGCGGTCACGCGGACCTTCTGGGTTTCCCCGCGCCCGTCTGCCGCCATCGCCGCTTTGCCGCCCAATGCGGGCAGATCGGCCTTAACTCGCCAAGTCGGTGCTAGCGGCTCTCCGTCGGAGGCTTTGCGGACGGTCAGATCAAAGACCATGTTGTGTACGCCGCCGATCGTGTAGCGCGCTTTTTCTGTCAGTGAATGGAAGCGCACGACCTTCACATCGACAATCACTGGCGTCGGCCCGGCCATTCCGGCTGTGCCTGTGGTGAAGGCGTTTTGCATCAAGGTCTCAATCTGAGCATGACGGTCCCCGATCAGATCGCCGCGCCAGACGATGTCTGCGCGCGGGTAATAGCTGTTGGCCTCAGAGACCGAGAGCGACCGCGGCACCGTAACCCGCACATCAGACACGCTGAGCGCGGCATCAGGGACGGCGCGGATGGGTGCCTCAGGCAGGTTTGCGATGCTGGCCCGTTCAACCGTCCCAGCGGGAAGATCTTCGGGCAAAACCTCAAACGGGGCACCGGCGTTGCGTGTGCCATGGGTGCTGCCACAGGCCGACACGCTTGCCGCCAGCAACAGCGCCCCGATCATTTTCAATGGGGTCATTCTACCTCTCTTCGGGCTCTGTTTTACCGGCCCTTAACTTTGCTCGTGCGCTACCGCTGCCGCGTAAATACGGCAGCTTTAAGACAACGCGCCCAGAAAATGCGATTGCAAAGAGATGTGGCCCCAAAGACCCGGTCAGTTGCGCGCCCGCGACCGCCATCCGCCCCGGCGTCGGGGGGCGGCCATGGACACCAAACCTTCGTTCAGCACCTCGGTCATCGGATGAGAGGGGTGGCTTGCCTGATAGCTTTCCAAGAGCGCTCTGATCGTGGCACCGGTTTCTTGCTCAATCGGCAGGCTCAGCGCCCAATCAAGAAAGATGGATCTACATTCCGCTTTGCTGATTCCGTCAATACGATAGCTTTCGAATATCAGACCTTTGGGGTCTTCTGGACTGCCCTTAATCATGCTGACCCCTCCTTGGATACCGCAGCCTCTATCGCAGCGTTTGCGCGTTGGTAAATCAAGTCCATTTCCGTCTTCGCAGCCTCCAAGGTGTCGGTTCCGAGCATCCGCGCGATGAACTGCCCACCCACCTGCCCCAAGGCGTCGGTCTGCAGCGGCTGTGCGGACAGCAAGCGTGAGGCGCATTGCAACGTCCAGCAGGCGTCATAGGCTTGGGACAAAACTGCGACGTCAGCGGCGCGCAACACCTGCATATCTTCTGCTGCGGCCAGGCCATCTGGGATGTGATGCGCAGACCGGCCCGCAATCAGTGCCCCGGCCTGGGCCAAAAGCTCAATATCCTGCAACCGCCCGGGCCCCGTTTTGGCGTCCCATATCCCACTTGGTGCCTTGGCCGCCGCGATGCGGCCGCGCATGTCGGTGACATCCCGCATCACCTGGGCGGGATCACTTGGCAGGGCCAGCACCTCTGTCACAAGCGCTGTTACTTCATCCGACAAGGCGCGCGGGCCGGCAACAACTTGCGCACGCGTCAGTGCCAGATGTTCCCACACCCAGGCCTCGGTTCGTTGATAGCTGTCAAAGCTGGCAAGGCTCGTGGCCACGGGCCCCTGGTTGCCTGAAGGCCGCAAGCGCATGTCGATTTCATAGAGCTTCCCCTGCGCCATCGGGGCTGTCATCGCCGTGATCATCGCTTGGGTCAGGCGCGCATAATAGGCCCGCGTGGCCAAAGGCCGGGGGCCATCGGAGCTATCTGCATCTTGGGGATCATAAATCACCAACAGATCCAGATCAGAGGTCGCCGTCAGCCGCCCCGCCCCAAGTGAGCCCATGCCCAACAACACCGCACCGCGCCCCGGCGGTGGCCCATGGCGCGTGGCAAACTGGTCAATCACCACAGGCCAAAGCGCCCCCAGAACCGCGCGGGCCAGATCGGCATATTGCCGGCCTGCCACCTCCGCGTCGCTGAGGCCGCGCAGCAGGTGTACGCCCACGCGAAAGTGCCACTCCCGCGCCCAGCAACGGGTGCCATCAAGCTGTGCCTCATAATTTGGCTCAGCTGCCAATTGCGCGGCCAAAGCCGCCCGGAGCGCCTCAGCCCCCGGCCAGTCAGAGAAGAAATCGCCGCCGATCACCGCATCAAAAACGCCCGCATTGCGCGACAGATGCGCGGCCAGCGCGGGTGAGGTGCTGACGATATCAATCAGCAGATCGGCAAGTTGCGGGTTCGCACTGAGCAGCGAAAAGAGCTGCACGCCTGCAGGCAACCCTGCCAGAAACCCGTCAAAGGCCAAAAGCGCTTCTTCTGGTTTTGCCGCCTGCGCCAAACGCGCCAAAAGCTCAGGTTTGAGCCGTTCAAAGACCTCCGCCCCCCGCTGCGATCTAAGCGCGGGATAGCTGTGCCACCGCTCAATCACCTTGGCATCAAAAGGTTGCGGCACCTCCTGCGGCTTGCCCGCTTGCGTTGGTGCGGCAAAGAAACCTTCGGTGATCTCATGCACCTCAGACAGGCGGTTGTGCAACTCAGTCTCCAAGGTCGCCACGTCCTGGTCCATCATCGCGGCCAGGCGACCAAAGCCCTCAGCCGATTGCGGCAAGCCATGGGTTTGGGCATCTCGGACCATCTGCAAACGGTGCTCAACGGTGCGGTGGGCCACATAGTGGTCGGTCAAAGTTTCTGCCGAGGCCGCTGGCACCCAGTCTTTGGCCGCCAAAACCTCCAACCCCTCGCAGGTGCCCCTGACCCGCAGTGCCGGATCCCGCCCACCTGCAATCAGCTGGCGGGTCTGTGTGAAAAACTCAATCTCACGGATGCCGCCGCGCCCCAGCTTCATGTTGTGCCCCGGCAAGGTGATCGGGCCGCCCAGGCCTTTGTGTTCACGGATGGCCAGACGCATGTCATGGGCATCCTGGATCGCCGCAAAATCCAGATGTTTGCGCCAAACAAAGGGCCGCAAGGTTTTGATGAACCGGGCCCCTGCGTCCAGATCGCCCGCACAGGGCCGCGCCTTGATATAGGCCGCACGTTCCCATGTGCGGCCCAGGCTTTCGTAATACCGCTCTGCTGTTTCCATTGCGATGCAAACCGGGGTCACGGCGGGATCGGGACGCAACCGCAGATCGGTGCGAAACACATAGCCTTCGCCGGTCAAATCGCTCAGCAAACTGCTCATGCTGCGGGTGGCTTTGACAAAGGCGGTACGCGCCTCAAAATAGTCATCGGGGTCAAACCGGGTTTCATCAAAAAGGCAAATCAGGTCGATGTCAGAGGAATAGTTAAGCTCATAGGCGCCCATCTTGCCCATGGCCAAAACCGTCATCCCTGCCGCCTGGGGCAGGTCATCCACCGTCATGCCCGGCACCTTGCCACGCGCCAAGAGCGGCGAAAGCCCGGCCCGCAGTGCCGCCCCACAGGCCGCATCGGCAAAACGGGTCAGCGCGCCTGTGACCTGCATCAGCGGCCAGGCCCCGCCCAGATCAGCCATGGCGGTCATCAGGGCAACGCGGCGCTTTGATTGTCGCAAGACCGTCCGCAGATCTGGCCCTGCCGCGACATGGGTATCGGCAATGATACGCTCCACCGCGGCTGCAGGATCGGCAAGCGCGTCCAGAAACCAGCCCACCTCTTTTTCCAAAAGCGACATCAGATAAGGCGCGGCAGATGCGGCCCCGGCGACAACCTCGCGCACCTCAGGTGGCGCGCTTGCCAATAGGGTTTCGGCATCCTGCGCGCGGGTTTCATCAAAGACCCGTGGGCTGCGTTGAAGGAGAGAGGCAAGGCTGGTTGTCATGGCCGCAGCTTTGCGCCAGTGTCCGGTCATGAGCAAGAGCCTTAAACGTGTCCGCGCCGTGCTGGAAGCCGCTGATCTGCCCTGCGAGATCCGCGAAACCACCCTTGCCCGCACAGCCGAGGATGCGGCAAATGCCTTGGGTGTGGCCGTGGACCAGATCGCAAAATCCATTGTTCTGCGCGGGTTGGAAAGCGGTGAAGCGGTGCTTTTTGTCACCGCAGGCGGCCAACAGGTGGATCTGGCCCAAGCCGCGGCGCTGGCGGGCGAAGACTTGGGCAAGGCCGATGCCGCTCTTATCCGGGCACAAACCGGGTTTGCGATTGGCGGTGTTTCTCCTGTCGGGCATGTCACGCCGTGTCGGGTCTGGTTTGACAAAACCCTGCTGCAATTCGATGAAATATGGGCTGCTGCGGGCACGCCGCATCATGTTTTTGGGATGAAACCGGCCGATATGCTGCAGATTTCTGGCGCGGAACCATCTGATTTCATTCAGAAAACAAAATAAATGTAAAAACCTTTCACATTTTATCTTGCAACCCGCCGGACAATCCCCATTTTGAATAATGTAAAAGGCATTCACATAAGACCTTTTGGAACAGAGAGGCCGACGTCAGGCCTACATTGCAGAAAGGCTCGACTTACATGTCCACACTGACTTCTGAGCAAGTGTACTCCCCCCGCCCCAACTGGTTCGTCCGTGCCGAAAACTGGCTGGATGAGAAAGGCAAAGGTGCCTGGATTGCGGCAATGGTTGTGGGATTTATCTTCCTCTGGCCCGTCGGCCTGGCCATTCTGGCTTATATGATTTGGAGCAAACGTATGTTTACAGGCAAATCCTGCGCCCACCGCAGTACCCGCAGCATGATGACCACACGGTCCACCGGCAACAGCGCCTTTGATGCCTATAAGGCCGATACACTGCGCCGCCTGGAAGAAGAGCAGAACAACTTTGAAGCCTTCCTTGAGCGTCTGCGCGACGCCAAAGACAAAGCGGAGTTCGACCAGTTCATGGACGAACGTGCCAAGCGCAACGACGCTGACGCCGAAGCATAACCGTCCGCCCCCGGCCTCTTGGTCGGGGGCGACCACTTTCCTTCCAACCACCCACCTAGACTTTGAGAATTTGAGCACCTCCCGACATGACACCTGATCCCGCCGCCCAACCCCAGTTCTATCAAGGCATCGCGACAAAGCGCCTTTTGGCGTGGGTCGTTGATATGGTCGCGATTTTGCTACTCTGTGTGATCATCGTGCCCTTCACGGCCTTTAGCGGGATTTTCTTCTTTCCCCTCCTCGTGCTGGTCGTCGGGTTTGTCTATCGCTGGGCAACGCTGGCGGCAGGCTCGGCCACCTGGGGCATGCGCTTGATGGCGATGGAGATCCGGCGCGGCGATGACCAACCTTTGGACGGCGGCACCGCCTTTTTGCACACGCTGGGATATTCCATATCCTTTGGTATGCCGATCTTGCAGGTGATCTCAGTGGTGCTCATGGCCTCCTCTGTGCGGGGTCAGGGCCTGACGGATATGGTCCTTGGCACCTCAGCCATGAACCGCCGCTGGTAGAGGGCAGCACCGGCGGCACAACGCCAGATCATTACGATTTTCTTAAAACATCCCTTGGCGCACCCCGCTCAGAGCGCTAGTCTTTCGCTAAGCCAGCCAGGGATGACATGCGCCACTCACTTCCGCTTACCCCGCAGTTCTATGTAACTGCCCCACAGCCCTGCCCCTATCTTGAGGGGCGGTTGGAGCGGAAGTTGTTCACCGCCTTGCAGGGTGAGAATGCAGCACAGCTGAACGATAGTCTGTCTGCACAGGGGTTTCGCCGATCTCAAAACGTGCTTTACCGACCGTCCTGCGCGGAATGCGCATCCTGTCTGTCGGCACGGATTGACGTGAGCGCCTTCAAACCCAGCCGCAGCCAAAGACGCATCCTGAACCGCAACAAGGGCGTGGAACGCCGGGCGACATCGCCCTGGGCCACCGAAGAGCAATACGAACTTTTCCGCAGCTACCTCGACTCGCGCCATGCAGATGGCGGGATGGCGGACATGGATGTGTTCGAATTCGCCGCCATGATCGAAGAAACCCCGATCCGCAGCCGCGTGATTGAATATTCAGATGAACAGACCCGTGAGCTTGTGGGCGTCTGCCTCACGGATGTGCTGAGCGATGGGGTCAGCATGGTCTATTCGTTTTATGCACCCGACCGTCCCCGGGATGGGCTGGGCAATTACATGATCCTCGATCACATCGACATCGCCCGTCAGGCGGGCCTGCCTTATGTGTACCTGGGCTATTGGGTGCCTGGCAGCCAGAAGATGGGTTATAAGGCCAAGTTCTCTGGGCTGGAGGTTTATCTGGGCGGCAAATGGCAAAAGCTGAAAGATCCAGAAAGCTTTGAGCCGGAACAACACCCTCTCAGCAATGATCCCATCGCTGAGCAAGTGGCCAACATCGCCCTGCCCGACGTGGCCCGCAGCCGCACGTAACCACGCGTAGGGTGCGCATTCACTGCGCACCAAAACCGCCGCATCCCCCAAACGAAAAAGGCCGCCTCACCGGGCGGCCTTCCTGTCTCTTTTGTCGCTCAGATCAGTTTGGGATCAGATCCGGCACAATCGTCACAATCCCCGGGAAGAACCACAGAATGGCCAGCCCCAACACCTGGATCAACACGAACGGAATGATACCCCGGTAGATGTGCTGTGTCGTCACGCTCGACGGGGCCACCCCGCGCAAATAGAACAGCGCAAAGCCAAAGGGCGGCGTCAGGAACGAGGTCTGCAGGTTCACCGCGATCATGATGGTCACCCATTTGGGGTCAAACGACCCGCCATAGATCACCGGGCCCACAATCGGCACCACGATGTAGATGATCTCCAGGAAGTCGAGAACGAAGCCCAGGATAAAGAGCACCAGCATCACGATCAGGAAGACCGTCAACTCATTGTCGAAAGATTTCAGGAACTGCTGGATGTAGTGTTCACCGCCAAAGCTGATCACCACAAGGTTCAGCATCTGCGAACCGATGAGGATGGTAAAGACCATCGACGTCACCTTGGCCGTCTCGCGCACCACTGGCGTCAACACGCCGGAGGTATAAAGCACCCAGCAAGAGAACAAGAGGCCAAAGACCGCGTAGAGATAGGCGGCATAGCCAACGGTAAAGGCGAACCAGCTTTCTGCACTGACCTCTTCTTGGTTGATGCGCAGGTCAAAGTTCACGCCCACCAGGATACAGACGATAATGGCCAGCGTGGACCAGATGATCACCTTGGGGCTGCGATCTTGGTCTTTCAGCTTGCGGTAAGCCGCCAGCATGATCGCGCCACCCGCACCAAGGGCCGCGGCCGGTGTCGGGTTGGTGATGCCGCCCAGAATGGAGCCCAACACCGCAACAATCAGCATCAGTGGCGGGAAGACCACGCGGATCAGCTCATTGCTGGCGCAGACTTTGGTGGCATGGGTCACCCCATAAAGCGCCAGGGCAAAGGGGATCGCCAACAGCGCAACCGTGCCCAAGGACGAGGTGGTCGGGCCGATCAGCAGGATATCGACCAAGACCGCCAGGACCACGCCGATGCCCCCGATGATCAGCGGCTGCGGGTTTGTTGACGGCGAAATGCCGCGCGCCGTGGTCAGGAACAAGGACAGCAGCACCAGCAAGATCGCAACACCCGTCCCGATGGGTGCAGCAGAGGCAATCTTTTCGGCCTGCTTTTCGGCAAAGGCTTCATCGCTTAGCTTTTCGGACTGGGCCAGACCACCGGCGTCATCAATCACCTTCTGCTCTTCAATGGCGCGGTCCCAGGCGTCTTGGCCGTGCAGTTCAATCATGGACGCTTTACATTCGTCGCCCACATTGGTCCGCAGGCTGGCCGCCTGCCCGATGTCAGAAAAGCTGGAGACGGTGGTGGACTGGCTGCCCACGACACCCATGTTACCCAGGAAAATCGTGCCAACCACAATCAGCACAGGGGCGCCCAGGAACCAGGTGAAGGCCTCAGACCGGGTTACAGGTTCCGCGTTGGTGGATCCCATTTCAACCGCGGGGGCCTTGTCCGGGTTCACCAGCGCATAGCCAAAGGCGTAAAGCGCATAAAGCAGCGCCAACATGATGCCCGGCAACAGGGCCGCTTGGAACAGCGTGCCGACGGAGACAACCGCAGGTTCCCCCAGCAGTGTCAGCGCGTCGGTACAGCCCGCAAGCTGCGCGCGGTTCTCTTGTGCGGCGGAATAAAGATCGCCCGCCAAAGTGCCCAACAGAACAATCACGATTGAGGGCGGAATGATCTGCCCCAAGGTGCCAGAGGCCGCGATGACCCCGGTGGCAATCTCAGGCGAATAATTGTTGCGCAGCATCGTAGGCAGCGCGAGCAAACCCATGGTCACCACAGTCGCGCCCACAATCCCGGTGGAGGCCGCCAGAAACGCGCCCACAACCACGATGGATACGGCCAGGCCGCCAGGCAGCGGGCCAAAGACGCGCGCCATGGTGGTCAACAGATCATTCGCGATCTTGGAGCGTTCCAGCGTGATGCCCATCAGAACAAACATCAGCACGGCAAGCAGCGTCTCAATCGACTGGCCCGCCAGAACCCGCTCATTCATGCGGTTCACGATGAAGGACACGTTGCGGTCCAGCGCCACTTCCCAACCCGATGGGAACACCGGCTCCCCGATGCGCGGCAGATCGGGGTATCGGAACACAGACACCGTGTCTTCGCGAATGCCCGAATTGATCAGCGCGCGATAGGCGTCAGAGGAGGTATCAATCGCCTGGTGGATCAACAAACCGGCACTGTCCAAGGCCGCGATGATCCCGAAAGAAATGATGCCCGCCCCGCCAATGGCAAAGGCCACTGGGAAACCCGACAGAATGCCACCGAAGAGGCAGATGAATACGATAATCAGGCCAATCTCGACCCCATCAAGACCGAACAACATTAGTGTGTCCCCTCATAGGCTTCTTCGCCTTCGCCAAGGGTATCCTTGTCGAGGTATTTTCCTTCGGACGCTTCGCCCTCTTTCAGCTCGCACCAGCTGCGATAGAACACAGCAATCGCTTGCAGGATCACGAGCACGCAGAACAGGCACAGCAGCACTTTGAACAGGAAGTATCCATTGAACCCATTGGGCGAAAAGCCAATGGTTTCCACGTTCCACTTCAGCACCCGCGCCTTGCGCAGCAGCAACTCCAGCTTGTCTGAGGCGGATGGGTTTGGCGTCACCAGATGGCGCCACAAGAAATACCAACCATAAAGCCAGGTAACCACCGCAAAGGGGATCATGAAGAAGAGCGCGCCGAACATATCGATGATCTTTTTGGTGCGGAACTTCACACCCGCGTAGAACAGATCAACCCGCACATGGCCGCCCTGAATGAACGTGTAGCTGACGCACAGACAGACCACCAAAGCGTTGAAAAGCTTCAATTCTTCGGCAAACCATGAGATGTCGAATTGCAACGGGATACCAAAGCCGATGGAGATGTCAGGCCGGGTAAAGATCCGCTGCATGAAAACGATGATGATCTGCTGGATCACCATGATCAGACCCGCCCAAGCGAAAAGCCGGCCCATGCCATTGCCAAACCACTCCAACCCGCGCACCACAGCCCACATCACATTGCGCCGCGCCATGCCGACAGCCGTCAGGATGATCAGGCCAACAAAGCAGACAAAGAAGAACTCAACCGATCCGCCGTAGTAGATAAAGCGCATCAGCGCCTGTGGATCTGACCAGTTCAGCCACAACATCGGCTGAAAGAGCGCCGCGAAGAAGTTGTAGAATGCCTCCAGGATGTTGCCTGAAATGAACTGCAGCATTCCGCTGTCTTGGAACTTATCGAGGCAGCTGAGCTTTGCACCCTCAGCTGCACGGAAAAATCCCGCACATACTACATCGTCTGCCATTGTGGTCCCCTCCGGTCGCACGCGTATCTTTACGCTTTGTGCTTTCTAGCTGGATGGTGTCATCCGTCTTTGATGTGCATCAAGGGCCGCAGAATTTGCGGCCCTTATGCATATTTTTTTCAAATGCTTACAGGCTGGCGCGGACGCGCTCACGCTGCTGCACATAGAAGGCGTCGGACTTGGACAGCCACTCAGCAGAAGCAGTCAGTGACGCTTCAAAGCTTTCGCGTGTCTGAGCGAAGAGGTCGTCGCCCATGTTTTCGTCCATCACCTTGGCAGAGGCTGCACCGAAGGCATCCCATACGTCATCGGAGAACTGCATGGTTTTCACGCCCTGCTGCTGCAGACGTGCCAGTGCCGCACCGTTGTTGGACAGGGTCTGTGCCAACTGGGTGTGTGTTGTCGCCATGCAGGAATATTCGATGATCTTCTGATGCGCTGGGGACAGGTCATTGAACACATCCAGGTTCACAGCCGCCGCCAGAGCAGAGCCTGGCTCGTGGAAGCCCGCTGTGTAGTAGATCTTGGCAACTTCCTGGAAGCCCGCACGCTCATCCGCAAATGGGCCAACCCACTCCAGACCGTCCAGAGCACCGGAAGACAGCGCCTGATAAAGTTCACCACCTGGGATGTTCTGAACGGATGCGCCCAGTTCACCCAGAACCTTGCCGCCAAGGCCAGGCATACGGAACTTCAGACCGTTAAAGTCTGCGGCTGAGTTGATCTCTTTACGGAACCAGCCACCGGACTGGGAACCAGAGTTACCCGCGATGAAGGATTTCAGGTTAAAGATCTGGCCCAGCTCGTTGTGCAGCTCGTGGCCGCCGCCGTGGTGGTACCAGTTGGTCACTTCCTGCGCTGTGCCGCCAAAGGGCACGGCTGTGTAGTACGCGTAGGCTGGGTGCTGACCGATGAAATAGTAATCGGCAGAGTGGTACATGTCGGCCTGACCGGAAGATACCGCGTCAAACACTTCGAAGGCACCAACCAGTTCGCCTGGCGCTTTCTTGTCGATGGTCAGCGTGCCATCGGACATTTCGTTGACCATGTTGTTAAGGAACGTGGCCGCATCGTCCAGCACGGCGAAACCGCGCGGCCAGGATGTGACCATTGTCAGGGTCCGCTTGCCTTGAGCGTAGGCTGGCGCGGCCAGAGTTGTTGCAGCGGCTGTCCCGCCGAGAGCAGATGTCTTCAGAAATGAACGACGATCCATAGGGGTACTCCTCCCGAGTATAGGCCCCGCGACCATGCGTTGGCGCAGGGTTGTTGCAAGTGGGCGTAAACTAGCGGGCGATTTGAAAGAAGAAATACCTACAACTACGTAGGAAGCCGCAGATCTGGTGCAGCGCGTTGATTATCTTAACAATTTCGAAAGGAATCATTTGCGGCATCCGGGATGTTAGCGCCCACATCCCGCAGCGCCCTTTGATTCATGTGCGATTCGTCGTATCGAGATCTGTCATGCCGCAATGGTTAAGACACCTCATGCCCAACTACGGCCAGAAGCTCACGCTTTTGGCGGCCGTCCCTTTGATCCTTGCTGTCGCCGCGATTGCCGTTCTTGTGGCGCTTGAGGCGCGGGCGTTGGCGGACCGTGAAATTACCACGCTCGAAGAGCAGTTGATTGAGGCCAAAAAGGCCGAACTGCGCAACTACGTCACGCAGGCCCGCAACGGTTTTTACTTCATCTACGGCAACGCAGCCCCGGATGATGATGAGGCGAAAGAACGGGTCGGGCAAATTTTGGCGGCGATGATCTACGGCGAGGAAGGCCAGTTCTTTGTCTATGACTATGACGGCAACCAATTGGTCAGCCCCCGGCAGACCGAACGCATCAATCAAAACTGGTCAGGGCAAACCGACAGCCAGGGCACACCCATCGTGGATGAGTTGATCCGCATCGCGCGGGATGGCGCGGGATATCACAGCTACCTCTGGCCGAAACCTTCAACCGGGCAAGAGGCGCGGATGATCACCTATGTCACCTCCTTCCCGTCTTGGCGATGGGCTGTGGGAACTGGCGTCTATATTGACGACATTCTGGCCTCAGTGGCGTCGGCCCGTGCGGATGTGGAGGAATCCATTCAGCGGACGTTCATGTATATCGGTGCCGTCACCCTGCTGGCGCTTTTGCTGGTGTTTGGCACGGGCATGCTGATCAACATGCGCGAACGCCGTCTGGCCGATGCAAAGCTGAAAAAGCTCACGCAACGCGTGTTCGACGCCCAGGAAGAGGAACGCGGCCGCGTCGCGCGGGAACTTCACGATGGGATCAGCCAAATCCTGGTGGGGGTGCGCTACGCGCTCGACAGCACACGCCGACGGCTTGAAAATGGCGATCCCCGCGCCGCTGAGCCCTTGGGCAAAGGCATCGCGTCACTTGGGCAAGCCATCACCGAAGTGCGCCGCATCAGCCGCGATCTGCGGCCCGGCGTGTTGGATGACTTGGGCCTGGGCCCGGCCATCAAGACACTGACCGAAGAATTTCAGACCCGCACCGGCATCACCTGTGATTTTGAAACCGTGGTCTTTCGCAACCGTCTGGATGACGAAGCCAAGATCGCCCTCTACCGCATCGCACAAGAAGCGCTGACCAATATCGAACGTCACGCCGCCGCCACCCATGTGAACGTCAACATCAAGGGCCACCGCCGGGGGCCACCCTGCGCATCAGCGACAATGGCCGCGGCCTGCGGGAGGGGCATTCGGCCACCGCCACCGGTTTGGGGCTGCGCAACATGCAGGAACGTATGGAGCAATTGGACGGCAGCCTGTCGATCCGGGCCCGCAAGGGCGTCGGCACAACGATTGAAGCGACCGTCCCGCTCAGCCATATGCTGCACCCTGAAAACACACAAAAGCTGGCCGCCGAATGAACGATCCTTTGAAACAAACCCGCGTTGTCATTGTGGATGACCATCCCATGGTGGCAGAAGGCATTCAGTCCATCCTGGAAAGCTATGACGATATCGCCGTCACCGGCACCTTGACCAACGGGCGCGAGGCGATTGAACAGCTCGATGCGCTGGATCCAGATGTGGTGCTGATGGATCTGAACATGCCAGACATCGGCGGGCTGACCGCCACCGAGATGTTGCTGGAACAGCGCCCCGCCACGCGCATCGTGATCCTGTCGATGCATGACAATCCCGAATACATCTCCTCTGCGCTCAGCCATGGGGCGATGGGCTATCTTCTCAAAGATGTGCCGACGGATGAGATCAAACTGGCCATCGACGTGGTGATGCAGGGGGAGCAGTATTTGTGCACAGGTGCCAAAGGCTCCATCGCGCCCAAGGAAAGTGGCGCGCGCGAGGCGCTCACAGACAGAGAGCAAACCATCCTGCTGCAACTGGCCTCAGGCAAGTCGAACAAGGAAGTGGCCAACGCGCTGGAGATCTCTGTGCGCACGGTTGAGACGCACCGCAAGAACATCAAACGCAAGCTGGGCATCTCCAGCACCGCGGGCCTGACACGCTATGCGCTGGAGCACGGCGTGCTGCAGGGCACGGGCGCGCGGCTTTAGTCATCCTTGCGCCCCGTCATGAAAGCCCGGCTGATGGGCCGGTTTTCATCAAAATTGCCCGCTGAAATTCCACTTCTGTCGCGCTTTCGCCAGATCGCGCAATAAAATTTCAAAATTTTTGCCCCCAGCAACACATTATCCGCCACTTTAGCTGTTGACGACCCCTGCACCCACCCATAATGTCGCCCCCACGTACGAAGGAGCCTCACGGCATGACAGAACTAGTCGTCATTGTAGGAAACACGCGCATGGGCCGGTGACGGTAGACCATAATCCCACCCATGCGCCCCCGACAGCCTCGGGGGCTTTTTTATGCGCAACACAAAAACGGCCCATACGGAGAGACCGATGACACGCCAGATGACCGGAGCCAAAATGATCGTCCAAGCCTTGATTGACCAAGGTGTGGATACCGTATTCGGATACCCTGGTGGTGCCGTGCTACCAATTTATGATGAGGTGTTTCAGCAGAACTCCATCAAGCACATCCTGGTGCGCCACGAACAAGGTGCTGTGCACGCCGCCGAAGGCTATGCCCGTTCCACAGGTAAACCCGGCGTTGTGCTGGTAACCTCTGGCCCAGGTGCCACCAATGCGGTGACCGGCCTGACCGATGCCTTGATGGATTCCATCCCGCTGGTCGTGCTGACCGGCCAGGTGCCCACCTTCATGATCGGCTCTGACGCCTTTCAGGAAGCCGACACCGTTGGCATCACCCGCCCCTGCACCAAACACAACTGGCTGGTGAAAGAGACCGATAAGCTTGCAGGTGTCATCCATGAGGCGTTCCACGTCGCAACCTCCGGCCGTCCGGGTCCGGTGCTGGTGGACATCCCTAAGGACGTCCAATTCGCAACCGGCGACTACAAGCCAAAGACGCCATCGACGTCACACTACCAACCGCAGGTAAAAGGCGATCTGGAAGAGATCACCGAATTGGTGGCGGCCATCGAAAAGGCCAAGCGCCCGATTTTCTATACCGGCGGTGGCGTGATCAACTCTGGCCCCGGTGCCAGCCAGCTGTTGCGCGAATTGGTGGAGGCCACGGGCTTTCCGATCACCTCCACGCTCATGGGGCTGGGCAGCTATCCTGCCTCGGGCGACAAATGGGTTGGGATGCTGGGCATGCACGGCCTTTATGAGGCGAACATGGCGATGCACGACTGTGATCTGATGATCAACATCGGCGCACGCTTTGACGACCGGATCACCGGACGCATCGACGCCTTCAGCCCCAAGTCAAAGAAAGCGCATATCGACATTGACCCTTCCTCCATCAACAAGGTGGTGCGCGTGGACATCCCGATCATGGGTGACGTGGGCCATGTCCTGGAAGACCTGCTGAAGATCTGGAAATCACGGGGCCGCAAGACCAACGCTGAGGCTGTGGCCAAGTGGTGGGAACAGATCAACGCATGGCGCGCTGTGGATTGTTTGAAGTTCAACCAAACCGGCAAAACCATCAAACCCCAGCACGCACTTGCCCGCCTTGAGGCGCTGACCAAGGACCGAAAGGACCGCTTTATCTGCACCGAAGTGGGCCAGCACCAGATGTGGGCGGCGCAATATATGGGCTTTGAAGACCCCAACCACTGGATGACTTCGGGCGGTCTGGGCACGATGGGCTACGGCTTTCCGGCCTCCATCGGCGTGCAACTGGCCCACCCTGAGGCCTTGGTCATCAACGTCGCGGGCGAAGCCTCTTGGCTGATGAACATGCAAGAGATGGGCACCGCGGTGCAGTATAACCTGCCGGTGAAACAGTTTATCCTGAACAACGAACGTCTGGGCATGGTCCGCCAGTGGCAAGAATTGCTGCATGGTGAGCGCTATTCGCAATCCTGGTCCGAAGCCCTGCCCGATTTCGTCAAACTGGCCGATGCCTTTGGTGCCAAGGGCATCCTGTGCCAGGATCCCGCTGATCTGGACGACGCCATCATGGAGATGCTGAACCACGACGGCCCGGTCATCTTTGACTGCCTG
The DNA here is from genome assembly GCF_055693825.1 of Sulfitobacter sp. GN1-4. Taxonomy (NCBI): domain Bacteria; kingdom Pseudomonadati; phylum Pseudomonadota; class Alphaproteobacteria; order Rhodobacterales; family Roseobacteraceae; genus Sulfitobacter; species Sulfitobacter sp. GN1-4. Next base: position 1,981,590 of record NZ_JBVFUQ010000003.1, on the reverse strand, counting down.
GTGGAAAAGCACGAAAACTGCTTCCCGATGATCCCGTCAGGCAAGGCGCATAATGAAATGCTGCTGGGCGAGGCTGAAACTCAAGGCGTGATTGACGCGAAAGGGTCTGTCCTTGTTTGACCGCGCTTTGATTGCTGCCACGTTGATCGCGGTCTTCGGGCCGGGATCTGCGTGGGCGCAACCAACGGCGGCTTTGGAAAGCACCGTGCAGGTCATAGAACCGCGCACCCTGACGGCCAATCAGGCCACAGCGTTCGACGAATTTGTGACCGACGGGCGCTACCATGGGGCATTCTATGTCTCGCAGAATGGCGGCTATTCCTGGCGCTCCAACCTCAACTCACTAGAGGCGGCCAAAGTGCTTGGCCTGCAACGGTGCAATCAGACGGGGCGGAACTGCCGGCTCTATGCCACACTCGCGCCAAAGAAACCGCGTTTGGGCCAGGTGATCGAAGGGCTGTCGCAAACCGCTGCACAGGCTGCAGAGGCGTGGGCGCGCGACAATGCTGTTGAGGGACGCCGCGTTGCCATTGCCGCCAGCCGATATGCTGGTTGGGCGGGCTGGCGTGGAAAGCAAGCCCAGGACCGCATCAAAACCTCGGCTCTCAACCACTGTGGCGACTTGCTGCGCCCACGGATCCAGAAACTTGAAACACCGCAGAAAGACGCGCTTGAGCGTGACGGCCTGCTGAACTGCCACATCGTACTTACACAACCCGCTAGGTGACCCAAATGTCCGCACTGAAAATCAAAAAGGGCGCAACATCCCACTCCGCCTACAACCTACGTCCGAATTTCTCTGATGTAGAAGAACGCCATACCCTGGCGGTTCTGGTCGAAAACGAACCGGGTGTCCTGGCCCGTGTGATTGGGCTTTTCTCAGGACGGGGCTACAACATCGACAGCCTCACCGTGGCCGAAGTTGATCATACCGGCCACCTCAGCCGCATCACTATCGTGACCTCAGGCACACCGCAGGTGATCGAACAGATCAAGGCGCAACTGGGCCGTATCGTATCTGTGCATGACGTGCATGACCTGACCGTCGAAGGGGCCAGCGTTGAACGTGAGCTGGCCATGTTCAAGGTCGCAGGCAAAGGCGAGCACCGGGTAGAAGCGCTGCGTTTGGCAGACATCTTCCGCGCCAACGTGGTCGACAGTACGTTGGAAAGCTTTGTCTTTGAAATCACCGGCGCGCCTGAAAAAATCGATGCATTCGCCGATTTGATGCGCCCCTTGGGCCTGGTCGAAGTGGCCCGGACGGGCGTCGCCGCGCTTTCACGCGGCGACTAACCCTCCTTAGCCAAGCCGTGTGCGGCGGCTTGCAAGACTTATCACACTCTGTGCCGGGTCGCTCAACACAGCGGCCCCGCCGCTGCCGGCCGGCACACTATTACCCCTTACGGCGTTGCCCTTTGCGGCCGTAAGCAGGCTGTCCTGAATGCTGCGGCACACCTTTGACCGCAGCAGCCGCGCGCTGTGCGCCCGGCGGATCGACTGATCCACGCTGACCTCAAAATCAACCATGTCACCGGCAGCCAAGGTGGCTTCCTCGCACAGCTGTTCTTCCGCACCATCATAATACGCAAGATCACCATGATCTTCGCACCAGAATACTGCCTTTTTTTCCTCTGAATCGCTCCAAAGTACCAAACCAATCATGCCCCACCCCTTATTGCTTTCTACCGCCTGGCTTTCCTCAGTTAATATGAGGTGAATGGGGCCTAATGACACGGGGGATTTTGTGTCGGCGGCTTAGCAGCGTGACACTATATCGCGTCGATCTTGTTGCTGAATAGCGTCAAGCATGGTAAACGCGTGTCGCGAACAGTTGACAGATTTACCCGATAAAGATGAGTAGACTTCCATTCACGCCAGCCGAATTGCGTTCGGTTTTTGGGGACAACCTCAAGAAGTTAGCGAATGAATATTCGTCTATCACTGATCTTTCGCGAAAATTGGGCATCAATCGAACACAACTTAACCGGTACCTGTCCGGTGACAGCTTTCCACGGCCAGATGTGTTAGCGCAAATTTGCAGTTTCTTCGAGGTTGACGCCCGAATCCTGCTCGAACCGGTCCACAACCTCAAAAGTTCCGACGATCCCATCAACAACGACTATCTGCGCGAGTTTGTGGCCTCCGGCGCCTCCGACGTGCCAGAGACCTATTTCCCCAGTGGCTTTTACCGCTTTTCTCGCCGCAGCTTCATGCGCCAGGACAGCTTTGTCTTGGGCGTAATCCACATCCACCGGCGCGGCAAAAATACCTTCATCCGCGGCTTTGAAAGCAGAAACGCCATGCAGGTGCAGGGCCTGCCAGCAGACGCCGCCGCGCGCGAATTCCGCGGCATCGTCATGCAGCAAGAAGACGGGCTGGTGATTATCGCCTCCCGGCGCAACGCCATGACCTCGTCTTTCAACTACCTCAGCCGGGTGGCGTCTTTTGAAAACAACTACTGGGTCGGCTACATCACCCGCACTGTGCCAGAGGCGGTGGATGGCCATCGTGTGACCCGCATGGTGTTCGAACATCTGGGCAAAAAGCCTGCCGATGCCCTGCCCACCGCACGCGCCACCGGGTTCTACACCGCAGACGCGCTGCCCCCCTTCCACCGCCGTCTCTTGATGCCCGACACGCCTTTTTCCTGACCTTTGCCGCGCGGCAAAAGTGTCGCCCGTGACAAACACCAGTCGCTGGCAGAGATGAGCGCGCGCCCCCTGCCCCTATACTCAGCGCATCTGATGGAGGATGCGATGACACAGAACCCAACCGATCTCAGCCAGGTCCGCCGCAGCATTGAACACGCCCACGGGCTGCCCAATGCCCATTACATTGATGCAGCCATCTTTGAGGAAGAACGCCAGGCCGTTCTCTTTGATCAATGGGCGGGCCTTGGTGTCACTGCCGATGTGCCAGAGATTGGCGATGCGGTGCCGCTGACGTTTCTGGGCATGCCCCTCTTGATGGTGCGCGACAAAACCGGTGAGGTCCGCGTCTTCCAAAACACCTGCCGCCACCGCGGCATGATCCTGGTCTCAGAGCCGCGCAAAATCGAAGGCGCGATCCGCTGTCCCTATCACAGTTGGTGCTATTCTACCGATGGCCGCCTGGTAAGCACCCCGCATGTGGGCGGCCCTGGTCAAAACACCCACGCAGGCATTGACCGCGCGCTCTTGGGCCTCATTGAGATCCGCAGCCATATCTGGATGGATGTGGTCTTTATCAATATCTCCGGGCAGGCCCCCGCCTTTGAAGAGGCGAACGCAGATCTCATCGCCCGCTGGGCTGAATTTGACGCCCCCCTCTATCACGGCGGCGATGACAGCCGCTTCACGCTAGAGGTCGCCTGCAACTGGAAACTGGCGGTTGAGAATTACTGCGAAAGCTATCATTTGCCCTGGGTGCACCCGGGTCTCAACAGCTACTCCCGGCTGGAAGATCATTACCACATTGAACTAAAAGAAAAATACGCGGGCCAAGGCACCCTGGTCTACCGCCAACTTCAAGGCGATGACGGCAGCGTCTTTGCCGATTTCCCCAACCTTTCAGACAAATGGGACACCGCCGCAGAATACATCACCGTCTTTCCCAACGTGCTGTTGGGCGTGCACCGCGATCACACCTTCGCCATCGTGCTGGTGCCCCAAGGCCCCGAACATACGGTGGAAAACATCCACCTTTACTACGCCACCGATACCACAACGCCGCAAATGCGCCGCAAGAACACCACCCTGTGGAAAGAGGTCTTCGCCGAAGACGTCTTTGTCGTGGAAGGCATGCAAAAGGGCCGTCACGGGCCGCAGTTTGACGGCGGGCGCTTTTCCCCCGCAATGGACGGCCCCACACATCTCTTTCACGATTGGGTCGCCGCGCAAATGGAACGCCACCGCGCCACGCCCCAAGCCGCAGAATGAGCGATCTTGACGCCGCACTGCTGGCCGCCCATGCGGCAGGCGACAGGGCGGCGCTGATCGACCTCTATCACCAGGCGGCAACCGCGGCAGAGGCGTCTGAACAGGCCGCCTTCTACCTTACCCACGCCTATGTCTTCGCGCTTGAGGCCGCAGACCCCCGCGCCGAAATCTTGCACCAAGACCTGATCGCAGCAGGCCGCGACGCGCCCCTGCCGCCGCCCCTGCCCCCCAAACGCTAACGTATCCACCGAAACACCGCCTCAGTCTCCTTCCCCCGATCCCTTCTGGACCGGAGCCGCCGTCGCTTGAGCCTGACAGGTCGACCGGGCGGGCTTTGGGCCAGAAAAATTGCCGAGGGCCCCCCTTGGGGGAGACGGCCATTTTACTTGCCCACAGACCGCGCGGGCGGCATGCCGGGATCAAGTGAGGGCGGCTTTGGTCCTTTCTGGATAGGAGAGCTGGAAGCCCTCACACCTCCGGCGGCCGGGCACCAGGCCAGTTGGTGGCCTCGTGCCAACCTTGGGCGAAATCCAACAGCATCTCATCGCGCTGCCAGGGTCCGATCACCTGCAGCCCTGCGGGCAGGCCCTGCGCATCAAAACCGATGGGGATGTTGACCGCAGGCAGGCCCAACAGGCTGGCAGGAACAACAACTTGCATCCAGCGGTGATAGGTGTCCATGGCCACGCCATTGATCTCTTTGGCAAAATCCAACGCAGCCTCAAACGGCCAACATTGCGCTGACGGCAGGACCAAGACGTCATACTGCGCAAAAAGCTGCTCTGCGGTTTGCGCCCAGGCCGTCCGCGTTGCACTTGCGGCATAGACCTCCGCCAAGCTCATCGCCAATCCCCGCGCAATCTCCCAAACCGCCGTGTCCTTCAATTGCGCGCGCATCCCTGGATCGTGGTAGAGCGCGGCACTGCCAGAGGCGATGGAGAACGACCGTAGGGTAATCCAACTCTCCCAGATTGCCTCGGCATCAAACGGGGCCTGTACGGGTTCGATGTCATGCCCAAGACCCGCCATCTGATCCAGTGCGGCCTCAGAAGCCTCCATGATCCCGGGTTCCATGGGCAAAGCCCCGCCCCAATCACCCAACCAGCCCACGCGCAGGCCAGTGGCGGCGCGGGGGCTGGGCCCGCCGCCTCTCCGGCCATGGTGCGCAGCATCGCAGCAAGATCACCGGGCGTGCGCGCCATCGGCCCTGATGTCGCCAAATGCTGCTGGAAATCATCCCCGCTTGCCTCGCCCCGGATACGCCCCCAGGTGGGCCGCAGCCCGTAGACATTGTTCCATCCCGCCGGATTGCGCAGCGATCCCATCATGTCAGAGCCATCAGCCACGCTCAGCATCCGCGCCGCCAGGGCCGCTGCCGCCCCGCCTGAAGATCCGCCTGCGGACCGGGACGTGTCATAGGGGTTGCGCGTCACCCCATGCACCGGGTTGAACGTGTGACTGCCCAGACCAAACTCTGGCGTATTGGTTTTGCCGATGATGATGGCTCCCGCCGCGCGCAGCCGCGCCACAAAGGCGTCATCCTTGGCCGAGACTTGCTGGGCAAAAATCGGCGAGCCGAGGGTGTTCAGTATCCCCTCTGCATTGGCCAAATCCTTGATCGCAATCGGAATGCCGTGCAGCCAGCCGGTGCGGGGTGCCTCATCCGCACGCCGCGCGTCAGCAAGAAGTGCGTCCGCCGCGCGCAGGGACACCACGGCGTTCACCGCACCGTTGACGGCGTCAATCCGTGCCAATGTGGCCTGCATCAGCTCCACCGCTGACAGCTCTTTACGCTCAAGTGCCTCAGATAAGGCCAGCGCGGAGTGTTCCAGAATATCCATGCCCAGACCGGAACAAGTTAACGCGCAAAAATCAAGGGCGAAGCGGCCTATTCGCCTTGGGCTTCGGCCCGGCTTTTGCCGCTGACCGCCAGGGCCAGTGTGGCCCCCATCAGCCCGTCCAGATCCCCGTCCAACACACCTTTGGTGTCTGAGGTCTCAAAATTGGTGCGCAGGTCTTTGACCATTTGATAGGGCTGCAACACATAAGACCGGATCTGATTGCCCCAGCCCGCGTCGCCTGCGCTTTCATGCGCTTCGTTCACCAGGGCTGAGCGTTTGTCCAACTCCAGCTGATAGAGCCGCGATTTCAACGCCTTCATCGCAATGTCGCGGTTCTGGTGCTGCGATTTCTCTGAGGATGTCACCACGATGCCTGTGGGATGGTGTGTGATCCGCACCGCCGAATCCGTCGTGTTCACGTGCTGGCCACCCGCACCGGAGGAGCGGTAGGTATCAATGCGAATATCAGCCGGATTGACCTCAATCTCGATGTTGTCATCGACAACCGGATAGACCTTCACAGAGGTAAAAGACGTGTGCCGCTTGGCCGCAGAATCAAAAGGAGAGATGCGCACCAACCGGTGCACGCCGCTTTCCGATTTCAGCCAGCCATAGGCATTGTGGCCTGCGATCTTATAGGTCGCCGATTTGATCCCCGCCTCATCACCTGCGCTTTCGGCCTGCAGCTCAACCTTGTAGCCCTTGCTTTCAGCCCACCGCACATACATCCGCGCCAGCATGCTGGCCCAATCACAGCTTTCTGTGCCCCCGGCCCCTGCGTTGATCTCAAGAAAGCTGTCGTTGCTGTCGGCTTCGCCGTCCAGCAGCGCCTCCAGCTCTTTCTGCGCGGCCTTTTCAGCCAGCGCTTTCAGCGCCGCTTCGGCCTCATCCACAACCTCTTGGTCTTCTTCCATCTCGCCCAGCTCGATCAACTCGATGTTGTCGTTCAGCTCTTGCTTGATACCCTCATAGGTGTCGATGGCATCGACCAGGTTCTGACGGTCGCGCATCAGCTTCTGGGCGGCCTCCGCGTCGTCCCACAGATTGGGGTCCTCAACACGCGCGTTGAATTCTTCCAGCCGGTGCGGGGCGGTTTCCACATCCAGACGCTGCGCGAGCAATTCCAAGGACTTGGTGATCAGGTCTGCTGTGTTTTGTGCCTCTGCGCGCATCTCTTTGCCCTTGTTTGCTGCCGACAAGGACATAGACCAGCCCCGCCCCATCAGCAAGGTGTCCGCGCGGCTTTCAGGCCGCGCGCCTTGGGATCCCGATTGTTAGTAAAGCCCGCCCGAGGAAAGCGAGCCGAAAGACGCCTTTGGCCCCACAACCGCCTTTTTGCCGGTGGATGTGGTGACTTGCTTGGCCACGCGGTCCGCCTCTTCGAATAGCGGCAGGTCCGCCCCCATGGCAAAGCCACCGTCAAAGGTGATGCCAAAGATCGGCTCTTCTCCGTAGCGGAAGCATTCAGAGACGACGTTTTTGCCAGAGGCCTCGCCGCTCAGCCGGGCACCGGTGAAACGGTCAATGTTGATGAACTCACATTCCTCAGGCACCTTGAACGCCCCGCCGCCGTATTTTTGCACCGCTTCGCTCATGAACCGCTGGAAAACCGGGCCGCACATGCCGCCGCCCGACGCGCCCCGACCCATGGGACGGGGTTGGTCAAACCCGATGTAGCAGCCCGCCACGATGTTTGAGGTAAAGCCAACAAACCAGACGTCTTTGGCATCGTTTGTTGTGCCCGTCTTGCCCGCTGTGGGCACCGGCAGGTTAATTGCTTTGGCCGCTGTCCCGCGATCCACCACGCCTTTCATCATCGACGTCAGCTGATAAGCCGTGACCGGGTCCATCACCCGCTCCCGGTTGGACACCACCTTGGGTGCCACACCGGGCGACAGGCTTGCCAATTGGCAATCAGGGCACAGCCGGTCGTCGTGTTTGTAGACGGTGCGCCCATAGCGGTCCTGCACGCGGTCCACCAAGGTGGGCTGCACCCGTTCGCCGCCGTTTGCGAACATCGCATAGGCGCTTACCATTTGATAAAGCGTCGTTTCCTGCGACCCCAGCGCATTGGCAAGCACGGGCGACAGCGCGTTATAGACGCCAAAGCGTTCGGCATAATCGCCCACAATTTCCATCCCCACCTCTTGCGCGAGGCGGATGGTCATCAAGTTACGTGATTGTTCGATCCCGGTGCGCAGCGGCGTGGGGCCGTAAAACTTGTTTGACGCGTTCTTGGGCCGCCAAACGCCTTGAGGCGTGTTGATCTCAATCGGGGCGTCCACCACGATGGTTGCAGGCGAATAGCCACTGTCCAGGGCCGAGGCATAGACAAAGGGCTTAAAGCTGGAACCCGGCTGGCGCTGCGCCTGAGTGGCGCGGTTAAAGACCGATGCCTGATAGGAAAAGCCGCCCTGCATGGCGATCACACGTCCTGTGTTGGCGTCCATCGCTACAAAAGCGCCCTGCACCTGCGGCACCTGCCGCAGCGTCCAGCGGATGAAACTGCCGTCCGCATCTGCGGTCATCCGGCGCACCAGCACCACGTCGCCCACCTCAAGCAAATCGCCCGCAACACGAGCCTTGGGCCCGAGTGAGCCATCCTCACGCAGTTTGCGCGCCCATTGGGCGTCTTTGGCGGGGATGAAATGCCCATCGGCATCGTCTTCGACCCCCTCAATCCCGATGCGCGCATCGTTCTGCCCGACCTCCAGCACAACCGCCGGATACCAGGGTTTTCCAGATCAATGTCACGCGGCACCGTCAGCTCAGCCAAGGCTGCACGCCAGGCCTCTTCACTGCCCAACTGATCTGTCGCGATCTTCTGGCCCGTACCGCGCCAAATGCCGCGGCCCCGGTCGTATTGTTCCAACTGGCGGCGCAAGGCATTTGCCGCAATCGGCTGCATTTCGTTGTCGATCGTGGCGCGGACTGTCAAACCACCAGTAAAGAACTCGCCCTCGCCAAAGTCACGGCTCAGCTGGCGGCGGATTTCATCGGTAAAGTAGTCCCGGGGCGGCAGTTCCGCCTTAAAGCTTTCAAAATCGCCATTCTGAACGGACCGCAACGGCTGCGCACGCTCAACCTCATACCGGTCTGCGTTGATATAGCCGTTCTCGTACATCTCTTTGAGCACGAAATTGCGCCGCGACATCAGCCGGTCTTTGCGGCGCACCGGATGGTAGTCAGAGGGCGCTTTGGGCAAAGAGGCCAGGAAAGCGGCTTCATGCGGCGCAAGTTCGCTCAGGGTTTTGTTGAAATAGGTCTGGGACGCCGCCGCCACACCATAGGAGTTCTGGCCCAGGAAGATCTCATTCAGGTACAGCTCAAGGATCTGTTCCTTTTCCAACGTCTCTTCCAACCGGGCGGCCAGAATGATCTCTTTGATCTTACGCTCTGCCCGGCGGTCGCCTGACAGCAAAAAGTTCTTCATCACCTGCTGCGTGATGGTCGAGGCCCCGCGCACGTCCCGCCCGCGTGAGCGCACCGCATCCACCGCCGCCGCTGCGATACCGCGCAAGTCGTAGCCGTCGTGGTCATAGAAATTCTTGTCCTCGGCGGAAATAAACGCCTGTTTCACCAGCGGCGGGATCGTATCGGCAGGCGCAAAAAGCCGCCGTTCCTTGGCAAATTCGTCAATCAGACGCCCCTGGCCGGAATAAATCCGGCTGATGGTTGGGGGCGTATATTGTGCCAGACTTTCATGGCTTGGCAGGTCACGGCCATACATCCAAAAAATCGCACCGATGGTCAGCGCGACCATCGCCACGCCCATCGTTACGGTCGTAAAGATACCGCCCAGAAAAGAAAGGATAAATCTGAACACCTGTGTCTGCCCTTTAGTCGGCTTCGTTAAATTCAATCATATGCGGAATCGCCGCGATGGTCAAAACATCCACCCAATTGTGATCGGCCAAACCCCGCCCAATCACGGGGAAAATTTCGGCCCTTATTGCCGCACCAACGGTTGCCGCGTGGCATCCAGATCGCGCCAGGCCAAAATCGCATTCGCCATGGCCTCAACCATCACAGAGCGCCAGATCGGATCGCGCAGGTTTTTGAAGTCTCTGTCGGAACTTAGAAAGCCAACTTCAACCAGTATCGAAGGAATGTCAGCGGACTTGAGCACCGAAAACCCTGCCTGCCGCAGGGGGCGTCGGTTCATCGGGCCGCCCGCATCGGCCATGCCTGCCACCATCACCTGCGCCAGATCTTGCGACCGTGGCTCTGTTTCCTGGCGCGCCAAATCCAGCAAGACCCCCGCCACCTCATCGTCAGAGCCGGTCAAATCAGTGCCTGCGATGATGTCTGATCTGTTGTGACGTGCCGCCAGATGCGCGCTTGCGGCATCGCTGGCCTCCTCAGACAAGGTATAGACCGTCGCCCCCCGCGCGCCCCCCTGGCTGAGGTTGTCCGCATGCAGCGACACAAAGACATCCGCCTGCGCTTGATGGGCAATGGCCACGCGCGCCTCAAGCGCGACAAACACATCCTCAGAACGTGTCATGACCACATCGACCCCTTCGCGCAAAAGCGCCTCTCGCAAGGCCCTCGCATAGTTCAGCATCAGCTCTTTTTCTTTCACGCCCTCCCGCTCGGCCCCCGGATCAATCCCGCCATGCCCCGGATCAAGCGTGACGACAAACCGGTCCTCCGCCGCAGGGGCCGCCACGACAGGTTGGGTCAAGGCAACCGCCCAAGCTGGATCAGGCGGGGTGCCCAGGGCTGCGGCAAAAGTTCCCTCATCCGCTGTGGTTAGGGTGATGTGCAGCTCAGCCGTGCCGCTGGCGGCATCAATCGGCAACCCGATCTCTTTTGGCACCATCGGCTCAGACAGATCCGCGACAAGCCGGGACCAACCGGGGCGAAACGCCCCAAAGCGCACTGCGGCCACGCGCCCCGCCTCAGGCAATATCGCCTCAGGCGTCACGCCAGCCCAATCCGCCTCTTTGAAATCCACCACCAGCCGTGCAGGCGCATCCAGCAGAAACACCCGGAACGGCACCCCCTGACTAAGCCCGATCTGCAGTTTCGTGGTGCCAAACCAGCCATCCGTTATGCTGCTGCGTGCAGGATCCACACGTGCAAGCGCGCTCAGCTCCTGCGCCGCAAGGTGCACTGACCCCAAAAACAGCATCGCCACTGCCAGCAAAAATGCCCGTATCATTGTACCGCTTTTTTGTTTTTTCGTGGCGGCAAGTCTAGCAGTTCTACCCCGTGCAATCCAGCGTTCAGCGCGTCTGCAGGAACGCTTTGAGCCGTTTGAGACCCTCTTCAATATCGCGGGTGCTGCGCGCATAGGAAAAGCGCAGCGTTCGCCCCCGCGTATAGGGTCAAAGTCCAGGCCAGGTGTGACCGCCACACCGGCCTTTTCGAGAATTTCAGACGCAAAGCTTAGACTGTCATCGGTCAGGTCTGAGACATCGGCATAGACATAAAACGCACCATCGGGGGGCGCATAGCTCGTAAAGCCTGCATCCGCCAAACCGTCCAGCATCAGCTGCCGATTGGCTCGGTAGACATCCATGTTGGCCTCTAACTCTTCCCCGCAATCCATCGCGGCCAAGGCGGCCACCTGACTGGCATGAGGGGCGCAGATGAACATGTTTTGGGCAATCCGCTCCACCACGCGCACATGGTCTTGGGGCACCACCATCCAGCCCACACGCCAACCCGTCATGGAGAAATACTTGGAAAATGAATTGATCACATAGCAATCATCCGTCAACTCCAGCGCCGTCACCGCTTTTTTCTCGTATTCGATGCCGTGATAGATTTCATCTGAGATGAAAGACGTCCCCGCCGCCGCACAAGCCTCTACCAGCGCGCCGAGTTCGGATTTGCCCAGCATCGTGCCAGTGGGATTGGCCGGTGAGGCTACCATCAGACCGGCCAGGTTTTGGCCCGCCAGATCTGCCGCCACCGGTTGAAACCGGTTTTCAGCCGCAGTTTGGATGTCCACCGGCGTGAGCGCCAGCGCCTTAAGGATCTGGCGGTAGCTGGGATAGCCCGGTGCCCCAATGCCAACCCGGTCGCCGGTATCAAAAAGCGCCGTGAAGGCCAGAATAAAGCCGCCAGAAGACCCCGGTGTGATGACAACGCGGTCGGGGTTTAAATCTACGCCGTACCATTCCCCATACATCTGCGCGATCCGCGCCCGCAACGCGGGCAGCCCCAGCGCCACCGTGTAGCCCAGTGCACCTGCGTCCATGGCTTGGCTTAAGGATTGCCGCGCCCCCAACGGTGCGCCGGTGCCAGGCTGGCCTACTTCCATATGGACAATGTCGCGCCCCGCTGCCTCAGCGGCGGCGGCCGCTTGCATCACATCCATCACAATAAAGGGATCGACTTGGGACCGGGTTGAATTCCGCATGCGCTTGCTCCTATCAATGGCCCGTGTTTCACTGTCTTTCGCCGGTGTCGTCAACCCGGTGCAGCCCAACAAGGATTTTCCCATGCGCAAGCTTTTGATGGCCCCGCTTTTGGCCGCCGCCCTGGCCCTGCCCGCCGCCGCGATGGACCTCAAGGCCCTGACAGACGAAGAACGCGCCCTGTTCCGGGCCGAAGTCCGCGCCTATCTGATGGACAATCCCGAAGTGATTATGGAAGCGGTGGAGCTGTTGCAAACCCGTGAGGCAGAGCAACAGGCACGCGCCGATTTGACGCTGGTCTCTGACAATGCCGCGGCAATTTTCGACGATGGTTATTCCTGGGTTGGCGGCAACCCTGATGGGGACATCACACTGGTAGAGTTTCTGGATTACCGCTGTGGCTATTGCAAGCGCGCCCATGATGAGGTGAGCAAGCTGCTGACATCAGACGGAAATATCCGGCTGATCGTAAAGGAATTCCCTATTCTAGGAGAGCAATCCGTGCTCGCCTCACGATTTGCGGTGGCCACAAAGCAGATTGCGGGCGATGACAGCTATAAGGCGCTGCATGATGCGTTGATGGAATTCAACGGTCAGGTCAGCCTGCCTGCCCTACAACGCCTTGCCGCAACATTCGGTCTGGATGCAGACGCCATCACCACGCATATGGACAGCGATGCCGTGACGCAGGAAATCGCCACCACCCGCGCCTTGGCGCAGCAATTGCAGATCTCTGGCACGCCGACCTTTGTGGTGGAGGATGAGCTGCTGCGGGGCTTTTTGCCCTATGATCAGATGAAAGCGCTGATTGCGGAAAAGCGCGGGTAGTCTGAGCGTTTTTGACAGGAGACGGGCTCCGCGCGAATTCGAAGCCTTCAAAGGCTTCGTTTCGTTTCCTTCAAAGGAAACGAAACACCCCACCAACCAAACGGCAAACCGAAGCCTTCAAAGGCTTCGCCCCGTTTCCTTCAAAGGAAACGTCACACCCCACCAACAAAACGCCAAACCCGAAGCCTTCAAAGGCTTCGCCCCGTTTCCTTCAAAGGAAACGTCCCACTACAAAAACGTCCCGTGATAACTCACCAACCGCTGGAAATGCGCCTCCAGCGAGCGTTTCAAATGCGCCGCGTCCTTGACCGTTAAAATATAATCCACCAGCAAATTGTACTGTTGAATCTGCCGCGGCAACCGCTGCGCAGGATCCAAACGCAGTTGACGGTCGGCCTCTTCGATCACCTGTATCTCTTGCCGTTGGGGCCAGACCACCTCCAGCATGCCCGCCGCGAGGCTCTTGCCGTTCATCAGCGGCTGCTGTGCGTCATAATGGGCAAACACCGCCTCTTCCAGCGGTTGAACCTCCTCCACCGTCTGCACCGGCCAGGCCCAGACAAAAGCGATCTCCCAGACATCAATCTGCCGGTTCGCAATCACGTCAGAACGGGCCGATGTCAGATGCCGCCGCACCCGGTTGCGAATGCCGTCCACGGACTGGCCCACATAAATTGGCTGTCCGTCTAGATCACACAGCGCATAGACGCCGATCTCATTGGTCAGCGCCGCCAGCGCACTGGGATCGATGCTCCTGCGCGCGGCTCACGCCACCTCGCGGCGCAGGTCCGCCTGCAAGATCTTTTGAAACACTTCTTTGTCCAAATACCGCACAATGGGCACTGCGACCCCGTCCCCTGCGACGTGATAGGCCTGATTATACCGCGCAGGCATCTGGTAGCGCTCAGGCAGGCCCATCAGACGGGCCACCTCTTTGCTGGAGAGAAGCCGCGCGCGGGTTTCATTGCCCTTCACAAACATGATCGTCTGGCGGGATGAGCCGCCCGCCGGGGTCCGCAAACACCCCGCCAGCCCGTCAAACCGGATCTCTGCGCGCTGCCGGTTTTGGCCATCGGCCCCTGGTCGCCCACGTTTGTAAAGCATGCCAATCTCAGACGCTCCGCTTTCGCGGGCCTGCGCCACTCTGGCCTGGCTGGGGGCGGACATCAGCGATAACAGCCGTGTCACCTCACCTTCCTCAAGCCAGGCTGTGTTTGGGCTCTCATCCACGATGTGATGCAACGCCTTGCGCCGCGCAGGCGGCGGGCTGTGGTGCCACCAGACCCAATGCTGGCGCAGCGCTGCGGGCAACCTTTGTACAAAGCTTTGGATTTTGCTGGTATGGAAAACCCCATCTGGACCCGCAGTCGTCAACCCGTCCAAGGACACGCCCTGCTGCACGCCCACAACAAACAGCCGCGGGCGGCTTTGCGGCAGGAACCGTGCCGCATCAATCTCCATCGCGCCCACGCGGTACCCTAAGTCCGCCAGGGTGCGCAGAACTTCCGCAAAATCACGCCCCGCATTGCGGGTCAGCAGCCCCACGACGTTCTCAAATGCGATGATGCGCGGTGCCGTCCCCTGGGCCACAGCGGCGCGGATCAAACGCACCCATTCCACAAAGACACCGCTGCGCGCACCCGACAGCCCCTGCCCCTTGCCTGCCAATGAAAAATCCTGGCACGGGCTGGAGGCCCAATAAAGATCAAGATCACCCGGAACCGCGTCTGAGCTGAGCAGTGCCACATCCGCCTCTACCAGACCCTGCTTGCCCCAGTTTTCAGCGTAAACCGCACATTTCATGGGGTCGATGTCATTGGCAAAGGCACAGGTCCAGCCGCGCGCCAGCCCGGCACGTACCATGCCGCCGCCACAGAAAAACTCGGCAAACCTTGGGGGCTTATCCAGCTTAGACACCATATCTATGTCTAGTCACCGACAGACCCGCTGTCGATGCAAAAACGCGTCGGTTTACTCAGCCGCTTGCGCTGTCTGCGCTGCCTGTGCGTCCAACTCAGCAGCCTTCTTTTCAACTTGCTCCACAATGTGCTCAATCATCGTGTCGTTGTCTTGTTTGTGGCTTGTTTTGCCCGCCAGATAGACCATGCCAGAGCCTGCGCCACCGCCGGTAAAGCCGACGTCCGTCATCAACGCCTCACCGGGGCCGTTGACCACGCAACCGATGATGCTGAGGCTCATGGGCGTCTTGATATGCTCCAGCCGTTTTTCCAAAACCTCAACCGTTTTGATCACGTCAAACCCCTGCCGCGCGCAAGAAGGGCATGAGATGATGTTCACCCCCGGTGCCGCAAACCCAAAGACTTCAGGATCTCATAGCCGACCTTAACCTCTTCCACCGGATCAGCAGAGAGCGACACACGGATTGTATCGCCGATCCCCATCCACAGCAGGTTGCCCAGGCCAATGGCCGATTTGATCGTCCCGCTGACCAACCCACCCGCTTCGGTGATGCCAAGGTGAATGGGGGCATCCGTGGCCTCAGCCAGTTGCTGATAGGCGGCTGCGGCCATGAACACATCAGAGGCTTTGCAGCTGATCTTGAACTCGTGAAAATCGTTGTCTTGCAGGATCTTAATGTGATCGAGACCGGATTCCACCATAGCATCTGGACAGGGCTCACCGTATTTCTCAAGCAGATGCTTTTCCAAAGACCCGGCATTCACCCCAATACGGATGGAGCAGTTGTGATCCCGCGCCGCCTTGATGACTTCTTTGACGCGCTTTTCATCACCAATGTTGCCTGGGTTGATGCGCAAACAAGCCGCTCCTGCCTCAGCCGCTTCGATGCCCCGGCGATAGTGAAAATGAATGTCCGCCACGATGGGCACGGAAACCTCGGGCACAATCTCTTTCAGCGCCTTTGAGGATGCCTCATCCGGAACGGAAACCCGCACAATGTCAGCGCCCGCCTCAGCTGCGGCCTGCACCTGTTCAATGGTGGCCTTCACATCCGTGGTTAACGTGTTCGTCATGGTCTGCACCGTGATCGGCGCATCGCCCCCCACCGGTACGTTTCCGACCATGATCTGCCGGGATTTCCGGCGATAAATGTTACGCCAAGGACGGATATGGTTCAGCGACATGAGCCTGACCTTTTTGGTGGGTTTCACACTACGTACCTAGTCAAAGGGCACATCTAGCGCAATCCTGTCAAGCAAAGTTGACACAAGGGCAAGGGACAGCGCAAGGCCACAGCCTCAGAATTCATGGTGTTTCAAGAGCTTGGGCAGATGCAGGCACCTGCAGCAAAATCCAAGGTGCAACCCGTTGAAATCACTGATTTCGGGCAAGGTCCTGCGCTGCGGGGCGCATGCATTTCTACGCCGCAGTGGTGTTCGAAAAACCGGCATCAGCCAAAGCGCGTCAAAACCACGGCGCATCTTGCACCATGTGATACGCAGTGTCGCATGTGGAACGGTGGTTGGTTTAGTTGATCTGACAGGGCATCGCGGAAAGGATCGCCGGATCAATATCCGTCTCACGCAGATCCGCAAACATCCGGTTCAGGGATTGATCCACCGTGGGATCAACGGGCTCATACAGTTCGGCCAAAGCCTGCTGGTTCAACGGCAGGTTCGAGGTGATCGTGCCGCGATCGCCCACCGGCCCAAAGCACCCGGTCGACATGGCAAAATACAACGCACCAGATTCGCCTGTGCGCAGTGTGGCAGGCTCTTCCGTCGCGGGAACGTCGTAAACCTCGCCCTTGTCCATGACCTTTTCAAAGATCACGGTGCCATCCGCTGCACGCACCCGCACCCAAGAGGGGAATGCCGCAACCATGCGCACCCCTTCCTGAGGCGCCTCAACAACCAATGGCACACCGGGTGAGGACGCCAAGGCTTCGTTCACGGCCAGATCGGTGTTGAATGTGCTGCCTCCCAAGCTGGCGGTCAGGCCGGCTTGCTGGTCTGCGGGATTGACAAAGTTGCCAACGGAGCGCGGGTCAATCGTTGCGATGGGCGCATCACGCGCCACCAAAACTGGCACGTCCAGCGCTTGTGGCCGGTAGAGACGATCCAGCGCATCACTGCGCGGTGCCTCAATCGCACGGGGTGCGCCTGCCGTAATGTCTTCCTGAGCGGTCTGCGCTAACGCACCATCCAGCGGATCAAGGTTAGACAGGACCACCGGCGTCTGATCGACCGGGGCCACCTGCACGCGCTGCACTTCTTGCAGTACGGTGTATCCCCCAAACCCAAGCGCACCGATCAAGCCGATCAGCACCATCATGGAGCCGACCGCCCCAGGTTCCACCCGGCTGAACAGGCTCTCGCCTGCGGGGGTGAAAGGCATGTTGGGTTTTGCAAAAGATCCGCTTCCTGCGGGCGCTTCTTGCGCTCTTCAAAGGTGGGCTTTTTGATCACTGAGGCTTCGGCAGACATGCCATGCGCCACCTGGAAACCAGATTCGTCACAGAACGCACTGGAACGCCTGATCAGGGTCCATATTCAGATAACGTGCATAGGACCGCACATAACCTGCGATAAAGCCCGGCGTATCAAAGGCTTCGGGATCGGCATTTTCAATGGCCGCGATATAGGCTGCTTTGATACGCAATTCGCGCTGTACGTCGAGCAAGGATTTGCCCATCGTGGCGCGTTCACCACGCATGACATCCCCAAGTCTCAGCTCAAAAGCATCAAACCCTTTTGGCTCAGCATGCTCTTCTTCTGTGATCTTAGAGGACCAGCGCCCGATCATCCCATCGCCCCGTGTTAACGTACCTGTAAACTTTTCTTCGAAGCGAGCGGCCGATTCGAATTAAGCCTTTTGTTTCGTTTACGTTAGCACAGTGCAACGGAAAATACGAATTTTACCTATTTAACCCGCAAGCTCGGCACGATTCAGCGCACAATGCGACCACAAGTTGTCCATTGCCTTGACCAAAGCATCCAACTCTTTGAACTCGTGCACCGGCGACGGTGTAAAGCGCAGACGCTCCGTGCCCCTTGGTACTGTGGGGAAATTGATCGGCTGCACATAAATGCCGTGATCCTCAAGAAGCATGTCCGACAGCATCTTTGTATGCACCGGATTGCCCACCATCACCGGCACAATATGCGAGCCGTGATCGATGATCGGCAGCCCCATGCCTTTCAACCGCAGCTTGAGGATGCTCGCCTGCTGCTGGTGCTTGTCCCGCAACTCTTGCGCGGTCTTGAGGTGTTTGACCGATGCCGCAGCCCCCGCCGCTACGGCAGGTGGCAAGGACGTGGTAAAGATAAAGCCCGGCGCATAGGACCGGATCGCATCACACATCTTATCGCTGGCCGCGATATAGCCGCCCATCACACCATAAGCCTTCGCCAAGGTGCCGTTGATGATGTCGAGCCGGTGCATCAGACCATCACGCTCAGCCACACCGCCACCGCGGGGGCCGTACATGCCAACCGCGTGAACCTCATCAATATAGGTCAGCGCGCCAAATTCATCCGCCAGATCGCAAATCTCTTCGATGGGGCCGAAATCACCGTCCATGGAATAGATCGATTCAAACGCGATCAGCTTCGGCGCCTCTGGATCATCGGCCTCCAGCAACTCGCGCAGATGTGCCACGTCGTTGTGACGGAAGATCCGCTTGGCCCCGCCATTGCGGCGCACACCCTCAATCATGGAGGCGTGGTTCAGCGCATCCGAATAAATGATCAGGCCCGGAAAGAGCTTGGGCAGGGTCGACAGCGTCGCGTCATTGGCAATGTAGGCTGATGTAAACAGCAGCGCCGCTTCCTTGCCATGCAGATCCGCCAGCTCCGCCTCCAACCGCTTGTGATAGACGGTGGTGCCAGAGATGTTGCGCGTCCCGCCTGACCCGGCACCGGTGGATTTTAACGCCTCTTCCATCGCGGCCAGAACCACAGGATGCTGGCCCATGCCAAGATAGTCGTTGCCACACCAAACGGTGATCTCTTGTTCAGATCCATCCGGACGGGTCCAGATGGCGTGGGGAAAGTTGCCCTTGCGCCGTTCAATATCAATAAAAGTCCGGTAGCGACCTTCATCATGCAGGCGCGCAATCGCCTCATCCAATTTCGCATCAAAGTTCATGCGGTACTCCGTCTGGCATGATCCGGCTGTGCCCGGACCCGCTGGTTTTAGAACCAATATAGAAACGTATTCTCAGCTTCAATGCGTTATAGCTGAACGTGTTGTCGCAGCTTTGATCTGGGTCAATGCCCACAGGGATCAAAGTTTCCGATCTGCGGCGCGTCGCACATCCTTTGCCACCAAAGCGAACGGATGCACCGCCCTGACGTTGCCCGCATCCGCCAATCCCCGTAAAATCAACGCCATAGATGATCGCAAGCGCAGGCAAGATGGCTCCCTCCTCAAGTCCCCCAAACTCCCCCTCAGCCCCATGATCAGGTGGGCTGAGCCCGGCGATGTTGCGGCGCTCACCCCGCTGATGCTCCAACTTTATGCACATTCCCAAACGGATCCTGGGGGTGCCGCTTCCCCAGCCGATGCCGCCGCGCATGTGCAAACCCTGCTGGAGCCGCACACACCGCACAGGCTGGCTGTCGCCTTTGCCCCAGACGGTAGCGCCATTGGCCTCGCTGCCGCAGCCCTTTTCGTCTCTGTCAACGAAGCCCGGCCAGACCATCGAACCCAGATGGAGCTTAAAGAACTTTTTGTGGCCCCCACCCTGCGCAGCCAAAAGATCGGAGAGGCGCTGATGGCACGGCTTGAGGATTATGGCCGCGCCGCAGGTGTCAGCAGATTTGACTGGCATGTGCACGCAGGCAACACCCGCGGGATCGCTTTTTACGAACGACAAGGCGCGCATCTGGTCCCTGACCGCCACAGCATGCGCAAGCTGCTCAAGTAGGTACAGCGTCCCACCCGCATCCAACTCCGTCAGATCCCCTAGACACCGCCTCGCCGCCTGATACGGTCGCGCAAAACCAACACCGACCGGAGTGCCCCATGTCGCTTGACGCCGTCCTCGCCCGTATTGACGCAGACCTGCCCGCCGCAACAGAGCGTTTGCTCGACCTGCTGCGCATCCCCTCCATCTCAACCGATCCGGCCTACAAAGACGATTGCGACCGCGCCGCCGATTGGCTGGTCGCAGACCTGCAAGGCATGGGGATTGAGGCCAGCAAACGCCCCACTCCGGGCCATCCAATGGTCGTCGGCCATCTGGGCGACAGCGGCCCACACCTTTTGTTCTACGGCCACTATGATGTGCAGCCCGTCGACCCGCTTGAGCTGTGGGACAATGATCCTTTTGATCCCCAGATCGAAGACACCCCCAAAGGCCAGGTCATCCGGGGGCGGGGATCTTCCGATGACAAGGGTCAGCTTATGACCTTTGTTGAGGCTCTGCGCGCGTGGAAAGAGGTCAAAGGCAGCTGGCCCTGCCGCATCACCTTCTTTTTTGAGGGCGAAGAGGAATCAGGTTCCCCCTCCCTCGTGCCCTTCATGCAAGAAAACGCCGAAGAGCTGAAAACCGACATCGCCCTGATTTGCGACACCGGGCTATTCGAGATCCAAAACCCCTGCCATCGTCACCATGCTGCGCGGCCTTCTGGGCGAAGAGCTGACCATCACCGCCCCCGACAAGGATCTGCATTCCGGCATGTACGGCGGCATCGCGATGAACCCTGCCCGCGTGCTGGCGCGCATCATCGCCTCCCTGCATGACGACAGCGGCCGCATCACCGTGCCCGGCTTTTACGACGGCGTGCCCGAACTCTCAGATGAGCTGGAGGCGCAATGGCAGGGCCTGGCCTTCAACCACCAGGCCTTCCTGGGCGACGTGGGCCTCTCCCATCCCGCCGGCGAAGCCGACCGCACCCGCTTGAGATGATCTGGTCGCGCCCCACCTGCGAAGTCAACGGCATCTGGGGCGGCTACACCGGCGACGGCTTTAAAACCGTGCTCCCCTCCCAAGCCCACGCCAAGATCAGCTTCCGCCTCGTAGGCACCCAAGACCCCCACACCATCCGCGCCAGTTTCCGCCAGATGGTGCAAGACATGCTGCCCCCCGACGTTGAGGTTAGCTTTAACGGCCACGGTGCCAGCCAGGCTTCAGGGGCCAATACATCTGACCCGATGTTTGAAAAGGCGCGCCAGGCGCTGTCCGACGAATGGCAGATCCCCGCAGCCTATGTCGGCTGCGGCGGCTCCATCCCCATCGCAGGCCACTTCCAGGCGATCCTGGGCACCGAACCGATGCTGGTGGGTTTTGGCAAGGACGACGACCAATTGCATTCACCCAACGAAAAATACGACATGGAAAGCTTTCACAAAGGCATCCGCTCCTGGGCGCGCATCCTTGATGCACTGACCTAGGCACGCCCGCGCCCTCCTATTCCCAGACGGACCCGCCATGCCCTTCGCCCCCCACGTCTTTCGCCACACCCCGGCCCTGCAAGGGCGCATCACCCCGCCCGATGCCTCCGACGTGCGCTTTGGCCGCGACCGCTTTGATGAGCTGGACATCCAGGCCGCGGAAGAAGGCTGGGCCCAGGCTGGCGCATGGACCACGACGCGCGGGAGGCAAATCGGCTTGAAACCCTCAAAGGCAGGTTTGAGCAGGATCTTTGGGTCTTCGCCTATGGCTCGCTGATCTGGGATCCCGGCGTGGAGGTCGCAGAATACCGCTACGCCACCCTGCCCGGCTGGCAACGGCGCTTTGCATGCAACTTGAAGGCGGCCGCGGCAGCGAGGACTGCCACGGCCTGATGGCCGCACTCGACAAGGGGGGTCATTGCGCCGGCGTGGTCTTCCGCATTGAGGCCGCCCTCGTTGATCAGGAAACCCGCTTCATGTGGAACCGAGAGATGTTCTCAGGCTCCTATGTGCCGGTCTTTGAAACCTTGCAGACCCCCCAAGGCCCGGTGGAGGCGCTGCTCTTTGTCATGGACCCCAGCAACCACCGCTATGTCCCACATCTGACCCAGGATGAGGCCGCCGCCATGATCGCCAAGGCCGAAGGCAACTTGGGCACCAATTTCGCCTATCTCGACAGCTTGATCCGGCACCTTGATGAGCTGGGCCTGGACGATGCCGACATGCGCGCGCTGCACCGCCGGGCCCAAACCCAGCGCGACGCCCATTTGGCTGCCCATCCAGACTGACGCGCGCGCCCAGCAGCAGCCACAAACAAACGGCTCGCACCGCAGGTCCCCAACACACGCCAAACCCCGTCAAACCCGCACCACCAGTTCCCCCACTGGCCATGGCGCGCGCCCTTGCGCTTCATCTTTCCTCTTATAACTCAAAAGCCCGCTCACCCCCCATCACACCACCAGCGATAAAGCGCGAAATACTCGCCCCGCAGGCGCCAAACCTACCCCTGCGTGTCACCCTGCGCTTTCAGCTTGCCCTCGCG
Source organism: Sulfitobacter sp. GN1-4 (assembly GCF_055693825.1). Classification (NCBI taxonomy): domain Bacteria; kingdom Pseudomonadati; phylum Pseudomonadota; class Alphaproteobacteria; order Rhodobacterales; family Roseobacteraceae; genus Sulfitobacter; species Sulfitobacter sp. GN1-4. Next base: position 1,959,272 of record NZ_JBVFUQ010000003.1, on the reverse strand, counting down.
CAGGAAAACGAAAACACCTGAGGCGATCACAATCGCCGCCCCCGCAAAGACCACAGGTTGCGGCCATTCATCAAAAACCGTCCACCCCCAGAAAAGCGCAAAGATCAGCAGAATATACTCAAACGGTGCCACCACGGAGGCCCGGCTCAGCCGGTAGGCCTGGCTCATCAAATAGCCCACCGCCCCGGCAATCGCCCCCAGCCCCAGGATCGGCCACCAATCGCCCGGCTCAGGCCAGACCCAAGCGCGCAACAGAAACCGAAGGCTGTCATTGGTGCTGTCATCCACAAACCGCCCATCGCCCACCGCAAAATACATCGCAGCACTGATGATGATGAAGGAAAACTGAATATGCGTGGCCAGGGCTGAGGCGCGGCTGGTAGCCCCCAGTTTGCGGGTCAGCACCGACATGCTGGCATATCCAGCCGCCGCCAGCACCGGCAAGATAACGACCCAGCCCAGGCTGTCCTGACCGCCGCCAAATTGCGGCACCATCATCAGCAACACGCCGCCAAATCCCACGCCAATGGCAATGAAACGCCTCAGGCCCACATGCTCTCCCAATACCGGTATGGACAGAAGCGTCACAAACAAGGGGGCTACAAAATAGATCGCGTTGGCCGTTGCCAAGGGCATCGCGACAATCGCGGCATAGATCGCGCTATTGGCAAAAACAATCAGCACCGCACGCAACAGATGCAGCCCCCAGCGTCCGGTGTTCAACAGCCGCCAGCCGCCTTCCCAATGCAGCAGGACCAGCGAAAAAAAGATTGCGATAAAACTCCGCAGGAACACCAGCTGATGCAGGGGATAGGCGCCGGACATGCTTTTGATCAGCATGTCATTGATCGAAATCAGAAACATGCCCGCAATCATGCAGGCAATGCCCCAGCGACCAGAGTTGACAGATGCGGTGTTCATACGTCCTCCTATACCCGCAGGGTCAGGCTGGCCATGCCTGATGTGACGTGGAGGCTTATGACACTCTTTGCAGGATTTGAACGGGCGACGGCCCAGGTGAACGGCCAAGAAATCGCTTTTGTCAAAGGCGGCGATGGCCCGCCGGTTTTGCTGCTGCACGGGTTTCCGCAAACCCATGCGATGTGGCACGCGGTGGCCCCGGTTCTGGCAGACCGCTACACGGTGATCGCATCTGATCTGCGCGGCTACGGCGCCAGCAGCAAACCTGAAGGCACCGCGCCCTATTCCTTCCGCCCGATGGCCGCAGACCAACAGGCGCTGATGGCACATCTGGGGTTTGAGCAGTTCCACCTCATTGGGCATGACCGGGGCGGGCGCACAGCGCACCGCTTGGCGCTGGATCACCCTGAGGCGGTGATGAGCCTGACGGTGATGGATATCGTACCCACGCACCTGCTGTTGGCTGACTTAACCCAAGAGGTCGCGCGGGCCTATTACCATTGGTTTTTCCTGCCCCAGCCCTACCCCTTCCCAGAAACGATGATCGGCCACGACCCTGACAGTTTTTCTCGTCCTGCCTGACCGGATGGGGTGCGGCAAGCCTGTCTGACTTCGCGCCGCAAGCGCTTGAGGCCTACCGCGCCGCCTGGCGGCAAAAGGAAACGATCCGGGGCATGTGTGCAGATTACCGCGCGGCACTGGATCACGACTTTGATCTCGACGCCGCCGATCTTGCGCGGCGTCTTACGTGCCCTGCCCTGGTGATGTACGGCGCGGATGGCGCGATGGCGCGGGCCTATGACGTGCCCGCAACCTGGGCGGATCGGTTTTCAAACCTTCAAAGCGCAGCGGTGCCAGGCGGGCATTTCTTTGTGGACCAACATCCCCAGGAAACCGCCCAAGCGCTTTTGGCCTTTCTGGATGGGCAAGGCTTTGAAATCCCTACTTAAGTGTTAATCCGCCCATAAGTGGCTGATCTGCATAGACCTTTGGCTTCTGTCCCCGCGGGGACACCCGGCGGGGGCGCGTCTTGGCACGGGCTGAGCGCTTGGGGGAGAGGTAAAAGTCTGTGCGCCCGCACAAACCCACCGTCACGCAATCACAAAACGAAAAAGGGTCCCCGGAGGGACCCAATTCAGGCAGCGGTGGCGCGGTTGACGGGGCTCGAACCCGCGACCCCCGGCGTGACAGGCCGGTACTCTAACCAACTGAGCTACAACCGCCCGCTGCATGTTTTGGGTCAGCCCCAAAACGTTTGGTCGTAATATGAGCGGTTGCCAGGGGCGTCAAGACGCAAAGAGGGTCTGAGACAGAAAATTTGCACGAATTTTCTGTCGCCTCATCGGGCGGGTGCGGGAATGAATTCCTGATCGTCACCGGGGGGCAGTTGGAAACGCCCATGTGCCCAGTCTCCGGCACGCCAGGCTTCTTTCGCAGCATCGATGCGGTCCTTCGAAGAGGCCACGAAATTCCACCAAATATGACGCGGCCCATCCATGGTGGCACCCCCCAACAGCATGATCCGCGCGCCTTGCTCTGCGGCTTTGGCAGAAATCCGGTCACCGGGGCGAAAAACCAGCATTTGCCCCGCCTCAAACCGCTGGCCTGCCACCTCAACCGCACCGGAGACAACATAAAGCCCGCGGTCTTCGTGATTGTCGGGCATGGGGATGCTGGCCCCAGCCTCAAGCAGCGCATCGGCATAAAAGGTCTCTGAGAACACTTTCACCGGCGCACGTTCCCCCCAAGCGTCGCCCAGGATCAAGCGCACCTCTTTCCCCTCACCTTCCAGCAGGGGCAGTGTGTCTTTGGGCGCGTGCTGAAAATCAGCCGGTTCGTCTTCGTATTTCTGCGGCAATGCCACCCAGGTTTGCAGACCAAAAAGACTGTGGGGCTGTTTGACGTAATCGCCATCGGCGCGTTCTGAATGGGTGATGCCGTGCCCAGCCACCATCCAGTTCACGGCCCCAGGTTCAATCCATTGATCTGTGCCCAGGCTGTCGCGGTGGTGGATTTTGCCCTTGTAGAGATACGTGACCGTCGCCAGCCCGATATGCGGATGCGGGCGGACGTCGATGCCTTTGCCGGTCAGAAACTCAGCAGGGCCCATCTGGTCAAAAAAGATGAACGGCCCCACCATCTGCCGTTTTGGGGCGGGCAAGGCGCGGCGAACCTCAAAGCCACCCAGATCGCGTGCACGCGGCACAATCACGGTTTCAATGGCGTCTACCGCGTCCCCAACGGGACAATCGGGATCAAGTGCGGGGTTCCAACTCATCTCATGGCCTCCTTGAAAGATCTGTTGATCTCAAAGTAAGCAAAACTGGCCCTGTATCAATGCGCACATATACCCACCTTTGGCGCATATATCGTGCGCAGATGCACAGCGCGTCAGAGGAACGCCCAGTCCCCCGGATCCGATTGGTAAAGGCCCATCAACACCTCTTCAGATTCGCGCGCGTTCTCTGGGCTGACGGCGATATCTGCCAGCGCCAGTGCACGGGTGATGGTGCCATCGTTGAGCAGATCCAAATAGAACTGCCGCCCCGCCGCGTCAGAGGCCCGGTCGAGCACGTTGAGATAGATCTGCTCAAGGAAGGCTGAATTCGACAGCGTATCCACATCCCCAAAGCTTGCCGTGAACTCAGGGCTGTTCATCAGATCCGCCGCTAGGAATTCATCCGAAAGGTTGTCCCGCTCTGTCACAGAGATGTAGAAATTCAGGCCCGGCAGGTCGATATTGCCATCGCGGTTCAACGCCGCTTCATAAAGCAGGGCCACACGCTCAGCGATCAGGAAGTCTTCTGGTGCGCCTGCCCCATCCAGCGCTGAGCCGTCCTCAAGCGCCAATGTGGCGTCATCAAAGATGATCGTGTCCACGCCAAAGAGCTTGTCACGGGTTCCGCCGGGGCCTGTGACCACAGCGTAGGTCGATCCGCCCAGAACCGTGTAGGCATCCGCGTTATCGAAATAGAGGGCCGTGGCCCCGGCGGTGCCGTCGGTAAAGCTGCTGCCCGCCATAAGGACGTTGTCGCCCGCATCGCCGCGCAGCACATCGCGCCCGCCGTTGCCACGTATCACGTCGTTGCCGTCGCCCCCTGCAAGGCTGTCGTTTGCGGCGGTGCCTGCGATGTCTTCGCTGCTGGTGTCGCCCACAGTCAGGGTGCCCGCGTCTTCGCCCCCATCGTCGAGCCTGCCAATTTCGATGTTCGCCTCTGTCAGCGTGTCGCCGGTGTCATTGGTAAAGACAAAGGCGCTGGCCCCGCCGGGCAGCACGACCTCAACCACATTGCTGCTGGGCTGAGTGACCAGATCCAGCACCTGGGCCGCCGTGGTCAGGCCAAAGAACGGATCGATATAGAGCTTTTCGTTGACGAAATCGAAATCGTTCAGCCGCCCGCGTCCGTCCCCGACCATGAAGTAAAACGAATCCACACCGTCGTTGCCAAAGACAACATTGGTGCCAGCCCCAACCAGGATCGCATCATCGTCTTCACGTCCCGAAAGGGTGTCATCCCCATCGCCGCCGATCAGCGTGTCGTTGCCCGTGGCGCCCGACAGGCTGTCGCCGCCTGCTCCGCCCACCAGATAATCATCGCCCTCATTTCCAAACAGCGCGTCATCGCCCAAGCCGCCCAATATGGTGTCATCGCCCAGGCGGCCGGAAATGCGGTCTTCGCCGCCCAAACCGTCGATGGTTTCACCCAGTGCCGTGCCAATGATCCGCTCGCCTTCTTCGGTGGCAAGCTCAAAGGATGTGCCTTGTTTATCAAAGCCCTCAATTTCATACCCAATGTCCGCCAGGATCGCCTTTTCGAAATCACCCGGCAGGTCGCGCGTGCCGGGGGCAGTGTCTTTTTCAAGCGCATGGGGGCCTGTGGCCAGACCGTCGTTGATGTGGGCAAGGTCTTCTTCCAGCGGGATGCCAGCGCCACCGGTGACGGCCATTGCATTGGGGCCGGTAAAGGTTTCGCCTTCGACAAAGGCCTGAAAGGTTGCGGACCCACCGATGCCCAGGATGTGCCCCAACTCATGGATAGCGATGGAGATCATGTCGAACTTGCCGTCCTCAGGACCATCCAGCGCAAAGCTGTAGTCAAAGGTTGGATTGACCGCAAAGGTGCCCGCGAAGGGTTCAAAATCCGTTGTGGCCCCTTCTTCGCGGAACTCGCTGGTAAAGCGTAGGCGGTTGATGTCGCCGGTGATGTCAAAGCCCGTCGCCCCCGCTTGCGCCAGGGATCCTGAAAGGTTGGTTGACGTATGGGCAAAGACAAGAATGCCTTCGAGGTCTTCTGTCAGGGTAACGGGTTCGCGTTCGCCCGTCTCAAGGTTGGCGACGGTAAAGGGCTGGCCTGCCTGCAAAACCGGAAAGTCATCCTCAATCAGGTCCTCCCAGATATCCGCGGCAGCTTCGAGAGCGGCGCGCACCTCTGCGGTGAAAAACCCTTGGGTATCTAGGCGGTAATCAAACTGGATGGAAAAAGGCATAAGCAAAAACGTCCCAAAGTTGGAATGGAAAACGGGTAAATGTGGTTTTGAACTGTTGTGGTGTCTGGCAGATTAGCAGGATTTCTGACCATAGGATGGGTAATTAAGCCCTTCATTGTCCAGAACTTTTTTCTGTGTAGCCGTCTTTTCGAGACGCTTCTCAAAGGACTGTTCGCTGCGCGCCATGGGCGGTTGATGCATTGTAAAACCGTTGCAGGGATCGCGGGCGGCTAAGCTTGGTTTTGCGCGATCTCAGGCACCCTGATTTACGCGCAAAAGCCATATTTTTATGGGGCAAAGGGTCTGTTTCTGACGCATCCCAGACAGCGCCCAAAAGTGTAAATCCCCTGATTTGCCACAATTGCCCCGAAAATTGGGCAGGCCCGCCAATTATCCCCCTTTTTGACACACAGGAGACTGGGCGATGGCGCGCGGAGAAGTTGGAACACTCACACGGGGCGGATTTGGCGCGGATGAAGAGGTCCGCGTTGAATTTACCGAAGAGATTCAGAATGCGGTTGTGATGCTGACCGCCACCAACAACGGTGGCGATGAATTTTCATTGGTTGTGACATCGGTGGATGCCACCGGGTTCACGTTCAAGCTGTCCGAATGGGAAGATCAGGACGGTCCTCACCCCGCGACGGAAACGATCAATTGGATCGCGGTAAAGCCCGGCGTGCATGAGTTGCCGGACGGGCGCATCATCGAAGCAGGCACAACGACAACCGGCACCACCGCGTCTGCGGTCACGCTCAACGGAGATTTCAGCGATCCGCCCGTCGTTCTAACCAACCGGATGAGCGAGAATGATCCGCATGTCGCCGACAGCGACCCGTTTAACATCACCGCCGATGGCTTTGACGTGGCCTTGCAAGAAGGATCGCGTGCGGATGGCGTGAACACAGGCGAAACCGTCGGCTATATCGCGATTTCGCAAGGTGGCGATGCAGACAACGGGACGGCTGTTGTCTCAGATAATTTGACCACCGGGGTGCAGTATTTCGATCTGGGGGCAAGTTTTAACAACGGGATCACTCTGGCTGAAACCCAATCCCTCAACGACGCGGACGCGGGCAACGTGCAGTTGCGCAACGACAACCGCGATGATGAGGCGCGTCTGTTCTTTGATGAAGAATCCGGGGATGGAGAAACCGCGCATGTGCCTGAAAGCGTGGGCATCATCACCTTCGAACAAGGCCTGATCCCCTGCTATACCGCCGGCACGCTGATCACCACGGCGCGTGGCCAGGTAGATGTCTCTTTGCTGGTTGCGGGAGATTTGATTTTGACCCGTGATGGCGGTTTCAAAGAGCTGCGGTGGCTGCAGGCCACCAAGGTCGATGCCGCGCGCATGGCGCATGAGCCGCATTTGGCGCCTGTGATCATTCGAAAAGGGGCGTTGGGGCCCAACCTGCCCTTTGCCGACATGGCCGTATCGCCACAACACCGGATGCTGATGGGGGGCTGGCGCACGGAGCTTTTGGTCGGTCAATCCGAAGTGCTGGTGCCCGCCAAGGCCCTTGCCAATGGCCGCGACATCGTGCAGCCCACATCAACGGGGTGCACGTATTACCACCTGCTGCTGGACCAGCATGAGGTAATCTTTGCCAACGGCACCGCATCAGAAAGCCTACATGCGGCGCATCTGGATAAGGGGGATCACCCCTGAGGCACGGCATGAACTGCTGACACTCTTTCCGGATGTGGAGTTAGGATATGGCGCGCCTGCCCGCACCTGCCTAACCGTCGGGCAAGGCAAAGCCTTTGCGGCCTGACGGTTCCAACCCATGAGGGATCACGCCGCGTCTGTTCGAGGTGATTTGGTTACGGCAGAGAGGGGGGCATGGTGGGTCGTGAGAGGCTCGAACTCCCGACATCTTCGGTGTAAACGAAGCGCTCTACCAACTGAGCTAACGACCCGCCGTTTGGACCTCTTAGCGCAAGCGGGGATGGGCTTCAAGCCCCATTTTGCACTGATGTGCAGATGCGTTAGCTGTGCTCTGCCTCGGCGCGCAAAACGATCTCCTGACCGTCCTCAAGCAGATAGATGCAGCCTTGATTGTTGGACAGATGCCCTGCCTCAGCCAGCGGCAAGCCGCGCACCTGGGCGCGCAGAACCTGGCCCAAAAGCCCGTGGGCCACAATCACCGTGGGACCGGTCAAATCGTTCAGAAAACTGCAGATCCGGGCGTGAAAGGCGGTGAGGCCCTCTCCGCCTTCGGCGGCCTCGTAAATCTCAAGCGCTGTGGGCTGGGTCGCGGCCCACTCGGGATGTTGTGCCATGATCTCATCACGGGTGCGGCCCTGCCAGTGGCCGGCGTGAATTTCCATCAACCGGTCATCGGTTTGAAAAGGCGCGCCGTGCAGGGCGATCTGCGCGGTCTGAAGGGTGCGTCCCAAGGGTGAGACGAAAATCGCAGGGTTTTCGGCCAGAATGAGCGGCATCAGCTGCGCCTGCTGCTGGGCATCGGCCAAGCCCTGATCGGTCAGGGGTGAATCAAGCTGGCCTTGCAGGCGGAACGCGCGATTCCATTCGGTTTGGCCGTGACGCAGAAACCAGATTTTTGGGATGTTGGACATTGGGGCCGTCTTTGGTCTTTCCCCCGCAGACACACGATCTGGCTGTGTCAGTCGTGGCTGGGACAAAGGGGAAATGGTGGGTGATAAGAGATTTGAACTCCTGACATCTTCGATGTGAACGAAGCGCTCTACCACTGAGCTAATCACCCATGAGGCGGGGATTTAGCCGGTTCGGATAGCGCGTGCAAGAGGCGGTTCTACTCAGACGGGGCGTCTTTTTTCGGCTTGGGTTGGCGGATCTTGGTAACCAGCACACGCCCGTTCGGCATTTCCTTGGCCTTGCGCACCTTAAGCTTGCCGAAGGGCGGCAGATTAAGCTCGCGGTCTTCGACCAGGGCGGTGCCCAGGATTTCCAACATACTTTCAACAATCGGCTTTACGTCGCGCTTTTTCTTGCCGGAGTGTTCAACAACCGCATCGACCAGTTCTTTCTTGCGCATCACAGGGCCCAGAACGACAGACTTTGGTGCCTCGACCACACGTGGAGGGGCCGAGGCGGCGGGCGCTGGGGCGTTGCCGGTGACGGCCGTTGTGGGGGCCGCGCCAAGTGCGTCTTTCGCTGAGCTTTCGGACTTGGCCCGCGATTTGCTCGCGGTTCGGCTTTTGGGTGATTTCTTTGCAATGGTGCTCACGGTGCTCTCGCCTGTATGATTTTATTTTTGATGCGCAGGCAGCCCAATGGGGTGCCCTCTTCCTACGGGGGGCGGGCCACTGGAATATGTGTGCAACCCCCTGCCCTACGCAAGATGATGTGCATGAGCGTAACGGATTTTGCGCCTCAGCACCAGCATTGCTTGCGGTTTGATGCAGATTGGCTAGGCTTATCCTTGCGTGAAACTTGGGGGTTTATGATGAAACGCAAGATGTATCTGGCGGCTGTTATCGCCGCAACGCTGGCTGGCACCGGGGTGCAGGCCGGGTCCTTGGCGGATCCGGTGGTGGATGCGCCGGTGATTGTGGCGGATGCCACAAGCAGCAGTTCGGGGACGGCAACCGTGCTGCTTTTGGCGGTGCTGATGTCGGTGCCCGTGCTGGACTGATCCTTTGGCCTGCCAAGGGTGAGGCACGACGGTGCCTGCACCAACGGTGTGCTCAGTAGAACGCCCCGTGGGTTTGAATGGGGCGTTACGGTGGGTTTTGCTGTGGCTGAACGCCTGTGATGGCGGGTTCGGATGGCAGAACGCGGGTTAAGGCCCGGACGCCAGAGGGGGCGGACGTGCTGGATGTCCCTACTCACATCGCACCGCCAAACGCAAAAACGCCCCGCAGAGCACGGGGCGTTTTCTATTTCATTACCAAGCGCTTGCGCGCCCTAGCTGATGTCAGATCAATGCGCTGTGGCAGCGTCCCCGCCTGTGGCCTTAGCCGCCAGGGCCGCAGCGGCAGCGGCGTCTTCTGCCTCCTGATCCCATTCGATCGCTTCAGGCTTGCTGACCAGCGCGTGTTCCAGCACCTCAGACACGTGGGAGACAGGGATGATGGTCAGCCCTTCTTTCACGTTGTCGGGGATATCCGGCAGATCCTTTTCGTTCTCTTCGGGGATGAGAACGGTTGTGATCCCGCCCCTAAGTGCGGCCAAAAGCTTTTCTTTTAACCCACCGATCGGCATCGCATTGCCGCGCAAAGATACCTCGCCGGTCATGGCGATGTCTTTGCGCACGGGGATTTTGGTCAGCACGGACACGATGGAAGTCACCATGGCCAGACCCGCTGAGGGGCCATCCTTGGGCGTGGCCCCATCGGGAACGTGCACGTGGATGTCCAGCGTGTCAAAGGTGGGCGGTTTGATCCCGATCTGCGGCGAGATAGAGCGCACATAAGAGCTGGCCGCGTCGATGGATTCCTTCATCACATCGCCCAGCTTGCCTGTGGTCTTCATCCGGCCCTTGCCCGGCAGACGCAGCGCTTCGATATGAAGCAGCTCTCCGCCCACGGAGGTATAGGCCAGCCCCGTCACAACACCGATCTGGTTTTCCTTTTCGGCCAAGCCGTAGCGGTGTTTGCGCACGCCCAAGAAGTCATCGAGGTTGTCGGGCGATACCACGACAGTCTCTGCTTCCTTTTTGACGATCTTTGTCAAAGACTTACGCGCCACTTTTGCGATCTCACGCTCCAAGTTCCGCACGCCCGCTTCGCGGGTGTAGTAGCGGATCACATCCGTGATTGCACCATCCTCAATCGCGAACTCCTTGGCCTTCAGGCCGTGGTTCTTGACCTGTTTGGTCACCAGATGCTGTTTGGCGATCTCCAGCTTTTCATCCTCGGTGTAGCCAGACAGCGGAATGATCTCCATCCGGTCAAGCAACGGCCCGGGCATGTTGTAGCTGTTGGACGTGGTCAGGAACATGACGTTCGACAGGTCATATTCCACTTCCATGTAGTGGTCCACGAAGGTCGAGTTCTGTTCAGGGTCCAACACCTCAAGCATGGCAGACGCAGGGTCACCACGGAAATCCTGGCCCATCTTGTCGATTTCATCGAGCAGGATCAGCGGGTTCGTGGTTTTCGCTTTTTTCAGCGCCTGAATGATCTTGCCAGGCATGGAGCCGATATAGGTCCGGCGGTGGCCACGGATCTCAGATTCGTCGCGCACACCACCCAGCGAGATGCGAATAAACTCGCGTCCCGTTGCCTTGGCCACTGATTTACCAAGCGAGGTTTTGCCCACACCGGGAGGGCCCACCAGGCACATGATCGGGCCTTTGAGCTTAGACGAGCGTTGTTGCACCGCGAGGTATTCGACGATCCGCTCTTTGACCTTTTCCAGCCCGTAGTGATCGTTATCCAGGATCTCTTGCGCCTTGCCGAGGTCCTTTTTAACGCGGCTTTTCTTGCCCCACGGGATCGACAGCATCCAGTCGAGGTAGTTGCGGACCACGGTGGCCTCAGCCGACATCGGGCTCATGTTCTTGAGCTTTTTCAGCTCCGCTTCGGCCTTTTCCTTGGCCTCTTTGCTAAGCTTGGTTTCCGCGATTTTCTCTTCGAGTTCAGCGACTTCATTCTTGCCGTCCTCACCATCGCCCAGCTCTTGCTGAATGGCTTTCATCTGCTCATTCAGGTAGTACTCGCGCTGGGTCCGCTCCATCTGAGATTTGACGCGGGTTTTGATCTTTTTCTCAACCTGCAGCACAGACAGCTCGCCCTGCATGAGGCCGTAAACCTTTTCCAACCGCTCGCTGACGCTGAGGGTTTCCAGAAGGTCCTGCTTCTGCTCCACCTCAATGCCCAGGTGACCGGCCACAAGATCAGCCAAACGCGCCGCCTCAGAGGTTTCACCAACGGCTGTAAGGGCCTCATCTGGCACGTTTTTCTTGACCTTGGCGTAACGCTCAAACTCATCCGCGACAGAGCGCAACAGCGCCTGCGTGGTGGCCGCATCGCCTGGCATCTCTGTCAGATACTCGGCGCGGGCCTCAAAGAAGTTGTCGTTCTCAAGGTATTCGGTGATGCGCACGCGCGCCTGACCTTCGACCAGCACTTTGACCGTGCCGTCGGGCAGTTTCAGCAGCTGCAGCACATTGGCCAGCACACCGGCTTTGAAGATCCCGTCGGTGCTGGGATCATCCTCGCCCGGGTCGATCTGGCTGGATAAGAGAATCTGTTTGTCATCCGCCATCACCTCTTCGAGTGCGCGGACAGACTTTTCGCGCCCCACGAAAAGCGGCACGATCATGTGGGGAAATACCACGATATCGCGCAACGGCAAGACGGGATAGGACGCGTTGAGGGGTTCTAACATGCTCAATTCCTTATGATAGCAAGACGTCTGCGGTCCCGTTCGCGGCAACCTTTGGCGTCTCCTGTAGTTGACCCGATATGTAGGTGAGGCCTGATTGTTTCAATCCCCAAAGTTTTGAGGTTGCCCATATCATTGCGCCAAGGGCCAAGAGACGCAAGCGCCGCTTTGTCACAGATCGGCTTAAATGTGAGGCGATTTGAAGATGGTCTAAGCCTTCCGCGCGTAAGGCAGGCGGCTGAATGGGCCCCACCGCCTGATCGGCCCTCAGACGGAAAGAATGTTCACCAAAGAGAGGGCTGACCGCCCGCAAGCAGGCTCAGAGCGGGTCAATATCGCCTTGGGCCCGTGTGGCGTGAAAATCCTTCTGCCATGCTTCAAAGGTGCCTGCGGCAATGGCTGTGCGCATCTGGGACATGATCTGTTGGTAATAATGCAGGTTGTGCCAGGTCAGCAGCATGGAGGCGATGATCTCATCACTGCGGAAGACGTGGTGCAGATAGGCGCGTGAATAGCTGCGGCAGGCCGGACAGGTGCAGGTTTCATCCAGCGGGCGTGGATCATCCTTGTGGCGGGCGTTTTTGATGTTGAGCACACCCAGCCGGGTAAAGATCTGCCCCGTGCGCCCGGAGCGGGACGGCAGCACGCAGTCCATCATATCGATGCCGCGCGCCACTGCGCCCACGATGTCATCAGGTTTGCCCACGCCCATCAGGTAGCGCGGCTTGTCTTGCGGCAGTTGATCGGGCGCATAATCGAGGCAGCCGAACATCGCCTCTTGCCCCTCGCCCACGGCCAGGCCGCCCACGGCGTAGCCGTCAAAGCCAATCTCGCGCAGGGCCTCGGCGCTCTCGCCCCGAAAATCTTCCTCAAGCCCGCCTTGCTGAATACCAAAGAGCGCGTGACCGGGCCGGTCGCCAAAAGCGTCCTTGGAGCGTTTGGCCCACCGCATCGACAAGCGCATGCTCTCAGCGATGCGGGCGCGGTCGGCGGGCAAGGCGGGGCATTCGTCAAAGCACATCACGATGTCTGAGCCCAAGAGCCGTTGGATCTCCATTGAGCGTTCGGGGGTGATTTCGTGCTTTGAGCCGTCGATATGGCTTTTGAAGGTCACGCCTTTTTCGGTCAGTTTGCGCAGCGAAGACAGGCTCATCACCTGAAACCCGCCAGAGTCGGTCAGGATCGGACCGGACCAATTCATGAACTTATGCAGCCCCCCCAGCGCATCGATCCGCTCTGCCGTTGGGCGCAGCATCAGATGGTATGTGTTGCCCAAAAGGATATCGGCCCCAGTGGCGGCCACGCTTTCGGGCAGCATCGCCTTGACGGTGGCGGCAGTGCCCACGGGCATGAAGGCAGGCGTGCGGATGTCGCCACGGGTGGTTTTGATCACCCCTGCGCGCGCTTTTCCGTCTTGGGCCTGTTTTTCAAAGGTAATCTGGGCCATGCCGCCGTCCTTTCACTGGGTGATGCAGGGCCTACTGCAGGCGGAGAAAACTTGCAATCACAGGGCTGTGACCCCACATTTAGCGTAAATTAAGTGATCAAGGGACAGCCATTGTGGATTTTGAGACATTGATACTTTCCATCCTGGAAAACAACCTGGCCTGGCTGTTGCTGGCGGCACTGGTCGTTGTACTGATTTTGCAGTCGGTCAAGATTGTGCCGCAGTCCGAACAGCACGTGGTAGAGCGGTTTGGGCGGCTGCGGTCGGTTCTGGGGCCTGGCATCAACATGATTGTGCCCTTCATTGACCGGGTGGCGCATAAGATCTCCATTCTGGAGCGGCAGTTGCCCACGGCCAGTCAGGACGCGATCACCCGCGACAACGTCTTGGTGCAGGTCGACACATCCGTGTTCTACCGCATCACGGAGCCCGAAAAGACCGTCTACCGCATCCGCGACGTGGATTCAGCCATCGCCACCACTGTGGCCGGCATTGTGCGCGCCGAGATTGGTAAGATGGATCTGGATGAGGTGCAGGCCAACCGGTCGCAGTTGATCACCACCATTAAGTCCAGCGTTGAAGACGCCGTGGACAACTGGGGGATTGAGGTCACACGGGCTGAGCTGTTGGACGTCAATCTGGATACCGCGACACGGGCCGCGATGATGCAGCAGCTTAACGCCGAACGCGCTCGGCGCGCGCAGGTGACAGAGGCCGAAGGCTCCAAACGGGCGGTGGAGCTGGCCGCGGACGCGGAGCTTTACGCCTCTGAGCAAACCGCCAAGGCGCGGCGCATTCTGGCTGAGGCCGAAGCCTATGCCACGCAGGTGGTGGCCCAGGCAATCAATGAAAACGGGCTTGAGGCCGCGCAGTACCAGATTGCGCTCAAGCAGGTAGAGGCCGTCAGCACCATGGGCAGCGGCGAAGGCAATCAGACCGTTGTGGTCCCCGCAGAGGCGCTGACCGCTTTCACCGATGCCTTTAAGCTTTTGAAAGGACGTGGGTAATGCAGGATCTTTTGACCCTTTGGTGGATTTGGATTTGCATCGCTTTGGGCGTGGGCATTCTGGAATTGCTGGCGCCTGGGTTCATCTTTTTGGGCTTTGCGCTGGGGGCTGTTGCGATGGCCGCTATCGTGGCCACCGTAAGCTTGGGCAACATCCCAGCCATTTTGGCGATTTACGCGGTGTTGTCCTTGATCGGATGGATCGCGCTCAAGGCGGTTTTCCGCAAGCAATCCAGCGGCGCGCGGGTGGTCACCGAAGACATTAACGAAGGCTAGAATAAGGGCCAGCCACCGCCCTGCCCCCGCCGATTGGTTGCGATCCTGAGGTCAGACTGCTACCCCCGAAGGCTTTAACAGATCGGGGGTGCGGCATGGATAATCTGTCATTTGGCTGGGAAGAATGGGTGGCGCTGCCCGATCTGGGGCTGCCTGCGATCAAGGCCAAGGTGGATACCGGCGCGCGCACCTCAGCGCTGCATGCCCATGACATTGAAACCTTTGGCTCTGCCAAAAACCCCAAGGTGCGGTTCAACGTGCATCCCATTCCGGGGCGCGAAGACATCGCCATCACCTGCTCTGCCACCTTGATTGACCGGCGCGAGGTGACGTCATCGAACGGCGAGGCCGAACAGCGCTATGTGATTGAAAGCACGCTGGATGTCGGCGGGCAAAGCTGGCCGATTGAAATCACGCTGACCAACCGTGCGGGCATGACCAGCCGGATGCTGTTGGGGCGGCAGGCCTTGGGCGATCACATCACCATCACCGCGACAGAGCGGCGATTGCAGCCTGATTTAAGCTATGACGTCTATCACGACGCGCGGGTGCGCCGGGTGGCCCCCAAACGCGCCCTGCGCCTTGCGGTGCTCAGCCGTGAGGACAATTACTCCACCCGCCGCCTGGTTGAGGTGGGCGAAGAGCGTGGCCATACGGTTGAGGTGATCGACACCACCCGTTGTTACATGGCGATCAACGCAATGGCCCCCGAAGTGCATTACGATGGCAAACGACTGCCGCGCTATGATGCGGTCATCCCACGTATCGGGGCTTCCATCACGCCCTACGGCACGGCGGTGATCCGGCAGTTTGAGACGATCGGCACCTATTGTGTGAACGGCAGCGCTGGCATCACCGCGAGCCGCGACAAGCTGCATGCGCATCAGGTGCTGGCCTCTAAACGCATCGGGATGCCCACGACCGCCTTTGCTGCATCACCTAAGGATACGTCGAACCTGATGGGGTTGGTGGGCACGGCGCCAGTGATTGTGAAACTGTTGGAAAGCACACAAGGCAAGGGTGTGGTGCTGGCGGAGACAAAGAAGGCCGCTGAATCGGTGATTGATGCCTTTCGGGGCCTCAAAGCGAACTTTCTGGTACAGGACTTTGTCAAAGAAGCCGCAGGTGAGGACATTCGCTGCCTTGTGATCGCGGGCAAAGTGGTGGCGGCCATGAAACGCACCGGGGCCGATGGCGATTTCCGTTCGAACCTGCACCGAGGTGGCTCAGCCAAGGTGGTGCGCATCTCTAAAGAGGAGCGCGAAACAGCTGTGCGCGCAGCGCGTGCCTTTGGGCTGGGAAAGGCCGGGGTCGATCTTTTGCGGTCTGAGGCGGGGCCAAAGGTGTTGGAGGTCAATTCCTCCCCCGGTTTTGAAGGCATTGAAAAGGCCACCGGCAAAGACATCGTGGGCAAGCTTTATGATGAGATCGAAGCACGGGTGAAGCCCCAGCCGGTGCGCCGCCGCAAACGCTAGGCCGCGCGAGCGTTACCGGCTGCTTCGGGTCTGCGCGCCTGCCTTGAGGCCGTGCATGAACGCCTCCATCAGCGCGGGGGCTTGGGTGTCCTGCGCCTTGGGGGCCGATGGGCCGGAGTTCGGCGCCTCGTGGCGCATGCGCGAAAGGCCGATGATGCACAGACCGACGCCTAAATAGGCGCAGCCGATGATCGTGGCCGCCTGCAACGGCGACAAGAGGGCGCTAAGCCCGATCCAGGCGGCGGCGGTTAAAAAACCGCCCCCGATCAGGCAGAGGAGCGTGCCCGCCGAGACCAAAGCGGTCCGGCGCACACCCTGCTCAACACGTTCAGTAATCGACATGATCAGGCTTTCCGTCCCCCGATCAGGCCCACCAGAAAACCGGCACCCGCGGCAACAGCCAGCGATGCGCCAGGGTGATCTGCGATAAAGGTCTTTGCCTCCCTTTGCGCCTTGCCAGCGGTCTGCGACAGACGTTCAGCAGTCTGGGCGGCGCGGTCTTGTGCGGCATCGGCCTTGGTTTCGGCCTGACGGGTCGTTTGCTGCGCCTTGTCCTCAACCAGCTGCGACAGGGTCTCTGTCAGCGCGCCAATGTCATCGCGCAGGATGTCCATCTGCTCGGACAGATCATCAACGGTTGGCTCTGTGGTGCGTGTCTTTTTCGATTTGGTCGCCATGGTGGTCTCCTTTTCGATTTGGGCCAAGGTTTTGGCCGGCGTTCCCTAAAGAAACGCAGCAGGCGGACGAGAGTTCCAAAAAGTTCCAGATCACTGCCGCCCCTAGACGCCCCCGACTGGGAACCCTATATAAAGCGTCGGATAAACGGAGAGGCTCCAATGACCGACCAGACCCCGCCGATGGAAGGCACACCACTGATTGCGCCCTCCAGCACGGACCATCCGCTTTATGAGCAGATCGTGGAAGCCTGCCGCACGGTGTATGATCCTGAAATTCCAGTGAATATTTATGAACTGGGGCTGATCTATACAATCGACATTTCAGACGACAACGCGGTTGCCATAAAGATGTCGCTGACCGCGCCAGGCTGCCCTGTGGCCGGTGAGATGCCGGGCTGGGTGGCAGATGCGGTGGAACCGCTGCCCGGCGTAAAACAGGTGGACGTCGAACTGGTGTGGGAGCCGCCCTGGGGCATGGACATGATGTCTGATGAAGCGCGGCTGGAGCTGGGTTTTCTCTGACCGGGCCACGTCGGAGCAAGCCGCACCGCAGATCCGTAAGACACGCACGGCAGCAAATCTGGGGCCTCAGGCTTGAGATTGCGACCGCCCCCCATTACCTTTTGATCAAAGGAGACGTCCATGTTCGGCATTCCAGGCAAGCAGGCGGTCACCATGACCCCCAAGGCGACAGCGCAGATCAGCAAGCTGATGGCCTCCGCAGGGCACGCGGGCTTGCGCATCGGCGTCAAGAAAGGCGGCTGTGCGGGCATGGAATACACCATGGAATACGTCGACGCCGCTGATCCCAACGATGAGGTTGTGGAACAGGATGGCGCGCGTGTGCTGATTGCGCCGATGGCGCAGATGTTCCTGTTCGGGACTGAGATTGATTACGAAACCACGCTTTTGGAATCTGGTTTCAAGTTCAACAATCCCAACGTGTCAGAGGCCTGCGGCTGCGGTGAATCGATCAAATTCGATGACGCGCTATTCGCTAAGTGAGCCTGGGCGCGTCCGATATCGCGCGCGTACATGAGCTTTTTTCTCAGATCGACATGCTTTCAACCCGCAAGATGTTTGGCGGGCTTGGCATCTATGCGGACGGTGTGATTTTCGCGCTGATGCGCTCAGATGGCGCGCTGCTGCTCAAGGCCCCTGCGGGCCCGTTTGCCGATGCGCTGGCCCGTCAGGGGTGCATGCAATGGACCTATGAACGCAAAAACGGTGCCCACTCCAGCATGCCATACTGGAGCCTGCCAGACAGTGCTTTGGATGATCCTGAGGAGGCCAACGCACTGGCCCAAGAAGCCTTGGCGCACCTACGCTAGGGCGGAGAGCCTGCCTGTGTCACGCCCCCTAGCCGTGCGGCCGCTCACCAACAGCCCCCGCTGCCCGCACAGCATCACTCAGCCCCGGCAGGTTTCTTTTGCAGATGGACATAAGTTTCCTCAAACCGTGCTGAGAGGTGATCACCCGCCTGAAGGGGTGCGGCCCCCTCAGGTGCCACATTCGTTTCATAGGCGGGGTTAAAGAACAACGGGACTGAGATCCGCTCATGGGCGCCCCCACCACACGGTGCGGCGTGGCCTGGATGATACCGCCGCTCCAGCTTTGCATCATCTCGCCAAAGTTGATCACAAAATCACCGGGCTCTGCCTGCACCGCAATCCATCCGCCGCCCCGCTTGCGCACCTCAAGCCCCGGCGCACCGTCCGTCGCCAACAGCGTCAGACAGCCGTAATCAGTATGCGTCGCAATGCCAAAATCCTTGGCCCCAGCCCAAGCGGGACGCGTCGGATAATAATTCCCCCGCAGCAAGGCCATTGGCACGTCAAAGGCCCCTTCAAAGACATCCGCCGAAATCTCAACCGCTGCTGCGACACCGCGCAACACATCCATCGCAACCTCACAGGCATCGGTGTAATAGCGGGCAATCACCTGGTGAAAGGCGGCAGGCGTGTCCGGCCAAAGGTTGGGTGCATAAAACTGCAACGCCGCGCGCGGATCTTCTGGCGGCAGCTCAAAACCGCAATCAAAAAACTGTTTGTAATCGGGGTTGGCATCGGGATCGACCTGCTCAGATCCAGGCGCGCCCCAGCCACGGTTCGATCCGGTGCGCGCCATGTCATAGGGGCGCTTTTCCGCCTCCGGCAGGTAGAAAAACGCGCGATAGGTCTCAATCACCTCTTTGACCCGCGCAGGCGTCAGTGCGGTGTTGGTGATGGTGGCAAAGCCAATATCGGTGGCCGCAATGCGCATCGCCGCAAGCGCCTGGGGGTCCTGTGCGCGCAGCTCTGCAAGATCGATGCGTGGAATCATTGGCCGGCTCCTTGGTCCATGAGGCGCAGGGTGTACCAGCTTGCCAATGTGATCTGAACCCCGGTCATTTGCCTTGCCGCAGGTGGAATGCTACGCCTGCCCTACCGCATGAAAAAGGAGCACCCATGGCCCGGAAGATCGCTGCAGGGAACTGGAAAATGAACGGCACGCGCGCGGCCCTGTCAGAGTTGGCCGCGCTTGCAGATGCGCTGCCCGCAGAGCCGCCTGAGGTTGTGATCTGCCCCCCCGCCCCGCTGCTTTTTCGTGCCGCAGAAGCGACAGCGCAGGTTGGCATCGCGATTGGCGGACAGGATTGCCACGCCGCAGCCTCTGGTGCTTTTACGGGCGATATCTCTGCCCAGATGATCGCCGACGCAGGTGCCACCTATGTGCTCGTCGGGCATTCTGAGCGGCGCGCGGCCCATCATGAAACCGACGCCGACGTGCGCCGCAAGGCCGAGGCCGCTCATGCGGCGGGGCTGACGGCTGTGATCTGCATCGGCGAAGAGCTTTCAGAACGCGAGGCGCAAAACACGCTGGCCATCATCGGCGGGCAATTGGCCGGATCAGTGCCCGATGGGATCACCGCAGAAAACACCGTCATCGCCTATGAGCCGATCTGGGCCATTGGCACGGGCAAGGTGGCCGCGCTGCCTGACATCATCGAGGCGCATGATTTCATCCGCGCTGAGCTTACCGACCGTTTTGGGGCGGATCTGGCGGCGGGCATTTCTCTGCTCTACGGCGGCTCGGTGAAACCAGACAACGCCGCCACGATCTTTGAGGCCGCGAACGTCGATGGCGCGTTGGTGGGCGGGGCCTCGCTCACCGCGCAGGACTTCGCCCCCATCATCACCGCGCTGGCCCAAAGCTAGCGCCCTACACCACCTGCCTCAAACGCAAAGGGCGCAGCCTTGGCGCGCCCCTCGCTTCATCTTTCCAATACAACTTACATCCCACAGCCGCCCCAAATGCGACGGCTGCGGAGTGCGGCTATTTGGTGATGATCTCCGGCCCCATCATCAAGGTCGGCAACCAGGTGCTGAGGAACGGAATATAGGTCACCATAATCAGGAACAAAAACAGCACCGCCAGGAACGGCAGCGCCGCTTTGACCACATTCATCATTGGCATATTGGCCACGCCCGACGTCACAAATAGGTTCAAGCCCACCGGCGGTGTGATCATCCCGATCTCCATGTTCACCACCATGATGATGCCAAGATGGATGGGATCAATGCCCAGCTCAATGGCCACAGGAAAGACCAGCGGGGCCACAATCACCAACAGGCCCGAGGGCTCCATAAACTGGCCCCCGATCAGCAGGATCACATTCACAATCACCAGGAACATGACCGGGCCAAAGCCCGCCTCCAGCATCGCAGCGGCGATCTGTTGAGGGATCTGTTCATCGGTCAGCACGTGTTTGAGGATCAACGCATTGGCGATGATGAACATCAACGTCACCGTCAGCTTGCCCGCTTCAAACAGCGTGTCGCGCGTATCGCGGTGAAAGAACACGGTCAGCAATGCCTGCGGCTTGCGCAACAAGGAGATGTTCTGGCCCTCACCCGCCACATGCAACGGTCCCATGTCGCGGTACACAAAGGAGGCGATGAAGAACGCATAGACCGCCGCAACCGCCGCGGCCTCCGTTGGGGTAAAGATACCGCCATAGATACCGCCCAGGATGATGACGATCAAAAACAGCCCCCATCCGGCTTCAAATCCGCTGCGCCGCACCTCTTCCCAGCCGCGCCATTCGCCCTTGGGCAAATTGCGCACCTTGGCGATGACATAGATTGTCACCATCAGCATCAAACCGGCCAGCAATCCCGGGATCACGCCCGCAAGGAACATCCGGCCCACCGACACATCCGTGGCTGAGGCGTAGACGACCATCACAATGGACGGCGGAATAAGGATGCCAAGGGTGCCCGCCACGGCGATGACACCTGCGGCAAAATCCTTGGTATAACCCACCTCACGCATGCCGACGATCACGATGGAGCCGATGGCCACCACCGTCGCGGGCGATGAGCCGCTCAGCGCGGCGAAGAGCATACAGGCAAAGACACCGGCAATTGCCAGCCCGCCGGGCAAATGGCCGACAAGCGCGATGGAGAAGCGGATGATCCGCCGCGCCACGCCACCTGTAGACATGAAAGACGAGGCCAGGATGAAAAACGGGATCGCCAGTAGCGTGTAATGCCCCGCCATCGCCTGAAAGAACGACTGCGCAATAGAGGCCAGCGAGGTATCGCTGAGGGCGAGCAAAAACACAGTGGAGCTAAGGCCCAGGGAGATCGCGATCGGCACACCGATCAGCATCAGCCCCACGACCATTGAGAAAAGAATGACGACTTCCATGGGGCTATTTATCCGCGTTCATGTGTTTGACGTCTTCCAGCGCGTCTTCAACTTCGTGGCTGACGATGAAACCGTTCTGCCGGCCCTGGATCACTTTGATCACGGCCTGAACGAACCGCAGCAAGAGCAGCGCCGCCCCAAAGGGCAGGATCGCATAGGGAATGAAACGGGGCAGTTTTTCATAGGCCTCGCCTTCGTTCATCAGCGGCTCGATAAAGCGCAGCCATTCAGGGATCGGCGTATCGATCACCTCATACCAGGCCTGGTCACGGCTGTTTTCAAACCCTGTTGGGAACCACCGGCCCGAGGTGGCATCAAGGCCTGCAAAAGGCGCCCAGTAATCCCACGCGCCTTTCAACAAAAGTGCCGCGTAGATGATACAGATCAGTCCCGCAATGATCGCCAAGACTCTGCGTGGACCCGCTGAGAACAGATTAACCACAGCATCCACGCCTAGATGCGCTGTCATCTTGACCGCATAGGACATGCCAAAAAGCACAAGCCAGGCGAAGAGAAACGTGGTGACTTCCAGACCCCAGATCAGGCCAGTGTTAAACCCGTAGCGCAAGACCACGTTGATAAAGGTGATGATGGTCATCAGCCCCAGCAGGATCGCGATGGCGGTCTCTTCGATCTCGCTCACGATCCGTCCCAGGCCGGTTTCAGGCCGGTGTGACGCAGACATGCGGTCTCCTCCTCCCCCAAAGGAAAGCGACGGCCCGGTGGGGGCCGCCGCGATGGTCGCAATTATGAGCTGCTGGCGTTGATCGCCTGTGCCGCGTCGATGTTTTCCTGACCCACATCATCCAGGAACTGGTCCCAGACGGGCTTCATCACATCGACCCATTCCTGACGCTGCTCAGCCGTCAGGCTGCGCACCACGCCACCGGCGTCGATGATAGCCTGCTTGGCTTCTGCGTTGACCTTGGTGGATTCTGAGTTCCGCGCCTCGGTCACCTCAGCGACGATGGTCAGGAACTGCTCACGCACGTCGGCGTCCAGGCTGTCGAGCCAATCAACAGATGTCACAACCAGATAGTCGATGATGCCGTGGTTGGTTTCCGTCACACCGTCCTGCACTTCGAAGAATTTGCGGCCATAGATGTTGGACCAGGTGTTTTCCTGCCCGTCCACAACGCCGGTTTGCAGCGCGCCATAGACTTCGGAGAACGCCATCGGCTGGGGCGAGCCGCCCATGGCAGCCATTTGCGCCTTCAGCACGTCAGAGTTTTGAACACGGAACTTCAGACCATCCGCATCTGAGGGCGACACCAGCGGCTTGTTGGCAGACATCTGCTTCATGCCGTTGTGCCAGAACGCCAGACCCTGCAGGCCACGGCGCTGCATGCTGTCTTTCATCGCCTGCCCGGTTTCAGAGCTTTGGAAGGCGTCCACCGCGTCAATGTCTTTGAACATGAAGGGCAGATCGAAGATGCGGAACTTTTTGGTGAACTGCTCAAACTTAGACAGCGACGGTGCCGCCAATTGTACGTCGCCCTGCAGCAGCGCTTCGAGCACTTGGTCGTCGTTATAAAGTGTGGAGTTCGGGAAAACCTCAAGGCAGGCTTTGCCGTTCATTTCCTCGTTCACGCGGCTTTCCAACAAAGAGGCGGCGATGCCTTTGGGGTGTTTGTCGGTGTTGGTAACGTGGCTGAACTTGATGACGATTTCGCCATCGTCACAGGCTGCTGCCACAGCGCCAGCAGAAACGGTCAGGGCCAATGCGGCCGCAGTCAGGAATTTCATGATGTCTCCTCCCAGAGCATAGAATCGATTTCGGCAGGTAGCCCTGCTCTGATGATATCAGAAGCCGGGTGGGCGCCCCCTACAAGGCTGGGAGTGTAGCGGCAAAGCAGAAAGCTTTTTGTTGATGTAGATCAATACGCTGCAAGCATTTTATCACGTTTCACTTTCACCGGGCCGCATTTCATTGTGCGAAATTCCGCACAGTCCTGGGGCGTCTTGTGCGGATTTCCGCACACTACCCTTCGCGGAAGGCCTCAGGGCGGATGCCGTAACGCGCCAGCTTGTCATAGAAGGTCTTGCGCGGCAATTTCAGCGCCTCTGCTGCCGCAGCCGCCTGGCCTGAGGTGCGTTTGAGCGCGGCTTCCAGCAAGGACCGTTCAATCATCGACATCTGTTCGGCCAACCCCAAAGAGGCATCTGGTGCCACTGCATCGGGCAAGCCCATCACAAAGCGCATCGCCACCGACATCAGCGAGCGGGCGTTGCCCGGCCAATCGCGCGCCATCAGCGTGGCGACCACTTCGGGCGTGACCTCAGGGGCGGTGAGGCCTGCTTGTTCAGCGGCCTGGCCCACATAGCGGCGAAACATCTCTGGGATGTCCTCGGGGCGCTCCGCCAATGAGGGCACGCGCACGCTGAGCGCTTCGAGGTGGTAATAAAGATCGGCGTTCAAGCGGCCCGCCTGCACCTCTGCGGCCAGATCACGGGTGTTGCCAGCAATCAGGCACACCGCGTTCCGCCCCCCTCAGACAGTGCCAGCTGGCTTTGCGCAGGCAGGTAAGACAGCTCATCCAGAAAAAGCGTGCCGCTTTCTGCCTCCTCCAGTGCCCCTTGCAGCTCAGCAGGCGTCAACCCAGCAGCGGCGCGTTTGACAAAGGGCGCTTTCGAACGCGCAGAGCTGAGATGGATCACCTCAGCCACCTTGGAAATGCCTGAACCGGGGGCGCCAGTGACCAAGGCATCGCCTTCGGTTTGGGCCACGATACGCACCTGCGCCCGCAGCGCTTCGGCAAGATCTGAGGTGCCAAAAAGCATCCGCGCGGCAGGATCACCGGTTTCCACAAGATGCCGCAGGCGGCGGTTGTCCAGCACCAGCGCGCGGGTCTTCAGGGCGCGTTCCAATGCGCCGATCAATTCCTTAGGCGCGCAGGGTTTTTCCAAAAACCCGAAAGCGCCTTTGCCCATCGCATCCACGGCCATGGGAATATCGCCCTCACCCGTCAACAAGATCACTGGCAAATCGGGGTCTTGTTGGCGCGCGTAGGATAACAAATGAAAGCCATCGCGCCCCGGCATGCGGATGTCTGACAGGATCACGCCATCGAAATCAGCGGTGATCCTGTCTTTGGCCGCCACGAATGAACTGGCCGGGATCGGGCTGAGGTCTGCCAGTTCCAACGTTTGGCTTAGCGCTTCGCGCACCGCAGCATCGTCATCAACCAAAAGCACCTGTCCCGTCATGCCGCAGCAGCCTCTTGCGGGGCCGGATCAAGCGTGACGGTAAAGACCGCGCCGCCTTCGGGACGATTGGTGCCTTTGATCTGGCCCCCAAAGCTTTGCACGATGCCGTAACTGATCGACAGCCCCAGCCCCATGCCCGCCACGTCATCGGCCTGTTTGGTGGTATAGAACGGATCAAAGACCTTATCTGGCATCTCAATTCCCGGCCCTGTATCGGAAAACTCAACGGTGACGGTATCTCCGGCCATGACCGCGATGGTCAAGCGTTTCTCAGCGCTGCCGCGCATGGCGTCGGCTGCATTGGTGATCAGGTTCACAAAAACCTGGCTCAGCCGCACCTCACCGCCGCGCACCCAGATTTGCTGATCGGGTGCGGCAAAGGCCACTTCGACGCCTGCGTCCGCCACCCGTGTACCCGTCAGTTCAAGCGCAGAGGTGATGACCGCGCCCAGATCAACACGGTCCTGGGGGCGGTTTTCCTGACGGGCAAAGGCGCGCAGGTTCTGAATGATCCGCCCCATGCGCCCCGCCATGTCTGAGATACGGTCCAGGTTTTCCCCCGCCCGGTCCGGCGCATCGCGTTCAATGAACTTCACCGCATTTTCAGCAAAGGACCGGATCGCCATCAACGGCTGGTTCAGCTCATGACTGATGCCTGCTGACATCTGCCCCAGCGCGCTGAGCTTGCCCGCCTGCACCAGATCGTCTTGGGCTTTGCGCAACGCGGCCTGCGCCTCTTCCCGCTCTGCCCCTTCGCGGCGCAAGGAGGCATTGGTTTCGCGCAAGGCCTGGGTGCGTTGGGCCACACGTTCTTCCAGCAGCTCATTATCACGCGCCAGCGCACGGCGCCGTTCGGCGGCCAAAAACAACAAAGAGCCGAAGGCAAGGCACAGGGCGGCGACCGCCAGCGCCTGTGCCAGGGCAAGCGCGCGGGTCTGGCTGACGTCCATCAACACCTCCCCCGTCATCCCGATGACCGGCAGATCCTGCGTCAGATGCAACGCATCGCGCGGCAGGTAAGGGCCCCATCCGATTGACCAAATCTCATGCTGGCCCAGCATCATGGCCGAAAACGGGGGCGGCGCGCCGGTGGGCGGGATCAGCCCCGCACTGCCCGGCGGGCGCTGCCAGAACAAAAGCTCTGAGCGGTTGGCGATGAAGACCTCACCACTATAGTCGGTAAAGAAGGTCGCCGGGGTGGTGCCGCGCCAGTTATAGTCAATCCGGTTCAGATCAGCGATCACCACCGTGGCCCCCACCACCTGACCGCCCTCTCCGAAGATCGGCGCGGAATGAAAAAACGCACGCCTGGTTGCCGGTTTGGCATGCCCGTGGCCCCGTCCCAAAGCGCCTCTGAGCGCGCGACGCACATGCGCCTGCCAGGCCAGATCAATGGGCACAGTATCCTGGCCCGAGGCGACAACCTTTGCGTTGCCGTCCAACACCAGCACATTCAGCGCGCCGGTTTTATCGGCCACATCCAAGAGCAGGTCAGCCGTTGGCGGTGTGGCCCCTTCCTGCAAAGCCAGGGTGATCTGCGGGTGGTCGGCCAGCAACACGGCCAGATCGCGGTAGCGTTGCAGCTGTCCGACAATCCGGTCCCCCGCCAGCGCCAGATCCGCCTGCCCACGGGAGGCCAGCTGCGTCAGCCCCTGATCATAAGCGTAGCGCCAAACCCCAGCCGTCAACACAGCGACCACGCCCAGAAAGGCGAAGACGTAGAGCGCGCGTTGACGAAAATCCCGTGTCATGCCCCCAGTTTGCCCAAGCCCTCTTGCGAAGGCCAGCCCTATAGGGTTGCATGCGCCAAAACCCCGGTGACCCGCTGCGATGAAGACACTGCACCAATCCCCCCTTGATCCTGCTTTTGTGCAAGACCCCTACCCGTTTTATGCCCAGGCCCGCACGGAGGGGCCTGTGGTTTTCTGGCAGGATTACGGCATGCTGGCAGCTTTTGACGCGGCCACCGTGCAGGCGCTTTTGCGCGACCGCCGGTTGGGCCGTCAAAAGCCTGCGCATCTTATGACCCCGGCACCTGTGCATCTGTCAGACTGGGCCGCAGTGGAGGCAACATCGCTGCTGGATATGGAGCCACCCCGGCACACGCGGCTGCGCAGTCTGGTCTTGCGCGCCTTCACCTCGCGCCGGATCAAGACCTTAGCGCCCGACATCCAAGCGGTTGCAGCCGATTTGCTGGCGGGGCTGCCCAAAGACAGTTTTGATCTGATCCCCGCCTTTTGCACCGAACTGCCCGTGCGCATCATCGCGCGGCTTTTGGGCGTGCCCGAGGAGATGTCAGGCGATCTGCTCAGATGGTCCAACGCCATGGTTGCGATGTACCAGGCCGGGCGCTCCCCGCGATTGAGAAGGCTGCGAACAAAGCCAGCCGGGACTTCTCGGGCTTTTTGCGGGGCTATATCGACCAAAGGCGCAATGACCCGCGCGATGATCTGATCACAGAACTGATTGCCGCCGAAGAGGACGGTGCCAAGCTTAGCACTGATGAACTGATCGGCACCTGCATTTTGCTGTTGAACGCGGGGCATGAGGCGACGGTGCATAGCATCGGCAATGCCGTGAAATGTCTGCTTAGCCACAAAACACCGCCCGCAGCGCTTGGTCCTGACCGGATTGAGGCCACGGTGGAGGAGCTTTTGCGCTATGACCCGCCGCTGCATATGTTCACGCGCTACGCCTATGAGGACATCGCGCTTGGCGATGTGACGCTGCACAAGGATCAGGAGATCGCGCTGATCCTGGGGGCTGCGGGGCGCGACCCTGCGGTTTGGAACGCGCCGGACAGCTTCCAGCCGGACCGCGCTGCCAAGCCGCATGCCGCTTTTGGCGGTGGGCTGCATTTCTGCGTCGGCGCCCCCCTGGCGCGGATGGAGCTACAAATCGCCCTGCCCGCGCTTTTCAAACGTTTGCCCAAGATGCGCCTGAGCGAGCCGCCGCTTTATGCGATGTCCTATCACTTTCACAAACTTGATCGGTTGATGATCACGCCGTGACGCGGCGCGGGGTTTTGGAGGGAACATCGCCAATGGCACCTCAAAGCGGCAAAGCCACCGTTGATTTAATCTCTTCCATCGACAAAAGCGCTGTGACGTTGTGCACCCGCACCTCTGAGATCAGCGCCTGATAAAAGGCATCATAGGCGCGTGCATTGGCCACGCGCACTTTGAGGATATAGTCGATGTCACCTGCCAGCCGGTGTGCCTCTTGCACCTCGGGCCGGTCGCGCAGCGCCTTAAGAAACCGCGCCTGCCAATCTGCTTCATGCTCTGAAGTGCGGATAAGCACGAAAAAGCACGCCTCAAACCCCAGCGCCTCGGCATCCAGCATCACGGTCTGTTGGCCAACCACGCCCGCTTCGCGCAGTTTCTTGATGCGATTCCAAACCGGCGTCTTGGATGAGCCGACATTCTTGGCAATTTCATCCAAAGACTGGCTGGCGTCACGCTGAAGCTCTGCCAGAATTTTCCGGTCTGTGGCGTCAATGCGGATATTCATTCGCAATCCTTCCCTTGTGGCGGCCTGTTGTTCCAAACCAGCGCAGAGCCGGAACATATGTCCTTATCTGCGCAAGCATATGGCCCATTACCGGAACAATTTCCTATATTGAAGACAAGAAATTCAAACATGGGCCGTCTTATGGAACATTTTCCGATCTTCCTTGCCACCAATGGGCGGCGCATTGTGGTCTCTGGTGGGGGCGATGCCGCTTTGGCCAAACTGCGGCTGCTCCTTAAGACGTCCGCGCGGATCACCGTTTTCGCAGCCAATCCCGCGCCCGAGATTGTGACCTGGGCCAGTGATCAGCGCCTGACGCTGGTGGCGCGCGCCTTTGATTATGGCGATACGATCTGCGCTGCGTTGTTTTATGCCGCCAATGAAGATGATGCCGAAGACCGCCGCACTGCCCGTATCGCGCGGTCCGAAGGCGCGCTTGTGAATGTGGTGGACAATCTGGCAGACAGCCAATTCATCACCCCCGCGATTGTGGACCGTGATCCTGTGACCGTGGCCATCGGCACTGAAGGGGCCGCCCCGGTGCTGGCGCGCGCGATCAAGGCGGATCTGGAAGAACGCCTACCCACAGGGCTGGGCACGCTGGCCCGGATCGGCAAGGCGTTTCGCAGCGCAGCCAACGCCCTGCCCTTTGGCCGAGCGCGGCGGGATTTCTGGCGGGACTATTACTTTGACGCCGGCCCCAAGGCGCAGCGCAGCGGTGACGCCCATGTTGAACCGGCCCTCAACGCGTTGCTTGACGCCCACCTCAACCGCGCGGGCCGTCCCGGCCATGTGGCCTTTGTGGGCGGCGGTCCGGGCGATCCTGAGTTGCTGACGTTGAAGGCGCGCCGCGCCCTCGATGAGGCGGATGTGGTCATCTATGACCGGCTGATCACCCCTGAGATCCTTGAGCTGGCGCGGCGCGAAGCGACGATGATCGATGTGGGCAAAGAGGCCTACGGCCCCGCCACACCACAAGATGAGATCAACGCGCTTTTGGTCGAACATGCCGGGAAAGGTGCCCGGGTGGTGCGTTTGAAATCGGGCGATGCCACGATCTTTGGCCGCTTGGACGAAGAGATTGAGGCGCTGGATGCCCATGGTCTGGGCTGGCACATCGTGCCGGGGATCACTGCCGCGTCGGCCTCCGTGGCGGCCATCGGGCAGTCGCTGACACGGCGCGGGCGCAATGCCTCGGTCCGCTTTCTGACCGGGCATGACATGAAAGGCTTTGCCGATCATGACTGGGCCGCGCTGGCCAAACCCGATGAGGTGGCAGCGATCTACATGGGCAAGAAATCGGCGCGCTTTGTCCAGGGCCGGTTGCTGATGCATGGTGCTGCGCGCAGCACGGCTGTGACGGTCATTGAGAACGCCTCGCGCCCCGATCAGCGGGTTCTTTCCACCACGTTGGGAGAGATGGCCGAGGATTTGGCGACCGCCGCGTTCACAGGCCCCGCGCTCACCTTCTACGGGCTCGCCCCGCGTGCCGCGGCGGCAGCCCTTCCCGACACCCCCCAAACGATCCTCAAAGAGGAGATGGCCTGATGCCCAAGAAGCCCTTTACGCCCAAAGTGATCACCGCCAATGCCCTGCTGGAGGGCGATGTGGTCTACCTGTCCGGCACCGACTGGACCCGCGATTTGCGCGCCGCAGATGTTTTGACCGATGAGGCGGACGCAGATCTGCGCCTGATTGAGGCCTCCGCCCAAACGGCCACCGTTGTGGGCGTTTATCTGGCGGATGTGCGCGTCGAAGACGGCGTGCCCCACCCCACCCATTTTCGCGAAGAGTTTCGGGCCACCGGCCCGTCCAACTACGCCCACGGCAAACAGGAGCGTTTGTGATGTACCACTACACTGATTTTGACCACGCCTTCCTGAAAGAGCGCAACGCGCAGTTTCGTGCGCAGGTGGCCCGCCGGATCGACGGGTCATTGACCGAAGACGAATTCAAGCCGCTGCGCTTGATGAACGGGCTCTATCTGCAGCTGCATGCCTACATGCTGCGCGTGGCCATTCCTTATGGCACGCTGAATGCAGCACAGATGAACCAACTGGCGATGATCGCGGACAAGTGGGACAAAGGGTACGGCCATTTCACCACCCGGCAGAACATCCAGTACAACTGGCCTGAGCTGCGCGATGTGCCTGACATGCTGGATGCGCTGGCAGAGGTAAACCTGCACGCCATCCAGACCTCTGGCAACACCATCCGCAACGTGACCGCAGACCACTTTGCTGGTGCTGCCGCCGATGAGGTGGCAGACCCCCGCCCGGTCGCTGAGCTGATCCGGCAATGGTCCACCGACCACCCAGAGTTTCAGTTCCTGCCGCGCAAGTTCAAGGTTGCTGTGACCGGTGCCGAGGCGGACCGCGCGGTCATCAAGGCCCATGACATTGGCCTTCAGATCGTGCGCCGGGAGGATGAGATCGGGTTCAAGGTTATCGTGGGCGGCGGTTTGGGCCGGACGCCGATGATTGGCAAAGTGCTTTATGACTTTGTGCGCCAGGAAGACCTGTTGCCCACCCTGGAAGCCATCGTCAGCGTCTACAACCTGCTGGGACGGCGCGACAACAAATATAAAGCGCGCATCAAGATCACCGTGCATGAAAACGGGATTGAGGATATCCGCGCCCGTGTGGATGCGCGTTATGCCCTGATCCGCGATCAGTTTGACGGCATTGACCAACAAATGCTGGCGCGGATTGAAGCTGATTTCGCCCTGCCCACTTTCAAGACCGCTGACACCGCGCCTTATGACAGTGCCTACCAGCATGATCCGGTGTTCCGCAGCTGGGCGGACACCAATCTGGCCGCACACCGCAACCCGGACTATGCCATTGTCTCGATTTCGCTGAAAGCACATGGCAAAACGCCGGGCGATGCGACATCGCGGCAGATGCGGCTGATGGCGGGGCTTGCTGAACGCTATGGCCATGATGAGCTGCGCATCAGCCATGAGCAAAACGTGATCCTGCCCCATGTGCACAAGGGCGATTTGCCCTCTGTCTACTACGCGCTCAAGGCCGAAGGGTTGGGCACAGCCAACATCGGGCTGATCTCTGACATCATTGCCTGCCCGGGCATGGATTACTGTGCGCTGGCCACGGCCCGCTCCATCCCCATCGCGCAAGAAATTGCGACGCATTTTGATGCGCTCAAGCTGGAGCATGACGTGGGCCCGCTTAAGATCAAGATCTCGGGCTGCATCAATGCCTGTGGGCACCACCATGTGGGCCACATCGGTATTCTGGGCCTCGACCGTGCGGGGGTGGAGAACTATCAGATCACGCTGGGCGGTGACGGCACAGAAGACGCGCAAATCGGTGAACGCGCAGGCCCCGGCTTTGCCGCTGAGGAGGTCATTCCAGCGGTGGAACGTCTGGTCATGGCCTATCTGGAGCTGCGCACAGACCCTGGCGAGACCTTCCTGCAAACCTACCGCCGGCTTGGCCTTGCCCCGTTCAAGGCCGCTCTCTACCCCGAGGCGCAGGCGAATGCCGCTTGATACCCCTCCCCCAGCGCCGGTCGTCCACCGCGTTGCCCGTCTGAACGTCCAGCTGCGGCATCACGCAGCCTATGACGTGATCCGTCAGGCGGCAGATGCGGTGCCACGGCTGGCGCTGGTATCAAGCTTTGGCGCAGAGTCTGTCGCTCTTTTGCATTTGGCAAGCCGGGTGAAGAAAGACCTGCCGGTCCTCTTCATTGATACGGAGATGCTGTTTGCTGAGACGTTGGCCTATCAGCAAGAGGTGGCAGCAACGCTGGGGCTGCGCCGGATTGAGGTTATCCGGGCGGCGGATATCGCGGCCGCGGACCCCGACAACCTTTTGCACCGCCGCGATCCTGATGCCTGCTGTACGCTGCGCAAAACCCGGCCCTTGGCCGCAGCCCTACAGGGCTTTGATGGTTGGATCACGGGCCGCAAGCGGTTTCACTCAGAGGGGCGCGCGAACCTGGCACACTTTGAAGTCGAAGACGGAGAGACTGGCCGGATCAAGGTCAATCCCCTGGCGTTTTGGTCGCGCGAGGACGTGCAAGATTACATCGAAGAAAACAACTTGCCCCGTCACCCGCTGGTGGCGCGCGGCTATCCCTCCATCGGATGTGCGCCTTGCACCAGCCCGGTGGCTGCGGGCGAAGATCCACGCGCAGGCCGGTGGCGGGGGCAATCCAAAGACGAATGCGGCATTCATTTTGTGAACGGCAAAATGGTCCGCCAAGGAGCAAAGACATGACACAACTGATCAATGACACAGGCTTTGTTGCCGATGATTGGACCCACGGCTTTTGCGCCCAGGGGGCCGCGAATGATTGCCGCGCTTTGGATCTGGCCTCAGATGCGCAGCCTGAGGACGTGGATTTGACCACAGGGCTTGAGATGATCCGGATTGATTTCCCCTCAGCCGCAGATGGGCGCGGATTTACCATCGCGCGTGCCCTGCGCCTGCGCGGCTTTACAGGCCGGTTGCGCGCACACGGCCATGTCATTGCGGATCAATACGCCATGGCCCGCCGTGCGGGGTTTGATGAGGTCGAAGTCCCTGATGACATCGCCGCCCGCCAGCCCCAGGACCAGTGGCAGTTCCGCGCCAACTGGCAAGCGCACGATTATCAGGCACGACTGCGCGGCACAGCCGCTGCGACCTAAGCACTGATTGCGAAACCTTTCCCCATCCCTTAACAGTTAGGACACGAGGACGGCCCTCGTGTACATGAAACATGACAGAGCACACCCCTGTGAACACCCAATCCGCAAAGCCCGTTCCCACCCTTCCTGATGCGCAGACCGTCACGGCTGTGAAGCATTGGACGGACCGTCTGTTTTCGTTCCGCGTGACGCGTCCCGCGTCGTTGCGCTTTCGCTCGGGCGAGTTTGTGATGATCGGCCTTATGGGTGATCCCGACCCCAAAACGGGCAAGCAAAAGCCGCTGCTGCGCGCCTATTCCATCGCCTCGCCTGCATGGGATGATGAGTTGGAGTTCTATTCGATCAAGGTCCAAGACGGCCCGCTGACCTCAAAACTGCAGCACATCCAACCCGGCGATCAGATCATCCTGCGCCCCAAGCCGGTGGGCACCCTGGTGCATGATGCGCTGCTGCCCGGCAGCCGCGTGTGGTTCTTTGCGACGGGCACAGGCTTTGCCCCCTTTGCTTCATTGCTGCGCGAACCTGAGACCTATGAGAAATTCGATGAGGTCATCATCACCCACACCTGCCGCGACGTGGCAGAGCTGGATTACGGCAAAGAGCTGATCGCAGATCTGAAAGCCGATGAGATGATGCATGAGCTGATCGGCAAAGAGAACCTGGACAAGATCCGTTATTACCCCACCACCACCCGGGAAGAGAGCCCCAAGATGGGCCGCATCACCACGCTGTTAGAAGACGGCACAGTGTTCAAGGATCTGGGGATTGACGGGATCAACGTGGAAAATGACCGCGCGATGGTCTGCGGCAGCCTTGATTTCAACAAAGACATCATGGCGATTTTGGAAGGCTTTGGGCTGGAGGAAGGGGCG
Organism: Sulfitobacter sp. GN1-4; assembly: GCF_055693825.1. Lineage (NCBI taxonomy): Bacteria > Pseudomonadati > Pseudomonadota > Alphaproteobacteria > Rhodobacterales > Roseobacteraceae > Sulfitobacter > Sulfitobacter sp. GN1-4. Next base: position 1,925,725 of record NZ_JBVFUQ010000003.1, on the reverse strand, counting down.
AACTCCGATCCCAAACACTTTGTGATTGAGAAAGCCTTTGTAGGCTAAGGCGTTGGTCGTGACGGGATATGGACGATGGCTGAAAGATAATATCTTTCAAAACCTTGTTCCCACTTCTTAAGATCAGACCACCAACCTTGTAGACATGAAAAAGCCGCGTCAGGGTGTCCTGGCGCGGCTTTGTTTTGGCCTCTTATGAGGGGATCGGATTTAGAGGTTCAATGCTTCGCGGATCTTGGTCAGCAGCTCTGAGAGAAGCTCAGGATTGTCCTGCGCGGCCTGCAAGCCTTGCGTCAGGGTTGTTTTCTGCAGCGTGCCCAGATCAGAGCCTTCGATCATCTCTGTCACCTTGCCCAGGTCAAAGCCGTCCAGGGTAAGCAGTTGATCCACCATAGAGGTCGCTGCCTCTTCGGTGCCTTCTGCCGCAGCTTCCGCCGTCTCGGCGACCGCGTCGGTTGCTTCTTCGGTGGTTGTTGCGGCCTCTTCCGTGGCTTCCGTTGTCGCTTCGGTGGTTTCAGTCACGGTTTCCGTGACCGTTTCTGTAGCCGCCTCAGTGGCCTCAGTCGCGGTTTCAGTGGCAGCGTCTGTCGCCTCAGTCGCTGTTTCAGTCGCCGTGTCCGTGGCCTCAGTCGCCGTCTCAGTCACCGCTTCGGTGGTCTCTGTGACCGTTTCTGTCACAGCATCCGCGGCCTCAGTCGCCGTTTCTGTGGCCGCATCAGCCGCATCGCTTGCTGCTTCTGTCGCCGCATCCACCGCCTCACCTGCGGCTTCTGTTGTGGCGTCCACGGCGTCAGACACCGCCTCTGTTGTGGCCTCAACCGCCTCACCTGCGGTCTCTGTCGCCGCGTCAACGGCATCGCTGGCCGCTTCTGTTGCGGCATCTACCGCGTCACTTGCCGCGTCTGCCGCGTCCGTGGCGGCCTCAGTGGCCGCATCCACCGCACCTTCTGCGGCCTCCGTCACGGTCTCAGCCGCTTCTTGCGTGGCCTCTACAGCCTCTGCCACTGTTTCCTCGGCCGCTTGCACCACGTCACCAGCCGCATCGCTTGCGGCCTCCAACGCCTCAGGCGCATTGACCGCTTCGGCGGCCTCATTTGCAATCTCTGTGGGTGATTTACCGGTAAAGAGCATATAGCCCCCCAGCGCGATGATCACTGCCACGATAAGCCAAATCAGATTTCTCATGTCGGTCCCCTTATTCAATTGGGCATCTCGCCTGGTCCAGGCTGCCCGTCTGGGAGTCAGATGCGCGTCAGGCCAAAAAGGTTCAAGGGGGAAATTTTGCGTCGCATCGTCTATCGGCGACATTTAGCGGCTTGAAGATAACACGCCGCGCAGCTAGTTTGGCCACTCAAGTTTTGAGAACTATTAAAGGAAAACCACCATCGCTCGCAGACCCCACAACGCGCCGCCCCAACGGGATACCGGCCCGCGTGTCAACGACAACATCCGCTCCTCTGAAATCCGCCTGATTGGTGCTGACGGTGAAAACGTCGGCGTTGTAACGCCCGCACGGGCCATGGACATGGCCGAAGAAGCAGGGCTCGATCTGGTTGAAATCTCACCCAACGCCAATCCGCCCGTCTGCAAGATCATGGATTTTGGCAAGTTCAAATATGAACAGCAAAAGCGTGAATCCGAGGCCCGCAAGAAGCAAAAAGTTATTGAGATCAAAGAGGTCAAGTTCCGGCCCAATACCGATACCAATGACTATGACGTGAAAATGCGCAATGTGTTCAAGTTCCTTGAGAACGGCGACAAGGTCAAAGTCACCCTGCGTTTCCGAGGCCGCGAGATGGCGCACCAGAACCTGGGGCGTGAGCTGTTGGAGCGTGTTGCCGAAGACACCAAGGAACACGGCCGGGTGGAGAACTTTCCCAAGATGGAAGGCCGCCAGATGGTCATGCTGATCGGACCGCTGCCCACTAAGTGAGCGGGTCCAGCAAGGACGCCTTGCCCGATCGCTGATGAAACCCCCGCCAGTCCGCGGGGGTTTTTGTTTGCCGCGCTGGCCTCAGGCCCGCAAGATGCGCTGCCAGATCGTGCCACCTGCGTATTTCCGCCCGGCCCAGAAATAAGCGAAGATGGCCACGAACAACGCCAAGGCTGGCAACCCGTTCAGCTGAAATCCATTTTCAGTCAGCCCGCCCGTCAACGCGCCAATGATGTAGCCAAGAATGAAGAACGCCGTGATAAAATCCAATATCGCTGCCACGATGATGCGCCAGCGCGCAACGGGTGTTTTTGTGCTCATTGCCGTCTCTTTTCTAAAATATCTGTCAAGAATGGCTGCAGGCTACCATCCAAGACCCCAAACCGCCAAATGCCGCGCCAAAACATAAAAAAGGCCGCGCCCGATGGGGCACGGCCTTGGGTCTTAGGGTCAGGACCCTAGAATGCGCGCGGATCAAGCGATTGCGGCAACCGCCCGCTTGGTCATCACGCCGCACAGATGGGCACGGTAAGCGCCTGTGCCGTGCAGATCGCTGATCATGTCATCCCCACTGAGCGATAGCCCCTCCAAAGCCGCTGCGTTGAACGCACCATCCAGCGCCGCCTCAGCCTCAGACCAGCGGAACACACCGTTGTTGGACGCACCGGTGATCGCCACACGCGTGCCCCCGGCCGTCTTGGCCACAAAGGCCGCCACCAGCGGGAAACGTGACGCAGGCTGCAAGATCTTCTCATAATGCGCCGCGGTGGGGATTGGGAATTTCACCTCCGTGACGATCTCACCTTCTTCCAAAGCCGTGTCGAACATGCCCTGGAAATAATCATCCGCCGCAATCTCCCGCTTATTGGTCACAATGGTTGCACCGGACCCCAGCGCACCGGCTGGATAACAGGCAGAGGGATCATTGTTGGCAATAGAGCCGCCTATCGTGCCACGGTTGCGCACCGCCGGATCGCCAATGCGCGCCGCCAATCCGGCAAGCGCGGGATAATGCGCCGCCGCTTCGCGGGCCACGGTGGCATGGGTTGTAGCCCCGCCAATGCACAACATGCCGTCATCCGACATGCAGACCCCTTTCATCTCATCAATCCCGGTCAAAGACACCAAAACCGACGGCGCCGCCAACCGCGCCTTCAGCGTTGGGATCAATGTCTGGCCGCCGCTTATGGGCTGCGCTTCTTCTCTGCCCATGGCCGCCACCGCATCAGAGATTGTGCTGGGCCGCTCCACATCAAAGTTATACATCGTCTTTCCTTTCCAGCAGGGCCGCCCTCATCTTTTGACGCGCGCCCCCTGCTTCATCTTTCCAATACAATTCCGGGGTCCGGGGCAGAGCCCCGAAATCCCCCTAAGATCAAGCCGCTGGGTCAGCTGTTCATCGCCGCCCATACCCGCGCAGGAGACATGGGCATATCAATATGCGTCACGTCCTTGCCGCCTGAGCGCAACGCGTCGATCACCGCATTCACCACCGCCGGAGGTGAGCCGATGGCCCCTGCCTCACCGCAGCCCTTCACCCCAAGCGGGTTGTGCGTGCAGGGTGTCTGACAGGAATGGTCGACGTCATAGAACGGCAGGTCTGCGGCACGTGGCATGGCGTAGTCCATGTAGGACGCGCTCAATAGCTGGCCGTCGCTGTCATAGACGCAGTTCTCCAACAGCGCCTGGCCAATGCCCTGCGCCAAACCGCCATGCACCTGACCCGAGACAATCATCGGGTTGATGATGTTGCCAAAGTCATCCGCGGCAGAGAAGCTCTCAATCGTCACGGCACCCGTATCGGGATCCACTTCCACCTCACAGGCATAGGCCCCAGACGGATAGGTAAAGTTCGCCGGGTCATAGAACGCGGTCTCTTCCAGGCCGGGCTCAATATCCTCAAGCGGATAGTTATGCGGCACATAGGCGGCCAGGGTCACATCGCCCCAGGCCACGGATTTATCCGTGCCCGCAACTGAGAATGCGCCGTCCTTCAGCTCAATATCCCCCTCAGATGCCTCAAGCAGGTGGGCGGCAATCTTCTTCGCCTTGGCGATGATCTTTTCGGTCGCCCGCACCATGGCCGATCCCCCCACCGCGATGGAGCGCGAGCCATAGGTGCCCATGCCCATCGGCGTCTTGGCGGTGTCACCGTGCACGATCTCAACCATGCCCTCGTCGATACCGATCATCTCGGCCACAACTTGCGCAAATGAGGTCTCATGCCCCTGCCCGTGGCTGTGGCTGCCGGTCATAACAACCAGACCGCCAGTGGCATTGACCCGCACCGTGGCACTTTCATAAAGCCCCGCACGTGCGCCCAATTGGCCCACCAGGTTCGATGGCGCGATGCCGCAAGCCTCAATATAGCAGTTCACGCCAAAGCCGCGCAGCTTGCCCTTGGCCTCAGATGCCTTGCGACGTGCTTCAAATCCAGCCTTATCAGCCATCTCTTCCAGCTTATCCATCGTCGCCACATAATCCCCGGTGTCATATTCCACCGCCACAGGCGTGGCGTAGGGGAACTCGGTGATAAAGTTCTGACGGCGCAGCGCAATAGGATCGACCCCCAATTCATGTGCCGCTTTGTCCACCAGACGCTCCAACTGATAGGTCGCCTCGGGACGGCCTGCGCCGCGGTAGGCATCCACAGGCACGGTATTGGTAAAGACCGCTTTGACGTTCACGTAAATCAGCGGCGTTTTGTAGTTACCTGCCATCAGCGTGCCGTGCAGCCATGTGGGCACTGACGGCGCAAAGGTCGACAGATAGGCGCCCATGTTGGCGTAGGTATCTGTACGCAGCGCGGTAAAGTTGTTTTCCGCATCCAGCGCCAATTCGATCTTGGTCACGTGATCGCGGCCATGGGCGTCAGAAATAAACGCCTCCGACCGGCTGGAGGTCCATTTGACCGGACGGTTCAGCGCCTTGGCTGCAAATGTGCAGAACGCCTCTTCCTGGTAGTGGAAGATCTTGGTGCCAAAGCCGCCGCCCACGTCAGGGGCCACAACCCGCAGCTTATGCTCAGGAATGCCCAGCACGAAGGCGCCCATCAACAGGCGGATCACATGCGGGTTCTGTGAGGTGGTGTAAAGCGTGCTGTCATCGGCGGATTTGTCATAATCCCCAACCGCCACGCGCGGCTCCATCGGGTTTGCCACAAGCCGGTTGTTGGTCAGCTCCAAGGTGGTGACATGCGCTGCGTTGGAAAATGCCTCATCCACAGCGCCCTTGTTTTCCTCAACAAAACCCCAGTCATAACAAAGGTTTGACGTCAGATCATCATGCACTTTCGGCGATCCATCCTTGACCGCTTCTTTCATGTCGACCACAGCGGGCAGTTCCGCGATATCAACCTCAATCGCTTCTGCCGCATCGCGGGCCTGTTCATAGGTTTCGGCCACAACAGCAGCAATCGGTTCGCCCACATGACGGACCTTGGCCTGTGCCAGGATCGGATGGCCCGGTTCCTGCATTGGCTGTCCATGCTTGTCGGTGACCTGCCAACCGCAGGGCATGCCGCCCACGCCTTCGAAATCAGAACCGGTAAAGATCTTCAGCACGCCGGGCATCGCAGCCGCAGCCGCCGTGTCCACAGTGTTGAGCGTGCCATGCGCAATATCCGAACGCAGAAAGTGCACATAGGCCTGTCCGCGCAAGTTAATGTCGTCTGTGTAATTCCCATTCCCGGTCAAAAACCGGACGTCTTCGCGCCGCTTGCTGCTGGCACCAATGCCGCTGTCCTTTGGCATAAACTTCCTCCCTGGGTCGGGTACAGCTGCTGCTGCCCCTTTTTCTAATTTACCTTGGTGACCGCCATGGGCGGTCGGAATTCAGAAATTATTCGGCTGCAATCGCGCTGACGTCCTGACCAGATGCGGCCATGATCGCCTTGACGATGTTGTGGTATCCTGTGCAGCGGCAGATATTGCCGTCGAGGTAGTGACGGATTTCGTCTTCGGTCGGTTTTGGGTTTTCTTTCAGCAAGGCCGCTGCCGACATCACCATGCCCGGCGTGCAGAAACCACACTGCAATCCGTGATGATCCTGGAAAGCCTGCTGGATCACATTCAGCGATCCATCCGCATTGGCCTGTCCTTCGATGGTCTCCACGGTTGCGCCATCCGCCTCAACCGCCAGCATCGTGCAGGCCTTTACCGCTTCGCCGTTCACATGAACAACGCAAGCGCCACATTGGCTGGTGTCACAGCCGATATGCGTGCCCGTCAGTTCCAAATCTTCGCGCAAAAATTGTGCCAGCAACGTTCGGCCTTCAACGTCGCCAGACGCAGCTTTACCGTTCACGGTCATTTTGACCTGGGTCATGTCGTCCTCCCTGGGTTTTCTTATTGAAAACGAGTTAAGCACGCAGAAGGACAGTTGAGAACCATAAAGTTCAATGATTTCAGATGTGGCACCTTATGTCGCAAATCCTAAGCAGGGCGTTCGCCCTTGCCACGTTGGCCCCGTCTGGGCTGCGGACGGGTTGGAATTTCTTTCAAAAGCCCCCCAACGCCCATGCCCGCAATATCATCCCCCGTGACCGGCACGCCGCAGACCACGCGGGACAGCACCCAATCGGCCCCATTGAGCGCAGGAGCACGCGCACAGCCCGGCAGGCCAATCACGTCCTTACCCCCCAAATGCCCCAGAAACAGCAGATTGCCAGGATCCACCGGCATGCCAAAGCGGGTCACCTGCCCGCCTGCGGCGCGCAGCGCGCTGGGGGCCACATCATCAATGTCTGAGGTTGCAGAGCCTGTCAGGATCAGGATCAGATCGTCAGGGGCAGCCGCAATCGCCTGAGCCAGCGCCTCAGCCCTGTGTGGCACCCGTACCGTCTGGGTCAGCGCCACATCAAGCGCCCGCAACCGCCCCTCAATCGCTTCTTTGCCCTTGTCGCCCACACCGCCCTCAATATCGGTGATGATCAGCGTCGCACTGCGGATACGCGGCGGATGAAAGCGCATTGAGCCAGGTCCTGCACAGGCAATCGCCTCTGCCAGCGCGGTTTCAGGAACAGCATAGGAGATGATCTTGATCGTCGCGATCATCCCGCGCTCAGCCATTTGTTGCCAGGGCGGCACGGTGGCGATCGTGATCATCGGATCAATCCGGTTCACCGCTTCGAGTGCGGCAACATCCAACGCCACCACTCCCGGCCCTTGGGCCAAGATGTTCACCCGGCCCGTGAAGGCGGGAGTGGCCTGCATGCCCGTGGCTTGCCCCAGAACGGCAGCCGCCAGGCGCTGAGCTGCAACATCCTCAGACACATCGCCGGGATCCAGGGCCGCCACGACAACTTCTTGCACATCCGCGCGCGATAGGGCCGCGACATCCGCCGCCGTCAACACCCTGCCCTTGCGCAGCCGCCCCCCGGGACCGCAATGGAATGCGCCAATACCGCGCCTTCGGCTGCCGCGAGGGGGACCGCGCCAAACTTCATCCTTGCCGCAACCTTTGGATCATTTCCGCCAGGATCGACACCGCGATCTCTGCCGGGCCTGCCGCGCCAATATCAAGGCCAACAGGACCGTGGATGCGGGCGATTTCAGCCGCATCAAACCCTGCGGCGGTAAGCCGTTCGACCCGCTTGGCATGGGTCCGGGTGCTGCCCAAAGCGCCGATGTAGAAACAATCGCTACGCAGCGCGACCTCCAGCGCCGGATCATCCAACTTGGGATCATGGGTCAACAACACCACCGCCGTGCGGCTATCCACCCCGATCTGGGCCAAGGCCTCATCCGGCCATTCCTGCGACAGCTCCGCATCGGGAAACCGCGCGGCAGACCCAAAGGCCGCCCGCGGATCCACAACAAACGGATCAAAGCCTGCGCGGCGCGCCATGCTCACCAAAGCCTGGGCGATGTGCACCCCGCCAACAATCACCAAGCGCAAAGGCGGGTTGTGAATGCCCACAAAGGTCTTGCCATCTGGCTCCACACCGGACCGGTCCATTCGAAACCGCTCGGCATGGCCCTGCGCCACCAGCGCCCGGTGCGATCCATCCAGCGCCACCTCATAGGCCACCGGGGTGCGTGCGGCCCGGGCCGCCACCAGATCGCGCAACATGGCAACCGGCATGCCCGCCTCGCCCACCGGCTCCACCAGAATGCGAATGGTGCCGCCACAGGCCAGCCCGACCGCGAAAGCATCATCATCGCTGACGCCGTATTCCAACACGCGCAGCCCGCCTGCCTCCACCAAATCCAGCGCCTCCAGCACCACCGCGCCCTCAACACAGCCCCCTGAGACGGAGCCCTCCATCGCCCCGTCGCCTGAGACGACAAGCTGCGCGCCCACCCGGCGCGGGGCCGAACCCCAGGTCTCAATCACCGTGGCAAGGGCCGCACCTTTGCCGGCCTCCACCCATGCCAACGCCTGTTCCGGCGCACCCATCCGCTCTTGCATATGTCCTCCCCAGTTCCATCGGGCCGGAGCCGCCATCGCATGGGGCGAACGAGCCTGCGGGATGGCCGGGGATCCGGGAAAATCGCCGAGGGACCCGCTTGCGGGAGACGGCTATTTTCCTTGATGCCCGGACAGCACGCAGGCACGACCGGTCCATGTGAAGGCGGCTCTGAGCCCATCGGGACGGTGAGCCCAGAGCACCCTTTCCTAAATATGTAGTGCGCAGCTTGCCTGCGCTCAATCCGATAAGCGGCGCACCCGCTTGCACAGCCTGCCGCTGCAACCTAGATTTAGGGCAACAGGAACGACATGCCGGAGCGCCACATGCCAATGCAAGCCCACGAAATTGAGGATCTGATCCGCGCCGCCTTTCCACAGGCCCAGATCACCGTGCAAGGGGACGATGGCGTGCACATGGCCGCGATGGTCGTGGATGCCTCATTCAAAGGGAAGAATCGCGTCCAGCAACAGCGCGCCGTCTACGCCGCACTCAAAGGTAAGATGGACGGGCCCAACGGCGAACTGCATGCGCTGGCGTTGACCACCAAGGCGCCGGATTAACCTGATGTGGCTTTGGGGCACAGCTTTGGTTTGCGTGCTGGTCACCGCTGTTGCGGTGCATCAATTCCGCGCCAGCCGTCAAACCCACCGCCCACTCTCTGCCCGCCAGCCTGAACGCCGGACCCAAGAGGTCCCTTTGGGGATGGAGGGGTTGGACCTTGCTGAGGTCAGCCGCACCAACCGCCGCAATGAAAGCCTGGAGCGTGGCCAGACCAACTGGCTCAGCAAAACGGGCTTTTTTGGCCGCCCCGACACCGACATTCTGCCATTGGCAGATGATGAAACCTATGCCGCGCGTTTCCATAACGCGTTTCAGAAAGACAAATCAAAGGACGACCCCACATGAGCGATGCCGCAAACCGGATCCAAGAAACCATCTCTGCCAATGACGTTGTGCTTTACATGAAAGGCACCAAGGAAATGCCCCAATGCGGCTTTTCCTCCCGCGTCGCGGGTGTTTTGAATTACATGGGTGTTGAATACTCCGACGTGAATGTTCTGGCCGACGAAGAGATCCGCCAAGGGATCAAGGATTTCTCAGATTGGCCAACGATTCCACAGCTTTACGTCAAAGGCGAATTCGTCGGCGGCTGCGACATCATCACCGAAATGACCCTTTCCGGTGAGCTGGATACGATGTTTGATGACAACGGTGTCGCCTACGATAAAGACGCAGCTGACAAAATTCGCGAAGCCAACGGCTGATCGCAGCCAAAACGCTTGCATTGTTAAACAATTGACTTAACGTCCCGGCAGTTTTGCACGGGACGTTTTTATGCAAGAAATTTTCGATTACCTCAGCTCCGCGGTGGCCTTCGTTCACATCGCGACGATCTGTTATATTCTGGGCCTGCTGACCCGAAATGAGCTTGTGCTGCGGACCTTTCTGCTGATCGGCACAGCCTTCTACATTCTTTACTATTATTACATCGCTGAAACGCCCCTATGGGAGGCGATTGCCACCTCTGTCCTGATCGGATCGGCTAATATCCCGGTGATTTATCGGATCTTCCGCGAACGTTCGACCTTTGGGATGAGCCAGGAGATGCTGGATCTTTATAAGTCCTTTCCCAACTTCAACCCCGGTCAGTTTCGCAAAATCATGGGCGAGGCCAACATCGTGCACGACAGTGAGGCGCGTCTGATCCTGGAGGAAGGCAAAGAGCCCGACCGCATCTATCTGACGATCTCAGACGGATTCGTCGTGGCGCGCGGTGCGCAGCAAGCTGAAATCGGGCCGGGTAATTTCCTTGGCGAGATTGCGTTTTTGCTGGGCGGGTCCGCCACCGCGGACGTGACCGCCACCAAGGGCAGCAGCTATGTGGTGTGGGAAACGCGCCGCCTGCGCCGGTTGATGGACAGCAACGAGCCTATCTCAAACGCCATTTCGGTGCTGCTGAACAAAGATGTTGCCGCAAAACTGGCGGTCAGCTTCCCAGTGCGCGCGAAAGAGGCGATGCCGGCGCGGAGCGCGTAGGGCATCGCCCGATCTTACTGACGTTATGCGACGAAAGCATGTGGCCGGCCTGCTCTGCCTGGAAACAGGCATTTCAACCAAAGAACCACCGCTGCGGCGGGCCGCTTGTAGCGGCGCGTCTAAGGCTGCCCGCCCCCTGGCCTAGCTGGCTTTTTCTTCTACGGCGGCGGCGAGGGCTTCGGCTTGGGCGGCAACCTCGGCCAACGTGTCGGTGACCTGATCGGGGATCACAGGCACTTCGATGCGCTCAGGCTCAACCGTTTGGTTGCGCAAGCCCGCCAGCTCGGCCTCGCGTTCGGCAAGCTCTGCGCGGACTTCGCTGATCTTGTCCTCAACACTGGCCGTCTTATCGGCCAACAACAGCCCCGCCATCAGCAGCATGCGCGCCTCTGGCATCCGACCCACCTGATCACTGAGCACCTGCGCTTCATCATCCAGCATCTTGGCGGCTGCGTGCAGATAGCTTTCTTCGCCGTCCTGGCAGGCAACCTCAAACTGGCGACCGCCAATGGTGATACGTACTTCGGGCATCAGGCATTCTCCTGGTTCGGGGCGGGATCATCAGAGGCGCTGGCCAACAAAGGCTCCAACGCCGACAAGATCGCCGTGCTTTCTGCCACATCAGAGGCGCGCGCGGCCCGCAGGCCATCAAGTTCCGCCAACATGGCTTTGTTGATCAGGTGCGGCTCTCCCACGCCTTCTTCGTTGGCTTTGCGCAGGGCCTCACAGGCTGCGGTCAACTGATCGTTCACGCGGCGCAGCTTCTGCAGATCGACGTCAAGCTGTGCCATCCGCGCCTCGCCCTCTTCCAGCTTGGCGCGCATCGCGGCCAGCGCATCATCGGCTTGCGCCTTGTCTTCTTCGGCCTTGGCTTTGAGCGTGCGGACCCGTTCCGTGAGTTGGGCATTCGCCGTCTGCTCATCCTCAAGCGCTTGCGCCATTTCGGGATCCGGCCCGCTGGGCGCGCTGCCGATCTGATCAAGGCCCTGCGCCACGCGGTCCATCGCAGCGCTGATGCGTTGTTGTAGTTCTTCGATGTTACTCATCGCCCATCACCCCTCGGTCCTTGCGTCCGTGACCTGTGCTGCCTGTCCCATTTGGCGCGGCCTGAGTTCACCTTTTGAGCGAATCGCCTTGGCCCGGTCTGTTTTTATATCCTAGCGAAATCTGAGAATGAATGCGCCCCCGTTTGAGATCAGCCACTTGACGGGCGAAGCTGAACCAAAGTGTCAGCTTGGTTTAGCGCTAACGCCGCCTTTGGCTTGCACTTTGCAGGCCTGCTGGTATGCACGCACGGAACCCGATTGATATAGCGAAGGAAGCTTCCTGTGGATCTGAATGCCCTGCGCGATGCGCATCCTGAACATTGGTCCAAAGCGACCGCCATCCGGGCGCTGACGCTCGATGCGGTTGCGGCGGCAAACTCTGGCCACTCTGGCATGCCGATGGGCATGGCCGATGTGGCGACCGTGCTGTTTGAAAAGCACCTCAAGTTTGATGCGGCCAACCCGCTCTGGCCTGACCGGGATCGTTTTATCCTGTCAGCGGGCCACGGCTCTATGCTGATCTATTCGCTGTTGCACCTGATTGGCGATGCGCAGTTCCCCATCGAAGAGCTGAAGAATTTCCGCCAGATGGGCGCGCGCACAGCGGGCCACCCTGAGAACTTCCTGGCGGATGCGATTGAAACCACCACCGGCCCGCTGGGCCAGGGCATCGCAAACTCTGTTGGGTTCGCCATGGCCGAGGAAATCCAACGGGCGCATTACGGTGCCAAGATCGTCGATCACAACACCTACGTGATTGCCGGCGACGGCTGCCTGATGGAGGGCGTGAGCCAAGAGGCGATCACCCTTGCAGGGCGTCACAAGCTGTCCAAACTCATCGTGTTGTGGGACAACAACAACATCACCATCGACGGCCCCGTAACCCTGTCCGACAGCACCGATCAGGTGGCGCGGTTCAAGGCCGCAGGCTGGCACACCATCGAAATTGATGGCCACAACCCAGATGAGATCGACGCGGCCCTGACCGAGGCCCGCAAAAGCGATCTGCCCAGCATGATCGCCTGCAAGACCCATATCGCTTTGGGACACGCGGCCCAGGATACCTCCAAAGGCCATGGCGCGCTGACAGATCCCGATCAAATGGCCGACGCCAAAGCCGCCTATGGCTGGACCACCGGCCCCTTTGTTGTGCCTGCTGATGTCAAGGCCGCTTGGGAAGCCATTGGCACGCGCGGTGCTGCCGCACGCGCAGAATGGGAAGCGCGGTTTGAAAAGATGCCCAAAGGCAAACGCGAAACCTTTGAACGTGCGCTGGCCGGGGCCACGCCGAAAAAGCTGAGCGCGACCATCAAAGCCTTCAAAAAACAGACCTCTGAGACCGCACCCAAGCTGGCCACACGTGCGTCCTCGGAAAAGGTGCTTGAGGTGCTGAACCCGATTATGCCCGAAACCGTCGGCGGCTCTGCGGACCTGACCGGGTCCAACAACACCAAGACAGGCGATCTGGGCGTGTTTGACACCGACAACCGTGGTGGGCGCTATGTCTATTGGGGCATTCGCGAACATGGCATGGCTGCGGCGATGAACGGCATGGCGCTGCATGGCGGGATCCGCCCCTATGGCGGCACCTTCATGTGTTTCACCGATTACGCCCGCCCCTCCATGCGGCTGGCAGCCCTAATGCAGATCCCCACGGTTTTCGTGATGACGCATGATTCCATCGGTCTGGGTGAAGACGGCCCAACCCACCAACCGGTTGAGCATCTTGCGATCAGCCGTGCCACGCCAAACACATGGGTGTTCCGTCCGGCGGATACCGTTGAAACGGCTGAGGCGTGGGAACTGGCGGTCACCTCAACCAAGACGCCTTCGGTGCTGTCGCTGACCCGCCAGGGTCTGCCGACCGTGCGGACAGAGCACAAGAACAACAACCTTGTGGAAAAAGGGGCCTATGTGCTGGCGGATGCGGATGGCAAACGTCAGGTCATCCTGATTGCCACTGGCTCTGAGGTGTCTATCGCGATGGCCGCACGCGAAGCGTTGCAAGCCGAAGGCATTGGCACGCGGGTGGTTTCCATGCCGTGCATGGAGCTTTTTGCCGCCCAGGACGAGGCCTATCGCAAGCGTGTCTTGCCCGGTGGCGCGGTCCGTGTCGGGGTTGAAGCTGGCGTGCGCCAGGGCTGGGACCAGTGGTTGCTGGGCGAGCGTGGCAAATACGGCAAAGCCGCCTTTGTGGGCATGGACCGGTTCGGGGCCTCTGCCCCTGCCGGTGAATTGTTCGAAAAGTTCGGGATCACCGCCGAAGGCGTCGCACAGGCGGCCAAAGACCTGCTGTGATCTGATCGGATTACCGACGCAGAAGGGCCATGCGCGCAAGCGTGTGGCCCTTTTGCTGTCCGCAGGTGGCCGCCATTGGCGAAATCCCGCCCCAGATCAGCGGCGCTGCGCCGAGACTGCGGGCCACAGGCCTGTGGTCTTGCGCGGCCCCCCGCGAAATGGTCAGCTCAAACGCGCCTTGATCCGAGGCGTGCTGCTGAAAGGGTCTCCCATGCACCTACACATCATGCTTTCCGCTTTCATTGCAGGACTGATCGCCAGCCTGATCTGGATGGGCCTGCACGGCATCGGCGTGGATGCGATCGTGGTCTATGTCCTGGCCGGTCACATGATGATCGCGGCACTGCTGCTGGGATCGGTTTTGCGCCGCCCGTTACGCTGACTTGGCGAAAATCCTGCGCCAAATCGGGGTGATGACCTTTTCGCCCACCGGGATCAGCGCCAGACCAATCCCCAGCCCCAGAATACCATCGATCACGGCTTTGGTCGCCCATTCCATGATCCCGCTCATGCCTTCGGACACCGCATGTCCAACAGCATAGGCCACATCATGGATCATATGCTCAAGCCCGCCAAACCCCAGCTCTTTTAATCCGTGCACAATGATGGAGCCCCCGACCCACAGCATCGCCGCTGTGCCAATCACGGTGAGCGCTTTGAGGAAACCGGGCATTCCCCGCACCAGCCCACGCCCGATGGCCCGGGTAACGCCAAGGCGGCCCGATTTGGCAAGGGCCAGACCGATATCGTCCATTTTCACAATGATCGCGACGGAGCCGTAGACCGCAACGGTGATCATCACGGCCACAGCCGCCAGGGTTGCGGCCTCCATCCAGAAGTTGCTGGGGGAATCGCCGCCAGGGCGATCGTCATAATCTCGGCAGACAGGATGAAATCGGTTTTGATGGCGCCTTGGGCCTTTTGTTCTTCCAGATGGGCGGGATCTTCGATCACCTCTTCTTTGTGGGCGTAATCCTCATGACCATGGCCCCATCCCAACGCATGGGCCACCTTTTCGGCCCCTTCAAAGCACAGATAGCAGCCGCCCAGCATCAGCAGCGGGGCGATGGCCCAGGGTGCGAAAGCCGACAGCGCAAGGCCCGCAGGCAACAAAAACAACAGCTTATTGCGCAGCGATCCTTTGGTGATGCGCCAAATGACCGGCAATTCGCGGCTGGCGTCAAACCCCTGGACATACTTTGGCGTCACAGCAGCATCGTCGATTACGGCCCCTGCCGCCTTGCTGCCCGCCTTCGCCGCCTGGCTGATCACATCATCAACCGAGCTTGCCGCTACCTTTGCAATGGACGCCACGTCGTCCAACAGCGCAATCAATCCACTCATCTCACACCTCTTTTTTCCTATCTAGCCGGATCATCGCCACCCGCCAATCCCCCGAGGCACATCACCTTTACCGCTAACATGAAAATTTAGCGCTAACAGCAGCTTAGCAGGCGTCTTTCCTCTTTAACCTTTTGCCAGACCCCCGCTATAGAGCGCGCAAAAGGCTCCGCGAAAGGACATCCCATGGCAATCAAGGTCGGCATCAACGGATTTGGCCGTATTGGCCGCTGCACCCTCAGCCACATCGCCGCATCTGGGCGTGATGACATTGAAGTGGTCAAGATCAACGCCACCGGCCCCATTGAAACAGCCGCACATCTGATCAAATACGACAGCGTGCACGGACGTTTCCCTGGCGAGGTTCGGATTGACGACGGCTATATGAACCTGGGTCAGAACGATATTGAGGTGATGTCTACCTACAACCTTGAAGAACTGGACTGGACCGGCTGCGATGTGGTGCTGGAATGCACGGGCAAGTTCAACGACGGCAACAAGGCCAACGTTCACATCCAACAGGGGGCCAAGCGTGTCTTGCTGTCCGCGCCAGGCAAGAACGTTGACCGCACCGTGGTCTACGGTGTGAACCACGACACTTTGCAGGCCTCTGATACGATGATCTCAAACGGGTCTTGCACCACAAACTGTCTGGCCCCAATGGCCAAGGTGATGCACGAAGCCATCGGCATCGAGAGCGGCCTGATGACTACCATCCACAGCTACACTGGCGACCAGCCGACGCTGGACCGCCGGCACAGCGATCTGTACCGCGCGCGCGCCGCTGCCATGGCGTTGATCCCAACATCAACAGGGGCGGCAAAGGCGTTGGGTGAAGTTCTGCCCGCCCTCAAAGGCAAGCTGGACGGCACAGCGATGCGCGTGCCCACACCGAATGTATCCGCCGTTGATCTGACCTTCACCGCCTCACGCGATATCACCGTGGAAGAGGTGAACGCCGCTGCAAAGGCCGCCGCTGAAGGGCACATGAAGGGCGTGCTGGGTTACGACCCTGAGCAAAAGGTCTCCATTGATTTCAACCACACCGAAGAAAGCTGCATCTTTGCACCGGACCAGACCATCGTTGTCGCGGACCGCACCGTGCGCGTGCTGGGGTGGTATGACAACGAATGGGCCTTCTCTGTGCGTATGGCGGACGTGGCTGTTGCCATGGGTGCGCTGGGGTAAGCACCTTGCGCGGCTCCGCACAGCCTGTCATATCCCAAGACAGCAGTGGAGCCTTCCCATGACCAACCGCATCGCCATCATCATCGGCGGCTTGATCATCCTTGGAATTCTGGGTGATGTGCTGTTCTTCGGAACGGAGCATCTGATTTTCTTGGGCAAAAAGATGTTTGAGTTTATGGAATGGATCGCCTTTTGGCGGTGATGCCGCGCGAGCCGACATGTGGTCACACCCACGCTGGCGGCTGACCCAGCCGGTGCCCTTGCCAGTGGCCCATAGGTTGCCAGCACAGTCCATGACCTTGCCAAACCCATTATATTGTATCGGTACTAAATTCAGGGCGTCTGCGCGTTGACACCTGACGGATCGTGGACAAATCCTGCCCTATTGAATTTGATCAAATAGGTGGATCATGGCCCTTAAGCTCGGCATCAACGGTTTTGGCCGCATCGGACGCTCGGTGCTGCGCGCCGCGTTGGAGCGTGCAGACGAAGGCATCGAGGTTGTCGCCATCAATGATCTGGCCCCCTTGGAGACAGCCGCACATCTGTTTGAGTTTGATTCCGTTCATGGCCGCCTGCCCCACCCCGTCACCTTGGGCGCACAGACGCTTGATGCCGGGCGCGGCCCCATCCGGGTCACGGCGGAGCCTGACCCCGCCAAGCTGAGCTGGCAGGACGTTGATATCGCGTTGGAGTGCACTGCCAAGTTCTGCGCCCCCACAGACACCGCCCTGCACCTGCAAAACGGCTCACGCCGCGTGTTGCTGTCTGCGCCGTCAAAAGGTGATATGAAAACAATTGTCTATGGCATCAACGACAGTGACATCAGCACCGATGATCTGATGATCTCAAACGGGTCCTGCACCACGAACTGCTTGGTGCCGGTTGTGAAAGTGCTCGACGATGCCTTTGGCCTGATCCGGGGCCATATGACCACGGTCCATTGCTATACCAGCAGCCAGAAAGTGCACGACACGCCGCACCGGGATCTTTACCGCGCGCGGGCCGCGAACCTGTCGATGTCGCCTACCACCACGGGTGCGGCGGAAACCTTGGGGCTCGTGTTGCCACATCTGGCAGGCAAAATCACCGGGACGGCCATCCGGGTGCCCACGCCCAATGTCTCTTGCTGTGACCTGACCGTTGAAACAAGGGCCCCGGTTTCGCCCGAGGCTGTCACCGCCGCCATGCAAAACGCGGCCGCCGGGCCGCTTGATGGCATTTTGGACGTGGAACACCGGCCACTGGTCTCCATCGATTATAACCA
This sequence comes from Sulfitobacter sp. GN1-4, assembly GCF_055693825.1. Classification (NCBI taxonomy): domain Bacteria; kingdom Pseudomonadati; phylum Pseudomonadota; class Alphaproteobacteria; order Rhodobacterales; family Roseobacteraceae; genus Sulfitobacter; species Sulfitobacter sp. GN1-4. The sequence continues at coordinate 1,908,203 of NZ_JBVFUQ010000003.1, read as the reverse complement.
CAGCACCGTCTCAGCCACCTACGCGGCGGATCAAACATCGGTGCAGCAAGACACCCTGCTGCGTGTCTTGGCGTGGTATGACAATGAATGGGCCTTTGCGAACCGCATGCTGGACACCGCCCAGGCGATGGGCCGCGTGATCTAGGGTCAGGACCGGCCCAGTTTGGTCATAAGAGCCGATTTGACCCGGCCCGGCACAAACTTGGTCACATCACCATCCAGGCGCGCGATCTCTTTGACCAGTTTACTGGCGATGGCCTGGTGCTGCGCTTCGGCCATCAGGAACACCGTTTCAATGGGATCGTCCAACTGGCGGTTCATCCCAACCATTTGATATTCATACTCAAAATCCGCGACCGCCCGCAGGCCGCGCACGATGATCTCGGCCCCCACTTCACGGGCGCAATGGATCAGTAGGTTCTCAAACGGATGCACCGCAATCTCAATGCCGGTGGCCCGCGAAAGATCTGCACATTCCGCCTCAATCAAGGCCACCCGCTCTTCCAGCGTGAAAAGCGGCCCCTTGTCGCGGTTGATGGCCACGCCGATCACCAGTTTATCGACCAATGTGGCAGCACGGCGGATGATGTCCACATGACCAAGTGTGATGGGATCAAAGGTGCCGGGGTATAGACCAACGCGCATGGGGGCCTCCGAGGGGGTATCAGTTGGCGCAAGCAAACATGGCTGCGTCATCAGTGCAACCCATTGGCAGGCATTTCGTCATGGAACGCGGGGGGATGCTGCAGGCCTTAGTGGCCCATGATCATCCCTTCCAACGCGTCCTTTTCCATCGCAAGCTCAGTCAGGCGCGCTTTGACCACATCGCCAAGCGTTACCAATCCCACCAGAATCCCGCCCTCAACCACGGGCATGTGGCGAAAACGTCCCTGCGTCATGGTCTGCAGAATTTCATCCGCCCGGTCCTCGCGCGTGCAGGTCTTCAACTTGGCCGTCATCAGGTTTTCAACCGGTTGGGTGAGCACCGATGCCCCCTGCCGGGACAATTCGCGCACAATGTCACGCTCTGACAGAATGCCCTGCGCCTCTTGCCCATCAGAGGATACAACAACCGTGCCGATCCGCCTTTCCGCAAGCATCTTCACAGCCTCAGACACCAGCGTGCTGGGCGGTGTTGTGACCACCCCGTCGTCGGATTTGGACTTTAAGATCTGTGATACAAGCATGGCTGCCTCCCTTATGCGCCTCCACCTAAGGGTTAGCGTCCGCCAGAAAGGCGCAATCTGTCAAGCCTAGGGTCCAAACCTAGGCTTCAAGCCGCATCACCTCGCTGCGCAGCGCCGCGCTGAGCAGATGCGCAAACTGCGCCAGCCGCTGGTTGCGCCGGTCATCGGCGTGACGCACGAGATAAAAAGCACGTTCCAACTGCACGCTCTGCGGCAAAACCCGGCGCACACCGGGCAGAAAGGGCAGCGCGAAATCATGCACAACACCAATCCCGCCGCCGCGCTGGATCATCTGGCCCTGCACAGAAACCGAGTTCGAGGCGAGGCCAACACGTTCCACGCCAAGATCGGCCAGATAGTCCAGCTCGCGGTCAAAAATCATGTCGGGAATATAGCCAACGATGCGGTGTTCACGCAGATCGCTGACGTCCCGGATCGGCGGATGCGCGCTCAGATAGCTTTCTGCCGCAGCCAAATGCAGACCGTAAGGCGTGATCTTTTGCACCGTCAGCCGCCCGGCCTCAGGCGCGCTGACCGCAATGGCCATGTCCGCTTCGCGCCGGGACAGGTTGAACACCCGCGGCAAGGCAACGGTCTGGATATCAAGATCAGGATGCGCCGCCGCGATCTGGGTCAGGATCTGCGGCAACAGAAAGTTGGCCACCCCATCGGGGGCCCCGATGCGGATCTGCCCCGACAGCACATCCGTGGCCCCCGCCAGACCAGATGTCGCTTGCCGCATCGCCTGCTCAGCCGCCCGCGCCTGCGCCAAAAGCTGCGTGCCTGCCTCCGTCAGCGCATAGCCCTGCGGGGATTTGACAAAAAGAACAGCCTCTAGGTCTTTCTCCAGCCGCGCAATGCGCCGGCCCAGGGTCGCCGGATCAAGCCGCAGGGCTTTGCCCGCCCCCGACAGGCTTTGCGCCCGTGCCACCGCCAGAAACAGGCGCAGGTCATCCCAATTTTGCACCGTCCCCTCGCTTCATCTTTCTTCTACACCTCATCCCAGCTTTCCATCTGAAACCGTCTTGCATTTCTGCAAAACCACTTTGCCCAACTGCCCCTGTTCCTCGTCTTTTTGCAAGACTAATGTGCCCGCAACCGAATTGGAGGATCCCATGCAAGAACTGACCCATTACCTCAACGGTGCCCATGTCAAAGGCACCTCTGGCCGCTTTGCCGACGTGATGAACCCCGCCACAGGCGAAGTGCAGGCCAAAGTGCCCCTGGCCAACCAGGCTGAGATGGAACAGGCCGTGGCCTTTGCCGCTGCCGCTCAACCTGCCTGGGCAGCCACCAACCCGCAGCGCCGCGCGCGGGTGCTCATGAAATTCGTCGACCTTCTGAACCGCGACATGGACAAACTGGCTGAGGCGCTTTCGCGCGAGCATGGCAAAACCCTGCCCGACGCCGCAGGCGATGTGCAGCGCGGGTTGGAAGTGGTGGAATACTGTATCGGTGCGCCGCAAATGCTGAAAGGCGAATACACCGACAGCGCCGGTCCCGGCATCGACATGTATTCCATGCGCCAAGCCCTTGGCGTAACCGCAGGCATCACGCCCTTCAACTTCCCCGCCATGATCCCGATGTGGATGTTCGCCCCCGCCATCGCCTGCGGCAACGCCTTCATTCTCAAACCGTCTGAGCGTGATCCCTCTGTCCCGCTCATGCTGGCTGAGTTGATGGAAGAAGCAGGCCTGCCAAAAGGCATCCTGCAGGTGGTGAACGGTGACAAGGAAGCCGTGGACGCGATCCTCTTTAACGACGTGATCCAATCGGTGGGCTTTGTCGGCTCAACCCCCATCGCTGAATATATCTATGGCACCGGCTGTGCGCAGGGCAAACGCGTGCAGTGCTTTGGCGGGGCCAAAAACCACATGATCATCATGCCCGACGCAGACATGGACCAAGCCGCCGACGCGTTGGTGGGCGCAGGCTACGGTGCTGCGGGCGAACGCTGCATGGCGATCTCAGTGGCCGTGCCCGTCGGCGATGAGACAGCCGACAGGCTGATCGAAAAGCTCGTCCCCCGCATCGAAAAGCTCAAGGTTGGCCCCTACACCGCTGGCAATGACGTGGATTATGGCCCCGTCGTGACAGCCGCCGCCAAGGCCAACATCGAACGTCTGGTGCAATCGGGCGTCGATCAGGGCGCCAAGCTGGTGGTCGATGGCCGTGATTTCAAACTGCAAGGCTATGAGGAAGGCTATTTCGTAGGCCCCCACCTCTTTGATCACGCCACCAAGGACATGGATATCTACAAGACAGAGATCTTTGGCCCTGTCCTGACCACCGTGCGCGCGCAAACCTACGAAGAGGCCATCGGCCTGGCCATGGACCACGAATATGGCAATGGCACCGCGATCTTTACCCGCGACGGCGACGCCGCGCGCGATTTTGCCAACCGCATCAACATCGGCATGGTCGGCATCAACGTGCCCATCCCGGTGCCGCTGGCCTATCACACCTTTGGCGGCTGGAAAAAATCCGTCTTCGGTGATCTTAACCAACACGGCCCCGATGCGTTCAAATTCTATACCCGCACCAAGACCGTCACCGCCCGCTGGCCTTCGGGCATCAAAGAGGGCGGCGAATTCTCCATCCCTGTGATGGAATAATCTGCAAACGCTAGCGGGCCTGTCCCGCTGGCGTTTTGCTTTTTGCCGTTCCGATGCGCCGGTTCACGCCGTGATATCGCAGCCAAATATACCTTGCATCACCACTGCAAAGCATGAAATTTAACAAGCGTTCATTAACCGGTCTGGGAGGACGGCATGGATTTCGCGTTAAATGAAGAACAGCAGGCCATCTATGACATGGCCTATGCCTTTGGCCAGGACGCCATCGCCCCGCATGCCTTGGCATGGGAGAAATCAGGCACGATACCAAAAGATCTCTGGCCCCAGGTTGGCGCATTGGGGTTCGGCGGGCTTTATGTGTCTGAGGATGCCGGCGGCACGGGCCTGTCCCGCCTTGACGCGACACTGGTGTTTGAAGCGCTTTCCATGGCCTGCCCTTCGGTTGCGGCCTTCCTATCCATCCACAACATGTGCGCCAAGATGATCGACACCTTCGGCAATGACGCCATGAAGGCGCGGGTGCTGCCGGATGTTGTCGCGATGAACAAAGTGCTGAGCTATTGCCTGACCGAACCCGGTTCTGGCTCGGATGCGGCAGCGCTCAAGACCCGCTGCACACGCACCAACGAAGGCTACCGTTTGAACGGGGCCAAAGCCTTTATCTCGGGCGGCGGCTATTCAGACGCTTACGTCGTGATGGTGCGCACCTCAGATGACGGGGCCGCCGGGATCTCAACGGTCTATGTCGAAGATGGGACAGAGGGGCTCAGCTTTGGCGGTCTTGAAGATAAAATGGGCTGGCGGGCGCAGCCTGCGGCCCAAGTGCAATTCGACAATTGCGACATTTCTGCCGATAATCTGGTGGGCGAAGAAGGCAGCGGTTTCAAATATGCGATGAGCGGGCTGGATGGCGGCCGTTTGAACATCGCGGCCTGTTCGCTGGGCGCAGCCGAGGCCGCCCTCACCCAAACCCTGACCTATATGGGAGAGCGCAAAGCCTTCGGCCAACCCATCGACCAGTTCCAAGGGCTCCAATTCCGCTTGGCCGACATGGAGATTGAGCTGCAAGCCGCCCGCACCTTCCTGCGCCAGGCCGCCTGGAAGCTTGACACAAACGCCCCGGATGCCACCAAGTTCTGCGCGATGGCCAAGAAATTCGTCACCGAAGTTGGCAGCAAAGTTGCGGACGGATGTCTGCAACTGCACGGCGGCTATGGCTATCTGGCCGATTACGGCATCGAAAAACTGGTGCGCGATCTGCGTGTGCATCAGATCCTGGAAGGCACCAATGAGGTTATGCGCGTGATCATCTCGCGCGACATGTTGAAAAACAGATGAGCGACATCAGCATCCGCATCACCGGCCAGGCAGGCCGAATTACCCTGACACGGCCCCAAGCGCTCAACGCGATGACCTATGACATGTGCACCGCGATTGAGGCCGCCTTTGATGACTGGGCCACGGATGATGCGGTTTCTTGTGTAATTCTTGACGCCGAAGGCGACCGCGCCTTCTGCTCCGGCGGCGATATCGCTGATCTTTACGCAGAGGGCCGAAAGGGCAATTTCGCCTTTGGCCAGACCTTCTGGGCCGATGAATACCGGCTGAATTACAAGATCTTCTCCTACCCCAAACCGGTCATCTCCTTTTTACAAGGGTTCACCATGGGCGGCGGTGTTGGACTGGGCTGTCACGGCTCGCACCGCATTGTGGGGGAGACCAGCCAAATCGCCATGCCGGAATGCGGCATCGGCCTGGTCCCTGATGTGGGCGGCAGCCTAATGCTGGCCCTGGCCCCCGGACGGCTGGGCGAATACCTGGGCACGACGGCTGCCCGCATGAACGCAGCCGATGCGATTTATGCAGGTTTTGCAGACCATTACATCCCGCAAGCCCAGTGGCCATCGTTGATCCAGGCGCTGGAGGAAGGTGCCGCACCCGACATCCTCTCGGACGCCGCTGACGCGCCCCCCGGTGCCACACTTGAACCCGTACTTGATGCCATCAACGCAGGTTTCAGCGGCGAAGGTCTGGGCGACATCCTGACGGATCTGGGCAATACGGACAGTGACTTTGCCCGCGACGCGTTGAAAAAGCTCTCCCGTGTCTCGCCCCTTTCTGCCGCCTGCACCATCGAAATGATCCACCGGTTGCGCGGCCCCTCGCTTAGCATGGAAAAGGCGCTGGATCTGGAATACCGCTTTACCTCCCGTGCATCCGAGCATGGGGATTTCCTCGAAGGCATCCGCGCCGCGATCATCGACAAGGACCGCACGCCACAATGGCAATACCCCGACAGCAAAGTGCCTGTCGCCGCGATTGCCAAGATGCTGCAACCCCTGGGGCCTCAGGCCCTCAAACTCTAGGAGAGCTTCATGCACACCATTGGTTTCATTGGCTTGGGCAACATGGGCGCACCGATGGCCGCCAATCTGGCGGCAGCCGGACATAAGGTCACCGGATATGACGTGGCGGGCACCACGGCTGTGGGCGTCGCCGCCGCCGCCAACATCGCCGAGGCTGTAGAGGGCGCAGAAGTCATCGTGACCATGCTGCCAAACGGGGAAATCCTGCGCGCAGTCGCCGCTGAAGTGACAGCCTCTGCCGCCCCCGGAGCGCTTTTCATTGATTGCTCTACCGTTGACGTCGAAAGCGCCCGCGCCGCAGCCGATCTGGCACAAAACGCGGGCCTCTTGGCCGTGGATGCCCCGGTATCGGGCGGCATCGGCGGGGCAGCTGCGGGCACGCTGACCTTCATGGCAGGCGGCAGCGCCGATGCGTTTGCCCGCGCGCAACCGCTTTTTGACATCATGGGCCAAAAGGCGGTGCATTGTGGTGCGGCTGGTGCGGGCCAAGCGGCCAAGATCTGCAACAACATGATCCTCGGGGCCACCATGATCGCCACCTGCGAAGCCTTTGCTTTGGCGGATAAATTAGGCCTCGACCGGCAAAAGATGTTCGATGTTGTCTCCACCTCATCAGGCTATTCCTGGTCGATGAACGCCTACTGCCCCGCACCGGGTGTCGGCCCAACTTCGCCCGCCGACAATGACTACACCCCAGGTTTTGCCGCCGAACTAATGCTCAAAGACCTTGGCCTCAGCCAACAGGCAGCTGAAGCCGTGGATGCCGATACCCCTATGGGAGCCCGGGCCTTGGCGCTCTACCGCCAATTTGTCGAAGAAGAAGGCGGCCAAGGTCAGGATTTTTCTGCGATGTTGCCCCGCTTTGCCGCCAAGGGCCGCAGCCAGTAGCCAGATCCCCCAACCTTTGGTTTCGGAGCCGCCATTGCCTGGCTCAAGTCAGACAGGGGACAGCCGATTGCCTCGGGAAATCCACGCGGGGCCCCTTTGGGGATACGTTGATTTCACTAGGCAAGCGGCGGGCGCCCTGTCAGGCAGGAGCCGGGCAAGAGTGGCTCTGGGACCATTTGGTTTTGGTGAGCCTGCAGCCCCGCCGCCCCCACGTCACCCCTATTCCGCTGCGACAGCGCGCTGTTTTTCCAGCATCGGCTTGAGGTACTTGCCGGTATAGCTTTGCGCCACCTCAGCCACCTTTTCAGGCGTGCCTTCGGCCACCACACAGCCACCGCCATCACCGCCTTCAGGGCCGATATCGATGATGTGGTCGGCGGTTTTCACCACATCCAGATTGTGTTCAATCACAATCACGGAATTGCCCTGATCCACCAATTCATGCAGCACTTCCAACAACTTACGCACATCCTCAAAATGCAGACCGGTGGTCGGCTCATCGAGAATATACAGCGTCCGGCCGGTGGACCTTTTGCTCAACTCCTTTGACAGCTTCACGCGCTGCGCCTCACCACCTGACAGGGTTGTCGCCTGCTGGCCCACCTTGATGTAGCCCAGCCCAACACGCATCAACGCGTCCATCTTTTCGCGGATCGACGGCACTGCGGCAAAGAAACCTTGGGCATCCTCCACCGTCATATCCAGGACATCGGCGATGCTTTTGCCCTTGAACTTGATCTCCAACGTCTCCCGGTTGTAGCGCGCGCCTTTGCAGGTCTCACACTCCACATAGACATCCGGCAGAAAGTGCATCTCAATCTTGATAACACCGTCCCCCTGGCACGCCTCACAGCGCCCGCCCTTGACGTTAAAGCTGAACCGCCCGGGCTTATAGCCGCGCGCCTTGGCCTCTGGGAGGCCGGCAAACCAGTCGCGGATGGGCGTGAAGGCCCCCGTATAGGTTGCTGGGTTTGACCGGGGCGTGCGCCCGATGGGGCGTTGGTCAATGTCGATCACCTTATCAAGGTGCTCCAACCCTTTGATCGTGTCACAGGGGGCCGGGGTCTGGCGCGCGCCGTTCAGGTTCATCGAGGCGGTTTTGAACAACGTCTCAATGGTCAGCGTGGACTTCCCCCGCCGCTGACGCCGGTCACGCAAACAAACTTGCCCAACGGGAAATCAACCGTGACGTTTTGCAGGTTGTTGCCCGTGGCGTTCACCACTTTGATCTTTTTCTTGTTTCCCTTGCGCCGCTCCGCAGGGATCGAAATCTCCCGCACGCCGGTCAGATACTGGCCCGTGATGGATTTCTTATCCGCCGCGATCTTGGCCGGTTTGCCGTGGCTGACCACCTGCCCGCCGTGCACGCCTGCCCCAGGCCCAATATCGAAAACATAGTCTGCTTCGCGGATCGCCTCTTCGTCGTGCTCTACCACAATCACGGTGTTGCCCTGATCGCGGAGGTTTTTCAGGGTCTGCAGCAGCCGGTCATTATCGCGCTGATGCAAACCAATGGACGGTTCATCCAAGACATAAAGCACCCCTGTAAGACCCGAGCCGATCTGGCTGGCCAAACGGATACGCTGGCTTTCGCCACCGCTTAATGTACCACTTGAACGTGCAAGCGTAAGGTATTCTAAACCAACGTTATTTAGAAATCCAAGACGCTCGCGAATTTCCTTCAGAATGGCGCGGGCAATTTCATTCTTTTGGTCTGTCAGATGCTCCGGCACCTGCTTGCACCAATCATGGGCCTCGCGGATGGACATCTGTACCACCTGGCCTGCGTGCAGCAATTCATCTGCGCCACCCGTGACGGGGCCGATCTTTACCGCCAGCGCTTCGGCGCGCAAACGGTAGCCTTCGCAGGTCCCGCAGGGGCGGTTGTTCTGATAGCGCTCAAACTCTTCGCGGATCCAGTTGCTGTCAGTCTCGCGGTAACGCCGCTCCATGTTGGGAATGACGCCTTCAAACACCCGGCTCACCTCATAGACGCGGCCGCCCTCGTCATAGCGGAATTTGATCTCTTCCTTACCAGAGCCATAGAGGAAAACCTGCTGCACGGCAGGGTCCAGGTCTTTCCACTTTGCGTTTTGGTTAAAGCCATAGTGTTTGGCGATGGCCTCAATCGTCTGTTTGAAATAAGGGCTCTTGCCCTTGCGCCAGGGGGCCAATGCGCCGTCATACACCTTGAGGCTTTGATCCGGCACCACCAGGCGTTCATCAAAAAAGAGCTCAACCCCCAACCCGTCACAATCGGGACAGGCCCCAAAAGGCGCGTTAAAGGAAAACAGGCGCGGTTCGATTTCAGGGATGGTAAAACCGCTGTCCGGGCAGGCGAACTTTTCAGAAAACGTCGTGCGCACCGGATCGCCCTCAGCCGGGGCGGTTTCAATGATCGCAATGCCATCAGCCAAATCAAGCGCGGTGCGCAGGCTGTCGGCCAGCCGTGTCTCCAACCCTTCACGCACCACGATGCGGTCCACCACCACGTCAATGTCATGGCGGAACTTCTTATCAAGCGTGGGCGGCTCATCCAATTCATAGAAACTGCCATCAACCTTGACCCGTTGAAAGCCTTGCTTGCGCAACTCAATGAATTCTTTGCGGTATTCGCCTTTGCGGTCCCGGATGATCGGCGCAAGAAGATAGGCGCGCGTGCCCTCTTCCATCGCCATGACCCGGTCGACCATGTCCTGAACCTGCTGCGCCTCAATCGGTTTGCCGGTGGCAGGGCTATAGGGCGTGCCCACCCGCGCAAACAGCAGGCGCATGTAGTCATAAATCTCTGTCACCGTCCCCACTGTGGAGCGAGGGTTCTTCGACGTCGTCTTTTGTTCAATCGAAATGGCCGGGCTAAGCCCTGCGATGTGATCCACATCGGGCTTCTGCATCATGTCCAAAAACTGACGCGCATAGGCCGACAGCGATTCCACATAGCGGCGCTGGCCTTCGGCGTAGATCGTATCAAATGCCAAGGACGATTTGCCCGAGCCGGACAAGCCGGTGATCACCACCAGTTTGTCGCGTGGGATGTCCACGTCGATGCCTTTTAGATTATGCTCGCGCGCGCCGCGCACTTCGATGTTTTTAAGCTCTGCCATTCTGCCCCCCGGACCCAACGCGTAAGACATAACGCTGTCACGCGGCACTGCCACCCCTTGAATAGAACATTAAGAGAACATAGGCAAATTATTTGCCGACCTTGGTCAGTTTTCTGTCAAACGGGTCAGGCCATGATTTCCCGACCTTGATGGAACGGGGCGGGCGTGTTTTTCTGCTCGTGTTTCATTATTCCAAGTCTCTTTTGTTCCACTCCTAAATTCCGAGGTCCCTTATGCGATTTCTCGCCACCTGCGCGGTGCTTGGCAGCCTTGCCACCGCTGGATTTGCACAAAACCAACCCAACACCATTCTGGTGCTTGATGGCTCAGGCTCCATGTGGGGCCAAATTGATGGGACAGCCAAGATCGGCATCGCCCAGGAGGTGGTCAGCGGGTTGCTGTCGGATTTCCCCGCAGATCAGGGGCTTGGCCTGACCGTCTATGGCCACCGGGAGCGTGGCAATTGCACCGATATCGAAACCATCGTGGCCCCTGCCCCCGGCACGGCAGCGCAAATCTCAGATGCGGTGAATGGGATCAAACCACTGGGCAAAACGCCGATGACGGACGCGGTGATCGCTGCCGCTGAGGCGCTGCGCTATACGGAGGATGCCGCGACGGTCATCCTCGTTTCAGACGGGGTGGAGACCTGTAACCCTGATCCCTGTGCCGCCGCCCGCTTGCTAGAAGAAGCTGGAATTGATTTTACGGCCCATGTCATTGGTTTTGATGTGGAAGATGATCCCGCCGCTTTGGCGCAAATGCAGTGCCTTGCGGATGAAACGGGCGGCCAGTTCCTGACCGCGGCCAACGCCAGTGAGCTCGATTTGGCCATCACAGCCGTGGTCCAGGCCCCGCCACCGGAGCCAGAGCCGATCCTGGTTGAGATGACCTTTTCAGCCGTCATCGGAGAGGCGAAAACAGTCATCGAAACCCCGGTCTTATGGTCCATCACGGGCAATGACGGCCCGGTGGCCAGTGATGAGGCGGGCAACCCCCTGCCCTATGCGCTCGAGGAAGGGGCCTATACCGCAACCGCCTATTCCATCGCCGATGAAGAAACCGGAGAGGTGAACTTTATCGCCATTGAAGGCGGCAACACGCTTGTAGAAGTGGTGTTTGAGGAAAAGCTGCCTACAGCCACTGTCACCGCCCCGGCAGAGGCCGCCGCAGGAGACACGATTGAGGTCGGCTGGAAGGGGCCTGCGGAAAAGAACGACTTTATCGGGATCCGCGCCCCGGATGCGACAGGCTACCACCGGTTTGTGAACACATCCTCGCTTGGCGATACAGCAACGGTCAGCTTGCAAATGCCCAGCAAGCCGGGTGCCTATCTGATCGAATACATCCTGAATTCTGAGCGTATCCCCCTGGCCGAGGCGGCCATCACCGTGACACCTGTTGAGGCCGCCGTTATCGCGCCTGCGCAGGCCACGGCCGGGGACACCATTCAGGTCGGCTGGAAAGGCCCCGATTACCGCAATGATTTCATCGCCATACGTGCACCCGATGCAGAGGGCTATCACCGGTTTGCCAACACCGTGGCAACGGGTAACGGGAACCCCGCCCAACTGCTGATGCCAACTGAGCCCGGGACCTATGTGATCGAATACATCGAAGCCCAGGACCGTTCCTCGCTGGCCGCGCATGAGATTGAGGTTGTGGCCGTCGCCGCCAAGGTTATCGCCCCGGCCACTGCCGCGGCTGGTGCCACCATTGATGTAGGCTGGGACGGCCCCGCCTACCGCAATGACTTCATTGCCGTACGCGCGCCTGATGCGACAGGCTATCACCGCTTCGTCAACACCGTCGGCGTTGATCGCGGCAACCCTGCCAAATTGGTGATGCCCACAGAACCGGGCGATTATGTGATCGAATACATCGTCAGCCAGGACCGTGCGCCAATCGCCGCGCAGACCATCACGATTGAGGCCGTGTCTGCCAAGGTCATCGCCCCTGCAAGCGCTTCTGCCGGGGCCACCATTGACGTGGGCTGGACGGGTCCGGGTTATAAGAACGATTTTCTGGCGGTGCGCGCTCCCGATGCGGAAGGCTATCACCGGTTCATCAACACAATTGCCGCAGACCGCGGCAATCCGGCGAAACTGCTGATGCCCACAGTGCCGGGGCGTTATTTGATCGAATATATCGAAAGTCAGGACCGCACAGCGATGGCCGTGCAAGAGATTGAGATTGTCGCGGTTGAGGGCAAGGTCATCGCCCCCACCACAGCGCCTGCAGGCTCAACCGTGGACGTCGGCTGGACCGGTCCGGCCTACCGCAATGACTTTATCGCCGTGCGCGCCCCGGATGCCACGGGCTATCACCGGTTCATCAACACGGTTGGGGCCGATAAGGGCAATCCGGCGAAACTGCTGATGCCAGCGGCCCCCGGCACCTATCTGATCGAATATATCGTCAATCAGGATCGCTCGCCTTTGGCTGTGCAAGAGATCACGCTTAGCCCTGTCACCGCCTCCCTGATCGTGCCGCCCAGTGGCGCTGTGGGGGAGAAGATCACAGTGGGCTGGAAAGGACCGGGGTATCGCAACGATTTCATCGGGATCCGCACGCCCGATGCCACGGGCTATCACCGGTTTGCCACGACCCAGCGGTTGGGGGATGAGCCGACGGTTCAGGTGTCCCTGCCGGATGAGCCTGGCACCTATGTGGTGGAATATATCATCAACCAAAGCCGCGAGCCTCTGGCAGCCGCAAACATTGAGGTGAAATAGGCACCCTTAGGGTCCTGACCCTACGCCGGCGTTTGGCCGCGTCGCCTGCGCGCGGCCAAAAGCAAGTGGCCCGCCAGCCCGGCCACAAAAGCCACCCCTGCCAGCAATGGCAGGGCGGAATAGCCCATCTGCACCAGCGCAAAGGCCATGATGGGGGTCCCAAGCGTGTTGCCCACATTCCCCATCTGCGCCATCGCGCCATTGGCCTGGGCCTGTTCGGCGGGGCTACTGTTGAGCTGCGGCACAGCGGCAAAACTTGCCCCCTGGATCAGGCCCAGTGTCCCCGCAAGCACCAAGCAGGCCACCGGATCACCGGGCGCCACCCAAAGCCAGATCATCGCCAAGGCAGAGGTTGCAAACCCCAGCACCACAACGCCCACCCCAGAGGTCACCCGCAACAGTGCCACGCCGATGGTCATGGATGTGGCAATGCTCATCAATGGCATGGCCGTCATCACGAAGGCGCGCTGGCTGTCGGCGATATAGGGCGGGATAACCGTTAAAATGGACACGAAACTGAAGGTGTAGAACAGCCAACCCACCGCCGCCGCAGACAGCCAGGGCGAGCGGTAGATTGCCAGGTGATCCGCCAAAACCTGTTTGAAGGAAAAGGCAGCCTGCGCGCCTTCTTCGGGCAGCGCGCGCAGGCGGGCGGACAAAATGACGGCAAAGACCGCCAGATAGGCCCCATGGGCCACAAAAAGTGTCGGCACCCCCAAGCTTGGGCCAAAGGCCGCCCGGCAAAGGCCAGCACAGCAAAGGCCACGCCAAAGAAAGTACCCCACAGCGTCAGCGCAAAGCCGCGCATCCGGTCGCTGGCCAATTGTGCAATCAACGTGGGGGCCGCGACAACAATGGCCAGATGCGAGGCCCCTTCGACCACGCGGCTTATCAGCATCCAAGGCAAGGGCGGCAAAAGCGCCTGCGCACAAGAAACCGCCGCCCCCACCCAAAGCGCCCAAAGCAACGCCCGGCGGTAGCGGATGCGCGCCACCAGCAGGCCTGCCACGACACCGAACAGAATGCCCACAAACCCCACCAGCGAAACGATCCAGCCCACGGCGGCCCCGGCGTCTGGATAGGCTTGGGGCAATAGATCAAAGATGACCGACATCTTGCCGTACTGCGCCGCAGCCCCAGTGCCCGCAGCCCAGAGCAACAAGATCAAGCCAAAGCCAGTGGGCGCACGCGCAGTCATCAACGGATCTTTCGTGGGAACAAATGGATGCCCCCGTCTATGACAAGCAAAGCGCCGCGCGTCCAGTCAGACGCGCCCAAACCAGCCGCGTGTTGGGGAGGTGCCCCTCTGGGCCCGGCAGTAGAGAGAGCCCAATGAGGGACAAAGGCCGTCCAGCGGATGCAGGCCGCCGTACCCTACATATGGATCACACGGTCATAGGCATCGAGCACAGATTCGTGCATCATTTCGCTCAGCGTAGGGTGCGGGAAGACGGTGTTCATCAGGTCTTCTTCCGTGGTCTCCAACTGGCGGCCCACCACATAGCCCTGGATCAGCTCGGTTACTTCTGCACCCACCATATGCGCGCCCAAAAGCTCACCTGTCTTGGCATCAAAGATGGTTTTGATCATGCCATTCTCTTCGCCCAGGGCGATGGCCTTGCCGTTGCCAATAAAGGGGAAACGGCCAACCTTGATGTCGTACCCCAGCTCTTTGGCCTTGGCCTCAGTATAGCCGACGGAGGCCACTTGCGGATGACAATAGGTGCACCCCGCGATGGTTTCAGGCTTCACCGGATGGGCGTGCTTTCCGGCGATCAGATCCGCGACCATGACACCTTCGTGGCTGGCCTTGTGCGCAAGCCGCGGTGCGCCTGCGATGTCGCCAATGGCATATAGCCCCTCAACACCGGTGCGGCAGTATTCATCCGTGGCCACATGGGTGCGGTCAATTTTAACGCCCAAGGCCTCGAGCCCCAGGTTTTCGACATTCCCCACAATCCCAACAGCTGAGATCACGGTGTCGAAGTCATGTTTCTCAATCTTGCCGCCCACCTCAATATGCGCGGTCACCTTGCCTTTGGCGCGGTCCAGCTGTTTGACCATCGCCTTTTGCATGATCTTCATGCCCTGTTTTTCAAAAGCCTTCTTGGCAAAAGCTGAAATCTCAGCGTCCTCAACGGGCAGCACGCGGTCCATCACCTCAACCACGGTCGTGTCGGCCCCAAGCGTGTTGTAGAAGCTGGCAAATTCAATCCCGATGGCGCCTGAACCGATGACCAGCAGTTTCTTCGGCATCCGCTTGGGCTGCAGCGCGGCTTTGTAGGTCCAGACCAGATCGCCGTCCGCCGCCAGTCCGGGCAGTTCACGGGCACGCGCGCCTGTGGCCAGAATGATGTTGGGGGCGGTCAGCTCTTCTGTGCCTTTGTCGGTTTTGACGCTGACCTTGCCTTTGGCAGGGATCGTCGCCTCTCCCATGACAACGGTCACTTTGTTCTTTTTCATCAGATGACCAATGCCACCTGACAACTGGCCTGCCACCTTGCGCGACCGTTTGACCACGGCATCCAGGTCATAGCCGATGCCATCGGCCTTCAGGCCAAATTCCTTGGCCCGCTCCATCAGGTGGAAAACCTCAGACGACCGCAACATCGCTTTGGTCGGGATGCAGCCCCAGTTCAGGCAAATGCCGCCCAGGTGTTCGCGTTCCACAATGGCCACTTTCATGCCCAGCTGCGCCCCGCGGA
This sequence comes from Sulfitobacter sp. GN1-4, assembly GCF_055693825.1. Lineage (NCBI taxonomy): Bacteria > Pseudomonadati > Pseudomonadota > Alphaproteobacteria > Rhodobacterales > Roseobacteraceae > Sulfitobacter > Sulfitobacter sp. GN1-4. Next base: position 1,892,642 of record NZ_JBVFUQ010000003.1, on the reverse strand, counting down.
TCGCGGCCACATAGCCGCCGGGGCCTGCGCCGATCACGACAAGATCAAAGGATTGTGCAGCCATGGAAAAACCTCGCAGTGTGGGTGTTCAAATATAGTTTACCATTAAACTACATTTCACAGAGCCACAACCGCGACATTGACGCAGATCAATCGCTGGCGTTTTTGACCAAGGTTCAGCGCGGATTAGGCCGCGACGCTTTCACCCTGCAAGGACCGGATGGTCGCGCCATAGCCACCGCCGCTGATATAGGCGGCCTCTTGTGAGGTGTGGCTGCGCCCCAAGGCTTCGTTGCGGTAAGGAAAGCGGCCAAAGTCGCGGATCACCTGGCGGTGCGCGCGGGCATGCAGCAGGTTGCTGGCCCCGGATTCTGGCATCCGGTCGCAGATCAGGCGCACAGCGCGGTCCTGATCGCACAGGTTCTCAGAATGCATCAAAGGCAGGTAAAAGAACTGCCGCGCGGGTTCGTCAATGCGCATGTCCCAGCCTTTGTCGATGGCGGATTTCGCCACCGCAAGCGCCATCCGGTCGCTGGCAAACGCCTTGGAACTGCCCCGGAACATGTTCCGAGAGAATTGATCGGTCAGGATGATGTAAGCCAAAGCACCGCTGGGATAAGTCAACCAGAGCGAGAACTTGCCCTCACAGGCGGCGCGCCACGTGGCTTCGAATTTCTCGGTAATTTCCGCATCCAGCGCAGGGTTCACCTCATACCAGCTCTTTTCGCTTACTTCATCAAGCCAGTACGCCAGAATATCCTTCGGGCCCATCATTGTCCTGTCCTTTGTCCCTCTAATCGGTCCACATTTAACCTGTGGATAACCTTTTCACTCTGGCCGTGAAATACAAGTAAGCCCAGTCACGATTTGTATCATTCACGACATGTTTGCGCCATCATGCTGCAGAATTAGCCTCTTGGTCCGCCTCGATGGCAACTTCTTGCGCATATTCAACAGCCACCGCCGTTGCTGAGGGGGCAAGAACGACATAATCGCCGGTCTCTTCGACAGGGACACCTTTACGTTGTGTGGAGCGGTAGGTGGCGTAACCGGCCAGCAAAACGAAAAGCACGGCCGTAAAGAGGTAAAAGCCGCCGGGCCCCGTGGTTGTGCCCATCAACCACCCTGTGATGATCGGCCCCAAGATCGCCCCAAGCCCGTTGATGAACACCATACCGCCCGACGCGGCGGCCATGTCTTCGTGTTCCAGAAAGTCATTGGTGTGGGCAAGCAACAGCGAATAAAGCGGGTTGGACATGCCCCCCACCACAAAGGCGGACACCAGCAGCAGGGCAAAGACATCGCCCAGCAACATGCCCAGCACAGAGCCCCCCGCGCCAATGCAGGACACGACGACGATCAGAAAACGCCGGTCGATCCGGTCTGAAATCCAGCCGATGGGGTATTGCAAGAACACCGATCCGACAAAGAAGGTCGCCACAAACATGGAGATCTGCGCCACGCTCAGCCCCGCTTCGGCCCCGTAGACCGGTGCCATGCCGAACTGGGCCGAAAACACGCCCCCCAGCAAAAACATGCCGACGCAGCCCAAAGGGGAATACCCGACAAGTTCGCGCAGGCTCATGGGTTTGGTGGTTTCAAACGCCGGCGTCGGACTGATCGACAACAAAATAGGCGTGATCGCGAGGCTCACCAGCACCGATGGGATGACAAAAGCACATAGCCCGATGGGTCCGCGGCCAGCAACAGCGCCTGGGCGGCCACAATCCCCAGGGTTTGCACAATCATATAAAGCGATAGCGCCTGCCCCCGGTTTTCGTTTGTTGCCGCGTTGTTCAGCCAGCTTTCTGCGGTCACATAAACGGCAGAAAAACAGAACCCGATCAACACACGGCCCAAGGACCAGATGATCACATTCGGAAATGTGGGATAAAGGATGATCACAGCCGAGATCATCGAGGCCAATGCCGCAAACACACGCACGTGGCCCACCCGCCGGATCATCCCCGGCGCCATGCGAGAGCCGCCCAGAAAGCCCACGAAATAGGCCGACATGACGATGGACATCTCCAGGGTTGAGAATTCCTCAATCCCGCCCCGGATCCCCAGAAGCGTGCCCTGCATGCCGTTCCCCAGCATCAACAGGAACATGCCAAACAACAGCGCCCATGCGCTTGAGAGAACCTGAATCATAGCGCGACCTCCATCGGGCTTCTGTCCCTGCGTGCCTGTTTTTGGCCCCAGCGTCAGATCAATCCGCGACATTCTTCATGTCGCCTACAGTGTTTTGGTATCAGTTTGGTTTCGGGATCAGCAAAGACGCGTCGCCGTATGAAAAAACCGGTATTTCTCAGCGATGGCATGGGCGTAAATCCGCTTGATTTCATCGGCCCCCATAAGCGCAGACACCAACATCATCAGCGTCGACTTGGGCAGATGGAAATTTGTCATCAACGCGTCTGCCACCTGAAAGGAGAAACCGGGTGTGATGAAGATGTCCGTATCCCCTTCCCAGGCCACGATCTGGCCTGCGCGGCCTGCGGTCTCAATCAGGCGCAGCGCTGTGGTGCCCACCGGGATCACCCGCCCGCCTGCCGCCTTGGTCTGACGGATCTCGTCGGCTGCGGTTTCGCTGACCAGCCCCCATTCGGCGTGCATCTTATGCTCAGAGATATCGTCGACCTTGACGGGCAAGAAGGTGCCAGCCCCTACATGCAGCGTCACATAGGTGAACGCGACACCGCGCGCGCGCAGCGCCTCCAGCAGGGGCGCATCGAAATGCAGCGATGCTGTGGGGGCGGCAACGGCACCGGATGTTTTGGCCCAGACGGTTTGATAGTCGGTCTTGTCACGCTGATCTGCCGCCCGTTTGGCGGCAATATAGGGCGGCAATGGCATGGCACCGGCGGCATTCAACGCCGCGTCAAAATCATCGTCCTCACAGTTGAACGCCAGATGCCCCTGCCCGTCTTCGATGCGGATCAGACTGGCGGAAAGATCGTCGCTGAAGACAACGGTTTCCCCCACCTTCAGCTTGCGCAGCGGTTTGATCAACGCAGCCCAGGTGCCATCGCCGTTTGGCTCCAGCAGGGTTGTCTCAATCTTGGCCACCGCAGGTCCTTGCGCGCTGGCGCGGGTGCGGGTGCCAAAAAGCCGCGCGGGGATCACGCGGGTGTCGTTCAGCACCAGACGGTCTCCGGGTTGCAGCCAATGGACCAGATCTGTCACCTGCGCGTCGTGCAAAACCTCTGCATCCGCCACCAACAGCCGTGCAGAGGACCGCGGCACCGCAGGGCGGGTCGCGATCAATTCTTCGGGCAGGTCAAAATCAAAATCCGAGAGCTTCATGGGGCGGGCGTCTAAGCAAACCCGCGCCATACCGCAAGCCGGTCGCACAGGTTTCGGCAACGGGCCATGATATTGTCTGACTTTGCCCAATGCTTGGGCAGCTAGCGCCCTTCGGGTCGCTCAATCGGTCGCTGCACCTGCGGCTCTGGCGCGGGCAAGGTGCTTTCGGTGACCCCATCAACCGCTGGGAGCTCAGGTGGTGGGGCGCGGAAAATTTCGCGGAACATGGCAGGTGTCAGTGCTGAGAGCGGATTGACCGACACTTGCGGTGCCTGCGCTGACCCGTTGAGCGCGTAGTTAAAGCCAATCAACCCCTCGCCGCGCCGGGTTAGGATGGAACCGATCCCGTTGAGCAAATAGACCGGGCTGACCACGCCCTGCATGTCGAGCTGTCGGCTGTCCAACAGATAGGTGCCATCCATCGACAGCCCCATCGACGCCCCCACCGCACTGGCCTCGGTCAGGGTTAATTGGTTGGGGGTCAGGCGGAACGATGCCTCAACATCCTCAAAATAGATGCCGTCGCCGTTCAACTCATTGATCAGCCCCACCACAGATACTGCATTCAGCAGCGCCGCAATGCCCGGCGCATCCCGCACGCGCGGGCCCGTGATCGACAAACGCCCGTCAAAGGCGCCGCCTGATCCCACCGGCAACAACAACAGCTGCAACGCCCCTCCTTGCACCTGACGCAACAGCCCTGCGGCCCGCAGCACCGCACCGGCATCGTCAGAGCGCAAGCGCACAGCACTGCGCCCGTTTTGCGGGATGATCGTGCCCGCGACGGGGGCAGTGCCGTTCAGGAGCGCCTCAAAGGTGCCGTCCAACCCGCCTCTGGTCCCAAATGAGCCGCGCATGTTGGTCAGCGCGATGGTGTCGCTGATCTGCAGCCGGTCCAGCGCCACCTCAAGCGGGACACCGTCACCGGTGCCGTCACCACCGCCGAAATCCGCCTGACGCAGGTCCAGGGCACCACCGCGCAGCACCACCCGCATCGGGCGTCCCACCCCGCGTGAGACCAGATCAACCGGCGCGTTCAGCCAATTGCCCACATCCAGCCGGTCCAGGCGGACCCGCTCCAACGCGGCCCCGTCGGCAAAGGCGATGCTGCCTTCGGCGCGCAGTCCGGCGGCGGATAATTCAAGCACATCAACCGCCATCTCAGTTCCAAATTGCCCGGCCACCCGCACGCGGCCTTCTTGTTGGGCCGGTTTGCGCCAGTTCAGCGGCGGGATCGACACCCCGACGCCCGCCAGATCTGAGGTGATCTCGAACTGAGGCGGTGCACCGCGCGCCAAGACCGCTTCGAACTGCGCTGTGCCCTGCCCCGAGACGCTGCCCTGAGGCAAGTTGACGCCAAAAGTCCGTAATCCGCCATCGGTCAGAGGCAGACTTGCCCGGACCACACCCGGCCCGGCGCCTGCGCCAATCGGTTGCTGGAACGATCCATCAAAGGCCACGCCGTCCAAACTGCCCCGCCCCGCAATGCGCAGCCCGGCGTTATCAGCAAAAACGCGCAGATTTGTGGCTTGCAGCGTCCGGTTGGGCACCAACACGTCTGAGCGGACATCCTCAAAGACCCCATCGGCGTGGAATTGCACCTTTGGCCGCGTCCCCCGCTTGAGGCTTAGCGCCAGTGTCGCGGTCACATCAGAACGCCCGTCCGCAAGGGCAACCGGCAGCCGGGATTTGTCCATCGCAGCCAACGGCGGGATGTTGAGCAAGGACAGCGTCGCCTCAATGCTGGAGCGTGCCGCGACACGCACAACCGATGGGGTGCCCTCCGTTGCTCCGATATCTGGGATGATGAACGAAGAACCCGCAACCGAAATCGCCCCGCCTTGGGGTGGGGTAATGGTGCCGCCATCGACGGAGACGACCATGCGCCCGTCATCAATGCTGAAATGGCCGCTGCCGCCCATGACGGGTGGCAAAGTCTTGGAATAACGCACGTCGGCATCTGCGTAATCAAAGGCCACATAGGTGTTGGGCGCGCTGCCCGGAACGGAACGAAACGCCACATCCAGATTGCTGACGTCAGCGGCAAGAATGTTGTCGCGGATCCAATCGCGGATCCTGACCACCGCGTTTTCGGGCCAAAGCTCCAGCAATCTTTGCGGCGTCAGCACATCCAGACCACCGTTCAAGGCCACATGCCAGCCGTCTTGGCCCACCGTGACGGCCCCATCCAGTGACAGCATCTGATCACCTTCTGAGATCTGCGCGCGCCCGATGGTCAGACGGAAAGGATCAAGAGCGAGGCGAAAATCAGCTTCAGCCCCGGCAATCTGGATGGGCGTTTCATAAAGCCCGTTTGGGTTTGCGCGAAGATCGCTCAGCGCGATTTGCGCCACCAGATCCTGAAGCTGCCCAGTGTCGGGGTCCACGCCCAAGCTTGCGGTGCCGACGGCAACACCGCTGATCCACTTGCTGTCCACCGACAGCTCATCAAACGTCAAAACCCGCGCATCCGGGTCATAACTGAAATAGCTGCGCAGCCCTTCAAACGGGACCGGCAGCGCAGAGGCATCAGGCTGCACAACGCCTGCACCAATTTGCAAGGTGGCGGCCAGGGGCTCCAACCGGCCCGTCGCATCCAGACCGGAGCGCACGGAACCTGAAATGCCCGCCTGCAAAACCCCCAACCAGGCGAACGCCGGGCCTTGGGCGGCAATGTCTTCGGCAGCGACGTCTTCGAACTGCACGCCAAAACCGGCGGCAATTTCTCCGATCTGACTGGTGTAGCTGGCCGCAACCGTGGCCACACCTGCGCCACCGCTCAGCAGCGCCAGATCCGCCCCCAACGTCAGGTCCGTGCCATCCCGCGACAGCCGCAAGCGGCCGCCATCGGCGGTCCAGGCCCGTTCAGACACCGCATCTTCGTAGCGCAGCGTCAGCGCGCGCACGTCAATCTCCGTCAGAGCCTCAAAGGAGGGCGAGAGCAAAATCTCATCAATCTGCGCGATAAGCGCGCCCATCGTGGCCGCCTGCCGTTCTGACGACAACGCCCCCCCGCTTTGAGCGAGACGCTGCCATCTGCGCTGCGCTTCAGCTCTGCCACGATCCCCGACAGGGCAATCCGGCGCGGCTGAAGCTGGCCGTCCCAAAGGGGGCCGGCGGCGAAACTTGCCTCAACCTCATTGGCATGCACCAGTTCACCGCCCTGGGCCTGTCTGACCGACACATCCCGCAACTGCAGACGCGGTGTCCAACTGTCGCCCATCAACACCGCAACAGAGCCGAACTGAACCCGCGCCTCTGGCAACCCTTTGGCAAGACGGTCCTCAATCCGCGTTTTGACCCACTCTGGCGCGGTCAGTGTTTCGTTTTTGAGATAAAGCGCCAAGGCGCCCAGTGCCAAGACTGCCACCATCACAGCCGCCAAACACGCGTTCAGCATCCAAGCCACTGCGCGCGACCACCGCTTGCGCGGGTCGCGGGGCGGTTGTCCTCCGCCCGGCGATGCTGTAGCGGCCTGCGCGTCGCTCATGCTGATCCTGCTGCTGCGGCGGGCTTGGCCCCCGCCAATTTCGGCCTAGTATGTCAGCGCATCTGTGACCTTCCAAGTGAAAGAGACGTGAACCATGCCCGAAATCTCTGATACCGCACCAGACTTTACCCTGCCCGTGACCGGCGGCGGTGATGTAACCCTCAGCACGCTGACTGGCGCGCCTGTGGTGCTGTTTTTCTATCCGCGCGATGACACGCCGGGGTGCACGAAAGAAAGCATCGGTTTCTCCGAAAGCCTCAGCGACTTTGAAGCCGCTGGCGCCAAAGTCTTTGGCATCTCCCGCGATACCATGGCCAAGCACGACAAATTCACCGCCAAGCATGATCTGACCGTGCCGCTGTTGTCTGACGAAGAGGGCAGCGTGACAGAGGCCTATGGCGTCTGGGTCGAAAAGAACATGTACGGCAAGAAATCCATGGGCATCGAACGCGCCACATATCTGATCGGCGCGGATGGCAAGATTGCCCAGATCTGGCGCAAAGTGAAAGTGCCGGGTCATGTGGATGCGGTGCTGGACGCGGTGCGCGCCCTGTGATCCCGCTGGCGGAAATGGCGGAGGCCGTTCTGCGCTGTGCAGATGGCCGGGAAAAACCGCCCTCTCGCGCCGCTTTGCTGCCGAATGGCAAGCCGCGCGCGAGGCCGGTGACCGGCCTGAGATCGGCACCGCCCAGCCGCCGCTGCATCCCGCACGCCCCGCCGCGCCTGAGCTGCTGAGCCCCCGAGACGTGCCACACCGCAAACCCGGTTCACCCGCCGGGCGCATCGCCTTGTTGCACGCGGTGGCGCATATTGAGTTGAACGCGGTCGACCTGCATTGGGATGTGATCGCGCGCTACACGGATACCCCGATGCCGATGGGGTTCTACGACGATTGGGTCAAGGCGGCGGACGAGGAATCAAAACACTTCAACCTGATGTGCGATTGTCTGGAAGAGTTGGGCAGTTTTTACGGTGCCCTGCCCGCCCACGCCGGCATGTGGCGCGCCGCAGAAGACACGGTGGATGATCTGATGGGACGGCTGGCGGTGGTGCCTATGGTGCTTGAGGCACGCGGGCTTGATGTCACCCCCGGCATGATCAAGATCTTTCAGCAAGCCAAGGCCGACAGCGCTGTTGCCGCCCTTGAGACGATCTATGCCGAAGAAGTGGCCCATGTGGCTTACGGCAGCAAATGGTTCCATTTCCTGTGCGGCCGGCATGAGCTTGACCCAAAAGAGACCTTTCATGGGTTGGTGCGCAAATACTTCCACGGCGCGCTAAAGCCACCCTTTAACGAAGAAAAACGCGCGGATGCAGGCATACCACCTGATTTCTACTGGCCCCTCGCGGCGCAATAAACCACGCGTGGTCCCCGCATCGCCCTGTGCAAAAGGCCCTTAGGATGACAGCAACGCTTCACATGATCTGCGGCAAAATCGGGGCCGGCAAATCGACCCTGGCGCAAGAGCTTGGTGCCGCCCCGCAAACCGTCATCCTGTCCGAAGACGCCTGGCTTTCCGCGCTTTTCGGGGAAGAGATGGCCAGCCTGCAGGATTTCGTCCGCTGCTCAGCCAGGCTCAAAGCCGCACTTGGGCCGCATATCGTCTCACTGCTCACTGCCGGTGTCAGCGTGGTTTATGATGGGGAGGCCAACACAAAAGAAAGCCGCGCCTGGATGCGGGGCCTTTTCACCCAAGCGGGTGCCGCGCATCAATTGCATGTCCTGGATGTCCCCGACGCGGTTTGCCTGGCCCACCTGCACGCGCGCAATGCCGCAGGCGATCACCCCTTTGCCGCCACAGAAGACCAGTTCTACAAAGTGCTAAAACACTTCCGCCCCCCTCAACCGGAGGAAGGTTTTACCGTCATCACCCATCGCCCTGACGTCTGACCTTGGTGCGTGATGGCCCAAACACTCGCCCCATTGGTGTAGCGTGAACCACACTACACAAGCTCTTGTTTATCGGCGGATTTTTGCCAATCCGCGCCTTTCTGCCGCCGTCCACAAGGCTCTGCGGCCAACCCACTTGCCCGTTACCGCCCGCTTCGGTAAGGAACCATGACCAATGTGCCGGAAACAGGCGCAGGGTTGAGGGACGGATAAAGGGAAGAGACACAGTGCGCACCAGGCTCGCAATTCACATCCATGCCATCTTGGAGCGTCATTTCCCTGAACGCCGCGTCTTTCTTAAATCCGATCAGGATACCCGTTTTATCCGTCTGCGCCCCGGCACCCAGCTGATTGCCTTTGCGGGCAGCGCTATGGTTGTCGCCTGGGCCATCATCGCAACAGCCGTGATTTTGATGGACAGCATCGGGTCGGGCAACTTTCGCGAACAAGCCAAGCGCGACCAGCGCACCTATCAGGCCCGCCTGAACGACCTGTCCGCACAACGCGATTCCCGCGCCGAAGAAGCACTGGCAGCACAGCAACGCTTTAACGCGGCCCTCGCCCAAATCTCGGTCATGCAATCAGAACTGCTGGCCTCTGAGACCCGCCGACGTGAGCTTGAGACCGGCATCGACGTCATTCAAAACACCCTGCGCACCGCGATGGGCGAACGCGAAGAGGCGCGCCAGCAATTGGCTAGCCTGCAAGGCGATCTGCAAGAGGGCAATGGCCCCGCCGTGCAAACAGCAAGCACCGCAGCCCCCATTGACTTCCTCGCCCAAGCGCTTGAGCGCACAGCAAAAGAACGCGATCAGGTCATCGCCGACGCGCAAGAAGCATTGCTCGAAGCGGACCGGTTGGAACATGAAATCTCGCTCATGCGCGACCAAAACGATGCCATCTTCCGCCAGTTGGAAGAAGCCATGACCGTCTCTGTCGCGCCTTTGGACAAAATGTTCCGCGACGCAGGCATGCCGCCTGACCGGATCATTGAATCCGTGCGCCGCGGCTATTCCGGCCAAGGCGGCCCGATGGCGCCGCTGTCTTTCACCACACGCGGTGAAGCCCCTCCCCCGACACCCTGCGGGCCAACCGCCTTCTCAACCAGATGGATCAGTTGAACCTCTACCGTATCGCCGCCCAAAAAGCGCCGTTTGCGAACCCGGTGAAAAACGCTTTCCGCTTCACCTCTGGCTTTGGCTTCCGGCGTGATCCAAAAACCGGCGGCCGCCGCATGCATTCCGGCGTAGATTTCGCCGCTGGTCTGGGCACACCGCTCTATGCCACGGCGGACGGTGTTGTGACCCATTCCGGCTGGCAATCAGGATATGGTAGGTTGGTCAAAATCCAGCATGAATTCGGCATCGAAACGCGATACGCGCATCTGTCAAAACTGCGTGTGAAGGTGGGCCAAAGGGTCTCGCGCGGGCAGAGGAATCGGTGATATGGGAGCGTCTGGACGAGTAACCGGCGTGCACCTACACTACGAAGTGCGTGTGGGGGGCAAACCTGTAAACCCGATGATCTATATCAAGGCAGCTAACGATGTTTTCTAAAAGCAAAATCAACGATCCCGCACCCGGCAAAGAGGCCGACAGCAGCGCCAAAGCCCCGTCTGCGGCACCTGCCCCGACCCCCAGCGCGCCCAGCACGCCGAGTGAATTCAAGGCAAGCGCGCCAAAAGCGAAGCCACCCGCCTCGCTGCTGTCTGCTGACCTGCATGTGACCGGCAACATGAAGACCACCGGCGATATCCAGGTAGAAGGCACCGTGGAAGGCGACATTCGCGCGCATCTGCTGACAATCGGCGAGAGTGCGACGATCAAAGGCGAAGTGGTCGCCGACGATGTTGTGATCAACGGCCGCATCGTGGGCCGCGTGCGCGGCCTGAAGGTGCGCCTGACCTCCACCGCACGGGTTGAGGGTGATATCATCCACAAGACCATCGCAATCGAAAGCGGCGCGCATTTCGAAGGCTCTGTTCAGCGTCAAGACGACCCGCTGAACCCCGGCGCAAAATCTGCCCCGGCCGCCAAGGCGAACCCCGCAGCGGGCTAAACCGCGCCCCGATGTATTCTCAAGGCATCGCCCCCCAGGGCGGTGCCTTTTGCATTTGTGAGATCGGTTGAGAGCTCCCATTCAAACGCTGCCCTTAGCGTTTGGTGCTGGCAACAGATTTAAGTTGTAGGGGAAAGATGAAGCGCACCGGTCGTGCTTCATCTTTCCCTTATAACTCAAAAACAACCCCTCCTCCCAAAGCCACGCAAGCGCAGTTCTCCCCCCAAAGAAAAAGAGCGCCCCCGAAGGCGCGCTCTTTTCTGCGTTCAAAGGAACGGCAATCAGTCGATCACAGTCACCGTCTTCATCATATCGGGCGCACCCACAACGGCTCCATTGCCGCCGGTGCCCAATTTGATGCTGTCGACCACCTCTTGGCCTCCAGTCACGCGCCCCACCACGGTGTATTGACCGTTCAGAAAATACCCTTCTGCAAACATGATAAAAAACTGGCTGTTGGCGGAGTTCGGGTTCTGGGCGCGGGCCATGCCGACGACGCCTTTGTCAAAAGGGATGTCTGAGAATTCGGCGGGCACATCAGGCATGTCTGAGCCCCCCATCCCCGCACGGCGCATGTCAGCACCTTCCTTACCGAACTCCACATCACCAGTTTGCGCCATGAAGCCTTCGATCACGCGGTGAAACACAACGCCGTCATAGGCGCCATTGGCGGCAAGCGTTGTGATGCGCGCCACGTGCTGCGGGGCAACATCTTCGAAAAGGTCGATGGTGACGGTGCCATTGGCCTCGCCCGCCACTTCGATCTGCAACCCGGTCGCCAAGGCGGCACTGCCGATGAGCGTTGCGAAGAGGCTCGCGGTTGCCAGCCCCTTACGCATCAGAGGCCACTTTCACGCTGATCATGCGGTCCGGCTCGGCAGGCGGCTCGCCGCGCACGATCGCATCCACATGTTCCATCCCGTCGATGACCTGGCCGTAGACGGTGTATTGACCGTTGAGAAAGTCATTGTCTTTAAAGTTGATAAAGAACTGGCTGTTGGCGGAATCCGGGTTTGCGGACCGTGCAGCCCCCAAAGATCCACGCGCATGTGGCACCTTGGAGAATTCGGCGGGCACATTGCCCAGGTCAGACCCGCCCGTGCCTGCCATGCGCAGGTTAAAGCCGTCTTCCATATTGCCGTGCTCCACATCGCCGGTCTGTGCCATGAAGCCGTCGATCACGCGGTGAAAGCAGACGTTGTCGTATTTGCCCGCACGGGCCAGCTCTTTCATCCGCTCAACGTGCTTGGGTGCCACATCAGGCAGTAGCGCGATTGTAACGGTGCCCCCCTTCAGCTCCATCAGGATCGTGTTTTCTGGGTCTTTGATCTCGGCCATGCCGTGCTCCTTTAACTCTTTCCGCACCTACCTAGGGGCTTGGCTGGAATTGCCAAGCACGCGCATTGACCATTTGGGTCAGAAAGGCAAAACAACCCCCAACACTTTGAAAGGGACAGAGCATGGGCTGGAAATCGCTGGATGACATTGCACTGAACGGCAAGCGGGTTTTGCTGCGTGTGGATATTAACGTGCCGGTGGAGAACGGCCAGGTCACGGATGCCACGCGGATTGAGCGGATTGTGCCGACGGTCAAAGACATTCTGGCCAAAGGCGGCGCGCCGCTGCTCCTTGCCCACTTTGGACGGCCCAAAGGCAAGGTTGCCTCGGACATGAGCCTTGCGCAGCTTCTGCCCTCGCTCAGCAAGGCGCTTGGCCTTGAGGTGGGGTTTTACGAAACGTTGGAAGCGGCGGAAGCCGGCGGCAGCGACGCCCCCGTCACGCTTTTGGAAAACATCCGCTTTCACCCCGGAGAAGAGGCCAATGATCCGGCCTTTGCCAGCCGCCTTGCGGCCTTGGGTGATGTCTATTGCAACGATGCGTTTTCAGCTGCCCACCGCGCCCATGCCTCAACCGAAGGGGTCGCGCGCAAGATGCCATCCTGCGCCGGCCGCTTGATGCAGGCAGAGCTGAGCGCCTTGGAGGCTGCCCTTGCCAAGCCTGAGCGGCCTGTGGGGGCCGTTGTGGGCGGCGCCAAGGTATCGACCAAGATTGCCTTGCTGGAAAACCTTGTAAACAAGCTCGACACTTTGGTGATTGGCGGCGGCATGGCCAACACATTTCTAGGCGCACTTGGTGCCGATTTGGGTGCCTCCCTGTCTGAGCCGGATTTCTATGACACTGCGCGGGATATTCTGGCACAGGCCGAAAAAGCGGGCTGTCGCGTGATCCTCCCTGAGGATGGTCTGGTGGCCAAAGAATTCGCCGCCGGTGCCCCGCATGAGGTAAAACGCCTGGACCCCAAAGCCGCACTGGCGGCGGATGACATGGTTCTTGACGCCGGGCCTGACAGCGTCAAAGCCCTGCGCGCGGCCTTTGAAGGGCTGCGCACGCTCATTTGGAACGGTCCGATGGGCGCGTTTGAGATTGCGCCTTTTGACACCGCGACTGTTGCTGCTGCCCAGTTTGCGGCCCTGCGGACCCGTGAAGGCGCGCTTATTTCCGTGGCCGGTGGTGGCGATACGGTTGCGGCCTTGAACAAGGCCGGGGTGGCGGATCAGTTCACCTATATCTCTACGGCGGGCGGCGCGTTTCTGGAATGGATGGAAGGCAAAACCCTGCCAGGTGTGGCCGCCTTGGAAGGACGCGCCATCTAGCATCAGCCGCGCAGAAGGGGGCGACACGCGCCCCTTTTTGCGGCGATCAGCGGCGGCATTTTGCGCATGTCTTACAAAGTGTTGCCCAAACACACGGGTCTGCCCAAATAACCCGATACCGCCCTGGCTTGCGGATTCACAGGGCGAATCGCCTGTGTCATAACAAGGATACGTCCACCAAGAGACGACCTGAGGCAGATATGAACCGCAGCACACGGCCCGCATTTGGCACGTTGATCTTTTTTGCGATCGCATTCGCGCTCAGCATCTATTTCACTTTTGCAGCTGTCCAAGGTGACTTTGGCCTCTTCCGCCGCGCAGAGATCGTGGCCGAAAGTCAGCATTTGCGCGATCAGCTTGCCGCCGTGCGGGCGGACGTGGCGCGAATGGAAAACCTGACCAAGCGGATGTCTGATGACTATCTGGATCTGGATCTGTTGGATGAGCAGGCCCGCCAGGTCTTGGGCATGGTGCGCGCGGACGAAATCGTCATTCAGTAATCTGCCGGTCTCCGCCGCCCTACTTCATTGCCCTTTGTGGGATGGGATGCAGCTTCGCAGCTCTATGCCCCCTCATGCGTGCCGATAACCTAGCCGCCATGGCACCTGATCCAGATCAATTTCAACCCGAAATCTATCCGCTAAACCGCTTGCCAGCGACGGATTCTAATTGCCCCTACCCTTTGGTGCGCAGATCCGGTAAGAGATAGTTTAACGCTAAACTATCTTGTCTGGCGACGATGTGACGACGGAGGATGTGCCCATGGCGGCAAAGAAAACCACGAAGAAACCTAATGTCTCTGCAGAGGAGCTTAAGGCCTATTATAAAGACATGCTGCTCATTCGGCGGTTTGAAGAAAAGGCGGGTCAGCTTTACGGCATGGGATTGATCGGTGGTTTTTGCCACCTCTACATCGGACAAGAAGCCGTCGTTGTAGGGCTGGAGGCTGCGGCCGAAGAAGGCGACAAGCGCATCACATCTTATCGCGATCACGGCCACATGTTGGCCTGTGGCATGGACCCCAACGGGGTGATGGCCGAGCTGACGGGCCGCGAGGGTGGCTATTCCAAAGGTAAAGGCGGTTCCATGCACATGTTCTCGAAAGAGAAGCATTTCTATGGCGGCCACGGCATCGTTGCTGCACAGGTGCCATTGGGCGCGGGCCTCGCCTTTGCGGACAAGTATAAAGACAATGGTCGCGTCACCTTTACCTACTTCGGTGATGGTGCGGCAAACCAAGGCCAGGTCTATGAGACCTTTAACATGGCCGCCTTGTGGAAACTGCCCGTGGTCTTTGTGATTGAGAACAATCAATACGCGATGGGCACCTCGCAGCAACGCTCCACATCCTCGCCCGATATTTTCCACCGGGGTGAGGCCTTTGGCATCCCCGGCGAATTGGTCGACGGCATGGATGTGCTGGCCGTAAAGGAAGCGGGCGAAAAGGCGGTGGCGCACTGCCGCTCTGGAAAAGGCCCCTACATCCTTGAGGTTAAAACCTACCGCTACCGCGGCCACTCCATGTCGGACCCGGCCAAATACCGGACCCGCGAAGAGGTGCAGAAAATGCGTGATGAGCGTGACCCCATTGAGGCGGTCCGCTCCATGCTGCTGACCGGCAAGCACGCGACTGAGGATGACCTCAAAACCATCGACAAGGAAATCAAAGCCATCGTGAACGCATCCGCTGATTTCGCCAAAGAAAGCCCCGAGCCCGCGCTGGAGGAGCTTTGGACCGACATCTACGCCACAGAAATTCCGCAGGAGGCCGTGTAATGGCGACAGAAATTCTCATGCCCGCCCTGTCCCCCACCATGGAAGAAGGCACGCTGGCCAAATGGCTGGTCAAGGAAGGCGATACCGTCTCCTCCGGTGATATCATGGCCGAGATTGAAACCGACAAAGCCACCATGGAGTTTGAGGCCGTGGACGAAGGCATTGTGGGCAAAATCCTGGTGGCCGAAGGCACCGAAGGGGTGAAGGTGAACACGCCCATCGCCGTGCTGGTTGAAGAAGGCGAAGACGCCTCCGCGATCGACAGCGCGCCTGCCCCAGCGGCCGCTGAGGCCCCGCTGCAGCAGCTGAGCCTGCGCCCGCGGCCCCTGAAACCGACACAACGCCAGACTGGCCCGAAGGCACGACGCTGAAACAGCAAACCGTGCGCGAGGCCCTGCGCGACGGCATGGCCGAAGAGATGCGCAAAGACGAAGACGTCTTTATCATGGGTGAAGAGGTGGCCGAATACCAAGGTGCCTATAAGATCACCCAAGGCATGCTGGACGAGTTTGGCGCAAAACGCGTGATCGACACGCCCATCACCGAGCACGGCTTTGCCGGCATCGGCGTTGGTGCGGCCTTTGGTGGCCTCAAGCCGATTGTGGAGTTCATGACGTTTAACTTCGCCATGCAAGCCATTGACCACATTATCAACTCTGCGGCCAAGACGCTCTATATGTCCGGCGGTCAGATGGGCGCACCTATGGTGTTCCGTGGCCCCAATGGCGCGGCGGCGCGCGTCGGCGCGCAGCACTCTCAGGACTATGCAGCCTGGTACATGCAGGTGCCCGGCCTCAAGGTGGTGATGCCCTATTCGGCCTCTGACTATAAAGGTCTGATGAAAACCGCGATCCGCGATCCGAACCCGGTGATCTTCTTGGAGAATGAGATCCTTTATGGCCGCACTTTCGATGTGCCAGAGGTTGAGGATTACACCGTGCCCTTCGGCAAGGCCCGCATCTGGCGCGAGGGCGATGATGTGACCATCGTCAGCTTTGGCATCGGGATGCAATACGCCTTGGAAGCCGCTGAAAAGCTTGCAGAAGACGGCATCAGCGCCGAAGTGATCGACCTGCGCACGCTGCGTCCGATGGACACGCCAGCGATCCTCAAATCGGTGATGAAAACCAACCGTCTTGTGACGGTGGAAGAAGGCTGGCCGCAGGGGTCTGTGGGCAACTACATCTCCTCTGTGGTGATGCAAGAGGCCTTTGATTACCTCGACGCGCCGGTCATCAACTGCACGGGCAAGGATGTGCCGATGCCCTATGCGGCGAACCTGGAAAAACACGCGCTGGTCACCACCGATGAGGTGATCGCGGCTGTGAAAAAAGTCACCTACAAATAAGGAGCGGACAGATGCCTACAGAAATTCTCATGCCCGCCCTCTCGCCCACGATGGAAGAAGGCACCCTGGCCCGTTGGCTGGTCAAAGAAGGCGATACCATCGCCTCCGGCGATATCATGTGCGAGATCGAAACCGACAAGGCGACGATGGAGTTTGAAGCCGTTGACGAAGGTGTGCTGGGCAAGATCCTGGTGGCCGAAGGCACCGAAGGGGTCAAAGTGAACGCGCCCATCGCGGTGCTTTTGGAAGACGGCGAAAGTGCGGATGACATCGCCAGCGCGTCTGCCTCAGCTGCGGCAGCACCTGCACCCGCAGCGTCTGAGGAAGCGCCAGCAGCAGCGGCCCCGGCCGCCTCTGCGCCTGCCCCCGCCGCACCGCAAGGTGCTGATGGCAAACGCATTTTTGCCTCCCCCTCGCCCGTCGCATTGCGGCGAACAAGGGGCTGGATCTGGCACAGATCACAGGCTCCGGCCCGCATGGCCGCATCGTGAAAGCGGATGTTGAAGGGCTCAGCCAAACGGATGCGCCCGCTGCAGCCGCCGCACCCGCTGCGGCCAAGCCAGCAGCGGCACCCGTCGCCGCAGCCGTTTCCGCCGGGCCATCCACCGATACGATCCTCAAAATGTACGAAGGCCGCGATTTCGAAGAGGTCTCTCTCGACGGGATGCGCAAAACCATTGCCGCACGCCTGACAGAGGCGAAACAGAGCATCCCGCACTTCTATCTGCGCCGGGACATCCAGCTTGATGCGCTCTTGGCCTTCCGGTCTCAGCTGAACAAACAGCTAGAACCGCGCGGCGTAAAACTGTCGGTGAATGATTTCATCATCAAAGCCTGCGCGCTGGCGCTGCAACAGGTGCCAGAGGCGAATGCCGTCTGGGCCGGTGACCGGATGCTAAAGCTGAAACCTTCCGACGTCGCAGTGGCTGTGGCCATCGAAGGGGGGCTCTTTACCCCCGTGCTCAAGGACGCGGATATGAAGTCCCTCTCGGCGCTGTCGTCCGAGATGAAAGACCTCGCCACCCGCGCCCGCGACCGCAAGCTTGCGCCGCATGAATACCAAGGCGGCAGCTTTGCGATCTCAAACCTGGGCATGTTCGGCATCGATAATTTCGATGCAGTGATCAACCCGCCCCATGGCGCGATCCTGGCTGTAGGGGCTGGCGTCAAGAAACCTGTGGTCAACGCCGAGGGCGATCTGGCCGTGGCCACGGTGATGTCTGTAACACTCAGCGTCGATCACCGGGTGATTGACGGAGCCTTGGGCGCGCAGCTTCTGACGGCGATCAAGGACAACCTCGAAGCGCCCATGACCATGCTGGCGTAACGCAAAAGAAAGGCCGGTGGGGGATCCCCATCGGCCTTACCGCTGCCCCGCTTGCAGGGCAGAAACTCTATTCTATCAAGCCGTCAGTCTTTGGCCCAAGGCCCCAGCATGTGGTTCATGGATACCGACGGCTGCTCGCATCCGGCCTCGCCCACGATCTTGGCGGGAATGCCTGCGACGGTCTTGCAGGGCGGCACTTCTTCCAGCACCACGGAACCGGCTGCGATGCGGCTGCAATGGCCCACCTTGATGTTGCCCAAAACCTTCGCGCCCGCGCCGATCAGAACCCCGTCACCGATCTTGGGGTGACGGTCTTCTTCCTCTTTGCCGGTACCGCCCAGAGTGACGGAATGCAGCATAGATACATTGTCGCCCACCACGGCTGTCTCACCAATGACGATGGAATGGGCATGGTCGATCATGATGCCCTTGCCCAAGGTCGCGCCGGGGTGGATGTCGACGCCGAAAATTTCACTGACGCGCATCTGGACAAAATAGGCCAGGTCACGCTGCCCGCGCACCCAAAGGTGATGCGCCACACGGTAGGCCTGCACCGCCTGATATCCTTTGAAATAAAGGATCGGCTGCAAGAACCGGTGGCAGGCGGGGTCCCGCTCATAAATCGCCACCAGATCGGCGCGCGCGGCCTCTACCAGCTCAGGATCCTGGGCATAGGCCTCTTCAACCATCTCACGCACCACGACCATCGACATCTCATTTGAGGCCAGTTTGGCGGCGATCCGGTAAGACAGCGCCTTTTCGATGGATTTGTGATGCAGAATACAGGCATGCACAAAACCGCCGATCAGCGGTTCTTCTTGCACCGCATCCTGCGCTTCACGCTGAATTTGATCCCAAACAGGATCAAGAGACGCAATTTTTCTGCTGATTTCGGCCATGAGCGCCCTCCTATCACAGGCTTTCCTTACTCCATGTAGGAACAATCTGCCAAACGCAAAGCCGTGATGCACCATATTTGTATTTGTGATGTGTTACCACAACTTACATGAGCCGACTGCGTGGGCGGGTCTGTAGAACGCAGAACACCACCTCAAAACAGTGGCAGACCTCTGGGTCATCCAATGAAAGATACGCCTGTGTTGGCTGGCCGCGCACCACGGCGCGCAGCGTGCCGTCCCCATGCGTCGGGTGAGGTTTGCCCAAACGCCCGGCATATCTGCTGGCGCATTCCGCGGCTGCGATGAATGCACCGCACTGCGCCGTTCGGTCTGACCTCGGCAGCATTCTCAAGGCACGCACCACCGCCAAAACATCCCCCAGATGAACCGAACGCACAGATCAGGCTGCGATCTGCAACGTGGTCGCCAAACCCGGCCCATAGGCGGCAGAGATCTGCGCGATGGAGACGGAATATGCGACCGTCAGCCCGTCTGCGGCCTGCATCGCGGCGGAATAGGTCCAATTGGGCACTGAAACAGTCTCCTCCCGCAGGACCTGGCCATTTTGCACAACCTGAACCCGGTATAGCTCACTCTCTTCACCCAAAGGCACATCCACCGCTTCCCAGCCATCACCGTCAATGCGGCTCCGCCGGATCCAGCTTAGGACGTGACCGCCCGCACCGTCTGGCACAGCTTTCAGATGACACGGGCTTAACGGGCGCAATCCGTTGCCGTCAAACGCCACCACCTCATGCCGGTAGGCGGGATCGTCGACACCGCGTCCTGCAGGACCGATGCGAAAGTTCTGTGCCACCCGCCGCAAGTTGGGGCTTAGATCAATTTGCTCCGGCACCCCGTCCAGCAGCACAAAGGCTGATCCAGCAGGCCAAACCCCCGGCATAAGCGCATCACTGCCCGCCTGCCCCCGCAACCGAGTGCTGAGCCAATAAGTCTTGGGGCCCACAAGCTCTGCCTTTTCAAACTGAAACACCTCCCAGCGGTCAGCGCTCCCATCGCCGATCGCAGCGGTATTGGCACCGGCCAACAGCGCCTCTGGCGTCACGCTCGACAGGGTGCCGCTGACCAAGGTGACCTCAAGCACCGCACCGCGATCATACACCCCAGAACAGGCTGCGACCAAAGGCGTCCTGGTGACCCCTACAACCGCACGGGCGCTGATCACTTTGCTCAGCCGGTAATCCGCATCGATGCTGGATTGAAACAAGGCCACCGACCCTGGCCAAGGATCTGCGGTGGCTGCTAGATGCGGCGCATGGGGCACTTCATCCCCGCGCAGCAGCGGCAAATCCATGAAATAGGACAACACCGGCGTAGGGGCGACAAAGGGTCGGGCCGTGACGATTTCATCATAAATGTCAGCCGCATCATATACTTCCGGCTCAATCCTGACGCCTTCGATCACCTGGACATCTGTCCGTTCCACCCGGTCGATACGGTAACGGGCCGCGCGCTCAGCGCCGTCGCCGGGCAACTCAAAGACGTCGCCCGCCCCCAGATCCAGCTGCGAGGGCGGCAAAGCCAGCCGCACCGCATCACGAGACACGCGCGCCTCTGTCAGCCAGCGTTCCACCACCTGCCGGCCCTCACCACGGGTCAGCACCAAGTTCACCTCAGACCCCGCGACCCCGTGGGTGGCCTCATCGGCCAAGACCGCTTCTTCCGAAATAACTTCGAAATCAGCATCCGCCTGCACAAAGCGCAACCGCATCCTGCCCGAAACCTCAGCCTCCGCCTCACGGGTTTGCTCTACCGTGCCATCCAGATCAGCGCTCAACGCAAAGTCGTCCCGGCTCAGCGTCTGCACCGCCTGCCCGTCCCGCATCCGAAACCGCAACACGCCATCCCGCTCAATCGCGTCAAAGCCGTAACGGATCATCAAGGGCTGCAAGGCTGTGCGCGCCTCACTGACCTGCTCAACCGCGTAGCCGCGCACATATCCGTAAAGCCCATCAGTATCGAACGCTGTCAGCCCAGCGCGGCGGCAAACCTCAGCGACGACAGACGCCAATGACCGGCCCGCCGTGCGCCCGTTGATCCAGTGTCCGCGGGTGTAATTCTCGCCATCGCTCCATTTTTCCAGGTTGTTGGGAAAGAACGGATAGGGCCGCATGTCATAGGCCCAGACATAGGCCCGGCTCATGTCCAGCATGCGCCCCGCATATTCGGTCGATACCGGGTTGTTTGCGGGATCTTTCCAATAGGCCGACATCGCACGCAGATATTGCATCT
Organism: Sulfitobacter sp. GN1-4; assembly: GCF_055693825.1. NCBI lineage: Bacteria > Pseudomonadati > Pseudomonadota > Alphaproteobacteria > Rhodobacterales > Roseobacteraceae > Sulfitobacter > Sulfitobacter sp. GN1-4. The sequence goes on along the minus strand of NZ_JBVFUQ010000003.1, from coordinate 1,871,637 downwards.
GCATCAACTCATCCCGCGCCCCGGTTGAAAAATAAGGCAGCTGACTTTCTGAGCTTTTGGCATCCAGAAATTTGTTCGGCTGGTTGGCCCCTTTGTCAATCGCCGCACAGCCGTATTCATCAACCCAAGCGGCATCAAACTGCGGCCCGCGCAGGCCTTCTGGATCTTGGGCGGTATGCACGCTCGCCACTGCCCCATTGGGCCAGACCAAGCGCTTGCGCCCCGCCTCCCACTGCGGCCGCCGGTCCTCGGGCGAGCAGGCCAAAATCCCGCTTTCGCCAAAAATCATGACCTCGCGCACCTGATCAATCGTCTCTCCTACCAGTGCCACGCGCTGACACCGTCCCGCATCCAGGGGCCGCGCACCTTCGACCAGGCTGCGCACCCATTCCGCCCCCGCCCGCGTCTTGCCCGCACCGCGTCCGCCCATCACGATCCAGGTCCGCCAAGCCCCTCCGGGGGCAACTGATGCGGCAAGGCCCAGAACTCAAACAGATAGGGCAGCGCCATGACCTCCTCTGTGCTCAGCTCATTCAGGAATTGCTCTTGGACGCCCGCATCGGCGCAAGCGATCCAATTTGCACCCGATCTCAACCCGGGCTCTGTCCAGATCGAGGGCATACCCCAGGTGCGATACCGTCCCGTTTGCTTGTGCTCTCATTTAGGAAGTTCTCCGCTTTGCCGAATTCAGTCATTAACCCTCTGATTTTACTGAGGGTCTGCTTTATCTCTGCCGCATTCAAATGCGTGTCTTCCCGCACATCTCGGGCGTGGGCTTCAATCTCTTGCCGTAACCCCAGTGCAGCCTCCCGCAGTGCGCGCAAAAGATCTTCTGCGCGCATCACATCTTCGTTTTCTGTCTCTGCCGTCATGGTGGATCATACCCTTCCGTATGGCCCTCCGACCAACAAGGCATGAAAGGCGCTATCCGGGTCCCTGCCCTAAGCCGCTCACCCACACCTTCTAGCTTGCCGGAACACTTTGGCACCGGCGGCTCAAGCCGTGGTAGGCCGCGCGCACGCCCCCCTGCAAAACCCCGCAACGGGGCCAACGCCGCGGGCCTGTGGGCAATCCCTAATTGATCGTTAAAGCAGGGGTCAAAGGCCTGAATTGGCACAGCAAAAAGCCCCTGTCCCCGCGGGGACAGAGGCGCAGCCCCCTAAAACCGGGTGCCTGATCAGTCGCTTTCGCTGTTGCTTGCCGCCGCGCGTTTCCGCTTCAATCTGCCGCCAGCGCGCCACGTTCCGGTTGTGCTCAGCCAATGTCACGGCAAAGGCATGGCCCCCCGTGCCGTCCGCCACAAAGAAGATATAATCCGTCTCATCCGGCTGTGCCGCGGCCATCAGGCTTGCACGACCCGGGTTGGCAATAGGCGTGGGTGGCAATCCCGGGATTACATAGGTGTTCCACGGCGTCTCCGCCCTCAGCTCAGAGCGCCTCAGCCCGCGCCCCAGAACGCCTTCACCCCGTGTGATCCCATAGATCACCGTAGGGTCTGTCTGCAGCCGCATGCCTTGGTTCAAACGGTTCACAAACACGCTCGACACCTGGCGCCGTTCCTCTGCCACACCGGTTTCTTTTTCGATGATCGACGCCAGCGTGATCAAATCCTCCGGTGTTTCAATCGGCAATTCCGGATCGCGCGCGGCCCAAGCCTCGGCCACCAGGTTTTCCTGCGCGGCCTGCATCCGGGCCACCACTGCGGCGCGGTCATCGCCCGGGCGCACTTCATAGCTGTCGGGGGCCAAAGACCCCTCAGGCGGCACATCCCCGGCTGATCCCTCCAGCACATCCATGCCTTTCATTGCTTCGATGACCTGCCAGCTTGTCACGCCTTCGGCCAAAGCAATGCGGAACCGTGTGTCGGCTTGCGCTTTGGTCTCAGTGTAGACCGCTGGCACCTCTTCGGACGCAGGCTGGAACTCCGCGCGTTCGACAAAGCGGTTGGTGGCAGGGTCCAACTCACGCACCTGCACGGACAAACGGTTCACCCCGATGCGGTACACCACTTCTGTCCCGCAAGTGCTGGCCCCGCCACGGGTCACAACATCGACAATCTCTGACATCGACGCACCCGGTTCCACAAGAAAGCTGCCCGCCTTCAACTGGCTGGCCTTTTCCTGGTAATCGGCCCCGATGCGGAAAATAGACGCGGAGCTGACAGCCCCCTGCGCGGCCAAATCCTCTGACACCCGCCGCATGTTAGAGCCGGGCTGCACCTGCAAACAAATCGCCGTATCCAGCGGCCCTTGGGCACTGTATTCGTTTTGCCCCCACAGGATCACACCGCCGAGCAGAAACACCGCCACGACCAAAAATGTCACCGCGTTTGAGGCAATATGCCGCCACATGCGTTATACCTTCCCGAAAAGGACGCTTGCGTTCGTACCGCCAAAACCAAAAGAGTTGCTCAGGGCCACGTTGATCTCACGTTTCACGGCCTTGTTGGGGGCCAGATCAATCGCGGTCTCAACCGCTGGGTTCTCCAGGTTGATCGTGGGCGGTGCCACCTGATCGCGGATCGCCAGGATGGAGAAAATCGCCTCAATCGCGCCCGCGGCCCCAAAGGTGACCTGTCGCTGACTTCGTCGATGACATCGTCACCTTGCCTGCGTGTTCGCCCATCATCCGCTCGACCGCGCCCAGCTCAATGGTGTCGGCCATGGTCGATGTGCCATGGGCGTTGATGTAATCAATGTCCTTGGGCTCTTTGCCCGCATTGCGCAGCGCGTTGCGCATGGAGCGTTCACCGCCCTCCCCATCCTCAGACGGTGCAGTGATGTGATAGGCATCGCCCGACAGGCCATAGCCAATCACTTCGGCATAGATCTTGGCCCCGCGCGCCTTGGCGTGCTCATATTCCTCCAGCACCACGATGCCCGCACCTTCGCCCATCACGAAACCGTCCCGGTCCTCATCATAGGGGCGCGATGCGCTCTTGGGGTCATCGCCGCGTTTGGTCGACAGCGCCTTGCAGGCGTTAAAACCCGCAATGCCAATCTCACAAATCGCAGCCTCCGCACCGCCCGCGACCATCACATCCGCATCGCCATGCTGGATCAGACGCGATGCATCGCCAATGGCATGGGCGCCTGTGGAACAGGCGGTCACGACCGAATGGTTCGGGCCTTTAAATCCGTATTTGATCGACACCTGACCTGAGATCAGGTTGATCAGCGCCCCCGGCACAAAGAACGGGCTGACCCGGCGGGGACCTTTTTCTTTCATCACTAGCGTGGTGTTCGCGATGGAGTTCAGCCCACCAATGCCAGAGCCGATCAGCACGCCCGTGCGTTCCAGCGCCTCTTTGTCCTCAGGCATCCAGCCTGAATCCTCAACCGCCTGCTGTGCGGCTGCCAAACCAAACAGGATGAACGTATCCACCTTGCGCTGCTCTTTGGGGGCCATGTATTTGGCGGCATCAAACGTCCCGTCCGTGCCGTCACCCAAAGGCACTTCGCAGGCGTATTGCGTGACCAGATTGCTGGCGTCAAAACCCGTGATCGGCCCCGCACCAGATTGCCCATCCAGGATCCGCTTCCAGCTTTCCTCAACGCCATCGGCCAATGGTGTCACAAGACCCAAACCTGTCACGACTACTCTGCGCATCTCAAAGCCCCTCTTCTCGCTTTGTTGCGCTATACCTTGGGCAGCCCTGCGGTTTCAAGGGATCAGGTTGTTGCAGCGCCATCAAACTGGTGGCCCCTTGCGGGCCATCAGAACCACCTTGTCGCCTTCCATCTCCGCCTCCCGCATCGCGCGGTATCCGACCGATTGCGCAATGCGCAACGATGGGGCGTTGTCCGGCGTGATGATGCAGACCGTCGGGCCTGCGATCACACGGTCGAACCAATCATGCGCCGCCTCTACAGCGTTCAGCCCCAGCCCCTGCCCCTGTGCCTCGGGGGCCATGACCCATCCGGCCTCTGGATAGGGATCGAAATCCGCGCCCAGCCCGCGTGAGCCGAAGAAAAATCCGGCCTGCCCCACGATATGGCGTTGGCCGTGCAATTGGATACCCCATTGCCCAAAGCCTGAGATTTGCCAATGCCCTGCGTTGCGCAGGAACGCGTCCCACGACAACGCCTTGCTGCGCGGCTTGCCGGTGACATGGGCCACCACTTCAGGCGTCGCCCAGATCTCGGCAAAGCGCTGAAAGTCTTCAGAGCGCATGGCGCGCAGGGTCAAACGGGATGTGTTGATCGTGGGGATCGTCCGGGACATGCTCAATGCTCACGCTATTCTTTGCGTCTTTGCGCCAAACTGCGAAGAGCGGCAGCAATGAGCAACCCCGAAAACCAGAAACGGCGCTGTTCCGCTCAGAACAACGCCGTTTCAAATCTGCTGCGGTCGGGGCCTTAGGCCCCTGCCGACTTAGGAGGCATCATTGATGAACTTCACCGCATCGCCAAAAGTCTGAATGTTCTCAGCCGCGTCATCAGGGATCTCGATGCCGAACTCTTCTTCAAAAGCCATCACCAGCTCAACAGTGTCGAGGCTGTCTGCGCCCAGATCGTCGATGAACGACGCATTCTCGGCAACTTTGTCCTCTTCAACACCCAGGTGTTCTACAACGATCTTTTTCACGCGGTCTGCGACGTCGCTCATAATAAATCCTCACGTTTTTCGGCCTATGGCCTAAATTTCTGTCCGCACGCCCACTCATGGCGATTGGTAAGAGCCCCAAAACTAGGGCGGTTCGTCCCTTCGAATACCAAAAACAGCGGCACCGACGGCAACCCCCGAATTCGATTCTGCGCCCCCTTTAGCACATGCGCCGTCATGCGCAAATGTTTAGCGAAGCGCTTTACAACATGGCCATGCCGCCGTTGACGTGCAAGGTTGTGCCCGTCAAATAGGCTGCTTCCTCGCTTGCCAGATACAGTACCGCGCTGGCAATTTCGCCCGGTGTCCCCATCCGCCCCGCCGGAATTTGCGCCATGATTCCAGACTTTTGCTCATCCGTCAGCTTGTCCGTCATCGCCGTCTGAATAAACCCCGGTGCCACCGCATTCACGGTGATGCCACGGCTGGCAACTTCATAGGCCAGTGACTTTGACATGCCGACCATGCCCGCTTTGGACGCGGCATAGTTTGCCTGACCGGGATTGCCTGTGGCCCCCACAATGGAGGAAATATTGATGATCCGACCCCAGCGGGATTTCATCATGCCGCGCATCACGCCTTTGCACAGTTTGTAGGTGGCGGTCAGGTTCACGTTCAGCACGCTGTCCCATTCCTCATCCGACATGCGCATGAAAAGATTGTCGCGGGTGATGCCGGCGTTGTTGACCAAAATATCGACTGCGCCCATCGCCTCAACCGCGGCCTTGGGCAGCGCCTCAACCGCGGCCATGTCGCTCAGGTTGCAGGGCAGCACATGGGCACGTTCGCCCAGCTCGGCCTGCAGGGCCTCCAGTGGCTCTGTGCGGGTGCCAGACAGGCCCACGGTGGCGCCTGCGGCGTGCAACTGCCGTGCGATGTCCGCACCGATGCCCCCTGATGCACCTGTCACCAGTGCGGTTTTTCCAGTCAGATCAAACATATGTTCCCTCAGCTCCCTATTGTCTTATCGGCGCGGTCAGCATCCCAAAACGGTCCAGTTCCGTGCGTGTCATAATGTGCATCTCATCTGAGGTCGCCGCCTGCAAGGTGAACCAATAAAATGCATCAGATCCCAGCATTGTCACAAAATAGGCCACATTGGCATCATGTTCCGGCGCGTCGCGTGGATAGTCACTGCCGTCGCCAAAGGCATCGGCCCAGTCATGCACGCCGATGACCGCACAGCAGGTCATGGTGCGCGCATTGCCCGCCAAAAACAGATCGACCGCACCCGAGAAAATCTCGCTTTGCGGTGTCAGATGTGTGTTCAGGCCGTTTTCGCGGATGAAATACCCCATGTCGTGCACAGCGACCTCATCCACGGAGCCGGGCATGTCCATCAACACGATGGTCTGAACCTGGGGGTTATCCTCCATCACCGCAAAGAACCGGCGGGGACTGCTGGTGGCAATCTCACCGCTCATGTAAAGCCGGTCGCCCTCAATCTCAAAAGCGGTGCGGTCCTCCAGAACGCCAAAGGCGGTCACGCATCCGAAAAGGATGCCCAACACCGCAACAAGAGCGAGGATGCGGCGCATCAGCCCGCGATCACCGCCGCCACATCATCGGGCGTGCCTACCGCGCGGCAGGTGCTTTCCTTGGCGATCCGGCGGATCATACCAGACAGCGCCTTGCCTGCCCCAATCTCCCAAAACTCCGTCACGCCTTGGGCGACCATCCACTCAACCGAGGATCGCCAGCGCACGCGGCCTGTGACCTGCTCCACCAGCAAATCGCGGATGCGCGCGGCATCTGTCGTGCTTTCAGCCAGCACATTGGCCACCAGCGGCACGGCAGGATCAGACATCTGCACATCGCCCAAGGCCTCAGCCATGGCATCAGCAGCGGGCTGCATCAGGGCGCAGTGAAAGGGTGCGGACACGGGCAGTGGCAGGGCACGTTTGGCACCGGCCTCTTTTGCCAGAACCACGGCTCGGTCAATCGCGGCCTTACTGCCAGAGAGCACGTTTTGCGTGGGGTCATTTTCGTTGGCCAACTGGCAGACATCGCCCTCAGCAGCGGCTTGTGCAACTCTGGTCTGCGGCTGCTGCATCCAGCCCCAGCACAGCGGCCATCGCGCCCTCACCCACAGGCACCGCCGCTTGCATGGCTTTGCCGCGAATGCGCAACAGCCGCGCGGTGTCCGCCAGGCTGAGCGTGCCCGCTGCGCAAAGGGCGGAATATTCGCCCAGCGAATGGCCGGCCACAAAAGACGCGCGCTCCAGCCCGATGCCTTCGGATTTGAGCGCCGCAACTGCCGCCATGGAGGTGGCCATCAGGGCGGGCTGTGCGTTTTCTGTCAGCGTCAGCGTCTCTGCCTCACCTTCCCAGATCAGGGCAGACAGCTTTTCACCCAAGGCATCGTCCACCTCTTCAAACACGGCACGCGCCGCTGGATAGGCCTCTGCCAGGGCTTGGCCCATACCGATGGTTTGCGCCCCTTGTCCGGGAAAAACGAATGCGATGCTCATAAGGCCCCCTTGATCAGTCTGATCGCGGTCTAGCGGTTGACTGGCGTGTGAACAAGCCTGCACGCTGACTGTGCGCGGGTTGAGATTGCGCAACACGCCCCGCAAGCTATGTCTTGGGATATCTAAACGAAGGAATTTTTGATGGCCCTGTCAAACACAGCAAACCGGTACGGTAGCGTTGCAAAGAGCTTTCATTGGCTTACCGCGCTGTTGATCCTCACCCTGATCCCGCTGGGGCTTATCGCCAACAACCTGCCCTATGAAACCGATGCTGAGCTGGCGCGGAAGGCTTGGATGTTCTCCTTGCATAAGACCTTAGGCGTGGCCGCGTTTTTTGTTGCCGCAGCGCGCATTCTTTGGGCGCTTGGCCAGCCCAAGCCGGGGTTGCTGAATGCGGATAAAAAGGCCGAAAGCTTTGCCGCTGAGATCGTGCATTGGCTGCTTTACGGATCCTTGGTGATTGTCCCGCTGTCGGGGTGGATATCGCACGCAGCCGCCGCTGGTTTCGCCCCGATCTGGTGGCCCTTTGGCCAAGGGTTGCCGTTGGTGCCGAAATCCGTCGCGGTCGAGCATTTCTTTGTCGCGGTGCATTTTGTGGCCACCAAGGTGTTGGCGGTATCACTGCTGTTGCACATCGCAGGCGCGCTCAAGCACCATATCATCGACAAAGACGCGACGCTCCGGCGGATGCTGCCGGGCGCACCTGAGCTGCCTGAGATGCCCGCGCAAAACCACGCCCGCGCGCCGTTTTTCGGAGCTGTCCTTGTCTGGGGCGCCGCCCTTGGGCTGGCCGCAACGCTGGCCAGTGGCGACGGGAAAGCGGGCGTTAAGGCCGCCGTACTTGAGGACGTGGCATCAGACTGGGTTGTCCAAGACGGCAGTATCGACATCACCGTGGTGCAATTTGGCAGTGCCGTTGCTGGCAGTTTCGCCGATTGGACAGCCGCCATCACCTTTGACGAAACCCGTGACACCGCTGAGGTCGGGACGGTGACCACCACGGTGTCCATCCCCTCGCTCACCTTGGGGTCGGTCACGCAGCAGGCCATGGGGGCTGATTTCTTTGATGCCGAAAACCACGCGACAGCGGTATTTGAGGCGGTCATCCTGAACGCACAAGACGGTGTCTATCGAGCGCAGGGGGAGTTGACGCTCAAAGGGGTGAGCGTGCCCGTCGTTCTGCCCTTCACGCTTAGCATCGTGGATGATCTGGCCCAGATGGCAGGCAAGCTGACATTGGACCGGCGCGCCTTTGGGATTGGCGATAATGTGGGCGATGAGGCCAGCCTGGCCTTCGCCGTAGAGGTCGCCGTGGCCCTGACCGCCCAGCGGGGTGGCGCCGCCGCTGCTGAGTGATCAGCCTGCACGGCGTGACGCCTCTTGGTTCGGGTGACGGTGCCAGACTATCCGCGCTCCACGCAGAAAAAAGCCCGCTTCGGTCGAAGCGGGCTTTTGCATCAGGTCAAAGATCAGGCCTTAGCCTGCTTTCATCGCCTCAAGCGAGATGCGGACCTCAACGTCGTCCCCCACCGCTGGTGCAAAAGCGCCCAGGCCAAAATCAGACCGCTTCAGCGTGGTTGTCGCATCAAAGCCCATCCAGGGCTTGCCTGCCATCGGGTGATCGCCAACCTTGTTGAGCGTGGTTTCCAGAACCACCGATTGGGTGACGTCATTCATTGACAGATCACCGGTGATCATCGCGGTGTTATCGCCCGTGACCTCAATGCTGGTGGAGGTGAACGTGACCATATCGCCGTCAGCGGCCCCAAAGAAATCACCAGACATGAAGTGGCCGTCGCGCTGTTCCCAACCGGTGAACATGGATTTCACAGGCATGGAGACGCTGACGGATGAATTTGCAGGCGCATCGGCATCAAACATGATCTCGCCTTCAAAGCCGGAAAACATGCCGAATGTTGTGGAATAGCCCAGGTGGTCATAGCTGAAAATAACCTGGGAGTGGCTGGCATCGAGCACAAACTTTTCGGCGGCAAATGCGCTGCTGGCACCAAGGGCCATCGCGGCGGCAAACATCAAGGTCTTCATGGGAGATCTCCGTGCAATAGAAATGATGCATTAAAACTGGACCGAAACGGCGTTTTTGCAACTCAGCACCGCTCAACACTTCGTGTGCATCAAAGAACAATGATCTGCGCACAGCAAAAGCGCGGCCAAAACGCCGCGCCCTTCCCGTCTTAGTCTGTGGTGTGGATTACTCCAGCTTGCCTGCGTCGCGCAGACCAGCCAGCAAGCTTGCCAGCGCTTTGCGATCAGACAGGGCAACCTCGGCCAGGAAATCTCCGTCCGCCCCCCAAAGCTGTACGTTGGCGCCATCAAACTCCGCATGGGCCAATTCGCCAAAGCTGCTGGATTGCAGCACAACCCGCTCTTGTTTTTCGCGGCGCACGAGGCGCACTTCGCGGCGGATGGTATCAATCTCAATCTCGGGTGCACGTGGCCGCGCGCTGGCGTTCATCAGGCCAAAGGCGGCCAGCAAACCGGTAAAGGACAGGATCAGCTTGAACAGCATCACGTCGCTTTCCCACGACGATCCCGGTGCCACCCAAAGGCCTACCGCCGCCATCGCCAGAGCCGCGCCCAGCAAACGCTGGCCGCCCCGTACAAGCATGCGCGCGCCGTTGGTCATGCGCACCGGTTCGTGGGCCACACCTTCGGGGATGGTGAAATCTGCTGTCGCTGTCATTGCGGTTTCCTCGCCGAATACTTCGCTGCCCTATGATAGGTCACAGAAATGGACAAAAGATGGGCACGCGCGGGGCACCTTCGGGACCATGTGGGGGCTTTCACGTGCCGCGCGCGCCACAGCGCGCGGGGACACCGCCATCTTTGCGATTGCACTGCGGATAAATCGCAGCTACGCCCCCTTCATGGTCCGGCCACCAGCCGCTCGCAGGGATGTCCCATGGTGAAGCGCCGAATTCGATCCGACCCTTTTTCGCGTCTCCGCGCTTTTGGTCAATGCGAGCCCCTGAAGTCACGCGGAACATCGGAAACATGAGGTCTGATATGTCCGAACAAAATACCTTTACCCATGGCCCGCTGGGCCAAATCTTTGTCAAAACCGCCCTGCCCATCATCCTGGTGATGAGCATGAATGGCCTGCTCACCGTCGTGGATGCGATGTTTCTGGGCCGCTATGTGGGCGCGCAGGCGCTTGGCGCGGTCACGCTGATCTTTCCCCTGTTCATGTTGATCATCGCGCTTGCCACGTTGGTGGCCAACGGCATGTCCAGCATCCTGGCCCGCAATCTGGGGGCCGGTGACATGCCCGCTGCCTACGGCACCTTTGCGGGTGCGCATGGGCTGGCTTTGGCGGTCAGTGCGCTTTTGATTGTGGCCTACCTTTTGGGGGGCGCGCCCTTGGTGGCGGCGTTGGCCTCTGGCGATGCGGTGCTGGCTGAGATGGCGCAAACCTATCTGGTGATCATGGTCTTCATGTCGCCGCTTGCGTTTTTGCTGGGGGTGCATTCGGATGCCCTGCGCAACGAGGGGCGCATCGGCTTTATGGCCGCGATGAGCTTGCTGGTGTCGCTGTCCAACATCGGGTTCAACTATGTCCTGATCGCACTGGCGGGGATGGGCGTGGCAGGATCAGCCCTGGGAACGGCGGCGGCACAGCTTTTGGCGCTGGTGATCATCGGGGGCTACCGCCTGCGCGGCATGGCCGTTTTGCACCCCAGCGTGCTGTTGCGTACCGGTTGGGGCCAGCGGTGGGGGCGCATCCTGGCGCTGGGGGCACCGCAAAGCCTCAACTTCATTGGCATCGCCTTGGGCGCTACCTCTGTCATCATTGCTTTGCAGATGATCGAAGCGCCGGACTATGACGCCAAGGTATCCGCCTACGGGATCGTGACCCGGGTGATGACCTTCATGTTCCTGCCGCTTCTTGGTCTGACCCATGCGCTGCAATCAATTGTCGGCAACAACTATGGTGCTGGCCTTTGGGACCGTTCTGACAAAACCCTGCGCATGGGGCTGGGGGTGGCTTTGATCTATTGCACCTTGATGCAAGCACTCTTTTGGCTGGCCCCTGCCCCGATTGCGCGGATCTTTGTCACCGATGCCAGCGTGATCGACAGCTTCGTGCCGATCATGCAAATCAGCGTTGCGATGCTGTGGTTGGCCGGGCCTTTGATTGTGATCGCCAGCTACTTTCAGGCCATCGGAAAAGCCACGCAAGCGGCGGTTCTGGGGCTGTCCAAGCCTTATGCTTTCGGCATCCCGCTGACCTTCGGGTTGGCCCTGATGGTGGGCGAGCGGGGCATCTGGCTGGCCGGTCCGGTGTCTGAGATCCTGATGGCGCTGCTGACGCTCATTGTCCTGCGCCAAAGCGCGCAGGCATTGCAGTTGCGGCACGGGCTTTTTGCGGCACCTGCCTAGGGCCCTGATCTTGGGCTGAGAATTTGGCGCGCAAGCCCTTGCTCTGCGCGCCAAAGACTGTATACGCAGCACTTCCTTGCAGATGATCTGAACCGCGCAGTCTCTCGTGGTGGGGCCGCAAGGATGTAATGCCCCGCCTTTGAAATGCGCCTTGATAGAAATGGAGTGCGACATGCCACTATATGAGCATGTGATGATTGCGCGTCAGGATTTGTCCAACACGCAAGCAGAAGGCCTTATCGAACACTTCGGTGCTGTCCTTGCCGACAACGGCGGCAAACTGGTGGACAATGAGTACTGGGGCGTCAAAACGATGGCCTATAAGATCAACAAGAACCGCAAAGGCCACTATGCCTTTTTGCGCTCTGATGCCCCGGCACCTGCTGTGCAGGAAATGGAGCGTCTGATGCGCCTGCATGATGATGTGATGCGTGTGCTGACCATCAAAGTGGACGCGCACAAAGAGCTGCCTTCCGTGCAGATGCAAAAGCGCGATGAGCGCGAAGGCCGCCGCGAGCGCCGTTGATCAACAGCTTGAGAAAAAGGACTTAACCCATGGCTGCAAAACCATTTTTCCGCCGTCGCAAGGTCTGCCCCTTCTCGGGCGATAACGCACCTGCGATCGACTATAAAGACACACGTCTGCTGCAACGCTACATCTCTGAGCGTGGCAAAATCGTGCCGTCCCGCATCACCGCAGTTTCTGCGAAAAAGCAGCGTGAACTGGCCCGTGCCATCAAACGCGCCCGCTTCCTCGCCCTGCTGCCCTACGCCGTGAAGTAAGGAGAAGATCATGCAAGTTATCCTTCTCGAACGCGTCGCAAAGCTTGGCCAGATGGGCGAAGTGGTTGACGTCAAACCCGGCTACGCCCGCAACTTCCTGCTGCCACAAGGCAAGGCGCTGTCTGCGTCCAAAGCCAATGTGGACGCCTTTGAAGCCCGCAAAGCGCAGCTCGAAGCACAGAACCTTGAGACCAAGAAAGAAGCCGCCTCTCTGGCTGAAAAGCTCGACGGTCAGCAGTTCATCGTGATTCGCTCTGCTTCGGATGCTGGCGCGCTTTACGGCTCTGTCACCACCCGCGACGCGGCGGATGCCGCAACGGCTGGCGGTTTCACCGTCGACCGCAAGCAGGTTGTGCTGTCTGCCCCAATCAAAGAGCTGGGCCTGCATGACGTCACCGTCGTGCTGCACCCCGAAGTGGATGCCACCATTCAGCTGAACGTCGCCCGTTCTGAAGAAGAAGCGGAGCTGCAGGCGTCTGGTAAATCCATTCAGGAACTGGCCGCTGAAGAAGAAGCCGCAGCTGACTTCGAAATCGCTGAGCTTTTTGACGACATCGGTGCTGCTGCATCTGATGACGATGAGCTGGCAGAGGCTGTTGAAGCCCCAGCCGAAGGCGAAGACGAAAGCACAGCTGGCGCATAAAACCGCCCGTTCAAACCATAAAAGAACGCCGCGCTTACTCAGTGCGGCGTTTTTTTGTGCCCTGCCCTTGCTGTGCCGGGCCGGGCAAACGCTGCAAAAACCAGCAGCATGCGGGCCCATTTATCACAAGCAATTTCAATGGGTTAGATATAAAATCCTGCGGTAATGCACCTGTCCTCCACTGCAAGCCCAAGCTCAAAGCCCGCGCCCAGAGCGACCTGCGCAGTTTTGCTTGCAATATTGCCACCCAAAGCGTCCACTTGCGCTACGCCACGTCTTTATTGTCACATGCCTGTCACCCAGCTTTCCTATGGGTGCCAAGAGCAATTAAGGAGCTTTGCCATGTCCTCATCCCTGAACCGTCGTCATTTTCTTGCAGGCACTGCGGGCCTTTTGGCGCTGCACCCGTTTTCCGTTAACGCCGCGGCCAATCAGGCCCACCTGCGCCTGATGGAGACCACGGATTTGCATGTACATGTCTTTCCTTATGACTATTACGCCGACCGCCCCCGGGACACCGTTGGTCTGGCCCGCACCGCCGCTCTGGTCGAAGAGATCCGGGCGGAGGCCACCAACACGCTCTTGCTGGACAATGGCGACTTTTTGCAGGGCAATCCGATGGGCGATTACATCGCCTATGAACGCGGCATGAAGGAAGGCGACATGCACCCCGTCATCCAGGCGATGAACACGCTGGGGTTTGATGCCTCTACCGTGGGCAATCATGAGTTCAACTACGGCCTTGATTTCTTGATGAAATCCCTGGCTGGTGCGGCCTTCCCTGTGGTCAGCGCCAATGTGGTCAAGGAAATGGGCGCAGAGCCCACCAAGGACGTCACGCTGTTGCCGCCTTACGTGCTGCTGGACCGCATGGTCACCGATGGCGCGGGTGAGACGCATCCCATCAAGATCGGTCTGATTGGCTTTGTCCCGCCGCAGATCATGAACTGGGACCGCCGCCATCTGGAAGGCAACGTTCAGGCGCGCGACATTCTGGAAGCGGCGCGCGCCTATGTGCCGCAAATGCGCGAAGCGGGCGCGGATATCATCGTGGCCCTGTCGCATTCAGGCATCGGGTCAGCCAAGGAAGAAGACATGATGGAGAACGCCTCGGTTCCCTTGGCGGCCATCGACGGGATTGATGCGATCATGACCGGGCATTCGCACCTGGTCTTCCCCTCAGGCACTTACCAAGACTATGCCGCCGTAGATGCCACCGCCGGGACAATCCACGGCACGCCCGCCACCATGGGCGGGTTCTGGGGCAGCCATCTGGGTGTAATTGACCTGATGCTCGAACGGGATGGCAACGGCTGGCGCATCGCCTCGCACAGCTCAGAGGCGCGCGCGATCTCCAAACGCAATGAGGACCGCAGCATCACAGCGCTGGTGGAAAGCGTGCCTGCGGTGCTGGCCTCAGTCCAGAAGGATCATGATGAAACCCTGGCCTACGTGCGCCGTGCGGTGGGCAAGACGGATGCCAACCTGCACAGCTATTTCGCGCTGGTGGCAGATGATCCGTCCGTGCAAGTCGTCTCCAACGCGCAGCTTTGGTATATTGAGCAGATGATGAAGGGCACCGAACACGAAGGTCTGCCCATCCTCTCTGCCGCCGCCCCTTTCAAGGCCGGAGGCCGGGGGGACCGGAATATTTCACCGATGTGCCCAAGGGTGATGTTGCGATCAAGAACGTCTCGGATCTGTATCTCTATCCCAACACCGTGCGCGCGGTGCGGGTGACGGGCCAGCAGGTCAAAGACTGGCTTGAACGCTCAGCTGGGATGTTTAACCAAGTGACGCCGGGCGTGGCGGATCAGCCGCTGTTGAACCCGTCCTTTCCCAGCTACAACTTTGATGTGATCGACGGGGTGACCTATCAGATTGATCTCAGCCAGCCGTCCAAGTTCGACCCCAAGGGGGGCTGTTGGATGACAGCGCCAGCCGGATCGTGAATTTGATGTATGACGGCGCACCACTCGATCTGGACGCAGAGTTCATCATTGCCACCAACAACTACCGCGCCTCAGGCGGTGGGCAGTTCCCCGGGGCATTGGGCGATACGATCATCTTTGAAGGTCCAGACACCAACCGCGATGTGATCGTGCGCTATATCGTTGAAAAAGGCACGATCAGCCCGCGCGCTGACGCAAATTGGAGCTTTGCTCCCGTGCAAGGGGCCAGCGTGCTTTTTGAAACCGGCCCCAAAGCGGTGGAATATGTCGATGAAGTCAAAGGCGTCACGGTGGAGCCAGCAGGCGCAGGTGCGGACGGCTTTGCACAGTTTCGCATTGCACTTTGATCTGGGTGGGGGCGGATCCTTTAAAGGATCCGTTCCGTACTCTTTAAAGAGTTTGGGCACCTGACGGGTCACGGGGGCGGGCTTTTTGAAAAGCCCGTCGCGATTTCTTGAAAGAAATCGTGCCTCACAAACAAAAAAGCCGCGCAATCCTGCGCGGCTTTTTCCCATTCTATCGCCGGGTTTACGCGGCTTCTTCTTCCAGCGCTTCAACGGCCTTTTGCAGATCGTCCTTGGAGACCTCTTTTTCCTTCACGCTCGCACCTTCTGCGATGTGATCGACCACTTTGTCTTCAAAAAGCGGCGCGCGCAGCTGCTGCTGCATTTGCTGGTTTTGCTGAACAAATTCAAAGAACTGACGCTCTTGGCCGGGATACTGACGCGCCTGCGCCATGATCGCCTGGCTCATTTCCGCATCTGTCACCTCAACCTCGGCCTTCTGACCGATTTCTGCCAGCAACAGCCCCAGGCGCACACGGCGTGTGGCAAGCTTTTTGTGCTCATCAGTGGTTTCGATTTCAGGATGATCGTGGCCCTCAACCTCAGGGTTTTCCTCGTGCCACAGCTGATGGGCGATCTGGCCTGCTTCGGCTTCTACCAAAGACGGAGGAAGCTCAAAATCAACCAGACCGTCCAGCGCGTCGAGCAGGCCGCGCTTCATGACAGCGCGGGCCGCACCGGCATATTCCGCCTCAAGCCGTTCGGAGATCTGGCCCTTGAGTGCGGCGAGGTCTTCGGCGCCGAACTTGGTGGCCAGCTCATCGTTGATCTCGGCGGCGACGGGCTCTTTGACTTCTTTCACGGTGCAGGTGAATTCAGCGGCTTTGCCGGCCAGATGTGCGGCCTGGTATTCTTCGGGGAAGGACACTTCGACCACTTTTTCTTCACCGGCTTTCACGCCGACCAGTTGTTCTTCGAAGCCGGGGATGAAGTTGCCAGAGCCCAGCACCAGTGGGAAATCTTCGGCAGCACCGCCCTCAAACGCTTCGCCGTCGACCTTGCCCAGGAAGTCCATGACAACCTGGTCGCCGTCTTTGGCTTTGGAGCCTTTCTTGCGTGCTTTGAAGTCCTGGGCATTTTCAGCCAGGTTTTCCAGCGCTTCCTGGATCGCGGCGTCGTCTGCTTTGACAACCAGCTTTTCCAGTTTGATCTTGGAGGTATCCAGCTCAGGAATTTCAGGCAGCGCTTCGTAAGTCATTGTAACTTCGACGTCATCGCCTTCTTTCCAGTCCTCATTGGTCATTTTGACCTCAGGCTGCATCGCAGGGCGATCGCCGGACTTTTCAAAGTGCTCAGACATCGCGCCATCGATGCTTTCCTGCATGGCTTCGCCCAGAACACGCTGGCCGAATTGCTTTTTCAGCAGGGCCATCGGCACCTTACCTTTGCGGAAGCCCTTCATCTCAACATCTGGCTGGGCTTCGGCCAGTTTTTCGTTGACCTTCGCGTCCAGCTCAGCGGCTGTGACCGTGATGGCATAGCCGCGTTTCAGACCTTCGTTCAGCGTCTCATTGACCTGCATGTGTGCTCCATAGAGATTGGCCGCGCGGGGCTGCGCGGGGAAAAATTTGCATCCTTCTAGTGAGGTGCGCGGGCGGGTGCAAGGGGGGCTTTGGACCCATGATTAAAAGTCACAAACTGTGCACAGCGCGTGCACAGACCCGTCACATCCCAAGGGCTTCTTTATACATCTCCAACACCGCCTCTTCTTCGGCAATGTCGTCGGCGTCACGCTTGCGCAGCGCGATCACTTTGCGCAGCACTTTGGTGTCATAACCGCGCGCCTTTGCCTCGGCCAGAACTTCCTTTTGCTGCTCAGCGAGGTCTTTCTTTTCCGCATCCAACCGCTCAATGCGTTCAACGAACTGACGCAACTCATTGGCGGTGACACGGTAGCTGGCGTCGCCGTCGGTTTCGATCACATCGGGGTTCGTGGCCGTATCGCTCATTGGAGATCCTTCAACTGGGAAATTGCGCTGGCACGTGAGTAGCGGGGCTGGCGGGGCGCTGCAAGATGCCCCTCTTGTTCAAAGCCGATCTTTGGCGTAGCTGCGGGGCATGGAAGACCAAGTATCCCCTGTCGCGAATGCCATCATCTGGGCCGGTGCCGCCATTTCCCTGATCGGGTTGGTGGGCATTGTCTGGTGCATTCTGAAAGTCAGCCGTGCCAAACGCGCATCTTTGAGCGATGAGGAAATGCGCGCCACCCTGCAAGGGGTTTTGCCCTTGAACCTGGGCGCGCTGTTTTTGTCTGTCATCGGGTTGATGATGGTCGTGGTGGGCATTTTTATCGCCTGATACCCTTACTGGTGGTGTCTGGACACCCGCGGCAGGCTTTCGTAGATCATGCCTATGGACATTCGACAGCTTACCCCCCGCTATTTTGTCAGCCCGCAAATCAGCCCGGAGGACATGCAAGCGCTCAAAGACGCTGGCATCACGTTGATCTTGTGCAACAGGCCCGACCTGGAGGTGCCCCCCAGCCATTGCGCCGAAGCGATCCGAACGGCGGCTGAGGCGGCGGGTCTGAAATTCGCGCTGGTGCCCTTGACCCATCAAAGCATGGTGCCCCCTGTGATTGCGGAAAACCGCGATCTTGGGGCCAATACGGATGAGGTCGTGCTGGCCTATTGCGCCTCTGGCACGCGGTCCACCATTGCCTGGGCTTTGGGCCAAGCAGGTGAGATGGCCCCCGATGAGATTGTCGCCGCCGCTCGGGACGGTGGATATGATCTGAGCAACATCCGCCACGTTCTGGGCCAATCGTTCTGCTGATCTATTCCAGCGGGTGTGGTTGAAGGGGCGGCAAGCGCTGCCTTTAGCCTGTTTGGCTGGTTGGCGGATCAAAGTCCGGCAGATCTGGGAGATCCGGCAGGTCCGGTAAATCGGGCAGATCGGGTAGGTCTGGCAAATCTGGCAGCTCTGGCAAATCTGGTGGCTCCGGTTCTGGCTTTGACGCGTCAGCTGCCTTTGCGCTATCCGACAAATCCGGCAGGTCCGGCAAATCGGGTAAATCCGGCAGCGCCGCCTCTGGTGCAGCGCCCCCGGCGGGGGCAAGGGTGGCAGGTGCGGCAAGCATCGGGTTTGCGAATTCTGCACTATCGTCAAAATGCGCCAGCGCCGCCCCGCCCAACGGGCTGGTTTCGCCCTGAGGGCTCGCGCTGAGGCGCAGTTGCACCATGCACCGCCCGTCTTTTTGCCCCAGAACCCCGTGACAGACCGGGGTCGCCTTGGCCGATTGCACCTCAACCTGGGAAAAGTCAGGGCATCCAATGTCGATCACCTCCCCCACTTGCAAGCTGCTGACGCGGCCCAGTGACAGCATCAGGGGACTAAGGCAGACGCGAAGCTCAGCGGGGAGTGTGCCCACCATCGGATCAAGAGATCCGCCCAGGTCGATGGGCGCGCCGTCATGCTCAGCCTGATCGGGGGGCGCGATCATCGCCTGTTCATCGTCTGGCAGATACATCAGCAGCACACCCTGGCGCACGCCCCCCGCGATATCGAGGGTCAGCGACATCTGCGTATAGCTGCGGGCCGTCAGCGCAAGCGCCAGGACGCGGGTATCGGCCATCCAGGCCCCAAAGGTCACACCAGCCAGGCGCGCCTGATCGGCCACATCGTCGGGCATCTGCGCGGCCTTGGCCATCACCGCATCCAGAAACGGCGCACAAAGGGCGGCGTCGGTTGGGGTGAAGGCGCGGGTGTCAGCGTCAGTTGCGGGGCGCACGTTTGCCATTGTCTGCTGCTGAATGAGCGCGCCCACAAGCGCGGGATCCATCAGCGCGGCGGCGCGGCGCCCCCCGGCCCTTCCAGCAGCATCAACAGATGGTCGGAGGGAAGGGCATCCCGCAGGCTTGCCCCTTCTTGTTGCTGAGTGCGGATGGACAGAGCCGCCAGAGGCAGGCCCAGCATGCTGTCCGCCTCTTTGGCGAGGGTCAGGCGCAGGGCCTTGGCCAAGGTGGTTGTGCGCGCCTTTTGCTCATCCTGACCCGCGCGCGTCATACGGCGCAGAAAGCCTGAATCAGAAGTGGTTGCAGGCTCAACGGAGCTGTTGGGCACTGTCATATTGCGCTGTGATCCCATGCAAGGTTACCGCCAAGCGGCATTGCCTTAAGGTTTAGCGCAGGGACGTTACCAGGATGTTTATGTGGTGAGGGTCCTTACCTTAAGCGTTTGTGGCCATCGCCGCTGTGGGCGTTATGAGCGCGCCAGGTGGCAGGGTGATCTGAAACGCAGCCCCGCCGCGATTGGGCAGATAGCTGATGCTGCCGCCCAGCCGGGTCATGATCTCTTGGCAGATGGCCAGTCCAAGACCGGCCCCATCGCCCTGCACGCCGCTGACGCGGTAGAACTTTTCAAAGATCACGGCCTGATCATCGGGTGCTATGCCGTGGCCGTTGTCCTCAAACAAAACGGTAAGGCCCTGATCATCCAGGGTTTGGGAAATGGTCAGGCGCGGCTTGTCCGCCTGGCAGTATTTCTGCGCATTCGAAATGAGGTTGATAAAGACCTGCGCCAGCCTGTCCAGATCGGTGTTCAGCACAACGGCCTGCGCCGGGCGGTTGATGTGCACGTCTAGGGGTGCGTCAGCCCCCGTCAGGGCCGTGGTCACCGCGCGCGACAACACATCATCCAGCGCCTCTTGGCCCAGATGCAAAGACACCTGCCCGTTTTCCAGAACCGACAGGTCCAGCAGATCATCCAGCAGCCGGGTCAAGCGGATGGTCTCAGAGTGGATGATGCTGGCGTAGCGCGTCTTGTCCTCAGCGCTGAGGCTGCCTGCATCACGCAGGATTTCCGAAAACGAGCGGATGGAGGTCATGGGCGTGCGCAGCTCATGGCTGATCTGGCTGAGGAAGGCATCCTTTTGCAGCGACAGCTGGGTCAGTTTTTCGTTGGCTTTGCGCAGCTCGGCGGCGGTCTCAGAAAGTTCACGGGATTTCAGCTCAAGCTGGTTGGAATATTCCAGCATCTGTTGGGATTCGTCGGCCACCGCCAGCAGGTCTTGCACTGAAACGGAGGTGCCGCCCACGATTTGGGACACCATCGCATGGGCCGTTGCCGCGCCAACGGAGGCCGCCAGTTCGCGTTCAAGCGATTGGACAAAGGCGGGCGTGGGTTCGGGAAGGCCGCCGATGAGGCCCTGGGCCTTGGCCTCTGCGCGGAAAAAGGCCTGCGCCTCTTGGGCACCCAGAATACGCTGGGTCATGATCATCAGGTCTTCGCTGCCCGCAACAGAGGCGGTCCAGCCCTGCGCCGGGCCGTCATGTTCCAGCACGTTGACAAACTGCGCGCCCTGCAGCCGCTCAATGGGGTGCGGGAAGGTGAAGATGGAGACCAGAATGAAGGCGATTGTATTAAGAGACAGGCTCCAGACCACCGCGTGCACGGTGGGATCAATCCCCGAAATGCCAAAAAGCGCATCAGGGCGGAGCCAGCTGAGCCCCAGCAGGCCCTGCTCAAAGATGTCGCGCGACAGCGCACCGTCGATGCCAAAGCTGGGCAAGAGCATGGTGAACATCCAGACCGCAAAGCCCATGCCCAAACCGCTGAGCGCGCCAAAGCGCGTGGCCCCGCGCCAGAAGATGCCGCCCAGCAGGGCCGGTAGGAACTGCGCCACGCCGCCAAAGCTGATCGTGCCGATGGCTGCCAGCGCCCCGCTGCCGCCGGAGGCGCGATAGTAAAAGAAGCCCAGCCCCATGATGAACAGAATGGAGACCCGGCGCGCCAGGATCACCACGTTGCGCACGTCCCCCGATTGGGTCGCGCCATCGCGTCTGAGGGCCAGCCACACCGGCATCACGATATGGTTGGACATCATTGTGCTGAGCGCCAGGGTGGCCACGATCACCATGGAGGTCGCCGAAGAAAACCCGCCCAGAAACGACAGCATGGCCAGCGCGTTCTGGTTCTGGCTCAGCGGCAGGCTCAGCACGAAGAGATCGGGGTTTGACCCCGGCGGCATCAGATCAAGGCCCACCACCGCGATGGGCACCACAAAAAGGCTGATCAGCATCAGATAGGCAGGAAAGGCCCAGGACGCGAATTGGAGGTATTTGTCATCGTCGTTTTCCACCACCATGACCTGAAACATGCGCGGCAGGCACAAAAACGCCGCGGCCGACAGCATCGTCAGCGCGGCCCAGCGGCTGCTTTTGACCTCCCATGTGCCGATATCTGAGGCGTCAATGCGCTCCAGTGTTTCGCCGATGCCACCGGCAAGGCCCCAGACCACAAAGATGCCCACCGCAATAAGCGCGATCAGCTTGACCACCGCCTCAACCGCCACAGCGATCACAACACCATGGTGACGTTCGTTCACGTTCAGATTACGGGTGCCGAAAAGCACCGTAAAAAGCGCCAGACCGGTGGCCACCCAAAAGGCCGCCTGGGCGGGGTTGAAGGCGGTGCCTTGATCATTTGGGCTGACGTCTGCTGTGGCAAAGATCGAGATGGATTCAACAACAGATTGCAGCTGAAGCGCGATATAGGGGGTCACGCCAATCACCGCCATCAGGGTGACGGCAATCGCCAGCACATTGGATTTGCCATAGCGCGATGAGATCAGATCCGCGATGGAGGTAACACGTTGGCTGCGGCCAATGCTGACCAATCGGCGCAGTGCCCACCACCAGCCGATCATGACAAGCGAGGGGCCAAGATAGATGGTGAGGTATTCCAGCCCCGACCGCGCGGCATAGCCAACGGCGCCGTAAAACGTCCAGGCGGTGCAATAGATGGACAAAGACAGCGTATAAACCAAAGGCGAGCGCAAAGAGCGCGCCGCGTCCATTCAGAGCCGCCCGTTCGGCCATGAACGCCACCGCAAAAAGGATGGCGACATAGGCCAGGCACACCGCAATCAGCTGGTTGAGGGCAACCATCAGTCGTGCATGTCCGTCGGGGCCGAGGTCATATCAGCCACGGATGAGGCCGTGCGCCGCCACAGCAGCCAGCCAAAGAGCACCATCGCAATCCAGACCCCAAAAGATAACGCAAGGCCACGCTGGTTGAGATGACGTCTGATCCTTCCTCGGCTGTGGGCACCGGTACGGGGACGGGCCAGATCAGCGGCAACATCCACAACAGCAGGCCCAGCAGGGGCAGCAGGCGGATGGCATCTATCATCCGCCGTTTGCGGTAGCTGCGCCGTTCAAGAAAGATCGGACTTTTGGCCATCAGGCTCCCTGCCCCTTTAGCTTGTCAGCTCACGCACCGCTTCCAGCATTTCAGCGTTTGAGAAGGGTTTGGTCATGAAACGGCTCACCCCTGCCTTTTCTGCCATATCACGGTCGCGGCTTTGTCCGCGCGCGGTCAGCATCAGGATCGGCAAGGACGCCAGATTGGGATCGGCGCGCAAATCATGCAGGATTTCAAAGCCGCTTTTGCCCGGCAGCATCACGTCAAGCATGACAAGATCCGGCACAGCGTTGCGGATCACCTCAACAGCGCTTGCACCGTTGGCGAGTGTTTCCACACGCCAGCCTTCATTCGATAACAAAAATCGGATGGCCTCTGCGATGTTCAGCTCATCCTCCACAAGCACTACACGCTTTGTCATGCGCCGCTTGTCCTCCCCCTGTGTGCGCGTCGCCCGGATTGAAATCGGGTCTTTGCGCGGCCTTCGCAAAGTGCACCGGAAAGGCCGCGCTGTCAAAGAGTTGATGGCAAATCTGAATGGCTTCTTTTTACATGCCAGCCGTCATGATGGAGGGTTCGCGCCGCGCGCGGCAGTCAGATTGCGGGCAGATACGGCAGGTTGACCCGACCTGATGCCCGGACGCCAACCCCGCTTCTGCAGGGATCAGCAGCATCACCGCAAGGACCAGCGGTGCCGCGTTATATTGGCTGACGGTGGTTGTTTCGCTGGTGGCAAAGCTTTCGAACTGCACCTGCGCCTGGCCCAATTGCGTGACCCGCTGGCTGAGCACCAGACCCGGCTGGCTGAGGGCGGCAAAAAGCGGCCAGAGCGGGCAACAAGAGCCATGGCGGGGCACCATGAACCCCTCAACCGATTTTCGGAAAATGACGGTCCCGGAGCGGTCGCAGACCACCAGACCTGCGGCCAATTCGGGCAAAGCCGCCAACCGGCGCAAGACGCAGGCCACAGAGGCCCCAAGAGCGCGGGAGAGCGCCAGCGGATCAAGGCCCACGCTTTCCACTGCGGTGCGCAGATCGGCCAGATTGACCTCTTTGGCATCCTGGACAACCTGGCGCAGCACGGTTTTGGCAATGTATTGGGCAGCCATCGTCTCAAGCTCGGGCGCGTTCTGGATCAGGTCCTGAATGATGCCCTCATCGCCTGCGCCCTCTTCCAGCGTGGCAAAGTGGAAGGCGTTGTTGGACAGAAAGCTTTCCACCTCATCTTGCGGGGATATGGCCGCATCTGCCGCGTCTTCACTGCTTTCCAGATAGCCCACAAGGGCCTGCGCGCTGTCGGACAGACGGCGGCTGTCTTCGTTGATGTTGGCGTGAAAGCGGTCGCGCCATTCGGGCTGCAGCGTTTCGGTTTCCGCCAGGATCGCCGCTGTTGAGCGGATCGCGGCGGCGGTGGTCAACAGCTCATGCATGGAGGCGGCCAGATGCGGGTCGTGGGCCAGCCTGTCGGTCAGCGCCTCCACCGTGCGCTCCAATGTGGCGACGCGGCGATAGGTGCCTGCCAGCACATCGGCCCAGCCGGGGAACCGCCCGGCGAATTCATCGCCGCGTTCAGCCTCTGCGCCGGTCAGGCCGCCGTCTTCTGCCGCTTCGCGCAAGGTGGCGATCAGCGCCGCCTCTGCCCCATCTGTGAGCAGCTGCGGTTCCACCTTCAAGGCCTGCGAGATATCGAGCAAAAGCTTGCCGCCGATTCTGCGCCGGTTGTGTTCGATCAGATTGAGGTAGCTGGCGGAAATCCCGATCTGTCGCGCCAGATCTGCCTGCTTTTGTCCTGCCATCACCCGCCGTTCACGGATGCGGCTACCGGTAAGTGCGTCGCGTGCCATCGTATGCCGTTCCTGCATTCCTGCGCGTTTTCAACGCGTTTCTGCGCTGCAACATCATGTTCTTTACAACATTAAGAAAATACTTGCGAAGATATTTACAGAATAAGTGTGAAGTTCAAGGGGCTTATTGAACGGTTTTCTCTGCATGCGCGATAATGCCTTTGCACAATTGTGTGGTTCTGCCCCGGAGGAGTTGGGGCAGCTCTTTTACCAATCGGGAGGAATACATGTCTTCAAAATTGACACGCCGTGGTGTGATCCAAACGGGCGCTGTTGCTGGCGCGGGCCTTGCCCTGCCACAGTATCTGCGCGCCGACGGTCACGCAGGCTTTACCAACGCGCCAACGGGCAGCACGGTAACGCTGGGCTTTAACGTACCACAATCCGGTCCATACGCGGATGAAGGTGCAGACGAACTGCGCGCTTATGAGCTGGCGGTTGAGCACCTGAACGGGGGCGGCGACGGCGGCCTGATGAACACGTTCAGCTCCAAAGCGTTGCAGGGTAACGGTATCCTCGGCAAGAAAGTGGAATACGTCACCGGCGACACACAGACCAAGTCTGACGCTGCGCGCGCATCTGCCCGGTCGATGATCGAAAAAGACGGCGCAATCATGATCACCGGTGGTTCATCCTCTGGTGTGGCTGTGGCCGTACAGGCGCTGTGCCAAGAGGCCGGCGTTATCTTCATGGCGGGTCTGACCCACTCCAACGACACGACCGGTAAGGACAAGAAGGCCAACGGCTTCCGCCACTTCTTTAACTCTTACATGTCCGGTGCGGCGCTTGCGCCGATCTTGGCGGCCAACTACGGCACAGACCGTAAAGCCTATCACCTGACAGCGGACTACAACTGGGGTTACACCACAGAAGAAGCTGTGCGGACCTCAACAGAAGCCATGGGTTGGGAAACCGTGAACGCGGTGAAGACCCCGCTGACACAGACAGACTTCTCTGCCTACATCGCGCCTGTTCTGCAGTCCGGTGCTGACGTTCTGGTTCTTAACCACTACGGCGGCAACATGGTGAACTCACTCACCAACGCGGTTCAGTTCGGTCTGCGTGACAAGCTGGTCAACGACAAGAACTTCGAAATCGTGGTGCCACTCTACTCTCGCCTGATGGCGAAGGGTGCGGGTGCCAACGTGAAGGGCATCTTTGGCTCCACCAACTGGCACTGGTCCCTGCAGGATGAGGGTTCCAAAGCCTTCGTTAAGTCCTTCGGCACCAAGTATGGCTTCCCGCCCTCTCAGGCGGCGCACACATGCTATGTTCAGGCGCTGCTCTACGCGGACGCGGTTGAGCGTGCGGGCTCGTTCAACCCATGTGCGGTTGGCGAAGCACTGAAAGACTTCGAATTCGACGGTATGGGCAACGGTAAGACGCTCTATCGTGGCGAAGACCACCAGTGCTTTAAGGACGTTCTGGTTGTGAAGGGTAAAGAGAACCCAACATCCGAGTTCGACCTGCTGGAGATCGTTGAGGTCACACCAGTTGAGCAAGTCACATACGACGCCTCCATCTTTGGTGGCGAGCTGGGTTCATGTAACCCCGGCGCATAAGCGCTTTTCTGACAGACTTTGATGAAAACAGATCAGGGCGGGATTTCCCCGCCCTGACATAGAGACCTTTTTGGGCAACGCGCTTGGAGGTGGGACACCATGGACGCAATTATCCTTCAAATTTTAAACGGATTGGACAAAGGCTCAGCCTATGCGTTGATCGCATTGGGCCTGACGCTGATCTTTGGCACGTTGGGGGTTGTGAACTTTGCCCACGGCGCATTGTTCATGATCGGCGCGTTCTGCGCGGTCACATTCAGCAACCTGCTGACATGGAGCCATACGGTCATCGACGAGACCCAAAAGGACTTTTTGGGCAACCCTCTGAAAGTTGAGGTGCCCTATATCTATGACCTCTTTGGACAGGCGACGGGTGACGCCATTATTGACTGGGCGGTGCCGCTGTCGATCCTGTTCACGGTGCCCGTGATGATCGGCATCGGCTTTGCGATGGAACGCGGGCTGATCAAACACTTCTACAAGCGCCCGCATGCGGACCAGATCCTTGTGACCTTTGGCCTTGCGATCGTGCTGCAGGAGATCATCAAGTATTTCTACGGTGCCAACCCGATCCCAACGCCTGCGCCCGCAGCCTTTGCAGGATCGTTTGATTTTGGCGCGATGCTGGGGTTTGACCCCAACACCATCATCTACCCCTACTGGCGTCTGGTCTATTTCGCCTTTGCGGCTGTGATCATCGGTGCCGTCTTTACCTTTTTGCAGTTCACCACCTTCGGGATGGTTGTACGTGCCGGCATGGCGGACCGGGAGACCGTGGGCCTTTTGGGCATCAACATCGACAAGCGCTTTACGATCATGTTCGGCATTGCCGCCGCAGTCGCGGGGTTGGCAGGCGTGATGTATGCGCCGATTAACTCCCCCAATTACCACATGGGCATGGACTTTCTGGTGCTGAGCTTTGTTGTGGTTGTGGTTGGCGGCATGGGATCGCTGCCAGGCGCGGTTTTGGCAGGGTTCCTGTTGGGCGTGCTGGAAAGCTTTGCCTCCATGGCGGGCGTTCTGGAGGTGCTGCCCGGGATCAACCAGATCATCATCTACCTTGTCGCAATTATCATTCTTTTGACCCGCCCACGGGGCCTGATGGGCCGCAAAGGCGTGATGGAGGAGTAAGCACATGCTTGGACTGAACAAAAAAGACTTTGGCCTGCTGCTGATCGTCGCCTTCCTGGCCCTGGCAGCACCCTTCATCCTGAACCCCTTCCCCGAAGGTTCTGCCATGGCGCAGTTCAACGCGGGCTATCCTGACCTGATGCAGCGTCTGGTGATCTTTGGGATCTTCGCCATCGGGTTCAACATTCTCTTTGGTCTGACGGGCTATCTGTCCTTTGGCCATGCAGCGTTCCTGGGTGTGGGATCTTATGCCGCGATCTGGATGATGAAGCTGCTGACGATGAACGTGATCCCGGCGATTGTGATCTCTGTTCTGGTGGCGGGCATGTTCTCGCTCTTGGTGGGATGGATCAGCCTGCGCCGCTCTGGCATCTACTTTTCCATCCTGACACTGGCCTTTGCGCAGATGTCATATGCCTTGGCTTATTCGGTGCTGACACCCATCACCGGCGGCGAAACCGGCCTGCAGCCCAAAATCACGGATGCGCGCATTCTTGATGGGGCGCTGGCGGATGGAGAGACCCCACGCGCCAACCTCTTTGGTCTGGGCATGGGCGACAGCTTTGAGCTGACGGCCGGCAACTGGATCTTCACCTTCAACGCAGGCTACTACATCGCGGCAATTGTGATGCTGCTGGCCTTCTATTTGTCCATCCGCATCTTCCGCTCACCTTTCGGGATGATGCTGCGGGCGGTGAAATCAAACCAGCAGCGGATGAACTACACCGGTCTGAACACCAAACCCTACACGCTGGCGGCCTTTGTGATCTCTGGCATGTATGCCGGTTTGGCGGGCGGCCTGTTGGTGGCGATGGACACGCAGGTGGGCGCGGAGCGGATGTTCTGGACCGCCTCTGGCGAGGTGGTGTTGATGACCATCCTGGGCGGTGCTGGCACCCTGATTGGTCCGGTGCTGGGCGCGGGTTTCATCAAGTACATGGAAAACATCGTGTCCAAGATCAACAAGTCGATCCTGGAGCAGTGGTTTGCCTTTATGCCCGACGGCATTGAGGACGTGATGATCGCACTGGTCTATCCGTTCATCGGCAAAGGCTGGCACCTGACGCTGGGCATCATGTTCATGCTGGTCGTGATCTTCCTGCCCGGTGGTCTGGTCGAAGGCGGTCAGCGGATCGGCAAGATGTTCCGCGGCAAGAAAGCCGAAGACAGCACGCCTGACGGCACCAAGACACCCGCAGAATAAGGAATACGGATATGGCTATTCTCGAAGTTAAGAACGTGGGCAAACGGTTTGGCGGCTTGCAAGCGCTGGGGGATGTGAACCTGAGCGTGGCCGAAAACTCAGTCCACGCCATCATCGGCCCCAACGGGGCGGGCAAATCCACGCTGCTGAACTGTCTGGTGGGCAAGCTGATCCCGGATACCGGATCGGTTATGTTTGACGGGCAATCCGTGCTGGGGCGCAAGCCTTATGAGATCAACCAGATGGGCATTTCCCGCGTGTTCCAAACGCCTGAGATCTTTGGCGATCTGACGGTAATGGAGAACATGATGATCCCTTGCTTTGCCAAGCGTGACGGGGCGTTCCGCATGCATGCGCTGGAAGGCATGTCCAATGAAAAGGACATCGTGGGCAAGGCTGAGCACATGCTGGAAGAGATGAACCTGGCCGACAAACGCGAGATGCACGCGGCCTCCATGTCGCGCGGGGACAAGCGGCGGTTGGAGATTGCGATGTGTCTGGCCCAGGATCCGCGGCTGTTGTTGTTGGATGAACCCACTGCGGGCATGGCCCGTGCGGACACCAACAACACCATTGATCTGCTCAAACAGATCAAGGAAGAGCGCGACATCACCATCGCCATCATTGAGCACGACATGCATGTGGTCTTCTCTTTGGCAGAGCGGATCACCGTTTTGGCCCAGGGCACACCGCTGGTGGAAGACACGCCTGAGAACATCAAAGGCCATCCGAAGGTGCGCGAAGCCTATTTGGGCGAAACGCAGGATGCGGCCTAAGGCCCGGGGAGAGAGACCATGAATGAGATGACCACACCCATGCGTGAGAAAAACGCCAATCATGCCGCCACCGCCCCGGCCTATCTGTCGGTCTGGGATCTGGAGGCGTATTACGGCGAAAGCTACATCGTGCAAGGCATCAGCTTTAACGTGCACGAAGGTGAGATCCTGGCGCTGCTGGGCCGGAACGGCGCGGGCAAGACATCAACCTTGCGGGCCATCGCACGCCTGTCTGAGCCTGAGGTGCAGCACGGTGAGATCTGGTTGGACCACCAGCCGCTGCACAAGATGTCGAGCCATGAGGCCAGCCAGGCCGGTCTGGGCCTGGTGCCCGAAGACCGCCGGATCATTCCGGGGCTGACGGTAGAAGAAAACCTCAAGCTGGCGCAGATCGCCCCGCCTGTGGGCTGGTCGCTGGATCGGCTTTATGATCTTTTCCCACGTCTGGGCGAACGCAAATCGCAAGAGGGCACCACGCTGTCGGGCGGTGAGCAGCAGATGCTGGCGATTGCGCGGGCCTTGGCGCGCGACATCAAAGTGCTGTTGCTGGATGAGCCTTATGAAGGTCTGGCCCCGGTGATCGTGGATGAGATCGAAAAAACGCTGGGCATCATCAAAGAACAGGGCATCACGACCATTCTGGTGGAACAGAATGCGGTGCGTGCGCTGAAGCTGGCCGACCGGGCGGTGATCCTGGATACCGGCGGGATCGTCTTTGACGGCACGGCGCAGGAAGTGCTGGATGATGAGGCGTTGCGCGCGGAATACCTCGCTATCTGAGCCAGAGCGTCACATGCTTTTGAATGGCCCGGGGTCTTGCAGGACCCCGGGCCGTTTGCGTTTGGTGGGGTGGCGGTTTGATGCGCTGGTGCTGGCTTTGGGGCGGGGGCGAAGTCTTTGAAGACTTCGCGGCGATCTTTTCAAAAAGATCGCAGCCCCCCAATAAAACTTGCCGGGTTTCCATGGCACAGGCCATCGCATATAAGCGGGGATGACGTTAGGGGCCGCGCAGAAGGTCCAACCAGGTCTATGTCGAGGAATTTATGACAAAAAATACCCATGACGCGGATGTTGCCTTCATCCGGGCGCTCGCGGAATTGCTGAACGAAAATGATCTGACGGAACTGCAGGTCAAGCGGGACTATGCCGAAGATGACAGCCTGAACGTGCGCGTCAGCCGCAAACCTCCCCAGCAGGTCGTGGCCGCCGCTGCCCCCGCAGCGCCAGCGCCAACCGCCCTGCCCGCCCCGACAGCTGCACCCGCCACAGCCCCTGCGGCCAGCGCGGACGCGCCCGAGGCTGACCCGGCCAGCCATCCCTGGTGCCGTCACATCGCCCATGGTCGGCACGATCTACATGCAGGCTGAGCCGGGCGCGCCTGCCTTTATCACGGTGGGTGCCAGCGTGTCAGAGGGCGAAACCCTGCTGATCGTCGAGGCGATGAAGACCATGAACCACATCCCTGCCCCCCGTGCCGGTACGGTAAAGCGCATTCTGGTGGGCGATGGTGACGCTGTGGAATTTGGCGCACCGCTGGTGATCATCGAATAAGGGCTGGATGATGTTCAACAAAATTCTGGTCGCCAACCGCGGAGAGATCGCATTGCGCGTCATCCGCGCGGCGCGCGAGATGGGCATCGGCTCAGTTGCGGTGCATTCCACCGCAGACAGCGACGCGATGCATGTGCGCATGGCAGATGAAAGCGTCTGTGTGGGGCCTGCCGCTTCAACGCAGTCCTACCTGTCTGTTCCCTCTATCATCGCGGCGTGTGAAATCACCGGCGCAGAGGCCATCCATCCGGGCTACGGCTTTCTTTCGGAAAACGCGGCTTTTGTGCAGGTGGTCGAAGACCACGGGCTGACCTTTATTGGTCCCACCGCAGAGCATATCCGCGTGATGGGTGACAAGATCACTGCCAAGGACACGATGAAGAAGCTGGGCGTGCCTTGCGTGCCAGGATCAGACGGCGGCGTGGCCACGCTTGAGGACGCCAAAGCGCTGGGTGAGGAAATCGGCTATCCGGTGATCATCAAAGCCACCGCAGGGGGCGGCGGCAAGGGCATGAAAGTGGCCACCAGTGCGGCGGACATGGAAAAGGCCTTTACCACCGCGCGGGCCGAAGGCCTGTCGAACTTTGGCAATGATGAGGTCTATATTGAGAAATACCTCACCACGCCGCGCCACATCGAAATTCAGGTCTTTGGCGATGGCAAAGGCCGGGCGGTGCATCTGGGTGAGCGGGATTGTTCGCTGCAACGGCGTCACCAGAAGGTGTTTGAAGAGGCCCCCGGCCCCTCCATCACTCCTGAAGAACGCGCTAAGATCGGCAAAGTGTGCGCCGACGCGATGGCGGACATCAACTACATCGGCGCGGGCACGATTGAGTTTCTCTATGAAAAGGGGGAGTTCTATTTCATTGAGATGAACACCCGCTTGCAGGTGGAACACCCGGTGACCGAAAGCATCTTTGGCGTCGATCTGGTGCGCGAACAGATCCGCGTGGCCTCGGGCCTGGAGATGTCGTTTCAGCAAGACGATCTGCAGATCAACGGCCACGCCATTGAGGTGCGCATCAACGCAGAGAAGCTGCCCAACTTCACCCCCTGCCCCGGGCGGATCACGCAGTATCATGCGCCCGGCGGATTGGGCGTGCGCATGGATTCAGCCCTTTATGACGGCTATTCGATCCCACCGTTTTACGACAGTTTGATCGGCAAGCTGATTGTACACGGCCGCGACCGCCCCGAAGCGCTGGCGCGGCTGAACCGCGCCTTGGGTGAATTGATTGTCGACGGGGTTGATACCACGGTGCCACTTTTCCACGCGTTATTGCAGGAAAAAGACGTCCAAACAGGGGCTTACAACATCCATTGGCTGGAACAATGGTTGGACAGCAACATGGCGGACAGCTAAGCCTGCATGACGGAGTTAACGGCAGATCTGCTGTTGCAAGGCTATGCCATGGGGATCTTTCCCATGGCAGAAAGCCGCGAAGATCAAGAGGTGTTCTGGGTTGATCCGCGGCTGCGGGGCGTGTTGCCGCTGGATGGCTTCCACATCTCGCGGTCCTTGGCCAAGGCGATGCGGCGCGCGCCTTTTGAGGTGCGGCTAAACACGGATTTTGACGGGGTGGTCGCCGCCTGCGCGGACCGGTCTGAAACCTGGATCAATGACACCCTCTTTGCCCTGTACCAAGAGCTGCACGCGGCAGGCCATGCGCATTCCTTTGAGCTTTGGGAAGGTGATGAACTGGTGGGCGGCGTCTACGGCGTTGTGCTGGGCGGGGCGTTTTTCGGCGAAAGCATGTTCTCGCGCCGCACCAATGCGTCAAAAATGGCCCTGGCGGCCCTTGTCGATCATCTGAACCGGGGCGGCTTTGTGCTGTTTGATACGCAATTTCTCACGGCACATCTTGCCTCCCTTGGGGCCATTGAAGTGCCGCGCGCGCGCTATCTGCATCAGTTGGAACGGGCAAAGGCGATGGCGGGGAACTTTACCGCGCCAAAGGTCATAGCGCTTCAGGACGTGGTGCAGCGGATGACCCAAACGTCATAGCGGCGATGCTCCAGCGACGACAGCGCAGGGGATGAGGCGATCATCCAACCGGAAAAAAGCGGGCCTGCGCGGCTTGTCTCCGAAATCTCAAGCGAAGCAAAGGCATCGCCCGCCGGGTTGCCCGCCGGGTAGCGGCATTCATTGAGCGCAATTTGCAACGTGCCCAACTGCCGGCTTTGACCAACCGTCATGTCGATATCGAGCGTGTTGCCAGAGGTCTTATCAAGCGCGCGCAGCACAGCGCCGGGCGCATTTTCAACCTGTTGCGCAGCCGCCGGAGCCGCGAGGGCGGCCAATAATATCAAATGCTTCCACATGGTACTTCAACCAATGGTTAAAGGTTATTCCGGGGTCCAGGCCTCGTAATCGGAGCGTGCCTTTGGGGCCTCCTGCCGGATAGAGCCCGCAGGCGCATAGGCCATCATCGTGCCAGTCAGGTTCTCAACATGCGGCTTTTCCCAGGACTTGTGCTTGAGCGGTTTGTCCGTTGGCGGCTCATCCCAGGTGCGGTGCAGCCAGCCGTGCCAATCGGGGCTGACGCGGCTTGCTTCCATCTCACCGTTGTAGATCACCCAACGACGGCTGTCGTCGTGGTTGCGGTAATAGATGTTGCCCTGGTCATCCTCACCCACCTTTTGGCCACGCCGCCAGGTGAAAAATTGGGTGTTCAGGGTCTGCCCCTGCCACCAGGTCAATGCCCGAAAAACCGTGTTGAGAATGCCCATAATGCTCTCCGCTCTCGCTCTGCCCGGTTATGCACCAGTGCGCGGTCTGCGTCCAGCGCCTGTTGCGGCAAAGACTCGACCGATAAATGAAATGATCCGCCCACCCCCGCACTATTGGCACCTTAACCCACTGCGGCGTAGCGTGGAAAAAAATGGAGAAACTCCAATGTCGAGCAGTAAGAAACCCGCACATGTTGCGGAATGTCATGGCGTGAAAGTGCCGGACAGCCCCATGTTGACCCCCACCCGGATTGAGCGGATCAACGCCGCCCGCTATGAGGGTCAGGAAATTGCCGGTGCCCTAGAAGTGGTGCAGCCCGGCGATAAGGTGCTGGAAATGGGGGCCGGTATCGGCGTCGTGGGCGCGGTGGTGGCCAAGAACGCCAAACCCGCCAAGGTCATGTCGTTTGAGGCCAATCCAGGCCTGATGGAACATATCCGCGCGCTTTATAAAATGAACCGCCTCAGCACCAAGATCGAGGTGCGCAATGAGGTGCTGATTTCGGCCCCTGATGCGCCTGAGAGCCTGCCGTTTCATATCCGCAATTCCTATCTGGGCTCATCTTTGATCGATTCAGATACG
The DNA here is from genome assembly GCF_055693825.1 of Sulfitobacter sp. GN1-4. Lineage (NCBI taxonomy): Bacteria > Pseudomonadati > Pseudomonadota > Alphaproteobacteria > Rhodobacterales > Roseobacteraceae > Sulfitobacter > Sulfitobacter sp. GN1-4. Next base: position 1,837,914 of record NZ_JBVFUQ010000003.1, on the reverse strand, counting down.
CGCGCGACAACACGGGTCGACATCCCCACCGCCGCCTATGCCGAAGTGCATGCTGAGTTTGCTCCCGACGTGCTGCTGATGGACATCGAAGGCGGGGAGCTGGATTTCCTGCGCCACGCCAGCCTTGATGGCATCCGCGCCATCGTGATCGAATTCCACCCCGAAGCCTACGGCGTGGACGGCATGCGCGAATGCAAGTCAATCCTGGAAAAGGCCGGGTTTGCCAAGGTGCCGGGCCATTGCACCCGCCACGTCTGGACCTGCACCTATGATCCAGGTCTGCGCCCGCCGATGCCAGATGGCGGATGGTCCGGCGATGTTCAAACGTTGGAGCAGCCTGTGGTTGTCCCCCCTACCGGGTCGGGACTGGTTCAGAAATCAGGCGTCTTGAGCGCCGATGGCCGCTATCTTGCCACTGGCGCGCTGTGGCGCAATGGGCGGGCCATCACGCTTAAACCAGATGCGCCCAAGGGGCCGATGAAGACCCGCAGCGGCACCTGGCTTTGGGGCGGCGTGCTGTGGCGGCACTTTGGGCATTTCCTGGTGGAAAGCACCGCAAGGCTCTGGGCGCTGGAACAGTTGGAAGACGAGATTGACGGCATCCTCTTCACCCCCAAACGCCCCAAAAACGGCGATGAAGTGCTGCCCTATCACCGCGACCTGCTCAAAGCGATGGGATCAGAGCATCAGATTGCCTGTGCAGCAACGCCGGAAAAAGTGGAACGGCTGATCGTGCCGGGACAGGGTTTTGGCCTTGGCAAAATGATCACCGGCACGCCAAGCTACCGCCAGGCGATGCGCGACCAGATGGGCCGCGATATTGCTGCTGAGGGGCCTGAGAAAATCTATATCAGCCGCAGCCAACTGCCCTCGGGCCGGGGCAGCCTGATCGGTGAGGAAGAACTGGAAGCGCATTTGTCCGCAGAAGGGTACATGATCTACCACCCGGAACAGCACGACATCGCGCATCAGATCGCCACCTACAAGGCCGCGCGTCAGGTGGTGGCGGCCGAAGGCTCCGCCCTGCATCTGCTGGCCATGGTCGCAGACACCGCAACAGAAGTGGCCATGGTAGTGCGCCGCCCCTCTGGTGCGACCCGCAACATTGAAACGCATCTGCACAGCTTCACAGGCCGCGCCCCCACCACGATCATGCAGCTGACACGGTCGTGGAAACCCCATGGCAAGGCAAAGCCGCGCAGCTGGATGGGAGAGTTGAACCTGCCCGCCCTGCAAAAGGCGCTGGCAGAGGCCGGATTTGTCTCAGCCCGGCGCAAGGCCTGGGGCGCATTGGACGCGGCAACCGTGCAGGACCGCCTGGGCGGCAACTACGAAGAAGTCGCCTGAACCATCGGCCCTATGCTCGGGCGCGCAAACCAGCGCCCGGCATGGGGCCACAAACCTCAGCCGCGCGCCAGCGCCGTCACTTCAATCTCAATCCGGTACTTGGGGTCAATCAACCCGCATTCGATCATCGTGGCGGCCGGCGGGTTGTCCCCAAAGGTCTCTGCCAGGATTGGCCAACAGGGCTCAAACTCGTGCCGGTCGGGCAGCATATAGGTGACACGCACCACATCGGCAAAACCCACACCGGCCTCTGCCAGCGCCTTGCCAATCGTGGCCAGAGCATCGCGGCATTGCGCGGCTACATCCTCGCCCTGCCCCACGGTGCCCGCGACATGCACAAAGCCGCCCGCCACCACCGCCCGGCAATAGCCAACCTTCCCTTCAAATTCGCCACCTGAGTGAATGCGTCTGATCTCCATCCTCAAATCCTCGCTGGTTTCGGAGCCGCCCTTGCTTGCGGACAGACGGCCTTGTTGGCGCGGCGACGTCAAGTGAAATCGCCGAGGGACCCGGCCCCGCCGGGAGACGGCTATTTCACTTGAGGGCGGCGGGACAATGAGGCAGGCAGGGCGCAATCAAGGGGGGATGCGAAACCTCTGCTGGTTTTGGTGAGCCTGAAGCCCAGCAACGCATCGTCACAAACGCCCCAAAAGATAAAAGGCGCGCCCGCAGGCACGCCTTTCACATTCAAAAACCCAAAGGGCAATCACCCCGCCGTTGCAGGCTCTTTCTTCTCGCTCTCGCCGTGGATCATCAAAGGTGCCGCATCTGATGTGACCGCCTCTTCGTTCACCACAACTTCGCTGACGGAATCGAGCCCCGGCAGATCGAACATCGTGTCCAGTAGAATGTCTTCCAGGATGGAGCGGAGGCCCCGCGCACCGGTCTTGCGTTCAATCGCACGTTTGGCGATGGCAGACAGCGCGTCGTCGGTGAAGGTCAGCTCTGTGTCCTCCAGCTCAAACAGGCGCTGGTACTGTTTGACCAATGCATTCTTCGGCTGTGTCAGGATCGTGACCAGCGCGTCTTCATCCAGATCCTCAAGCGTTGCCAAAACAGGCAGACGGCCCACAAATTCCGGAATCAGACCGAACTTGAGCAGGTCTTCTGGCTCCAGATCGGTAAAGATCTCGCCCACGCCGCGTTCGTCATTGTCACGCACATCCGCGCCAAAACCCATGGCAGAGCCTTTGCCGCGTGCCGCGATGATCTTGTCCAGACCGGCAAACGCACCGCCGCAGATAAAGAGGATGTTCGTTGTGTCCACTTGCAGGAATTCCTGCTGCGGATGCTTGCGCCCGCCCTGCGGCGGCACAGAGGCTACAGTGCCTTCCATCAGTTTCAACAGCGCCTGCTGCACACCTTCGCCGGACACGTCGCGTGTGATCGACGGGTTCTCAGACTTGCGGGTGATCTTGTCGACCTCATCGATATAGACGATGCCGCGCTGCGCGCGTTCCACATTGTACTCAGAGGCCTGCAACAGCTTGAGGATGATGTTCTCCACATCCTCACCCACGTACCCCGCTTCGGTCAGCGTGGTCGCATCCGCCATCGTGAACGGCACGTCCAGAATGCGTGCCAGCGTCTGGGCCAGCAACGTTTTGCCGCAGCCCGTGGGACCGATGAGCAGGATGTTGGATTTCGCCAGCTCAATATCCCCGCCCTTTTGCGCGTGATTGAGACGTTTGTAGTGGTTGTGCACCGCCACAGAAAGCACCCGCTTGGCCATGCCCTGACCGATCACATAATCGTCCAGCACCTCACAGATGTCTTTGGGGGTCGGCACGCCATCGGTGGCCTTTAGACCGCTTGCCTTGGTCTCTTCACGGATGATGTCCATGCAAAGTTCAACGCATTCGTCGCAGATGAAAACGGTAGGACCCGCAATCAGCTTGCGCACCTCATGCTGGCTTTTGCCGCAAAAGCTACAATAGAGAGTGTTTTTGCTATCGCCGCCGGAATTCGTAGCCATGGTGGCCCTTTCAGGTCTGCTGTTCGGATGCGCGCCGCGGGGGCCGCGGCGCTCTTTCGTAAACTCTAGGCCAGTGTTTCAGGGGCTACAATCGCAAAATAGCAACACCTGAGAACAAGGTTACCGGCCTGCGTTATTTGTCGTCTTCGTCCGCTTTGCCACGGCTTTCCACAATCTCGTCCACATGGCCCCATTCTTTGGCTTCTTCCGGGGTCATCCAGGTGTCGCGGTCCAGCGCTTTTTGCACGGTTTCATAGTCCTGGCCGGAGTGTTTGACATACATCTGATACATCCGCTCACGGGTGCGTTCGATGTGCCGCGCAGAGATCAGGATATCTGCTGCCATGCCTTGTGAGCCGCCTGAGGGCTGGTGCACCATCACTTCTGCGTTGGGCAGCGCAAAACGCATCCCCTTTTCGCCGCCGATGGCAATGACGGACCCCATGGAGGCCGCCATGCCGCAGATCAGGGTTGAGACCTTGGGGCGGATGTACTGCATGGTGTCGTAGATCGACAGGCCCGCCGTCACCTCACCACCTGGTGAGTTAATGTACATGCTGATTTCCTTGGAGGGGTTTTCCGCCTCCAGGTGCAACAGCTGGGCCACGACCAGGTGGCTCATGCCAGAATGGATGGGGCCGTTGATAAAGATAATCCGCTCTTTCAGCAGGCGGGAAAAGATATCATAGGCGCGTTCGCCGCGGCTGGTCTGTTCGACCACCATCGGCACAAGGTTATTGGTGAAATTGTCAACGGGATCGATCATGATGCTTGCCTGTCTTTTGGTGTGCAGGACCATACCTGCACATCCGTTAGCATCAGATTAGTCGCGGGGTTGGGGAGCTTCAAGGGGGGTGCTTGCCCCCGCGCCCTTGGGTCCTATCTGCCCTGCGATGAACGATAGACTGATCCATCCCGCCGCAACATCTGCCACGGCCCAGGCGGCATTGGCCCGCTTTGTCCCCCATGCCGGGCGCGCCTATGCCGCAAAGCGCAACTTTGATTTTGGGCCGGGCAAGCACGACAGCGTGTCCTGCCTGTCGCCTTTCGTGAAACTGCGCCTGCTTGATGAGACCGCGATCGCGCGGGCTGTGTTGGCAGAGCATACCGCGCAGGATGCGGAGAAGTTTCTGGCAGAGGTATTCTGGCGCACCTACTGGAAAGGCTGGATGGAGCTGCGCCCTTCCGTGTGGCACATGTATCTAAATGATCTCAACCGCTTGCATGACGATGTTCAGACACAATCCGGCTTGCGGCAACGCTGGGAAGAGGCCTGTTTGGGCCAAACAGGGATCGCGCCCTTTGATGCCTGGGCGCAAGAGCTGGCGCAGACAGGTTACCTGCATAACCACGCGCGCATGTGGTTTGCCTCCATCTGGATTTTTACGTTGGAGTTGCCCTGGCAATTGGGGGCTGACTTTTTTGCGCCACTTGCTGGACGGGGATGCGGCGGTGAACACGCTCAGCTGGCGTTGGGTTGCAGGGCTGCAGACGCGGGGCAAAACCTATCTTGCCAGTGCAGACAACATCGCGACATTCACCGCTGGCCGCTTTGCGGATGTCAGCGGGCTTGCGCCCTTTGCTGTGCCTGCGGAGGGGCCAGAAAACCCTCCAGCGGGGGAGCTGCCTGCGGTACCCGCGCTGCAAAAAGCCGCGCGCACGGGTGTTTTGCTGCATGATGATGATGTGGATATGGCACCTGTGCTGGCGGCTTTGCCTGATCCGGTGGCGGTTGCCTATCTGGATGGGACGGCGGCGCAAAGCCCGTGGCAAACCGCCGCGCATGTGAGCCGCTTCCGGCAGGCCGCAGCAGCGGCATCGGCATCAGAGGGGCATGAGATCACTGTGCTGTCAGGAGCAGACGAGATCGCAGATTGGGCGCGGGCACAGGATCTGGACCAGATCCTGGCCCCCTATGCGCCCGTTGGTCCGGGGGCCGATACGCTTTTGCGCTACAGCGCGCGGCAGGATGCGGTGCATGTCGCACAACTGCGCCGACCGTTTGATAGCTTTGCCTGGCCAATGGCGACCAAAGGTTTTTTCCCGTTTCGCAAACATATTCCAGCGTTCCTGCAAACCTTCGTTTGCGGGGGATTGCGTTTGATTGGGTAAAGTTTGCCCGGCAACCCGTTGAAGTGTTTAAACTTTGATTGATCATTCGGCGCAGATCAAAGCCTCCGCGCCCTCAGCGAGGTGAACAGAGCCGCGCCATAGAACCCACGCCGTGTCGCAGACCCGTTACAATCGCGGTGCATGTTGCGGAGGCCGCCCATTTTGATGCGGCTAACATGCAAAACCGTCTTTGACGGGATTACCCTGTTGAATTTTGATAGTTTCGGCCCCGTCAGTCCCCCCTGCGGGGCCTTTTCTATTGCGCCACATCGCCTAAGTTTGACCTATGACAGATGCACATGAAACCCGACCGCCCCTTGCCTCATTGAGTACAGGACGAGAGGTGCGCAGGTGGTATTGGACCAAAGATGAGCTTTTGGCCGAAACCCGGCGCTTGGGGCTCAAGACAACGGGTGCCAAGTTCCGCCTGCTGGACCGGATCGCGCATTTTCATGACACGGGTGAGCGGGCCTTTCCCGGGGATGTCCGGGTCAAGACGACGTCAAAGTTTGATTGGCATTCCGAACCGCTCAGCCCGGAGACTGTGATCACCGACAGCTACAAGAATTCCCAGAACGTGCGGCGGTTTTTTCGCGCGCAGGTGGGGGAGCATTTCAAATTTGACCGGGCTTTTATGGCCTGGATGAAAAGCAATGTGGGCAAAACGCTGGCCGACGCTGTGGATCAGTTTCACGCCCAGGCGGCGGAAAAGGCGCAGCCTGGTTTTCAAACTGAGATTGCCGATCACAACCAGTTCAATCAATACACCCGCGATTTCATGGCCGATAACCCGGATATGGGCATGAAAGAGGTGCGCCATTTTTGGGCGCTGAAGCGGGCGTTGCCGTCAGAGGACGGGCGGCATCGCTACCACCCGTCCGATCTGAAGCTTACTCCGTAAGGCATCCTGCGAGGCTGGTGGCCATCTCGCGTAGCAGGGCGGGATAATGATCCGGCCCCAGAGGCAGATCGACCCCCAGAGGATCAAGGATCGCGATCTTGGTGCCCTGCCCTTCGACAACGGTGTTCAACAGGCCCTGGTTCATCTGAGGCTCTGAGAACGCGCAGACGGCGGCGGCATCTGAGACCTGCGCGCGCAGCTCAGCCATGCGCGCGGCCCCCGGCGTTGCGGCGTCGCCCGCCAGAACTGAGGCGACAGCCCCAGGCCAAAGCGGTCCTCAAAATAGTGGTAGGCGTCATGGAAGACGATAAAGGGCTGGTCTGCGGCAGGGGCCACGGTGGCTTGGATCTCAGCCGAGAGTGTCGCCAGGCTTGCCTGCCCTTCGGCGGCATTGGCCTGGTAGGTTGCGGCATTCTCCGGATCAACCTCTGACAGCGCTGCGGCGATTGCGGCCAGAGCGACAGAGCCATTCATCGGGTCCAACCAGATATGCGGGTCCGTTTCGCCGTGCGCGGCGTGATCATGGCCTGCGTGATCGTCGTGACCCTCGTGATCGGAGTGGCCATCCTCTTTTGCATGGTCATGATCGTCGTGGTCGTCATGCTCTTTGTGCCCATCATGGTCATGATCATCATGCGCGTCTTTTTCGGCTTGGTCGTGGTCATGATCATCTTTTTCGGCGTGATCATGGCCGTCGTGATCGTCGTGACCATGCTCTTTATCATGGTCGTGCTCCGCGTGATCATCATGGCCATGCTCTTTGTCGTGGTCGTGATCATCATGACCTTCCTCATCGCCGTGACCGTGATCATGGTCGTGCGCTTCAAACCCGGCCCCTTCGCGGAATGGCAACAGCGTCATGCCTGGCGCGTCCATCAGCTCCAGCTTGACCGCGTCGGGGGCAAGGTTTTCGATGGGTTCCTCAAGCCAGCCGGTCAACGCGGGGCCAACGATGATCACCAGATCTGCGTTGCTCAGGGTGCGGGCCTCTGAGGGGCGCATCGCATAGCCGTGGGGCGAGGCTGAGGCCGGGATGATCAGATCAGGCGTGCCCACCCCTTTCATCACCTGAGAGACAAGCGAATGTACAGGCGCAATATCGGTGGCCACATTCGGCACATCCGCCAAAGCAGTGGTGGCCATCAACATGGAAACGGGGGCAAGCCAACGGAACATCTGAGGTATCCTTTTTAGAAAATGACGGACTGTTATAACATTACATTTGCGCCTCAGTATGTGATAACATATCAGAACGTCAACACAGGAGTTGCCCCAATGTCCGCCCTTGGCTTTGTCCCGCATGACCACAAAAGCTGCGTCTCGTCCACGATGGCGCGGGCGGAGGCGCATTGTGCCGCGGAAGGCCTGCGGCTGACACCTGTCAGACGCCGCGCGCTGGAGCTTTTGCTGGCAGAGCATCGTGCGATGGGGGCCTATGATCTGCTGGCGGGCTTGGCGGCCGAAGGTCTGGGCGATCAGCCCCCTGTGGCCTACCGCGCGCTGAATTTTCTGGTCAACGCCGGGTTCGCTCACAAGATTGAGGCGTTGAACGCCTATATCGCCTGCGCGCATCTTGGCAGCTGCACAAGACCGGCTTTCCTAATTTGCACGGCCTGCAAATCCGTGGCCGAGGCGGACACAAATCCCACCTTGGGGCGGCTGAATGATGCCGCGGCACAGGCCGGATTTGTCATCAAAAGAACCGTTGTTGAGGCCGAAGGCCTTTGCCCGCAATGCCAGGATGCTGCTGCATGAGATTGATCGAAACGCAGGCGCTGACGCTGGGCTATGACGGCAAGACAGTATTGAAGAACGTGACCTGCCACATCGACGAGGGTGAGATTGTCACCATCGTGGGGCCAAACGGGTCCGGCAAATCGAGCTTGCTGCGCGCGCTCATCGGGGCGCTTGCGCCAACCTCTGGCACTGTCAAACGCGCGGAGGGTCTGCGGGTGGGCTATGTCCCGCAAAAGCTGCACATTGACGCCACGCTGCCGCTGACCGTGCGCCGCTTTCTTAACCTGCCCAAGCGCCAGCGCGCTGATGACGTGCATGAGGCCTTGGCCACCGCGGGCGTGGCCGAGCAGGCCAATGCGCAAATGACCCAACTATCGGGCGGGCAGTTTCAACGGGTGCTGTTGGCGCGCGCGTTGCTGAGCGCACCGGACATTCTGATCCTAGATGAGGCGACACAGGGTCTGGACCAACCGGGGGCGGCAGCGTTTTACCGCCAGATTGATGAGGTGCGCCGCGACAAAGGCCTGGCCGTGCTGATGGTCAGCCACGATTTGCACGTTGTCATGGCCGCCTCTGACCGGGTGTTGTGCCTGAATGGCCATTTGTGTTGCCAGGGCACGCCTGAAATTGTCGCAGATGCGCCGGAATACCGCGCCCTTTTTGGCACGGGCACACAAGGCGCGCTGGCCCTTTACCGTCATGATCATGATCACAGCCATGATCCGCATCATGGGCACAAACACTGATGTTGGATGATTTTCTGGTGCGCGCCCTGCTTGCAGGGATCGGCGTTGCGGTGGCGGCGGCCCCGTTGGGGTGTTTTGTTGTGTGGCGGCGCATGGCCTATTTTGGCGACGCCACAAGTCATGCGGCGCTCTTAGGCGTGGCGATTGCCTTGGCCACCGATTTGCCAGTGATGGCTGGGGTCTTGTGCATCGCGTTGGCGATGGCGCTGATTATCACCAGCCTGTCTGAACGGTTGGTGAGCACGGATGCCTTGCTGGGTGTGTTGGCCCATGCCGGATTGGCCTTTGGTCTTGTGGCCATTTCCATGGTGCCGGGGCAAAGGGTGGATCTTTCTGCCTACCTTTTTGGCGATATTCTGGCCGTCTCAAAGCAGGATGTCGGGATCATCTGGGGCGGTGCGGTGCTGATACTGGTGCTGTTGGTGCGGCGGTGGCAGGCGCTGCTGACCGCCACGCTGAACCCAGACCTTGCCACGGCCTCTGGCGGCAAACCGGTGCAGGAGCGGCTGGTGTTGACCCTGGCCTTGGCGATCATGGTGGCGGTGGCCATCAAGGTGGTGGGTGCCTTGTTGATCGCGGCAATGTTGATCATCCCCGCTGCCTCCGCTCGGCCTATGGCGCGCTCTCCTGAAGGTATGGCCATGGTGGCAACGCTGTTGGCGGCATTGGCGGTGTTGGGCGGATTGGCCGCTTCGCTGTGGATCGACACGCCGACGGGCCCAAGCATCGTGTCGGTATCCGCGCTGTTCTTTTTGATCTCAACCTCTTTGAGCGGCGTGCTGCGGCGCAACTAATCGGGCCAAGCGCGTTCTTTTGGCCCTATCCTGAGCGTTTTTTCAGTGGCTTAGCCAATATCTGCTATTTCCGAGTTAGGTAGGTGATGTAGTGTTGCCCCAAGGGAGGACCGGATGAAGACGCAGGTTGTGATCATCGGCGGCGGGCCGTCGGGGCTGTTGCTGGGCCAACTGCTGCACAGCATTGGCGTGGACGCTGTGGTGCTGGAGCGCAAGACCAAAGAGTATGTGCTGGGGCGCATCCGTGCGGGCGTTTTGGAACGCGGAACGGTCAACCTGCTGGCGCAGGCCGGCGTTGACGGCAGGCTGAAACAACAGGGGCTGCCCCATGACGGCACGCTTGTCGCTCATGATGAGGGCGCATTCCGCGTCGATTTCAAGGAACACACCGGCCATGCGGTGATGGTCTACGGCCAGACCGAAGTCACCCGTGACCTTTATGAGGCGCGCGAGAGCGCGGGGGCGGCGACGTTTTTCAACGTGGAGGACGTGACGATCATCGGCGCAGACACCGACGCGCCGCAGGTGGATTTCCGCCAAGGGGATGCAAGCCACAGCATCCGCTGTGACTATATCGCTGGCTGTGACGGGTTTCATGGCGTCAGCCGCAAATCCATCCCTGAGACGCAGCGGCGCGCGTTTGAAAAGGTCTATCCCTTTGGTTGGTTGGGCATCCTGTCGGAAACGCCGCCCGTGGATGATGAGCTGATCTACGCCAATTCGGAGCGGGGTTTTGCCTTATGTTCCATGCGGCACGCAAACCTCAGCCGGTACTACATCCAATGCTCCATGGCCGATCATGTTGAGAATTGGTCAGACGCGGATTTCTGGCATGAGCTGAAACGGCGGCTGCCCGCCGCTGTCTCAGACAAGCTGATCACCGGCCCGTCGATTGAGAAATCCATCGCGCCGCTGCGGTCCTTCGTGACCGAGCCAATGCGCTGGGGGCGGTTGTTTTTATGCGGCGATGCCGCGCATATCGTGCCGCCCACCGGGGCCAAGGGGCTGAACACGGCCGCCTCGGACGTGCATTACCTCTTTGAAGGACTAAAAACGTGGTATGGAAAGGGCGATCCGGCTGGGCTGGATGGCTATTCTGCCAAGGCGCTGGACCGCGTTTGGAAGGCGGAGCGGTTTAGCTGGTGGTTTTCAACGCTGATGCATCGCTTTCCTGATCAAAGTGATTTTGATTTGCGGATGCAGCGGGCGGAGCTGGAATTTTTGCGCACGAACGCGGCGGCCCAAAAGGCCTTTGCCGAAAACTATGTAGGATTGCCGTACTGATGACTGACACCCCCAAAGGCGGCTTTGCCGCGCGGCAGCCGCAACATCATCCGGTTGCATTGCATCCCCCTATCGCACCTCCGTCAAGCGCAGTCCGCAAGCGGCGCCCTTGTCCTTTCCCAGCAGCCCAAGTGAAGAAACCGGGCCCGTCTTTGGCCCGGGCCTGTTGGGGCCGCTGGATGCGGATTTGTTGCACAACTTTGGCCCGCAGGATCAATCAGCGATTGGCCCGCGCATCATCGTGCATGGCAAGGTGCAAGATCAATTCGGACGCGCCGTCCCTGGCGCGTTGATTGAGGTGTGGCAGGCCAATGCCGGTGGGCGCTACCGCCATGCAAAGGAAAGCTATCTGGCCCCGCTGGACCCTAACTTTGGCGGCTGCGGGCGGGTGATCACCGATGCGGAGGGATGTTATGAATTCCGCACAGTTCTGCCCGGCCCCTACCCCTGGCCCAATGGCCCGAATGATTGGCGCCCCGCGCATATCCATTTCAGCGTCTTCGGCAATAGCTTTGCCCAACGGCTGATCACACAGATGTATTTTGAGGGCGATCCGCTGATCTGGAAGTGCCCTATCGTCGGCAGCATTCATGACGCAGCAGCGGTGGAACGGCTGATCGCGCCGCTTGATATGGCGCGAACCGTGCCGATGGACGCGCGCGCCTACCGCTTTGACATCACACTGCGTGGCCGCAGGCAGACGATGTTTGAAAACCGGATGGAGGGGCTGTGATGAGCGATCACCCAGAAACGGCAAGCCAGACGGCAGGCCCCTATGTTCACATTGGCTGCACCCCAAATTTTGCAGGCATCAATGGCGTTTATGCCGAAGACCTCGGCTCACGTATGATCACCCGCGAGGTGCAGGGAAAACGCATTTCGCTGACGGGACAGATCTTTGATGGGACGGGCACGCCGCTGAAGGACGCGATGGTTGAGGCATGGCAGGCCGATGCCAATGGGCTTTTTGCGGGCCAGGCGGGGGCCGATCCGAATTTTCTGGGTTTTGGCCGCTGTGCCTGCAGCCCTGAGGATGGCAGTTTCCGCTTTGAAACCGTCCGCCCCGGTGCGACGCCCTGGCCGCAGGGCGGCATGCAGGCCCCCCATATCACCCTTTGGATTGTGGCACGCGGGATCAATCTGGGTCTGCACACGCGCGCCTATTTTGCGGATGCCCCTGAGAATGACACCGACCCGGTGTTGAACCGGATTGAGCATGCTGTACGGGCAAAGACTTTGCTGGCCGCTTCTGATGATGCGTTAATGTACCGCTTCAATATCCACCTGCAAGGCGCTGAAGAAACGATATTTTTTGACGTTTGATTGGTTAACGAGCGCTGGTGCTAAGCTGTTTTGCGAGGTGCTTGCCCCCTAAAGCACACCGCGCACGTTCCATAGCTCTGGAAACAGCTCGACCTCCAGCATCTTGCGCAGATAGGCCACGCCGGATGTGCCCCCTGTGCCGCGCTTGAAGCCGATGATGCGTTCCACTGTCGTGACGTGGTTGAACCGCCAGCGCCGGAAATAATCCTCCAGATCGACAAGCTTCTCAGCCAGTTCGTAAAGCTCCCAATGGGTCTGGGGATCTTGGTAGATCTTTTGCCACACATCCTGGATCGCCGGGTCCGCCTGCCATTTGTCCGACCCGGGCGGCCCTGCAAGCGGCAGCTGCCCCAACCGGTCGCAGGCCACATCAATGGCTACTTGATACAGGCTGGGTTCGCTCAATTCCCGCGTCAGCGCGGCATGAGCCTCGGGCCGGTGGGCGTGCACCTTCATCAACGCGCCGATGCGGTTGCCCAACAAGTATTCCACCAATCGGTACTGATGAGACTGAAAGCCGGACGAATTCCCAAGCGAAGGACGGAAGGCGGTGTATTCGCTGGGCGTCATGGTCCGCAGCACGTCCCAGGCGGAGTTCAACTGCTCAAATATCCGCGCCACGCGGGTGAGCATCTTAAAGGCGGGCTGCAATTCCCCCTCTCGCATGACCTGCCGGGCGGCATGCAATTCATGGATCGCCAGCCGCATCCACAGCTCAGAGGTTTGATGCTGAACGATAAACAACATCTCATCATGCGCCTCTGACAGCGGATGCTGTGCGGACAGGATCGCCTCAAGCCCCAGATAATCGCCATAGGACATGTCCGTGGCGAAATCCATTTTCGCCCCTTGGGCGGCTTCTTCGAAATCGGTCATTATTCTCCTCTCAGCGCAAAGCGCTGGATCTTGCCGGTGGCCGTTTTGGGCAGTGCGGGAATGAACCGAATATCACGAGGATATTTATAAGGGGCTATCGTGGCCTTCACATGCTCTTGCAGCTCTTGGATAAGGGCGGCATCGCCCTGCACCCCCGCCACCAGCACCACATGGGCTTGCACAATGGCGCCGCGCGCCTCATCGGGGGCCCCCACCACGCCGCATTCGCTGACAGCGGCATGGCTGAGCAATGCGGCCTCAACCTCAGGTCCTGCGATGTTATAGCCAGATGAGATGATCATATCGTCGTTGCGTGCGGCGAAATGCAGATAGCCTTCGGCATCCATGCTGAAACTGTCGCCGGTGATGTTCCAGCCGTCTTGGACATAATCGCGCTGGCGCGCATCATTTAAGTAGCGGCACCCCGTCGGCCCGCGCACGGCCAGCCGGCCCACCTCACCGCGGGGCAACTCTTGCCCTTCTGCATCAATAATCTTGGCCTCATAGCCCGTCACGGGTTTGCCCGTGCAGCCCGCCTTGTGGTCATCAAAGCGGTTGGAGATGAAGATATGCAGCATTTCAGTGGCACCGATCCCGTCCAGCATCGGCTTGCCGGTTTTGGCTTTCCAATCATGATAGACCGGAGGCGGCAACGTCTCGCCTGCGCTGACCGCCGCGCGGAGTGAGCTGAGGTCCGCCCCATCCTCCATCGCCTGCAGCATGGCGCGATAGGCCGTGGGGGCGGTGAAACAGACGGTGGCTTTGAATTTCTCAATGATCTCAATCATGTTGGGCGGGCTGGCTGTTTCAAGCAGCGTGGCCGCCGCCCCAAAGCGCAGCGGAAAGACCGCCAAGCCCCCTAACCCAAAGGTAAAAGCCAAGGGGGGTGAACCCACAAAAACGTCATCTGGGCTGACCTGCAGCACTTCCTTGGCATAACCATCGGCAATGATCAGCAGATCGCGGTGAAAATGCATGGTGGCCTTGGGGCTGCCCGTGGTCCCAGAGGTGAAGCCCAGCAAGGCAACATCGTCCTGCGCCGTGGCAACGGCGTCAAATTGCACAGGTTTTTCAAGGGCCAGCCGGTCAAGCTCTGCGTCATGGTTGGAGGTGCCGTCAAACCCCACAACCGTTTTAAGATAGGCGGAAGACTTGGCGCATAGCGTCATTTCATCCATCAGCCGCGTGTCACAGAGCGCATGGGTGATCTCAGCCTTGTCCACAATGGCCGACAATTCGCCCACCCGCAGCATCGGCATGGTGTTGACCACAACCGCGCCAGCCTTTGTCGCGGCCAGCCAGCAGGCGACCATGGCGGGGTTGTTTGCCGAGCGGATTAACACGCGGTTGCCGGGTTTCAGCCCAAGGTTTTCCACCAGCACATGGGCCAGCCGGTTGGTCCAATCGCTGAGTTCTTTGTAGGTCCGCCTGCGTCCATTGCCGATCAGCGCAGTGTGATCGCCAAGGCCGCTTTCCACCATCTTATCAGTGAGTTCTACACCTACGTTCACGCGTTCTGGATAGTCAAAACCGCTCAGATCCAGGTCAGGCCAAAGCCCAGGGTCCGGCAAATGATCCCTTGAGAATGTGTCGACATGCGCAGACGGTCCCAGCATCTCAGCCTCCTTGCAATGTTTGGCGGGCAATCACCACACGCTGCACATCTGACGCGCCTTCATAAATGCGCAGCGCGCGGATCTCTCGGTAGAGGCTTTCAACCATCTGCCCGTGGCGCACCCCGTCACCACCATGCAGCTGCACGGCCTTGTCGATCACCTGCTGGGCGTGATCCGTGGCAAAGAGCTTGGCCATCGCAGCCTCACGCGTGACCCGCGCGGCACCGCTGTCCTTAGCCCAAGCCGCGCGGTAGACCAGCAGCGCAGCCGCATCCACATCCAGCGCCATATCCGCAATATGCCCCTGCACCATCTGCAACTGGCTCAGCGGCGCGCCCTGCACCTGGCGGGTGGTGACACGGGCAATCGCCTCATCCAGCGCGCGGCGCGCAAACCCAAGTGCGGCGGCCGCCACGGTGGCGCGGAACACATCCAATACCGACATCGCAATGGCAAAGCCCCGCCCTGCCTCTCCGATTTGGGCACTGGCCGGGATCTTGACGCCGTCGAAATGCAATGTGGCCAGGGGATGCGGTGCCATCACCTCCAGCCGTTCCTCCACGATCAGACCAGCTGTGTCCGCAGGCACCACAAAGGCCGACAGCCCCTTAGCGCCCGGTGCCTCACCCGTGCGGGCCACAACGGTATAGACATCAGCAATGCCACCGTTCGATATCCAGGTTTTGCGCCCGTTCAACACAAATCCCGCACCGTCCCGCTCTGCAGTCATGGTAGAGGCCGCAACATCCGAGCCTGACTGCGGTTCCGTCAGCGCAAAGGCTGAGATGGCTGTGCCGCCCCGGGTCTTGGGCAACCACGCCGCTTGCTGCTCAGCCGAGCCAAAAAGCGATATCGCGCCTGTGCCCAAGCCTTGCATGGCAAAAGCAAAATCCGCCAACCCATCATGCCGCGCCAGTGTCTCGCGGATCAGACAGAGCGTGCGGACATCCAACGCCTCTCCGGCCATTGCGCCTGAATGGCGAAGCCACCCGCCCGCGCCCAAAAGGGCAACCAGCTCGCGGCAGGCGGCATCGGTATCGCTGTGATCAATACCCCCAAGGTTCTGGCCCGCCCAGACCTCAAGCGCGTCCGCCAACGCGCGGTGGTGGTCCTCAAAAAACGGCCAGGTCAGAAAACTCCGGTCAGGCATGGGGCGCACCCCCGGCTTCATCTTTCCAATATAACTTCAATACCGCCATCACAGCCTTCAATTCCCTTCGAAAACCGGGTGCTCCTTGGCCACAAAAGCCTGATAGGCCCGCTCAAAATCGCCGGTCTGCATGCAAATCGCCTGCGCTTGGGCTTCAGCCTCAATCGCCTGTTCGATCGACATCGCCCATTCCTGGGCCAACATCGTCTTGGTCATCATATGCGCAAAATTGGGGCCCGCTTGGATCTTCTGGGCAAAGGCCAGCGCCTCAGCCTCCAGCGTCTGGGCAGGCACCAACCGGTTGAAAAACCCCCAGCGCTCGCCTTCCTCTGCGCTCATGGACCGGCCTGTATAAAGCAGGTCCGCCGCACGGGTCTGACCAATAATGCGCGGCAGGATTGCGCAGGCACCCATGTCACAGCCCGCCAGACCCACACGGGTGAAAAGAAACGCGGTCTTGGCCTCGGGCGTTGCCATCCGCAGATCAGAGGCCATTGCGATGATCGCACCAGCGCCCACGCAAATCCCATCCACCGCCGCAATCACCGGCTTGCCACAATTGACAATCGCCTTGACCAGATCGCCCGTCATCCGGGTAAATTGCAGCAGTTCTTTCATGCTCATCTTGGTCAAAGGGCCAATGATATCATGCACATCCCCGCCGGAGCTGAAGTTGCCGCCGTTTGAGGCAAAGATCACCACATCAACATCATCGGCATAGACCAGATCACGAAACCAATCGCGCAGCTCAGCATAGCTTTCAAAGGTCAGCGGGTTTTTTCGGTCTGGCCGGTCCAGCCGAACGGTGGCAATGCGATCTTCAATCTGGCAGCGGAAATGGGTGACGTCACTGCGCATCAGCAGGCTCCCTTTCATGGGCGGCGATGGCATTCAGCCGCGCGGCCATTTCACGGGCCTCTGAGTCAGGGATCGCGGCCAGCATGGCGTCGATCCACTGCTCATGTTTGGCGGCCTGGCGGGCAAATTCGGCCTGCCCCGCTTGCGTCAGGCGCAACACGGTCGCGCGGCGGTCTCCGGGGACGGCGACACGTTCTACCAGCCCCTCATCGCTGAGACGGTCTGCAATGCCCGTCACATTGCCGTTGGACACCCGCAAAACCCCGCTGAGCTTGCTCATCTTCAGGCCCTGCGGATGGCGGGACAAGGCCGCCATCACATCAAAGCGGGGCAGCGTGGTGCTGTGATCCCGGCGCAGGTTTTCGCGCAGCTCTCCTTCGATGCCGCGCACGACTTTCAGAAGGCTTAACCACAGACGCAATCTGTCTTTGGATGCGGTCATATCTCACCACCAGAGACGACCAGATCATGGCCGTTGATCATTGAGGCATCAGCCGAGGCCAGAAAGCGCACGGCTGCCACGACCTCATCACAGGTGATCATGCGGCGCATGGGGTTGTTGGAGACCAACATCGCCTCTGCTGTGGCCTGATCGACATTCATATGCTTCATGATGTTCTTGGCAGCCCCTGCCGCCATATCCGTATCGACAAAGCCTGGACAAACGGCGTTACAGGTAATCCCGGTTTTGGCGACCTCGACAGCGACCGACCGGACCAGCCCCAGCACCCCATGTTTTGCAGCCGCATAGGCCGCCAGGTTCCCGCCGCCTTTCAGGCTGGCAATGGAGGCCATGGCAATCAACCGCCCCCCGCTGGCATGTCCTGAAGTGCTGCGCGGAAGGTATAAAACACCCCGGTGAGGTTCACGGCGATGGTGTCATCCCAGACCTTGGTGGGCATGTCCTTGACCGGGATGCCATAGCCTGCGCCCGCGTTTGCCACGACAACATCATAGGGCTGATCAAAAAGCGCTTTGACCGCGTCTTCGTTGGTCACATCAACCTGCAGGCACCGCATGTCGCCTTTTGCATTGGTTTCCTCCAACGCCTCCATCCGGCGGCCTGCGATGGTGACCTTGTCCCCTGCCGCTGCGAAATCCTGTGCAACGGCCCGACCAATGCCCGATCCGCCGCCTGTAACCAAAACCTGTCTCATATCTTCTCCATTTCCGCGGCGCGATCTGCCAGCCGCCATGATTGATCTCGGCCCGCTTCATAGGGTTTGGGCCATGCCGCCTGACGATCACCGATGGCGGTGGCCTGATGCAAGGTCCAATAGGGATCCGCCAGGTGCGGACGCCCGACACAGACCAGATCCGCCCGCCCGGCCATAAGGATGGAATTGACGTGATCGGCCTCATAGATGTTGCCCACGGCCATGGTCTTGATCCCGCATTCGTTGCGGATGCGGTCAGAAAAAGGCGTCTGGAACATGCGCCCGTAGACCGGCTTGCCCAGGGTTGAGGTTTGCCCTGCAGAGACATCAATGATGTCGGCCCCGGCACCTTCAAACAGCGCGGCGATTTGCACCGCTTCTTCGGGGGTCACCCCATCGTCCCCTGCCCAATCGGAGGCGGATATGCGCACGGACATCGGTTTGTCCGCGGGCCAAGCCGCCCGCAT
This sequence comes from Sulfitobacter sp. GN1-4, assembly GCF_055693825.1. NCBI lineage: Bacteria > Pseudomonadati > Pseudomonadota > Alphaproteobacteria > Rhodobacterales > Roseobacteraceae > Sulfitobacter > Sulfitobacter sp. GN1-4. The sequence goes on along the minus strand of NZ_JBVFUQ010000003.1, from coordinate 1,819,571 downwards.
GGCTGCAAAAACCTCAAGCGGATAGCGCATGCGGTTCTCAAGCATGCCGCCGTAGGCGTCGGTGCGCTGGTTTGACAGCGGAGAGATGAAGGAGGAGATGAAATAGCCATGTGCCGCATGCAGCTCAATCATGTCAAAGCCCGCCCGCTCAGCCATTTGGGCCGCCGCCACAAAATCATCGCGGATGCGGTCCATGTCTGCACGGGTGGCAGCAGCCGGGACGGCGTTTTCATCTGACCACGGGATGGCCGAGGCTGAGATGAGCGGCCAGTTGCCTTGGGCCAAGGGCTTGTCCATCCCTTCCCAACCGATGCGCGTCGAACCTTTGCGCCCCGCATGGCCAATCTGGCAACAGATCTTGGCCTCCGTTTCGGCATGGACAAAATCGGTCAATCGGCGCCAGGCGGCTTCGTGCTGAGGGGCGTAAAGACCGGGACAGCCCGGCGTGATGCGGCCCTCCGCAGAAGGACAGGTCATTTCGGTATAGATCAACCCGGCCCCGCCCTTGGCCCGTTCGCCGTAATGGATAAGGTGCCAATCGGTGGGGCATCCCTCCACCGCTTTGTATTGCGCCATGGGGGAGACGACGACGCGGTTGGCCAAGGCCATGCCGCGCAGCTGGAACAGGGCAAACATCGGCGGGCGTACGGGCCCAATGGCCGCCGCACCTGACTGCTCCATAAACCAGCGTTCGGCGGACCCAAGCCATTTTGCGTCTCTTTCACGCAGGTTTTCATGGCTGATCCGCTGTGACCGTGTCAGCAGCGAATAGTTCAACTGGACCGGATCAAAATCGAGGTAACGCTCCACATCCTCAAACCATTCCAATGAGTTGCGGGCCGCAGATTGCAGGCGCAGCACCTCTAGGCGGCGGTCTTCTTCATAGCGGGCAAAGGCGTCGGTGATGGTGGGGGCGGTACAGACCAGATCGGCCAGCGATATCGCAGATTCCAACGCCAGCTTGGTGCCTGAGCCAATGGAAAAATGCGCCGTCGCAGCCGCATCGCCCATGAGGGCCACGTTCTTATGGGTCCATTTTTCGCACAACACGCGCGGGAACTTGATCCAGGCTGATCCGCGAATGTGCTTGGCATTGGTCATCAGCGCATGACCGTCCAGATGCTCTTTGAACACCTCTTCGCAGATGGCGATGGTTTCCTGCTGGGTCAGCTCCCCAAAGCCGAAGTTGTCAAAGGTTTCCTGGCTGCATTCGACGATGAAAGTCGCGGTGTCTTGGTCGAATTGGTAGGCATGAACCCAGAGCCAGCCCTTGTCCGTTTTCTCAAATATGAAGGTAAAGGCATCATCGAACTTTTGATGGGTGCCAAGCCAGATGAATTGGCATTTGCGCAGGTCGATGTCGGGCTGGAACACCTCCTGAAACTCCATCCGGTTTTTTGAATTTAAGCCGTCGCAGGCGATCACTAGATCATAGTCTTCCATGTAGGCTGAGGCGCTTTCGACCTCAGTTTCAAAGTGCAACGTCACCCCCAGGGCGCGGGCACGGGCCTGCAACAAGACCAGCAGCTTCTTGCGCCCGATACCGCAAAAACCGTGGCCTGAGCTGACCGTCTTTTGCCCTTTGTAGATGAGCGCCATGTCATCCCAATAGGCAAAGTTTGCGCGGATTTCAGCGGCGGAGACCGGGTCATTCTCATGCAGGTTTTGCAGTGTTTCGTCAGACAGAACCACGCCCCACCCAAAGGTGTCATCGGGCTTGTTCCGCTCAAGCACTGTCACGTCTGCATCAGGATTTCGCAGCTTGAGTGAGATGGCAAAGTAGAGGCCCGCAGGTCCGCCACCCAAACAAATCACACGCATCTGAAGCCCCCGTCCAGTTCCTGACAGGAGCCTAGGACGGGGAATACATTTCTTCAAGCAAAAATATTTTATATCTAAAATTATCTCTCTTAAAGGAAGATCAACACCACCGTTGCCGCCATCAGACCGGCCATCGCGGTCATGAAGACTCGCCAGCGCGCCTCAGATTGCAGCAATCCTGACAAAAGCTGACCTGTAGAGGTCCAAAATAGGCAAACGCCCAGGTTAATGGCCGCAAAGACTGCAAAGAGCCGCAGGGCCTCGGCCGTCGGGCTTAGGCCAATGCCAAAACCGGCAGAGGCGGCGATGGTCACGGCCCAGATTTTGGGGTTCACGGCCTGAAAAAGAACCGCCTGCACAAACGTGAAGGGCTTGCCGCTGTCGGCGGACCGGCCCGCGCGCCCGGCTTGCGCCGTCTTCCACGCCAGCCACAGGATCCAAAGCGCTGCGGCCAGTTGGAAACTAAATTTGAGGATGGGGGCGGCCAGCAATACTGCCCCGATGCCGATACCGCTTGAGGCGGCGATGATGCCCGTCCCGATCGGCACGCCCAACATATGCGGGACCGTGGCGCGAAACCCGAACCTTGCCCCTGATGCGGTCAGCATCACGACATTAGGTCCGGGCGAGAAGAGCCCAGCAAAAACAAACAGGATCAGCGGAAGCGATGCGCTCAGCACGGGCGGCGGCCTGTTCTAGCGGATCCGCATCTCCGTTTTGGCGTCAAAGAGCATGGCGCGGCGCGGCTCAAAGCTGATGTCGACAGTGTCGCCTTCGCTGGCCCGCTCATCGCCACGCTCTTCGCAGATGATCCGTTCGTCGGTGTGCGTGGCCAGGTGCAGATAGCTGACACCGCCCAGCGCCTCTGAAATATCCGCAGACAGGGCACCTTTGCCGATTGTCACCTCAATATGCTCGGGCCGGACGCCCAGAATGACCTCACTGCCCTCGGCAGGCAGGTTGACCTCAACCTTAACCGAGCGGCCCAGCGCGGGCACGTCCACTTCGCCGCCCTTAACGGTGCCATTGAGGAAGTTCATCGCAGGCGAGCCGATGAAACCTGCCACAAATTTGTTGTCCGGGTCGCGGTAGAGGTGCAGAGGCGCGCCGACCTGTTCAATATAGCCCGCGCGCAGAACGACGATCTTGTCGGCCAGGGTCATCGCCTCAACCTGATCGTGGGTCACGTAAATCATGGTTGCGCCGATTTCCTTGTGCAACCGGGCAATTTCTACACGCATTTCCACGCGCAGCTCAGCGTCGAGGTTGGACAGCGGTTCATCAAAGAGGAACACCTCAGGCCCGCGCACAATCGCCCGGCCAATGGCCACCCGCTGACGCTGCCCGCCCGAGAGGTTGGCTGGCTTGCGTTTGAGATATTGATCCAGCTTGAGAATGTCAGAAGCGGCCTGGACCTTTTTGTTGATCTCCGCCTTGGGCACGCCGTTCATCTTAAGGCCAAAGCCCATGTTTTCAGCCACCGTCATATGCGGATAAAGCGCGTAGGTCTGGAACACCATCGCCACGCCGCGCTCTGACGGGTCTGCCTTGGTCACGTCACGAGCGCCGATTTGAATGGTGCCGTCTGAGGTTTCCTCCAGCCCCGCGATCATGCGCAGCAAGGTGGATTTGCCGCAGCCTGACGGGCCGACGAAGACGCAGAATTCGCCGTCCTCCACCTCCAGATCGATCCCGTGGATGACCTGAACATCGCCATAACGCTTGATGGCTTTTTGCAGTGTGACCCCTGTCATTTTATGCCCCTATGTATTGGTGCGGCCCATCCTGGCCGGCAGGTTCAATGAGATGGACGGGAAAGCGCCAGGCTTCGGCGTCCGCAGCGATAGCACGCGCGGCAGCCTGCAAATCTGGCACCAGGGCGTCCAGTTTTTCGTAACTTGTGTGCTGGGTAGAACCGGTGATCGACAAACCGCCAAGCACCTGTGCCCGCGAGGATAGAATAGGCACCGCGATGCAGATGATCCCCGGCTCGTGTTCTTCGCGGTCGTAAGCGTGCCCACGTTGGGCGATGTTGTTCAGCTCATCCTTCAAGCTGGACGCATCTGCCAGTGTTTGCGGTGTGAAGCGGTGATAGCTTTGCTGCTCCAGCTGCGCCTGTTGCTGGCCTTCGGGCAGGAAGGCCAACATCGCCTTGCCGACGCCGGTGCAATAGGCCGGGCCAATCTTGCCCGCGTCTGAATACATCTCAACAGGCTGTGTGGCATTGCGTTTATCCACATAAAGCACCTGCCCGTGGTCCAATTGCGCCAGATGCACCGTCAGGCCCACCTTATGGCTGAGCGCATCAATATGTGGGCGCGCCAGTGGTCCGATGCTGGTTTGTTTCCAGGCCGCATGGGCCAACCGCACAAGCCGCAGACCCACCGAATAAGTTTGGTGTTCGGGATCATAGGCCAGCAGGCGCTGGTTGGTCAGGGTTTGCAAGAATCGGTAGAGCGTGGCCTTTGGAAAAGGCGAGCCTTCGAGCAACGTGCCAAAGCGCACGGGCCGGCCAAATTCGGCCACCTGCTCCAAGACATCCATTGCTTTGCCCACTGTGCCGTCACCGGACATTGTGGCACCTCCCATTTCGTGGCGTCCGACCTCCCCGTCGGTGCGCATTCTCCGCATCGCCACTTGACAAGGATGGCAGGGTGCGATGTAGTTTTCAATATATAAAACCTTGTTCCAAATAATGGAACTCAAAAGTGATCTCGGGAGGAACCAATGACATCACTGAAATCGAAGGTGCTGGGCGTATTCGCTGGCACAACCATGCTTGCCGGTGCGGCCTTTGCTGATGGCCATGCAAAGCTGAGCGGCGACCTGGTCATTTTCTCTGATATGTCCAACCCAGCGCCCCGTGCGGTGATGGAAGGCATGGTTGAACGCTTTGGTGAAATGCATCCTGATCTGAACATTGAGCTGACGGTCATCGACCGCGAAGCTTATAAGACGCAGATCCGCAACTTCCTGACCGCTGACGCGCCAGATGTTGCCAACTGGTATGCCGCCAACCGCATGCGTCCTTACGTGGATGCGGGCCTGTTTGAAGACGTCTCTGACGTTTGGGAAGGCACGCTGAGCGAAGAGCTGGCGTCGACCAAAGGGGCGATGACACTCGACGGTAAGCAGTGGGGTGTGCCCTATACCTACTACCAGTGGGGCGTCTACTACCGCAAAGACATCTACGAAGAGCTGGGCCTGTCTGAGCCTTCCAACTGGGAAGAGTTCAAGGCCAACTGCCAGGCGGTGATCGATTCGGGCAAAAAATGCTTCACGCTGGGCTCCAAATTCCTGTGGACGGCAGCAGGCTGGTTTGACTACCTGAACATGCGCACCAACGGCTATGACTTCCACGCGGCCCTGACCAATGGTGAGATTTCCTGGACAGACGACCGGGTCAAAGCAACCTTCGCCAACTGGAAAGAGCTGCTGGACATGGGTGCGTTCATTGACGATCACACCGCATACAGCTGGCAGGAATCCCTGCCCTTCATGACCAATGGCGATGCGGCTGCGATCCTGAAAGGCAACTTTGCCGTCGCCCCCCTGCGCGAAGCGGGTCTGGACGACAGCAAGCTGGACTTCCACCAGTTCCCAGCGATCAACGGCGATGTGGCCCTGGCCGAGGATGCGCCAACAGACACGTTCCACATCCCGTCCAACGCCAAGAACAAAGACAACGCCCGCGCGTTCCTGAAGTTCGTGGCCTCTGCTGAGAACCAGACCATCATCAACTCTGGTGACGCGCTGGGTCAGTTGCCTGTGAACAACCAGTCCTCCGTGGACCAAGACAAGTTCCTGCTGGAAGGCTTTGAAATGCTGTCCTCCAACAGCCCAGGCGGTGTGGCGCAGTTCTTTGACCGTGACGCGCCTGCGGAGATGGCCAAGGTTGCCATGGAAGGCTTCCAGGAGTTCATGGTGAAGCCTGACAGTCTGGACCGGATCCTGGCCAAGCTGGACCGTGCCCGCGAGCGGATCTACCGCTAAGACCTTTGGGCGCGCGCGGTTCGCTGCGCGCGCCTGCAAGCACCTTTGGTGCTTTTGATCTCAGACCGATTTGGTGCGCATGCACCCTTGCCCGCTGAGGACAGCTCATGTCAGACGCCGCCGCAGACCGTAGTTTTTGGGAACGCAATCAGCAGACGCTTGCGCCGTGGTTGTTCCTGGCTCCGGGGATTTTGTTCTTTGTCTTTTACGTCATCTATCCGGTGTTCCAGTCGTTTAACCTGTCGCTCTACGAATGGGACGGACTGGGGGCCAAGGAATACGTCGGGCTGCGCAACTACGAAGACCTCTATTGGGAATACGTCGACCAAGACGCTTTCTACGTCTCTTTGAAAAACAACATCATCTGGCTGTTCCTTTATCTGGCGGCGATCCCTGCGGGGCTTTTCATTGCGTTGTTTCTCAATCAGACGGTGACGGGCATCCGGCTTTATAAGTCACTGTTTTTCTTTCCTTTCGTGATCTCTCAGGTCGTTGTGGGCCTGGTGTTCACGTGGTTTTATGACCCCGCTTTTGGCTTTTTGAACGTCTTTCTGGGATGGTTCGGCGCGGGCCCCATCAACATGCTGGGCGATGAACGATACGTCACCTACGGCGTGATCATCGCAGGCCTGTGGCCACAGACCGCTTATTGCATGATCCTCTACCTTACCGGCCTGAATGCCGTGGACCCAGAGCAGATCGAGGCCGGGCGTCTGGACGGGGCCAAGGGCTGGCGGATGCTGTGGCATGTGGTGCTGCCGCAGCTCAAGCCTGCGACCTTCATCGCTTTTGTGGTCACGATCATCGGCGCGCTGCGTTCGTTTGACCTGATTTCTGTCATGACCAGCGGCGGGCCTTTCGGGTCGTCCCGCGTGTTGGCCTATTACATGTTTGAGGTGGCCCTGTCTGAATACGGTTTCCGCATGGGCTATGGGGCGGCCATTGCTGTGGTGCTCTTTGCGATCATGATGGTCTTTATTGCCTACTTCCTCTTCTCCATGTACCGCGAGGAGAAACGCTGATGTTCCCTACCCCGCTTGATAAACGTGGGCCCATGGCCAAGCCGATCTATCAGGCCGTGTTGCCTGTGGCGCTGCTGGCCTGGTTGTTGCCGCTGCTGGCTGTTGCGATCTTTTCGATCAAACCGGGTGCGGATTTCACCAATGCCAACTACTGGGGCGTGCCCTCGTCCTTCAACTTTGTTGAGAACTACGGCCAGGTGTTTTTCAATTCTGACATGCCGCGGTATTTGCTGAATTCTTTCATGATCACCATCCCCACGGTGATTGGTGCGGTCGCACTGTCGGCCATGGCCGGGTTTGCCTTGGGCGTTTACCGGTTCAAGGCCAACATCTGGATCTTTTTCATGTTCGTGGCGGGCAACTTTGTGCCCTTCCAGATCCTGATGGTGCCGGTGCGTGATCTGACACTCGACATGGGGCTTTATGACACCAAGCTGGGGCTGATCCTGTTCCATGTGGCGTTCCAGACCGGGTTCTGCACGCTGTTCATGCGCAACTTTATCCGCGCCCTGCCCTATGAGCTGATTGAGGCGGCGCGGGTTGAGGGGATCTCAGAAATTCGCATCTTCTGGTATGTGGTTCTGCCCTTGATGAAACCTGCGCTGGCGGCGCTGTCGGTGCTGATCTTTACCTTCATCTGGAACGATTATTTCTGGGCGGTGGTGCTGACCCAGGGTCCAGACAGCCAGCCTGTGACGGCAGGCATCACGGCATTCAACTCAGAATTCCGCGCGATGTATCATCTGATGAGCGCAGGCTCACTTGTGGCGGCTCTGCCCCCGGTGGCGATGTTCTTTCTGATGCAAAAGCACTTTATTGCAGGTCTAACACTGGGTGCCGTGAAGTGATCAAAACATGGAGGCTGGACGGCCCGCGTCAGACCTTGGCTCTGGCGTCGGTTGAAGATCGCTGTCCTGAAGTGATCTATTGGGGGCACCCCTGCCGTTGGACGAAAACCTGAGCGATCTGGCGGCGTCCACGCAGCTTGACGTCACCGGCGGCATGTTGGACCGCAACCCGGATCTGTCGATCTGCCCTGAGGCCGCGCGCAGCTTTCATGGCCAGCCGGGCCTGATTGTGCGGGATGCCGACGGCACGCCGCTGTTGCCGCAGTTCACCCTGGCCGATGCCCAGCAAGACGCGCATGAGCTGCGGGTCGTCTGCGCGGATCTGATCAGCCGGTTGACCTATACCGCGACCTTCACAATGGACCCCGTGACCCATGTGATCGCGATGACCGCAACGCTGACCTCTGACAGACCGCTGCATCTGCATTGGCTGGCAGCGCCTGTGTTGCCTGCCCCGCAGGCGGCGGATGAGATGATAGATTTCGCCGGGCGCTGGTGCGGAGAGTTTCAGACCAACCGCACGCCCTGGTCTGCGGGCATCCGCTACCGCGAAAACCGCACGGGCCGTACGGGCCATGAACATTTCCCGGGCCTCTTTATCCCCTGCCGGGGGGCCACCAATGCCAGTGGCGAGGCTTATGCCTTTCACTATGGCTGGTCCGGTGGTCACCGGATGATCGCAGAAGAGCTGCCAGACGGGCGTCGCCAAATCCAGTTTGGCCATGCCGCACGCATGGAAACCGCGCCTGCAACTGAGTTCAAGACAGCGCCGCTCTATGCGGTCTATTCGTCTGATGGGTTGAACGGATGCGCGGTGTCCTTTCAGCGCCACTTGCGCGACCGGATCGTGCCCTGGACCAAACCCGGCATCCCGCGCCCGGTGCATTACAACTGCTGGGAAGCGGTCTATTTCGATCACAACCTTGATAAGCTCAAAGAAATCGCCAGCCTGGCTGCCGGGCTGGGGGCGGAGCGCTTTGTGCTGGATGATGGCTGGTTTGGCCAGCGCGACGATGACACCTCATCGCTTTCAGATTGGGAGGTGGATCCGCGCAAATACCCTGACGGGTTGGGGCCGCTGATTGATCACGTGCACCGCGAAGGCATGTCTTTTGGCATCTGGTTTGAGCCTGAGATGATCAACCCAGACAGCAACATCCACCGCGCCCATCCCGATTGGGCGCTGGGATCGGATGATCAAATCCTCGGGCGCCAGCAAAAGGCGCTGAATATGGCGATGCCTGAGGTGCGCGACTTTATCTATGAACGCATGGCCGCGATCCTGTCTGCGCATGAGATCGAGTATATCAAGTGGGACCATAACCGTGTCCTGCCGATGCCGGATGCCGATCAGACGCGTGGGTCTTATGCCTTGCTTGATCGTCTGCGCGCCGATTTCCCGCAAGTGGAAATTGAAAGCTGCGCGTCGGGCGGTGGGCGCATTGACTTTGGTATCCTGACCCGGACCCAACGCGTATGGCTCAGCGATAGCAACGACGCGCTGGAGCGGTTGCGCATGCAGCATAACGCGGCACTTTTCCTGCCCTCTGCTGTCACAGGCAGCCACGTTGGGCCGCGCCATTGCCACACCTCTGGGCGCACGCTTGATATAGAATTCCGGGCCTGGGTGGCAGCACAGCGCCACATGGGGTTTGAAATGGACCCGCGTGAGCTGGACGCGCGCGAAACTGAGGTGCTGCGCGATGTCACGGCATGGTGGAAAGCCAACCGCGATTGGATGTACAGCGCCGATATCTTGCGCCTTGAGGCCGCGGACCCGGCCATTGTGGCCGAACAGCAGTTGGCCCAGGACGGCAGCAGGTTTGTCACCTTTGTGGGAAAGGCCGCGACATCTGCGCAGATTGCGCCGCGTCCCTTGCGTCTGACCCGGCTTGATCCTGGCGCACGCTATAAGATCACGCTGCGCAACCGCGCCTCTGCGTCTGAGCTGTCACGCGGTGATCATATTCTCAAGAACGGGCCGCTTACCTTGACCGGTGCGGCGCTGATGAACGCGGGCTTCACCCTGCCCTGGAGTTTCCCCGAAACGATGTGGGTGTTGGAAGGCGAACGGCTGTGAGCCTCGCCAAAGGAGAATGACATGACCCAAACAGCAACGTTTCACGACCTCAAAGGCAAATCCGTCTACATCACCGGCGGTGGCTCTGGCATAGGCGCTTCGCTGACGGACGGCTTTCTGGCACAGGGGGCCAAGGTGGCCTTTATCGGCCGCTCGGATGCGTCGGGCTTTGTGGCCGAGATGGAGGCGAAACACGGGGTGGCCCCGCATTTCTTTCAAGGCGACATCACCGATATGGACCGCCTGCAAGGCACCATCGCTGAGGCCGCAGAGCGGCACGGGGCCATCGACGTGCTGGTCAGCAATGCTGCGAATGATCAGCGCCACAGTGCCACGGAAATCACCCCTGAAACCTGGGACAACCTGCAGGCCATCAACCTCAAGGCCTACTTCTTTGCCGCGCAGGCGGTGGTGGCTGGGATGCAAGGCAAAGGCGCGGGCAGCATCATCAACTTCAGCTCGATCAGCTATATGATGGGCAATGCAGGATACCCTGCCTATACCACCGCAAACGGGGGGATCACCGCCATGACCCGGTCGCTTGCCCGTGAGTTCGGGCCGGACGGGATCCGGGTAAACGCGCTGGCACCGGGGTGGGTGCTGACCCAAAAGCAGCTTGATCAATGGGCCACACCCGAAGGGCTGGCGGCGCATCTGGAACGCCAATGCCTGAAAACCCATTTGGTGCCGCAAGATATTGTCGACGCCACCTTGTTCCTGGCCTCAGAGGCCAGCCGCATGATGACCGGCCAATGTATGGTCGTGGACGGCGGCGTGGTGACGACCGGTTAATATGGCAGAGGCGATCACACCCGAATGGATTGCCGTTGACTGGGGCACCAGCAACCTGCGCGCTTGGGCGATGCGGGGCAGTCAGGTTTTGGCCACAGCACACTCCGGTGACGGCATGGGCGGTCTGGAAAAATCCGGGTTTGAACCCGCTTTGACTGCGCTGCTGGCCGGGTGGGACGTTGGCCCTGGTACAGACATTCTTGCCTGTGGAATGGTAGGCTCGCGCCAAGGCTGGGTCGAAGCCCCCTACCGCGCAGTGCCCTGCACGCCGCTGGCGGATGAAACTGTGCCCGCCCCGGCACAATCGCTAGCGGTCCGCGTCATCTCAGGTTTGCGCCAGGACAGCCCCCCGACGTGATGCGCGGCGAGGAAACGCAGATCGCGGGTTTTTTGGCGTTGAATGACGGATGGGACGGTGTTGTCTGCCTGCCCGGCACGCATACCAAATGGGCGCAGGTATCAGCGGGCGAAGTCGTCAGCTTTCAGACCTTCATGACCGGTGAGCTTTTTGCCACGCTGTCGCGCCAATCTGTACTGCGCCATTCGGTGGCGGGGGACGGTTGGGACGACGCCACCTTTGATGAGGCCGTCAACGAAGCGCTGAGCAAACCCGAAAAGCTTGCCGCACGGCTCTTTTCCATTCGCGCCAGTGATCTGCTAGAAGGGGCCACCCCTGACAGCAACCGCGCGCGGCTTTCGGGATTGCTGCTGGGGGCTGAACTGGCCGCGGCCCGCCCCTATTGGCTGGGCACGCAAATCGCAATAATCGGCGATGATCGCCTGGCGACCCCCTATGCCCGCGCCTTGCAGGCCCAGGGCGCGCCTGCGACCATCACAGATGCCGAACGGATGACGCTCGCCGGGCTGACCGCGGCGTTCCGACCTCAAAAGGACACGGTATGACATTGCCACTGATTGCCATCTTGCGCGGCCTGACCCCAGCCGAGGCTACGGCCGTGGGTGCCGCCATTGTTGAGGCGGGCATCACTACGATTGAGGTGCCGTTGAATTCACCAGATCCGTTGCAAAGCATCGAAGTTCTGGCAAAAGAGCTGGGCCCGGACGTCACCGTGGGCGCGGGCACGGTGCTGAGCGTGGCGCAAGTGGACCAGGTGGCAGACGCAGGCGGGCAGATCATCGTCTCGCCCAATTGCAATGCGGCGGTGATCGGCCAAACCAAGGCACGCGGGCTACAAAGCTGGCCGGGCGTCTTCACCCCGACTGAGGCTTTTGCCGCGTTGGAGGCCGGGGCGGACGGGCTGAAGCTTTTTCCCGGCGCGATGGCGGGCACGGGCGGGCTGTCTGCGATGCGGGCGATCTTGCCCCAAGGCACGTTGGTTTATGCGGTTGGCGGCGCGGGGGCGGACAACTTTGCCGAATGGATTGCCGCCTCAGCCGATGGGTTTGGCATCGGGTCTGCGCTTTATAAGCCGGGGCTTTCTGCACAAGACGTGGGCACGCGGGCGCGGGCCATCGTGGCCGCCTACCGCCAGGCCACCGCATGAGCGTTTTTGACCCCACCCAATGTGATCTGGGCGAAGGACCGCTGTGGCACCCTGAACGGCAAGAGCTGTTTTGGTTCGACATCATGGCAAAGCGTCTATTCGCGCGCGGCAACGGGCCGCTGCGGCAGTGGCAGTTCGATGAACATTGCTCAGCTGCGGGGTGGATTGACCGGGACCATCTGCTGATGGCCTCAGAAACCGGGCTGTGGCGTTTCGGCATCGAGGACGGATCCCAAGAGCTGGTCTGCGCCTTGGAGGCAGAGAACCCCGTCACACGGTCAAACGATGGCCGCGCGGACCCCTGGGGCGGGTTCTGGATTGGCACCATGGGCAAGATGGCCGAGCCGAAGGCGGGCGCCATCTTCCGGTTCTATCAAGGGGAGCTGCGCCAGATCGCGCCGCAGATCACCATCAGCAATGCCATCTGCTTTGCCCCAGACCGCAGCTGTGGCTATTACACCGATACGGTGACGCAACAGGTGATGCGCCTGTCGCTTAATCCAGATACCGGATGGCCTGACGGGCCTGCAGAGGTGATCATTGATCTGCAAGGCACGCGTCTGAACCCCGATGGTGCGGTGACGGATGCGGACGGTCAGATCTGGATTGCGATGTGGGGGTCCTCTTGCGTGGTGTGCTTTGGGCCGGACGGCGAAGAGCGTTCACGCATCGAGGTGCCGGGCAAGCACACCACCTGCCCCGCTTTCGGTGGCCCTGACCTGCGCGATCTGTTTGCCACCTCTGCCACGCAGGCGTTGAAAGACCCCTCTGCCCCGCAAGGTGCCACTTTTGTCACCGGGGATGTGGCGCAGGGCGTGGCGGAACCTCGGGTGATCTTGTGAAACGCGCGCTTGGGGTTTGCTATTACCCTGAACACTGGCCCGAAGACATCTGGGCCAAGGACGCCGCCCGCATGGTGGCGGCAGGTATTTCCTGGGTGCGGATCGGGGAGTTCGCCTGGTCCAAACTGGAGCCTGCCCCCGGTGCATTCAGCTGGGACTGGCTTGACCGCGCGGTTGAGGTGCTGGGCAACGCTGGATTGCAGATCGTCATGGGCACGCCGTCGGCCACGCCGCCGCGCTGGATGCAGGAAAAGTTCCCGGACATGCTGGCCCATGACGCCGCAGGCCGTGCGCGCACCTTCGGATCAAGGCGGCACTATTGCCACAGCCATCTGGGATACCGCACAGCCGCCGCAGATATGGCTGCTGCGATGGGGCGGCGCTATGGGCGCAACCGGCATATCGCGGCCTGGCAGATTGACAATGAATACGGCTGTCACGACACGGTGCTGAGCTATTCAGACGCCGCGCGGCGCGCGTTTCGCGATTGGCTGGCGCAAAGGTATCAAAGCATTGATGCGCTGAACCGGTCCTGGGGCAATGTGTTTTGGTCGATGGAATATGACCATTTTGACCAGATAGAACTGCCCAACCTCACCGTCACACAGCCCAACCCGGCGCATGAGATGGCGTTCCGCCGCTTTGCCTCGGATCAGGTGGTGGCCTGGAATGCAGCACAGGTGGCGGCATTGCGGCCGCACACGGATGCGCCGCTGATCCATAACTACATGGGTCGGGTGCTGGAATTTGACCATTTCGCACTGGCCGCGGACCTCGATATCGCGTCATGGGACAGCTACCCTATTGGGTTTCTGTCGGACCGGCTGGAAGGGGATGCCACGCACAAGGCCACCTACCTGCAACAGGGCGATCCTGACATGCAGGCGTTTCATCACGATCTGTACCGCGCCTTGAATCAGGGCCGTTGGTGGGTGATGGAACAGCAGCCGGGGCCGGTGAACTGGGCACCTTACAACCCCGCCCCCTTGCCCGGCATGGTGCGCCTGTGGTCGTGGGAGGCATTTGCCCACGGTGCAGAAGTTGTCAGCTACTTCCGCTGGCGCCAGGCCCTTTTGCGCAAGAGCAGATGCACGCAGGCCTGCTACGCGCAGATGATGCTGAGGCCCCGGGAATGGCAGAGGCCGCAGAGGTGGGACGCGAACTTGCCCAAATGCCAGAGGTGGCGCTTGCGCAGGCACCGGTGGCCATCCTTTTTGACTATGCCTCGGACTGGGCTTGGAAGACGCTGCCGCAGGGGGCGGATTTTGATTATTTCCGCTTGGTCTTTGACGCCTATAAGGCGCTGCGGCGGCGCGGGCTTTCGGTGGATTTTCTGCCGCCCCATGCCAGCATCGATCAGCTTTCAGCCTACCGGGCGGTATTTGCGCCGGGCATCGCCGAGATGTCGGGTGGTCTGATGGACAACCTGGCAGCCGCCAAGGTGCCCGCCTTGATCGGCCCGCGCAGCAATCTGATGAGTGCAGAGATGTCGACAGCCCTGCCCCTTGGGCCTGCCATACCAGGCCTTGATGCGCGGGTTAGCCGGGTGGAAAGCCTGCCGCCTGGTGTATCACGGCCTGTGTCGGGTGGTGGGGCGCTCAGACACTGGGTGGAACATGTTGAGGGGCAGGCACGGTCTGTCTTTTCCCAAAACGATGGCAATCCCGTTTGCGTCGCCAAAGACCACCTGCACTATCTTTGCGGCTGGCCGGATCAGGCGCTGTGGGATCGGTTGGTCAGCCAGCTTTGCCAGGGTCTGGCGCTGTTGTCATTGCCGGAAGGCCTGCGTTTGCGCGACACGGAGACCCATCAGTTTGCGTTTAACTACGGACCAGAACCCGTTGATTGGCATGGCGAAACACTCCCTCCAGCAGGGGTGTCCTGGTATCCTAAACCCGCACCCCTTTGACAGGGAGGCTCCCGTTAATTAACATATTAAGTAACAGGAGCCGACGGGGAGCATCACATGGATTGGGAAGAGTATCGCGCACGGGGGGCTGCAGCCGCCGATTGGGCCGCCGATTACCATGCGGACCTGCGCAACAGATCCGTGCGCGCCCAGACCAAACCGGGTGACATCCTGGCCCAACTGCCCGCCAGCGCCCCTGAGACGGCAGAGCCCATCGACAGCATTATCGGTGATATCGACACCAAGATCATGCCAGGGATGACGCATTGGCAGCATCCCCGCTTTTTTGCCTATTTCCCCGCAAATGCGGCCCCAGTTTCCGCCTTGGCCGAAAGTTATGTCAACACCATCGCGGCACAATGCATGTTGTGGCAAACCTCGCCTGCGGCGACCGAGCTTGAGACCCGCGTCTGCGATTGGATGCGTAAGGCAGTGGGGTTGCCAGAGGGCTATGCCGGGGTGATCCAGGACAGCGCCAGCACGGCCACGCTGTGTGCGGTGTTGACCATGCGCGAAAGGGCTTTGGCGTGGCAAGGCAACACCCAAGGGCTGAGCGGTCAGCCAAGGCTGCGGATCTATGCCAGCGCTGAGGTGCATACCTCTATCGACAGAGCCATTTGGATTGCCGGCGTGGGTGAGGAAAATCTGGTGCGCATCCCCTCCTCCGGCCCGTCGCGGGCGATGCAGATTGACGCGCTCAGGGATGCCATCGCTGCAGACCGTGCGGCGGGGTATCAACCTGCGGGCATTATCGCCTGCGTGGGCGGCACCAGCGCCGGGGCGACGGATGATGTCAGCGCCGTGATGGACGTGGCCGAAGCCGAAAACCTGTATGTCCATGTCGACGCCGCCTGGGCCGGAGCGGCGATGATTTGCTCCGAATACTGGCCGATGTGGCACGGCGTGGAACGCGCCGACAGCATCGTTCTGAACCCCCATAAATGGCTGGGCGCGCAATTTGATTGCACGACGCATTTTGTCAAAGACCCCAGCAGCTTGGTCAAAACGCTGGCCATTCAGCCTGAATACCTCAAGACCCATGGCGCGGATGGCATTATCAACTATTCGGAGTGGTCCGTACCCTTGGGCCGCCGGTTTCGCGCGCTCAAACTGTGGTTTCTGTTGCGCGCACATGGGTTGGAAGGCCTGCGCGAGATGATCCGCAACCACGTTACCTGGGCCGAAAACCTTGCCGCGCGCATCGCCGAGACGGACGGGTTTGAGATCACGACGGCCCGCATGCTGTCGCTCTTTTCGTTTCGCTATGCGCCTGCTGGGGTGCAAGACCCAGATGCGCTAAACCAGCGCCTGATTGAGGCAATCAACAGCGACGGCAGGATCTACCTGACCCAAACCCGGATTGATGGGCAATTTGTCATTCGTTTTCAAGCCGGTGCCTTCAGCGCCACCAAAGAAGACGTCGATATGGCCTATGATGTGATCACCGAAATCGCGGGCAAGATCGCCTAAGGGGCGATGAGGGTGACACCCGGCATCCGCTCGATGACACTTACGTCATCGTCATAAAGATCCGTAAGCTCATCCATCAACTCTTCGGTCCAGCCGGGCATGTCGAGCTCTTCTTCGATTTCGTCCTCCAGCGCGAATTTGTCCAGGAAGGCACCGATCACCCGCCGCTTTTGGATCTCTGACATCTCGGGGTGGCTGTGCAGGTAGCTGCGCAGCCGCTCCATCCCCTCTTTGCTCATGATGGAGGACAGAAGATCAAACCCGCCTTTGACCTTCTCTTGCGGGTCCAGCCCCGCAATTTCACGCAAGACTTGCGACCACAGCAAAGGCAAATCTTCCGCACACCAGACCGTGATAGGAATATGCGGCACGGCCTCACGGATCCGGGCAACAGTATCTGACCACCGGATGTCATGCGGTGTCTTGTCGTCCCAAAAATAATCCTCATCCTGCCTGGTCGCATTTGCAAATAGCAAGGGGATCAAAGTAGCCGGGTTGCGGATGCCCAAGAAAATCTCAAGCTCATCATCCGGAAAGAGCTGCGCCATCGACGCCATCCTGTCAGCCGCCGCCGGGTAAAGCACACCGTACTGGATCGCCGTACCTGCGGTGCGAAAGAAATTTGCATCTGACAGGATCACACGGTCCGCGCTGGCCCCATCCAGGATCACATCCAGCAACACATCACGTGCGTCTGGTCCCGCAGGTGCCTTGCCCATCGCGTTCAACGTATCCCGCAGTGTGCCGCGATAGCTGTTGGGCCCGGGCACGGCGACGCCACGCGCGCGCAGCATGTCCACGTTGCGCAGCACCGATTTGATCAGCCGTTCTTGTTCTGTGAAATGTGCACCTGTTTGCAATGCAAGTTGCATATTGTCCTGCTCTTATCCACTTGCTTAGCCCTGTAGATAACGATTTTCAGCCCATCTGTAAAACCTGATCACGGCCCCAATTCGGGCGCGTTTACATTTGGCAAAAAATCCTCAGATTTTGGACGTGACAATGCTTGCATCCACATAAATCATCTACTAAAGAACGCGGCACGTCAGAGGTGGCAACGCGTCTGACCCGCGTCTGTGATGACGTTGGCCCCTATAGCTCAGCTGGTAGAGCAACTGATTTGTAATCAGTAGGTCCGCGGTTCGAGTCCGTGTGGGGGCACCATAAAATCATTAGAAAATATTTAATTACAATTTCTTAGACAAACCGCACTGTAGATCGTCGACCAATATGTCGACCTTTGGTTCCGACTTAGAAGGCAATCCCCCCGCCAAACCAAAAACCCCCGCCAGATCGACAGGGGCTTTGGGGTGGAGCGGCGTCCGTGGCCGTGCTGAGGTCTGTCGCTGGTGGGTGCTATGCCTGTGGACTGCCGTAGTGGCGATGCGCCGCCCCTGCCAGAATCTTGGGCGCTCAAGTGGCGGGGTTCAACCGCTCCTGCTTTTCCATGTGCAGCCGCTCGTATGTCTTGGCGGCGTTTACAAAGGTCTGGCGTTCGGACTCAGGTACCCAGATTGTCAGCCGGGTCATGCCTGTGGCTTCCCGGCGGGCCTCATAGTCGCGGTTGTTGCGGACCTTGCGGGCTTTGCGTTCTTTGACGGGTTTGCGTGGCATACGGTGTTCTCCTGCCCTGGATCATACCAGATGCACCCCAGAGCGAGAAAGCCCCAACCGCATTGGCAGGGGCAGTCAGATAACCTGCGAGGGGGCTTACACCCGGCTGTGCTCCAGATTCTCTATCACCCCCTGAACCCGATAGGCTGCGGCCTCAGCTCTCAGGGCGTGGCCGCATATGGCATCAGCTTCCGCCCCGTCCATCTCAGCGATGATAAAGCGCATGGACGCTGCAATCCCGGTCAGGTGGTTATGCACATCAGCGGCGCCATTAAGCGCGGTAAGGCGGGCGTAGTGCTCTGGGGTGTTGATCGCTGCATGGGCGTCGGTTTGGGTCTGATGGTCATCATTTCCTCTCCTGTTTGGATGATGCCACCACCTTAACCGATACAGGGGATAGAGTAATTAAAATATATTAATTACAATATTTTATTAGATTCCCAGATTGTTGGATAGCTTCAAGTTCAACGGCATCAGGGGCTTAGGATGCGGTGCGGATTAGATAGTCTGAGGATGGCAAGGCAGGCTTGGGGATGGCCGGGGGTGCGGGGTGGCCGTGATGCGCCTCAGTGGCCCGCTCTGCGCTGTCTGGGGTGGTTGCGCCGGCCCGGCCCGCCTGCGCGCGCCCCAGCGCCTTGGCGCGCCCCTAGAATGTCTTAGGGGGCACCCCAACTTTTCTGTTGGACCCCTCCCCCCGGTCATTTCCCCCAAGGGGCGCCTTTGTATATGATATCACCCCCTCTCCCTGGCCGCACACATTTCTGGGGCAATTAGAGGTTAGATTTTCTAACTTCTGTGGCTGCAAGTTACGGGCAGTGGAGCCTTCGGTCCAAAGGAGAAATCTGGCGGCTGGCCAAAATGCCGCGGTCGCAGCCCGCATTGCAGCCATTCGCTGAGAGCGCTCAATCTAAATCTTTCAGGATGTCCGTTGTGCGGGACTTTGCAGCCATTCCCTCTATCAATTCGAGTGTCCGCTTGCGGTCCCAGAATCAAGCTCGACGGACAGCCATCACGCCTGCAACAACGATGAGAGCGATGCCAGCCAGTGCTACGTTGTCGGGCCTTTCGGAAAAGAACAATGCACCCCAGACTAGAGCAAACCCAACATAGGCAAAATCGAATGTCCCAACAGTCGAAGCGGGTGCCGCCTGATAGGCAACAGCAGTTCCAACAGAGGCTACTAGAATGAGACTGGCAAGAATGGCTGTGGTTAGCCATTCGTCCAGTCCCATAACCGTCCAATCGGGTGACAGGAACGCAGACGTTTCAAGGGAAAACCTCCAGCCAAGCAGCAACCCCGTGACGCCAACAACGACAAAGGTTGCATTCAATCCCAATGCAAGCGTGGCCGGATGTTCATTGCGGCACTTGGTGCGGGTCAAAATCATCGCCAAGGCATAGAGAATGGCCGAAAAGATCGGAAGCAATGCGGCCCAGACAAAAGCTTCACTACCGGGGCGCAAGACCAGCAGTATCCCAACAAAGCCAAGTACAACGCCCACCCATTGAGACCGCCCGACAGTTTCGCCCCCAAACAGCGCGGCAAAGGCTACAATGAAAAGTGGTAAAGTGTAGTAGGCCGCCGCCGCAACAGCCAACGGAAGAAGCGGCAATGCAAGATAATAGGCGATCCACATGGCGGTCAGTAGAAGAGATCGAATTGCAATCCACCCGACCGACTGTGGGGCGAGGCGCGTCCTGTTAAGAAAAACGAGCGCACCGACAAGAAGAACCGGAAAAGTAAGCGCTGACCGAACAGCGAACAGCTGCCACAGCCCCATACCTCCGTCCCCACCAAGAGACTTGATCAGGGCGTCACCCAGTGACAACGCAAGCACCGTTCCAACAATCGTAGCCACACCCAAAGGCACGTTGTCGGGTCGATGAATGTCAGAACTGCTGGCCATAGCTGGACGCTAGACCGAAGTGACTTGATTGACCATCAATTGCAGACATTCACGTACGGAGCAGCATCGGTGAGAATGGGCTCTTTGCTGCCATTAGGTCAGTCGCAGCATTCGCGGCGAACTGCCAAGACCGTGTCCACACGAACGGCCCAAAAGGAGACATCCAGCCATCACCTGCGACGCTGCGGCGCGGCCCGTCGAACCTGACATTCGCTGCGCGAGCGAAATTCGACGTTAGTCGAACTCACCCAGTGCGGACAGCACTGCCGTTGCCCCTTTCAAAACGAACGGCTGCAATGAAAGCTTTGCGACAGCCGCGAAAAACAGCAAAAAAAGTGCAGAAGCTTGCTACGTCGCGGCATTCGTCAATGCGCTTAGCCGAAGCCGACATTCTGTTCAGCCAATAGCTTGGTCACTGCTGGTAAGGAGAATGACTTTTGTCTCAAAGAGCACTGACGAGGGAGGACGCCTCATACACCTCTTTCTCAGTGAGAGATCATCCAGGGCCTTTTCGTCGGAAAGCTTTTTGATCCATCTGGGCGGTACAATGTCTTGCTGGATTTCTTCGAACCACCGCTGCAACAGCCGCAACCCGGCCCGTGGGTGTTGGTGCGCTTGGGGCTGTCGGCCGCGCGTTCGTTGGTTTCGTGAGCCCGCCGCGTGGCACTGGAGACGGCGGACAAGGCTGGAACGCTGAACATCACGCGGGGCGCGCTGGTGCCGCAATCGGGACAGGTGCAGGGCTCAGAAAAGCGGCTCATCGGCATCATCTCTTCAAAGACGCCGCAATCATCGCAGAGGTATTCATAAACGGGCATGGGAAGGCCTTTGCATGTTGAGGGGCGGCCACCAGTCATTGGTGGCCGCTGGTTCTGGCTCAGAGATCAGGAGCAAGCGGGATGTCAACCGATCCATCCAGATACGTCGTCGGACCATCGGCATTTGGCATCATATCCCACTGGAAAATGTCATTGGGCAGCCAGAGCGTTGCGCAGGCGTTTGGAATATCCACCACGCCGGAGATGTGACCCTGCACCGGTGCGGTGCCGAGGATCGCGTAGGCCTGCGCGCCCGAGTAGCCGAATTTCTTGAGGTACTCGATCGCGTTCAGGCAAGCTTGCCGGTAGGCTACATGCACATCAAGGTAGTGCTGCCCGCCGTCCTCATCGACGCTGATACCTTCAAAGATCAGATAATCATCGTATTTGGGCGTGATCGGCGAGGGTTTGAAAATCGGGTTACGAATGGCGTATTTGGTCATCCCGTCTTTGATCAGGCTGACCTTGAGTTGCAGCCACCCAGCCATTTCGATGGCGCCGCAGAACGTGATCTCACCATCGCCTTGGCTGAAGTGCAGATCGCCCATCGAAAGGCCCGCGCCGTCCACATAGACCGGGAAATAGCAGACCGAGCCGCGGCTGAGGTCCTTGATATCGCAGTTGCCGCCATGTTCGCGCGGCGGCACGGTGCGCGCCGCTTCGGTCGCGGCCTTATCGCGTTCCTCGCCCTTCATGGCCCCCATGTGCGCACTTTGCGTGTTGGGTAGTGCGGCCAGCGGTGGCACGCGCTCGGGGTCGGTGTCGAAAAGCGCCGTCTCGCGGGTGTTCCACATATCCAGCATCTTGCGGTCCGGCAGACAGCCGATCAGGCCGGGGTGGATCAACCCCGCATATCTGACGCCGGGCACATGGCGGCTTTCGGTGAACATGCCTTTGAAGTCCCAGATGGATTTCTGCGCCTCGGGGAAATGTTCGGTAAGGAAACCGCCGCCATTCTGCTTGGAGAAGAAGCCGTTAAAGCCCCACTGGCTTTCGTCCTTGGCCCCGATATCGAGGATCTCCACGACCAGCAAATCGCCGGGTTCCGCGCCTTTGACGCCGATCGGACCTGACAGGTAATGCACTTGCTCAAGCTCAACGTCGCGCACATCACTGGCGTCGTCATCGTTCTTGATCTGGCCGCCGGTCCAGTCATAGGTTTCGATCTTGAACTCATCCCCGGGTTCGACCCAGACATTGATCGGGATGTCGGGGTGCCACCTGTTGTGCACGTTCTCGTTTGTGTGCGGGCTCTCGTTCAGATCGACCGAGATCAAGGTATCCGTCATAGTATCCTCCTTGTTGGTTGCTTAAACGGAAAGAAACTTCGAGACCTTCGCCTCATCGATGCCCTCGCGGGGGCTGTCGTGTACAAAGGTGCCGTTCTCCAGAACCATGACCCGGTCTGCCACATCCAGCGCAAAGCTGAGCACCTGTTCGGAGACGATGATGGAAAGCCCTTTCTGGTCACGGATCTGGCGCAGGGTGCGGGCCATGTCGCGAATGATCGAGGGCTGGATGCCTTCGGTCGGCTCATCCAGCAACAGCACCTTGGGGTTGGAGGCCAGAGCGCGGGCGATGGCCAGTTGCTGCTGCTGGCCACCCGACAGGTTGCCGCCGCGCCGGTCCTTCATCTCCAGCAGCACCGGAAAAAGTTCGTAGATGTCATCCGGCACTGTCTTGTTGCCGGTCACGGTCAGCCCCGTTTCCACGTTTTCCCTGACGGTCATGGCGGAAAAGATCATCCGCCCCTGCGGCACATAGGCGATGCCCTTGGCTACGCGTTGGTGCGACTTGAGGCCCGTCACCGGGGTCTCTCCGACTGCGATCCTGCCGGATCGTTCCTGCATGATCCCCATCAGAGTCTTCATCAGCGTGGTTTTGCCCATGCCGTTGCGGCCCATGATGGCGACGATTTCACCCGGTTTGACGCTCAGGTCCAGCCCATGCAGGACCTCGCTTTCGCCGTAAGAGGCTTTCAAGGCGGAGATGTTCAGCATGTTGATGCTCCTTAGTGGCCCAGATAGACTTCGATGACTTTCGGATCGTTCTGCACCCGCTCCATGGAGCCTTCGCTGAGCATCTTGCCCTGATGCAGTACGGTGACCCGCGTAGCGATGTCCGCGACGAAGCCCATGTCGTGTTCGATCACGATGACTGAGCGGTCCTGAATAATCCGGTTGAGCAGTTCGGCGGTCTTCTTGCGCTCGGCGACAGACATCCCTGCCACCGGCTCATCCAGCATCAAAAGCTCGGGGTCCTGAATGAGCAGCATGCCGATCTCGAGCCACTGCTTTTGTCCGTGGCTAAGATAGGCCGCCTTTTCGTCAAGCTGATCGCTAAGAAAGATCGTTTCCGCGATTTCCTCGATCCTTCCGTTTACCTCTTTGTCCCGTTTGAAGGCGAGGGCGCCAAAAACACTATGCCCCTTGGGGAAGCTGAGTTCGAGGTTTTCGGAGACGGTCAGGTCCTCATAGACACTGGGCGTCTGGAACTTGCGCCCGACGCCAGCATGCACAATCTGGTCTTCGCGCATGTTCAGCAATTCCTTGCCGGCGAAGGTAACCGAGCCTTCTGTCGCTTTGGTGCGCCCGCAAATGAGGTCCAGTACTGTTGTTTTGCCCGCGCCGTTGGGGCCGATAATCACGCGGCATTCATTGCGCTGCACCGCAAAGCTGAGGTCATTCACCGCCTTGAAACCATCAAAGGACACGGTGAGCCCTTCGACCTGCAGGATATAGGGGGCTGTTGCATTCATCTTACATGCCTTTCCGGATCATTCCGCAGGGGTGCTATCGGTCGCGGTTTTGGAATTGGGGGCGGTCCCTTGCATCTTGCGCAGCTGCGCGGTGAACCATGGTTCCAGCTTTTCCGACCAGACACCGGCCAGACCGTTTGGAAAGAACATGACCACAGCGATGAAGAGACCACCCAGGCCTAGGAGCCATAACTCTGGGAAGGCTTCCGAGAAGGAAGTCTTGGCCCAGTTGACCAGCAGTGCGCCATAAACCGCGCCGAGAATCGACAGCCGCCCACCCACGGCGCAGAAAATCACCATCTCGATTGACGGGACGATGCCAACGAGTGTGGGCGACATGAAGCCCACTTGCAGGGTAAACATTGCTCCGCCGATCCCGGCGAAAGCGGCACCAAGACAGAAGATAAAGATCTTGAAGTTGGCGACGTTGTAGCCCGAGAACCGCACCCGGTCTTCCTGATCGCGCATGGCGATAAGGAGTTTGCCCAGCTTGGATTTTCGAACGTACTGCGCGACAAATAGAACGGCAAAGAGCAACACACCATTCACAAAGTAGAGCGTCGTTTTTGCCTCGTCGGTGCGAATGTCCCAGTCCAGAAGGGTGCGCAGATCGGTGATGCCATTGACACCACCGGTGTAGCCCTGCTGCCCGATAATTAGGATTGTCAGGATGGCGGCGAAGGCCTGTGTGATGATTGCGAAATAGACACCGCCCACACGCCGGGTGAACATGGCAAACCCGATAATGAAGGCAAAGATCACCGGCACCACCACCACCGCCAACAGGGCGAAGGCCAGCGAATAGAAAGGCTGCCACCAGACGGGCAATTCCGTCAGCTGGTTCCAGTCCATGAAGTCAGGGATGCCCGGCGTGGACTGGATCGAGGTGTTTTCAGGTGTTGACGCCTCAAGCTTGAGAAACATCGCCATGCAGTAGCCGCCAAGGCCAAAGAACACGCCCTGGCCAAGGCTGAGGATGCCGCCCGCGCCCCAGCACAGCGACAGGCCGATAGCAACGAAGGCATAGGTCAGGTATTTGCCAAAGAGGTTGAGGCGGAAGCTGTCAAGAACCGCGGGCAGGAGCAGGAAGATCACCGCAGCAAGGATGGCAAAGCCGATCATCTCTTTGCGGGACATGAAGGAGGAAAGGGACATTGGTGCGGCTCCTTACTTGCGCAGTTTCAGAGCAAAGAGACCTTGCGGGCGGATCATCAGGATCCCGACCACCACCAGCAGGGTCAGCACCTTGGCCATCGAGCCGGAGAGGAAGAACTCCATGATCGATTGCGCCTGAGAGATCGAGAAGGCAGAGGCGATGGTGCCCAACAGGGACGCAGCACCACCAAAGACCACCACAAGGAAGGTGTCCACGATGTAAAGCTGTCCGGCCGTCGGCCCGGTTGACCCGATCATGGTAAAGGCAGAGCCCGCAACACCCGCAACGCCGCAGCCGATGCCAAAGGTCAGCCGGTCGGTCCATTCGGTGTTGATGCCGACCGCCCCGGCCATCACTCGGTTCTGATTGATCGCCCTGACCTGCCGCCCCCAGTTCGATTTGAACATCAGGACGTAAACGCCCACGGAGATACTGACCGCGAGGATCATCACGAAAATACCATTGACTGGCACCTCGATCAGGTCGGTCAGCGGCAGTGACCCCATCATCCAATCCGGGATCGACACCCCCACCTCGCGCGCGCCGAAGATGCTGCGATAGAGCTGTTGCAGGATCAGGCTCAGCCCCCGGGTGGCTAGCAGCGTATCAAGGGGCCGCTTGTAGAGGTGGCGTATCATCCCCCATTCCACCAAGAGGCCCAAGGCCCCTGAGGCAAGGAACGCAAAGATCATCGCGACAAAGAAATAGATACTGTAAAGCCCCGGAATATAGGCCGAAAACAGGTTCGACATCAGGTAGGTGACGTAAGCCCCGAGGATCATGAATTCGCCGTGGGCCATGTTGATCACGCCCATCTGGCCAAAGATGATCGCAAGCCCGAGGGCCATCAGCACAAAGACGGAAAACAGGATGAGGCCGGCAAAGCCCTGCATGGCAAAGATGGCGCCCAACTCGGGCCAGGAATAATCGGCGAACATAGGACCTCCGGCATCAAGGGATATTCAGTCGTCAGGGGAAAGAAGCGGCCCGGTGAGGGAAGCAAACCGGGCCGCGCGCGTGTTACTGATAGCCTTCGGGGAAGGGATCAGGCTCAACCAGTTCAGCGGTCTCAAAGACCACTTCGTACTGGCCGTCGGCTTGCGCCTTGCCGACGCGTGTCTTGGACCACAGGTGATGGTTTTCGTGGACCTTCACATAGCCTTCGGGCGCGGTCGTCAGCTCAATGCCCGGGCTGGCCTCACGGACCTTGTCCACGTCAAAGCTGCCCGCCTTCTCAACCGCTGCTTTCCACAGCCATGGGCCGAGATAGGCCGCCTGGGTGACGTCGCCCACGACGATGTCGTCGCCCCACATTTCCTTGAATGCCTTTACAAAGGCGATGTTGTTTTCGTTCTCCAGCGACTGGAAGTACTTCATGCAGGCATAAGAGCCCGCGATGTTTTCGCCGCCGATGCCGCGGATCTCGTCCTCGGTCACCGAGATGGTCAGAACGATGGGCTTTTCCGCTGCCGGGTCGATGCCCGCCGCGGTCAGCTGCTTGTAGAACGCCACGTTTGAGCCACCCACGACGATGGCATAGATCACGTCGGGCTTGCGCAGGCGGATCTTGTTGATGACCGAGTTGAACTGCGTGTGGCCGAGCGGGTAGTATTCCTCGCCCACGACCTTGCAGCCTTCCATGAAGTTCTCGATGTGCTTGCGCGCGATCTTGTTGGAGGTGCGCGGCCAAATGTAGTCAGAACCGAGCAGATAGAAGCTCTTGGCACCCTTGGTCTGGTTGACCCAGTCGAGACCCGCGATGATCTGTTGCGTGGCTTCCTGACCGGTGTAAATCACGTTCGGGCTTTCTTCGAGGCCTTCATAGAAGGTGGGGTAGTAGAGGAAGCCGTTGTGCTGTTCAAAGACCGGCAGAACCGCCTTGCGGCTGGCGGATGTCCAGCAGCCCATAACACTGGCCACCTTGTCGTTAACCAACAGTTTGCGCGCCTTTTCCGCGAAGGTCGGCCAGTCGGATGCGCCGTCTTCCTGAATGTATTCGATCTTGCGGCCCAGAATACCGCCCTGGGCGTTGATCTGATCAATCGCCAATTTTTCGGCCTGTACCGACCCGGTTTCGGAAATGGCCATAGTGCCGGTGATTGAGTGAAGGATGCCGATGGTCACGGTGTCATCTGTCACCGCCAGGCCGGTGGTGTTGACTTCGGCCGTTGGGAAATCCGCCGCCCGCAGTCCCTTGGGCGCAAACAGCGATGCCGTCAGGGCAGCACTGCCCGCCAGCATCGCGCGGCGGCTCATGCCACCATTTAACTTGGTTGGATCGTTCTTAGACATATCGCCTCCTTGTCATTGTGCTGAACAATCAGGCGATTCCACCTCGCCCGGCTCCAACTCAGGATCACGGCGAATGCTGCGGTGCAGTATACGTCAAATGACGTATACCGCTGCGCGTTTTGCGCATTAGTATTTTGCAAGGTTGAAGAACGGACACAGGGAGGCCGGGCCGCGCCAAGCACGCGGCTGGGGCGTTTGTTCATCACGCGCTGATGAGGTGAACGATGACTGTTGCACTGGGGGCCACCCGAGAGAAGCGGACCTACAACCGTTGGGTGGCCGATGAAACCATGGAAGACTTCGCCCTGCGCTTTACCGCGCGCCGTGCGCGCCGCTGGAGCTATCGGCGGGTCGCGAATACCGCCATCGGCTCAATCTCCTTTCTGGCGCTTGAGGCAATCGGCGCGGTCCTCACACTGACCTACGGTTTCGACATCGCGGTTGTAGCGATCATGGGGGTGGGTGCGATCCTGTTTCTGACGGGCTTTCCAATATCCTACTACGCAGCACGCTATGGCCTTGATATTGACCTGATGACGCGCGGTGCCGGTTTTGGCTATCTCGGCTCGACGATCACCTCGCTGATCTATGCCTCCTTTACCTTTATCTTCTTTGCGCTTGAGGCGGCGATCCTTGCCCTCGCGCTGGAATTCTGCCTCGGGGTCCCTCTGTTTCTGGGGTATCTTGTCAGCTCGCTTGTCGTGATCCCGCTGGTGATCAACGGCTTTTCCAGGATCTCCAGTTTTCAGACCGTCACCCAACCGTTCTGGGTGCTGCTGCACGTGCTGCCTTTCGTTTTTCTGGCCTTTGTGGGCTATGACATTGACGCTTGGACCTCCTTCAGTGGCTCGGCAGAGGCACCCGACGCCGCGCGGCTCTTGATGTTCGGGGCGGCGACCGGGGTGGTCTTTTCGCTGGTGGCGCAAATCGGCGAACAGGTGGATTTCCTGCGCTTCCTGCCCGAACCCAAGACCGAAGCCGACCGGCGCAAATGGTGGCTGTCAGTGATTGCGGCGGGCCCCGGCTGGTCGGTGCTGGGCGTGCTGAAGATGCTGGCGGGATCCTATCTTGTCACGCTTGCTGTCCGCGAAGGCATCCCCCGTGATGCAGCCACGGACCCGACGCAGCTTTACTATGTTGCGTTCGGCCAGATCCTTGAATCCCCCGCACTTGTTCTGGCGATCACGGGTATCTTTGTCGTGCTGTCGCAGATGAAGATCAATGTGACCAACGCCTATGCAGGCTCCATCGCATGGTCGAACTTCTTTTCGCGTCTGACGCAATCGCATCCCGGACGGGTGGTCTGGCTGGTGTTCAATGTGGGCATTGCGCTGATGCTGATGGAACTGGGCGTGTTTACCGGGCTGGAGCATGTGCTGGGCGTCTACTCCCACGTGGCGGTGGCGTGGATCGGAGCGCTGGTGGCAGATTTGGTCGTGAACAAGTCACTCGGCCTCAGCCCCAAGGGGATCGAATTTCGCCGCGCGTATCTTTATGACGTCAACCCAGTTGGGATCGGGGCGATGGGCCTTGCCTGCATGCTGGCCTTTGCCTCTTATGCGGGGCTTTTCGGAGAGCTGATGCAGGCTTTCTCGGCCTGCGTGGCCCTGGTGTCGTCCTTTGTGCTGGCACCGGTCATCGCATGGGCAACCAGCGGTGCCTATTATCTGGCGCGCCAGCCTGATGACCTGCCGCAGCACATGCACAGCTGCGGCGTCTGCGAATACCGGTTTGACGCCGAAGACATGGTTGCCTGCCCGTTTCATGGCGCACCCGTCTGTTCGCTCTGCTGCACGCTCGAGACCGCTTGCCACGACACCTGCAAGCCCCACGGCACCGTCGATCACATGGCACGGCGCTGGATATTCAGCGTCTTTCCCGGCCACATCGCGAAAGCGATGATGACACGGCTGGCGAAATTTGTCGGCGTGACAGCCATCATGTCGCTGGTCTTCGGCTCACTCCTGCTGGCGATCCGGGCATTTTCGGGGGCGGCAAACTTCGACGGGATCCTTTGGGTGATCTTTGGCGCGATGATGATCGTGATCGGCATCACGGTTTGGATGTACCTGCTGATCGGGGAAAGCCACCGTTCTGCGGTTGCCGAAGCCGAACGTCAGACCGAACGCCTGCGCAAGGAAATCCGCGCCCACGAGCGCACCGACCTGGCGCTGCAGGAGGCCAAAAACAAGGCGGAGGCTGCGAACCTTGCCAAGACCCGCTACATGTCCGGCCTCAGCCATGAACTGCGCACACCCCTGAATGCGATCTACGGCTTTGCGCAACTTCTGGAAAAGGAACAGGACCTTGAACAATGGCGCCCTTCACTGACCAGCATCCGGCGCTCCAGCGAACATCTGGCCGGGCTGATCGACGGTCTTCTTGATATCGCGCGGATCGAGGCCGGGCGCATCGAGATCATGCGCGATCAGATCAACCTGCGCGTTCTGCTGGGCCAGATCGTGTCGATCTTTCGCGAAGACGCGCGCCGCAAGGGCATTGATTTCAACGTCGAAACCAAGGGCCGTTTGCCCAGCTTCGTGCGGTCGGATGAAAAGCGTCTACGCCAAATCCTGATCAACGTGCTGTCCAATGCGTTGCGCTATACCGATGCCGGATCGGTCACGCTGAGCTTTACCTACCGCAGCGAGACCGCGATCATCCGCGTGACTGATACCGGCATCGGCATCGCGCCCGAACACCTTGACCGGATATGGCGGCCCTTTGAACGGGGCGAGAGGCGCGATCAACAGGGCTCTGGCCTTGGGCTTACGATTACCAGACTGCTTGTCGAAATTCTGGGGGGCGAGATCGAGGTGGAAAGCACGCCCGGCGTAGGCAGCACCTTTTCCATCCGCCTGATGCTGCCCTCTGTCACCCCAAGCGCCTTTGATCCGCAAAGCCTTGATGCGCAAGGCGTGCCCCTGCCCGTGCTCGGTTATGAGGGGCCTCGCAAGACTGTGCTGGTGGTTGACGACGATCTCAACCACCTCGCATTGGCTGAGAGCTTTCTCAGCAAGAGCGGCCTGATCGTAGTTGTCGCCCATTCCGTCGACATGGCAGAGGCCATTCTTGTCGATGCGCGCCCGGACATTATCCTGCTGGACATCGACATGCCTGGGCGGGACGGGTGGCACTTTGCCCGTGCGCTGCGCGACGGGGGCTATCCGACGACGCCGATTGTCATGATTTCGGGCCATGCCCATGAAGAAGGGCTGCACCGCAACGAGCTTGGCATTCACGACGCGTTCTTTGCAAAGCCGTTCAATCTTGATGACCTTCTGGTGCAAATCGCCGAACTGCTGCGCGTGAAACTCGTCCCGCAGCAGGAGGACACCGGCACTGCAGTGCGCGCACTGACCCCGGATGAAAGGGCGCGTCTGATCGATACGGCAAAGATCGGCCATGCCAGCGGTTTCCGCAGCATGCTGCAAGAGCTTGAAAGCGCGGGCGCGGGGATCCCGATCTGCGCCGCGCGATGGCAGAGCGGCTTGAGCGGTACGACATGGAAGGTCTGGTGAGACTGCTGGAGGTTGGCCATGAACCTGCCTGAACACGCCGACAAAAGCATCGCTCTGGTGGTTGATGATAACCCTGAGTCCCTTGGCATGGTGGCTTCGGCGCTTGAGGCGCAGGGCATGACGGTTCTTGTGGCGCGCGATGGCCGTGCGGCGATCAACCTTACCAACCGCGTGCAACCGGATGTGATCCTGATGGACGCGGTGATGCCTGATCTTGACGGGTTCGAGACCTGCCGACTGCTTAAATCCGGCCCCAACCCGACGCTGGCCCCCATCATCTTCATGACCGGCCTCAAGGAGCAGGAGAATGTGGTCAAAGGGCTGAAAGCGGGTGGTGTGGATTACATCACGAAACCCGTCGAGATCGACGAGATGCTGGCCCGCCTGACTACGCATGTGGTGAATTCAAAACTCCTGAAGAGCGCGCGGCAGGCGATAGACGCCTTTGACCGCGCGGTGCTGGCATTTGACGGTGCCGGAAATTTCGCATGGGGCTCAGAGATGGGGATGGTTGTCATAAACGGCGGCCCTCTTGATCTGCGGGACCCTGCGTTCAAGGCATGGCTTTTGTCCTGCGCAGGTCAGCCGGTTTCGGCCTGCGATCCTTTCAGCGGTGGTGATGTCGATTTTCTCTATATCGGCGTCTCGATCGCGCAGGAAATACTGGTCAAAGCCGTCTCGCAACAGGGGGCGAGCAACGAGGAAACCCTGCAGCAGGCGTTCAACCTGACCCAACGGGAGAGCGAAGTGCTCTACTGGTTAACGCTCGGGAAAACAAATCGGGACATCAGCACCATTTTGTCGCTGAGCGCGAGAACTGTGAACAAGCATCTTGAGCAGGTTTTTCAGAAGATGGGTGTCGATAATCGGACATCAGCGGCTGTCATGGCAGATCGAAAGATCAACGATATCCGTCAATAATACCGGCCCGCGAGAACCTGCTCGGATTGCTCATTCCTTAGATAAAAGGCGGAAGTAGGTCATTCTCTCACCTCAAATTCATGACAGGTCGAATTCGGGTCAGACGAAAATCCGCTTTTGCCGATCACGCCTTAGCTTTGAGTTCATGTGTGAAAAGTCCGCTTCGTGCCGTCCTGACCAAGGTCAATGACGGCTTTTTGTGATTTCCCACCGTTGGTGCGGTGTGCAGCATTTTGAACTTTGGGCTCCAGGCGGTCATTCGCGGCACTCAGCATCAACGTCTTCTGAGCGGACGAAGCGGACATCGATGTCCGCAGCACAAATGGCGGCTTTCGGAAATCGAGAGTTGCCAAAAGTGAGCAATAACGCCTTCGGCTGAATTCCCATGTTCTTTTCGCTGTGCAGTCCAGATGACAATAGAAGAGCCCTCAGAGCTCACCAGCATCCGAGGCGCGCAGTTGGATCAACATAACCGCCTGCAGCGCCGCCGCGCCAAAGCCAATGAACACAATCGGGGTATTGCCGCCAATCAGGGCATGGGTGCCATCCAAGAAATCCACAACGATGCGAAATACCAAAAAGCTCTCCATCATCGGGCGCGATTTTTTCACAAGGGCATATGCCCCCATGGCGGCTGTGCCAAGATTTCGGGCGCAGAACAGCCCGGCCGGTCCGGCCAGACAGAACGCGTCCTCGGCACTTGCCGCTGCCCAGTGCCCCCACATCGCCGCGGGTTGGTGTAGATGACGACCGCAAACACCACCGAAACACAGGTGACAAACCACAGATAGTAGTAAATCCAGCTGGGATAGGTTTGATCAGACATCGCGGTCGTCCCTTCTGGGCCTCAGAACTTGCCTGGATAGCCATCCGGCAGGTTTTCGGTCGGGATCGGTGCGATGATGTCCCAATGTTCGACGATCAGGCCATCCTCCAACCGCCAGAGATCATAGAACGCTGTGGGCTGTTCCCCCAGAGCGCCCTCGGCACCTGTCAGAACGAAATTGCCCTCTGCCACCGCAATACCGACGCGATCATAGCGCATCTTCTGTCCCTTGGCGGCATTGGCGGCCATCAGCTCTTGAAGCCCCTTGAGTCCGTCGCCTGCATCCGGGTTGTGTTGCAGATACTTGGCCGGGTTGATGTATTGCGTGATGTCGAGCCTTTCGCCTCCGATGAACATCTGTTCCAGCAAGTCGAGCACAAGTGCCTTGTTGGCCTCGGTCCGATCCCGATCAGTCACGTCCGTGGCTCCATCGACCTGACTACGACCTGCTGGGTTTGGCACATCTCGCAAAGGGATAAGGTTGTCCCAATGCTCGGCGATCAGGCCGTCTTCAATACGAAAGATATCAAAGGCAACCAGGGGCTTTGGCCCAAAACTGTAGATTGTCGAATGTGTTGCAACCAGATCGCCTTCGCCAATGATGCGGTGCATTTCAGCAGGTCGAAACGGCGGCGCATCTGCGTCAACGGGCCTGCTCAGGAACTTCTTTATAACCGCCGAACCGGATGGCAACATCGGGTTTCTTTGAATGTAGTCTTCAGCGAAATAGGTGTCGACGGCATCCGCGTCGCGCGCCGCAAAGACGTCTGCCATCATGTTGAGAACAAGGTCCTTGTTGGCAGCTACATCTGCAAAGGCGGTGGATACGCTGAACACAACGACCGAGGCCATGGTGGCAAGTGACTTGAACATACTTAATCTCCTTAGAGCGAATCTATCTTTCTGGAAAGATATTTTCGCTAACGCCAGATGACAAGTCTTTCTGGAAAGATTAATTTGATCGCGCAGACAGGAGGCGCAATTGACAATGTCAGATGAACCCAGTTGGCCCAAAGAGCGGCCTGCAGAGGCGCGGATTGTCCCCGGCCTCTTCCGGAGCCGAAACTACATCTGGGATAACGATCACCGCATCGTTGAAAGCCATGGCGTAAGCTGGTCACAGTTCCTTGCGCTGTCCTCCTTGCGGTCGGCATCACCGGACTACGTGTTGTCACCCACCCAGCTTTATACCGCCGCGCAGGTCACATCCGGCGGGATGACGAAAATGATGCACGGGCTCACCGATGCAGGGCTTATCGAGCGCATCGACAACCCTGATGACAAACGCAGCCGCCTGGTGCGCCTGACGCCACGAGGGGCAAGTCTGGCTGAAAAGATCGTTGAAGAACTGATCTCGCAAAACAAAGCGCTGATTGGTGGCATTCTTTCCCCAGAAGAAGCCGAACAGCTTGCGTCTCTTCTGCGGAAACTCAGTGTTGGTCTTCAATTCCGATTGTCGGACAAGTAACAAATGCCCTGCAGCAAAAACCATGCGTCCAAATCGGGGGCATCTGTCGCGACCAGCGGTGTGACTACAAGCGTTGGCAAATCTTGCGCCACAAAACCTAGGCAGAACTCGGTTCGGTTATTGTTTTTTCGTCCTTGGTAAGAAAGCGGACGTTGGCGCTCACCGCAGCATTTGGGCTTGTTCTCTGGCTCGCGCAGTTTAGGACGGCCCATTCCTGCCGTTGGCCAGTTGGGTCAAGATGCTACGGTGGCAGCCCGCATTCCTGCCATTCGCCGCGCGTGCGAAATCGGCATATGGTCGAGCTCACAGTCTGCGGGACGAAGCGGCCAACCGATCCTTTCGTATGAATGGCCGCTTCTGGAGGTTAAGAAGACTCGGATTGGTTACAAACCAGTATCGTAACTGGTCAGCCGGAAGCTGCTTGGATCAACCAGTTCCGCCATCGCAGCGAATTCCTCTGCCCAGTTTTGTGCCTGCGCGTTTAGAGTTTCCATATCGGGGCGGCTGGTCCAATAGTTCACGCAAAGCCAAGAACCGTCTTCGCCTTGCCCTACGGTGCGATACAGCAGCGTGTCGTTCTCGTTCATTTTCTGCGTAATGGTCTCAAAGAACGCGCGGACATCTGCTGGGTCGGCGCTTTCGGCCTGATTGAACAATACGATCTCGACATGTTTCGGCACCCTCAGATCGCCTACACCTACTTTCTGGGTCATTCCACCCTCCAAACGTTTGAGTGGCATTTGCAACGCTGTTGGACGGTCGTCCGGTTTGGCGAGCGGTAGTCCATCAACCGGCCTTGCTCCGAAGTACAAGTGTCCGGCAGAGACATGGAGCACCTCGTATTCCGTGGTCGGAGAATTAGCCGCCACACCCATGACAGAACACCCGGTCTCAAACACATCCTGTCCTTCTCCGATGGACCATTCCTTGGCGCCACAGATTCCCGCCTCGGCAGAGTTCAGAATTCCTGCGAACCCCTCCATTTGTGGTGTGACGGTAAGGTAGTCGTTGACAATCAGATCAACCTCTCGCGCGCCCGGTGCCACGTCAGAGGCACCAAGGATGTTGACGTCGCCGCCAAATTTCAGCTCCAACAGCGGCGCGCTGCATGTGGGGTCAGCAAAGGTCGTGAAATGCGCGTCGATGCGGCCCGGCGCGAAAGTGATCGAGCGTTTCAGATACCAAGGGGCTATCCCATCCTGCCCCACTTGGGGCCGTAATTCGCAGGCAATGCTCTCCCAAGTTCCTCCGAGGTCGAGTGTGCTGTCCTTTGCTGATGCGGGTGCTCCTAGCGCAACTGTTGTCGTCAGGTATAGAAGAGTTCGGGCGAGCTTCATGGTTGTGTCCTCTTTTGTGTCATTTGGCACAAAGGCTGACAGGCAAGATGGCGTGAGACAAATTAATGCTTATTATAAGGACATGAATCAGAATCATGTTAATCTTGCATCCCTTGATCTGAACCTCATTACAGGATTGAGCGCTCTGCTGGACCGACGATCGGTGACCGAAGCGGCAGACGCGGTCGGTCGTACGCAATCAGCCATGTCGCACAGCCTGTCGCGTTTGCGGGAACACTTTCGCGATCCTATCCTAGTGCGCGACGGCAGGGAGATGCGGCTCACGCCTTTCGGCGAAAACCTGCATCCTCGAGTCACGGCGGCAGCAGAGGCCGCAAAACAAATGTTCGCGGCAAGTTTCGAATTTGACCCGGCAACGACAACACGCCGCATTCGAATATCGGCGCCGGATCTCTGTTCATCCCTGTTTACGAATCTCATCACCAACCTCGGTGAACGCGCGCCGCTTGCCTCCATTGAATTCGTCCAAACTAGCTCTGCGCGAGATGCTGTTCTAAGATCCGAGGCGGATATCGGGTTAGGGTTCGGCCATGCGAAATCAGACGCGAATTTGTTGCTACACTCGATTGCTCCACTCGATTGGTGCGCATTCGCGCCGAAAGCCCATCCCTTCTGCAATAGACCCTCGGCGGATGTCTGGAGCGCTTCCCGCCATGTTATCGTGGGTCAGGGTGGCACGCGGGAAGGTCCGGTGGAAAAGGCGCTGCGAAAGAATGGGATCAAACGCCATGTTGTGGTCTGCGTATCGAATTTCTCGGCGGCGCTTATTTTGGCTTCAGAAACGGGCGCCCTCTTTACGACGCTACGCGCACCATTCGAGGAAACGGCCGCGCGCCTCGACATGTCGGCTCTTCCTCTTCCATTCCACATGCCCGATGCGCCGGCAACTTTGATGTTCCGCGCCGACTACGGCAACCCGTTTGACATCTGGCTGCGGGAACTCTGCGTAATGTCGCTAAGCTGACATTGATGTGCGGTGCAGCACCCTGCACGTTGGGCTCTTAGCCGACCTCGGAGGCAATGCAGCATCCTTGGCGACGAAACGAGCCCGTCGCGAGCGGCCCAAAGGAGACATCCAGCCATCACCTGCGACGCTGCGGCGCGGCCCGTCGAACCTGACATTCGCTGCGCGAGCGAAATTCGACGTTAGTCGAACTCACGCATCGCGGGACAAAGCAGCCCTCAGCCTTGCGGAAACGAATGTCTGCTCCGACCTGAGGCTTCAACAGGCGTCCGCAACACTATGGCAAAAGTCACTGCCGGTCTTTCGTGGTGCAAGGTATTTCACGGGTGCACATTAAGCGGCTTTCTCATCAAGACGAATGGCCCTTCCGGGTATGATTGCAGTTCCACAAATTCATAGCCAAGAGCCGCGTAAAACTCCCGCGCTGTTAGTGAGGAATGAAGCATCATTTCCGAGATTGCTCTTCGTCGCGCTTCTTTTTCAGTTCTCGCAACCAGCACTTTGCCTAAACCTTGCCCTTGAAACGCTGGGTCAACGAACAAAGATCGCAAATAGTTACCTTTCAGCCCCACAGTGCCAACAAGACTGGCACCCGAGAAACACAACAGAATAGCCTCATTTTCGAGTCTTTCGACGAGCGGCTCCGGTTCAAAAATCGCGCACAGCATATCAATTGATTTTTGACCATAGTCCCTGGCATTTGAAACGCGGATTGTGCGCTGGATCAACCCGCTGAGCGGTACCACATCGGCAACGGTAGCCTTAAGGAATTTGAGCGACTTCATCACCTCAACTATATTCCGGGACATGGGACATCGACAAGCCGACAAAGATGGCGGATTCATGAACTCCATGGCGTGTCCTGTCGGCTATCGGATTAAATGACGCCATCGCGATTGCAGAGGTTCGTGCGTAGCGCAGCATTTGTCACATTGGGCTATTCGCGGCCGTTAGATCGGTCGCAGCATGTTAGTCCTTCAAGCCGAACCGCTCCGGTCAAGACGGCCCATTGCGGACGTTGAGGTTGCCTTGCAATGCTGCATCGCAAGGTTCCCGAAAGCAGACATTGCCTTACGACGCAGAGTCGATCTTATGTAAATTATAGTCCAAAGTTGTAGGATTTGCCGTCACGATGGCTTTAGCCGTCCTGCAAGTATGCTCGCGAAGCCGACCATGGCGGTTGCCGTCGCAAGCATCATAGGCAAGCCGCCCATTTGATAGGTCGCGCCAGACAGCAAGGTTCCCAACAGGCGGCCACTAGCATTCGCCATGTAGTAAAACCCGACATCCATCGTAACGCGTTCCGATTTGGTAAAAGCCAGGATCAAGTAGGAATGAAGCGCCGAGTTGATCGCGAAGAGCGCACCGAACGCGAGCAATCCGGCAACCAGAATGACACTTAGCCATGGCTGCGGGCCGCCCGATACGAAGGCTGCAACCATCAACGCAGCCGGAACAATCGCGAGCAACCATGACCACATTTTGGCCGCATACACCAGGTCTGCCTCATCCCGGGCGGAAGCGCGCAGGATCCTTGGCGCGAGCGCCTGAACGACGCCGTAGAGGATCACCCAAATGGCCATGAAAGTTCCGATCAGGAAAAAGGCGGCCCGGTTTCCGGACACGGTGCCGTCCGACAACACCGCATAGAAATAGATCGGGATGCCGACGACGAACCACACATCGCGCGCGCCGAACAGAAATACCCGCGCAGCCGAGAGCCACTTGATGTTGGCGGATTTGGAAAAGACCTCTGAGAACTTCGCGCCTTTGCGCCCCTTGGGCAAACCGGGCGGCATGGCGACCAACACGGCAATCAGAATGACAGCAAGGATCGCAGACATCCCCAGAACGGCCCAGACGAAGCCGAGGGTTGCCAGAAGCGCCGCGCCTAGCAGGAACCCGAGGCCTTTCACGGCGTTCTTCGAGCCAGTCAGCAACGCCACCCAGCGGAACAGCCCGCCGTCTTCCGACGGGGCCAAGAGTTTGACTGCGGATTTCGATGACATTTTGGCCAGATCCTTGGCCACGCCGCTCGCCCCTTGCACGATCATCACAATGGCGACAGACAGGCCGACAGTCCAGGTCGGATCAAGCTGCGCCAAAGCAAGAAGGGCCAGAACCTGAAGCCCGAGGCCGGCATAAAGCGTCGAGGTCAGCCCAAATCTGGCCGCAATCCACCCCGCGCAAAGGTTCGTCACCATGCCCGCAATCTCATAGAGCACGAAGAGATAGGCAAGCTGAACCGGGCTAAACCCCAACATATGAAAGTGCAAAAGCACCAACATCCGCAGCGCGCCATCCGTGAGCATGAACGCCCAATAGGCCGCCGTCACAGCGATATAGGCGGACAAACCCTCTGGCCGCCCAGAGGTATCGGTCACACCGTGGCTCCAACCATCATTGTCACGTCGACAAGCCGATAGGCATATCCCATCTCATTGTCGTACCAGGCATAAACTTTCACCTGCGTCCCGTTGATCACCATGGTGGATAGCGCATCGACAATGCTGGAGCGTTCGTCATTGGTATAGTCGGTGGAAACGAGCGGCCGTTCCTCATAGCCCAAAATGCCCTTCAACGGCCCATCAGCCGCAGCTTTGAACAGCGCGTTGACCTCTTCAGCCGTGGTCGCGCGTTCGACCTCAAACACACAGTCCGTCAGTGAGGCATTCAAAAGCGGAACGCGCACTGCATGCCCGTTCAAACGCCCCGTCAATTCCGGATAAATCAGCGTGATCGCGGTCGCGCTGCCTGTCGTCGTCGGGATGAGCGAGTTCAATGCCGAGCGCGCGCGGCGCAAGTCTTTGGCCGGACGATCCACGATAGTTTGGGTGTTCGTAACGTCATGGA
The DNA here is from genome assembly GCF_055693825.1 of Sulfitobacter sp. GN1-4. NCBI lineage: Bacteria > Pseudomonadati > Pseudomonadota > Alphaproteobacteria > Rhodobacterales > Roseobacteraceae > Sulfitobacter > Sulfitobacter sp. GN1-4. The sequence continues at coordinate 1,780,833 of NZ_JBVFUQ010000003.1, read as the reverse complement.
TCGTTGTGATCGAGCCGTGTTTTATTCCCAATTTCTCGTGAATGACCTTCACAACCGGCGCAAGGCAGTTCGTCGTGCAGCTTGCAGCCGTTACAATCCGATGTTCGCTCGCGTCGTAGATGTCGTGGTTCACGCCATAGACAATGTTGGCCGCATCGCCTTCTTTGACCGGGGCTGACACGACGACTTTCTTCACGCCTGCATCAAAATACGGGGCAAGCTTTGCCTCTGACTTGAAGACCCCAGTGCAGTCGATCACCACATCGACACCGCCCAGCGGAAGGTCATTGATGTTCTTCGTTCCAATAAACGGGAGCCGCGTGCCGTCGATCGTTACACTATCCGCATCATGCGAAAAGCTGGCCTTCCAGCGGCCATGAACCGTGTCAAACTCCAGCAGATGGGCGTGCATCTCAGGATCGCCCACGGCGTCGTTGATCCAGGCAATCTTGGCCCCACGCGCCAGCAGCGGTTTCAGGGCAAGTTTTCCGATCCGGCCAAGGCCGTTCAGGGCGTAAGTCGTCACGCAGAGGCTCCCTCTTTGGATTGTGCGATGTCATCAATGGCGCGTTGCAGGGCGATCCGGTCAAGCGACGCGATTGGCAAGGCCTTGAAGGCTTTGATCCGGGTCAACAAAGCGCCATAGCACTGCTGAAATGCCAAGCTCTTTTCCGCATCAGTCCCTTCGGCCTTCACCGGGTCCGGCATCCCCCAATGGGCGCTTATCGGTTGGCCGGTCCACGCCGGACACTCCTCATTTGCAGCCTGATTGCAGACGGTAAAGACAAAGTCGAAATCAGGCGCATCGTCGCCCTGGTAGTCGGCGATGTTCTTCGCTTGCAAAACAGACAGGTCGTGGCCCTTCTGCTCCAGAACGTCGAGGGCGAATGGGTTCAGCTCTGAGCGGGGCTTGGTGCCTGCCGAATGGGCCACGAACCTATCCCCAGCCTCTTTGCGCAAGATCGATTCTGCAAAGATCGAGCGCGCGAAATTGCCTGTGCAGATGAAAAGAACATTGAATTTGCGATCCGGGATTGGGCCACCTTCACCCGCTGCGCTTGATGTGAGGGGTGAACAGATCTCGGGGCGACCACGACAGCAATCGCGCAGCAGGTAGTCGACTGTTTCGCCCGCGGCCTCCATGTGTATTGCATAGCGCAGCGAGGTTCCAACACGCTCTTGTGTGATCAGACCCGCCTGCATCAGCGCGTTCACATAGGTCGAAAGTGTGTTGGGCTTTAGATCAAGCGCCTGCGCCAGCTCGGTTGCAGGCACGCGATCCGGGTAGCGGCGCATCAGCAACCGAAACACGGCCAGCCGGTGCGGATGACCAAGTATCGAAAGGCGGCTGGCGACAGTTGATTCCATAATTCATGAATTACGGAAATATAGACGCTTGCGCAACCAGATTCACGTCACGCAATGGAATTGATGAATTCGGCAACCAACTTTAACCTAACCCTGTCTTTGGTGGCGATCAGGTGGGTCTTGTGGCGTTGGGCCATTTCACGGATCGGGACTTCGGCAACAGAATTGTTGATCAAGCTGCTGTTGCGCAGAAAAATAGCAACGCCGATGCCTTGAAGTACAGCCTCGTACATCAACGGGAAGGTTGTCATCGTGACTATTCGTTTCAGCTCAATTTCATTTTTGCGACAGGATTCTTCCAAGAGCCTACGCGTCAACGCGCCGTGTTCAGGAACGATCAGCGTTTCGGATTGCATGTCTCTTAGAGATACAATGTCATTCCCAGCGAATGGATGACCCATAGGGCAATACAGAACATACTGCGTTTCTTCTATAAAAATGCTCTCCCACATATCTGAGACAGGGGCGTCCGTGATTAAGCCAACGTCAGCGAGCCGATTGCGCAGCATGCCTGTAGCGGTCGTCCAGTCATACAGACCAAAGTTAACTTGTATGTCCGGAAAGCGCTGCCGGAAATTGGAAATAATTTTTAGAGCAGGTTGAGGGGCGTTTGCGATTACGTTCAAGCGCCCGTTTTTCATAGCGTTGAACCCTTCTACGCGTTCGGACACTTCGGCTTCCAAAGATACCATCCGGTCCGCCAGATCATATAACTCCCGCCCCGCTGGCGTAAGCTCGACCCCATCGCGCCCGCGGCGCAAGAGCAATGTGCCCACCGCCTTTTCAAGATTTCCAACATGTTGTGTGATTGTGGATTGCGTCACGCCCATTCGGGCCGCCGCAGCGGAAAAGCTACCCTCGCGGACAACATAGGCGAAGGCGATGAACTGATGGTGGTTGGGGCGCATAGAGCCTCCTTTCGCGCAACCCATAGACCCCATCGGTTTCACTAATATGACGTCACAAAATTGTGGCTCAGCACCAGTAGCCCTGTGTCAACGAATGGGGGAATTGCATGGCTAGCCTGTCGATCTCATCGGTGACCAAACGCTTTGGGGACACCGAGGTGCTGAAAGGTGTGACACTGGACGTCGCAGATGCGGAGTTCGTGTCGCTTGTTGGGCCGTCAGGGTGCGGGAAGTCGACATTGCTGCGCATCATCGCAGGTCTTGAGGATCCGACCAGTGGCGAGATCGCGATTGATGGCAAGGCCGTCACCGGGACGCGCGCGGCAGATCGAAACCTGTCGATGGTGTTCCAATCCTACGCGCTCTATCCGCATCTGACCGTGGCCGAAAACATCGCTGTGCCTTTGCGGATGCGGGCTTTGACGGCCACGCAACGGCTCCCTTTGATCGGCCCTTTTCTTCCGGGTGCCAAAGAGCAGCGGTCTGAAATCACCAATGCGGTTCAAAACGCGGCCGAAATGCTTGAGATCGGCCCACTTTTGGACCGCAAGCCCGGTCAACTTTCGGGTGGGCAGCGTCAGCGTGTCGCCCTGGGCCGTGCTTTGGTGCGGGAGCCTGCTGCGTTTCTGCTAGATGAACCGTTGTCAAATCTGGATGCCAAGCTGCGGGTCCAAACGCGTGCCGAGATCGCGCAGCTGCACCGTCGCCTCAACGCGACATTCATCTACGTGACTCACGATCAGGTCGAAGCGATGACGATGTCAGACCGGATAGCGGTCATGATGGGCGGAGAGATCCTTCAATGCGACGCGCCCAGTGTCATCTATGAAGATCCAAATGACATCCGCGTGGCCGAGTTCATTGGTTCGCCAAAGATCAATATCCTGCCGATTGAACTTGCCAATGGCGAATTGACCCTGTTTGGCCACGTATTGGGCCATGCCAACGAGGCGGCTCAGTCTGGCATCTATCAATTGGGCCTGCGCCCCGAAGCGCTGAAACTCACGCAGTCAGAGCCGGTGATGACCGGAACGGTCGCGCATATGGAGAACCTCGGGTCCGAGGTTTATGCGCAAGTCGCGTTGGCCGATCAAACCTCGCGCGTGACCCTACGTGCGGCTCCTGCGGAGCGTCACAATTTGCGACAGGGTGCCGAGGTGGGCCTTGGCTTTGATCTGCAGGACGGTTTGATTTTCGACTCGGTTGGTAAGCGTCAGCGGCGCGTCGAAGTCGCTGTAGCGCATCAGCGAGAGGTAGCCTGACATGGCTGCGATTGACGCGCCAGCCGCTGGGCGCGCGCCGCGCGAAGTGAACCGGCAGGCCCGGACGGCCTGGGGTTTGGCCACGCCGGCGCTGGCATTGATGTTCTTGATCCTTTTGGTGCCGGTTGTCGTTGCGGGCGTCTTGTCGTTTACGAACTACTCGCTTGGAAACTCCGGCTTTGACTGGGTGGGGTTCAAGAATTACGACCGCCTGTTTTCCCGCTCGACTTATGAGAAGATGTTCATCGCGACCTTTACCTATGTGGCGGTGGTCGTGCCGGTCTCTGTTGCCCTGGGGCTGGGCGCAGCGCTGCTCGTGAATTCGCTGGGGCGGATCGGGGATATCTACAAGACGATCTATTTCCTGCCGGTTATGGCGACATTGCTCGCGATGGCGATTGTTTGGGAATTCATGCTGCATCCGACGATCGGCGTAATCAATCAAATGCTTGAGCTGTCCTGCGGGACCTTTCTTGAGGTGATCCCTTTCCTAGCCAATGGCTGCGCCGACGGTTTCCCGCTGTGGCTCGGGGATCGGGACTACGCCATCTGGGTGCTCTGTTTCATCGGCATCTGGCAAGGGTTTGGCTTCAACATGGTGCTCTACCTCGCGGGGCTAACGGCGGTACATCGCGAGCTTTACCATGCCGCAGAAATGGATGGGGCCAAAAGCGCATGGGAACGGTTCCGGCTCGTTACATGGCCCGCGCTTGGGCCGACAACTGTGTTTGTGGCGACAATCTCTTGCATCCGCGCCTTTCAGGTTTTTGACACGGTCGAGGCGTTCTGGCCCCAAGGCGGCGGGCCGAACAAATCCACCTATGTGATGATGTTCGCGATCTTTGAGAAAGGCGTGCAGCAGAACCTGATCGGCATCGGCTCGGCCATCACCATGCTGTTTCTGGTCTTCGTGATGTTTCTCACCCTGATCCAGCGCTGGCTGGTCGAGCGGAAGGTGCATTACTGATGACCCGCGATATCTGGAAACACATGATCCTGATCCTCGGCGCGATCATCGTACTGGCGCCGTTCTACATGATGCTCAGCTATTCCTTCAAAAGCCCCGGCGAGATTGATCGGGGTGTGGGCGGCTTCTTTGGTTCGCAGGAGATGATGGTCGACCCGCGCTGCGTCAAACTGCGCGACCCAAACCGCGATGAAGTAGCAGCCGCCGCTCCGCAATATCCCGGCAAATCTGACAGCGAGATCCGCGCGGCCATCATGGCGCAGGCCGAAATCGACTGTTCCATGCGCCCTGTTGTATTCAACTATTCCAAAGCCTTCATCGAGGCGCCACTGCTGCGCTATTTGCTGAACGGGGTGATCGTCACCGCGTCGATCTTCGTTATTCAGGTGCTGGTCGCCCTGCCCGCATCTTATGCGTTGGCCAAGCTAAAATTCTGGGGCCGGGAGGCAGTGTTCGGGCTGGTTCTGTTCTGCCTGCTGATCCCGGTACACGCGATTGCCCTCCCGCTTTACATCATGCTGGCCAAGGTTGGGCTGACCAATACCTATGCCGCGTTGGTGGTGCCCTGGACGATCTCGGTCTTTGGGATTTTCCTGATGCGGCAGTTCTTCATGACCGTGCCGGATGATCTGATCGATGCCGCGCGCATGGACGGGATGACCGAGTTCGCCATCGTCTGGCGCGTGATGCTGCCCACTGCCATCCCTGCCCTGCTCGCCTTTGCCATCTTCAGCATCGTCGCCCATTGGAACGACTATTTCTGGCCGCGCATCGTGGTCACCGGCAGCCGGGACCTGTTCACCCCGCCTCTTGGCCTGCGAGAGTTCAAAGGGGACGCGGATGGATCCTTTTTTGGGCCGATGATGGCCACCGCCACCATTATCGTCACACCGCTTATCGTCGCATTTCTGGTCGCACAACGCCGCTTTATCGAGGGGATCACGCTGTCTGGAATGAAATAGGGTGGGATTGCTCCCACCCTACTTGTCGCCCTTTCGGGCTCATCACCGGGGTCTGCCAATCGCCAAACCGTCAGCCCCAACAACTGGAGTACATGTAATGAAATACACGCTGACCGCAATGGCTGTGGCCCTTTCTGCCACCGCCGCTTTTGCTGAAGACAAGGTGACAATCGAGTTCGCCTATCCTTATAGCCACCTGTTTGACGTCACCTATGAGGCGATGATGCCTGCCTTCAAAGAAGCGCATCCTAACATCGAGGTGAAGTTCCGCGCGACATACGAGTCCTATGAGGACGCCACTAACACCGTTCTGCGTGAAGCTGTCTCCGGCAATCTGCCAGACGTGACTATGCAGGGTCTGAACCGTCAGGCACCGCTCGTGGACAAGGGCATCGCCCAGTCGCTTGAGCCGTTCATCGCCGCCGAAGCCGATTTCGAGAAAGACGGCTACCACGAAGCGATGCTGGCGCTGTCGACATTCAATGACGAAGTGCACGGGCTTCCATTCTCGATCTCTCTGCCTGTTGGTTACTACAACATGGACATCCTCAATGAAAGCGGCATCACTGAGCTGCCAACAACATGGGATGAAGTGATCGCGGCCTGCAAAACCATGAAGGCCAACGGGATCGACAACCCGATCTTCTGGGGTTGGAACATCACGGGCAACTGGTTCATGCAAGCGCTGTTGTGGTCGCAGAATAGCGCGATTGTCGACAATGGCAAAGTCACAATGGACAGCCCCGAAGCGCTTGTCGCACTGGAGCAGATGCAAGAGATCTTTACCGAATGCGAGATGAAGAACCTCGAATGGAAAGCGGCCCTCGCGTCCTTTTCTGCTGGTGAAATCGGCATGATGTTCTGGTCTACGTCGGCTCTGGGCGCAGTTGAGCGCAGCCAGGGCGATTTTGAATTGGTTACCGGCCCTTTCCCGGGGTTGGAAGGCGCGCCGAAAGGCCTGCCCGCAGGCGGCAATGCAGCGATGCTGACATCTACCTCCGACGATCCGAAAGTGCGCGAAGCCGCCTGGACCTGGCTGAAGTACATCACCTCGGGTGACGGTGCGGCCGAAGTGGCCAAGACCACGGGTTACATGCCGCCGAACAAAGCTGCGAACGAAATCATCCTCGCGGATTTCTACGAGCAGAACCCGAATAAACAGACCGCCGTGGACCAACTCCCGCTGCTGCGCGACTGGCTGGCCTATCCGGGCGACAACGGCTTGGCGATCACGCAGGTGATCTATGACGGGCTCGAGCGGATCGTCACAGGCGATGCGACCGACATGAAAGAGCTGCAAGAAGAGCTGGTCGAGGAAATCGCTGACCTGCTGCCGAACGGTTAACCCCTTTTGTTGGCCGCCCGGCACCTCTGGGCGGCCAATGAGCTCTTTGAAAGGCGCTGGAATGAAACTCGTCCATATCTCAGACATCCACCTTACCTGCCCCGGCGAACGAATGGGTGGGCTCGACCCCCATCGCCGTTTTGCGCAGGCCTTGGACGAAGTCCGCGCAAAGCACGCCGACTCCGACCGCATCATCATCACTGGCGATCTCACCCATTGGGGCGAACCGGACGCCTATGCAGCGCTCAAAGACGCACTTGTCGATTTGCCTTGTCCAGTGCGTTTGCTGGTTGGCAACCATGATGACCGAGGAAACTTTCTGTCAGCTTTTCCGGATCATCCGCGCGATGAAAACGGCTATATAAACTACGCTGAAGAACTGTATGGCACCCGTCTGATCTATCTCGATACCACTGCGCCGCGCACCCATGCGGGCCATTTTGGGGCGGACCGGCTTGCTTGGCTCGACGCGCAGTTGCAAGATTGCACCCGCGCGCGACTGTTCATGCATCACAACGTCATGACACTCGGCCAGCCCGCCGAGGATAAGATTGCACTGGATCAAACTGACCGTCCGCGTTTCGCGGCGTTGCTCCGGCGTCATGGGGCCAAAATCGACTATCTGCATTTCGGCCATATCCACGCGATCTGCACTGGCACCTTTTTCGGCATTCCGTTTGCTTCCGTCCGTTCAACCGGCAATCAGTCCCTGCCCGACTTCACTGAGACCGAACTCCTACATGGTGGGCCCATGGCGCCGTCTTTTGCGATCATATCAGCGGCTGACGACATGACTGTCATTCACGACATTCCCTTCACCTACGACGGGCCGGTCTTTTCCTCCGGTACGGGCTGGGATGACTGGGCCAAGCCTGTCGCAGCGGAATGAAATTTATTCATCTGACGGATACGCATGTTGTCGGCTCCGGTCTGCTCTACGGTCGAGACCCGGCAGAGCGACTGACCGAGGCAGTTGCATCGATCAACGCCGAACATGGCGATGCGGAGTTTGTGATTGTCACGGGTGATATGACCCATTGGGGCGATGCTGCGGCGTACGCGCGATTTGCAGCCGAGATCGTAAAGTTGACCATGCCTTTTTCATCTTTTGGTTGGTAATCACGACGACACGCCGTCGCATATGCAGGCTTTTCCAGATTTGCCGCGCGACGAAAACAAATTTGAGCAACGGGCCATTGTGACACCGCATGGGCGATTTCTGCTCCTTGACACAACGGCACCTCAAGGCCATGCCGGAGCTTTTTGCGACAAGCGCTGTGACTGGCTGTCCCGCCAGCTGGAGGCGCCCGGCCCCGTCTATCTGTTCATGCATCACCCCCCGTTCGAAGTCGAGATCAAAGCGATGGACACGATCATGATGCATGATTTCGAAGCGTTCCATGATGTGATCGTTCCGCAAAAGGCCCGCATTCGCCACCTGTTCTTTGGCCATGTGCATCGGGCGATCTGGGGCACTTGGCGCGGCATTAGCTATTCGTGCATGCGGGGACTGAACCATCAGGTGGCCTTGGATCTCGACGCGCAAGCAGAAAGGATCAGGGGCAATTTTGAACCGCCCGCCTACGGGGTTATTCTACTTTCCGACGACCAGGTTACAATCCACCTCAACGACTTCACCAGCTCGCCAGAAAACTTCAACCTTTGAAGAATGGAGGCAAAACAGAAGTCAGGTGCTGCGCAAACTGTCATAAATCGGTCATGAGAAAGACTTAACGGAGCATTCCGGAACAATTGAAAAGGGTGAGCTCATGTTCAGTTTGAAAGCACAAGACGGCTCTGATGCCGCTCCTATGTGTTTTGGCTGTATGCAGTTCGGGGGTACCGCTAACGACTCTGCAAGCCGCGCCATGTTCGATGTATGCCGCGAAGCGGGTATCACCTTTTTCGATACGGCGCATACTTACACCGGCGGTGCATCGGAAGACATCTTGGGCAGCCTGATCAAACAGGACCGGGACACTCTGATCATTGCAACCAAAGCCGGCTACACCGGGGGAAGTGGTCGCGAGAATATCCTTACGCAGTTTGAGGAAAGCCGGTCCAGGCTGAACCTCGACATGGTCGACATTCTTTACTTGCACCGTTGGGATCCCAACACCCCCCTGCTGGAGACATTTGAGACGCTGTGTGAGCTGCAATCCCAAGGCAAGATCCGACACATCGGCGTATCCAATTTTGCCGCGTGGCAAGTGATGAAGGCGCAGGCCGTTGCCGAAGGGCTTGGTACGCGCATAGATGTCATCCAGCCTATGTACTCGCTAATCAAACGGCAGGCAGAGTTGGAACTTTTTCCAATGGCGCTATCCGAAGGCATTGCTGTGGTGCCCTATTCGCCGCTTGGCAGTGGCCTTCTGACAGGAAAATACCTTGCAGGCGGCAGCGGGCGCCTTTCCACAGATACCAGGTACGCCGCACGCTATAGACAAACATGGATGGTTGAGACGGCAAAGGCTTTGTCGAACTGTGCCGATGAGATGAGAGTTGATCCGGCCACTTTGGCTGTCGCATGGGCCGGGCACCACGCTGCTATCGCAGCGCCAATCATTAGCGCCCGGAATGCAGAACAGTTGGTACCATCGCTCAAAGCAATGACTGTGCTGCTGAATGCTGAACAATATGCTGCTGTTGAGGCGTTGTCACCACGCCCAGCCCCCGCAACCGACCGCTTGGAAGAAGCTGTGGCTTAAGCTGGTCCCGTTCGCGCAGGTTCCCAGTGTTCGCCCATGGCAACGATGCAGGACGTGCCGTTTGCGTAGTTCTGGACGATCATCCAATCTCCGCTCCGGCGGGTGACCCAAACCTCCAGCATGGTTTCCGGATCGCGCAGTCCCATGCCCTGACGTTCCGCGCCCAAAACCTTAGTGAGCATGTTTATCATCCGTGCGCTGTCATCGCAGCTGACATCGGCCATTTTCGCATCGGCAAGTGTTGGCAGGGCGGCAGTAATCGCCAGAATAAGAAAAGAGCGTGTAAGCATGACAACACCATAATCGGATCGAACCCAATTTTGTAACAGAATTATGACGCCCTGTGGATAACTGTCGCTGACCAGGACATATGGGCGTCGGTTGAAATCAAGCCGCGAGAACTATCTGTCACAATTCTTTTGCCATATTGCCAAGAAACTGAATCAAATCCGTCACACAGGTGTAGCGTAACACCCATATTCAGCGCCCTCAAGTACGGGGGCGATATGCTGACAATTGATACACTGACAAAGCGGTTCGGGAACAAGACGGCTGTTGATGCCGCCAATATCTCAGTAGACAAACCAACCATGATCGGGATCATCGGCCGATCCGGGGCCGGCAAATCCACTCTACTCCGGATGGTCAACCGCCTGAGCGACGCCACCAGCGGGACAATCACGTTCGAAGGTGAAGAGATTAGTGCTCTGCGCGGTGCCGCCAAACGGGACTGGCAGTCGCGCTGCGCGATGATCTTTCAGCAGTTCAATCTGGTGCCGCGAATGGATGTGGTGTCGAACGTGCTGCACGGCATTTTGAACAAGCGCTCGACCTTTGCAACGATGTTCAACCTTTATCCGCAATCGGACATTCACAAAGCCATCGAAATTCTCGACCGGCTGGGCATCGCCGAGCAAGCACCTAAACGCGCTGAGGCCCTTTCAGGCGGGCAGCAACAACGCGTCGCCATTGCACGGGCACTGATGCAGGACCCCAAAATCATTTTGGCGGACGAACCCATCGCATCGCTCGATCCAATGAATGCGCAAGTTGTAATGCAGTCTCTTCGCGAAATTCACGAACAAGACGGCCGCATGGTCATTGCCAACCTGCACACGCTGGACACGGCTCGGCGCTATTGCGACCGAGTGATCGGAATGCGCGATGGACGGATCGTTTTTGACGGCACACCTGCGCAACTGACCACGGGTGTCGCGCGCGATATCTACGGCGCAGGTGCGGATTTTTCCGAGGCCGCCACATCCACCGAAATTGAAACACTGGACAGGTCAGCGGCGGAGAAAGCCTACGCCTGAGCCAGCTGCCACCCGCGCCTTCTCGCGGGCCACCTTCATCTCATCTAACGGAGAAAACGATGAAAAAGACCCTCGCATTGGCGCTTGCCGCCACCACTACCCTGAGCGGTGCTGCTTTCGCCGAAGGCATCAAAGAATTCCGCATCGGCATTCTGGGCGGCGAAAACGCTCAAGATCGCATGAACTCATACCAGTGTCTGGCGGACTACACGACCGAAGCACTTGGCGTTGAAACCAAGCTGTTTGCTCCTGCCGATTATAACGGTGTGATCCAGGGCTTGCTGGGCGGCAACATCGACATGGCTTGGCTGGGCGCATCGGCTTATGCCGCGACCTACCTGCAAGACCCCGAAGCGGTTGATCCGGTGCTGATCAAGGTCAACGTAGACGGCTCTGTCGGCTATCATTCCATAGGTTTTGCACGCAAAGACAGCGGCATCGCTTCGCTGGACGACATGGAAGGTAAAGTCTTTGGCTTTGGCGACCCGAATTCCACATCCGGTTACCTTATCCCCTCCATCGAGATCCCGCAGTACAAAGACGGCGTGACCATGGAGAGCGGCGAATACTTTGGCGAGGTCAAGTTCACTGGCGGCCATGAGCAAACCATCGTTGCGGTTAACAACAGCGACATCGACGCCGGTGTGACCTGGGCCGACGGTCAGGGTAACTGGGAAGACGGCTACAACTCCGGCGCGCTGCGCAAGGCGGTTGATGCGGGCCTCGTTGACATGAACGATATGGTCCAGATCTGGAAATCCAAAGTGATCCCGGAAGGACCAATCGTTCTGCGCAAGGCTCTGCCGGCAGACGTGCGCGCCACGATGACAGATCTGGTCGACGGCCTGTATGAAGCGGACCCGGATTGCGCATATGGCGTGGCCTCTGGCGACACACTGGGCTTCCAGCCGGTGACCCACGACACCTACATCTCGATCGTCGAAGCGCGCAAAGCGAAAATCGGCGGCTAAGTCATTTTCATGACGTGCCCGGCAGGCCTTTGGGCCTGTCGGTATTTTTGTATCCGGGGGCAGCATGGCTGACATTTCCGTAGGCGACGCGACGCAAAGCGTGGGCAGCATCCAGTCAAGTTATAGGGCGCAGATTCAAAGGCGCAGGCTTTATGGTGGTCTGACGCTGCTCATCTTTATTGTCCTGATGGTATCCGGGTTCAACATCGCCGACGAACGCAACGCCGGCGGTTTCTGGGAAGGTCTGCACCAGATCGGGGACTATCCTGCCGATGTGCTGTCAGAGGCATGGGAAAAACGTGCCGACCTGCCCGGTTTGATCGCCAAATACTTCCCGGCCCTTATTGAAACGATCAACATTGCCGCTGTCTCGACCTTGATCGGTGTCGCCGGCGGTATCTTTTTGTCTCTGCTGGGCACGCGCGGCTTGGCCAAATGGCCACGTCTCATCCCGCTTTTTCGCCGCATCTCGGACATTATGCGCGCGGTTCCTGAAATCGTAATCGCTCTGGTTCTCATTTTTGTCCTTGGTGGAGGACCAGTACCTGCAATGATCGCTATTGCCATCCATACAGCTGGTGCCTTGGGCAAGATGTTCTCGGAGGTCACAGAAAACGCCGACCTGAAACCGGTGGAGGGCCTCGCCTCGACAGGCGCGACATGGTCGCAGCGTATGCTGCTCGGCGTGCTGCCGCAGGTCGCACCAAACTACATCAGCTATTCCCTACTGCGGTTCGAAATCAACATACGCGCCTCTGCAATCCTTGGTTTTGTGGGCGCAGGCGGCATCGGATACGAGCTGCGCAATGCCATGGCCTGGGGGCCGGGACGGTTTGACGAAGCTGCTGCGATCTTCATTCTCCTGTTCGGAACAATCGTCTTCTTTGATCAAGTGTCCAGCCGCTACCGCAACAAATTCACCGAAGGGCAAGGCCAATGACCGCAACAGACTTGAGCCTGACAAAACACAACGCCGACAAACTGTTTCAGCGTAAGCGTCTGATCAGTTTTGGCATCCCGACCGTCATTTTTGCCTATTTCGTCTACATCTTTTTCGCGTTCGATATCCCCGGTCTCGCAGGGCGTGCCAATCTGGACAACGCGGTCACTCTCGCCTCTGACAGCTGGTCGCATAAGGTGCATGTCACACGCGACAATCGTTCGGGTGAGATCAGCTATGCCGTTGAGGGAGAGCGCAAAGGCCGGTACCCGGAAGGCCAGCGCCCCGATTGGGTCAGTGGCGATGAGGTCGTCACTATCGATTTAGGGGGCGGTCACTTTGTGCGCTACCTGCCTGAAAACCGGACAGAGATTGAGGTTCCCGGTTTCCCCCAGATCGAAGTGCGGGCCGAAGGCCGCAGCCTGACCAGCAATTTGCCGGAAGATTTGCCGGAGTGGATTTCGGCGTCAAACCGGCGCATTGGCATCACAACGTCCGAAGGCCGCATCACGCTGACCGGGGCGCGGACCGAGGTATTCAACTATTTCCCAGTGGTGGGAACTGTTTTGGTTTACACTCGACAGCCCGTATCACGGGCAAGGTCTTGGCACGATCCTGTTCGGCGAACAAATCGATCCGACGCGCTCCAATATCGCAGGTGCCATTTCCGACTGGTGGAACAATGCCATGTGGCGACACAAGGACGTCGCCTGGGCAATTGGCGAGACGATCCTGATGGCCTTCCTTGGCACGATGGGCGCTGCGATCATCGCGCTGCCGCTGGCGTTCATGGCGGCGAAACGCTTTTCACCTGTGATGATGTTGCGTGCTGCAACCCGCCGCGTCTTTGATTTTGTCCGCGGTGTGGATGCGTTGATCTGGACTGTGGTCCTGTCGCGGGCTTTTGGCCCCGGCCCCCTGACCGGGGCGCTGGCCATCCTTATTACCGACACAGGGACATTCGGAAAGATCTTCTCTGAAGCGTTGGAAAACGTGGATCAGAAACAGATCGAAGGCGTGTCCTCGACCGGTGCCAAACCACTGCAACGCTACCGCTTTGGTGTGATCCCGCAGGTGGTGCCGGTGTTGCTGGCGCAGATCCTCTATTTCTTAGAATCCAACACGCGTTCAGCAACCATCATTGGCGCAATCACCGGCGGCGGGATCGGTTTGATGCTGACCCAAGCAATCCAAACCCAGAAAGATTGGGAAGAGGTCGCCTATTACATCGTTCTGATCGTTGTTATGGTGATGTTCATGGACTGGTTCTCGGGCTGGCTGCGGGGCAAGTTGATCGGACGTAAAGACTAATGGCACGTCTGAGCGCGACAGAGCCTTTCATCCATCTGGATTGCGAAATCACCGACAGTACGTTTGGTGCCTTTGTCGAGATCGGCAAAGGCAGCCGGGTGAACAACTCCGCTTTCGGTGATTATTCCTATTGCGACCGCTATGCCGACATCGCCAATGCGCAGATCGGCAAATTTGCGAATATCGCCGCGTTTTCTAGGATCGGCGCAACGGACCATCCGCTGCACACCGCGTCTTTGCATCATTTTATGTATCGCTCTGATGACTATTGGCCCGATGCGGGACGCGACGCGGAATTCTTTGCGCATCGCAAGTCCCGCACGGCGTATATTGGTCACGACACCTGGATCGGGGCTGGTGCAATGATCAAACCCGAGGTCACATTGGGCCACGGGGCGGTGGTTGCCGCGGGCGCGGTCGTCACCAAAGACGTCGATTCCTACACCATCGTCGCAGGCACCCCGGCCAAACCTTTGCGCTTGCGCCAGCCGCGCGAGATTGCAGATCGGTTGATTGCTTTGGCCTGGTGGGATTGGTCTCATGAGGCGGTGAGGGACGCGCTTCCAGATTTTCGGGCGATGCCGGCGGAAGCCTTTCTTGAAAAATACGAGGACCAGGGGCGCGTGTAGCAAAACCGTTGCGCAGCTGTTGTCCATGTTTCATGTGCCCGTCACGCGATCGTCATTTCCCTCAAAGATACGTGGACCGCACGACATCCAAAGGAAAAACCCATGCTTCGTACATTGCTTGCGGCGACAGCTGCACTCACCGTATCGCCCGCACTTGCGCAATCCGTTGACCGCGTGGACTACGGCCCGCGCCCCTTCTATCTGATCGACCGGATGGAAGACGGACCGCTCAAGTCCAAACTTCAATCCTGCGCCGCGCAAGAGGCCAAGCCGTCGCTCTTTTCCATTGGCCATCGTGGTGCGCCGATGAAATTCCCGGAGCATACTGCCGAGTCCAACCTTGCCGCTGCCCGCATGGGGGCAGGTATTTTGGAATGCGACGTCACGTTCACCAAAGACCTTGAACTGGTTTGCCGCCACGCGCAGAACGATTTGCACACAACGACCAACATCCTGACAACTGGCCTTGCAGACACCTGCAAAGTGCCGTTTAGCCCGGCAAATGGTGATACGTCGGCCGCTGCAGAGTGCCGCACATCCGAGATCACGCTGGCTCAGTACCGGACACTGACGCCCAAGATGGACGCAGCGGATAAGACCGCGGCGACGGTCGAAGCCTATCAGGGCGGCACAGCAGACTGGCGCACCGATTTGTACAGCGTCGAAAAAGCGACGATCATGACCCATGCCGAGTCGATCGAGCTGTTCAAATCGCTGGGCGCGAAGTTCACGCCCGAGCTGAAAACGCCATCGGTCGAGATGCCCTTCAACGGGTTTAGCCAAGAAGACTACGCGCAAAAGTTGGTGGACGAATACAAAGCCGCAGGCATCCCAGCCAGCGATGTCTGGCTGCAATCCTTCAATCTTGAAGACGTGCTTTATTGGATCAAAGCCGAGCCCGAATTTGGCGCTCAGTCTGTTTATCTGATGGATGATTACAACATCGAAGGGTACTCCCCGATGGACCCGGCCACATGGCCCAACACCATGGAAGACCTGAAAGCCATGGGCGTGAACTATATCGCGCCGCCCACTTGGATGCTGGTGACATTGGATGGGGAAGAGATTGTGCCCTCTGAACTGGCAATCCAGGCTAAAGCCGCAGGTCTCAAAATCATCACCTGGACGATCGAACGCTCGGGTCCGCTGGTGCGCGGCGGCGGCTGGTATTATCAGTCCATCGCTGATGTGACGGACAGCGATGGCGTTATGTACGAGTTAATCGACGCGCTGGCGATGGATGTCGGGGTCGAAGGGATCTTCTCAGACTGGCCCGCGACAGTGACGTATTACGCGAACTGCATGGGTCTGGAATAGCCGACACTATGGTAGTTTAACGAGTGTGGCCCCTATCATCTCGATGGGGGCCGCTATTTTTCTGCGGCATGGATGGCCTAGAAACGAGGAGCATGATCTTAAGGCTCCAGCGTCAACGTGACCCGATCCCCAGCAAACCATGTTCGCCCATATTCAACTGGTACACTTGTATCGTCTACATTTACACTGGTCGACTTCAGCAGCGGGTCTCCTTCCGCAACTTGCAAGTGCAAGGCTTGCGTCGCGGAGGCACGGACCGCAGTGAGACGGGTTGACGCACGGGTATAGTCCGTGACGCCAACAGTTTCCAAAGCTTCTGTAATACTCGTATGCGAGCTGAGGGCTTTTGCCACGCCGGTAAGACGGACGGCAGGAAACACGCTTTCAACGACGGCTATGGGCTGCCCGTCGGCCAAGGAAAGTCCGTGATACGCGCAAATTGCTTCCGCCGGAGCGATGCGTAAAGCCTGCGCCTCGCCCACCGTCGCAGCGCGGGTTTCAATCTGCAAGACCCGCTTCTCTGGGCGGCGTCCGGCAGCAATTAGGTTTTCGTGGAACCGCACCCGCTTCCCAATCGCGTAGTCCGTCGGGGTTGCGGCAACAAACGCGCCAGATCCTCGTCTCGTTCGGATAAGCCCCTCTTCGACCAAAGCCGAAATGCCATGCCTCACGGTGTGCCGGTTGACGCCGAACCGCTCTGCCAGGGCCGCCTCGGTCGGGAGTTTGTCACCGGGCGCATATCGACCCTCGGCCAAGTCGCTGCGGAGCGCATCAGCGATGGCCGTCCAGATCGGGGTGTTCGCTGAAGTGTCACGCAATTTTCACAAATCTTTTCTGTCATGAGTGGGGGAATCTGTTATGATGTGTATAGTTGTATAGGATATGAAGAAGTTGTCGAGATGAAAGACACATTCGACGGAAACGCTGAGCGAAAAGCTTGGATGGGTCTACTTGCCAAGGCGCCGGAGAGCCGCATTGCCGCTTTGCTGGATGCCGCTATGGCGCGACCCGAATTCACATGGCTGCGCGCACCCGAGATCGGCAGCACCATGGTTCGTGGCCGCGCCGGTGGGACGGGCGCTCCGTTCAATATCGGAGAGATGACCGTAACGCGTTGCGCGCTAACACTCACAACCGGTGAAGTAGGCCATGCCTATATCCAAGGCCGCCGCAAGTCTGATGCTGAAGCCGCCGCCCTTGTTGATGCGCTGATGCAGGGGGCAAGTGCCGAGGCGATCCGCAAGGCCGTTCTTGTGCCGCTTGAGGCGGAGCAATCCGCCGCAAAAACCGCCCGTGCCGAAAAGGCCGCGGCGACAAAGGTCGAGTTCTTTACCATGGCGCGGGGAGAAGACTAATGCAAGCAACCGCCCTGGCAGGTGGGTTCGACAATCCCGCCACCCAATCCGCCCACGCGTTCCGCAGTGTTATGGAATCCATGTCGCGCCCCGGCACGGTTCAGGATATTCAGGGTGCCGCACCGCCCGCGCCGCTTTCCGTTGCGGCCGGCACCGTTCTGTTGACCCTTTGCGACACCGACACGCCCGTCTACCTCGCTGGCAAGGTTGACACGGACGATGTCCGCAAGTGGCTGGCCTTTCACACAGGTTCACCGCTGACAGGCCCATCACATGCAATGTTTGCTGTTGGCGACTGGGACGCATTGATGCCTCTCAGCAGCTATCCCATCGGAACACCGGAATACCCCGACCGCTCGACAACCCTGATTGTGGAATGTGCTGAGCTCGAAGCGGCGGGCGCGACGCTGCGCGGACCCGGGATCAAATCCGAGGCCGCGCTGTCCCTGCCAGAAACCCGAGCCTTCCAAAGCAACCGCGCACTGTTTCCGCTCGGGCTCGATTTCATCTTCACCTGTGGCGACAGGTTGGCGGCACTGCCGCGTAGCACGGAGGTCCTCTGATGTATGTGGCTGTAAAAGGTGGCGAGCGAGCAATTGAAAGCGCCCATGCCTGGCTTGCAGAGGAACGCCGTGGCGATACGGATGTTGCCGAACTAAGCATTGCGCAAATCCGTGAACAGCTGAAATTGGCCGTGGATCGCGTGATGGCCGAAGGCTCGCTTTACGATCCTGACCTTGCCGCGCTCGCGATCAAGCAATCGCGCGGTGATCTGATCGAAGCGATCTTTCTGATCCGAGCCTATCGGACGACGTTGCCGCGTTTCGGCGCTTCGGAGCCTGTGGATACGGGTGCGATGGCCTGCGACCGGCGCATATCAGCTACATTCAAGGATTTGCCAGGTGGACAGGTTTTGGGGCCGACCTTTGACTACACGCACCGACTGCTCGATTTCAAACTAGCCGCTGATGGCGAGGTTCCCGAAGCACCGACACGGGAAAGCGTCCCGGGCGATGTGCCCCATGTGACAGAGTTCCTGAACCGCGAAGGCTTGATCGAAGAAGCCCTACATGATGACACGCCGCCGCCCGACCTGACTCGCGAGCCACTGGAGATGCCGGCCGACCGCGCTCTGCGCCTGCAGGCACTGACCCGCGCCGATGAAGGCTTCACGCTTGGTCTCGCCTATTCCACGCAGCGCGGCTATGCGCGGAACCATGCCTTTGTGGGAGAGTTGCGGATTGGGGCGGTTGCCGTTGAAATGGACATCCCCGAGTTGGGCTTTGCCATCGAGATTGGTGAATTGATCCTGACCGAATGTGAAACCGTCAACCAGTTCAAGGGATCAAAGACCGAGCCGCCGCAGTTCACCCGCGGCTATGGACTGGTATTTGGTCAATCCGAGCGCAAGGCGATTTCCATGGCACTCGTTGACCGCGCGCTCCGGTGGGAAGAATTGGGCGAAGACAACGTCCGCGCGCCCGCACAGGATACGGAATTCGTCCTCTACCACGCCGACAATATCCAGGCGACGGGCTTCCTCGAACACATCAAGCTGCCCCACTACGTCGACTTCCAATCCGAATTGGAACTGGTGCGGAAGCTACGACGCGAGGCAGGGGCGGATCGGGTTCAAGAGGCGGCAGAATGAAACACGTTGTCTTTGACATCGGTGCTGTTCTGGTTGAATGGCAACCTGAATTAGCTTGGGCCGACGAACTTGGGCTGGACGGCGCGCACGATTTCATGAGCCGCATAAGCTTTGACAAGATCAATGTTGCCTGCGACGCAGGGGCCAGCTTTGCAAAGGCAAGCAAGCAGATCGCAGACCCGGACGACGCTGCGCGGCTCGAACGGTATGTTGACCTCTATCACTTGACGGTACCAAGCAAGATCACTGGCACGTGGGATTGCCTATACGACCTGAAAGAGCGTGGCATCAGCTTGCATGCCATCACCAACTGGTCCGCTGAAACCTGGCCGGAGGGCCTGAAGGTTCATCCAGAATTGGGCGAGACTTTCGAGACGACGATCGTGTCTGGACAAGTCGGCATGATCAAACCCAGCGTAGCCATCTTCCAACTTCTTTGTGACCGCGCCGGTATTGCCGCGGAGAGTTGCATCTTCATTGACGATGGTTTGCACAATTGTGTCGGCGCTAAGGCTGCCGGGATGGACGCGATCCACTTCACAAATCCTGAAGCGCTCAGAGCCTCCCTAGAGGCAAAGGGGGTCCTATGACCGATCAAGCTTACAACTTCGCCTATCTCGACGAACAGACAAAGCGGATGATCCGCCGCGCGATCCTTAAAGGGCTCGCTATCCCCGGGTATCAGGTGCCCTTTGCCAGCCGCGAGATGCCGATGCCCTATGGCTGGGGGACCGGCGGTGTGCAGGTATCGGCCGCCGTTCTTACGCCAGACGACATATTCAAGGTCATTGACCAGGGTGCCGATGACACGACGAATGCTGTCTCAATCCGCTCGTTCTTTGAACGCACCGCTGGAGTCGAGACCACCACCACGACCTCAGAGGCGAGCGTCATCCAGACCCGCCACCGCATTCCCGAAGAGCCTCTGACCGAGGATCAGATCCTTGTCTATCAGGTGCCGATCCCCGAGCCTCTGCGATTTCTGGAACCGCGTGAGAGCGAGACGCGCAAGATGCACAGCCTTGAAGAATACGGTCTGATGCATGTGAAGCTTTATGAGGATATCAGCCGTCACGGCCACATTGCGACCTCCTACGCCTATCCGGTGAAGGTCGAAGAGCGCTATGTGATGGACCCTTCCCCGATCCCGAAATTCGACAATCCAAAATTGGGCGACATGGCCGCGATCCAGCTTTTTGGCGCGGGGCGCGAACAGCGCATCTACGCGCTGCCGCCCTATACGCAAGTTGTTAGTCTCGACTTCGAAGACCACCCGTTTGAAGCCAGCAAAGCCGATCACGCATGCGGTCTGTGCGGTGCCACGGACAGTTATCTGGATGAAGTGATCACAGATGATCAAGGTGGGCGCATGTTTGTCTGCTCTGATACCGATTATTGCGAAGGGCGCCGCGCAGTAGGTTTTTTCGGCTCAATCTCAGCTGAGAACCAAGGACCCGCCACGATCACCACTCAGCGCAACCTGGAGATCCAAACATGAGCACAGATCTCATTCCACTGTTGTCGGTTCAGGGAATTTCCAAATCCTACGGCGCGCATATCGGCTGCGCGGATGTCTCCTTTGACCTTTATCCCGGCGAAGTCATGGGGATCGTGGGCGAGAGCGGATCGGGCAAGTCGACGCTATTAAACTGCATGGCGGGGCATCTGGCCCCCGACGCCGGACAGGTCGTGTTCGACACCCGCGCTGACGGGCCCAAAGACACCGTTACCATGTCGGAACCCGAACGCCGGATGCTCGGGCGAACCGATTGGGCTTTTGTTCATCAGCACGCCCGTGACGGGCTGCGCATGGGCGTCTCGGCGGGCGGCAATGTCGGCGAGCGGCTGATGGCTGTTGGCGAACGGCATTACGGCGACATTCGCGGTAAGGCGACGGATTGGTTGGAGCGGGTCGAGATTGATGCAGACCGCGTCGATGATCGCCCAACAACCTTTTCCGGCGGCATGCAGCAACGTCTGCAAATTGCCCGCAATCTGGTGACCGGGCCACGTCTGGTCTTCATGGATGAACCCACTGGCGGTCTCGATGTGTCGGTGCAGGCCCGGCTGCTGGACCTGCTGCGCGGATTGGTGCGGGACATGGGCCTGTCGGCGATCATCGTCACCCACGATCTGGCCGTGGTGCGTTTGCTGGCTGACCGGCTGATGGTGATGAAATCGGGCCGTGTGGTCGAGGCGGGTCTGACGGACCAGGTGCTGGATGATCCGCAACACGCCTATTCCCAACTTCTTGTCTCTTCCGTTTTGCAGGTGTGAGCGATGATCGAGCTTAAAGACGTCTCAAAAACCTTCACGCTGCACAATCAGGGCAGCGCTGTGATCGAAGTCATCAACGATGTGTCCTTGTCCGTTGCACCCGGGGAGTGTGTAGCGCTGACCGGAGCGTCAGGTGCGGGTAAATCGACCCTGATGCGGATGATCTACGGCAATTACCTTACACAATCCGGATCTATCCGGATCGGCGATGTGGACATCGTGCAGGCCGAGCCCCGAGAGATCATTGCCCTGCGCCGCGAGGTGCTGGGCTATGTCAGCCAGTTCTTGCGCGTCGTTCCGCGCGTCCCGACGCTAGACGTTGTCGCAGACCCCTTGCGGGCCCTGGGTGTGCCTGCCGAAGATGCGCAAGAAAGAGCGCAAAACTTGCTAGCCCAGCTCAACATCCCACAGCGGCTCTGGTCTCTGTCCCCGACAACCTTTTCTGGAGGCGAGCAGCAACGGGTCAACATCGCGCGCGGTTTTGCCCACGCATATCCCTCTATGCTCTTGGACGAGCCCACGGCAAGTCTGGATGCGACCAACCGCGAAGTTGTGTTGTCCCTGATAAAAGAGGCCAAGGCGCGTGGTGCGGCGATCATTGGCATTTTCCACGACGAGGCTGCACGTGCGCGTGTCTGCGACCGCGAAATCGACGTTAGCGCGTTCACACCGGGACTAGCGGCATGACCGAGGGCCGCCTCATCGCAGTTGTTGGCCCCTCTGGTGTGGGAAAGGACAGCGTGATGCAAGGCGTGGCTGAGGTCATGCCGAAACTACATCTTGTCCGACGTGTTATCACGCGCGCTCCGGGTCTGGGCGGCGAGGACTACGACGCTGTTTCCGAGGCGCAGTTTCAGGATCTCGTCAGCGACGATGCATTCGCCGTTCATTGGGGTGCGCATGGGCTATTCTATGGCATTCCGCAAACAGTGAGATACCAATTGAACAAGGGTACCGACTGCCTTGCCAACTTCTCGCGGAAAGCGCTTCAGGCAGGTGCGGATGCATTCCCCAACTTCGTCGTTCTGAACATCACGGCCGAGCCCGAGACTTTGGCTGCCCGGTTGGCAGGACGCGGCCGCGAGTCGGAGGCCGATATTGCCAGACGGCTCGCGGAGGCGACGAAGCCACTACCGGCAGATGTGGATGTCATCACGCTGTCCAATGACGGGCCGCTGAATCAGACCATTGCGCGTGCGGCTCAGCTGCTTCAGCCGGTGAGCGTATAGCGATGGATCAGTTCAAAGCGCCCATCCTGCCGTTCGCCGCAAAGCGCGATCTGGTCAATCACGAAGGGTGTGGGCAAATCCGGCAGGTGGCCCTGCAGCGTATCCGTCCAACCGCTCAAACCCTCGGCGGGCAATCGCCCCGAGAGGGTCAGATGAAACCGAAACTCTTCGAAAACATAAGGGTAGCCCCACTGCGCCAGCAGCGTTTCTTGCCGGGGGTTCAGACCCGCCTTGCGGCGACGCGCAAGCTCTGCTTCGCTCGCAGGCGCGCGAAACCCGTCGAGGTCACGCACGCAGGCCTCAGCGACACGTTGCAAGCCATCCAGTGGCCCAAACGGCGTGAGCGCCAGAAATCGACCCAACTGCGTCAATTTCAATCCGTTACAAGCTGCAGGAGAAAGCGTACCCGCCAAGCCGGACACAGCCGCTTCAAGAGCCTCAAGCGTTTGACCCTCTTTCAAGCGGAAAGGCGGTTTCAGGGTTCCGTGAAAGCCATATTTGCGTGGTGTCATCGTGATGTCATGCAAACCCGGCACATCGAATTGCGACACCTCACGGCCTGTCACAACATCCCAGCCCAGCCATTTCGCGCCGAAATCGGCGAGTGGGCCATCGGGCGGCACATAGTAAATTGCGAAACGAGCGTATGACATGAATTCCCCTTTTCCTGCATCGTCTTTGACAAACGCATGTGACACCCAAGTGTCAGCAGACCTATGTCTTGCCAATGCCCAGCTTGTTTTACCAGATCAGGTCATGCTTGGGTCGATCACAATCGAAGCAGGCATAATTTCGGAAATCAGGGAAGGGGACAGCAACCCGTCAGGCGCAGTGGATTGCGGTGGTGATCTGGTTCTTCCTCGGGCTTGTGGAGTTGCACACCGACAATGTCGAGCGCCACATCGAGCCGCGCCCCGAGGTCGATTGGCCCCATCTGCCTGCGCTTCTGGCCCATGATGCAGAACTGGCCTCTACCGGGATCACAACGGTATTTGATGCTATGCGCGTCGGGTCCATCCATTCAGGCAAAGGCCGCTACATCGACTATGCCCGCAAACTGGCCGACGAGCTCTTGGCCGCGCGCGCGGAAGGTATGTTCAAGATCAGCCACTTCCTTCACCTGCGCGCCGAGATCTGCTCTGAGACGTTGCTTGAAGAATTGGCCGCCTTTGGCGCGCAAGATCGCGTCGGTATTGTCAGCCTGATGGATCACACACCCGGACAACGGCAGTTCCGTGACCTGACGGCGCTCAAGACCTATGTCGCCAAGAAGCGCGGTATGAACGATGCCGAATTTGCCGAGCATGTCCAAAACCTGCTTGGCCTCCAAGAGCGGTTCGGTGCCAAGCACGAAAAGGGCGCGGTTTCAGAAGCAACGCGTCTGGGTGCCGTTTTGGCCAGCCATGATGACACAACGGCAGAGCATGTCGCAATATCAGCCACCAACGGCGTTGGATTTGCCGAATTCCCAACAACGGTCGAGGCCGCACAGGCCTGCCGAGAACACGGTATCGCCGTGATGATGGGTGCGCCGAACCTAATCAGAGGTGGATCACACTCGGGCAATGTCGCGGCTGAGGAGTTGGCGAAACAGGGCCTTTTGGATGTCGTTTCATCCGACTACGTCCCTTCAGCGCTACTGCTTTCTGCCTTCCGTCTCGCTCAAATTTGGGATGATCTGCCGCGCGCGGTTGCAACTGTGACCCGCAACCCGGCCCAAGCTGCACGCCTTGATGATCGCGGCGTGCTACAAGTCGGGATGCGGGGAGATGTGCTTCGGGTTCGCCAAACCGAAGCGGCGCCCCTTCTGCGTGGGGTGTGGAGCCAAGGAACAAAAATTGGTTGAGCAGGGTGTCGTCACTCTGAGTACAGTTTTGATCGCGCAAACAGCCATCGGGTAATCTCTGCTTCAGAAGCCCCCGAATACTCAGCTGCCTCGTTCGGGTCGAACCTATCTTTGGCGACGTCAAACAATCTGGGCGATTTTCGCCCTTTCGGCTTGAACCAGATGGCAGCAATGGCGTTTCTGCCGTCGGTCTCGGCGACGTAGTGCGTGATGTTCATGGCAAGCAGCTTTGTAGCAGTTTAATGAAGATTAACCGCGTTCAGGCTGCATGCCAACGGCAGATCGTTGATGCCAATTTTTGCTTAGTTTTTCGGATCTAAACCCAATCGGATCGATTGAAATCCGAAGCGATGCGTCGCGAATCGACCTATTGTTTGAAGGTCGTGTTCACTCCACCAAGCTGAGGCCTTTTAGATAGGCAAAGCCCTGAGGGATGTCTGATTTGCGACGAAGCTCCAGCACCAGATGCGGATCGGATGTGCATTCTGACAGTACGTGGAACACCTCTAGCCAATGAGTTGCGCAACCGGTTGTGCAAATTCAGCGTTTAAGCGGTCATATGTTCACTATTTCTTTAACCCGATGGTCGACGAACAAATTTGGTGTTTTCGAAGCGCTACATAAGCAGTCTTATCAGATTCCGACTTGTTAGAATCCGACGAAACGAGATCAGACTTGTTGACCTTGCCCGAAACTCAAACGCAACTTGGCAACGAAGGTCCGCTCTTGTGAACTTGAAAATTGCCCTTTGTACCCGCAGCGAATGACCGGTTTCCGCCCTTCCTGAATGGCACGCATGTGCTGCCTTCAGTTCCAGCTAGGCAAACAAATAGAACACGCCCTCCCTGCAATGCAGCGCAGGCATCCATTGATGTGTGGCTTGCGCTGCGTTTAAAGAGTTCGGGGGGCAGCTAGAGTTCAGGCTTTATGCCTTCTCTCTTAAACAACCACGCGGCGTACCCTTGCCCTTGAGCGCCGGGGGAATGCTTGTCAGGTTCTTGGCTTAACTGCCCGGCCAGCGCCATCGACACAAAGTCGTAATAGCTTAGATCGCTCCGGTTGCTGGTGACGCAAAAGCTGATCCAGCCTGCAAGCGGGTGGCCCTTATGACGGTGCAAGACATAGCCGTGCCAGCTTTCGGGCGTGCCAGCGTCTGCGCCTTCATCTTTGAACATCCCCAAAAGTGTTTCTGCGCTCCAGTCACCGCCCATCGGATAAACGCCGGGTAGCTTGTCGCTGTTGGGCTTCTGCCGCGCCTTCTCAATGTCATCAGTGCTCATTGGCCCCAACAGCGGGTTGTAACGCAGTGTGATAGCCCGTGGCCCCACCTGAAGGCTTGCACTCTGATCGGGATTAGGCGCGCATGGCTTTGGGGTGCCTGGGGGCATGATGCGGGATTGCTCAAATTCCATCGCCACCTGCATCGCCTTTGATGTCCACGCAACGCTGTCAGGCCCCGCCCAATCGTTCGATGCTTTGGATGGGACAAGCAAACCCAACTCGCGCGCTGCAGCTTTCACGGCAGCGGCAATCTGTTTATCAGACGGCACCTGGCCCTCTTTCTTTGGCACGGCCTCAAGGGCTTTGGCTGCCATCAAATCGACACGTGCCTTGGCGGAATACCCCCCGACATTGATGATATCTTCTGCCGCCGCGCGTTGATCGGCTGCCAGATCGCCCTTCATGGCCTTACGACATTTCCCAATGTCTGAGACCACCAAATGCACCGCTGCCAGTGTGAACGGTGCGAGCGGGTCGGCGCTTTCGGTCAATGCGTTCAAGCGCTGGTGCGCTTCGAGCGTCCGTTCGGCCAAATCAGCAAGTTGACCTGGTGCGGTGTTTCGGCCCCTATCACCCAGAAGCCCTTGGCACTCAGCGATGGGCTGGACCCGTTCCACCAGTGCGTCGACAGCATCCGTTTCCTGCGTGCCAGTCTCAAAGACGAGTTCGAAGATGCGGTACAACGCTGCATGGATCGTACTCATGTTTTCTCTCACCTCCTTTGCGTATTCGTTGGGAAACGGCGACCCAAGCCCAACGTCAAAGCCAAGGGCCTGCGCTAGCTGTGTGCGGATTTGCGAGTCGAATGGCACACGGGGTTTTTCATTCAAGATGTTTTCGAAGTTTCTGCTCATAGCAATATTTCCTCATTTAGGATTTCTACTTTTAGTCCCCGCCGCCCTCTTAGCGGTCAGGGATGACGAGCCTTGGAGCCCGTCAACATATTGTCGGCACAAGGTGGGGGTGCCCTAATCGCCATGAAAACAAAGGGTTTAGGCGGTGTGTAGGAATCCTCTGACGGGCGGGTCAGGGTTAAATTTGGAAAATCTAAGATAGGTATGTTGTTGGGGGTGGTGTGGGGCGTGGTTTTACCCGCCGCGCCGCCACGTCTTGGAATGTCTACACGGAAAGGGGTTAGGTTTCCTACGCTGCCAAGGCTTAGAAAACCTAAATTCTGCATCGGGGTCATGTCACACCCCCGTCATTCTTAGAAAATCTAAAGCACCTGATGATTTCTGCAGACGAGCCAATTCTATGTTTTATGATTTCTATGGCGTTGAAGTCTGTGGAGGCAGCAACCCAGGCTGTGACTTTTCGGGGCTGTGGGTGAGCAGCTGTGCTCTCTTGCTTGTAATCAACTGAAAAGACTGAAAGACTAGATTTCTTATGCTCAGCAAGTTTGGCCGAACTTCCTATAAATATAGTATATAGGGTTTCCGGCCAATCTTTGCCCTCAGCCTTGCCCAGCTCTAAAGCCGCAAAAACCCTCGCCCTTTCACGGCGTGCGCGCCCTGCATCTTCAGGGTTTGCGCTTGTCTGATCCTTCCATGCCGGGGCTAATTCTTTGAATACATCCTTGACGGTGGAACGTCCTCCCCAGATTAGCTCAGCACCTTCGTGCTGGGACACGTATTGCTGATCAAGCCGCCATGCCTCAGATGGAGAGTGCGGTAGAAACCCAAAACGCCGGACAAACCTTTCCAGCGCGGACCCAGCATTGAGCGCATCTCTGTAATCGATCACGACATCCGGCGTGCAGATGGGCGTGTTGCCAAAGCCGACGATCAGCTTGCTGTCGTCTTCTGCGTTGATCGGGCGAATACGCTCTGCAGTCTGAACCAGCTCTGCATCTTCAAGCTGCTCACGGATCGCTTCAACAAGTGGGCATGGATGGTAAGCCTGATTGACTTCAAGAGCCACGCCGCGCCTGTCTACGATTGTGGCTTTGCGGGTGGGCAAGCTTGAGTCTGCAGGTATCTCCGCGATGGGTTGCCCCTTCTGAGCTGCGAAGGCCCGCGCCGAGTCCTCCAGTGCATCCACCGGCAACGCGAACCTTCCTACTGTTACAACCGTGCGGAAATCTTGAAAGTCGTTCCTCCCGCGTAAGTTGTTGAAGTGTGCCCCCACGACATGCCACTGCGACAATTCCTCTGGGGGTGCCCACAGCCCTGTCGTGACATCGTGAACAAACCCAAGCCCCTGCAGCGCCGGGATGGTCGCGACCAGCAGCAGAGATCCACGCGAGGCGAGCGCCGCTACCGTGTCCTTGACCAGGCCTCGCGCTCTGTCGCCGTCGCTTGCCAGCAGCCTGCTATTGGAGAAGCTCTTGTTCGCGATCTGCAGCACCGTGGCCCGACGTTGCACATCGTGCTCGCGGACCCTCATGGGGCCCAGCACGGCTTCTGTAAGGTCTGCGTTCGCGGTAGCGTCAAGCACTTGCGTCGGGCGGTCCATGTACCGGGCTTCTTTCTGCCGCCACACATGCACGCACTGACTGCTCTCCCCGGCTTCAGCCCGCACGGCAATCGTCTCCTGCGCCCCGTGCACCAACTCCGTCTGCAGCGCCTCTATGAGCGTCAGGAACCGATAGACGCGCCCAGCATCCTCTCTGTCCAAGAAATCATCCCAGCGCTTCGCCAGCGATTCCACAGGCTCGTTGGGTGCCCGTACGGGTAGCCCTGACCCCTGACACGCCCGCAACGCCCCAGAGGCAGCCTGTAGGCCCTCCATGGTCACTCCGTACCCCCTGAGCGTCGTAACGCTCGCAGAGGCGCTCCCTGAGCGCGGGATGAACTTCTCGCGGCCCTTGGTTGCCCCTACCCTTGCTTTGGCTTCCTGCCACGCTGCCTGTGCATCGCTCAGCGCCGCTGTGAGCACGTCCTTCAAGATCGGTACAAGGGGCTCAACAAAAGCCACGAGATCAGCGACCAAGTCCGCCTGCCGTTCAGCGGGCATACCCAGCGGCAATGTCGGGGCGGCAATGTCTTCAAGCGTCAGTCGGATGTGCTCGACAGCTGAACCGTGACAGGCTTCGTCAATGACCACGGCATCCACGGATACACTGCCAGGCAAAGGTAGAAACCCATAGCTATGCGAAGCAAAGATCATCGCGCCATCAGGGCTCCGCACAGCCTCCTTCAGCTCAGCCTCCTGAGACAGGAAGCCATCGATCTTGCAATGGCCAGAGTGCGGGCACTTTCCGCAAACATCCCGCAAGACGTGCAGACCCTTTTCGCCAGCCTTGCCAGCTTGCGCGAACATCCGGCAATTCTCAGCATTGCGGCCCTCAACCAGCACCGCGCGCGGGGATGGGCAGCTCACATCCCATGACGCCTGCGCTGCGACATACGCATCCCGGGATTCAGCAGCCTTCAACAACGTGGGGGAAAGCCCCAGAATAACGCCGCCCGCACCCGCAATATGGACGGCACCTGCCTGACCTTTGCGGCCAAAGAAGGCTGTGGTCTTGCCCAAACCGGCCGGAAATTTGGTAAGCTCGCGATCTTCAGGGCTAAACGTGATCGCGGCATGTCGAACCGTTGGCAGCCTTTTCAATCCGTACTTCTTTTGGACCCTCTTGCGCGCAAGGCGGCGCTGCCGGTGCATCTCCCGCTTGGTGATCTCTCCATCTTCGAGCTTCTTGCTCAGCTCTTCGTAAACGCGGCCCAACTCTCTTGACGGTGCGCGATGCGCAATCGCGCGCGCCACCCACGAAATTGCAGAGTCGAGCATGTTTGCGCGGGCTTGCGTTTTGGATTCCTCGCGCTCCACCTCAGGCTGTTTGACCCGGTGCGGTAGATCGATCGCTGCGGAAATTGGTGAGGGTGCCGGCTCATGGAAATCAAGCTGTGGCATCAGTGCGGCCTTCGCCGCAACCCAGCCTTCAGACTTCAAAACGTCGAGCCAATCCCCGCCACATTTAGTGGTGGGTGGATGCAGCACAGCCGAGGTCAGACCCATAGAGATTGCGTGCCCGATATTGGTGATCAGTGACTTTGCACCGCTTGAGCCTGGCTCATCATGCTCAGCAGCGATTCCGACACGCACATCTTCGGGAACCACCACAAACGCGCTGCGAAAGTTTGATATCGATAGCACGGCCCAGCACTCATGGCCGGTCATGCTCCACATCGCTAAGGCGGTTTCTGGGCCTTCAGCGATTAAGACCGTCCGCTTGTCGTCGCCCTCCTTGGCCGGGAAACGCACCGGAAACCCACCACTTGATGCAAAGCTCCACTTTGCTTTGAGCGCACCCAGTTTGGCCTTGTTTCCAAACGCATCAAGCAAGACTCTTTGCCCGCCTCTGACAGTGCCAAACTCATCAGAGCACCAAAAAACAACGCTTGCATATTCGGTCCAGCTCGGCGCGTGGGGCACGCCTGTCAATGCGTGGGCCGGGATGAATCCTGCTGTGATGTTTGGTGGAAGCTCATGGATTCCGCGGCTCCGTAAGTAGATCTCACCAATCGTGTCAGCCAGTGGTATGGTGCGGCTTTGCACGGCAGCGACGGTCGCGGCTCTCTCAGCGGCCTCATGCTTCTCGGCTTCCTGATCAGCGCGCTTTTTCGCAGCCATACGGGCCAATTCGCTGTCAATCTGTTCTTGGTTGCGCTTGCCGCCGTCTACGCCAAGGAAGTCACCCAATGATTTTAGGGTTTCACCGAATTGGGTGCTGAGATTATAGCCCTCGTGATAGGCCCACATTGCAATGACGCCGCCATACTCATTGGTCTTGAAATTATACCATCTCCCAGCCTTAGATCCGCTGAGTTTGACAGAGATAAAGCTGTCGCCTTTGACTCTCCCGAAGCGTATGAGATCGTTCCCACGCGAAAGAACTCGCAGGCCATTTGCCATGAACACGTACTCGGCCAACCATTCAATCCGAAGGAGGGCTTCGTTTATGACGCGGCTTTTGAAATCTTCACGATCCGCGTTTGTGACGGTGTGAGCCTTCGCAGCTTCGGCTTCGATGTTCTTGCGCGCGGGTTCATTGAAGATAAAGCTCGTGCCTATGTACCGGCCTTCTGCGTCGAA
Organism: Sulfitobacter sp. GN1-4; assembly: GCF_055693825.1. NCBI lineage: Bacteria > Pseudomonadati > Pseudomonadota > Alphaproteobacteria > Rhodobacterales > Roseobacteraceae > Sulfitobacter > Sulfitobacter sp. GN1-4. The sequence continues at coordinate 1,750,153 of NZ_JBVFUQ010000003.1, read as the reverse complement.
GTGGGGGATCGTCTCGAAGACTGGCTCTGCGCTGGCATCAGCCCGCCGTTTGGCGTCCAGTGCGCGCGCCCGCTGAGACAGGTCATACTCCAGCAAGTCCCCAAGGTCAGCCGCCATTAACCGCACCCCCACAGCATGATGTGGCCGGGACTCTCCGAGACGCGAGATGCTGCGCTCTCAGGGGATAGATCGTAATTTTTCTGCATCACCGCGTCCGCTGCGTGTCCTGTTTCGCATGGTTTTTCGTGGAGTTTTTTGCGGTCACAGAATTTAGGGGTCGGAACTCGTGCTGGAGTACCGGCCCTATTCGTCTGAGGCTCTGGCGGCTTGGGTTTTCTGGTCGATCCAGCGGTCGAGTTCGTCAACCTCAACGCGTGTCGAGTTATTCACCTTGACGAATTTCAACTCGCCTGCTGCCTGCGCTGCGTAAAGGGTGCTGCGGCTTGTCGCGGAGTAGATCGCGCCGTCCGGGATGCTCAAGAGCCTGGGCGTGATTGAAACCGCAATTCCGTCTAGGATTGGCTGTGCTTGCATGCTCTGTTCTCCTGCGTCTCTACATGTTCAGGGAGAACATGCGCGGTCAGAGAACCTGTTTCGAAAGGAGTTTATCGCTCAGGCGAAATTTTCAGCCAAAAGGGATGACATTTCAAATTTAATGAACGTTTTCAGATACTTAAATTGCGCACCTAAACAACAATTCACTTTTTGAGAGAATTTTTAAACTCCGTCTGCGCCGTTTTGGCATAATGCTCTGGCTTGGCTTCAAGTTTGAGCGCGGCAAAAATGTCCGACACAAGGTCAAAGAAGGGACCACCGGCAACGGTTGTACTACCTTCGCTGCTGTGCGGTGCGGGAATCGTTTTGGGGATTACCGCTGGGTGTTGCTCCGTCAACTCGAAGAAAATATCCGCCAGATAGCGTGCCAGTGGCATTGCAACATGATCAGTTGGTTTCTTGACCCGGTAGGGCGCTTTTTCTGGCAGTTGATCAACTATCTCTGCCGCCTTGCTGAACGTATCCGACAAGGTCCTAGCTTGCTGCATCAATTGGGCGACTGTTTCGGCAGACAGATCATATGGGTTTCCTGCGGCCTGATTTAAGGCCTCCAAACCGTAGCGTCCGATATTGTAAGGAGAGATACCCCGTTGATTTATTTTCTTTCTCTTGGGGTCGTCTTTCTGATTTTCATACTGAGATTCCGGCTTCTCGATCAGATGCGCAGCCTCATTCATCATTGCGGCAAAAGCCAATAGAAGGTCTCTGTCAGTTTGGGGGTTGGTGCGGTGGTACTCCAACATGTCGACGTTCTTGTGAATTGCCACACACAGCATCACGCCTTCTAGTTTGTCTCGCATTGTCTCGGCAGGAGCGTCTGCAAAGTGCCTTCGCAGCACGTCTAAAACCTGTTCGGAACTTTTGGTATCAGGCAGACTCTCAGGCATTTAGCTGAACTACCCTATCGGCGCTCTGCCCGGTGACATGCGCGGCCCAGCTTTCCATCAGTGGTCGGCGGGCATCTAGCAGGTCTGAACGCTGATATGCCCTAGAGACATTGCCTCCGACTTTGTGTGCAAGCGTCACCTCAGACAGTTCAAATGAAACGCCTTGATCCGCCATCCATGAACGCAAGGATGACCTGAACCCATGTGGCCGCGCTTCGAATTTCCTGCGTCTCAGCCACATGGAAAGAGTCATGTCTGAGATAACTTTGCCCCTTGGACCGCAAAATAACTGCCCTCCAATGCTGTTAGCTTGCGCCAGTTCGATCACTTTCATCGCTTCGCCAGATAAAGGGATACGAAAGTCAGACACCTTGCCTTCCGCGCCCTTCATATGGGCAGCAGGGATGGTCCAAATATTGTCGTCAATCTGATCCATGTGGCAGTGGCGAACCGAACCAGATCGCGCACCAGTCAGGACCAACAAGCGCAAGGCAAGTTCTGTGGTGCTTTCGCCAAGTGCCCCATAGAAGTCCGGCACATCTTTCCATTCCATCGCCGGGATGTGCTTTGTCGTTTGACTCTGCGCGCCCAAAAGCAGCTTTGCTCTCCGCACCGTCTGCCGGGAAACATCCCGCCCGCCCGCCTCTGCATAATCGAAGATCATTGCCAATCTGTTGATCGCCTTCTTGGCTGTTTCCGGCTTTTCATGCCAGATGTCTTTCAGCGTATCCTGAATGTCATCTGTGCCGATTTGCTCAATTGGCTTGCCTCCCAGCTTTGGCAGCACATGCAGGCGCAGAGGGCTATCCCAGCGGGCAGACTTGCCACCATTGCGCAGTTTGGGTTTCAGCGCCTCAAACGTCAGATCAGCCCAGACATTGAGCGTGTTCTCGGTCTTTCGCGCCTTCTCGACCTCTTGGCGTTCGCGTACCAGTTTGGGGCTTTCCCCCTGCTTGAGCACCTGTTCCCATTCGTCTCGGAGATCACGCGCCTCAGCCAAAGACACGGCGGGCCAACCACCTAAGCCCATAACCTCACGCGCTCCTGAGAAGGTGTAGCGAAAGTACCAACGGCCTGAGTCCTTGCCCTCTTTGCGCAGGTAGAGCCTCCCGCCATCTGCGAGAGTCGTTTGCTTGCCAGCCTTGATTGCTTTGTCTGTCAGCTTGTTTTTTGCCATGTGAGCGCTCACAAAATCCGTACACCACTATGTCGACCAATTTGTAGACCATTTGGTCTCTGCTGTACATGCACACCTGTGGACACAAGTAGATAAGAGACAGAATATTTCTCATATTTATCATTCCAATGTGGATCATTATGAACAACCTTGGATACGTGTTCTATGCCGTGTGGGGGCACCATTATTTTCCAAGCAGTTAGAAGATAGCCGAGCTTTCCTGCACCCTACCGGGCTGACGTGGGCTGCCATTTTTCGGTGAGTTCGGCCTCTGATCACTTCCATAATCAGAAAGCCCATCCACATGGTGGGAAGGTTTTAGGTTCGACGCGATTTCTCTTCCTGGGAGAAGTCTGTCTGAAATCGGTGCCTCCCCGTTAGACGCAGGCAAAGACAATGCCGTAACCTTCTATTTCAAATCGGTACTCGTCCCCCGGACGGTAACAGGCTCATGCGCTCTTTATGCTTCGCCACATAGGTTCGCGCGGCGTTCGCAAGCCTCTCCTTGTCGCCTTCTGGCAACCAAATATTAAGGCACACCAGACCATTCATATTCTACCGCTGCTCACATTTCCGGTTCGTCCTTTTTGATTGCGGCTCTCCTTGGCTTGTTTTGGCCTGGCACCCCTCTTCGTTTTCAGCGGCCCATTCTCGCTCATTTTTGGATGTTGGTAGAGTTTCAGCGAAGGCTCGGTTTAGCAGACCTGCGTCGCGCAGAGAGTTCGGATCAACTTGCGGACGAAGCCTCGCTGCCATTTCTTTTGCCGCATGGCGGCTTCTTGTCTCTGGGTTGCTCCAAGGATACCGTTTTCCAAGCAGAAAGGAGAAACCAATGGCATTTCCACAAAGTGATTTAGATGCGCTGGCGCAGCGTTATACCGATGCTTGGAATTCGAAGGCCCCCGAAAAAGTCGCTTCCTTCCACACGCAAAACAGCAGCATTATAATCAATCGGGGTGAGCCATCAGTAGGTCATCCAGGGCTTACCGAGATGGCGGCTGGTTTCCATGCGGACGTGCCCGATTTGCACCTTACATGTAACGGTATTCGCGGCGCGGGAAATCACGTGATTTATCTGTGGACATTCACAGGGCATCACGCTGAAACCGGTAATGCACTGAAGGTGCAGGGATGGGAAGAGTGGGAACTCGACGACGATATGAAAGTCACGTCCGCATTGGGTTGGTTTGACGGAGCAGATTACGAACGACAAGTCGCTGGCTAACACGAACCATACAGCACGGCTTAAGAAGTCGACCTAAAGCCGACATTTGAGCAAAGCGGAACCTCTGTTACTACGGGCAAAAGTGATTTTTCGCTGCTGACTGCCCCAATGACCGCTCTGCGGACGAGGCAGACCTTCGTTGCGCCTGCGCTAAGATCGGCTTTGCAGCAAGAGGCTCGATCCCGGCGTGTTGTTTTACCGCGGCTACGCCTTGTAAATCGCTATGGGATCGCCAAGTGCTTCAAAGTCGGGTTCGACCCCGAGGCCAGGTTCATCCGACGCAAACAGCTTTCCATCGCGAACTGTTGGACCTCCGATGCCGGTCGAACGTGTATTGTAGTTGTGCAGGTCGGTTGAATTCACCAGATAGTCCTCCGGCGTCGAGGCCGCAAAATGAGCGACTGCAGAAGATGTGATTTCACCCCCCCAAGTATCCTCAGATACGACAGGTATCCGGTTTTCGACCAAGAAATCCCGGACTTTTCGTGCCTTGGCCAAACCGCCGAGGTTTGAGATTTTCAGACAACAGATTTCCGCACCCCGGTCCTGTACGATACGTTGCGCTGCCAACAAACCTGTAACGCATTCATCCAGTTTCATTGGCTGAGCCACGTGCGGTCGAACGTGCTGGCATTCTTCGTAGGTCCGACATGGTTGCTCGAAAATGTAGTCGAGGTCGCGGGTGGCGCGCGCAACCCGGATGGCATTATCAACGCGCCAACCTTGATTGGCATCCGCCATCGCTTTCTCACCTGTTTTCAAAAGTGGTACGGTTGAACGGATGCGCTCAATGTCCAATTCCCAATTCGCACCGACCTTGATTTGGAACTGACGATATCCCGCCGCTCGATGCGCCTCGAGCTCATCGGTTGTTTCCTTGACACTTTTCTGTGGCGCTACCCGATACATGGGCGCGCCATCAGTCTGTTTGCCGCCCAACAACATCCATACCGGCAGATCAGTAGACTTGCCAAAGATGTCATAGCAAGCCGCAATGACTGGCGACTTGGCGTAGCCATGGCCCTGAACGGCATGATCCATCCTTCGGTCAATCGTTTCGATCTGTCGGGGGTCCTGACCGATCAAGTGCTGTGCAAGAAGCTTCATTGTTGCGGCGACGCCTTCGGAATGAGCGACCATGTAATTCTCGCCACATGGAGTAAATTCGCCACACCCTGACAACCCACATTCAGTACCGATAACCACGACCGTTGCCTGCGCTATCGAGATTGCATTTCCAGCACCCCAGCCATAGCTCCCACCGACGTAGGGAAGCTCCGTTCTGTAAACCCTTACCTGATTGATCTTCATCCGTTCACATCCCCAAGGCGATGAATTCGCTCTTGGTAGTGGTGTCTACATCACTTAGAAAAAGCAATAGTAGACGTTCGCTGCAGCTTTGTACGCAAGTAGGTTAGGGCTCTTTGCTGCCATCAGCCGCTGCGCAGCATCATTACCGATGCTCCAAGCTCGCGGCGTCACGGACGGCCCAGAGCCGACGTTCGACATGCCGTTTCGATGCTGCGCCTGCACCCCGTTTTCAAGACATTCGTTGCCTATGCAAAGAACCAAAACGGGAAGGCACACAGCTTAACATGCGACGACGCCCAAAGACTAAGAAATCAGGCGGTATGGGCGGTCTTTTTCCCGCTTACAAGCCTTTGTCCATCAAAGCCTTAATCTGCGATGTCCCCGTTCCTGCGACGATGCGGCCGAGTTCTTCGTCACCGCGCAACAGGATCAACGTTGATCGCCGCGGAATGCTGCGAAACACTGTCACTTCGTGACTTTTGTAGGTATCCCAGTCGACCTTAACAAAGGTCATCGCCGCATCATATGCCGGGTCATCCGCGCGCAACCCATTGATAACGCGTTCCTGACGCTTACAGGTACCGCACCACGTTGCAGAGTAGTCAACAAAGACAGTTTTTCCATCCTCCAGCGCGCTTTCGATAACCCCAGGCGTGTAGTCCACAAAGTCAGCTGCCAATGCAGATAGCGGTGAGAGAACAGTTGCAATTGCCGCTGCGATCAAATGGCGTCGTTTCATGAGAATTCCCTATTTTATAGTGCTACAGAAAGGTCTTGTAGCCAGATTGGCATGATATCCAAAAGCCATCCCTCGATGACGTGATGGAACTGGAAGAAGAGCATAGCGCCGATGGCGACAAAGGTAGCGCCAATGATGGGTTTCGAACGCTCAGCGACACCGCGCAAGGCCTGAGCGCGGGTTCTGATTGCTTCTCGCGCGCCCAGTCCCAAACCGATAATCAGCGTGGAAACGCCCAAAGCAAAAGCACACATGATCAGCGTCACATAGCCCAGGTTTTCGCCCTGAGATGCAAGCGCTATCGCACCGCCCAGCGTAGGTCCGATACAAGGTGACCAAACCGTACCCAAGAGCAAACCACCCAGAAACTGACCCCGCAGCGATCCAACATCCACATCATTCATGCGTGCATCTGCACCCGCCGCCACTCCAGCCGTTGCCATTTCAAACCGGGATGCCAACATCGGGACAAGCAGGATCAGGCCAAAGACCATCATGAGCACCGCACCAATTTGTGCGAGCCGATCTTGTGTCAGACCGATGCCTGCACCGAACGCTGTAACGAGAACTCCAAAAACGACAAACGAGACACTCATTCCTGCTGCCAAAGCGAGTGGACCCGCTTTGTTGGCATTGAGCGCACCGACAAGCACAATGGGCAGAACAGGCAAGACGCATGGGTTTATCAGCGTCAAAAGGCCGGCAAGATACGCAAAGATGAATTCCATGATCGGGGGTCTCGGGTCTTTCGTTGTTACGTCCCTACTTAGACGATGCTCGCGATTTGTAAGTGACATTGTCACACATGATGACTTCACATTTCTGTGCGCTCCGGCACCTGCTGCAATTTCTTGCGTTGATCGTAAAATACATTCATATTCGCATAAAAGAATTTAATGGGGAGGTTGTCATGACCCTAACACGTCGATCCTTTGTCCAAGCCGTTGCTGCCGCACCCTTGGTGACCGCACTTCCAAGTTTCGCAAAGGCAGAACTTTCCTTTGGTTCTGCGACGCTGACAACAGTAAGCGATGGTAGTTTGATGCTGCCAGGCGAGTTCATTTTTGAGCCGATGCCAAAAGATGAATTGGCCCCGATCCTCACGGAGTTTGATCTGTCTGCTGATCGTCTGACACCAGAATGCAATCTTGCGCTTTACCGTGATGGCACAAACACCGTCCTGTTCGATGTCGGATCTGGCCCAGATTTCATGCCAACGGCTGGAACCATAGTTGACAGTTTGGATGCGCTTGGGGTGGCGGCAGAAGACGTCACGCATGTCGTGTTCACGCATGCTCACCCTGATCACATATGGGGGCTTCTTGATGAATTCGATGACCCGCTTTTCTATGAGGCGACCTACATGATGGGGCGCGCAGAATGGGATTATTGGTGGAACCCTGAAACTGTAAACTCTATTGGCGAGGCACGCGCGGCCTTCGCGGTAGGTGCCAAACGGCGGATGGAAGCCATTGAAGATGCGGTTGTGCTCTTCGACGACGGCGACGAAGTCTTGCCCGGCATTGCAGCGCTTTCATCACCGGGTCACACACCAGGACATATGGCCTTTGAGGTGCGCCAAGGCTCGGAAGCGGCACTTATCGTCGGTGATGCGATTGGCAATCACCATGTGGCGTTTCGCAAACCGAGCTGGGAAAGCGGTTCGGATCAGGACGCGGCACGCGCCGTTGAAACCAGGAAAATGCTGTTTGATCGCCTAACATCCGAAAAAATGGCCGTTATTGGCTTCCACCTGCCCGGAGGTGGATTGGGACGGGTTGATCGCGATGGTGATGGCTATCGCTTTGTGGGGGTGTAGGGATGTTTCGTTGGCTCGCTCCGCTTCTTATTGGCCTCTCCCCTGCCCTTGCAGATGAGAATATCCCGGATCAGTATCCAGGTTCTCCTCTTTATTCCAAGCCTGTCGAGGTCATCCCCCACGTATGGTCGGCGATCGGTGCCACAGCCCCACCGACCTACGAGAACTCGGGCCACAACAACAATCTCAGTTTTATTATCACCGGCGACGGCGTGATCGTTGTGAATGGTGGTGCCGCCTACGTCCTCGCGGAGGCGTTGCATGAAGAAATCAAATCCATCACCGATCAACCGGTAAAATTGGTTATCGATGAGAATGGCCAGGGCCATGCCATACTCGGAAACTCCTACTGGTCCGAACAGGGCGTTCCAATTCTTGCACACGTGGATGCCGCGCATGAGATTGAGGAGCGCGGCAATCGTATCCTTGAAGGGATGAAACGGTACAACCGGGATAAAGCCGAAGGGACATTTGTTGCGCCTCCGACAGAGACATTTGAAGACCGCCATGTCATCGAGATGGGGAATTTCACGATAGAAGTTTTGCATCTTGGACCAGCGCACGGACCTGGCGACACTCAGGTTTGGCTTCCTGAACAAAGTCTGGTGATTGCTGGGGACATGGCCTTTCATCAACGCATGCTTCCGATATTCGAAGACACAATTGTCTATGACTGGATCGAAACTTGGGAGAATGAATTTGAAGCCTTGAATGCAACCTACGTTATCCCAGGTCACGGAACACCCACCAACATGGCGCAGGTCCGGCGCTACACGCGGGACTATCTGGTTTACCTGCGCGAAAAGGTAGGTGAACACTTGGACAATGGCGGCGACTTGTCAGAAGCCTACTATGTAGACCAAAGCCCTTATGCGCATCTCCATACATTTGAGGAACTCGCAACGCGAAACGCGGGCCGTGTATATGAGCAGATGGAGTTCGAGTGACAGACAAACCCACCGACGACTTAACGTCTTACCTGTCACAAGGTGATGCGCTTGAGGTGCCGGATGGAACATGCTTGTTCCGACCTGGCGATGAAGGACGCGCTTTCCTGATCGTGAAATCAGGCTCGGTCCGGGTTGAGCAGACAAATAGCGCCGGTCGCACAGTCGTTCTATACCGCGTCGAGGCCGGCGACAGCTGCGTCCTGACAACGACGTGTCTGCTCTCTGGGGTTCCTTATTCGGGATACGGATATGCCGAGGGGGTTGTAAACGCAGTCGCGATATCGCCCGACAGGTTTAAGAAACTACTTGGGTCGGACCCTCGCTTTCAAGAAATGGTGTTTCGGGGTTTTGCCTCTCGCGTGGGTGAGTTGACGAATGTCATCGATGAACTGCTCGAACACAGAACGGATCTCAGGCTCGCCAGATGGCTTGCAAACAGACAACGCTCTGACCTTCAAATGACGCAGCAAGAATTAGCCCAAGAGCTGGGAACAGCGAGAGAGGTCGTCTCGCGCAGCTTGAAAGCATTTGAAACGAAGGGATGGATTCAGCTTGGCCGGGGAACCGTCAAGATCTTGGACCCTTCAGCGTTGCGCGCGCACGGGGATGCTACATGATTTGTGACACAGTCACTGACGCTGCCGGTGAGAGCTGCTTGTTTAAGAGCAGTTCAAACACAGGAGAAAAGCACAATGACACGCAACCTTGGACAATTCGACCGTATCGCCCGCTTCGTACTCGGAGCGTTACTGGTGGTGTTGGCGGCAATGGGCACCATCGGTATTTGGGGATATTTGGGTCTCATTTTCGTTGGCACCGCTTTCGTCAACTTTTGCCCCATCTACCGCATACTTGGCCTCAAGACTTGCCAAGACTGCTAATACGTCGCCTGCTTTGGGCCTTAGGGCTTGTCGCAGCCTTTGCGGTCGCATTTTTCATTGCGGCCGCCGCTGCTTTTGCTGAAACACGAGTTTTTTCCGCACCAGAAGCAGCGGCGAAAATAGCATCTGGTGACTTGGTGGTTTTGGACATCCGGTCGCCTCAAGAGTGGGACGAGAGCGGTGTCGCAGATGGCGCGTGGCCTGTATCGATGCACAATGAGGACTTCCCCAAGCGCCTGCAGGCTATATTCGCACAATACCCTCCCGAGAGAGTAGGCCTCATCCGCGCAACAGGCGGCAGGTCAGCCTATGTTATTGAGGTCCTTGCGCGCAATGGGATCACGGGTTTGGCTGACGTGTCCGAGGGCATGTTTGGCAACGAAAAGGGGGCAGGTTGGATCGCACGCGGCCTACCAACTGTTTCTCCAGATGCAGCGATGCTGAGATACAACTCAGCGGTGGAGACTTGGGAATGAAACTTTGCCTATGTACCGGCCTATTGATGTCGGCCCTTGTCGCAATGCCAGCCGTTGCAGATGACGCAGTTCGCGAAGCCATGCAAGACTACTCTGAATTTGCGCCCTATGATGCCGGCATCATTCTCCCCGAGCAGATCACCGAAGACATCTTTGACAGCGTGACATTCATAGACACGCGCACAGTTGCTGATTTTACCGAGGCAACAATTCCGGGAGCGAAGCATGTTGAATGGCGCGAGGTCTTTGGTCAGATCGACGAAATTCCAACAACTGGTAAGGTCGTTCTGTTTTGCAATACCGGTGCTCTGTCTGCGCAAGCTGCGTTCGGATTGCGGGTTTTAGGCAGAGAAAACGTTCTGGTCCTTCAAACTGGCTATCACGGCTGGCTCGAAAATGCCGCATACGTCCCGAACCAGTCTTAGATCCATCGCTTTGAAACACTGAGATAGTGTTCCGCGTCTTCACCAAATGTTTGGACAAGTAACGCTTCTTCTTGGGCCGCAAAACGCTGATCGAGGACACGCCACAGGCCATACGCGCACAACAGCCCAACTAACGACCCGTGGCCTGCGGCCGATGCAACGGTCAAAAGAACCAGTGCGAGGTAGATGGGATTTCTGGAGAGCCGATACGGTCCTTCCACGATAAGCGACTTGGGCGTGTGATGCGGCTCGATCGGCGTGCGCTTGCGCCAAAACCAAATTGCCGACCAGGCGATTATCGCTAAGGCACCGACCAACAAAACCCATGAGGTGTATTCTAGAAACGTGGACTGAACATGAACTTGTGGCGCAAGCCATTTCGCAAAGTAAATGACCGCGATGCTGCACGCCCACCAGATCGGCGGCAAATCTGGGAAGCCTTTCACTATTGGGCGGCCAACGGGCGTCGCGCCAGTTGGCACTGCGTCCACAAGTCTTCCAGCGCATTTAGCAGTCTATCTACGTCCTCTTTTGAATGAACCGGAGACGGCGTAATCCGCAATCGCTCCGTGCCTTTTGGGACCGTCGGATAGTTGATGGGCTGGATGTATATGCCGTGCTCATTCAGCAGCGTATCCGAGATGAATTTGCACTTCACTGGATCGCCAACCATCACCGGTATGATGTGGCTTGGATTGTCGATATGCGGGAGCCCCAAAGCGTCAAGACGCATGCGCACTTCTGACACGCGCGCCTTTTGCTGCTCTCGTTCTTCGCAACTTTCCTTGAGGTGCTTGATAGAAGCCGCGGCACCTGCCGCGACGGACGGCGGCAAGGCGGTGGTAAAGATAAAGCCGCTGGCGAATGATCTTACGAAATCACAAAGCTCTTCAGACGCAGCGATATAGCCGCCTACCACCCCAAACGCTTTGCCCAATGTCCCCTCAATGACCGTCACGCGATCCATCAACCCTTCCCGTTCGGCGATGCCACCACCACGTGGGCCGTAGAGCCCAACTGCATGAACCTCATCGAGATAGGTCATCGCACCGTATTTGTCCGCCAGATCGCAAATCTCTTTGATCGGGGCCACATCACCGTCCATGGAATAGACGCTTTCGAAGGCAATCAGTTTTGGCTGATCCATTGGAAGACTTGCCAACTTTGCTTCCAGATCTGCGAGGTCGTTGTGCTTCCAGATCATCTTTTGGGCTCGGGAATGGCGGACGCCCTCAATCATCGAAGCGTGGTTCAATGCGTCAGACAAAACAACACAGTTCGGTATCTTTGCAGCCAAGGTCCCCAACGCCGCCCAATTGGAAACATATCCTGAGGTAAACAGCAGTGCCGCTTCCTTGCCGTGCAAATCCGCAAGTTCGGCTTCAAGCAGGACATGATCATGCGTCGTACCAGAGATGTTACGCGTACCGCCTGCTCCGGCCCCAGTTCTGTCCAACGCTTCGTGCATCGCCGCCAACACCTTTGGGTGCTGCCCCATGCCCAGGTAGTCGTTTGAACACCAAACCGTAACTTCGCCCGGACCATTGTGACAGGTCGCCGTTGGAAACGCGCCTCGATGGCGCTCCAACTCGGCAAAATCGCGGTAATTGCCTTCCGCTTTGAGGTTCAAAAGTTCGCCTGCGAAAAAAGCATTGTAGTCCATCAAAATTCACTCGCCTCTTTCGCGATCTCTCGGAGCAAGGTCTCAACTCTCTGCATGGGACCCGCCGGGTAGCTTTTATGACCGATCATGACCTCGCCATCTATTTCGGTGACGAAAATCCCATAAGGACAGTGCTGGATATTGGTTGGGTCTGCTTCCATTACTTCTCGGGACACAACGGCCGAGCAGAACAGAAAGATATTTGCCGCATCGAATATCTTGGCGCCGCTACCAACGTCGGCCCCTGTACGGCTCAGCATGTCTCCTACATGACTGATAAAGTCGATAACCAGTCCTCGGTCGACGATCGCGCTTTCAACAGCAAAGGACGCATCGTCAAAACTGCCATCGTAGGGAAGCAGTATTGGGGAGTCCGCCAACACTGGTGAGGCCAACAAGACCAAAGCAGCTATCGTATGTCGCAACTGATTTCCCCCTATGTGAGTACCTCCGGGCCGCCTTACGGCCCGAAGGACAACTTGCTGTCGACTGCTTAGCCGAACATGTCCGCTGTGATACCGGAATACCAACCTTCGGACTCTTCGTATGTGGCCTTACGAACGTCAGAGCTTTCGCCGGTCTGCGAGATGAACCCGTCAACTTTGGCAATTTTCTCTTCAGTCGCTTCGTAGGTTGCCCCAACTTTCACACCGTCATTTGTGTCGATCAAGGACCAGCATGTGTTGGAGAATTTGGCCGGGAACACCTTCGAGCCGGTGAGCGCGCCGCGCACCGCATTCGCGCAAACCTTGGCCTGGCTATTGGCAGAGAAGCCGGATTTCGGCATGTCGCCCTGCTGCGAGGCATCGCCCAAAACATACACGTCAGGGTCTGCCTTGGTGGACATGTCGGCCGCATTAACCGGTGCCCAGTTGCCGTCGGTAACGCCTGCGATGTCTGCAATACGTCCCGCTTTCATCGCTGGGATGACGTTACACACGTCGACGTTCTGAACTTCACCATCAATGCTGAGCGTCATGGCACCTGGATCAACTTCGACAACGCCGCCGCCAAAGTCTTCGCCAACCCACTCAATCATACCGTCATAGTGGTTTGACCAACCTTCCTGGAACAGGCCCATCTTTGAGAACTTCGGCTTGGGGTCTGCAATCAGGATTTTTGCCGTAGGATTGTTGGCTTTGAGATAATGCGCGATCATCGAAACACGCTCATATGGTCCTGGAGGGCAGCGATATGGGTTCGGCGGGGCGACCATCGCGAAAGTGCCACCTTCCGGCATCGCCATGAGTTGCGCTTTCAAAAGCTCCGTCTGAGAACCGGCCTTATACGCATGCGGCATCGCATTTTGCGACGACACGTCCCAACCCGGAACAGACATATCAACGAAGTCGATACCTGGGCTCAGGATCAGTTTATCGTATTTGATGCTGGAACCACCGGCGAGGGTCACTGTCTTGGTATCGCGGTCAACACCGACCGCCCAATCGTGCACGACGTTCACACCATTTGCAGCCAGACCACCGTAGGAATGGCCCAGATCGTCCATTTCCTTGAACCCACCGAGGTAAAGGTTCGAGAAGAAGCAGGTGTAGTAGGTGCGTGTTGGCTCGATCAGCGTAACGTCAATCGCGCCTTTGCTATCTTTGGCGATATAGCGGGCAGCTGTTGCCCCCCTGCCCCGCCACCTACGACAACCACGCGTGGTTTTGCATGGCCATCAGCCAGAACCATCGGCGCAGCCAGAGCAGCTGATGCCGCCGCAGTTGTGCCGAGGAACGCTCTTCTGTTCATCGTCATTTGGGTTCTCCTCCCTGTTTGCGCCTCAGTTTTCGAGGCTTTTAAAGTACGCCGCCAAAGCAGCGATTTCGTCATTGGCCAGGCGGCCAGTGACCATCTGCATCACCGGATTTTCGCGATGCTTTTCTTTGTAGGCATGCATTGCCGTCACAAAATCCTCGGTTTCCCAGCCGACGATTCCAGGAATACCGTCGTTGTCACCGTCAGCTTGATGGCAGGTCGTGCATTCCGACGAGAGATACTCGCCGTATTCAAGATCCCCTTCGAGTGCCAAGATGTCGGCGGAAACTGTGAAGCCCTTATCGACTTGTGCAGCCATGCTGCCACCCGAGAAGGTCCCAAGATATGCGATCAAATCAATGCGGTCTTCTTCACTCTTGAGGCCGCGAAAGCTCATCTTTGTCTTTGGGATTACTGCTTTCGGAGCTTCGAGAAACGCATCAAGCGTTTCAGGTGTCCAATGCAGACCATCATCCGCTGCGGCCTTCATAGCCTTCGAGTATTTGAACCCGGCCACACCGCCAGCTTTCGCTGACATTATGTTGTTGAGAGGAGGTCCAACTCTGTTTCGCGCATCCGGGCCAACCATATGGCAGCTGGCGCATTTCTTATAAACTTGTCGACCACGATCCGGATCGCCCACAGACCCAGCCGCTGCGCCCATGGCAAGCATGGACGCAGCAACCGACAGGGAGAACTTGATAATGTTCTTCATGTGCACCTTATTCCCCAAACGTCTTCAGGTACTCGGTGATGGCTGTCAGATCGGATTCTTTCTTGAGGCCAGAGAACGCCATCTTGGTGCCTTTCATGTAGCTCTTTGGCTTGGCCAAGAATTCCGCAAGGGCTTCTTCATCCCAAACCCGGCCTTCTTCCAAAGCTGCCATGAATACTTTTGAGTATTTGAAGCCCTCAACAGACCCCATCGTCCGGCCAATCAAACCATTCAATTGCGGGCCTGATCCGTTTTTCGCACCGTCTCCAACCTTGTGGCACGCCGAACATTTCTTGAAGACTTTCTTACCAGCGGCGACCAACTCTGCGTTGTCGTCCGATGCTTCAGTTTCCTCAACAGCAGGCTTTGCGGCTGCAGTCGGAATGAATGTTGGGCCGTCCGCTGTGAAACTTGGGAGTTCTTCGCTGGAAGCGTGGTTCATCACCGAGTTAGATCCCCCTTCCGGTGGGGTCTCCACCAGGAAAACGGTCCGCATTGTCACATCGACTTTGTCCTTGCAGTTTTCCATGCAAGGCTCAGACCGCCACTGGGCGTATTCCTGCTCTGGTCGGTCATCAATCACGAAGCCTTCCATGTTGTACATGTTGAAATCAGCAAAGTTCTCGTGATTCAGCTCAAAGTCATCATCGACCAAATCGTTGGAATAAAGGATGTACGCCACAATCGCGTAGGTCTCATCGGCGGTGAGTGTCCCGGCTTCGCCAAACGGCATCGACCGCGAGATATAGTCCCAAGCCGTCGACAGATGCGGCCAGTATGATCCTACGGTTTTGACCGGATCGTCATCGGCAAGTGTGTCGAAACCGCCCGCGAGGACAGGCCAGTTATCGACACCTTCAGCGAAATCGCCGTGGCATGATGCGCACCGGTCAGCAAAGACTTCCTCTCCTGTCCAGACATCGCCTTTGCCTTCGGGAAGGCCGCGGCCATCTGGAAGGACATCAACGTCCCACGCGGCGATTTCTTCAGCTAAAGCGGTCCGCCCGATGCCATATGCACCCTCAGAGCTTGGCGCAGGCGCAGTAAGGTTGGCTCCGGTTGCAACCCGTTCGGCGGCGGCGGCTTGAACTTCCGCAATCCTGAGTTCCAATTCTGCAACCCGCGCGGCTTCCGCTTTCGCCTTTTCCTGGGCTGTTTTTTCATGCGCTTCGACTTGCCCAATTCGATCCTGCAACAGCGCGATCTCTGCCTCGCCGGAGTTACGATGCATAGACGCCACTGCCAGGCCGCCGACCAGAGCGATACCGCCGACAGTGGGTAAGAGAATATTAGGAGACTTCGACATTCTCGGCGATCCCTTCAGCGTTCACGTACCAAGTCTGGATACAGTTGTTGTGATAAACGGCGTTTTCGCCGCGTTCTTCGCGCAGCTGGTCTTTGGTGGGCTGCACATAGCCGGTTTCATCCATAGCGCGCGCTTGGAGCAGCATGGGCTTTCCGTCCCATTGCGTGTCGAGATAGAAACGGGTCAGTGCTTTGGTATCGCCCTGCTTACCCAGGCGCGCCGTCTCCCAAGTGATGCCCCCATCTTTGGACACATCAACGCGCGTAATCTGACCGTGCCCAGACCAAGCGAGGCCTGAGATCACCATAGGGCCCGCCCCATGCTTGATTGGCATTTGTGGACTGGGAGACGTGATTACGGATTTCGCGTCCATCACCCAGGTCCATTTGCGCGCCGTACCGTCCTCATAAACGTCAGTGTATTTGGATGTTTCCTCACGGCTCTCAACGGCCATATCGGTCACTTCGATACGGCGCAGCCATTTGACCCACATGTTGCCTTCCCATCCCGGGACGACAAGGCGAACTGGATACCCGTGTTCCATACGCAGGGCTTCGCCGTTGGCCTTGAACGCGACCAACACATCATCGAGCGCCTTTTCCATCGGGATCGAGCGGCCGTTAGAGGAGGCGTCCGCACCTTCGACATAGACCCATTTGTCCGCCGAAATGTCGGCACCAGCCTCTTTCAACAACGTCCGCAGCGGGATCCCGGTATATTCCATATTGTGGATCATACCGTGCGTGAACTGCACACCATTCAGCTGTGCACCTGCCCACTCCATACCAGTGTTGGCAGCGCATTCGCAGAAATAGACGTGGTTCTCTCGTGGGAAGCGCTCAAGGTCGTCATATGTGAAGACCAAAGGGCGATCGACCAGCCCGTTGATCATCAAGCGATAGTCTTCCTTACGCAGTTCAATAGCACCGGAATGGTGACGCTCAAACGCGCAACCCTGCGGCGTGATTGTCCCGTCCAGAGCATGGATTGGTGTAAAGTTGATCGAGCTGATCGGCGAGGCTGTCAGCCATTCCACATTGCGGCGTACGACATGGCTTTCAAAACTGATCGGCATTCCGTAGGGCGTTTCGTCCACGCCTGCACCGGTATATGACGCCCAGTCTTGAAGCTCCGTGATCAGCGGGTCGGGGCCTTCGGCCGCGGCTGCGCCAGCGACTGACCCCGCAGCAACTGCTGCACTGCCTCTCAGGAAGGCCCGACGGGACGGTTTAAACATCTCATCCATTTCTCAAGGTCTCCGATTTCTTTAGACGCCAACAACGTCGACGCTGTTGTTTTCTTGCACTGTGACAGTGCCAAGCTTGCGGACATGACTTTCCACCACGTCCCAAATCTGTGGGCCTTCGGTGCCCTCATTGACGCTGGCCCAACCTGCCACCACGTAGTTGCGCGCCGGATCAATCGGCTCGCCGGTCTTCAAAAGCGTCATGTTTGAAATTCGCTCGCCCTGCGGTTTGGACACGTCGATCCGGTATCCAAGGCCACCCGTGCGCACCATGTCCCCGCCCTGCTGGTAGTAGGGATCGGGGTTGAAGATGTTGTCGGCCACATCCTCGAGGACGACCTTCAAAAACTCTCCGGTGAACTCAGTGCGGTATGCCTCGCCATAGCTCATCGACGTTACCCCAAAGATATCTTCACGCGTGATATCTTGTCCCGGGATCAAGGAAGGTCCCCAACGCACACCCGGGCTCAAGGCGATCTCAGCGTCCCGCTCGCTCAGGAGCGCATCGCAGATCAGATCGTCCCAGGACCCATTAAAGTTCCCACGACGGTACAGCAGGCTGTCGGTCTGCCCAATGACCTCCGTCATTTCCACTTCATAGGGCGCGCGTTCGGCATCAATGATCGCAGCCACTTCTGCGTCCGGCTCGATAACGTCCGAGAGTATAGGGATCAGTTTCGTCCGATAACCCATCATTCGGCCATCTCGGATATCAAGATCCACGCGGCTGACGAACTTACCGTTAGATCCAGACGGCAAGATTATTGTGCTGCCAACCACCACGGGTTCTGGAAGTGCGTCATGCGTGTGCCCTGACAAGATAACGTCAATGCCCGGCACGACGCTGGCCATCTTTTTGTCTACGTCAAACCCATTGTGGCTGAGGACAACGACGCATTCCGCGCCTGCTGCACGAACCTCTTCCACCATCGCAGCCATGTTTTCATCACGAATGCCAAAGGAAAACTCGGGGAACATCCAACGTGGGTTCGCAATTGGCATGTATGGGAATGCTTGGCCGATGACAGCAATCTTGCTGCCCCCGCGTTCAAACATTTTATACGGTGGGAACAGCTCTGCCGGCTCGTCCCATTCGGCGTCAAAAATGTTCTGACCTAGGGCTGCAAAAGGCAGTTGCTCGACCAACTCCTGGACACGTTCGCTGCCAAGTGTGAATTCCCAGTGGAATGTCATCGCATCCGGTGCGAGTGCGTTCATGACATTGAACATATCCTGCGCCTGGGTTTTCCACGTGGTGTAAGACCCATGCCAAGTATCACCGCCATCAAGGAGGATCGCATCTGGTCGATCGGCGCGAATGGCTTTGATCACCGTCGCGACGCGGTCCAAACCACCCACCCGGCCATAGCCCTGCGCAAGGGAGGAGAAATCGCCTGAACTGAGGGCGTAATGGCTCGGGCTGCCATCGGCGATGCCATAGAGTTTTCGGAAATCAGCGCCCGTTACATGCGGCACAGCTCCTTTATTCTCTCCAACGCCGATATTGATGGAAGGTTCGCGGAAGTAGATTGGTTTGAGCTGACCGTGAATGTCAGTGATGTGGATCAAGGACACATTGCCGAATGTGTCGAACTCCAAAAGCTGATCTTGTGTCAGGGATTGCTGGGCCGCAACACGCGCCCAATTTCCAAAACCGGACGCTCCATAGATGGCCGAAGCCGCCATACCTACTTGCAGAAAATCGCGACGCGAAATCATGTTTGTCTTGGCTCCCTAAGACATATGCGCATAAGTGAATATAGCGCCGATGAAAAAGGCCCCGCGCAATGACGCGGAGCCTTCTTTGTTTGATTAGTTACGGACAGATGGCGTTTCGACAGAAAGACCTTGCCCGCGTGATGCCAGATACAACTCAAGCGCTTTGAACTCATCGCCACCCTCGGCGAAGGGCGTTGCACGAATGTTTTTCATGCAGCCTTTGAAGCGACCGTGGATCGAGTTCAGCTTGGCGTTTTTCAGACGGTACGTCGGAAAGCCATTGATCTGGCCCTGGCTCAGATGGTCGGCGCGGATCATTACGCCGTAGTTGTCTTCATGGCAGCTGGAGCAAGCCATATCGAGCTGGCCGACGCGCGTGTAATATAGATCTTTGCCTTGCTCCCAGAACGAAGCCGCGTCGCCATCGATTGACACGTTCATTGGCATCCCTCGGGACTGCAGTCCGATCAGTGCAGTAACAGCCGTCATCTGCCCACCGGACCATTTCCAAGCGTCTGCCCCCATGCGCTTGGTGCGACACTCATTCACCAGATCTTCCATGGCAACAAGTTCGCCGCCCTCTACACGTGGAAGCTGTGTACGAAGTCCTGCGAAATCCTCGACGTCCTCATGGCAAGAGGAGCACGATTTACCTTCAGCACCTTCAACTTTGTCCCAAAGATCAATGCCCTGATCCACGAAAATCATCGCCGGATTGTCGAAGTCATCCATTTCAAGAGCTTGCGTCTCTTGTGAACGGAAACGCCAACCCGAGTAGATCGTATCGACGTTTTCCATATGTGCGGGTGCCGCAGTTTCGGTGATCATCGCTTCGCCATCGATGCTCAGCGAGTTGCTGTCCTGAGCAAACGCAGCGTTGGCCAGACCGAGCGCTGCAATTGTCATCCATGGTGTCAGTTTCATTCTCGTCCCTCCCTAGGCGAGACCCGCGTCTTCTTACGAGACGGTGATCTTCTTGCTTGTGTCGTAAATGTCTCCGTCGTCATCGTACCAAGTGAACGTGAACTCACCGGACTCTGGCACAACCGCTTCAAACTCGAAGAAGGGGTTGGTGGAGATCGCGGGCTCAAGCGTCACATCAATGACGTTCTGGCCATTAAAGTCGGCTGTGAAGCGATTGATGATCGAGCGCGGAATAATGTTGCCATCGTCGTCTTTACGCTGGCCGCTTTCCATTTTGTGGCTGATCAGAGTTTTGATGGTAATCGTCTCACCAGCTGCTGCTGTCTTCGGGACTTTAACCCGGGGCTTTACACCAGATGCCATGATGTCTCTCCTCTATCTCTGCTTCAGCCGCCGCAGCCGCCGATTGTCACTTTTACTTCGGCCTTGGCCATCTGGAACGAACCGTCTTCCATCTTTGCGACGGCAACTACATTTTGCGTCGTCGCAAGACGGATACGCGTCGACGCGCTCCGGGATGCACTCAATGGCCCGAAGTTGAATGTCGCTACGTTTGGCACTGGGTTGCCATCAGCGAATAACGTGATCTGCACAGCGCCTGGCGCATCAACGCCAATAGGAACAGTGTTGCCGTTCTCCGCAATTTCCGGAGCGGTCAGCGTAATCGCGCCGCTCCCCACCTCTGCACCGCCGGTGAAGGCGGCAATTGCATCATCGGTCAGCGAAGCAAATGCAGGCAAACCTGTGAAGCTTGCCGCGAATGCACCGGAGCCGATTGCGAGTATTTTTCGCCGTGTCAGTTCCATTTTTGAACTCCGTGTTTGGAAGATCACTCTTCTTTCAGTGTCATCAAATAGGCGACCACATCTTCGACCTGCTGTGCGGTCAGGATGCTTTTGCCTGCAAAATTATCGAGCGGACGCTCATATCCACCGTCGACGTAAAAGGCCGGCATGATTGTCCCTTCGAACATCATCTTCGAATTTGTGACGATCCCGCGCAGCTCTGCTTCGGTCCAGCGATCAGCGACACCGTCCATCGGCGGGCCAACTTCGCCATGAAAGCTTTCTTCGGACAGGTCAGCGTTCGTGTGACATGCCAAGCAGTTACCCTGCTTGCGGTTCGCAAAGACCTTGCGCCCCATTGCCGCGTCACCAGCCACCCCTGTTAAAGAAGCCTCAACTGTTCCATCGGTGAAAGCAACATTCATTGGCTTAATCTCTTCTGCAAATGCAGATGACGCCAACAGAAACGAAGCCAGCCCAAGTCCCAATGTACGTGTCATGCGCCCTCCCTAGGTCGATTCCAGCCTTGGTTTTTTAGCACACTACGGCACCCAATCTCATTGACGCAACAACAAATTCAACTAAATGAATTTTAATATCTGTTCGCAAGCGCAGCATTTTGCGCAGGTTTGTTTTGCACGCGCGGCAAAACTAGCCCTTTTGGTCTTCAAATTTGCGCGCGTGATACTTCTGGAACGGCTCGTCACCTTCATAGCCCTTTTCCACCACCCAGTTCAGCATATTGAACGTCGTCCAACGGCCAAACGCACCCGGCATATTGGCGACTGCGGCTTGCGTAGCGATCTGATCAGAGCCGACTTGCTCTGGAAAAAAGTAGATGCTGGGTGTGAAAAGCGCGCTCCAACGTTTGGCCATATCTTTCTCAGGGAGCGTCGTGCCATCAAAGTCCGTCACCTCGACGTCTCCGAACATGTTGATTTGCACGACAAAGAAGTTTTCTTCGATATAACTTGCGATCTCGGGAACAACGAACACCTCTTCGTGCATCTTCTTGCAGTAAATGCACCCGCGTTGTTCGACTAGAACCATCAACCGCTTTCCTTCCGCGGTTGCCTCTGCCAGATCTTCGCTCAGGTCTTTGAACGTGTCCCGCATCCAAGGCGCTTTATGCAAACCATCGTCGCCCAACTCTGCAGCCAAGGCGGCAGATGCAAAGACAATAGCCAGCAAAGTTATCAGAAATCGTTTCATGTGAGGTCCTCCCTAACATTCATCCAATGGTGCTGAACCATGGTATGTTCTCCAGCATCCACTGAGCGATAATATTGATGGAATTGGTGGCAATGAGCACACCGAACAGAATGAGCAGCGCGCCCATCAGTTTTTCAATGAGCCCCAGGTGACGTCGAAACTTTGCCATCCAGGTCATAAAGGGCCCAATGAATAAAGCCGCCGCGATGAACGGCAGGGTCATCCCAAGCCCATATGTGAACAACAGCGATGCCCCCTGCCCCGCCGAGTCCTGACCCGCAGCAGTAAACAAAATGGCCGCTAGAACCGGACCAACGCATGGCGTCCACCCGAAGGCAAAAGCGAGACCAATCACAAAGGCCCCGACGTATCCGACATTGCTGGTATCCCCAGTATCCGCACGCAACTGGCGGTAAAGAACTCCAATTCTGATCACGCCCAGAAAGTGCAGCCCCATCGCTATGATGATCGCAGCCGCGATCCATCGTAAGATATCAAAATACTCTCGCACCAAACTTCCGAATGCGGTTGCGGTCGCCCCAAGTCCGACAAACACAGTGATAACCCCTAGGGCGAAACAACATGCTGCTAAGAATGCGCGCATACGCACCGCGCCCGACACCTCGGTATCAGCGGAAATCTGGTTCATGCCCACACCGGCAAGGTAGCTCAGATAAAACGGAACTATCGGCAAAATGCAGGGTGATAAAAAAGACAGCAAACCCGCCACCAATGCGCCAAAAAAAGTGACATCAAACATGTCGTGCTGCCCCTTGTCTTGAGATATTCACAAATTAGATTATGATATATTGAAGACATGCGTCAACGGAGGTGACCGCACAGATGCTGAGGGTGCTCCTTGTAACACTGTTAGGAATGCTGCCACTCGCAGCGGAAGCTGAACCGCAACTGCTCATGGCAGAAGAAAGCGGATGTTACTGGTGCGCAAAGTGGAATGAAGAGATCGCCCACATCTATCCCAAAACGGCCGAAGGTCGTACCGCACCCCTGCAACGCTACGACCTTCATTCCGAAACGCCCGATGTCGAATTCGCAAAGCGTGTGCATTTCACGCCCACCTTCATTTTGGTGGATGACGGCAAAGAAGTTGGCCGCATTGAAGGATATCCGGGCGAGGACTTCTTTTGGGGCTTGCTAACACTTATGTTCGAGCGCGCCGATATTCCCTTGGATCAAGCGAGTTAACTCATTATGACCGTTCATATGACAGCTGAAGTTGACACCCAAGCCGAACCGACATCGCGTTTGCCCGTGTTCGACAAGAACATTTGCCCCGAGGATATGGAGAGGATGATGGAAAACGCGATGCGCGCTTCCAACTTCCTGAAAGCCATTAGTCACGAGGGGCGGCTGATGATCCTTTGCCACCTCGCATCAGGCGAAAAGTCGGTCACCGAGCTCGAAGAGCTGCTCTCAGCCCGTCAGGCGGCGGTTTCACAACAGCTTTCGCGTTTACGTCTTGAAGGGCTCGTGACCCCGCGCCGAGATGGCAAAGCGATTTACTACAGCTTGACAGATGACCGTCCAAAGCAAATCATGGAAGTGGTCTACGACCTGTTCTGCAGGGAAGACTAGCCAAGCGTCTCGCCAGCGTTTGGTTCGGGAGGGAACAAATGCTGGAATTGCTCGGAGAAGCGAATTCAACCGCGCTTATTGGACTTGTTGGTGGCATCGCACTTGGCCTTGCCGCGCGAATAGGGCGTTTTTGTACCCTCGGCGCAATCGAAGACGTGCTGTACGGCGGTGATGACCGTCGGCTTCGGATGTGGGCAGTTGCCATAGGCGTTGCGATCATCGGTACACATTTGGCTATTGGCTCAGGCTTCTTCGACGCCGCCGAAAGCGCATATCTCGACAGAGTATGGGACCCAATCGGTACGATTGTCGGCGGTTTGATGTTTGGCTACGGCATGGCCTTAAGCGGGAATTGTGGGTACGGCGCGCTCGCCCGGCTTGGTGGTGGGGACCTGCGATCGTTCGTTATTGTCCTGGTGATGGGATTATCTGCCTACTTTGTGATGTCAGGGCCCTTAGCCCATGCGCGCGTTTGGCTCTTTCCCGCTGAGACAGGAGCAACGTCGCCACAAGGCTTATCGCTGTTGCTATCAACCGTTGGCGTCTCACCGATTGTTACGGGACTTGTTGCGGGCGGTGTGCTTCTGGCAGTGGCACTTTCCAAAGCAGACATGCGGGCGTCTTACGGCCATATCTTTTGGGGGTGTGTTGTTGGTCTTGCCGTTGTCTCGGGTTGGGTCGGGACATACTGGGTCGCAATGACAGGTTTTGAATCCGAACCTATCGAAACCCACACATTTGCAGCGCCAATCGGCGACACGATTTTCTACACAATGACGGCATCCGGAAATGCGCTTTCGTTCAGTGTTGGATCCGTTGTGGGTGTGGTCATCGGCGCGGCACTTGGATCTTACTCTAAGGGTCATTTCCGCTGGGAGGCCTGTGAAGATCCCCGAGAGTTGCGCCGCCAGATCTTGGGCGCGGCCATTATGGGCCCTGGTGCGATCCTAGCAGTCGGCTGTAGCGTCGGCCAAGGCATATCCGCTTTCTCGGTACTGGCCTTCAGCGCTCCGCTTGCGTTCGCATCCATCTTTCTCGGTGCTGCTTTCGGGCTGAAACAGCTCATCACTGGATTTGCTCCTGCTGAGTAGTCTGGCACATGCAGATCGCTGCCCTCACTGGGCTGTCAGCGCCAATGCCGGATGCTGCAGTCCCATCCCGCTATGCGGACATGTGCTTGGACCAACCACATTGGATCCAAATTCGAGCTTCTAAAGCGACAGATGTCGTTACTCGCGGGATTTTGGCACTTTAACGAAGCGATTTGACGGCAGCGCTGTCATCGTCCGAGACATCTCGGCCGCGTCGACAATTGCCCTACCAACCCATCAAGGCATCCGGCCATCGTCAAACTGGAAGCGATACAGATCGGCGCCCCACATCCGAAGCTCAACAGCGTTCTTGAACCTGTAATCCAAATCATTGCGCGCACCTGCGACTGATCTATTTTCATTGGTGATCAGGCCTGCAAAATTTCTCCGGAATGCGGCGGAAAGCCCTGCATCACCTTTCCAGAGTTCCTTCAATACTTCCCGGTCCTAGGAATCCGCAGTCAGATGACAGAGAGACTTTTCACAAAAAGTCTCTATCTCACAAACGCTTATCTCTCACTCGGACAGAGACCATAAAGTTCGGCTGAACCGTCTGGTCCCAGAGTGTACACCGCGATGACTGTTCCAGTCTCAGAGTCCCCCCGGGGCGAGCACCACTATCGCCGAAGTCACCGATCCTTTCGACCGCTTCAACACGGCTATCTTTCGTCAAGCCGTTGTCAGCGGCACCTCGACAATATGCACTGACTGTTGGGGACTGGGTCACGTCGATCTGACTAGAAGGCAGTGCGTGCGGCGTACACTCAATACGACAAACGCAAGCTACTCAAATCTATGAAAAGACCGGAGATCTGCGCGCAGTACAGGTACTGTTGGATCAGACAAGGAT
The DNA here is from genome assembly GCF_055693825.1 of Sulfitobacter sp. GN1-4. NCBI lineage: Bacteria > Pseudomonadati > Pseudomonadota > Alphaproteobacteria > Rhodobacterales > Roseobacteraceae > Sulfitobacter > Sulfitobacter sp. GN1-4. Next base: position 1,724,843 of record NZ_JBVFUQ010000003.1, on the reverse strand, counting down.
GGACAGTACTTCCCCATTCCTTAGCGTTTAGCTTCAAGATGCACTGGCCATTCTGGAAGCAACTGAAACCTAACATCACCGGGCCGTCGTCGCAGGCCGCCCACTACTTCCGTTGCTCACTTATTCAAGCGCTGAAGCGCTGTTTGCCCAAACCGGACTTTCGTTTTCGCGATACCTTGATGCGGTCGAAGCATCGCCTACTGGCGCTCAGCGCGGCGCACAGGACTGCAAGGTTTGGATCTCATATGATGTCTAGGTCCTTTTCAGCCGCTGATGCGAGCCGGTCGAAAATCGAACCAAGTTTTTCAACGTCACCCGGTTTCAGTTCAGCTTGGAGGGCCCGCTGACTTACGAAGGTCTGTTGCGCGTTCCCATGATCGTGAAAGGGCCAGGCGTTCCTGCAGGTAAGGTTGTCGATCAACCGGTGTCGACCATCGACATTGGACCCACCCTTTTTGACCTAGGCGGTGCCGCGCCCATGCTGCCACAGCATGGCAAAAGCCTGCGACCTCTGGGTGAGTCCGCAGACGCCACTCGCAACTTTGCCATAAGCGAATGGGAGCTGTTGCCAAACCGGGTCGGCGTTGCGCTGTCATTGCGCTGTGTGCGCACGCGCACCCACAAGCTGACAATGGACATGTGCAGCGAAACAGGTGAACTCTATGATCTGATCAATGATCCGGACGAGATGCAGAACGTGTTTGAGAACCCGGATTACTCAGAAATACGGCAAGAACTCACCGCTTTTCTCCTTTCCCGTCCTGACGATATCGGCCCAAACCGAGTGCCCATTGGACCTGCATGAATACCCTGGTTTGGCTTCGAAGTCAGTAACTTCGACGTTGGAGGCGACCTTCGCAGGAAGCCCTTACCGGACGTTCTTCCCACTTTCATGATGCTGCGGTGGCAATCCGCCTACCGGTCATTCGCCGCACTTGCGAGCAATGGCGCTGTCCGAACCCACTGATGGCGTACGATGCCAGGGTGACGTTTTCTGGCATCCAGGTCTTCATGGCTTGCATCGCGGCGACAGCAAAACATAACGCTGAGGAAAACCTGGTTTTCTTTGCAGGTGCTAGATCACCAACGTCGTTTGAACGATAAGAACCTTCAGCGCAATCTAGCTAGGCTTTGCTCACTTGTTGTTTGTCCAAAGATGCGAAACCTGCGAAAATGACCCTGCCCGGGGTCGCAGCACTTTGGAAAACCATCTTTCAGCCACACAATACCAAGACGAGATATGGCCAACTTCGATCAGCAAAAAGAAGATGCGGATATTCTAGACGTCGATCAGGCCGATAATATTTTGGGTCTTTTGGGGTTCTTGTTGGCGCAAGCGGTAACGCTGAACGAGAAGAAAGGGCAATACTGGACCCGCGAGTTTGGCTTTAATCTGACTGAATGGCGCGTTCTTGCGCTGGTCGCTTGCATGGCGGAACCAAACATTCAGGCGATCCGGCAAAAGCTGTATCTCGACAAGGGTTTGATGAGCCGCATGACCAAGCGGCTTGTTGATGAAGGGTATCTTCTTGTCTCGCAATCGAGTGCGAACCACCGGGTCAAGGCCTTGAGCCTCACGCCGAAGGGCGAGAATTTGTATCGCGCGATGTTTGCCGTCGCAAAGGAGAAGAACGATCTGTCCGCAGAACTGCTGGAAAAATCCGAGGCCGAAGAGCTGAAACGGCTATTGGTGAAGTATGAGCGTCGGTTGCGGGAGGCTGTGGATCAGTTGGATCAAGAGCTTACGAAAGACAGCATCTTGCAAAGCACCCGTCGCGAAGCGCTTTAGTCTGGCAGTCGCAGACTCTTTTGATCGATTTGCGCGATGGACTCGCTCAGGGCTTGGCAAACCTGGGTCACTTCCTCAGCTGTTATTACTAGCGGCGGCGTCAGGATGATCACGTTTGCCCTAAGCCCCAGCAGAATGCCGTGTTTGCGCCGCATATACCTTGGCAGATCGGCGAAAAGCCAAGGCGCGTCTTTGATCAGAGGTGCCCGCGTTTGCTTGTCAGAGACCAGCTCGATCCCCATCATCAAACCGCGCCCACGGATGTCGCCGACAAAAGGATGGTCCAGAAGCGGTGACAGTTCTTCCAGAAACTGAGCCCCGCGGGCGTTTGCATTGTCCAGCAGGTTTTCCCGCTCGATGATGTCGAAGTGTGCCGAAGCCACAGCCGCGCCAACAGCGTGACCCGCGTAGGAATTGCCCGGGCCCAGCCCGTTCACCGCGTTTGCGACATCTTCGCTCATCATGACGGCGGCCATCGGCACGTAGCCACTGCACATGCCTTTGGCCAAAACGATCATATCTGGTGCAAGCCCGAGTTCCGATGACATAAACCAAGCACCCGCGCGGCCAAATCCCGTGACCACTTCGTCAGCCACAAAGAGGATGCCATGTTCCTGCAAGACGGCGGTCATGGCAGGCCAGTAGTTGTCTGGCAACGGGATCATGCCGCTGGGACCGGGCATGAGTTCCGCAAACATCGCAGCAATCATCTCTGCCCCATGCTCCGCAATCACGCTGCGCAGTTCATCGACGCAATAATCAACCATGTCCCGCCCACCGTAGAGTTCGGTGTGGTACGGGCGTGGCGGCGTCAGAACGATGGTATCAGGGGAGCTTGGCGGAACACCCGGTTTCCCGCCGGTAAGTTCCACGCCGGCCAGCGTGCTGCCGTGATACGCATCGCGGTGGATCAGTATCTTGCGGCGCTGGGGTGCGCCCTGTTGCGCGTGATAGATACGGGACAATTGCAGCGCATGGTCGTCCGCTTCGCCGCCCCCAGTTTCAAACCGCACCTTTGCGATATTTGCCGGTGCGCGCGCGACCAGCTTTTCGGCAAACTCAATCGAAGGTGTGTTGGTGTAGTCGAACCCGAATGCAAACGTAGCCAGCTTCTCCATTTGCCCTGCAGCGACCTGAGCCAGATCCTTGCGCCCATAGCCCACCTTGTTCAGCCACGCCCCGCCTTGCGCGTCGAGATAGCTGTTCCCATCAACATCCCAAACCCGGCAGCCCACGCCATGGGACAAAACCAGCGTATGCGCTCCGCCACCACCACCCGGGTGCTGCACGACATTTGCGTCGCGGGCGATCCAGTCCTTCATTGTGTTGGGATTGGTCATTGGATCACGCCCCTAAGCTCAAAATGTCGAAAAGGTCTTGCTGATGATCTGCCACCGACCATCGCGCTTCAAAAGATGCATGTAGTCGGTGAAATTGAGATCACCGAAGTCATATTGCGTCACCGTGACCGCAGCGGCATGGCCGGTGAGTTGGATATCACCAATCTCGTATCGTGGGTTCTGGCAACGCGAAGCGATCGACGGCGTATCACCAACCTTCTGAATGAAGATCTCGGGCGCGCCTTCCACCAATCGCTCACCGACATAGCCGTTCATGACCGCATCGGGCGCGAAGACATCGCGCAGAGCATCAACGTCGGCTTGCAAATAAGCCTCCGCGTACTGCGTGACGACAGCCGTGATTTTTGCCCGGTCATCCGCCGACATTGGCACGGCCTTTCTTTCTTCCTGTGACCGCATTGCGCAGCGCCAGTGCTACAAGGGCGACAATTGTCATCAGAAACACCAAAGAGATCGGGCGGCTGACAAATACCGTCAAATCGCCCCCGGCAGCACCTATGCCCTGACGGAAATACCGCTCCATGATCGGACCCAGCACAAGGCCCAGAATGATCGGCACCATCGGGATATTGGCCCGGCGGAGCGCAAAGCCCAAAACACCAAAGGCAATAGCGATGATCGTGTCGGTAAGGCGGTAGTTGGTCGAATAGGAGCCGACAAGCGCAAGGCACAGAATGATGACGCCCAGCAAGCGGTCGGGAATGTTCGACAGTTTCGCGATCCAGCGTGTACCCGCGAGCAAAAGCAGCACGATAACAACGTTCATCACCAGCAGCGTCATATAGAGGCCCGCGACAAACTCTCGGTTTTCCTGAAACAGCGTTGGGCCCGGGTCAATCCCGTGAATGATGAACACAGTCAGCATCATCGCGGTAAAGGCCTCACCCGGGATCCCCAGCGACAACAGGGGCACAAGGGCTGCGGGAGGCACCGCGTTGTTCGCGGTTTCCGAGGCGATGATGCCTTCCGGCGCACCTTTGCCAAATTTCTCTGGCGTTTTTGAGGACGCCCGCGCGCTGGTATAGGCGAAGAACTGCGCGAGGAATTCGCCCACGCCAGGCAAAACGCCCATGCCGACGCCAAATCCGGCAGAGCGGAACAGCGTGACGGGATATTTGAACACCTCGACAAAACCGCCCAGCAATCCGCGGTCCATTTCCGAATTGCCCTTGTCCACCTGACGGTCAGAGAAAATCAGTGTGAACGCCTGCCCAATGGCAAAGAGCCCAAGGATGACTGCAATGAGTGGCACACCGGCCAGCATCCACGTTGTATCAAATGTATATCGCGCGGACCCATAGGCCGTCTCCAACCCAATGGTGGAGATAAAGAGCCCCGCACCCAGCAAGGCGAAAGACGCCAACTCGCTGCCACGGTGTGCGACGACCACCAGCACCATCGCCAAAAGGGCCGCCATGCCCAGATCAATTGACGTCAGATACCGCGACAGGGACGCAATCGGCCACGCCGCGACCATCAGCACCAGCACGGCAAAAACCCCGCCCACGAAACTAGACGCATAGGCCAGCGACAGAGCGCGCTGCGGCTCTCCGTTTTTGGCCATGGGATAGCCGTCATATGTGGTCAGCACGTTCACGCCCGTGCCCGGCGTATTGATGGTGATCGCGGGAATGGCTCCGCCGTACCACCCGGCAGCGTAAAGCCCCATCAGCAGTGTAATGCCCGCCAGCGGGTCCATGCTGTAGGTGACGGGCAAAAGAAGCGCGATGCCAACGCCCGGTCCGATGCCGGGGATCGCGCCCAAGATGATCCCCAGAACGCTGCCACCAATCAAAGCGATCCAAACCATCGGATCGCCCAGTTGCTGGATCCCAAGTAGGATTGTGTCGATCACCTAAAGCACCCCTTGCAGCCAGAACGGCAGGTCAATCAGTTTGAACAGCTCAGGTCGCGGGAACCAAACGGAGAACCCGACACGGAAGATCAGTACCATCGAAACACTGGCCGCAATCGCAATGGCGGCCAGACGTCCACCCCGGAACCCGGCGATGAATGCCACGACGCCCGCAAAGACAAGGATCGACAGCGCGAACCCGATGATTTTCAAAAGGAACACCGTGCCTATCATGCATCCCGACAAGAGTGCGACGCGACCATAGTCCCCACCAACCTTTGTCCAATCGATGCTGTCGCGCTTGGCCGCAAAAAACGCGGCCAAACTTGCCAAGACGGTGAGGACCAGAAAAACGGCGGGGGTCAGGCCCGGCTCCGCCCACCAGCCGACATCCGCATTTCCACTGACCGTCACACCATCGACAGTCTGGGTGCCATGCAACGCAAGCAGGAGGGCGGCCGCAGCCGCCATCCCACCCAGCAGATATTTGCCCCCGTGCCGTTCTTCTTCGAACGGAGACTCTGCCTGTTTTTTGTCCTCAGACACGTGCGTCAGTTCCCAAGCAGGTCCGAGATACGATCGTAGAAGACATCCGCGTAGGCAGCCGCTTCATCCGCAGGCGTCCACTTGATGACCGATCCTGTTTTTGCTGCCAGCTCTTGGGCTTCTTCGCTCTCAACCACCTCTTTGGCGATGCGCGTAATCACCTCGCGCGCTTCTTGTGGCGTGTCCTTGCGCACGAAAATGCCCGCCCAACCGGGTGTTGCAAAGCCGGGAACCTGCTCGTCCAAGGTGGCCACATCTTCGTAGATCGGGATGCGCGCGGTGGTCAGCGCAGCAAGGCCCTTCGCCTCACCACTGGCCATGCAGGGACGCATGGTTGCGCCGCCTAAAAGGACGTCAACTTCGCCGTTGAACAGCAACTGGCACGAGGCTTCGTCATAGCCCGCAATCGACGCGAACTCGAAACCCAGCGTTTCGGCCATCTTGCGCACCTGCAAGGCGGGCGGCGCGTTGAGGCCGACGACACCCAGCGTGACATCGTTCGATTTGGCGTGCTCTGCGAGCTCTGCCAAGTTGTTGAACGGGGCGTCCTTGTTTGCGGCAAGCACCTGCCCATAACCGATGACCCCTGCGATTGGTTCAAATTCAGCCCGGTCGTATTTCGCGTTGCCGCGCATGATGTGGACCGAGATGATGTTGGCGGTGAAAACACCAACGGTATAGCCGTCTGCAGGCTGGCTGAACACGTGCGTGGCACCAACAAGGCCACCGCCACCCGCGATGTTGACGGTGCTTGCGGGCACGCCAGTTTCATCCCGCATAGCATCCGCAATCATCCGGGTCAGCGTGTCTTCGATATCACCCGGAGGCCACGGCACCACGAATTCCACGGGCCGTTCAGGGTATTCCGCCAGCACTGGCGTTGCTGCCGTCATCATGGCCAAAGCGATCGAGTAGCCGATTTTCCTTAGATTGATCATTTTGAACTCTTTCCTCCCATTTGAAGTTCAGTCTTTCGTCATCGCGTGAGCGATTTTGGTGCGTTTCGTGCAGCGAATTTCTGTGTTGCGAGGGGTCGTGCCCACCAAAGCTGCGTCCGTCTTAGCGACTCTGAGGTATGCTACCTTTTGAGTTGACAAAGTCAACTGTGGTCCGTTGCATGCCCACCAGAGCGCACAGCGCAATTCCAAACAGAGGCCGCTTAGAGTATGGCTCATGGCCGGCGAGTGGCCGTTTTAGCTGCCGTTACTGCCCGCTTCCGGCGCATAAGAACTGTTTGTTAACTTTTCAGAAATTGAGAGAAGAAGACCCCCGGCCGACCGCAGAGGCAGCAAAGCAACCTGGTGTTATGGTGCCTTGTCAACGTCGCGTTGTCGTTGTGGGAGGGCATGACGGATCGTAGGATCAGTCAGGGCAACACCAAACCTACCGACCATTCGGGCACTACGCCCTGCTTGGAACAAAGGCAGCATCGTCGGTCAGAAACAACCACAGAGGCCAAAACACGCGCGGTCAATTTGCGTTCGGCTTGAATTGGCAGAAAATTTTGGCGACCGCGCACTCTTCAATATGGCGATCGACTGCAGGCTGTGCGGCTAAGCGTTTAACTTGGCGTTCTTTTCCAGGTTACACGAACGGATCATCCAACACCCCAACAAGAGGCATCAAGAACTCGCCCGTGGTGCTGCTGAGCGCCGCCTGGTGATACGCGTCAATTGCGGCAACGGCGCTTTCGAGGCTTTGCTGCGATCCGTCGTAAAGTGCCATCGCTGCAGACGCATTGCCGACATCGGACATACCCTTGTGCACGGCATAGTAGGCACCAAGATCGGTCTTGTTCGACAGATAAGCCTGATCTGCCAATTGCTGTGCGATAAAGTCCGGCGTCGCGTCATTTGGAGGAGCGGCTTTGGCCCCGCCAAGGATCGCGAGAATGAACTGATCCCGCCCGACAGAACCATCGTCGAGAACGCCAACCCAGAAGTCAAAGCCGACCTGATCGGCCACACGGCCCAGAACATTTGCATAGACCGCAGTTGCAAAGTCCGCATTGCTGAGTGTGCTTGGGTATGTTGCGCGGGTTTCGTCCTGATCAATGAAAAGGCTGGCCGTCTGCTCAAGCGACGTGCCATTGGCAAAGGCCGTGCCCCAGAAGTTCAGGCCAACGGCATCGGGGGCCCGATTGAAATACGCGATGTAGAGTTCGATGAAGCTTTCGAATTGGGTCTCAGAAAGGCTCGTGGGGCCGCCAAAGATACTCAGGTTGAAAGGACCTCCAAAGCTGTCGGTATCAAAGTCGAGAAACTCGATATCGTTAAGCTGATCGGTGCCGTTGCCACCTGTACTGCGGTCGGTCAACGTTGTGCCCGCGGCACTTAAGGTCAGGGTATAGGACGCCTGATTGCCGGAATAGAGCGCGGTATCCGTGCCGCTTCCGCCGTCAATTGTGTCATCCCCGCTCGCGCCAGTTGCCGTGTCATCGCCGCCCCCGCCCAAGATCATATCGTCTTGCGTGCCGCCATTGATAAACTCGGCCCCATCGCCGCCACGCACGAAATCATCACCCGCACCGGTGAAGATGCGGCTATCGTCCTCAGTGCCGCCATTGGGATTGATCCGCACGACCGTGCCCGGCAGCGCATCGACCACGATGATATCGTCATCGCTGCCCGCCACGTTGGGCCAGTTTGCCAGCAGATCAGTGACCTCAACCGGTCTGCGGGAATAATCGAGGCTCATTAGAAGGGAGCCCGCAGTCGAGAACACCTGCATTCCTGTTGCTGCACCGGTCAGATCACTGAGCGCACCAAGGTTCGATTTGTCAAACGTGCCTGTCAACTCGATCAACAAGTTGTCCCCGGTCACCCCTTCGAAGAACAGAACCGACGTGCCGGTTGCGCTAATCAGCGCCGTGTTTGCATCACCCAAAGCGGCATTGATGGGTTGTTCAGACAGGGTATTGGGACGGGCATAGATCGTTGCGATACCGGGTGGAATTTCGTCATTGTTTTCCAAATCGGCCACCACACGCCGCGCTATTGCCGACTGGTCAAGGGCTTCGACGGTTTCACCGTTCTGCACCTTTCGCGTCAACGGGCGAAATAGCAGGCTGAACGGATCCGCTGCGTCGTAGTTCACCTCATAGCCAAGGTCTTGCATTGCGGCGATCGTCAATGCGCTGATCGGGTTGTCTGATCGCCCAAATGGTGCGGGGCCATCATCCGTCCTGCGCAAACCAACACTTGGCGTCATCAGTTCCGCGTCCAGGTTCGCCTCGCTCCAATATTCAGCGGCAAGCGCGCCATCATCGCCGTCTTCGAGGACGTTTTGGCCATTCAGGTCGTCGGACAGTTCCTCCATTTCGCGCAGTGCGTTTGATCCGGTATAAGTTGCCACACCGTCGATGTTGCGAACCAGACCAAGCTTTTCCCAGAGCGCACCAAACCCCAGCGCTCGTCCGATGGTATTTTGCGCAAGTTCATCAAGATTGAGGAGTTCTCCTAACTCTTCAGAGTTCAGAACAATACGCGAGTGGGTCGGCAATGCGCCCGCGCCGGAGGTCGCGTCGTCACGTTGGTCAAGCACACTCGAAATGGCTAGAATTGTCTGCTCAACGCCTGCAACTGTCAGATCAATGTCCTGCACGGCAACTTCAATCAGGATATCATCGACAAATCCGTACCCTTCGACAAATCCGTAATCGAGATCGCCAGTGATGACTTCTTCCCACCGTTCAACCGCCTCCTCGAAGGCGTCGAAATATGCGTTGGGCACGTTATCCGACGTGTATTCGATGGTGATGTCAAAGCGGTCATTACCCACACGACCTAAATCGTTCAGCTCAAGCCGGTAGTCGCCTGTGTTATCGCCAAATCCGCCTGCGGAAAGATAAAAGGTGCCCGTTACATCGGTGACAAACTGCAGTTTGCTGTTTGTGCCTGTGCCGCCATCGTCGTTATCGGTGTTCTGGATCAGGTTGCCATTACTGTCATAGACACCCCAAAACAACGGATCACTCAAGGCCGATCCGTCTTCTGTTGATACAAGCTCGATCTCGTACAGGCGGTTGGCACTCAGGCTCGCCTGAAACCAGTCTTGGTCCTGTGCAAAATCAACGGAGCCTACCGCGCTGCCATTCGGTGCGATTGAGCCTGAAGTAGAGATATCGGCGGCAAAATCGTCGCGGACCCCGATGTCACTGATCGCAACCGTATAGGTGCCAAGCCCGCCAAATCCGTCCTGAACGCCGATGAAATAGTCGCCCGCGCTGGTCGGTGTGAAATAGGATGTGCTGTCGTTATCCATAAATTGAGCATTGAGCGTTTGGACCGATCCGATTGGCGTTCCGGCGAAATTGCTGTCCGTAAATATGCCTAAAAGACCTGGATCGCGCAGCGTGCCATTGTTTGAATCGCTTCCCAGAATATCAACTCGATAGGTCGTGTTATTATCCAGCGTGACGCGGAAACCGTCGATGTCGCCGCTGGTTTCAATCTCGCCCGTGGTGGTGCTGCCGACTGAAACAGTGCCAAGGCCGGAAGCGCCGCCGGGCAGGAAATCATCTACAAAGCCGTTGGTTTCGATGGTGAGCGTGTAATCCCCAGTACCCAAATCAGATGTTGAGGCAACCTCGACCTGATAGGTGCCGGATAAACTTACAACGACGCGCTCGGCTAGCGCATTCGCCTCCACGCCGCTGTCCCTGTCAGCACTATTTGCAACAAGCGCTCCATCACCGCGGTAGAGGCCGATAATTTCGGGATCAATAAGCGATCCACCTCCGGTGGCGACACCTTCCAATGAAATGTCATATAGAACGCCCGCCTGAAGCGTGATGTCAAAGCGGTCGCGGTCGCCTGCTGTCTCGATTGACCCGATTGCGGGGGTGCCTATGTCGATGCTGCCGAAATCTGTGGCCGTGACACCGGGCAGGAAATCATCATCGGGAGTATTGGCAACGCCCAGCAGGGTCACACTCGCCCCGCCGATGTTGACCACGCGGTTGCCACTAAGGTCTTCGGAGATTGTCTGCGCGTCGATCTGCGACTGGGTAAAGGCAGAAAGGTCCAATACGTCATTACCGACGTCAAAATCGGTGATCGTATCATCACCGCTGAGTGCATTGATGATAAAGATGTCCGCACCGCTGCCACCTGTTATCAGGTCATCGCCCGTGCCACCGTCGATGGTATCATTGCCCCCGCCACCATCAATAGTGTCGTCCCCGGCCAGCGCGTTCAGCACGTTGCTGCCGCTGTTGCCTGTTAGGACATTGCCGACCTCATTCGCGGTGGCATTGATCGACGCAGAGCCCAGCAGGGTCAGGTTTTCGATGTTGAACCCATCGTCGTTCCAGTCCCGCAAGACCCAAGAGATTGATGCGCGAATTTCATCCACATCGCCGGTCGCCGTGTTGCCGGAACCCATCGTGTCGTAGGTGAATTCCTGTACATCATCGCCGAGGTTATCGACGTAATAGACGTCTGCCCCGCCTTGGCCCCAGAGCAGATCGGCACCCGTTCCGCCGTCCAACGTGTCGTCCGAAGATCCTGGACCGCCATAAAGCGAGTCGTTCCCAGTACCGCCCTCAGCAAAAGTGTTATTGCCAAAACCGTTGATGGAGTCGTCCCCGGCACCCCCAATCAACGTATCCGCCCCGATCAGAGAGGTTTCTTCGTCAGCGGTTAGACCCGTAGTGCCGATGATGGTATCGTTGCCCGCGCCGCCATCGATGCTGTCAGCCCCAAACCCGCCGACGAGGCTGTCAGCGCCACCCAGCCCATTGATGGTGTCGTTTCCACCGGCACCGTCCAATGTATCGGCAAGCGCCGAACCCTCAAGAAACTCATTCGCTGATGTTCCCGTTTCGACAACCATTTCGATTCCAATATATTATGTTAAAAAAGGGCAGTGGTGGACCTTGCGCGCCTAAGCACAGACATGTCCAGCTATTTGTGCCCGGCCCGACCAACGATGTTTCGCTTCCAGCCGAGAGTTAAGTGTCAAATGTCACAGAACTCGAAGTTCACGTTTGATGGGCGCGGTAGCTGGTAAAGTCGTCCTTTTCACCAGCGGTCAGCAAAACGGCCAGCATCGCGCGCGGCCTCTGTGACCTAGCTTCCCATCACGCTCCCATAGGTCCAAGCACGGAACGCGCTGCATGGCACCACTCGCCCTCGCGTCGCCACACCTACCAACTGATCCGCACGGGTGACATGGCCCAAACCATTGTCGCTTCTTCATTCGTTCGGTTGCGGAACCGGTGCGCAATCATTGAGGGGTAGGAAAAGCTGTCGCCCTTGCGCAGAACAATCAGCTCATCCCCCAGCCGCAGCTCCACCTCTCCGCTCAGCACAATTGCGTGCTGTTCGCCTTCGAAAACATAACCCTCCATTGGCTCAGGCGGCGCACCCGTGCCGGGCGCGAACCGGGACAGGATCAGGTAACACTGCCCCGACAACGTGCTTGAAAGCAGCTCATCGCGAAAGCCCAGCTCCGCCTCGCTTCGGGTGTACATGTCAGATAGTAGCCGGCGGTTATCTGCGCGCACAACGTGGTTTCGCTCAAGTGGCCCCTCACCTGTTCTGATCGGTGAAAACCATCCGCGGTCCACGTTCAAAGCAGTGCTGATTTCCTCCAGCAACACGTCTGAGGCTTTGGCCGTGCCCAATTCAATCCGGCTGAGATAGGCCGTTGAGCATGACACTTGTGCACTGAGCGCATTCAGCGTGAGGCCCCGCGCTTTACGGATTTCGCGGATCTCAGCGCCCAGCTGCATGGCTGCGTCGGGTGGCGAATTTTTGTTCATGCAAAACACTAGTTGATTTTTGACGTCAAATTCAATCAAGTTGAATTACGGGTGAAAATTCAACTGCACCTGAGTCGGTCCATTGGGAGGTGGCACCATGCGTTTTGATTTGATCGCCAATTTCAGCCCTGGTGAGACAATCCCCTGGACCCGTACGCTTGAGATGATCCTTGAGCAGTGCGCCCTGGCCGAGGACGCCGGTTTCACCACCGCCTGGTTCACCGAGCACCATTTTGCCCACAACGGATATATGAACGCGCCGCCCAACCCGGTGCAGATGTGCACCCATGTCGCAGCGCATTGTAAGAAGCTGCGTGTGGGGACCGCGCCTATCATCTTGCCCGACTGGCATCCGTTGCGAGTGGCCGAAGATGTGGCGATGCTGGATAACATGACGCTGGGCCGCGTGGATTTTGGCGTGGCCAAGGGGATCAACGAACGCTCTACCATCCAATTCAACCCCGATGCGGACCGCCGCGACAACGCCAAGGTGATGCGCCTCTATCAAGAAAGCCTTGAGGTGATCCTGAAGGCCTGGACGAACGAAGCCTTCACCCACAAAGGCGAGTTCTATGAATTCCCCGTGCCGGGCTGGAAAGAGACCAACCGTTTCTTTGACCCGCTTGATCCGCGCTATCATGGGCCGGATGGCGAATACAAAGCCATGTATGTCCACCCCCGCCCCTACCAGGACGGCCATCCGCCCGTTTGGCTGATGTCTAACGCGCCGCCAACCTTCAAGCTGGCAGGTGACAAGGGCTGGGGCGTAATCTCAATGGCGGCAGGGGTTGAACGCACACGCGCCTGTTGGCAGCCTTACCGCGACGCCTTGGCCGCCAGCACCGGGCGCGATGTGGCCCTGGGCGAAGGCGTCGGGGTTTGTACCGCGTTTTATGTGGGCGAAAGCATGCAAGAGGCAGAGGCCACCATCCGCCCGTCCATCAACGCCTATTACGAATTCCTTGGCGGATCGCGCCCCGCAGGGGAGTGGACCAAGCACGGCTATCTCGACATTGGTGAGGAAATGACACCCCAGGATGAGGATGGTGACTGGTTTGATTTTCTAAACAAACGCGGGATCATCATGGTGGGGGATGCGGAATTTGTCGCGGACCGGATCGCGGAACGGCAGGAAACGACGGGCCTCGATCACCTGATGCTAATGCAGCAATACACCGGGGTGCCTTACGAAAAAATTCTTGCCAGCTGGCACCGGCTTTTTGACCATGTGGTGCCCCGATTTGGCACGCAGTCCATCGCACAAAAACGGGAGCTGGCAGATGCTTGAAATTTGGGGACGCCCCTATTCGTCCAACGTGATCCCGGTCATCTGGACCGCGAATGAGCTGGGGGTGCCCTATACCCTGCAACTGGCCGGGGGCAGCTTTGGCAAACTCGATACTGACGCCTATGCCCAGATCAACCCCAACCGGATGATCCCCGCCATCCGTGACGGTGATTTCGCGCTATGGGAAAGCCTGGCGATCGTCAGGTATCTGTCTGACCGCTATGGTGCTGGCACGCTCAGCCCGGCGGATCCACAGACACGCGCGATTGCCGATCAATGGATGGAATGGTCCGCCTCCAAGGCGTTTATGCCGGTGATCTATCTGTTCTTTGCCACGGTGCGCACGCAACCCGCTGACCGGGACCCCGCCAAAATCGCAGCGTTCAGAGACGAAGCGCATGCGGCGTTGACCATCCTGGACGGGCATCTGGCATCGCAGCCTTACGTCTGTGGTGCGCAATTCAGCATGGGGGACATCCCACTGGGCTGCGTGGTCTACCGTTATTTCAACGTGGATGTGGACCGCCCCGCCCTGCCCCATGTTGAGGCATGGTATCAGCGGCTGGCAGAACGCCCCGCCTACCGCGATCATGTCATGCGCCCCTTTGGCACGACCCCCGATGAATGGGCAGCACTTGAGCGGGCCTGCGCCTCAGAGGGTGTGATCTGATGGATGCCAAAGCCTACCGCCGCGCGCTGGGTAGCTTTGCCACTGGGGTCACCATTGTCTCAACCTTTGACGCGCAGGGCGCGCCATGGGGGCTGACCGCGAATTCCTTTACCTCGGTTTCGCTTGAGCCGCCCTTGATCTCGGTCTGTATCGCCAAAACCGGGCGCGTGTTCCCGACCCTTGCAGTGGCTTCGCGCTTTGCGATCAACATACTGGCCGCAGACCAACAGGATTTGGCGCGGCATTTTGCCAGTGATGTTGAGAACCGGTTTGACGGCACGCATTGGGTCGCCAACCCCGGCGGAGCACCGCTTTTGCCCGGCACGTCTGCGCAGTTGGAGTGCAAGGTGCACGCCCGTTTTGACGCCGCCGACCATGAAATCCTGCTGGGGTTGGTGGACAGCTACACCCAGACGCCCGCAGCCCCCCTGATCTACTGCCGTGGCACTTTCTTTGCAGCCCCTCAAGCGGAGGTTTCCCTATGACCGATCCCCTAACCTATCACGAAGGGCATCCGCCCGAATGGTTTGACGCCCAATATAACCTGCGCGCGGGCAGACCGGATTACGAAGAAACAGTCATTCCAAGCTGGATGGCCGCCAGTGCACGCGCGCGCGATACGCTCGATTGCGTGCTGGACGTGCGCTATTCGGAGGGTGAAAAGCAAAAGCTTGATGTGTTTTTATGCGGGGATGCCGGGGCCCCCACCCTGATCTGGATCCACGGCGGCTATTGGCAGCGCGGTGACAAATCAATCTACAGCTTTCTGGCAAGCCCCTTCGTTGAGGCCGGTGTGAATGTAGTGGTCGTGGGGTATGACCTGTGCCCCTCGGTCAGCATGACCCATATTTCAGAGGAACTGCGCGAGGCTGTCACCTACATCTGGCAAAACGCTGCCGCCTTGGGCGTAAACCGCGACCGGATCACGGTTATGGGCCATTCCGCAGGCGGGCATCTGACGCAGATGATGATGGCCACGGACTGGCCTGCACGCCATGCCGCGCTGCCCGCCGATCTGATCAAGGCTGGCATCCCTGTGTCCCCCTTAAGCTACCTTGAACCTGTGCGCCTGACCACTGGCGCTGAATGCCAACCTGCGGATGGACCCCTCAGAGGCTGACCGCGAGAGCCCGATGACAAATCATCCGCCTCAGACAAACGCGCCGCAAATGGTTGTGGTTGGCGGCGCTGAAACGGCTGAGTTTCACCGACAATCGCAGATGTATCTGGACAAGTTCGCGACCGCTACCCGGCCGATGGAGATGTATGTTGTCCCGGACGTGGATCACTTTGATGAACTGAATGTGCTGGCGGACCCTGCCAGCCCGTTTTTTGCAAAAACCTGCACCATGCTTGGCCTGTAAAGGATAGATGAATGACGGATTTGACCCGAGACCTAGTAGATGCAGTGGGCGACGCGTTCAATGCAAACGATATCGACGCGGTGATGCAGTTCTTTGCCGCCAACGCCACCTTTGATCACGCGGTTGGGCCAGACGCCCATGGCGTGCGTTTTGAGGGCGCGGAGGTGATCCGCAGCGTCTTTGCCGGATTGTTCGAGAAGGTCGAGAACGTGCATTGGGAAACGCTCGACTGCGCGTTGACGGATACCAAAGCCTATTGCGAATACCGCCGCACGGCCCGCCATAAGGACGGCACGACAGAGGCGTTTTTGAGCGTGGACATCCTGACCTTCAAGGACGGGCTGATTGTGCATAAGGACACATACTACAAGCAACGCACTTAAGCGGCTTTGTCTCTGCCGCGCATTTGCGAAAACGTGGATGGCAGGATGCTGGCCCTCTTGCTGTTTTGATCTTGGTCAGAGGCCAGGATGGCCGGATCATATCACGGCCACGGACAGGACGTCGGCCGTTTTGGCCGTCAGATCCAGGGCATCCTTACCCTCGCCTCGACCACGCTATCCCAATGGACCTAAACGCCCGAGAACCTCCAAAAGTCACGAACGGACGGCCTCGCATGTTCACAATTCCCGCCTTGCCATCTGCACCAACAAGGTCCACAGGCTTAGGACCGTCTGGCGCATCACTGTGTTGGCCCAGTCAGCGCACGTAAATCAGCCTCGGGAAACACAAAGTTCAAAGTCGAAAAAAATCATATTGACTGAAAATATTTTTCCAGAAACGATCAGCACATGACAGTACGTGACCAAATCGAAACCGCGTCGGCACAACTGACCCAATCCGAACGCAAACTGGCGACAGCGCTTTTATCAGATTACCCCTATGCGGGTCTGATTTCCATCCAGGAACTGGCAGAGCGTGCAGAAGTCTCTGCACCGTCCATCTCACGCTTTGTGACGAAGATCGGATTAAGTGGATATCCCGACCTTCAAAAGCGGCTCTTGTCCGAGCTGCGACAAGGCGATCGTTCGCCCGTTGATCTTCACGCCAACAGCTCGCGGATTGAAGGGGGCTATCTTGCCGGGTTCCTAACCCGTGCTGCTGAACAAATGGCCATGGCGGGCGGGGCTGTCACAGAGGGACAGTTTCAGCGTGTCTGTGACCTGCTGGGCGATCCCAAGCGCAATGTGTTCGCCGTGGGCGGGCGCATCAGCGACACCATTGCCCAGCATTTGTCTTTCCACCTCAGGCAATCGCGCGAAGCGGTCTATCATCTGCCGCGTGATCCAGAAACATGGCCTGAGTATCTTTTGCGCATGAAGGCGGGCGACATCTTTTTTCTGGTCGATTTTCGCCGCTATCAGCAAAACCTTTGCCAGCTGGCCGAGCAGGCCAGCGAAAAACAGGTGCAGGTCATTTTGGTGACAGACAAGTGGCTATCGCCCGCCACCCGAAACGCATCTGAGGTGTTGGCCGTGCCCATCGACACAGGCACCATCTGGGACAGCTATTCTGCAGCGCTTGCCGTGACCGAAGCCCTCGTGACGCGGGTTGCCGAGCAAAACTGGGAAAAGACGAAAAAGCGGATTGAAGCCTGGGATGCCATGCGCCCCACCTCTTCCCCAGATGAGCCGTGAGCGGCCTTTGATCTTTGCCGCCCCCTGCGGCTGACGCCGGACTGTGGGTCAGCAGACTTGTAACAATCAGGGATTTCGCGACCGTGAAGCATCTTAGCGGGTGTGCCCGTTGACGGGCCAATGATCCTGCCTGCATCGCCCGACTGCTCAACATCGAATACACCGCCGCAGACGCCGCCGCTCGCCTGTATCTTGGCCTTGCCGCAATATTGCATGCGATGCGTCACAGCGTCGAAGACGGGCTGACGGCCCCTGCCCGAACGGAGGAAGGTCTGTCCCTTTCATAGCCCAATGCGTTGGGCGCGCGCGGGTTCGTTCGGGTGCCTAAGACACTGGAGGCGGCCCTTGCTGCGTGCGCGGCAAATGCGTCGGCGAAGGGGTGGTTTTCAGATGGCTTTCCCGCCGCTTGATACGCGTATTAGCAAAGCGAAATGGACCATGTGGCAGAGATGGACGTCATGGCACGCTGCGCGGCGTATTGCGCGACTTTATGGCGTGTGACTGCATCGCCCCGCAATGGGAAACCCGGCGTGCCGGTATTTATATCAACGGGTTACGTGCTGTTCTTAAGGGAAAGTGTGATCCCCGTCAGGCTGCACGTTGATACAACTCCCGCTCGATATCCTACGCAGTCTCTGCCAAAGAGATCGATATTTCCACAAAATCATCCGCGCCGTTCTCTAGGCACATATAGGCATGCACATCCGCGTCCCGGCGCGTGACGACAGAACACCACTGCACCACCGTCCCCTCCCCGGTGGCTCCGTAGCAGCCGGATGATGGATAGCCCCCCAGCTGCCAAAACACATCGGCTTCGTCGGGCATTTCAAGATAGAAAAAAGCCGTCCACGGGGCGGGCATCATCTTCCAGAAATGACTTGATCTCATCCACAGACGCCAGGGCCACAACCTCATGCGCATCTGACAGCTTCTTACTGAGTGCATGAAGGAACACTTGATCATCGTCGATCAGAACGATCCTGAACTTTTTCATCCCACGCTCCACTTAACCTGTTAATCGCGCGGTTTAGTTCCGAGGGAATGACGGCTAAAAAACTACGGAAAAGCACTGATTGAAGTCACCATACGGGCGCTGCTAAGCATGACGGAGACCCGCAAACGGAACCGCCATGGCCGCTGATATCATCATCCACAACGCCCGCATCACCACATTCGATCCCGCACAGCCGAAAGCTGAGGCGCTGGCCATATCCGGGCGACACATTCTGGCCGTGGGCAGCGATCAAGACATGCAAAAGCACGCCGGATCAAAGACCCGGCACATTGATGCGCACCACGCCACCGTGTTGCCGGGGTTTATTGACAGCCACGTCCACCTGTTTGTGGGTGCTGTCGAAATGGACTGTCTGAGCTTGTACGGTGTCAGCGGCCTTGAGGCGATGAAGGCCGCGATCCGTCCTTATGCAGATGCCAACCCAGAGGACGCGATGGTTTTCTGCATCATGGCTGATTACGATATTCTGGGCGCGGGCACGCCTTTGACCCGTCATGCGCTGGATGCGATCCTGCCGGACAGGCCGCTGGCCATGTTCGCCGCCGATCATCACACCATCTGGGCAAATACGCCCGCGCTGAAGGCTGCGGGACTGCTGCAGGGCGGCAAGGTGGATGCCGGATCAGAGATCGTGATGGGCCCCGATGGCCTGGCGGATGGCACCCTGCTAGAGCACTGGGGCCTATGGGCCTGTTCTGGCGCTCACCCGGCACGGGGGGCGTGAGATGTTGGGGCTGACCACGGGCAAAGACCCTGAGCCGCTGGTGAGCGCATCCGCGCGCCAAAAGGACAAAGACGTCATCGCCCGCGGCTTGGCCCATTGCGCGGCCCAAGGTATCACCGGATTGCATCTGATGGATGGCAACACCTATCAGTTGGAGCTGCTGTCAGAACTTGAGGCCGAAGGCCGCCTGCCCTGCCGCTGTGATGTACCGTTTCATATGAAGGGCACCGACCCGCTCAGCCGCATTGCGGACGAAGCACCGCAGATGCGGGCGCTTTATCAAGGCGACAAGCTGCGCTGCACGCATGCGAAGATGTTCATTGATGGCGTTGTTGAAAGCGGCACCGCGCTGATGTTGGAGCCCTACCCCGGTGCGTTGGGGGCCAATGGAAATGCAGGCGAAGAGGTCTTTACCCAAGACCACTTTGTCGCGTCCTGCAAAGAAGCCGACCGCTTGGACTTTCAAATCGCTGTGCATGCCATCGGGGATGCGGGCGTGCGGCGCACGATTGATGCCTTTGCTGCCGCACAGGCCGCGAACGGGGCCCGCGACAGCCGCCACCGCATTGAACATGTTGAAGTGATCCACCCCAGCGACATCCCCCGCATGGCCGCTTTGGGGATCGTCGCATCGCTCCAGCCCGGGCATTCACCGGCGGGGCATATTTTCCCCACCGAAAGCGTCAGCAAGTATCTGCACCCCCATCAAATCCCACAGACCTATGCCACACAGACCCTGCGCGATGCGGGCATACCGATTGTCTTTTCCACCGATTGGCCGGTGATGCCGGTGGATGTGATGCCCAACATCAAAGCCGCGATTGCGCCGCTGGATCTGGGCCCCGACTGGCCCGATCAAACGCAAACGCTGGAGGATACGCTCAAAAGCTATACCCACGACAACGCACTGGGTCGGATTTCGCGAAGACACCTTGGGCACCTTAAAGCCCGGCATGTTGGCCGATGTGGTTGTCATGAGCCATGATCTGCACGCCCTTCCCCCAGATCAGATTGACGCGGCGCAGGCTGTCGTGACGATCTGCGATGGGCAGGTCACCCATGATATCACTTGAGCTATTTGCAGCCGCCCTCAGCCCAGGACCGCACGTTCGCTTTGAAGACGCCGCCAAAAGGGTGCGGCTTGCTAAGCGCCCGGTTTTGGGGATCGTTCAAATAGGTCACCCCCTGATCGCATAGGGCTTCGGGGGTCCATTGATGGCAGGCGGCGCAGTCTTGCTCTTTCCACAACGTCTCTGGCAGCCCTTCGATGGGCGGAAAGTCTGGGAAGGCTTTTACCAGCTCAGCGATGCTTTTGCCTTCTAGGGTTTCGCCACCGTTGGTAAACGGCATGGTCCAGGTCAGTTCAGGCCCCATCGCAACGCCCGCAGCCCGAGACGTGGTGGCGGCGGCAACGACCGTGTCATCGCCTGATTGCCCGGCAGCGCGGCGCGCTTTTTCTGCAATCACGCTTAGCTCAAACGCGGCGTATTCGGCGTAGACCCCTTGCGGGAAACGGTCGAGATAGGCACTGGAAATCCTGCGCAGAACCGCTGGCCTGCGCGGCCGCGATCATCTGCTCTTGCGTTGCTGTTGTGTTTTGGGCGGGCGCGGATGGCGTCGTTGCATCTTCCGACAGGGTAAGCCCTGCATTAAAGACAAAGTTCGACGTCAGCGACGATGTATCCCAGGGCGTTTGCTGGCCCCCGTCTCTTCCAGCACCTTGATGCGCACGTTCTTGAAAACCTGTTCAATCGGCAGACCGGATGCCGGAATTTCGCGCGCCAGTGCTTTGGTAAAGGGGCTGTTACCATCGGTGCCATCCAGCGCCACCGCACCTGGCGCAGTGGAGTATGACAGGAACGTGCCAGTGGGCGCGCGCATTTCAGCCAGACCGTTGTCGATCATATCTGGAATGGTCGCGAAAGGATTGTTCCGGCACGCATCAAAGATCACGATGTTGGTTTGGTTCCGGGCTGAGAACATCTGCTGCAAAACCGCCTGAGCATTTACCGCCACCAGGCTGAGGTCTGCGGCATCGGTCAGGCTGGCATCCACTGGTAGCAGGTAGTTGTTGCCAAATGACTGCACCGCGTGACCTGCATAATAGAAAAGCCCCGTTGCATCCCTGCCCGCGTCGCGCAGATCACGCCCAAAACTGGCGATGGCGCGGTTCAGCTGGATCTGATCCGCGTCCATGATCAGCGTCACCTCAAAACCTTGCTGGCTGAGCGTGCGGGCCATCAACTCAGCATCTGAGACGGGATTGTCCAACGGCTCAAGCGCGCCGTAGCTGGCGTTGCCAACGATCAGCGCGACCCGAGGGCCAGAAGTGTCGGCAGCCACTTGCGTCGACATCAGCAAAATGCCCCATGCCATAACCGCCCAGAGGGCAGAGATGCCCCGTGCAACCACCGATTTGCGCATTTTCAACCCAAGCACCATGTCAGTTGCCAATCACCTTAAATTCAATCCGGCGGTTTTTGATGCGGCCTTCTTCGGTGTCATTTGTGGCAATGGGCGTGCTTTCCCCATAGCCTTTGCTGACCACGGCAGCCGCCTCTACGCCTTTCCCAATCAGATACCTGCGCACAGAGCCTGCCCGCAATTCGGACAGGCGCTGGTTTGCCCGTCTGTTCCAACTGAATCGGTATGTCCACCAACCTCAACCACCATATTCGGGCAACGGGCAAAGATGTTGGCAAGCGCGTTCAACAGCGGCTCACTTTTGCTGTCCAGGCGGGAACTGCCGGAATTAAAATAGATATTCCCGGTGCGCGACAGAATTTCAAAGCGCCCCTTGCACGCCTCCCGGTCAAAATCGCCCGCGTCCTCCAATGCGACGGAGGCGGCGTTGCCCGTGGCGGTTTGGGACGGGGCTGTTTGGGCGGTCGTGCTGTTGCGGGCAAAGACAAAGTCAAAGGACACGATCCCGGCTGGCACGATCTCAACATTGGCGGCGTCTTGAAGTTTGCCCAAACCTTCCATCAGGTTGAAATCCTCCACGGAAAGCGCGATGGGCGCTGTGCTGGAAACGGACACCAGATCAGGTGTCATTAGCGTGATGGCAACATCTGCGCTTAGCGATTTGCGGACCCCGTGCAGATCCAAGGTATAGCTCAGCGGCAGCGTTTTGCGCCGCACGTCGGTCAGATCCTGCAGCAGCGCGGCGTCAAGCTGCGTGGTGATGGTGGCCTGAGGGTGGTTGAAGGTTTCAAAAAACAAGAACCGCATCCGCACGTTGCGCAGGTCAATTTGCGTATCGACTGAGTCCAAAAGCACTCGGACTTGCGTTGCACCACTGCTTGATATGTTGCCTTCAAGGGCGGCAAAACTGCTGGCCTCAACGATGCTTTGTTGTTTGACCGATTGGAAATTCAGGCGCGACATTTCAGGCTGCAGGGTCCAGCCGCTGGCAAAGGGATCTTGCGCATGCACCGTCTGCGCGCCCCCTACGAGGACCGCGAGGCTGATCAGGCAAAGCCATGCACGCCAGAATGGAACCGTCCCAAAGACTTTCATCGCATTTCCCCTGTGTTGCCTATCGGAACAGCCACGCGTCAAAATGGGACGCACGGGCAGTCACGGGGAAAGTGTTGCATGCCAGGCCTCTGCCAAACAAGTTTAATCAGGGAGATTGGCGGACAGGCCAACGCGACGCATAATCAGCAACCCATTGGAAAGCCTGAATGCGGGCAAGGCGGCGCTTCGCCGCCTCAGCCCAAAAGCTGCCCGCGCCGCCTAAGAGTTCAGCCGTTGCACAATGCTTTGAGCGGTCACGGTGCCCAAGGTTTTCTCACCCTCAACCACGGCAAGCTCTTGTGGCCCATCGCTCAGCTTTTCAATCAACTCCGCCACGGGCATTTCCGCAGGCACCGACCCATCTGCCCCGCCGGCACTGTCCTGCATCACATCGCGTGCGGTCAGAACCCCAAGCGGGTTCATGTTCGCGACGAAATCCGCGACATAGTCTGACGCGGGGTTCGAGAAAATCTCACGCGGGGTGCCAAGCTGGACAATGCGCCCGCCTTCCATGATGGCGATACGCCCCCCAGCTTGAACGCTTCATCCAGATCGTGGCTGACGAAGATGATGGTGCGCTTCAGCTCTCTTTGCAGATCAAGCAGCTCATCCTGCAACCGGGTGCGAATGAGCGGATCAAGGGCCGAGAACGGCTCATCCATCAGCAAAATGGGGGCCTCAGTCACAAAGGCGCGCGCAAGGCCCACGCGCTGCTGCATGCCACCTGACAGCTCACCGACTTTGCGGTCCGCCCAATCCGCCAGCCCGACAAGGGCCAGCTGCCGGTCCGCGCGTTCCAGACGCTCTTTTTTGGGCACGTCAGACAACTCAAGGGCGAGTGCGACGTTGTCCCGGACCGTGCGCCAGGGCAGCAGGCCGAACTGCTGAAACACCATCGACACGCATTCACGGCGCACCTTTCGCAGATCAGCGTCGTTGCAGGTCTGCACATTGGCGCTCCAATTGCCGTCGTGGACGTCAACATGGCCTCGCACCACGGGGTTCAGGCCGTTCACGGCGCGCAAAAGGGTCGACTTGCCAGAGCCCGACAGCCCCATCAGCACCAGGATTTCACCCTGAGCCACATCTAGCGAACAGTTGTGGACCCCCAGCACCTGACCGGTGGCAGCCTCAATTTCAGCGCGCGATTGGCCGTCGTCCATCAAAGGCAAAGCGTTTTGCGGTTTGTCACCAAAAACGATGGAGACGTTGTTGAAGGAAACAGCCTTGGTCATTTCTCACCCACCCGCAACATCCGGTCGAGCATGATGGCCACGACCACGATGATCAATCCGCTTTCAAAGCCAAGCCCAGTGTTCACCTGGTTCAACGCTCGTACCACCGGCACCCCAAGGCCGTCCGCACCCACCAGTGCCGCAATCACCACCATGGAGAGCGACAACATGATGGTCTGGTTCAGCCCGGTCATGATTTGCGGCAGCGCATAGGGCAGCTCAATTTTCCACAATGTCTGGCTGGGTTTGGCACCAAAGGCCTGCGCGGCTTCCAAAAGCGCCTTGGGTGTCGAAGATATCCCCAGTTGCGTCAGGCGAATGGGGGCGGGCAACACGAAAATGACCGTGGCGATCAGCCCCGGCACCATGCCAATGCCGAAAAACACAATGGCCGGGATCAGGTAGACGAAGGTCGGCAAGGTCTGCATCAAATCCAGCACCGGTCGCATGGCCCGGTAAAGCCGTGGCCTGTGTGCCGCAGCGATACCTATGGGCACACCGATCCCCATACACACCACGCAAGCCGACAGCACCAGCGTCAGGCTTTCAGTGGTTTCTTCCCAATAATCCTGGTTGAGGATGAACAAAAAGCCCACGACGACAAATGCCACCGTCTTCCAATTGCGCTGGATCAGATAAGTGAGCGCTGCAAACAGGGCCACGATGATCAGCGGAGGCGGCGTTTGCAGCACCCACAGGATGGCGTCAATCAGTTGTTCCATCACCAATGCCAGCCCGTCAAAGAACCAGCCGCCGTTGATTTGCAGCCAGTCAAAGGCGGTCTCGGCGATGTCGTCGATGGGGATCTTGTTTTCAGTGAGAAAATCCATGTGGTGGTCCTGATATCGTGAGCCCAATAAAAAGATGCCCGCTTATGGAGGAGCGGGCATCTTTGCGTCTTAGTGGTGTCTTATTCCATTGCGGCCTTGGCGGCGGCCATCGCGTCACCACCATCTTTGGTGGTCACCCCAGCAAGCCAGCCGTCAAGAACACCGGCGTTGGCCTTGATCCAGGCGGCTGCCGCCTCTTCGGGGTCTTGCCCGTCATCCAGGATTGCGCCCATGATCTCGTTTTCCATCGCCAGCGAAAACTCCATGTTTTGCAGCAACTTGCCAACGTTTGGGCATTCCTCAACATAGCCCGCGCGGGTGTTGGTGAATACGGTCGCACCGCCCAGGTCCGGGCCAAAGAAATCATCGCCACCTTCCAGGTAGGTCAGCTCAAAATTGGCGTTCATGGGATGGGGCTCCCAGCCGAGGAAGACGATAGGATCGCCCTTGCGGGTTGCGCGCTGGACCTGTGCCAGCATGCCCTGCTCAGAGGATTCGACCACCTCAAAGCCCTCAAGATCAAAAGCGTTGTCATCAATCATGCTTTGGATCAGACGGTTGCCGTCGTTGCCTGGCTCAATCCCGAAGATCTTGCCGTCCAGCGCATCTGATTGCGCGGCGATGGCCCCAAAGGATGTGATGCCCAGATCCGCAGCAGCTTTGTTCACCGCGAGGGTGTATTTCGCCCCTTGCAGGTTTGCGCGCACGGTATCGACGGTGCCAGCCTCACGGTAGGGGGCGATATCGGCCTCCATCGTTGGCATCCAGTTGCCCAAGAAGACGTCAATGTCGCCAGCGGCCATTGAGGTATAGGTTACAGGCACAGACAAGATCTTGGTCTCTGTGTCATAGCCCAGCGCGTCCAGCACGATGCTTGCAGCGGCGGTGGTGGCGGTGATATCTGTCCAGCCAACGTCAGAGAACGTGACCTTGTCACAGCCAGCGGCTGCCACAGACGTGCCAACGGTCAGCAAAAGCGCCGTTGATGCCAGCAATTTTTTCATGAAAGTAACTCCCTGAGTTTTTATTGATTGATGGGCCAATAAAAAACCATGGGGGCAAGCATTGCAACTGTCTTTAGGGCCAAAGCTGCATTTTCATGCAAGTGCGGCCTTTCCAAAACCTCAAATCGTGCTAGCGCGCGTTGATTTCACCCTGTCTGCCGTATAGCTTTAGATCAGCCAACAAACGAATACATGAGCCAATTAATGACACAGCTGCGCAACAGCACTGAATTTATTGCCTGTGCTGACTGCAACATCCGCAACCGCGCCGTTTGCGCCACCTGCGATGCGGATGAACTGCGGGCCTTGGAAGACATTAAGTTCTACCGCAGCTTTGAAGCGGGCCAGCAAATCATGTTTGAGGGCGATGAGATGCATTTTGTTGCCTCGGTTGTCACAGGAGCGGCAAAGTTGTCGCGCACCCTGCCCGACGGGCGTTTGCAGATGTTGGGGCTGCTGCTGCCATCTGACTTTATCGGACGCCCCGGGCGCAGCACGGTGGCCTATGACGTTGAAGCCATCCAAGGCGTGACACTGTGCTGTTTCCGTCGCAAACCTTTCGAAGACATGGTCAACCGCACCCCCCATCTGGGCCAACGTTTGTTGGCGATGTCGCTGGATGAGCTGGACGTGGCGCGGGAATGGATGATGTTGCTGGGCCGCAAGACAGCGCGCGAAAAAATCGCCTGTTTGCTGTCCTTGATCGGAAGGCGCACTGCCGCTTTGCATCTGCAACCCTTGTCGGATGGGCTGTCGTTTGAGATGCCGATGTCACGTGAGGCGATGGGTGAATATCTGGGCCTGACCATCGAAACCGTCAGCCGCCAGATGACGTCGTTGCGCAAAGACGGGATCATTTCGCTTGATGGATCCAGAACGGTCACCATCCCGGATCTTGCCGACCTGATGGCAGAGACCGGGGATGATACTGACGGTGGCTTGTTGTTCTGACGGGCTTGGGCCACAGGGCCATTTTGACCTTTAACGTCAGGCCGATGCAGTCGCTAACTGCATGTAATAGCGCACCTTCGCCTTAGGGTCAGGACCCATTCATCTCGCGCCAATGGCGTCAAAACCGCGAAGTTTCAGTGGTTTGAGACATGTCCGCGCCGAACGGGTTCATTGCAAATGGCTCACGCCGCTGAAAGGAAGCGGTTTTGTCGTCCTTCGGATTTGACGGATTGTCCTCGCGCGCTGCGTTACATCTGCTTGAAATTCAACCAGAGTTCCCGCGCAGATGTCCCTTTCACTAGAGAAATCTGTCAAACCAGTGGTGCGAGATGAATGGGTCCTGACCCTAATGCGCCATCAACACCGGTATCTTTGCGTGCTCCAACATATCGCGGGTGGCACCCCCGAATATCGCCTGGCGCAAGCGGGAATGCCCGTAAGCGCCCATTACGATCATCTCACAGCCCAGCTCAACCGCGCGCCGCTCCAATGTGGCGGAAATGCTGGTGTCGTCCTTATTGCAGACTGAGACCTGTGACCGGATCCCATGACGCGATAGGAATTCCGCAAAAGCACCGCCCGGATCAGACCGGTCAGGGGCATCTCGTGGCGGCTCCACCATGACGACATGCACATAAGAGCCCAGCGCCAGCAGCGACAGCGATTGCCGCGCGGCACGCAAGGCTGGTGTGCTTTGATCCCAGGCAATCATGATCTTGCTCGGAGGGGCTGCCATCTCGGCTCCTTCTGGCAACAACAAGAGCGGACAGTCGCTGTCAAAAAGGATCGCCTCGGCCAGCACTTTTGTCTGATCACGCAGATGTGGTGCCGCCATGCTTTGATGCACCACCAGATCGCTGAACCGCGTGTGGCGGACGATCTCGGCTGACATCTCTGCCCCGTTCACCGTGGTGGCATCCATGTTCCAGCGCACGTCTTCTTTTTTCAGCTGCGCGCTGGCCAGCGCGACCAGCTCTTTTACCAGCGCTATGCTTTCTGCCATGCCGGCACCCGAGGGCACAGCATCCAGTACCGTTGGGGCAACGCCGGCCTGGTTTATGCCAACGACCAACCCCAGAACGTGCAAATGCGCATCAAGCGCCCGCGCAATGGCGCAAGCGGCGGCCAGTTGTGTTTCAACCTGATCTGTGTCCGTCAGGATGGTGGTAACAGTATTGATCGCCATCACAGGCTCCCTTGTTCAACGGGGACGCACGCCGCCCCCTCGTTGTCCTCCAAACTGTCAAACCGGGTCAATGCCGTCTTTGACGTGACCCAAACAGAAACCTGCCCCCTCTTGATGCAGATCAAAGACCCCGTGCAGCCGCTTTGAAAAAAGAGGGGCATAGCGAACAGGCACGGCCCCTGACGTGGGCCGGGTGAAAGAAGGGACAGAAATATGGCTGATTACTTCAAGCTCATTCTGCTGGGCCTGATCACCATCCTTGCGGCACTGGCCGCAAGCTGGGGTCGAGATCTGGCATATCAGGTGCATGCCATCCTGATCATGGTCATCTCTGCGGGGATGTTCATTTGGGTGCTGCGCAACACAGATGAGCCGCCAAAGGCAATGGTGGATGCAAACGGATATATGGACGATGTTGTCCGCGCCGGGGTCATCGCAACAGCCTTTTGGGGCATCGTCGGGTTCTTGGCGGGGGTTTATATCGCCTTCCAGCTGGCCTTTCCGGCGCTGAACCTGGAATGGGCACAACCCTATGCGAACTTTGGACGTCTGCGTCCCATACACACCTCAGCGGTGATTTTCGCGTTTGGGGGCAATGCCCTTTTGATGTCGTCCTTCTACATCGTGCAGCGCACCTGCGGCACCCGGCTTTGGGGCGGCAACCTGCGCTGGTTTGTGTTCTGGGGCTATCAGCTTTTCATCGTACTGGCGGCCAGCGGCTATCTGCTCGGCTCAACCCAGTCCAAAGAATACGCAGAGCCTGAATGGTACATCGATATCTGGCTGACCATCGTCTGGGTGGCCTTCCTGGTGATCTACATGGGCACGCTGATCAAGCGCAAAGAAAAGCACATCTACGTCGCCAACTGGTTCTTACTGAGCTTCATCATCACAGTGGCGATGCTGCATCTGGTCAACAACCTGTCCCTGCCGGTCAGTCTTTTGGGCTCCAAATCAGTGCAGGTCTTCTCAGGTGTGCAAGATGCGATGACGCAATGGTGGTACGGCCACAACGCGGTGGGCTTTTTCCTGACCGCCGGTTTCTTAGGCATGATGTACTATTTCGTACCCAAGCAGGCCGAACGCCCGGTCTTTAGCTACAAGCTGTCGATCATTCACTTCTGGGCGCTGATCTTTCTCTATATCTGGGCGGGTCCACACCACCTGCATTACACCGCACTCCCTGACTGGGCGTCCACGCTTGGGATGGTGTTCTCCATCATCCTGTGGATGCCCAGCTGGGGTGGGATGATCAACGGTCTGATGACCCTCAATGGGGCCTGGGACAAGCTGCGCACGGATCCGATCATTCGGATGATGGTGATCAGCCTGGCCTTCTACGGGATGTCCACCTTTGAGGGGCCGATGATGTCGATCCGCGCGGTCAACTCTCTGAGCCACTATACCGACTGGACCATTGGGCACGTGCACTCTGGCGTGTTGGGATGGAACGGGATGATCACCTTTGCGGCGCTCTATTTCCTGACGCCCAAACTGTGGGGGCGCGCGCAGATGTATTCCATGTCAGCGATCAACTGGCACTTCTGGCTCGCGACCATCGGCATCGTCCTTTACGCGGCGTCCATGTGGGTCACCGGAATCATGGAAGGCCTGATGTGGCGTGAGGTGGATGCGCAAGGTTTCCTCGTGAACTCCTTTGCCGACACCGTGGCCGCGAAATTCCCAATGTACATCGTGCGCGGTCTGGGTGGGGTCATGTACCTCGCGGGGGCTCTGCTGATGTGCTGGAACCTCTGGATGACCATTCGCGGCGGCGCACGTGTGACCGCGCCCGTCGGTGTCCCAGCTGAGTGAGGATCAAGCAGATGACTGATACACCTAACCCACAACCGCAAAAGGGCTTTCTGGCCAAACACGCGCTGATTGAGCGGTCTGCGACCTTGCTGATGGTTCTGTCCCTTTTTGTGGTGACCATCGGCGGCATCGTCGAAATCGCGCCGCTCTTTTATCTGGAAAACACGATCGAGGAAGTCGATGGCATGCGCCCCTACACCCCTTTGGAGCTGGCGGGACGGGACGTCTATATCCGAGAAGGATGCTATGTCTGTCACAGCCAGATGATCCGGCCCATGCGTGACGAAGTTGACCGGTATGGTCACTATTCGCTGGCTGCGGAAAGCATGTATGACCACCCCCACCAATGGGGATCAAAACGCACCGGGCCAGACATGGCGCGGGTGGGCGGACGGTATTCGGACGCCTGGCATGTTGATCACCTGGTGAATCCACAGTCGGTCGTGCCGGAATCCATCATGCCAAAGTATGCCTTCCTGGCCGACACGCGCATTGAGGCAGAGCATATTGAGGATCTGGTGCGCACGCACCGTATCGTTGGCGTGCCCTACACCGATGACATGGTTGAGAATGCCGCGGCAGACTTTCTGGCCCAGGCCGACCCGGACAGCGACTTTGACGGTTTGCTTGAGCGCTACGGCGAGGCTGTGAATGTGCGCAACTTTGACGGCCAGCCCGCGCTGACCGAGATGGATGCGCTGGTGGCCTATCTGCAAATGCTGGGCACTTTGGTTGATTTCTCGACCTTCACCCCAGACGCAAGCCGGTAAGGAGGCACACGGTATGGAAACCTATTCCTGGATGCGGGCCTTTGCAGACAGCTGGATGCTTTTGGCGATGACCCTGTTCTTTCTTGGCACCATCGTCTGGGCCTTCCGGCCCGGCAGCAAGAGCATTCACCGCGACATCGCAAACATCCCCCTGCGCAACGAAACGCTGCCCCGCGAAGGGCAAAGCGATGAGACCAAGATCGGAGGCGCATCATGAGCAATCCAAATGCACAAAAACCTGTCGATGAGCTGACAGGCACTGAGACCACAGGACATACCTGGGACGGCATCGAAGAGCTGAACAACCCCCTGCCCCGCTGGTGGCTGTGGTGCTTCTATATCACGATCGTCTGGGGCATCGGTTATACGATCGCCTTTCCGGCCTGGCCATTGATTTCAGGGGCCACCGCTGGGGTGCTGGGCTATTCCACCCGCGGCGAAGTGGCCCAAGACATTGCAGCCGCCCGTGCCGCAAACGCCGATCTTGAGGTGCAATTGGCAAGTGCTGACCTGAGCACGCTGGCAGAAAACCAAGAGCTTTACCGCTATGCGGTATCTTCGGGTGCTGCGGTTTTTCGCACCAATTGCTCTCAGTGCCACGGCTCTGGCGCGGCTGGGGCAAAGGGCTATCCCAACTTGCTTGATGACGACTGGCTTTGGGGCGGCACCTATGAAGACATCGCCTATACCATCCGCCACGGCATTCGAAATGAAGCCGATGACGATGCGCGATACTCCGAAATGCCGGCCTATGGCACGTTCATGGAGAAAGATGAGATCGCGGGCCTGGTGGAATACGTGCGCAGCTTGTCCGGGCTGGAATACGATGCCGCCCTGGCTGAGGCTGCCTCTGAGGCGTTTGCCGACAATTGCGCGGCTTGTCACGGCGATGCAGGCATGGGCGACCGCAGCCAGGGTGCGCCGAACCTGACAGATGCGATTTGGCTTTACGGCGGGGACCGCGCCAGCCTGACAGACACCATCACCAACGCCCGCTTTGGCGTGATGCCACCCTGGGGCCCGCCGCGCATGACAGAAGCGCAGGTGCAGGCGGTTGCCACCTATGTGCACCAATTGGGCGGTGGTGAGACTGAGAACTAAGAGAACGGCAGGTGGTTCTGTTCGCACCAATCCCGCCTG
The DNA here is from genome assembly GCF_055693825.1 of Sulfitobacter sp. GN1-4. Lineage (NCBI taxonomy): Bacteria > Pseudomonadati > Pseudomonadota > Alphaproteobacteria > Rhodobacterales > Roseobacteraceae > Sulfitobacter > Sulfitobacter sp. GN1-4. The sequence continues at coordinate 1,693,378 of NZ_JBVFUQ010000003.1, read as the reverse complement.
CTGTTTGGGGTGCTTCCTTAGGGGAGCACCCCTGCTTTTTTATGAAAGCCGCCAGGGCGATTGACCCAGATCAAAGCAGGCACAGCCCCCGCGCGGCATATCTGAGGTGCGAACAGAAACAGGATCCAAGCGATGTCTGATGCCCCCCTTCCCTTTACGCGGCCCGCGAGCCAATTTTTCCGCGCCGGGTCAGCGGGTTTTTCCGCCGGTTCAAGTGGTGGATCATGATCGTGACCTTAGGCATTTACTATGTCACGCCCTGGATCCGCTGGGATCGCGGCCCCAATATGCCCGATCAGGCGGTACTGGCCGATCTGGCGCACCGGCGGTTCTTTTTCTTCTGGATTGAGATCTGGCCGCACGAATTTTACTTCGTCGCTGGCCTGTTGATCATGGCCGGGCTTGGGCTGTTTCTGTTTACCTCTGCGCTGGGGCGCGTCTGGTGTGGCTACGCCTGTCCGCAAACGGTCTGGACCGATCTGTTCTTGCTGGTCGAGCGGCGCGTTGAGGGGGACCGCAATGCGCAAATCCGGCTACACCGCTCTAACTGGACGATGCAAAAGCTGCGGCTTCGGGTCACGAAGTGGCTGATCTGGCTGGCTATTTCTGTCGCAACTGGCGGGGCTTGGGTGTTCTATTTCACCGATGCGCCCACACTGGCCGTTGATCTGGTGAATTTCGCGGCCCCCTCCGTGGCCTATGTCTCCATCGCGATCCTGACGGCGACCACCTTCATCTTCGGGGGGTTCATGCGCGAACAGGTCTGCATCTATATGTGCCCCTGGCCGCGCATCCAGGCTGCGATGATGGACGAAGGCACGCTAACAGTTGGCTACCGCGAATGGCGGGGGGAGCCACGGGGCAAACACCGCAAAGGGGCCAAGGCCGCAGCTGAGACCCGCATTGCCACGGCCTATGCCGAAACCACGGACCTGCCAGAGCTGGATCAGGGCCACGGCGATTGCATTGACTGTATGGCCTGCGTGAACGTCTGCCCCATGGGCATCGACATCCGCGACGGCCAGCAGATGGAATGTATCACCTGTGCGCTGTGCATTGATGCCTGTGATGAGATCATGGGCAAATTGGGCAAGCCGCGTGGGCTGATTGATTATCTGGCGCTGGAAGATGTGCCGCCGCCTGCTGATGCGCCCGAACGCGCTGGCTGGAAACCGCGGCCCCTATGGCAGCATGTGCTGAAGCCGCGCACCATCCTTTATACCATTCTATGGTCTGCCATCGGTGTGGGCATGACCATCGCCTTGTTCGTGCGCACAGACATTGAGCTGACAGTCTCGCCCGTGCGCAACCCACAGTTTGTGGTGCAAAGCGATGGATCGATCCGAAACATCTATGACGTCCGGCTGCGTAACAAATCCGGCGATGACAGGTTGTTCCACCTGTCCCTGACATCGGATGAAACGCTGCGGATCGGGCTGGAAGGCACCGCTGAGCTAAGCGTGACAGTGCCCGCCAACCAGACCTTGCTGCAGCGCGTCTACGTCACGGCCCGCCCCATCGATACGGCAGCCAAACAAGAGCGCACAGACCTGCGGTTTTGGGTCGAGGACCTGACAACCAACACGCGCACCAGCAGCGCCACCATCTTTAACGGACAAGGAGAGCTTTGATGAAACGCACACTTACCGGCTGGCATGTCCTGGCCATCTTTGGCGGTTGTTTCAGCGTGATCATTGCCGTGAACCTGACCCTTGCCTTTCAGGCGGTCTCCACCTTTCCCGGCCTCGTAACCAAGAATTCATATGTCGCGTCGCAGAAGTTTGAAACGGACCGGGCAGCACAAGACGGGCTTGGCTGGACGCTGGAGACTGCCCTCCTTGCCGATGAGCTGTCATTGCGCATCACCGCAGCTGACGGCACACCGGTTCAGCCCGCCTCTGTCAAAGCAACGCTGGGCCGGGCGACCCATGTGGCCGATGATCTGATCCCGGCCTTTGTCTGGACTGGTGAGCACTTTGTCGCGCAGACGCCGGTTGCCCCCGGATATTGGACGCTGTGGTTGGAGATGACCGCAGAGGACGGCACCGCCTTTCGCCGCCGCATTCCCCTGACCGCAGAAGAACACGCGTCATGACCCTGGCCGAAACCCCGCAAAACGCGGCCTGCCCCGGTTGCCTTGCCCTGCCTTCGACAGGTCCTCAAGCCTCAAACGCGGTGGGTGAGACGTTGCAGCTGTCCTTGCCCGGCATTCATTGTGCCGCCTGCATCGCAGCGGTTGAGCGTGGGCTTTTGGCGCGCGATGACGTTTATGATGCGCGGGTCAATCTGAACCGCAAACAAGTGCGGCTGACCCACGCACCCCTGACCACCCCCGAAGCCATCATTGATCATCTGCGGTGTCTGGGGTTTGAGGCGCGGTTGCTGGACCAAACTCTGTTGGGCCAGGTCGAAGACCGCACAGGCCGCACGCTGCTGTTGCGGATCGCGATTGCGGGCTTTGCGATGATGAACGTAATGCTGATGTCGGTCGCGGTCTGGTCTGGCGCAGACGATGCCACGCGGACCCTGTTTCACTGGCTTTCAGCGGCCATTTCCCTGCCCGCGGTGCTTTACGCCGCACAGCCGTTTTTCCAAAAGGCCTGGCAAGCGCTGCGCGTGGGGCGGCTGAACATGGATGTGCCGATTTCGCTGGCCTTGATCCTGGCCTCTGGCATGTCGCTTTATGAAACGGCGGCGGGGGGGCATACCGCCTATTTTGACGCCGCCCTATCGCTGACTTTCTTTCTGCTTTGTGGTCGGTATCTGGATCACCGCTGCCGCAGCTCTGCAAGGTCTGCCGCGCAAGAACTTGCCGCCCTTGAGGTGCCCCGCGTCCAGCGGCTGACCCCAACGGGGCGCGAAACGGTTGATCTGGTTGATGTAGTGGTCGGCGATCACCTGCTGGTTCTGCCCGGTGCACGGATGCCGGTGGACGGGCATGTGGTGGAAGGCACCAGCACGTTAGACCGCGCCTTGCTCACCGGTGAAAGCCTGCCTGTATCCGCGTCGGCGGGCACCGCGATCAGCGCAGGGGAGGTCAATCTTTCCAGCCCCCTCACCATTGAGGCCACCGCCGTAGGCGCGCAGAGCAGCCTGCGCCGCATGGTCACCATGATCGACGCGGCAGAATCCGCACGCAACACCTACACCGCGCTCGCGGACAGGGCCGCACAGGTTTACGCGCCCGTTGTCCACCTTTTGGCCTTTGCGGCCTTTGTGGGTTGGTATCTTGGTGCAGGGGACGCCCGGTTGGCGCTGAACATCGCGATTGCGACCTTGATCATCACCTGCCCCTGCGCGCTGGGTCTGGCCGTGCCTGCCGTCTCAACAGCCGCTGCGAGCACGCTTTTTCGCGCGGGCTTTCTTGTCAAAAACGGCACTGCGATGGAGCGGGTGGCCGAAACAGATGTGGTTGTCTTTGACAAAACCGGCACGCTGACAGACGGCCAGTTGGAAGTCGCAGCCCGCGAACAGCTATCGGAGGTGGAACAAGGCATCGCCCTGGCGCTGGCGCAAAGTTCAACGCATCCCGTCTCACGCGCGCTGGCTTTGGGTCTGGCGGGTGCCAAGCCGCAAAGGCTTGACGATGTGGTCGAACACCCCGGCCAGGGACTGAGCGCGGATTGGCAGGGCACAAGCGTTCTATTGGGATCTGCCGCTTTCACCGGTGCGCCGCCCAGTGATGCGCCTGGCGCTTGGCTTAAGATCGGCGATGCCCCGGCGCGCCCCCTGACCCTAACCGCCAACTTGCGCGACGGCGCGCTTAAGATGGCACAGACACTGGCGTCTGAGGGGGTGGAAATGCACCTGATCTCAGGCGACACACCTGCCGCGACACGTGCCGTTGCCGACACGCTTGGCATTCCGGTCTGGCATGCGGAACAAAGCCCAACCGATAAAATCGCCTACCTCAAACAGCTGGCAGAAGGCGGGCGCAAAGTGTTGATGGTGGGGGACGGCCTGAATGATACCGGCGCGCTGGCCAGCGCCTATGCCTCTGTCGCACCGGCGTCCGCGGCGGATGCGGCGCGCTCGGCCTCGGATGTGGTTGTGCTGGGCAAAAGCCTTGCATCCCTGCCGGGCCTCATCACCACCTCCAGACAGGCCAAGCGGCGGATTCTGGAGAACTTTGCGATTGCGGCAGGCTACAACGCGCTGGTGATCCCGCTGGCGGTGGCGGGCTATGTCACGCCCCTTTTGGCGGCCATCGCGATGTCCACGTCTTCTATCACGGTGCTGCTGAATGCCCTGCGCCTGTCAAGAAAGGGGTTGTCATGAACGTTCTGGCCCTCCTGATCCCAGTGTCCTTGTGCCTTGGCGGGCTTGGCCTTTTGGCCTTTTTGTGGAGCCTGCGGGCCGATCAATATGAAGACCTCGACGGTGCAGCCTGGCGCATCTTGCTGGACGATGATGCAGCTGCGGTTGATCAGGATCAAAGACAGGACCGGCGCGAAGATGGATGATCAGGCTATGTTGAGTTTTGACACCCTCAAGGCCCGTGGCCTTTTTGATGAACGCCTGCCGCGCTACACCAGCTATCCCCCGGCACCCGCCTTTCACGACGGTATTGGGGATGAGTTTCAGGCCAAGGCGTTGCAAGCGCTTGATCCCGCCAGGCCCATATCGCTTTATCTGCACATCCCGTTTTGTGAACGGCTTTGTTGGTTCTGTGCTTGTCGGACCCAAGGCGTGCGCAGCCTGGCCCCGGTTCAGCACTACATTGAAACGCTGGAGGCCGAACTGGCGCTTGTCGCGCAGCAGCTTCAGGCCAAGCCCCGGATCAAACACATGCACTGGGGCGGCGGCACGCCCACGATTCTACCGCCCGCGCTGATCGCCAGACTGGGTGCAGCGCTGCAAGACACCTTTGCCTTCGATGACGACACCGAGTTTTCCGTTGAGATTGACCCGACACTGGTGGACGCCAACAAGATCGCCGCGTTGCGCGCGCTTGGTATGAGCCGCGCCAGCATCGGCGTGCAGGACTTTGCCGAAGTTGTGCAGTCTTGCATCGGACGCATCCAGACGTTTGAACAAACACAAAGCGTGGTTGAGATGCTGCGCGCGGCGGGCGTTGGATCACTGAACATCGACCTTGTCTATGGCCTGCCCTTCCAGTCGCTGAGCGGCTTTGGAAAGACCCTTGATCAGATTTGCCAGCTGGACCCGGACCGCATTGCGCTTTTTGGCTATGCGCATGTGCCCCATATGGCCAACAGGCAGCGCCTGATCCCGGAGGCTGCGTTGCCCAATGACCGCGCCCGCTTTGCCTTGTTCAACCGCGCCACCGATCAGCTTGGCGCACACGGGCTGGTGCCCATCGGCATCGACCATTTCGCAAAACCCACCGACAGCATGGCGATTGCCGCATCAGACGGCAGTCTGCGTCGCAATTTTCAGGGTTACACCGTGGATGGGTGCGAAACGCTTTTGGGGCTGGGGGCCTCTTCGATATCTAAATTTGCTGAAGGTTTCGTGCAGAACGCCGCACAAACCGGGCCCTATTCTAAACGCATCCGGGACGGGCATCTGGCCGGTGCGCGGGGCTATGCCTTATGCCCGGACGATAGGTTGCGCAGCCGGATCATTGAGATGCTGATGTGCGATTATGCCATCAACTTCAATGAGTTGGCGCTGAGTTCTGAGGAAGAGGTTCAAATCGAACCGGCCCTTCAAGCCCTGCGCGATGAATGCGCGGGCCTCTTTACTGAAACGCAAGGCAAGCTGGTCTTGTCTCCACAAGCGCGGCCTTTGGTGCGCAGACTGGCGCATTTCTTTGACACGTTCACATTGCAAAATGTCGGGTTCTCGCGCGTGTCCTAAGGGCTTGTCCTAGGACTTGATGGCGATAGATGTGGCAGACGTCCAACCGCTTGAGGTCCATTTGCAACTAAGCGCCCATCATCCCTATCCGTCCCACCGTTCAGCCGTTTTGGCAGACAACGTCGTGGCCACCTCACAACCCTTGGCCGCGCAAGCAGGCATTGAGATTTTGGCGAAAGGGGGGAACGCGGTTGACGCGGCCTTGGCCACGGCCATTGCCCTGACCGTGTTGGAGCCGACCGGTAACGGCATCGGCTCTGACGCTTTTGCCATTGTCTGGGACGGCCAGCGTTTGCACGGCCTGAACGCATCTGGCCGCTCCCCCAGCGCGTGGAATGCCGCGCGTTTTGCCGGGCAGGCCAGCATCCCCTATCGGGGCTGGGAAAGCGTGACAGTGCCCGGTGCGGTGTCAGGATGGGTCGCGCTGTCTGAGGCCTTTGGCACGCTGCCGTTTGAACAGGTGTTTGAACCGGCCGTGCGGTATGCCGAGCGGGGCTTCCCCGTCTCGCCGATTATCGCCGCTCTTTGGGCGCGTGCGGGACAAGAGCTGAAGACACAGCCGGGCTTTGCGGATTGCTTTATGCCTGGGGGCCAAACCCCTGCTGCGGGGACATATTTTTCCAGCCCCGATCATGCCCGAACGCTGATTGAGATCGCTGAAAGCAAAGGGCGCGCCTTTTACGAAGGCCGTCTGGCCAACCAGATCGCTGATTTTGCAAAGAGCCATGGCGCTGCGCTGACGGCTGAGGATTTGGCCGCGCATCAGCCAGACTGGTGCGGCACGATTTCGCGCCGTTTTGATGATGTCACCCTGCATGAGATACCGCCAAACGGGCAAGGCATCGCGGCATTAATGGCCTTGGGGATGCTGGAGCATACGGACATCCGAGAACACGGCCCCGATGATCCACAGGCCCTGCATTTGCAAATCGAAGCCATGAAACTTGCGCTGCGCGATGCAGAGGCCTTTGTCGCCGAACCGCAAGCCATGCGTAAGGTGACGGTGGAGGATCTGCTTGATGATGGGTATCTCGCCCGCAGAGCGGCCTTGATCAACCGCGACACCGCGCAAGACATTGAACCCGGTGCGCCCAAAAGCGGCGGAACCGTTTATCTGAGCACGGCAGATGCCAACGGCATGATGGTGTCCTTTATACAATCGAACTATGCGGGGTTTGGATCAGGCGTGGTGGTGCCGGGCACTGGCATTGCCTTGCAGAACCGCGGCGCGGGGTTCTCGCTTGATCCTGCGCATCAGAACTTTGTCGGCCCCTCAAAACGCCCGTTTCATACCATCATCCCCGGCTTTCTGATGGGGCCTGACGGCCCAAGGATGAGCTTTGGCGTCATGGGCGGGCCGATGCAGGCGCAAGGGCATGTTCAGATGGTTTTGCGCACTCAGATTTGGGGGCAAGACGTGCAAGTTGCCGCAGATGCCCCCCGTTGGCGGGTGACAGAAGGGCTTGGCGTGGCCTGTGAGACGACATGGCCCGAGGCCACCTTGGACGCCTTGAAAGCACGGGGGCATCAGATTGCGTTGGAGGCCCCGGACAACGCCTTTGGCTTTGGTGGCGCGCAGCTGATCCACCGTTTGGGGCCACGCGGCTATGCCGCAGCATCTGACCCCCGCAAGGACGGTGCCGCCATCGGGTTCTAACGCCGCGCTTTGAGGGGCCGCTGTCATCTTTAACCTCGGGTCAGAATATGGTCCCTGCCCCCTTCAACAGTGCGCCCCGTTCAGGCGAAGGAGATCGCCACCTCTCCGAAAGCCCCGAAATCTGCGTGGATATGACTGCCCGGCGGGCATTCGATTGGCCTGATAAAGCTGCCGGACAAGATTACCTGCCCCGGCTCAATGCTTTGACCGTACTGCGCCATGCGCCGGGCCAGCCATACCACGCTTTCCACTGGATCATTCAACACGCCCGCGCCCAGGCCGGTTTCCTCAACCTCATCTTGACGCGACGTGATGGCCCCAACCCAGCGCAAATCAAAGGCGTCCACGGTGTGCCGTTCGGCCCCAAGAACAACGCCTGCATTTGCGGCATTGTCGCTGATCGTGTCAAAGACGTTCCGGGTCTGACCGGTGTCAGGATCGGCCCGCAGGATGCGCGTATCAAGGATTTCAATGGAGGGGGCGACAAACTCCGTCGCGGCGATCACATCTTCGCGGCTGACCTCATGCCCGCCAATCGCGGATTTCATGACAAAGGCAATCTCAGCCTCAATGCGCGGCTGGATAAAGCGGCCTTTGGGCACATGGGCACCAGTGTCAAACCGCATGTCATCAAACAAAATGCCGCTGTCTGGAATGTCGATGCCCAAAGCGTTCTGCATCGCTTTGGAGGTCAGACCGATCTTCCAGCCGATCACATGGCGGCCCGCATCAAGTTTTGCCCGGTAAAGCGCATTTTGAATGGCATAGGCGTCATCCATCGTCATTTCGGGGTGACGCCGTGACAAAAGACCAATTTGGGTGCCAGAGGTTTCGGCCTCCAACAAATCCGCGGCGGCCTTGGCGTGCTCTTGTGGGGTCATTGCGCTTCGTCCTCTACGGTGTTGCGCAGGGTGCCGATGCCTTCGACGCTGACCTCAACCACGTCACCGGGTTTTAGAAACCGTGGCGGATCAAAGCGCGCGCCAGCCCCCGTGGGTGTGCCTGTCACAATGATATCGCCTGGCTGCAGGGTCATGAAGGTGGAGATATAGGCCACCTCTTGCCGCACCGGGAACATCATCCGCGACAGCACATCATCTTGGCGCAACTCTCCGTTGACATGGGTGGTCAGCCGCGCGGCATCCAGTTGGGCGGGGTCCGTGAAAGGCACCAGCCATGGCCCCATCGCACCAGAACAATCCCAGTTCTTGCCTTGCGTGACGTTGAACTTGGCGTGGCGCACCCAATCGCGGATCGTCCCTTCGTTGCACAAGGTCAGCGCCGCGATGTGGTCATAGGCGTCCTGAGGTTCAATGCGCCGACCCGCCTTGCCAATCACAATGGCGACCTCGCCTTCGTAATCCAGCATATGGCTTTCGGGTGGGCGGATCAGGGGCCGATCATGGCCGGTAAACCCGCTGGCAAAGCGCGGGAACAGCGACATGTATTCGGGCTGGGCGCTGCCGTCTTTATATTCGGCGTTTCGGTCAGGGAAATTCACCCCAACACATAAGATACGCCGTGCGTTGGGCAGGACCATTTCATACTGGACGTCGCGGTGCGTCACCTCAGCCCCGGCCGCCGCTTGGCCCAATTCATCCAACCCCCCGGCCTGCACCGCGTCCAGCAAGCTGGGCCATTGTGGAAACACCGGATCAAGCGCGATCATCCCGCCTTGGGTGACGGCACCGTAATGCATCTGCCCTGCGGCGCTGTAGGTTGCGAAACGATGGGTCATGGCGCGATGATCGGGCTGGCGGCAAGATCTGATGCGCGCGGCTCTTGGCCCACGAAAGGGGAGCCGTGTTCAAACCAGCTTTGGGGCGCGGGTGCCCCCCAAAGCGTCTGACGCTGGGGATCCTTCAGATCCCATTTGATCGGCTCCAGGTCGGGATCGACAGTTTGATAATCCGAGCAATAGATCTCAATCCGGTGCCCGTCAGGATCGAGGATGTACAAAAAGAAAGCATTCGAAATCCCATGCCGCCCCGGCCCACGTTCGATGTTGGACACAAAGCCCGTTGTTGCCATCAAATCCAGCAGATCAATGATGTTCAGCGGCGTTGGCACCCAGAAGGCCACGTGATGCATCCGGGGGCCGGTGCCGTTGGTAAAGGCCATGTCATGCACCCCGCCCTTGCGGTGCAGCCAGGCCGCCCAAAGCCGCTTGCTGTCTTCGTCTTCGGTGTATTCGGTCACGCGAAAGCCAAAGTCGCTGTAGAAGGCGACAGAAGCGTCCACATCTGGGGAGAAGCAGTTGAAATGATCAATCCGAAGCGGTTTGACCCCACGGTAGAGCGCATATTGCTGGTGGATCGGCGGCAAGCGATCCATCTTGTGGTAAAACTCCAGCGGAATGCCGGTGTTGTCTGAGGTCAGCAGGGTGCGGCCTTGATAGGGGCGCTCAACCCATTCTGTGCCCCTGCCCTTGGCTTCAAAATAGATCTTTGCCTTGTCCAGATCTGCCTCATCAAAGGTTTTGAACCCCATCACTTCAACGGTGCCGGGCGCATCTGATTTTTGCAGCACCACACAGTGATGCCCTCGCTCTTCCATGGCGCGCAGGTAGACATGGCTGTCACTTTCGTCGGTCACCTGAAGCCCAAGAATTTCGGTATAGAAGTGTTTGGAGGCCGCCAAATCCGCCACATTGAGGCAGACATGGCTAAGCCGGATGGTATTGAAATCAGGATAGAGGTTCGGCGCAGGCACAGGCATCAGAGCGCTCCTAACTTGGTGATTTTGTGACTGCCGGTGGCAAAACCGATGTGTTTTTGTTCCATGTAGAATTCAAATGACCAATCCCCGCCATCGCGCCCGATCCCACTGGCTTTGACGCCGCCGAAGGGTGTGGGCAGATGGCGGACGTTCTCTGAGTTCACCCAGATCATGCCCGCTTCCAATTTATCCGTAAACCGCAAGGCGCGGGTCAGATCGTTGGTCCAGACATAGCCGGTCAGGCCGTATGGAATGTCATTGGCCATTTGCAGTGCCTGCTCTTCCGTCTCAAATGGGATGGAGGTTAGGACGGGACCAAAAATCTCTTCCTGGGCGATCCGCATCTGGTTGGTGGCACCGGTAAAGAGCGTTGGTTGCACGAAAAAGCCCGCATCACCCGTAGCCTTGCCACCTGCCGCGATCGTGGCACCGTCTTCGCGCGCGATGTCAAAATAGCCCGTCACCTTGTCAAAGTGTTCTTGGGTCACCAGCGGCCCAATCTCTGAGGCCGGATCCAGAGGGTGGCCCACCTTGATGGCGTTGACCCTTTCGATCAACCGTGCCTCAAACGCGTCCCGAATGCTTTCCTGCACCAAAAGACGGGAAGAGGACGTGCAACGCTCACCGTTGATCGAATAGATCATAAAGATCACCGCATCCAAGGCCCGCTCAAGATCCGCGTCCTCAAAGACAATCACAGGGTTCTTGCCGCCCAGTTCCAGGTGGTTCCGCTTAAGCGTATCAGCCCCCTGTTTGGTGATCATGCTTCCGGTTTTGCTTTCACCAACAAAGGCAATGGCGCGGATCAAGGGATGTTCGCACAGCGCTTTTCCCGCTTCCTCACCATAGCCATTCACCATGTTCAACACACCCGGCGGCAGGCCTGCTTCCTCTGCGATCTCAATCAACAGCCGCGCGGTCAGCGGTGAGGCTTCTGCAGGTTTGTGCACCACCGTGCATCCCGCAGCCAGCGCTGGCGCGATCTTCCAGGTGGACAGCATGAAGGGCGTGTTCCAGGGCGTAATCACGCCCACCGGGCCAATAGGCACGCGGGTTGTGATGTTCATCAAAGTTGGGGATTTCAGATGTTGCCCATCGCGGGCCTGTACGACTTGATCGGCAAAATAGCGAAAGTTCTCCGCGCCGCGCAGGGCGGCCTTTGACATGAACTTGTAGGTCTGGCCGGTGTCCCAACATTCGCAAAGCGCGATTTCTTCTGCGCGCGCCTCAATCCCTTCAGCCACTTTGATCAGGATCTTGCGCCGCTCAGTTGCGGGCAGGTCGCGCCAAGCTGGGAAAGCATCCGCTGCGGCCTGCGCGGCCTGGTCTATGTCGCTTGCCCCGCCTTTGGCCACCGCGCAAATCCCGCGCGCATCCACGGGTGAGACTGTTTCAAACGTGCCCAGGGATCCTGCCACATCGGCCCCCGCGATACGGTTCTTGATCCCTGCGGTTTGAAAGCGGGTTAGGAAACCGCCAAGTTTTTCAATGTTTTCGTCAAGTTTGTTCATGCTGCCCCCCCGGTTGACCGTTGCAAAAGCGGTTTGTACCACTCACGATCCATCAGCCATTTTAATTGCGATGTTAATTAAATCAACCTTGCATTGTCAAGATCGAATTGGCAGCACTGAGGGCAGTAAGCCCAAGGCCGAGCAATGCCCGACAGACTGCCCAGCACAGACCGATCCCTGCCTATCGCACTGATCCGCGCCCGCGAGGGCGTGATGGGACCGATCCGGCAAATGCTGACTGACAGTGGCATCACCGAACAACAGTGGCGGGTGTTACGGGTCTTGGCTGAGCATGGTGCGGTGGATACCTCAACACTCGCCGACCGCGCCAGCCTGCTTTACCCCAGCCTGACCCGCATCGCGACATCCATGCGCAAACGGGGCCTGCTGACCCAGACCCGCGATGCCAATGATGGCCGCCGCCAGATGGTTGAGATCACGCCCGCAGGTCAGAAGATCATCGAGGACAACGCAGCACAGGCGGCTCAGATCGTGTCAGACATCAAAGCGACGCTAGGGGTTGAGCACTATGAGCAACTGCTGGATTTGCTGGCAAAGCTGGACCCGCAGAACCGGTCTTAGTGGGCGGGTGAAGGGGCGGCACCCTTTGCTCGAATGATTCATCAATGAAAGACGAAACTGCCCGGGTATGATGTGCGGCGGGTTACACGCGACTGACGTGCTTGGCGATTGCCCGACTGCTTCCTGGGTTCAAACCTTGTCGGTTCACATATTGAACCGGTGTTTCAAAAAACTGTTGTTTTGCACCGGAGATTGTGGCACGTCAGGATGAGAGAAGTTTGCGGCGTGACCGTGAGAACACCTTTTGACATGACCGGCGCGCCGCTGTGGTCGCCTGATAGGCGCAGGTAAGCGGAACCATTTGCGGCCAAGCGTCGGGCCTGTTGATCGGAGATGGAAAAGTGGAGCACATCACATGAAAGATTCAAACTTTCTAAAAGAGCATAACGGACGGCTGATGTGGCATCCGATGACATCGCAACACGACAGCATTGAAAACCCGCCCATCATCATCACCGAAGCCAGTGGCGTGACCATTCAGGACATCGACGGCCATGAGGTTGTCGATGGTGTTGGCGGGCTGTGGAACGTGAACCTTGGCTATTCCTGCCAACCGGTAAAGGACGCGATCACCCAGCAGTTGGCGAAACTGCCCTATTATTCCACCTTCCGGGGCACCTCTAATGACTCGGCGATTGAGCTGTCTTATGAGCTGAGCGAATTCTTTGCGCCCGATGGGATGCAGCGCGCCTTCTTCACCTCTGGGGGGTCTGATTCAATTGAAACATCGCTGCGCCTTGCCCGCCAGTATCACAAACTGCGGGGCGAACCGGGGCGCACCAAGTTTCTGAGCCTGAAAAAAGGCTATCACGGCACCCATTTCGGCGGGGCCAGCATCAATGGCAACGCCAATTTCCGCACGGCCTATGAACCGCTGTTGCCGGGCTGCTTTCACATCCCTGCCCCCTACACCTATCGTAACCCGTTCAATGAAACGGATCCCGAAAAGCTTGCGCATCTTTGTGTCGCGGCGCTGGAGGATGAGATTGCCTTTCAGGGGGCCGGTACCATCGCGGCCATGATCATGGAGCCGATCCTTGGCGCGGGGGGCGTGATCCCGCCGCACAAATCCTTTGCCCCGATGGTTGCAGAGATTTGCCAGCGCAACGGGATTTTGTTGATCACCGATGAGGTGATCACCGCCTACGGTCGCACCGGCGCTTGGTCTGGCGCGCGTCTGTGGGGCATTCAGCCCGATATGATGTGCACCGCCAAGGCCATCACCAACGGGTTCTTCCCCTTCGGCGCGGTCATGCTGGGCGCGCGGATGGTAGAGGCCTTTGAGAACAAACCCGAGGCCAAGATTGGCCATGGCTACACCTATTCCGGCCACCCCGTTGGCGCGGCCGCCGGGCTTGCCTGTCTGGCAGAGACCCAGCGCCTGAATGTCACTGAAAACGCCGCGGCGCGCGGTGATCAACTGTATCAAGGATGTTTGGCCCTGCAGGAAAAATACGATGTGATCGGGGATGTGCGCGGCGGTCATGGATTGATGACCGCGATTGAGATGGTCAGCGACCGGCAGACGAAAGCGCCCGTTGGCGCTGACGTGGCCAGCAAGGTGCAAGAGGTCGCCTATCAAGCGGGTGCCATGGTGCGGGTGTCAGGCCCCAACCTGATCCTGTCACCGCCCCTTATCATCAGCGACGCAGAGGCGGGCACGATCCTGTCTGCCTTGGATGCAGGATTTGCGGCGGTCTGACGTGCCGCGCCACGTTACTCAGGCGGTCTTTTCGTTATCGCCTGGGCCATAGCTGGAAAAGGATTTCGCTGTTACCGCGATGTCTTCGTCGGTCAAAATATGCGGATCACCCACCAACAGGGCGTGGTAGTATTGGCTTGCCAGCAGCTCCAACTCTCCAGCCAGCCACATGGTGCGCTGCATGTTGGGGCCTGCCACAACCATACCGTGGTTGGCCATCAAACAGCCCGCAGCACCTTGCATAGCATCCGCAACCATCTGGGACAGCGCATCTGTGCCAAAGGTCGTATAGCCGCAGCATTTGATTTCCGTCGTCCCAAAGGCTGCCATCATGTAATGCACCGCTGGGATCGGTTTGCGCAGGATCGACAAGATCGTCGCGAAGGGCGAATGGGTATGCACCACAGCGCAATCCTCAGGGCGCGAGGCCAGGATGCCACGGTGAAAGCGCCACTCCGTTGACGGTTTGCAGGGGCCTTCCCAATGGCCCTCGGTGTCGTTGAGCGCAATCTTAGCCACTTGTTCCGGCACCATCTCAGCGCTGGGAATGCCGGAAGGCGTGATCAGCATATGTTCGCCACACCGGGCGGACACATTGCCGGAAGCCCCCTTGTTCATCCCCTGATGGCTCAGATCCTGATAGGCTTTGACAACGTCTTTGCGGATGTCTGCTTCGATCATCTCAGGTCTCCATATGGGTTGTTGAGGGGCGCGCCGGTCAGGTAGTTCTGCACGTCCTGCGCCAGGGTTTCAGCCGCATAGCGCGCCGTGCGGACAGAGGCGCCGGCGATATGCGGGGTGATGGTCACGTTATCTAATTGCAGTAGCGGCCAGTCTGGCGGCGTCGGCTCTTTGGCGAACGTTTCAAGCATCGCAGCGCCGATCTGGCCAGAGACCAGCGCATCATAAAGATCATCATAATTGCACAGCGGACCCCGGGCGGTGTTGACCAAAAGCGCGTCGCTCTTCATCAGCGATAGGGTGTCTTTGTTGATCATATGTGTGGTTTCTTCGGTCACTCTTGGATGCAGGGTGACCACATCGCTTTCGGCCAGAAGCGTTTCCAATGATACTTGGGCAACCCCTGCGGCATGATCTTCTGGATCAAGCTGGACATAAGGATCAGCGACCAGAATGCGGCAGCCAAAGACACGCAGCAGCTTGACCAACCGGGTGCCGATCTTGCCGTAGCCAATGACCCCCACGGTAAGCTCATTCAGCTCTCGTCCGGTAGTGTCCGCGCGGTAGAGATCGCCACGCCAGACGCCACCGCGCAGGGTTTCATGGCCCAGCCGAATGTTGCGGGTTTCAGCAAGGATCGCGCCGATGGTGAATTCGGCAACGGCTGAGGCATTGCGCCCCGGGGTGCGCACCACTTTGACGCCGTGGGCTTTGGTTGCGTTCACATCAATGTTCACGGGTCCCCCACGCGAACAGGCTATGAACTTGAGGTTTGGCATCTCCTTCAGCATGAAATCCGTGATGGGCGTGTGATGAATGATGGCAATTTCCGCGTCACCGACAAAAGCCACCGTTTCATCAAAATCGCCCAGGAACTCCTTGATCGGCAATTCGCTTTCACCCGAATAGCCATGCAGCGTTGGCGTATCGGGCCAGTCTTCCTGGCGCAGGCGCACGTCAAGCGCATGATCGCTGCACGCCTTGCGCAACGCCTCTTCAAACATTTCGGGTAGGATGAAATTGTCGCCGATAATGGCCACTTTCTTGGTCATCGTTGTGCTTCCGTTGATTGAGCCAGCTGTTTCCAAACAGGTTGCAAGGCCTCACGGGCCTCGACATAGCTGGGGTAAAGTTGGGCATATGTTGCCATCAGGCCTGCATCCGCCTGCACAGCAGGGCCCAGTGTTGGTGTGACCCATGTCTCAACACAGCGCGCCATATCGGGATAAATACCCAGAGAGACCGCAGCGATCATCGCCGCACCTGCGGCCCCCGTTTCATCGCGCAACGACTGGCGCACTGAGGTGCCTAAACTGGCCGAGATAATCTCACGCAGCACGTCCGATTTCGCGGCCCCACCGGTCACGCGCACTTCGCCCGGCATATCGCCCATCGCGGCATAGCAATCCCGGGCCGACAGCCCCAACCCCTCAGCCGTGGCGCGCAGCAGATCGCCAAACTGGTGGTGCGTGCTAAGGCCGATGAAACTGGCGCGCGCGTTGTGGTCAATGAAGGGCCCGCGTTCCCCGGCGTCTGAGATATAAGGGTGATAGAGGCAAGCCCCGGGGCGGGCCTTGCGGATGGCGTCATTCATCACCCTCAGACGGGCGGCATCATCAAGGCTCACGCCCGCCATTTCGGCCATCTCAGCGGCCAGGCCAAGCACCCAGTCAAAGTTCAACGTGCCCGCCATTGAGGTTTGAAGCTGCACAACCGTGTCTGCCACAGGCATCGCGATGACATAGCCTGACCTCAGCCCATCCTGCAGCACGACATCCTCTGCCCTGCAAGACCGCATATGCACCGCAGTGGTGCCCAGGATGGTGCACCCCGCCTGATTGTGCGGATCATACGCCCCCGCCCCAAGCGCGCTGCAGACCACATCCATATAGCCCAACACCACCGGCGTGCCTGCAAGCAGGCCCGTTTGTTTAGCCGCGGCGGGGGTCAAAGGATGATGCGCCACTGTGCCATCGCACTGGGGCGGGATCAGCGCCTGATGCGCACCCAGGCCGAAAAACGCGATGACGTCATCGCTGTAGGTTCGCGTTGAGAAATCGCCAAAGGACAGACAGCCCTCAGACACATCCGTGGTGCGGACACCAGTTAGTTTAAGATACAGCCAGTCTTTGCAGTGCAGCGCGACCTCTGCCTGGGCAAGATGCTCGGGGTTGTGTTTTTGCAGATAGGCCAGCTGTGGCCCCTGCTGACACCCGGTCAGGCCGGTGCCTGTGGCGGCAAACCGGGCCGCGTCGCCTTGCTGTTGGCGCAGCCTGTCGGCAATGGGGCCTGCACGCGAATCCAGCCATAGCCAGGCGTCCCCCACCGGTGCATCCTCTTTGCCCACCAGCCAGGTGCCATCGCCCTGCCCGGTCACCGCAAGGCCCGCCACCCGTTGGGCAAGCTGTGGGACATCCTCTGCCAACTTGCGCAAAGCGGATGCGCAGGCCTGCCAGGTTTGATCCATGTTCTGCGTGGCCGCCCCGTTTTGCGCGGTTTGGTACTGATTTGGCACTGCTGCCATGCCGACCTGCCGACCTTGAAAATCAAAGGCGACCGCTTTGATCACCGATGTGCCGGCATCAACCCCTATGAGGATGTCGGCGCTCATGCCGCTGGATGAGGGTGGGCTGCAGCGTGGCTCATAAATCCACCCCATTGGGCAGCACCACAATATCGCGGATGGTGACCGACGGGTTGCGCGTCAGCATGAACAGCACGCAATCGGCGACTTCCTCGGGGGGCATCAGGCTGTTACTGGCGATGGCTTCATCCATCTTTTCCTTGGGCCAATCATCCAGCAACGCGGTGATCACCGGACCGGGCAACACGGCGCCCACGCGCACGCCGTGGGGCGACATCTGCCGGCGCACCGTATGTGTAAAGGCCTGAACCGCATGTTTTGATGCGGTATAGATCGGCTCCCATATCACCGGGACAACGCCAGCAATCGAACTGGTCATAATCACATCACCCTGCCCGCGCGCCTTCATATGAGGCAGCACGGCATGCACCGTCCTGAAGGCCGCGTTGATGTTGAGGTTCAGCATGCGGTCCCAACTGTTGGGATCACCTTGGGTGACATCGCCGCCAACGTAAGCCCCTGCATTGGCGTGAAAAATATCAAGATGCTCAAACCGGTCCAGAATGCGGGGCAGCATGGCGTCCACGCTTTTGGCATCCAGCAAATCCGTCACGATCGGAACGGCGTTTTCCCCCAGTTCGGCGCAAAGCTGATCCAGCTTTTCCGCGTCCCGGTCCACAAGCGCCACCCGCGCGCCACTGTCCAACAGCGCCTTGGCACAGGCCAACCCGATGCCAGAGGCCGCGCCGGTGATTGCTGCAGTTTTATGGGCAAGAGATTGCGTCATGTCAGTGCTCCGACAGGTTGGGATGATCAAAGGCCACCCGAAACCCCTGGTGCGATGTCGTCATGTCCCGTCCCGCGCCAATGCGCGCCGGGATGCGATAGCGAAAGCAATAGCTGGGGTGACACAGAAATGAGCCGCCCTTTAACACGTGGCGGTTGGGTTCCGGTCCGATGCCGTTGTGAAACACGTCATCCGTCCATTCCCAGACATTGCCGCACATGTTGAAAAGTCCGTATCCGTTGGGCGCATACGAGGTGGCAGGCCGGGGACCAGCGCCGCCCGGTTGTGAGGTGCCCGGAAACGCGCCTTGCCAGATGTTGCACTTAGTGCCGCCGCCCTCTTGTGGGTCTTGATCGCCCCGAGGGTATCTGACATCGCCAAGCCCCCGCGCGCGGCATGCTCCCATTCAGCCTCTGACGGCAGCCTGCCCCCGACAGATCGCGCAAAGCTTTGCGCATCTCTGAGCGATACATGGGTGACTGGCATATCTGGCTGCAACGGATCGCCTTCGCGCGCTCCAGAGGGGTTGCGCCAAGAGGCCCCTTTGACATCTCGCCACCAGGGGGTGCCCAACAAGGGGCCTTCGTCTTGGGCATCCGCGGCAAGCAGGTCTTTGAACACAAACGACCGCCCCCGCCTTTCGGCGTCGGTCACATATCCGGTGGCCGCGACAAATTCGGCGAATTGGCCCACGGTGACCGCTGTTGCCATCATGCGGAACGCGGCCAATTCAACGGGTTGTGCCGGTGCCTCGCCA
Source organism: Sulfitobacter sp. GN1-4 (assembly GCF_055693825.1). NCBI lineage: Bacteria > Pseudomonadati > Pseudomonadota > Alphaproteobacteria > Rhodobacterales > Roseobacteraceae > Sulfitobacter > Sulfitobacter sp. GN1-4. The sequence continues at coordinate 1,674,576 of NZ_JBVFUQ010000003.1, read as the reverse complement.
TCAGAGGGGAGCAGCGGATCATCTGTGCCGCGAAACGCAGCACCACCGGGAATGACCTGTGCTGCATCCGCCAGGTTGCACCATCTGGGCACATCCGCGATGTCAGCCCCAAGTGCGCTTGGGGTGTCCTGCACACAGCAACTGGATATGTCCGCGGCGGCGTCAGTCACCGGTTTCATAGTCCCCTGGCCCGGCAAGATCCGTGCCCAGCGCCATCTTGACCCACTTGTACTGGCCGTTGAACGCAAACGCGCCCCGATCCGCGATGGACGGCGTGACGGCCGTGCCTTCACTGCGCCCCACTGAGAAACCTTCCCAGTCCATGAAATACTTGTAGGTCTTGGGGAAGGCACAGCTGGCCACTTCTTTGCCATCGATAAAGAGCCGCCCCGTCCCCTGACACACGCCCGTTTTTTCAAAGTCAAAGGCGATGTCCGCCCATTGATCTGACGGCGGCAAGGGGGCCTGACAGCGGTAGATCTCTTCGTAGAAGTTATAGTCAAAGACGATCTGACCATCGCGGACATAGAGGGCATAGCCGCCACAAAGCCCGCCGCAGGTCACAAGCACCCCTTCCAGACCAGCGGTGCATTTTACCGCTGTCTCAATCCGGTAAGAGCGGTCCATGATAAAGGGCGCAGCCCCGCCAGGCACAAAGGTTGTGCCGGGATAGAAGACATATTTGTCCTGAATGCGCGGCGAATCTCCGCGTGGGCGCGCCATCGCACGGCGTTCGGCAAAGCCACGATCATCCAGCGGCAGCACGTCGTATTTACCTGCATCCGCCCACCATTGATCGACCATCTTGGCCAAACGGTCAGGTTCTTTCTGCGCCAGGTCGTGGGCCTCAGCAAAGTCTTTGGTGGTGTCGTAAAGCTCCCAGGTGTCATCGTCATAATCACCATAGCGCCGGTGCCAGGACACTGCTTTCCAGCCATCCATCCAGATGGCGCGGTGACCGAACATCTCAAAGATCTGGCTGCGTTTGGCGGTGGCAACCTCTGCATCATCGAACGAATAGGCCATGGATTTGCCGTGCATTTCCATCTGCGGCACCCCATCGATGCTTTCAGGGGGGTCGTAATCCAGCACTTCCAGAATAGTGGGCACCACGTCCATGACGTGATGAAACTGATTGCGAATGCCCGTTTCCTTAAGGCCCTTTGGCCAATGGATCACCAGCGGGTCTTGCACCCCGCCTGCGTGGGTATTCTGTTTGTAGCGGCGCAGAGGCGTGTTTTCGACCTGCGCCCAGCCAATGGGAAAGTTGTTCTTGGCCTCTTTGGTGCCGATCTTATCAATCCGCTCCAGGTTAAATTCCAGCGTCTCAGCTTCCATGTTTTCATAAAACGTCGTGCTGGTGGATCCATGCACCTGCCCTTCTTGGCTGGCCCCGTTGTCAGACAACAGGAAAATCAGCGTGTCCTCTTTCAGCCCTAAGGTATCAAGATGGTCAAACACCCGCCCAAGCTCTTGGTCGGTATGCTCCAGGAAGGCGGCATAGGCTTCTTCAAACCGGGCATAAAGCCGCTTTTGATCTGCCGACAGCGTTTGCCATTCCTCAACACCGTCGTTGCGCGGCACCAGGGCGGTGCCTTCGGGGACGATCCCCATCTCCATCTGCCGTTTCAGCCGTGCCGCGCGCATGTCGTCCCAGCCGGCGTCAAATTTGCCCCGGTATTTTTCCAACAGGTGATCAGGGGCCTGATGCGGCGAATGCATGGCACCCAGAGCGTAGTACATAAAGAACGGCTTATCCGGGGCCAGTGACGCGTGATCTGTGAGGAACTGCATGGCGTTGTCGGCCAGATCCTCGTTCAGGGTATAGCCGTCTTCTGCCGAACGCGGCTGTTTGACGTGCTGGTTGTCACGCACAAGGTTTGGATTGAACTGGTCGGTTAACGCCTCAAGAAAGCCGTAGTATTTCTGAAACCCGCGTCCCAGCGGCCAGTGTTCAAACGGGCCAATCGCCGAGAGCTGATCTGAGGGCGCAAGATGCCATTTGCCGATCGCGTAGGTGGCATAGCCACGGTCGCGCAGGATTTCCGCAATGGTGCCTGCGTTATGCCGGATCACACCGCGCTTGGATGGAAAACCACTGTCAGCGTTGGCGATGGTGGACATGCCTACGGCATGATGATCGCGGCCCGTTAGCAAAGATGCCCGCGTAGGGGAACACAGCGCAGTTGTGTGAAAGTTGTTATACCGCAGGCCTTTATAGGCCAGCGCGTCAATGTTGGGTGTTTCGGCGTCTCCGCCGTAACACCCAAGACTTCCGAAGCCCATGTCATCAAACAGGATCACCAGAACATTTGGCTTGTCAGAACCAACCTCTTCGGGCTCTGGCCACCAGGGAGAAGATGATTGCCAGGTCCGCCCAACATGGCCCTGAAAATCCTCAACAAGCGTTTTACGTGTTCTTTGCGACATCGACATGGGCTCCGAAAACTGGTTAGCGCATCGCCTGCGCGGCCTTGAGGATCTCAAGCGCCAGCGGCTGCATCGGACCGAAATCTGGCACCTCATCGCGTGCCCCGCCGGCGACCAGGATTTCCGCAGCACCGGTTAGCGTGCTGTTGGTCAGCCCGGATTCCACGTCCGAGATCGCCTCGTCCAAAGACACCCAATCGCGCATTTGCATCGCATAGGCGGCTTTTTCCGCGTCGCCCTCAATGCCGGTGTCGGCATAATAGGCCAACACATGCTCAACCACTTTGGCAGGGTCGGTTGCGTTGATGTATTCATTGGCGCGGAAAGACGCCTCAACAAAGCCAGCAGCGGCTTCTGGGTTTTCGTCCCAGAACGTCTTGGTCACGATCCAAGGCGCGATGATGTTGGCACCTGCGATCTTGCCGTCGCAGACCTTGGTGTAGGTATCTGGATCTTTGGCCAGAACCAAATCGGCAGAGGCGGCTGTTGTGCCCGCACCCAAATCACCGTTCTGGATGGACTGCAGCGTCACAGCCGGGGTCAGTGGCACCACGTCCAGGCTCTGTGGATCTGCCACGCCCAGATGTTCCGCGCAGGCATAAAGCACCTGGCTCCAGGTGGAGTTTGGCACAGTGCCAACCTTGGTGCCTGCCAGTGCTTCGCCAGGTGTTTTGCCTTCCAACACGTCATTGCGCATGAACAACTTCAGGTTCTGGCTTTCTTTTTGCATCGCCGCGACTGAGATCAGCTGGAACTTTTCCCACCCGGACACCGCAGGAGGACCACCGGTCCATCCAGCTTGCCACTGGTTGGTGGCACCCGTGGCCAAAGCCGCGCCGCCGTTGGGAAAATACTCAATCTCAACCGACAGGCCGTTGTCCGCATAATAGCCCAGGTCGTTGGCCAACCACATGGGAAAGCCCGCTTCATTGGGTTGGCTGTTCAGGTTCAGTTTGGTTTCGGCGAAAAGCGCAGTGCCCGATAGGGCCGCTATCGCAGCCGCCGCCACGATGGATGTGAATTTCATTGTTAGTTTCTCCTCTCTGTTTAAGTGCACTCATCCGCCAACTCAGGTGGCGGTGATCTCCTCCCGCACGAGCCCCCAAATCTCGCGCCGTGCTTCGATAAAGTCGGGGTGTTCTGCCGCCTCTTCGATGTCACCTGTCTTCCAGACGACATCACGCGGCAGGCTGATCTCTTTTTTGATTTTGCCGGGCCGCTTGGTCATCACAACAACGCGGTCGCCCAGATAGACGGCTTCTTCGACGGAGTGGGTGATGAACAAAACGGTATAGTGATGTTCCCGGCACAGCCGCTGCACCTCTTCTTGCAGAATGGTCCGGGTCTGGGCGTCAAGGGCCCCAAAGGGTTCGTCCATCAGCAGGATTTCGGGCCGCATCACCAAGGCGCGGGCGATGGCCACGCGCTGTTGCATCCCGCCCGACAGCTCAGACGGATAGGCCTTGCGGAATTGCTCCAGCCCCATGATCCGCAACTGATCAACCAAACGTTTTTCCTGTTCGGCCGCAGGCACGCCGGTCATTTGCAGACCAAACTTGATGTTGCTCTCAACCGTCTCAGACGGGAAGAGCGCGAGTTTTTGAAACACCACACTCCGGCGCGGACCGGGCGGGCCTGCGGGCTGACCGTCAATCAGGATTTCCCCTTCGGTGGCCTGTTCCAAACCGGCCCCCACCGTCATCAGGGTTGATTTTCCGCACCCTGACGGGCCAACCACCACAACAAACTCGCCCTTGTTCACGGTCAGTGATGCGTTGTCGACCGCAAGCACACCCGTTCCGGGCGGGCCGAACCACTTCGTGATGTTGCGCAGCTCAAGCTTTGGAGGCTCAGACGTCATGGCTTGGTCATCCTTGATTGATGGCGACGTTCTTGCGCCAGGGAAGTACGTATTTTTCGGAACGCTGGATCAGGAAATCGATTGTCACGCCCAAAGCACCGATGGTGATCAGGCCAACAAAGATCGTCGCGACAGAGGCGTTTTCCTGGCCTTGGGCGATCATGAACCCAAGACCGACCTTGCCCACCACAAGCTCAGCCCCGACCAGCGCCATCCACCCGTTACTGATGGCGATGCGCAGACCGGTGTAGATGCTGGGGGCAGCAGCAGGGATCACAACCCGGCGCAGCGTGGCAGTTTGGCTGGCACCAAAAACCCGAGCCGCGTCGACATAGATCTTTTCAACCTGGGCCACGCCCAGCTGCGCGTTGATCACAAATGCAGGAAAGGCCGCGACAAATACCACCATCGCCTGCGTTGCGGTCGACGCGCCAAACCACAGGACCGCCAGGGGGATGTAGGCAAAGGGCGGGATGAAATGCAAAAGCTCAAAGATCGGGTTCACAAAGGTTTTGAACCACGGGGCCCAGGCAAAAAAGACCCCCACCGGTATCCCGATGATGCCCGCAACCAGCACGCCCCACCCCCAGCGTTCGAGCGAGGAAAGGATGTGCCCATCCAGTGTCAGCCCGCTGAAAGGCGTTGAGATGATCCAGGCAAATTGGTCAATGACCTGCCCCGGTGAGGGCAACACTCTGGGTTCAATCCAGCCAAAGACGCTGGTGGACAGGAACCACAACAGCAGCAAGCTTGCCAGCGACGTGCAGCCGTAGGCGACAGAGAGGCCGCGATCACCGGTAATGCCCATTTTGCCAAAAAGACGCTCAAGCATGATCAATGCCTCCCCTTGCCCTTGACGGACCACGGGGCAAGGATGTGCTGCGTCCATTCGATCATGTATGTCATCGCGATGCCCAAGACGCCGATGGTGATCATCGCGACGATCAGAACATCCGTATCCAACAGCTGTGACGCATTCACAGCGACATAGCCAAGGCCCGCCGTCGCCGCGAGAATTTCTGCGGCCACCAGTGTGGACCACGCGTTGCCCAGCGCCATGCGCGCAGCCGCCACCAGCGTCGGCAGTGCCGTGCGGCAGACAATCCGGGTCAGAATTTGACGGTCGCTTGCGCCCAGGGTTTTGCCGGCGTCAATCAGCAGCTTATCGACCGAATAGACCGCCAGCATTGAATTCATCAGCCAGGGCACGAGGGCGGCAATGAAAACCACAGACATCCGCGCCGTATCCCCAATGCCCAGCCACATGATGGTCAACGGGATCCACGCAAGCGGCGGTACCGGGCGGATCAGCTGGAAAATCGGAAAAACGATCCACTTAAGCTTTTTCGACCAGGCCATCGCGATGCCCAGCGGAATGCCGACAATCGCCGCAACGCTCCATCCGAACAATACGATATAAAGACTGCTGCCGATGTGCCCCAGCAAGGTACTGCCAATGTAGGGACGTTCCCACATCCGCACGAACTTGGCCCAGACATCATCGGGTGAGGGAAACATCAATGACGGCACAGGCCCGCCTGAGCGGGTCAGCCATGCCCAAATGCCAATCCAGACCAGAATGGCCCCGATACCAGCCAACAGCCGCGTAAGGTCGCGTTGGATCATGGTTCCTCCCTCGGGGCCCAGATTCTGCCCCACTTCAGCGTATTCTGTTAAACGTTTAACTGTCAACGATGATGAATTCCGCGAGGAAACCACTCAATTTCCTTTGAAAAATTGCCTCCCTTCAAGAAAATACTGGCGATATTGCGCGCATATGCTGTAATTTAGGCAAAACTTGCATCACGCACAAAGTTCGGCATTATTGAACTGCAAAACGATTAACAAGCGAGCCTCGCCGCGATGAACACACCCCGCAACAAACGGCCCTCCATTAAGGATGTGGCGTCTCTTGCTGGGGTATCGACAGCGACGGTGTCGCATGTGTTTTCCGGCAAGCGGCGGGTGAATACGGATCTGTCTGAGCGCGTGCGCAAGGCCGCAGATGAGCTGGGGTATTCTGTTGACCGGGTTGCATCTCAGCTCAGGTCCGGCAAAGCGAACATCGTCGCCGTTATCGTACCGGACCTTGAAGACCTGTTTTTGAACCGGCTGGTGGCCTTGCTAGAGCAACAGGCGCGCCAAGCGGGGTATGAGCTGATTGTGTCGTCCTCAGGCAATGACCAGGAGGTGGAAGCGCTGCGCATCCGCTCCTTGATGGCGTGGCGGCCTGCAGGCGTGATCCTGGCCCCCTGCCGCGAAGACGTGCCAGAGGATGTGATCCGGGATCTGGAAGATACGCCCGTTGTGGCTGTGGACCGGATCAACCCAAGCCCTACAGTTTTTGATACCGTAACCGTGGACAACTTTGGCTCTGGCCGCATCACCGCGCAACATCTTGCAGAACAAGGCGTCACATCGGTTCTGGCCCTGGCGGGTGATGCATCTTTGCTGTCTTTGAAAGAACGTCTGCGTGGGATGGATGAGGTGCCGTCTGTGACGGCCCATGTGCTTGAGCTTGGTGCCGACCCGGCGCTGGGGGCGGCAAAGCTCACAAAGCACCTAAAAGCGGCCCCCTGCCCGGATGCCGTTGTTGGATTGACCAATGTCACAACCCTTGCCTCGCTTTCAGCCTTTGCTGAACTGGGGTTGGAAGTGGCCAGTGATGTGTTGCTTTTGGGCTTTCACGACTCGCTTTGGATGACGGCACGCAAAACGCCAATCACCACCGTGGCGCAGCCGGTGGATGATGTGGCCAGAACCGCTTGGGGCCGGCTGATGCGGCGGATTGAGGGCGAAACATCCCCGCCGACAAGCGTGACACATGCCGCCACGCTGATCCCCCGGGCCTCGACCAAAACCGGGCCCGCAGGTGCGGCGCTGATGCAGAATGAGACGTGATTTATGAATATCATCCTGGTGCTTGTTGACAGTCTGACCCGCAATGCCCTGCGCTGCTATGACCCGGAAAGCGCCTGCGACACCCCCAACATTGACCGCTTTGCCCAGCGCGCGCAGGTCTTTGACAACCACTTTGTCGGCTCTTTGCCCTGCATGCCGGCCAGACGGGAACTGATCGCGGGGCGCAAGGAATTCATGTGGCGGCCCTGGGGATCGCTTGAGGTCTTTGACCCGCGCCTGCCTGCTGAGGTCCGCAAGGGCGGATATCACACGCATATCGTCACGGACCATTATCATTACTGGGAAGAAGAGGCGAACGGCTACATCCAAAGCTACGACACCACCGAAATGATCCGCGGCTATGAGGTGGATCATTGGCAGCCCATGGATCCAAACGAAGACAAACCGGCCTGGGTCAAAAAGGTGGAAGAGTTCCGCGCCCCCGAACACATTGGCCAATATTACGCCAACACCAAAGACTGGCAGAGCGATGATCAGTTCTTTGCCGCGCAAACCTTTGGCGGGGCCTGCGATTGGTTGGACAAACACGCTGCAAAAGGCAAGTTCTTCATGCACGTGGAAACCTTTGACGTGCATGAACCGTTCCACGTCCCCGAACCTTACGAAAGCATGTACGCCGAAGGGGCCAGCAAAAACGAATTCAACATCTGGCCCCCCTACCAGGTCTATGATGACCTTGACGCCTTTATGGATCAAACCAGTGACGCTGAGCTTGCGTTTCTCAAGTCGCAATACATGGGCAAGCTGACCATGATGGACAAATGGTTCGGCACGCTGCTGGACAAGCTTGATGATCTTCACCTGTGGGACGACACGATGGTGATCTTTACCACCGATCATGGCCACGACATGGGCGAGCGGCGTGCGTTTGGCAAACAGCACCCGCATTTTGACAGCCACGCCAATATCCCGTTGCTGGTGTGGCACCCCAAGGTGCCCGGCAATGGGCGGCACGTCGCGGGGTTGACGCAGACGGTGGACCTTTTTGCCACAATCATTGACGCCGCCGGTGTTCCCCTGCCTGAGAGCAACCGCCACAGCCGGTCGCTTTTGCCGATGATCGCGGATGGCGCGCCGTCACCGCGCGATGCGCTGCTTTACGGCACGTTTGGTCAGGGCATTTGCGCCACCGATGGCACTTGGACGGTGATGAAGGCACCACATCCCGATCAACCGTTGTTCATGTATTCAACCAATATTTTCCGCCCCTTGATCGTGGACAACCCGGTCGACGGCAGGCTGGGCAAGCCGCCGAACAAACCCGTGGATCAGGGCTATTTCGACCCGTCTGTGGACCTGCCGATGTGGAAAACGCCGATGAAGGTTGATCCGCGCAGCTTGGAGAACTTCTTATTCCACCGCGCTGAGGATCCCGCGCAGGAAAGCAACCTGTGGCAGACCGCACCCCAGGACCGTGCGCGGATGCTGTCACTCATCCGTCAACTGATGGACGAAGAAGGCTACCCGCCAGAACAACTGGCGCGGTTGGGGCTGGAAGAGGGTGTGGCCTGATCAGCTGGGCCTGATCAGCTGGGCCTGTCCCAGACTACTCTGAACCCCATATGGGTTGTGGCGCTGTCAGGTGAATTGCCGCTGCGCGCCGCAATGCGGTAGCGGTAGCAATAGCTTCTGTGGCACAAGAACGACCCACCTTTGGCGACCTTATAGCCCCGCATCGCCGCCTGGCGCTGGCGCGCCGCTTTGCGTTGGGAGCGGATCACGAGGGGGTCTGCGGTCCACTCCCAGGTGTTCCCCGACAGGTTATAGAGCCCATATCCATTGGCCTCAAAACTCTTGGCGGGGGCCGTGGTGATGTGGCCATCTGCCCCTGTGTTGACATCAGGAAAACGGCCCTGCCAGATGTTGCAGGGGAAATGCTCATGGTCATCGGGCTCCGCATCCCCCCAGGGAAACCGCACATCCCCCTGCCCTGCCCGCGCCGCATGTTCCCATTCGGCCTCCGTTGGCAGCCGCCCGCCGCACCACGCAGCGAATGCACGCGCATCATGCCATGAGACATGCACCACCGGGTGATCCGGCAAATCCTGCGCCAGCACCGATGCGGCCCCGTGAATGTCGCGCCAATAGGCACCATCAACCCGCCGCCACCAAGGAATATCCCGCATCGCCGCGGTGGGTCCGACGGCTTGGGGTACTTGCGTATGAAAAACGAAGGACCAGCCGAACTTTTCGGCATCTGTCACATATCCGGTATCCTCCACAAAGGCCGCGAATTGTGCATTCGTCACAGCGGTTTGCGCCATGCGGAAGGGTTTGAGGCGTTTTGTGCGCAGCGGGCCTTCGGCATCTTCAAGGATTACCGGCGCATCTGTCCCGATCAGCGCCGTTCCTCCTGGAATATCGGTGCAAGGGATATCCAGCGCCCCGTCTGACACCCCCGGCAAGGCCTGTCGGACAATGGGACTACGGGCAACCGGTGGGGGGCAGCAGCTGGTCTTTTGGCGTGGTGTCTCAGTCATCCAGCAGCGCCTTTGCCAGATCCCTGTCGACACAGAGATGCGTCACACAGCCTGCCTTAAGCGCGGCCTGCGTGGCCGCCCGCCGGTCCGTGCCGCAGACAACCAACAGCCGCTTTTTCGCAGCACGCAAATCCGCCAGGCTCGCGGCGATCAAGCGTTCCTGTGGGGGCAGCTCAAGCGGGTCACCATTGGCATTCAGATACCGACAGCACAGGATGCCGACCGCCCCTGCCGCTTGCGCGGCTTCAAGATCCGACTCAGAAGCCATGCCTGCTGCCGCCAGATGGGTGTCGGTGTTGACATGTCCGATGGATGCGATCGTCATATCAAGCTGTCCCAACCGGGCCAGCTGCGCCTTTATCGCAGGCTCAGCGCGCAGCGTACCTGCAAGGCTTGCAGACGACACCAACCCCGGGGCGTGCAACGTATAGCAAGCTGCGGCATCCAGCCGTTCGGCGATTTGGATGGTGCATTGTTCCGACGCGGGGACGCGATCAGAAATCATCGACCCAATAAGTTGGCACACCTGAACCTTTGGCACCGGGTTTCGTGGCAGCGCATTGGCCACGGCCATGATCGTCTCTCCCCAGGCGACGCCAACCCGGTCACCGGGGGCCACCAGATCAAGGATGGCCATTGCGGCCACACGCGCCACCTGGACCAAAGCGTCAGCGCGCGCCACGGTCTGCCCGTCGGCTGCACTTTGGGCGATGTAGACGTCGGCGATTTGGTATTTGTCACACAACCGCCGCGCCAGGTCAGAGCCTTTGAGGTGCCTGCCATCGACACGAATGTCGACAATGCCCAGCGCGCGGCTTTCGCGCAGCATGTTCACAACCGTGGCCCGGCTGACCTTCATGCGCTTGGCAATATCGCTTTGCGTCATGCCTTCGCCGTAATAAAGCAAGGACACATTGGACAGCTGCGCCGCCTTTTCAGCACCGATGCCAAGCGATACATCCTTTTGAGAGGTTTTTTCAGGCATTAACCTTCTTCTGTCCGCTCTGACCATAGTTCTGCTGGAACCAGGCATAACAGCGGTCAATCTCTTCCTGGCTTAACTCTTCTACTGGACCGCGCAACATCGCAAGATGTGTCGTCATCGCGGCTTCTTCCAGATACATCGCGATTGAGGTCGCCTCGGTTGCGGATTTGCCCATGGTAAAGACACCGTGGGCTTTCACCAAAGCAGCCATGCCCCCTTCGGCGGCTTCCAGGATGGCGGCCCCGGTGTCCACTTCGCCAGGTGTGGCATAGCGCGAACAGGGCACATCGCGGCCAAGGATATGCGTGATCGGCGTCAACACTGCCGGGATCCGTTCACCCCTGGCCGCAAAACTGGAGGCATAGGGCGAATGGGTGTGACAAACGCCGCGCACGTCCGCACGGTGCCGGTAGAGATAGAGATGCACGCCAGTATCGACGGAGGGTTTCATCTGCCCTTCGATGACGGTGCCATCAAGATCGACAACCACCATCGTGTCTGGGGTCAACTTGGCAAACTTCACGCCAGAGGGTTTGATCACAACAAGCCCCGTCTCAGGATCACGTCCCGACACATTGCCCCCCGATCCAACGACAAGCCCGTTGCGGGGCAGCTCATGGTTTTGCTCGCACACTTCTTCTTTCAGCGCTTCCAGCATTACTGAGCCTCCGCAGGGATTTGATCGGGGTAGATCACGATTTTCAGGGATTTTTCCGCCTCTACCAGCATTTGAAAGGCCGCCGCCGCGTCCGCGATGCCAAACCGGTGCGAAATTGCGGCGTCCGCTTTGATGCGCCCGGCCTCCAACAGGCGAATGTAGCTGTAGGTGTCGGTGTGATCGGACGAATAACGCGAGGTGACCGTGATCTGATCGAAATAGGCGGCATTGCCATCGCGCACCCAATCCGTGTCCGGCGGCAAGGGCGCGCCAAGATGCAGGCACCCCCCAACCTCAACCAGCGCCAACGCCTGTTCCCAGGCCGAGGCAAAGGGCGCGATCACGATCACCGTGTCGGCCAGCCGCCCGTTATTCAGTGCGCGCATGGCTTTGACCGCATCTTCTGCCTTTGGGTTGATAGTATGCGTGGCACCAAATTCGCGGGCCCGGTCCAACCGCCACTCAGAAAAATCCAGCGCCACCACTTTGCCTGCGCCAAACAGCGGGGCCAAATGGACAAAGCCCTGCCCCATAAATCCAGCACCCACTACCGCGACCGTATCGCCAGGCTGAATGTGCGACACCTTGAGCCCCGAGAGCACGCAAGACCATGGCTCAATCGTCACTGCCGCTTCGGTTGAGATGCTGTCCGGCAAGACATGCGCATCCATCGCCAAATGCTGCGCGGTGACGCGGTAGTATTCGCAGACCCCGCCGGGATCGAGCTTCATTTGTTTGTAGAAAGGATCACGCGTGAAATGCCCCCGGCGTGACAGATGTGAATTAACGCGTCCGACGTGGTGATTGACGAACACTCTGTCGCCCACTTTGAAGTCAGCAACACCGGCACCGATCTCAACAATCTCTCCGATAGGTTCATGTCCCAGAACCTTGGGTTCGGATTTATACCACGCCATCGTTTCGCCGCCGCATAATCCGCAGGCCAGCATCTTAAGCAGCACCTCGCCCGGGCCAATCTTAGGCACGGGGCGTTGTTCGATGCGGATGTCATCCAGCGCATGATAGACGGCGGCGTTCATCATCTTTGTCATATCTTTATTCCTGTAGTTTTCTGAGCTTTGCCCGCGTTTCACGTGCGATCTGCGACAGAAGGGCATAGCGCGCATAGGCGTGCTCATAGGATTGGTGGGCTTGGGGCTGCGGTGCGTAGGTTTTGAGCGTTGTTTCCCGTTTTGCCAGGGCCACGGGGTCGCCCAGCTGGGCTGCGGCGGCACCAATGCAGGCAGCGCCCCAAAGCCCCTGATCAGAGGCATCGCTGACCAGCACCTCCTGGCCGAGTATATCGGCAATGATCTGGCACCAGACATCGTTTTTGGAGCCCCCTCCGGTGAGCTGCACAGGCAGGCTTGGCAAGCCGCCCTGCATCTCAAAGCAGTGGCGCAGGCTGAAGGCCGCACCCTCCATAACGGCGCGGCCCATTTCTGCGGTGGTGGTGGCCGCACTCAGGCCGTGAAACGCGGCCCGGACGTCAGAGGCCACGAAGGGCGCACGCTCGCCGCTGAGGTAGGGCAAGAAGGTCACGCCGTTAGCGCCCGGCGGCACCGCGCGCACCATTGCGCTGAGCTTTTGCGCAGTCTCACCCGGAGTGTCGCCGCCCAATGTTTGCGGATGCAGGCTGTTGAACCAATCAAGGGCTGATGCGCCGCTGGTGGGGGCAAAGACCTTGATTGCGACCTCAGCTGTTGGGTGCAAGACCGCAGCACCAATGGGGTCACCCGTGGGGTGCAGATCATCCGTCAGGATGCTGATCACGGCGGTGGTGCCCATGATCATCATCGTCTGACCGGCTTTATCCATGCCCATCCCGACGATCATCGCCCCCAGATCTAGCGTGCCCACTGAGACCGGCGTGCCCTCAGCCAAACCGGTCAGTTGGGCCGCTTCTGGGCTAAGTCCGCCCAAGCTTTCTGCCGCGCTGCGGGGGCGCGCCAGTTTGTCCGAAAGATCTTCGCATCCCAGGGCGGCCAATTGTGCGGGGCTGTAGGACCGTGTGCTGAAATCCAGAAACGGGATGGCCGCGTTGGACCAATCTACGGCCGATGCGCCGGTCAGCTTGTAGGCCACCCAATCTGCGCAGGTCATCACCCGCGTCACGCGGGCCGCCGCCGCAGCCTCATGTGCGCGCAACCAGCGCCACAGCACGCCAGAGGTGCCCGCCCAAAGCGCCGTATGGCATCCACGGCCCACGGTTGCAGCGGCCCCCGTTTGCGTCAGATGCTCCACATCCTCTCCGGCGCGGGTGTCATTCCAAAGCATTGCTGGCGCTAACGGAGCACCCTGCGCATCCACGGCCCAAAACCCGTCTCCCTGCGCCGCCACACCGATTGAGAACACGTCCGAGACGTCGATGTCGCGGGCCAGTTCTGCCAGAACCTGCGCCACCGTTTCCCAGACGGTGTTCATGTCTTGCTCACTGCCCCCATCCGCGCGCTGGATCACGTGGCTGTCGGCCTGGGCCATGCTTTGACACGTGCCATCCGCCCGGTAGGCCGCGGCCTTTACCGCTGTCGTTCCGACATCAAGACCGATCCACAAACCGCTCATGCCTGCCCTCCTTCTTCATAGGTTTCGATCTTAGGGGGCTGCCTATGGTCAGCTGTGGCAAGGCGGCCTCCCATTTCTCAACCTGCACCCATGTCGAATGCGCGGTGTTGCCTTGTGACAGTTCCGAACACCCCACATCACGCGTCAGCACATTGGGATTGCCGTGCACCTCAAGGAACGCCCCTGCAACGTGCTGCGGATCGTACCAGGCCCCCGTCGGCAGTGAGATACAATCGCGGCGCATCTCCGGTTGCAGGGTAATGCCAACCAGACAGGCCCCCCGTTCGTTATACAGCCGGGCAATATCCCCCTGGGCCAGCCCGAGATCTGCGGCAGTATCGGGATGTATCTGCGCCGGTTCACGCCCCTTGATTTTGCTGCGCAAGGACTCAGCACCCCGGTCGTTCTGAGCGTGCAGACGCGTGTCGGGTTGCCCCGAAATCAGATGCAGCGCGCCAGCCGGTGCGCTTGCTAGACCTTCAACCGGTTCGATCCATGTCGGATGGCCGGGGCACCCCACCAGATTTGCCTTGGCAAGCTGGTCATTGAAAAGGGTGATCTTGCCGCTTTCAGTGCGCAGCGGGTTGCCATCTGGATCTTGGACGAAGCCCGCCATCAGCCGCCTGTGCTGAACCGCGTTCGGCACGTCAAAGCGTCCGGTGCTTTGGAAATCTTCAAACGACGGCAGGTCAAACCCATGCTCGCGGGCCACGCCTTGGGACTGCGCCCAAAGCAGCCGCAGCCAATCATCCGCGCTGCGCCCTTCGGTAAAGGCCTCAAGCGCGCCCATACGGGCCGCGATGCCACAAAAGATGTCATGATCATTCAGCGCCTCGCCAATCCGGGCCATCGCCGGTGACATCCAGATCAAGCTGGGGTCGCGCCGGTTTGCCATGATGTCATGCCGCTCCAACGGTGTGGTCGCGGGCAGTACGATGTCAGCGCGCCGCGCTGTGGCTGTCCAACTGTGGTCATTCACGATGACGGTTTCGGGTCGTGTCCAAGCCTGCTCAAGCCGGCGCAGGTCCTGATGATGGTGAAACGGGTTGCCCCCCGCCCAATAGACCAAGCGGATATCGGGATAGGTTCTGTCCTTGCAATCGTAGCGATACGCGCCACCCGGGTGCAAAAGCATATCCGCAATCCGGGCGACGGGGATAAAATCATCCACCGCATTTTGCCCCTGCGGCAAAGACGGCCATGGGATCAACCGCGTGGGTCTGCCCACAGGGGTGGTGGATCCATAGCCAAAGGCAAATCCGGTGCCGGGTTTGCCGATCTGGCCCAGCATTGCCGCAAGGGCCAGCGCCGCCCAAACCGGCTGCTCCCCATGTTCGGCGCGCTGAAGGGACCAGGCCACGGACACCATGCTGCGCTTGCGTGCCAGATCAGAGGCCAGTGCACGGATGGCAGCCGGGTTGATGTCGCAGATCAGCGCGGCCCACTCTGCTGTTTTCGCAATGCCATCCTTCTCTCCCAGAAGGTAGGCCCGGAAGGCGGGCCAGCCGCTTGTATAGCGGTCCAGAAACGCCTGATCTGCCTGCCCGTCCACCACCAGCCTGTGACACAGCGCCAGAATCAAGGCGGTATCGGTCCCAGGCCGGATCGCCATCCACTCAGCCCCCGGCGTGTCCGTCCCAATAGGAGAGACCAGCACAACCCGTGTGCCCCGCGCCTTGAGGGTCTCAAGCCACGCGCCCACCTCATGACGGCTGGCACCCGATGAGGTGATCTGCGCTGTGCGGGTGGAAATACCTCCAAACGACAGCAACAGCTCACAATGCTCAGCCACCTCGCCCATGCTGGTGATGCCATCCTGCACCTCGCGCTGCGGCATGCCTAAAACATGCGGGAACAGAACCTCCGCTGCGGCATGCGAATAGGTGTTGCGCGCGCCAACATAGCCGCCGATGCAGTTCAGGAACCGTCGCAGCTGGCTTTGGGCGTGATGAAAGCGGCCCGCACTGGACCAGCCGTAAGAGCCGCCGAAAATCGCCCCGTTGCCATGGACGCCCCGCACGCGCGTCAATTCTTTGGCGACCAGATCAAAGGCCTGATCCCAGGAAACGCTGACAAAGCTGTCGTCGTTGCGTCCTGCGCCTGCGTCTTGGGCCAGCCAGCCCTTGCGCACGCAGGGCGTCAAAATCCGGCTGTTTTTATCTTGTGCAGCCGAAAGCCAGCCCCGCCCAATGCGGGAGGGCAAAGGATCATCCGCGAGCGGCACAAGCGGTCCGCCCTCTTCAAACGTGTAAGACCCCCAATGGGACGCGGTGTAAGGCATCTCAAATCTCGTCTGACCAAAGCCACTTGATTTTATCATATGACCTAAATATTGACATATGTAAATCAGCGAGGAGCGCATCATGCGAAATGAACGCACAACACAAGAGGTAGCCCTGGGCATTCGGCGGAGGGTTTTTGAGCATTCCATTCGCAACAACGGCGGCTATCTCAGCCAGGCGTGCTCAGCAGCCGAACAACTTGCCTGGCTCTACAACGAGGCGCTCCATCTGGGGGAACCGACGCTGCCGATGATCCCTAAGGACTTTGCTGGCGTGCCCTCGCCCACCAATGCCGATTACCACACGGGTGCGGGCTATAACGGGCCTGCGGCACCTGAGTATGACCGGCTTTTCATTGCACCTGCGCATTACGCTCTGGTCGCCTACGCCACATTGATTGAAACCGGCCGCATGGCCCCCGAAGGGTTGGAGATGTTCAACCAAGATGGCTCATCGGTCGAAATGATCGGCGCGGAACACTCCCCGGGGATGGAGGTTCACAACGGGACCCTGGGCATTGGCCTGTCCACAGCCGCTGGCCTGGCCTGGGGCCGTAAGAGGCGGGGCGACACCGGGCGCACCTGGGTCTTTATGTCAGATGGTGAGGTGCAAGAGGGCCAAACCTGGGAAGCTGTTCAGGCCTGCGCCCACCACGGGGTTGAGGTGAAGGCGATCATGGATGTGAACGACCAGCAGTGTGACGGTGCCATGTCATCGGTCATGGAGGTCGGTGACATTGCGACCAAGTTCCGCAACTTTGGTGCCGCCTGCGTTGAAGTGGATGGCCATGATCTGGGCGCGATCCGTGAGGCTGCAGATACACAGCACGACGGCAAACCGCTGATCATCCTGGCGCGCACAAACCCGTTCCATAGCATGTCCATCTTGGAAGAACGCTTTCCCAGGCTGCATTACGTCCGGTTCAAATCCGAAGACGAACGCGCGCGCTTTAACACATCCATCGCAGCAGACCTGGGCGTCGCCCCTGTCGCCTACGACCATTGAGGAGAGATACCATGGTAGAAATGGTCAACCGCCCCTACGCCACTGCGTTCGAAACCTTCGCCGCTGGCAACCCGGACATCCTTTGCCTGTCAGCAGACCTTACGTCCTCTTGCGAAATCGACGGCTTTCGCGACCGCCACCCCGATCAGTTCCTGTCGCTTGGTATGGCTGAGCAAAACATGATGAGCTTTGCCGGTGGGCTGGGCCTGGCGGGTTACCGCCCGTTCATCCACACCTTTGGCGTTTTCATGTACCGCAGACCTTATGATCAATTGATGGCTTCTGTTGCCTACCCACGGCGCAAAGTACGTCTGATGGGGTTCTTGCCCGGTGTCACCACGCCCGGCGGCATGACACACCAGTCCATCGAAGACATCAGTGTGATGCGCTCCATTCCCAACATGACCATCCTGGAAACCGGCGATGCGACTGAGGTTGAATCGATCTGCGAAGCCGCCGACAACATTGATGGGCCTGTGTGGTGCCGGGTGCTGCGCGGGTCTGTGCCCCGCCTTTTTGATACGCCAATCAAGGTTGGAGAGATGCGGGTGTTATCCGAAGGCGATGACGTTCTGGTCGTGACCGCTGGCATCTGCACCGAAGAAGCGATGCGCGCCCGCGCGGCCTTCGCCAAGGCGGGCTTGTCCATCCGGCATCTGCACCTGCACACAATCAAACCCTTTGATGCGGGCGCGCTTCTTGATCACATCGGCAGTATCAAACATGGCGTCGTCACCTTGGAAAACCACGTCACCGAAGGCGGTATTGGATCGCTTGTCGCGGAAACGATGGCCGATGCGGGGGTGGGCAAACGTCTTGTGCGGCTTGGTTTGAAAGACACCTATGCGCACGGCGGATCGCGCCCCTATCTGATGCGGTATTATGGGTTGGATGCGCTGGCGCTTGTGCGCGGGATCGAAGACCTGATGGATCAGGATTTCGGCATCTCTGAGGATGATCTGGACACCGCCCGCGTTGAGGATGTGCATTCGCTGGTCAAAGCCGAAGCGCTTTAGGGTCTGCTATGCAGGGGGGCCGTTCAAGCGCGCGGCGGCTTGCAACGCCTCAAAGACGGCAAACCGCTGAGCATGGCGTTCAGCTGTCGCCCCCGCCTGCGGCGCATAGATCTGCCCCAGAGACGACATGGCCACCATCGCCTGTGTCAGATCCTTGTGCGCACCGGCGGCCACCGCCCCCAAGATGGCTGAACCCAGCAGCACCGGCTCCTCTGATCCGGGCGCGGCAAAGGGAATGCCCGCCGCATCCGCCAAAAGCTGGCGCACAACGGGGTCGGCCCCGGCCCCGCCGCTGATCACGACCAGTTCCGGTGTGACACCGTTTTGCGCCTGCACAATCACGATCTGGCGCAGGCCGTACCCCAAACCACAAAGCCCCGCGACGTAAAGACCCGCCAATGCCGCTTCGCTGGGATCAAGATCCAGGCCTGCGATGATCGCCCTTGCCCCCGGATCAGCAAAAGGCGCACGGTTGCCCAAAAACTCGGGCACCACCACCATGCCGCCCGCCAAGGCCAAGGGGGTGGCATCAGCAGCGTTGATCATGCCCAGCAGATAATCGAGGATGTGCTGCCCGTTTGCCTTTGCGCGGGCGGCGGTTTCTGGATAGGCGGGGTGGCATTTGACAAGATGGGCGATGGCTTCGCCAGCGGCGGATTGGCCGCCCTCGCTCAGCCAAAGTCCAGGCACCATGGCGGAATAATACGGGCCCCAAACCCCCGGCACAAAGGCTTGCTCAACTGAGGACGACATGGTGCAGGCGGAGGTGCCAAAGACATAGGCCAGGCGCGCGGTCGGCCCCTCGAATGCGCCACGTGCGCCCACTGTGCCAACACCGCCCGCATGCGCATCTATCAGCCCCGCAGCCACGGCGGTGCCCGGCACCAGCCCCAGGTCTTGCGCCGCTTGGGCCGTAAGCCCCTGACCAAGCGCTGTGCCGGGATCCACGATGGTGCTGCCGATCCGCTGGAACCCCTCCTGGGCCAACACACCCAACCCAATCGTCTCAAAAAAGCTGGCGTCCCAAGCGCCCTCATGGGCCAGATACGTCCACTTGCAGGTCACCGTGCACACAGATCGCGCCCGGTCACCGGTGGCGCGCCAGGTCAGGTAATCCGTCAGGTCAAAGAAATCGCCCGCCGCGTCAAAACTCTCGGCCATGTTTTCTTTGAGCCAGAGCAGCTTTGGCGTTTCCATCTCAGGTGAGATTGTGCCGCCCACATAGTCCAGCACGCGGTGGCCTGTCGCGTTGATGCGCGCCGCTTGGTCGGTTGCGCGGTGGTCCATCCAGACGATGATGTTGCGATCTGGCGCGCCTGACGGGCTGACCGTGAGCGGTCTTTCAGATCGGTCCAACACCACCAGCGAACAGGTCGCGTCAAACCCCAAGCCAGCAATCTGCGCAGGTGCCAGCCCGCTTTGCGCCATCGCATCACGCACAGACGCGCAGACGCAGTCCCAGATATTGTCGCTGGATTGCTCAACGATGTCGCCGTCCATGCGAAAGATCTCAATGTCTCGCTTGGCGCTAGCGATCAATGCGCCTGCGGCATCAAATATGCCAGCCCGGGCGCTGCCAGTGCCGACATCGACCCCGATGAAATGCTGCGCGCTCTGTTTGTCCACGGGCTAACCCTTTCGCAATTTCCGCAGTTGCTTGGCCTTATCGAGGACCAGCAAAGATGGCGGTTAAACGATTAACACAAGGCCAAGTTTTGTCAAACGAAGCGGGCTTTATGGTCCCGTGGGGTCAATGGCAGATAAGCGCGCGTAGCGACCCTTTGCTTCGCCCGTAGTGAGACGTAACCGCCACCGCAGCGCAAGAGCCACCAGGCCGGGCTACCAGCCTTCGGTGCCTGGCGCCCCTTTGATCTGCCCGCGCAGGTTATCTGTGACCCAGCCACCGTAGAAATCGCCCGGTTGTGGCCGCACAGGCTCAGCGCCCACGTAACAGGCATCAAACGACGTGGCATAAAACGCCAGGTGATCTGCAATCGGCTCAAACGCGGGCGTCGGGCCTTGATAGCTCCAGGCAGCGCGCTTGGTCGCAACACCGGCGACCGTCACATCCCAGTAAGACGCGATGCCCTTCCATTCGCAAAACGACCGGCCCGCAGCGGCCTGCAGTCCGGCCAAAACATCACTGGGTGGGAAGTAATAGGTAGGTGCGTGGTGGGTTTCGAGAACACGAAACCCACAGGTTGTTTCAGCCACAACCGCCCCGTTCAATTCAACACGCAGCGTTTGCGCAACGCGCTCAAGCGCAGGCGGCCGGGGGTAGTCCTGGACGTTTTCAATTGCCAACATCTATGTTCGCCCCGCGGCTGCCCTTTGAACGCCTATTCGCCCGCTGACTTGCTTTCAAACCGCAGGCCTGCCGCGGTGCGCGGCGCAAAACCCGCCCAATAGCTGTGGTCTTCTTTGGGTGTGCCGTCTTCGTTCAACGAAATCACACCGTCATCTGCTGCTGGCACCAGATCGAAATACGCCGCTTTGCCAGCCTCCCCTTTGACATGCAGATCCATGAAAGCGGTGGCAAAATGCTGAGTGATGTTGTTCATGCGCACGTTGTCCCAGACCGCATCGGCGTAATGCTCAAAGGGGACGAAATCCAACCCTTCGACCGGCGCATAGCTTTCTTTCGGCGCAGGCATGGGGGCGGCGGCATTGTGGTTGGCGTGATTGAAGGTCAGCAGATGGCGGTCTGTGCCGGTGGTTTCTTCAAAAATCCCCCGCATCGCCGCATAGATGGAAACATCGTCAACACTGCCCGCCATCAACATCAACGGACGGCTGAACCCGGCCAGACCGGTGCTGTCCCAAAAACCGGTGTTGCGCCCCCAAGGGCCGATGGCAATCACAGCCTTAAGGCGTGGATCATCCGTAAGCGCCGCATGGGTGTCAGAGCCGGCAAGGTGCTCAGCCAGCAACCCGCGCGGCGTGCCCCAAGCATATTCGGTTGAGGCTTGCGTGACCCCGCCACCGCCATAAATCAGCGCCCCGTAGCCGCCCATCGAATACCCGATAAGCCCTGCCGTTTGCGCATCCGTGATCGCCGCGATGTCTTCGCCGATGACCGATGCATCGCCCATCTGGTCCAACACGAAACGTTGATCCAGCGGGCGGTTCAACAAGGTTGAGCCAAAGGCAGCCTGATCCGAATAGGTGCTGTCTGTGTGATCAATACTCACCGTCACATAACCCTTGGATGCCAGGTTTTCGCCAAGATGGCTCATCAAGAAACGGTTGCCAGGATAGCCGTGTGAAATCAGGATGACGGGAAAGCTTCCCTCACTCACCGGATCAGCGTCGCGTGCGGCCATGCCCTGCAATTGGGTGGCGACGGAGGGCGCGCGGGTGACCGTTTCGTAGACGGTGCCAGCCTCAGTGCCTTCGGCGGCTGGATACCAGACTTCTACGGTGAGTGGACGGTCATAGGTTGGGATCGCGTCTTCTGTGACGTTCAATACATCAATGCGGCCCGGATCGCTGAGCGTATAGGTGCGCACGCCGACAGCAAATTCACCATGCGCGGCCAGCTCGGGCGCGTCAGGACGCACCACATCAATTCGGTTTTCCGCAGAAAGGGTCGTCGCGGTCAAAGCGGATGCCAGCCCCAGTGTCAGGACTTTGGTGGGTGATGTCATGTGGAAACCTCATTTTTGCGAAGACGTGCCAATCGGGCGGCTAGGACATTGAACCTAACCTACAACACAGCATTCGCCAGCTTCATAATGTAAGCAACCCCAGCTGCCCCTACGGCAGGCACAGACCGGCCGACCTCTAAACCTCTCGGTTGGCGTCCAGCAGCCCTTCGCGCATGGCATAGGTCAAAAGATCTGCCGCTGAATGTGCGCCGACCTTGCGCATCAGATTTGTGCGGTGATTGTCGACCGTTTTCAGGCTGACACCCAAACGTTCTGCAATTTCCTTATTGGTCAGCCCTTGGGTGACCAGGCTGAGGATCTGCCGCTCACGCGACGTGAGACTGTCCGTGGATTGATGCCCGGCCAAGAGCTCATCTATGCCGGGGCCCAAGATCCGCTCTCCGTTCAGGACACGGGGGATGGCATCGGCGAATTCAGTGAGCGACTCGCGCTTGAGAAAAATCGCATCCGCGCCAGCGGCCTCCAGTTCAGACAAAAGCCCGGTTGAGGTCATGCCGGAAAAGACAATGATCCGCGTATCTGGTGACCAGCGGCGTGCCTCGCCGAAAACCTCAATCCCGCGCGCATAGGGCATCGCAATGTCGAGCGTCAAAAGAGCGGGACGGTGGCTGCGCACCATGGCAATCGCTTCCAACCCGTTCTCAGCCTCGGCCACGACCTCAACCCCGACGGAGGTCAGGATTTGACGGATGCCCTGGCGTATCATCCCGTGATCATCTGCGATCACCGCGTTGGCTGTAATCATGAAGCCTGTGCCACCTTTGACGTCTGCGCGACATACGGGGTGCCGACATTGGTTGTCGGCACCGTCACCCGCACCACTGTCCCCTGCCCTTGCTGGGACGCCAGATCAAACCCCAGACTATGACTCTCCGTCAACTCCTTGGCGATGGACAGGCCCAGACCGTGCCCTTCTGAGGCCTCCCCTTTGGTGCCGGGCTCCAGCGATGCGGCGCGCATTTGATCGCTCATGCCGATGCCGTTGTCATGCACTTCAAACCTGATCCCCTCCGGGGTTCGGCGACAGCCGACCAACACCTTCTCTGCCTGCCCATGCCGCAAAGCGTTGGAGACGAGGTTGCCCAATATCCGCATCAGTGACAGCGGATCGGCCATGATCTGGGCCGTGCTTTGCACAATCCGCAAATCGGTGCCTTGCCCTGCCGCATCCGTTTGAAACATTGATCCGAGGTTTTGCAGAATGATCTGAGCGGAAAAGACCTCTGACGCGCCCTTTTGCGGCGGATCTTCCTGACCTGATCCAAGGGGCTGCATGCTGTCTTCGAGGCTGGCGCGCAGGATACCGTCAAGATAAGCCAGACTGCCTTCTATCCGCCCTCTGGCCGCCTCGCCCCCCTCAAGCGCCATTTGAATGGAGGCCAAGGGTTGGCGGATATCATGCGCCGCACTGGCCAGCGCCTGACGGGATTGCTGCGCGATCTCTGACGCCTTCTGCCGGTCCGTTTCTGCCCGGCGCAGGGCCTCAGAAAGATGCAACCGGTCTTGGGATAGCTGCAGCTGTGCGCGCAGTGATGCGTCGCGTTCGCGCACGGCTGAACGGATGCGCAAGGCAATCGCAGCCGAGAACGCCAGCGCTTCTGCCAAAAACCCGCCGCGCATCACGGCACCTGCCACCTCTTGCTGAAAGAGGCCTTCGGTCAGATATCCAACAGCGGCAAAGATGAACGATCCCGCAAGCAGCCCAAACCCG
Source organism: Sulfitobacter sp. GN1-4 (assembly GCF_055693825.1). Classification (NCBI taxonomy): domain Bacteria; kingdom Pseudomonadati; phylum Pseudomonadota; class Alphaproteobacteria; order Rhodobacterales; family Roseobacteraceae; genus Sulfitobacter; species Sulfitobacter sp. GN1-4. Next base: position 1,650,993 of record NZ_JBVFUQ010000003.1, on the reverse strand, counting down.
ATGAGCAACATCAAGGAACCCGATGCCCGCCTGCGGAACGCCACAACCGCCAGCGTCACCTGGGTAAGCGTGGCAACGATGACGGCGACCAGGAAGGTGATCTTGTACCACAAGGTGCTGATATAGAACGGTATCAGCATCGCAATCAGCGCGAACAAAAGGATGGTGCCAAGGGCAAAGCGGTTCAGGGACGGGTTGTATTTGGCCGTCTGGGTAAAGCTGCGCACAAACAGCAACCCCAAAGAGATCGACACAAGCGCCAGAATGGCCAGCGCAAATTGGTTAAATCCGGGTGCTGCGGGCCAAAGGTATTGGAACGCATAGCCTTCCATATGGACCAGTAAAAGCCCGCCGCTCAGCACATAAGCCCCGTAGATAAACGCCTGTTTGCCTGCCAATCCATAGAGATAGGTCGTGGAAATGACGCCCATTCCCAGGATTAGCGCGGTCAACGCCATGATCTGCACAGTGATGTCTTGGGTCCGGGCGAAAAAGCCGGGGACAGTCTCAATGAACAGCGGCATTTCTGTCGCTTGATCGGTGACGTATTCGATGTAGATCCGCGCGGTTTCGCCCGCCGCGAGCGGCACAGCCGAGACAAGGTGGCGGTAGGGGATTTGCCGCCCGCCAAAGGGATCACTTGAGGTGAGCGTCAGCAAGGTCTCAGGGGCGGGCGCGTTTTCCCCCACAAGGTGGACTTTCAGAACATCCGCAACCGGGATGTCATGGGTGATCCACCAGGTGCCCGCTGTGGTGTCTGCGTTGTGCACATCGACCCTGACCCAATAGCGCGCTGTGCCAAAGCCGAAATCAATCAGCCCGCCTGGAACTGGCTCAAACAGGGCATCGCTTTGCGGGGACAGTACATCCGACAAGCTCAGTTGCCGGTTCTGATCGGCGAAAACGCAAGCATGGCTGCCAAGATCCAAGGGCCCATCAAGGCTGCGCGACACCTCAGCCGGTGCGCAGGCCTTCACATCCGCCAGCACAAGGCCGGGCAGAGCCACAAAGAGAGCGATCAAAACGGTAAGGCGGAGTGTCCACATGGGATCAAGCGACACCCTGAACCCCCGGTTCGTCAAGAAAAATACTGTAAAACAGACAGATATAGGGGAAATACCCTAAGGCCTGCCCGCCCAATTAGGGGATCAACCCTATAACCTTAGCCGGTGTCATTGCGTAGTCTGGGCGCATAGCTTCTGGATTTTTTGGAGAACCCAAATGGGCACCGCATATTTTAATGACGATTATGAAGACGAACGAAATGGCGATCTGACGATCCCTGAGGGGCGCAGCTACACGTACTTCAATCCATCAGGTGATCCGTTGAATGCCGAAGTGGAAACGGTGCGTTTCCGCCTGCACGTCGATCACAATGGCGGCCAGGCGTTTGATCTTGGGGATGTGGACATGTGGATCCAATCTCCGGACGGTGAATTGAACCGGATTTATTACAACTTCGATGGGTTCGGACGGGACAAGGATGATGGCAACGACAGCGACCGCAGCAATGATTACGACATCAGCTTTTGGGGTGACGATCTGATTTCATCCATTAACTTCGGATTGGATGGCAACCGGGTCAATGGCAACTGGGCGTTGGTGGTGGACAACGAGGTCGGCCATTCGCTTGACCTGAATTACATGGAAGTCTGGGTGGATTTTAACGCCCCGCCTGAGCTGTCGATCCGTGACATTGATTTGGCAGGCGTCCGGTCTGTTGGCTTGCCGGTGATCATTGAAACCTGGGTTGAGAATACCGGCGATCAGCGGTCTGACCCCTTTACCCTGCAATACCTGGTGAACGGCGAAGAAGTGGGGCGCAGCATCCTGCCCGGCGGCTTGGGCGGGAACCGCGTCAACTACGAAACCGACGCCACCGTCTTTGATCAGGGCGGTGCCAACGAGGTTGAAGTGCGCATCCTGAATGCGGCGCGGGATCAGGATCTCGTCCAACAACACCCGCACCGAAACCTTTGAGATCAGCGATCCGCGCCCGGATGTGGTGGTGGGCGATGTGCAGATCTTCAGCACATGGCAACCGGGCAGCGAAGTGACGGTACGCAGCTTTATCGAAAACCAAGGCGACGCACTGTGGAACCCGTTGGTTGGGCCCATTAACGTGACCTATCTGCTGGATGGGCAAGCCATCGGCACCGATGTCCTGCTTGGCGGTCTGGTGCCCAACATCGGCTGGTGGGAGGAGTTTTCTTTTGAACTGCCCGACGGAGATCCACAGACCTTCACCGTGGAGCTGAGCGGTGCAGAGCTGGAGCACAGCACCGACAACAACACCTGGAGCGAACAGTTTCACAATGATCAGTTCAGTGGTGGCGACAAAGACATCAGCAACGCCGCTTGGGAGGTTGAGGTTGGTGCCTTTATGGCGCGCGCGGTTTACGGCAAGGACAACATCCCCGAGGCTTATCGCGACACGGACCGCGCCAACGGCATTGATGACCTTTACGATGATTATCTCGATCAGGTCGGCTGGCAGCTTGTCTCGCCCGGGGCCCTGGCCAGCCGGGGGTATCTGACGAGTGAGGCCAACAAAGTTGATTGGGGCGCAGGCGGTCTGTTCCGTGGCGACAGCCCGGATGAATTGTCGTTAACGCAGCCTTTCTCGGCCCAGGGTTTGTTGTCTTTGGGCACCTCTCCTGATGGAGAACGCACCCTGGCGCTGACCTTTCGGGGCACGGATGATCAGTTGATTGATGCCCTCTTTGGCCAGGCCTTCACCGGCAATGGGCAGTATCACTATTATGAGGCGATGCGTCCGCTGATCAACGCAGCCTTGGCTTACGCAAATGACCCGGCAAACGGCGTTGAAAAGCTGGTTGTCTCGGGTCACAGCCTGGGCGGGACAACAGCTGATCTGTTTATGTTGGCCGATGCCCACCGCCTGGATGAAAGCGTGGATCTGACCGTGGTCTCCATCGCGTCAGCTGGCGTGCACCCCGACGTGCTGAGCGACCCCTACAGCGCAAAAGGTCTGCAGCTGCAGGTCGATCCGCGTATGGTCAACACTGACGGGGACGGCCAGATCACGGGACTGAATGCGCCGGGCAACTACATTGGCCTTTCATTCACCAATGATCCCGTCACCTTTGACCAGCAAAACCCAACCGAGCTGCCGCTGTCACCGAACGGTGCGCTGAATGACAACCTGCATTTCTTTAACGAACTGACGCCCGTGGATCTGCCCAATGTCTCTATGACCGCGCAAAAAGAGGGCGGCTTGCTGGATCAGTTCGGATTTGGGGCGGAGCATAACCAAGGTCTTTACTGGGCCATGCTGAGCGGCGTGACCGACGATCCGCTGTTGGATTTATGGAGCGGTCAGCCCATCACAGTTGGGGAAACGGATTACGCGCGCACACCGGATTTGGATGACAAGGCCTTTGGCGTCTTTGGAGAGTTTCTGACCGAAAGCGGCCAAACACGCACCGCAGAAGATCCTTCTCTGACGGGGACGGCATTCGCGGACTACATCGTGGCATTGGCCGGAGATGACGGTCTGGCGGGCCAAGCGGGCGACGATTTGTTGTCAGGTGGCGCTGGCTCGGACGAGATCTTTGGCGGGGACGGCAATGACATGTTGTCCGGCGGCGCGGATGACGATGTGATTGATGGAGGGGCTGGTGCCTCTGACACGGCCTATTATGCAGGCCCGCAAAGCCGCTACACGCTGGAGATCGCTGAGGGCGAAGCCACGCTGACAGACAGAGCAAGCGATGGCGACGGCCAGGATACGCTTAGCAACGTGGAATTCCTGTCCTTCGACATGGGGAGCGAGACCTTCAACCTGGCGTCACAAACCGGCATCGCGGACCTGAGTGTCGAAGAAATCACCATATTTGTCGAACTCTACATCGCCTATTTCAACCGCGCACCAGATGCGATCGGGCTGAATTTCTGGGGATCGGTTTATGCCGATGGCCTGACTTTGGAAGAGATTGCCGCCGACTTCTTGCAGCAACCCGAAACCCAAGAGACCTATCCAGCCGGATTGAGCGCGCTTGAATTTGCCACAGCGGTCTACAACAACGTGCTTGGCCGGACACCGGACGAAGGCGGGCTGACCTTCTGGGCCAACACCCTCGACAGCGGAGGGGTCACGCGGGATCAGTTTATTCTTGAAGTGCTGCGCGGTGCCAAGGCAGAGCCTGCGCCAGGAAGCGACGCAGAGTTCATCGCACTGCAAGCCGCTGATCAAGCCTATCTCGAAGCAAAGACAGACGTGGGCATGCATTTTGCGGTCGTGCACGGGATGTCTGATGTCGACAGCGCGGCTGACGTCATGACGTTGTTTGTCCGGGACCAGGCGGACAGCTTTGACAATGCGGTATCTGCGACGGATGCGCTTTATGAAGATGCCATCCAAGTGGACAGCGGCGCGTTCCTGGTACAGCTGACCGGGGTGATGGATGACATCGCTTTGGTCTGATTGCCCAAAGCGGGGGCTGCTTCGCACGGAAGGGGCTGCGCCCGGGCGAAGTATGCCACCACCGACAGCCCGGGCGTTTGCGGCCTAGGTAACGCCCGCCACTGATCCCCTGCGGCAAGGCGTGTCCCCTCCAAAGGCGGACACGCCAAACGCCTACTCCATCAGCGGACCCAGGATCGCCTGTAGCTGACCGCTCGCCTCCAGCGACCTGATACCGTCGCCCAGGATTTGATCAAGCTCTGCATTCCCGTCTTGCAGCACGAACTTCACCGGAAAACGGCCATAGGGGATCTTAGCCAGACCTTCGATCCCCTCCGCCTCAATCGTGCCGTCGACAACAACGGTCGCAAAGATCACCGCATCCCCGCGCCCGGCAGCCACCTTTTTCAACGCACATGGAATGCAGCTGGTGCCTTCAGTCTCAAAGTCGAAAACCTGCGTGTGACCAATGTCTGTTACGACATTAAGCTCAGAGAGGTTATTGGGACCGATGGGCGTGTCGCTGCGGTGGTAAATTGAGAAGGTGACATGGTAGAGCGGCGTTGTGCCAAACACGAGCCCCGGGCCAGGTGTCGAGCCGTTTTCGGGATCAAGCAGTGGAATATGCGCCGCACTTTCACCCGTCGAAACGGAGCGGATAGACCGCGCAAAAGGCTGCAGAGTGATCGCAAAGTCGCGCGCTGTCTCAGCCTCCAAGGCCTGAACAAGGTTTGGGAAAATCCCTTCTTCTGCAGATGCAGACAGGCCCGGAATTTCAGGCAGTGAGATCGTCTGACTTGCCTGCACCGCCCCCGTCATCAGTGTAAGCGCCAGCGCACAGAGTGAGATCATTTTCATCAAAAGCACCTTGCCTCGTTGTTGGGATGCAGCCTCGATTAGCTTTGAAGTGTTAATGCGGCGTTATTGGGCATCAGGTTGGCAGGACACCTCATCGACACAGGTAACATCGACGGCGGAAGCTGAAGGTCCGGGACATCATCTTCGTGGTGGGTCAGCACCTCGAAAATCTTACGGTGATAAGATCCTGTTGGCACGGCCACGCCATTGTCCTTGTCGTCCAAAAATTGCTGGTGTCCGCACCCTTTGACACCAAGTGGCGTTCATTTCAGCAGCATCCGAAAATAGGAAACAAATTTACAAAAAGATGTTAATTGATCTTGACGTGAAAATTATTTTCACCACTCTGGTGGCCATGTTGACGGATATTGGCATCGAGAGCACAGTCGTCGCGCTCCCCTGTGGAGAGTGTAAACACGCTCCGGCGATGTTGTTGGATCACCGCGTTCCGCTGCTTTGTGCGATTGAGGAACGGGTCGGAACATCTCCGCCATCCCCATCACGCTGCGTGTCTCAGCCGATCCGCAGTCGGAGGCAGGAAGAACCGCGCCTTAGTGGCGGCACTCTCCTGCGCAACAGCCCCAAATCCTCCGTTCCCAATAACACGTGCGCCCACGATAACACCCAGGCCGCAGCCCCCCTGCGCCTGACCTCAAAGGAAACAAAAGAATGACCCTGCCGCTGATATTTGCCGCCACGTCTGATATCGCCGGGAAGGTGCGCGGCAAGGCGTTTCCTGCCGACCAACTGGAAAAACGTCTGCTGCGCGGCGTTGGTTGGACACCCACAAACGTGCAAATCACCTGCTTTGATACAATCGCTGAAAGCCCCTTTGGTGCGCTTGGCGATCTGCTCCTGATCCCTGACGCGACGGCCCAGGCCAAAGCGCGTTTTGGTGAAACAACTGAACATTTCATGTTGGGCGACATCGTCACGCTGGAGGGCGCTCCATGGGCGTTTTGCACCCGCGCGATCCTGAAAGCGGCGCTGAAACGTCTTCATGACGTGGCCGGGGTCCACCTGATTTCGGCCTTCGAACATGAATTTCAGCTTAAAGCCACGCCCGCGATTGAAAATCAGGGATACGGGCGTGACGGGTTTGAATTGCAGCGGGGCCTTTGTGAGATGCTGATGGCGGTGCTGGCCGAAAACGGATTGGAGCCGGACAGCATCATGAAGGAGTACGGCCCCAACCAATACGAAGTTGTGGTGGGCCCCGCCAAAGGCGTGCGTTCGGCGGATGAGGCGGTCATCCTGCGGGAACTCACACGCTCAACGGCCCGTTTTTTGGGAGAGTCCGCCACCTTCACCCCCATTCGCGATGTGCAAAGCGTGGGCAATGGCGTGCACATCCACATGAGCTTTGTCGATGATGACGGCACGCCTGTCACATATGATGCGGACGGGGCCTGTGGCATGTCCAAACTGACCGACAGCTTCGCAGCAGGCGTGTTGAAATACCTGCCGCAGATTCTGGCGCTGACGGCCCCGTCGGTTGTGTCTTACGAACGCCTGACCCCGCACCGCTGGTCTGCTGCCTATAACAACCTTGGGTTCCGCGACCGGGAAGCATCGCTGCGGGTGTGCCCAGTGACGGCCAAAGACCCCGCCTCTATCTCAAAGCAGTTCAACATCGAATACCGCGCCGCAGATGCAGCGGCCTCCCCCTACCTCGCGCTGGCTGCTATTGTTCATGCAGGTGTTCAGGGCATCGAAGACGGATTGAAAGCCCCCGCACCAACCGAAGAAGATCTATCGCTTTTGCCTGCGGATGAATTGGCAAGCCGGGGCTACGTCCGCCTGCCCGAGACATTGGAGGCCGCTCTTGCAGCCTTCCGCGCAGATCCAACGGTTACTGGTTGGTTCGGGCCAGAGTTTGCCAGCCTCTATGAGGCGCATAAGGCCGCCGAAATTGAGGCGGTGAAAGGCATGGATACGGCCCAGAAATGCGCCGCCTATGAAAGCACCTATTGATGAACGGCCCTTCGGACAAAGCCCTGGTGCCTTTCGTAAGCGTCGAAAACATGCTGGCGCTGATCCATGGGCTCGGCATTCACCGCTGTCTGTGCGAGCTTGCCGATATGATCGAGGCGGATTTCAAACGCTGGGACGCTTTTGACAAAACCCCGCGCGTGGCGTCGCATTCCAACATTGGTGTGATCGAATTGATGCCAACCTCGGATGGGGTGGATTACACGTTCAAATTCGTGAACGGCCACCCGGCGAACACCAAGGTGGGTTTGCAAACCGTCACCGCTTTCGGCGTGTTGGCCCGCGTTGAGACGGGCTATCCTGAGCTTTTTGCGAAATGACCCTGCTGACCGCGCTGCGCACGGCGGCGACCTCGGCCATGGTGACGCGGGCGCTGGCCCCAAGGGGTGCCAAATGCGCCGCGATCATCGGCAATGGGGCGCAATCAGAGTTCCAGATCCTTGCCGTGGCCGCAGTCTGCGGGATCACCGAATTCCGCCTGTTCGACATAGATCCAACAGCCACCCAACGCTGCATCGGCAACCTGGAAGGGCAAGGCCTTGGCCTGACCGCCTGCACCTCAATCCAAGATGCGATGCAAGGGGCCAACGTGGTGACAACCTGCACGGCGGACAAAAGCTATCAAACGATCCTGACAGACAACCTTGTGGGCGCGGGCCTGCACATCAATGCCATCGGCGGGGATTGCCCAGGCAAGACCGAATTGCACCGCGATATCCTGCTGCGCAGCGACATTTTTGTGGAATACCCTGAACAGACACGGATTGAGGGCGACATTCAGCAGTTGGACCCCGACCATCCCGTAACAGAGCTGTGGCAGGTGTTGACCGGCGACCAGCCCGGACGGACATCCGCCGATCAGATCACCGTTTTTGACGGCGTAGGTTTTGCGGTTGAAGATTTCTCCGCCATGCTCTGGCTGCGCGAAAAAGTGGCCCAGGGTGCGCGCAGTGAAATGCTCGATCTGATCGCTGACCCGGATGATCCGCGTGACCTTTTTGGCATGACAAAGCGCTTTGCCCACCGCACAGAGCAAGCGGCTTGAGCATGCAGTTGCAAACCCTGCTAGGGCCGAAAGACCCTGTGCCGATTGAAGTTGTCGGCGCTGACCGTGCCTCAGACATCGTTTTGTTGTGCGAACATGCGGGCAACGCAATACCGGCGGCTCTTGGTGATTTGGGCATGTCGCGCGCCGTGATCGAAAGCCACAGGGGCTGGGACATCGGCGCGCAGGCCCTGGCGCGTGCATTGGCAGAACGTCTGCAAGCGCCCCTGGTGATCCAGAACTATTCGCGGCTGGTGCTGGACTGCAACCGCCCGCCCCAAAGTGATCTGGCAATCCCAGCGATCAGCGATGAAGAGCCGGTGCCGGGCAACGCCACCCTGACCGACAAAGCGCGCGCCATGCGCGTGGATGAGATTTTTCGCCCGATGGATGCGGCGTTGAACCGGCTTTTCCTGCACTTCCCACGGCGTGCGGCGTTTTCGATCCACTCCTACACGCCGCTTATGAATGGAACCGAGAGGCCGTGGCATGCAGGTTTTCTCAGCCGTGCACAAACCGGTGTCGCGCAGCATTTGATGGATCATATCGCGCGGCAGCACCCCGAACTGTTGCTTGCGGTGAATGAGCCCTACCAGATTGAAACAGAGGGCGATTGGTTCATTCCGGCACATGCCGAACGGCGCAATCTGGCGCATTGCCTGATTGAAATTCGCAACGATCAGCTTGTCACTCAGGCAGGCATAAACGCCTGGGCCGACCGGCTTGCAGGGGCCATCGTGGCCTCGATCGACGGGGCCAGCCAATGACCGACGCAGGCCTTCACGCCCATCCCAGCCGGCTGCGCGCATCGAACGTGTTGCGGACCGTAGCGGCTGTTGCGGTGCTGCTGGTGGTGGTGGCAGGCCTGGCCGCGATTTTCGGGCGCACCGGCGAACGTATTGCTGTACAGATGTGCGTTAACGTCGTCGCTGTTGTGGCTCTTGCCATCTATTGCGGCAACACCGGCATCGTCTCATTTGGCCATGGCGCGTTTCTGGCGCTGGGGGCCTATTTGTCGGGCATTCTGACCATGCCTGCGGGACTGCAACGCTCTGCCTTGCCAGATCTTCCGGCGTTTCTGGCAGGGCATGAGGTGACGATCTGGCTGTCGCTGCCTTTGGTCGCTTTGGCCGGTCTGGGCTTTGCTGCTGTCACCGGCAGCGCCATCGCGCGGCTTGTGGGGGCCTCGGCCACGATTGCGACGCTGGGTTTGCTGATCATCGCCCACGGCGTGGCCATCGCCGCGCGCGAAATTACGCGCGGCAGTCAGACATTCTACGGCGTCCCACGGGTCACGGATCTGGCGCTGGCGCTTGGCGCGGCGGTGGTCGCGATCCTGCTGGCACGCTGGTTTCGCGAAAGCAGGTGGGGTCTTTTTGCGCGCGCGGCGCGTGACGATGAGGATGCAGCGACCGCTTTGGGGATCCACGCCCGGCGCACGCGGTTTTTCGCGTGGTGTGCATCAGGGGCGATGGCCACCATCGCAGGCGCGCTTTACGGCCATATGCTGGGGGCGTTTTCGCCTGCGTCTTTCTATCTTGGGCTGGTGTTCGCGCAAGTCGTGATGATGATCGTTGGCGGCATGGCATCGGTGGGCGGCGCAGTTGTCGGCGTGATTGCTGTGACGCTGCTGCAAGACACGGTGCGTCAGTTTGAAGGCGGCGCAACCGTTTTGGGCATACCTTTGCCAGAGGTTTTTGGCCTAACCACAATTGTCCTAGGGCTGGCCATCCTGCTGGTGATCTGGGCACGGCCACAAGGCCTTGTCGGAGGGTTTGAGCTCGGCCCCGGCGCAGATGCGCGCATGCTCAAAGGTCTGAAATCGCAAACAGACCTAGCACACCCCCTGAACCTGTGTCCCCTGCCACGCTCAAGGCTTCCGACCTGTCCAAGAGTTTTGCAGGCGTCAAAGCCGTCAGAGGGGTGAGTTTTGAAGCCCCGACGGGCCGCGTCACGGGGCTGATTGGCCCCAACGGCGCGGGCAAGTCCACCCTCGTTAATCTGCTCACCCGCGCCTACCAGGCCGATACGGGCTCTGCTGAAATCAGCGGCATCGACCTGACGCGCATCGCCCATCACAAGGTGCCAAGCCACGGCGTTTCGCGCAGTTTTCAGAATTTGCGTCTTTTCAGCGGTTTGACGGCCTATGAAAACGTCCTCGTCGCGGCTCTGGCCGCCGGGCATGACCGCAAGACCGCCGCTGCCATCACCCTGCGCGAGCTCAGTGCCTTTGATCTGGGCGATGTTGCCGGATACCGCGCCGATGGCCTGCCTTATGGTGCGCGCAAGCGGTTGGAGATTGCCCGTGCGCTGGCGCAGGACCCCAAGATCCTTTTGCTGGACGAACCCGCCGCAGGGATGAACCCGAGCGAAACAGATGATCTGGCAGACCGCCTGACCGATGTTGGCCGGACGCGCGGCATTGGCGTCTTACTGATCGACCACGACTTGCGGTTCGTGAACCGCCTGTCGGACTGGATTGTGGTGATGCACCAAGGTGCCGTCATCGCCCAAGGCACGCCCGAAGACGTGCGCTCAGACCCCAAAGTCATTGAGGCCTATATCGGCAAAGGGCGCACCGCCCAAAAGCAGCAATAAGCGAACCTAGCTAAAATCAACCAACAGAGGACGTACCATCATGATCCGTAACACACTTTTCATTTCCACCGCCCTCGTGACCGGCCTGGCCAGCGCGGCGATGGCCGACGGCTACAAGATCGGCGTCATGTCCGCGCAATCGGGCTATCTGGCGCCCTATGACGGGCCAGCTTATGCCGGTTTTCAGTTTTGCATCGACGAGATGAATGCCAATGGCGGCCTCAACGGCACGACGCCCGTTGAACTGATCGTGCGCGATACGCGCTCAGACATCGCCGAGGGCGTCAAGGTTGTGCAGGAAATGATCGACGACGGCGCGCAATTCATCGTGGCCTCCGCTGACGCGGACCCGACCATTGCAGCGGCTCAGATCACCGCCGCCGATAGCATCCCGACGATGACATTCGCGGGCACGGCACCCGTTCTGACGCAAGTGGGCCCGCATGTCTTTGGCAGCTATCCCGCTGACAACCAACAGGCCACCGTGCTGGCAGGCCACGCCCGCGAACTGGGATTTGAGAAGGTCTGGTTGGTGAAATCCCCAGACAGCGCCTATACGCTGGGCGGGCCTGAATACTTTGGCGAAGCCTTCTCCACCCTTGGCGGCGCTGTGGTCGGCGAAAGCAGCTATTCGCTGAACCAGCCTGACTTTTCCGCAATCGTGACCACAATCAAGAATGCGGATGATGCCCCTGACGTCATCGTCACCTGGGCGTGGGAGCCAGACTTTCCGGCATTTATCCGTGCGCTGCGCGGTGCCGGCGTTGAGACACAAGTGATGGGCGGTGACGTCCTGGATTCGCCCACCGTCCGCGGGCTGGGCGATGTTGTGACAGGCGTCACCCATACCTCAGGCGGCTTCCCCGACGAAGGCTCCGCCTATGCGGATTTCATTGACCGTTTCACAGCGGCAACCGGGACGACGCCGGACAACAACTATTATGTCAACGGCTGCGATATCGCGCATATGATTGAGGATGCCGTGGCTGCAGCAGGCACAACCGATCCTGCCGCTGTGACCGCTGCCATGGCAGAGATCAAGGATGGTGAGGGCATCATGTCCAACTTTACCTTTGCTGGCACAGACCGCATGCCACTGCGCGACGTTGTGGTGGCGCGGATCAGCGCGGCAGGCGAAAAGGAGTTCGTCCTGCGCAGCACGGCGGATCCTGCTGTCCTGCCGCAACCGTAAGGTCTGAGCACAATGGAAACAGCGCTTAATATTCAGGGGCTGCATGTACGCTATGGTCCCATCCATGCGGTGCAGGGCATTGACTTGAGCGTCCCGAAGGGCGGCATCACCGCGCTCTTGGGGGCCAATGGCGCGGGCAAGACCACGACCGTGATGGCCATTGCTGGTGCATTGCCCGTCGCGTCAGGGGCTGTTTCCTTGTTTGGCACAGATATGACAGGGGCCGCGCCTGACGCCATTGTGCGGGCGGGCGTGGCCATTTCACCCGAAGGGCGGCGCATTTTCGCGCAGCTGACGGTGGAAGAAAACCTCGTGCTCGCAGGTTCAATCCTGCGCGATGACACGCTCAGCGCCAAGCGCGTGGCTGAGATGAAGGAACGCTTTCCGATCCTTGGCGAACGCAGCCAGCAAATGGCCGGGCTTTTGTCAGGAGGCGAGCAGCAGATGCTGGCCGTTGGCCGCGCCCTGATGAGCGGTCCGCGCCTGTTGTTGCTTGATGAGCCGTCTTTGGGCCTGGCCCCACAGGTGGTCGATCAGATTTTCGACATTGTTGAAGAGCTGAAATCGGCTGGCATTTCTATCCTGCTGGTGGAACAGAACGCGGCGCTGGCGCTTGATATTGCTGATCATGCGGTCGTGCTGGCCAATGGAACGGTTGCGGCGGCAGGCGCACCTTCGGATCTTGCAAATGACGCGGTCTTGCAAGCCGCCTATCTGGCGGCGTGATCGGTGGATATTCTCTTTCAACAACTCATCAACGCGCTGAGCCTTGGGGGCATCTATGCGATGCTCGCTTTGGGCTTGGCGATTGTGTTTTCCATCGTGCGTTTGATCAACTTCGCACATGGTGAAATCATGACCTTCGGCGGCTATGGCATTTTCCTGGCCATGAGCTTTGGCATGCCGCCCGTTGCGGCCATGACCATAGGTCTGGGGGCCGCGGTTTTCATGGCCATGGCAATGGAACGAACCGCCTTTCGCGCAATGCGGGGCGCCGATGTTGTTGCATTGCTGATCACGTCTTTTGCGGTGTCGGAAATCCTGAAGGTGTTGTTTCAAAACGGGATCTCTGCGCGGCCTGTACCGATTTCTTTTCCGGCCTCCTGGTCGGGCACCTATCAGATTGGCCAAACCACGTTTGGCATCATCCCGACCGTCTCTATCATCGTCACGCTGACCGCCCTCGCGGGCCTCACCTATGTGTTGCGCCGCACGACGATCGGCATGGCCATGCGGGCCGCCGCCGAAGACATTGAGATGCTCAAACTGTTGGGGATCAAGGCCAATCGCGTGGTTGCAGTGGCCTTTGCGCTGTCGGGGCTCTTGGCCGGAGTGGCGGCTGTGATTTGGACGGCGCAACGGGGATCGGTTGATCCGATCATGGGCTTTTTCCCGGTGCTCAAAGCCTTTATCGCGACGGTCCTTGGCGGCCTGGGCAGCCTTGGTGGAGCTGTGCTTGGCGGTTTTATCGTCGGCGCGTTAGAGGTGCTGCTGCAAGCCTTCCTCCCAGATAGCCTTGCCCCCTACCGCGACGCTATTGTGCTGGGCTCCGTGATCGCCCTGCTGTTGTGGAGACCGGACGGTCTGCTGCCTGCGGCAAATGCGAACCGGTCTTAGGGTTTTGCCTCCTGCGGATTTGGTGGCAGGGTGGCGCGCGGGCTTTTGAGGGTCTTTAGGTATGCCATGCGCCTAAGGGTATTTGATGTTTTCGTGTGACCGGTCTGACCTGAGCTAAGGCTCGCTTGCGCGCTCAATCAGCGATGATGAGTGGGAATTACATTCTGGGGGTCAGAGCCCGCCATTTGGCACCAACAGCCCTCACAGAATAACTGGCGGAGGCTCAGGGATTCGAACCCTGGGGACGCTCTCACGCCCGCCGGTTTTCAAGACCGGTGCATTCGACCACTCTGCCAAACCTCCGCAGTCCGCCCGTCCTAATCCGCAATTTTTGATTCGGCAAATAGGCAATTGCCTCAGAATGCGGATTTCCAAATCGTGGAAATTTGCCGATGCCGCGCGCGCAGGGTTTTCAGACACCCCGTAGCAGGCTAGTGTAGCGCCAAGATCCCCTGCAGGGGACCAAGTGGTGTGCCGCAAGTTGCGGTCAGGATGAGGCCGAAACGGCCCGCAGGCAAGGATGTGACCATGACGAGCAGTACCATGGACATAGCGATCAATTCAGGGATCCTCAAAAGATCAGGCCGCATCAGCGCCTTGGCGATTGCCGTGGCTTTGATCGCTGGCTGTGATGAAAACGGGCAATTCAGCTTGCCGTTCCCGCAAGGCGGCTCTGAAAATGCCGCTGCTGCCACCACCGCCTCGGGGCAAGTGGTTGAACGGGACGTGGAAGCGCCAGAGGTTTTTTCGGCCACGGATGAAGGGCTTTGGGATGGCAGGCCGTCGCTGGGCGGTGTTTGGGTAGCACATCCAGATGTGACCGAGCCTGAGCGGGTGATCATCCGCAACCAGGCCAACAACAAATTTGTGATCGGCGCGCTTTTTCGCAAAGAACGCGATCTGCCGGGGCCAAAACTGCAAATCTCATCTGATGCCGCGGCCGCGTTGGGCATCCTTGCAGGTGCCCCCGCCCCGCTTAATGTAACAGCACTGCGCCGCGAAGCGGCACCGGTTGTTTCTGACGAAACCCCGCAAGAGACCGTGGATGCGGTTGCAGCCCCCGCAGATGTTGCTGAAACGACGCTGGATCCGATTGCTGCGGCGGGCGCTGCGATTGATGCCGCACCCGAGACAGCGGCCCCTGCGCCGAAACCTGCAGCACCTAAGCCTACTTCATCCCTGCCCAAACCCTTTGTGCAGATCGGCATTTTCAGCGTCGAAGCCAACGCGGAACGTGCCGCCAAGCAAATGCGCGGCGCTGGTATGATCCCAACTGTCAAAAAGTCTGAGATCAACGGCAAAGCCTTCTGGCGGGTTGTTGTTGGCCCTGCGTCCACGAAATCTGAACTCAACACATTGACCAAAGCCATCAAGGCAGAGGGCTTCTCAGACGCCTATGCCGTGAGCAACTGATAGGAGCCTTCTCGCATCATGATCCGCCTCCTTGCTGCCAGCCTGGCGCTGATCCTTACAACCACATCTCTCTTTGCGTTTGAGACGAAGGCGACCGCCGCTTATGTGATCGACCAGACCACAGGCACGGTGCTGCTGTCCAAAAACGCGGATGAGCCGCTGCCGCCTGCCTCCATGTCCAAGCTGATGACCCTCTACATGGGGTTTGAGGCGGTCGCTAAAGGCCGTCTGGAGCTGGACCAACAGCTGTTGGTCTCTGCGGATGCCGCGCGCTACGGCGGCTCAACGATGTTCTTGCAAGAAGGGGAGCGTGTGACGGTCGAAAACCTGCTGCGCGGGATCATCGTGCTGTCTGGCAATGACGCTTGTGTTGTGTTGGCCGAGGCTTTGTCGGGGACTGAAAGCCGCTTTGCACGCGACATGACAATGCGCGCACAGCAGATGGGCATGACCAATTCGACCTTCATGAATTCCAATGGCTGGCCTAAGCCTGGCCACCGTATGTCGATGCGGGATCTGGGGCTTTTGGCGAACCGGCTGATCACGGATTTCCCGCAGTTCTACCCCATGTTTGCTGAGCGCGAGTTTCTTTTTGACGCAAACGAAAGTGCAAACCGGTTCAACCGCAACCCACTTCTGGGGCTCGATATTGGGGCAGACGGCCTTAAGACCGGCCATACCAAAGAGGCCGGGTATGGGCTTGTCGGCAGCGCCAAGCAAGGCGACCGCCGGGTGATCTTTGTCATCTCTGGTCTGACAAGCGTTGCAGACCGCGCGCGCGAATCCGAGGCCATTGTGAACTGGGCGTTTCGCCAATTCAGCCAACGGTCCTTGGGCACCGCAGGCACGCAGTTGGCACAAGCGCCAGTGTCCATGGGCGCGCAACCCACCGTTGGCCTGGAGCTGGCCGAAGATCTGACCGTGCTGGCCCCGATCACCACAAGCGGTGCCATTGACGGCGAAGTTGTCTTTAACGGCCCCTTCCGTGCCCCCGTGGAAAAGGGCGATACCTTGGGCGAATTGATCTTGAAACGGGAAGACCTGCCAGAAGTGCGCGTCCCACTCGTGGCCTCCCAGACCGTTGAGCCGGGTGGTTTTATGGTCAAGGTCACGGCCGCTGCGCGCTATCTCTTTGCACGGCTGAACGCAGGGCCGCAGGACGCTTCGTGAGCGGCAAGGGCCTCTTTATCAGCTTTGAAGGCATTGACGGGTCAGGCAAGTCCACGCAGGCCCGGATGCTGCACGACCATCTGGTGCCTTTGGGCCGGGATGTGATCCTGACCCGTGAGCCGGGCGGATCAACCGGGGCCGAGGAGATCCGCGCCTTGGTACTACAAGGCGAGCCTGACCGCTGGTCCGCTGAGACGGAGCTGTTGCTGTTTACCGCCGCCCGGCGCGATCATCTGGAACGCACCATCCAACCGGCTCTTGCCGCGGGCAAGATCGTGATCTGTGACCGGTTTGCAGATTCAACGCGCATGTATCAGGGGCTGTCGCGCGGAGATTTACGCGGCACCGTGGATCAGCTGCACAAGTTGATGATTGGCATCGAGCCTGACCTGACTTTGCTCATCGATATGGATCCAAGCCAGGGGCTGTCCCGCGCGCTGTCCCGGCAAACCGCCGATGAACGGTTTGAGGCCTTTGGTGAGGATCTGCAAACCGCCATGCGCGCAGGGTTTCTGTCCCTTGCAGATGAGTTTGCCGAGCGATTTGTTGTGATTGACGGGGGCCGTGATCTGCAAGCGGTGCATGAAGATGTCGTCTCAACCGTTATGTCCCGATTGGCGGAGTGAGCCGGTTCGCCCCTGAGATGACGGCGCATTAGCACGCCGATCTTATGCTCCCCACTATCTGCACTCCACCTGCACCAGACCGGGCATCGCGAGATGGCGTGGCGATGCTCTTTCCTCTCTTGGCAAACATGCTACACCCTGCCTTATGAGTGATGATGCCCCCCAACCTGACCGGATCGACGGTGCGTTGCACCCCCGTGATACGCCGCGTCTGATCGGGCAAGAAACGGCTGAGCGTGTTTTTCTGGATGCCTTTAACGCAGGCAAACTGCACCACGCCTGGCTGCTGACAGGCCCGCGCGGTGTGGGCAAGGCTACTCTGGCCTGGCGGATCGCGCGTTTTTTGCTGGCCACACCTGAGGATGACGGCGGGATGTTTGCAGCCCCGCCCCCCGACAGCTTGGACATAGATCCAGATCATCCCGTGGCCCGGCGCATCGCCTCTGGCGGGGAAGGCGCCTTGAAATCGGTCACCCGTACCATCAACCCAGACACAAAGCGGATGCGCAAACAGATCGTGGTCGATGACATCCGCGCCTTGAACGGGTTCTTTCAGATGTCAGCCGCCGACGGCGGCCGGCGGGTGGTGATTATTGATGACGCCGATGAAATGAACGTCAACGCAGCCAACGCGTTGCTGAAAATGCTGGAAGAACCGCCCGAGCGCGCGACACTGCTGCTGCTCAGCCATCAGCCGTCAAGCTTGCTGCCAACGATCCGCTCCCGTTGCCGCACGCTGCGTCTGGGGACCCTCACAGCGGCGCAGATGGCCGAAGCCTTTGCGCTATCTGACACAGCGCTTGAAGGTGATCCAGCGGCCCTTGCGGACCTTTCAGGCGGCTCAGTTGGCGGTGCGATGCGGCTGTCGCTGATGGGGGGACTGCAGATTTATGCCGAACTCATTGGGTTGATGAATACCCTGCCCCGCCTGGACCGCGCGCGCGCCATCAAACTGGCCGAGGCTGCAGCGCAGCGGGGGCGGAAGAAAAACTCGTGCTGCTTTTCTCACTTGTCGATTTGATGCTCAGCCGTCTTGCGCGCACGGGCGCATTGGGCCAGCCTCCCGCGGTGGATGCCGCCCCCGGCGAGGCCGCGTTGATGATGCGGCTGGCACCAACACCGCAACAGGGGCGCAAATGGGCTGATTTGGCGCAAGAGGTCTCGGCCCGGGTGCAGCATGGCCTGGCCGTCAACCTTGACCCTGCTGCGCTGGTCCTAGATACCCTGCAGAAGATGGGCGATGCTGCCCCGCGCTAACATTCACGGACAGGCATGACCGACGCACCCCAGATAACCGACAGCCATTGCCATCTTGATTTCCCGGACTTCGAAGGGCGGTTGCCGGAAGTCATCGCAAATGCGGCTGAGGCTGGCGTGACACGCATGGTGACGATCTGCACGAAAATGGCGAACCTTGCAGGGGTGCAAGCGATTGCAGAAGCCCATGCGCCCGTTTTCTTTGCCGCAGGGACCCATCCGATGTCTGCAGCCTCAGAACCGTTGGTCACAGTGGATGAGCTGATCGCCCTGAGCGCACATCCCAAAATGGTCGGGATCGGAGAGACCGGTCTGGATTATCACTACACCGCTGACAGCGCCGACATTCAAAAGACATCGCTTCGCATCCATATCGACGCCGCGCGCGTGACCGGCCTGCCGCTGATCATCCACGCCCGCGATGCGGATGACGACATGGCCCGCATCCTGAGCGAGGAATACCGCAACGGCGCCTATTCCTGTGTGATGCATTGCTTTTCCTCCTCTGCCGCATTGGCCAAGGCCGCGCTGGATCTGGGGTTCTACCTCAGCATGTCCGGCATCACCGCCTTTCCCAAATCAAACGAGCTGCGCGAGATTTTTGCCGCAGCCCCGGTGGAGCGCATTCTGGTGGAAACCGATGCGCCCTATCTGGCGCCACCGCCCCATCGCGGCAAACGCAATGAACCGGCCTATACCGCGCATACCGCGCGCCGGGCGGCCGAAACCTTTGGCATGGATTACGCAGAGTTCGCCGCACAGACCCAACGCAATTTTGACCAGCTCTTTTCCAAAGCAGCCAGCTTTCAGGCGGCAGCGTGATGGCTGAGGTCAAGATCACCATCCTTGGCTGCGGATCCTCTGGTGGCGTGCCCCGGCTGGGCGGTCACTGGGGGGCCTGCGACCCGGATGAGCCGCGCAACAGGCGCAGCCGGTGTTCCATCCTGGTCGAACGCCAGACAGAGGATGGCCGCACCAGCGTGCTGATCGACACCTCTCCGGACATGCGGAGCCAGCTGCTGGCGGCGGATGTTGGGCGGCTTGATGCGGTGCTTTATACCCATTCGCACGCCGATCATGTGCATGGGCTTGATGACCTGCGGATGATCGTGATCAACATGCGCGCACGCCTGCCAGTTTGGGCGGACGCCCCGACAAAGGCCGCATTGATTGAACGGTTTGGCTACGCCTTTGTGCAGCCCAAAGGATCAATGTATCCGCCGATCCTGGATATGAATGACATCACCGGTGACGTGCAGATCGACGGGCCTGGCGGCACGCTCAGCTTTACGCCCTTCTTGGTCAATCATGGTGGCATGGATGCCCTGGGATTTCGCTTTGATGACATCGCCTATTTGCCGGATGTGGCCAAAATCCCCGATGATGTGTGGCCGCACCTGACGGGTCTGCGCTGTTGGATCGTGGACGCGTTGCGCCGGGATCCGCATCCCACGCACAGCCATCTCGATCAAACCTTGGGATGGATCAAAGACATGGCACCGGATCAGGCTGTGCTGACCAACATGCATAACGATCTGGATTACCGCACGATCGCGGCTGAGACGCCCGCGCATATCCACCCCGCCTATGATGGCATGACCCTGACCTTCCCGCTGCCTTAGACAGCCAATCAGAAAGCACGCTGTGCAAACCCTTCTTGACGTGATCCTGCCGGTCTTTTTGGTGATCGGTTTTGGATATGTGGCCGTCTGGCGCGGCTTGTTCCCGATGGAGGGGATTGATGGGGTGATGCGGTTCACCCAGAATTTCGCCATCCCCTGCCTGCTGTTCCAGGCCATCGCCAATGTTGATCTTGATGCCACCTTTGACGGCGGGCTGTTGCTGAGCTTTTACACCGGCGCAGGCATCTGTTTTGCGCTTGGCATTTTCGGCGCACGCCTTTTGTTTGGACGCGACTGGGAAGACAGCGTTGCCATTGGATTTTGCTGTCTCTTTTCAAACTCCGTCCTGTTGGGATTGCCCATCGCGGAACGCGCCTATGGTCCTGATGCGCTTGCGGGCAACTACGCGATCATCGCGTTTCATTCGCCGTTTTGCTATGGGTTGGGCATCACCGTGATGGAATTTGTGCGCAACCGCGGACAATCTGGCGTGATGCTGGTGCGCGCCGTGGGGCGTGCGATGTTTCGCAACGCGCTGGTGATTGGCATCCTGGCGGGGTTTGCTGTGAACCTTTCCGGCCTCACAATCCCGTCGGTGGTGGATGACGCGCTGTCGCTGATCGTTCGGGCCGCTTTGCCGGCGGCCCTTTTCGCCTTGGGTGGCGTGTTGATCCAATACCGGCCTGAGGGCGACATGAAGGCCATTGCGATGGTCTGCGGCATTGCCCTGCTGGTGCACCCGGCCATCACCTATGCCATGGGCCAGACGCTGTCGCTGGCGCAGGCAGAATTCCGGGCCGCCGCGCTGACGGCTGCGATGGCACCGGGGTTTAACGCCTATATCTTTGCCAATATGTACGGGCGCGCGCGGCGGGTCGCTGCCTCTTCGGTGCTGATCGCCACGGGGGCCTCTATCATTACCGTTTGGTTCTGGCTTTGGGCCATCGGCTGAGGCTGCATCTGTGCCTCAGCCAATGACGTCAGATTAGGCGATGAACGGGGTGTCCAAGACGCCCACAACCTGCATCAAAAACGCACCGTTATCGGCATCTTGTGCCTGCTGGGCATAACCATCAATCGCGGCAATTGCCTGACCGATGCTTTCCTGTGAGCCATCAAAAAGCGCCATTGCCGCCGCTGCGTTCTGCACATCAGACATGCCCTGATGCACCGCATAATAGGCCCCCACATCCACCTTGTTTTCAAGATAGGCGCGGTCAGCCAATTGCTGATCGACAAAGGCCTGCCCCTCTTCCAGCTTCAGCTCAGATTTGGCCCCTTCCAGAATGCGCAGGATAAAGGTGTCGCGGTCCACACGGCCTGAATCCAGTTCGGCAACCCAAAAATCAAACCCCTCTTGATCTGAGGCACGGCCAAGGACATTGGCGTAAACCGCCGTGGCAAATTCGGCGTTTGTGGTGCCTTCTGGATAGGTCGCGACGGTTTCCTCTTGTCCGACAAAGAGGCTGGCCATCTCATCCAGCGTCGTGCCCTTTGCAAAGGCTGTGCCCCAGAAGTTAAGCCCAATCGCGTCAGGTGCGCGGTTAAAGTAGGCAATATAAAGCTCAATAAAGCTTTCGAAGTTTTCAGCAGACAAAGTGCTAACCCCGCCAAAGGTCTCCAGATCAAAGGGCGTCCGGAAAATGTCAGCCTCAAAATCAAGCCGCTCAATGCTGGTCAGGGTATCGGTGCCATTGCCATCGGCGCGCCGGTCCGTCACCACAGTGCTGTCAGGTGTCAGCGTCAGGGTATAAGTGCTCTGGGCACCGGAAAAGAACGCCACATCCGTGCCCACGCCGCCGTCCAGACTGTCATTGCCTGTCCCGCCGGTCAGCGTGTCGTCGCCTTCCAGCGCGGACAGCATATCATCACCTGCGGTGCCCGTCAGAATGTCGGCGGCGTCACTTGGCGTGGTGCTGGGGGGCACGACCACCACCGATGCCAACTCGCTCCCCTGAAGGCCGTCCCCAGACAGGGGAACGATCACCGGATCCAGCCCGTGCTTTTCAATGGAGGCGGTGCTGATGGCCACCACTTCTGAGGGCAACGCGCTGTTTTCAAAGGTCAATTCCACATTCGTGGAAAGCGCGCTTACCGCGTTTTGAACCAGTTGCGAATAGGCTGGCGGAACAAAGGTTGTTTCATCAAAATCCTGCAACCGCTGCCCTTGGGCATTCAGATCCGTGATGATGTCATTGACCAGGTTTGTGAATTCAGCCGCCAATGTTGGCGTGGCAAAGGACGTACCAAAGTTTGACCCCCAATCGGCCCTCTCAATATAGCCGTTGCCGGCAATATCGACGTTCGGCAGGCTTTCGACTGAGGATACCAAAAGCTCGCCGTCTGGCGTCTGGTTCCAGGCCCCCACATTGACGACCGTTTCATAAACGCTGCCCCAATCAACACCGCCCTGCCCGGTGTTGGCCGATGCTTGGAAAATCGGCACCTCATAGCTTTCCAGATAGGAAAGCGCTGACACCTCTTCTTCATAGACCTGGTCCAACCCGAAAGAGGCGGACAGAACAGAAGGCAAATAGTAATTCTGGGCTTGATCGTTAAACCGGACGTCATTGACCTCAAGAAAGTCAAAGACGGTCGTGACCAGCTCGGGTTCAAGAAATGTCTCGCCATCAAGCTCCACATCCCGCAGCTCAACCGCGACCCCCCATTGGGCCATCATGGCAATCGCGTCGAGGTCGATGGCCAGGATCTCCGTTTTGGTGGGATCCTCAAGCGCTTGGTGCATGGCTTCGATGACCCAATCGCCATGCTGCGGATCAGGTTCTTCGTCCTGATCCACCCGCATGAAATCCGAATAGACCGAGGTGATCACATCGTTGCCGTCAGCATCCTGGGTGGTGGTCTGGCTGATGAGATCAATGTCGCGGTCGATGCTGTAGAGGGTATCGTCCGGCGTGACGCGGTAAAAGCCGCCCAGCTCATCGGTGAAGGTAACTTCGCTGACATCCACGTTGCCGTAACCGCCAGCGATCGTGTCTGTTTCGGTTACTTCGTTAAAAAACCCGTAGTCGAAAAGCGTGACGTTGTCGTATTCAAAAACCCGTTCTGAAAAGGAATCCAGAACGATAATCAGTGTCTTATCCATAAAGGCCCCAAGTGCTTAAACCGCGACCGAATCCCATCGGTCTGTGGCGTGAGCTTCAAGGAAACCGCCAAAATGCATAGCCTTATTATGTGAAGAGCCAACCAACCCACCAGCCTGCGATAAAAGGCCGTTAAGCTGCGGACTGCTGCGTGCGCCGCCTTGGTGCATCCACCACACCTTGGTCAAACAAGCGCGCAATCGTGCGGTCGCCAAGCCCCAAAAGATCGCCCAGAATTTCCTCAGTATGCGCGCCCAGAACCGGTGCCGGGCTGGCCTCTTGGTTGGGCACTTGCGAAAACGCGGCAGGATGGCGCGGGGTCAGATAGGAGCCCACACCCGGCTGATGCAGATCAGCGAACATGGGGTTTTCGGTGCTGAGATCGGTATCCTCTGCCAAAGCCTCTTTGACAGTGCGGAACTTTGACCAGGTCAGACCGCGTTTGTTGAACTCTGCCTCAAAATCGGAAACCTTGCGCGCCTCGAACCAGGGTTTGAGGATCTTGGTAATCTCGTGGCGATGGGTCCAGCGGTTGCCTTCCTCCGCCAGCGAAACGCGCAACCGCCGTTCCAGAACGCGCATGCTATCTTCCGTACCGGTCGCCGCCACCAGCCCAGACCACTGCCGCGCAGTTAGGCCAATCACCATCACGCGCACGCCATCAGCGCAGACAAAGTCTTGGCCGTAAGCACCATAAAGGGCGTTGCCCGCCTTTGTGCGGTCCGCGCCGTTTAGCGTCGCATCCGCGATCATGCCAAGATGGCCTAACGTGGCCGCAGCAACATCTTTCAAAGCCAGTTCAACCTCCTGGCCGCCTTGGCCCAGCAACCGGTGCCGTTCCGCCGCCAAAAGCGCTGACACACACATGTTGCCCGCAATCAGATCCCAAGCAGGTAGCGCGTGGGCAACCGGATCTGTATCGCCTTCAGCACCGGTCATATGCGGAATGCCCAACGACGGATTGACGGTGTAGTCCACTTGTGGCCGCCCATGCCGGTCCCCTGTCAGTGTCACCATCACCAGGTCTTTGCGCCGCTTGCTTAAGGTTTCGTAGTCCATCCAACCCCGGACCCGCAGATTGGTGAGGAACAGCCCCGCGTTTGGGCCAGGCGCTGTCACGATGTCTGAGATCAATTCGCGCCCTTCGGGCGATTTCATGTCCACCGCGATGGATTTCTTGCCCTTATTCATTCCCGCCCAGAACAGGCTTTGTTTGTTTGGGGCCACCGGCCAGCGGCCTGCATCCAATCCGCCGCCGATGCGGTCAAAACGTATGACCTCCGCGCCCATTTGCGCCAGGGTCATCCCCGCAAGCGGGACAGCCACAAAGGCGGACCCTTCGACAACGCGCATGCCTGACAGAACACTCATTGGCTTTGCTCCCAGACCGCGTTGGCCTGCATGCAGTGATGCCCGCCCTGCCCCGTCCAAAGCTGCAGCCCCTCATCCCCTTCTTGTAGGGCGATGTCGCAAGGCGTGCCCGCAAACATCGGGTGCACGCCCCGAAAATCGAAAAACAAGGGCGGCCTGCCCTTGTGACGTGTGGCGGCGCGCATCAGGAAAGTGGCTTGCATGGGGCCGTGAACCACCAGGCCTGGGTATTTTTCGACCTCTTGCGTGTAGGGCAGATCATAGTGGATCCGGTGCGCATTGAAGGTCAGTGCTGAATAGCGAAAAAGCAACGTCTCTGGGGTTTCAACGCTTTCGGTGACTGGCGCCGGTACGGGCCGCTTCGCCGGAGGCGTGAAGCTGTCGGGGATTTCCAGATAGACGATGTCTTGCATTTCTTCGATCGCCAGGCCGTCCTCGCCCCAGACCTGATGGCTGAGCGTGACCAGCACCATGGGTCCGGCACCGCCCATTTTCTCTGTGACCGAATGCACGCGGGATCGTCGCTCCAACATCTCGCCCACGTGGGTCATCCGGTGAAAGGACAGCGACCCGCCTGCCCACATGCGGCGGGGCAAATGCACGGGCGGCAACAAGTTTGATCCTCGCGCATGGCCGTCTTTGCCCAGCGATGCGTTCTGCACAACGGTTGGGAAGGTACACCAATGCCACAACAACGGCAGCGCTTCGCCGTCTGCCGGGGCATCCCCTTCGCCCAAAGTCGCATGTATCTGACGGGCTTGCGGTGCTGTCACACAGCCCCGGGTCAACGTTTCGCGGCCGATCCATGCCTCTACGTTCAACTTATCCATAATACATGTTCCTCCTGTAGCACGCTAAAAACTGACGCCGCAGAATAAAAAATCAAATGAAAATAATGACTTAAATGAATACCACTGTATGCAGAACGCCGCATTTTGCAGGCGCCGCATCTGAATTAAAACGATTTTTCTGAAATTTCTGCACCCGCAGCATGGTACGAAATGTCGCAAATTTATTAGCCGTCTTGGCGGGTTTCAGCGTGGTTTTGTCTACCTTCACCCGGCGGCGTGGCCTCATTCTGATAGGTTGCGCATGGCCAATGGGCTGAGGCCGCCGATTGTCTTACGATAATCCAGCCCGTGCGTTCAGCGGACAGTTTTCACTTGTTTGCCCCTGCCGTCTGCGATTTTTTGCGGCAAGGGGGCGCAACCATGGAAACAGGCTCAATTGGACGCGTGCAATCGCCACGCATCATCCGCATCGGCGGCGGTGCCGCGCGCGAAACGGCTGAGGTTTTGGACCAACTTGGCCTTTGCCGGCCTTTGATCGTCACGGACCCAACCGTCGCGGGGCTATACCTTGGCCAACTGACCGACGTCCTGGCAAAGAGCGGCATCAGCTGCGGCGTCTTTGATCAGGTGGTCGAAGACCCCACAGATGTCTGTTTGGACGCAGCACTTGACGTGTTTCACGCCGGTGACTTCGACTGCGTCATTGGCTTTGGCGGCGGCAGCCCGATGGATACCGCCAAAGCAGTGTCCTTTATGGCCGTAAATCCAGGCCATGTGCGGGACTACAAAGCGCCCGCCCAAATTGACCGCTGCGGCGTGCCCATTGTCTTGATCCCGACGACCGGTGGCACTGGCTCTGAATTGACGCGCTGGTGTGTGATCACCGACACGCAAAGCCCTGAGAAATACAATCTGTCGGGGCTTGCCTGTGTGGCGACGGCTGCCCTTATTGATTGGACCTTTACGCTGAGCAAGCCTGCCCGCATCACAGCGGATACGGCTGTGGATAGCCTGACCCATGCGATTGAGGCCTATGTCAGCCGCAAGGCTTTCGCCTACACTGACGCCTTTGCCCTGTCTGCAATGCCATTGATCGCCCGCTATGTCAGGCGCGCCTATACTGATCCTTCCGATGCGGAGGCACGCGAGAGTTTGATGCTGGCCGCGTCTCAGGCGGGGATGGCGTTCTCCAACGCGTCTGTCGCGCTGGTTCACGGGATGAGCCGCCCCATCGGGGCGCATTTCCATGTCGCCCACGGGCTGTCGAATGCGATGTTGTTGCCCACGGTGACAGCCTTTTCGGTGAATGCCGCACCTAAGCGCTACGCTGATTGCGCAAGGGCCATGCAGTGGGCCACCCAAGCTGACACCGACATCACCGCTTGTGCAAAACTGGTGGAGGGGTTGCGCCAGCTGAACCAAGACCTGGCCGTGCCCAGCCCAACAAATCTTGGGCACCAGGTGGATGAGGCGATGCTGACGCTGATGGCTGAACAAGCGCTCGCCTCAGGCTCGCCCGCCAACAACCCCAAGGTTCCCACGGCTCAAGAGATTGTTAGCCTTTATCAAGACATGTGGTAGCAGTTTGCCCAAAGGGTTGAGAGTGCTGCGCGGACACCATGGTGGCCACGCAGCAGAACGCTACCCGCGCCACCACGTGGCGGGTTTCACCCGCGCGCCCCTTTTTCGGTCCAACCACAAGGCCAGCTTGCGCCATGACGATAACGCCAGCTTAAGCCAGACCCGATGGTGCCATCTGCTAAAGTCCCGGTTGAACGGACAGACGCGCAAGCAGATCGCGCAATCCGTCGATGTCTTTGCCCAAAAGCTAAAACACTTCTCCGCGTCCGACGTCCATTTGCGCACGCCCTTTATGGCCGAAGCGTTGGTGCCACCAACCGCGGGCGGCCCGAAAGGCAGCGCCTTGACCGGACAGGCATCGGCACATTTGGTGCAGATGTCACAAAACGCCCGGACGCCTTGCGGCTTGGGGGCATCATGGGCCAAGGGCAGGTTTGTGAAGATCTTGGAGAACCGCAGCCTTGGACCAAACTCAGGCGTGATGACCATTTGGTTTCGCGCATATTCCCCCAAACCTGCTTTGACCGCATAGGGGATCACAAGCCCGGTGTCGTTCATGGAGGCGACCGCCTCATAACCCAGGTTACGACTATAGGCGGCCAACTGCATCACGATGGCGGCTTCGTGTGAATATTCACGCCCGGTTGCTGCCCCTGCCAAAGCCGACGGATAGGTGGCCACAAGGTCTGCGTCCATTTCATGGCCCAGCACAATCACTGACGTCATCCCTGCCGGCAGATCATTCGGGGCCTCTGACAAATCCCGTGTGTCGACACGGGTGGCATAAAGCCACCTGCGGTCCATCTCCGTCACACCGCACAGGTCTGCGCCAAAGAACTTTGCAACGCGCTTGACCTCTGCCGTCATGGCGGCCGGATCTTCGACCGGAAGCTGCATGGGGGCCACCGGCGTGTCATAGCTGATGGGCGCTTGAAATCCCTCGCGCCGCCCTTGATCTGCAAAACGTTCCGTCATCACGTCAGAGATCAGCCAAGACGCATTCCTCAGCGCAAAGTCGCGCTGGGTAAAGCCATCGCCACGCCGCGGCGTCGCCTCCATCCGGTAGGACGCAAAAAAGGCATCGGCAGCTTTGGATTTGACCGTCTCATCCCAGAACGCACGGGTAAAGACATCATTACGCTGCGCGAATTGTTCAAACTCTTCAGTGATTTCAATGCCTGCGGCGGCATCGCCTGATTGCGGGCCAAACTGATTGCGGGGATAGGTCATGCAAGCAGGCTAGTGGGTCATACGCCCTTTGGGCAACTTGTTATTCCAGTGGTGATGCGCGCTGTACCAATGTCAGGAAACCCGCGCCGCTTGAGGCGAGACGCATTCAGCGCTGAGAGAAGGATAGATCACACCAGAACCGTAAAGACCGTCCCGACATCGGCATCACTTTGCCAGTCAATCTTCAGCCCACTTGCTTCTGACAGCTGTTGAATGATGGCCAACCCAAAACCTGACCCGTCTGAGGTCTCTCCCTTGGCGCCATGAACAAATACATCCGCCCCATCGACACCCGTAGGCATCGCTGCGGAATTGCGCACGACAAAGGCATAGCCGCGCGTGTCTTCTGCGGCCGTCAGGCTCACCTGCCCTGCCTGCGTGTGCTGGATCGCATTGGACAGCAAGTTGCTTAGGATGCGGGTGAGCACCAAGGGAGCCACGCGGATGATCTGATCTTGGACGCTGACGTCAAACACCAGCCCCTTCCCTTCTGCTTCTTTGCGAAACATCCGGTCGAGCGTTTCGCCCAGCATCCGCGTAGAGATGCGTTCTTTCCCATCCTCAGACCGCTCTGGCGCAGGGGCATTGGGCGGCTCATCCGTCTCCATGTAGCTTTGTGCAAGCTGGTCCAGATAATCAAAAGCAGCGCCCAGCTGATGTTGCACATCCAAAGACTGATCCTTGGCAATTGCCGCCATCGTTGCGCGCAAAGAGGTGATGGGCTGGCGAATGTCATGCGAAGCGGTGGCCAGACGCAGCGTATGCCTTCGCGCGGCTTCCTTGGCGCGTGCGTACTTCTTTTCAGCCTCCAGCAGCGCCTTTGCCTTCTCAGCTTCCCGCTGGGCGATGTCCAGGGCACGGCGCTGGGACGCATCGCGCTCTTGCAGGATGCTCACCACGGATTGGACCAGAAAATAGGCAAAGAGGACCACCACAGCGACAAAAAGACTGCGGATGGCGAAACTTGCATCCAGGCCTTCGTCCAGTTCACCGAAGACAATGAAGGCTGTCAGCGCCAAGGCAATGCTGACCACAAACCCGTTGCGGCGGGTATAGACCGTTGGGCTTGGCCCCGGCTGATAGCCCGGCATGCTCAGCAGGTGGGCGGCCACAGCCAAAAGCGCCAGCGCAATCAGGCTTTGCGGGACGGCATTGCCGGTGTTGGACCACGACAGGGCCAAGGCCACTGGCGGCAAGATCGCCAGCCCCACCAAAAGCCATCGCATCCTGCGCCACCGCACATACCAAGAGGCGAGCACGAAGTGGGCTGAGATGATCGGCGTGCCGATGATCAAAAGCACCTCCACCGGCGGGTTCAGCCCGATCCAGTAGATCCCCGTTGCATGCTGTTCAAAACATGCAAACCAAGCAAGGCTCAGGATCGCCAGAACGGTATATCCGACCCACCGGCGCATCCGCATCGATCCGGCCAGCGCCAACAGGATCATCAAGAGCGCGAACAGGGCCGTATAAAGGATGACCGTCTCCACCACCTCATCAAAATTGAAAACCAGCGCTTCGATCTGCTCAGCCGTGCGGCCCGGCAGCGGGTCATAGTCATCGTCATCATCGTCTGTGACATCGGCCAACGTGCCCCGTGCCGTCACAGCCCAAAACAGCACAGCGACGTTAAAGCGCTGAAAAATCGCGCTCAATCGCATAAGGTGCTTGTGAATCGGCCAGCTCATTATGGGGCATCCTGTCATGAACACCGCAACATCGCAGCACTTTCGTGCGATTATCGCAGATGATCATCAGATCGTCCGCACAGGCCTGCGCATCGCAATTGAAGCGCAAGAGATGGTCAACAGCCGCCCGATCAAGGTGATAGGAGAGGCAACCAACGGGCTTGAAGCGATCACCATGGTGAAAACCGAACGCCCCGATTTGATCACCCTTGATGTGTCCATGCCAATGGCATCGGGGGCAGAAATCCTTGCCGATATCCGCCGGTGGAGCCCTGAGACCCGCATCGTGGTGTTGACGGCGGTCACCTCTGTTGGGTTGCTCAGCAGCATCGTGGAAAGTGGCGTGGATGGGCTTTTTCAAAAGCGTCTGATCATTCTGAGCTTTTCGCAAAGCTACCGCTCATCATGAGCGGCGGGCGGCATGTGGATACGGCGCTTGTCGAACTTCTGGGCGATGCCGAGCCTATTGGCGATCTTACCCCACGTGAGCGGCAAACGCTGACGATGATCGTCGCAGGCAAGACAAACGCCGAAATTGCGGAGCTTATGGGCGTTAGCATCAAGACCGCCGAAAAGCACCGCGGCTCCCTGATGGCAAAGCTCGGTGTCAACTCCATGGCCGCGTTGATGGCCAAGGCCCTGCAAGAAGGACTATTGGAAGAGCATCGGTTCCTTTAGGGGCAGGACCTTAGCCTGCAAAACACCGCGCAAAGTGAGATTGACAAGCCGTGCAGGCTCCGGCCTGCTGGGCGCAACACAGTTTGGATGAAGGTGGCCTTCATGAACAGCCAATGGATCTTGGGCGGCGTTGTGATGCCTGCGGCAATGCTCTTGGGGCAAATGGCCTTGGCCGATGATGATGACGCTGATGCTGGTTTTTCAATCGAGGCTGAGCTTGAGTTTGGCGTAGAGGCCATTCTGAGCGCGGATGATCCCGATGATGAGGTGTCCGACGTCTTTCTAAGCGCTGAGGTTGACCTGCTTTTTGCCATCAGCGATCGGATCGATATTTTCACCAGCCTTAGCTTCGAAAGCGTGACAGACGCCGAAGAGGACCGCGCGTTTAGGGACCTGGGCCTTTATGTCGGGGAACTTGGCCTGTCTTTTGATCTTGATCCCGTCACGGTAAGCGTCGGCAAGCTAAGCGTTCCTTTTGGGTCCGCCTGGGACAGCGCACCGGGATATTTCGGTGCCGATATCGCCGATGATTATGAGATCGAAGAAGCCATCGGCGTGGTGGCTGAATTTGAGCTTGGCGGCGGTGTGCTCAGCTTGGCCGCGTTCTATCCAGACGACACACGGCTCAGCGATAGTTTCGGCACACGCAGAGGCCGCAATGATCTGTCCGAAGGCGGGGTGGGCAACACGGGCAAGCTGAACAACTTTGCCCTGCAATATGATCGCGACTTTGATGCAACCACCCTGCATTTCGGCCTGCGTCATCTGGCGCAAGGTGACGAAGACCGCGATGAAACTGGCATCGCCGTGGGCGTCACCCATGCACTGGGTGAAGATGTTGAGCTGATGGCCGAATATGCGCGCTTTTCCGGCTGGGAAGGCGAAGAGGCCAACGCCCGCGTTGCAACCATCGGGGCCAGCCTGACGCGCGGAGATTTCACCTATAGCGCCGCCTATTCCCAGCGCCGCATCGCTGACGCCTCAACCGACCATCTGATCGCGCTTGGGCTGGATTATACCTTTGACAACGATTTGACGCTGTCTGTGGGGCTGGCCCAGCTGCGCGAAGAGGACGAAGACAGCACAGCCTTCGCGGTGTCGCTGACGGTTCCCTTTGAATAGAAAATGCCGCGCCCTCATGGCGGGGGCGCGGCACTTTGCTGAGATTTTCTGACAGATCAGAATTCGTACTCAACAAAGTCTGTGTTTGAAAAGCCGACCAGATCTACCAATGTGTCGACGTTATCAAAGGTTGCGACATGATCGCGGTCGTCCACATCGGCCCAGTTTGCATCAAACCAAAGCTCACCTTTGCCGCTGCTGGAATTGAACACCATGACATAGGCCTCAACATCGCTTTGCAGGGTTGTCTCTTCGATCTGCGTTTCACTTTGCGCAGTTTGCAGTTCGACAAGTGTAGCATCCTCTGCGGCGCTGATTTGGCTGATGGATTGGATGTTTTCCACATAGTCTTCGGCGTCCAACCTCCGACCATTTGTATTTTCTGCGGTATTGGCAAAGTCGATCCGCTGCAAACCGACCACGTCCTCACCGCTGGTGAAATCCACAATCTCATCCGTGCTGTCCCAGTTGGAAAGGCGGAACTGATCTGCACCTTCATTGCCAACCATCACGTCATCGCCGCCCATGCCGTAGATGATGTCGTCGCCCGATCCACCTTCCAGCCGGTCGTTGAGGTTAGAGCCCGCGATGCGCAGGTCCCCTGTGGCCCCAGAGCCGTCCAGGTTAACGCTGTCGGTGAAACCAGATTCCTTGTCGCTAGAGGTAAGTGCCACGCCTTCTTCTGCCGTGATGATCAGCCCCTGATCGCCGGTGATCAGGAAGTTTGTCGGGCCATTTTCATTGTCGAAGGCATAGTGGTTACCATTGCCGGTATCGACGCCACGAATGACGTTGGCGCTGTCGCCTTCACCGGTCGAATGGACCGTCACACTGCTGAACTGAGCATCCTGAGAAAATCCAACCGCTGCCGCACTGCCGTTGCTGCTTTCCGACCGGATGGAGATTGCGCCACCGTCCTCTTCGCTGCTGCGCAGCTCAAACGTCAGGGATTGACCCACTGTGTCAGCCTCAAAATAAAGCGTCTCATCTGTGCCCACCGCATCATCAACAAAGATAAAGCGATCTTCGTCTTCGATGCCCCGGAACTGAGCGTTGCCCGTGCCGGTTTGGTTCAGGATGAAGGTGTGGATGTCGTTATATTCCCCCGCATCAAGCTGGGATGTATTGCTTTTGGCTTCCAGTTGCTCAAACCCGCTGGCCTGATTGACCGCTCCGTCGATGTCGCTGTTCAGGCTGCTGACAATCAGCTTATCGATGCCGGCACCACCGTCCAGTTGCAGCGCGTTGGATTGCTCAAGAAGCGTATCGCTCAGCTGCAAAGCATCGTCCCCGACGCTGCCCGTAAAGGCAAAATCATTGGCTTCGACATCGGTGGCGATCAGCTCCAGACCGCCTGCGGTCATGCCACCGGCATCAACACTCACCAGCTCATCCAGATCGCCTGACAGCGCCTGCAGGTACAGCTTTTGATCACCTGTTACATTGATATCCGTCGGCCCAACGTCAGACAGGGTCAGGAAGGAGGCCTGGGTGCCGGTCACGTTTAAGTTCGCAATCTCAAAGGTTTCGTCCCGGTTGGAAAGTCCGCCTTCGCTGAGGAAAAAGCTCGCGCTGCGGGCCTCTGTGCCTGAATCCTCGATCGTCAGGGAAAAGGCATCGTCCGTGCTGTTTTCGCGATTACCGTTATAGCCGACACCAACACTGCCAAGTGCTTCGACCATGCGGATAGGAGTGCCTTCATCGACATTTTCGAAGACAAGGGTTGTGTTCACCTCTCCCCCAAAGGAGGTCAGCGCCTGCTCACCCGTGGTGCCTTGCAGATCAAGGATGAATTGCGAACCGCCGAAAACCTGGTTGGTCACATTGATGTTTTCCAGATCAGTCGCATTCAGCGTGACCACATCCGACAGAAACAGGTTCGCGCCGCTGACCAAACGCACGTCCAACGTATCATCGCCCCCTGCTGCCGCGATGGTATCACCGTTCTGCAATGTGCCGTTTCCGCCCTGTTCGACTGTGCCGGAATAGGTGTCGTCGCCCGAGCCACCTTGGGTATCTGCGCCCATCGTGGTGCCACCGGGTGCATCGGTGCTTTGGGTCAAGGTAATGGTGCGCCCCTCGTCGGCACTGATCACCGCGACATAGGCATCTGTCTGCGCCGCCGCTGCGGTAATGGTTGCGGGGTCTTCGGTCACGCCCGCCTGAATGGCTGTGGCGGCCTCGATGTCATCTGCATCAAAGTCGTAAGTGGGCAAGGCGTTGGTATCGTTATAAAAATCGCGGCCCACGGCCACTTTGTTTGCCACCACATCCTGATCAGGTGAGGTTGTGGCCCCTTCGATGATCAAGCTGATGGCCTGGCCCACGGAAAATTCACCCGAGCCTAGCTTTTCCACCCAGAAGGCTTTGCCCGCTTCGTCAGGGTTGCGGTTGAAAAGGTTCTGATAAACCGCATCGATAAAGCTGCCATAGTCTGCATCGCTTGGGTTTTCGTTTTCAAAGAAAGGATAATTCGCCAGCGTTTCTGCCTGCGTTGAAAAATCGTCAGCCATCGCGTCCAGGTCAAAGCCGTTGTCAAAGGCATCGATCCAGAAGTTCAGCCCGACAGGGTCAGGCGCACGGTTATAGTAGCCGACGTAGAGTTTAATAATTTCGCCAATTTCAGATGCGGTTGCCATGATAATTCTCCATTGGATTAACAAATGTTCTGTAAGGAGAGTTGTGCCGGTCTGAGGCGGGCAAATGTATGGGGGAAACACCTACTATTGGCGCGATCTTGCAGGTTTGCAGCGCGGCTTGCAGTGGTGCGCGCGCCGTTTGTTGGGAGTGTGGCAGGAAAGCGTAGTGCAGACGCTGAAGGCCCCGGATCACCTCCGGGGCCTTGGCGCATAAAGGGCAGATATAATGATTTTAAAACAGCATCTTATCAGGCGAACGGATTATCCAAAATACCAACGATTGGCATCAAAAACTCACCATCCACAGCGCTTTCAGCAGCCACATAAAACGTGTCCGTCAATGCAACAGCTGCGTTGATACTTGCGGCGGATCCATCAAAGACCTGCATCACCGCATTGGCGTTCTCTACGTCGGACATGCCACGGTTGACGGCAAAGTAGGTGCCAATATCGGTCTTGTTTTCAAGATAGGCCCGGTCGGCCAATTGCTGATCGATAAAGCCTTGGTCCGCGTTCGCTGGCGGTTCCGCCTTGGCCCCTCCCAGGATCGCCAGAATGAACTGATCACGCCCAACAGAGCCATCGTTGAGCGCATCCACCCAGAAGCTGAACCCATCCGCATCCGCCTCTCGGCCCAGGACGTTGTCATAAACAGCCGTGGCAAAATCCGCGTTCGACAGATCCTCAGCATAAAGCGCGCGGGTCTCTGCCTGATCGATGAAGAACGCGGCTGATTGCTCAAGCGTGGTACCATTGGCAAATGCGGTTCCCCAGAAGGACAAACCAATCGCATCTGGTGCCCGGTTAAAATAGGCGATGTAGAGCTCAATAAAGCTGGACAATGCATCACCTGTCAGCCCGCCCAAGCCGCCAAACT
The DNA here is from genome assembly GCF_055693825.1 of Sulfitobacter sp. GN1-4. Taxonomy (NCBI): domain Bacteria; kingdom Pseudomonadati; phylum Pseudomonadota; class Alphaproteobacteria; order Rhodobacterales; family Roseobacteraceae; genus Sulfitobacter; species Sulfitobacter sp. GN1-4. The sequence continues at coordinate 1,616,096 of NZ_JBVFUQ010000003.1, read as the reverse complement.
GCTCAAGATCAAAGCTGTCGCCAAAAAGGTTCGTGTCAAAATCCAACAGCTCGATGGAGGTGAGCGTGTCTGTCCCGTTCTCCCCGGTGCGGTCCGTCACGGTTGTCGCGTCTGGCCCGACGGTCAGCGTGTAACGCGCCTGATCGCCATCAAAGAATGCCGCATCCCGGTCGGCACCCCCGTCCAGCACATCGTTGCCCTCACGCCCGCGCAGCACATCGTCACCGTCAGATCCAGAAAGCACGTTGTCCTCAGCATCGCCCGTCAGGAAGTCTTTGGTCTGGCTGCCCACAACATTTTCGATGCTGGAAAAACTGCTGCTGTCTGTGGGTTGTTCTACCAGCACGGTTTCGATCTCAATGGCAAAGCTGGGAATGTTGGGATCATCCTCCTCGCCTGTGGGCAGGCGCAGATCCACATCCCCGGCTGAGCGGGCATAAAGAGGATCAGACAGCAACACATCTAGTGGGGTGATTTGCTGGCCGTCAAAGCTACGCGCCTCTTGGCCCCCCTGGTCCGCCCAGACGATGATGCTTTCCTCAACATCGCGCAAAAACACATCGTTGCGCAGGTCAATGATGACCGAGGCGCTGCGCCCGCCGCCTTCGGCCTCATCTGTGCCGCCGGAAAAATCGAGTGTGTCGTTGCCGGTGCCACCCTCCGCGGAAAAGGCCCCATTGCCGATGACAAAGGTGTCGTTGCCGGTGCCGCCGATTAGCTCATCAACGCCATCAAAGAAGCTGCCGCCCCCCGCGATCAGAACATCGTTGCCCCCCGCACCATCCAATCTGTCCAGACCAGCGCCCCCGATCAGCACATTGTTCTGCCCGTCGCCGGTCAGGCGGTCATTCAGATGCGTGCCGATCACGTTTTGGATGTTGCTGAGGATGTCGCTTTCGCTGCCACGCCCGCCCGTGCCAGCCCCCAAATCAACAACGGCGGCGGTAAAGGAGGAGACCGCCGTTTGCCCCTCAACCCCATCCGCTGCGGCAAAGCTGTAATCCACCGTATTAGTGCCCGCGCCACCGTCGATGTCATCGTTGCCGGTGCCGCCGTTGATGGTGTCGTTGCCTGCGTCGCCGCGCAGTGTGTCGTTGCCGCTGCCGCCTGCGATTTGATCGTTCCCGCCACCGCCATTGGCCCGGTCATTGCCCCCAAGCGTGCTGATGCGTTCGTCTGATCCGCTGCCAGTGACGATGTCCCCTTGATCAGAAGTGACCAGCGCCTCAATCCCGGTGATCCCCGATAGGGACAAGCTGCCGCTGTTGAACCCGTTTCCGGGCGAGGTCGCGGTGCCGTCAGACAGATCGACCGTAACCGCCCCGCTGACTAGTGGATCCAGGATCAGCGTGTCAAATCCATCGCCACCTGCCACCGCGCCGTTCATCCGTTCAATCAAGAACAGGTCATTGCCTTCATTGCCCTGAACCTCTTGTTCGGCGCTTGAGGCAACCTCAATCCGGTCATCGCCCAGCCCACCAAAGGCAGAGCCACCGTTGCCCAGGATGATCGTATCGTTGCCCGTATCGCCATAAAACGTGGGGCTTTGCCCGCCATCGCTGGCGACCGACGCGAGATAGTCATCGCCCCCCGCGCCGCGAATGACTGCATCGTTGCCGGTGCCCCATTCGACAAAGTCATTGTTGTCGGCCAGAAGGATTTCTTCAAACCCATCCAGATTGATGCGTTCGCCCCGCGCGTCGCGCGGCCTGCCGGTATCGTCTTTGTCGGCGATCGTCACGCTTAGGGTGCCGCTGCCGCTGTCTGTCAACAAAACGAACTTGGCATCCCCGACAGGCCGCAAATCCAAGGTGTCATAGCCGCTTGGGCCATTGCCCCCGTCCCCATCAAAGTTTGAGCCCAGTTGCCCGGTTAGCGGGTTGCGCTGTGCGATGATCAGATCGTCACCATCGCCGCCTTCGACACCCCCGGACCCCAAGGTATAAAGCGTGTCGTTGCCGCCACCGCCGTTGATCGAAATCGGATCCAGGGATGAGCCGCCGCCATAAAGCACGTCGCCGGTATCGGACCCAATATATCCTTCGATGTTCAGTGCGATATCGGTGGCAATCACGTTGCCATCGGCGTCGAGCCGGTCCACCAGACCTTCGCCCGCACGCACAACCAACGGCCCCGTAGGGCCTGCATCTGACAGCGCGCGGGTCGCAGCACCGTTGTCTTCGCGGTCGCCCATCGCGTCCAGGACATCACGCAGCGCATTAGAATAACTGAGCCGGTCTTTGCCGCCCTCCCCGTCATAAACCTCAGCCCCTCCATTGTCGGAGGTGTTGAGCGCCAGCAGCAGGTCAACGCCGTCGCCGCCGCGCAGCGTGTCGACCCCAAGACCACCCATCAGAACATCGTTGCCCGCGTTGCCGAAAATCGCATCATCTCCGGCACGGCCTGAGATCATGTCACGCCCGTCTCCGGTGAACAGGACATTGTCAAAATCATCCCCGTTCAACCAGGTCACACCGTCATGCTGGATGACGACGTTTTCGATGTTATCGAGATACGTGCGCCCGCTGCTCAGATATCCTACGCCTTCCACCAGATCCAAACGGTCAGCCGGATTGGCCCCTGTGTCAAAGATCTGGAAGGTGTCGATGCCTGCGCCGCCATCAAGCGCGTCTCTGCCATCCGGCGAAATGGCATTCTGCACCCCACGCGGGACGAGCAAATCATTCCCATCGCCACCGTAAATGAAATCTGCCCCCAAAGTGCCATGCACCCGGTCATCGCCGCCCAGCGCGTAGACCACGTTCATGTCTTGGAAGGTCTCACCGTTCAGGCTTAGACCATCCACCAGTTCCCCGCCCAGCTGCAAAAAGATCAATTCACCCTCATCAGAGGTGCGCGCGCCTTCATCGCCATCGCCGTCCAGGACCGATGGGCCAATGACCGCGTTCTTGAGCTGTTCGTAGGTAAAGGTCTCGGTCGCGAAATCGAAATACTCAACGCCTGAGACAATCTCGATCCCTTCGTTAAAGCCGTGCCCGCCCACATCCGTGTGGGTAAAGATAAAGGCACCGGTTTCTTCGTTGCGGCTGAATTCATATTCAACAAGCTCACCTGCAAAGACCAATCGGTCCTCACCCGCACCGCCGTCGATCGTGTCATCCCCTGCGCTGGCCACGATGATGTCATTGCCCGAATTTGCCAGCACCCGGTCATTCCCCATCCCGGGGTCAAAGGCTTCATGCCCGCCGGTGCCATACATCGTCTCTGAGCCATCTTCCCCAATGCGCAGTGGAATGCCGTCCAGGACGGAAAGGGCTGCAAGCTCCACAGTTTCAAAGGCTTGGTCAAAGCGGTCAAACACCTCCAACGAGATGTCCGTGAAGGTGGGAATTTCGAACATGTCGATGTCGAGCTGATCCAATGCCGCCTCAAGCTGGTCAACAACGCTGAGGAAATCATCAAAGAGGTTGATGTCCGGGAACAGCGGCTCAAGCGCGCTGGCCAAAGCGTCAAAAAGCTCATCCACGCCCAGTTCATTCACCAAATAATCAAGGGCAGGCTGGACCAAGGCGTCAAACACGGCACCCACAGTATCCAGCAACGGCTCAATCGGGCGCAGAACGGAGGTCACAATGTCTAGGATTTCCCCTAACCCATCAAAGAGGGCCTCAAACTCGGCCATGTTGCCGAAGATGTCGTTGAGCGCTGAGAAATCTGCGATGCTAAAGTCTGAAATTAGATCGTTCAGATACCCCTTGGAACGGATATAGGCGTTCAACACATCTTGCGCTGCATCGTTTGGTGCCTCTCCTAGGGCGACGAAATCATCCGCCTCGGCAAACAGGGCGTCAAAATCCGCCTTGCCGGGCCGCTCCGTTCCCGCATCGGGGTTCAACTCAGGAATGCCGTTAGGGGTTGAGACGCGGTCAAAGGCATCTACAAATTCGTCGATGCCTGCCAACACCGTGTCCAGCGTGGCATCCGCATCAATTACAACGGGCAGTATCTCACGCTCAAACTCCGTTTCAGCGCGGACAAATTTTCGCAAGATCGGTTCGAGTTTCTGCGCTCTGTCCGTGGCGTCCTTGATGTCAGCGATGCGGGGCTGCAAAACCTCCAGCACGTCTTTCAGCGCTTTGGACGGCGTGGAAAGCGGTGCGACGTTTTCCGACAGCTTTAGGGTCGTCAGAGCCGCGGCAAATCCTGCGTCCAGCACTTTGATCACTTTGCGGAAGGTCAGGTAGTTTTTCGCAGCCGTCGCCGCCTCATCCAACGTCTCAGCCAACGCCAGGATATCGTTCTTGACGATCTCAACCTGGCCGGTGGTTATGCCCAGTTCCGTCTGAAAGCGCTGTAATTCGCTGCCCGCTGCCATGGTGTTCTCCCTTTGAAATCCGCACTTTTCAAATAATCCCATGGGATTTTTGGTATGGCCATTTCCCCATGAGGCCAGGCGAAACAGCTGTGGTAAATCAAAGCCGTGGTGCCCTTATGAAACCGATCCTAGCCAAGCCTCCCGTTCAGAGCGATGGGGTAAAGACCCCATATTGGGCAAGGGCTTTGATCCTTAAGGCGGAGCCGACTTGCCCCCCTTCGGACTATCCCACCAAGGCCGTTCGCCCAACCGAAGACGCGCCGCACCGCATGTCAGCCCGCCATCCCCCCAGACGACAAAGCGCGATCAATCACATCCCGTGTCTGCGCAGGATCAATCACGGCATCGAACTCCAGCAGGCTCGCGGCGTTGAGCGCGGAGCCGCGTTCATAAAGGTCACCTACCAGTCGCTGATACTCAGCCTCGCGTGCCTCTGGGTCTGAAATGGCTGCCAGCTGCTCGCGGTAGCCCAGATGAACAGCACCCTCCAACCCCATGGCACCCACCTCACCGGTTGGCCAGGCGCAGCAATAGACAGGGCGGCTGAACCCGCCGCCTGCCATGGCCATGGCCCCTAGCCCGTAAGCCTTGCGCAGGATGATCGTCACCAAAGGCTGCCCAAAACGTGACCCCGCAACAAAAAGCCGTGAGACATGCGCCACCTGACCGGTCTGTTCAACCTCAGGCCCCACCATGAACCCCGGCGTGTCGCAGAGCGTCAGCATCGGAAGCTGCCATGCATCACAAAGCTCCAGAAAACGCGCGCCCTTAGCGGCAGCCTCTGAATCAATGGCCCCGCCCAGATGCAGCGGGTTGCTGGCGAAAAGACCCAATGCGCGCCCCTGCACACGGGCAAAGCCGCAAATCGCGCCGGTCCCAAACCCCTTCCCGATCTCAAGAAAGCTGTCCGGATCAACAAGCGCGCTGATCGCATCGCGCATGTCATAGGCCTGTTTCCGGTCTGTGGGCACGATGCTCTGCAATCGTTCGCCCTGTGCCGCAGATGGCGCAGGCGGCGGCAGCGCATCCGACAGCCCAAGGATGTCTTTGGCGGTTTTCGTGGCGGCAGCCTCATCCTGGGCCAGCACGTCAATCAGTCCGGTTTTCACCTGCGTATCAGACGGGCCGATGTCATGGGGTGCCACCTTGCCCAGGCCACCCCCTTCGATCATCGCGGGACCACCCATGCCGATAAAACTGTTCGCGGTGGCAATCCGAATGTCGCAGACGCCAAACATCGCCGCGTTGCCCGCAAAACAAAACCCATGCGCGATGCCGATCTTTGGCCCCTTATGAGCTGCGAAATGGCTGAAAGAGGTAACGTTAAGCCATGCAGACATCAGCGGGGCCACATCATAATCGTTAGGCCGCCCGCCTCCGCCTTCGGCATAAAGCACAATCGGCAAGCCATCACGCGCGGCCACATCGATCAGCCGGTCCATCTTGCGGTGGTGGTTATAGCCCTGCGTCCCCGCCATCACCATATAATCAACGGCCATCGCGGCCACCCGTTTGCCGCCGACCGTGCCGATCCCACAGATGATCCCATCGCCTTGGGTGCGGTCTTGCAACTGCGGCAAAGGGCGCTGCGTGCGTTGGGCTGCAACGGCCAGGGCCCCGTATTCCTGAAAGCTGCCAGGATCAAAAAGATCAGCGATGTTTTCCCGCGCGGTACGCCCACCGGTGGCATGGCGCTTGGCCACAGCATCAGGGCGGGCCGCATCCTCAAGCAGCGCCATACGTGCGTGAAAGGACGCAAGATCCGGCCGCGCGGCCAGTGGCACCTCCTGCGCCAGCGCGGGCCCCTCCCCCGGCACGAGGGTCACCAAGGGCATCCCCCTGCCACCTCATCGCCCAGCGCGACATGGATCTTTTCGATGGTACCGGCTGTTTCTGCGCGGACCTCATGCTGCATTTTCATCAATTCGGTCACAACCAACACAGCTCCGCTGGCCACTGCCTGCCCTTCGCTCACCCGGATATCTGAAATAATCGCAGCGCCTTGCGCCAGAACTGTGGTCATGACTTCCCTCCCAGCACACGCCAAAGGCACAGGCGCTTACCGGTCACACTGGCCCGTCGCCTCACCACTCACAACCAAAAATTCCTTTGGGCGACTGTTCATTGACAGCTGCACTTTCATGCACCCAAACTGGTCCTTGCCCGCAAGCAGCGGGCGCGACCTGGTGGGACGAATGCAGATTTCAGCGATGATCCGTCGTGCAGCGCAAATCAATCCGCGCGGCACAGCAACTATTTTCCAAGACCGTCAGCAAAGCTGGAGCGCGCTATTGGAGCGCGTCAGCCGCCTGGCCGGCGCATTGCAGGACATCGGCATGAAGCCCGGCGACCGTGTAGCGCTGCTGTCGCTAAATTCGGACCGGTTTATTGAGTATTTCTTTGCCGTGCTCTGGGGCGGCGGGGCGATGATGCCGATGAACATCCGTTGGGCCGCACCAGAATGCGCCTATGCGTTAAACGATGCAGGGGCCGAAATCCTGTTTGTGGATGACACGTTCAAAGAGATGGCGGCCCCCTTGCTGGCGGAGGTCTCAGCGCTCAAAACGGTGATCTATTGCGGCGATGGCGAAGCCCCCGCCAACGCGCTGGAGTATGAGACATTGATTGCAAACGCCACGCCCGTGCCGGATGCGGGCCGTGGTGGCGATGATTTGGCAGGCGTGTTTTATACGGGCGGGACAACCGGTTTCCCGAAGGGCGTGATGCTGTCGCATACCAACTTTTATGTGGGTGCGGTGTCCAACGCCCATGAGCTTGGCTTGCAAGACGGCGCGATCTATCTGCACGCGGCCCCGATGTTTCATATCGCGGATCTGCTGTGGTTCCTGGCTGTGACAGTGATTGCCGGCACGCATGTCGTGATCCCGGCCTTCACGCCCGAGGCGACTTTGGCCGCGGTTGAGAAACACCGCCCTTCCCATGTGCTGTTGGTGCCAGTCATGCTGCAAATGGTTTTGCAAAGCGATGCGCTGACCCGCACCGATGTGTCATCGTTGGAGTGTATCGCCTATGGCGCGTCGCCGATCACCGAAGGGGTGCTGCGCGCGGCGTTTGAAAAAATTCCAAACGCCTCCTTCGTGCAGGCCTTTGGCCAGACTGAGCTAAGCCCCGTGGCCACCTTCCTGCCCGCCGATTACCACACCTTTGAGGGGCCGATGGCGGGTAAGTTGCGCTCAGCAGGCCGGGCCACGCGGGTTTGTGAAATCAGAATTGTCGGGGCGCAGGGTGAGGACATGCCCCAAGGCGAGGTGGGACAGATCGCTGTCAAAGGCCCCATCACCATGTTGGGCTATTGGAACAAGCCTGAACTGACCGCTGAAACCATCATCGACGGTTGGGTGATGACGGGGGATGCGGGTTATATGGACGACGAAGGCTTTGTGTTCCTGATGGACCGCGTCAAAGACATGATCGTGTCGGGGGGCGAAAACGTCTACTCAGCGGAAGTTGAGAATGCTCTCAGCCAGCATCCGGCAGTCGCGACCAGTGCGGTGATTGGCATACCAAGTGCGCAATGGGGTGAAAGCGTGCATGCCATTGTGATCCTGCATCCGGGCGCGACAGTGAGCGCTGAGGAGTTACAAGCGCACTGCCACACGCTGATTGCGGGATACAAATGCCCCCGCAGTATTGATTTTCGCACCGAACCTTTCCCACTGTCCGGTGCCAACAAGGTGCTGAAAACGGAGCTGCGCAAACCGTTTTGGGAAGGACAGGAGCGGGATATTTCCTGATGGTGCCCGTGGGATGCTCTCGCGACGCGCTCAGCTGACCTGTTATGCGCAAACCCCTTACGCAACACTCAAGGGCAGTTGGTGCGCCTCGCCCCACTGCCGGGGCGATTGGCCGTACATGCGTTTGAATTCGCGACTGAATTGCGACGGGCTGACATAGCCCACCTCCATCGCCGCCTCATTCACACTCATGCCACCGGCAATCTTCATCGCGGCATTGTTCAGACGCATGGATTTAAGGAACTGAATGGGGGTCATGGTTGTGACCTGCTTGAACTTGCGGTGAAAAACAGCCCGGCTCATCCCTGCGCGACCGGCCATATCGTCAATCGTGATGGCGGTGTTTAGGTTTGATGACACGTAAGAAATAGACCGGGCAATCGCGTTTCCGGGGCCAAAGGCCTGCCGGGCAAAGGTGCCCGCCTCTCCTTTCAGAACCGCATAGAGCACCTCGCGCAGTCGCGCGCTGCCAAGCACGGCACGGTCGGCCTCGCTCTGGGTGATCTGTAACAAACGCAGCAGGGCCTCAGTGAACGCGCTGTCCCAACTTGCCAGCCTGATGCCGGGTTCAGGCTGCATGCCTTGCGCGACAAAGCCACCCCCGCCCGCCTGGTCCATTTGCATCGCAAGTTCGGTCATCACAGACGGCTCAAGTGAGATCATCACCCCGTAAAGCGGCACCTCAGGGGTGGCTTGGGGCACCCCAACCTCAACAGGCATCGGCATCGGGCAACACAAATACTGGCTTTCAGTGTAGGTGTAGCGCTGGCCGTCCAACACAGCCTCCTTGGCACCGCTCAGGATGGCGACAACGCAGGGCTCATAGACCGCAGGCACGCAAGGAATAGCTTGCGTTGCGCGAAACAATTGCACGCCCGTGATGCCCGTTGGCGTCAAGCCATCCACGTGTGTGTTGGCGGCGATAAACTGCGTGATCAGATCCTTGCTCATGCGCAGGATCTAAGAACCCCGCATCGCTCAAAGCAACCCGTCTGAGACAATCAGGCAAGAAATTGCGACAATACCGTCTGTTTTTGGAACGTCATGGGATTTACCTACACCCCCAAGACAAACCGCATCCCCTATGGCGCAAAGGAACATCACAATGCCAGATACAACTTTTGGTCCCAATGGCTGGACACCAGAGCGGCTTGGCGATCTTGCGGGCAAGACCTTTGTGATCACCGGGGCTAATGCGGGCGCGGGTTTTCAGGCGGCGCGCACCCTGCTTGCCAAGAACGCAACGGTTGTCATGCTGAACCGCTCGTCCGAGAAATCTCAGGCAGCCATCGCAGAGCTGAAAGGTGAGTTTGGGGATGATGCGGATGTGCGTTTTGTTGTCATGGACCTGGCAGCGCTTGCCAGCGTGCGCAAAGCGGCGGCTGACGTTCTGGATACCGTGCCTCGGATCGACGCGCTGATCTGTAATGCCGCTATCGCTCAGGTGCCGACGCGCAAGCTGACCGTCGATGGTTTTGAAAGCCAGCTTGGCACAAACCACTACGGGCATTTCCTGCTCGCAGGCCTACTTTTCGATCGGATCGCCGCGTCAGCGGGCCGGATCGTTGTCGTGGCGAGCCTTGGCTACAACATGGGCCTGAAAACCATCAAGTTTGATGATATGAATTGGGACAACGGCTATGGAGCCAACACCGCCTATTCGCAAAGCAAATTGGCGCAAATGATGTTCGCTTATGCGCTTCAGGACAGGCTGGCCGCTGCGGAGCGCACGGACGTTGAGGTCTACGTCTGCCACCCCGGCTCGTCTGCGACATCGCTTATTGAGACCAGCGGCAGCTGGCTTACCAAGCTGCTCTTCCGGCTGATGAGCATGACACCCTTGGTTCAAACGGCTGAGCAAGGCGCATACCCCGAGGTGATGTGCGCGACCGAGGACGGCCTGGTGCAGCGCGCCCTTTATGGCCCCACCGGTCGGTTCGAATTTGGCGGCCCCGTTGGCCGGGGGACGCTGAACCCACACGCCTACGACAAACCCGTGATGACGCGGCTTTGGGATGTCTCAGAAAAAGCGACAGGGTTCAGCTGGCCTGTCTAAGCCTGTCGGTGCTTGGGCAAGAGCGCCTGTTTGAGGATCGCATGAGATGGCCTGAAGTGCCGCGACGCACTAGCAGACTAGGCCTCCATCGCCGCACGCGCATCCGCAGCGGTGCCGTATTGCGGCAGGTCTGCAGTGGTCTTTCCGTGGGCCGCAAGCAACGTGTCCCGCACATAGGCGATCTGAGCGGTTTCTTCTATGATTTCCGCAAGATACTGCGCTTTCATCAGATCTTTGCCAACGCCAATTGTTCCGTGGTTTGCTAGAACGGCGGCCACCACTTTCTTGTCGCGAAAAACCGGGCTGATCTCTTTGTCGGTCTGCGGCCCCCCTTGCGGTGACAGCGGGATCAGCGGCATGCGCCCGATTTTTTCAATCGTCTGCACCGTCAGACACGGGATCTCAATGCCTGCACTGGCATAGCCCGTGGCCCAAGGGCTGTGGCAATGAACGACCGCGCGAATATCATCGCGGATGCGGTAAAGATCCAAATGAAAATCAAGATCTTTGGACGGCTTATGCGCAGAGGGTTCAAGTGTCCCATCCAAATGCACCACCTGCAGGTTCTCGCGGGTGCATTCATTGAATCCGACACCTGAGGGTTTGATCACAATGGCATCCGCGCTGTCCAGCCGCACCGAAAGATTGCCCCCTGCGTTTGTTTGCAGCCTAAGATCAAAGCACCGCTTCGCCGTGGCGATCAGCGCATCTTTCTTTTCGTTCAGATCATTCATGCAGGCTCCTTTCAGGGCGCAAGCGTGTCCAGTTGGGTCAAGATCGCCTCTGTCACAGGGGCGTCAAAGATATGGGCGTCCAGGACGGTCAGGCCGATCTGCGGGGCCAGTGTGGCCTTGAACGTGTCGTGACACAACTGACGCAGCTTGCGGTCCTGGATCGCCCCGCCGGGGCGGTCATGATGCGAAAACCCACCCATGGGCAAAATCACATGCACGGGGCCTTCAAGCGCGTTGAGGTCTTGCGCAAGGATGGTGGTGACATGCGCCATTTCATCGAGCGATAGTTTGACATGGGTAAATTGCGCCGTGTGCGCGTAATGCGGTCTGGCCAAATATTGTTCGGGCAGCAGATCAAGCTGTCCCAGGCCGATAAAATTCATCGCACCGGGCAAAACCACACGCGGCAAATGCCCTGCCGCGCTGAACCGCCCCGGCATGGAGACATGTGCGCCTGCAATATGGATACGGGTGATTTCATGCGGCGTCAGATCGACCACCGCATTAAAGGCGCCGTTTTCTGCAAAGCGCGCAAAGGCCGCCCCGCCATAGCCGTTTGAATGAAAGACCATGCTTTCGCGCCCCTCGGGCTGACAGCGCTGCGGTCAGGGCGGAAACGGCGCCGTCCGTGGCACCCAAGCCCGTGACGCCGACAGAGGGCGAGATGTCAAAAAGCTCACCCTTGCGGGTTTTCTGACACAGGCCTGCGGCCATGAGCGCGGTGTTTTCCAAGGCCTCCCGGACCATGATGTTCAGCCCCGACAGGTCCGCAAGCGTTGGCACCAACACGATGGAATTGTCAGCAAGAGCGGCGCGCGGATCAAAGGGAAGCGTTGTGACCAACAGCTTGGGGAACGTGATTGGCAAAGCGCGCAGCACGTTCATCACGATCTCACCACCGGTGCCGCCGCCGATGCCAATGACAACTTCTGCGTCTTTCTGGGTGGCCTCGATCACCTGCGCCAGCACCCGGTCTGCAGCCTCCACCATCGCCAGGCACTTTTCTGCACCATCGAGAACCTTGCCGCCCACGTCCAAAGACACGTCGATCATCCGGCAAGACACCCCAAGGCCTTGCAATTGTTCCCGAAGGTAGCCTGCTTCATCTGCCTTTGTGGCCAAAGTGGCCAGAATGAGGACTTGCGCCATCGCTCAGCCTTTTACCGCGCCTGCTGTCATGCCGGTGATGATCTGCCGGCTGGCAAAGAGCGTAAAGATGATCGGCGGGATCGCCAACAACATGCCAGTGGCCATGATCACACCCCATTCCACGTTAAACTCGCTCATGTTGTTCACGATAAGGATGGGCACGGTTTTGGTGTTCCTGTCGCTCAGGGCTGAGGCCAGAAGGTATTCGTTCCATGCAATGCGGAAAGTAAAGATCGCGGCTGCGGCAAGGCCGGGTTTGATCAAGGGCAGGACCACTTTGAAAAAGACCTGGAACGGGCCAGCACCGTCTACCCGCGCGGCCTCTTCCAAGGAACGTGGGACCTGCACAATGAAGCTTTGCAAAATCCAGATGACAAAAGGCAGGTTCATCGCGACATAGATGATGATGATGCCCGAATGCGTGCCAGCCAAACAGACGTCCCCCCGCCCCCCAAAGGTGTCGCGGATCGCACCGCCGATCAAACCATCGCGGTCGAGGCAAAATTCATTGTTCCACAGCCCAAAGACCGGCACCAGCAGCACCGCTGGCGGGACCATGCGGACCATGAGCGTAGTGACAGAGACGGTATCGCGGCCCATAAAGCGGAACCGCACCAGCGCATAGGCGGCCATGGATCCGATGACGAGCGTCAGGGCCGTAGAGACCAGCGCGATGATCAGCGAGTTCTTGAAGGCCCCGCCGAATTTTAGCGCGCAGAAATCAAGGTGTTCAGGTTCATACCACAAGACATCGCAAAGGGCGGTTTCGTAGTTCTGGATCGTTGGCAGAAAGATCAGGCCAGACGTGCCTGAGATAATGTCCACGTCCAGCTTGAACGAGTTCACGAACATCAAGATCACAGGGCCCACGGACATAAAGACCAACAGCGCTATGACGGCAAAAAAAGCGGGGCTGTTCTTTTGGGATGGCGCGCTCATCAGCTGTCCTCCTCTGCGGCCATGCGGACACGGGCCGCACGGGCCTCTTGCCATTTGTTGAAAGCAAACATCGCAACCGTCAGCAGCATGAGCAGTATCAGCAGGTAGTTTGACATCGCGGCCGCCACACCCAGCTCACGGAATTCCGTTGCGGTGCGTGAGATGCGCAGCGCCAGGATTTCCGTGCTCAGACCCGGCCCGCCCTCTGTCAGAACCAGGATAACCTCCAGCACCTTGAAGGCATCAATCAAACGCAGAAGCGCGGTGACGATCAGCACCGGCATCATCAAGGGCAGCTTGATATGCACGATTTGCTGCCAGGGGTGGCACCATCAATGCGCGCGGCCTCAAGCGCGGAACGCGGCAGTGATTGCAGCGCGGCCAGCGACAGAATGAAGATGAAGGGCGTCCACTGCCAGATATCAGCGATGATGACCGAGGCCAGCGCATGTTGGCCCAGCCAATCCACGTCCGGCAGGCCCAGCCATTCCAGCGTTCGGTTAAATGTCCCGACCGTTGGGTGGTACATGTACCGCCACATCAGACCCACCACCACGGGTGCAATCATCATCGGCAGGATGAACATGGTGCGCAGCAATGACATGCCGCGGATGTCTCGATCCAACAGCAGGGCCAGGCCGACGCCCAGCACCATTTCGATGGAGACGCAAAAGAATGCAAAGCGCAGCGTGACGCCAAGGCTTTCGCGAAAGTTTGGATCGTTCCAGAGGGTGACATAGTTTTTCAGCCCAACGAACTCAGCCTCACCAATGGTTTGGCTTGGATCCCAGGCGCGAAAAGACCCCCAGATCATGTAGCCCAAAGGATAGATCAGGGCGATGGCCATGATGATCGCGGCCGGGGCCATGAACATGTAAGGCGAAAGCCTATTGACGCGCGACGTGAACATGAGGGCGATCCGTGTTGTGTGTCAGGTGCGCATGTGCTGCGCACCTTAAGGTATCAAATGGTTGGGGTGGGTACGCAGAACGCACCCACCCCATTGGTCTTACTGCCAGGTGTAATAACCGGCTTCTTCCATCACAGCTTTGGTGCGCTCAGCCACACCGTCCAGCGCGGTCTGGATGTCCAGATCTTCGGTCAGAACCTTAGACAGGGTTGTGCCCAGATCCGCGTTGATCTTACCCCAAACCGGGATGATCGGACGCCAGTCAGGGTCAGCATACTGCAGCGCTTCGCCAAAGGTCGCCATGTGCGGGAACTTTGCGTTCACGTCCGCATCCGCGTGGGTTGAGAACCGCGATGGGTTGCCACCGGCGAGCGCCACCAGCTTGTCCCCTTGCTTGGAGGTCAGCCACTGCATCAGCAGGAACGCGGCTTCTTTGTTTTCAGCATTGGCTGGGATGCCGATGCCAAAGCCTCCTGTTTGTGAGCCGCGGCGCACGCCCTCAGGGTGCAGCGCCCAACCGACGTTGCCCAGCACCTCTGGTGCGGCGCGGTCAGGGTCAAGCGTTTGACCGGACACCACAGTGGTATCGAGGAACATGGCGGTATCGCCTGCAAGGAAGGCTCCCAGCGCCTCGCCAAAGCCAAAGTTCGTGGCACCTTCCGGCCCGCAATCAACGATCTGCTTGAGCGCCTCTGCTGCGGCAACGCCTTCGGCGCTGTTCATCGTCGGGTTCCACTGGTCATCAAAGATGCGCCCGCCCAGCGGTGCCAGATGCAGCAGGAACGCGTGCGATGCGTGGTGGCCGGATGCCGCACGAGAAGCGACACCGCCCATGCCTGGCTCCAACTGTGGGATCTGGCAGGCCAGCTCCAGCAGCTGGTCATAGGTTTGCGGCACTTCAAGACCGTGCTTTTCAAAGATGTCCTTGCGGTAGCCCAGCACAGACGTCTCAGACCCGTATGGGATCCCAAAGAGCGAGCCGGTCTTGCCTTCCAGATACCCCTTTGCACCACCGGCAAAGCCGATGTTGTAAACATAGCCGTCGATCAGATCGTCGGCGTCATAGCTGGGGTCGGCCAGCTTTGGGTTCATGAAATACTTGGCAAGGTTTTCCAGTTGGTCCGCATAGACATAGTCAGCCTTTGAGAAAACCACATAGGCGATCAGGTCATATTCCCCTTCATCCTGCCCCAGCTCAAGGGTTTGGCGTTCCCGCATCTTGAGGTAGGGCAGCTGGTCCACTTCGACCTCAATGCCGGTTTCCTTGGTGAATTCCGGCAGGATTTGCATCACGGCATTGTAGTGCGGGTGCGCGGGGAAGTTCACGATCAGCGTGGTCCCCTCGTATTCGGCATAAGGATCGGCCATCGCCGTTCCGGCCATCAACGCTGTTGCCAGCGTGGCAGTCTTGAGTGATTTGAGCATTATTGCTTCCTCCCTTAGAAACCTTTGGCGTCAGAGCGCCTGTTCACTTGTCTTGTCGAATAAATGCATGCGCGGGGTGTTAACCTCGAACTGCAATGTCTCTCCGAGCGCCATGGGCGTTTCAGAGTTCATCTCCACGGTGACCTTTTGGCTGCCGCAGGTGCACATCAGCACCGATTGCGCGCCGACGTACTCGGACACCATGACATTAAGCGTCAGTGCGGCATCCGCTGCGGCATCCGGGTTAAAACTCAGATCCGAGGGACGGATACCAAGGATGACATCGCGCCCGCTGTGCACGCGCGCTGTTGCCGCCCGCTCCTCTGACAGGCGCAACGAAAAGCCATCGCCCTTGATGCGGATAACGCCGTCCGTCTCTTCGATTTGTCCGTCAAGGAAATTCATCGGCGGCATACCAAGAAAGCCCGCGACAAACTTGTTGACCGGGCGTTTGAACAGCTCTTCGGGGCTGCCCTGTTGCTGGATATGCCCACCGTTCATGACCACGATCCGGTCCGCCAGCGTCATCGCTTCAATCTGGTCGTGCGTGACGTAGATCATGTTCTTTTCAACACGCTGGCTCATTAACGCCAGTTCGGCGCGCATCTGCCCCCGCAGCTTGGCATCAAGGTTTGAGAGCGGCTCATCAAAAAGGAAAATCCCGCTGTCTTTGGCCAAGGCGCGCGCCATCGCAACACGCTGACGCTGACCGCCAGACAAGGCACCGGGTTTGCGATCCAGAAAATCGGTCAACCCCACCATGTCCGCCACTTCGCGGACCTTTGCGTCAATCTCAGATTTGGGGCGCTTTTGAAGCCGCAGAGCAAAAGAGATGTTCTGGGCCACGTTCATATGCGGATAGAGCGCATAATCCTGAAAGACCATCGCCAGGTCGCGATCCTTGGGCTCAAGATGCTTTACGGGCCTTTCGCCGATATAGATTTCGCCCTCAGACACATCTTCCAACCCTGCGATCATGCGCAGCGTTGTGGATTTCCCGCAGCCAGACGGCCCGACAAGAACGGTGAACTCATTGTCCGCCATCTCAAGGCCAATGCCGTGCAAAACCTCGACCGCGCCATAGCGCTTCACCATCCGTTCCAAGCGAATTTGCGGCATTGATTCCGTTCCTCCCGTTCGCCTCACTATTTTGTATACAAAGTTAAAAGTAAATATGCAAAATTGCCTTTGGTTCCTTTTCAATGTAACGTCAGGCGACAGAAAGGATCTAAACCATGGCCACGATCGCCCGATTGTCGACAGGAAAGCGCATAGAAGCCGCGCTGACAGAAGAGATCGCCGCAGGCGAGCTTGCCCCCGGCACCCGGCTGGATGAAGCCAGCCTGGCGGCAAGGTTTGACGCCTCTCGCACACCGGTGCGCGAAGCACTTGGCCGCCTGACTGCGCAAGGCATCCTGGTAGAGGGCGCAAAACGTGGCGTGTTTGTTGCCGAATACAGCCGCGAAGAACTGGCGCAGATCTTTGAAGCGATGCACGAAATCGAAGCCGCTTGCGCCCGCATTGCCGCCCAGCGCCTTAATTTACTATCGAAAACGGAGATTGAGACGGCGCAATCTGCCTGCATCGCAGCCGCCCAAGCAGGTGACCGCGCTGCATATCTGCGCGCGAACGAAGCCTTTCACATGGCGATCTACCGCGCGACGGGAAACCCCCATATGGCGGAAATCGCCTCTGAATTCCGGCAACGCACGGGTCCGTTTCGCGCCAAGAAGTTCGCCACCAAAGAAGACCTCATTGCCTCTGCTGAAAGCCACCAGGAGCTGATCAATGATATCTTCAGCGAAGATCTCGTCCCAAGCGTCGTCTGGTATGCGCGACCATATGGCGACCAGTTTTTTGCAGGCGCTGAAGGCAAATTAGGCCAGCGCCGCAAATCAACCCTTGCCAATGTGTGCGGTTTGATATTTTTGTATACAAAAGTGAATCGCACCGGGAGGACCTCAGTATGGGCGTTGCAGAAACCAAGATTTATCCAATCAACACCGGTTGGCTGGAGGCGGATCTGGGCACCTATATCTTTTGGAAAGGTCCGGCGGGCAAAAAGTACTGGAACCCGGTCTATTGCCACTACGTCGACACAGGTGAACATAAGATCCTCATCGACACCGGCCTGCCTGATGAAGAGCGCGCCAGCAAATATCACCACAAATGTGAAAAACGCGGCTGTCTTGAGGTGCATGAACACCTGCAGCAGAAGCTTGGCGTACATCCCGACGAGATTGACGCCATCGTCTTTACGCACCTGCACTGGGATCATGTGCAGAACATGAAGCAGTTCAAGAACGCCCGCTACATTGCCCCTAAGGCCGAGATTGAGATGGCCTATAACCCCCTGCCCCTCTACTACCGCACGTATGAGGCCAACATCGGCGTCGAACAGGCCTATGCGGGCTGCGTGTTCGAAGCAGTTGAGGATGAATGCGAGGTCTTGCCGGGGATCACGATGTTCCACACGCCTGGCCATTCCGTTGGCCACATGTGCGTGACGGTGGCGACCGCTATGGGCGACATTGTCGTTGCAGGGGACGCCATTTTCGTTGAGCGCAACCTGGAGCCGAACCCGGCTGAGGCCTGGCGCTATTGGGTGCCCGCGCGGTTTGTGAATTCCTACGAAGGCTGGAAATCCGTCGAAGAGATCGACAAGCGCGCCGATTACGTTCTGCCCTGCCACGACGAAGCGGCGAACGCGCGCTCGGACGTATATCCTTACGAAGGGATGCCGCTGCGCAAACGCCGCCAGAGCATTCCGGGGTTCAAGTTCTACTTTGGTGACATGCCAGACGGATCCGTGGCCAAAGCGGCTGACGCCATGAAGCGGGATGAGGTTGAGGCCTATCTTGCCAGCCTGACTGACCCCAAGGACATGGCCGAATACTAGGTCTATGACGCAACCGATCGACAGTCTGCTGACAATTGCCAAAGGCTATGACGCGATTGTCTTTGACCAATGGGGGGTTCTGCACAATGGGCAGACCGCCTACCCCCACGCCGTCGATTGCCTGAACCGCCTGCAGGGCCAGGGCACGGTGATGGCCGTGCTGTCCAACTCAGGAAAACGGGCCGCGCCCAATGCCGCGCGCATCGCGTCCATGGGATTTGAGGCGGGCCATTTTGACGTGGTGATGTCCAGCGGTGAGGCACTTTGGCAAGAAATCCAACAAGGGTTGGTCCCAAAGCACCGTTTCTTTCCGATTGAGCGTAGCCCCGGCGATGCCGCGATCTGGGCCGAGGGGCTCGATTTGCCGCTCAGCGATACCCTGTCAGACGCGGAGGCGATACTGTTGATGGGGCTGCCTGATGGCAGCGCCTTTGCGCAATGGGAGGCCATGCTGGATGAGGCCCTCTCCCGCGGTGTGCCGATGTATTGCACGAACCCCGACAAGGCGAGCCCACGGGGCGACAGCTATGTCATATCGCCGGGTGTTCTGGCCGCGTCATTTGAAGACAGGGGTGGCAAGGTTCGGTTTTACGGCAAGCCGCACCGCCCCATCTTTGATGCGCTCAGCGTGCGCCTTGGGGCCGGTCGGGTGCTGATGGTGGGTGACAGTCTGGAACATGACATTGCGGGCGCACAAACTATCGGCTGGGACAGCCTGCTGATCCAAGGCGGGCTTTATGCGCAGGAATTTGCATTGGGCGCGGCAGCGGATGTTCTGGCCGCTCTTTTACATGAAAAGGGCGTGCGCGCCCCAACCTACCGGATGGAGTTGTTGGCATGACTGCGGCTGATCTTTTATCGCGCGACTTTCGTGCCCTGTCGGCGCGTTTGGGCCAAGACCCGTTGCAGGTCCAAGGCCCGGGGGAAACACATCCATCAAAGATGGGCGGGTGATGTGGATCAAAGCCTCCGGTACAGAGTTGGCGGACGCCAATGACAAAGACATTTTCGTCGCAGTGGACCGCATCGCCGCTCTTGCCGAGGCGCGTGAAGAAGCAGGGGATGGCAGTTGCAAATCAACCGTCCTTGACCCGTCCCTGTCGCTGCGGCCGTCGATTGAGACAACGTTTCACGCAGCCCTTGAGTGGCCTGTGGTGGTGCATACCCATTCTGTTGCCACACTCACCCACGCCATAAGCCCCGAAGGGCGCAACATTGCGGACGAAAAGCTTGCCGGTTTGCCGTTTGTGCAGGTGCCTTATGCCAAACCTGGCCTGCCTTTGACGCGTGAGATCCTGGCCAGGATCCAGCCCGACACGCAGGTGATTGTGCTGCAAAATCACGGTCTGATCTGCTGCGGAGAGACTGTCGCGGCAGTAAGCGAACTGATTGCGGACGTCGAGAACCGTCTGGCCTTGCCGCCCGCTGAGACCGCCGCCCCTAACGTGTCTGCGGAGCCTCCTGAGGGGTTTGAATGGGCCAGCGCCACTTGGTTGGCGCGCAACGCGCGCGCGCAAGAGGCTGCGTTGTCAGGGACGTATTATCCCGACCACGTTGTCTTTTTGGGTCCTGCCTTGCCCGTTACGAATTACGACGGTGCCCGCCCGGTTATTCTTGTGCCGGGGCAAGGGGTTCTGTTGCGCAAGGGGGCGACATCTTCGCAGATCGCGATGTTGCAGTGTTTGTCAGATGTGCTGGCACGCCTTCCAGATCATTGGAGCCTGGAGGCGATTGGCCCTGAGGCAGAGGCAGAGCTGCTGGATTGGGACGCTGAGAAATACCGCCAGGCCTTGGCGGCCCGCAGCTGATGTTTTCGCTTGGCATAGATGTGGGCACCTCCGGTGTGCGCAGCGCCGTCGTAGAAGGCACAACTTTGATATCACAGGCGCGGGCCTCCTACCCGCCGCAGAACCCCGACGGGATTGATGCCACCAAGTGGTGGACCGCTGTTGAGGGCTGTCTGAACGCGCAAGTTGGCGCGCTTGTGGCCGCAGGGCACGATCCCAAGGACATCACAGGCATCGCCGTTGACGGCACATCGGGCAGCATGGTGCTTGTGGATGCAGGTCTGGTGCCGGTGGGCCCGGCCTTGATGTATAACTCCAAGGGTTTCGACGCAGAGGCGGAAAAGATCGCGCGCTTTGTCTCTGGCCCGCATATCACAAAGGGGAGCAATTCAGCACTGGCCCGCGCCATGCGGCTGATCAGCTTTGCAGAAGCCACACCGCAGCATTTGCTGCATCAGGCGGATTTCATCGCATCAAAGCTGTGTGGGCATGCGGCCGGGTCTGATTTCAACAACGCGCTGAAAACCGGCTTTGACCCTGAGCGCAATGCTTGGCCAGACTGGTGTGATCAGGTGATCGCGCCGTCGCTCTTGCCCGTCATCGCAGCCCCCGGCACGCCCGTTGGAACGCTTGCGCCCGCCCTGGCAGAGCGCTTGGGGCTTTCTGCCAAAACACGCATCCATGCGGGCACCACAGATAGCATCGCCGCATTTCTTGCAGCCTCTCCCATTGTGCTTGGCAGCGCGGTGACGTCTTTGGGATCCACCTTGGCCGTGAAGCTTTTGTCCGACACCAGGATCGACGACCCAGAGATCGGGCTCTATTCCCACCGTCTTGGGGCGTATTGGCTTGTGGGCGGGGCCTCTAACACCGGGGGCGCTGTGCTGCGCGCCTTCTTTGATGACGTAGCACTTGCGCAGCTTAGTGCGCAGATCGATCCAAGCGTCGAAAGCGATCTGGACTATTACCCCCTGCTGTCGCCTGGGGAGCGGTTTCCGGTCAATGACCCGGCACTTCCCCCCGGCTTGATCCGCGCCCCGCAGATGACGCCGCATTCCTGCATGGGCTTTTTGAAAGCATCGCCCGCATCGAGGCACGGTGTTACCAAAAATGCATGCCAGCGGAGCGGTGATGCCTACTCAGGTGCTGACCGCCGGTGGCGGGGCGAAAAACCCCGTCTGGCGCAGTATTCGCGCCCGGCACCTCGGGATGGCACCCGCCATCGCACAACATGACGACGCCGCCTATGGGGTCGCGATGCTGGCGAAGAGCGCGCGGCCGTGAGCGGCGGAGGACCGGCGGCGGAACGAAAACCGTCGAGGTTTTGGCACCAGTCCCCCACCCAAGGCACTGGCTTTGCCGTCGTCTTTCGACAGGTTGTCCCATTAAACCTTCCATAAATTTCAACCACCTGAGCAGGCAAACCCGCATCAGTGCAGCCAAATTCTGTCGGTTCAGACTTCCATTTCTCAAAGTTGTCACGCAATACTCCACCCGATTGCACACTTAATTTGATCGCTCCCAATTTTAGGCCCAAGCAATGTATCGGATCGCCCTCCTCGGAATACTCCTTGTCGTCATCTCGCCGCTCTTGCTCTATTTTAGCGGGGGCCTTGGGGTGGGCTTGGATCCATTGGGCGGCGAAACGCCTCCTGATCTGGGAAACGATCCGAGCTTTCCGAGTGATGGGTTTCAAGACATCAATAATCCTCCACCAGTCTCACCCGTTGGCTACGCTCTTGAAAGGCTCGCCGTGTTCACACCCATTCTCGGCTTTATCGCCACAGCAATGGGCGTTGTCCTTGGCTGGAGAAAAGACCGCCGCGAAGTTCTTCGGGCTGAGCTGGAGAACAAAGAGTTACGGCTTAGAATACAGCGGCTTGAAACAGGGAGCTGAGCTTTGGCGCGCTCTCACGCTTCGCAATCGCCCTGGTCAAAGAAGCGTCTGTTGATCACGCGTCATCCTGACCATCACGCGACGGCCTAGGCCCACTTCGCCGCCTGTTCCCAGACCCGCTTCCGGGCTGCGCGCAACGAAGCCGCTTTTGTACATGACTACACGGAGCTTCAAACACTCCAGCGCGGCTTTCGCTTTGAATTCCGGCGAATGGGTCTTCTGTTTCGGCATCCCTGATCTCCTTCTCGTCAAAGATCAGCTGACAACAATCGTAGCTGACGTCAGTGGCCGCATTTGGAGGAAGTCACTCAAACCAATACAGTTGCTTGAAACCATCTCAACTGACGCCGCACATAGTTTGGGCAGATCGTTGAGACTGTACCGGTTTGTTTTGGGTGGTGAAGCGGAGGGCTCCGCTTCAACCTTTCTCTTGCTAGTGGCCACTTTGCAATCGACGCAGTCCAATCTGACGTTGTTGCCACCGTAATCAGATCGGTTTCGAATTGCTGCGCAGCCCCTGCAACCTTACACGCTTTCGCGCGATAGCTTCAGGACGACATCATTGCGACCGGGACCATTGATGTTCACGGTTCCTCCGCCCTTGCTCCAGAAATCCCTGCTAAACGGATCATTGCCGTCCCATTTGGTGTAACCTCTGTCACTGTCGGACATGTTCTTTTGCTGCCGCTCCCCGCTGAAAGAAGGAGGCTTGCGATCTGCGTCAGGTGACATGGTGACCGGTATCACACCATGATCGCCGGACCGAACCATAAACGTCAGATGAGGGCTTGCGGACTCGATCGTGAGAACCTGTGTCTGGCCTCTTGAATTGTATTCCATTTCGAAGTCGCGGGTTTCGGCTGTCTTCTGGTCTTTCCCCCAAGTGCGCGTTTCGATTTCATCGAATAGTACCTTGCGCGATGGGATATCCCCGTGCTCTGCCGAATACGCGAGGCGCGACCAGCTCCTACCGCCGTTGCTTACATAAAACCCCTCGAGCCCTTTGTTGGCATCACTGACGTTATACTCAGGCATTTCGAACTGAACGGTATACTTGTAAGTTGGTCCTGATGGCACCGCCCCCGCTGATGCATCGTCGTCCGGGTCTCGCTTCTTTGCGATTTCTGCAATGAAGTCCTTGTAGGGCGGTAATTGAGCGGCGGCTCTACGCGTCGCGCGGTTCAGATCGCGGCGGCTATCCACGTATTCGTCAAACACGCGGTCCGCGTCATTGGTCACATCATCTGCTTCGCGCCGCAAGGCAGCCAAATCATCTAGAGCTTGACCAAGTTCTCGCGCTTGACGATTTGCGTTCCCGCCTTGGGCGTAGTTCAGATAGGCATCTTGAAGCATAGGGTAAGTGATTGTTGTTAAGCCTAATCCGGCGGCTGCAGCGCCTAAATAGGTTCGCAGTTCTGCAAAGGTGCCAGCCCCTTGCGCCACGGCGCCAATCGTGGCGACAGCGCCCATCGCTGTCAGACCCACGCCCACAGGCGTCGCAATCTGCCGAAGCGGATCTCTTTCCCTGCGCGCGACTTCCCGTTTCGCAATATCTCTTGTGACCTCCAGCGCACCTCCTACGGCATCCATGTGATCTGTCAGAAAGTCCCGAAGGGTCTCGCGATCCTCCGCATCAAACCGCCTGAAGTTGTTCTCGCCGCCAGCTTGACGAACGTCGTTATCAATTTCTTGGGTCAACTCCCGAATTCGGGCGTATCCCTGCCGTTGGCCAAAGGCCTGAATGTAGCTGTTTCGGTTCCCAGAAGGGCCACCATCCGCGATGTCTTCCAACGCATTTTCATGCGCAACTTTGATCCTTGCGATTAAGTTCTGGAAGCGATCGGATGTCCTGGCGTCGACAGTTTGACCGTCCACCTGGATATCTGCGGTGTCCCTGGCCCGTTCTTTGAACGCGTCTTCAAACGCCGATCCGTCAGCAGGTACGCCATCTGCGGCCAATTGCAATCGGGATCCAGCATCGCCTGTGGCAACGTTGATGCCCGCATCCTTTGCACGGGCGGCGAGCACCTCGCCCACCTCTTCTTTGGCGACACTATCTGCAAGATCCGCTTTCTGACCACGGGCCAGGACAACGGTGTCATTACCCGCAGCGTCGCGGTAGTAGGCCCCGTCCACACCTTTTGGCAGGGCGTTCTTTTTGGAGCCGTCCGCGATGTTCGCCGGGTCGGTCTTGCGCATGGTCTTGACGTCGATGTCCTGCAGACCATCCGCGCCGAGTTCTTTGGCAAAGAAGTCGTCGAGCGTCTTGTTCTCCGCCTTTGTCCGGTCCGCGCGCCCGCTACCGGTGAGCGCATAGGCCAGGGCGTCGCGTCCTTCCCGCGTTTCTGCTTTCGCGCGGAAGGCGTCTTTTGCCATGCCGGTCAATTCCTTAGCTTTGGCATCATCGAGTTTCAGGTTATTCGGTTTGTCAGAACCGCTGGTTCCTGCAGCGGATATGTCGCCAGCTTCATAGCGGACATTCACATCAGGGCGCGTCGCAAGGGCCATCCGCGCGCCAACGCCGCCGTCTGCGACATTCACACCAGCTTCCTTGGCCTGTTTGCCCATGACATCGCCAACACCAACAAGCGCGCTTGTCTGGCGAACGTCGTTCCCCATCTTGCTGTTAAGAACGATGCTCTCTTGACCACCTTTTCCGGGCACAGATGACCCAACCACGCCTTCACCCAGCGTCTGCAGGACAACACGTCCAGACGCTGCGCTCGCATCTGTCGTGCTCGATGCTGCTTTCCCATCGATTTTCTGCACGCCAGAGGACGCGACCTGATCCAGGTAGTTTGCAACAGCTTTCTGTTGCTTTGGGTCCAATTCCGCTGGGCTCTTGCCCGTCAACGCCTCGGACAAAGCCGCACGTCCCAATTCGCTCTGAGCGGTTGATTTGTACGTTGCAGAGGCATCGGCGATCGCTTGCCGTGCGGAGACGTTGTCACCCACACTTGGCACAGTTTCCACGTTGGACATCAGCCGGCTGACATCGACATCGTCCGTCTTGTGGCTGCTTCGTGCCGGATCAACGCCGCTTTGCTCAGCCGTTACGCTGTCCTGGCGGCCAGAAGCGCCCGTTTTGTCGGCTTGAGACTGACGATCAACGCCATCCTGACGCCCACCGGCCTGCCCTTTCTGATTGGCCGCACTGCCGTTGTCGCCTTCGGTTTTGCTCTGCGATTTGTTGTCCTGATCGTCAGAAAGCGCCTTTTTGCGCTGAGGCTTCTCGGCACTGTCTTCGGTCATTAACTTTGAGAAGTTTTTCTCATTGCCCGCATCTTCAACTCGAGATTTACCGTTGCGCGATGCTTCTGCGCTTTGGTCGATAGCTTTCATCATTTCCTCGTTAAATATGAATCCCGAGACTGCTGTCCGTTGATCCAACTAGGCGAGTCAACAAATTGCCATAATTTCGCCATTTTTTTGCCACAATTGGAAACGGTGCTTTCTAGTGCATCGGATTAGGGTTCCAAATCGACCTAGTGGCAAAGCATGGCTGTCGGACGTTTTTCGAATCTCTCGGAGGTCACGGTCTGGCATCTGCGCCAAACCCACCAAGGCTACGTCAACGAGTGCTAGCTTGAATTGTCTCGCCAAGACCCTTCCAAAACATCTGACAAGCGTTCTGAGTAGGATTTGGCTTCACCTTGCTTTTGCGACAGCGCTTGCCTGATGAAACTCCCATAGGTTTTGCCTGGATGGGCAGGTGCACGATGGTTGCCAAAGTCCGTACCAGAGCGGCAGATGGCGTATCGAATGTGAGACGGAGCAAGACCCTTCGAACGGTAAAGTCGAAGGGAATTCAGCGGCTTGCCAGAAATTTTGGGTGCAGATGAGAGGGCAAAGCTCGAACCAAACCTGCCTCAAGTAGCCGAAGGCGGTAGGCCATTTGAAAATGGTGCGGTCGGAGCGCAGCAAACTCGCATATCATGATGTTCCACAGCGCTCCATTAACACAATAAAATCAGATGCCTAGATTAAGTCAGTGCGTCAACGTGTTCCACGCTGTACCATTACATGTCAATTTGGAAGGTGGATATTAGAGTGGATCAATTTGGCTAGAGAACTGAACAAACGTTCAGACGCGTTCGTCAAATTGGCGATGCCTGGAAAGTATGCTGACGGCGGTGGCTTGTGGCTACACAAACGCCCTGATGGTGGCGCGCAGTGGTTCTTGCGGGTGACTGTCCATGGGCGACGCAGGGAGATGGGATTGGGGTCTCTTCCTTATGTCTCCTTGAAGGAAGCACGGCTGAATGCGGACATGTGGCGTGCGGATCAGCCCCACCTAAGTGGTCCAGCTTGAGTGTTAGTGCATAATTGGCCCGGGTTCCATCGGGACGATGGTTTCCGGGGCCGGTGGGCGGTAGCCCAAGGCACTATGTGGTCGTTTGGTGTTGTAGTGTTTCCTCCATTCTTCGATCAAAATTTGCGCCTCTCGCAAGCTGTAGAAGACCTCCCCGTTTAATAGCTCGTCCCGCAGCCTTGCATTGAAGCTTTCACAGTACCCATTTTCCCAAGGAGATCCCGGCTCGATGTAAGCGGTCTTAGCACCAACGGCTGCAATCCAATCTCGAACGGCCTTAGCTATGAACTCTGGGCCGTTGTCTGATCGGATGTAGGCTGGCACGCCACGCAGGATGAACAGGTCCGTCAACGCGTCGATCACCTCGGTCGAGTTCAGGTTGCGCTTCACTCGGATCGCCAGGCATTCCCGGCTGTGCTCATCCAGGATGTTCAGAGTCCTGAATGCCTTCCCTTCATCAGTTCGATGGTGCACAAAATCATACGACCACACATGGTTGCGATACTCAGGCCTAAGCCGGATGCGCGAGCCGTCGTTCAGCCAGAGCCGTCCTTTCTTTGGCTGTTTCATTGGCACTTTAAGCCCTTCACGCCGCCACAGACGTTCGACACGCTTGTCGTTCACAAGCCATCCGGCGTCTCTGAGTAAAGCTGCGATCCGGCGATAACCATACCGACCATACTGGCGGGTCAGTTCGATCATATCAGACACCAGACGCTCCTCGTCAGCGCGCCCGACTGGCAAACGCCTCTGTGTTGATCGGTGCTGCCCCAAGAGGCGGCAGGCGCGACGCTCTGAGATGTGGAACTGGCTTCGCACATGGTCGATACAGGCACGACGACGTGAAGGGCTCAGTAGTTTCCCCGTGCAGCCTCCGATAGGATCAGCTTATCCAGCGTCAAGTCCGACACAGCTCGCCTCAGCCTCTCGTTCTCCTTCTGAAGCCGCTTTAGTTCCTTCAGTTGGTCGGTTCCCATACCACCATATTGCTTACGCCAGCGATAGAATGTCTGTTCTGTTATCTGCACCTGGCGAATGGCATCCACGCGTGGCGTTCCCTGTCCGCAAAGCACCTCAACCTGCCGTAACTTCGTGACAATCTCTTCCGGCTTGTGTCGCTTGATTCCCATCTATGATCCTCCGTTTCCTAACTATAGGGGCGGACCACTTCAGTGGGGGAGGATCAATGACGCGGATATCCAAAACCTGTACCGCGACTTTGCCGATGCGTTTAATAACCCCGGTAGCCTTGCAGATTTTGCAGCAAACTCGTTGGTTGACGACACGCTTTATGCGGCGGTCTTCATTCCTGGCGGCCACGGCGCGATGCTTGGTTTGCCTGATAATGCTGATCTGGGCAAAGTGCTGCATTGGGCGCACAACACCGGCCTTCATACCCTTGCGCTTTGCCATGGGCCTGCTGCGCTTTTGGCTGCTAAAAATGAGGCTGGTTTCTTGTATGACGGCTATAAGATCACCGTCTTCCCTGATGCAGTGGACAAGCAAACGCCGATGATCGGATATTTACCCGGACCGATGCTGTGGTGGGTTTGCGAAAAACTGAACGCATTAGGCGTGCAAACAATCAACAAAAAAGCTGACAGTTCGACACATGTTGACCGCCGGCTCGTGACAGGTGCAAGCCCCCAGGCTGCGAATAGCTTTGGTAGGTTGGCCGCAACGACTTTGCTGAAGCGTACGGAAGCAAGTTCTTAGGTCGAGTCGGCACGAATAGAAGAGCGGTGCAATAGCATTTGCAACTCGAACCCATTTGAATTGAAACGCCGTTCTAAGCTAGGCGGCTTTTCAAGAGGTCACCAGACTTTAGCAAAATGGGGTGACCGACCATCGAGAATGCTGCGTTGATTTGCTTTAACGCGCGAAGCGTTTCTTGATGGATGTTGCTCGTTTCTATGCTCTCGGACAGCCCCTCTCGAAGGCGACCAATGTGGCTGCGCTGTAGTTTTTGCTCGACCTTGCGCACTTTTTCTTTGGCGGCCACCAGCTCGCGCGCTTCGGCCGGGTTTTGGTTCATCATCACATTCAGGGCGAGCTGCACATTGCTTTGAACGCGGTCCGCAAAATCACGGATTTCTTCGCGGCCTTGGGGAGAGAATTGAACGTTTTGCAGATCCAGACGCTTGGCGAGTTCCAGCATGATCCGTGCGATGGTATCGGACGCAGAATCCAGATTGGATGCAATCGAGGCAAGTTCCATCGACCGGCGGCTCAGGTCTTCGTCCAAACCCTTTTGCCCAAGGCGGGCTAGATAGAGTTTGAGCTCAAGGTGGGTCTGTTTGATGGCTTTGTCTTGATTGCTGATCAAGCTGGCGGTGGCGGCATTCCACTGGTCATAAAGGGGTTCGACCGTGATCAGCATCTGTTCAATCTTTTGGCCCATCCCCAAAAGCTCTCGCGCTGCACAGTCAATGGCCCGGCCAGGACGGTCCAGCAAAGCAGGGTCCAGGGCGCTGGCTTGCTCCAGCCCGCCAGGCTGATCGGGTTTTTCAGGCATGAAATATGACACCACGGCCGTAATCAGCCCGACGAATGGCAGTGCCACGAGCGCTAAGCCGACGTTAAACGCGAGGTGCAAATTGATCGCTTGCCGCGCAGGCGTCGTACCAAGCCAGGATAACAGGTCGGGCATCACGGCAATCAAGGGGAGCACCAATGCGGCACCGCCACCCCGGAGGATCAGATTGGCCACAACCATGCGTCGCGACGCGATTGGCGCAGAATAGGTGAGAACATATGCAATAACCCCCCGCCCAAATTGGCCCCGAGGATCATGGCGGCGGCGGCAGGGGGTGGAAGGATGGATTGTCCTGCAAATGTGACAAACAGCAAAACGGCCGCGACGCTTGAGTGGACGCCCCAAGCAAACACAGCGCCAATCACGAAACCGGTCAGTACATCGCCGCCCAGATAGGCCATGACGGCCTGCGTGCCGGGATGGGATATCATCGGTTCGGTGGCACTTCGGATCATATCCAGCGACACAAAAATCAGGGCAAGCCCGATCATGATGCGCCCGATTTGCCGCGTGTTGCTGCCTTCGCCGCGCAGAAACACGGTGACCCCGATCAGCAGCAGCAAAGGGATCAGCAGAGGCTGACGCACCATCAAAAGCTGCGTAACCACTGCCGACCCGACATCGGCCCCCAACAAGATCGCCAGCCCTGTCGCCGCTCCCAACCCTCCTTTTGAGACAAAGTTGGACACCAAAACGGCGACAGCTGTCGCGCTCTGCAAAAGCACTGCCGCGCCCATGCCTGTCCCCGCCGCCAGTAACCGGTTCTTGGCGGAATGACGCAACCAGCTGCGCATAGGTGCTGCAAATCCACGCTCGACGCCGGTGCGCACAAGGCGCACGGCCCAAATCAACAGCGCCGCAGCGCCTGCGATTTGTATGACGATTTGAAGGGCGTGCGGTTCACTCACCGGTCATGCTCTCCCGCTGATCAAGAGGTCTTGAATGGAAAGGGACCGTCACCGTCATCGGGGCCGATGCGGATCGACTGAAAGCCCCCATCCCATCGGTGCAGCAGGCATCCGTCCTCTTGGGTGTGAAACCCAACCGGCGCATCAGGCCGCCGGTCGAAGGCAAAGGTGCTGTTGGGTGATGGTGCAGAGATCGCGACATGGCCTGCGATTGTCTGTATCATCATGGCGTGGATATGCCCGCACACAATGCGAAGCTCACCCACATAGCCGCGGACGGCATCGGAGAAATCCTGTTGATTGGTCAGGCCGATGTCATCCATGAACTTGATCCCACATGGAAAAGGTGGGTGATGCAACGCCAACAAAACTGGTGCACCATCTGCGCGGACCAATGCGGCACGCAGGAAGGTCAGAGTTCCAAAGGTTAGGGTTCCGTGCTTTTGGCCCTCGACCAGTGTGTCCAGGCCGATCAGGTGAATCTCGCCGGTCCTGTGATCCCAGTTGATGGGGCCCGCGTTCGGGATGCTATCAGCAAAGACTGCACGCATCGGCGCGCGCGCATCATGATTACCGGGGATGACATGCAGCGGCACCTCCAGAGGAGCGATCAGTTTTCTGAAGTGGTCATAGCTTTGCGCACTGCCATCATCGCTGAGATCACCGCTTACAAGTACAGCATCAAGCCCCCCGATCTGGTGACGAATTGCGCCGATCCGGGTTACCAGGCGATCCAGTGCATCTGCGGTGTCGAGCCGACCCCCGACACGCCCACCTGGTGCCACGATATGCGTGTCAGAGATTTGCAGGACTGTTGTCATTTGATCCCAGCACGCAGGAAGGCTTGAACAAATTGACGTTGGAAGATCAGAAAAGCGATCAGCAAGGGCGCGACTGACATCAGCGTTGCGGCAGAGATGACACTGATATCCACACCGTTTTCAGGCGCGCCGAAGATCGACAAACCGACTGTCAAAGGCCGCGTTTCCGGTGAGTTGGTGACGATCAATGGCCACAGGAAATTGTTCCAGTGGGTTGAGACCGATACCAGCGCGTAGGCCAGATATGTGGGCTTTGCCAAGGGCACATAGACCCGCCACAGAATGCCCAGCAATCCACAGCCCTCAATCCGCGCAGCCTCGTGCAGCTCAATGGGGACGCCCTTAAATGACTGGCGCATCAAGAATATTCCAAACGCGCTGGCCATGTAGGGCATACCGACGCCAAGGATCGTATCAAACAGCCCAAGCCGCGAAACCATCGCATAGTTTTCGACGATCAACACTTCGGGCAGGATAAAGAGCTGCATCAGCACCAAAATGAACACGAAGTCCTTTCCTGGAAACCGTAGCTGCGCAAAGGCAAAGCCCGCCAGAGTGGTCAGAAAGAACTGTCCGATCAGGATGACGGTCACCAGCAGAAACGTATTGATGAAATACTTCAGCCATGGCGCGCCCTCCCAAGCGGCACGAAAATTATCCAGCGTCCAGGGAGAGAACAGGTTCAGATTGACCGCGTCCGACGTGGAATGTGTCGCGGCCCAAAAGGCGAACAGCAGGGGGAAATCCAGATGATCGCCAAAAGGATCGCGCCAAAGCTGTCCATGAATTTGGTCAGGCTCTTCATTGGTAGTGCGTCCTTCTATCGAGATAGAGGAACTGCACAGCCGCGACGATCCCCAGCACCGCAATAACCATCATCGTCATAGCCGCCGCACTTGGCGCATCAAAGAAGGCGAATGCCATCTCGTAGATGTAATAGAGAATGAGTTTGGAGGCATCTGACGGCCCGCCCTTGGTCAAAATGAACAAATGGTCGATCAGTTTGACGGAGTTGATCATAGCATTCACAGCGATGAACAGAGTTGTGGGCATAAGCAGTGGCAACACGATCCGGCGGGTATAGGTCCAGCGGCTAGCCCCTTCGATATCGGCGGCTTCCTTCAGATCCGCTGGTATCGTTTGCAGAGCTGCGAGGTAGAAGATCATGAAAAACCCCGCCTCTTTCCAGATGGTGACGATGATGATCGCCCAAAGCGCCGTTTCCGGCTGGCCCAGCCAGTTGACGGACGGCAGGCCGAACAGGCTGCCGATCTGGTCCAGCACCCCCAAGCCGGGCGTATAAAAGAACAGCCACAGGTTTGCGGCGGCGATCATCGGCAAAACAGTTGGTGTGAAATAGGCTGTGCGGACAAAGCCACGGGCGCGGATTTTTCCATTGGCCCAAAGCGCCATGGACAACGCGATAAAGATCGACACAGGGATGGTGATGCCTGCGTAAAGCAGGTTGTTCTTGACCACGATCCAGAAGGTCGGATCGGCAAAAAGATCGGCGTAGTTTTCGGTGCCGACAAATTCGGTAGGTTTGCGGCGGGTGCCGCGGGAAAACAGGCTCGACCAGAGGGTCGCGACGGACGGATAGAACGCAAACAGCGTCAGCAAAACAGCAGCAGGCGACAGCAACAGCCAGCCATAAATAGCCTGTCTTCGGCGTTCAAGATTGGCGTGGGCTGACATGGCACGTCTCCGCTGCGTGGAAAAGTCGGGCCGACGCACGTGGCGCCGGCCATAACAGTATCGTTACTGGTAGTCTTTGAGCAGACGCTTCGCGGCGGCTTGTGCCTCGGCCAGTGCTTCGGCTGGTTCTTTCGCGCCGGTCAAAGCGGACTGGATCGCATTGTTCAGACCATCACGCACGCGTGCTGTCTCGAAGGTCGAGAATTCGGCCACAGCGTTTTCCAGTTGGTTACGCGCCACCAAGGCAGGCGGGAATTCGGCGACATATGCCTGAAGCGCCTCTGTCTCATAGGCTGCGGGTGACACGCCCATGTAGCCAGTGCCGATGGACCATGCGGCTGCCTGATCAGGTGCAGTCATGAACTGGATCAGCTTCATTGCAGCGGCGCGCTCCTCGTCAGACGTATCTTTGAAGAGGTAGAAGTTGCCGCCACCCGTTGGGGAGCCTTTACGTACATTGGCGGGCAATTCGGCTACGCCGAAGTCAAAACTCGCGCCTTTCTTCACCGCAGTCAGGTTGCCGGTTGAATGCCACATCATCGCGGTTTGACCCTCAAGGAACGCCTGACGCAACGTGCCCCACTCAACGGTACCTGTGGGCATGATGCCATGCTCAGCCGAAAGCGATTTCCAGAACTCCAGTGTTTCCACGACCGTGGGATCGTCGAAATAGGTGGTCAGACCGTCATTAGACATGACCTCTTTGCCATTCTGGATCGCGAGCGCCTGGAACATCCAATAGGGATATCCTGTGGAGGGGATCATCAGGCCGTAGGTGTCGCCCTGGGTCAGGGCTTTGCCCATCGAGATCATTTCGTCCCAAGTCGTTGGCGGTGCTTCTGGATCAAGGCCTGCTGCGCGGAACAGGTCTTTGTTGTAATAGGCCACGATCGTGGAACGCTGAAACGGGATGCCCCATGTCTGGCCTTCGATCTTACCATTGGCCATGAGCGCGGGATAGAACCCGTTCAACCATTCCTTGTCCGCATCCGTTGTTGCGACCTCCTCGAACGGGATAACCAATTCCTGTTCGATCAGGTCATAGGCATCGATGGAAAACATCACCGCCAATTGGGCAGGCTCACCAGAGGCAAGTGCGGACAAGGCCCGCACGCGCGTGTCATCGTAGTTGCCCGAATAGATGGCGTTCACCTTGATGTCCGGGTTCGCGGCTTCAAAGTCTGCAACGATGCCGTCGACTACTTCGGTCAAGGCACCCCCGACCGCAATCGGGTAGTACATTGTCAGTTCGGTTTCAGCACTTGCCGGAGCGGTCAGGCCAACCGCCATCGCAGTGGCCAGCCCCAATCCAGTTGTCGAAAATAGTTTCATCTCTCTCTCCCTTGGTTTTCGTTGGTTGTTTTGTCAGCCGGTGATTTTCACCCAGCCAGTCGTTGACCCGCAGCGTCAAAGACGTGCAGGTTTTCATCATGAAAGGTAATTTCGATTTCGCTGCCATCGGCCATCATCGAAAGACCCGGCTTGAGGACGCAAAGCCCTGCAGCGCCTGCATGATCCAGACCAATCAGCGTCTCTGCCCCCAGAAACTCACTTTCATTGACAGTGCAGCGCATCCGCCCTTCGCCCTTTGGCACAATCTGGATGTTCTCGGCTCTGATCCCGATTGTCTTGTCATCGCCAAACCCGTCCAGAACGGACGACTGCAACAAAGCCATGGGCGGCGCGCCGACAAACTCGGCAACAAAGGTGTTGTTGGGCCTGCTGTACAAATCCTCGGGCGCACCAACCTGCTGGATATGCCCGTCTTTCATCAGCACAACCGTGTCGGCCATGCTCATCGCTTCTGTCTGGTCGTGGGTTACATAGACAACCGTGATGCCCAGATCGCGTTGCAGTTTCTTTATGTCCTTACGCACGGCATTTCGCAATTTGGCATCAAGGTTAGACAGCGGTTCATCCATCAGACACAGGCGTTGACCCGCCACGATGGCGCGGGCCAAGGCGACACGCTGGCGCTGACCGCCTGACAATTCGCCTGGTTTGCGATCCTCAAGCCCAAGTAGGCCGGTGATTTCCAAAGCGCGGCGCAGCTTTTCGAGCCGCTCTTTTTGGGGACGCGCCGGACCTTCAGGCCAAACATGACATTTTCGGCAACCGACAGATGCGGAAAAAGTGCGTAGGACTGAAACACCATCGACAAGTTCCGGTCCGATGCCGCACTTGTCGTCACGTCCTTGCCATCGATCAGGATCTTGCCCTCGTCGGGCAGTTCCAATCCCGCTAACAGACGAAGCGTCGTTGATTTCCCGCACCCCGACGGACCCAGAAGGGCGGTAAAGCTACCCTCGGGAATATCCAGCGTGATGCCTTCAACGCCTAACTGGCCATTCCAACGCTTTGCTACGCCGTCGAGCTTCACAAACGGTGTTGTTGTCATGTTGCATGTCCTTCAGCCACCAGCAGGCGATCTTTGATATTGTCCAGCAATGGCGCAAATTGCGCCCCCGGCCGTCGGTCGATGATGATCCGGTCCATGTCCGCAATATTGCCGCCCAACGCGGGGGCCTGACGCCCGAACTTTGAGCCGTCGATCACAAGGAGTGATTGTTTGGCATTTTCACAAATCTTTTGTGTCGCGCTGACTTCAGTTGTGTGAAACTCCAGCAATCCGCCGTCTTCCGCGATCCCGGCAGCGCCAAACACCGCGAAATCCGCACGGAACCGTCCAAAAAAATCCAGCACTTCGTTGCCCAGAATGTCACGATCCGGCAAACGCACCTCACCACCGGGCAGGATGATCCGGTTTGAGATATCCTCGCTCAACGCCATCGCGGCACTCAGGTTGTTTGTGATGACGGTGAGCCCTTTCCTGCGGCGCAACGCCTGCGCAACGCTCAGCGGCGTGGATCCTATGGAAATAAACAAGGTGGCACCGTCAGGGATCATCTCTGCGGCGGCCTCTCCGATGGCGCGCTTGCCCATCAGGTTCGTGCCAGCACGTTGATCGAAGGGCGTGTTGAGAAATTCTTCACTCAGCTCGATGCGGCCGTGGACACGGTGCAGCATGTCGCCTTCGCAAAGAGTGTCTACGTCTCGCCGGATTGTCTGCATGGACACATTGAACCGGTCAGCCAATGACCCAATGGTCACAGCACCCTGTTCAAGCACCAAAGCCGAGATCGCTTCGCGTCGTCTCTGTTTTTTTGATGACATTCCGCCCCCAAGACCCTGAGTCTCTCGCAAGGTTAATCCGCGCAAAACAACAAAACAACATTTTATTTGCACGACTTAGTCAGCGCCCCCCAAGATACCCGCCTTCGGGCCTAAAAATGAGCCATGATGCGCCAAAAGCGCTGGCGAAATATGTTGTTTTGTTGTTTTTGCTTTCGCTTGCGAAATATTTCTCTAAGGTGTTCCCCAAGCGGGCGATCAGAAAGCGAAATGGGGAAGCATGCTGACAACGCAGTCGATTTTTGATCGTTACGAAGAAGTGCGGGCACGGTTTCCAAATGTTGTTGCCCGCGAAGCCTCGCTTGGGATCTCGTCATTGCTGGACATCGCCGATCAGGTTGATGCCTTTGTTTTTGACGCATTTGGCGTATTGAATGTGGGCGAAACGATGATCCCCGGTGCAGATTTGCGGCTGGATCAGCTGCGGGCACGAGGTTGCGCAATTCGCATCCTCACCAATGCCGCCAGCTATGACAGAGAGGGTGCAATTGCGAAATTCAAACGCCTTGGATTGCGCGTGGAGGATGACGAAATCATCACTAGCAGGGAAGCTGCCCTTCAAAACCTGACCGAAGGGCATTGGGGCGTTATCGCCGCCGACAATGACTCGCTGAACGATCTGCCTAGCAGCGTTACGCGCCTGAAAGACAATGCTGACGACTATGACAAGGTCGAACAATTCCTATTCCTATCGACAGCTGACTGGGCACCCTCGCGTCAGGACTTGCTGGTGTCAGCGATGCAGCAGCACCCGCGAAAAGTATTGATCGCAAACGCAGATCTGGCCGCACCTCGCGATGATGGATTCTCCGTTGAGCCGGGGCACTATGGCCACCAGATTGCTGACCAATTCCCTGGCCATGTCCACTTCTTTGGAAAACCATTCCCCGAAGTCTATGACTTGATCGAAGCGTCACTGGCTTCGCTTAAACCTGACCGGATAGCGATGTGCGGCGACACTCTTCATACGGATATTTTGGGCGCTGCGGCACGCGGCTGGCGCACGGTATTGGTCACGCAAGATGGCTTGTTCGCGGGCTACGAAACGCAGCCATTTTCAGAGCAAGCGCACCTTTTTGCAGATTGGCACCTCAGCCGAATCTGATCGAGCGGATTTCAAGTTGTTTGTGTGTCGAAGGTTGAGTCTGTTGATGAGTTCCCACCTGCCCAGACGGGCAGCGCAACATCCTGTGGTACACTGTGCCGGTCAGCGTTGGGTTGTCGCTTTGGGGGGGGAAGGACAAAACTCGAGAAGCCGAAAATAGCCTCTGGCAATCGACGAAGCGTACGACAAAACTCATCGTATGCATCGTTGATCGATCTCATGTTTTCCCGAGCCACTTTCATAACCACAATGCCTACTGCGTCAAAAGTTGGAACGATGACGCCATTCCTTCCGTTTGCAAAGCAAAAGTTACCATCATCTGTCTTGAACGTCTGCACCCTCGAGCTTTAGGGTTTGACTTCGCATCCGCAGCGAACTTCCGCTTCCCGCCCTCTTTGATGATTGCTACGCCAACAAGTGAGTTCGCATTGCGCTCTAAACTTGCATTCACGCCACTCCGGTGTCTGGAAGCTTTATCCGCATAACTAAATTCAGTGCTTAGTACGAAAGGTTGCCGGTGCTCGCCTCATTTACCGTTGACCGCTGTAGTAGCATACTGTGTTGCGGGTGAATAAGGCAGTCTTCCATGGACCAAACATCACTACACAAACCGTTGTCCAAGAGTTTTGCTCTGTTGGCGCAAAGGTTGACGTCCGGGTGGACAGACAGTGCCTGCAGCCGTAAATCATCTTTAATTACAAATCACTAATGTCGAATGTTGGTGCGGTCGGAGAGACTCGAACTCTCACGGGTATTACCCCACAGCGACCTCAACGCTGCGCGTCTACCATTCCGCCACGACCGCATGCCATGGAAGGTAGCCGGGGTGTAGCCGGGAACGTTGAACTTGTGAAGAGGAAAAAGGCACAAAAAACCCCGGCTGCGGGGGGCAACCGGGGTCAGGATTTTTCAGTGTTGCGGTCTCTATTCGCTGATCGAGAAAGTCGGCAAACCGCTGCTTGATGCAGGCTGTGGCTGCGGCAAAGCACCCCCGCCGCTGACCATGCGCTGGGATGCCGCGCGGATCAGCTCAGTGCGCTCAGGCTGGCCGGGCACGAACACCGCTGCGGCACCGCTATCGACCGCTTGCAGACCCGCAGCGTACCAGCTGGCGGCCATGTCCACGCGTTTCGCGGGGCCGAACCCTTGGCTCAGGTGGTGGCCCATCAGCTCGCCATAGACCCCCTCGCCCATTGCAAAGAGCAACAGCGCCGATCCGACCGCGACGTCCATGTTGTCAGTACGGTAGCCTACACCCATGCAGATCCGCGCGGTGCCAGCCAATTGCGCGGGCGACATGCCGGTGGTCAAAATGAATGAGGACACATCCGCCACAACCGCTTCTCGCGATTTTAGGGAAAGGGCGGCAACATGATCCTTCATTGCGGGGCCAAACCCTTGGCATTGCTGGGCAATTTGATCGGGGGTAAAGCCCTGGATCTGGCTGACCAGTTCTTCTGATTTGGCGATGGCATAGGTGCGCGCCAAGCAGAACTGTTCATTAATCGCGACATTGGGATCAGACATGCTGGCCAGCGTTGTAAAGCCGCCATTGGTGTTGGTGATCAAGGACACCGTGTTGCAATGCGATGCCAACGACGCCTGGGTGCCTGCGCCAAGGAAATTGGGCAAAGCGGTGGTGGGCGCCACAGCGGCCGCCAGACCAGCGGCCCCCGCCAGGGTGCCCGTTGCAGCCACCGTTGTTGTCGCGGGCGCGGGCTGTGGGGCGGTCTGCGGCGCCACCACGATGGTTGTTTGCGGTGCCACGTTGCCTGCCGGGGATTGGCCCGCCATCTCAGCGCGGTAGGTTTTCAGCAAACCACGGGTGCCGTCGGGGTTGGTTGCGACCTGTTGTTGCACCGCATACCCACCCGCTTGCGCGCGGTTGTAGCTGGACACCAACAGGTTTTGTTCAAACGCAGACAGCTGGCCCGTGACCGGATAGCCCAAATAGGCTTGGTAACGCGAAATCGCGTCCCGGCTTTTGCGGCCCAACTGGCCATCCACTGACCCCGCGTTAAAGCCGAAGTAATTCAAAGACGCCTGAATACTGCGCCCTTCTTGCGTGGAAGGGATGGTTGAGCGTTTCTTGTAGGTCCGTTTTGTGGTGCTGCGCTGCTTTTTGGCATTTGCACCGACGATGCCGCCGATGATGGCACCTGCGATAAAGTCGCCCGCATCCGCTTGAGCACGTTCAACGGGCAGGACGGCAAGAGAGGCTGCAACAAAAGCCCCGGTCATGAACTTAAAATGCATTCAAAATCTCCAAATAAACGAGTCGGATATGGGGCCAAGCCTACCACAGGTCTGCCGATCCCCCAAAAACACAGGTGGTATTGAGCGGCGGATGCCCCTTGAAAGACAGTCTGGAATTCCCGACCTTGGACAGGTCATCTCATGAAAGGACGCCTTGTGACCCAGAACACCGCCGCCGACGCCGGACCTGTCGTTCAGGTTGATATCGTGTCTGACGTCATGTGCCCCTGGTGCATTGTCGGGTTCAAACAGCTGGAACAGGCCTTGGGGATGACCGGTGCGGGTGCCTACATCCGGTGGCATCCTTTTGAGCTGAACCCGGACATGCCAGCAGAAGGGCAGAACCTGGCGGAACATATCGCACAGAAATACGGCAGCTCACCCGCCCAATCCCAGGCAGCACGGGCGCAACTGACGGAGTTGGGTGCGCAATTGGGGATCGCGTTCAACTTTCAGGAAGACAGCCGGATCGTGAACACCTTTGCTGCGCACCAACTGCTGGGATGGGCACAATCGCAAGGCAAACAGCATCCGCTGAAAATGGCGCTCTTTGCGGCTCATTTTACCGATGGCAAAGATGTCTCGCAGCCTCAGGTGTTGGTGGATGTCGCCGAAAGCGTAGGCCTGCCCGGCGCGGAAGCGGCGGCGCTTCTGGCCTCAGGCGAACGCGCGGAGGAAACCCGCGCGCATCAGCAGTTCTGGACGTCACGTGGTGTCTCCGGTGTGCCTTCCATGGTTTTTGAGGGGAAATACATGCTGACCGGGGCCCAAGGCGCACAGACCTATGCGCAGATGTTGCAAAAAGTACTGGCCGAACGTGCCGCGGCCTGACCAGCCCCTTCCCCCCAGACCCGCCAGGGACTAAACCGCGCATATGGTTGAGTGGATCATCTCAGACGGTTTAACCGACTACCGGACCGCAGAGGCCTGGATGGAGGCGCGGGTTGCCGCAATTTCTTCGGGTGCGGCCCCTGAATGTATCTGGCTGGTAGAGCATCCACCGCTCTACACCGCTGGCACCTCGGCTGAGGATAAAGACCTGATCGACCCGATGGGCCTGCCGGTGTATCAAACTCGGCGGGGTGGGCAGTACACCTATCACGGCCCCGGCCAGCGCGTGGCTTACGTGCTGTTGGACGTGGCCAAGCGCGGGCGCGACATCCGCCAATTCGTCAAGCAGCTGGAACGCTGGGTGATTGAAACGCTGGCGCAATTTGGGCTGCGTGGCGAAATTCGCGATGGCCGGGTTGGCGTTTGGATCAAACGCCCCGAAAAGCCTGCAGGCCCAAACGGCCAGGTCGCAGAGGATAAGATCGCGGCGGTGGGCATCAGGATGCGCAAGTGGATCAGCTTTCACGGAATCAGCATCAACGTGGAGCCGGATCTGACGCATTTTGAAGGCATTGTGCCCTGCGGCATCGCCGATCACGGGGTCACATCGCTTGTCGATCTTGGCCTGCCGGTGACGATGGACGATCTGGATGTCGCATTGAAAACGAACTTCGATCTGGTGTTTGGCGAAACGGGCGTGGAATCAGCCGTCTGAACAGGCGCTTCGCCGCCCTGCCCTGCGCCTTGGCGGCCCCGAATTGCCCCATCAGCCAACATCAGGCGGGCAAACGGACCTAACCCTTGCTGGATGAGGGAAAAATATCGCAACTTTTTCCCCCTGCGACCATCGCGCCCATTGCTCCGGCGCGAGTGCTCGCCTAGAACGAGGACCAGATCCGCATCGCGTGTAGCCAACAG
The DNA here is from genome assembly GCF_055693825.1 of Sulfitobacter sp. GN1-4. Classification (NCBI taxonomy): domain Bacteria; kingdom Pseudomonadati; phylum Pseudomonadota; class Alphaproteobacteria; order Rhodobacterales; family Roseobacteraceae; genus Sulfitobacter; species Sulfitobacter sp. GN1-4. The sequence continues at coordinate 1,575,635 of NZ_JBVFUQ010000003.1, read as the reverse complement.
GCGGGGTGCGACCAAATTCTATATCTGAGGAGGCACCGCATGGCAGACGCAGCCATTCACGGGCACGACCATGAAGACAACCGGGGCTTCTTTACCCGGTGGTTCATGTCAACCAACCACAAAGACATCGGCATTCTGTATCTGATTGTCTCAGCCTTAGCTGGTTTTGTATCCGTCGCTTTCACCGTTTACATGCGGTTGGAACTGATGAACCCAGGCGTTCAGTACATGTGCCTGGAAGGCGCACGTTTCATTGCTGACAGCGCCGCAACCTGTACGCCCAATGGGCATCTTTGGAATGTTTTGATCACCGGTCACGGCATTCTTATGATGTTCTTCGTGGTGATCCCGGCGCTGTTCGGGGGCTTTGGTAACTACTTTATGCCACTGCAAATCGGCGCGCCTGACATGGCGTTCCCACGGATGAACAACCTGTCCTTCTGGCTTTATGTCGCTGGTACAACGCTGGCGGTATGCTCCGTTCTGGCCCCTGGCGGCAACGGGCAGGCAGGCTCTGGCGTCGGCTGGGTGCTGTATCCACCGCTTTCTGTAAAAGAGGGCGGCATGTCGATGGATCTCGCGATCTTTGCGGTGCACGTCTCTGGCGCATCCTCGATCCTGGGCGCGATCAACATGATCACCACCTTCCTGAACATGCGCGCACCTGGCATGACGCTGTTTAAGGTGCCGTTGTTCTCTTGGTCGATCTTCGTCACTTCTTGGCTCATTCTGCTGTCCCTGCCGGTTCTGGCGGGTGCCATCACGATGCTGCTGATGGACCGTAACTTTGGCTTTGCCTTCTTTGATCCTGCAGGCGGTGGTGACCCGGTTCTTTACCAGCACATCCTGTGGTTCTTTGGGCATCCTGAGGTGTACATCATTATCCTGCCGGGCTTTGGCATCATCTCTCACGTGATTGCCACGTTCAGCCGCAAGCCTGTCTTTGGCTACCTGCCGATGGTCTGGGCGATCATCGCGATCGGTGCCTTGGGCTTTGTCGTCTGGGCGCACCACATGTACACGGTGGGCATGACGCTGAACCAGCAGGCCTACTTTATGCTGGCCACCATGGTTATTGCGGTGCCGACAGGGGTAAAGATCTTCTCTTGGATTGCCACCATGTGGGGCGGCTCAGTTGAGCTTAAAACACCCATGCTCTGGGCCTTTGGCTTCCTGTTCCTTTTCACCGTCGGTGGTGTGACGGGCATCGTGCTGTCGCAGGCCGCTGTGGACCGCTATTACCACGACACATATTATGTGGTGGCACACTTCCACTACGTGATGAGCCTGGGTGCGGTGTTCTGTATCTTTGCGGGGATCTACTTCTACTTCCCCAAGATGACGGGCCGCATGTACCCTGAATGGGCGGGCAAGCTGCACTTCTGGACCATGTTCATCGGTGCCAACCTGACCTTCTTCCCACAGCACTTCCTGGGCCGTCAGGGCATGCCACGCCGCTACATCGACTACCCAGAGGCATTTGCCTACTGGAACCTGTGGTCCAGCTGGGGTGCGTTCCTGTCCTTTGCGTCCTTCGTGTTCTTCTTTGGCGTCATGATCTACGCCCTGACACGCGGCGCACGGGTGACAGAGAACAACCCATGGAACGAATATGCCGATACGCTGGAGTGGACGCTGCCGTCCCCCCCACCAGAGCATACGTTCGAAATCCTGCCAAAGCAGGGAGAATGGGACAAACAGCCAGGACATTGATCCGGTTGCACCGCAAGATAAACGAAAGGCCCCAACCGTTGTTGGGGCCTTTTTCTTTGTCCGGCGCGGTGGCGTTTCCTTGCAAGGAAACGGCCAAAACCCTTTAAAGGGTTTTGCCCCCTACGCCACGTCAGTCTGGACAGAATGACGGCGCTCCGGTCAGGTTGCCACCTGCACCCGTCCCGCGCGCCCAACACCCAAAGGAATACCCCATGACCCTCGCCATCACCCCCATCTATGCCGCCCTGACCGCGCTGATCTTTCTGGCACTCAGCTGGCGGGTCATTTCCTACCGGCGTGCCAATATCATTTCGCTGGGCGATCAGGGTGACAAGAATCTGCTGAAACGGATGCGGGCGCAGGCGAACTGCGCTGAATACGCGCCGATCGCCCTTTTGCTGCTGCTGCTGACCGAGCTTTCAGGCGCCCCCGCCGTGGCTGTGCATGTGATGGGTGTGGCGATTGTGCTGGGCCGCGTGCTGCATGCCTACGGGTTTGCCTCAACCCCGCAAAAGATCATCTTCCGTCAGATGGGGATGCTCTTGAACCTTTTGGCCATTGGCCTTGGGGCCTTGGCGCTATTGGCTCACGCCTTGGTTTGATCGGGCCACCACCGGCTTAGCGTCCGCCATCCCCAGACCCCCAGCACAACCGCGCCAACGGTCCCGGCCAGAAACGGCACAACCAGCGCCGTAGGCCGCGACACGATCTGCTCAGCAAATCGCACAAGCACCCCTGACAGCATCAGCCCCACCGGCATCATGCCCCAGGCCAAAAGACGGTAGAGGCTGTTGACCCGCCCCAAGAGCGCATCCGGGATCATCCGCTGGCGATATGAAACCGAAACCGTGTTCCACACCAGACCGGTGAAGTTAAACAACATCAGCACAATCCCAAGACTGATGGCACCGGGGGCAAGGGCCATGGCCAAGAATGCCGGGGCCGACAGGACCAGCATCCATTGGGCGGTGCGCAGGGGGCCAAGCACGCGGACAATCACCTCTCCGTACCATCCGCCCAAAATGCCCCCTACTGCGCCTGCCGCCAGGATCAACCCATAGGCCTGCGCGCTGAGGTTCAGGTTTTCCTGACCATGCAGGATCAGGGCAATCATCACCATTTCAAACAAGAGGTTCCAAAAACCAGTGATCAGCGCCAGCGCCCTGAGCAGCGGGGCGGCACGCAGAAAATCATAGCCCTCGCGCAGCTCTGCCCGCCAATCTCTGCGTTCTTTCGGCGCGGGTTTGAAAGATCCTCGCACCTGCAGCAAAAGCAGGATGGCCAGCACATAGGCGCCCGCGTTCATCGCAAAGGGCGCGGCAATCATCCAAGCAATCAAAAACGCGCCCAGCGCCGGCCCCAAAAGGGCGTTGCCCACCAGCTCAACACTCCAAAGCCTGCCGTTTGCGCGCTCTAGCTGGGCATGCGGCACGATGGCGGGCAGCATGGTTTGCGCGGCATTGTCGCGAAACACCTCAGCGCCGCCCACAAGGAAGGCGGCTGCAATGATCAGATACAAAAGCGGCGGTGCACCTGTTTCTTGCGGCGCGGGCAATGTGCCCGCCTGCCAGATCATAAAGGCTACCAGCGCAAAGCCTACGCCGCGCAGGATGTCCATCCACAGGATCAACTGCCGTCGGTCCACCCGGTCCGTCACAACGCCCGCAGGCAGTGCAAAGAGAAACCAGGGCAAGCGCAGCGCGACAGGCACAAGCGCAATCATCAGCGGGTCGCGCGTCAGCAGGGATGCAAGCCAAGCCCAAGCCACAACAGCAATGCCATCGGCAAGGTTTGTCAGGCCACTGGCGGCGATGAAGGGGCGGAAGCCCTGGGGCGATTCTGCAGATGACATGATTGCACAGTGGCGCTTCAACCATGGTTGAGGTCAAGGTCAGAGCACAGCAGACCTACGGCGCGGCGGGCGTGTGTGACTTTCTAGAAATTTTTCGCAGCTTGTATCATTTCCCTCTTGCAGGACCGTGCCGGGATGGGTATTTCGCACTCACCCAAGGATGCGGGCGTAGCTCAGGGGTAGAGCATAACCTTGCCAAGGTTAGGGTCGGGCGTTCGAATCGCCTCGCCCGCTCCAATTGGGGCCTGCCACCCAGCAGGCATGAATGAGACCGCCTTCGGGCGGTCTTTTTCGTTTCCAACCTGTCCAAACGCTTGCCCTATTTGGGCCCCTCCCCTCATCCGTCAGCCGCTGATGGTTACCGCACAGCATATCCGCACGCACGCCCATGTCCCAATCCTGGTACGAGAATGTGCCGTTTCAGCGCTTTCGCCGCAATTCGGGCATGTTCTGTGCAAGCCAGCGGCCAATTCCCTAATTTTTCCGAAAATAGTGTCATAATGAGGCCGATATCCTGGTGTCTAAAGGTTCAACCCCTGGTTCTGCCACGTTGGAACCGCTTTGAGACCTGAGGTACACAATGAGATTGCTTGCTGTCGACGACGATCCGCTGATCCTTGACCTTTTGCCGATCGTCTTTCGGCAAGCACAGCTGCCCAACATCACCGTTGCCTCTTCTGGCGCTGCGGCGCTGGAATTGATCAACGATCCTGATCTGGAATTTGATGGTTTGATCCTGGACATTGAGATGCCCAACATGACGGGCATTGAGCTGTGCGAGAAAATCCGCCAGATCCCGCTTTATCGCAACACGCCCATTCTGATGCTTACCGCTGTCACAGACAGCACACGCATTGAACGCGCCTTTGCCGCGGGCGCAGATGACTACATCACCAAACCCTTTGACGTAAAAGAAATCGCAACACGGGTCCGCGTGGCCGAGCGCATGACCGAACGCTCAACACGCGCGCCGGTTCTTGATCTGGCCCAGATGCCATGGGATGCCGAGGAAGGCTCGCATGGGTTTGACATCAGCGAACCCATTCGATTGGCCGCCCATCATCAGGTGATCCTGCCCTTCGCTTTGGGCAACTACCTGTCACAGCTGTCGCGCCGTCGCCTGGACACCTGCACCATCTTTGCCGCGCGCATCGCGGATCTGGAACACTACTACCAGCGGAGCAAGCCACATGAATTCACCCAGCTTCTGACCCATGTGGTTGAGGCCATTACCGATGTCGTGGACTGGCCGCATTTGCTGATGGCCTATGAAGGCGACGGGACATTCATGTGCATCACGCAAGGGTCGGAACCGCCCGCGTGGCCTGAGATTGAGGATAAGATCCAATTGGTTTTGGCCGCCCAACCCTCTCCTTTTGAAGATGGGCGCAATATCAGTCTGGATGTCTCTGTTGGGAACCCGGTGATGCCAAATGCCAGCCGCAATCAGCGTGTGAAAAAGACCTTTGACCGCGCCCGCGACCGGTTGCGCAACCGCGAGAAGATTAAGCTCAAGCAGCAGGCCAAGTCGGCGCGCCAAGGGCATCCGCAATTCTAAGGCATGCGGATCGCTCAGCGGCGGACATGCTTTGGCCTCAAGCCCCCAACATTGCCTCTGATCAATGGTTTCAACGGGTTGCGGGATACGTCGCATCAACAGGAAACGCATTTCGCCGGTGAGCAGAAATGCATACACTCGACCTCCTCAACCCTGCCTGAAATCAGAGATTTCAACGGGTTGCGGGATACGTCGCATCAGCAGAAACGCATTTCGCTCTAGTTTATGGGAAACTCACGGAGGCACCAGGTGGCGTTGCGCCGGTAGTCCTCAATGGTGTCATCAACGCTGCGCCGGTCACGCATCACCGACAGCGCTGCTTTCTTCTCGCGCCATGTGCCGCTGACATGGCGCTCTAAGATCAGGGTCGTGATGCCTAACATCACATCCTTTTCCGCCTGCCCAATCATATCGGCACGCGACAATGCGACAGCCGTCAATGCAACCGTGTTGGCACAGCGCAGTGCCGATGCCTCGCGGCCTTCATAGACCCGTTTGGCGTCACCCGCTTGTGGGACCGCGAACAACATGGCTGTCAAAGCTAGAGAAAGCGCTTGGCGCATCAAAAGACCTTAAAGGTCATCGTGGTCAAAGATCGTTCAATGCCGTCGATATCCAACAGCCGGTCATTGATGAAAACACCAACATCTTCATCCTTGGGAATATAGACCTTCATCAGCAGATCATAGTCACCCGAAGTTGAATACAGCTCTGAATGGATCTCACGCAGGGCAATTTCCTCAGCCACCTTATAGGTTTGGCCAGGCTTACAGCGGATCTGGATAAAGACACAGGTGCTCATGTCGGTCTCTTTCGTTGGGACATGTAAGGGTCGCACAAGGCCAAGCGCCCTGCAATGGGTGATATGGTGCGCAGATGCCCCCGCCGGGATCGCACCCACCCTTCCTGAACGCAAGGATTTCAACAGGTTGCGCATTGCGCACGGTCCTTCTCCAGATGCACCTCGCAATAGCTACCGCAAGGTGCGGATCAATCCTGCACCAGTTGCCAGCGATTGTTCCCGCAGGTGCGGCCACGGGGTTGGCCTGTACGCTTTGGTTGATATAAGGCAACTCATTATTCGCGCCCGGAGGCCCCACATGCGCAGCGCAAGCCTGAACCGCACCACTGCAGAAACGGACATCACTGTTGAGATCAATCTCGACGGCTCAGGTGCCTATGACAATGAAACTGGCGTGGGGTTCTTTGATCACATGCTGGATCAGCTGGCGCGCCACTCTTTGATTGATATGAAAATCCGCGCCAAGGGCGATCTGCACATTGATGACCACCACACCGTCGAAGATGTGGGCATCGCCTTGGGTCAGGCGCTGGCCTCAGCCTTGGGCGACAAACGCGGCATCCGCAGATATGGGTCCTGCCTGTTGCCCATGGATGACGCTTTGGTGCGCACCGCGCTTGATCTATCCGCCCGCCCTTTCCTGATCTGGAACCTGGATTTGCCCACCCCCAAGATCGGCAGCTTTGACAGCGAATTGGTGCGCGAATTCTTCCAGGCCCTCAGCACCCACGGCGGCATCACGCTGCACGTCGATATGCTGCACGGCATCAACAGCCACCACATCGCAGAAGCCGCGTTCAAATCCGTCGCCCGCGCCCTGCGCGAAGCGGTTGAGGTTGACCCCCGCAAGGCTGAGGATATCCCCTCAACCAAAGGCGCATTGTGAGCAAAGGTCTGCCCCCGTGCTAACGGCGATTATTGATTACGAATCCGGCAACCTCCACTCAGCGCATAAAGCGTTTGAGCGTATGGCAAATGAAGTCAACGCAGGCGAGGTTTGCGTGACCGCGGACGCCGATGTTGTGGCCCGCGCTGACCGGATTGTGCTGCCCGGTGACGGTGCATTTCCTGCCTGCATGGCGGCGTTGAAAGGCTCAGGTGGCCTTTATGACGCGATGGTTGACGCAGTTGCGGTCAAGGGCCGGCCGTTTCTGGGTATTTGCGTTGGCATGCAGCTGATGGCGACATGGGGCCGCGAATATGAAGATACCCCTGGCCTGGATTGGATCGGCGGTGAAGTGACCAAGATCACGCCCGCAGATACCACGCTCAAAGTGCCGCATATGGGATGGAATGACCTGATCGTTGATGCCGCACATCCCGTCTTTGCCGACCTCAAGACAGGCGATCATGCATATTTTGTGCATTCCTATCACATGGCCGTCGCAAACCCGGCTGAGCGGCTGGCCCATGTGGATTATGCCGGTGACGTCACTGCCATCATCGGACGCGACACCATGCTGGGGATGCAGTTCCACCCCGAAAAAAGCCAACACACCGGCCTGCGTCTGATCGCGAATTTCCTGACCTGGGCCCCGTGATCACCTGATCCGGGTCCAGACCTCTTTGCTGCACCCCGCATCATTACAGGCCTCCAGGCGGAGTTCTTTGCCAATCACCTGGACACGGGATTTTTCAAAACTGTTGGCCTGCGGATCGCGGTATTCGCCCAGAAAGCTGCCATCAGGCTGCGGGCGCATGCCCCAGATAAACTTGTCACCCACCGCATTAGACGGCGTGTCATAGCCGCGCCGGTTTTTGGCCCGCTCCACCCGACCACAGAGCGCGCGCCCACACCGCCGGGTGCGCACATGAAACAACACGCCCGTTTCATCAAGCGGCGTTTCCCACAAACCGCGCGGGATTTCGACCTGTCCTTCGGCCTCTTGCGCGCTTGCCCCCCTGCCCATGCCGCGCAGATGGCAGCACAGATCAAAATGCGGCGATACGTCATTCGAATTTCCCCAGCCGTGGCAACAAACCCCTGCCACAGCTTAGAAAAATCAAACTGGTGTTTCAATAACCTGCGTGGTCTGTGAAGTTATTTGACCCGGGACCACTTGCCACCACTGCGGCAAACGCCCAACACACAGCCTTTCACATCCAGCGCATTGCCGGACAGTTCCAGACGACCGTTGTAGGTTTTGTCCCGATCCGGGGAATAGACCTTGCCGCCGGCATATTTGCCGCCGCCTTGGCTTTTCATATCCCAGATCAGCTTGCGACCGTTGTTGTCTGACGCAAATTCCTTACCGGCAGAATCAAAAGACTTCACCAAAGTGCCGCAAATCGCGGCCCCGCATTCGGTGATCTTGATCTGACCGTAGTTGCCATTGTCATCCTTGATGGTTTGCCAGGTGCCAACAATTGGATCTGCGGCCAAGGCAGCCCCGGCCATCAATACGCCAGCAATGCTTGATGCGATAAGTGTTTTCATAGTGTCCTCCCGTTTTGCCCCAGTGTGCGCGCGGGCTGCGCTTTCTGGCAAGCCTGACCTTGGGTCGCGTTGCAAATCGGGCAATCCCATGCCACAGGAAGCCAGGACAGCTTAGAAAGACACGCCCATGATCCTCTTCCCCGCCATTGATCTCAAAGACGGCCAAGCGGTGCGGCTTGTGCATGGCGACATGGAGAAATCCACCGTCTTTAACGACGATCCCGCCGCCCAAGCCCGCAGCTTTGTTGAAGCGGGATGTTCTTGGTTGCACCTGGTTGACCTCAACGGCGCTTTCGCAGGCGAGCCGGTGAATGCAGCCCCGGTTGAGGCGATTTTGAAGGCCTGCGATGTGCCTGCCCAATTGGGCGGCGGCATCCGCGACATGGCCACGATTGAGCGCTGGCTGGACAGGGGATTGGCCCGCGTGATCCTAGGCACGGTGGCTGTCGAAAACCCTGATCTGGTGCGCGAAGCCGCCCGCGCGTTCCCAGGCCACGTGGCCGTGGGCATTGACGCGCGCAACGGCAAAGTGGCCACCAAAGGCTGGGCTGAGGAAACCGATGTGATGGTCACAGACCTTGCCAAATCCTTTGAGGACGCAGGCGTTGCGGCGATCATCTACACCGACATCCTGCGCGACGGCGCGATGGGCGGGCCCAATACGGCGGCCACTGCCGATCTGGCCCGCGCTGTCTCAATCCCCGTGATCGCCTCAGGCGGCGTCTCATCGCTGGGCGATCTGCAAGCGCTGAAAGACACCGGCGTCATCCACGGCGCCATCTCTGGCCGCGCGCTCTATGACGGGGCCATCGACCTGGCGCAAGCGCTCAAGATGCTCGCGCCCTGAGCTTCATCTTTCCAATACACCTCATCCCCACCTTCCCCCACACACAAGCCTCTGTTACGAAACGCCATGCTCAAAACCCGTATCATCCCCTGCCTTGATGTTGCCGATGGCCGCGTTGTGAAAGGCGTGAACTTTGTGGGTCTGCGGGATGCGGGCGATCCGGTGGATGCCGCCATCGCCTATGACGCGGCGGGTGCGGATGAGCTGTGCTTTCTCGACATTCACGCCACCCATGAAAACCGCGGCACCATGTTTGATCTGGTGCGCCGCACGGCTGAGCATTGCTATATCCCGCTGACCGTCGGCGGCGGTGTACGCAGCGCGCAGGACGTGCGCGCGCTGTTGCTGGCGGGCGCGGACAAGGTCAGCTTCAATTCAGCCGCCGTCGCCAATCCAGACGTCATCGCAGAGGCCGCCGATCAATTTGGCAGCCAATGCATCGTCTGCGCCATCGACGCGAAAACCGTCTCCCCCGGCAAATGGGAGATTTTCACCCACGGCGGGCGCAAACCCACCGGCATCGACGCAGTTGATTTTGCCCGCATCGTCACCGCCAAAGGGGCCGGAGAAATCCTGCTGACCTCTATGGACCGGGATGGCACCAAGGCCGGGTTTAACCTGCCCCTCACCCGCGCGATCTCGGATGCGGTGCATGTGCCCGTCATCGCCTCGGGCGGTGTCGGCACGCTTGACCATTTGGTCGAAGGCGTCACCGAAGGCGGTGCCTCTGCGGTGCTTGCGGCCTCAATCTTCCACTTCGGTGAATACACCATCGCTGAGGCCAAGGCGCATATGGCTGCGGCCGGCATCCCCATGAGGCTGACATGACCCTTGATGATCTCTACGCCACCGTCGTGGCGCGCAAAGCAGCTGACCCTGCCAGCAGCTGGACGGCGCAATTGTTGGCCAAAGGCCCCGAAAAATGCGCCGAGAAATTTGGCGAAGAAGCGATAGAAGCGATCATCGAAGCCGTCAAAGGTGACAAACCGGCCCTCACCTCTGAGGCCGCTGATGTGCTTTACCATCTGCTGGTAATGCTGGCTGCGCGCGATGTTGCCTTGTCCGATGTGCTGGCCGAGCTGGAGCGCCGCCAGGCGCAGTCGGGTCTTGCGGAAAAAGCCAGCCGGTAGACGTGACGGCAGCACGTCCGCTAAAGCTTGCTCGAGATAACCCCGGTCGCAAACCCACCCATCCGCAGCTCGCCAAAAAGGCGCTGATATTCGATCTTTGGACAGCGGTTCTGAATGACCGTGACGCCCCGCGCCTCTGCGCGTGCAGCTGCCTGGGCGTGCTCCACCCCGATCTGCATCCAGATGGTCTGAAGCCCCTCAAACAGCGCCAATGCTTCATCCACAATATCGGGCACGGCCTCAGAGCGGCGAAAGATATCGACCATATCCACCGGCCCCTCAATCTCAGCTAAACTGCCGACAATCTCGCGGTCGAAAAGCTGTTGTCCGGCATAGGCGGGGTTCACCGGCACCACCTCAAACCCCTTCAGGCCCAGATACCGGGCCACGAAATAGCTGGCCCGAACCGGGTTGGTCGATACGCCGACCACGGCAATTCGCTTGGCCCGCTTCAAAACGTCTCGCAATACTGCGTCTGAATATTCCATGGCCGTGCTTACCCTGCCCTGCGCACAAAAAAAGCGCTCTCAGGCAACAGCCTCAGAGCGCGTGAGTGCGGAACGAGGGACAGTGACAACGCAGGCAAGTTCCAAAGACCTGCGTTCACTCATTGAAATAGGAACTGATGCCCTCCGCCAAAAGGGCGATGCCAAAGCTGTGATCAACTTCACGCGCCATCGGCAAACCTTTGCCGAGTGTTAGTCAAAGATGTCTTCGACCAGATCAAAAACGTCCTCAGCCAGATCCTTGAACCAGCCTTTGCGCTTCTTGGCCTTGCGTGGCTTGGTTTTTTTATAGGCCACAGCCTTTGATTTCTCAGGAAAGCGGCGCAGGTCGGGCTGGTGGCTGACAGCCTTGCTTTTCTTTTTGCCCGCCACGGGCAGCATTTTTAGATCGCGCAGCGGCGCGCCGCAGCTGCCACAGCTGAGCTCATGGCGCTGCTTGTCCAGCCTCAAAACAGTGGTACTGCCGCAAAAACAACAGGTTGCGACTTTACTTGGGTGGCCCATATCGCCTCACGTTATGCATTTCCTCTCACTGCATATAGGGCGATTGCTGCTGCGTTGGAGACGTTGAGAGAGCCAAATTGCCCAGCGGCATCAATTTTGACCAAGGCATCGACCGTTTCGCGTGTTTTTTCGCGCAAACCCGGCCCTTCGGCCCCAAGCACCAGGGCCACAGGGCGGTCGCGCTTGCCCTCAACTGCGGCCTCAATCGTTGCATCCGCTTCGCCGTCCAAGCCCAGCACGAGATAGCCCATTTCCTGCAATGCCCGGATCGTATCGGCCAAGTTTCGCACCCGCAGATAGGGCTGGCGTTCCAAGGCACCTGAGGCGGTTTTGGCCAATGCGCCGGTTTCAGGGGCTGAATGGTGGCGCGTGCCAATAACGGCAGAAGCCCCCAACACCTCAGCGGAGCGCAGGATGGCACCAACGTTGTGCGGGTCTGTCACCCGGTCCAGCAACAACAAACGGGGGGCCGCCGCACCAATGGCCACGTCCTCCAGCTTGCCCCAATTCAGTGGCTTGACCTCCAGTACAGCCCCCTGATGCACAGAGGCAGGATCAATCGGCGGGCGGAACTTTCGCGGGTCCACAACCTCAGGCGCCAGCCCGCCCGCCTCAATCGCATCGGCAAGTTTGGCCTGCGCGTTCGGGGTCACCATCAAGGTCAGCTTTTCGCGCCGGGGATTAACCAAGGCGTCCCGCACCGCATGCAGACCAAAGAGCCAAACCGTCGCATTTGCTTCGGCTTTTTTGTCCTGCTCTTTTTGAACCACCCACTTGGGTTTCTTCATGATTTGCCCTTTCGCGACACCTGCAGATTTGGCGTCAGATTTTGCCTTGACGCCCCTCAGGCCCGCTTGTAATCACGCCTTCACGTCGGGCGCAATTGCGCAGACGTAGTGGGCGACAGGCCGCAAGGTGTGGCAGGGGACTGTAACTCCCTCGCGGAGACGCACGCCTGGTTCGATTCCAGTGGTCGCCCACCATTAAACTCAACATGCTGTTTTTTATGGCCATGAGGTGCTATCATGCACCCCATAAGGCCCATTTTCGATACAAACAGACGTGATTTCGATACAATGAGTGATGAAGAGAAGGTTCCCTACCTCAAAATCGACCGTGGTCGATACTTCTACCAGCGTCGTGTTCCGCAGAAGATGCAGGCCCATCTAGGCATACGTCGGTGGCAGTTGCCCTGTGGCGATGTCAGCTACTCCAAAGCGGTTCAGATGGTCGTCACATGGGCTGAGGAACATAATGAGCTTATTGCTGACCTTCGCAATCCAGAGAAGCTGCGGCAAGCAGGCATTGCCGCTGTTCGCAAGGTCAAAGCCCGACGTGCCACAGAACCCGACCCTCTCGACCTACCCCGCTTCTATGAGATGACGGAGCAACTTGATGGGGAGAAACAGTTCTTCCCCCGTCATGCAATTCCTCGGCCCTGGCAAGCTGCTGCAAAAATGTTGCGTGATGCAGAAGCGGCATATGCGGGGAAACCTGATCAGCAGACCACAATTGAGACTATCAACTTCTGGATCGAGGAAACGAGGCGTGGTGATCCACCAAACAGGACCAAGGATGTCCACCGATATCCAGAAATAGTAAGACACATCGAAACGCTGGACCCTAAACTCGTTCAGGATGCCAAGATTAGGCTGATCAATCTACCACCACCAATGGCACCAGAACTATACTTGGACTGGTTGGTCGAAGCCTACGATGTTGGGTTCGGACCAGATTGCGACCCTCCTACCGATCCTGATCAAAAAGATGAGTATGACTTCATCAAAAGAAAGCTGGAACGCAAGATATCGGAACTTTCACCCGATCCGCACACACTTACCGCTATGACCGAAAAGTATTGCGACTTTCATTCTATCAGACCTGCAACAAGGTCTAAGTATCGTCGTGAGCTTGCAAGGCTCATCGCGATCACGGGCGATGTTCCTATTGCGCATGTTCGAAACCAAGACCTGAAACGTCTTAGGGATGCTTTGATCGGGGAGATAAAACCTGCTTCCATTCAAGCAGTGTTCACCCCAATCAAAGGCATTTTCAATTTCGCCTACGATGAGGGTCTGATTGAGCTAAACCCAATGAATGGTGTGAAACTTCCACGCGATAAACGCCCCATCGAAGAGCGGAAATGGAAGCCCTTTGAACCCGCCGAGGTTAGTCGCCTGCTGAACGCAGCAGAAGAGGTCTGGGGCAAACCTGCCAAAGGTTTGTCAGACGAACGACGTACTGCGATTCACATGGTCGTTCGCGTCCTCGCGTTCTCAGGGATGCGGCCAGTCGAAGTCATCAGACTTACTCCTGACGACGTGAATGCGGACATGATTAGGATCAGAGGCAGCAAGACTGAAAGCTCAACTAGAGTGATACCCCTGCACCCTGAACTAATAGACCTGCCAGAATGGGTAGGAAACGGCGGACTCGATACGTTCCAAACGATCAAGTCGGACCAGGTTGGTTCTGTCCGCCACAACTTCGCCAGGCTATTGCGAGAACAGATGCCTGAACCAATCAAGGACCCCCAGAAAGCTCTCTACTCGCTGCGTTCGACGTTCGTGAATGCTATGCGCCGTGCTGGTGCCGACATTCAGGTGCAACGTGCCATCTTGGGCCACAAAGAAGCGGGTGCCATTCGCCATTATGATGATGGCCCCGAATTTGATGTCAAACGACGCTGGGTGGATGCGACCGACCCAAGGGTTTTGTGAAATGAAATACATCTGCATGAGTGTGTAATTTTTCCATAAGAATAAGGATATTTGTGATTTTTCAAATACTCTTATTGGGACAAATACCGCTCACTATTGGGACATCGTTGAGTTGATCCAATCAGCTTTAGAATCTCTATGGGTCGTGCAACACGTACGGCCCATTCCATATTCTGAGTTTGGTTATTCACACATGGCCAACCGCTTCTAAGGCACGCTTAACCAGTCCAACGAGATGCTGACACTTGCGAATACTCCAGTGTGACAAATCCCTTTTGAAGGTCAGCCGAGTGAAAGGCGGCGTTTGTGTTAATCAACCAGAGCCGCTTCGCGATCCAGAAATAGCTCCGCAATCCGATGTCCACTTGCTTCAGTCAATGATCTGGCAACCGGTGGCATCTCAACCACCGCTCGACCGACATCATCCATCGCGATGCGTTGCCCTACTTCGGGTGCATCCAGCCTAATTAGGTTATTGCGCCCAACCATCAACCCAGCTTGACCAATTGCATTATGGGACTGTGCCCGCATTACAGAGGATGTAAAATGGCTCCGCCAATGCCACAGTCCGCCAACCCGCTGCCACCAAGTCATCTTGTGTATATCTTGACCACAACCAAGACTCAGAATGCGCACCTGTCGCCGATCAATATCAAAACAGGTCAACGCATCTACCAATCCAACCATCGTCGGATTGTTGGCCCAAATACCACCATCCACGAAAGTGTAACCCCCCTCTTTCAATGAAGCAAAATTGGTGGGTGCTGCTGCGGTGGCCAGGCCGACCGTAACCAGTGGCTTGTGCTGATCCCTTTGATAATCGGGATGATGTGGAGTCTTGAACACGTAGGGCTCACCATACCTCCCCTCAAATGAAGGTATACACAGCGGGGTCTTGCTTGAGCCAAACAATGCATCGCCAAACTCACGACGCAGTTCATTTTCCAAATTGTCCCGGTTGTAGGTATGCATGACGTATTGAAGGTGCTTCTTAATCCATTTCTGTAGCCGGTTGCCGGGAAAGATGAACTCTCCACGCTCCAAATAAATCTTGGAGATTTCACGGGCAGATTTCCCCTGAGCAAGGCCCATGGCGATAATCCCACCAGTGCTTGTACCAGTGATCATATGAAAATGGTTTCCGATGGGTTCGCCATCTAGGAAACGGCTTTCAAGCTCTGCCAGCACCAAGCAAGGCAGCAATCCGAGAATGCCTCCACCATCAATGCTGAGTAGGCGAAATGGTTTACCTTCAGGCCATGGCTGAACCGGTCTCAAGGTTTGTCGTGTCCCATCTGAGCGTCTTGGAACTGTGTGATCATACTTGTCATCACGCGGCATATTCTGCCCCCTTTACTTCACCGGGGCCATCATGACGCCCACCACCTACCCACCTACCGGTTGCCTCCCAAAACTCATACGAAGCCAACCATCGAGCGGCCCAACCGATGGTCGTCCTACTGATCAACATTGATCCATTCCACTGTTTGGCCATTGGGTCGAACAGGCAAAGTGGCGACAATCGAATGTCAGGCCCTTCAAAATACACGTGCGGTAGAGGTGCATCTTCGGCAGCATCAAAGTTTGGCACCAATGAAGGCCGCAGCACACGAACAACGGGCATTATCCTGCATAGGTCTCGCCGCCCTTGAAGAGGCAAACCGTACTCAACACTGACGTGAAAAGGGCGATCCAAACCGGTCAGGTTACCGAACCACGCTACTGAGGCAGGCCCGAGGCCGAGCGTCGGCTGGAACTGAGGCCAATCACGCCGCATGGTTCTAACTTGTTCTTGCAGTGTCTTCATGGCTTAGACCAATGAGTGCCATAAAAGGTTGAAGGCGGGATTGATGGCTTCGCAACCGCTGCCGCAGGTGCTGCAAGTATCGCACCGGTCGGGCCAAACTTGTGAAGACCGCTTTGGATCATGCCACCCAAGTCGTCGCCGAGGTCATCAACGACTGACTGGCCGACATTCTCGCCGAACAGTTCTTTCAACACTTGGACCTTTTTCGATAACGCAGATTCAGTACTCAGGAGCACTTCGAGTTGCTGGAGAAAGAGCCGCAGGTCCGTGATCAAAAGGTCCTGTGCTGTTTGGTTTTCTGGCCAGCGATCTGTGAAGATGTCACCGGGGCAACATGGGTTTTCGACATGAATGAGTACCCCCTGACGCTTCGCTGCCTGAAGGCGTTCCAGCATATAAGTAGCGATGACCCGCAGGTTTTCTCCAATAGTTCGCCCAGGTGCTGCGACCTCTAGGCTCAAGCAGCTATACATTACTGAAGCAGGCATACGCCGGTCACGGGTAGACCAACGGATATTCCGATTGCGCTTTAGCAACTGGAGGGCGACAGTTACGGCTGATTTGCCCCCAACTACCGTAGAATGGGCCGGTACAGGCACCGTATCTGCGTCGGCCATGACGCGATCCCAACCACGGTCTGAGGCCGTAACCAATTTCGAGTACTCTTGTTGGAAATCTTTGTCGATTGGGCAGCGGGCGTTGTAGTCGCTCACAAATGCGAAACTGTTGGTGAGTACTATTTTGTCGTTGGCGCGTGGCTCCTCCAACTTCGAATGGAAGATGTGGCTTCGCCGGGGGTCGTATTCATCCAGTAAGATCGATGGTGAAAGATCGATGTGCATATCGTCAGCGTATGTGATCGTTACGCAGCGGGACTGACGATGGGTCATATCATAATAGCGCGACCCCTTTTCACCACGAACCGCAACATAGAGCATGTCTAATATCTCACAGGGCGTCATGCCACTGACCATCAACTCCACGATGATATCGATGTCGAAACCTTCGAAGCGAAACTTGGCACGAATGGTTGCACCGATAGCGACTGATCCTTGCTGATAGAACAGACGAATGAGTCCCTTGAGTGGGCTGCCGTCCCGTTCCAGGTGCTTTTCGATGGCAGCTTTACGTTCTGCCAACAGTGCGTGATGGCTTGGAGGCAGTTCGATTTTGACAGCGGCTGCCGCCAGCAACCGTTCTCCAGTATTGTCCCAAGGTGAACGTGGCACCCCCAGTTGCTTATTCATGGTGACCCCTTTCTAAGGTCTGGCCATCACAACATTTAGTGAGGGCGACAGGTTACTGTTCGATATGCTGGGCGTCGTGCAGACTAGACGCCAAAAAAATACATCAACTCCGAACATACATGCGTCCCAACGTCGCGCTTGTCAATTACAAAAAGTTCGCCATAGTGAACTTTGCAACAGGGAGGATCAAAATGACCAACAATATGGGGGACCGAATTCGTGAACTTCGAAAAAGGAAGGGACTCACCCTAGACCAACTTGCGACCAATGCAGGTAGCAGCAAGAGCTATATCTGGGAACTCGAAAACAAGAACCCACCACGACCGTCGGCAGACAAGCTATCAGCAATAGCAGAAGCTTTGGATACCACTCTGGATCACCTGATGGGCACACCATTCAACAGCGAAGATGACCTATCGCCAGAAGACAGAGTTTTCTTTCGAAAATTCGTAAGCCTTGATCCTAAGAAAAAGGACAAGATGCGCCAAACCCTCGACCTTTGGGATGACGAATGACCATGGAAAAAACACCGGAACGTTGGGCATTTGACCTTTCGATAGTGCTTCGAGCAGCCTACGGTGAAGACCGATTCCCAATCGATGTTAAAAAGCTGGCTGTCGATTACAGCAAGCAAAAGTATCCCGGCGATCCAATAACCCGCGTCCGAGAGCGCAATACTGATGGCTTCGAAGGATTCTTGACGCCACACCCGGGTGGCAAACCAGAGTGGGGCATAGGTTATGCCAGTTCCATCGAGTCAGACGGCAGACGGCGATTTACCATCGCCCACGAGTTCGGCCACTATCTGATCCACCGGCAAAAATATCCTAACGGATTTGAATGTCGGCCTGAGGATATGGCCGCGTGGGATAGCGAATACAACCGGCTTGAGGCCGAGGCAAACCAGTTCGCGGCCAATCTACTAATGCCACTTGATGATTTTCGAAACCAGATCAATCCAAAAGCTCCGGCTGATCTAGATGACCTCGGTAAATGTGCCGAGAGGTATGGCGTGTCCCTGATGGCCGCGACGCTTCGATGGCTGTCTTTCACACAGCGACGTGCATTGCTCGTTGTCAGTCGAGAGGGTTTTGTATTGTGGGCAAGGTCTAGCGAACCAGCGTTCAAAAGCGGAGCATATATCAAGTCATCGATCTCCCCGCCGGTTGAAGTACCATGCGAAAGTTCGATCGCACTAAACCGAAATTCACGAGGCGTCGTTCCAAAGCTCACACATCCAGAGGGAGTGTGGTTGCGTGAGCCGGTGGAAGAGCATGCTCTCGTATCGGAACGTTATGACCTTGGGCTATCACTTCTGCTTCTAGGCAATTCCGCTCCTGTTGCGGGCGTCGAAGAAGAACATGTCTTAGACCTTTTGGAAGCCCAACCAAAGTTTTAAAAGGACCAGACTGTACAACTCTTGCAAACGTCACTCGCAATCACAAATGAGAGGCGACTGTTTGGTTGGTCGAGGCGGATTGGCAGCAAGTTTGGTAAAACAACGATAAAGGACGTTGACCAGCAAATCTCAATTCAACTTGGCTTAGCGAAACGAACGTAACATCCCTTCGTATTTGCGTAAGTCTAACGGGCTACTGCCTTGGTCCACGCCCTCAGATTCAAGCTTGTACAACTCAATAGTCAGGTCACCACGCTGCTGCGGCGTCAAAGACAAGCCGAGCTTCAGTACCATTTCGTCCAACTGAACAATCACTTCTCGCATTAGCTCCAAATCAATCTGCTCCTTCGATCTGGCTCTGCTGAAGATTTCGTGTGGTTCCACGTCGAAGACGCTGGCCAATGCGGCGATCCTTGCTTGCGTCAAGGATGATGTCCCTCTCTCCAACCGCGATAGTTGAGTGACCGACATGTTTAGGCGACCTGCCAGTGTCTCTTGAGAAAGACTGTGCACTTTCCTGAGTTTCGCGATGTTGTTGGGGACCTTGGGGGTCATTTTTGCTTACCCATCTTTGTTGCTTAGCCGACATCATCGCTGATTTTCTCCAGTTCATGCAGTCACTTAATATGGCATAAATCCACCAAAAACGTCATAATATGATTGATGCGATTCGGAAATGCGCACTTAATGCGTTGTCAGACCTTAACACGTCATTGCTAAACAGGAGAGACCATGAACCCCATAATGAAGATATGCGCCATAATCGCCGTTGCTACACCCGCGTTGGCAGATGACAACAGCATGTATGAGAACACTGACGCCTTCTTGGCCGATCTTGAACAAATGTCAGCTCGTTGTGGCACTATGGCCGAGGGCCAAGTCGATGACGAAATTTTCGGCATCCAGTTTGCCCGGGGTACCGATGGCCGTTGTACCATGGGTTCTGGAGAGATCGATCCGCTGGTTGCCGAGTTCTTTTCCGAAAACAGCCTTTCCTGGGCTGGTTTGATCAACGGGAACAGCATTTGGGTCACCACACAATAAGCATTGCTGGCCATTCAGCCCACCCTATTGAGCACCAATGCGAGGCTCCCATCGAAGCAACATCTGAACAACGACAGCGGCTCCTTGAGTCCATCTTTCGTCGGAACGCATTCCGGCTGCGGCATGGGAAACCTAGCTATGATCTATCGCGTGTTTATGCTGATGGCCTTGTAAAAATCAGGGCGTCAAAAACATGCAAATTCGAGCAAAGCGACGCATCGAAGTGGTCCTCCAGACCAACCGACAGCAATGTGTTGCCCTTTCGTGGTCGTCGATAAGGGCCCTCACGGTTCTCTTGTGAAGCACTGGAGATTATTTTTTTCTTCACGAAAAAAATATATTTTGAACAATCGGTTACGAGAATATTGCAGTTTTAGTCGGGCTTCCTACATCAGGTGAACAACAATTGTTGAGAGAGGTCGATTCCTCTCGAACCTGCTAACGTAAAGGAGGTTTCGTAATGAAACATGCAGAGACAGTGGTGCCGGGCCACTTTAACACACCGGCAAACCAAGTGGCTTTGGCCATCAGAAAGCAGCAAGACATTCAAGAGCTTCAACGTCGTGCAAGTGATGCAGGCTATGATGCAGATGCGGGATTTGATCTTGCTTTCGAACCTTGGCTTCGTGACGACAACTTCGTGTTCGACGACAATTGCAACGACTGGGGCTTGATCGGCCTTGATCCTGAAAAAGTATATCCAACGCTGCTACAAGTGCCCTTTTCGAACAGTGTTCAGCTTTTGATCTTTGCGGTAAACGTCCAGCATTTGCCACGGGACAACTGGAAGGCCGAGCTTTCGATTTACCATATTGCAGACCTTGGATATCCTGACGAGGACTACCCCATTTTTGAATACTCGAACCATTGCGATACACCGCTGACCATCCAAGTGGATATGGCTCGGTGTGGCGACGAACTTACGTTTGCAGATGGTCTTGGGATCGAATGCCTGGATGCGAAGATAAGCAGTGCCGTACGGGCACTTTCGTCACTTCTTCAGGGGCGAGCCAACTCAATTTCTGATGCAGGCAACGTTGAATACCTGATGTAATCGCACATCAGCCGCATTAGCCTTCTGCATCCTCCGCGACCGTCGGTTCTTCCCAACCAAGTTGGTCGGCCAGATAGAATTCTAAGGCGGCGGTGACGATTTCACCTAACGATTGATCTGACTGCAAAGCGAGCACCCGTGCCTCCAGTAGGAGTGCCTGATCGATGTTTCGGATTGTATTGCGGACATGTGCCATGGTGACGGGTCTCCCTTTGTCTCCATGTATTTAGGTGTCAGTTCCGACCGACGAGGCAGGTTCGGGGATGCGAATTGACATGCCCTCTCGTGCAGTCCGCTAAATAGCCATGCAACCTGTCTGACACGTGGTCAATCAGCGCACAAACCTCACAGGCACGACAGGCTGTCGTCAATATAATTAGGGGCAATCTGGTCAACTTTGCCCCTCTTTATAGTCAAGCCTTTACATGGAGAAATCCAATGACTGCAAATAGGTTGGAACGTTTGTATCGCTCAGGTCCCTCTGTCGTCTATCTGCGTGTCAGCACACCAAAACAAAAGAAAAGCGACTATAGGAACCAGATCACCACAATTAGAAAGGCGATACCGAAGCTACGGTTGACCACACCCGATACAACCCAACGAAAAGAGGTCATGTCAGGCAAAGCCGATATCGAGAAACGTATCGGTGGCCAGTTGGGCTCAGCAATTCGGCAGATGAAGCGCGATCCAGATATGATCATGCTTGTGTCTGAGTTTGATCGGATTGGCCGGGTCACAGCAGTATTTGAGATGCTCCAAGTCCAGGGGTTGGGCCATCGCATTTACGCTACAAGCTGTGGGAAAAGCCTAACTGAAATGATGACAGATGGTGACCACCACCGGATTGCTGAGCGGACGCAAGCTAAAGACATACGCCGTCAGCAGGGGACAGATCGGTTCTTGGCCAACGGTGGCATTCTGGGAAACCCCGATATTGTTAGAATCTCTCCTAAGGGTACGAACACACAGAAGAACAAAGCAAAAGACAGGTTCGAATTCGCTCTAAGTATCCTGAAGGAAAACGTAATTCAAAACCGAGGCAGACAGCCAGCATATCAATTTTTGTGTGACGAGTTGAATGAACGCGGCGTCCGTACAGGACAAGGAAGGCTGTTCACGCCAGGCAGCCTTTCTCAACTCGTGAAAGGGAAAAAGAAGCTTTGGGACCATGCGAAAGACAGCTTTCACCGCCCAAGGCGTCGCATCAGAAAATTGGTCAAACTAGCTATTCAGCAAACCAGATATCGGTATATCCGAAAAAAGCAGAAAGCTACGATATCTCCACTCGCCTTGGTCAAGCCAATTGCGCTCTACATTCAGACACTACCCCGTGTACCTCACTCTCCCGTGGGTCTCGTCCGCCATAAGGCCACCTATGACCACGATGGTACAGGACGGTGCAGAGGGCCGCCAAAGGCTCTATGAGGGGTGCACAGTCAACGCTGTGCCCCAGGGAGCCATCTGTAGAGGGTAGGAACGGATACCCCAACAGCCGCAGCCGCATCTCTCACCGCCGTACCGTTTGCCAAGAGTTCTCGAACCGCTGCCACTTTGTCTTCAGTCATCTTCTTTGGGCGTCCGCCAACTCGTCCTTTTGCCCTTGCTGCCCGGAGACCGGCCTGAGTGCGTTCGACAATAAGATCACGTTCGAACGCCGATATGGCACCCATGACGTGGAACAAGAGCCTGCCACCGGGTGTCTTGGTGTCGATGGCCTCTGACAAACTCTGAAACTCGATGCCGTCACGGTTCAATTGATCCATGATCTCAATCAAGTGTGGTAGACTGCGGGCAACGCGGTCAAGCTTATACACCACCAGTTTGTCTTCGGAATGGGGACGAAGATAAGCCAATGCGTCAGCCAACACAGGACGATCTTTCTTCGCGCCTGAAGCCGTCTCAGTGAATATCTTCTCGCACCCCGCAGCCTTCAGTGCTGTTAGCTGCGCGTCATGTGTTTGGGTGTCGGTGCTGATCCGTGCGTAACCTATGTTCATTTACTCTCCTTCTCGAAACTCATCATGATCATAACAGGATGATTGATTTGAATCGATAGGGGTTTTTGATAAGATCAGAATCGATAATACATGACTTAATTGCAGCTTGTTCGAGCTAGTATCGAGAACTCCGTAAACGACCGTTTGCGAGAAACGAAGCGGTTAGTGCGGAGACTGCCCCATCGCGATCATGAGATGGTGCTGTTGGTGATGCGCACCGATTGTCATCAACCCAAAGAATCCCAGTCCCAGCACTTGGTTCAACTCTTCCTCCGAAGCTGTCTGAACCAACATTGATGCGCCGCCTCCCACTTCTTCCGCGATGACTGTCCAATCCGATGATCGCTGCAACATTGGGCTATGTGCCAACACCATACGCCTGATGGATTCCCCGACTACTTCATCCCCCATGACTATGAATGTCACTCCCAAGCCATCGACCCTTCGTTCAACCAACGCTTTAGTCGTCACGTTGTCCATATCCACGAGATGATCACGCAAAGCTTTGATATCGACCTGCGCCCAATCCGTGTCTGGGTCATCACGCAGCAGGGTGACGATCTCAGCAATCGCTGCGAACTGTGACTGACCCGTTTCATTAGGTGACCCCGACGTATGCGCATGTTGTGCCATAGCACCCGATGCGACGAACATCATGGCTGCTGATAAAAGTCCTAGCTTCATTGAATCCTCCTTTTTCTTGATAACCCTATCCAACTTCACTTTGGTCGCTTATGATCTCGATCATATGATTGCTGATCCTTTCTCCCATCTACCCAAGACTGCGTGTCGCGCAATTGACATGCAAAAAGGTGACGTGCTGTTTCGCCAGGATCAGACAGCATCGGGACTTTACCGTGTCGTTTCTGGCTACGTGACGCTGCAACGCACTGGGCTGGGTGGCGACACCTTGACCCTTCACAGAGCGGTGTCGGGCGGGCTGTTTGCGGAGGCATCAATCTTCTCAGAGAACTACCATTGCGATGCGATTTGCACTGCGGCTGGCAGCGTCACAAAGATCGCAAAGGCGGATGTCATTGCTACGATGCAATCCAATCCTGCGTTCTCCGAAGGCTTCACAAGGTTGCTGGCTGTTCAGGTCCAACAGTACCGCGCACATATCGAGTTGCTGGCAATCCCGTCAGCCAAAGAACGCATACTGGCGGCTGTTCAGGCAGGCTACCTCGATGCAACGGTCACCGAGTTGGCGACCCGCATCAATCTTAGCCATGAAGCTTGTTATCGCGCACTGCGGGCATTGTGTGATGACGGTCGTGTGGTTCAAACGGGACGTGGACAGTACAGCCTAGCGTAATCATTCAGATTAATTGGCTGATAGTCAGCTAAACTGGCACCGTCGGAGCTTCACTCATCAAGCTGTCCAGCATCGGGCATGAAGATGTCCCCTCATCACAACTCGCAGACAGGCTCTGTAAGGCCGCACGAAGTCGTTCAAGACTATCAATCTTGGCATTGATCGCAACAATTTGGTCTTCGGCCATGCTCTTCACTTCCTTACAAGAACGGCCTTGCTCGTCGTTCAGTGAAAGCAACGTTTGGATGATCGACATCGGAAACCCAAGATCACGGCAACGCTTTACGAAACGCAATTTTGCGATTTCATCAGCGGTATACAGGCGTCGCCCCGCCGCCGAGCGATCAGGTTTCGGAACAAGCCCTTCACGTTCGTAATAACGGATCGTCTCAATGTGGACGCCGCTCTTCTGCGAAGCTTTCCCGATGGTAAACATTTCTCTTGCTCCTGTAGTCGCTACAGGAGCTATGACTGGATGGCGGGTGCCAATGCAAATAAAACTTTGGCGATAACCGCACAGTCGGGACGACGAGGGATAGCAATATGAAAAATAAACTATTGGCATTTGGCATTGGGGGAACGCTGCTTGCTGCGCTGTGTTGCTTTACGCCGTTGCTACCAATCGTTTTGACCGCACTCGGTCTTACTGGGTTATTGGGTGTGCTGTATAACGACGCAGTTTTGCTGCCAATTCTGGCTGGGTTTCTTATTCTTACGGGGTACGCGGTATGGCAACGACGGAAACAGTAGTTGTTCTTGAGTCCAAACTGACCTGTCCCGACTGTGGGCATGTTGAAACTGAAATGATGCCAACAGATGCGTGTCAGTGGTTTTACGAATGCAAGTCATGCCAAACTGTACTCAAGCCACTGAGCGGTGATTGCTGCGTTTACTGTTCGTATGCAACGGTTCCTTGCCCGCCGATACAAGAGGGCAAGTCCTGTTGTGGATGAAACGACTCCACTGAATTGTTAGTGGGGAGGGTTCCTGCTGGCTTGGACATCGCGTTCCCGCTCAGACCAAGTTGATCTGATGTAGGCGAGGATATCCCATATCTCGTCATCGGTGAGTGTTTCGCCGAAGCCTGGCATCCCGCTGTTGAACCCAGTGACACCCCTAACCTCCAATGCGGCAGCACCACCGAACTTAGTGTATTCGAACAGCAGTTCATTATCATGATGCCATGTATGGCCCGTCTCGTCATGCGGCGGGGCTGGAAGTACACCATAAGCGTCAGGGGTTCGCCAGTTCGGCTGCCCCTCAAGATTAGCACCGTGGCACGATGCGCAGTTGGATGCATATAGGCTTTGACCCGCAACGATGTCGCGGTGATCCCAGTTGTGATCAGCGGCGACTGGGGATGCCAAAGACAGCAAGATTGGGATCACCCACCTCATGCCACATTCACCCATGTTCGCATCCCGCCAACGGCGTGGCTGAGCATGTGGCAATGGATCAACCAGCGACCAGGGTTATCGAAGACACAAATGACATCACGGCTTTCACCTGCGTTTACCAGAGTTGTGTCACGCAGGTCGCCCAAGGCTCCACTCTCATCAACCTCATAGAAGTGGTGACCATGCAGGTGGATGCCGTGTGGGAACGAGGTGTCGTTTACAAGTGTAATCCGCACAGTCTCACCATTTTGGAATGATCCGAACGGGTCGCCTTGTAGGTCCGAAACGTTGTTGAAGGCCCAGATGTTATCACCATCATGGCGACCGCCCATTGCACCCCCCATCATCGTCAACGTCAGATGTTGCGTGGGATCAGCAGGTGTTGGCAGATTAGGCGGCGACAGGGCCATGATCGGCCCACCCATCCTATCCGTGTTTGTGCCACTCACAGCCAGATCAGCCAATCTATATGGCCCTTGACGGGTCAACATATCAAACCCAACGTGACCAGTGATGTCTACGATCAAGTCGGCCCGTTGTGCGGGTGCGAGGGTAAGCTCGGCCATAGGACGTGGCTCCGATAGAGCCATGCCATCCAAGGCCACGACAGACCCGCTGACGCCGCTGATCGCGACGGGAAAGATTCGGTTAGTGGCGGCGTTGATCAGTCGAAACCTGACCCGATCCCCAGTTTTCACCTGATCTTGGGACAGGAACGCACGGGCGAAATTTCCCAGGTAACCGGCATGGGCGACGCTGTGCATGTCAGTGAACTCATCTGATAGGCTGCCATTTTCCTGCATCTGCCAATCTGCCATCAACACAGTGATGTCGTGATTGATATCTGGGGGAGTTTCATCCTCAACAATCAGTGCTCCCATCATGCCACGTGCGACTTGTTCATGTGAAATGTAATGGGAATGATACCAATAGGTGCCTTCGTCAGGTGGGACAAAGCTGTAGGTTTTGGTGTCGTAAGGATCAATCAACTCTTGCGTCAACATCGGGACGCCATCCATCTGGTTTTCCAGCCTGATGCCGTGCCAATGCACAGCGGTGCCTTCTTCAAGACCGTTCTCAACATCGATGCTCACACGCTCACCACGACGCACCCGCAGTTCGGGACCTGGCATTGATCGGTTGAAGCCCAGCATGGATGTCACGCCATTTCCATCTGGTAGGATTTGTTGCGTCACCGCTTCTGCCCTCAATCGCACTGTTTCTTGGGCTGCAAAGCTCGGGAGGGGCATGACCGCTGTGGCTGAGGCGGAAGCCAAGAAGTGTCGTCTGTTCATGTGGTGCCTCATGTTGGCAAAGTCAGAGTTGTTGTGAGAACAACGGTCGTTCCCAGTACCGCGAGGATGACCAACCATTCGACTGATATAGATTTGGAGAGATGGCTTGCAGCGGCTGGATCACCTGCTCGAAGCGCAGGAATGAACCGAAGTTTATTGGCCGCAGCCAACCCAAGAAGCAGACCGACCAGTAACACCTTGATGATCAATGCCTGCCCGTATCCTGTGCCCAAAAGCGCAGGGAGCGAACCGACAAGCTGGTAGCCCATGTAACCACCAACGATGATAAGCGCGGGGACTGCGACAGCCGCAACAACGCCAAATCGATGTCCCACATCCGCCGCCGAAGCGAATGTGACAGTTGATGTTGCCAAGCGTTTCAATGGTGTAAGAATACCGATCCACAGGGCAACAGCTAACAAGTGCAACGTCAATGCGATGTCGAGCAGCGTCGTGTCTCGGCTAGAGATGTGTCCAACGTGATCGAATGACCAGATCGCAATGATTCCACCCAAAACCGCGACCCAAGCTCCAACACGCCCCATAAACAAGCCAGCGATCAACAGGCCGAGACCCACCAAACGCAATAGCAATGCCGTACCGACAGGCGTCGTCCATAGCAGGCCCAGCATCTCTGGATCAGTCATACCGCTGAGATCACCCGTCAGGTTGGCTCCGCGTAATGAGAAGGCAAGGACGGTCGCCGCCAACCCTAGAACGGCGAATGCTGCGGCCAAACCACGTGTGCGATCTAGCCGAAACATCAGCGTCGCCATGACAGTGCCAGCAGCAGTCATCACGCCAAGGTAGAGGGCAAATTTTGTGACGATGGCCGCCAGACCGAACGCATCAGGCATCGTTATTCGACTGTGAAGCTAAAGGTGCCGTTCAAGGCGTGGCCATCTACTCCAAGCCCACGCCATTCGATCACATAGGTTCCCGCACCCATGTCGTGCATTGGCAAGGCAAACTCCTGTGTGAACGCCGTTTGGTCGCCAAGGTCCATGTCCATACTGTGTGTGTCGGCATGTGTGATCGCGACCCGCGTCAGACGGATGTCACCTTTGAAGTTCATCAAGACTTCGGTCGGCATCTCTGTGACGATGGCCTCGTTAGCTGGTGTCGTTGTATCGAGGGGTGAGTGTGCCATCGCACCTGTCGCCCAAATCCCGATCATGCCTGCGAGTAGAATCTTCTTCATCGTTTTTCCAGTCTTGTTGTTGGAGATCAGTTGATCCCGTTGGCACGTTGCAGTTCCCGAATGTAGGCGATGATCATCGTGACATCGCCCCGTGTTACACCCTCAACTGGGGGCATGTCGCCAAACGGCCAATGGTGTCCCCGAACGCCCATAGCGGCGGCCCGTTGGAACGCCTCATCACCGTGATGGCTTGGTTCATAGATAACGTGGACCAGCGGCGGTGCGACGCCATCTTGGCCCGCCGCATTCAGCCCGTGGCAAGCCGCGCATTTGGCCTCATAAGCGAGTTGCCCGATCTGGGCATTCTGCGACAGCGTGTCAGGCAGCAGGACATTTGCAAGAACTCCGTCTTCCATGGCGATGGCAGCGTCTGTCGTTGTCGTGTGCGGTACTGTGGGCCACATCGCGTAGCCCACACCACCTGCAACCAAAATAGCAGCAATAGCGATAGTCGATTTCATTGAATGCACTGCTCCTCATGTCTTTCTTGATGTTGCTAAGCTTTCCAGTAGGTGGAGGGTCAAACGCTTTCTGATCACAGCTTTGAGAGCATCCAGATTGCCATACCGATCATCATCAGGTTCTCGGTAAGCGACACGAACCCAAGTGGAACTTTGCTGTCACCGCCGACACAGGCGCACTTAAGTTCGCGTTTGTCGATGTAGACCGCCTTGAACACACTGATCGCGCCGATGCTTGCCACAAACAACGCGGCTGGTGCTGAAATCCAAGTAAGAACACCCGCTATCATGAGCAGCCCCGCTCCCGTCTCAACGAAAGGATAAACGTAGCCGTAGGGAACCCATCGCTGAGCAAGCAGGTCGTAATTCAGGAACATGGTGGCGAACCGTTCAACATCTTGCAGTTTCTGTAGACCCAACAAGACCATTGAAATCGAGATAAACAACTCAACCGTCCGCTCTGTGAACATGGTGCCAAGGATGAGCCAGGTGACTGCAACAGCCATCAAAGCAGCAACCGTGAACAAGGCAACCACGGGCTTATAGGTCGTGGCATCTTCAGCCTTGGTGGTTTTCCCAAAGTATGCATTCAGATCATCGAAGCCACCAATGCGGGTTTCGCCAATGAATGTCTGTGGCGTCGTCTTTACATCATGCTTGGCTTTGAACGCATCAACCTCGTCACGGCTGGTGAGGTGGCGATCATCAACTTGAAAGCCCAGACGTTCCAGCAAGTCTTTCGACTTCAATCCGTACGGACACATGTGATCGGTCATTACCATCCGATAGAGGGTGGCAGTTTTGTTGGCGGTATCTTTGGGCATCGTCATTCATTCCTTACCAAGGTGCGGGCATCCATCCGACTGGTCCCTTGAAACTCATTCATCACCAACCTAATCTCTCCAGTAACTGGAAGGTCAAGAGGTGAGTTCGGTGAATATTTCTGCTGCATCAAAGGCTGCGGGTCTCCCCGTCAAAACCGTGCGTTACTACGCTGACATCGGCCTTGTTCAAGCTCCGTCGCGTTCTAATGCAGGGTATCGCACCTATGACGATGCTTCTGTGCGAAAGCTCGTGTTCATCCGAAGATCACGCGAGTTTGGTTTCACCATCGAAGAGTGCCGTGAACTCCTCGGACTATACCAGGATCAGGACCGCACCAGTGCAGAAGTGAAACGCATAGCGACTAAGCGACTGGAAGAGATCGAAGAGAAGCAACGTGAACTTCAATCGCTTCATGATGAGTTAGCTCACCTGGTGACATCTTGCCGTGGTGATCATCGCCCCGATTGTCCGATCATCGATTATCTCGGTTAACCGTTGATCTCAGCCAAAGCCTTTGGGTCTTGGATGAGCGCACAATGATCAACGTGTCCGATACGCTTCATAGGAACCTCCTGACCTTGGTAGCATAATCGGCATATCGCTCACCGTAGGTCCGTCTCAACCAAGGCTCTTCCGCAAATGGGGCTACGATGAGGACCGATACGGACACCAAACCGATCACGAATGCCGAAGGCGATGCCGACATCAACATCCAGCCAAGCACGATCATCATATCCGATACATATTGCGGGTTACGGGAATACCGATACAGCCCTCCTGTCCGTAGCACCCCAGAAGCACCGCCTGTTTGATCGACGCCAAACTTCATCACTTCCGACCACACACCCAGATTGCCAAGGGCGATCAACGCCCCTCCCAAACCGTATCTGATCGCAGCGGGAATGGACCAAGAACCCCACTCCATCACACCAACGCCAATCATGGTGCCGAACAGGGTGAACGTTGGCACCCAAACCAAAATCGGTGTCAGTGCTGTATACTCATTTGGTGGCCACAGTCGGCGTTCGGGATAAACGATGGACCAGACCATCGCAGCCAAGGTCCCGAACGCAATAACGATCCCAATGGATGTAAGCAGAACGACCATCATGTTGCCCCATGGATGTGCTGCATCGCATCTCGACGTTCCAGCAACGCCTGACGCACGATCTGGAATGCCGACGACAGGAACAATGTCGCCATGACCCCCGCAACAATGAGGTCAGGCCAACCTGTCGCTGTCCCCCAGACGCCGAGGGCGGCAAAGACAACAGCTACGTTGCCGATGGCGTCGTTGCGTGAACACAGCCAGACCGATCTGACATTGGCATCTCCGTCTTTGTATCGAACAAGTAAGAGAACGCTGGCGAGGTTTGTTGCCAATGCCATGACACCAACGACGCCCATAATGCCCGCTTCAGGCACTCCAACGTAGAATACGCGGTAAAGGGTCGAGCCAAAGACCCAAAGCCCCATCAACAGGAGGCTCAGTCCCTTTGCCAATGCAGCATTCGTGCGCACCTGTATTGACGCACCGATGACTGCCAATGAAATGCCGTAGGTCAGGGCATCGCCTAAGAAATCCAATGCATCGGCCTGAAGGGCCTGAGATTTGGCGTAGTGACCCGCCGACATCTCGACCACAAACATCATGGCGTTCAGGGCGATAACGATCCATAGGCGGCGTTTGTAATCAGCAGAGACGCCTTCGAACTTCGCATCATGTCCACAGCAACCTGACATTACACAGCCTCCTTCACATTAGGATGTTGAGGGGGCAATGCTGTTGCAGGACCGTTGGGGATGGTCGGCACCAGGCCACGACGGAGGCGTTCCACACGTACATTCATCCAGTGGCGGATCATGAGTCTATACAGCAATCCTTTGATGCCACGCAGTTGCTGATGTTCCGTGTAAAATGCATCTGGTGATGCGAATATTCCAAAGTCAGAGTTGATCCCAGTTCTTTGGATGTATGTATCATGCCCAGACCATCCGACATCAGGTGCGTGGAGGTTGTCCGTGCCAGCACCATAGCCACAGATGCTATCCTGATCAGGGAAAGCTGTTTGCAGGGCAGCCAGCACCGCATCATCAAGGATGAAACCCTCAAGGGTGACCCACCTCCCGTCCAACAGAACTTCCACCCAAGAGTGTAGGATGTTGGTAGGTGCAAGGGGGTAGACGATTTCGGGAACGATACCACGTTGCAGGGACTTGTGGATCGTGAAGCCGTGGAAGCGGCACGGCAAATCCAAGGCCCGCAGCAATGCCATCAGTAGCGTGGTCTTTGTATTGCACTGACCGTAACCATCTCGCAGCACGTCACTGGCTGTCAGCGTGTCGTCGCTGTTATAGCCAAATGCGATTTCGTTCCTGACAAACTCATAGGCGGCTTCTGCCCGTTCGGCGGGTTCAAGTTTGGACCACCCTCGATCCGCAATCAGTGACTGGATCGGGCCTGCTGAGTAATTGAGGAGTGGGGTCTGTTGGGTCATTGAATCAGAGGACATACGAATCGCCTTTTCTTTGTGTCCCACCCTATCTACAACCTCTAGTGACTAGAGCTTCAAGAGGTAAATCGTATGTTTTCTATCGGGCAACTGTCAAAGCAGACGGGTGTGAAAGTTCCGACCATTCGGTACTATGAACAGGTTGGATTGCTGGTATCCGCAGGTCGCACCGAAGGAAATCAACGACGTTATGACAAAGATGGTCTGGAACGGTTGGGATTCATTAGACATGCCCGTGACCTTGGATTCTCCATTGAAGCCATCACCGCGTTGATTAATTTACA
Organism: Sulfitobacter sp. GN1-4; assembly: GCF_055693825.1. NCBI lineage: Bacteria > Pseudomonadati > Pseudomonadota > Alphaproteobacteria > Rhodobacterales > Roseobacteraceae > Sulfitobacter > Sulfitobacter sp. GN1-4. The sequence continues at coordinate 1,543,727 of NZ_JBVFUQ010000003.1, read as the reverse complement.
ACAACATCCTGACCGCTCCTGCCAACAGGCCACTGAGATCGCCCAGCATCAACTGACCGATGTGCGAGAGAAGCTTCTAAGGCTCAAGGCACTGGAAACCGAACTGGTGCGCATCGCCGACGGATGTGATGGGGAAGGAAATTCGGAAGAGTGCTATGTTCTAGCATCGTTGGCCGACCACCAACACTGTCGTGGCGACCACTAGCAATCGTACTATTTCGATACATTAGGCCAAAAATTCGATACAAATTTCTCACTCGCTCGGTGAAGGCGATATATAAATCATTAAATATAATAGCGTTTTTTCTTCATGATCAGGGTACTAAATTCGATTCCAGGGTCGCCCACCACTTTCTCTCTTTCCCAGATGTTCTCGGCGTCCCCCTTAGGGGATCAAAACATTTGCGCGGTCAAAGCGGGCCACATCCATGCTGAGATCGTCGTAGACCACCTGGATCGTGATGGTCTGAACTGAGCCTTGGCGAAAGGTCAGCACCGGCAGTCCATCGTCTTCCAGCACGGCGTTGGGGGTGGTGAATTGTTCGTGGCACGGCGGCAAGGGCCAGTTTTGCATCGTTTCATCGTTGACCGAAATTGCCATGGCTTTCAGCCCACAGCGCCAGGACCAGATGTGGGTGACATAAAGCCAGTCTTTGCCATCGTAATCCCTGACGGCCACCCAGTTGCCTTTGGTGGCCTCCATGATTGGTTTGACTTCCACCGCTGTGGTGAACTTGCCCGAAGGCGTTTGCGGATCAGCCACAAGGCCAGCGGGTACAACGGCCATGTTGAACTCTGCGGATGGATCAGCGGTTGACGCCGCTGGCGCGATCTGGGTGGTTTCTGTCTGCACCTGCGCGGTCTCACTGGCCTGGGGGGCCGTCACTGCGGCCGTGGCGGCACTGTCTTGTGGTGCAGCACTCATGCCGGCGGCAAGGAGTACGAAAAATATGTCAAGCATGGGTCTTCTCCCGTCGGGGCCGAAAAATGCGTTCTTTTGTCAAATCCATTTCGCGCCTATAACACTCTGAAAAAAACAGGGCGCACAGCAGTTATGGCACGCAAAGCCGCAGGCTCGCAAATTTTCAATGTTGTCGTGGTGGCTCAGCAAGGACGGCTGGCCTATGAGGCCCTGCTTTTTGCAGCGTCTTTGCGGCACACATCCCCGGATTTTCAGGGCAAGCTTTTCGTAGCTGAGCCGCAGCCCGGGATGCTATGGTCCAACAGCCCCGCGATCAAAAACGCCGAGGTGCGTGCAGCACTGGCGGATCTGGGGGCGGAAATACTGCCCTTTGAAAACAAGCACTTTGGGCAAAAATACCCCTACGGCAACAAGATCGAGATGTTGACGGCCCTGCCCAAGGGAGAGCCCTTTGTTTTCTTTGATAGCGATACGCTGATCACCGGCGATCTGAACACCGTTCCCTTTGACTTTGATCGCCCCTCAGCCTCGCTTCGGCGCGAAGGCACCTGGCCTGAACCCCAGCTTTATGGGCCGGGATATGCGGGGATCTGGAAATCGCTTTATGACAAGTTCGACCTTGATTTTGAAAGCAGCCTCGATCTGAGCCAGCCGGATGAATACTGGCGCAGGTATCTCTATTTCAACGCAGGCTTTTTCTATTACAAATGCCCGCATGTCTTTGGTGAGACGTTTTTGGAGTACGCCTTGGCCATCCGCGACGCACCGCCAGTTGAGCTTTGTGCACAAAGCTTTGATCCCTGGCTCGACCAAATCGCCCTACCGCTTGTGATCCATGCGCTTGGCGGTGGTCGGGACACCTTACCGCCGGGCTATCTGGACGGCGACGTCAGCTGCCATTACCGGCTGCTGCCGCTGATTTATGCGCGCGAAAGCGACAAGGTGATTGAGGTGTTGGAAACCGTCGCGGCGCCCAACAAGCTCAAGAAAGTGCTCAAAGGATCGGATGCGATCAAAAGGATGGTTTTGCAGGGGCGCGGTCAAAAGGTGCGCGCGCTCTTTGATCAGGAAAACCTGCCCCGCAAAGAACAGGTGATCCGAAACCGGATCAAAAAGAACGGGTTTTGGATTCTGCTAGCCCTTATTTTTGCCGTTTGCCGCCCCCGCCGCGGGGACAAACGTTCTGCAAAGCACCGCGCCACCAGAACATTGAAACACCCTGAGGGGTGATTTGGCGGGCTTTTCCTTCACTGGCGGGCTTGGCTTGTCTGGCCAGCACCGATCCCGTAACCATGGCCCATCCCCCACGCGGGCCTTTCAAAGGAGATTTTACATGACCGATCCCGTTTACGGCTTTGACACGCTGCAAATCCACGCAGGCGCACGCCCTGACCCGGCCACCGGCGCGCGGCAGACGCCGATCCACCAAACCACCGCTTACGTTTTCCGCGATGCTGATCACGCAGCAGCACTTTTCAACCTGCAAGAAGTCGGCTTTATCTATTCGCGCCTGACCAACCCAACGGTGGCCGTTCTGCAAGAACGTATCGCAACGCTGGAAGGCGGCGTGGGTGCGGTGTGCTGTTCATCCGGCCATGCGGCGCAGATCATGGCGCTGTTCCCGCTGATGTCACCCGGCATGAACATCGTGGCGTCCACCCGTCTTTACGGCGGGACGGTCACCCAGTTCAGCCAGACGATCAAACGGTTTGGCTGGGAATGCAGGTTTGTCGATTTTGATGATTTGGACGCGGTCAAAGCGGCGATTGATGACAACACCCGCGCGGTCTTTGGCGAGGCGATTGCGAACCCAGGTGGCTATATCATGGATGTGCGCGCCATCGCGGATATTGCGGATGCCGCAGAAATCCCGCTGATTATCGACAACACCACAGCAACCCCCTACCTGGTGCGCCCGATTGAGCATGGCGCGACGCTGGTTGTGCATTCCACCACGAAATACCTCACCGGGAACGGGACCGTCACGGGAGGTTGTGTTGTGGATTCGGGCAAGTTTGATTGGTCCGGCAATGACAAATTCCCCTCTTTGAGCGCACCAGAGCCTGCCTATCACGGTCTGAAATTCCATGAGACCTTTGGCAATCTGGCCTTTACCTTCCACAGCATCGCAATTGGCCTGCGCGATCTGGGCATGACCATGAACCCACAGGCCGCGCACTATACTTTGATGGGCACCGAAACGCTAAGCCTGCGCATGGACCGGCATGTTGAAAACGCCAAGAAAGTGGCGGAGTGGCTGGAAAAGGACGACCGCATTGAGAAAGTGACCTATGCGGGTCTGAAATCCTCCCCTTATTATGAGCGCACCAAAACCGTCTGCCCCAAGGGGGCCGGTGCCCTTTTCACCATCGGGGTGAAGGGCGGATATGACGCCTGTGTCAAACTTGTGAACGCGCTTGAGATCTTTAGCCATGTGGCGAACCTGGGCGATACACGGTCACTTGTCATCCACTCAGCCTCCACCACGCACCGCCAGCTTTCCACCGAGCAGCAAGAAGCCGCCGGTGCAGGCCCCAATGTGGTGCGCATTTCTATCGGCCTGGAAGATGCAGACGATCTGATTGCCGATTTGGATCAGGCGTTGACTAAGGCGTCCAGCTAACAAAACCGCCCGGTTTCGATCGAAGCCGGGCGATTTACCCAAAACGAAGATTCGTGCCGCATACTCAGGATGCGATGCGGCAACCGCAGCACTTTCCTTGAAGCGCTTCCCGCGCTATGTTCTAGGAAAAGGTGGCAGTGGCTGCCCCCTAGCCCTTGTGTTGATGCGACGACATGAAACCAGGATTTGCCCTTTCTCTCTCTTTCGAAGGCATTCGGCTGTTGCGCCGGGCCGCTGGGGGATGGCGCACTGTGGGCGAGGTTGGGCTTGACGCGGCGGATTTGGGAACCGCGCTGACGGGGCTGCGGGACAAGGCCGAAAAACTGGCCCCTGGGGCCGTGTTTACCAATGTGCTGCTGCCGAATGAGCAGATCAAATACCTCACGATTGACACGCCAGGCATGGATGCCGCGGACCGCCATGCAGCGGCAGCCGCAGCGCTTGATGGGGCCACGCCCTATGCGGTTGAGGATCTTGCCTTTGACATCAGCGCTGAGGGCGACAAGACCCACATCGCTGCGGTGGCGCGCGAAACGCTTGCCGAAGCCGAAGGATTTGCCACCGAACACGCGTTCAACCCCGTCAGCTTTTCAGCCGTGCCCGCAGACGAAGGGTATCTGGGCGCGCCATTTTTTGGGCTGGCATCAGGGGCGGAGGGCGCATTGCCGTCCGGCGAAACGGTTGAGCCTGATGGCGTCGCTGTTGTGGTCATCGGTGATGTCGAAGACGAAGCGCCTGCACCCGTCGAAGAACCCCCAAGAGCCGCCGCACCTGCGCCCGACACTAAGCCGGACCCTGAGCCAGAACGCCAGGATGCGCCCAAAGCCGAAAAACCCAAAGGTGCCGCAACGCCTGAAAAGGCGGAGCCGGTTCAGGCGGCACCAGCCCCCCTGCCCCTCAGCCCGACACCAGTGCGCCTGCGGCCGCAGCCCCGGTTGGCTTTTCCAGCCGCCGGTCCCAAGACAGCAGCAAGGCACCACAGCTTGGCGGCGTCAAACGCGACGCACCGCCAGCAGCCAAACCACCCCAGGTCGCAGCCCCAGCCCCCGCGCGGCGTGAACCTGAAATCGCGGCAGGCAGCGTTACGGCAAGCCAGATCGCGGTTGAGCCTGACAGCAGCTCGCTTGCGCCAGACACCCCGCCCGATCCGCCGCCCCCTGCGCCAAAGACCGGTTTCCTAAGCCGCCGCCGGAACAAAGAACCAGCCACCGCTGAGGTGATCGCCGCCCCTGCCACAGCAGGCGGGCCCGCAGATGTCTCAGAACAAGAGCGGTTGACCATTTTCGGCGCCCGCAAAAGCGAGATTGGCGGCAAGCCTCGTTTCCTGGGCCTGATCCTGACGGCTGCATTGCTGGTCTTCCTGGCCGGTGTTGCGGCCTGGGCTTCGGTTTTCCTGGATGACGGCGTAAAGCTCTCGCGCCTCTTTGGTGAGCGTGAGCCTGAGGTGACATTCTCTGAGTTGGCCAAAGATCTGCCTTTGCCAAAAGAAGCACCTGCGCAGCCCGAGATTGTGACAGCCTCGCTAAGTCCCGAGCTGACCGAAGAGGATGCAGCGGTGTTGGACGCCTTGCGCGAACCCGTCGAACCCCTGCCCCCCCAAGAGCTGACGGATGCAGAGTTGGCCGCACAATACGCGGCGACGGGCATTTGGCCGCGCGCCCCGCAGGTGCCGCCGGAACCTGCGGATCTGATTACGCTCGACGATCTTTACGTCACCAGCATTGACGCCGTCAGCACCGCCGCGGACGCCATCGCCCTGCCACCGATTGATACCTTCACAACCGACGCAAGCTTGGCGCTTGTCACGTCACCGGCAGCGGCGGGCACGCAATTTGCTTTGGACGGCGCAGGCCTGGTCATTCCGACCGCCCAAGGGGCGCTGAGCCCGGATGGCTTTACGGTCTTTCTTGGCCGCCCACCGGCTGTGCCACCGGCCACGCCAACGCGGTTCCAGTCAGAGCCGCAAGACACGGCCATACGCTCCGCTCTGGCTGCCGCACGGCCCAAGCCGCGTCCGGCTGATCTGGTTGAAAACACCGAACGCGCGCAGCTCGACGGGTTGACCCGGTCAGAGCTGGCTGGTCTCCGCCCGGTTGAGAGACCCCAGTCCCTGCAAGAGCAAGCGGCAGCAGTCGCGGCAGCGGTTGCGGCGGAACCCATCGCCACGGACGGTGCCGTGGCCCTTGCCTTGGCCCCGACACCCGATCTGGAAAACGCCACAAAGCTGGCGATTGCCGCATCATTGCGCCCTGATCCGCGCCCACGCAACTTTGCCCGCATCGTCAAACGCGCGCAGCGCGCCGCCCCGCAAGAAGAAGTGCGCGTCGCAAGTGCCGCCGCCGTGGCCCCGCGCACTGTGACACCAAAGATCCCGTCAAAGACCTCCGTTGCCAAACAAGCAACGGTGCGGAATGCCATCAACCTGCGCAAGATCAATCTGATTGGCGTCTATGGTAAGCCCTCCAACCGGCGCGCGCTGGTCCGGCTGGAAAACGGGCGCTACAAAAAAGTGGTTGTGGGCGACCGCATCGATGGCGGGCGGGTCTCTGCCATCGGCGACAGTGAGTTGCGTTACACCAAACGGGGCCGTGACCTGGTGTTGCGGATGCCCAGATAGAAAAAACGCCGCAGGCAAATGCCGCGGCGTTTTCTGAGCCTTACTGGGGCCTTAGGACGCTTCTTTCAACTCACCAGAGGCGATCTGCTCTTGCTCAATGCTTTCAAACAGCGCTTTGAAGTTGCCTTCGCCAAATCCATCGTCGCCTTTGCGTTCGATGAATTCAAAGAAGATCGGGCCAATGACGGTCTTTGAGAAAATCTGCAGCAGAATGCGCGTTTCGCCGCCATCCACGACCCCTTCACCGTCAATCAGGATGCCGTGCTTTTGCATCCGCTCAATCGGCTCTTCGTGCCCTACCACGCGTTCTTTGCTCATCTGGTAGTAGGTCTCAGGCGGGCCAGGCATGAACTTCACCCCGTTTTCCGCAATCGCATCTGTCGCATCATAGATGTCGCGCGCGCCCACGGCGATGTGCTGGATGCCTTCCCCTTTATATTTCTTCAGATAGGCCACGATCTGCCCCTTCTCATCGCGGTCTTCGTTGATGGGGATACGGATCCGCCCACAGGGCGAGGTCAACGCACGTGAGGTCAGCCCGGTGTATTTGCCAGAAATGTCAAAGAAACGGATTTCCTTGAAGTTAAAGAGATCACCGTAAAACTTGAACCACACGTCCATGTTCCCTTTGAACACGTTGTGAGTGAGGTGATCGAGGTAGTAAAACCCAACGCCTGCGGGTTTTGATTGGGCGATCCAGTCGTATTCCCAGTTATAGGGTGAGGTGTCATAGTATTGATCAACGAAATAGACCAGCGACCCGCCAATGCCCTTGATGGCAGGCACATCCAGGACTTTGCCACCGCCCGTATATTCCTCAGCGCCTTTCGCCACAGCCTGCGCCAGCGCCTGCTGTGCATCTGCGACGCGCCAGCCCATGGACGGCGCGCAGGGGCCATGTTCTTGCACGAAACGGGCGGCGAAACTGTCGGGTTCGGCGTTCAGCACATAGGTGATATCGCCCTGCTGCCACAGCTCAATGGCTTGGGTTTTGTGATTGGCCACGTGGGCATAACCCATGCGCGCAAAAAGCGTGCGCAGTTCTTCGGGGTTCGGGCTCGCGAATTCGACAAATTCAAACCCGTCCGTGCCTGCGGGGTTGTCTGATGTGATCTTTGACTTTGGTGCGTCATGCGGAAACGGGCCCATGTGATACCTCTTGCTGCGGCTGATGTTCTGTTGCCTACCAAGATATGAGCGGACATCCGCGCTGTCCGCGCATTCTCCTACATGAAATATTGAAAATATGCGTAGATTGCGCGCATATTAACATAAACACGCTCAAAGGCCGCGCCATGCTGGATGACACCGATCTCAGGCTTCTTTCCGCCTTACAGAAGAACGCACATCTCACCGCGCATGAGCTGGGTGAAACGCTGAACCTATCCGCCTCACAGGCCGGTCGGCGGCGGCAGCGGTTGGAGGCGGATGGATACATCAGCGGCTATACTGCGCGGCTGGATCCGCTGAAGCTGGGTTTGAACGTCCAGGGCTTTATCCAAGTGCATCTTGGCACGCACGGCCCCGATCATTCGCGCAGTTTTGCCCAGCTCTTAAGCACCCGGGCAGAGATCGTAAGCGCTTGGACCATGACAGGGGATGCGGATTATTTGCTGAGGGTCTATTGTGAGGACCTACCGCATTTGAACCGGCTGATTCACGAAGTGCTCCTGCCCCATGCCGCCGTATCGCGGGTGCACAGCCAAATCGTCATGGACCAGCTCAAGCGCGACGGGCCACTGCCAACGTAACGCCAACAACGCCCTAATAAGAGGATCCTCATGGAAGGTTTTTTGTTCCAAGCCAGCATCTATCTCGCGGCAGCGGTCATCGCGGTGCCCATTGCTGCGCGCTTGGGGCTGGGGTCCGTTCTTGGATACTTGGCGGCGGGCATTCTGATTGGCCCGCTTCTGGGCCTGGTGGGGGCTGAGACAAAGGACCTGCAGCATTTTGCGGAATTCGGCGTTGTGATGATGCTGTTCCTGATCGGGCTTGAGCTTGAGCCCCGCGCGCTGTGGGACATGCGGCACAAACTGGTGGGCCTGGGTGGGTTGCAAGTGGGCCTGTCCACGCTGGCGCTTATGGGCATTGCGATGGCCTATGACCAGCCGTGGAACGTGGCGCTGGCCATCGGTCTGACGTTGGCGCTGTCCTCAACCGCGATTGTGCTGCAGACCCTGTCGGAAAAGAACCTGATGCAGACGGGCGGCGGGCGCTCTGTGTTTTCTGTGCTGTTGACGCAGGACATCGCGGTGATCCCGATCTTGGCGCTGCTGCCGCTGTTGGCCTTTTCCAGTGGGGCGGGCGTGCTGCCCGATGGCTCCATTTCCACAGATGGCGAAGCGGTTGCTGATGCGCACAATGGCGGCGGCGATCACCATGGCCCGGCCGCGGCAGAGGCCGCCTTTCACTTTATTGAAAGCCTACCGGGCTGGGGTGTGACCCTTGTGACATTGGGGGCCGTCGCCTCCATCATCATCGTCGGCGTGTTCTTTACCCGCCCTGTGTTCCGGTTCATCCACTCGGCCCACCTGCGTGAGATGTATACCGCCCTGGCACTTTTGATTGTGACAGGCATCTCTTTCCTGATGATCCTGGTTGGGCTTTCCCCTGCCCTGGGCGCGTTCCTAGCGGGCGTCGTGCTGGCCAGCTCTGAATTCCGGCATGAGTTGGAGACGGACCTTGAGCCGTTCAAAGGCCTGCTCCTTGGCCTGTTCTTCATCACGGTGGGGGCCGGGATCAATTTTGAGCTGCTCTTTGCAGACACGATCATCATCCTCGGCATGGCGCTGTTGGTGATTATCGTCAAAGGTCTGATCCTGTTCGTTCTGGGCCGCATTTTCAAACTTAAGGGCCGCGACCAATGGCTTTTTGCGCTCAGTCTGGCGCAAGCGGGCGAATTTGGGTTCGTGCTGGTCAGCTTTTCTGTCACCACCGGCGTGATGCCAAATGCGGTGGCTGAAACGCTGCTTTTGGTGATTGCGCTGTCGATGTTGATCACGCCGCTTTTGTTCATCACCTATGATTTGATCAGCAAACGCATGGAGGACGTCGGCGGACCGCTTGAGGCGGACGATATCGACGAAGAAGGGCCGGTGATCATTGCGGGCGTGGGGCGGTTTGGTCAGATCGTGAACCGGCTGGTGCAGGCCAGCGGATTTGAAACAGTTGTTCTGGATCACGACCCCGAAACCATCGCCGTGATGCGGCGCTTTGGCTACAAGGCCTTCCTGGGCGATCCCACCCGCCCCGACATCTTGCGCAAAGCGGGGCTGGATGAGGCCAGCACGCTGGTTGTGGCGCTGGACGATCCGAAATCTGCTGTTGCCCTGATCTCATATGCGCGCAAGCAAAGGCCGGATTTGCACATCGTGGCCCGCGCCCGCGACCGGCAAGAGGTGTACCGCCAATATCAGGCCGGGGCGACAGACATCGTCCGCGAAATGTTCGACAGCTCATTGCGCGCAGGCCGCTATGTCTTGGAAAATCTTGGCCTGTCTGAGTATGAGGCGCATGAGGCGGAGCGGCTGTTCTACGATCACGACCGGATGTCGGTACGCGAACTGGCGGAGGTCTGGAAACCGGATGTCGCCGCCAAAGATAACCCCGCCTATGTCGCGCGCGCCAAAGAGCTACAGAAGGACCTTGAGACAGCCTTTCTGAACCGGGAAAGCGAGACCGACAAAAAGCGCGCTTAAGAACGGCTGACGTGCAAGGGCCTCTTACCCGTCGCTGACCCCTGCTTGCGCAAAGGTCGCCATGCCAGCGTGGCACGCCATCGCCCCTTTGAGCACGGCAATCGCCAGCGCCGCACCAGAGGCCTCTCCCAGGCGCATGCCCAGCTGTAGCAAGGGTTCTTTGCCCATGGCCGCCAAGAGCGGTGCATGGCCGCCCTCAGGGCTCAGATGCCCTGCCACGGCGTGATCAAGCGCGCCGTCCTGCGTCTTGGCCAGCGTGAGCGCCGCGGCTGAGCAGATGAAGCCATCCAGGATCACCGGAATGCGCAGGCTGCGGGCCCGCGCCATGGCACCGGCCATCGCGGCCAATTCGCGCCCGCCCAGGCACTGCAAAATCGCCAGCCCATCGCCTGCATCTTTGTGACGGGCCACACCATCGGCCACGACTTGGGTTTTAACGTCGAGCCCTGCGTCATCCACACCGGTGCCGCGCCCCGTCCATTCGGCAGGCGTGCCGCCCAAAAGCGCGCAGGCAATTGCGGCTGCGGATGTTGTGTTGGCGATGCCCATCTCACCCACCACCAACAGGTCTGCGTCGGGCTTCACCGCCTGCCACCCTGCCGACAGCGCGGCGATGACCGCCGCTTCGCTCATTGCAGTTTCTTGCGTGAAATCGGCAGTGGGCTGATCCAGATCCAATGCTACAACGTCCAATGTCGCCCCACTGCTGCGCGCAAGCTGGTTAATCGCCGCCCCGCCGTGCTGGAAATTCAGGACCATCTGTTCTGTCACTTCGGCAGGAAAGGCCGACACCCCGCGCGCAGCAACCCCGTGGTTGCCCGCAAATACAATCACTTGCGGCGTAGAAATCTCGGCGTTCTCGCCGCCCCGCCAACTGCGATACCAAAGCGCAAGGTCTTCTAGCCGGCCCAAGGCACCGGGGGGTTTGGTCAGCTGCATGTTGTGATCTGCCGCCGCCGCAAGCACCTCTTGATCGGCACCGGGCTGAGAGGCCAGGACCGCGCGAAATTCGGACAGGGTTGCAAATTCTTGGGTCATGGGCATGCTCTAGCTCTGGTTCGTGATGCCCCTGTCTAGCGACTGCATCGCACCATCGAAAGAGCCGGAGGGGCAGAAAGATGACCGGAAACGACATGACGCGATCTGCGTTCGCGCCCCGCCTGTCAGACATCGCGCTGAGCCTGGGGTTGCTGACCCGCCTGCCCCTGCCAGCCTCCGCCTTTCCCGACACCACCACGCGCCCTGCGGGCCATGCGGCCTGGGCCTATCCGGTCACCGGGCTGGCGGTTGGGGTGATTGTTTTAGCGGTGGCAAGCATCGCGGTGTGGCTGGGCCTTTCCACCGGGATCGCCGCCTTGCTGGCGCTGCTGTCGGGCACCGTGATCACGGGCGCGATGCATGAGGACGGTTTTGCAGATTGCGCCGATGGGTTTTGGGGCGGCTGGACAGCTGAAAGACGTCTGGAGATCATGAAAGACAGCCAGATCGGCACCTACGGGGTGATTGCCCTGATTGGATCCTTTGGGCTGAGGTGGTCCGCCATCACCCTGTTGCTCAACGCGCAAGCGGGCCTTGCCATCTTGGGCGCTGCCATCCTGTCGCGGGCCGCGATGGCCGTTGTGATGACCCATCTGGGCAACGCCCGGCAATCGGGGCTGTCGCATATGACCGGGGCACCGCCCTCCAAAGCGGCTTGGCTCGCTGTTGGTCTGGGCCTTGTCGCGGTATTTGTATGGGTTCCGGCACCCGTTGCATGCGTTTTTGTTGTGACAGCGGTTACAGCCGGATGGATGGCCATCGCGCGTGCAAAAATCGGCGGTCAAACCGGCGATGTCTTGGGCGCGACGCAGCAGCTTGTTGAAATTTCAGTGCTGATGGTCAGTGCTGCCACGCTGACGTAAAAACGCCGCCTCATGAAAGAGACGGCGCTTATGTGTATTCAAATTGCGCTTTGCAGGTCACATGGCCGTCGCCTTAGGCGGCGATACGGCTTTCCAGCACGTCGCCCACCTGCTTGGCCGCGGCCAGTTCATCGCCACCGCTCACAGCAGCAACTTCACGTGTCAGACGTTCCAACGCGGCTTCATAGAGCTGGCGTTCAGAATAGCTTTGTTCACGCTGATCATCCGTGCGGTGCAGGTCGCGCACCACTTCGGCAATCGCAATCAGATCCCCAGAGTTGATCTTTTGTTCATATTCCTGGGCACGGCGTGACCACATGGCCCGCTTGACCTTGGCCTTGCCTTTCAGCGTCTTCATGGCGTGGTTGATCACGTCAGGGGATGACAAGGCACGCATGCCAATCTCTGTTGCTTTGTGCGTTGGCACACGCAACGTCATCTTATCTTTCTCAAAAGCGATGACGAACAGCTCCAGCGAAATGCCGGCGACTTCCTGTTCCTCAATGGAGACGATCTGACCAACGCCGTGGGCTGGATAGACAACAAACTCATTGGGACGGAAATCAAGCTTCTTCGACTTACTCATGTACTGGCTCCTATGGCGCGGGATCCCCCGCAATTCAGTCTGTCACACGCTCAAAGAGCGCAAAAAACGCACGCCAACGGACATCTCAGTGCGTCAGCTGCGCTTGGTTTGGGTGGTAGAGTCAACAAACGCCGCGTGCGAAAATCGCGTTGCGGCGTGATCTGACCGTGTAATCGTTCCTCATTGAGACGAAGTATATCACAAAAATAGCCGACTCAAAAGCTGTGAGCGTTCTGAGCGGGGATAACCCCTTAAACATCAACATGTTAGCCAGCATGCCGCAGCCAATCACGCCGCTGAGGGGGCCGAATCAGCCGCCTTCACCCGGCGCTTCTGAAAAATACTTCTCCAGCTTGCCTGCTTCGCCATCACGTTCTTCGGCATCGGGCAGTGGGTCTTTCTTGGTGATGATCACCGGCCAAAGCTCTGAATACTTGCGATTAAATTCAACCCACTTTTCCATGTCCGGCTCAGTATCAGGTCGGATCGCATCCGCTGGGCATTCGGGTTCGCAGACGCCACAGTCGATGCATTCATCGGGGTGAATAACCAGCATGTTCTCGCCTTCGTAAAAGCAATCTACGGGGCATACCTCGACGCAGTCGGTGTATTTGCAGGCGATGCAGGCGTCGTTGACGATGTAGGTCATGAGAAACTCTGTCAGCTTTGATTGACGGTTAGCTAAATCAGCCAGAGCCATCAATCAAGATGGCGCGCCTTAGAAAGATCAAGACTGCGACGATCCTTCTTGGTTGGGCGCCCTTTTCCTTCAAAGGCGGGGTTTGGCGTGGTGATGTTCTTTTCTTTGGGCTTTGGCGGGGACAAATCGGTGTATAACGCCTGCGCCTCGGGCGCGGGTCCCCGCCGTTCGCCCAAGACATCTATCTGGATCACGCGAATATGATCGCCCTGGGCAAAGGTCAGCACATCACCTGGGGCCACCATGCTCGACGGCTTGTGGGTCAAATTGCCGTTCACCCTGACGGCACCGGTTTTGACTTTGCTTGCCGCCAAGGACCGGGTTTTGAAAAACCGCGCGTGCCACAACCATTTGTCCACGCGCAGTTTCGCAGCCGCCTCAGACACTTACTTGTTGTCCTTCAACCCCATGAGCGCGGCGGCGAAGGGGTTGTCAGGATCAATCTGCTTTTCCTTTTTGGTGGACGGGCTGAGAAGTTCTGCGCCTTGCCACCCTTATCGCCGCGCGGACCACCGCCTTTGCGGCCCTTGCCCTGCGGCTTGCCTTTGCCACGGGGCTTGTCACCGCGACGCTGGTTTTGGTTGCCACGCGGCTGACGGCCCCAGGTGAAGGTAAAGAAAACCTCCATCTCAGGGGCGTCCTCTGCGCCTGTGTCTCCTGATGCCGCAGGCTCGGTCGGGGCCGCCTCGGCAGGTGCCTCGGCCGCTGGGGCCGCTTCTGCCTCTGGGGCTGCTGCCTCTGCGTCAGCTGGCGTCTCTGCGTCAGGGGCTGCATCCGGCGCATCGGCTTGCGCCTCTGGCGCGGCTTGTGCCGGCTCTGCTGCGGCTTTCGCCTTCACGCGTTCGCCTTTTTCAGCGCTGTATCCCAGCCCGCCCATCAGGTCGGCAAACTGCTCCAGCGTCATGCCGGTGATGGACAGCATATCGGCCTTGGCCTCAAATCCTCCACGAGAGTCCTCGGCCCGCAGCATGTCGGCCAAACGCTCTAGCATATCAATCCGGATCGCACGCGTGCCTGCGTTGCGGTAGCCCGACATGGTGTCGGACCCGTCAGGTGCGCCTTGTTCCACCGGAATGGTGACCAAGCCGGGTGGAGGTGCTTCAGGAAACTCTGACAAGCCTTTGGAAAGCGACCACAAAACCAAACGCAACCGCGTCGGCGCGGGCTTAAGCAGGAGCGGCATAAAGATGGTGAACTGGCCAAAACGAATGCCATGTTTGCGCAGCGCACCCCGGGCATCCTGATCAAGCGATTTCACGTCATCAGCAACCACCGCGCGCGGCAAAACGCCAAAGGCTTCGACCATTTGAAAGGCAAAGCCGCGCGCCAACCCGGTCAGCTCTTCGTCCTTGGACAGGGCCAAAAGCGGCTCAAAGAGCGCTGCAATCTTGCGGTCGATAAAGTGCTGCAACCGGCGCTGCACCTTCTGCGCAACCTCTGGTCCGGCCACATCGTCCACGAAAACCTCAACCTGCGGCTTGAGCGCATCCTGGCCCGCGACCAATTTGCCCACCGCAGCGGTGCCCCACATCAATCCACCCTGTTCGGTAAAGTCGATCTCTGTATCAGGCGCATTGTAAAAACGGTCTGCGCGCAAATGGAACTGCGGTGCAAGCGCCTGAAGCGCCGCTGATTTGATCGTTTTCTCTTCTGCCCCGCCGGCACCTTTGTCAGCACGGAACCGGAAACCATCCAGCTTGCCTACAAATTCACCTTCTACAGTCACTTCACCGGTATCGTTTACTTCGGCCACCATGGCTTCCTTCTGTCCTAGCCGGCGCAACAAAACTGAGGTGCGCCGGTCTACAAATCTTTGCGTCAAACGCTCATGCAGGGCATCTGATAGGCGGTCTTCTACGACACGCGTGGCCCCACGCCAATGGCTTTCGTCCTGCGTCCACCCTTTGCGTTGCGCCACATAGGTCCATGTGCGGATAAACGCCAAGCGCTTTGACAGCGCATCAATGTCGCCATCAGTACGGTCGATGCGCTTGATTTGACGGGCCAGCCAATCATCCGGGATGCGCCCGCGCTCATGCAAATCGTTGAAAATACGCTCTAATAACTGGGCATGCTCTGCGTGGCTGATGCCGCGAAAATCAGGCACGCGGCACACATCCCACAGCAGTTTCACCGATGGCCCATCAGAGCAGCGGGCAAAGACCTCATCCACCTGCCCCAAAGCTTTCAGGGCGCGCAGATCATCCGCTTCGCGTGCGCGCACGAGGCGTTCATCGTCTGGCTTTTCCTCCAGCGTCGCAATCAACCGGTCGATGGAGCCAAACTGCAGCGCGTGATTGCGCCAGTTGATCTTGTTCTGTGGGGTAAAGCTGTGATCCATGATGGCGCGCGCCACACCGTCATCCAAGGATGGCGCATCGCCGGTCACGCCAAAGGTGCCGCTTTTCATCCCGCGCCCCGCCCGGCCTGCAATCTGGGCCAGCTCATTCGGAGCCAGGGGGCGCATCCGGCGGCCATCAAATTTGCTCAGGGCAGAGAAGGCGACGTGGTCCACATCAAGGTTCAGCCCCATCCCGATGGCATCCGTGGCCACCAGGTAATCCACCTCTCCGTTTTGGTACATATCGACCTGGGCGTTGCGGGTGCGCGGGCTGAGCGCGCCCATCACCACGGCCGCCCCGCCCTTTTGGCGACGGATCAGCTCTGCGATGGCATAGACGTTTTCCACCGAAAACCCGACAATCGCGCTGCGGGGCCGCATCCGGCTGATCTTTTTCTGGCCCGCATAGACAAGCTCTGACATGCGCTCGCGTTTGACGAATTGCACGCCGGGGATCAGTGCCGCGATGGTGCCCCGCATGGTGTCTGAGCCCAAAAGTTCGTCTCATGCAGGCCCCTTGCCCGCAACAAACGGTCGGTAAACACATGGCCGCGTTCGGGGTCTGCGCAAAGCTGGATCTCATCCACAGCAAGAAAATCAACGCCCATCCCCTCCGGCATCGCCTCAACCGTGCAAACCCAATACTGGGTGCGCGGCGGCACGATCCGTTCTTCGCCCGTGACCAGCGCCACAACCGAAGGCCCCCGCAGTGCGACGATCCGGTCATAGACTTCTCGCGCCAACAGCCTTAGCGGCAAGCCAATGATGCCGGTCCGGTGCCCCAGCATGCGTTCAATCGCGTAGGTGGTTTTACCTGTGTTGGTCGGGCCTAAGACGGCCACAACCCGACGCTCGTTTGACACTCTGGTCCCCGATCAAAGCTCGCGGCCGATGCCGTCACGCTTAAGGCGCTCCAGCGCCTTGGCTGCGTTTTCATGGTTGGGATGCAGGGCCAGAACCTTGCGGTAAAGCTCAGCTGCGCGCGGCAGGTCTCCAAACTCTTGCATCATGACCGCCAGGCCAAAGATGGCGTCGAAGTGATCAGGGTTAAGCGCCAGGGTGGTTTGCAGATCATCAAGGGCGGGGCCGTAAAGATCGGCGCGAAAATACGCCTCCGCCCGCGCGTGATAGCCTTCGGCGAAGGCTGGCGCGTGATCGGTGAGCGCGGTCAGATGTTCGATGGCCAGGCCGTAAGCGCCCTCCTCCATCGCCTCACGCCCCTGGCGCAGCAGCAGATCCATTGAGGCAGAGCCCGATTTCGACCATTCAAGCTCAATCTCAGCGGCCACGCGCGCAGCCTCAGCACCGGTTGCATTTTGCAGCCGTTCCAGCAGATCAGGCAGCGTGGATTGGGCTGAAACCGTGCCGGACAGCAACACCAACGTTGCAACTGCCGTAAGGTGACGTTTGAGGTTGACGGTCAAGATGCGCATAACAAATGTGAATGTAACAGGCTGCCGCTACTTTACCAGATGTGCCGGGGCCATTTAGCCAAAAAGGGTACAACATGAGCGATATTGTGAATGCAGCTGTGGCAGCACTGAATGAAAAGCTGGGCGGCGCAGATTTTGACGGCTCTGCCAAGTTCGACATCGAAGGCGAGGGCGCTGTGATCATCGACGCATCCGGCGCGCGCGCGTCCGACGATGAGGCGGATGTCACCTTGTCCGCAGCCGCCGATACGTTCCAGGAAATCATGTCAGGTGAAACAAACCCGACCTCTGCCTTCATGACGGGCAAGCTGAAAGTTGACGGCGACATGGGCATGGCCATGAAATTGGCGACCGTCCTGGCCTGATGGAGCTGGAGCCAGCCCCTTTCTACACGGATGTGGCACCTGGCCCCGAGGGGGGCAGGCCCATTGGGCTGTCACATCTGACGGCAAACGAATTCGGGTTGGCCACTGGCCGCTTGCGGGGGCCAAGGGCACGGTGTTGCTTTTCCCTGGGCGGACGGAGTACATTGAAAAATATGGCGTTACCGCCGGGGATCTGGCGGAACGCGGTCTTGCCACCATTGCGGTGGATTGGCGCGGCCAAGGCCTGGCGGACAGGCTGACGGATGATCCGCTGCTGGGCCATGTTGAAAGCTTTTCGGATTACCAAAAGGACGTCGCCGCGATGATGCGTGCCGCGCGCGCGCTGAGCTTGCCGCGGCCTTATTTCTTGCTGGCCCACTCAATGGGGGGCTGCATCGGCCTGCGTGCCGTAATGGAAGGGTTGGGCGTTCAGGCGGCGGCCTTCACCGGGCCGATGTGGGGCATTTATGTCAAACCACACTTGCGGCCCATCGCGACCCTTATGGCGCATCTGATGCCCAAAATCGGCAAAGGCCTAAGCCTGCCGCCCGGCACCAGCCGCGCGCCTTACGTGCTGAACGATCCTTTCGAGGACAACATGCTGACCAAGGACCGCGCGATGTGGGAGATGATGCAACAGCAGTTGCAGGCCCATCCGGAGCTGTCGCTGGGCGGGCCCAGCTTTACCTGGTTGCGCGAAGCCTTTGCAGAAACACAACATTTGGCGCAACGCGCCGCGCCGAACCTGCCTGCGGCAACCTGGTTGGGCAGCAACGAACGCATCGTCAGCACGCCACCTATTCATGAGCGAATGGACAGTTGGACGGGCGGACAGCTTGAAGTGGTTCAGGGCGGTGAACATGAAGTGCTGATGGAAAGCGCCGACATGCGCGCCCCCGTCCTTGATGGCATCCAAAAGCTGTTCTTGGGCACAGTCACAAGCTAACCGCTTTGACATTCACCGTGTTGGGTTAACTTGAGCCCTATGACACGCGAACCTGTTCTCACTTTCACCGAAAAAGGCATCTATTGCCCTGCTGGCGATTTCTACATCGATCCGTGGCGCCCGGTTGAGCGTGCGCTTATCACCCATGGCCACGCCGATCACGCGCGCTGGGGCATGGGGACATATCTGGCCACAGATCAGGCATTGCCGGTTATGCGGCACCGTCTTGGGGATATCTTGGCCGAAACGATCGCTTTTGGAGAAGTCCGCCAGATCGGCAGCGCGCAGGTTTCCTTTCATCCGGCGGGGCATGTGCCCGGATCTGCGCAGATCCGGGTGGAGGTGAAGGGCGAAGTCTTTGTCGTCTCCGGAGATTACAAAGTCGTTAACGATGGGCTGTCAGAACCCTTTGAGCCAGTGCCCTGCCACCATTTCGTGACAGAAAGCACCTTTGGCCTGCCGGTGTTCCGCTGGGCCCCTCAGGCGGATGTCGGGCGTGATATCAACACCTGGTGGGCCGCCTGTGCTGCGGCAGGAAAGACAGCGTTTTTAGGGGCTTACGCCTTGGGCAAAGCGCAACGGCTGATCAGCATGCTGGACCCAGACATCGGCCCCATTGTGACACATACGGCGGTTGAAAACACCAATGAGGTGCTGCGCGCCCAGGGCCTGCAGTTTCCCGCAACCCTCAAAGCGGCGGGTGATTTTGACCACAAGGCGCATCCTGGGGCCATCGTCGTTACGCCACCCTCGGCGATGGGCAGCGCATGGGCGCGCAAGTTTGGCCCGCAAGAGACCGCATTTGCATCCGGGTGGATGGCAGTGCGCGGCATCCGGCGGCGGCGCGCAGGCGACCGGGGTTTTGTGATCTCAGACCATGCGGATTGGTCGGGGCTGCTGGAGGCCATCACACTAACGGGTGCAGAAAACATATATGTCACGCATGGTTACACCGATATATTCACCCGGTATCTTAATGAAAACGGCTGGAACGCCCAAGTTATCCCCACCCAATTCGAAGGCGAAACCCTCGATCAGGAGGCGCAGTCATGAAACGATTTGCGCAGCTTTTTGAGGCCATAGATCAAAGCACCAAGACCACGGTGAAAGTCTCTGCTTTGGCTGAGTATTTCGCCGATGCAAATGAGACGGACAAGCTGTGGACCATCGCGCTTTTCTCAAGACGGCGGCCAAAACGCGCGGTGACGACGACAAAACTGCGCGAATGGGCGGCGGAAGTGGCCGGCATTCAGCTTTGGCTCTTTGAAGACAGCTATGCCATCGTGGGCGATCTGGCTGAAACCATCTCGCTTGTTTTGCCGACAAGCGACGCTGTGGATGATCGCCCGCTTTCCCATTGGATCAATGCCTTGCGTGCATTGGCAGATGTGGATGAACCCGCGCGCAAGGACTTTGTTCTGGCCTCCTGGCGCAGCCTTGCGGGGACAGAGCGGTTTTTGTTCAACAAACTGATCACCGGCGGCTTTCGCGTCGGCATCAGCCAAAAACTGATGACGCGCGCCCTGTCCAAGACGACAGGCAAACCAGAGGCTGAGCTTGCGCATCGTCTGATGGGCAACTGGCATCCCGATAGCGTCAGCTGGCACAGCTTGATTGAGGCCGAAAATACCGGCGCAGATGCGTCGCGACCCTATCCGTTTTATCTGGCCTACGGGCTTGAGGATAACCCGGAAACCCTAGGCAGCCCAGAGGCTTGGCGCGCGGAGTGGAAGTGGGACGGCATCCGCGGCCAGCTTATTTTGCGGAACGGTCAGTATTATGTCTGGTCGCGCGGCGAAGAGTTGATGACAGCGCGTTTTCCCGAACTGGCCCGCGCCATTGACCATCTGCCTGGCGGCACGGTGCTGGACGGCGAACTGTTGGTCTGGCCTGCGGGTGCGGCGCAACCGGGTTCCTTTAACGCGCTGCAACCGCGCATCGGGCGCAAAACGGTCCCCAAAAAGCTTTTGGCAGAAGCCCCCGTTGTTCTGCATGCCTACGATCTTCTGGAATGGCAGGGCCAAGACCTGCGCGGCCAGCCTTTCGCCCAGCGGCGCGCCCAGCTGGAAGCGGCCTGCGCTGATCTGCCCCTCGAAGCGCCTGTGCGCCTGTCGCCGCAACTGGCGTTTGACGACTGGCAAACGCTTGCCCACCTGCGCAGCACCGCCCGAGAGGCGCATGCCGAAGGGTTGATGCTGAAACGGGCCGACAGCCCCTATTTGGCGGGCCGGAAAAAGGGGGACTGGTGGAAATGGAAACTGGACCCGCTGACCATCGACGCGGTGATGATCTATGCGCAGTCCGGATCGGGCCGCCGGGCCAATCTTTTCACGGATTTCACCTTTGCGGTTTGGAACGGCAATGATCTGGTTCCCTTCACCAAGGCCTACTCTGGCCTGACCGACAAAGAGTTTCGCGAAATTACCGCTTGGGTGAAGAAAAACACCCAACAACGCTTTGGCCCCGTCCGCCAGGTGACACCGCATCACGTGTTTGAAATCGCCTTTGAGGGCATACAGGCCTCCAAACGGCACAAATCCGGCGTTGCCCTGCGCTTTCCACGGATGAAACGCTGGCGTCAGGACAAACCGCTGCAAGAGGCCAACACGCTTGATGATCTGATGGAGATGCTGCGCCAATATGGCTGATGCCTAAGTGATGCCGCCGCTTGGCCGCTGAACCGCTTGCCCTTCGCCGTTGCCGCGCCTACCTAAAGGCAAATGCAAAGAGGTACTGTAATGCTCCAACTCCCCTTCCCCGTCCGCGACGCCAACGCCGCCTCCGGCGACAAGAACCTTGGCGATCTGCCTGAATGGGATCTTAGCGATCTCTACACCGGGGAAGACGCCACCGAACTCAAGCGCGATCTGGATTGGCTTGAAAAAGCCTGCGCTGATTTTGCGGCTGATTACGAAGGCAAATTGGACACGCTGGATGCCGGTGGTTTGCTGGATTGCGTGTTGCGCAATGAGAAAATCAACCAGATTGCAGGGCGCATCATGTCCTTTGCAGGCCTGCGGTATTACCAGCTGACCACGGATCCGGGCCGGGCCAAGTTCATGTCCGACATGCAGGAAAAGATCACGAACTTCACCACGCCTTTGGTGTTTTTCACGCTGGAGCTGAACAAGCTACCGGATGATCATCTGGTCGGACTGCTGGGTGAAAACACGGACCTTGCGCGTTATAAGCCGATTTTTGACCGCATCCGGGCGATGAAGCCCTATCAACTTTCTGATGAGCTTGAGAAGTTCTTGCATGATCTGGGCGTCGTCGGCGACGCCTGGGAGCGGATGTTTGACGAAACCATCGCCGGGCTGACATTTGACGTGGAAGGTGAGACGCTGGGCATCGAAGGCACGTTGAACCTGCTGACCGATCCAGACCGCGCCAAGCGCGAAGCGGGTGCGCGCAGTTTGGCTGAGGTTTTTGAGAGCAATATCAAAACATTCGCACGCGTGCACAACACCCAAGCCAAGGAAAAAGAGATACTAGACCGCTGGCGTGGCATGGAAACCGCCCAGACCGGCCGCCATCTGTCAAACCAGGTGGAACCTGAGGTGGTTGAGGCGCTGCGCAACGCGGTGGTGGGTGCCTATCCCAAGCTGTCGCACCGCTATTATGAGCTAAAGCGCAAATGGCTGGGTCTGGACAAGATGCAGGTCTGGGACCGCAATGCCCCCCTACCGATGGAAGACCCCCGTTTGGTCAACTGGGGTGAAGCTGAGCAGATCGTTTTGGATGCCTATAACGCCTTTGACCCGCGCATGGGCGAATTGGCGATGCCGTTCTTCCGCAAAGGCTGGATTGACGCGGCGGTGAAGCCGGGCAAAGCACCGGGGGCCTTTGCCCATCCCACCGTCACCGACGTGCATCCATATGTGATGCTGAACTACCTGGGCAAACCCCGCGATGTGATGACCCTGGCCCATGAGCTGGGGCACGGCGTGCATCAGGTGCTGGCCGCAGGTCAGGGTGAGATGCTGTCTTCAACCCCGCTCACGCTCGCTGAAACCGCCAGCGTCTTTGGCGAAATGCTGACGTTCCGCAAAATGCTCGATGGGGCCAAAAGTGCGACCGAACGCAAAGTGATGCTTGCCGGCAAGGTGGAGGACATGATCAACACCGTGGTCCGCCAGATTGCGTTTTACGACTTTGAATGCAAACTCCACGCCGCGCGCCGCAATGGCGAGCTGACGCCAGATGACATCAACGCGCTTTGGATGTCTGTTCAGGCGGAGTCGCTTGGGCCCGCGTTTGAGTTCATGGACGGCTATGAAACCTTCTGGGCCTACATCCCGCACTTCGTACACTCGCCCTTCTACGTCTATGCCTACGCCTTTGGTGATGGCCTGGTGAACGCGCTCTATGCGGTTTACGCCGAAGGCGAGGCTGGGTTTGAGGAGAAGTATTTCGACATGCTCAAGGCCGGTGGCTCCAAGCATCATAAGGAACTGCTTGCCCCCTTCGGTCTGGATGCCTCAGATCCCGCGTTCTGGGACAAGGGGCTCAGCATGATTTCCGGCTTCATCGATGAATTGGAAGCGATGGAGGACTGATGCCGCTGTTCCTGCGCGGCAGAGGAATACATTCACAGGCGGTTAAGCAAATTGCGCTAGCGCTCTGACGTCAGCAGTTGGAGCGCGCCTGTGAAGGTATTCGAGAGTATTTTTGCGTCCATTGATGCCTTTATCTACCAATGCAAAAACGACGACGCCTATACCATGCAGTATATGGAAGGGGGCGTTGCGGCCATCACCGGCTACAACGTTGATCAGATCATCGGCAACCGCGATGTGTCTTACGTCGGTTTGACGGAAAAAGACGATGTCGAACGGGTCTTTGCCGAAGTCGACGCGGCCATTGCGGCCAATGAGGCTTGGGATGTCTTTTACCACATTCGCCACCGCGACGGCTCCTCCATCCCGGTGCGCGAACGGGGATCAGCCATCTTTGACGGCGATGAACTGGTCCATCTGCAAGGCATGGTGGTGTCTGCGATGGCCGAAAGGGATCTGAGCAAGAGCATCCAAGAGGTGAACGACACCATGTTGGAGACAAACACCAAAATCATCGAGCTCAGCCGCGAAATTGCCACCTCCACCCGCAAACTCAGCATGCTGGCGATCAACGCGGGCGTTGAGGCGGCCCGCTCAGGCGAGGCAGGCAAAGGCTTTGCGGTGGTGGCGGATGAGATCAAGATACTGGCAAAGCAGAATTCGCAATGGGCCAAGCTGATTGAGGATTGTGCGGAAACCACCCAACGGTAAGGGGTGGAGAGAATGCAGTCCCTGGCACCGTAGCTGATCATAGAGATGCGGCCAGACCTTGGATTAGCGGTGACACCGGGTGATCACGGGCTGGGCAGTTCTACTGCGACGCCTGCGCACTATTGCTGGCCCCTTCTGCTCAGGCGGGCACCTCCCTGCCCCCCGCCACTACCATCCGGCCGGGCCGTTATTTCAACTGACTGTCCTTTGATCCCCGGCGGTTGATACCGCCGCGCGCCTGAAATTGCGCGTCACGCTCTTGCATACACTCGATGCACAGCTTCACCCCCGGCACCGCCTTTCGGCGCGCTTCGGGGATCGGCTCATCACACTCGGCGCAATGGGTCAGGCTTTCGCCGACAGGCTGTTTGCGGGCCTTTAGCCGGGCCAGCTCATCCGTGATGGAGGCCTCAATCTGTTCGCTCACCGCGCCGTCTTTTGCCCATCCCCCGGCCATATCACCCTCCATAGAAAAACCCTGCCTGAGGATGCAGGCAGGGTTCTATCGTTGTCAATTCAGCAGCGCTTAGGCTGAGACGAGCATGCCTTTTTCGCGGGCAAGGTCACGCATGCGCTTTTGCAGCTTTTCAAACGCCCGCACCTCAATCTGGCGGATCCGTTCGCGGCTGACCCCATATTTCTCGCTGAGGTCTTCCAAAGTGATCGTCTCATCGCTCAGCCGGCGCTGTGTCAGGATATCGCGTTCGCGGTCGTTCAGCACATCCATGGCACTGGCCAACATGTCGCGGCGTGTCTCAAGCTCATCACGCTTTTCATAGTCACCCGCCTGGTCGGCATCTTCGTCTTCCAACCAGTCCTGCCACTGCATGGCGCTTTCGCCGTCAGAGCCCACTTGCGCGTTCAAAGACGCATCACCCCCCGACATGCGCCGGTTCATGGAAATCACTTCTGCTTCTGTGACGCCCAGATCCGTTGCAATCCGCTTGACGTTTTCGGGACGCAAATCGCCCTCTTCCAGCGCGCCAATCTTGTTTTTGGCTTTCCGCAGGTTGAAAAACAGCTTCTTCTGACCGGAGGTCGTGCCCAGTTTCACCAAGCTCCATGAGCGTAGGATGTATTCCTGAATGGACGCCCGGATCCACCACATTGCATAGGTCGCCAGACGAAAGCCTTTTTCCGGGTCAAACCGCTTGACCGCCTGCATCAAACCGACGTTGGCCTCTGAGATAACCTCCGCCTGCGGCAGACCATAGCCGCGGTAGCCCATGGCGATCTTGGCAGCCAGTCGCAGATGGGATGTCACCATCTTATGCGCGGCCTGCGTGTCCTGCTCTTCCACCCAACGTTTGGCGAGCATGTATTCTTCTTCCGGCTCCAAAAGCGGAAACTTGCGGATCTCCTGCATATAGCGGTTGAGACCACCCTCCGGCGTTGGTGCCGGCAAATTTGCATAGTTGGCCATCTGTGTCCCCTTTCCCTGCAAGAACGCGATATGTTTATAGCGTTAACATGCAAATGGTGATGCCTAAGAAGCGTTTCAAGATACGCTTGGTGATTTTCTTAATATTGGCACAAGATGTATGAAGCAGAAGTTATATTACCGTGCTGTCACGGCCATGTGCTCAAGGTTTCAATCGCAAATCAGCGCAGAATTTCCAGCAAATCTGACATGTCCTGCGGCAATTGCGCTTCAAAACGAACGTTTTCCTTGCTCACCGGGTGCTCAAAACCCAAAACCGCCGCATGCAACGCTTGCCGATCAAAGGCGCGCAGGGCTGTTGCGGCGGCCTCGGACACTGCCGATTTGGCCAACTTCCGACGCCCGCCATAGGTGGGATCGCCCACCAATCCGTGGCCTGCATGGGCCATATGCACCCTGATCTGGTGGGTGCGCCCCGTCTCAAGCCAGCATTCCATCAGCGCCAGCACAGGCGGTGTGCCAAAGGCCTCCACCGTGCGCGCCCGCGTCACAGCATGCCGGCCGCCCTGAAACAGAACCGCCTGCCGCTGTCGGTCTGTCTTGTGCCGCGCCAGTTGGGTGGTCAGCTTTAGGATATTGCCGGCCTCAAACGAGGCCCCTCGCACCTCGCGCAAGCGCGGATCATTGGCATCTGGCACACCGTACACCAAGGCTTTGTAATACCGTTCAACAGTGTGCTTTTCGAACTGGGCCGCTAGCCCGTGATGGGCCGCATCCGATTTGGCCGCAACCAACAACCCGCTGGTTTCCTTATCAATCCGGTGCACGATGCCCGGACGTTTCATGCCCCCCACGCCAGAAAGCTGATCACCACAATGCGCCATCAGCGCGTTCACCAAAGTGCCAGCAGGCGTGCCGGGTGCGGGGTGGACCACCATGCCGGCAGGCTTGTTCACAACGATCAGATCATCGTCTTCAAACACCACATCAAGCGGGATGCTCTCCGCCTCAATGTGGCTCTCTGCTGCGGCAGCGACGGTAATCTCCACGATCGCGCCTTCGGCCACCTTGGCGCGCGGATCTTGTTGAACAGCACCGGCAACACTGACGGCACCTTGTTCGATCAATTTACCCAACCGGGTGCGCGACAGGTTCGCCGCCTCTGGCACATCTCGGGCCAGCGCCTTATCAAGGCGCGACGGTGGATCTTCCCCCAGAACGAATGAAATGCGGTGTGTGGACATGGACGACCCAGTAGAACCAGCAAACCTGCGGTTTTTGCGGCGGTTGGTCACGGTGCTGACCGTGGTGATGATTGCAGGCGTGATAGTGGTCATTGGCCTGCTTGTCACCCGCCTGAATGCAAGTGCGCCGCCTTTGCCAGATCAAATCACCCTGCCCCAAGGCGTGACCGCCACGGCATTTACCCAAGGGTCTGATTGGTTTGCGGTGGTGACGTCGGACAACGAAATCCTGATCTATGACAGGCTCACAGGGGCGCTGCGCCAGACCATCGCGATTGATTAGGGGCCGGTGCCCATCGCACTGGACCGCGCAGCACGTTGAAATCGTTGATTTCAGGTAGCCTAGGGCCGGTCTGCACGCAAACATTGATATAAGGGGAAGAGTGGTACCACCTCCTGGCACAGAACACGTGTTTGCCGCTGTCCATATGCATCCGCCAACGCCAAGCCTGTATTGATATTTTCGCATTCATCGTCCATATACGCCCTAGAGCGTCCGCCTGCAGCGTCGACCAAATGGTCTACTGAATGGTCGACAGAGTGGTCTACAGGATTTTGAGAAGCAATGGCACGCAACAAGCTGACAGACACAGCCATCAAAAACGCCAAGGCGGGAACGCTGTCTGATGGTGGTTTGCTGTATCTGCGCAAAGAGGGCAAAGAGTCAGGCCGCTGGTATATCCGTTTCTCCCTTCGGGGTGAGCGGCAGGTCATGGGCCTCGGTTCCTACCCCTCCACCACACTGGCCGAAGCCCGCAAGCAGCGTGACCATTGGGTGCATGTGCTGAAAAACGGCAAAGACCCACGCGCAGAGAAGAAGAAACAAGAGGTAGAGGCGGATCTGTCGGCAAAGCACACCGTAAGCAGATGGGTGGAACTCAAGTTCGAGGCGCTCAAGCCCCAGCTCAGAAACGGTGGCGAGGGCTCCCGGTGGGCTTCACCACTGCGCATCCACGTGCTGCCCAAGCTGGGCGAGATACCGATTGAGGACATAACGACTGATGACATCGTGAAGGCGTTGCGGCCTATATGGTTGAGCAAGGCAGTGACAGCAGAAAAAGCGATCAACAGACTGGCCGCGGTATTCGACTTCGCAGAGGCCGGCGGGTTGGATGTGACACGCCAGACCATCCGCAGGGCAAAGCTCCTGTTGGGCGCACAGCCTAGTAGCAAAGAACACATACCGGCCTTGGATTGGCGTGAGGTTCCAGACTTCTATGCGTCTTTGGGCGAAAGCGCAGTGGAGCTGTGCCTGCGGATGTTGATCCTAACGGGCACAAGATCCGGCTCAGTTCGGAATTGCCACGTTGATCAGATCGACGGCGACACATGGACAATCCCCAGCAAATTCATGAAGGGCCGAGAGGGCAAGGTGAGTGACTTCCGCGTGCCCCTGTCCGATCAGGCTTTGGAGGTGATCGAGCTTGCCAAGGCCCAGGGTGATGGACTGCTATTCACAGGCCGCGCAGGCAGACCGCTATCAGACATGTCGCTATCTATGTTCATGCGCCGCAGGGATATGGAAGCCAGGCCGCACGGATTCCGGTCGTCATTGCGCTCATGGCTGGCAGACGAAGGGATCTCGTTTGAGGTTGGTGAGACAGTCCTCGCCCATGTGGTCGGCAATCGTGTGGCGCGCGGTTATCAGCGCTCTGATCTGCTTGATGTCCGTCGCGGGGTCATGCGGTCATGGGCTGACCATGTAGCCCCCAGAGCG
Source organism: Sulfitobacter sp. GN1-4 (assembly GCF_055693825.1). Taxonomy (NCBI): domain Bacteria; kingdom Pseudomonadati; phylum Pseudomonadota; class Alphaproteobacteria; order Rhodobacterales; family Roseobacteraceae; genus Sulfitobacter; species Sulfitobacter sp. GN1-4. The sequence continues at coordinate 1,515,983 of NZ_JBVFUQ010000003.1, read as the reverse complement.
GATGCCGGCTCGAACGTCACGAACCTGCACGCCGGCTAAACGCCCCCAAAATGATTCGTTTTCAGGCTTACATGTTCCATGAGAACCTAACTGTGAGTTACTGTTTTGCATGAGTTTTTCCGTGCCGGCACTTGACCGAAAAAAGTTGCAAGGCGTAACACGCAACGACGCCATGAGTGCTCATTGCGTGCAGGAGGTGAGCTTAGGGCAGCAAATACATGAATTACATCTGAAAATGCCGGTTCACGAGATCCTGACTGTTACACTCACCCATATTAGAAATTATATTTTCTACAATAATTACAATATCTTAAAGTTAATTTTTTACGTGACAGGCGCAAGCCACCTGTGCCAGCGATGATGGACATCAACAAATGCCGAAGGAGGCCAGAATATGACTACATCAAATGAAACAGCTGCCGCGCCTCTGCGCCGGTTCATGTCACTCAAAGAGGCCACGGTCTACGCCGGGGTCGGACGCAGCAAGCTCTATACAGAGGCCGAGGCAGGTCGCCTCAAGTTCACAAAGATCGGACGGCGCACTGTGATCGAAATTGCTGAGGTTGATCGCTGGCTTGACGCGCACGTCGCGGCATCAGAGGCCGCCGCCTGAAAAAGGAAAAATGGTAAGAGCGCCACGAGCTCTTACCCTTCAATCCTTCGAACACCACACCACGAAAGGAAAAACGATGAACAACCAAACACGGTGTGACAGTGTCAATTTCATACAATCTCCCAAGCTCCACTGCAAGGGCTAGTATCCCCAGAAGCAAACGCACACTAGATCTTGAGGTGCGTCATGCCAGCTGATTTTGCGCATCTTTTCCCTGAGGTCGATCATCCACCCCACGCCGTCTTGGATGCGGATGGCAATTGGAGCGGCACAAATTTCCTCGCCTACATCAGCGAAGAGGAGTTCAAGGAGGCGGCTGAAAAGGCCACGCAGTTGGAGGAAGAGGCTGCCAACCGAGACCGGCAGTTCGAAGAGAAGCGGCAGCGTCGGAACGACTTGCGAGACGCCGTGGGAGTGGAGGCCCTATCGCGGCTGCCAGAGTTGGCGCAGGAAGTCTTCGCTTCGGGTGGCGATGTGGCAACCGGCAGATACGGCAGCTATCTACGCTTTGGCGAGCGAAAAACCTCCGGCTACATCAGCGTATGCATTTCGGGCGCGGATGCAGGAGTTTGGAAGTCCTTCAAGAGCGGCGGCATCGTTGAAAAAGGCGGGCTCTTGCACATGTGGGCATACCACATGGGCGTCCCGCTGTCGGGCAACTATTGGGATGTGGTCGAAAGCCTGGCCGGCCGGCTTGGGATCAATGGGCGCAAGCGGACGGAGCAAGAACGCAAGGCCACAGCAGACCGCCTCGCAGCGCAGGAAGCACAGCGGAAAGTAGAGGCCGAGCTTGAAGAGCTGGAGCTGGCTGCAAAGATCCGGGCCGTTGAGAGCGTGGCCGTTCCGCTTCTTGGCACCGAAGGCCAAGCCTATCTGCAGGCCCGCGGCATCGAAGAACTACCGCCAGATCAGGTTTGCCAATTCATACCAGCTGGAGCCTTGCTGAACGTCGATCACGCACCGGGTTATGCCGAGGTCGCATCGGTGCTTTTTTGGGCCACTGACGACGATGGCAACCGCGTCGGCGGACAGCGGGTTTTCATCAACGCGAACGGCGAAAAGATCCACATGCCTGGCATCGGTGCAAAGTCGTCTTTCGGCAAGGTCGGGCGTGGCTCTGTACGGTTCCCAGAAAAGCCGGGCGCATCCAATGATATTGTGATCGTCAGCGAGGGCCCTGAAACCGCGTTGAGCCTGTGGTCACTGGCAAGGTTCCAGTCACACGCATGCCTGTCTATAGGGCAGATTGCGCCAGAGTTGGAGCGGCTGGATGAGGACGCCCGCGTTGGCATCGCCGCTGAGAATGACCCCGCCGGAAGTGACGGGGCAAAGGCGTCTCTGGCCATCATCCAAAAGGCGCAGGCGCTTGGGCTGAACCACGCCGTTCTGAGGCCTGACACGCCGAAAGACGGTGGGGATTGGCTCGACGTTCTCAAGGACAAGGGCTTTGACACCACACGCTCGGAGCTGTTGGCGCAGCTGAAGTTCGAGGGTCGCAGGCCCCGTCCATTGGCACCGGCACTGCAGCTGCCATTCCCGGTCAGGATGCCAGAGCAAGAGCGCGCCCAGAGCATCGCAGATGCAAACGCCGAGGTGCTGGATCTCGCAATGACGTGGGTCGCAGATGTTGTTCAGCGGGCGGTGCCATCACGTGAGCTTGCATCCGCATATGACGCCCTGCGCGAAAAGCGAAACGAGGGCCTGATCGGCGAAAAGGAAATGGCCCGCGAACGCCGTGTAGCAAGGCGCACGATTCAGCGCCGGCACGATCTGCCAAAGCCGCCAAAGGTTCGGCCTGGCCCGATGGATTTTCAGCCAGATAATCAGATCGGAATCATCGCAAGTGCTGGTTTGGGAAAGAGTACCTGCTTCACGGGCCGGAAAAATTCTGCCGGAGCGCTGCACGGCATGGGTGAGGGTGCTCGATTCCTGTTCTTAGCGCCCACGGGAGTGCGCGCTCGTGAGGGATACGACGATTACCTTGCAGGGGCTGTATCCGCTGATGGTGTAGCCCCGCGCGCGTTGCTTGTTCAGGGGCGTGGCGAGGACAATTGCCAGATGTATGAGCAGATCAACAAGGCCGCGCCGCTCGGCATCAACCTTTTGCGCGACATTTGCTCCAAATGCCCTTTCTCCATGGACTGCCAATCGACTGGATACTTGTCACAGGAGGATGAGCTGAAAGAGGCGATGGCGGCCCCAGAAGGCGCAGTGATCTTTGCGAGCCACAGCTATTTGGCCGCCCCACTTCCGGGCTCGCCATCGGTTGATGCAATTATCGTTGATGAGGCCGCGCATGGGGCCGTAAGTGAATATGTAGTCGCCACGCTGAGCGACATCGTGATGCCGATGCTTCCGACAGGCATGCCAGCGGAGCGCACGGCAGATCTAATGGATGAGCTTTCGGGCGTTGAGCCGCTGCTGGAGCCGCTCAGGGCCGCTCTGACGGGCTGGGTGAACCTTGGGGCGCTGAGAGACGCAGGATTGACCCCAGAGCGGCTGGAGGCGGCGTCTAGAGCCCTTGGGCAGTGTTTGGCCGCTGGATTGCCCACGCAGGCCCCGGGAGAGCCTGTGGAGGCGCTGGCAGCCCGCTGGAGCGAGTTACTGGACCGGGAGGGCGCAGGGCGCGCCTATCGCTTCCAGCGCACGCTTGATGCTTTGGCCATCGAATTGCGTCACGGGCAGCCGCTGGCGATTGGAATGCAGGGCCGTGATGGGCACATATTGTCATGGATCCAGAAGCCTCAGCGCTACAAAAATCATCCACTTGCGGTTCTGGATGCCACAGCATCTGAGGAGCTAACCGAACGGATCTTCGGCCCGTTGCAGTGGCATCGCTTTGAGGTTCAACGCCGCGTTACGCACGTTCAGGTTGCAGGGCGTTCGTTCAGCAATCGATCCCTGAGGTCGGGGCATGATGCGCTGGAATTGCAAAAGTTGATCCTCGACACCGCACGGGCTTTGGCACCAAGGGGGCCGTTGCTGTTGGCGGCGACCATTCCGGTTTTGCAGGAGCTTGGGTTTCAACGTGATGAGGCTAAGAGGCTTTGGCAACCGCCCGAGGATCTTGCAGGGCTTCAGGTAGTGGGGGTCCACTACCAAAGCGTTCGTGGGCAAAACCGGTTTGAGGATTTTAAGACGGTCATAACCGTGGGCCAATTCGAACTTCCGGTTTCTGTACAGGAGGACCAGGCCAGGGCATTTGCAGCGCAGCGGGGCGAGGCCATCGTGGCGCATCCCAGCAATGAATATCTGCGGCGCAAGGATGCCTCGATCATCGATCGAAGGGGCATGGCCGTGGACATCAAACAGCCCTTCCATCCGCATGGCTTGGTCGAGGAAATGCGCCAACAGGCATCAAGCGCCGAATTGGTTCAGGTTGTTGATCGCATCCGAGGTGTGCGTGCGACTAATGACAGCAAGCTAATCCTTTCCTTTGGCAATGTGGCGGTGCAGACTCCCGATGTTGTTGTTGATTGTGCGGATGTGTTGGCAGGCGGTTCGGACGTTGAGAAGTTCATCGCCCGCGTTGGCTTCCTGCCGCATTCTGCATCCGAGGTTCTTTGGCTGGATCAACAGTGGGCAAGCCAACATGAGGCGCAACCGATCTGGGGAGGCCTCACTTCGGTCAACCGCGCTATCACTCGGTTGTCACCAGCTTGGAAGCCCAACGACATCACAACGCACGAAGATCAGGAACGCGCACGCCGGGCGAAGGCACACGTTCTTGCGGCGTTGGATGTTGCAGAGAAAATGCCCAAAGCAGGGGCAAAAGATTTATCCGCTTCTCTCATAATAGTATTAGGAGAAGAGCGGATAAATCTTTGTAACAGAGTTGAAACTTACTTTTCAGTTACTTACAGGAAAAAACCCACAAATGAGGCCCCTCAGCCACGTGCAAAAACAGCTTGGGTGAAAGCCAATTCTGACATTGATGTAATAGGAAAAATAAAACGTCAGGTGGGTTCATCTGCAGAAATAATCGAGTGTTTTAGGTTTTCTAAGCATGAGGGGGAAAAATAATGTCTACCCCCAAAATAGAAAATATCGCACGAAACCTCACGAATTTGGTTGACGGGATTTTCTGCGGCGCGCCAACCCCCACCTCCAATCAACATGCAAATTCCTCCTCCTCCCTACCCGATTACTATCGTGACGGCCCCCCCATGCTTACGCCCTGAAACCTCAATGGTTCAAAGGTTTAATCTTAAAGCATTGAAATCACGCATACATCAAACACCCATCAGCACTGATGAGTGCGCATGCTGATAAACTAGAAAAGGTAAATCATATGAGCACTGAAAATGCAGACAGCACACCGAATGCTGCAGATTGCAAACCGCAGGAAGCGACCATTGATCCGATACGTGCACTGTTGGCGCAGCGTGAGCCCGACATAGCCAAGCTCTTCGCAAACCACCCCCGCCCCCAAACATCCGCGGGCCCTAACCCAACCCCAACAACACTTCACTAATGCAGGCAAAAGGAATGATGAAATGACTGATGACAATTACAAAGGCGGCGCATGGCAGGCACGCGCACCCGGTTACGACTTCGTGCGCTGGCGCGGAATGGAGGTCACTCGTGAACAGTTCGCGCAAATCCAGAGGTGGCACGATGAAAACAAGGACCACATCCTGTTTGTTGAGAAGCAAGCCAAAGAGTGGGGCGTGCTGCCTGAGGATATAAGAGATGCTTGCGTGCCCTCCCGCATCCATTGGCCAGGTCTATGCCCCCGCCGATATGATGATGGGATTGGCGACCCTGTTCAGTTTGCAGCAGAGAACCGCCGCCATTCAACTGAACCTGACAGCGATGGACGGCGCATGGTTGGGGCGGGCGTACGGCTGATGCAGATCGCAGAGGAAAGCCTGCGCTGGGATAAGTTCAAGTCCGCGTTCGACATCGCCGCAATCCACGTTGTCGCTTGTGAGTTGAACATGGCGCGCGGTGCATTGGGAGACGGACGCCCTGTCGATCAGATGGCCCCACAGGCGCAGGAGATCATGCGCGGGCTGCAGGTCAGCGCATATGCACGATCAGAGGTGCTGGCAAGGGAGGCAATCCGCAAGGTGGCCATTGAATCTGGCGAAGATCCTGAACGCGGATTCCTGCCCTCGAAATGGCTGCGGGATGCGCCGATGCCCCTCACTGACAAAGCAGTGGAAGCCGTGGAAGCAGCCGCAGAGGCCTTGGGTATCATCACGATCAAAGGCACCGATGTGAAGAAGTGGCACATCTACAATTCCGAGGAGGTAGCAACCCGCGCAGCACGTGCCATCGGAATCCTTGAGAACATGCACAGGCTGAACCCACCAAAGGACCACAGGCTGACGGCCTACACCAACACAGACAGACCGGGGCACCGTGCGCTGGACCTATCCCTAGCGACCCTGCAGCAACAGCAGGAGGTCACGAAATTCGCGGTCTCCTCCAGCCTGAACCTCATCATGTGGCTGGACAGCACACTGCAGGGGGCCCCACCGCACACCCAGCAACAGCCTACACCCGCTCACAGCCCCGCACAGCTCGCCCCTGAGCCTGCGAGGCCGGCCCTGCCCATGAGCAGACGGAAGCTCAAAGAGGCGCACGCGCAGTACCTCGCCAACGGAGGCGCAGAGCTGGACTGGTATCGGTATGTTGGCCGGTACCACCAAGAGCATCCCTATGGGATCTATGTGAACTACTGCTTCGCGGTTAATGACAAGTTCCTGACTTATCGCACCTTCGTGTCACGCGCCTTTAGCGGGGAGTTAAGCCGAGAATTTACAAGCACAGGCTATCTGCACCATCCGGGCGGCTACGCGTTCTTCACAGACTGGCTCGAACAGGATGAGGAGGACATGTTGCTAGGATAGCAAAAAACTCAAAGAAGAGTTTGCTGTAAATTGCACAAACCAGAGAGAGTGGGGGATGTTCCGCTGTATGGGGCAACCTGGGGGATTTCGAGGGAGAGAGGGCTCCAAATGATTGAGCCTTGGGGGGACACGCCCGCCGACACGCGAAGCGGTCCTTCAACTTTGCACAGCGAACGACTGCTTCGAGCCCAAACGTATCCTTAAATGCATCGCGGCGAACGTCCGTTCTAACCGCCAACGCGCTGAGTTATAGCCGTGTCTGTGCTCTCAAACGCATTGCGTTCATTGATCGTTTGGCTGTTTTGTTCGCACAAAGGACGTACACAAATGGAGCAAAAATGAGAAACATCGAAGAGACAGCGGAGTGGGCCGAGTATGAGCGGCTTACTTCAGAGGTAAAGAACGGGCATGAAACGATCCGGAAGCTAAATCTGGCAATAGGCGGCGGATCCGTCTTCGCTATTGGAGTCGCATGGTTTTTTCACTTTGGTGCAGGAGCTCTACTGCTCGCTCTCGTTTTGTGTATACCGCTACTTTTGCGGGCCGGAGAAAAAGCGCGGATACGCACATTGTTGGCTGAGCGGAAGTCACTCGATATCGATTAGCGAGAACCTTTTTGATTTCCGATTTAGGCTTATGGTTGATGAGTTTTGGCGGGCGTTTTGTGACTCGCGCCGCGCCGCTATTGGGGTGGTGATCAGAGCGCTCGGACTTTATCCATAACTCAACAAAGGAGCCTGCTTTGAAGGAAGATGGATCCTCGGAGGAATTGCGGGAGGCGGAACCAGGTATCGGTTTTGAACTGCGTCTCAAGGCCGTTGATGTTCTTTTGGCGAACGCGTACCGCGAAGCAAGTCTATTCTGGGTTCGTAATTCAGTCTTCCTGGTGGTGAATGTCGGCGCGCTTGGTTGGGCACACGGCAGTGTTTTTTCACAAAGACCAATGAATGGCTTTGTCATGTCGTCTGATATCATTTTGTGTGTTGCTGGTATTTTGCTGTCTTTGATTTGGCTGCTCGTGAACAAAAAAGGGCGACACATTAATCACCTTTTCGTACGGGACGCGCGCAATCTGGTTCGCCGGGACCCTGAATTGGAAGCCGCGTTCCGTGAGAGCGTCGCTGGAGTTCCGTCGGACGGCGGTGAAAGCTCGAATAAAGCACTTCGGGCGCGGGCTTCGCAACTCTTTTCATCACCGACCGGTTTGAACTACATCTTGATCTACGGGTTCTTGGTAGCGTGGCTGGCGATGCTGTATGGCTTGGTCTATAAGGCCGGCTGGATTACAATCAGCTTCGCTCGGTATCATACTTAAAGTACTGAGGCGTGCGGCGCCCGAAAGCGGCCATTTGGCCGATGACTGGATTGTCCGCTTATCAGATGTTTGGACAGTCCGCAGCGAATGGCTGCTTGGAGCCCAACCTGTCAGTTCGGAATTCTCGCTGCGCGCGCTCGCAGCACGGGATTTGCCGCAGATGCTCGGTCCAAGACGATGCGCGGCGGCAGAGATCGCTGCCATTCGTTCACCGCGCCGCGAGGATTTTCAGTGCAACTCACAAGTCGTGGGTTTTGCTGACTTACGTTGCATCTGCGCCATTGTCGGCTTTGGATGGTAGGCGCTGCTAAGCCAACTAGGTCGGAGGCTCGCAATAGCCGAACCAAGCTCGACTCAATGTAGCGTTTTTGGCTCGCGCGTTGAGCACAAACATCTGGTTTCCAAAGTCGTAGTACCAAAACTCGGAAGGGTAGTTCTCAAATCCTGCTTCTGTCATGGTCCAGCACAACAAGCGGCGTTAAGTAAAGCGGCATGATTGGGCCCGATAAGACCACACTTGAGCGCCTGCTCCAGTTGGTCTGTACCCGCCCAAGACTTCAATCCTGTGAATAGAATATCGCCTGAACTGCGTCACACACTAATTTTGAAAGCTGGTTTGCTTGTTCTCCCTGGAAAAAGTTGTGACCTACGGCTTCGATGAAACCAATCTTGGCCTCATCAAAGAAACTCTAGGCCAGCCGATGATCCACACACACATCGTCAGTCCCAAATACAGCAAAGCCCAACCATGAGCAAAAAAGAGCCACGGCGAAAAGGTTTTTAGAGACATCCGCCGAGCCACGCGCAAGCAATATTCAGCGGAAGAAAAGCTCATTGGTGCCGGACAGACTTGAGAACCGGCACTGACGACAGCTGCAACCCCGTTGCGTGGCCTATCTGGCTGGCAGCGGCACAACCGGCAGTTCTGGCGACTTAAGGTTCTCAAGCAGTTCTGTGCGTATTACCCGGCCTCGGCCGCGGCTGTATTGGGTGAGATCATTGCATCTTCAAGGCAGCCTTTGACCACGGCGAAGAACCGTTCCAGCGCAGGGTTTTGTTGCAGCACGGTGATTGTCCGAGTGCGGATCGCAGGTTGGTCTCCCGATTTTCGGAATGTGCCTGCTTCGCTGGTTTGTCCCTCTTGCTCTTCCACGATGACGTCGATTTCCCTGGCCTCCGTGACCGCAGTATTGAACAACTGCACCAGGTTGGAGAAATCCGCCAGTTCGCGACTGGTGCCGTGCAGCGTGCGGTATTCCACTTCGCGCATCGCAAGTACCATTGTGAAAGAGGCCAGCCTGACCGGGACGCCAGTCGTCCGCCCAGCATTCTCCGTGTTTGCCAGATCGACTTCCAAATAAAGCGACCCGGCCATGGCGATACAATTCATCCGCGACGCGCCCGTGTAAAGCGCCTCTACAGCCGATTTTGGGGTGCCCCGCATGCCCACCTGTTGAACAGTCACCGCGTCAACCGCGCGTTTTGCCAGAACAGTATCTGTCGCACCGGAAGCGGCGCCCGAGACGACAAGCCCCGCCGCCCGAATAAGGCCTAAGGACAAGACGTCTTGCGTGCCTTGCGTTGTCCTTGCGGCTTTTGCGAAGGCGTCAGCCTGATGGAAGGCCAACCGGATTGCGCCTTCAATCTTACAGTTGTTCGGATCTTTTGGACATTGCGCAACCGCGCGCATTTCGGCGTAGTTGTCAAGCCGCTTGTTCTTCAGGTGAACGTCATTTTTTCGGGCGGCATCAAGGTAGAGCTCGGCACAGCCCGAGGTCACCAGGGCGCAGAGCAGTGCCATTAAATTTGTGAATTTGAGTGTCATGGACTTGGTTCCAGTTCTCTAAAGTGTCGGAATGACCATCCCCGCCGGAACCGGCCCGCTTGTTGCGACCCAGATGCGGCAGAGAGGACAGGGAGTGCCGGCCCGCGCACGCGTTCTTGTGCGCAGGCCGTGCTGGTTCAGGTGCGAAGCATGCCTGCCAGGGCGCCTATTCCGGCGGAGGTCACCGCGATCACCCATTCGGGTGTGTCCGTTGCATTTTCCTGCCTGAGCAATGCGAAGGCACCGATGATGGTGATCAGCAATGTCAGCCCGACAAAGATGACCGCCGCCTGGTAGATGAACACATTTGGCAGCGTCGGCGCGTTGTCACGGATCTCTGTATCCGCGGCGCGCAGCACCTCGGTCGGTTTTGCATCAAACATCGTTTTCAGATCGGCGTCTGCTTCCAGCCGTTCGACAAGGTCGCTGACGGTTTTTATGCCTTTGATGTCCTGCATCCTAGCCTACCTCCGGTTCGCTTGGGCCGTCGTCCACGATCCCGTATTCGGCCACGTCGCGTACCCACCAGTCATGCTCATCAACCACGTTGCCCGACGTGTCAGTGATTTCTGCCCACGTATTGCGGCCATCGGTCATCAGCATGATGCTGTCGCCATCGAAACTCTTGAGCGACAGGCCCAGACCTTCGTGGTAGGTTGACATCTGCTCTTTCAGGATGCTGATCGCGATGCGTTCGCCCATGCGCAGGCTGTCGTAGTAGTCAGAGTAGTAGTGCACTCCGGCGATGTTGCGCCCGATCGAGATATTGGCCGCCAGTTTGTCGAGTTCCTGGCTCACCGTGGTCTCGGTACTGCCCTGCGTATTGGCGGGTATCAGTTCATCATCGGCGTCTGCCGCAAAGAACTCCGTCGCGCCTTTGACCGCTTCGAGGAACTTCGCATCACTGTCGAAGAAGGCCTTTAGGACGGTCACACAGGCACCGGCGACGGTCGCATGCCCGGCACCGTAAGCCGGGTGCATGGGTGAACCCTCAATGAAGGCCATCGGCAAGAGGAAGTTCTTATCTGAATGGATTGGCCCCAAATCCTCTGCCGTGCTGTTTTGCTTGGCGTTGTGCTGGCGGATCCAATCCAGGATCGATCCATTACGCAAGGTGCCGGACTTGGTGTCAAACCCCAGCTCCCGCAGCATGCTTTCCAGCTGTTTCACGGCGCCATCATCCATACCCGAGGCATGCCCGTTGGCCACCTGCGTCAGGCGGGCGGCAATCACCTCTGGCCGTGCGCGGCGGTGGACCTGGAATTTGGTGCGCCGCGCAGCGCGCAGGCCCCGCGTTGCGACCTCTGTCACCAGGCTAAGGATATGCGGCGGGCCCCAGGTCGCGAAGCCTTCGCTGTTTGCGTTGCGCTGGCTGAGGATCGGCGTGCCCGGGTCAGGCGCAAGCTCATTGCCGACAAGGATCAAGCAGGCGTTCAGATAGGCCTGATAGAGGGCGTCAAAATGCACGTAGCCGGCCAGATCCCGCGGCGTGTGGATGCGGCGGAAGCCCAGGTGCGCGGGCTGATCGAACTTAGTGCCCTGCTGCGCGGCAAGCCATCTTTCCCAGGTCGTCATGAAATCGATCCCGCGTTCCGGGTAGAACTGGGCCTGAGTCGTCTTTTGCAGCCCGTAGCTGATGTGGCCGTCGCGCGGGTCACCGCCGGAGTTGCCGACGCCCGACCGGTTATGCGTGCCCAGCAGCATGAACTGCGAAATGTAGGGGCCTTGCTTGGCGCCCGGCGTTGAGCCGCGAAAGAGCGTACCGATTGTCAGTCCCAACTCGGATGAGGCCCAGGCGGCCTTGCGGCGGCGCTGTTCGTGTTTGGTCAATGTCTTTCCAAAAAAGCCAAAGGGTTCGCCATTTGTGTCAAACCAGCTGAGGCGGCGCAGCTCTTCGACCAGATGACCAACCGTGACGGTCTCCTCGTCTTTTTTGAGGCCCTCGATTTCTTGCTTGGGGTTCTCCAACGCCTCAAACGGGATATCGCGGGTTAGGGCCATGGCGTATACGCTGGCCATTTCGGCGCAAAGCTCGCTCGCCCCCAGTTTCGGCGCGGGCGCCATGGCCACCGCATCCGGGTCTGCGCCGATGTCGTTGAAGTAGACCCCGGCAAGCGGACTTTCCCATTTCCGGTTTTTGGGTGCCGCCGCAATCGTCAGCCCGGCCATTGCCACGTCGCCGGTGACAAGCGCTTTGCGGAATTTAGCGTAGGTCGCCTTGTCCACGAGCCCTTCATCGTCGTGTGGCAGACCCTTGGTAAAGCTGGCCGGTTGGCCGTGGGGGTAGTTTGCCTCGTCACCGTTGTCGGTGGCATTCAGGATTGGCAGGTGCCCGGATTGATCGGCGGCCTCGGCTCGGCGGTCTTTTGCCTCTTGGCGCCGGTCGCGCCCGGTTGGCAGGTTCGGGGTGGTCATGTCATGTCTCCCTATTGCGGGCGCCGCCCTTTGGACCTGCGCCTGCTTTTTGAAATTGACCACGGTGGCCAGGCCCCCGCAGGTCGCCAGCGCGCGAACGCCCGCCAGTTCCGCCACCTTGAAGGCCAGGCGTTATAGCAGCGGTATCGCAGCGTTAAACGGCCGTTAAATCTTTCAGAAAAATGTGAAAAATCCGCGAAGCGCGAAAAGAAAAAGAGCCCGCGTGGGAGTTCAGGCGCGGGCTCTTGCTGCTCGATCTTGGCGGAGTGCGGGTGGCTAAAAGCGCCTGCGCCGCACTCGCATCCCCTGACCTGGTTCCGTCACCCCATAGCTTTGCGGGTAAGGCAGTCGGCCGACGCCCATCTTCAAAGGCACCGGGTCGTGGTAGTGGTCCGGCTTCTCGGTGGATATTTCATAGGCCCGCGCTTGGGTCTGCAGCCAGGGTTGCCCCACCCGCGTATCGGGATTTTGCAACAGCGCATCAACCATCTTGCGCGACGCCAGTGCGGTTGCCACGCTGGTCCCGTTCAGCGCCAGCGCCGCACCGTCACGCGGGCCCGCGCCCAGGACGCCAAAGTGCACGTTCCCGTCTTCGCAGGGCAGCGCCGCATCCACATCCGACCTGTTGTGAACCGCCGGGGGGCCTTGGAAGCCCGTGGCCGAATAGCCAGCCGAACAGCCGCTTGAGGTGTGAAACCCGCCCACCATCGTTACATAAGGTGTGGTCGCAAGCGCATTGTGGGTTCCGATGCGCCGAATTGGCCCCTCATCAAGGGGCGTGTGCGGATCATCGCAGGCAAAGCTGTCGATGACATGGCCGCCTTCGTCATGGGTGCGGTAGCGCATGTCGTCGAAGTAGGCCCGTCTGGCGTTCTGCATAAACGGGCCATCAAAGAGGTCCGCCTGGATGTAGGCATCAAAACGCAGCCCGTCGGTGATGCCCTGAAAGTCAAACTTCCAGCGCCCGGCAAGGGCAAGGGTTGTGTCTTTCGGTGGTGGTGTGTTGTCTGTCACGGGCGCGTCCAGCGAATAAAACACCAGTGTCGGGGCAAGCGCCGCGACAACCCGCAACCGCATCCGTTCCGGACCGCGCAAAGCCGAGCTGCGCATTTCATAGTAAACCCGTCCGTAGACTTTACCCCCACCGGCGCGCGTGAGATCGACCATCTTGGTTTCGTCTTTTTTGGGCTTTTCCAGATGGACACGCACAGCCGGCCCGTCAGGCGGTTGCACGTTCAAATAGAAGTCGTCGAAAAAGTCGGAGTTGCGGGGGAAGGTTTCGGACCAGAATTCAATGAAAGTAGAGGAATGGTCGTTCGGCTGCACTACAACTTCGAATGGGTCGTGGCCGTCTGGCCAGACCGTCAGGTTCGCAGCTATGCGGTCCAGGTTCGAATTGCCGGCGGGCATGTTCACGTAGGTTTTTATGGGCAGCACTTTGGGCCTGTTACTTGCCTCGCCCGCTACCTTTTCCGCAGCGCTTTCTTCGTTTGGCCAGTGCGGATTGGGATGCGGAGTTTCCCGCGACCGTTGCCGGATTTGGTTGCGGATGGACCGCTCCATATCAAGTGAACCGTCTTTCGGCCCGGCCTCAAACCCGAAAGAAAAGTTCACCACGATCGGAAACTGGTGGTCTTTGCCAAATCCCTTTGCCGCTGAAATCTCATCTGCGATGCGGATGATGCGCAACAGGCCCAGCACCGCGTGATATTGCAGAAAATTGCCGCTGTGCCCGTGAAAGAAGAGCGGCGGCAAAGACACGGCAATCACATGGCACCGGGGCTTTCTGCCCGACAGCTTGGCCCCGGGCTGTCCGGGTTCGATGCCGCCTGCGACATCCAGCATGTGCGTGCCGTGGGACATAAGCGTTTGCAACTCTTTACTGCCCTCCCAGATCGGCTTGTCCGCGTCCACGGCGCCGATGTCGCGGTTGAAGGCATCCTGATCGAGGGGCTTCCGAAGGCTGTTACTGCTGTGGTTTTTGATCAGTTTCTCGATCCGGGCGTTGGAATATTCTTGACCGAAGGGCAGATGCTTGCCGCTGCCCTCGGAACTGGCACCCTGAAACCACGCCGCCAAAACGCGGCTTTTGCCGTTCTGAAACCGTAGGCGGTGGTGCCCCAGAGCAAAGTTAGTGTCGATGACGCCGAGGATGACATCGTTGGCTTTTATGTGCGGGTAGTCTGATGGCGTCGCTTTCCAGGCGTCCCATTCGGTTTCGTTGAAGTCCTCGTTGAAAGCCCCCGCGGGCAGGGGAACATCGAAATTAACTTCCGGGCTTCGTTTGAGTTGGAAGAAACCTCTGGAAAGACCTAAGAACCCAAATGGGCTTTGATCCTCGCTCTCTTTGGGCCTGCGTCGGCCTTCGGCTGATCGCCACCAATCCACATAGGGATCGGTCAGGTCCACCGGTGGGCGACCGTTTCCTTCTCGGCGTGCATCCGCCATGTCACCACTCTTCCTTTGCGTCTTGCCAAAGCTGCCGGGCGATCGGCAGCGGCGCAAATGCGGCGCTGGATTTTGTGATCTTCTCGGTAGATTTCCCAAGCTCTTTAAAATTGCTCAGCAGGAAATCCTGGTTACTGAGGATTATTTGTTTGCTGTCATTATGTATCCGGATCTTCCGAGGTGCGTCTGCGTTCCCGCCGTCAGCTTCAGCGCCCAGGCTGTAAATCAGGTCACCCAGAATAACACCGATGAACGCACCCGCGCGGCAATCGACGGGGAAGTGCACGCCCGCCACAACCCGGTTGGTGGCTATGCGGTGAGCCAGCAGAAACGGCATGTCCGGCTCACTGCCGTCAAAATGGACCTGGCCCGTTTCACCGGCTTTTGTTCCGCGCATGAAGCGGTCCAGAACAGTTGCGATTGCAAAGGCCTGGATCGCGTGACCGGCCGGGAAGGACGAATGATCCGGCGTCTGGATTAGCGGTTGCACCTCTGGCGCATAGTCGATGGGCCTGTTCTGGCGCAGGTAGAATTTCATCAGCATCGACACGTGGATCGCAACCGACAGCGTCACCGACAAGTAAAGCAGTGTTTTCGCCCGCCGCCCATTGTCCAGATAGGATTGCGCCCCGAAAAATGACAGCAGATCAGCCAATTGCACTTGAATTTCTGGCAAACGGTCGATGCGCAAATCCGCGTAAGCCCGCACCCATTGCAGCTGACTTTCAAATTCATCGACCTTGGGGCTTTGAAGATCTGCCAGCTTCAGTGCGGCAGGGGTGCCATCAATTTGGTGTGTGAAAAACAGCTGTGCCTTCGCCTGATCCGTCTTTGGGTCCGCGACGGGCTGGCCAAAAACAGCAAGGCGGCTGCGCAATTCGCAGTCCAGCAGCAACGCCTGGGTCGGCGTGCGCAGCTTGTCCAGATATTCGTTTGTGCCTGGCAGCGCAGAGGGGCAGTTGGTGACCGATCCGGGCCAATAGTTTAGCAAGCCGTCGCGCGTGCTGTTCAAAGCGGAGCTTAGGAACGGAGACGCGGGCGATCCCGCATGCTTGCTGAGAAACACCTGACCTGTCAGACCTACATCACCGGAGCTGCCTCCTCCCGGGCCCACGCCCGGCCCGACACCGGGCCCAACGCCCGGACCTACGCCTGGTCCCACCCCCGGTCCTACTGAAGTTGCCATTATCGCCTCCCGTTGAATTTCTCTAAAATCAAGACCGGGCAGGTCCAATTGTGTCAATGGGCACACACTTGCGCCTCCTTCCTTTTAACGCATTAATAACGCTCAGTTGTTGGAACGGCGGATTATTGGGTGGCTTTGGGGTGGCTTTGACCGCGAATTGGGGGAAATTTGCATGAGCGTTACTGCTCAATTGACGGGTCCATTTCGGATGGAATCCAGCGACGGTACAAATTTAACGCCGCGTTCCGCCAAAACCTGCGGTCTTTTGTTATTGCTGTTAACTGCCCCCAACGGTTGCCGGGAACGGGCGTGGCTTCAAGACAAGCTTTGGAGCGATCGTGGCAAAAGCCAGGGTGCCGGCAGTTTGCGCCAGGCAATCCACCAATGCAAATCAGCCCTTGGGCCCCACAAGGCGCTGCTGACAGCCACAAAATTGCGGGTGGCCTTGGACATTGATCAGATCATGCTTCTGCATGACCATCACGGCGACTTCGCCGAAGGCCTTGATGTCCGTGACCCAGAGTTTGAAAGCTGGTTGGCCATCGAACGGTCTGTGCGGGCAGACCGGGGGCCCCCTTGCGTGCCAGCAATTTGCCTTCTGCAGGGTCAGCCCAACAAAGGCCCAAAGTTACGCTGGCCATTGAAGCGGCACCGAGCGAAAACCCGCTCGCGCAATGGTTTGTCGAAGTTTTTGCTGATCAATGTGCGTCTTTGCTCGATCAGGTTATGGGCGCGGATGTGGTGGTCTCTAACAACGCGGTGACAATCGATCCCGAATTCCGCCTTCACCTTACGGCTGTTGAGGGTGAGGGCGGATGGTTTTTTCTGCGTGGACGGCTCAGCGAAGCACCCGTTAATGTTCAGATCTGGTCGGGTTATCGAATTTTGAAGTCCTTGAAGGTTGATCCCGGTCAGGACCAAGAAGCGTCAAAAATGGCTTTCGAGGTTTCAGAAGCAGTGCGACACCGGTTGAATCGCCGCGAGACGCTGAGCGATACCGGCCCCCCTGCGCTGAGCGCAATTGCAATTTCAAACATGTTCGAAATGACGGAACGCGGCGCAAGTGCTGCGGACAGCATGCTGCGACAGGCCTACGCCCATAACCCGCGGGCATCCCATCTCGCGTGGCGGGCGCTTGTCCGTGTGATCCAGGTGTTCGAAGGTTATGCGCTGACAGAAAATAACGTGGCCGAAGAAAGCGAGGCGCTTACGTCGCTGGCGCTGGAACAAGAGCCGGGCAATTCTCTGGTTCTGGCGATGGTTGCCAACGGCATGAACTACCTCGAGAACAAGCCTGAGAGCGCATTGGCACACGCCCAGCGTGCGGCGGAAATCGGCACAGGAAACCCCTTCGCGTGGTGGACCCTGGCCGCTGTGCAATTATCACAGCAAATGCCCACGCAGGCATATGCAACGGCTGCCAAAGCCCGCCAATTGTTTTCCGGTTCATCCCTGGAGTTTTTGCCTGAATCCATTTTGGGTGGTGCCGCACTTGCGGTTGGTGACGAAGAAACCGCATTGGATCATTTTGAGAAATCCCACTCCTTCAGGCCAACTTTCAAACCAGCTTTGCGCTATGCTATCGGGTTGAATGCAAAACGTGGTCACATAAATAGGGCGCGCATTCTAGCCGCGAAACTCCTGTCGGCAGAGGATGACTTTTCGCCTGAACGGCTTGTGGAAGATGGCACGTATCCCACTTCGCTCCTTAGATTTGACAAGCGGTTGGACATAAATATTTTGCGCGACTTGGGCAGCGGACTGACCGGGAAAGAGCAGCTCTAATCCTTGCCCGGTGGCCACGTGGCCGGGGCGCGGCAAATATAACATCCAAAAAACTAACCTTAAAATTGTAGCCAAGTTTCAGGTCTTGCGCATCTAGGATTGGGGCTTGAGTAAATCGGTTCCCCAACGCACAGCAAATTATTTTAGGTTTTATGAAACTTAGCAAAGGTGGGATGACCGATCACCTCCGATGCGTCGGTCCTCAGTCGAAGCCACTATCCTTTTTGGACTTCCTGAATCTTCTCGTGGTCATGTGCATCTTCGATCTACCATTGCTGGGCTTAAAGGGACGTTGAGCACCCGGACCATACACAATGCCTTATTCGCTGCGGACGGTACGGTTTCAGACATTGATCGAATGTCCGCAGAGTCCGCACCGTTCCTGTCTAACACTGGATCCTTTGAAAGTGCGATGTCGGTTCGTGCCAAATCGGCCACCGTGAACGACCGCAACGACCACATGCGCAGCGCTACAACAAATGATGTGCGCGCCTGCGAACCAATCCTGCGTCAGCGAAGGCTCAAAATCGAATGACCGGAATGTCCGCTTAGCCGACGTCTAGCTGCGGCTCCGACCGCATGCCGTGCCCCTCGCCAATAACCGAAAGCGCGCCAGAAAACGGTTTCAGCAGCTCGAACGCCTCATCGGCCTCGCCGGTCAGCCATACTGCGTAATCATCAGGAGACAGGATCACCGGCATGCGATTGTGGTACTTGGACGCCAACTCGTTTGGCTCGGTTGTCACCATTGAAAAGACATGCTGATCAATCTCTTCATCGCCCAAAGAGCCTGTCTGGTGTTTCCAAATCCCGGCAAATGCAAAGCCTTCGGACCCAGGAACGTTGAACCAGTGATGCGTAGCAGGGTTACGGCCTGTAGCCTCTGAATACGATGTCGCTGGCACCAAGCAACGGCGGTTTTCAAAGCTGTCCTTCCACAAAGCAACTGACCTAATCTTGTCATCCCTCGTGTTATTCCAAGCTCGTGGTTTGAGCCACTTTCCTGTTTTCTTCGACTTGTTAGGTGTGAGGAATCCCCAAGACGAACGACGCAGCACGCGTGCTCCTGCCTCCACTGCGATAATCGGTGCCTCATACTTTGGATAGATCGCAGGAAGCGGCTCCATGTTACCGACATCCACGTTCGTCGGCCCGACGTCGAACATCTTACGCATGGCGTCGGTGGGCATGGTGTTGGCGTAAAGGTTACACATTCATAATGGGTAGCATGCGGGTCAGTGTTGACCAGACTTTTCTAGGTCCGGTTTGAGCCCAATGCAGCCTTCGTATTGGTGCTCCGTATCTGTCAAAAAAGGGCGGGAAGCGGTCGTTCACTGCTGGTGCATACCGATCAAGACACAAAAGAAGAAGCGGACGTTCGAACCGAAAGCTCGGCTCAGTACAGTGTAAACCGAACATTGAGCTTGCCCTCTGTTCGCCAATAATTCTCTGTTGTTTAGCGCACGTGACCATTCACTCAGGAAAAGTGATTTTGACCTCTGCAGCTAGATTGCTCATTTCTTCCAAAGGGCACTTATTGGCTACACGAAAGACAAATGAGTCGAAGGTGATGCTTCCCAAGTTGTATTTTGACTTAACGTAATGGAAAAGCATCGAAAGCCAAAACTTCCCACTGACAACTTCCGTGGAAGATGCCAAGCGAAATGCACTAAGTCGAGCATCGTCTAGGATGTTATTGGTAGGTTTGGGAGTACCAACGGCTGTACACCGATCCAGTACCGTGGCGGAGAATTTCGCGACGAGATCCGGGCAAACCTCCCATAAGGCGCCGTGCTTGCAAAATTTTTCTGGCTTCTGACTGCTGTTGGGAATTCCCAGATTCTCGAGTTGGACAAAGAAGAAAAACGCAAACAGCGCTCTCAAATCCTCTCCAATCTCAGGAATAATCTTGTGAAGAGATAATGCCAAACGAATGTCGTCACGTTTCTCCTTCGGATGAGACTCAAGGACGACCTCAACGAGTGCATCTTCTTGTAGGAAGTAATTTTCAATACAAAAGGCATCCAAATAGAAAACACCTTTGACTTCTTCTTTACAGCCCAACAAGTCATCAAAGTCCTTGTCCAAGAGATAAACTCGTTTTCCAACGTCAGAGTTCGCTGCGTCTTTAGCATGGTTCAAAACGGCGAGCTTGCCTCCTAAGGGGAAAATCTTCTCAAAATCTATGTCAGAAAAGAATTTCCTAAGTATCGCAAAATACAAATTCTCCTGGTCTTCGTCTTCAACGTAAAAGTAAAATTCGTTATAGCTGCGATAAAAGACATCTGCCGCAGCCAATCCACCCTGACTCCGTTGTGGAAATGATGTTTCTTTCTCATCCATGAAAATGCTTCAGAAAAATACGCAAGAAGGTTTGCGTCCTGCCACAATTTCAGGAGAGTGAGTAGCTACAAGAACCTGCGAGTTTGCCGGGCAAAGCTGTAGAAACGACTCCATGAAATCAGTTTGCCACTTGGGATGAAGAGACAGCTCGGGTTCATCAACGACAAATACCGAGCCTTCATCAGCTTCAAAAGCCATGAGAGCCAGAAGTATAATTATTTGAGTTTCCCCCGACGACAGTTTACTGATTGGCCGAAGTGGGCCTGCTGGAAGGCCGTCCTGTAGCTCTACGAACGCAAGTTGCCCGAGACTGTCGTCAGCAATGACCATCTTCCCACTATCTTTAAGAAAACGGTTTACTGACTTCATGTACGTACCCAAATGTTTGAAAGCCGTTGCGTTACTCTCCTCAAATTCATTGAAAGCACGAGCCAATTGCTCGACTCTCGAAAACTGAGACTGGATCAAGTCTACAACTTTCCCTGAATTATCAGAGCTTTCAGACACTTCATCACTGAGAACTCTGAAATACCTGAAGAACCTCGCTACTCGCTCTTCTACATCTTCGGAGGCTATTGATGCTGCGAGATAGCCTTTAACCTTTTCCTCAAGTTGTTCAGTGCTCTCTTGCGGCATCTGGAAATTTGTCAATGTCGGCTCATCACTGTCAGGGCTATGTAGCGCAGTCAGGATGATGCGTGATTTTAGTTGCGCATCGTTTTCTCGAGCAGCTTTACGATATTCGGCGTATTGCTGTCCAAAAATTTTCTGTACGTGAGACAAAGGAGTTATCTGTCGCCGTTTTTGGCTTGGCGTCCTTCTTACGGGACGTTCATAGTAGACTTCAGTATCCACTTCGGCAGTTATGGTTCGCTCAAGTGACACCACTGTTGGTTTCTTTAGGTTCTTGAGAAAACCCCATGCCTTCTCCTCGTGTTCCTCTGGCCTGAGATTGCGATACCGATCTTCGTCTTCATAAGATGGATCATCTGGATCGACCCGTATCGAAATTGGATCGAATTCATCGTTTTCACACTCCACATGAATCAGAACTTCAGTGTCGCTGCGAACTGCAAGTATCTCATAACTTTTAGACGATACCTCTAGCTTCAGCGACAATCGATCAAAGAAGTTTGTCGCAAGCTTTGGAATATTTGGAGTGAGTAGCCAGTCAATAACGCTGAGCGCACTTGTCTTGCCGCTGCCATTAATTCCTACAAGAAGGTTTAGGTCATCAAAAAATTCTAGTTCTAGAGTTAGTGTGCCAAATAGGTTGTCAATGCATAAAGAGCTAAGGCGCATAGGTACTACCCTTGCTTTTTGAAGTTTGACGTCACGGCATTCTATACCCCAATCTGTTGAGTTCTGCGAGCCGAAATTTCAATGGAATCCAACGTGTGCTCCACTGTTCCTAAAAATTGCTTCACAACACGTCTTTAAAGTCGGGGAAGGGCCGATGCCGGGCAAGGGCCTTAGGTAGTCGGAAGTCCGCACTGTCCGCGGATTCCCAGTTTACCTTACACTGGTTGTCGCGGGCGCAGCGAAAGTCCGTTTTGGTGAAGCTGCATCGCAGCTATTGACTGCTTCGGCTATTTCCGCTTTGGGCCGTATGCTGACTTTCCAGCTGCTTCGAAGGACAGCAGATTTATCCGCAAACCGGTCTTTGCTGGTTGGCTCCGCGCACAGATCGCACCCAAGCACATAGCGGTTAGATGATTTGCAACCGCGTAAGATCAGCTCTTCCCAAGAGAAGAAGTAGATTTTCTAAGAGGGAAGTTCCCTGAAAATTGGTGTGGCGAGGGAGCATGGGGGTGTATGGAGTCGGGGGGTATGGGGGTTTTCGACCGGGGGGGGGGGCAGCAAACTCAAAACATAAAAGGGGACACCGCCACGTCAAAGGAACTACCCCGCGCAAAAATTTCTAATGTGAGCATGCTTAAGGTAAGAAAGGCATACCACACAACCAAATGGCTCTCCATCGTGCCAATCTGTTTCCGCCCTTCGAGCAGACACGTTGGAGCCAGCTGTGAAGAAAACTCCGGCGGCAAACCAATCGGTATTCGCGTTAGTTCGAACTCGGTAAAGAAGCGCATCGCGCTTGACTCCAAACGATGACCACGTAAGCTTCTGAACAGGGCGCTCATATTGGAAACAGTATGGGTTCTGGCATCAAATTCGGGAGACCCTTGACTGGTTATCGCGAGCCAAGCTTGTAACGCAAGAAGGTGTAGAGACTGAACGGTGCCCACCTAACGCAGTTAGCTATGGTGAAGAGACAGTCCAGACCACAAACAGAACTCTGGCAGCGAAAGCTGTAGTGGTAAGATGGGTCGGCAAACGCCGACCCTTGCTCGTTTTGATGGCCTTTGAAGGCTACTCCTTAAAACTTGTTGGCTATGCAGGCTGTCTTTCTCTCGGCACCAAACTCCAATGCGTCGAAGACACACAAACCTTCAATGGTGTGGGTTTAGGGGCGCTAGATACAACAGCGGGGCCGAAACGGGCCAAGAGTTTTTTACATGTTAGTTTGTGGTGCCCCTGACCCAATTCAACAGCCGGTCAATGACTGAAAGGGATTGATTGACTGTTGATCTTGGTGGCAATGCATCGATTTCTCTTTCGAATTCGTCCAGAGAGATGAATTCCACTCGGTCCTCAAAAATCTGCGCGGCATTGCGGTGAATCTCATCGTCTAGAACCTCTAAGAAGTAACTAACGAGCTGAGAAGACACGCGTTGTCGCGCGGCCGCCAGCCTATCCTCACTCACTCTTGCGGCGTCGCCGGGTTTTCTCCTGCCAGTTACCCGCTTTAACCTAGGTGAGCGTTCCAAGGATCCAATTGTCCTGGGGTAATCATAGATGTTCCTTCCAATTTTATATGCTTTGACGCCCCGCGAGCGCCCAGCGTAACTTATGTTCCACTCGTGCTCTTCCAGCCTTTCACCATTGTTCCAGCGAGCCGCAATTTCGCCATACCGTTTCAAGTCTTCGTTAATGAGAAAGTTCTCCGAAGGCTTTATGATTTTCAACTTTCCGAGGTTCTCACTGGTATGCGAAGCTATGACGCCGAACCCCGCGTTGATCACCGGGTCAATCAAATTCCAGTAATAACCCCTACCAACGGCCGAAGCTCCCGCAGCTTCCACAAGTGGTGCAGAATAGAATTTTCGTATCGGGTTTTCTGAAAAGTCCTGGTCGTTGTTTTCGTTGAAGAAAGCGAGTAAGCGGAGCCTCAGAGCTTCCGAAAGGGTCGCAACCTCAAAATCATTAATCCTGAGTATGTTTGCTCCCTTCAGATAAAACGGTATATCCGCCTTCTCCCTTTCCTTGTCGTCAAGGATGATAATTGGGGTACCTAAGGCATGGAAGAAAGATAGTTCATACATCACGCTTGGTGATCTTGAAGTGATGTCTGCAATAGCAAGGTCTGCTGAATCGATGCGATTGAAAACGTATGCTTCAATATCTGACATGCCGTCCGTTGGTGCGTAGATATCTATGATCTCTCCGGAGGGTGTTATGTCGTCTCTGATAGATTGAAGTGCCAGTTTAATGTTACCTACGTGCTTCGAAATTGGCGTAGCTTCTTCTTCTGGATTGTCCTTATCCTCCCCCATGGGCCCAATAATAAATATCTCAAATTTCTTCATATCTTTACCTCACGGAGAGAAGTACACCATCCCAGCAAAGGCGATAAGGACGAAAGGCGCGAGAACTTCAAGCCGCGTCAGGCCAACTCTTCGGTGAGCGGATGGCATCGCGGCCCACTCCTTGGTAAACGGATCGAAAGCGAGTTGCTTCTCCATCTCTAGCAGTACCTTAAATTTGGCGCGAGCTAGGTTTCGATAAAACAAGATCGTCAAGATCCAGATAACGGCAACAAAGCCTATCATAGAGACAGCGTAGAGCTTTGGGAAACCCTCGATGGTCGAGTAGGCGGTTATCACTGCCAAAGAAATAGTTAGATAAATCTGATTAGCGTTCTGACGCTTCCCTTCGTTGTGAAGAAGCGCCGAAACATAGGTCGCGTAAATTTCTGTAATCTCGTTATTCCTTGTCATGCGAACAGCACCACGGTCTCAAACTTCCCGTTCCTTAGATCAAGGAAGTTATTTTCTACTGTCAACCCCGTCTGGGCGGCATAGGCTTTCATCACTAACACTATCTGATCATGGCGTTTGGCCAGTTCGTCACGTTCGTTCTCATCACTACAAGTGGGGGCAATATCTTGAAACACCAGCTTCACTTTGGAAACCAGCGGAAACCCGTGCTCCTTCAATAAATGGAGCGCTTCCAAGGCGAGGTCGTCATCATCTTGGTTGAGGATAAAATCTGAAAACACCATGACGGTCTTGTCTGTTTTGGAGGATGTAACGCGCACGAAAAATCGTGCGGAACCTTCGGCTAGTATTTGAAATGAAAAGTCATCGCTGCGGGAGATAAGTCCGGTCAAAATGCTGCTCCTCCCGCTTCTCAGCCACGACAAGGACCTCCGCCCAAATCACTGCGAGACCAGATTTACAGTGCGCCTTTACAGGTTACTACCTGATTTTCGCAACTGACCTTTGATTTGTCAGGAGAGTATGACAATCGACCCGGCGGCGAAGCGCGCTGCCTGCTAGGAACTAGCTTCTCGCGTTGCGATCCTGACATGTTAAGCTGATGTAGGATTTGGGATTTTCTGCTACGGCGCATGTCAATAACAACAAGTCTTATAAAGATCATTCCCTATTTGGCGGTGCTACTAACGGCACTCGCCACACTACTAGCGCTGTTGGATGCACTATCGCCTGAGTACCATGAAGCAAGCGCTCTATTGTTTATCATCCATTCGCTGCTGCTTGCCGGGCTTTTCTTCGTAGTTGTATCCTGCTCGATCATGTGCCTTTACCTTATGCTTTGCTCCGGACAGGAGAAAGCCGGAGACTTGGAGATGTCAATGTCCACCATGTGTGATGAAAGCGGAGCATCTGAGCAACAGCGCATAGTCGATATGGTCACGGGCATTCCGAACGACCGGCAATTCTGTGTTGATTTCAGAAAGGTTGTCGGATCGGTTTCCTATGAAGCGCCGGTCCATCTGATTGTCGTTGACCTAGTCGCCTTTGGAGAGATCAATCAAAGGTACGGTGACATAAATGGTGACAGGGTTATGAGGTGCTTCGCGCAGACGTTATGTAAGTTGAAGCACAAAGAGGAGAGCGTTTGCAAGATCTCGTTCAAAGTGCAGCCGAAGGTCCTAGGGTTGAGGCAGCTAGTATACCGCAAACAGGCATGTAGCGATGAATTCATAATTATGATTGGTGCCCCAGAGGCAGCCGCAGTTGACTTCCTGGTGCGCTTGCAACGGCGGCTTTTAGATGAGCTTACCCCATACATCCAGTCTAAGACCCTAAAGTGTTCTGAATTGAAACTGACCTTTTCTGCTGCTGTGATATCAGTCTGCCCAAACGACACAATTGTTGACGTATTGCAGCGGGCGCATGAGGGTATGCGCAGTGCTAAGCAGCCAGGACAGTCCTGCCGTATTTTCTGGGCTTCTAAAACACAGCCGAGCGATCTGGAAGACGGTTGGAAGAAGACAGTTTACGAAGACGCGTTGCAGTTATTCCTGGAGACTTCAGATTAGCGGGATTTTCTAGAGTTTTGCATTTCGGGCGAGCGGAAATGTGAAGCTCATAACAAGGCATACATTTCCAAAGCCAAACCTGGTAGGCCCGAGCGAAACGCATACTAAGGCGCTTAACCTAACTCTACTTTTAGCACGATGAAATCCCGCTTTCTCTGGCCTTTGGTATAGGTCCACCAAGAGTCCGGATAGTGCTATGTTAAGGGAGCTTCAAATGGAGAGTGGGGCCATGGCAAAACAATCGAAGCGGAATAGCATGCACGTACGGAGAAACCGCGAATACGAACAGCGCCAGAACATGAACGGTCTGGTGCGCGTCAGTCTTTGGGTGCCTGAGAGTGACAAAGAGACGTTCACAAACGCCGCGCGCACCTATGTCGAGAAGCACAAAGAACGCCTGGGCCTATTGCGGTCCGGCAGCTGAGCGGAATCATCGCCACGAATTGAAGCCCCTGCCGGTCTGGCGGGGGTTTTGCTTTTGAGGGCAAAAAAGACCGATTTTGATTCCAATGGTCGACAAATTGGTCGACAGAACACAGGGTCTCAGAATTAAGTCACTGATTTATATTCAGAATATGGGGAGATATGGTACCACCTCCTGGTCTCGAACCAGGGACCTCTTGATCCACAATCAAGCGCTCTAACCAACTGAGCTAAGGCGGCACGCACGCCGATTTAGCCCTGTCGTTTTCAGATTGCAAGTCCCAGCAAGCCCCAAATCTGCGTAGCACCGGCGATCAGAGGTCGATTTCCCAATGCTGTTCCACCAAGGCCTGTCCGAAACTGACCACCGGCACTGACGACATCAACGTCCAACCGTTTTTGGCATAAAGCGCCCCGGCCGCCCGGTGAGATTCGTGCGTCCACAAAACCATGCGGCGATAGCCCTTATCCCGCGCAAACGCCATCGAGGTCGCCAACATCCGCTGCCCCAACCCTTGGCCGCGCACCGCTTCACTCAACAAAAAGAGCCGCAGCTTGGCGGTATCCTCCTCAAGGCGGACGCAAAAGATGCTGCCCAAACGCGCCGCGCCGCGACACGCGATCCATCCCCGTTCAACGGTTGGATCATGTGTGCTGATAAAGCTGTCCAGGATCTCTGCCACCAAATCGCCAAAGCTGTCATCAAAGCCCTCGGCGCGTGCGTAAGCCAAGCGGTGCTCTGCAACCAGCCAATCGCGGTCTGCCGCTTCAAAGGGGCGAATCTCAATATCATCCATCGCCCCAGTCTCAGCAGGCTGGCTTGCGTTTCAAGACATCCCGCGCTACCTCTGCGGTCCAGCGAAAGAGGCACCCATGGGCATTAACGACGAAAGCGATATTGAGGCAAACCTTCAGATCGGGCCAACTGATGCAGGTATGGTGCGGCTTTATATCGAAGGGGGTGGTTTTGAGATCCCGATGGATTTCACCGCCGAGGAAGCCTATGAGATCGCCGATGAAATCACCGCTGCGGCCAACCGCGTCGCCGGTGGTCAGGCGCAAAAGAAACGCTAGGCCTTAGCCCCATTCGGGGATCAACCCCGGATCGCGCAACATATGTAGCCGCCTTGCGGCATGGACTGCGAACTTCTGCACCATGACTTTGCGCCGCGCGGCGGGCAGCTTGGCCTCTACTGGCATGCGTATGATCTCTCCGCCATAGGCGTCAGCGATGATCAACCCAGTGTCATGCGGCAGCAGTTCACTGGGAAAATCCTGATCCACAGCCCAAAAAAACCGGTCCGCCCATTCAAGATAGCCCTGCCATTTACCGTCAGAGGTGTAATCGGCGCGGGACGATTTGCATTCCACCACCCAAATCTCACCCTTCGGCCCCAGCGCCATGACATCCACACGCAAACCACGCGTCGGCACCAGTTCTTCGACACAGACAAACCCGTGGCTGACCAAATGCCGCGCCACGCCCCGCGCCAACAGCTGACCCGGCTGCGCCACCCGTTCTGCCAAATTCTGATCCGTTGCGGTCATAGCCAAGACTACGAACAATTCATGAACATTTGCAACTTTTTGTGCCGCACCATATCCCCTCACCCGCACCGACACCCGCCACACAAGCGTCCGAAGGCCGCAGCAGAGAGCGGCGCTATTTCGCTCAGCCCCATTGCCACCGCACCCCCGGCAGCATACATGCAGCCCTGTGGCGGGGTTCTGCCCTGTGCGTGAGACGTTACATTCCAGTGGCCTTAAGCAAATCCGAGGGAGCTGGCTCTGTCCGAGCCCTGGTTCGGTTACCTGGCGCCCACCTGTATATACAGGTCCTCGGGAATAAATACTGACCGGCAGCGGTGGTACCGCCACACCCAAAGCTCATGCACCGCATGAACCTTGCAGGGTAACACTTTATTTACCCTTGGTATTTTCCCGCCTCACGGGAACGGGTACGCCACGGTCCGGCCCTGCAGGTGGTGCCGTCTCATCCGTGCTCATCAACATCACCGCAACGCCGGTTTGTACCCCTGCAAAGACAATCCCGTTCAGCACCCAAAAGACCACAAGCGCCAACACAGCGATGTCCGACGTCAGGACCAGATGTCCCAAATTAGCGATGTTGAAATAGATCAGCACTGCCACAAACACCGCTGAGACGGCAAAACCAATCAGACAATGCTTGATGTAGAACCGGAAGATAATGGGCATAGCGCGCGCTCCTGCCCTACAAGATAGACCATCTTGGCTGGCGTTCAAACCCGCTCAGAATGCCTCTGGGCGGGCCTCACGTGCCATGTGATCCAACACCGCGTTGACGAACTTGGGCTCTTTGCTTTCTGGAAAAAACGCCCGCGCCACATCCACATATTCGGTGATCACCACCCGTGGCGGCGTTGCATCATCGCGCAGTTCAGCTCCGGCGGCGCGAAACACTGCGCGCAACGTGGGATCAATCCGCGCGATGGGCCACTTGGCCACCAAGGCGCGGTCGGTCATCTGGTCAATCGGCGCCTGATAGTTCACCGCATCATCCAAGACCCGCGCAAAGTGATCGATGTCGCCATCCACCATCTCATTGCCTTCATAGGTCGCGCCAAAACGGTGGTCCAAAAACTCGCGCCGCACCACTTCGACGGTTTGGGCCGAATGCTCCATCTGAAACAGCGCCTGCACCGCATAAAGCCGTGCCGCTGATTTCATCTTGCGCTTCTGATTGCCTGAAAGGCCGGTGGTCATGCGATGTTCGTTCCGTCTGCTGTGCCAGCCATCAGCGTGTCCTCGCCCCGTGGCTTGAACCCTATGCCCTTGCTGGTGTCGGCCCACTTACGGCTGAGCGCAATAAGATGCAAGGCAGCAGCCGCCGCACCGCCACCTTTATTCTGCCCCTCAGGATCAGCCCGCACCTCAGCCTGGCTCTTGTTCTCAACCGTCAGAATGCCATTCCCGATGCACAGCCCCGACAGCCCCAGCATCTGCAAGGCGCGCGAGCTGTCGTTGCACACCGTCTCATAATGCGTGGTCTCTCCCCGGATCACACAACCCAAAGCGACATAGCCGTCAAAGTTGCTGCGCCGATCAGAGATGCCGATCGCTGTGGGGATCTCCAGCGCGCCGGGCATTTCGACAACCTCAAAGCTGGCCCCAGCCGCTTCCAACTCCGCCTTCGCCCCGCGCAGCAACCCCTCCGCGATGTCGCTGTAATAGGGCGAGACAACGATCAACACCTTCACAGGTTTGTCGAACGTGGGGCGGTCCAAAACCGTATGCTCTTGTGAAGATGCCATATCAAACCTCTTGGGTGATGGGCCGGGTGCCCACAATTTCAATGCTATAGGCGTCAAGACCCAAATACCGGGTCTCGGGGTTATCTGTGAGCAAAATCAGCTGGTTCAACCCCAAAGCTGACAGGATCTGAGAGCCAAGCCCGGTGTTCTTGACCGTGCGGGGCCCTTCATCCTCTTCATCCTCCAACCGCAGCCGCGGATAGGGATCACGGAAAAGCACAACCGCGCCGCGCCCCTCATCTGCGATGATCTGCATGGCGCGCGGCAATTCATCTGCGGGGCTGGGGCCAAGGCCCAGAATATCCTCCAGCGCATTGATCGCATGGGTGCGTACCAAAACCGGCGCAGGGGTTGAGATATCGCCCTTAATCAGCGCCACATGGTCCGTGCCGGTGATCTGGTCACTGAACACGCGCATCTGCCAGTCCCCCCCATAGGCCGACACCACATCGCGGCGCGCGCGTTCCACAAGCAGGTTGTCATGCTGATGCCGGTAGGCGATCAAATCGCTGATGGTGCCGATCTTCAGCCCGTGCTCGGCAGCAAAGGCCACCAGATCTGGCAACCGGGCCATGGTGCCGTCGTCCTTCATGATCTCGCAAATCACTCCTGAGGGGTGCAGCCCCGCCAGGCGCGAGATATCGACCGCCGCCTCCGTATGCCCGGCGCGCACCAACACGCCGCCATCGCGCGCACGCAGCGGAAAAACATGCCCCGGCGTGGCAATATCCGCGGCCCCCGCCTGATCTGAAATGGCCACGCCAATGGTCAGCGCCCGGTCCGCCGCAGAAATCCCCGTGCTCACCCCTTCACGCGCCTCAATGGACACGGTGAACGCGGTCTCATGGCGCGACGAATTATGCATTGCCATCATCGGCAAGCCCAGCTCGGACACCCGCGATGCGGTCAAGGGCAGACAAATCAAGCCACGCCCATGGGTGGCCATAAAGTTGATCGCTGCGGCATCTGCAAACTGCGCCGGGATCACCAGATCACCCTCATTCTCGCGGTCTTCGTGATCCACAAGGATGAACATCCGGCCCTGCCGGGCCTCTTCAATGATCTCTGCGATGGGCGAAATGGCCTCGGCCAGTCCTTCTTCGACCGGTCCGGGTGTTTCATACGTCATAGGGCACCCCGTGATAGCTGCGCCCCCTCTAGCCCGTCGCCGCAGGTTTGACCAGCCGCAGCGCACCCGCGCACGCCCTGAAACACCGTTCACCGGAGCAGATCACACCACCCCAAAAACCCGCGCCCCACGCGCACACCCCTACCCGGGGCCCACCGTCCCGCGCTTCATCTTTCCTCTAAAACTCAAAAACGCCCGACGCCCCAGGCACCACCAATCGCGTGGGCCCCAGGTCAGGCCCCTAAGACATCTCCGCCAGTCGCGCCACATAGCGGGCCAGCGTGTCGATCTCCAGATTAACCCGGTCGCCCAGCTTAACATCGCCCCAGGTCGTCACCTCCTTGGTGTGCGGAATAAAGTTGATGCCAAAATCACAGCCCTCAACCTCATTGACGGTCAGCGACGTTCCATTCAGCGCAACCGATCCCTTGGGGGCAATAAAACGCGCCAGGTCTTTGGGCGCGCGCAGGGTCACGCGGGTGCTGTCGCCCTCATCCGCCATCTCCACCACCTCGGCCACGCCGTCGACATGGCCAGACACGATGTGACCGCCCAGCTCGTCTCCCACCTTCAGCGCGCGTTCCAGATTGACCCGCTTGCCCTCATGCCAACCGTTCTGGCCGATGTTGGTCTTCTCCACCGTCTCGGCTGAGATTTGCACCTCATACCAGTCCGGGCCCAAAGCCACGACCGTCAAACAGACCCCGTCACTCGCGATGGAGGCCCCCATGTCGATCCGCGTGGTGTCATAGCCTGTCTGAATGCGCGCACGCAGATCACCTTCCTGCGCCACCTGCGTGACAATGCCGATGTCTGTGACGATGCCGGTGAACATGGGCGAACCCTCCCTTTCTGGTGTCGCTCAGCAGGTAGCGGCCTTGCCCCCCTATGACAAGGTTCGTGGCACGCCCCTGCCGCTCGCGGTGGCAAAATTCCACACATCGGCACGGCAAAAGACGGCATTAACCAGATTTTTGTTCACTTGTCCGAGGCTTCAGCATAGCTTTGGCGAAAAAAGAGCAGAATTGATGAACGATAACAGGGCATTCCTTTTCCTGCAGGGGCCGCATGGACCCTTCTTTGACCAGCTTGGCAAAATGCTGCGCCGGGCGCGGTGCACGGTCTGGCGCGTAGGCTTTAACGCAGGTGATGCGGCCTTTTGGTCTGACAGCGCCAGCTATCTGGCCTTTGATGCACCCGCTGAGACCTGGCCAGAGCGGCTGGCGCAGATCCTGCAGGACAAATCCATCACCGACATCGTGCTTTACGGCGACACCCGTCCGGTCCACGCCCAGGCGGTTGAAGTTGCGCGCGCGCGTGGGGTCAAGGTGCATGTCTTTGAGGAAGGCTATATGCGGCCCTATTGGGTCACCTATGAACGGGGCGGCTCAAACGGGCATTCGCCGCTGATGGACATGACCGTGGCCCAAATGCAGGCGGAGCTGGCCCAAACCGACGGCGAGGCGCCCCTGCCCCTGGCCATTGGGGCGACATGCGCCAACATGTGTTCTACGGCGCGCTCTATCACTGGTTCGTGATGTTCCGAAACGGCAAGTACCGGCACTTTCGCCCCCACCGCCCGCTGGCCGTGGGGCAAGAGTTTCGGCTCTACCTCAAACGCCTGCTGATGATGCCCCTCAACGCCATAGACCGCATTCTGGCGCAGGGGCGTATCAGACGCGGCGGCTTTCCCTATCATCTGGCGCTATTGCAGCTGGAGCATGACGCCTCTTTCAGGGAACACTCCCCCTTTAACACGATGGAGGAATTTCTGACCCTCGTGGTTGAGAATTTTGCCAAAGGCGCGCCCGGACACCACCATCTGGTGATCAAAGCGCACCCCTTGGAAAATGGCCGCGCCCCGCTGCGCCGCATTCTGCGTCGCCTGGCGCAGGAGCACAGCATCGAAGACCGCTTGCATTTCGTGGGCGGCGGCAAGCTGGCCGCACTTCTTAATGACGCGCGTTCCGCCGTGACCGTGAACTCCACAGCCGGTCAACAGGTGCTTTGGCGCGGCATTCCGCTGAAAACCTTCGGGCGCGCGGTCTATGGCAAACCGGAATTCGTCTCTGATCAACCCCTGGCTGAGTTCTTTGCCGCAGCCACCCGGCCCGACAACAAAGCCTACCAGGACTTTCGCCGCTATCTGCTTGAAACATCACAAGTTCCTGGCGGTTTTTACGCCGCCAGAGGGCGCCGGCAATTGATGCGTCACGTCGTCGATATGATGCTCAGCGCCGATGATCCCTATCAGGCACTACGCGCGGGCACCGCGGCCCCGCGGCAACAGTTGCGCCTGGTGACCTGAGCTAAGCCGTTCAAACCGCTAGCTTTCGAGACAACTCTGGGCTATCTTTCCTCAAAATACGCTGAAAACAGCGATTTCGAGGCAGAGTTGAACAGGTCGAGGAGACCGAGCAGTGAATTCCCAAACCAAACGATGGGTGCGTCCCGTCGCCGCCGTCACGGCCTTGGCCATTGTTGCATCCTGTGGCCTGCCTGCTGTTGGTCCGAACAAACGTCAGATCTTTGCAGGCTCGATCCAGAAAGAGGGCGACGCCTTTATCGTTGCCGTCAACGACAGGGTGACCCGCGCCACCGCCGTGGTGCCTGCGCTTGGGTTCTCAGACGCATTCAAAAACGCCTCAGTTCTGGGATCAGACACCATTCGTCCCGGTGACGTCTTGGGCATCACGGTCTATGAAAACGTGGATGATCCGCTGCTGGGCGTCGAAGGCTCTCCTGCGACCGTGCTGGAAGAGGTCCAGGTCGACGGGGCGGGCTTTATCTTTATCCCCTACGCGGGCCGGGTCAAAGCAGCGGGCAACACGCCTGACGCCATCCGCCGCATCATCACCAACAAACTGGGCGAACAGACCCCTGATCCACAGGTAGAAGTGCGCCGTGCTGCGGGCGATGGCTCAACCGTGTCGCTGATCGGTGCCATCGGCGCGCAAGGCGTCTACCCGATTGAGCGGCCCACCCGCACCTTGGGCACCATGCTGGCCCAGGCGGGCGGTGTGACCATCACGCCAGAGATTGCGCAGATCACCGTCATTCGCGGCAGCCATCGCGGCCAGATCTGGCTTGAAGACCTTTATGAACACCCCGAGCTTGACATCGCCCTGCGCGGCGGCGACCGGATCCTGGTCGAAGAAGACACCCGCTCTTTCACCGCGCTGGGGGCCACCGGTGGCCAAGCCCGGGTTCCCTTTGATTCCCAAACGCTTTCCGCGCTTGAAGGCATCGCACAAGTGGGCGGTCTGAGTGCGGCAACAGCCGATCCAACCGGCGTCTTTATCTTCCGCAATGAACCGGCAGAGGTGGCAGGCCAAGTGCTGGGCCGCGATGATCTGCAAGGCGCGCAGCGCATGGTGTACGTGCTTGATCTGACCCAACCCAACGGCATGTTCATGGCCCGCGATTTCGTGATCCGCGACAGCGACACGATTTACGTGACCGAAGCCCCCTTCACCCAGTGGAGCCGCGTGATTTCGGCGATTACGGGCACAGCTGGTTCGGCAAGCACCTTGACCTCTTTGGGCAGCAGCGGCTGACCAGGTGGGCCTGGGGCCTGAGACATACGATGCGCCCCAGACCGCCCAGCAAGAGGCTGAGCGCCTTTTTGTCTACACGGGTGGCTTTCTGACCCAACGCCGCTTGCGCCGGATCATGGCGCTGGCGGGCTATTCCATCCACATCGGTGCCCCGAAAGAAGACGACGCCATCGCCGTCTGGGGCAATTCGCCTTACGCGCACCGGGGTCTTGGCGTCGCCGAACGGCGGGGCAGCCCCGTGGTCCGGGTGGAGGACGCGTGGTTCCGCTCATTGCACCCTGGCCGCACTGGTGCCCCCCGCTGGGATTGGTGATCGACCGCAAGGGGGTGCATTTTGATCCCTCTGCCCCCACTGAGCTGGAAGAGCTGCTGGCCCATCACCCGCTTGACGACAGCGCCTTGCTCACCCGTGCGCGCGGGGCCATGGCGCGCATGGCCGAGGCGCATCTGACGAAATACGCAGCCGTTGATCCAGACGCACCTGCGCCCGAGCCGGGCTATGTGCTGGTGATTGATCAAACCCAGGGCGATGCCTCAGTCACCGCCAGCGGGGCCGACCGGGCGCGTTTTATGGAAATGCTCGTCTTCGCACAGGAAGAGCACCCAGGCGCGCCCGTCCTGATCAAAACCCACCCAGAGACGGCTCAAGGCCACCGCGATGGCTACTTCAGCGCAGCCGACACCAACGACCGCGTCTCACTCATCACCGGCCCGATCAGCCCCTGGACGCTGTTTGAAGGCGCTGTGGGGGTCTATACGGTCTCATCCCAACTGGGGTTTGAGGCGATATTTGCCGGTCACAAGCCCCGCGTCTTTGGCCAGCCCTTCTATGCCGGTTGGGGGCTGACTAGGGATGAATTTCCGGTCCAACGCCGCCAAAGAACGCTCACCCGCGCGCAGCTCTTTGCAGCCGCGATGATCCTCTATCCAAAGTGGTATGACCCCTATCACGACAAGCTGTGCCGCCTGGAAGACACGATGGAAGCGCTTGCCGCCCAGGCGCGCGCCTGGCGCGAAGATCACCGCGGCTGGACCGCTTCTCAGATGCGGCTGTGGAAACGCAAGCCGTTGCAACAGTTCTTTGGCCACAGCCAACCGCTTCTGTTTGAAAACGATGCAGACAAAGCCCGCCAAAGCGGCCGCAACCGCATGATCTGGGCCAGCAAGGCAGCTGAGGCTGACACAGATGCCGCCCGCGTCGAAGACGGCTTCTTGCGCTCCAAAGGGCTTGGGGCCGCGCTGACCCCGCCGCTGTCGCTGGTTGTGGATGATCTGGGCATCTATTACGATCCCAGCCGCCCCAGCCGTCTGGAGAAATGGATTGAGGCCCGCGCCACCCTGCGCCCGGATCAACAGCAGCGCGCGGAACGGCTGATCGATCAGCTGACCCAGGCAGGCCTCAGCAAATACAATCTTGAAGCCGCCCCGCCAGAGCTTGATGAAGTGCCAAAAGGTGCCCGCATCCTTGTCCCCGGCCAGGTCGAAGACGACGCCTCCATCCAGCTTGGAACAGATCAGTTGCGCACCAACCGCGGCCTTCTCGAAGCGGTGCGCGCCGCCAACCCCGACGCCGTGATTCTTTACAAACCGCACCCGGATGTTGAGGCAGGACTGCGGGACGGGGCCACAGATGCCAGTGACATCGCGGATCGCATCCTGTCCCACGCCGACCCCGCGCAGGTGCTGGGCCATGTCGATGCGGTCTGGACGCTCACCTCTCTGTTGGGGTTCGAAGCGCTGCTGCGGGGCATCCCCGTCACCACCTTAGGCGCGCCTTTTTATGCCGGCTGGGGGCTCACACATGACTTAGGGGATATCCCGCCCCGCCGCCGCGCTGAACC
The DNA here is from genome assembly GCF_055693825.1 of Sulfitobacter sp. GN1-4. Taxonomy (NCBI): domain Bacteria; kingdom Pseudomonadati; phylum Pseudomonadota; class Alphaproteobacteria; order Rhodobacterales; family Roseobacteraceae; genus Sulfitobacter; species Sulfitobacter sp. GN1-4. The sequence continues at coordinate 1,480,323 of NZ_JBVFUQ010000003.1, read as the reverse complement.
CAGCCTTGCGGGGCTGGTGCATGCGGCGTTGATTGATTATCCGCGCTATCTTGACCCCAAAACCGGGCAAGCCTGCCCCGTCGAAGTGATCGTGGCCCGGCTGAGCAGCGGTGACATTCCAACGCCCGGCCCAGCGAACCGCCTGCTGTCCAAACTTCAGGGCATCTTTGCCAGCCAAGCCCACCTGTGGCGGCGCGGCTAGCGCGGGCAACGCGAGGTAACGTATCGCCTGTGGCCGCTCACAGGGTGAATGGCCCTAAGGCCGCTCCCAGACATGCATCACATCGCCGCCCATTGGCCGCACGTCCCGCAGAACATAGCGCGGGGCCTCTTGCAGCTTTGCCAGCCCCAGGGCCCCAATGCCCGGCAACCCTTCGGCCCCGATCACCAGACCGGCGTTGAACCCAACCAACACATCCACCAGATCCGCCTCAATCAAGGACGCGGCAAGCGCCCCGCCGCCTTCGCAGAACACCCGCGTCATGCCCACACCGCCCAACTGGCGCAACACATCCGCCGGATCTAGCTGCATACCCCTGACCGCGCAGGGCAGCAGATGCGCGCCAAGATCTTTCCAGGTGTGGATCAACGTCTTGTCCGCATCCGCGCCATGGCACAGATAAACCGGAACCTGCCCTGCGGTCTGTGCCAGCTGGCTCATCAGGGGCACATCCAAGCGGCGCGAAATCACAACGCGGGCAGGCTGATGTTTGGCCCCCATGTGCCGCACGGTCAGGCACTGGATCATCCTTGCGGGCCGTCCCGCCGCCGACCATCACCGCATCATGGCGCATCCGCATTCCGTGCACGGCGCGCCGCGCCTCGGGGCCGGTAATCCACTGGCTTTCGCCGGTGCCGGTCGCAATCCGCCCGTCAAAGGAATTCGCCAGCTTCAGCGTGACCAACGGGCGGCCCAACTCAAGCCTGCTGAAAAAGCCCGCGTGATCCCGCGCAGCCGCCTCCGCCCCCGTGCCCACCGACACGTCAATGCCTGCCGCCTGCAGCATGGCGATGCCGCCGCCATCCACACGCGGGTCCGCATCCGTCACAGCCACAACAACGCGCGCCACCTGGGCCGCGATCAAGGCCTCAGCGCAGGGCGGTGTTTTGCCATGATGGGCGCAGGGTTCCAGCGTCACATAGGCGGTTGCACCTGCGGCGGCCACTCCGGCCTGCGCCAGCGCTTCGACCTCGGCATGGGGGCACCCACCGGGCTGGGTCCAGCCACGGCCCAAGATGCGCCCGTCCTTGACGATGACACAGCCCACCGACGGGTTGGGCCATGTCGTACCCTGTCCACGCCGCCCCAAAGACAGGGCCAGCGCCATAAACCGGGCGTCGTCGATCACTCTTCTATTGGGGTATCAGGGCGCAGTTCTTGAACGAATTTGTCAAAGTCATCCGCCGCCTGGAAGTTCTTGTAAACACTGGCAAAACGCACATAGGCCACCGTGTCGATCCGGGCCAGCGCTTCCATAACAATCTCACCGATCTGCTTGGATTGAATGTCTGTCTCACCCATGCTTTCCAACCGCCGTACAATCCCGCTGATCATCTGATCAATGCGTTCAGGATCAATCGGGCGTTTCTGCATGGAGATGCGGATGGAGCGTTCCAGCTTGTCGCGGTCGAAATCTTCGCGTTTGCCGGTGGATTTGATCACCACCAGATCGCGCAACTGTACCCGTTCATAGGTGGTAAAGCGCCCGCCACAGGCCGGACAGAACCGGCGCCGCCGGATGGAGACATGATCCTCTGCAGGACGCGAGTCTTTCACTTGCGTGTCGATGTTTCCGCAAAATGGGCAGCGCATGTGCTTCTCCCTCTCTTTCCGCCGTGCTTGGTGGGGCCAAAGGCCCTGTTCCCTAGACTTATAGGAGACCCGCGAGGTTTTGGGTAGGGTTGAAATGCAAACCTATATCTTGTGGCCAAATCCTGGCCAGGCCCGCGCGAAAAAGAGGTTTGGGAACGAAACAATTGGCGTGCTGGACAACCACCCTCGCTGGCCGTTCAGCGCCCCTGCACCTGCCGCCCAAACCCGCATACCGCCGTCTTAGCCCGCAAAATGCGCGGCAATCTCGCGCCGGTGCGGCGCGTCGCGATGCTCAAAGACGTAAATCCCCTGCCAGGTGCCCAGACGCATCTGCCCTGCCTGCACCGGAATGCTCAGATGGATCGGCAGCATCGCCGCTTTGATATGCGCCGGCATGTCATCCGGCCCCTCCTGCCGGTGGGTGATATAGCCCATCGACGGATCATGTGTTGGTGGCACAAGCCGTTGATAAAACGCCAAAAGATCCACCTGAACATCTGGGTCCGCGTTCTCTTGGATCAACAGCGAAGCCGAGGTGTGGCGGATCATCAACGTCACCAACCCATCGCCCTGCCCGCGCAGCCAGCGTGCGACATCTGCGGTGATTTCGTAAAGGCCCTGGCCCTGGGTCTGGCATGTAAAACTCGTCTGCATGGCGCGATCTTGCCCGCCCTCGCGGCCAGGGGGCAAGCGCTACTTTGTGGAGCGGGTGAACGCATCCCGGCAATAGCGGCGGGCCTGCACGGATTTCAGCATCACGCCCGGATCATCCACAGTTAGCGTCAACCGCGCGCCCGTTTCAGCGGGCAGCCCAGCATTGCTGAGCGAAAAGACCACGCCCTTGCGGCCCGGTGCGCTGACGCTGGGAGCCTCTGCCCGCTTTACATAGATCGGGGTCAGCTCTGATTTGCCGCTGCGCCGCTCCACAAATGTGGCGGCCCCGCACCAATATTCGGCCGCGCCAAAGTTGATCCCTGCAATCACCTCAAAATCCGCGCCCGACAGCGGGTTGATCACGATGGTGTCTTCCTCCCCCATGGTCGCGGCGGCTGCGATGGTGGGGGTCAGGGCGCAAACCAATGCCAGCACGTGATGTTTCATCGGTTGATCACCTTTGCGTCGGCACAAAAGGAATAGGCGTGATCGACAGACAGGTTGGCCCCCGCCCGCCGCAAAGACGCGCCCACGATGAACACCTCACCGGGTGGCAACCCTTGTGCATCCAGCGTGAACCGCACAGGTCCCCGTTGCCCCAGCCCCGGTGTGCGGCCCTCTGCGATATAGATCCGGTCGGTGCCTGCCGCCCCCAAGGCACGGCGCGCATAATCTGCCGCAGCACACCACATGCCGCGCGCGCCATGCCCCGCGTCGCCCTGCACGGCAAACCCATCCGCCTGGCCCACAACAGCCACCCGGTTTTCAGCACGAAATGTCGCGGCCTCTGCCATCAGCGGCAGGCAGGTTGCGGCAATGCCCAAAGCCATCTTAAAATGCATGTCCTAGCTCCCTCTCCGGCGCAGCAGAATGTCTTCCAGCTCAATCTGGTAGTCCTTACAGAACTGAACCGCATGATTGACGGGCAACCCAACGCCGGCCGTCCGCACGGTCACTGACAGCGATTGGCTGGGGGGCACGCCCAAACGGGCGGTGCTGGTGGTGAACACTACTCCCTTGCGCCCCGGTGCGGTGATGGCCGCCTGTCGCGGGCTTTTAACATAGATGCGCCGATCCGCCCCCTGCCCGCCGCGCGCCAACACATAATCCGCCGCCGCACACCACAGGCCCCGCGCGCCTTCGCCTCGGGCCTCAATCACTTCAAAGTCACCGCCCTGCAATGGCATCACAACCAGCTGGTTCACCGCACGATACCCCTGCGCCGCCGCCAGCCCGGGCAAGAGCCCCAACACCAAAGCCGAAAGAAAAATCCGCATCACGTCTCTCCTGTTCCTGATACGAAAATAGGGGCGCTTTGGATCAGGTCAAAATCACGAGGCTGTGGGAGGCGGCCTTATGCGCATCACAACCCTGCGCGCTTTAGCACCCTATGCGCTTTAAAACCTTGCGCGCTTCAAAGCCCTTGCCGCATCAAAAAAGCCGCCCCGAATGGAGCGGCTCTTTCAAAATTCTAATCCTGCGCCCTACTGATCCAGGAACGAGCGTAGCTTGCGGCTGCGGCTTGGGTGCTTGAGCTTACGCAGCGCTTTCGCCTCAATCTGGCGGATACGTTCGCGCGTCACGCTGAACTGCTGACCCACCTCTTCCAGCGTGTGGTCGGTGTTCATCCCGATGCCAAAACGCATCCGCAGCACGCGCTCTTCGCGCGGGGTGAGGCTTGCCAAGACGCGGGTGGTGGTTTCTTTGAGGTTTTCCTGAATGGCGCTGTCGAGCGGCAGCACAGCATTCTTGTCCTCAATGAAGTCGCCCAGCTGGCTGTCTTCCTCGTCCCCAATCGGCGTCTCAAGAGAGATCGGCTCCTTGGCGATCTTCATCACCTTGCGCACTTTCTCCAAAGGCATCTGCAGCTTTTCTGCCAATTCCTCTGGCGTCGGCTCACGGCCGATCTCATGCAGCATCTGCCGGCCTGTGCGCACCAGCTTGTTGATCGTCTCGATCATGTGCACTGGAATACGGATGGTGCGCGCCTGATCCGCGATGGAACGGGTGATCGCCTGCCGGATCCACCAGGTCGCATAGGTGGAGAATTTATAGCCACGGCGGTATTCAAACTTGTCCACCGCCTTCATCAGGCCAATGTTACCTTCCTGAATGAGATCAAGGAATTGCAGGCCACGGTTGGTGTATTTCTTGGCAATCGAGATCACCAAGCGCAGGTTCGCCTCAACCATTTCTTTCTTGGCCTGGCGCGCCTCTTTTTCGCCCTTCTGAACCTGCTGCACGATGCGGCGGAATTCTGAGATATCAAGGCCCACATACTGGCCCACCTGCGCCATGTCAGCGCGCAGGTTTTCCACCTTTTCGCTGGAGCGTTCGATGAACATTTGCCAACCGCGCCCGGGCTTTTCGGCCATCCGCTCCATCCAATTGGGATCAAGCTCATAGCCCCGGTAGGCTTCGACAAATTCCTTGCGGTTGATGCGCGCCTGGTCGGCAAGCTTCACCATGGAGCTGTCGATCTGCATGATGCGGCGGTTGATGCCGTAAAGCTGGTCGATCAACGCTTCAATACGGTTGTTGTGCAGATGAAGATCGTTCACCAAAGCCACGATTTCACTGCGCAACTTCTGGTATTTGCCTTCTTCCTTTTCTGAGAATGAGCCATCCTCGTTCAGGGTTGCCGAAATCCGGCTGTCCTGCATCTCACTCAGTTTGGCATAGTCATCCGCAATGATGTCGAGCGCTTCAAGAACCTGAGGTTTAAGCGCCGCCTCCATTGCAGCCAACGACATGTTGGCCTGTTCGTCATCATCATCATCGTCGTCGGTGGTGATGGGGTTGCCGTCGGCATCCAGCTCTTGCTTGGCCTCAGCAGGTTTGTTTTCAGCAGGGGCTGCCCCCGGCGCGGGCACCACCGGTGTGGTTTCCTCGTCTTCGCCCATCTGGTTGCCAAAGGTGGCCTCCAGATCAATCACATCGCGCAGCAGAATGTCTTCGGACAGAAGTTCGTCGCGCCAGATGGTGATCGCACTGGAAGGTCAGCGGGCTTTCACACAGGCCCGCAATCATCGTGTTGCGACCGGCCTCAATCCGCTTGGCAATCGCGATCTCGCCTTCGCGGGACAACAGCTCAACCGATCCCATCTCGCGCAGGTACATGCGCACCGGATCGTCCGTGCGGTCCAGCTTTTCGGCCGTGCCCGAGGACAGCGCAACTTCCTTGTTGCTGTCTGTCGTCGTCAGCTCGGTTGAGCCCTTTTGCTCTTCCTCTTCGGCCTCTTCATCTTCGATGATGTTGATGCCCATCTCAGACAGCATCGACATAACATCTTCGATTTGCTCAGAACTGACCTGATCAGGAGGCAGAACGGTGTTGAGCTGATCATAGGTGATATAGCCCTTTTCACGGGCCTCCGAGATCATCTTTTTGACAGCAGCCTGAGACATGTCCAGCGAATGACCGCTGTCTGCATCGTCCCGTTTTGCGTCTTCGTTCGTGTCCTTAGCGGCCATAGGGTCCCTCCAGCGCGAGCGCGCGAATCAATCAGGTGATTCGAATTGTCAGATCATGGGGTGTTCGCCCTGATTCTAAAACCCGATATCCTGCTTTTTCCTAAAGTATCTGCCAAAAGGTCACGGGTTTTTGCCGCGCCCTTTGGTCTTGCTGAAATCAATCGTACTCAGCAGCGTGTCCCAAGCGCTGCGTTCGTCTTTGCTGATGTGCGCGCCGTTGTCGCCCACATCATACTCTGCCGTGTCTTCCTGACCCGACCGTTTGGCCATTTCCGCGGCGCGCGCCGCTTCTGAAAGCCGCCACGTCACACCTTCATCGGCCACGCCGCTCAGATCCTCAACCGCTTCTGCGATCTCTGCATCCAACCCTCTTGCTGCTTCCAGCTTTGCCAATTCCTCCGCTACGGTAAGGCTGGCCATCTCTGTATCACCTGGTTTGCGCACGCAGGGCGTAATGGCCACATGGCGCTGGGTCAGCAGGTTTTCAAGGGCATCTGGCCCCAACGCACGGTCTATTTCCGCGCGCAACACCTCCGCGCCTTCAGGGCCAAAGCGCAACAGCACGTCGCGCAGGCCCCGATGCAAGGGGTCTCTGCAGGCCATGGCATCAAGCCCGCTTTCGAATTCCTCGATGATCTGCGGCGATGTGGCCAAGGCCGCCAGAATGACGCCTTCGCGCAGATGCTCGGTGCTGGCGGCATCCGATGCTGCGGCCAGCACCGAAGATTTCGTGCTGGGCAAGGGCGCTTTGGCCGCCCACTGCCCGCCCCGGCCCCGTGCGCCAGCCTGCGGACCGCCGCGCTGCGGGCGGAACAGCTGCCAGCGTAAGTCTTTGATTTCCTGACCGTAATGGCTGCGGATCGATGGGTCTTTGATCAGCGTGATCTTTTCACGCAGCGCTTTGTCCAGCGCTGCTTTCCGTTCAGGGCTGTCAAACACGCGACCCTCGGTTTCGCGCTGCCACAACAGCTGCACCATGGGCACCGCGCCGTCGATCAGCTTTTGAAACGCCTCGCGGCCCGCTGATTTGAGCAGATCGTCAGGGTCCTGCCCTTCGGGCATCATCGCAAAACGCAGGCTGCGTCCGGCCTCCAACAGCGGCAGCGCCAGGTCAATCAGCCGCAATGCCGCGCGTTGGCCTGCGGTGTCACCGTCCAGGGTGATGATCGGCTCTGGGTCAATCCGCCACAGCATCTGCAACTGGTTTTCCGTGATCGCCGTGCCCAAAGGGGCCACCGCCGCCTCAAACCCGGCCCCATGCAGGGCAATCACATCCATATAGCCTTCGGCCACCAAGAGCGTCTGCCCCTTGCCAGCAGCACTGCGCGCCTCTTTGACGTTGTAAAGGCTGCGGCCTTTGTCAAACAGCTCCGTCTCGGGTGAATTAAGGTATTTGGCGTTGTCGTTGGGGTCCATCGCCCGCCCGCCAAAGGCAATCGCGCGCCCGCGTGCATCCCGGATCGGGAACATGATGCGGCCCCGGAAAGTGTCATAAGGCTTGCCCCCTTGCTGGAGGGTTTGGCCAGCCCCGCGCCCAGGATCATCTCATCGGGGATGTTTTTGCCCTTCAACGCGTCCCACAGCCCCTGCCAGCTGTCCGGGGCAAAGCCAATTTCCCAATGATCCTGCGCCGCCCCAGACAGGCCGCGCCGGTCCAGATAGGCCCGCGCCTCTGCCGCCGCACCGGTTTTCAGCTGCAACCGGAACCACCGCACGGCCAGTTCCATCACCTCGGCCAGGTCTTTACGCTTGTCATCTTTCTCAGCCGCGCGCGGATCGCGGGCTGGCATCGTCATACCTGCCTCTTGCGCCAGGATTTCCACGGCTTCCATGAAGCTTACGTTTTCCGTCTCACGCACAAAGCTGATGGCATCGCCTTTGGCATGGCACCCAAAGCAATAGTAATAGCCCTTGCGGTCATCGACGTGAAAGCTGGCGGTTTTTTCGTGATGAAAAGGGCAAGGCGCCCACATGTCGCCCTTGCCCTGGTTGGACTTGCGCGCGTCCCATATCACCTTGCGCCCGACAACCTGAGACAGGCTGGATCGGTTGCGCAATTCGTCCAAAAATCCGGGTGGCAGGCTCATGCCGTATTATATTGACCCGCGTGGATCAGAGTCCAGCAAGTCAGTTCGCCAAACAGACCTGTTCCCACAGCGCACCCTGATCGCTCTTTTTCAGATCGCGGCGTTTCAGCTTATAGATCTCGCCGGTGAACATCGGCACGACCTTGTTGTATTTCTCAGGCCAGGTGGCGTCAGCAATCACATGCTCGCTTGCGCGCTTTTCGGGCACCCGGTCCAGCTTGGCCTGCACCACGGCGCTGACGATGGCCCCTTGGTGGGCGCAATCCTCTTGCTTGGCCGCATCCGCCGCCCAAACCGGGCTGCTCAGGCCCAGGGCCACCACCACTGTCATCACACTTAACTGCCGCATCTCAGGCTCCACTTGTTCAGAATCTCAAGCGCCAGTTTAGCCGCGCGCCGCAACCGCCGCCATAGCCCCTTTGACATCATGCACCAAGGTGCCCGCCATGGAGCGGAACACCATGATCATGAAATGATCCGGCCCCAGCTTGGTGAGTGAGCCGTGCATATGCATCAGCGGCGCGCGCAGGGTATGGCCGCGTTTGAATACACCGTCGCGCAGGTCAACCGGCACCAGACGCGCCAAAACCTCAACGGCAGCCGGCCCCTTTAGGCTGACCACCGCCCAAGCGTCGGTTTGATCCACCACCGCACCATGTGGGGCCATGCTGGGATCAGGCTCTGGCCCAATCAACAATGCCTCACGCAAACCAAACCAAATGCAGCGCGCGCCGTCTTTCCCGGTGCTGCGGTTGGCTTTGGGCAGGGCCATGCCGTGGGCTTTCTCCAACGCCGCAGACATCTTGGCGGGATCGCCTTGCGCCGACAGCGATGTGATCGCCCCCACCGACATCTCTTCCAGTGTCACGCCGCCCACCGTCACGGGCAGCAGCCCCGCACAGGGGGATGTTTCTTTCAACTCAACCACGCACACGCTCCCCCTCAGGATCAAGGAATACCGGCGAACAGACCTCAACCTCGGTCTCAATCCCCCGCATGTGATCCACTATGCGGATCACTTCGCCCATCCGCTCAGGACCGCGCGACAAAAAGCCCAGGCCAATCATCGTACCCAACGCGGGCGAAAAGCCGACAGAGGAGACATGTCCTTGATAATTCACCCGAACCGCCTCTGCGCCCCGGTCAAACAAATGCGCACCACCGGTCAGCTCTTTGGCCTCGCCCGCAGGTTTCAGGCCCACCAATTGCGGGCGTGCGGGGTCCACCAGCCCAGGCCGCGCCGCCATCGTTTTGCCGATGCAGTCTTTCTTGGCTGAAATCATCCGCGCCATGCCGATGTCAAAGGCCGTCGCCCGCCCTTCGATCTCTGCATGGGTGATGAACCCTTTCTCAATGCGCAGCACATTCAGTGCTTCCATCCCGTAAGGCCCGCCGCCCATCTCCTTGGACCGCTTGACCAACGCGTCCCACAGGCTGGCCCCAAAACGTGCTGGCACCGCCACTTCATAGGCATGCTCACCGGAAAAGGAGATGCGGAACAGCCGCCCCGCAACCCCGCCAATGCCAACAGCGCCGCAGGCCATAAACGGCCAGCTGTCCCCATCAATGGGCTGGTCCAGCAGCCCATTCAACAGCGCCCGCGATTGGGGGCCCGCCACGGCAAACTGCGCCCATTGCTCGGTCACAGAGGTGAAAGACACCTGCCATTCAGGATGCAAGGCCTGGGTGACAAACTCCAAATGCCGCATCACCTGCCCTGCCGCGGCTGTGGTGGTGGTCATCAGATAGTGCGTCTCGCCCAGCCGCGCAGTCGTGCCGTCATCCATGACATGGCCATCCTCGCGCAGCATCAGCCCATAGCGCACCCGCCCCACTTTGAGGGTGGAGAACATGTTGGTATAGACAAAATCCAGCAGCTTGGCCGCATCCGGCCCCTGAATGTCGATCTTGCCCAGGGTTGAGACGTCACAAACCCCAACGCTGCCCCGGACATAGCCCACCTCCCGGTCACAAGACTGCCGCCAGGTCGTCTCTCCGGCCTGCGGGAAATCGCTGGGCCTGTACCACAGCCCCGCCTCAATCATCGGCGCGCCGCTCTCCACGGTCTGCTTGTGCGAGGTCGTCCAGCGCTCCGGGGCAAAGCCATGCCCCTGCCCGCTTGACCCCATCGCCGCAATGGATACGGGCACAAAAGGCGGGCGGAAGGTGGTTGTTCCGGTCTCAGGAATGCCGCGCCCGGTGGCATCGGCCAAGATCGCCAGTGCGGCAACGTTGGAGTTCTTGCCCTGATCGGTGGCCATCCCCTGCGTGGTATAGCGCTTCATATGCTCCACAGAGCGGAAGTTCTCGACCGCCGCCTGTTTGACGTCCTTGACGGAGACATCGTTCTGGAAATCAAGCCAGGCACGTCCCTTGCCCGCAACCGCCCAAAGCGGTGCCAAATGATAGGGCGCGTCCTCCGCCTCCGGCACCACCACGTCAGTGGTTTTCTTGCCCAGCGCGGCCAAGGCCGCCTGCGCGGCGGCAACGCCCTGTTGCAAACAGTCTTGGGTCGAAAACGCGCCATTGCAGGCCCCCGCAGGGGTCATGCCGGGCACCGCACCATCGGTCGGCACAAAGGCCTGAATGTCCGCACGCCAGCTTGGCCGCCCGCCCAGATGACAGGTCATATGCACCGTCGGGTTCCACCCGCCAGAGACCGCCAGGCAATCAACCTGCAAGGCATCCTCGCCCGTGGGCGTGCGCAGCGTGATCGCTTCCAACGCCTTGCGCCCGCCCGCATTGCAGACCTGCGCGCCCCGGATCACCTGACCGTCAAAACCCGCCACCTCAACATCCGCACGGCTGTCGATCAGCGCCACCACATGCACGCCAGCCTCTGACAGATCACGCGCGGTGCGGTGGGCATTGTCATTGTTGCCAAAGACCGCCACGCGTTTGCCCGGTGCCACGCCCCAACGGTTCAGATAGGCCCGCACCGCGCCGGCGGTCATCACCCCAGGCCGGTCATTGTTCTGAAACGCAATCGGCCGCTCAATGGCCCCTGCGGCCAAAACGCTTTGCTTGGCCGCGATCCGCCAGAAACACTCCAGCGGCGCGCCGGGTGCATCCCGGTGCCGGCTCACCCGCTCTACTGCGCCAAAGGTGCCGCCATCATAAACGCCCGTCACCGTGGTGCGCGTCATCAGCCGCACGTTCTCCATCTCCGACAGCTCAGCCACAACGCTCGCCGCCCAATCGGACCCCGCTTGGCCCCCAACCTCTTCCACTTCCGCATTGAGACGCCCGCCCAACAGGCTGTCCTCATCGGCCAGGATCACATCCGCCCCGCCCCGTGCCGCCGAAAGCGCCGCCATCAGCCCCGCAGGCCCGCCCCCGATCACCAGCACATCGCAGAACGCAAAGGCCTGCTCATAGACATCTGCGTTGTTCTGCCCGCTCAGCGCGCCCAATCCCGCCGCTTTGCGGATGATCGGCTCATAAACCGCCTCCCAGAACCGTTTCGGCCACATGAAAGTCTTGTAATAAAACCCCGCCCCCAGAAACGGGGCCGCTAGGTCATTCACCGCCATCACGTCAAACTCAAGCGACGGCCAGGCGTTCTGAGACCGCGCCTGCAGCCCTTCATAGACCTCCTGCACCGTCGCGCGCACATTGGGGTCCTGGCCCGCACCGCGCCCTGTCGTAATGAGCGCATTGGGCTCTTCGCTGCCCGCCGTTAACACGCCGCGCGGCCGGTGATACTTAAACGACCGCCCCATCAACCTGACCCCATTGGCCAGCAAAGCCGAGGCCACCGTATCCCCTGCAAACCCGCGATAAGAGGTGCCATCAAAGGAAAAACTCACCGGCTTGCTGCGGTCGATCAAGCCCTTGCCCGCAACCCTCATGCTGTCCCCTCCGCCGCAACATCCCGCGCCAATGCCACGCCTGATATCTCATGCGTGCGCGTGTCCCGCGTCACCACCAGCCAAGCGCCACAGCCGCCCTCATGCTGCCACAGCTCCCGGGTTTCGCCCGCCGGATTGTCGCGCAAATGCAAATAGCTGTCCCAGGCCTCGACCCCCGCCTCCGGGTCAGGCCGCGCCACCATCACCGCCGCACCTTGATAGTAAAACTCCCGCCGGTCGCGGTCCCCACACAAAGGACATCTGATCCTCACGCCACTTCTCCTACCTGGGCGCACCGCCCCCGCTTCATCTTTCCACTAAAACTCATCACCAGCCCTCCCCGCGCGCTAGTGCAAGTTATGCTGAGACCCGGTGGCCTCTTCATCCATCAACCCCGCACCGGTGCGGAACCGGTCCATCCGGAACGCCGCCGCGGCCTCATGGGGCTGGCCCGTGGCCATCAAATGCGCAAAGCTATGCCCCGATCCCGGCACCGCCTTAAACCCGCCGTAACACCAGCCACAGTTGATAAAGAGCCCCTCGGTATCGGTTTTGTCGATCATCGGCGAGCCGTCGGGCGTCATATCCATGATCCCGCCCCAGGATCGCAACACCTTGGCCTTGCCGATCATCGGCATCAAGGTCATGCCCGCCTCCATGACATGCTCCATCATCGGCAAATTGCCGCGGGCCGCATAAGAGGCGTAGAAGTCCAGATCACCGCCAAAAACCAGCCCGCCCTTGTCTGACTGGCTGATATAGAAATGCCCCATCCCGAAACTGACCACATGATCAATCACCGGCTTCAGCCCTTCGGTGACAAAGGCCTGCAACACATGGCTCTCAATCGGCAGGCGCATCCCCGCCATCGCCGCCACCTGGGAGGAGCGTCCAGCGACGACAATCCCCACCTTCTTGGCCCGAATGGGCCCGCGTGAGGTTTGCACGCCCCTAACCACACCGTTCTCAATATCAATGCCCGTCACTTCGCACTGCTGGATCAAATCCACCCCGCGCTGATCAGCGCCCCGCGCATAACCCCAGGCCACCGCATCATGGCGCGCAGAGCCGCCGCGCCGGTGCAGCAACCCGCCATAGATCGGAAACCGCGTGTTGGAGAAATCCAGATAGGGCAACAGCCGCCGCACCCCTTCGGTGTCCAAAAGCTCTGCGTCATCGCCCTGATTGGCCATCATGTTGCCACGCCGCGCAAAGGCATCGCGCTGCCCGTCAGAATGACACAGCATCAAAACCCCGCGCTGGGACATCATCGCGTTGTAATTGAGGTCTTGTTCCAACCCTTCCCACAGCTTGAGCGAATGCGAATAGAACTGCGAATTGCCTTCCAACCCATAGTTGGCGCGCACAATCGTGGTGTTGCGCCCCACATTGCCACCCCCCAGATAGCCCTTCTCCAGGACCGCCACATTGGTGATGCCGTGCTCTTTGGCCAGGTAATAAGCGGTCGACAGGCCGTGCCCGCCCCCGCCAATGATCACCACATCATACTCGGCCTTGGGTTCGGGATCACGCCAATGCGGCGTCCAGCCCTTGTTGCCGGTCAACCCTTCCTTCAACAGGCGAAGCCCTGAAAACCGCATGTGCCATCCCCTCTGGTTCGTGCCCGTATCTAGACACGCCCGCGCAGGACTATCAACGCACCAAAGCTCTCCTCTTGCGGCACCGCGTCAAAAGCTGGCCTTGATGCGACAGATGGCGCTTAAATTTCCGCCTGTTGCGCCAAGGCCTTCATCAGCGCCAGATAGGGGGCCGGGCCGTGGCTGATGCGGGCCACACCGGCCTCTGCCAGCGCTTGGATGGGCAGGTTTGGGTCCATGCGCATCACATTTACGGGGAGCGGCTGGGCGGCACAGATCTCAGCGATCACCGCCAGATCTGTGAGGCCCGGTAAAAATAAGCCATCCGCGCCCGCATCCGCATAGGCCGCAGCGCGCGCTAACGCCGCGTCCAGCAGCGCTTTGGGGCTGCCCTCTGACCCACCAAAGAACACGTCTGTGCGCGCGTTGATGAAAAACGGCACCGCTGCATCCTCCGCCGCGCTGCGGATCGCAGCGATGCGGGCGGCGTGATCGGCGATGGCGTGCAGTCCCTCGCGGCCCAGCTTGCGGTCTTCAAAGTTCAGCCCCACAGCGCCCGTTTCGATCAACGCCGCCGCGTTATCGCCAACCGCCACCGGATCTTCGGCGTACCCACCCTCAAAATCCACCGTCACCGGCACCGACACGGCCCCCACCACCTGACGGGCTGAGCGTAGCGCATCTGCCATCGGCAGCGCCTGCCCATCGGCAAACCCCTGCGCTGCCGCCACAGACCAGCTGCCCGTGGCAATGGCAGCGGCACCCGCGTCCGCCACCGCCTTGGCTGATCCCGCGTCCCAGATGTTCCACAACACCAACGGGCTGCCTTTGACATGCAGCGCTGCAAAATCCTGCGCCCGCTGAACCTGATCACGCATGTTTCGTCTCCTTGGGTTTGCGGGCATAGGCCCGTTCAATGTCAATCAACGCCTGTTTGCGCCACAGCCCACCGCCGTATCCGGTCAGGGCACCATCCGCCCCCAGCACCCGGTGACAGGGGATTGCAATGGCGATGGGGTTGGCCCCGTTGGCCCGCGCCACCGCACGCACCGCATCGGGGCGCCCCGCAGCACGCGCGAGGGCCGCGTAACTCAGCGTCTCACCTGCTGGCACCTGCCGCAGGGCCTGCCATACCTCTTGCATGAAAGGCGTGCCTAAAGGGGCCAGCCGCGTCTCAAACCGGGCCGCACGGCCTGCCATGAAATCCGCCAGCTCCCGCTCAATCTGATCGGTCGGCGCGGTGCGGCCAAAGCCCAGCGATCCTTTGGCGTGCGCGAAAAGTCGTTTCAGCTCAGCAGGCAACGCTTTGCGCTCTGCAAACTCCAACAGATGCAGCGCATGGGCATCGCTTACCGCGATCATCACTCCCAGCGGCGTTTCAATCCAATCGGCGCGCAGCAGCGCATTCGTCTTTGCAAACTTGCCGGGAGCCAGCCCCAACCACTTGCCAAAAGCCGCGCGAAAGGCACCGGGGCTGTCGTATCCGGCCGCCAGTTGCGCATCAATCACACGCGCGCCTTCGGGCATGGTGGCGGCGGCCGTGCGCAACCGCGTTAGCCGCGCCATCTCCAGAAACGTCATGCCAAAATGCCGCTTGAATACGCGCCGCACGGTTGAGGGATCCGCCCCCATCTGTGCCACATCAGCCTCGCGCCAGACACGGGCGGGTGCATCGCGCAGAGCGGCCAGCAACCGGGCCACCACCGGATCCGCTTCAGCCGCCGGGGCCATGGGATGGCATTTCAGACAGGCGCGAAACCCCGCCTCAATGCAGCCGCCGATGCTGTCAAAGAACACACAGTTTTCCCGCTTGGGCTTGCGCGCCGAACAGGTCAGCCGGCAGAACACCCCGGTGGAGGTCACACCCACATAGGCGCGCCCCTCAAACCCCGCGTCGCGGGCCAAGAGTGCGGCATAAAGCGTGTCATCATCTGGCAGGTCAAACATCATGCCCGCTTCATAGCCAGCCTGCGCGGGGCTGTCCGCCTCAGATCGGGCGTCTATTCAAGAAAAGCAAAATTCGTGTGCGCGGCGGGACATCGCCCCCGCCGCGCGTCTTTGTCTTACAGACCTTTGGCCTGATAGCTTGCCGCAACCTTTTCAATCGCAACCAGATAGGCCGCCGTGCGCAGGTCTTCGACGTCGTCGCGGTCGTGCCAGACGCTGGCCATCGACATATACGCCGTCTGCATCGTGTCATCGAGGCCCGAGCGGACAAGCTCCAGCTCTCCTGCACCGCGCAGGTACTTCTCCTTGAAGTTGGGGCTCAGCTCCCAGCCGATGCCACTGTCAGAGCTCAGCCGCTCCAGCTCATCAATGATCAGCTGGTGGCGCGTCTCTTCCTGGCGGCGCTGCATGCGACCAAAGCGGATGTGGCTCAGGTTTTTGACCCACTCAAAGTAGGACACCGTCACACCGCCCGCGTTGGCATACATATCGGGGATGATCACCGTGCCCTTGTTGCGCAGGATCTCATCCGCGCCCGCCGTGACAGGACCGTTGGCCGCTTCAATGATCAGCGGGGCCTGGATGTTTTCTGCGTTGGACAGGTTAATCACCCCTTCTAGGGCCGCCGGGATCAGAATGTCGCATTCCGCTTCCAGCAACTTGGCACCGTCCTCTTGCATCTTGGCATCAGGGTATCCCGCGATGGTGCCGTGTTTGGCGATCCACTGGCGCACCGCTTCGACATCCAGACCGCGCTCATCATGCAGCGCGCCGTCGCGCTCAATGATGCCGGTCACTTTGCAGCCGTCCTCTTCACTCAGGAACTTGGCCGCGTGATAGCCCACGTTGCCCAAGCCCTGCACGATCACACGCTTGCCTTCCATCGTGCCGCTCAGCCCGGCTTTCTTCATGCCCTGCGCGTCGCGGAAAAAGGCATGCAACGCGTATTGCACACCGCGGCCCGTGGCCTCCGTGCGGCCCTGAATGCCGCCTGCGTTGGTAGGCTTGCCTGTTACGCAGGCCACGCCGTTGATGTCGGTGGTGTTCATGCGTTTGTACTGGTCAGCAATCCACGCCATTTCACGTTCCCCTGTGCCCATGTCTGGGGCGGGCACGTTCTGGGCGGGGTTGATCATGTCGCGCTTGATCAGCTCATAGGCAAATCGCCGCGTGATCAGTTCAAGCTCATGGGTATCGTATTCCCGTGGATCAATGCACAACCCGCCCTTGGAGCCGCCAAAAGGCGCCTCCACCAGTGAACACTTATAGGTCATCAGCGCAGCGAGCGCCTCCACCTCATCCTGGTTCACGCCCAAGGCAAAGCGGATGCCGCCTTTGACAGGCTCCATATGCTCTGAATGGACAGAGCGATATCCGGTAAAGGTCTCAATCTTGCCCCGCAGCCGCACGCCAAAGCGCACGGTGTAGGTCGCGTTACAGACGCGTATCTTTTCTTCCAGTCCTGGCGGCAGATCCATCAGCGCCACGGCGCGGTTGAACATGATATCTACGCTTTCGCGAAAGCTCGGCTCGTTGGCAGGCTGCATTCGTCCCTCCTGTACAGCACCTCAGGCGACGTCTGGCGAATGACCTGTTGAACGACTCAGGCTTTTGTGCGCCGCCTACCACTACCCTAGCGCGTGATTTTTCACGTTGCGACTTTATTCAGCACCCCGCCCGCGAAATCAGCGCGCCCCATCCGCGTCGCAATTGTGGCAAAACCGTTGAGCGACCGGAAACAATGTGGGCACCAAAAAGGCGAAAACACCCATCCAGGAAACAAAAACCGTTTATTATCAAGAGTTTGCCTAAATTCCGCCTGAATCTTGAGGCAACTCTTAGGCACTTTAATGACACGGCCTCATGCTCCTGCTCGCCATGAAGGCCTCTCAAAAAGGTAAACGTCGATGGGATACTTCCCGGTCAGCACATCCAGGGCGCTGCCACGCCCGCCCCGCTTTCTTGCGCAATTTGCCCAGCGCGAGGATGGGATGATTACGATATTCGCCTGCTTCATGATCTTTTGCATGATCATGATCGGCGGGATCGGTGTCGATATGATGCGCCACGAAATGGAGCGCACAGCGATGCAAGGTGTGTCTGACCGGGCGGTTCTCGCCGCCGCCGACTTGGACCAGGAACTCGCCCCAGAGGCCGTCGTACGTGACTATTTCATCAAATCGGGGATGGAAGAATACGTCAGCGCCGTTCAGGTCGATCAAGGCCTCAGCTTTAAAACCGTGACCGTGGATGCCCAAACCCAGGTGAACACGATGTTCATGGACTATCTTGGCGTGCAAACCCTGAACGTCGGGGCGTTGTCGACCGCGCAGGAACGCGCCTCCAACGTCGAAATCTCGCTGGTGCTCGATATCTCAGGCTCCATGCGCTTTTCCAACCGGATGGACGAGCTGCGCCCCGCCGCCGTTGATTTTGTGAACACAGTCCTTTCCAGCGACACCGGCCAGTTCACTTCCATCACACTGGTGCCCTATGCGGGCCAAACCAACCCCGGTCCCTTTATGTTCAACCGCTTGAACGGTCAGCGCTACGCGGCAACGCCGCTGGATCAGGCGCTGGGTGGCATTCCTGAGGCGATGAGCCACGGCACCCTGCCCGCCGGTGTGGAAGGCGGCTCAGGCGCAGATCCCAACGTCCGTTACGTGCATCCAAACGTGTCGTCCTGTCTTGACGTAAACCCAACCGGGTTTGACGACACTGAGCTGCCCGCAGGCGCGCTCTATCCGCAGACCGCGCATTTCATGAACTGGAACATCGCAGCCAACGTGATGGACTGGGGCTGGTGCCCGCAGGACAATCAGGCGATCCAGTACATGTCCAACAACGCAGGCCAACTCAGCCAGTTCATCAACACCATGCGCATGAACGATGGGACGGGCACGCATTACGCGATGAAATGGGCGGTTGCGATGCTTGATCCATCTTCACAGGATGATGTCGCCGCCTTGGCTGGCGCAGGTCTGGCCGCGCCTGAATTTGTGGGCCGCCCCGCGCCCTATGATGATCCTGAAACTGAAAAATACATCATCCTGATGACCGACGGGCAAATCACCACACAGGTGCGCCCAACCGACACGCTGGATACGCAAAACCCAACGGTTGAGCTGGCCCGCGGCCGCGGGGGAGCGCCGCTCCATCACCTCGGCAAGTACAAATGTCGCCAGCTTCTTTGATCAGTGCGATCTGGCCAAATCCCGCGAACCCCGCCCGATTATCGTCTTTACCATCGCCTTCGACGCGCCCGGCACACCCGAGCAGCAGATGCGTGAATGTGCATCGTCTGAGGCGCATTTCTATACCGCTGACACCAACAACATCGGCGAAGTCTTCGCCTCCATCGCGCGCCAGATCTCAAAACTGCGCCTGACACAATGACACCAAGGGGCCCTTTGGATATGCGCCATCGCGGCGCTGAACAGCAGGCCCCGCACCGCCTATTACGTCGGGCATCCAGACATCAAACCGCCTGAATTGCCCTAAAACTCTAAGATTTGCCCATCATTTGCCCCAATTGCGCCACCATCGCCCAGCATGAAGAGCATAGGAAAATCCGCAGAAATGCCGAGGTTCGGCTGGCCGGGAAGGTAAAGAAACGATGATGAAGAACACATCCAGATCACGCTTGAGCGTCCAAGATATTTTGATGCTGTCGCGCCACTTCGCGAAAAAAGAAGATGGCATGGTGACGATCTTTGCCTGCATGATGATCTTCTGCATGTTGATGATCGGCGGCATTGGAGTGGATATGATGCGCCACGAGATGGAGCGCACGCGCATCCAATCCGTGGCCGACCGCGCCGTGCTGGCGGCGGCTGACCTGGATCAGACGCTGTCGCCGGAAGCAGTGGTGCGCGATTACTTCGCCAAATCCGGCATGGCCGATTTCGTCTCCAGCGTGGATGTGGATCAGACGTTTAACCAAAAGACCGTGACCGTGGATGCCTCTACGGACGTGAACACGATGTTCATGGACTATATGGGCGTGCAAACGCTCAACGTGCCGGCTGTCTCTACGGCGACCGAGAAGATGCAGAAGGTTGAGATTTCGCTCGTGCTCGACATCTCCGGCTCCATGGGCTGGAACGGCAAGATGCAAAACCTGCAGGACGCCGCAGGCACCTTCCTTGATACCGTGCTGACGCCTGAGAACCGTAACCTGATCTCTGTCTCTCTGGCCCCCTATACCGCGCATACCAACGCGGGCCCCTATATTTTCCAGCACATCGACACCAATCAGACCCATGATTGGTCGCATTGCATCGAATTCGAAGACGATGACTTCGACAACACCTTCATCTATTTCGGCAACACGCCTGACCGTCAGCCCTATGACCACATGCAGCACTTCATGCGGGGTTGGAACTGGCCCGGTTGGCACGGCGGTGCCGACACGATTTCAAACCCAAGCTGTCCCAAAGAGGACTTTGAGACCGTCTATGCGTTCAGTCAGAACGCGCAAGACCTCAAAGACCGCATCAACGCGCTGCAACCCCGCGCAAATACCGCCATCCACCTTGGGATGAAGTGGGGCGTGGCGATGCTGAACCCTGAGTGGCGCAAGTTCAACGCTGTTCTGCCGCCCGAAGCAGGTGTGGACCCCGCTTTCGTTGACCGCCCCGCGGATTTCTATAACCCCGAGGCCCCACAGGACAACGAAACGATCAAGACAGTTGTTCTGATGACGGACGGCGAAAACGTCTATACCCAGCGGATCGCGAACCGGTACTATCAGAACTACAACCACTGGGTACACTGGAGCAAGTATCCCCTGGACGCCTATCTGAACCGCTATGTGCGCAGCAATGACCACTGGCGCTGGCGCTATACCAAATACACGCCCTCTCAGGCCGACGATCTGCTGAACCGCGTCTGTAACGCCGCCAAAAACCGCGGCATCGTGATCTGGACCATCGCCTTTGAGGCGCCCACCCACGGTGAAAACGTGATGCGCAACTGCGCCTCTTCGCCCAGCCACTTCTTTGCGGTGGACGGCGATGAAATCACCGATGCCTTCGGATCCATCGCGAACTCGATCAACCAGCTGAGGCTCACACAATGATACGGCCTATGACCAAATTCCTGCGCCGCTTCCAAAAGGAAGAAAAAGGCGCGGCCCTGCTGATCGAATTCTGCATCTTTGTGCCGCTGCTCTTTGGGGCCTTTCTGATGGCGGTAGAGATGGGCATCTATTCGATGCGCCAGATGTATCTGGACCGTGGTCTTGATATTGCCGTGCGCCACATCCGCCTGAACACGGCGGCCGTGCATTCGCATGACAACATCAAAGACATCATCTGCGACAATGCAGGCTGGTTGGAGAACTGCGATGAAACGCTGCGCCTGGAAATGGTGCAGATGACACCGCGCACCTTCAACACCCTGCTGGGCACGGCCGACTGCGTGGATACCTCATTGCCGATTGAACCGGTGCGCGGCTTTCAGCTGGGGTCTGAAAATGACCTGATGCTGCTGCGGGCCTGCGTGAAGTTTGATCCGGTCTACCCCACCAGCGGGCTGGGTGCCGCGTTTGAAAAAGACGGCGCTGGCCAGGTCAACATGATCTCTGTTGCCGCCTTCGTTCAGGAGCCAAGCTCATGACCCGTATCAAGACATTTCTCACTAAATTTGCGCGTCGTGAGGATGGCACCATCGCGATGGAGGCCATGATCATCATGCCAATGATGTTCTGGTGCTTTCTGTCGGTGTTCTCCATCTTTGAGACCTTCCGCACCTATAGCATCAACCAAAAAGCGGCCTTTACCATCGGCGACGTGATCTCGCGTGAGACGAACCCGCTGGATGATACCTATCTCGACGGGGTGCATGACCTGTTTGAATATCTGTCCAATAGCCAAGGCAATACGCGGATGCGGGTCAGCGCCCTGCGCTGGGACAGCAACGATGACCGCTTCTATCTGATCTGGTCCGAAACCCGTGGTTCCATGCCCGAGCTTTTGGATGGGGATGTGGAAACCTGGGACGATCGGTTGCCCGCCATGCCGCACAACGAACAGATCATGCTGGTCGAAACCTGGAGCACCTATGATCCGCCCTTCGCCACCGGGCTGGAGCAGCGTGAGATCGAGAACTTCGTTTTCACACGCCCCCGCTTTGCGCCGCGCGTGTGCTGGGAAAACTGTACCTGACGGGGTGTGGCCCTGTTGAAAAAGACGACCGCCTGCTGGGATTTTCTCCGCGGGCGGTTTATTTTTATGGTGAGGGACTGGCTGAGTGGAACGCGGGTGTTGCGTTCGGGGGCTGAGGTTGTTTTTGAGTTGTAGGGGAAAGATGAAGCGCAGGCTGCGGTTCCTGTCTTTTGGGGGGCTTTGGGGGTGCGGTTGGGATTTTAGGTTTTTTGGGTGGCCCGGCTTTGGGCGCGCGGCCCTAAGGCGCTGCTGGCGTCAAAACCGCGCCGTTTCGATGGCTTGAGACATGCAGCACCTCACGGGTGCCTTGCCCCGAGAAGGATCTCTCAAACTAGTGGGGCGAGATGCATGGGTCCTGACCCTAAGGCGCTGCTGTGCCGTCGCGCTCAGCGATCAGGGCTGAGAGCACTTCGGCCATGAACTTTGTTTGGCTGCCGGGTGTCATCCCGCCGATGCCGATGCGCCGGCCCATGCGCCACCACAGGCCCGGCCGCCAGTGACGCGCGCCCCGGCTGTCGGTCTTTAGCAGAAAGCCGTTGGAGGGTTTAAAGGCGAAAAAGCCGCGGTCCATGTTTTGGATATCTGCGACTTTGGCAATCACCGTGCCATCTGCGTCGCGCAATTCATGCGGGGTGAGCTCGACCGCGCTTGCGGTGGCCCGGCGCATCGCATCCGTGCACCACAGTGCCGCCACGCCAACGACCAGCAAGAACATCTGAAACCCAAAGGTAGGGGGGCGCGCAAAGGCGATGTAGATCAACAACACGCCCAGCACCCCCAAAGAGGTCAGCCCCAATATGCGCCGCCCCATGGAGGCGCGCACCACCGCCAAGACTTCATCTGGATCATCAAACCGCACGTGCCATGCCCCCTACTGCTGCGCGTGCCTACCGCGCACCCCCGGCAAGGGCAAGGTGCCAGCGGTGCTGGCGCTGCGTTTGGCCGTGATTGGGGCTGCGGGCGCAGGCCCGTTTGGCGTGGCTTGGGCGCGCGATTGCGTTCAGGGTTTATGTTTTTTCTTTTTGGGTCCGCGTGCCAGAACCTCTTCCAGCGCATCGGCCACCTGGGCCCGTTCGCCGGCATCCATCTGGCCCACGATCCGAAGCCAGCTGGCCTGTGCGCGTTCTTGGATCTCACGCGCAGCACCAGATTGGCTGGCAAAAATTGTCTCAACCGCCGCGACATCGAAGGGGTCTTGGCGCAACACCTCAACCATCTGGGTGTAGAGGGCGCGCCGCCCTGGCGTGACATCACTTCCCCGGCGGAGCGGCGCATGTCCTGCTGCATCGCGCGCCGCGCCTCTTTGGGCAGGGCACGTACAAAAGGCGCGCCATATGCGGCCGCATGATCGCGCCACTTTCCCCCTGACCGCCCGGCCCCGCGATGCGCCAGGCCGCCCCGGCCACAAAGCCTATGAAAATCAGGTTCAGCACCAGCGACACCGCCAAGAGCCATTTCCACCCGCGCCCCTTGGGCTTTGTGTTTTGCGTCTCAGCCATTGTCTTATCCTTCGTCCAAATCCCAGCCAAAGCCGCTTAACCCCGGTTCGGCCAAGGGGTCGAGCTCCAGCAAGATGTCGGTGCCCAAAACCAGACTTGCCACATCCGGCAGGCCGTCGGGCGGGGCCACGCCCAGCCAGAAACCCACGGTGGTGGCCGTGACCAGCCCGCCCAGCCCCGGCAAGCCGCCGAAGGTGCGCAGCCAGCGCTGCCATGCGGGCATGCGCGGGGCGGGTTGCGCGGCCTCTGCGTCGGCCAAGACACGCGCCATCAGCGCCTCTGGCGCGGCAGGGGGTGCGGCCCGGGCGGCGTCAAAAAATGTCTCCAGCTCGGTGTCGTCCATCTGGTGTTTATCCGTCATCGCTGAACCCCAATGCATCCTTTTGTCCACTCAACGCCGCTTTCAACGCTCTTTTGCCCCGCGCGGTCAGGCTTTCAACCGCTTCCACGCCGATCTCCAGGATCTCAGCGATTTCGGGGTTGGCCAACCCCTCAAGATGGCGCAGCACCACGGCCTGGCGCTGGCGCTCGGGCAGGGTTTGTAAGGCCGCCTGCAAGGCATCGGCCCGTGCGGCCTGTTGCAGCCGTGCCTCCGCTGAGGGCTGCGGATCAGCGGGCTCAGCCTCGGGCACCAGCGGCACGGTGCGGCGTTTGCGCAGCCGGTCGGTGCACAGGTTCGCCACCACGCGGTAAAGCCAGGTCGACACCCGCGCCTCGCCTGCCCGCCACTCAGGGGCGGCGTGCCACAGGCGCATCATCGCGTCTTGGGTGACGTCCTCAGCCTCAGCCGCATTGCCCAAGACGCGCAGCGCCTGGCCGTAGACGCGCGGCGTCACCTGGCTGGCCAGCAGCCGCGCGGCCACGCCGTCACCGGCCGCGTAGCGGCGCAGCAGCGCGGCCTCGGCATCCGCGGGCGCAGTGGCGGCTGGATCTGACATCGCCCTCCTGGCTAGCCTTGTTTGCGAAATGACAGCAGCCTCTTGGGCCATCTGGTCTCCACCGATACGATCTCTTGTCGTCCTGGGCCAGACCAACCGGCCCAGGACAGTGCCGTTTAGTTCTTCTGCGAGTGCCGCATGCCTTTGCGCGCTTTGGCGAATTCCTCCGCCGTCAACCCGCCACTGCCGTCGGTATCCAGACGCTCAAACATCTTGGCCGGGTCGCGTGCGGCGTTCATTTCCTCCAGGCTGAGCTTTCCGTCTTTGTTGCCGTCCAGCCGCGCCATCATCTTTTTGGCCCGCTTGCCCATCCGGTCGTTGGACGCCGCTTCCAGCTCTTCCGCGCTCAGCTGGCCATTGCCATCCGCATCAAAGCGCTTGAGCATGCGGTCAGCGCGTTTGCCCACCCGGTTGGCCATCAACTCTTCTGACGACAGCTGGCCGTCTTTGTTGGTATCGGCCTGCTCAAACCGCGCTACCGCATGGGCGCGCAGCTCGGCCTGGCTGATCTCGCCATTGCCATCGGCGTCAAGCGTTTCGAACATCGCACCTGCATCTTGTGATTTCGCCGATGCGGCACCGCCTGCGGCAATCAGCGTTGCCAGGACGGTTGCCTTGATCAGATCTGTCGTTTTCATGGGTCACTCCATTTTCTGCTCAGCCCCAATTCCGGGGCCAGATGACAGTAAAACGGAGCTGCCGCTGATTTCCGTCGCAGAAAAATCGCATTGGGCGAAAAAATCTGTGACATCGCGCCGCAATCACGCCTAACGCCCTTTCTTTCCGGCGCGCGAAGGCGCATGTGAGCTTCAGAGCAAGGATCTTACGATGTCCCAATCCATTCAAACCGCAGACACCTCCGCCTCTCAGGACAACACCGCAGAGCGGTCGCTTTGGGGTGCGATGGCGCGCGGCTGGCGGCGCAAATGCCCCAATTGCGGGTCTGGCCCGCTGCTGAAAAGCTATCTCAAGGTTAACGATGATTGCACCGTCTGCCGGCAAGAGTTTCACCACCACCGCGCCGATGATGGCCCGGCCTATCTGACGATCCTGCTGGTCGGACATCTGATGGCACCGATGCTGCACTGGGTCTTTGTCACCTGGCGACCAGAGCCGCTGACGCTCTTCACGATTTTTGCGGTTGGCTGCGTCGGGCTGTCGCTTTACCTTCTGCCTCGATTGAAGGGGGCCATGATTGGCTTTCAATGGGCCAAGGAAATGGGCGGCTTCGGCAAAGATGCCTGACCCCATCGGCTCCAACACCAAAAACGGGGCCGCATGAGCATCGACAAAACCCAAATCCGAAATGCCGCCACAGTCATCGTGCTGCGCAACCGGTTTGAAGATCCCCACATCCTGATGGGCCAACGCGGTGCCAAAGCCGCCTTTATGCCCAACAAATTTGTCTTCCCCGGCGGTGCCGTCGATCCCGAAGACGCAACCGTCCCGCTTGCCACACCGCTCAATCCCACCTGTGCCGCCCGACTGGCCGAGGACGCCACGCAGGATCTGGCCCATGCGCTGGCCGTCGCGGCCATCCGTGAGCTGTGGGAAGAAACCGGTCTGATCCTGGGCCAACCGGGCACATGGGACGGCACGCCAAGTGCGGATTGGCAAAGCTTTGCCGCCACCGGCCATCTGCCACATGCCGCACCGCTGCAGTTTAATTTCCGCGCGCTCACCCCGCCGGGGCGCCCGCGCCGCTTTGATGCGCGCTTCTTTTTGATCGACGCCGCTGACATCGCCTCTGATTTGGATAACTTCGACGCGGCCTCAGATGAGCTGTCGCACCTGCAATGGGTCCCCCTCAGCGATGCACGCGGCTTTGACATGCCCTTCATCACAGAAGTGGTCCTGGCAGAGGTGCAAGCCCGCGCCAAAGACCCTGAGCCGCCCGCCTCTGTGCCATTTTTCAAAAACAACGATGAGGAAAGCCTGTTCTTGCGCCTGCGCGGCTACCCGATGCCCGATTGACCGGGCTTCAAACGTCACAAAGCCACAGCCGCCCCAGCTCATCCCACGCTAAACGCTAGATCACCAGGATCAGCATAAGGATGGATCCCACCAACACCGCGATGCCCGCCATTTCGCGCCAGCTGATGCGCTCTTTGAAAAAGAGCGTGCTGGCCATCACGCTCAGGATCAGCTCAATCTGGCCCAGCGCTTTGACATAGGCCGCGTTTTGCAGCGCAAAGGCGATGAACCAGCAAAGCGATCCACCCATCGAGGTGATGCCGATCCACACCGCAACCCGGCGCGCGGCCCAAACGGCGGATATCTCTCCCGGCGACCGCCAGCGCAGCCAGATCACCATGATCACCGTCTGCATCAACACCACCGCAGCCAGCGTCAGCAAGGCTCGCAAAAACGCGTCATCAGCCGCCACCGCCAAGGTCGCCCCGCGATAACTGACCGAGGAAAACGCAAAAAGCACCCCCGATGCCAGCCCCAGACCAACCGCCCCGTTGTTCAAATCCCGCAACCGCACCCCGCCACTGCCCCCCGACAACAGCAAGACACCGACAATCCCCAGCGCAATGGCCCCAAACCCCCAGGCCGACACCCCCTCGCCCAGCAGCACCCAGCCGATCAGCACCGTCTGAATAACTTCGGTCTTTTTGAATGTGATCCCCACGGCAAAATTGCGCTGTTTGAACAGCAACACCACACAGACCGTCGCCAGGATCTGCGTGCTCGCCCCCAAAAGGCCAAAGGTCCAGAACGAGGCCGCCACATTGGGCAGCTTGGCACCAGACACCCAAAGATAGCCCGCCAACAGCGCCATGATGAAGGGAAGCGAATAGGCAAAGCGTGAAAACGTGGCCCCCGCCGCAGACAGCGTCGCCGTGGCCAGCACCTTTTGCAGCATGAACCGCACCGTTTGAAAGGCGGCGGCGGCCAGGGTGACAAGGATCCAGGTCTCAAAAACGGAGCTGCTCATGCTCCCCTATAGGCTTAATCGTCCTTGCCCTGCCAGAGCGGATGCGCCACCGGGTCTTTGCAGCGGAAAAAGAACCGGCGAAAGATCTCAGCATAAGACCGGTACACATAGCCCTGGTTCATCCGCACAAACCGCTCTTTGCGCGCGCGGTAAAGGGCGGGCAGCTTGTACCAGGCCACTTGCGGATGCATGTGATGCACCACGTGGTAGTTGTTGTTGAGAAACAAAAACGCCAACACGCCCCGGTCTTCAATAATCACGCTGCGCCCCGAGGCGCGCTCATGGGCCTGATGCTCCAGAAAGGTGCGGATGCGCAGCACAGAAAGCGCCCCATAACAGGCCAGCCCGTAGGCCCAAAACGGCAGGCTCGACAGGCTCACCAGCCACCACGTCACGCCAACACCCGGCAGATGCGCAGCCCACTGCCAGGCCACCTCCCGCGCGCCCGCCCGGATGCGCTGTGCGTCCCAGGCGATGAAAATCGCCATCCCAATCAGCGGCCCCACCAGCATGCGCCCAAAGAGCGTGTTGTTGAAGGTCAGCAGCTTTTGCTGCCAGGGCCGCAAGGTCTGCCAGACCGCCGGATCAAGGTAGTTCGTCTCAGGATCGTCATAAGGATCGGTCAGATTGGCGTCTTTGTGATGCGCCAGATGCAACGCCTTGAACCGCAGGTAGGGCACAAAAAGCCCCGGCTGAAACAACCCCAGAACGGTGGCCGCGCGGTCTGATCCAAAGGGATGGCCGTGCAAAATCTCATGGCTCAGCGAAGAATGCAGCGCCAGCGCAAAGATCAACAGCGCCACCTGCAGCGCGCCGTACCCCTGCGGCAGCATGAGTGCTGCGCCCCAAAGCCCCGCACAGCCCAGAAAAACCCCAATCGTCGGCCAATCCCAGGCGCGTACCCCCTCGCCCAAGCGCCCCAAAGGGCGATGCGGCAGGGAGGGCGGTGTGTCTTGAAGGGTCATTGCTGCGGTTGTTCCTCACGTTGCTGTGAAGGTCCCGCTTTTGATCCTTTGTAGATAGCCGGAAAATTATTAATTATTCCGACATTCTGTGATATTTGTAACCACATGCAGATAATTACCAACAAAAACACCCGCGCTCAGCATTTTCGCACCCGCCTCGCCGATGCCCTGACCACCGCAGGGATGAGCCAAAGCGCCCTGGCCCGCGTCACCGGGGCCGACCGCTCAACCATCAGCCAGGCGCTCACCGATGCCGGTGCCCGCCTGCCCAGCGCCCATGTGATCGCCGCCTGCGCCACGGCCCTGGGCGTCTCAGCTGATTGGCTCTTGGGCCTGTCAGACCGGCCTGAAACAGCCGCCGATCTTGTCTCCAATAGCTTCCAGATCTCCCAGGCCCCTCGCGCCCTGGTGGACGAACAGATCTACGCCTGGCACCGCGAGGCCGCAGGCTACAAAATCCGCCACGTCCCCGCGACCCTGCCAGACATGCTGAAAACCGAAGACATGCTCGCCTGGGAATACGGCCCCCACCTGGGCCGCACCGCACAACAGGCCATCAACGCCTCGCAGGATCGCCTCGACTGGATGCGCACCGCAGGCTCCGAATATGAAATCGCCCTGCCGCTCTATGAACTCGACAGCTTTATCCGCGGCACCGGCTACTACCGCGGCCTGCCCGCGCCGCTGCGCCTGGCCCAAACCGACCACCTCATCGCACTCACCGGTCAGCTCTACCCCCGCCTGCGGCTCTACCAATTCGACGCCCGCCGCCTCTATTCGGCCCCCGTCACCATCTTCGGCCCCCTGCTCGCCGTGTTCTACGCAGGCGGCCACTACATGGCCTTCCGCGACCGCCGCCGCATCGAAACCTTCACCAATGACTTTGATGTCCTCATCCGCGAAGCCTCCACCGCCGCCCGCGATCTCCCCCACATCCTCACCGAAATGCGCCCGCTCATCAGATAAATCAGAAGCTTTCGGATCGGAGCCGCCTTTGCGTGATCAGCCGCAGCCCTGCCCCGGGCCGCGGGACAAGATAAATCGCCGAGGGCCCCGGCCCCGCCGGGAGACGGCTATTTCTCTTGGCGCGGGGGCCGGGGTGGGGCAAGACAGATCGCGCAAAGGCGGATGCGGTCTGAAAGCGTTTTCGGATTGGAAAGCCTGCAGCGCTGCCGCCCTCTGAGGCGCGCCCTGAACGTCCCTACACCTTCGGGTCCGGGTTCTCCGTATGCCCATCCACCGCGATGACCTGACCCGATACCATCCGCGCCGCATCCGAGCCTAAGAACACCGCCATCTCCGCGATATCACGCGCCTCAACAAAGGACCGCATCGAAGTGCCTTGCGCATAGCCTGCATACACCGCGTCGCGGGTCATGCCCTTGGCGGCGGCTTCCCGCGCCAGCACGCCCTCCATGCGCGCGCCCTCAACCGCACCAGGACAGATCGCATTGGCCCGCACGCCGAATGGGCCCAGTTCCATCGCCAGAGTTTTCATCAAACCGATGACCGCCCATTTCGCCGCCGCATAGGGCGCGCGGTTGGGATAGCCATAGATACCGGCGGTGGACGACGTCAGGATCATTGCACCGCCCTGAGCGGCTTTCATCCGGGGGGCCACGTGCTTGGCGGCCAAAAACGCGCCCTCCAGGTTCACACTCACACAGGCGCGCCAGGCGTCCAGGGCGATGTCTTCGATCTGGGCGGTGGGGCCGGCCACACCGGCATTGGCGCAAAGCACATCAACCAGGCCCATCTCAGCCACCAACGCAGCCATCGCAGCTTCATCCGTAGCATCCGCAGTGCGGCATTCCCAATCGGCCGGACAGGCCGCCAGCGCTGCGCTGTCCACATCCGTGATCCACACCCGGTCTCCCCGCGCGGCAAAGCCTTCGGCCATGGCCCGCCCAATGCCCGACCCGCCTGCGGTGATCAGAACCTGCCTCACCGGGGGCCACCAATGGCGCGGCCCAACCCCTCGGGCCGGGGCAGCGCGGCATGACCCTCAGCCATCCGCACCAGCGCCGCTTCAATCTCAGCCGAGGGCGGCGATGGCTTGCGCGTCTCCAAGGAAACATGCAGCAAGAAATGCTCCCCCGTGGCCAAAAGCCGATCTGCCGCGCGCATCTCATGCCACAGGTGCATCTTTTTGCCCGCGCCCAGAATGACCTGGGTGTGGATCTCAATCACCGTGCCTGCGTGCACCTCATCAAGATGGCGGATATGAGTCTCAGCGGTGAAGTAACTGCCGCCAGAGGCGATATAGGCGGCATCACAGCCGATCATCTCCATGAACCGGTCCGTGGCATCGGCAAAGGCCTGCAAATACCGGCTCTCGGTCATGTGGCCGTTGTAGTCCGTCCAATCCAGCGGCACCGTGCGACGCGCGGTCAGCACCGGCGCATCTGCGGGCAGATCATTGGCCGCCGCCCCCAAAGAGGTGCCCGCGCGCATCAGCGCCTCTTGCGCATTCAGCAAAGCCCCCGCACCCCAGTTCTGCGCTTTCAGCCCGCGCATCATCGTCACCAGATTGTTGTCGCGGATACGCTCCAATTCGCGGATCGAATAGGCTCCGGACTGGGCATCTGACTGCCCCGCGATCAGATCGACCAACTCATCGGTGAACTCCGGCACATCCATCAACTTGGTCCAGGGCCATTTCAGCGCCGGACCAAACTGAGCCATGAAATGCTTCATGCCCGCCTCTCCGCCCGCCACGCGGTAGGTTTCAAAAAGCCCCATCTGCGCCCAGCGGATGCCAAAGCCATAGCGGATGGCATCATCAATTTCCTCAGTGGTGGCGATCCCGTCTTTGACCAGCCACAGCGCTTCGCGCCAGACCGCCTCCAAAAAACGGTCCGCCACATGGGCGTCGATCTCTTTTTTCAGGTGCAGCGCATGCATCCCCAGCGAAGAGAGCGTCGCCTTGGCGACCTCGATGAGCGCGGCGTCGCCCTCAGGGCCGGCAACCAATTCCACCAAAGGCAGCAGATAGACCGGGTTGAACGGATGGGCGACCATGATCTGGCCCGGCCGCGCCGCCCCGTTTTGCAACTCGGATGGCTTGAAGCCAGACGTGGAAGAACCGATGACCGCATCCGGCGCACAGGCCGCCTGCACCTGGGCAAAGGTGGCGTGTTTAATCTCCAACCTCTCGGGCACACTTTCCTGGATCCACTCAGCCCCTGTGACGGCGTCTGCGATGCTGGTGTGAAAGGTGATCTCCCCCTCAGGCGGCAGTGCGACGTCGGTCAGCCCTGGCAAGGACCGGCGGGCGTTGGCCAACACCTCGCTGATTTTGCGCTCCGCTTCCGGGTCAGGGTCAAACACCTGAACGCGCCAGCCGTTCAGGGCAAAGCGCGCCGCCCAGCCGCCGCCGATCACACCACCGCCAATGATTGCCGCCACTCTCGTCATTGCATTGCCCCCTTCAGTTTGGCCATATCCCAGCCGTTAAAATCCAAAATCTCTGTTGCCGCCGCGATCCGGTCTGCCGAAGGTGCCGCCGTCCGGTCAATCACCGCCGCCCAGCGTCCGCCCGCCTCACCCACTGCGGCGGTGCGAAACCCGTCGTCCACCCACATCACCACAAGCGTGTCCGCGCCCCGCAGAATGCCGGGGCCGGTGATCTGATACCGCGCCTCGCCTTGCGCTGTTTTGCGGGTCATCTGCCCGTCCCAGACGTATTGCACCGAGGGCGCGCAGGCGCCGATGCAGGCCACGGTCTGCCAGGTCTGGGCAAAGCGCGCGGGATCAAACCTTGTGGTGCCCGCCAGCGTCACCGTGGGGTTGCGCAACAGGCCCGGCGCCGCTGGCCCGCCGGGGGCTGTGGCGCATCCGCCAAGCCCTGCGGCGATGAGAACCGCTGCGACGCAGCGGTGCACGCGGGGTGTACGTCCGGTGTACGCTGTGTGGCTTTTCACGAAAGTTTAACTTTCTGCACTTGCATCATTTTGGGGCGCGTTTCGTCAGCCCCAGTTTTTCGCGCACTTCTGCGGGTCCGATGACCCGGGCACCCATGTTTTCAATGATAGTGGCCGCGCGTTCAACCAGCTGCCAGTTTTCCGCCAGCACGCCTTTTTCAAGCCAAAGGTTGTCCTCCAACCCGACCCGCACATTGCCCCCCGCCAACACGGCAGCAGCCACATAGGCCATCTGATTGCGCCCCAATCCAAAGGCCGAAAAGGTCCAGTCGTCCGGCACGTTATTGACCATCGCCATAAAGGTATTGAGGTCATCAGGCGCCCCCAGGGCACACCCATACAGAGCTGCACCAAGGCCGGACTGTCCAGCACACCATCGGCAACCAATTGTTTTGCATACCAAAGATGGCCTGTGTCAAAGGCTTCAATTTCGGGCTTAACGCCCAGCTTGGTCATCATCCCGCCCATGGCCGTCAGCATGCCCGGCGTGTTGGTCATGACGTAATCGGCCTCAGCGAAATTCATTGTGCCGCAATCAAGCGTGCAAATCTCGGGCAGGCATTCAGCCACATGGGCCACCCGCTCAGAGGCCCCGATCATGTCCGTGCCTTCGGCATCCACCGGGAACGGGGCCTCGGATGAGCCAAAGACAATGTCGCCGCCCATGCCCGCTGTCAGGTTCAGCACGACGTCAGTATCGCTGTCCCGGATCCGGTCCGTCACTTCGCGGTAGAGCGCTAAATCCCTGCTGGGCTTACCTGTTTCCGGGTCGCGCACATGGCAATGCACCACCGCCGCCCCCGCCTTGGCCGCCGCAATCGCGCTGTCCGCAATCTGCTTCGGCCCACGCGGCACGTGCGGGCTGCGGTCCTGTGTGCTGCCGGAGCCGGTGACGGCGCAGGTGATGAAAACGTCTTTGTTCATGGAAAGGGGCATGGCAGGCTCCGTGGTCAAATTTCACCGGACCATGCTCCAGGATGTGCGGCTGATCCATACCGAAAACGACACTTGTCAGGCAGCACCGCCGCGTTTCCTTTAAAGGAAACGTGACGAAGCCTTTGAAGGCTTCGGGAAAGCGGGCGCAACATCGGTAGCGTTTCCTTTAAAGGAAACGGATCGAAGCCTTTGAAGGCTTCGATGTAGTGAGCGCGGTTAAGGAAGTGGGGCGGTTCCTTTAAAGGAACCGATCCGAAGCCTTTGAAGGCTTCGGCCGACCGTTAATACGGCATCGGATGCGCGCGGTGCACATCGTCCAGCGCGTCCAGCACCTCTTGGCTCAGCGTCACCTCAGCTGCGCCCAGTGCCAGCTTTAACTGGTCCATCGTCGTGGCCCCAAAGATCGCGGACCCCATGAAAGAGCGCTGACAACACCAGGCAAGCGCCATTTGGGTGGGATCCAGCCCGTGATCTGAGGCAACTTTCAGATAGGCCTCCACAGCCTCAAAGGCCCGCGCCGTTTTGCGCCCCCCTAAGTCCGAATTCAACGACAGCCGAGAGCCGTCAGGCACCGCACCGCCCTGGTACTTGCCCGTCAAAAGCCCCGTTGCTAAAGGGGAAAACGCAAACATATCAATGCGTTCGTTGATGCACACCTCTGCCACATCAGTGTCTGCCATCCGGCACATGAGCGAATATTCGTTTTGCACAGAAATTGGCCGCGGGCCGCCGGTGCGGTGGGCGGCTTCGGCCCATTGGGTCATCCCCCAAGCGCTTTCGTTGCTCAGACCAAAGTAGCGGATCGTGCCCCGATCGACCTCATCTTGAAGCGCGCCCATCGCGTCCTCCATGTGGGCCATGGTGTCGGCGCGGTCTTGCTTGGCCGGATCGTAACGCCAGTTCTGCCGGAACATATAGCTGCCCCGGTTGGGCCAATGAAACTGGTAGAGATCGATGTAATCGGTTTTGAGCCGCCGCAGCGATCCTTCGACGGTTTCGCGAATCGTGGCTGATGAAATCGGGGCCCCATCGCGCACATGCGCCATCCCCGCGCCTGAGTGTTTGGTGGCCAGGATAATGTCATGCCGCTTGCCGGTTTTTTCAAACCACAACCCGATGATGCGCTCCGTGCGTCCGGTGGTTTCCGCGCTTACGGGGTTTACGGGATACATCTCAGCGGTATCGATGAAATCGACCCCTGCGTTCAGTGCAAAGTCAATCTGCTCATGCGCCTCTTCTGTGGTATTCTGTGTGCCCCAGGTCATCGACCCCAGGCACAGCTCGGGCACCTCAAGTTCACCGCCAAGTCTGTTTCTTTTCATCATTAGGCCCTTCCGTTTGTCGCCACCTTAGGTCGCCGCCAAGAGGCCGCAAGCGCGAATTCACCACCTCACTACACAACAATTTGCTAAAGGCAGCCCAAAACGACGCAATTTGTCGACTTTCCGCTTGGGGGCCTTGCACAACAGTGCCAAGCAGGGGCCATGCGCCTGCTCATTTCCTTTGCCGCCCTTTTCCTTTCTGTCATCCTGCTGCAGCTGTCCTCAGGGGGCGTGGGGCCTTTGGATGTGCTCTCTGGCACGGCGCTGGGGTTTTCGCGCCAAGAGATCGGTCTTTTGGGTTCGGCGCATTTCTTTGGCTTTTTCATCGGATGCTGGTGGGCACCCCGTTTGATGGGCTCCGTGGGCCACAGCCGCGCCTTTGCGGCCTTTACCGCCGCTGGCGCGATTGGCCTGATGGCGCATATGGTGATCATCGACGCCTACGCCTGGGCGGTGATGCGCGTGGCTTCGGGTCTGTGTGTGGCGGGGTGCTACACGGTGATTGAGGCCTGGTTGCAGGCGAAGGTCACAAATGAAACACGCGGGCGGGCCATGGGCATCTACCGGGTGGTGGATATGACCGGGTCGCTGGGGGCGCAGATGATGATCGGGCTTTTGGCCCCTGCCTCTTATGTCTCGTACAACTTGCTGGCCATCGGGTGCTGTGCGGCGCTGTTGCCGCTGACACTGACGACCGTCAAACAACCCGAAACGCCCAGTTCCCCCGGCTGCGCCCACGTCTGGCCATCACCCGCTCGCCGCTCGCGGCTGCGGGTGTTGTGGTGGCCGCGCTGTCGGCGGCGGCCTTTCGGATGGTCGGCCCGATCTACGGCCAGGAAGTGGGCCTGTCCGCAGCAGAGATCGCCTGGTTTTTGTCGGCATTCGTGCTGGGCGGGGCCATTGCACAGTTCCCCATCGGCTGGCTGGCGGACAAATATGACCGCCGCTGGGTGCTGATCTGGCTGTCGGTGGCGGCCATGATCAGCTGTGCTGTCACCGTAATGGCGAGCGGCATGGGGCTGGCAGGGATTTTGGTGACTGCGGGGCTTTTTGGCCTGACGACCTTTCCGATCTATTCGGTCGCCGCAGCCCACGCCCACGACTTTGCCAGCAGCGATGAACGTGTTGAGCTCTCTGCCGCATTGATGTTCTGGTATGCCACGGGGGCGATCTTTGCCCCCTATGTGGCCTCAGCCTTGATTGACAATTTTGGGCCAACGGCGCTCTTTATCATGATCTCCATTGGGCATGCGGTGTTGGTGGTTTTCGGCCTGGCATGGATGCGCGCGCGTCCCTCGCAAGAGGTCCGCACGCCCTATATCTACGCGCCGCGCACCTCTTTCACCATCGGTCGGTTGCTGCGCAAAGAGCGGGACAAAAAGTAACCCGCGCATCACGGTCAGAGGAATGGCAAAAAGCGCGCGCCGCACTTGCGCGTGCAATTGAACCTTTGCCACCAGCGGTCTATGTCAGCGCAGCGACTGCCCAAAGGAAACGTTATGGCCCGCCATCTGATCACATCAGCGATCCCCTACATCAACGGGGTGAAACACCTTGGTAACCTGGTGGGCAGCCAGTTGCCCGCCGATCTTTACGCCCGCTACCTGCGTGCGCGCGGGTCTGAGGTGCTGTTTTTATGTGCCACGGATGAGCACGGCACACCTGCCGAGCTGGCCGCAGCAAAGGCCGGGATGGACGTGGCCGATTACTGTGCGCAACTGCATGAGGTTCAGGCCGAGCTGGCCAAGGGCTTTGGGCTGTCGTTTGATCATTTTGGCCGCTCGTCCTCGGTACAGAACCGCAAGCTGACGCAGCAGTTTGCCGCTGTTCTGGCCGACCAGGGGCTGATCAAAGAGGTCACAACTCAGCAGATTTATTCCCCCACTGACGGGCGTTTCTTGCCCGACCGCTATGTTGAAGGCACCTGCCCCAACTGCGGCTTTGACAGCGCGCGGGGCGATCAGTGTGACAATTGCACCAAGCAGTTGAACCCAGAGGAGCTGATTGAGCCGCGCAGCACCATTTCGGGGGCCACGGATCTGGAGATGCGCGACACCACGCATCTGTTCTTGTTGCAAAGCCAGATGAAAGACAAACTGGACGCCTGGATCGACAGCAAGACCGATTGGCCGGTGCTGACCACCTCCATTGCCAAGAAGTGGCTGCATGATGGGGACGGTCTGCAAGACCGAGGGATCACGCGCGATCTGCATTGGGGCGTGCCAGTCAAACGCGGTGACGAAGATTGGCCCGGCATGGAAGGCAAGGTGTTCTATGTCTGGTTCGACGCGCCGATTGAGTATATCGCCGCCGCGCAAGAGTGGGTGGATGCTGGCAAGGGCACGGATTGGGAACGCTGGTGGCGCACCGATAAAGGGGCGGATGACGTGCGCTATACGCAGTTCATGGGCAAGGATAACGTGCCCTTCCACACGCTGAGCTTTCCTTCCACGATTATGGGATCGGGCGAGCCGTGGAAGTTGGTGGACTACATCAAATCCTTCAACTTCCTGAACTATGACGGCGGACAGTTTTCCACCTCGCGCGGGCGTGGTGTGTTCATGGATCAGGCGCTTGAGATCTTGCCCGCAGATTACTGGCGCTGGTGGCTGCTGAGCCACGCGCCTGAGACTGCGGATGCCGAATTTACCTGGGAGAATTTCCAGACGTCGGTCAACAAAGACCTTGCCGATGTGCTGGGCAATTTCGTGAGCCGGATCACCAAGTTCTGCCGGTCCAAGTTTGGTGAGGCTGTGCCAGAGGCGGGCAGCTTTGGTGCGCCAGAAGAGGCGTTGATCGCCGATATCGCGGCGCGGGTGTTGCGGTATCAGGGGCATATGGAAGCGATTGAGGTGCGCAAGGCCGCACAAGAGCTGCGGGCGATTTGGGCTGCGGGCAATGAATATTTGCAGGCCGAAGCGCCCTGGACCACCTTCAAGACTGACCCCGATAAAGCGGCCATGCAAGTGCGTTTGGCGTTGAACCTGATCCCGCTCTACGCGGTATTGTCGGCACCCTTCATTCCGACCGCATCCGCGCGGATGTTGGAGGCGATGCAGGTCCCTGACATGGCCTGGCCCGATGATGTGCCTGCCGCGCTTTCTGCACTGGCACCCGGACATGCCTTTGAGGTGCCTGAGGTGCTTTTTGCTAAGATCAGCGATGAAGATCGCGAAGGCTGGCAAGAGCAGTTTGCGGGCAAACGCGACTGACCTTGAAGTGCCTTTGTTGGCCGCTGCTTATTGCTGGCCTGCGATTGTTGTTGGGCCTCTATCCGTGTCGCCCCCGATCCGTGTCACCCCTGATCTGAATTGATCCCTGACCCTGCGGGCCTGTCGCCTGCACCGCGCGCGCAGCGCGCAGCGCGGGATTTGCCAGCTTGGCTCCCCGCCTTTGGCTAGAATTCCTCCCAGCCTTCGGCGTCATCCTCTTGGGACAGGTCGTAGGCCACATTGCCTTGCGTGGCAGGCATGGGGGCTGCAACCGGGGCCTTGGCGGGCGCAGCTCTTGGGGCCGGAGGTGCTGCCGGTTGGGGGGCCGCCTGCACAGCCGGTTTGGGGGCAACGGACTGCATTTTAAAGCGGGATACGGCGTTGACCAGCGCATCGGCCTCGGACGTGAGCGCGTGACTTGCGGCGGTGGTTTCTTCAAACATGGCGGCGTTTTGCTGGGTGACCTGATCCAGCTCATTCATCGCGGTATTGATCTCAACCAGCCCGCTCGATTGCTCCCTTGCGGAGGTTGCAATGCCCGCCACACTGTCCGAAATCTCTCTGACCGAGCTGACGATGGCATCCAGCGCCGTGCCGGTACGGTCCACCAGATCAACGCCCTGTTGCACCTGATCGCCGCTGGATTTGATCAGGCTGTTGATCTCTCTTGCCGCGTCCGAGGATCGCTGGGCCAGCGCGCGCACTTCTGTGGCAACGACGGCAAAGCCGCGTCCCGCTTCACCGGCGCGGGCGGCTTCAACGCCTGCGTTCAGCGCCAACAGGTTGGTTTGGAAGGCAATGTCGTCAATCACGCTGGTGATTTTGGAAATCTCTTGCGATGAGGTCTTGATCTCATCCATGGCAGACACGGCCTGGCGCGCGACTTCGCCTCCGTTTTCGGCGTTTGTCTGTGCGTCTGCTGACATTTTGGACGCGGTATCCGCCCCCTGTGCTGTGGATTGAACCGAGGCGGTCAGCTCATCCAAGGCGGCTGCGGTTTCTTCCAATGTTGCGGCCTGTTTTTCGGTCCGGCGGGACAGATCATCTGCGGCCGTGCTGATCTCTGAGGTTTCATTGCGGATCGAATCAGAGTTATGGGTGACCGCCTGAATGGCCTGACGCAAAGCCTGCATCGCGCCGTTAAAGTCATCGCGCAGCTTGGTGTAGGCGTCGGGCACCTGCCCTTTGATATCACACTCCAGATTGCCGCCAGCCAGCTTTTGCATCGCGTCGCTCAGCAAAGTTACGATCATCGCCTGCTCTTGCGCGGCTTTGGCCTGGCTTTCCTCAACTTCAGCAGCCTGCAAGGTGGCCGCAGTCACGTCGCGGCCTAAAAAGATGGCGGCCTCTGGCACGTCGTTCTCATCGCGCAGGATGGAAAAGCCCCCTTCTAGGAAACAGGGGCCGTGGGCACCGGGCAGTTGGACATCGAATTTGCCCCGCGCCACATCGCCTGCAAACATCCGGTCGGCAAAGTCAGCGCTTTGCCCCGCGAACATCGCTGTCAGGGCGGCCCCTTTCATGTCCTGCACCGTCGATCCGGCCCGCTTGGTTGCGACCGGGTTGGCGTCAGAGAGGCGTCCGTGCGTGTCAAAGATCAGCTGCAGATTATCCTCATTCAGCGCGTCGATCATGGCCGCGTTGCGCTTTTGCTCTGTCCTGTCGGACCACTGAAGAACACAGCCCGTGACCTTGCCAGACGGGTCAGACGCAACCCCGACTTTGACCTGAACGCGCGCATCACCCGCCTTTAGCATGACAACACGCGGGTCGCGCGTGGCCCCGGCACCCTGATCTTGTGCGAGCGTGTTTTTGAGGGCTGTGGCCAGATCGGTTAGCTGCAAGACATCTGTGCCGCTGAGGTCTTCGGGGGTCATCTGAGGCCAAAGGGCCTGCAATTCAGGCTGCAGTCGGGTCAACAGATCCTGACAGGCGGGATTGGCAAACATCACCTTGCCGGACGTGTCTGTCATCATGATTGCCGATGATGTCGCCTCAAACGCGGCCCCTTTGAAGGTGGTTTCCACTTCCGCCGCTTTGGCTGCCTGGAGCGAGGTGCGCAACACCTCCAACTCTCGGGCGATCAAGCCGATTTCATCCCGCCGCGATTGCTGCGGCACCTCAATATCCAATTTCTGCTCAGCGGCAGAGGTGATCGCCGTTCCAAGCTGCTTGAGCGGTCTGGATAACAGATGGCTGAGGGCGAATGTTGAGCCGAAGCAGCCCAACACCAAAGCAACAAGTCCTAACGCGAAGATCCTGACCTGCTGTGCCCAGGCCGCTTCCAACACGGCTTCCGTGCTCCAGGCGCTGAGAATGATACCCGCCAGCGATTCATCCGCGCCGAACAAAATGGGCTGAGCAATCAACATCCGATCTGGCGAAAACTGCGTTGTCATTTCAGACATTGCACTTTGCATGAGCGTTGTGGCCTTTGCTGTGCTCGGGGTCTGGCCGCTCGCAGATGCGCTATAAATTTCTGTGCCTTGTACATCAAAAACGGCAATGCCCCGGCTGTTGCGGCCGGACATTTCCACGACCTGAGACACAAGTTCGTCGATTGCGTCGATCTGTTGGAACTTCACCGCCCCACTCAATTGACCAGACAGCAGTTTTGTTTTCTCAAACGCGCGCTCTTGGATCGATTTTTCGACGGAAGCCACATAGTTCGCATTGGTGGTGGACAGGATCGCAAACAAAGCCACCAGACCAAAAAGCGATGTGAAAACGGATAATTTGAACAACAGGCTGTGCAGCGGATGAACGGAGCCTTGCGCTTTTGGTGCCTTTGAGGCCTTTGACATCGTGAACTCTCCTCAGCTTTCGGGGATCGTGTGACTAGCTGTGGGGGTTTAAGCAGGCAGGTCTTACGGCAGGCTTAACGCCTCAGCGGTTTGCGCGCGCCGCATCGCGCACAGCATCCGCAAGACCGGCAAAAGCATCGGCCAGGGGGTTGGAGCGGCGCCAGACCATGCCGATGGTACGGCCCGGCTGCGGATCGGGCAGACGGACACAGGACACATTGGCCGAACGGGTTTCCACGTCTTGGGCCATTTCGGGGATCATCGTCACCCCGATGCCGGCCCCCACCATCTGCACCAGGGTCGCCAGTGAGCTGCCGTCGAGGCCCGCGCGCGGCGTGGTGGGCGACACATTGCAAAACGACAGCGCCTGATCGCGAAAGCAATGCCCCTCCTCCAGCATCAAGAGCCGCATTTGGCGCAGCTGCTGGGCGTCGGGCACGGGGTGTTGCGCCTGTGATTTGGGGCGCACCAACAGAAAGTCTTCGGAAAACAGGGGCGTTTCGCTGAGCGCGTCCTCTTGCAGTGGCAGGGCCACGATCGCGGCGTCAAGCTGGCCTTGGAACAACTCCTCAACCAGTTTGGGCGTCAGCGTTTCGCGCACATGCAGATCCAGACCCGGATGGCTGCGCCCTAACTGAGCGATGAGACCGGGCAGCAGGTAGGGGGCGATGGTCGGGATGATCCCCAACCGGAAACGCCCGGTAAGCTTGCCTTGGGCGGCACGGGCGAAATCCGACAGATCATCGACCGCGCGCAGAATGTCGCGCACGCGCTCTGCGAAACTTTCGCCAAAGGGTGTCAGACGGACCTGGCGCGCACTACGTTCAAAAAGTGGTGTGCCCAGCGTGGCCTCCAGTTCTTTGATCTGCACAGACAAAGCAGGCTGAGAAATCGCGCTGGCCGCGGCGGCATGACCGAAATGCTGGTGTTGCGCCAGCGCTTCGAAATAGCGCAACTGGCGGAGGGTGAAGTTAGCCATAAGAAAAAGTTATCACACTGATGAGTTTTTCCAACTTAAAACTGTCACACGCGCTTGTTATAACGATTCCAAATCACCTACCGAGGAGAGAGACCCATGGACGGCAACGATTTCGAAAAGGGCGGCAAATGCCCGGTTATGCACGGCAGCACAAAGCATGTCACACATGACGCGCGGACCAACAAAGATTGGTGGCCAAATCAGCTTAACCTCAAGATTTTGCACCAAAACCCTGCGGCAGGCGATCCAATGGATGCAGGGTTTGATTACGCGGAAGAGTTTGCCAAGCTGGACCTTGAGGCGCTGAAAAAAGACCTCGCTGATCTGATGACCGATTCCCAGTGATTGGTGGCCCGCGGACTACGGCCACTATGGCCCGATGTTCGTGCGCATGGCCTGGCACGCGGCGGGCACCTACCGCACGGCAGATGGCCGTGGCGGTGCGGGCACCGGCGGGCAGCGCTTTGCGCCACTGAACTCTTGGCCGGATAACGGCAACCTCGACAAGGCGCGCCGCCTGCTGTGGCCGATCAAGCAGAAGTACGGCAAGCAGATTTCCTGGGCGGACCTGTTGGTGCTGACCGGCAACGTCGCAATGGAGACCATGGGTTTCAAAACCTTCGGCTTTGCCGGTGGCCGTGCCGACATCTGGGAGCCTGAGGAAGACATCTATTGGGGTGCGGAAGAGGAATGGTTGGAAGCCTCCGGCGGCCCCAACACACGCTACACTGGCGATCGTGAGCTGGAAAACCCGCTGGCGGCTGTGCAGATGGGCCTGATCTACGTCAACCCTGAGGGGCCAGACGGCAACCCGGATCCACAAGCCTCTGCCTATGACATCCGCGACACCTTTGCGCGCATGGCGATGAACGACGCGGAAACTGTGGCGCTGACCGCAGGCGGTCACACCTTTGGCAAAGCGCATGGCGCGGGCGATCCAAATCTGGTGGGCCCAGAGCCTGAAGGCGCACCGATGGAGGTGATGGGCCTGGGTTGGATCAACGCGCATGAAAGCGGTGTGGGTGCACATACCACCACCTCCGGCATCGAAGGCGCGTGGACACCGACACCCACCACCTGGGACATGTCCTATTTCGAAACGCTTTTGGGCAACGACTGGGAGCTGACAAAGTCGCCCGCGGGCGCGCAGCAGTGGAAGCCAAAAGGCGATGCGATGGCCAACTCCGTGCCAGATGCGGCATCCGGTGAGATGAAGTTCCAGCCGATGATGACCACCGCTGACATGGCCATGAAAGTGGATCCCGACTATTTGGCGATCTCGGAAGAATATGCGGCCGATCCCGACAAGTTCGCGGATGCATTTGCGCGCGCTTGGTTCAAGCTGACGCACCGCGACATGGGTCCAAAGGCGCGCTATCTGGGCGCCGAAGTACCTGCCGAAGACCTGATCTGGCAGGATCCGGTGCCTGCAGTAGACCACGCCTTGGTTGACGATGCGGACGTGGCCCAGCTGAAAGCCAAGATCATGGCAACAGGGCTGAGCACAGCAGAGCTGATTTCCGTGGCTTGGGCCTCGGCCTCTACCTATCGCGGGTCTGACCACCGCGGGGGGCAACGGTGCGCGCATTCGCCTTGCGCCGCAAAAAGACTGGGAGGTCAATGAGCCTGCCAAGCTGGCAAAAGTGCTGGAAGCGCTGGAAGGCGTGCAGGCCGAGTTTAACGCTTCAGCCTCGGGCGGCAAAAAGGTGTCTGTTGCGGATCTGATCGTGCTGGCCGGTTCTGCCGCCATTGAAGCGGCGGCAAAAGCAGGGGGCCACGACGTGACCGTGCCCTTCACCCCAGGCCGAACCGATGCCACGCAAGAGCAGACCGACGCGGAAAGCTTTGACGTGCTGGAGCCACAGGCCGATGGTTTCCGCAACTACCTGAAGTCCGAATTCTCTGTCCCGACAGAGAAGATGCTGGTGGACCGTGCACAGCTGCTGACGCTGAGCGCGCCGGAAATGACAGTGCTTGTTGGCGGTCTTCGGGTGCTGGGTGCCAACTATGGCGGGCGCAAGCACGGTGTCTTCACCGACCGTGAGGGCACGTTGTCGAACGATTTCTTCGTCAACATCTTGGACATGACCTGCACCTGG
This sequence comes from Sulfitobacter sp. GN1-4, assembly GCF_055693825.1. Taxonomy (NCBI): domain Bacteria; kingdom Pseudomonadati; phylum Pseudomonadota; class Alphaproteobacteria; order Rhodobacterales; family Roseobacteraceae; genus Sulfitobacter; species Sulfitobacter sp. GN1-4. Next base: position 1,437,114 of record NZ_JBVFUQ010000003.1, on the reverse strand, counting down.
ACCGCGATTGATGACGGCCAGGAAGTGTTCGAAGGCAAAGACCGCAGCAGTGGCGCTGTGGCACGCACCGCGACACGCGCCGACCTGATCTTTGGCTCCAACTCGCAACTGCGCGCGCTGGCTGAGGTTTACGGCAGTGCCGATGCTGAGGCCAAGTTCGTGTCAGACTTTGTCGCTGCCTGGGTCAAAGTGATGAACGCGGACCGCTTCGACATCGCCTAAGCGGGCATGGCCTTTTGAGAGGCCGCCCATAATGCAAAGCCCTCCGCCCTGCGGGGGGCTTTTTTCGTGCGGTGGAGGGGGACTGGATTGAGCGGTGGCGATTGAGGGGCGCTGGCAGATGGTACTGTGCCGGTCCGGGAGCCGTCTAAGAGGTCACCTGTTTGGAAGGAAGGGGCAGTGGTGCGGGGAGAGGACGAGCCTCAGACCAAACCGGCCTCACGTCACCGAAGGCGGTAGGCCGGTGAGATATGGTGCACCGGAGGAGAACAACCTAGAACCCTCCGAGATGCATTCTATCCTTGAAGAGTTAGAGAACTGGACAGACATTCTCAAGGGAGAGCCGGAAGTTATCCACAAGTTGGCCGCACTAAGGGCTGCTGATGACCAGAGCAGCGATGAAGCTGATCCTTCGGACAACGCCTCCCCTGCCCTTGAGAGTTCCTTATGAGCGCTCTCGGTCAAGATAATGAGCGGGCGCTTGCGGTAAGTTTCCAGAATAAGGCGGCTAAGCGGGCCAAATCGCGGTCTCCGTCTTCTCCGGTAACGTTGCGCATGACACCTGATGAACGCGCCAAGCTGGAAGAGCTTGCCGATGGCATGACGCTCAGCGCCTATATTCGCGCCTGCGTCTTTGCTGAGGAGACGAAACGACGCAAGAAACGTCCGAAAAACACCATTGAGGACAAACGGGCTGCAGCAGAGGCATTGGCTCTGCTGGGGCAATCGCGCATTGCCAGCAATCTCAACCAGCTCGCCTATCACGCAAATGTGGGCGCTCTCATCGTGGGTGACGCTGAGAAAGCACAAATTTCCGAAGCCAATACGCACCTCGCTGCGATCCGCACCCTGCTTATGCAGGCTTTGGGTAAGGAACAGAGGCACAAGTGATACTGGAAGGCAATGAGCGCGGCTATGGAGCCGAACTGGCGCGACATCTTCTGAACCCGCGCGACAATGATCACGTGACCGTTCACGCGCTTGATGGATTCATCGCCGATGATCTCTTTGGGGCCTTTGCTGAAGCTGAGGCCATCTCAGAAGCCACACAGTGCCAAAAGTACCTGTTCTCCTTGTCGCTCAATCCACCTCCCGGCGAAAACGTGTCTGTCGAGGCATTTGAGGCGGCGATTGCTGATGCTGAAAACGCCCTTGGCTTGCAGGGACAGCCCCGCGCCATTGTCTTCCATGAAAAGAACGGACGTCGTCACGCTCATGCGGTGTGGTCACGCATTGATGGCCGCAAGCTCAAAGCGATCACCATGCGCCACTACAAGCGCAAGCTCTTTGGCTTGTCCAAAGAACTCTACCGCACACATGAATGGGATATGCCTGCGGGCTTCAAAGACGGGAAAGACAGAGATCCGCTGAACTTCTCGCGTGAAGAAGCAGGGCAGGCAAAACGGGGCATGCGTGATCCAAAGGCGCTTAAGGCAATGTTCCGCCAGTGCTGGGAGACATCGGATTCCAGAGCTGCCTTTGCTGCCGCTTTAGAAGAACACGGCTTCGTTCTCGCACGCGGTGACCGGCGCGGCTTTGTGGCCGTTGATGGCGCAGGCAAGGTCTGGTCTCTATCGCGCTGGTGCGGGGTCAAGCCAAAGGACATGCGGGCGCGCCTTGGGTCTGAAGCCGAGCTGCCTTCCGTTGAAAGAGCGACCGCACTTGCCAAGAGCTTACCGCGGAAACATGAAGAGGATCCCAGTGCGGCCTTTGAGGCAAAACGTCTTGAGCTTGTGGCCCGCCAGCGCGCCGAACGTGAGACTCTTCTTAAGAAACAAGAACAGCAGCGCTTGAACGACAACGCCGAGCGTCGGTCTCGGTTGCCGCGCGGGCTGCGCGGTCTTCTGGCGCGCGCAACAGGCCAATATGCCAAACTGCTCTCAGCCTTCGAAGAAGAGGTGCGTCAGCGTCAGCAGGAACATCGCGCGGCGCAACAGGCTCTGATCAATCGACATCTGCAAGAACGCCGGGAGCTAAGTCAGGATCTTGCCTGGCAACGGGCTTTGGCGATGTCTCTGCAGCCGCAAGAGACGGCGCAGTCGAAATACAGACTTGTCCTGCCGCCAGAGGTACTGCCCTTCACGAAAGCAGAGTTGCTAAAATCTCCAGAGCTCATCTTGGCGCATGTCTCAGAGAAGCAAGCTGCCTTCACCCGAAACGATGTAACCCGGGCATTGGCTAAGCGTATCTCGGATCCGGAACAGCTTAAGACAGCGACCGGGATGGCTATGGCGTCCTCAGAGGTCATTAGCGTGGGCTTGCTAGATGGTGCAGAACTGTTCACTACCAAGGACTACCAGAAGGCGGAGCGGGCTCTTGATCAGGCTGCAAAGCACATGTCCGCCACTAAGGGCTTTGCTGTTGAGCGCAGGCAACTCATGCTGGCCATCAAATCGCAAGACGAGGAAATGCACCGCGCTTTTGGGGGGCGGTTGAGTGACGAACAGCGCTCCGCTCTCCAACGCGTGCTTGGCGATAAGCAACTCTGCTCAGTGGTGGGCCTCGCTGGTGCAGGCAAGAGCACCATGCTGGCGACGGCCAAGAATGCGTGGGACAGGCAAGAGAGCAAAGTTCACGGCGCGGCCCTTGCCGGAAAGGCAGCAGCAGAGCTGGAGACCGCATCAGGAATTCCCAGTCGGACTCTCGCCTCTTTGGAGCTGTCTTGGAAGAATGGGTATGAGCCTATCGCGCCAGGAGATGTTCTTGTTGTTGATGAGGCTGGGATGATCGGCACAAGGCAGCTCGGCAAGATAGCAAGCAAAATGGACGAGATCGGCGCTAAGCTGGTTCTGGTAGGCGATCCAGATCAGCTGCAACCGATTGAGGCCGGGACGCCTTTCCGCAAGATCGTTGAAACACATGGCGCTGCTAAACTGACCGAAATCCATCGCCAGTGCGCAGAGTGGCAAAGGAGAGCATCTGGTGAGCTGGCGCACGGCGACATCGTCAAAGCCGTCGCGAGATACCAACAAAACGGAGACATCACGCAGGCAAACAGCCGCACAGAGGCCATTGAAGCTCTGGTCGAGAGCTATGCCATGGACATTGCTGCCAATGGACCAGAGAAAACCCGGCTGGCCTTCGCCCATCGGCGCAAAGACGTGCATGCATTGAACCAGGGGATCCGCGAGGCGTTACGCTCAGGCGAAGACGATACACAGGATGTCGTGCTGCGAACTGACACTGGTTTGCGTCCCTTTACCGAGGGCGACCGCATTGTGTTTACGCGCAACGATAAGGCCATTGGCGTGAAGAACGGAATGCTGGGGACAGTGAGAAGCGTTGCGAGCGACGAGCTCCAAGTCGTGCTTGATGGCGATGAAGCGCATTCCGTTAGCTTCGATCCTCAACACTTCCGCTTCTTTGATCATGGGTATGCCGTTACGATCCATAAGTCACAGGGAGCAACAGTTGATCAAGCCTACTTGCTGGCTTCGCGCTCTATGGATGAACATCTTGCCTATGTCGCCATGACCCGACACCGAGATAAGATGAAAATCGCAATAAGTCACACAGACTATCCGCCGTGGATTTATGCCTCAGAGATTGAAAGGAACGAGCAGAACACCAACAAGAGAACTTGGGCTTCGATAGACTATCAAGCCTATTAGCCAAATGAACGAAAGGGCCAACTAGGGTTTGCCAAATTGTATGCTAGATAATTCAACAAGTGCCGGGACTTCACACACTCAACACCCGAACGCCCGAATTAAAACTCTGCAAATTCTCAGATAGTCAGCTCTCCAGAACCTATTATTTAGTCAAATTCCGTGGTTGACTTAAACTATCGGGCGTTCATTCTGGATAAACAGATATGAAGGGGAAAGAAGTGATTAGAGCTTTGTCATTATGTGGTGCCTTGGCGTTGAGCGGATGTTCGTTTACTCCTGCACCGGAAGATATCGGTGGGCGTTTCCTAAAGCCACCAAGAGAAGGGATTGAGGTCGGATCACTTTATTACGTACGCGAAGCGCAAACGAGCGATCTGTCGGTACCCGCCAACCTGGAGAAACTCTGTATCCTGGATCTAGACAATGCGGATGTGACTCTTGAGACACCAAAGAAAGTTGCGGATATTGACCTACTGAAGCGGCTCAACCTCTCAGGCGATTTAGATGGTATTGAAACACAACTATTGGAAGCCGGGCTGGATGGCGGCGTCGAAAAGTACTTCACCTACAAGCTTACAAATGCCTATGCATCATCCATTTCGCTCGTTGATGCTGAAAACGTGTTCAACAATCAGGCGAATAGAACGAAGTGTAGCGGTTGGCGAAAGAACATTTCGAAGCAGGAATGGGCAGCTTATCAGATTTTGGGCGTTACTTCCGGTAATCTAAAGTTTGAAACAAAGTCCGATTTGTCGGCAAGTACCGAAATTTCAGCGGCCTTGAAGATCTTCAAGCCAAAGGTAGAGGCGGCGATAAAATCTGAACTGTCATCAAACTTCGAGGGCAAAGGGCTGGTCGTCAGTTTCCTCCCATTGCCCAGGTAATATCGAATTAAGTCTACTCCGACCTACATAACAGTTGAGGGCTTTTAGAAAGCCTATGAGTAGGTCGGAGTAAGTTTTGGGATCATGATGTCAAACGTGTGGATCATTTATCTAAATAGGTAGAAGTCCATTCTCAGTCTGTCTGTGCTCATAGCCAGATGCTAGACCCGAATGCAATTAGAGAAGCCTTCCTTTAGCGAGGGCAAACGCTCGAGTTCTCCCCGCTACGCACTATCGGTGCATGGTACGCCAATCAAATCCCCTTATAAGGCTTGAACGAATCGCATCTCCACTTATGGTGGTGTATGTAATTGACCACCTTTTAGATCCTGTGTCCTAAAATTTAACTCTTAAAGCCAATTCAAGTCTTGTCGCCTTAAGACACCTCAACTGTGTAACGAGAAAGAGGGCCTTTGATACAATGTTCAAACTATCCCGGAGCGGCAACAACATGCCCGCTGAAGTGCAAAGATGGCAGTATTTTCTACTAAGAAATGGCATTTCACAAGTCGGCGCACTCGATGGAATTTTTGGAAAAAACTCCGAGATAGGCACTAAGATCTTTCAGATGCAAAACGGGTTAACAGCCCATGGGAGAGTAGACGCATCAACCTTGAATGTGGCTAGCACTCAGGGGTACACAATTTTGCCCAGAGACTACTACCAGAAAAGATCATCCTCTAGTTGGCCGGGAAGCCAACAAACATCTCTACTCCGAAGAACTCTTGGCGAAATAGTGCGTTTACATGCTTCGAATTTTTGCAAAAACCACGACCTCCCGTGCATGACGAAGAAGCAATCATAATTAAGGGTTCTTGTGACGGAAAGATTGATGATTGGGAAGATCATTTCATAATCAACTTCTACGACGATCGCCTTAAGTACGCATCCGGCTATAATGGGTACTTCAAGTGCCATCGAGCTGTAGTCCCAAAGCTGAAGATCCTCTTGGACGAATGGGAAAAGGAAGATCTATTGCACCTAGTTATAAACTACGCCGGATGCTTCGTGCCTCGCTATATTCGCGGGAAAGCGCCCCACCCAAAGAAAGGCCATGGAAAGAGGCAGAGTATCAACACTGGTAAACTGAGCAACCACTCTTTTGGGTCCGCGATTGATATCAACACTTACTGGAATGGTTGGAAAATGAACCCTGCCATTTGCGGCCAAAAAGGCTCTGTGAGAGAACTAGCCGAGGTAGCAAACCGGTTCGATTTTTATTGGGGTGGACACTACAACACCTCGAAGGATGGGATGCACTTTGAACTCTCAGGAATCTAAAAAATATACATACCGATGTGCTCCAAGAGCCGAAACAGGTCCAGAATTGATGGCATATTCTGGAACTTAAGTTTCCAACTTATTGTGGAGAAAAGCTGCGAACCACCCAAACGAAGGATTGTTGCATGCCGAAGCTCAAGCTCCTTGCAGTAACACTTTTGATTTCTTTTGCCGGCCAAACCATCGCCTCTACAGTACATGCCTGCGAGGGGACTCATCTAAGTGGAGCTTGGTTTACCGCTATCCGTCCCAGCGGGATGGAACTCAGACCGTCACGAAGCTCGGCGGATGGAAGCGGGGTTATTTCGGCATGGTTGACGTCTGAAGACGGAGCAACAGAGTTCTACCTCTTTTCGCCGCAATGGGGCGGCACCCCATATGAGATTTTCTTGGAGGCTCAGAAGAGAGATGAAGTCACGGTTCTTAAATCCGACAAAATACACGTGGTACAGTTACAGTTGACTTATCGAAATATGGTTGGCCGCTTCACGACCACCGAAACTCTTGACCCTGTATCACACCTCACATTTGGATATCGAAGCCATGACGGGACATTAGATCCAGAATATATTGAAAAATACAAGTGTTTTTCCACATCGATAACTCAGTACGCAGACTAAAATAGGAAAAGAAAGATGGATTTGAGAAAATCAGAATCGCAAGCAATCCAACACGGTCTAAGAAATCTCGGTCTTTATTCCGGGATAATCGATGGAGAACTAGGTTCGGCCTCTATGACAGCAGTCGAAGCCTTCATATTAGCCAATACGAACAGGCTCCCTCAGGACTATGGGGACACATGGCCCAAGAAGCGTAAATTCGTCGTCACGCTCCAGATTCTGTCGCAGGATGCTGGTTTCGATCCTGGAGTGATTGATGGCTGGCTCGGAACCAACACTCGAAATGCGGCAACTCTATATGTCAGATCAATTGATGGCCTGACGATCTTTAACGTCTGGGACGATGAGCCAATTGACGTAAATCCAAACGCTTGGCCTTCAGACAAGACTGCCGACCTTGACGCCTTCTATGGGGAGCCAAGGCTAGGGGATTGTTCGGCAATTGAGTCTCAGTTAGTCAAAGTAAAGAGTCCTTGGAAGATGCCTCTTGACTGGGACATGAGCCAGTCTCGGACTTTCTTTAAAGTCCACAAATTGGTTGAGACCTCCCTGGAACGCGTTCTAACTTCGATTGAATCAAATTACTCACTAGCGGAGATCAAAAGCCTCGGCCTCAACCGATTTTCAGGAGATCACGTTTGTAGACAAATCACAGGAGGGTCTAGGATGTCGACACATGCTTATGGCATTGCAATTGATTTCTATGGATCTAAGAATCAGCTGCGTCGTACGACCCATGACACCCCTCCACCCACCTTAGCGCATTCCGACTGTCAAAAATTTTGGGAAGCCTTTGAAAACGAGGGATGGTACTCTCTGGGACGTTCCGAAAACTATGATTGGATGCATGTCCAAGCTGCCAAGGGTAAGGCTTCAAAGTTCTATCATCACTAGGATCGCTAGCTAGGTTTCGGTGCGCTTTGTTACCTCAAAGCAGATCGCACGTTAGTGGGCTTTGCGGTCAAACGTGGCATGACCGCCTGATTGGAAGCACCACAAGCCAAACGAACACCGAGCTGCACGTGATTTGTGAAACCTAGCAACGGCCCGTGGGCCTAGACAGGCGGGCGTTTCCGTTGCTGCGAAGGCACTCATAAACGGATTGTCAAAGACAGACTAAGGGAGCAGATCATTCCGCACAGCGTCACCAATAACCTAAACAAGTATGCAGTCACTCGTCTCCACCAAGTCTAGAATTCGGTCCATTCGCAAATACTCCACAGAATTCCAGAGCATCCAGTTCACAGTTCTGCGGCTATCTCACCTCTGCTCCATAGGTCATGCATTGTGGCTCTATACTATTACCGGTATTGACGGCTCTAAGAAGACCGGAGAACTGCAATGAACCAACTGGATTGGGCAACATTCAACGAAGAGCCAATGAGAATAGTGACGCCCCACGGCGTAAATCAGTGGCAAGCCAACGCTGTTCCGTTTTTGGTGGACTACGATCTCATGCAGCGCTCTGAAACAGGCGACCCACTTTATCGATGCCGTTATCAGAAACCTGGCACCGATACGCCCTATCTCCTTGTCGAACCTCGTGCCGATAGTGAAATCAGAGTTCTGGCTTTAGTTGGCTGGTATGATGTAGAGGCACATCATGCGGTGAGTGGTGATGGCCGCACCATTCGTCTCAATAATGACGAAACCGTTACGCTGACCTAGCCAAACGACCAAACACCACTCGGTAGGCAATTATTAGATCAGGAAGTCGTCGCGGGACTTCCCGGCGGCTTCCGCTTCTTTGATCCAGTTCGGCTGGCGGCCTTTGCCGGTCCATGTCACTTCCGGGTTCTCCGGGTGCCGGTACTTCGGTTTGGCGACAACCGTCTTCTTGGCTTTAGCTGGCTTTGCCTTCTTTGCTGGCTTCTCAGCTTTGGTGATGTCGCCTAAGTCGAAGCCATGTTCGCGGGCCGCTTTCTGGGCAGCCGCGATTGCCGCTTTCTTATCGCGCTCAATGGTGCGTGCCAATTCACGCTCGACACTGACCTTGAGCTTCTCCAACTCTTTGCGTGTCATTGATTTCAGATCGATGCTCATTTTGCTTCCTGATTTGTTTGAGACGTGTCATCTAATCAGAAAAAGCGGCTAAATCAAATCCAACGCTATATGGGTTGCACTTGTATTTCCAAGTTCAATTTAGCGGGGAGAAGCTGGAGCGGCAAATATTCACGGTCTAATGGAACGTTAGCCGCGTGATATGATGTCCTGATATTTCACGACTGCCCTGACCTCAACGAAATCGCCATCAATGACATAATAGATCGAGTGCTTCTTATAGACGGCGCGGCGATACCCTTGGCGGATGTCATCAACGGCGGGATACATCAACGGGTTTTCACAGATCCGCTCGAACTTACCGAGCATCCCATCAAAGTAGCGATCCGCTTGCGCCTCGCCCCAAGTCGAAAAGCCTTCGGTATAGAGATCATCGAGGTCTTGCCCCGCGATGTTAGTAATGCGGAACGTATAACGGTTCATGAAGCGGTGTTCAGGCGCTCCTTTGCGGCGGCGCGAATATCTTGAGGGCTTCGGTCACTGATACCGCTTTCCTCGGAGGCGATGAGCTTGGCGCGCAGAGCATCGATTTCAGCCATGCGCAGTTCCTTTTCGCGCAAGGCCTCCCGGATCACTTCGCTATCGGATGCATAATGGCCTGAGGCAATTTGCGCTTGAATGAACGCATCCTGCTGATCAGTGACGGTAATGCTCTTTTTGATCATGCTCATCGGACACCTCCAGTTTTGCCTGTCCTACTTTATCCTACCTTACTACATCATCATTTTGCAAATGAAGCGCGGGCAGCCCGTGAGGGCTGCCCGCGAATTTTCTCGCAAGCTCACGTCTGCGCCCACTTTGGATCTATTGGCAAAAGCCCGTTTGGGAGGTGGTTCTTGATATGCGCTTCGATCACGCGGTGTACAAAGCGCTCTACAATCATGCCGGGCTCTGGGGGCACGGATGCCCCGAGAAAGCTCCGATAGCCTGTGGAGCTCAGGAATGGCTTGTCGGTGTCAATCGCCCGCACAGAAAAGCCAAGATACGACATGGAGGTTGCGCCAATGCTAAACATGCCGTTCATCTCTACGGTTGCCCTTAGCCCTGCGTCTAGCAGCTCAAATGAACCGCTCTGCCCCCATAAGGGGATTGCACCCTCTGGTGCGCGTGCTTGCGCGCCTAATTGGCACCCCGGCGCATCCTCTCCTGCAAGAATACCCCATTTGCCACCATTGAGCTTGGCTGCAAGCATTTGTGCTTCCTTCCTGAAGGCAAGGGCGGCATCGAAGTCATTCGCCAACATGGCGGCATGATGCTCAACGATTTGCACGCGGTGATACGGGAGTGCATCCGCCCAGTTATCGGGCAAATGCGCAGTCTCGCGTTCAAACTGGCGAGTTTCATTGCTCTTTGCAGCCTCACCGAGGAGGGCGTCAAAGCCAAGTTGATCAGGGTGCTTGCTCATGCTGCTACCCTCCCCTGCCTTTGCGCTTGAAACCGGGCAACACCAGCAAGCCTTGAACGCGCGACTGCGACATACTGAGGATCAATCTCTATCCCGAGGTAATCCCGGTTGTTCAGGGCTGCGGCGACGGAGGTACTGCCGGAACCGCTGAACGGATCACAGACCAAGTCGCCCGGCCTTGAAAAGCACCGGATCAAGGGGTCAATCACTTCAACGGACTTTTCGGTGGGGTGCCGCCTGTTGCCGGAATAAGCCCAATCCATAACGCTTGGCAGCGGGTGTGTGGGTTTAGACGGGTTACCTTTGGCAAGCACATAGGCACTTTCGTGGCGATACTCAGTATAGCCTTTCCGGGAGGCGTAGCGCTTTTCCCAAACGATATGGCTTACGATCCGCAGCCCTGCGGCCTGCCACGCGGCTGTAAATTGCGGCAAGGCTGACCATCCCGCAAAGCAGATGGAGTAGCTATCCCGCTTCATGGCGCGTGCCATCGGCTCGAACACAGGCATGACGCCGCTTGCGTTGCGATCGTTTCTGAGGCTTCGCCCTGTTCTATCCCGATAGTTCACGAGATAGGGTGGATCGGTCACAACAAGGTCAATTGAGCCCTCCTTCACCTCTTCCAAAACGTGGGCTGCATCTCCTTCAATGATCTGGTTTCTAAACATCTAACTTCCTTTCTGAACACAGGGGTTGCGCATGCAACCCTTGGCCTTCGCCGAGAAGCGGGTGTGCAAGTGGAAGGAAAAATCGACGGCGGGCACAGGACGGCACGTCCGAGCCTCGGGAGACCGTCTATTTTTGCTGAAACGCGCTGAGGGCGGCAGCCCTAAGCCGAACGAGAGAGAGACGCGCGAAGTGTGGAGGCGACATGGAAAAATGAGGTTTGCACCAGCTCTGCTACCTAGTCGCACGGTGCCTACCTTCCCACGAGGTGAGAGTAGCTCTGGAAACATCTCTTTCGGCGAACGCGGGAAGCCGTCAGTCGCTGAGGTTGAAACAAACCATATTTTGAGGGCAATAGCGGATGCTGGCTATCAGACCAGCGGCTAATGACAGCAATTCAGCATTCGGCGATTTCGACGGCGTGTGCTCCCTTTCCAAGGGTGCCTACTTCAACAACCCGTTCAAGTGTTTGAACGCCGCTTCGAAACGCTTCTTTGTATCTTCCGACACCTTCGGCCAGAGCTTAGTGATCTGCTCTGTGAAGTAACGTGCAGGACGATAATGGCCGAACGCACCTGATTTCATTGGATTCTCGTCCAACCACGCTTCAATGGCCCTAAGTGTCCTCGGTTCTTTGGCGTTGAGTTTAGCCGTTGAAATCTTCGACTTGAGTTGGGTGCTGAACTCGCCGTTTACGAGCTCAATGTAGAAGGCGCGATCAAACATGTCCTCAACATCGGCTTCACTGGTGCCGGTGAAGTCGGCGTAAGTCGAGACGTGCTTCTTGCTAAGCAGTTTCTTTTTGTAGAGGTCTTCGATCATTTGTTTGTCGCTGCTCTGAATATCTAGCAACGTCGCGACATTTAGGCCTTTCTGCGAACCAAGAAGCGCTACGAATGTAGGAACCTTGCCGCTACCGCCGACTGGGGTGACTACCCAGTCCTCGGAAAGCCCGACTCCCCCTCACGCTCAAGCTCCGCTGATACGGCGCGCAGATAGAGCATGTCCGCCACACCCTCGACGATCAGGGAATTTGGGCCAATGAAAAGGGTTTGTTGGATTTCGTAGCCCAAGGCACCTTGTAACGGGAAAAGGCTATCGTCCGTCGCATCGAACACGTTGGCCAACACCTTGGTGCCGTCCTCCTCCTTTGGCAGTGCCTCAGTCGCATCGATGCCAAGGTCCTGCACGATGCGGACACGCTCAAATTTGGCCGGTTCAATCATGAACGGTGAGTGCGTAGTATAGAGCAATTGGTGGTTTGATAGTTCTGCGTCAAAGTATCTCAAAAGGTCAGCTTGCGCGCGGCCGTGCAGAGACAGGCCTGGCTCATCGAGCAGTAAGATGACATTTTGTTTCTGGCGCTTCACATCCTCGTACCACGCCAAGAAAGAGAAGAACCATACGAAGCCGCGCGAACGGTTGCTCAAGGGTGTAGTTGCCCAGTGGACAGAATCGTAGACCTCACCCCAAACGTTGACCCCTTGCTGCATCCCTTCGGGATCAGCGGCCTTGGCGTCACGGACATCGAAGCGCATCTGGATATGCCGGTTCTGCGACCAATAGCTCGCGATGCGTTTGGTCAGGTGATTTCCCGCACCTTGCAACTTGTTCTTGAGCTCAACCGTGTTGTTGGCAGCAACGAGATTACGATGATCAAGCCGAGCAAGATTGATCAGGCCGATCAACGGATAGTCTGAATCCAATAGTTGGTCGTTGTCTTCACGGCTGATAAGTGAATCCAGATTAGCTTGCCCCTCCATCTGATAATACTCATCAAAGTAAAGGAATTTCGGAGCGCGCGGCCAAAGTAGTGAATTGAAAACGAAATAATCGAGACCGTTCTCTTGGATTTTCACCACTTTCTTTTTGAGTTCGGCAACTGCCTCAGTTGCTTCTGCCTGATCAAGCACGGATCCAAAGGATGGCCAGTCGACCGCCTGACCCAACGAAGCTTTGAGTTCATCCGATAGTGCGGGACTACCGGCCAGATTTTTGCGGGCGACGCCGTCGTCGCAGTTCAGCGAAAACCTGCTGTTTGCTTTCCCATAGTACGTCTTTCGCGTAAATGTGTTGCTTTTTAGAACCTTTGGACCAAGCACTTTTTCGACTGCGCGTTGATCGTCGTCGTCTAGTTCATATTGGCATTCTACCACGATTGCTTCGTCGCGTTCCTCGCTCTCTACGGCGAATCGATAGTCCTCAACCTCGCGCTTTGGGTAGTCGTAGGTTTCATCAAATTCTGCGTCGCCTTTGCGGATTGGGTTGGTACGATATAGGGCAGTCAGGAGGGTGGTTTTTCCCGCCTCGTTTTTCCCAACAAAGCACGTGGTCTGGTCGTCGACCTTAATTGGGCCAGTGTCCCAGATACTCCGAAACTCGCGGACTCTGAACTCCTTCAGCTTCACTTCAAGCTCTCCAATTCATCCCTTTTTTTGAATGCAACCGATACCGACGCATTGCCTTTCGTTACGAGACCAACGTCTAGACCTGCCTCTATGCCGATATTAAACTCTATCGTATCTAAATCGTAAGGTGAGCTCTCAACAGTGGCTTTTGTGGCAGAAGCAATAGCGGTGAGCTTTTCGACGACAGTGTGCCAAATTTCGGCTAACTCATCGATCTTGGCTACGGCCTTTTCTCCGCCTCCATGTTTTTCGATTGAAAATCGATCTTTGCTGTCGCCTTTTTCGCCGTTAGGGAAAAAATGACTATCTGAAAATCAGTCATGAAACTCGCCTTTCAAGTCGTCTGGGTCTATTCCTGAGAGTTCCGCCGCCTGCCGGATACTAAGTGCAAATCCGTACTCATATGCGTTGTTGTGTTCATCTTCGCACCGGCTCTTTCCCAGATAAACTCCCAATAGATCGCGTTCATCGTCAGCTGGATGCTGAGAACATACAAGAGACCCACTGTCGCCAAGCTGACCATGCTCGTCGATAAGAAAGTGTTCCGGCATAGCTGCGCTTCGCAATTGGGAAAAGGTCTGCAGACTACTCATAACGGTTGCCTGCTCCTTTCCCGACAACCCAAAATGAGCTTCGACGTGCTCACCTTCCTTTGCCCTTCTTGCATCGCCGTTTCCAAGTCGTTGCGGACCGCCACAAGGAAACGATACCACGGCGGTATCTAGTAGTCCGGGAGACATCTTCGTTAATTCCGCCTCTTTAGCGCAGACAGAGCACCAAACTGGAACGGGGTCCCCACTATCAAAGCCATTAACCACGTGGCCCGCTGTCAAACCTCGACTCTCTCCCTCGGTAAGGTAGGTAGCCGCGACATATCCGTTCGGAGCATTTGAGTGCCTTTGTAATTCAGCGACGGTTTGCATGACAGGGACACGATAGCCACCAAAACCCATTTCAATGCTGTCGACAAAGGGGCCCTTCGTCCTCGGGTGCATCTCACCTCGCATAAGCATGACGCCAAATTGAAATCCTTCGTAAGAAGAAAACCACGGGAAGTCCCTCGACGGCTTGCCTTTGGGTGCTCTAAAGACCCCGTGGCAATAAAGCTCGAAGACCTTGCCAATTTCTGAAAAAGGCCGCCTCTTTTTTTGCCATCCATTTGCGATCGTAGTCTTCGCCTCAAAAGGTCTGCCCATATCCCAATTCTACGTGAAGGTTCGGATTGTTCTCTACGTTCTGAACCTCCGCCAAAAGGAATCTCGCGCTTTGGAAGTTCTCGGGGGACCAATCTGTCCAATATCTCATTTGAAATCATCTTATCAGAGCCTCTACGATTGTTGCTTTCCATCGGATACAAATTAGCGCTTCGACACAACTAAAAAGTGGATTCCTGAGTTCGTGCGGCAAGTCCACAACGTTCATTGATTTATCCGTGGTGAAGGTCCGATAGAAACGCAAGCCACCAATGTAACGCGATGGACCAAGGTTGGTTCTGTGCGCTGGCTACCCGTTCGCCAACGGCTCGGGTCGGCAAGAGTAGCGAACAGCCAGAATGCGGGCTGCATCCCCAGCATGTCGAGAAGGTGGCGCAGGTCAGCTCCGGACCGGCCTTAACTGAGGGCGTGGCTTCGCTTGCATCAATAGTGCATTGTTGCTTCACTCTGGCAATAATAGCTTCTGACTTTGAAAAAGTGGCTCAGGAGCTTGGCGACTACAATGTGTAGATTGGGGAGCTTTTCTTTGAAAGAAATTGAGGCCGATGTTCAGTGTTATTTCGCTCGCATATACTATGACGAGCGACAGGGCAATATGATCACGTTCCATACAATTTTTGTAGAGTACGCAGACAAAGAAGGTCGCATCGAACTCCGTCAGCCTTCAATCCTGTCTTACCAACGCCTGAACAACTCCTACCAAAGATCTGAGGGGGTGCCGCTTCCTTTTCTGACAAACGTTGGAGAACTCTGTCTGTTTTGGGAACGAGGCGGTGCAGCCGCAATCCAGCTGCAACTTGCTGAAGCCTGCATTCCTGAACACTTGGAACCAAGACCCATGACAAGCAGCGGATATGGAATGTTCAGCAGCGTCCCTGAGGAAAATTTACAGGCAGCGTTGAGGCGTGCGCCGTCAAAAAAGGCGCGCATGAGGATACTGGAAAGAGACAGCTATAGGTGCCGTGTGTGTGGGCAGAGTCCAAACAACAATGTGAACGTTGAACTGCATGTGCATCATTTGCGCCCTTGGGAAAATTCAGGGGCGACAGTTGAGAGCAATCTGGTGACGTTATGCCATACCTGCCATGGAGGCTTAGACCCTCATTGGAATGCGAAACTTGCTGAACTAATCGAGGACAAAAATAAACTACATGAGCGCTTCAAAACGCCGCCGAAGTTCAACTAATAGTTCGCCTGGATACCTAGAAGTGGTCTTTACATAGACTGCCAGTAGGCAATTCCGGCTGTATCATTTTGTTCGCCATCGCCCACTAGGTCCGATTTGAGGGTGCGGCAACGCAGCATTTGCCCCGATGCTGAGCGTCCGCTATCGGCTGCTTTAGATTGAACTAAGCAGGACTGAGCTGCCTTCTGGATGAGCGAGCCAGTCATACAGATCGCCAGAAGAGACGGAAACGTGGACTTCCTTTGACTGCTTAATCCGATCATCCAGCTCTTTTTTGGCCTCGACCTTCATTTTCTCCAAGTCGATCCTGAACTTTCTGCAGTTTATTACATCTGGTGGACCAAACTCGATGTCCCAATTCTTGCCCTCCTGTCTTTGCTCTTTAACCGGAAACAACAACGTGGCGCTGTGAGAGTGCTCGCCCAGCTCAAACGCCAGATACGCACTAACGTAATCAATCGAGAAGTCCTCAAGAATCCGATCAGTTTGGAAACAGAGGTTCTTTTTGTCTTGGTCAAAAAAACCCGAGAGACTGGCCAAACGCCTGAGATGACGCCATGCTGTTTCTTCGTTTGCTGTTACACCCATGAGGTAGCTGCGACCAGCAATTTGCTCTGCGATCCTACCTCCGGCACCAACGACTCTCGTCCAAACCTCGGGTTCAATTTTCGGACTAATGCTGCCGCTAAAAAGCCTCCCTTGATCGCAAATAACTGCGCAGGAGATTTCACCTGCCGCGTTCCAATTAGCCATCTCAGCCAAAGCGTAGTGATCCCAAAGGGAGCCAGGGGCTATGCACATATTGGCCGTCACCGTTCCACCATCATTTGGGGAAAGCTGTAGATCAAAGAGCGCCGTTTGCACCCTAATTTTGAAGGCTTGGCTTTCTACTGGTACCAATGAAGGTGAATAAAAGTTTGCATCGAGATCTAATGATCTTTGGCCATGTGTAAGGCGTACGCAGCCCTTCCACGGCTTAGGTTGCATTGAAATGCTTGATCCCTGCGTAGGTTGGTCGACGGTTGATGCCGCAATGCCAAAACGCTGATCTTTCAAATCAAAGTGTGCGAGAGGCAATTCTGATAGTGATCCGAGTTGTAGTGCTACAATGTCTTCTTCTGTGACTGAGCTATCAAAGGTGAATTCACCAATAAATCGTGTCTCGCTGTACCCTAGGTCGTCATGCAGAGTCTTCTTTTTTTGAGCATACTCCACACCGTGAGAATCAACTTGAGAGCAGAGCGCTTGAACTAGATCGGTCTGAACGTCAGGGCGTCCTTCAAAAGAGAATTCCATGCGGATTTTGTTTAGGTCCAGACGCTTGTCACGGTAGGCCTCTCGCGCCTTCTTGAGCACCCGTTCAATTTCATCAGACCAAAAATGAATTAGTCGAACTTCCTTCAACTCTTTCTCATCAAATACCATGAGCGCTAGAAAACACGGCAAATCAGTCTTAATCGCCTTTAAGGCATTGGAAAGGCTGACTTTTGCCTTTCGGCCCTTGCTTCTCGTTGATTTTACTTGGACCAAAGCACGTGTAACGCCCTTGCGCAGATCGGCAGGTAATGCCGAACTTTCGTTGGGTTCGACCTCCACAATGTTGTCCCACCCATGGTCATCCTCTTCGGACCTGTTGCAGCTAGCGCCCTGTTGGCTACACAACCGGCTAAACTCTTTTTCGCCTATTCGACCAAGTTTCCGAGAGGGGTTTCCGGACATCTGTTGTGCTCACGTACTGTTCGGGCACTACATGTACGATAAAGTCCAATCTGCTGCTAGCTACGAATTGCACGACCTCTTCTTATGCAGGTTCGGCTTGCGACTTGAGTTCCCGCTCGCGGCGAAGGTCTACAGCTTGATCGCAGCCGCTCTTTAGGTGTTGTCTGGTGAACGTCTCGTATGGGATGTCCTCATCCGCAGATAAGAGATGACTTCACGGCTATCGACCGGATCCAACGTCTATGCATCCCACAATAGGTCACCTGCCAAGCACTTGAAAGTGCGTCATGCCCGCCCTCTGAGAGAGTTCGTTCAGACGACATTTCTGTATTGGGAACAGTCGACAGAATGAGAGGATTTGGGCGGCGGACGGCGATAGCAGCATGAATTCGATCTGATCGATGGCAGCTCTGAGCCGTCGGCTCCAGTCCAGAGATGGGGGATCAAACGGGGGCTTCGCCCCCTTTGCAAGCGTTTTGTATTACAAAACACAGCTTGCCCCCTAAGCTTTAGCTAGAGGCAAGCTGGGTAACACGACATCAAAACGCGCAGGTGCTTCAGCACACAGCTCGCCCCCTAAGCTTTAGCTAGAGGCAAGCTGGGTAACACGACATCAAAACGCGCAGGTGCTTCAGCACACAGCTCGCCCCCTTAGCTTTTAGCTAGAGGCAAGCTGGATCACATGACTGCAAAACGCGCAGGTGCGACAGCACACAGCTCGCCCCCTTAGCTTTTAACTATAGGCAAGCTGGATCACATGACTGCAAAACGCGCAGGTGCGACAGCACACAGCTCGCCCCCTTAGCTCTAGCTAGAGGCAAGCTGGGTCATCCGATGTCAGAGCACGCAAGTGCTTCAATACGCGGTTCGCCCGGAGGTCTATCCTAAATTTATATCACCGCCCAAAAGTCAGAAATCGAGGTGGCTACGAACACAGAAAGTAGCAATTCCGACCTCTCAGTCGTCAATTTTCACAACGTTAGCGCTACCAGTCGTGGCTACACCTTGTCGATTGCACTAAGCTGACGGCACAAAGCTGCTCTGCTGGACAACAAAACGAAACCACTACCAAAGTTTGAGGGGGCTATGGCCTTAGACAGTTCGTCAGTAATTGGCACAAAAGTCGTTCGGGAAGTGATGCCCGAAGACTATTCGTCTATCCTAGATATTCTATCGAGATACACAGTTCAAAGTAGTCAACAGTTAGAGGATATTCTGGGGGACGGTCAAAATCTACAACACTCTGCCCACAGAAAATCCTATTGGCGAACACCTTTGTCCACATTGACTGCTAAAGTTGCGGAGTTTATTAAGCCGAATAACGCGTTTCCCCAACTAGTGACTGGATCAAACACTGTTGGTTCTCTAAAATATAAGCGGTTCCTTGACGGAACCCGAACATCCTTTGAAACCCTGCCAGACGATGGTTCAGAGATCAGCGCCAAAGAAGCTGATATGATTCTTACCCGGTTTGAGTTCCAATTTCTAATTGAGCCCAGTTCAGGGCGTGCCGCATCTTGCTTCGAAAATCACATAAATTACATAATAGGATCTTCAGAAGAGCTTAACCCAATACAGCTAAGAGTTATTTCTCAGCTATGCAGAGTGGCGACAAAACGTCCCGCTCCAACCCTTTTGATGGCTCACTATGTAATGAACTACCTCAATGAGCCCCAGGCTTTAAGAGCAATCTTGACTGCTAGCTATTGGTCGAAGTACAGGAACATATCTCGCGTCGCAGAAAAAGCCGGTGTTATTGGAGCAAAGTACTTGTCTCCGGGGCGCATCAACAGAATCCTACTCGTGGGCGTTTCCCGAGCCCAGATCGCTTTAGCAATGGAATTATGCGCACTCGATAGCCATAATGTAGAATTTTTTTGCTGGGGCGATATCTCCACCAGTTCCGATAAGATACATCACTGGAAAATCTATAGAGATGCAGGCTTAAGCATTGACCCCCTCGACCTTTCAGAAATATCCACAATGGAGTTTTCACTTGTCTTAACTGCGACGAAGCTTTGGACCACCTCAAAGCAAGGACGCATGCGAGCATTCGTAGACAAAGCAGCGATAACACTCATTCGCTCGATACGCCGGACTTCTAACGATACATCATCGAACTACAATCCTCCAATCATCGCGGTTTCAGGATTATTCAAGTTTTGGCCGCGTGAATTTAGGAAGTATTACCACGATCTCTACAAGAACAGCGGCAGAACCGCTGACCTAGAAGATATATTCCCGCTGCCTCAAAGCACAGAGGCCATCGTATTTGAACGCTCAGTATTGGATGTTGGCAAGTTGTACCGAGATGCACTGCGCATGAACCGTGGTTCGAGTGAAGTTATTCTGGATATTCTATCCGACAGGCAACCAATTGGAAGCGCTTCAAAAAACGATAGAGCCTTCGATAGACTGCTAGCGAACTTTGTTTCAAGCGAGAGAATTAATGTAGCGGACAAAAAACTTGGGGATATCTCAAATTATCTTTTGGAAAATCGCTCACAGCTAGATTTTCTTGATAGTCTCATTTCTCGAGCTGAAGGAGATAAGAATGCCCCCGATGGTACTATGTTGAAATATCGCGAGATGTTTGGAAACGCTGCACAAGAAAATGCTGTTGAAGCACCAGCACTTGAAGACTTTATAGAGAAAATTCGCAAACTTCTTGATGACGATAACATACCAGACATAAAAGACAAACGAGCAGTCGCATATGAATCTCTGGTAAAGTTTCAAGATAGTATGATACAAGCTGACAGCATTGACGAAGTAGAAACTGAACTACACCAGTCGTACTACTTGTCGGTAGCTATTTACGTTACCGACTGGATTAATGACAACGATTTGAAGAACTCCGACAAATTGGATGATACAATAGAAAGAGCGATTTCGTTAACCAAAAATCTTTTTGGTGAAAAGTCGCCTCATTCCCCAAGAATCGAAATTTAGACTGCAGAATGTGGCCTAAGCGCCAAAACACCTATGCGGTCTTTTGCAGGATAAACGCATTTACCATACAACGCCATTACTAGTATCCATGAGCAACAATCAAGTGAATTTTCTATTGAATTTCTTTTCTTAAATTCGTCGTAGCCTTCTGCACCAGTCAACCTTTGCTTGGTAACTCTGCCCTCGGGAGACAACAAATGGCTCGATATGGCAACTTTCCATAGTATCAGTGCATCTTCCGAGTCCTTTTGTATTGAAATTAATGATCGATCAGTTCGCAATACATGTTTGCATATATCTCGCTCCCAATCCTGCCCACTCAAGTAATGCTGATAGAAGCCCGTCTGCCTAGCGATATCTTCTGCTTCACGACACATTCCATGATTTACGGTAAATCTTAGGCAAGTCTCATCAACATTCATATTATACAAATCTCTTAATGATGCTCGCCGCCAGCACCATAAACAGACCCATTGCTGTCACCACACCAAACGAGACCAGGGTTCGTATTTCTTCATGCCAACTATAAAAATTCGAAACTCCAGTCCTAATTTGACACCATGGTAACGCGCCAGCATTGGCAATAAACTCAATTAGTGTTCCCAATCCGGCCAAACTAGAAAGGGGCAAGCTTATCCTATTTGTGAAGCTGTCAATGGCTTCCAATCGCTTCTCCCGTCTGTGGGTTGGCACCATTTCGTCACTCATTCTCTGCTCCATATTTACTTGTAGCGATGCTTGGAGGTACCAGGCAAAATCATAATCTATATCATAGGGGGTTAGCGGAATGGCCTCAAAGGATTAACAATTGCTAAGCAGAGGCGGAAACAGAAATTGAGTTTAGCAGGAACAATTAAGCCTCAGTTCTTCGATTAGATCATTTCTGTTTCTATAATAATCCAAAATGCCTGGCAAACCCTCAGTGCGCACTTCATTATAGCAAAATCTTGGCCACGGCGCTCGTAAGCTCTGGTTTATATGATGTATTTTCAAAATAAAGCAACACTCTCTCGAACTTGTCAATGAGTTGAAAGTCCCAATTTTGCAATGAACTATCAACATATGGTAAAATTTTCAGATGGCACTACATAGCTCTTCTATTTTCGCCCAATTTAATAGGGTTTCGGTCTCTGCTCAAAAAGTGAAGTCGGAGCTCGATGGCTGGAACGCGGCGCTGTCTGGGATGGATACGGGGCGGAACAGTAACCATTTGATTCAGGCGGATGTGGACGCCCCGACCAATCCGAAACGCAAAGACAACGCCAAATCCGATGATCTGGTTGATCTCATCCTAACCCAAGCCGCGTATGATGCGCTGTTTGCCGACACCATGACCAGAATCCAAGAGGCCGAGACGGCTGTTGATCAAGTGTTAGAGCTTGTCGCTGCGCGTTTGTCGCAAGACGAAGCCCAGCTTGATGCAATGATTGAGCGCCTGCCCGAGACGGAAACCGGCCTCAAGGTCGCCAAGTCTGACAAAGACGATCTTGTATACACACTTGATGGGGTTCAGATCGAACCCGATGAGGCAGCCGTAATCCCGTTCACGGGGCATGAAGCATCTCTCGAGGAGATCCTTGAGCAACAGGAAGCAGTTGAGCAGTTGCGGTTAATTCAAGATCAAGCCATCGCAGATCAGCACCGCCTTGGCGAGATCCGAGAAGAGATGGGCGAAGAACCGCGTAGCAATCGCGTCGATGAACTCAAAGACGAAGTCCAAGGCATCAGAGACCGAACAGACGCGAGCCTTAGAAGCTTCGAAGCCAGTCACAGCACACGGGAGATCGTCGCCGCAAATACCGTGGCTGTCGCAATACCAGAGATCTAAACTAAGGTCCTTAGCTGTCGGCCCGTTTGAATTTTCCGCAGGCCTTTTCGACAAC
The DNA here is from genome assembly GCF_055693825.1 of Sulfitobacter sp. GN1-4. NCBI lineage: Bacteria > Pseudomonadati > Pseudomonadota > Alphaproteobacteria > Rhodobacterales > Roseobacteraceae > Sulfitobacter > Sulfitobacter sp. GN1-4. The sequence goes on along the minus strand of NZ_JBVFUQ010000003.1, from coordinate 1,415,005 downwards.
GGCAAGGATGATTGCCTCTGGAGTGAATTCATCCAGTTCGTGCATTTTTGCGATGATTTCTGTTTGCCTGTCTTTTTGGGTCTCGGCGGAAGCAAGATACCAGCCGTCAATGCAGGTCGCGATCTTAGGCGCAGTTTGCGCAGCCACCACTCCGATCATGATGATGCTGTTGCCTACATGCGCATGCTGAGCGTCCTTGTTCCAACTCAAGAACTGTTCCATCTGCTTTGACGGCTCCGCCTGCGCGCTGTTAGCCCCTGAAACAGCCAGTCCAGTCGATAGAATCACTGCCGTTACGCACCGTTTCGTATGGTATTTCAGAGCCTGTTTTGCCCTGTTACAAAATTGGTAATAGTGTTCTTCTACTTGAAATCACTGTAGAATTTTGTCATGCTCTTGGCAAGAGACGACCACGTTCGTCCACGGACGATCCGAAAAATCAAATGAAATCAGAAGGTGTGTCATGGTGATACAGAATTACCAATTCTGTACCCGTTGATGAGCGCCATTTTGGAGGAATTTGATGGCTGGGAATGTGTTTGAAGCCGAAGTGATGTCGCTGTTCACCGATGAGGGTGAGCGGAAATATCTCAACGCCATGGAGCGCAAGCGGTTCTATCGCGCGCGAAAGGTCATTGCGGATCGATCTGAGCGAACCTTTGTCGAGCTAATCTTCTGGACGGGGTGCCGGATCAGTGAGGCACTGCAGCTCACGGTGATGCGGGTCAATGTCGAAGAGGCCTTTGTCGTCTTCAAAACCCTTAAACAGCACGGCAAGAACAAGGATCGCAAGTTCCGCGTGGTTCATGTGCCCCGGCGTTTCATGCGCGATTTGGAGCGGGCGCATCGGGATCGAGGCCTGGCGAATGTTGGTTGCCCCAAGTCCCGTACGCGGCTGTGGAGCTTTGGGCGACAGAAAGGCTGGCGGCTGGTCTGTCAGGTCATGGCAAAGGCCGGAATATCTGGACCCAGAGCCACGCCACGCGGACTGCGTCACAGCTTTGGCGTTCACTGCATCCTGAATGGTATCCCGGAGCTGCGCTTACAGGACTGGATGGGGCACACCAGCCTCGCCACGACCTCCATCTATGCCAAGGCAATTGGGGCGGAGGATCGCTACCTCATCAAACGAATTTGGCGGATGTGAGGGTAGCGATGACAGATACAGCAAACACCATCACACTATCGCAGGCGGAAGCCGATAAGATCACAGATGCGCTCATCGACGCCATGGCGGTCTTGGACCACGGCAACGATGAATATTCAGCGTTGGAAGCCGCCAGCCTGATCGTGCACCAGAAATCCACGCAAAACTGAACCCCAGAAACAGGAGGAAACCTCATGGGATGGTATGAAAGAGAGAAAGATACTCCCGGCTCGTTGGCTAACCAGCATCACGAAGGCATGATGAACATTGGGAAAACGCATGCACCATCACCGGTACCACCAGAGACGCCTGATAAGCCTATCAAGACTGAGAAAAAGGGTATGAGTGGGACTGCAATCCTTAGCTGGATTGTCGCCTTGCTGATCTTCGGTGCCATTCTTGGTGGTTAGCCTTATTGGTACATAAGGGATCGATGTGCCTATGCGCCCATTGCATCCAGGGTGGTTTGCAATTCTTTTGCACGGTTTTCCAAAGCCGTTACCTGCTGCGGCATTCGGCGTTTCAGCGCCCCCAAATTTGCAGCTGAAACGCCGGAAATGGTACAATGAATAGATGATTGGGGACATCTTCGAGGAAATCAGAAATCGGGCGGAATATGTTGCTGACGTGCGCGAACACGTGGCTCAGGTCTTGGATGCGTTTCAGGCGGATGCGGCGGCGCGTGGATCCGAAATTTCTCTAAACCTTGATACTGCGGGTCCGTCCGGCGCGGCCATCGAGTTGACTGAGAAATCTTCTCAATCAAACAGCCGGATCTATGCCGAAATCAACACAACAGGGGATGTCGTGATATGGCGGCAAAATGATCTGGACGGTCTTCCAGAAGCAGTCGAAAGCGAGCGTCGCGCTTTAGATTTAACGAAAGACGCGATCTCCACGGCTGCCGATGTGTTGCTCATTCTTGCCGACGATCATTTGGGCTATGTCGGATCATCCCTAGAGAGTTTCTTGGGAAGACAGGCAAAGACAGGCCTCAAAACGGCGTTTGATCCTAGCCTAGAGCCATGACATCGCGAGCGTTACTCACAGGGATGGGTAATACGCCCGCCATATCCATCTTCTAAGTTGTCCAGTGATACATAGTCGCCGTTCGATAGAATGACGCCTTCGGTTCGGGGCGATGCATCAAATTCCCGCGTCGACCCGTCCAAAAGCTCGATCTCAAACACGACCCTGATCCCTCTTCCGACCTCAAAGCCCAATTCTTCTTCTGAGACGCAAAGCGGCAAAGGAGCATTTGGCTCACAGATGTCCCTTGAGATCTCATAGTCGTCAAAACCTGAGATCAAACGCGCGCCGGTGACGGGGAACGAACAGAGCGCGCTGAACAGCAGGTTACGTTGGACAGCGCAAAGGTCCTGAACGCAGGATACACTTCGGTGGATCGTGTCGTTCGAGAAACTTTGATCGAAAGAATTGATCTCTCTTTGTATCGCGGCGTCACGTTGATCCGTCAGGTCATATTCCTCGAGGAGCTTGTTTTCGCCCATCTGATGCAGAACGTTGACCTGGAACGGTCCCTGAGGTGATAGCGAGCGGTCGTCAACTTTATCACTTGGATCAAAGGGAGCCAGTGAATCGCGGAACCGGGTATAGTCGACGCTTATCACCGGGCGAGATGTTGATACTTGCAAGTCTCTCAGAAAGAGTCTGCCCTTTGATACGGAAAAGAGCGCTTTTGGTGGATGCCACCGCACCGGTTCTGCAATCGGAGGTTTTTGAACAGAAGCGTTCCGTCCTCTTGCAGTTCACCGCCTTTGGGGACGCTGGCCGTGGTGGCAGGTTCAGCGACAACGACCGGCTCCGCTTCGGCCTGCTCTGGTTCATCTTCCGCTCTAAAGTCTCCGCGCAACCAGAGCCCTGCTAAGATGAGCGACAAAAGCGCGGCACCAGCTAACCGTGAAAGTGCCCTGCTCGCTGTTTCGGTTTCTGGGTTTTGACTAAAGGCCTGAGGTGTTGAAGAGGACCGCTCCGAAGTGCGCTGCTCGCCGCTATTGTAACCCCCTAGTTGCTCCTCGGTAACAGCTAGTGCCGCCTCTTCATCTGGTTGGTCCGTCTTGCCCTCAGGCTCGTCGGCTAAGCTGTCTGATTGCGGATCTTGGTCATTGGTTGATGTTTTATGAGCTGTCTTTTGCTGTTCGGAGACCCAAGCCTCAAAATCCAAGACTTCTGTTTCTTTGTCGATGCCCTCCAAGAAGTAATACAGAACCTTATGAAGATCGTTGACCGCTTTCGGTTTTCTGATCTCGCCTTTGGTCACTCGCTGAACGGTTCTTGTGTCTACGCCCCAGGCTTCTGCTGCACCGACAACCGTGTTTCTTGGGCTGCGCTCACGCAGGTAGTTTAGGTATGCGCCAAACAAAACCTGCTGTTTTCCATCCGGATCTTCGTAGACGCGCCTGATTAAGTCTTTGTAATCGTTCACACTCACTGTCTCTGTCACCCTGACAGAGGGTGACAGTCACCCTCCAACCTCTATCGAACCACCCGAGTTTTGTTCAGCCTAATACGCAAGTTCCGCTCCCGGAACCCCGCGTTTGTAGGAGGCTGTAAATATGAACGAACTGACGCATAACATTCACCCAGCATTGGGCGGTGAAGCTGAGAACGCCCGGTCAAAAGAGACGATGAAGACGCGCTATTTGTCTTTGCCCGTCTGCAAAACCACCGTATCGGCATCGCCCGAGTACAAGCTCAAGCAACCGCTCTTTAACGAGCGCCTGGCGATGGTCTATCGCTGGCTCGATCAGACCGGCATGGATGATTATGAGTGGACCTTGGATCAGGTTTATCTCGGCACCACCGGTGGCTTGATCGGCTCTGATCGACAAGAGATCGACCGTGAGAGCTGGGTCATTGATGACATCTTCGGCCAAGAGCCTGCGCGCTGGTTTAGTGAGTATGAAAAACGTGCCACCGGTACCTACAGCCAACGCTTGCACGCTGGCTGTGTTGGGCGCGTCATGGCCATGGAGCTGGCCGTGAACATCTATGTCGAGCGTCTCAAGCTCGCGGCAAAACAACGCCTGAATACCCCACGCTCTGCGGCCCGCTAAGGCAAGCCCCGCCCTTTTGTCGGACTTCCGCCGGCACTTTTGCCCGCGTTTCGTCTGACCTTCCAGACCATGACGGCAGCTAGCCGCTGCACCCTGAACTCGGCGCGATCTCCGCGCGGAAAGGATACCTTATGCCATTTGATACCCCGCTCTCCTCCAGCAAGACCTTTATGGCCAACTTCAGCGACCTGCTTCTTGGCAGCAGCAGAACGGCGACATCGGAGCGCGCTCTGCAACGGGCCATGCGAGACATTGAAGTCAAGGTCACCGACTACCGGAGTCTCCTTCAAGACATCGCCTCCTGCGGCGAAGAGGTTTGCCCAGATCCGGCTGCAGAGGCTGCAAGCGCAAGCTCTGAGATGCAGGCCGTTGCGACAGCCGGCGTTGCCGACATTCAAGCCGCGGAGCACGCCGCTGAGACCGCTGCGACCAGCGAGAAGGCGTTTCGGTTGCAGCACAACGTCACGCAAGGGGTGCACCAGCCTGACGTCCTGATGAACATGGCCGTGCTATCGGCGATGACGGTTCTGGAAGGCATGGTAACAGCGGTGTTCTTTTTCAAAGCTGGCTTCGTGCCGGGCTTTGGCGCGGCGGCCGGTTTGGGGCTCAGCATTGCAGGTGCAAATACACTGCTGTCTGCGGCACTCGGCGGCCACGTCTTTGGGCGGTATTGGAACTACGGCATCCATGCACGCCACCCCGATACTCAAATGCGCCTCAAGCGCGTCATGGGACGCTGCGGCGCAGTTCTAACAGCCCTCACACTCCTCTTTCTCTTGGGCGTGTCCGGGCTTGTCCGTGCCACGGGTGACCTTGAACACCTGCGCTTTGACCTGGACACGTTGCTTGCTGCAGCCACGAACTTTGAGTCCCTCATGCTCTGGGCCGTCAGCGGTGCTTTTGCGATCCTTGCATGGGTCAAAGGACTGAAAGCCTTTGCAGATCCCTACCCTGGCCTCGGTGAAGCGTGTGCAGCAAGCCAGCGCACGCGCGCTAGCGTGCCTGAGATCAAAGATGACGTTATGGCGGAGCTATCTTCGATTCACGATAACGCAGGAGCGAAGCTGACGGCCATGGCCGACGATGTCGCTGATGTCCGCGCCGACCTCATAGATTTGCTGAATGAAGCCCGCCAGACCAAAACACAGGTGCAAGGCCACATCGCTGCTACCCAGTCGACCTTAAAGGCCGAAGCAGCTGAGCAAGCCGCAATCGCAGAGATCATCTATGGTCCTGAAGGTACGCCGAGAACCTCAGAGCCTGCGCTCAAGGCCTCAGAGCCCGTCTTTCTCGACATGGCGCATCTTGACGCGCGCTTGCCCGATGCCAGGCCGCCTGAAGTCGACCCGTTCGATGGGTTTGAGCTTCGCCTGAATGCCGCCCGAGCAGACTTGGCGGAGGCCTATCAGACCGTCCTCGCCCAGGTCGCTGCTCTCAGCTCTTAACCCCCTCTTCCATCCCTCAACTTGAAAGGACAATCCTATGTCACGTCGTCATCCAAAGTCCCGTCTCAACTCCAAAGTCCGGCGCGGTTCCGGCCGTCGTGGGCGCAAGCCAACCTTCAACATCAGACGGTTTATCACCATCGGCGGTTTGATGGCCTCGTCTGCGCTGGCGCTTGCTGCTGTGACCTATAGCGGGATCAAAGATGCCAGCTATGCCAAGCCAGATGCACTAGGGTGCTACGCCGCTGACAGTGCGCAAGATCAGCGTGTCGTTCTTATCGACAGCTCCGAACCTCGCTGGACTGCAGCCCAGCAGCGCGATCTGCTGAACGCCCTCGAAGATCAGTACCACCATGATCTTGGGTTCAATGACCGGCTTTCTGTGATCAGCACCGACCCAGCTCACATCGGATCCGTCCCTGATCCGGCAATTGAGCTCTGCGGCGGTGCTCGATCCAGTGCTGAACGCGAGGCCTTGGGCGCAAAGCCCGTTACCCGGGCCTATCTTGACCAGCAGCGCGAACGCATCTTTGCCGAACAGCTGCGGCCCGCCTTGGACAACGTACTTGCTCTTGATCCTCCTGCGCATCAACGCCAGTCGCATGAATCCCCCCTGTTGGAGCAAATCCAAGGCATCGGTCAAATGCGCGGGTTTAGGGACGCTCAGGGAGGCCGAAGCCTCACCATCGTCTCTGATATGCTACAGGCCACTCAGGATGCTCAGTTCTGCCAGACCAAAGGGCACCTGCCCTCCTTCAGTGCCTTCAAGCAGAAGCCCTACTTCGCACGCATTCAGCCAGAGGCACTGAGCGGCGCGGCCATCAGTCTCTATGTGTTGGAGCGCGGCAACTTGGGTCCGTTTTGCCGGGATATGGATGAGCTCTTGGACTGGTGGCAAGCCTACTTTGAGGACGCCGGCGCAGCCTCTGTGCGCATCACCCGTCTGCGCCAGGGCGCATACGTCAGTGCTGATCAGTGATGGGGCCCGGGCTATGAGCACCGATAAGAGACAACATGGGGGGCGGTTCGTTCCGCTCGCCCTAACCGCCACCGGAGCATGGTATGCCTGGGATCACTTCGGGCCAGTCTTCTATGGCAGCGCCATCAACTGGCCTGCAGCGGCAGCCGCAAGCGTTTTGGGCGTCTGCGTCATCACAGGTCTCTCAGATGCCCTATGGTCGATCAGCAAAGGATTTGATGCCTTAGCCGCGCATACACCAACAGGTGCAAAGGGCACAGCGGCCTTTATCACCAAGATCGAAGATCTGGAGCACGAACTCGATCCAGATGATGACGGACCGTATTGGGGATCCATCGAGGGACAAGGGGTGATCACAGACTTTGCCTCCAACGCCCTCGTATGCGGCACTGCGGGTTCCGGTAAAACGACGGGACAAGTGATGCCCTCCATCCTGACCATCAAAAACTCAAAGCTCATCACGGATATGAAATCCGAGCTCACTTGCGTGCTCGCTGATGCTCTGCGCGCGCGGGGTGAAGAGTTCCACTTCCTGAACTTTGGCGATGTGAATGCCGACATTCTCGGCCCCTCTGGCAGCTACAATCCGCTGCATCTCATCGTCGACAACTATGCCAAAGGGAGCCTCTTGGACATCAGCGACGACCTCACTGAGATGGCCTTGCAGCTCTATCCAGAGCCCGCGAACGGCGGGAACGGCGACAACGAGTTCTTCCGGGACGGCAGCAGAGATTTGCTCAAATTTGCGATGCTGATCTCGGTTCTGACCGATGGGCCAAATGCAACGCTTGGTGATGTAACAGCACTTATGGACGACCGCGAGACACTGCTGAACCTCGCGCTTTGGGCCTGCGGCCGCCTTGAAACCTCTACTCAGCCGAAGGAGATCTGAAATGCCCTATTCCAAGATGCCACTTGAAAGCGCCCCCTGGGTCGAGCTGCATTCGAGCGAGGATGTGCAGGTTCATATTGATTACGTCCGCCTGCAAGGGCTGAAGGTCTCGGAGTTGCTGGACACGCAGGACTCAAAGGCCGTTGATGCGTTCATCACCGGTGCGCGGCAGGTTCTGACGAGCTATGCCAAGGCCACACGATCTTTTAGCAAATTGAAGTCCAGCACCTTCCGCTTTGCGGATCTCAAACGTCCAGGTCAGGTGACCAGCATCGCGATCATCGCGGACCCGTCCCGGATGGAGGCGCAGAAAAAGGCGATTGGCCTTGTTCAATGGTGCGCCAAGCAGGAGATTAAGCGAAGCCCGCATCTTGATGTGCCTGTGCACGTGATTGCGGATGAGGCGACCAACTTCAAAGTTGCTGGGCTGGATTCTCTCCTCACCTGGGGTAGAGGCTACGGACTTAAACTATTGGTGATCATCCAGGACCTCTGGGCGTTCCAAAAGACATATGGGGCAGACGCTCTGAAAACCTTGATGAGTGAATCTGAGATCAAACTGTTCCTCCCAGAGCAGCGTAACCCTGAAACCATCGAGATGATTGAGAAGATGCTCGGACAAGAGGCCGTCATGATGACCAGCACAGGCACCCGTCCTGAGCCATCGGACTACTACGCTGCCAGCGGCAACATCAGCGAGGAGAGCAAGCCGCTGATGTATGGCAGTGAGATACGAGAGACCAACCAGGGCATCTTGATCGTCCGGCGCAACAAACCGGCACTGGTCGACATCGTTCCAGTGGCCGCTATTGATGGATTGAAGGACCTGCTTGCGGTCAATCCCTTCCATGGCAAACCATGGGTGTTGCCAACGCGTGTTTGGCTCTCCAGCAGCAAGAGACATTGGTTGCGTCGTTTCTGGCGGAAGGTAGTTCACCGGCTGACGCGATCTGGCGTCAGTTCACTGAAGCGGAAGCGTCGTTATGAGCGCAAGGCGAAGCTGTGCCGTATGTTGAGTTCTGGGCTCCAGCTCTGGTGGCTATGGGTAGGCATCTACCTGTTTGCGTTTACCGATGTGCCGATGGAGCTATGGGACGAGATCAGTAGAGGGTTATAGGGGCGGGGTTATGCCGAGCTGATGCCAAGGTCGGCAGGCCAGCAGAATTGTTAAAATGCGGTCAATGCCGCGGCCGCGCCGACTATCGTGTAAAAACCCTTCCAAATCGGGATTGGTTTTGGCCAAGGGTTTTGAACAGCCTAAGCCGTTGTCCGCACGTTAATGATCATGACGTGCCAAAACCAGCGTTTTTGGCGCTTAGATTTTCGCAGAGGCCTACTGCCAAAGCCTGACATCTCAGATTCTGGCCTGCGACGAGGACAGCTGAACCAACGACACTGGTCCTGCGCGCTGCCTTTTTTGCAAACTCTTGAAATGTGGTCTATCGCCACATAAGTTGTGTCTCAGAGCGTTTCTGCGCTTAGCTGGCTGTGAGGGTCAGCGGGTAGTGATCACCGCGTTTCACATTGTTGGCGCGAGGAATGTCTGATGGCAAAACTCAAGATTACCATCGACAACGACATCGATTTTCTCGTTCTCACCGCCGAGGCTCGGGCATTTGGCTACTCAGTAGAAGCCCAAGTTAAGGTTAAGAGGGCGGGGCAGAACGGTGCCGTTTCCACGCTGCCTGCACCAGATGTTTACGATCTGCCATCTGACCAGTGCGAAGAAATTCACGCTGAGATCACTGGCGACGGAAACGATTAATCTGAGGCGGGCAAACTGACGGCTTTCGGTAAAATGGAGCAACCGATGAAAAGACATTTTTTGAACACCGTATCGGTGACTGGAATTCGGGCATCACACATGTACCGGAGGCTGTCGGGGCGTGCAGAGCATCGGAGGTTGTTCCGGGGCATTGCGTGGGGCGGATGGCGGCCTATGCCGTCTGGCCTACGCGTAAACCCGCACGACTACGATTTTCATTCTGCGACCAACGCCAGAGAAGGGAGCCTTACTATGGCAACCCAAACGAAGAGCACTCAGCCGTCCTTAGTCAAAGAGGGCGCACGACCATCGCGCAAATCTACCGATGGTGCCGGGTTCAAACTACACTTGGTATTGGACAAGCCGTCCTACGCCCGGTTGGTTTGGCTGCAGGGTGCTCTGCGAGCCGCGTCATTCGGTGAAGTACTTCGGAGGGCGCTAGACGCCTACGAACTCTTTGATCCGGAAGGCATGGCAGGAGAGCAGGAGGGTGCCAAAGCTGACCGCGCCACTCCTGCTGGGTCAAGCACACGCCCCGAACATCTGTATGTCGTCATCTCGGACGAGATGAAGACGCAGTTGGACGAGGAAAAAGCTGTGCATGGCCGGACATACAAGGAGACGATCCGTCGTGCTTTGTGTGTTCTGATGCAACTGGTCAGAGAACGCGCGAAACTTATCGCCGAAGTGAAGAAAGGAGACGAAGATGCCGAAAAGCATGATACCGAGGTGGGTGCGATACCACCTGCGCTTCTTGCTTCTCTTTAAAGCAGCATACGTGGCGAACCGCCATGTTGCTGCCATAAGTTAAGCGCGGGCGATTAGCCTCCCGGCAGGAAAAATGTCGGGAGGCTTTTTCATTCGAGAATGACCAAACCTACAAGAGGTTCTGGTGAAAGCCCTAGAACGCATAGCTGGTGTTATGGCGCGCACCCCAGAGATGAAGAATTGCACTGTGCCCAGTCAATTTTTGCGGGTAACACTGATGACATGAAACCGCGAACAATAACGTCTTGGACAACGACAACATGAACCGAGAGAATTCTGAACTAGTCGATCCGGATCCCTTTTTACTCGCAGCCGTCTGCTTGCAGGGTGCAGCGGTTATTCTACAGCTTATTCAGGTTAGCCAAGCTAAGACACGCCCTTCATCCAGTACTGGAGCAGTCCAAAACCGTATTTCGATGTTAACGCCACTTGAGACAGCGTTGGATGAGTTCGATGCGGCTATTGAGAAGGCGGAGCGAATGATACGCCGTTCATCCGAAGCCCCCACGAAAGAGTTCTATGAAGCGTCTTTTCGGATATCAGTCGGCGTCCTGAACTTCAGCTCTAAGAATGTACAGGAATACCACAACGCCGTTGCCACCATGACCGCCAAGCTATCATCACTAACACGTTGGATTGGACACATAATAGGGCAAGACCCTGATATTGCGGCAAAGCTTGGCGACGATATTAACAAAGTAGTTAGTGGCTCATCAGAACGTCTAAATGCGCTGATGGGAACAGGCGCACCAATTGAGCTCGTTCTCACGGAAGCGAAATTGGTACGAGACACTTGCAGAAGTGCAGTTAAGAAGCACTTGGATAGCTTGTCGAATAGTTAATCTACGTTCATTTCGGGCAGCTGGCAGAATTGAGCGTCGTAGCTCCCTTGAGGGCTATTTGCCCCCAAAACCACGAGGATATTCGCCAATAAACACCATAAGACGGGCTCTAAGTCACGAGTGCTGACCCAAATCTGAGCATGATGTTTGTCTTGGTAGTCCCCTATCGATGCGCCTAACCTCTCGAAAGACGTCCGCTTCTATCTAAAAGCAGACGTTTTTCGGAATGGACGACTACTCCAAATCCTGATCAGAACCCGGCTTTTTTTCACGTAGTTGCCCCGAAGTGTTGTAAACACTTTGCACAACGTCTTGACACTTGGTACAGATTTTTGGCTGTTTCCAATTTGAAATGTGAAGGAAGACATAGTGATTAGACCGCTCTTGATATCTTCAACCGTCTTATTCGCAACGGTAGTACATGGCCTAACGCCTGAAGAACTCCGTGCAAAATTAGACGAGCGCACGTCTCAAGTTACATCGTTTCAACAAATTCTAAATGACCCAGATCCTGTTCGTTCTCGCGCTGCAATGGAACTGATGATCGAAAGCGGCGATCCGACCCTAATTACAACCGCAATCGAATTTGGCTTGCAGTCTGCTGTACCAGAAACAAGATTGTCGGCGTTTAGGGCTTTTTTGAATACACGCCCCACGCTACTTATTGATCTCGATATTTCTAGCGCGACAGATGGTAACTTTGAACGCTATTTCAAAGAAGGGACTGGGGGCAGCGTTCTTAGTGATGGCATCGCCACCTATGCAATCAACATTGGCGGCTTTAACACTGAGAAGAACTGCTACGTTAGGTCAAGGAAAGAGGACCACTGCGCAATACAAATTGCGCCAAATGGAATTTCTGCCCAAAAGAACAACTTCAACTCTTGGACCGTGTCTTATCTAGTCCTGCAAGAAGATGGTACGCTATCCGGTTCCACGACAGTCGGAAAAGTGAAAGGTGGTTTTCCAACTACAGCACGAATTGCGCCCTAGCGCTTGTCTTGTCGAAGGCAATTGCTTACTCGAGAACCACCTGTTTGAGGCCAAGATCGCCAGCTCGCCAAGCGTTGCGGATCAGAATGCGCACCCAGCGAGTGTTGCGTGCGGCTAGATAGCCTGTATCGAAATTGCCATCAGGCGTCATCTGGCCTTGTGTCCAAAACCGAAAGCTCGAACCAGCTTCGCTGATATCTGTTTGAATTATTATGTCTTTGGGGACGGCATAGATGGAGTTGTCGGCTGTCAAACGTAAGCGGCTTAGTCCTGTCGGCCCGTCGCTCTCGATTCGCAGTGTCACTTCGAGCGCTCCAGTCGGGCGCACGATGAACAATCCATCGCCCACGAGGTTCTCAGGCCCGTGTTGGGGAAGGGTGGGAACTAAAGAAGCCGTAACGGAGGCGATAGCCATGCCCTGTACCAAACCAGAGGCTACCGTTTCCGACCTTCCTTCAATCTCAGAGCGGAACTCGTAACCTTGGCTAGATAGGTAGCGCTCGAGATGGATAGCAATTTCATCGGCCCGCAGAAAGGTCGCTCGGGACGGATGGTCGCTTTCGAGAGCCATTCCGATTGGAGTTTCGCCGACGAAAGCGAATGCGCCTGACGTGCTTTGCCTTATTTTGTCTTTGTCATTGGTCAATGCGGCAGTAATTCTGAGGTAGCTGCGCTCAGTGATCTGCAGAGGCACGCGCTCTTCGCCGCCGGATGCGCTGATCCGGTGAAGTTGAGCGATGCTTGCAACACGAGATCGATTGGTCTGCAAAAGGTCCTCCATCGAGGCGGTACAGCGACCGTCGAGAATACCACGGTCTACGATAGCAATCGCCAAATCCATTTCTGGCCAAAAGGGCTTTTGCACTGTTGCCTGATCAGACACTACGGGTTCCGATGTATAGATAGCTACCTTTGGAAGGGGCCCCGCTACATGCGAAGGTAAAGCCACATAGCAATTCCCGGAGTATTGGAACATCCATCCATAGCCCCACTGGTCGAGCCCATTTTGAACACGAACGGTTTGCGCCTGAACGATATTGGCTAAGCCTAGTGTAGCAACTAAGGTGAGCAGTATGCCCCAAAGCCTTGCCATGTTCATATCAAACGCTCTTTTCATCTCGGCTGCCTCAATTGGTATGTTGGTTTCTCAGGGACGCGCCGAGACTGTCGTCCTAGCAACTTCACCATTTGATGAAGAGCTTCTACCAGCAGCGAAAATCTCGGGCGAAGTGATTGTTGGCGCGCTTGAGCATCGCCGAGGCAGCGACGATCTTCAAGTGGCTGCATACATTCCGCAGGATTGGGCTGCCGGGATGGTCTGCGCAAGTGTCGTTTCGATTGATGGCTTTTACACCGCTAGGAACGCTTACGAGGTGCCAGCCAATTGGGGTGGTGGATATACGGAGTTACCTTACCCGACAAATCATGAGGAACATCTATTGCGGCTTCCGCCACAAAGTGTGGGGCTGCGGGTAACGAGAGGCGATTGTCAATCGGAACCGACGGAGTTTACTATTGCGCGCTGGAACGAAGGGCCGCTCGCCTCCACCAGGCTCTTGGTCAACCCGCTCGGGGCGGAGGCCGTTTTTGCATATGTCGGGGATACGATTGCGCCAGTGCGGTGTGAAGAGATCGCCATGCAAGGAAAGTCAGCTTTTCATATGCAGTGCGACCTTGGAGGGTTTCCTGGTGAAGGTGCTTTGAAGCTTGAAGTCCTACGGGTCGATGGAGACCAGGCGTTTCCTGCTGGTCCTTTCACAATTTGGGTCGCACCATACTAATGGCGAACAGTGGCCAAATGTTAATCACCGCACGGCGGATTATATTCAGGATGACACTTCTGAGTTTGCGTAAGATCATACTCATCGTGACCACTCTCATTCTCTTGATGTTATTAGCTCTCTTCGCCTACGAGCCGCAAAGGAGCTTTTTGATTGAGGCAGAAACGCGCAGTATTGAACTGACATTTGTGCCTGGAGCAAATACTTGGAGCTTGCCAGAAGCGGTAGTTTGCGTACCGGTTTCCTCTCCACTACGGGTGCCTGACCCAAAATGCGGTCTCGCAGCGGAAGCAAAAAGCCCCACTGCCGAGGTTATCACAGCGTGGGAGAGCGGAACTACCGTTGTGTTGCGGTCAACGCCTCAGGGCGGTCTTGTAATTTACGTTCGCACTTCACGCCAGACTGATCTTTCGGATGGGTCAATGATCCGTGTCGCGCCGGAAAACACACCCGCGATTGGTGCGTTAACCTTTGCAGCTGTTGTCTCAGTTGGCGAAGACATGACTTCAGGGCTGGAGAGCTATCTAGTTGAAGGAAGATGGGAGGCCCGTGAAACAGGCCTTTTGATTTCGGCGTTCCGATCTCTAACTGAAGTTGTAAAGTCTGGCTCGCTCGCCCTCGGAACTCAGGTCGAAGTGTTCAACGGCGATCAGCTTGCCCACAGTTTCGGACATATCGTTTTCGGCGAACGCAATATACTGCATGCCTCCCTGCTCACCGAGGCTGGAGATACCGCACTTTCCATTCGCCATTTCGGCCTGGAAGACCCTGTACGTGTAGAACCAGACTGGATGGACCTCACACTTTCTAGCCCTTTAATTCTCGCCATAGGAATTCTTCTGGCTATTCTCGCGGCTGCAAGCCAGATCGTGGCTGATACGTCATCCTCAAGAAGACGAGGTGAGGCTCGCGTAAGCGATGTCGATGACGCGGGCAAATGACGTTGTTTAGCTAGGTTTGCGCGACCTTTGAGGCTGTCATGCCATCGATTGGATAGTAGTGATTGGTCACAGCCTTTTACCTCGTACTTTGAGTCTTGCAGTGGCCGATCACACACAAACTGAATTGGCTTTGGCATGTTCAACGTGATCACATGCCTCATGCCTTTTGGGTTTTTCCCGGTCTTTTGCTCGGCTTTTGATCCGGCTTCACACTATGACAAGGCTAGCATCACGTAAACTGTCTCCAGATTTGCATGACGGAGACCAAGGATGAGCGGACGATCCACCAGAAGCGTAGCCCTCGAACACATGGGCTCATGGATGTCACAAGAGACGTTGGCACGCCTGCCGCAGCTTAAGCGAGGCTTTGACAGCACCCGAGATCCGGCAACGGCAGGAGCACATCGTGATCTCAGCACTTCAGAGGCGCAGCGGCGGAACGAGAGCATCGCCTATTATGCGCGTATGGCAAAGGATCGAGGGCCAGCTCCGGTCAAACGCGCTGGCATGACAGCGCAGGTGAACGCTGCCGTTCACTTTGCACACATCCTCGAGATCCCAAGGTCGCAGCGATGGACGCGGGGAACAATCGGGTGGCGCTACGCGATCATCTGCCATGGTTGCGCGCAGCCAGCCACTTCCCGCACCTAAACCTCCTGGCAGCGTTGCACGAAGCGTGGACGCAGGAGCGTTCGAGGGCAACTGGATGCGCGAACAGCGGGACGCGGCAATGGCACAAGCCAAGCCACGCCCTGCTCCGGCTTTAGAACCGAGCCGTGCCTTCAATCGAAGTGAGCCCAGCCGCGAACGATGACAATCGTATGCAGCGGTTTGCAAATAAATCAGCATCTTATCAATTTTGTTCCCTATATGTTCTTTTTTGTGATAGGATCGCTTCCCTTTGCCGAAACCAACCAACCGAAAGGAGAAAACTATGGCAGATCAAACCAAAAACCCACCTGTAGCAACAGTACGAGATGGGGCTATTAGCGCCAAGGTCTGGCGCAACATGTCGAATGAAGGTGACGTCTATTATGGAACCACATTCGAGCGCATCTACACGAAGAGCGATGGTTCATTTGGAACATCGAACTCTTTCAGTCAGACTGACTTGCTGAAAATCGAAAAGCTGGCCTCAGAAGCATATCGCACAGTCCAGTGGAACCGTCAGCAAGATAAGGAAGCATCGCAAGATGCCTCTGTGGACATGGCTCAGGAGCGCGATGCGGCAATGCAAAACGCGTCTTCTCGCAAAACGGGCGATGTGGGCAGAGACCGTCAGGCACGTCAGTACGACCAGCCAGAACCATAATCAGCACTTGATATAGCATTTGTCGCCAGCCCCGCTTGCGGGGCTGGCGTCTTAACACTCAGATTCGAAAGGACACCCATGGCAGAGAACGCAACGACACGACCAACACACGCCCAGCAGACCGCTTCCCTGCCCAATCGAAGCATTCATCTCAATTGGCAAGATTGGCTGCCTTACCTTGAGGATAGCGATGCTACTGAGGACGAAAAGTGCGCGTTGATCGAAGCCCTATGGTCGATTGTCGTCGCCTTTGTTGATCTTGGCTGGGACATCGCCTCAGCAGATAAAATCTGTGGAGAACACATCGATCTCACAGCCCTTCTGAAGGACGCTGTGCTAAACTCTCTGAGTAGCCCAGACAAAGAAAAGGAGGAGGTATGAGCAAGCTTAAAGCCCTGATCTATTGCAGGGTCTCATCCAAGGGACAAGAAACCGATGGCCACGGCCTAGAGAGCCAGGAGACCCGTTGTCGTCAACATGCTGAGGCACGAGGCTACGACGTTGTGGCGGCGTTCCCCGATACAATGACTGGCGGCGGTGATTTTATGAAGCGGCGGGGAATGGTTGCATTGTTGTCCTACATGGACGCACATCCGGGCGAGACTTTCGTTGTGATCTTCGACGACCTCAAACGCTTCGCCCGAGACCGTGAATTCCACTTCCAGCTGCGTAAAGCGTTCCGTGCGCGCGGAGCTCTACTGGACTGCCTGAACTACCAGTTTGATGAAACGCCCGAAGGCGAGTTCGTCGAGACCATCTTCGCCGCCCAGGGTCAGCTTGAGCGCAGGCAGAATGCGAGACAAGTCAGACAAAAGATGCGCGCACGCATGGAATCTGGCTACTGGATACATAACCCGCCAGTTGGCTATCGGTACGAAGCCATCAAGGGCCGTGGCAAAGTCCTGTTTCCAAATGAGCCATTTGCAAGCATCATACGCGAGGGTTTTGAAGGATACGCTTCAGGGCGCTTTAGCACGATGGCTGAAGTGAAACGCTTCTTTGAGGGCTTTCCGGATTTCCCGCGCAACAAGCACGGCGTCGTAAAGCAGCAGCGTGTAAGTGATATTCTCTCCCACTCTGCCTATACCGGGCACATCTGCTCTGACACCTACAAAATCCATTGGCTTCCTGCACAGCATGAAGCCCTGATCTCAATGGCAACCTTTGACAAGGTGCAGGAGCGCCGGAAAGGCGTTGCGAAGGCCCCCAAGCGAGCCAACATTGGTGATCAATTTGCTCTAAGGGGCGTAGTGGCCTGCGCAGGTTGTGCAACGCCGCTGCGCTCATATTTTGCGCGGGGGCGACACGGTGGGCGATTCCCGTACTACATCTGCCAGACCAAGGATTGTGATCACTACGGAAAATCTATCAAGCGAGATAAAGTCGAAGGGGATGTCGGCCAGATCATAAAGAAGCTGCAGCCAAGCGCTGGCCTGATGGCTCTCGCGACGGCCATGTTCCGCCATGCGTGGGATCAGCGCGGTGTGCAGGCTATCGAAAAACGCATTGCAGCGGGCAGACAGCTCACGACCATTGAAAACCAGGCAGAAAAGGTTCTGGAACGCATCATGGAGGCCTCAAACGCCTCAGTAATTGCACGGTATGAAGACAAGCTTGTCGAACTCGAGCGCCAGAAGCTCGTGCTGAAAGAACGACTCGCATCTGAGACCGAACCGCAAGGCAGCTTCGAAGAAAAACTAGAACCCCTGCTCACATTCCTCGCAAACCCTTGGAAACTCTGGAAAACAGGTGATGTAAAGCTCCGCCGGGTGGTGTTAAAACTGGCTTTTAGCACCCGTGTTCAATATGACCGATTTGAGGGTGCTAGAACCCCTGAAATATCGTTTCCGTTCAAAGCGTTAAAGGGTATTTCAGGGCAGCAGATCAGCTGTGGTGCGGGTGAAGGGACTTGAACCCCCACGCCTTGCGGCGCCAGAACCTAAATCTGGTGCGTCTACCAATTCCGCCACACCCGCACTGTACCAAATCAACACTTTGGCAACGCGGGGTGAGTAACAAAGTGTTTGGCAAGATGCGAGCCTAAAAAAGGCAAGACAGACGATCGTTGTTTTCTTATGGTCGGCAGCAAATGCGACAGCAAACATGCGGAAAGATCTGTTGATGAGACCAACCTGGGGGGTACATCCAAAACCGGCGAACTTGGCGGCAGGACCGTTCGGCCAGTTTTGCGCGGCAGAATCCGGTTTGTTGGGCGAGGCGTTGATCCTGACGTTGGATGGGGAAAGGCCGATTGCGGAGCTTTCCACTGGCGACAGGTTGATCACCCGCGACAGCGGTGTGGCAAAGGTCAGGCATATCCAGACCCACCGCAGGCCCTGCCATCTGATCACCTTGCCTTCGGATGTTTTTGGGGTCGCAGCACCCGGAACGCAAACCACGGTGGCGGCTGAGCAGATGGTGTTGTTGCGCGGTGCCAGGGCGCGGGCCTATTTTGACTGTGCGACGGCACTGGTGGAGGCCAAAGCACTGCTGGGGGAGCCTGGCGTGACAGACCGGGGGCGGTGCGATGCGGTTGTGCATCAGATTTTCTGTGACGCGCCGCACATCCTTTACTGCGATGGCCTGGAAGTCAGCACAGCGGATGGGGCGCGGGCCCGGGGCGCGGTGCTGGAGCCTGCGTAACGCCTGGGTTTACGGGCATTGTTATTCAGACATCGGGGGTGTCGGCTGCAGGCGGCGCAAGACGGCGGGCAAGCTGTCTGCGATGTCTTCTGCAATCAGGCCCGGACCGAAGGTAAGGGCCGCTTCGACATGCAGAAAGGCTGCTAAGCTGCAGGCCTCTTGCGGATTTAGGCCACGCGCCATGAGGCCGCAGATCATCCCCGCCAGGACATCGCCCGCACCTGCGGTGGCCAACCACGGCACGGCGCGGGCGCCGGTGGCAGCATGGTGGGTGGCGGTGCCCTCTGGTGCGGCGATGATCGTATCGGGGCCTTTATAAAGAACGGTGCAGCCTGCCCGCTGCGCGGCGGTGCGGGTCAGTTGCGTTTTGGCGGCGACCGTATCTGAGGGATCATTACCCAGGTCAGGGAACAGCCGCGCAAATTCACCGCCATGGGGCGTGAGCACACAGAGCGGGTGCAACAGCGCAAAGAGCGCAGGTGCCCCGGCGATCAGCGTCAGAGCATCCGCATCCAGGACACAGGCCCGGCCGCTCTTCAAAGCGACCTCTAGAAGGTCGCGTTTTTCATCGCTGAGGCCAAGCCCCGGCCCCAGGCAGAGCGCATTGAGGCGCGGGTCGCGCAAGAGGCCCTGGAGTGCCGCGGCATCCGGCATCCGGGCCAGCATGACGGCGGTGATCTGCATCGCCACTTCGAGCTGGGCGGCCGGCGGCGTGGCGATGGTGACGGCCCCTGCCCCGATGCGCAGCGCCGCATGGGCGGCCAGCCGCGCAGCCCCGGTGCGGCCCGCGCCGCCGCTGAGGATCAGCGCGTGGCCATGGGTGTATTTGTGCCCTTGGGGCTTGTGCAAGCGCGACAGATCAAGCGTGTCGCGGGTGATGGGGGTGGGATCAGAGATTTTATGCCTCCGGCGGGAATTGTAGTGGAAAGATGAAGTCACAGGCCGATGTCGTGGACCACGATACTACCACAGTGATCGGCAGCCGTCGCGGCCAGGTGGCAGGGTTTGGGGCGATGAAAGGTGACGGTGAGGTCTGCTTTGATATGCATCTGCGGATCGGTGTCTGGGCGTTCTTGGTTTGGGGTGTTCAGATAGGTGCCGCTGTCTGCATCCAGGCCGCTGGGCAGGTCCACCGCGACAACGTGAAAGTCTGCTGCACTGGCAGGCAGATCTGACGGGCAGGCTTTGTGGGTGGCCTGGGCCAGGCGATCAAAGCCCTGCACGGGTCGGGTGAGGCCGATGCCAAAGAGCGCGTCGATCAGCAGGTCGTAGGGGCCTGACTGCGTCAGCGTCTTCCAAAGCGCTTCGTCTTGGTAGGGGTGAATGGGGCCGAGCGCTGTGTAGAGGTCGTGGTTGTGACGGGCATCTGGCGGCAGCTTGGCGGCTTTTCCGGCAAAGTGGACATCGACCGTCCAGCCGCGCTGCACCAACAGCCGCGCCACCACAAAGCCATCGCCGCCGTTGTTGCCCGGCCCGCAGATCACAAGGGTGCGGTGCCCCTTTCCTTGCAAGGCTGGCCACTGCGCCAGAAGGGCGGCCACCACGCCCCGGCCTGCGCGTTCCATAAGCTGCACCCCGGTGACCGCACCGCTTTTCATGGCGGTCTGTTCCAGCGCGCGCATTTGATCGGCTGTGATGGTTTCCACCGGCTTCCCCCTCAAAGATTCACTTCTGCTTATTAATTAGGCGCTATGCCCTAAATTTCAGCGACACAAATTGAATCCCTCTCTGTCGCCCCTTCCCACAGGTCCCTGTTATGGATTCCCCTCAGCCAAAATGAAATGACCGCGGACAGCGTAGCCACTGCATAAAGGGTCAGCCCATGAAGAAGATCGAAGCGATCATCAAGCCATTCAAGCTCGATGAGGTCAAAGAGGCCCTTCAAGAGGTTGGCGTTCAAGGTCTCAGCGTGATTGAGGTCAAAGGTTTTGGCCGCCAGAAAGGTCATACTGAGCTGTACCGGGGCGCGGAATACGTTGTTGATTTCCTGCCCAAAGTGAAGGTTGAGATCGTTCTGGACGATGACCAGGTCGACGCCGCGATTGAGGCGATCATCTCAGCTGCGAAGACCGAAAAGATTGGCGATGGGAAGATCTTTGTCTCTCCCATTGAACAGACCATCCGCATCCGTACCGGGGAAACCGGTTCGGACGCATTGTAATTTAACTCCACTACTTCAAGGAAAAGGACCGCCCTGATGAGCGCATCTGATCTTCTTAAGACCATCAAGGATGAAGACGTAGAATACGTTGATATCCGCTTTACTGACCCACGCGGCAAGCTGCAGCACGTCACCGTCTGCGCGGACCAAGTGGATGAGGACTTCCTTGAGGAAGGGTTCATGTTCGATGGCTCCTCCATCGCGGGTTGGAAAAGCATTGAAGCTTCCGACATGAAGCTGATGCCCGACACCGAAAGCGGCTACATCGATCCGTTCTATGCGGAAAAAACCATGTGCGTGCACTGCTCTGTTGTGGAGCCTGACACAGGCGAAGCCTATGATCGTGACCCTCGCGGCACGGCAGAGAAAGCCGAAGCTTATCTGAAGTCCTCCGGCATCGGTGATGTGGCGTTCTTTGGTCCAGAGGCGGAATTCTTCCTCTTTGACGATGTGCGTTTCTCAACCTCCATCAACAAAGTGTCTTATGAGGTCGATGCGACGGACGCCTCTTGGAACACCGATACTGAGTACGAGATGGGCAACATGGGCCACCGTCCTGGCGTTAAGGGCGGCTATTTCCCAGTGAACCCAACCGACGAATCCCAAGACCTGCGGTCTGAGATGCTGTCGACCATGAAGCGTCTGGGCATGAAAGTGGACAAGCACCACCACGAGGTGGCGTCCTGTCAGCACGAGCTGGGTCTGATCTTTGACAGCCTGACAAAACAGGCCGATGAGCTGCAGAAATACAAATACGTGATCCACAACGTGGCCCACGCCTATGGCAAATCCGCGACCTTTATGCCAAAGCCCATCGCAGGCGACAACGGCACCGGCATGCACTGCAACATGTCCATCTGGAAAGACGGCAAGCCGCTGTTCGCGGGCGACAAATACGCCGACCTGTCACAGGAAGCACTGTATTTCATCGGCGGTATCCTGAAGCACGCCAAGGCGCTGAACGCCTTCACCAACCCTTCCACAAACTCTTACAAGCGTTTGATCCCAGGGTTTGAAGCACCTGTTCTGCGCGCCTATTCCGCGCGTAACCGGTCCGGCTGTGTGCGGATCCCATGGACAGAAAGCCCCAAAGCCAAGCGCGTTGAGGCCCGTTTCCCTGACCCAGCGGCCAACCCATACCTGTGCTTTGCGGCCCTGTTGATGGCTGGCCTGGACGGCATCAAGAACAAGATTGATCCCGGCGAGGCGATGGACAAGAACCTCTATGACCTGCCCGCAGAAGAGCTGGCAGATATCCCAACCGTCTGCGGTTCCCTGCGCGAAGCGCTGGAAGAGCTGCAAGCAGACATGGACTTCCTGCTGGAAGGTGACGTGTTCACCAAAAGCCAGATCGAAGGCTATTGCGAGCTGAAGATGGAAGAGATCGAGGCCTATGAGCACACGCCTCACCCCATGGAATTCCAGCTTTACTACAGCTGCTGATCTCCCCGGCAGTTTTAATTGGGCGCTCCCCTCGGGGCGCCCTTTTTTGTGTCTGGTGCACAAACGGTTCGTCGGTGCGTTTCGGCACGAAAGCGTCGCGAACTTGCCCACCTCCCGCACCGGTTGTGCCTCATTCTTGCCCATTAGGTTTACGATCCAAGGCCTTCGAAAAGAGAGGAGCAAGAATGCCCGTATCATCACAGAGCTTTGCAGAACGCAGATCTCGGATCGTTACCCGAGAAGCGAAACGCATGTCCCTTTTGGGCAAACGCAAACGGCGGCGGCCGTTGCGCGAACGGATGCTGACCCTGCCGTTTATGGTTGGCGTTGGCATTTTGGCTGGGGGACCGGCCTATGCGTTGGTGTCGATGGGCCTGGGCTAGGCCTGCGCGACGAATGATTGCTGATCGCTTCGGTTCCCCGTTGAACCGGCGCTGCGCTTCGTTAAGCTGCCCCTGACAATGTTCGTATCAGGGGTAGTTTTATGCGCGGGTTTCAGACCGTTATCATTTCAGCACTGGCCGCAGTGGCGCTGACCGGCACCGCCGTGTCCGCCAATTGCATCACCAGCAAAAACGCATTTGGCAGCTATAAACAGGCGCTTGCCCAAAAGGCCGCTGCGGCGGGTGTGGGCCAGCGCGGTTTGCAGGCGTTGAGCGGCGCGAAACTGTCGGGGATCACTTGGCGGTTTGAATCCAACCCCGCCAGCCAGACCGGCGTGTCCCAGGGGGATCCGGCGCGGTTTTTGGCCAAACGCTCGGGCAGTTCGGCGGCCAATTTCGTCAAACAGACCCGCGCCAAGATTGCCCGCAACCCCAATACTTTCGCCGCCATTGAACGGGCCTACGGCGTGCCCGCCAGCCTTTTGGCCACCATCTGGGGGCTTGAGACAAGCTGGGGCGGATATTTGGGCAAAACGCCTGTGGTCAGCGGCGCGGTCACCCTGTCCTCTTATTGCCGCCGCTACCCCAAGTTTGAACCCCACGCCATCGCCGCGCTCAGCATGGCGGACCGTGGGTTGATCTCGGCCAGCACCCAAGGTGGGCCTTCGGGTGAGTTGGGGCATATGCAGTTTCTGGCCGGTAACTGGCTGAAATACGGTGTGGACGGAAACGGGGACGGCCGGGCCGACCCTTATACGGCCGCGGATGCGCTGGCCACGGCGGCCAACATGCTGCGCCAGAACGGCTGGAAGCCAGGGCAGCCGTTTAACGACGGCAGCCGGAACTTCCGCGTTCTGTCGGTATGGAACGACAGTGGCAACTACCAGCGCGCGATTGCCTATGCGGCCGGGTTGGTTGACGGCTGAGCGGCACCTGCGATCCGGCGCGCTTGTTTTGCAAAAGCCACACCTGCGCCTTGCGCGGGGCGGGCACTTGTACGGGGGCATGCTGCCCCCTATATGGCGGTCAGGGTCAGGCCCCTGCCGTCCGCACTTTGGTGAAGTCCTGAACATAAACACACCTTCGGTCTCGCTGACCTAAGGGCAACGCGGACCCCCTTCGTCACTTTTGCGAGCAGGAGTGTTTGATATGAATACCATCCCTTCCCGCGACGTGTTGAAGACACAAGCAAAACGCCTGCGCACTGATCTGGCATCGCGTGGGCAAGACATCAGCCACGCCGCCGCTTTGGAGGCGATTGCGCACCAATGGGGCGCACGCGACTGGAACACATTGTCGGCTCAGGCCAAGGCCAGCCATACCGGGTGGACCCCGGGTGAGCGGGTCACCGGGCGCTATCTGGGTCATGCCTTTACCGGTGTGATTAAGGCCGCGCGGCTAAGTGCCAACGGCTATTGGTCGCTGACGATTCGCTTTGATGAGGCCATTGACGTGGTCACATCTGAGCATTTCTCAGCGTTCAGAAAGCAAGTGATGACCACAGTCAGTGGCAAAGGCGTCTCTCCTCAGAAGACGTCAGATGGCCAGCCCCATATGGTTCTGGACCTGCCGCATTAGGCCAAACCACCTAAGGCCTCACGTGCACAAAGGCCCCTCCCGCCGCAGGGAGGGGCTGACAAAAAACGACATCTCAGATGGTCGGTTTACCACATTCAGGTGCCCAAAAAATCGGCAAGCTGTGAAAAACAACAGCCCGAGGTGCCAGAATGAACCAGCACTACAGCCAAGTCCGCAAGATTGATCCCCGCTTTGGCACCACCCTGCCGGACGGGACGCCAAACGATTCAGACCGTATTGAGATCGGCCCCACCCCGCTTGCCTTTGCAGAATGGGAGGCCGCCGGGCTGACCCTGCCCAACCTGCCCGCCATGCGGCAGTATCGCTGGGAACGCCTGACCCGTCACATCGTCGAACGGGATTACGGCGGGCTGTTGATGTTTGACCCGCTCAACATCCGCTATGCCACCGACAGCACCAACATGCAGCTGTGGAACACGCACAATCCATTCCGCGCCGTGCTGCTGTGCGCAGATGGCTACATGGTGATCTGGGACTACAAGAATTCGCCTTTCTTAAGCGAGTTTAACCCGCTGGTGCGCGAACAACGCTCTGGTGCGGATCTGTTTTACTTTGACCGGGGCGACAAAATCGACGTGGCTGCGGACAAGCTTTCCAATGAAATCCGCGAATTGATCCAGGAACACGGCGGCGGCAACAAACGCCTGGCGGTGGACAAGATCATGATGCACGGGCTGCGCGCGCTTGAGGCGCAGGGGTTTGAGGTGATGGACGGCGAAGAGGTCACCGAAAAGAGCCGGTCTGTCAAAGGTCCCGATGAAATTCTGGCCATGCGCTGTGCCTCTCACGCCTGTGAAAGTGCTGTCCGCAAAATGGAAGATTTCGCCCGCGAAAACGTGCCCTTGGGTCAGACGTCAGAGGATGACATCTGGGCGGTGCTGCATGCTGAGAACATCAAACGCGGCGGCGAATGGATCGAAACCCGTCTGCTGACCTCTGGCCCCCGCACCAATCCGTGGTTTCAGGAATGTGGTGGGCGGATCACGCAACCCAATGAAATCATTGCCTTTGATACCGATCTTGTGGGCAGCTACGGCATTTGTGTCGATATCTCGCGCACCTGGTGGATTGGCCCGGACAAGCCGCGCGCCGATATGGTTTATGCCATGCAACACGGGGTCGAACACATCCAGACGAACATGCAAATGCTCAAACCCGGGGTGATGATCCCCGAGCTGACCAAGGGCACCCATGTGCTGGATCCGATCTATCAGAAAGGCAAATACGGCTGTCTGATGCACGGCGTGGGCCTGTGCGATGAATGGCCGTTGGTGGCCTATCCTGACAAGTTCGTGGAAGGGGCCTATGACTATCCGCTGGAGGCGGGCATGGTGCTGTGTGTTGAGGTGCTTGTGCAGCCCGAGGGTGGAGATTTCTCCATCAAGCTGGAAGATCAGGTGCTGGTGACCGAGGACGGGTTTGAGAACCTGACCACCTATCCTTTTGATGACGCGCTCATGGGCCGCTGAAAAGCGGCCCATTGCCTGCGTAGATAGGGTCAGCACTTTTGTGTCGCTTTAGGTTACACAACCCAAGCTTAAGTCAATTATTTCAACGGGTTGCGTGATGTTTCGCGTCGCAATTTCACTATCGTTGGCGACCCGGCACCGCACCAAAGTGCGGCACCTGTGGTCGTCCTTTACTGAGCCGGCCTATCTGGCCAGCTCATAGGCGTCTTGCCCATGCAACGACCGGTCGAGCCCGGCGGCTTCAACCTCCGCAGTCACCCGGATGCCGACCACACCTTTGCAGAAGTAAATCAGGATCAGCGTTATGACAGCGGTGTAGGCCCCCACGATGCCAATGCCGCCCAATTGCGCCTGCCAGCTGGTCACCCCCAAAGGCGCGATCATAAGTGAGCCATAGATCCCGCCCGCACCGTGCACGGCAAAGACATCCAGTGAATCGTCAATGCCCAAACGATCGCGCAGGAAATAAACGACCTCTTGGCACATCATCCCGGCAATGGCCCCGATCATCATCGCATAGCCCGGACCCACATAGCCTGCCGCTGGCGTGATCGCCGCCAGACCGGCCAGAGTGCCCGTGACCAGCCCTACAAGAGTGAACTTGCCAAACTTGATGTATTCCCAGGCCAGCCAGGACAGCGAAGCCGTGGCGGCACTGATAATAGTGACGGTGACGGCCATCGCAGCAGCCGGGCCTGCGGACAATGCGGTGCCGCCGTTAAAGCCCAACCAGCCCACCCAAAGGATCGCGGCCCCGATCATCACCAGACCCGGACTGTGCGGCTGGGTCGTGCGGTCAATCCGCGGCCCGATCACAATCGCCAGGATCAGCGCAGCTATGCCCGCTGTTTGGTGCACGACCAGCCCGCCTGCGTAATCGCGCACACCCTGAGCGCCAAAGATACCGCCATCAGACAGCATGCCGCCGCCCCAGATCCAATGCACCACCGGCGCATAGACCAGCAGCATCCAAAGCCCTGAGAACAAAAGGATAAAGCTGAACTTCACCCGTTCGGCACAGGCCCCGACGATAATAACCGGCGTGATCACCGCAAAGGTCATCTGGAACGCGAAGAACAGCAGTTCCGGTATGCTGCCTGTCAGGCTTTCCAATGTCACGCCGTTCAGCATGAGCTTGTCCAGCCCGCCCCAAAACGGGCCTGCATCCCCAAATGCGATCGCGTAGCCCGCCACAAACCACAAAACGATCATCAAACAGGCAATCGCGTAGCATTGCATGAACATGTTCACCACATTCCGCGCCCGCACCATGCCGCCATAAAACAGCGTGAGCCCCGGTATCGTCATAAAGAACACCAAGGCCGTCGCCACCAAAACCCAAGCTGTATCTGCCTGATTCACTGCTCAATCCCCCATTAAAAGCATCAACATGGGGTATGGTAGTTTGTAAACTGGTCAAAATATAGGCGCACCGCCTAGAAGTTGTGACTTATCCACAGAAAACTCTATTTCTGGGGAATGACCGCAAACTCGCGTGGCGCGACGCACGACTTTAGGTTGAAGTTTGTAACTATCTTGGGGCCACGCGCAGCACCCTACCGCCAAACCCCGCCCGCCCTATTGCCCTAGGGCCTGCGCCAAGTCGGCTTCCAGATCGCCCGCATCCTCAATCCCAATTGAAAGCCGCAACAGCCCTTCCGGGATGCCTGTGTGCGGCTCAATCGTATGGCGATGCTCCACCAGGCTTTCCACCCCCCCAAGCGAGGTTGCCCGGTGAAAAAGCTGCATCCGACCGGCGGCCAGAAGCGCCGCCTCCTTGCCGCCCTCCACCACGAAAGACAAAAGCCCGCCAAAGCCCCCTGTCATCTGGGCGCGCGCGATGTCATGCTGGGGGTGCTCCGGCAGACCGGGATAGAGCACACGGCTCACCCGCGGATGATCGGACAAGAATTGTGCCAAATGCAGCGCGTTCTTTGACATTTCCCGCATCCTCAGCGGCAGAGTGCGCAAAGACCGCGTCAAAAGCCAGGCCTCCATCGGGCCCAGCACTGCGCCTGCTGTGTTGCGGTCCTCGGCAATAGCCTGCCAGGCGGGCAGGTCAGGGTTGGCCACCGACAGGCTGCCCGCCAGCACATCGGAATGCCCGTTCATCCCCTTGGTGGCTGAATGCATCACGATGTCCGCGCCAAACCCCAATGGCTGGCTTAGCGCGGGGGAGGCAGCGGTGCTGTCCACCACCAAAAGCGCGCCAACCGCATGGGCCATCTCAGCGGCTTGGGCAATGTCGGTGACCCGCAGCCAGGGGTTGGACGGTGTCTCAATCCAAACAAGCGCGGGCTGGTGCGCCCCGCAGGCCTCCTTCAGCGCCACAGGGTCAGAGGCGTCCACCTCAGCCAAAGTAATGCCACGCCGGGCACAGAAATTTCGGATCCAGGTGGTGGTTCCCCAATAGATCTGGCTTTGCACCACGACACTGGCACCACTGGGCACAGCGCGAAAGACCGCCGCAACCGCCGCCATGCCGGATGGAAACAGCAAACTCTGCGCCGCCCCCTCAAGCGAAGAGATCACCGCCTCAGCCACCCGCACGTTTTCATTGTGATAGCGCAGATAGGTGTTTTCGCCCTGCAGCGGCTCATAGGCTTCGTTGCGCGCGAATGTCGTGGCCATATGCACCGCAGGCACCACGCCCCCGGTGCTTTCATCCGTGGCCCCAGCCGCTTGAGCGGCGCGCGTGGCAGGAGAGAGGTTTTCGGGCAGTGTTTTGGCCATGAGACACCTTTTGCTTGGTTCCTCCCCTGCTAGCGCCCACAGCCGGATGACGCAATCGCATCACAACCGCGCCCAAAGCGTCACGCCCGCGTGAACCCGGTGTCACAGACCTTGCGCCCAGACCCTTGCAGCCCCACCCTAGGGGGGCAGCCACTGAAAGTCCCCCATGCCCACCAAACGCATCACCTTCCCCGGCCACAACGGCGATACGCTGGCCGCCCGCCTTGATCTGCCAGATAGCCCGCATCTGGCCACAGCGCTCTTTGCGCATTGTTTTACCTGCGGCAAAGACATCCCCGCCGCCCGCCGCATCGCGGCCCGGCTGGCGGGCATGGGCATCGCGGTGTTGCGGTTTGACTTCACTGGCCTGGGCCATTCTGAGGGCGAATTTGCCAATACCTCCTTCACCTCCAACGTGGACGATCTCAAAGCCGCCTGCGCTTATCTTAACGGCGAAGGCCTGCCGCCCGCGCTCATGATCGGGCATTCGCTGGGCGGGGCTGCGGTGTTGAAAGCCGCCTCTGACCTGGCGCAGATCAAGGCCGTTGCCACCCTGGGTGCCCCCTTTGATCCGGAACATGTGACCCACAACTTTGCCGATGCCCTGCCCCAGATCATCTCAAAAGGTGTGGCTGAGGTGTCACTGGGCGGACGCCCCTTCAAGATCGGCAAATCCTTTATCGAAGACGTCGCCGCAGGCGAGTTGACGCCAGCCATCAGCAGGCTCAACGCAGCCCTGTTGGTGCTGCATGCGCCGCTGGATGATATCGTCAGCATCGACAACGCCAGCCAGATCTTTCTGGCCGCCAAACACCCCAAAAGCTTTGTGACACTGGATGATGCCGATCACCTGATCACCCGTGCCGCGGACGCCGAATATGCCGCTGATGTCATCGCAACCTGGGCCACACGGTATCTCACGCTCTCGCCCCCTGCCCCGCCGCCTGGCGCGCCGGAAGGCATCGTGCGCGTGGACGAAGCGGACCCCGCAGGTTTGCTGCAAGACGTCAACGCTGGCCCAAATCATCATACGCTGGCCGATGAACCGCTGGCTTATGGCGGCACGAACAAAGGCATGTCACCCTACGGCTTTCTGTCCGCAGGCCTTGGGGCTTGTACCTCCATGACGATCCGCATGTACGCGCGGCGCAAAGGCTGGCCGCTTACCCATGTCAGCGTCGATGTCTGTCACGACAAAGTCCACGCCCAAGACGCCGAAACCGGCAGCGGCGACAAAATCGACACCTGGCGCCGCCGCATCAAACTGGAAGGGGACCTGGACGCCGCCCAACGCCAACGCCTGCTGGAGATCGCGGACAAATGCCCCGTCCACCGCACGCTGGAACGCTCCTCGGAGGTCCTTACCGAACTCCTCCCCTAGGATCAGACCCCGAAACGCTGCTGCCCCGCTTCATCTTTCCAAATACACCTCCGGGGGCCGGCCCTCAGGGCCGGTGGGGCAGAGCCCCCTATAAGAAACTCAAATCCCTCACCCTTCTAGTCAACCTCACCGTCCAAAACGCCTTCGGTCACATCACCCGCCTCACCCAGAAACTGCAGCCGGTCGCCGGCCTGGGCCATACCGTAGCACGCCCAAAGATCTGAGGGCGGCCACATGCTGCAATATTGATCACCGCGCACCCCCCAATATCCCCGAGGAATCGCGCCCCACATGATAGAGCGTCCGGCCAGAGGCGCGAAAATCCTGCCAACCGTTGTCATACCGCAGCACCTTGCCCGTCAGAACATCGGCAATCTCGGGGCCAGTAAGCACCCGCCATTCCTCTGCGACGGCTGCAAATGGGGCCGCCATCATGCACAACACCATGCTCAAGCGCTTCATCCCGGACCTCCCGACTTGTTCTTCACCGCCCGTCAGTCTATGCCGCGCGGGAACGTCCCAACAGTCACAAAAAGGTGTGCTCAGATGATCCCCCGCTACTCTCGTCCCGATATGGTCGCCATCTGGTCGCCCGAGACCAAGTTCCGCATTTGGTACGAGATTGAGGCCCACGCCTGTGACGCCATGGCCGATCTTGGCGTGATCCCGCGCGAAAACGCCGATGCTGTTTGGAAGGCAAAGGATGTTGAATTTGACGTGGCCCGCATTGATGAAATCGAAGCGGTTACCAAACATGATGTCATCGCTTTTCTGACCCATCTGGCCGAACACGTGGGCTCTGAAGAGGCGCGTTTTGTGCACCAGGGCATGACCAGCTCGGATGTGCTCGATACCTGTTTCAACGTCCAACTGACCCGAGCGGCTGACATTCTGATCGCCGATGTGGAAGGTTTGCTGGCTGCCCTCAAACGCCGCGCGTTGGAGCATAAGATGACCGTGCGCATCGGCCGCTCTCACGGCATTCATGCAGAGCCCACCACCATGGGCCTGACCTTCGCGCGTTTCTACGCTGAGATGGACCGCAACCTGACCCGCCTGCGCACCGCCCGCGATGAGATCGCCACAGGCGCGATTTCTGGGGCGGTCGGGACATTTGCCAATATCGATCCGCAGATCGAAGAGCATGTCTGCGCCAAGCTGGGCCTGAAACCTGAGCCCATCTCAACCCAAGTCATCCCCCGCGACCGTCATGCGGCCTTTTTCGCGACCCTGGGTGTGATCGGATCCTCCATTGAAAACATCGCCACCGAAGTGCGCCAT
The DNA here is from genome assembly GCF_055693825.1 of Sulfitobacter sp. GN1-4. Taxonomy (NCBI): domain Bacteria; kingdom Pseudomonadati; phylum Pseudomonadota; class Alphaproteobacteria; order Rhodobacterales; family Roseobacteraceae; genus Sulfitobacter; species Sulfitobacter sp. GN1-4. The sequence goes on along the minus strand of NZ_JBVFUQ010000003.1, from coordinate 1,383,970 downwards.
ATGCAGCGCACCGAAGTGTTGGAGGCAGAAGAATTCTTCTCCGCCGGCCAAAAAGGCTCATCCGCGATGCCGCACAAACGCAATCCAGTGTTGACCGAGAACCTCACGGGCCTTGCGCGTCTTGTCCGCATGGCGGTGGTGCCCGCGATGGAAAACGTGGCCCTCTGGCATGAGCGTGACATCTCCCACTCCTCGGTTGAGCGTAACATCGGGCCGGACACCACCGTGACGCTGGATTTCGCGCTGTCGCGTCTGACATCCGTCATCGACAAACTGGTGATCTACCCCGACAACATGCTGGCCAATATGAACAAATTCCGCGGACTGGTCATGTCCCAGCGGGTTCTTCTGGCCCTCACGCAAGCGGGCGTCAGCCGCGAAGACGCCTATAAGCTGGTGCAGCGCAATGCGATGAAGGTCTGGGAAGAGGGCAAGGATTTCAAAACCGAACTGCTTGGCGATCAGGATGTCCTGGCCGCCCTCAGTGAGGCTGAGATCGAGGAAAAGTTCGATCTGGGCTATCACACCAAACATGTCGATACGATTTTCACCCGTGTTTTCGGCGACTGACCGCTCAAAAACCAGACAGATGTAGACACAAACTGTCGCACACCTGCGCGAATGATTTGAAATGTTGCGCAGGCCGTGTACCTTTAGGCCATTGAGCAAAAGGAGACGGACCATGAAGATCAAGACCCTTGCCATCGCATTGGCGCTGACAACCCTTCCCACACTCAGCCTGGCGATGGGCTGCAATCACAGCAAAGAACAGCAAGCGATGTCTTGCGCCGAAGGCACCCAATATGACAGCACAACACACAGCTGCCTGCCGGTGACAACCTAATCAGGCATCTCTTGGCGGCGGTCGGTGAAGCCGGTGACAAACACTCACGCAAGCGTGACTGAATATCATGGGGACTTCACGTGTTTACCTCCTACAATCAACGCAACACGCATCTGCGCCCTTTGAGGAGTTATTAAAATGAAAGTCACAATTCTGGCGGCCGCCTTGACCCTTCCTTTCGCTGCGACAACCGCATTCGCGGCAGGCGGCGGTGAAGAAAAAGCGCCTTCCAAGCCGAAATGCGAAACCGGTCTGGTCTATGACAAGAAGACCAAGAAATGCGTCGCCGCACAGGACAGCAACCTGGATGTGGACGGTCTTTATGACAACGTGCGCCAGCTTGCCTATGCGGGCCGCTATGATGAGGCGCAGGTCGTCTTGTCGATGATGCCGCAGCAGGATGACCGCACGCTGACCTACTTGGGCTTTACCAACCGCAAGCAGGGCAACCTGGATCTGGCGATGGGCTATTACCAAGAAGCGCTGCGCGTGAACCCTGCTAACGTGTTGGCACGATCCTACATGGCGCAGGGCATGGTTGAGCAAGGGTTGGTCAGCGAAGCCATCGCACAGTTGAAAGAGATCCGCGCCCATGGCGGTGCTGGCACTTGGGCTGAGGCGTCGCTGCGCACTGCAATCGCGACAGGGCGTACTTTCAACTACTGATTTCAGCCTTTCTTCATCCCTTGGCGGGATAAACCCTTACCAGAGCAGACATGCAACCACCTGGCGCATGCAACCCGGCCTGAAATCATAGATTTCAACGGGTTGCGTGACATGACGCATCACAGGTCGCTTTTGTTTCGCTTGCAGCAAGGGGGCCTCGCCAATGAACGAAATGGTGCCGATAAACGGCTTGCCGCCGCTTCCTGAGATATCAGGGGGCGGCCCTTCTTTGTCTATCGACCGCCGTGCGAAGGCGGCGATCATTGTGCGCGTCCTGATCAATGAAGGGGCGGATCTGTCGCTTGAAACCTTGCCCGATGCCCTGCAGGTCGCCCTGACCCAACAAATGGGAAGCCTGCGGCGCATTGATAAAACCACCCTGGCTGCGGTTGTCGATGAATTTGTGCAAGAGCTGTCAGATGTCGGGCTCTCCTTTCCTGAAGGCATTGGCGGCGCGCTCGACACGCTGGAGGGCAAGATCAGCCCGCTCACTGCCAAACGCCTGCGCCAGGAAGCGGGCGTGCGCCAATATGGCGATCCATGGAAACGTCTGCGGGAATTGGGGCCCGATGCGCTCTTGCCCGTGCTTGAGGCTGAAAGCACTGAGATTTGCGCCGTGATGCTTTCCAAATTGCCGGTGGCCCTGTCTGCGGAATTGCTCAGCCGCCTGCCCGGCCCCCGTGCGCGGCAAATCACCTATACCGTTTCGCTGACGGAGGCGGTCACCCCGGAGGCGGTTGATCACATCGGGTTATCGCTGGCCAGCCGGTTGGATGCGCAACCCCAGACCGCCTTTGACAGCGGCCCGGTGGAGCGTGTGGGCGCGATCCTGAATTTCTCCAAAGCTGCGACGCGCGATGATGTGCTGGCGGGGCTGGATGAAACCGATCAAGGCTTTGCCGAAGCAGTGCGGCGCGCCATCTTCACCTTTGGCAACATCGCGGCACGGATCGCCCCGCGCGACATCCCGCGCATCCTGCGCGATGTCGACCAGGTCCAGCTGGTCACCGCCCTTGCCGGGGCCGAAGCGGCGGGATTTGCCGAAAGCCGCGACTTTATCCTTGAAAACATGTCCGCCCGCATGGCCGACCAATTGCGCGAAGAAATCGAAGGGTTGGGCAAAGTGAAACCCGCAGATGCAGAAGAGGCCATGACAGGTGTGGTCCAGACCATCCGCCAGATGGAAGCCTCTGGCGATCTTTTGCTGGTGCTGGATGATGAAGTGGATGCGGACTGAACAGTGTAGTCTTCCTGGGCATGCCGCTGGCTAAGGTCAAAGATTTCAACCGGTTGCACGCAAGACCCTGGATGAAGTGGCCCGTACCCCACCAGTGCGCAAACCCGGCGCGCATAAGCTGACTTGTTGCCTGTGAAGCGGCGGGCTATGTCTGGCGGAGTTTTCCTTACCGCACGGCCAGAATGTCAGAGCCCGATACGTCAGATCACGCTCACGAAACCCCATCCCGGAAACGTGCAGACTTTGTCATCAATCTGCTGATTGTTGGGGTCATTCGGCTGGCGCTTGCCCTGCCCTACGGGCTGCGCGTGCGCTTTGTCGGATGGTTGGTCCAACGCGTTATTGGTCCGGTTGCGGGCTACCGCAAACGTGCACTGCATAACCTGCACCTGATTTGGCCGGATATGCCAGAGGCGCGGCGCGCCGAAATTGCGCAGCGTTGCCTGAACAACGTGGGCCGCACCTTTATCGAAAACTACTCTGCCCGCGATTTTCCAAAACGCATGGCCAGCAACAAGCCGCAAGGCCCGGGCCTGTCTGCGCTGGAAGAAGCGGTTGCCGCTGACAGGCCTGTCATTCTGGTTACCGGCCACTTTGGCAACTACGAGGCGATGCGCGCAGCGCTAGTCGCACAGGGCTATGACATCGGCGGCCTCTACCGCGACATGAAGAACCAGTATTTCAACGCCCATTACGTCAAAACGATGGAAGCCTTTGGCGGCCCGGTCTTTCCTCAGGGCCGCAAGGGCACGGCGGGTTTTGTGCGTCACCTTAGATCAGGCGGGCAGTTGGTGCTGCTTTTTGACCAGCATGTTTATGCCGCCCCGGTGCTGGATTTTCTGGGGGCCCCGGCGCGCACTGCCGTCTCAGCCGCTGAACTGGCGCTGCGCTATGACGCGCTGCTGATCCCGTTTTATGGCATTCGTCAGCCAGATGGTTTGAGCTTTGACTGCGTGCTGGAGGCCCCGGTGCCCCATGATGATCCTCTCAGCATGACGCAGGCGCTGAATGACAGTCTGGCCGCGCGGATCACAGCGGCACCTGAGCAATGGTTCTGGGTGCACCGCCGTTGGCGCGGGGATGAGCTGGATTGATCGCGCCAGCTGGCTTGGGCGCGGTGCGCGGGTCAGGTTATTTGAGGCGTGCGGCTGCCAGAATGGGCCCAACGGTATCTTGCTGCACGATAACCACCGCAGGCTTGTCGCCGGTCATCTGGGCGGTCATTTCAAGCGGGGCTTTTCCGTCCCAGGTGCCCAAAACGGTCCAACCTTCTACAATATTGGCATAATCCAGCGTCTTGCCCCGGTTCTCTCCGCGCTTGATCTTGGTCGTTTGGCTGGGGGTGTAGCGCAGCATGTGGATGGTCATTGACCCCTCCAACGCGTCAAGCGCGGATGCCGAGATCGTCAGGCGATCGCCGGACCGCGCGAGGTTGAGTGCGACCGTAGGCGTTTGCTTGGCATGTTCTGCAATGGCCTTGGACAGGGCCATCGGCTTGGCCCCGACGATGTCTGTCACACCGCCCACAACCATCTCAGGCGTATAGATCGTGCGCCGGTTGCCAACGGCGGCATAGGCGCGCTGACGGTCGGCATGGGCCGAATTGCCAAAAGGGTCTTCCCAGCCGATGTAATCCCAGTAATCCACATGCAACGCCAGCGCGATAACATCTTCCCGCCCGGCCAATTCCTGCAGGATCTTGTCGGCGGGCGGACAGCTGGAACAGCCTTGTGAGGTATAAAGCTCCACCACCACCGGGTTGTCCTGAGCAAACGCAGGTGCTGCGAACCCGATCAGGGCGGTCAAGAAAGCGAAGGCTGCGTGTCTCATGTGATTCCAATGGCAGAGGGTGTGACAAACCTCGTTTTAGCCCTTGCGCCGTGAAATAACCAATCAAGGTTTCTTGAGACTTCTGTCAGAAATGTCGAATTCTGCGTGTTTTGTACACCATGGTATACAAAAAGTTCCCAAACGCCGTGGATAGCGGTTGATCCGCACCCTTGTCGGTGGCATTGAAGCGCCAAGACACGGTAGCCATCAGACCCCGGAGGGACCCCATGACAGTCATCGTCGGTCAAGACACAGCCAAAACCCGCAAAACACTCACCGCAGGCGACAAGACCATCGCCTATTACTCCATCCCCGCCGCCCAAGAGGCAGGCCTGGGCGATTTCTCCAAATTGCCCGCGGCCCTCAAGGTCGTTTTGGAAAACATGCTGCGGTTTGAGGACGGCAAGACCGTCACCGTGGACGACATCAAAGCCTTCGCGGAATGGGGTGCCAAAGGCGGCCAGAACCCGCGCGAGATTGCCTATCGCCCGGCCCGCGTGCTGATGCAGGATTTCACTGGCGTGCCCGCCGTGGTGGACCTGGCCGCGATGCGCGACGGGATCGTTGGCCTGGGCGGTGACGCGGAAAAGATCAACCCGCTCAGCCCTGTGGATCTGGTCATCGACCACTCTGTGATGATTGACGAATTCGGCAACCCGCGTGCCTTTCAGATGAACGTGGACCGCGAATATGAACGCAACATGGAGCGGTATACCTTCCTTAAGTGGGGTCAGACCGCCTTTGACAACTTCCGCGTGGTTCCCCCCGGCACCGGCATCTGCCACCAGGTGAACCTGGAATATCTGGCCCAGACCGTCTGGACCGATAAGGATCAGAACGGCGTAGAAGTGGCCTATCCTGACACGCTGGTGGGCACAGACAGCCACACCACCATGGTCAACGGCATGGCCGTGCTGGGCTGGGGCGTCGGCGGCATTGAGGCGGAAGCCGCGATGCTGGGTCAGCCCATTTCCATGCTGATCCCCGAGGTCATCGGCTTTGAGCTGACAGGCGAGATGATGGAAGGCACCACCGGCACCGATCTGGTGCTCAAAGTGGTTGAGATGCTGCGCGAAAAAGGCGTGGTCGGCAAATTCGTCGAATTCTACGGTGCGGGTCTGAACACGCTGCCGTTGGCGGACCGGGCGACAATCGCGAACATGGCGCCTGAATATGGTGCCACCTGTGGCTTCTTCCCCATTGACGGCGAAACGCTGCGCTATCTGCGCACCACAGGCCGGGACGAGGACCGCATCGCGCTGGTCGAAGCCTATGCCAAGGAAAACGGCATGTGGCGCGGCGATGACTATGCGCCGGTCTATACAGATACGCTGACGCTGGACATGGGCACCATCGTGCCTGCGATCTCTGGTCCTAAGCGGCCCCAGGATTTCGTGGCGCTGACGGATGCAAAATCCGCCTTTGCCAAGGAAATGGCGGACACTTTCAAGCGCCCCATGGGCAAGCAGGTCGCGGTTGAGGGCGAAGATTATACGCTGGACAGTGGCAAGGTTGTGATCGCCTCGATCACCTCCTGCACCAACACCTCCAATCCCTATGTGATGATCGGCGCGGGCCTTGTGGCGCGCAAAGCCGCCGCCCTGGGCCTGAACCGCAAGCCATGGGTCAAGACATCTCTGGCCCCCGGCTCTCAGGTGGTCAGTGCCTATCTGGAGGCGGCAGAGCTACAGGACGATCTGGACAAGATCGGCTTTAACCTGGTGGGCTATGGCTGCACCACCTGCATCGGCAACTCCGGCCCCCTGCAGCCCGAGATCAGCAAGGCGATTGCCGAAGGCGATCTGGTTGCGACCTCAGTGCTGTCGGGCAACCGCAACTTCGAAGGCCGGATCAGCCCCGATGTGCGCGCCAACTATCTGGCCTCGCCCCCGCTGGTGGTGGCCTATGCGCTGGCGGGCACGATGGACATCAACCTGGCCACCGACCCGATTGCCCAGACACCTGAGGGCAAAGACGTCTACCTCAAAGACATCTGGCCCACGACGCAGGAAGTCGCTGAATTGGTTGAACAAACCGTCACGCGCGAAGCGTTCCAGACCAAATACGCCGACGTCTTTAAAGGCGACGAAAAGTGGCAAAGCGTTGAGACGACGGACCAGAAAACCTATGACTGGCCGCCCACCTCCACCTATGTGCAGAACCCGCCCTACTTCCAGGGCATGTCCTCTGAGCCGGGTGTGATCACCAACATCGAGGGCGCGCGTGTTCTGGCGCTTTTGGGTGACATGATCACCACGGACCACATCTCACCTGCGGGGTCTTTCAAAGAAACCACACCCGCCGGTCAGTACCTGACAGAGCGTCAGGTCGCCCCGCGTGAGTTCAACTCTTACGGCTCGCGCCGTGGTAACCACGAGATCATGATGCGCGGCACCTTCGCCAACATCCGCATCAAGAACGAGATGCTGGACGGCGTCGAAGGCGGCTATACCAAAGGCCCCGACGGCGCGCAGACCTCAATCTTTGACGCGGCGATGGCCTATCAAGAGGCCGGCACCCCGCTGGTAATCTTTGGCGGTGAGCAATATGGCGCAGGCTCTTCACGGGACTGGGCGGCCAAAGGCACGGCGCTGTTGGGCGTAAAGGCCGTGATCGCCGAAAGCTTTGAGCGCATCCACCGCTCCAACCTCGTTGGCATGGGCGTGATCCCCTTTGAGTTCACAGGAGGCGACAGCCGCAAATCTCTGGGCCTGACCGGGGATGAGACGGTCTCCATCTCTGGCCTGGACACGATCCAGCCGCTGCAAGAGGTGCCTTGCGCGATCACGATGACGGATGGGTCTGTGAAGAACATCATGCTGAAATGCCGGATCGATACCGCGATTGAGATCGAATACATCGAACACGGCGGCGTGCTGCACTACGTGCTGCGCGACCTGGCAGGCACAGGGGCCATCGCGGCTGAGTAACCTGGCGGTTGCTGGATGAAAGTGGCCCTCGCCGAATGCGGCGGGGGCTTTTTTGTTGGGGTTTGTTGGGGGAGAGGCTTCATTGTGCTGGCCTTGCGTAAAGGCCGGTGATGATCGGTATCAGGACCGTTCGGCTTGATAGTGAGGTTTCGTGTGGGGGACGGCTGCGATGCGGGCTTTGCTGCCGTTCACGAAAGGGCACCTAACGAAGGGGCGTGGCAAGCATTGTGAATACAATTAGGTCAGCCTGATCAACTAGGTCTCTGCCCAACTCGTAACAGGCTCCAGACAAAACCCAGCCCTCATTTCCCAGGGCGTCTTTCATCAAGCAGAGGCGTTGTTCAGGCGAGTTCTACACGGAAAACGGTGGGTCAATAGGAGTCCAATAGTGGTCATCCGTATCGACGTGCTCCAAGTCCAATACCAAGGAAACACCTTGCCCCAGTGTCGTTGAGCCCGTTCCGGATGCGCCAAAGATATTTTTTTTGGATGCTTTAATTTCATCAACACGGCACACTTTTTCGAATGCCAACGGTCTGACGCATGCTGTAGGCATTGGTCAACTTAGGCGCACCGCAACCGCCAAAGCCCAGCGGTGCGTCCCACACACCCCTTCTGCGCCGTCAGCCCATCTCCGGTCAGCGGTCCAAACTACACCGCCCAACCAGCCCCACCTGGCTACTCAGCCGCCAGGGCCTTTTCCAACTCTGGCAAAAACCGCTGCTCCAGCGCGCTGCCCACCAGGGGGCCGGCAAAGCGGTAGAGCACGGTGCCGTCGCCTGCCACGATGAAGGTCTCTGGCGGCGCGGTAACGCCCCAGTCGATTGAGGTGCGCCCCATCGGGTCAAAGCTCACACCGACAAAGGGGTTTTCGTCCTCGGTCAGATATGTGCTGGCGTTGGCTTGGGTGTCGCGCATGTTAACGCCGACAATCGGCAGGCCTTCGGCCGCCCATTCCAACAGCTTAGGGTGTTCGGCGCGGCAGGGTGGGCACCAACTGGCCCAGAAGTTCACCAACGTTACCTCGCCCGTGCGCAGCATCTCTTGGGTGGCCACAGGGAAGCCTTGAAGCGCCTCTGTGGCCAGCGCCGGGGCTTGTTGGCCCACAAATGTGGAGGGCAGGCTGTCGGGATCATCGCGGAACATACCAACCGCAGCCAAAGCCACAAAACCTGCAAAGATCAACGGCGGGGCCAACATCAGGGGGAGAATTTAGGCATCGCCCTTGCCCTCCTGCTCTACTTCTTCCAACGCGGCACGCGCCGCGCGGCCTTTGCGCAGGGTCAGCAGCACCAGGGCCGCCAGCAGGGCCAGGGACGCGGCATAGGCCGACAGCACCTCAACCGCGTATTTGCCAAGATCGGGCATCATAGCGTCCGCTCCATCCGCACCCGCAGCGCTTGCGCGCGGCGCAGCCGGATCTCGGTGCCCGTGCGGTAGAGCACCAGTGCGATGAACAACAGCCCGAACCCGATCATGCAGATCAGCAAGGGATACCAAAAAACATCCGCCACCGATCTTTCGCCCGTGGCCACTGGGATCGAGGTGCCTTGATGCAGACCCTGGTTCCAGAATTGCACGGCATAGCGCGACAGGACGGCAAAGACCGAGCCCACCAGACAGAGAATGGATGTCAGATCCGCTGCGGTGTCGGGGTCTTCGATGGCTTCCCACAGGGCGATGTAGCCCAGATAGAACAGGAACAGGATCAGAAAGGAGGTCAGTCGCGGATCCCAGGCCCACCAGGTGCCCCACATCGGCTGCCCCCAGATCGCCCCGGTAAAGAGCGCGATGAGCGTCATCACCAGCCCAACAGGGGCGGCGGCCTTAGCGGCAAGCGCGCTGACATGGTGACGGCGCACCAACCAGATGAGCGAGGCAATCAGCATCATGAACCACGCGTTGATCGCCATCAGCGCAGAGGGCACATGCAGGTAGATGATCTTGACGGTTGAGCCCTGGCGGAAATCATCGGGCGTGCCGAAGAACCCCCAGACCAGCCCCACCACGACGCACAGCGCGGATGCCGCCCAAAAGAACGGCTGCACCTTGGTGCTGAGGGCCAGAAATTTGACCGGATTGGCGTAGGACCACAAAGACATAGACGTTATTTAGTCTCCCCTGCCTGGGTCCTCAATGGGGATCGTGCCGCTGCACGCTTTTGTTTATCGGACATTTTGTCCCCCTACTGCATCCCGCGTCTGAGGACAGCCGCGCTGGCAAAGGGCATCAGCGCGATGGTGCCCAGGCTGATGCCCGCAAGCATCAGAAGCGGCGTACTGGGATCCAGACCGACCGCGCCCCGGCGCGCGGCCTCTGCGCCAAAGATCAACGTGGGCACGTAGAGCGGCAGAACCAGCAGCGACAACAGCAACCCACCGCGTTTGATGCCCACGGTCAGGGCCGCCCCAAAGGTGCCGATTACCGACAGCGCAGGCGTGCCCAACGCGAGGGAGGCCACTAGCCACAGGTAGCCCTCAGGTGCGAGGTTCAACAACACCCCCAGCACAGGGGCCACCAGCACCAATGGCAGGCCCGTTGTCAGCCAATGGGCCGCCGCCTTGACCGTCACGGCCCCTTCCAGGGGCAATGGTGCGGTCAGCAACAGATCCAGCGATCCGTCCTCATAATCCAGCGCCAATAACCGGTCGAGCGACAGCAGACAGGCCAATAGCGCGCCCAGCCACAGCACCCCGGGCGCAATCGACGATAACAGCTGCGGTGACGGCCCAACGCTGAAGGGCACCAGCACGGTCACGATCAAAAAGAATGCCAGACCCAGCCCAAAGCCACCGCCTGCGCGGAACGCCAGGCGCAGATCTCTGAGCAAGAGCGCGATCATAAAAAGGCCTCATCACTGGCACCAGCGCGGTCTGAGGGTTTGGCGCGAAAGGGCGTGATGTCGAGCACATCTGCGGTCAGCCCCAGATCAATATGGGTGGCGATCAGCGCAGATCCGCCGCCTGCCAGATGCGCCTGCACCGCACGGGCGAACATCGCCACGGCATCGGTATCCAGCGACACGGTGGGTTCGTCCAGAACCCAGATCGGCGCGCCCGTCACAACCAGACGCGCCAGCCCCAACCGCCGCTTTTGACCCGCCGACAGCGTGCCTGCCAACCGGTCCTTAAGCGGGTGCAGCGCATAGGCATCCAGTGCCGCATCAATTTGGCCGCCGCCAAAGACCTCAGCCCAGAAGTGCAGGTTCTCGGCCACCGTCAGCATGGCCTTCAAACCATCCGCATGCCCGGCATAGGCGATGGTCCCATCCGCACCGTTGATGGTGCCGCCAAGCGGCGGCTGCAATCCGGCAAGGGTGCGCAGCAAGGTTGTCTTGCCCGCGCCATTGGGGCCGCGCAGCACCAGCGCTTTGCCCGGTGACAGCTGAAATCCCACGCCTGAAAGCACCGGCACACCGCCGCGCGCTAAGGTGAGGTTTTCAACAGATAACGTCATCTGCGGGCGCTAGACCGGGATCATCGCCAGCGCGATGCGCCGGCCTTCGCTCAACAGCACATTATATGTCCGGCATGCAGCGGGCGAGGCCATGGCCTCCACCCCGATCTCCGCGTCTTGCAACGCGTCCAGCAAGGCATCCGGCAAATGGGCGACATCCGCGCCGGTGCCCACAAACAGCACATCAATGCCCCCCTTGAACGCCAGCAGAGCCTCCAGATCCTCAAATCCGCCCCACGACTGCGTGCCGTTAGGCCCGGTGATCACAGGGCCTTCAATCACCTCACCGCCAATGCGGAAAAAACCGGGGCCGTAGCCTTCGACCGGTTGGGCATCGTTGAATTCAATTTCGTTCAAGCGCATCGCACTACTCCCACAGCGGCAGACCGGTCAGGACCGCGCCCAAAACAACCAGATAGGCCGTGCTACGGTAAAGCCGTTCGCGGCTGGGATCAAACAGCGCCTGGCCCAACGTGATCGACATCAGATAGGGGATGGAAACACAGACCCCCAACCACAAGACGTTCCAGCTGACGCTTTGGGTGAGCAGAATGTTGAGCACCAACAACAGATCCAACGCGGCCAGAAACAAGATCATATTGGCCCGCACCGCTTCCGCTTTGCGCGCGTTGGCCAGATAGAACATCAAGGCAATCGGCCCGGTCAACGCCGTCAACCCGCCCACAGTGCCCGCCGCAAAGCCCACCGTTCCCAGCCCCAGCACCCCCAGCCGTCCGCGCCATTGCCAGCCAGAGACCACGGCCAGCAAGGTCACCGTGGCCACGCCCGCAACCACCCAGCGCACCGTTAAGCTGTCCACAACCGCAATGGCTGCCACACCGATGGGCACACCGATCACCGCGGCCAGTGACAATATCCCAACCTCGGCCCGGTCCCCTTCGCGCCAGGCGCGCGGGACCAACAACAGGTTTGAGAATATGCCCGAAATGCCCACCATCATGACAATTTCAGGGGGCGTCAGAAAAATACCAGCCACCGGCACAACAATCAGCGCCGTGCCAAAGCCGGTAAACCCGCGCACCACGCCTGCCACCAGATAGGCCACACACAGCCAAATCAGACCTTCTGTCGCCAGAAGCGCGTTCAGCGCCTCAGGCATCTATGTTGGCGTATTGGTTCCCGGCATTCGCGTCAGGCTTGGACCAATCGCGCTTCACACCCAGATAGAGCAGCACGGCGCTGGCCACGAAGATGGACGAATAGGTGCCCACAATCACGCCCCAGATCATCGCAAAAACGAAGCCTCGGATTACGTCGCCGCCCAGAATGAAAAGCGCGATCAACGCCAACAGCGTTGTGGCCGAGGTCATGAACGTGCGGGCCATCGTTTCGTTGATGGAGAGGTTCAGCACCTCTTTCAGGTCACGCTTTTTGTATTTGCGCAGGTTTTCACGGACCCGGTCAAACACCACAACCGTGTCGTTCAACGAATAGCCCACGATGGTCAGCAGGGCCGCGATGATGGCCAGGTCAAACTTGATCTGCAGCTCTGAGAACACGCCGATGGTCAATATCACGTCATGCACCAGCGCCAGAACAGCACCCACCGCAAACTGCCATTCGAACCGCAACCAGATGTAGATCAACACCGCCCCGATGGCCAAGATCACCGCGATGGCGGCGGTTTGGATCAGTTCGCCCGATACTTTCGGACCCACGGATTCAACCGAGACAAACTTGATATCGGGCCGCACCGTGCGCAGCGCCTCTTGCACCGCCTCAATGGTTTCGACCGTCACCGCCTCTTGGCCGTCTTGTGCCTGAATGCGGATCATCGCGACGTTTTGGTCGGCACGGAAAGACGGATCAAACACTTCGGTAATGGAGATATCGCCAAGCTCCAGCACATCCAGCGCCGCGCGGTACTCTGCCACATCCACCACCAGCGGGCTTTCTGTCCGCACCGTGGTGCCGCCCCGGAAGTCGATGCCGTAATTCAGCCCCTGCAACATGAAAGAGACCATGGCAATGACCATCATCAGACCAGAGATGCCCAGCCACAGCTTCCAGCGGCTGAAGAAATCGAAATTCGGCGCTTCTTTGAACAGTCGCAAACGCATGGATCAGACCTCAACCGTTTTGGGCCGCGCCCGTTCAAACCAGATGATCACCATTAGGCGGGTGACAAAAATCGCCGTGAAGACGGAGGTGATAATGCCAAAGCCCAAGGTGATCGCAAAACCGCGCACCGGGCCTGAGCCCATCACAAAGAGGATCACAGCCGTAATCAACGTGGTGATGTTGGCGTCGATGATGGCGCTCAGCGCCTTTTCATAGCCAAGCGAGATCGCCCGCGCAGGCCCTTTGGCCGTCTTCAGCTCTTCTCGGATACGCTCAAAGATCAGCACGTTGGCGTCCACCGCCATGCCCACCGTCAGAACGATGCCCGCAATACCGGGCAAGGTCAGCGTGGCCCCTACAAGGCTGAGCAGACCAAAGATCATCCCGACGTTGATGATCAACGCGATGTTGGCAAAAATCCCAAACATCCCGTAGCTCATGAACATGAAAAACAGCACCGCGACAAAGGCCACAATCGTGGCGACTTTACCGGCATCAATGCTGTCCTGGCCCAGCTCGGGGCCAATGGTGCGTTCTTCCAGGAAATCGAGCCCTGCAGGCAAAGCACCTGCACGCAGCAGGATCGCGAGATTGGTGGAGGATTCCACGTCAAAGTTGCCCGTGATGATGCCCGATCCGCCTGGAATGTGGCTTTGGATGGTGGGGGCGCTGATCACCTCGTCATCCAGCACAATGGCAAAAGGCGCGCCGATGTTTTCGGCCGTGTAATCTCCGAACTTGCGCGCGCCAGAGGTGTTGAACCGGAAGTTTACCGCAGGCCGACCGTTTTGGTCAAAGCTGGGTTGGGCATCCACCAGCTCTTCGCCGGTGACCACGGGAGCGGCTTCAATCACATAGAATGCACCCGGCTCATCAATGGAGGGCACCAGTTTGTTGCCAATGCCGGGGTTGGCGTTCTCATCTGACCCGCGGCTGACCACGGGATTAAACGTCAGTTGCGCCGTGGTGCCGATGATCTCTTTCAGCTCAGCGGCTGAGCCCACGCCGGGCACCTGGATCAAAATGCGGTCGGCGCCTTGGCGCTGGATCGTGGGCTCACGCGTGCCCACTTCGTCGATACGGCGGCGGATGATCTCAAGCGACTGCTGCATCGTGCGCTCATTCGTCGCCTGCTGTTCAGCCTCTGACAGGGTGACGATCAAAATGCCCGCCTCGCCCCGCACATCAATGTCGTTGGCGCCAACGCCGCTTAGCGTGGGGATGGGCCGCGCCAGGCCGCGCACAATCTCAAGGGCATCTGGCATCAGTTCGGGATCATTCAGCCGCACACGCAGCTCATCCTCATCCGATTGCTGGCGGCGGACCGGCGTCAGGCTGCGCAGGGCATCGCGCACCTCGGGCCATTGCGCCTCCATCCGGGAGGCATAGACATCCTCAACCCGGACCTCGGCCAGCAAATGCGCACCACCGCGCAGATCGAGCCCAAGGTTCACCAGCCCCGACGGCATCCACTCAGGCCAAAGCGCGCGCTGCGCTTCCAGCTCAGGTGTGGCCCCCGACACCTCGATCGCCTTGAGTGCATCATTGTGCTGCTCAACCGGCCCGTAGAAGGCGTTGGGCAGCGCCAGCCACAGGCCAGCCGCACAGGTCAGCGCAATAACGATACGCTTCCAAAGATCAATCTGGAGCATCGGTGCCCTCTCTTTTGTGGGTCGCTGCGCTTACTTTGCAGGTTCGGTCTTGGACACAACGGTCGCGATGGTGGACTGGATCACCCGGATCTTGACGCCATCGGCGATTTCCACCTCAAGCTCACCGTCGTCTTTGACCTTGACCACTTTGCCAATCACACCGCCCTGCGTGACCACCTGATCACCCCGGCGCAGGGCGTTGACCATGGCTTGATGCTCTTTCACCTTTTTCTGCTGCGGACGGATCAGCAGGAAATACATGATCGCAAAGATCAGAATGAGGGGGATAAACTGTTCAATACCGCCCATGGGCAAGGTCCTTTTTTGGTGAAGACGGGCGTGTGTGCGGCCCGGATTTGACGTTTGGCAGAACCTATGCGCGGGGGGCATGGGCGCAAGGTGGAAAGGTAGGCTTTGTCTGGGCATCGCCTGCTCAAATGGTGTCCTGCCCGGGATCAGGGCTGCTACGCAGCCGCCGGGCAGCGCCAGACCTTCCCCTGGTCTGGCCCTTTGGCTGAACTCAGCGCCACAATAATGAGGCATCACTTGCGCGGAGAAATAAACTGCCAACCCCAGACCATTGGAAGCGCCTGCCCAAGGCCTGCCCCTGCCCGGCCTGCCCGCGCGACCGCCACACCAAACCACTGGACGGCACTGGCCCAACGGGTAGTCTGCCCGGACGAACAACCAAGGGGTGATCATGACCTGGGGCAGCATAGAGATACCGGTGACATGGCTGGCTTTCGCGGGCTTTGCGCTCACCTGCGTGCTGGTCGCGATGGTCCCGCTCTCGCCCTACACCGGCAAAGTGCCGCCTGTTGAGGCGCTGAAAGAGCGGCTGGGTCTGAGCTGGCTCAACGGCGGGGTCTTTTTTCTGGGGCTGCTGGCTCTGGCGGGTTTGGCAGCCCTCTGGGCCGTGCTGATCTGCGTCACGGGCTACGGCCTTGTTGGTCAGATCCTGTTGATCTTTGACACCGGCCTGCCCGGGGATGCAGCGGCGCAAACCACCTTCCGCTTTGCCCTGACCAAGCTGGTGGCCCTCACGTCCGTATTGGCCGCCCTCACCGCGCTGCCTTTCACCGTCATCCGCATCCTGCTGACCCGTGCGCAAAACCAAACCGCCGAAGAGGCACTCTTTAACGACAAGATGAACGCCGCTGTGGCTGATCTTTATGCGCAACGGCAGGTGACCGCGTGGTTCGAGGACGCCAAGGGTCAGAAACATGCCGCCAACGGGTGGGAGGATGACGTGACCCGCCGCAACGGTGCCATCGACGCCCTGCGCGGTCTGGCAGAGGAGCGCGCCGCCCTGCGCCCCCGGATCTATCAACTGCTCACCGTCTATCTGCGCGAATTGACGCGGGAGTTTCCGCCAGAGGAGCCGGAAAAAGGGCTCAGCCCCGCTGAGTTGCGAGATTGGGCACAGGGCTTGCCTCGCCCCCGGTCAGACATGGAAAACGCGGTTCTGGCGCTGAGCAAACTGCCGCGTGAGCCTTGGAAGGAAGGTGCGCCTCGGTTGCCTGATCTGTCGGAGATCAACATGCAAGGGGCGCGGCTGCCAGGTGTGATGCTTGAGGGCGCAAATCTCACGAGGGCAAAGTTGCAAGGGGCTGATCTCACAGACGCGAAGTTGGACGACGCAGAACTGCCAAGGGCAGAGTTACAGGGGGCCAACCTTCAAACGGCACAATTGAATCGGGCCAACCTGGGAGGGGCGCAGCTGCAAGGAGCAAACCTGACAGAGGCCAGGCTGCATTACGGGGATCTGGGGGCCTGCGAGTTGCAAGGCAGCTACCTTCGGGGAACAGAGTTGCAGAAGTCGGATCTTTCCTTTGCAAATCTGCAGGGAGCATACCTTCAACGAACGAAATTGATGGGCGCAGATTTCACCCTTGCGGAATTGCAAGGCGCTGACATCTCTTCGGCAGAGTTCAACCACATAACAGCCCTCACTTATGCCAATGTCCGAGGCGCTTCCTTCCGAAACATTGACTTCACCAACTATCCCGCAATCTCCGACCTCCTCGACACCCTCTTTGGCGACGCCACGGTCACCTTCCCCGAAGGCATCGACATTCCCGACCGCTTCACCAAAACATACGACAGCTACGAGAACTTCCGCGCCGCCCACCGCGCCTTTCAGCGTTCCATCGGCCAAGACCCCGAAAACCCCTAGTAGCCCTCCGCCGCACAATCCGGCATAACCCGCGCGAGACGACTCAGCCAAAGGACTGGACCCATGCACGACATCCGCGCCATCCGCGAAAACCCCGCAGCCCTTGACGCCGCCCTCGCGCGCCGGGGTGAGGCCGCATTGTCGTCTGAAATCCTGTCCCTTGATGAAGCGCGCCGCGCCAAGATCGCCGCGGCTGAGAACGCCCAGGCCGAGCAAAACAAGGCCTCCAAGGAAGTGGGTGCCGCCAAAGCCAAAGGTGATGAGGCCGAATTTGAACGCCTGCGCGCGCTGGTGGGCGAGAAGAAAGAAGAAGTCGCGGCCATGCGCACAGAGGCCAACGCGCTTGATGCGCAGCTAACCGATATGCTGGCCCGCATCCCCAACAGCCCTGCCGAAGACGTGCCAGATGGCGCGGATGAGGACGACAATGTTGAGGTCAGCCGCTGGGGCACGCCGCCCACCTTTGACTTCGCCCCGAAAGAGCATTTTGAGATCACCGGCGTGGCCAAAGGCATGGACTTTGAAACCGCCGCCAAGATATCAGGCAGCCGCTTTGTCCTGCTCTCTGGCGGTGTGGCGCGCATTCACCGCGCCTTGGCGCAGTTTATGATCGACACCCATGTGGACGAAAATGACCTGACTGAGGTCAATCCGCCGGTGCTGGTGACCGATGACGCCATGTACGGCACCGATAAATTGCCCAAGTTTGGCGAAGAAAGCTATCAGACCCGCGAAGGCATGTGGCTGGTGCCCACCTCCGAGGTGCCGCTAAGCTATATCCCCGCCGGTCACGTGCTTGAAGAAAGCTATCTGCCGCGCCGCTACACCGCGCATACGCTCTGCTTCCGCTCTGAGGCGGGCAGTGCGGGCCGCGACACGGCAGGCATGCTGCGCCAACACCAGTTCGAAAAGGTGGAGATGGTCTCCATCACCCACCCCGACACCAGCGATGCGGAGCAAAAACGCATGCTGCGCTGTGCCGAAGACCTGCTGGAGCGGTTGGGCATCCCCTACCGCACGGTGATCCTGTGCACCGGTGACATGGGCTTTGGCGCGCGGCGCACCTATGACATCGAGGCTTGGGTGCCGGGGCAGAACACCTACCGCGAGATCTCATCCGTCTCCACCACCGGTGATTTTCAGGCCCGCCGCATGAACGCGCGGTTCAAACCAGCAGATGGTGGCAAGCCGCAGTTTGTGCACACGCTTAACGGCTCGGGCCTTGCCGTGGGACGGTGCCTGATTGCGGTGCTGGAGAACGGACAGCAGGCAGATGGCTCTGTCACATTGCCACCCGTTCTGGCCCCCTACCTGGGGGGAAAACCACGCTGGGCGCGGATGGTAAGCTGGCCTGACACACCCTGATTTGACCCTTCGCCTCAGCATGTTAACTTTTTCAGGAAAGCAACTGCCAAGGGCGAGGGACAAATGACCGCACGGCGACTGATCGCAGCTTTGTCTGTCTTGCTAAGCCTGGCCTTTGCGGCCTCGCCCTTTCTGGTGCAGGATTTCAACGGGTTTGACCCCAACCAATTCCCGATCCCGCAAGAAGATCCACCTGTGCAGCCCGCAGGCTATGCCTTTGCCATCTGGGGCGTGATCTATGGCTGGTTGATCCTGGGCCTGGGCTGGGGACTGGTCAAAGCGCCCAACGACGGGCAGTGGCACGACATGCGCAAACCGCTCTGCGTCTCACTTGCCATCGGCACCATCTGGCTTGCCGTGGCCGTGGCCAGCCCGATCTGGGCCTCTGTGTTGATCTGGGCCATGCTGCTGAGCGCGCTGGCCGCGCTGATCGTGGCCCCCGTCGCAAATCAGACCTGGGCCGCCTGGCCCGTCGGGCTTTATGCCGGATGGCTGTCGGGGGCGTCTTGCGTGTCGCTGGGCCTGCTGGCTGCGGGCTATGGGTGGCTGGATGAGGTGACGGCGGCGATGATTTTTGTGGCGCTTGCGGTGCTGATCGGTGCCTTCGTGCAAGGCAGCCTCAGGCGAACGCCGACCTACGGGATCGCTGTGATCTGGGCGCTGGTGGGCGTTGTCGTGCAGAACCTCGAAACCACGCCGATCGTGGCATACGTGGCAGCGGGCGGTGCTGTGATCATCGCCCTGCCCACCCTGCGCGCGTTTCGCGGCTGAGTTTTTCAAAACTCAGGTCCGACGTCTTGCAAGACGTCGGGGCAAAGCCCTTAAAGGCTTTGCCTCACTTCCGCCGCCCATCGGTGTGCTTGCGCAGCTTTGACGGCTGCGCCTTTTTGCGCCCCTTATAGGGGTTGGCGTCATTCTGCCCACGCATCCATAACCGAATGGGCGTACCCGGCATGTCGAAATCCAGCCGCAGACCATTCACCAGGTAGCGGTTATAGCTGTCGGGCACTTTGTCAGGATGGCTGCACATCACCACAAAACCGGGGGGCCGCGTTTTGGCCTGGGTCATGTAGCGCAGCTTGATCCGCTTGCCTTGCGGCGCGGGCGGCGGATGCGCTTCCATCATGCCTGACAGCCAGCGGTTCAGCTGCGCAGTCGATACACGGCGGTTCCAGACCTCATAGGCACGCATGATCGCCTCGTGCAGCCGGTCAAGGCCCCGGCCCGTCTTGGCCGATACGGTGATCAACGGCGCGCCACGCAACTGGGGCAAAAGCCGCTCAAAAGCCTCTTTCAGGGCTTTGAGTTTGCCTTGTCGGTCTTCCTCAATGTCCCATTTGTTCACGGCCACCACCACGGCACGCCCCTCGCGTTCCGCCAAATCGGCAATGCGCAGGTCCTGCTGTTCAAAGGGGATTTCCGCATCCAAAAGCACGATGACAACTTCGGCAAATTTGACCGCCCGCAGCCCGTCAGACACGCTCAATTTCTCAAGCTTTTCCTGCACCTTGGCCTTCTTGCGCATGCCTGCGGTGTCAAAGATCCGCATCGGCACCTCATGCCATTCGGTGCGCAAAGATATCGCATCTCGGGTGATCCCCGCCTCTGGTCCCGTCAGCAGGCGGTCTTCGCCCAGGATCTGATTGATCAGCGTCGATTTACCCGCGTTTGGCCGCCCAACCACCGCCACTTGCAGTGGCTTGGCCGCAGTTGGCATCGGGATGGCTTCAAGATCTTCTTCGGCGTCTGCCTCTTCCTCAGACAGGTCAACATCTGTCTCTGGCGCATCTTCGGCAGCTTTCTCGGCATATGAATCCGCCAGCGGCATCAGCGCATTATAAAGGTCTGTCAGACCCTCACCATGCTCAGCCGACAGGCTGATGGGATCGCCCAGACCCAGACTATAGGCCTCCATCGCCCCCGCCTCGCCCGCTTTGCCTTCGGCCTTGTTGGCCGCCAGGATCACGTGATCGGCGCGCTTGCGCAGGATATCGGCAAAAAGCTCATCCGAGGGCGTGATGCCTGTGCGCGCGTCCACCATGAACAAGCAGATGTCGGCCATATCCACCGCACGCTCGGTCAGCCGCCGCATCCGCCCTTGCAGGCTGTCGTCGGTGACCTCTTCCAACCCGGCGGTATCAATCACGGTAAAGCGCAGGTCCGCCAGCCGTGCCGCCCCTTCGCGCAGGTCGCGCGTCACACCGGGCTGGTCATCGACCAGCGCCAGGCGTTTGCCCACAAGGCGGTTGAACAGCGTGGATTTGCCCACATTCGGGCGCCCCACGATGGCGAGGGTAAAGGACATGTCATTGGCTCCAACGCCCCAGCCGGGGCAGAACAGACCGCGCGTTTAGACCATTTCGCGCTTAACGGAAAGCCAGCAAATCACCCTTGCGCGAAACCACATAGAGCGTCCCGCCCGCCACGACGGGGGCGGTTGTCGCTCCGCCGGGGATTTCTGCGGTCGCCGTCAGGGTGCCATCTTGGGGATCATAGCTGCGCAACACGCCATCGCCTGAGGCGACGATCACCCGCCCACCTGCAACAACCGGGCCATGGTGCGGGACCACTTCGGACTGGCGGCGCGGTTTTCTTTCACGAAGTTTGGAAGGGGCACGCCCCAGATCCGGCTGCCGTCACTGGCGTCCAGCCGCAACACTTCGTTCAAATCGCTGATCGCAAAGACAGATCCCCCCGCAGGCCAAACCGGAGAGGTCGCCCCATCCGGCGCGCTCCACAGCCGCTCCCCATTGCTGAGCGACAGCGCAGACAGGCTGCCCGATTGGTTTGACACAAAGACCCGGTCGCCTGAGATCACAGGCGGGCTGGTCACATCAATGATCGACGACAGCGCGCGTCCGGGCCGCTTGCCCACCACAGAGCTGGTCCATCGGGGCAGACCGCCACGGCGGAACACCGCCTGAATTTCACCTGAGCCAAAGGCAAAGATCGCCAACTGACCTGTCAACGCAGGGGCGGGTGCGCCCAACACGTTGTTCAAGCTGGTGCTGCCACCGGTTTGCCAGGCCACCCGCCCGCTGTCTTTTTCGACAGCCCAGCCAGTATCGTCCCCTGCGGTGACATAGACCAGATCGCCAAAGACCGTGGGCGTGCCAGAACCTGACGCATCCAGATCCTGTGTCCAGCGAAGCGCCCCAGATGTCACATCCAAGGCGGCCAGAACGCCGTAACCCACAGAGACATAAAGCGTATCGCCCTCAACAGCCAACCCGCCACCCGAGGCTTGACCTTCGCGGTCGCTCGCCGGGGTCAGATCTGTGGTCCACAAGGTTTGGCCAGAGGTAGAGGTCGCTGCAACCTGTGCGCCTGCATCCAGCGTAAAGACCCGGCCGTCTGACACAACGGGGTCTGCGGTGATGCGGAACTTGCGGCTGTCACCTGCACCAATCTTGGCCGACCAGGCAAGCTGCGGTGCGGCGCGCAGCGCTGGATGCGCCACCCGGTAGCTGGGCGTGCCAATCTCATGGGTCCAGCTGGCGTTGGTTTTCGCAGCCCCCAGCGCAATCGGCACGGACCGGTTTTCCACCTCAGGGCTGCGCACGAAAGACGCTGCAAGGGCGGGATCCTGCACCAAAGCGCCCACGTCTTCACGTGGCCCGGGCAAAAAGGTTTGCTTTTCATCACATGCGCTTAGCAGCAGCGCGGATGCGACAAGGCCCATAAGCCACACGCGTTTGCCAAAAGGTGCCTCTAGGATCATGGCCTGCTCACTTCTTTGTTTCACGCAACACGACGGAACCCGTTGGTCGATGCGCTTCAATTACCCTCTGCGTCACCGCTTTGCCCGCCCAAACACGGGACATTGGCCAGCTCTGGCTCTCCGCCCAGCGCCACAATCACCTGTAGGGCGCGCTGTTGCAAGTCTGGGCTGACCTCGGCGTCAGATAAGATGGCCTGATAGCGGTCGATGGCCGATTGTGTCTCGCCCACTTCGATGTCGATCAAGGCCATCTGCTCACTTGCCAGCATGCGCATGGTATGGCCCGGTTGCATCATGATCTCCAAGGCTTGGCGGCGGGTCTCAACCGGTGCGTCAGGCCCTTGCAGCGTGATCGCCTTGAACTGTGCCAACTGGCGGTAAATCTCGGGCACGTCACCATTCACGGCCAGGGCATTCAACGTCTCAACAGCTGCGGCATCCTCGCCTGCGTTGGCCTGCTCCGCCGCGGTCAGCAGTTGCAACACAGCCGCCGCGGTGGCGCTGCCCGGCTCAATTTCTGCCAGCGCTGCGGCCCGTGCGGCCTCATCATCGTTTTGCAAAGCAGCCAACAGGCTGTCGCCCAGCGCCTGCGCTGCCGCTTGACTTTGGCTTTTGCGGTATTCAGAAAACGCGGCCCCGCCCACGATCAAGATGATCGCCAGCACCGCAATCCAACCGTAGCGGCGCAGATAGCCATAAAGCTGATCCCGCCGGACCTCTTCATTGACCTCTTCAACAAAGCTGTCTGTGTTGCTCATGAACGCGCCCCTGGCTTGCACAATTTCGCCCCTCATACCCCGCCCCCGAGGCCAAGCCAAGGCCCTCATATGCAGCGGTCTTGCTTAGGAATTACGCAGAATGCTCTCGCAGGCAAAAAAAGTTACCATCTAAACTAGTCAGTTCACTTTTTTGACACTACATACCCCTCAGAAGCCTGGCCGGGTGGCGCAGGCTGCGACACAACGAGGTCTCTCATGCGCTTGTTTTCGATTTTGGCAGCACTGGCAGTGGCAGCTCTGCTTGCTCTTTCCATTCTGGCACGTCCCCAGTTGATGGCCCTTTTTGGCGCATCGCCGGAAACACCGACGGCGGAGGTGATTGAGGCTCAGGCGCCAGAGGTGGCCGAAGCACCCGAAAACACCGGCGATCTGGTCAAGGTGCAGGTCCGCAAGGTGGTGGGCCAACAGGTCGACAGCGCGGTGATCCTGCGCGGCGAAACGGAGGCCGCGCGCCAGGTTGATGTCCGCTCAGAAACCTCGGCGATCGTGGTGTCAGAACCTTTGCGCAAAGGCGCGCGGATCACCGAAGGCGACGCCATGTGCGTGTTGGATCCCGGCACCCGTGGCGCTGCATTGGATGAAGCACGCGCGCGCCTGTCCGAGGCGGAATCCCGCGTGCCTGAGGCTGAGGCCCGCCTGTCAGAAGCGCAAGCCCGGCTGGAAGAAGCCCGGATCAATCAAAACGCAGCCTCCCGTCTGAGCGAGGATGGATTTGCATCCCAAACGCGTCTGGCCTCCGCTGATGCGGCTGAGGCTGCCGCACAGGCTGGCGTCAGCAGCGCCACCGCAGGCCTGCGCGCGGCACGCTCCGGCATTCAAGCCGCCACCGCCGCTGTGGCCAGCGCTGAAAAAGAGATTGAGCGTTTGACCATCTCCGCCCCGTTCAGCGGGCTGTTGGAAAGCGATACGGCGGAGCTGGGCAGCCTCCTGCAGCCCGGATCGCTCTGCGCGACCATCATCCAGCTGGACCCGATCAAGCTGGTGGCTTTCGTTCCAGAAACTGAGGTGCAAAAAGTGTCAGAAGGTGCCACCGCCGGGGCGCGGCTGGCCGCTGGCGGCGGAGAAGTCGTGGGCAAGGTCACCTTCCTGTCCCGCTCAGCCGATCCGCAAACCCGCACCTTCCGGGTTGAGATTGCGGTGCCGAACGCTGATCTGGCCATCCGTGACGGTCAAACAGCCGAAATCGCCATTTCCTCTGCCGGGGTGAAGGCACATCTGATCCCACAATCCGCGATGACCCTGAACGACGAAGGCACGCTTGGCGTTCGCCTGGTCGATGACAGCGCCATCGTGTCATTCGCGCCCATCGGCGTGATGCGTGACACCCGCAACGGCATCTGGGTCACCGGCCTGCCCGAAACCGCCAATGTGATTGTCGTGGGCCAGGAATATGTCACCGCCGGCGTCAAGGTCGCCCCAACCTGGGAAGAGGTCACACAATGAGCGGTATCGTCGATTGGGCCGCCGGCCGTGCCCGCATGGTGCTGGCCTTTATCCTGCTGAGCCTTGTGGTCGGCGGATATGCCTATTCCACCCTGCCAAAAGAGGGCGAGCCGGACATTGAAATCCCTGCCCTCTTCGTCTCCGTCCAATTCCCCGGCATCTCAGCCGAGGACAGTGAGACATTGCTGGTCAAACCGATGGAGACCGAACTTGCCGATCTCGACGGGTTGAAAACCATGACCGGCACCGCCGCTGAAAACTATGCGGGCGTGGTGCTGGAGTTTGAGTTTGGCTGGAACAAAAGCCAGATCATGGCCGACGTGCGCGATGCAATGTCGACGGCGGAATCGCAGTTCCCGGATGGGTATGAGAAATACTCCATCAACGAATTCAACTTCTCCGAATTCCCCATCATCATCGTCAATCTCACCGGTCCCGTGCCCGAACGCACAATGGCCCAGGTGGCCCGCGATTTGCAGGACCAGATCGAAGGTCTTGATGCGGTGCTTGAGGCTGGCTTGGCAGGCACGCGCGATGAAATGCTTGAGGTTGTGATCGACCCTTTGCGGCTTGAGGCCTACAACGTCACCGCAGGTGAGCTGATCAATGTCGTTCAAAACAACAACCAACTGATTGCCGCGGGCGAGATTGAAGGCGAACAAGGTGCCTTTGCCGTCAAAATCCCCTCTTCTTTCGATGAAGCGCGCGATGTCTATGCGCTGCCCGTAAAAACCAACGGCGACCGTGTTGTCACCCTAGGCGATCTGGCTGAGATCAACCTCACCTTCGAAGACCGCGTGGGCACGGCGCGCTTTAACGGCGAAAAAACGCTGGCCCTGCAGGTTGTCAAACGCAAGGGTTTCAACCTCATCGACACCTCCACCCAGGTCAAAGAGATTGTTGAAGCCAGTGCCGCAGACTGGCCCGAAGGGCTGCAGGCGGCGGTCACCTTGGGCACGTCCAATGACCAAAGCCGCGTCGTGAACTCCATGGTGCAGCAGCTTTTGGGCTCCGTCTTTACGGCCATTGCCTTGGTGATGATCGTGGTCCTTGCCGCCCTTGGCATCCGTGCGGCCCTCTTGGTGGGCTTTGCGATCCCAACCTCTTTCCTGCTGTGCTTTGCCTTTCTGGCGCTCATGGGCATTTCGGTGTCCAACATCGTGATGTTCGGCCTCATCCTTGCGGTGGGCATGTTGGTGGACGGCGCGATTGTGGTGGTGGAATACGCCGATGCCCGTCAACAACAGGGCGAAGGCCCGATGCAGGCCTATGTCTCAGCCGCCAAGCGCATGTTCTGGCCCATCATTTCGTCCACGGCGACCACGCTCTGCGCCTTCTTGCCGATGCTGTTCTGGCCCGGCGTGCCGGGTGAGTTCATGGGGATGTTGCCTGTGACGCTTATCTTCGTGCTCTCCGCCTCTTTGGTGGTGGCGCTGATCTATCTGCCCGTGATGGGCGGTGTGACCGGCCGGCTTGAGCGTTGGATGGCCGATTGGATGGAGGCCATCGCGGGTTTGCGGTGGTATCTGCACATCCTCATCTTCCCGCTGGCGGTCGCGATGATCTTTATCCCGATGGCCGTGATGCCGCCCGTCTTTGGCGTCATCTCAGCCCAGTTCGCGGTGATGGATGGCTACAACATTCTGGGATCGGTTATCCCAACCTTTGTGACCGTGTTCCTTTGCGTGGTGGTGCTGGCCGCGGTGCTTTCCATCGGCTTGGGCGGTGGCATGATCGCGATGCTGGCCTTCTTTGCGGTCTTCACACGCGCAGGCAAAGGCGGGCGCTGGCTCACCTCCAAGCTTTTCCGCACCACGCCTGAGCGCATTGAAGCAGGCTACCGCCGCAACGGCTTTGGCCGGCTGATCGCCTTTATCGTGGGCAATCCGGTCATGCCTTTGGTGCTGGCCGGTGTGGTCTTTGTCTTTGTGGGCACGGTGATGATCTTCTTTGGGAACAACTCCAAAGGGGTCGAGTTCTTTGTGGAATCTGAGCCCGAACAGGCCATTGTCTATGTGCTGGCGCGCGGCAACATGTCGTTGGAGGAAAAAGACCACATTCTCGAACGTGCCGAGACCTTTGTGCTGGCCCATCCCGGCATCCAGACCGTGTTTTCCTTTGCAGGCGAAGGCGGGCTGAACTCCAACACCGGCGGCGCGCAGGCCCCCAAGGATACGATTGGCCAGATCCAGATCGAAACCATCCCCTGGGAAGACCGGCCCAACAAGAGCGAGCCGTGGTTCACCATCCCGCTCCTCAACGCGCAGATCACACGCGAAACCCAAGATACCGCCTTTGACGGCGACGTGATCCTAGCAGAGCTGACAGAAGAGCTGTCGGACATTCCGGGCATCAAGATCGAGATCCTGCAACTGGACCGTGGCCCGGCCTCGGGCAAGCCGGTGCACCTGCGGCTCAAGTCCGATAACTATGACGATCTGGTGGCCGCAACCATCGCGGCCCGCGCCCAGTTCGAAGCTACCCCCGGTCTGACCCTCATCGAAGACACCCGCCCCCTGCCCGGCATTGACTGGCAGATTGATGTGGATGTCGAAAAAGCGGGCCGCTACGGCGCAGACGTGGTGACCGTTGGGGCCATGGTGCAGCTTGTGACACGGGGCATCTTGCTTGACACTATGCGTGTCGACAGCTCGGATGAAGAGATTGAGATCCGCGTGCGCCTGCCCGAAGAGGACCGCGTGCTCAGCACGCTTGATAACCTCAAGGTGCGCACGCCCGATGGGCTGATCCCGCTCAGCAACTTCATCACCCGCACGCCCGTGCCCAAGCTGGCCGAGATCAACCGTGTGGACCAAAAACGCTATCTTGACGTGAAGGCGGATGTGGCCCCCGGCCTGATGAAAGTGGCCAGTGTGGCACGCGTGGATGGGGTGGACGTCCTGACGTCCCTGGGCACATTGCGCCCTGCGGGCAATGACAGCGATGTCGTCTCGCCCGATGGGGTGCCCTATAAGATCACCGAACTTACCGCCGAGGCCGACGGCATCGACATCGCCGGTGGGGTCGAGATCCGGTGAGCTGCGCCTGGTGCCGATCAACCCCAACGAACGCATTGCTGAGCTGACCAACTGGCTGGATGAAAGCCCCTTCCCGCTGGGTGTCACAACCGAATGGACCGGCGATCAGGAAGACCAGGCCGAAAGCCAGGCCTTCCTCAGCTCTGCCTTCACAGCAGCGCTGGGGCTGATGTTCATCATCCTGCTGGCGCAGTTTAACTCGTTCTATAATGCCATTCTGGTGCTTTTGGCGGTGGTGTTGTCCACAACCGGTGTGCTGATCGGTATGCTTGTGATGGATCAGACATTCTCCATCATCATGACAGGCACCGGCATTGTGGCCTTGGCGGGGATTGTGGTGAACAACAACATCATCCTGATTGACACCTACCAGGAATACGAACGCTACATGCCCCGGATCGAGGCGATCATTCGCACCGCGCAGGCGCGCATCCGCCCGGTGCTGTTGACCACCATCACAACGATGGCGGGGCTGGCCCCGATGATGTTTGGCCTCTCGCTCAACTTCGCCGAAGGCGGCTATTCCATCGACAGCCCCACCGCCCTGTGGTGGAAACAGCTGGCCACGGCTGTGGTCTTTGGCCTTGGCATCGCAACCGTGCTGACGCTGATGGTGACACCGTCGATGTTGGCGATCCGCGTCTGGGCCACCACATATGTCCGCTGGATCGCGCGGCTTCTGGCGCGCATGTCGCTGGGCCGGGCCTCTCGTGCGGCGCGGGACTGGGCGTTGCAGCGCGATGCGCGGCGTCTGGGCGAAGGGGAACTGGTCTGGGACCCGGATGAACCCTTTGTCGCTGCGGCGAATAGCGGCCCGGCCGCGACCCCCGCAGCCACACCAGCGGAATAACACCTATCAAGCAGATGTGAGGGGCCCGCCCCTCGCATCTGCGGGTGAGGGGGCTAGGATCACGGGGGTAACCTGAAAGGAAGCCCACCATGATCCGTAACGCCCTTGCCGCCACAGCGATGACAGCCGCCCTCGCCCTGCCTGCCGCTGCAGAAAAGATCAGCAAAACCAGCCCGCATTCCGTCGCGGTGACCATGGACCGTCTTGCCGCTGCGGTTGAGGGCGCGGGGGCCACCGTTTTTGCCCGTGTCGATCACGCGGCTGGTGCGGCCTCAGTGGATATGGACCTGCGCCCGACGCAGCTGCTGATCTTTGGCAATCCGAAACTTGGCACACCGGCGATGCTTGATGGGCAAACCGCAGGGCTTGATCTGCCCATGCGCGTGCTGGCCTATGCGGATGCCGACGGTACGGTGCACCTGACCTACCATGCGCCTGCCACGTTTGCGCAAACCCACGGTCTGCCCGCAGATGCCAAATACATTCAAATGATGACCGGCGCGCTGGACAAGCTCACCTCAAAAGCGGTGGCCGCGGAATAGCGCGGCGGCCTCACCGCCCACGCCAAGCGGCGTCAGCTGTCGTCTTCGGCCTGCTGACGCTGCCACAACTGCGCATACCGCCCTTCCAGCGCCAGCAACTCATCATGCCGACCCTGTTCCACCACGTTGCCCTGCTCCAGCACAACGATCCTGTCGGCTTCGGCAACCGTGCTCAGCCGGTGCGCAATCGTCAGCACCGTGCGCCCCTGCCCTGCCCGCGCCAAAGCCTCTTGGATCTCACGCTCCGTGTCGCTGTCCAGGGCTGATGTCGCTTCATCCAGCAACAGGATCGGCGGGTTCTTCAGCAAGGTGCGCGCGATGCCGACGCGCTGTTTTTCGCCCCCCGACAGCTTTAATCCACGCTCGCCCACCGTTGTCTCATAGCCCTGCGGCAGCCCCATGATGAAATCATGGATTTGCGCGTCACGTGCGGCGGCCTCAATATCTTCCTGACGCGCCTCATCGCGGCCATAGCCGATGTTGTAGCCAATCGTGTCGTTAAACAGCACCGTATCCTGCGGCACCACGCCAATCGCGCGGTGCAAGCTCATCTGCGCCACATCCCGCACGTCCTGGCCGTCAATCTTCAGCGCACCGGCCCCCACATCATAGAACCGGAACAAAAGCCGCCCGATCGTGGACTTGCCCGACCCCGTTGAGCCAACAATCGCCACGGTTTCGCCCGGCTGCGCCTCAAGGCTCACCCCTTTGAGGATCTCGCGGTCCGCATCATAGCCAAAGCGCACGTTCTCAAGCGTCACCCGCCCGCCCGTCACCTTCAGGTCCGGCGCGCCCGGCTTGTCGCTGATCTCGGCTGGTTGTTCGAGCAGGCCAAACATCTCACCCATATCCACCAGTGCCTGACGGATTTCGCGGTACACCGTCCCGAGGAAATTCAGCGGCACCGTGATCTGGATCATATAGGCGTTCACCATCACGAAATCGCCCACCGTCAGGGTGCCATTCTGCACCCCGATGGCCGCCATAACCATCACAGCCACCAGGCCGCCCGTAATGATCAGCGACTGGCCAAAGTTCAAAAACGCAAGGCTCATGCTGGTCTTGATCGCCGCGTCCTCATAGCTGGCCATGGCATTGTCATACCGCTGGGCCTCCCGCTCTTCGGCGGCGAAGTATTTGACCGTTTCATAGTTCAGCAGGCTATCGATGGCCTTTTGGTTCGCGTCCGTATCCGCCGCGTTCATCTGACGGCGCTGCCGCACCCGCCATTCGGTGACCGAAAAGGTGAACCAGACATAAAGCCCAATGGTGACCGCCACGACCAACAGATAGGTCGCATCAAACATGATCGTCAGGATCACGCCGATCATCACCAATTCCAGGATCAGCGGCCCGATGCTGAAAAGCAAGAACCGCAGCAGGAATTCAACACCCTTAACGCCCCGCTCAATAATCCGGCTGAGCCCGCCGGTCTTGCGGGTGATGTGATAGCGCATGGACAGCCGGTGGATATGTTGGAACGTCTCCAGCGCAAGCATGCGCAGCGCCCGTTGCCCTACGCGGGCAAAGATCGCATCCCTAAGCTGTTGAAACCCAACAGACATCAGCCGCGCCATGCCGTAAGCCACCGTTAGACCAATCGCCCCAAGTGCCACCATCGGCACCCCGTCGCCCGCCAGAGCATCCACCGCATCGCGGTAGAAAAGCGGCGTGGTCACCGCAACGAGCTTTGAGACAAAGAGTGCGGCCAGCGCCAAAACCACCCGCCGTTTGACCCACGGCATATCTGCGGGCCAAAGGTAGGGGGCCACCTTGCGCAGCACCAAAAAGCCCGATTGCCGTTCTTCGTCGGCAATGCGTTCAGCTTCGGTTTTCTCAGCTTCGGTGGTGTCTTTGGATGGGCTTGGGGTCTGCGTCGTGTCAGCGGCCATAACGGCTCCGTCGTGTTTCGCAGCTACATAGCGCGCCACAGGGGTAGATGCCAGTCAGCAGACACAGCACCCGCGCGCGCACCCAGAAAAACCCCCAAAGGTCTCACCGGTTTATCCGCAGGCGTTTGACAAAACCCGGCGGGTTTAGTCCGGCAGGTCAAAGATCTGACCGGGGTAGATCAAATCGGGGTTGCGGATCGCTGCGCGGTTGGCCTCAAAGACGCGCACGTAAAGCTGGCCGTCCCCATAGCGTTCGCGCGCAATCGCCCACAGCGTGGCACCTTGCTGAACGGTGATGGCCTTGATGGGGCCGTCCTGACCTTCGACCGCTGCGGCCAGCACCTCTGGCGCTTCGCGCTTAAAGGGGGTTTCCACCCGGCTGGTCACTTTGCCGTCCTCGGCCACTTCGTCCACGCGCAGGGTGTAGACACCTTCATCCACGTTCGGCAGCTCTCCGCGCCAACGCCCCTGTTCATCGACGGGCAGGTCAACCACGGAATCATTGTCGAGATAGACGCGCACCGCAGAGGCCTCAGATTGCGCCCGCCCGGCCAGTTCAACATCCCCACCGTCCGAATAGCTGATCGTATCCAGTGCAACGTTGTCCATCACCTCTGGCGGCTTGGTGTTCAAAAGCTCAACGCCCTCAGCGGTGGATTTCAGCACGGCCACCGCTGTGCTCTCAGGCTCTTGCGCCGGTGTTTGCGTGTCTGGCTTAGGTGCCGCATCGGCCACCGCCACGCTTTCCTCTTGCGTGACAGACGTGACCGTTACCGCATCGTCCTGAGCTGTAACCGTTTCCGTTTCCGCCTCCGCCGTCTGGGCGTCTTGCGACACTTCGGGAACAGTGG
Organism: Sulfitobacter sp. GN1-4; assembly: GCF_055693825.1. Classification (NCBI taxonomy): domain Bacteria; kingdom Pseudomonadati; phylum Pseudomonadota; class Alphaproteobacteria; order Rhodobacterales; family Roseobacteraceae; genus Sulfitobacter; species Sulfitobacter sp. GN1-4. Next base: position 1,352,616 of record NZ_JBVFUQ010000003.1, on the reverse strand, counting down.
CCACTTCGGCCGGCGCTGTCTCCGTCGCAGCCACCGCAGCCGTTTCCTCAACAGCTGCCGTATCTTCTGAAGCGGTCTCCGCCACAACGGGTGCATCCTCTATGGCTGCCGAGGCGGTGTCTTGGGCCGTATCCTCTTGGGCGACCTCCTCTTGAGCAGCATCCTCTGTCGGTGCCACCTCAGCCGTCTCAACCGGTGCCGCGAGAGGGGCCAAAATAATCTCACCGTCCGAGGCTTGCTCGCCGCCTTCGGCGCGCTGCAGCAGGGTCAGCACATGGGCCTCACCGTCAGGCGGGATCAGCGCAATCATCGCGAAGGCGCCTGAGGCATCCACTTTGGCCTGCGCAACTTCGGTGCCGTTCTGCAGCACCCAGACATCCGCGCCCGGCACACCCTGACCGGCAATCACCGTCACGCCGTCCGCTTCGCGGCGGACCTCATCAAAGCTGGGGTTGGCGGGCAATGGCGCGGGCGCGGCCTCTTCCACTACATCTGTTTCAGCGGCTACCGCTGGCGCGGTCTCTTCCACCACGTCCGTTTCAGCGGCTACCGTCGGTGCGGCCTCTGACACCGTGTCATCGGGCTGCACGGCGGCAACCTCTTGCACCGCTGGCGCCTGCGCCCGGTTGGTCGACACCCAATAGCCCGCCGCAACCAAGGCCAAACAAACACCGCCCGCAGCAATCATGCCACTGGTGCCGCTCAGACCTGCCAAGATATTGCGCATCGTCACCTTCCCGTTAGATTGAGCCTTATTAACAAGCAGGCAAACAAGGGTCAAAACACGTCCTCTTCATCTAAGAGCGGTTTTGCAAGCAAAAGGCGGCAGTGTGATGCGGAAATCTGTATGTGTTTATTGTGGGTCACGCCCCGGCGTGGATCCGGCCTATGCCGCGGATGCGCAGGTTTTGGGTGCGGGGCTGGCGAAAGGCGGCATGCGCTTGGTCTACGGCGCGGGCGATGTGGGGCTGATGGGCACCGTGGCGCGGGCGGCCCAAACCGCCGGCGGCGAAACCTTTGGCGTGATCCCCCAGCATCTGGTGGACTGGGAGGTCGGCAAAACCGATCTGACAACTTACGTGGTCACTGAAACGATGCATGAACGCAAAAAGGTGATGTTCATGAACTGCGATGCCGTGGTCGTCCTGCCCGGCGGCGCGGGCTCTTTGGATGAGATGTTCGAAGTGCTCACCTGGCGGCAGCTGGGCCTGCACGAAAAGCCGGTTTTTGTGGTCAACACGCAAGGCTACTGGGATCCGTTGCGGGGGCTGCTGGACCATGTGGTGGCACAGGGGTTTGCGGATGGATCGCTGTTGGATTTCCTGACCTTTGTGCCAGACGCCAAAAGCGCGCTTGCGGCGCTGACAGGCTGAGAGGCCGACGGGCAAATCCCTACTTAAGTGTTAAATCCGCGACAAGGCATTGGTTTGGCGGCATTTTCCGTTTCTGTCCCCGCGGGGACAAATGAAAAAGCCCCCGGCAGCGTGCGGGGGCTTCTTGGTTTTGGGGCTCACGCTTCGTCGGATGCAACGTTTTCCCAGTTCACCCAGCGGCCCACGTAAGTGGGCGCGTAGGTGATTGGGAGAGCCACATCTCAATCAGAGACGGGAGGCGACGTTTTCCCAGTTCACCCAGCGACCCACGTAAGTGGGCGCGTAGGTGATTGGGAGAACAACGTCTCAATCAAAGACGGGAGGCCACGTTTTCCCAATTCACCAAGCAGCCCACGCAAGTGGGCGCGTAGGTGATTGGGAGAGTACCGTCACAATCAGAGACGGGAGGCGACGTTTTCCCAATTCACCCAGCGACCCACGTAAGTGGGCGCGGAGGTGATTGGGAGAGCCACATCTCAATCAAAGACGAGAGGCGACGTTTTCCCAATTCACCCAGCAGCCCACGTAAGTGGGCGCGTAGGTGATTGGGAGAGCCACATCTCAATCAAAGACGAGAGGCGACGTTTTCCCAATTCACAAGGTTGTCCGGGAAGTTCGCCAGATAGTCAGGACGCGCGTTGCGGAAATCGATGTAGTAGGAATGCTCCCACACGTCACAGCCCAGCAGCGCCGTCTGACCAAAGCACAGCGGGTTCACGCCGTTCTCGGTCTTGGTCACTTTCAACCCGCCGTCGGTGTCCTTCACCAGCCACGCCCAGCCAGAGCCGAACTGACCCGCACCTGCGGCTTTGAACTGGCTCATCATCTCATCGACGGAACCAAAGCTCTCTACGATCGCTTTCTCCAGCTCGCCTGGCATCTTGCTTTCGCCGGGGCCCATCATTTCCCAGAACTGGTTGTGGTTCCACAGCTGAGAGATGTTGTTGAAAATCCCGTTCTGCGCCACGGCAGAGGCGTCATAGGTGCCCTTGATGATCTCTTCCATGGACTTGTCCGCCCATTCGGTGCCTTCAATCGCCTTGTTGCCGTTCACGACATAGGCGTTGTGGTGCTTGTCGTGGTGAAACTCCAGCGTTTCAGCGCTCATGCCGTGGGCGGCAAGGGCGTCATGGGCATAGGGAAGATCGGGAAGAGAAAAAGCCATCGGGGGCCTCCTTGGTGTTGGGTGTTTCTTTGTGTCAAATGAAGTACGCAACACCCAAAGGTCAAGGGTGCAGCGGGGCAAAACCGCCCAGGCGCGGCAGTGCGCCGGGCCTTATCAGGGGCTTTTGCCTTGCGTATTCCAAAACGTCGCCCTGCCTGCGTCACGCAGGGTGGTCCCCAACGGGGGCAAGGTGGCGTCAGTGAAACTCCACCTCTGATCCGGGCTGCGCTGCGACGTTCAAAAGATCAAACATATACTGACCCACCGAGCGGAAACAGACCACCTGCGCGCTTTCCTGATCGGGCATCCAGACAGCGGCTGGCACTTGGGCAAAACGGGTGCGGCGGATCATGCCGGGCTCAAAGGCGGTGGCGGCCATGTTGACCGGTGCCAATTTGGCAATCACATCGCGCACATGCATCCCGCTGACATGAAACATGGACCGCGCGTCCGAGACGTTGACGGCCAGGCTGTGCTGCTTGGCCAGTTTGCCCTGCAGATCAGACAGCCGGGCATGGACCTCATCGTAAGGACATAAGATCAGCAGCTCATCGGGCGACATCCAGGCGATACCGGCATCGCCCGCAAGGGTGATCTGGCGCTGGTCTGGCATCTTGGTGCCGCTCGCCGCGGTCGCGGCTTTGATCAGGGTTTTGTCGGCCAAATCGCCCCGCAGGGTGATCATGCCTTGCGGCCCTATTTCGCGCACAGTGGCGATGCCATTGGCGTCCGTTGCACCACGCAGGGCTGTGACAGGATCAGACATTCTGCTTCTCCCCTTCTTTGTCATAAAACACCGGATCGACGATCTTGGCCTCATAGACCTTGCCATCCGTGCCAGGGAATTTGATCACCTCGCCCATGCGGTCCGGCCCGTGCAGCACCAGCCCCATGGCAATACCCTTGCCCAGGTTAGGTGAGTAGTAAGAAGAGGTGACGCGGCCAATCATGTTCTTTTGACCATTGGCATTCTCACCTTCGCCCAAGGCATAGGCCCCATCGGGCAACACCGACCCGTCTGTGGTTTCAAGGCCCACCAGCTTCCAGCGGTTGGGATCGGTCATATGGCTGCGTGCCTGCGCGCGCTTGCCAAGATAGTCGTCTTTCTTTTTGGAGATGGCCCAGTTCAGGCCAAGATCCTGCGGGATAACCGTCCCATCGGTTTCATCCCCGATCATGATAAAGCCCTTCTCGGCCCGCAGGATGTGCAACGCCTCGGTCCCGTAGGGCATCACGCCCAGATCGGCACCCACAGCCATCAACGCATCCCAGAACGCTTGACCATGGCTGGCATCTACCGCGATCTCATAGCTCAGCTCGCCCGAGAATGAGATCCGGTAGGCGCGCACCTTGAACCCGCCCAAGGTGCCATCGGCCCATTCCATAAAGCCCAGCGCCTCTTTGGACACGTCCATGCCGCCCAACCGCTCCAGCGCTTCGCGCGCTTTGGGGCCAACAACGGCCACTTGCGCATATTGCTCGGTGACATTGGCAACATAGACGTTCCAGTCCCACCATTCGGTCTGCAGCCATTCTTCCATGTGACCATGGATGCTTTCCGCACCGCCCGTGGTGGTGTGGCAAAGCCAGGTATCCTCATCAATGCGCGCCACCACGCCGTCATCAATCAAAAAGCCGTTTTCGCTGCACATCAGCCCGTAACGGCATTTGCCCACTTTCAGGTTGGACATCATGTTGGTGTAGAGCATGTCGAGGAATTTCCCCGCATCCGGCCCTTTCACGATGATCTTGCCCAGGGTGGAGGCATCCAAAAGGCCCATGTTCTGCCGGGTATTGCGCACCTCGCGCATCACCGCGTCATGGGTGCTTTCTGAGGCGCGCTTAAAGGCATAGGGGCGCCGCCACTGGCCCACGGGCTCAAACTCAGCGCCGTTGGCTTCGTGCCAGTCATGCATTGGGGTGCGGCGGATGGGCTGGAACACCTTGCCGCGTGCCTCACCGCCAATCGCGCCCATGGAAATGGGGTGATAGGGCGGGCGGAAGGTGGTGGTGCCCACGCTTGGAATATCCGTGCCCAAGGCACCTGCCAATGTGGCCAGGCCGTTGATATTGCTCAGCTTGCCCTGATCCGTCGCCATGCCCAAGGTGGTATAGCGTTTGGCATGCTCAACGCTGACAAAACCCTCTTGCGCGGCCAGCCGCACGTCTGAGACTTTCACATCGTTCTGATAATCCAGCCAGGATTTTTCGCGCAGCTTTGCTGAGGCCCCTTGCGGCATCATCCAAACCGGTGCCATCGGGCTTTCCTCGCGCCGCTCGGCTTTGGGGGCGGGGTTGTTTTTGACCGGCTTGCGGTTGATGCACGCAAGCACGCCTTCGGCGGCCATATGCGCATCATTGATCACGTCATCCAGCGCGAACATGCCAGAGGCCGCCCCGGCAGGCGTGACAAAGCCCATGCCATCCATGCCTTTGGGCGGATTATCCGTATCGGGAGAGAAACAGGCGGACTGATCATCCCAGCGCAGCTTGCCCCCGCAATGCGACCACAGGTGCACCACCGGAGACCAGCCGCCCGACATGGCAACCGCGTCGCAGGCAATCTCTTCCAGCACCGCACCTTCGCCCGCCTGGGCGCAGACCGCCACGCCCGTCACCCGCTTGCCGCCCTTTACGGACGCCACGGCGTGGCCCATCATGACGCGGATGCCCAGCTCTTTGGCTTGGGCCACCAGGCCCCGGTCATCGGGCAAGACGCGCGCGTCCAGGATCACCGGCACATCCAGGCCCGCCTGTTTCAGCGCAATCGCCGTCAGATAGGCGTTGTCATTGTTGGTCACCACCACGGTGCGGTCCCCGATGGAGACGCCAAAGTTCACCACATAATCGCGCACAGCTGAGGCCAGCATAACGCCGGGAATGTCATTGCCTGCAAAGCTCAGCGGGCGTTCGATGGCACCGGTGGCTGTGATGATCTGTGCGGCACGGATGCGCCACAGGCGGTGGCGTGGACCTTCTGTACCGGGGGTGTGATCGCCCAGACGCTCATAGCCCAACAGATAGCCGTGGTCATAAACCCCCGCCCCCATGATGCGGCTGCGCAGAGTGACGTTGTCCATGCCGCGCAGGGTCTCAACCAGCTCAGCCACGAAAGCGTCAGCGGTTTTGCCCTCAACCGTGCCGCCATCGACAGGCGCGCGCCCCCCAGTTGTCGGTTTGCTCAAGCACCAGCACCTCTGCACCGGCTTTGGCCGCGGTCAGAGCTGCTTGCAGGCCGGCCACACCGCCGCCCACCACAAGCACATCGCAGAAGGCGTAGAAGTGTTCGTAGGTATCCACGTCCCGCGTTTTCGGTGCCGCCCCCAGACCCGCAGATTTGCGGATGATCGGCTCATAGACGTGTTTCCAAAAGGCACGCGGGTACATGAACATCTTGTAATAAAAGCCCGCAGGCAAAAAGCGGCTGAGCTTGGTGTTGATCGCACCTACGTCAAATTCCAGGCTGGGCCAGTGGTTTTGGCTCGTGGCCTCCAGCCCCTCAAAAAGCTCGGTCGTGGTGACCCGCTGATTGGGCTCAAACCGGCCTTCGGTGCCCAAGTTCACCAGCGCATTGGGTTCTTCTGCGCCCGAGGCCACGACGCCACGGGGACGGTGATATTTGAACGACCGGCCCATCAGCATCTGGTCATTGGCCAACAGGGCCGAGGCCAGCGTATCCCCAGCATAGCCGCGCAGGCGCTTGCCGTTGAAGGTGAAGGACAGCGGTTTGGAGGTATCGACGAAGCGACCTGGTGTAGCGAGGCGTGTGCTCATGTCAGTGACCTTTGGAACTGGCAAAAAGGAGGGCGGACAGGATCATCAGGCAGGCTCCCAATCGGGGCGGCGGTCCTTGATCTTGTCCAGGATCTCTTGTGGCGGGGCGTAGGTTTGGGCCGAATAGCTGCCAAAAACCTCAAGCGTCATGGTGCAGCGGGCAAGATGGAACCACTTGCCACAGCCGTTCTGGTGCCGCCAGCGTTCAAAATGCACCCCCTTGGGGTTCTTGCGCATGAACAGATAGCTTTCAAAATCATCCTCAGAAGACCCCGGGCCAAAGCGTTTCAGATGCGCTTCGCCGTGGGCGTGGAATTCGGTTTCCTCGGCGGTAACACCGCAATTGGGGCAGGTGATCATCAGCATGATTGGGCTCCGACCTTGATCTGGCGCGCAAGCGCGGCCACGTTATAGGGATGGAATGGATGATGTACGGATTGGGCGCGCTCCTGCTGGGCGGTGTGGCCCTTGCAGTTTTTGAGCGGCGCAAAGGGGTGCGGCTGCGCCAAGATCCCGGCGGTGAGAGCGGCCGGGACCCGGCGCGCGCGGCCTATACCGAAAGCGAGCGCATCCGCGCCGAAGGCCAGTTTTTGAACGGGCCGGACGGCGGGGGAAGCTGGTAAATTTTCGGCAAATACCCCCGGCTTGGGCGCGGGGCCCAAACACTTTCCCGCAGCTGCGGGCGCGCGGCGGGGCAGCCGCGCGGTTACGGTAACGTCAGTCCGTTGCGGTGGCCGCTGGTGTGACGCGTTCCGGCGCGGAGCCGTTTCCAAGCATCGCAATACCCAGGACAAAGACCGCCAATGCGAGGATCGCAATGATGACGCCGCGGCGCGAGCCGCCGTTGTGGATTGTGTCTTGTGCCATGATCCAACCTCCTCTTTGGATGGATCCAGCATGGCTTGACGCAAGGTCAAATCAAGGAATTTGCCGTTAAGGGGACGGTTTGGGCCAAGATTGGCCGATAAGACAGGCACAACGCATGGCATCAGTGCGCCACCCCAGCAGCAACACTCTCATCAATGAACCGCCCTTCCGTGAACCGGTTCAGCCCGAAATCATCCGTCAGCGGTGACTGGCCTTTGGCCATCAGCTCGGCCATGGCCCAGCCGGAGCACTGGGATCGCCTTAAAGCCGCCCGTGCCCCAACCGCAGTTGATAAAGATGCCCTCAACCGGCGTTTTGGACAGGATCGGAGAGCGGTCGCCCGTCACATCCACGATGCCGCCCCATTGGCGCAGCATCTTGAGGCGCGAGATCATTGGGAAGGTCTCAACCAGCGCCCGCACGGTTTCTTCGATGTGGTGGAACGACCCGCGCTGGGTGTAGTTGTTGTAGCCATCAGTGCCGCCACCGATCACCATCTCGCCCTTGTCAGATTGCGACATATAGCCGTGCACGGTGTTGGCCATAACGACCACATCCATGCAGGGCTTGATCGGCTCAGACACCAGCGCCTGCAGCGCAACGGATTCGATGGGCAGGCGGAAGCCTGCCATGTCGGCCAAGTGACCAGAATGGCCCGCCACAACGATACCCAGCTTGTCACAGGCGATGTCGCCACGGTTGGTCGTCACGCCTGTAACCTTGCTGCCCTCACGGGTCACGCCGGTCACTTCACATTTCTGGATCACGTCCATGCCCATGTCAGAGCACGCCCGTGCATAGCCCCAGGCCACTGCGTCATGGCGCGCGGTGCCGCCGCGTGCCTGCCACAGCCCGCCCAGCACCGGATAGCGCGGCCCGTCGATGTCGATGATCGGCACCAGCTCTTTGACGCGCTGTGCGTTGATATATTCGGTCTGCACCCCCTGCAGCGCATTGGCATGGGCGGTGCGTTTATAGCCGCGCACTTCGTGCTCGGTCTGGGCCAGCATGATCACACCGCGCGGGCTGAACATGACATTATAGTTCAGATCCTGGCTCATCGTCTCATAAAGAGAGCGCGACTTTTCATAGATAGCCGCGGACGGGTCTTGGAGATAGTTGGAGCGGATGATCGTGGTGTTGCGGCCCGTGTTGCCGCCGCCCAGCCAGCCTTTTTCCAGGATCGCCACATTGGTGATGCCGAAATTCTTGCCCAGGTAATAGGCGGTGGCCAAACCATGCCCCCCTGCCCCGATGATGATCACATCATATTTCTTTTTGGGCTGCGCATCGCGCCAGGCCCGGTCCCAACCGGTGTGATGACGCATCGCTTCACGCGCGACGGCAAAGACGGAATATTTTTTCATACGTCCCTTCCTTGAGCAGGCAGAATGGCCCGGCAGAGGCAGGCCAGCCCGGGTGCTTCTCTTCTGACGAGATGGGTGAAAAAGAGGATACTGGCCACGGCATTTGTTACCCAATTTGCGACATGCAGCGCAATTGGGCGTGGATGTCGCAGGGCTTTGATCGGATGCGCTCTTTCGTCTCGGGGCAAGAGAACTTAGATAGCGGGGACCACAGGGTTGAGGAATTATGTCGTTCTGGTTCATCATCTTCGCGATTTCACTGCTGGTTGCGGTCCTTTTTGGGCGTGCGATGGCACGGGGCGGCGCGGCGCAGGGGCTCGATCCGGCCAGCTTTGATCTGCAGGTCTACCGCGATCAATTAAGCGAGGTAGAGAGGGACGTCGCACGCGGCGTGGTCTCAGAAGAGGACGCCGCACGCGCGCGCACCGAAATTTCACGCCGCATCTTGGCCGCCGATGCCAAGGGCGCGCGGGTGGATGCCGCCAGCAGCGCGCCGCCCAAGGCGCTGATTGGCGTTGTGGGGGCGGTGCTGATTGCGGGCAGCATCGCGCTTTATGACTGGATCGGCGTGCCGGGCTATGGGGATCTGCCGCTTCAGGACCGCATCGCCTTTGCCGAAGAGATGCGCAAGACGCGGCCAGATCAGCAGACGGCGGTTGATAGCTTGCCGGGCTTTGCCCCCCTGCGACCATGACGGAAGAATTTGCAGGCCTGATGGACAGGCTGCGTGACACCGTTGCAAGCCGCCCCAATGATCTGCAGGGCCACACGCTTTTGGCGCAGAACGAAGCGCGGATTGGCAATTTCGTCGGGGCCGCCACCGCCCAGCGCGGGGTGTTGCGCATCAAAGGCGACGGGGCGACCGCGTCAGACATTGCAGATTACGGTGAGCTGCTGGTGATGGGCGCGGGCGGCTATGTCTCGCCCGAGGCGGAGGTGGCGTTTCGGGCTGCACTTAACCGCGATGAGCTGGACCCGCGCGCGCGCTACTACATCGGTTTGATGATGGTCCAAACCGGGCGGCCCGACATCGGATTTCGGTTGTGGGACAACCTGTTGCGACGCGGGCCAGCTGATGCCCCCTGGATTGAACCCATTCTGGCGCAGATCGAAGATATCGCCTTTCTGGCGGGCGTAAATTACACCATCCCGGCCATTGGCACAGGCGATGCGGTTGGCCCATCGGCGGCAGATATTGAAGCGGCCGCTGAGATGACACCAGAGGACCGGATGGCGATGATTGGCGGGATGGTGGATGGGTTGTCCAACCGTCTGGCCACCGAAGGCGGCCCGCCCCAGGATTGGGCGCGCCTGATCACCTCCCTTGCGATCATGGGCAACCCGGATCAGGCCTTGGCGGTATTCAACAACGCCATGGAGGTTTTTGAAGGGGATCCGGGGCCACCGACATCATCACCGCCGCGGGCAGCCAGTCGGGTGTGGCAGAGTGATCTATGAGGAGATCTCTGATTTTGCCGGTGCTGTTGCGCCGATGCGGGCGCTCATCGGCCTTGATCTGGGGGAAAAGACCATCGGCGTGGCGGTGACGGACCGATTTTTGAGCGTGGCCACACCGCTGGAGACGGTGCGGCGAAAGAAATTCGGGCTGGATGCGGCGCGGCTGCAAGAGATCATCGCTGAACGCGAAATCGGTGGTCTGGTGCTGGGATTGCCGCGCAACATGGACGGCTCAGAAGGGCCAAGATGCCAATCCACCCGCGCCTTTGCCCGCAATTTTGAACGCTTGGCCCCGATGCCAATTGCGTTTTGGGATGAACGTCTGTCGACGGTTGCGGCAGAACGGGCGCTGCTTGAGGCGGATACGACACGAAAACGTCGCGCTGAGGTGATTGATCACGTGGCGGCAGGCTATATCTTGCAAGGAGTGCTGGACCGGATGGCCGTCCTGCGCCGTGAGGGAGCAGTTGAATGAACGATCAGGTCTGGAAACGGAACGAGGTGGAAAGCCCCTGCGTGAAGATCTGCGTGGTCCACCCCGAGGCGCGGATTTGCACCGGCTGTTTACGCTCCATTGATGAGATTACCCAGTGGTCGCGCATGTCCCCAGAGGCGCGGCGCGCCGTGATGGAGGCGCTGCCTGAGCGTGCCGGTCAGTTGACAAAACGGCGCGGCGGACGGGCGGCGCGGCTGGCGCGCGGGTAATGAATGGCGGCGGGGCCGCTTGCGATTTTCAACAGCATGTCCAGACCGCCGTCCCATGTGACGGCCCCTTCGTTGCCTGCTGGTGCATGATTGCCGTTGGCGGCAAAGGCGCTGAGGCCTGCAAAGCTGAGCAAGTGATCTTTAGCAAAGCGCCCCTGAGCCGTGAAAGCCCGCTGCGCTGGTCTGTCCTCTGCGTTGTCCCAGAAGGCAAGTGAACCCTCTGCACCTGTCATCAAAGTCGCCATTTTTAGCCCCGGTCGTTGGTTTTTCCCACCTGCGAAGACATCACCCGGCAATGGCAAGATTGCGGCACCCGCGGGGTTATTCTGCGGAAGGGTGGTTAAGGTTGGGTTTCAATGGGGGGCGGTTTTTGGGGGATGATCGCCGGTGTGGCGTGCGGGGCAGAGGGTGGAATTGAGGTATAGGGGAAAGATGAAGCCCGGGGGTGCGCGCCAAGGGGGGCGGTGGCGTTTGTGCAGAGTGCTGTGCGGGGATGATCGCAGGCGAGGCGCGCGAGACTGAGGGTGGAATTGAGTTATAGGGGAAAGATGAAGCCCGGTGGGGGCGCCATGGTGGGTGTTAGCGTTTGTGGCGGGAGCTGTGGGGGCTTTGGGCTGGCGTGGCACGTTAGGGCGGTCTGTGCCGCTTTAGTCTTCGAGCCAGTCTTTTGCACCGAATTGGGGGCGGAAGTAGGCGACCATGCGGCCCTCGGGCGGGGCGGTCTCTCCCGGTGCCCGGGGGCCACGCCGTGCAGCAGGTGGCGGTGCAGCAAGATGGATTGGCCGGGCGTCATGGAGATGCGCTGCGGCGTGAGAGTGTCAAAGACCTCTTTGCGCGCGGCTTGGTAGCCATCGGTCAGGTCCACGTCGGTGGGGTTTTGATCTGCGATGATCTGGCGGAAGGCCGCGCCCATGATCTGCTGGCTGCCAGGCCAGACCACCAGGGGAGCCGCGTCTGAGGTATTGAGCGGCAGGCCCAGGATAAAGGCGTGGGGTTCTTGCAGATAGCGGCGGCGTGTGGGCCCCACGGGCAAGAGGCCATCCACATGGGCCGCCGCGCGTTTGATCCGGTAGCGGTGGTTGGCGTCACTTTCCGCAGGATCCTGACCCGGATAGCCCGGATAGACGATGGAAAGCTGTGCGGCATGCCACTGCGGCACAGCCGGGATATGCGGCGTCCAGGGGCCGGCGAGCGGGGTGCCGTTCATCGATCCGTCAGGGGCGTTTGGCAGGGCGTCGACGCCGACAAACCAGGTCTCTGCATGGCGCAGGTTCGCGGCGCGCATGGCCGGGTCCGAGGCGATTTGGGTACCCGCGACATGGGCTGCCTTGGCCCAGCGCGCCACGCGGGGGTCATGGGGGAAGAGCCTGTAGCCGTCCTTTACCACCCCAGGGCCTTACGCAGCATGTTGAGCGCCACCAGTATCAGGAACACCGCAAAGACGCGTTTGAGCGGCTTGGGATCCATCGCATGGGCCAGTTTCACACCCCAGGGGGCGGTGATCAGCGTCATGGCGATGATGATCCCAAAGGCCACCAGGTTCACGGTGCCAATGGTCAGGGGCGGTGCGCCTGTGGTCATGGGGACAAAGAGAAACCCGATCACTGAGGGCACGGCAATCAGCACGCCAAAGCCCGCAGCCGTGGCCACCGCACGGTGGATGGGCGTATTATAAAGGCTCATCAGCGGCACACCAAAGCTGCCGCCGCCGATGCCCATCAACACCGACATAAACCCAACGAGCGGTGATTGCAGCGCGCGGGTCAGCCCGGTGGGCATGGCCTGGCCCAGGCGCCATTCCGCGCGGCCCAGCCCCATGTAAAGGCCCACGATCAGCGCCAGGATGCCAAAGATCGCCTGCAGCGTGTTGGAGCGCAGCTGTGCCACGACGAGCATGCCAAGGATCGCTCCGATCACAATGCCGGGCGCCCAGCTGCGCAGGATGTCCCAGTCTACCGCGCCCTTTTTGTTGTGGCTGAGCACAGAGCGCACAGAGGTCACGATGATCGTGGCCAGTGAGGTGGCCAGACACATCTGCATCAGCTGCGGGCCGTCATAGCCAAGGGTTTGAAACGCATAAAAAAACGCAGGTACCAGGACGATACCGCCGCCCACGCCCAAGAGGCCTGCGAGCACGCCCGCAAAGGCACCGATGGCGGCCAGCAAAAGGCCCATTTGAAGCAGCAGCATCGTCTCAGGCATGGCGGCGCATGTCCTCTTTTTCGTCCGCTTGGGGGGCCAGACGGGTCACTTCGGTGAGGGCGGCCAGCACGAGCTCGGGGCCTGCGCCGGGGCGGTTTGCACCTTCTGACAGCACCCGGCGCCAGTTGCGCGCGCCGGGGCGGCCCGCAAAAAGGCCCAGCATATGGCGGGTGATCTGATGCAGGCGGCCGCCGCCCGTCAGGTGCGCCTCAATATAGGGAAGCATCTTGTGAACGGCGTGCGCGGCGCTGGTATCCGCGCCCCGGCCAAAGATGACGCGGTCGGCGGTGCAAAGGATGTCGGCCGGCTGGTGATAGGCCGCGCGGCCAATCATCACGCCATCAAGCCCGGCGTCCAGCTGCGCCTGCGCCTCATCCAAGGTGGTGATGCCGCCATTGATGGAGATGTGCAGGTTGGGGAAATAGCCCTTCATCTGGTGCACCAGCGGGTAATCAAGCGGCGGGATGTCGCGGTTTTCCTTGGGGCTGAGGCCCTGCAGCCAGGCCTTGCGCGCGTGGATGGTCACGCGGGTACAGCCTGCGGCCACGATGCGCGACAGAAACTCGGGCAGCACCTCTTCTGGCACCTGATCGTCGACGCCGATGCGGCATTTGACGGTGACCTCTACATCCACAGCGGCGCGCATCTCGGCCACGGCGTCGGCCACGAGGGCTGCGTTTTCCATCAGCACCGCGCCAAAGGATCCCGATTGCACCCGGTCAGAGGGGCAGCCGCAATTGAGGTTGATCTCATCATAGCCCGCTTCTGCGCCCAGGCGGGCGGCCTCCGCCAGCTCTTTGGGATCAGAGCCGCCCAGTTGCAGGGCAACGGGGTGTTCCGTCTCGTCATGCTCCAGCAGATGCATCGCACCGCCGCGCACCAGCGCAGGCGCGGTGACCATTTCGGTATAGAGCAACGCCTGGCCGCTGAGCTGACGGTGCAGGTAGCGGCAATGGCGGTCCGTCCAATCCATCATCGGGGCGACGGAGAGGGTGGCAGCGCGGGTGATATCGGTGTGGTTCAAAGCCATCAGGCGTGGCGCATAGCATGGGGGCTGGCGGGCGCAAAGGGGAGAATGTCGCCCTGCCTCTGGGCAAGCGACAGGCGTGTGCAACGGCAGCGTCAGCCCGTGGCCAACGCTGCCGCGCCTATCTGCGCGCTAGCCTGCCAGTGACGGCAGCCAGAGCACAATGCCCGGGAAGGCCACAAGCAAGGCGATGGTGATGCCATCGGCGATGAAGAAGGGCGTGACGCCTTTGAACACGTCCTGCACGCTCAGATCATCGCGCACACCGGCTACGACAAAGCAGTTCAGACCGATGGGCGGGGTGATCAGACAGAATTCGGCCATCTTCACCACCAAGATCCCGAACCAGATCGCGCACATCGGGCCGGACATGCCGAAGGCCGAATCCACCGCCGCGACGTTTTCGCCCCCATTCAGCGCCATGACCGCAGGATAGACCACCGGCAGCGTCAACAGCAGCATGCCAATGGCGTCCATGAACATGCCCAGCACCGCATAGGCCAGCAGGATGCAGATCAGGATCAACAGCGGCGACATCTCAAGCGAGGTGATCCAATCGGCGAAGGCATCGGGCAGCTCTGCAAAACCCAAAAACCGCACATAGATCAGCACGCCCCAGATGATGGTGAAGATCATCACCGTCAGCTTGGCCGTGTCCAACAGCGCCTCTTTCAGCTGGCCCAGCCCCATGCCGCGTGCCATTGCCATCAAAAAGACGATGAAGGCACCCACGGCACCGCCCTCTGTCGGGGTGCCCCAGGCATCGCCGAAGGGGTTGTAGACAAAGAAGATGATGATCACGACCACCGCCACGATGGGCAGCGCGGGCGGCAACGCCTCAAAGCGTTGGCGCCAGGTAAAGCCGCTCACCGGGGGGCCCACGTTTTTAAAGATCACCGCAATGCCGATGATCAGCGCGGCATAGACAACGGCGGAAAACGCCCCGGGCACAAAGCCCGCAAGCAGCAGTTTGCCCACGTCCTGTTCCACGATGATCGCATAGATCACCAGGATCGCTGAAGGCGGGATGAGCGAGGCCAGCGTGCCGCCTGCGGCGACAACGCCTGCGGCGAATTGCTTGTTATAGCCGATTTTGAGCATCTCAGGGATGGCGATGCGGGCAAAGACCGCCGCCGTGGCCACAGACGCACCAGAGACGGCCGCAAAACCTGCGGTGGCAAAAACGGTGGAGACCGCAAGCCCCCCCGGCACCCAGGCAATCCAGCGTTTGGCGGCCTCAAATAGCGCGGTGGTCAGCTTGGCGTAATAGGCCAGATAGCCGATCAGAATGAAGACCGGGATCAGGCTCAAAACCTGCGCGCTGACCTTAGAATGCGGCGTGAGGCCCGCGATTTTAACGCTGATCTCCACGGCTTTCCAAAAGCGTTCGGGGTCATAATCAAACCCGTTCCAGCGCAGCCACACCAGGCCCACAAAGCCCGCAAGACCTGCGGCAAAGGCCACCCGCATCCCGAGGATGACCATCACCAGCATCCCGCCAGAGACCCACAATCCGATATCAATGGGTTCCATCAGTCTGCGCCCTCCAAGGCTTCTGCTTCAAGACGGGCCTGTTCGGCCACGCTGAGGTTGAGGGGGACAGCAACGGGGTTTTCCAGCCCCAAAACCAGGGCGCGTGCATAGCCCCAGGTTTGCAACAACAGCCGCAGCACCAGCACGCCAAAGGCGATGGGCACCACCAGTTTGGACGGCCAGATGGGGATGCCCACATCAATGGAGCTGTCCCGGCTACACAGCGGACGCGCGCAATCAAAGGAGCGGTCAAAATGTTCCCACGCCCCCCAGGTCAGAGCCAGGATCAGCACCAGCATCAGCAGCACTGAGATCAGCTCAAACAGCCACAAAAGCCGGCCTTTCAGCGCAGAGACCAGCATATCCATGCGGATATGCGTGCCGTCGCGCTGTACGTAAGACACGCCCATGATCGCGATGATCGGCATCGCGGCTTCGATGTAATCGACATAACCCATCATGGGAGAGGCGAAGAATTTGCGCCCCGTGACCGAATAGGCGGCCAGGAACATCAAAGAAAAGATCGCAAGCCCCGACAGCAGCGCGGCAAAGCGCTCTAGCGGTAGTAACATGCGGTCGAGCTTGCTGAGTAGGCTGGAATCCTCCAGCACGGCGGCAGATCCTGCCATGACGTTCCCCCCGTTTACGCACCTTTTCTTGGGCGAGACGTCTCGCCCAAGAAAAGGTGCGCCTAAAGGCACACCCTACGGCAGCAAAACCACCGTAGGGTGCGCACTTGCTGCGCACCTTATAAGGTCGCTTTAGCTACCGCCGGCTTTGGCTTTTTCCAGCGTGCTCACCACCAGATCATAAAGCTCTTGGCCCGGCAGGCCCTGGGCTTCCATGTCGGCAATCCACTTGTCGCGGATGGGCGTGGCGGCCTTGGCGCGGAACTCTTCGATCACCTCTGGAGCGATCTCAACTTTCTGCACGCCCTTCTCTTCGAGAACGGCATCCCACTTGGCCAGCAGTTCTGCGTAGTTGGCCAGGTAGTGATCCAGCGCCTCATCCACGGAGCTATCCAGCGCTTCGCGCTCAGCGTCGCTCAGGCTTTCATAGGCGTCGATGTTGACCACCACGGGGCAGTTCACGGTGCCGGGGTTCAGGTTGGCAGTCCACCAGTCGGCCTGGTTGATCGTGCCAAAGCTGAGGTGCGCGTGCTGGGCAAAGGCCACTGTGTCCACAACGCCCGATTCCATCGCCTGATAGGCTTCGGTCGCGGTCACGGAAGTGGGCACACCGCCCACAGCTTCGAACGCCTGGCCCAGACCGCCGGTGGCGCGGACACGCATGCCTTCAAAGTCTGCCAGGGTCGCACGCGGATCACCGGTGCCCACCAGGTTGTACTGCGGCATCGGTGAGGTCATCAGCAGCTTGGCATTCCACTGCGCCATTTCTTCGGTGGCGGCAGGGTGGGCGTAGACAGCTTTGGAGATGGCAACCTCTTGCTCAAGGTTTTCAACGCCCAAGAACGGCAGTTCCAGAACGGTCACAACACGGTTCTTGTCGCGGTGGTAGCCCGCACAGAACTGCGCCATCTCAAACGCGCCGATGGAGATCCCGTCGAGGTTTTCGCGGTTCTTGGACAGACCGCCGTAGCTGACGTTCATGGTGAATTCGCCGCCGGTCTTTTTGGAAACGAGTTCGGCAATCTTCTCTACGTGCTCGGTAAAGGCGCGGCGCTTGCCCCAAACGGAGACATTCCATTCGGTTGCTGCGGCTTCTGAGACGAAAGCAAAGCTGATGGCGCAGACAGCGGCGCCGCTAAGAAATTTGGTCATGGATATATGATCCTCCCTGATCGTATTGGTGGCGCGTGATCACAGGACAGACCAAGTTGACGCTGCATATGCAGCGCCCCTCCCGGCAGCGTCCCATCACCACAAACCATACCCCCGGTGATTATGGGGCTGGCGTGATTGGATACCGGCACTGAGGGCTTGGCAACAAAAAATCGGGGTGTGGCCTTGGCGGTCGGTTTTCATGTGGGATTTCAGTGGGTTTCGAACTGCAGGCCGCCGGGCGCGGGGGTGAAAATCAATCAAACGGGCCGGGATGTGCGACTTTTCGCACAAATCTTACGGGCTTTGTGCGGATTCTCGCACAGCTTTGCAGACCCAGGGATGCCGCGCTTTGGGGCGAAATGCGGCTGGAATCGTCTCAATAACAGCCGGGTATTTCCTTTCGAGCAGGCAAAATTTACAAACCCCAGCCGCTTTCGGGAAAATAATTTACAGCGAAGCCGTTGATTTAGAGATGCTTATTTCCTTCGCTTCACATAACGCTATGCTTGGCCCGCCACGGACGAGCCGTCTGGCCGACAAGACAAGGGGAGGAAGTCATGTCAGAACCCGCCGCAAAAACCTATCCGCCATCTGCCGATATGGCAGCAAATGCGCATGTAAACGCCGACAAATATGCGGCCATGTATGAGGCCTCCATCTCTGATCCAGATGGGTTCTGGCGCGAGCAGGCCGCACGGGTCGATTGGATCAAACCCTTCACCCAAGTCAAAGACGTCGATTACACGTTGGGGAACGTAAAGATTAATTGGTACGCCGATGGCGCGCTGAACGTGTCGGCCAACTGCATTGACCGCCACCTTGAGACGCGCGGCGATCAGACCGCGATCATCTGGGAGCCCGACAACCCCGAGGACGACGCCCAGCACATCACCTACAAGGCGCTGCACGCGGGCACCTGCAAGATGGCCAACATCCTGCGCGACCTGGGCGTGGGCAAAGGCGACCGCGTCATCATCTATATGCCCATGATCCCGGAGGCCGCTTATGCGATGCTGGCCTGCGCGCGGATCGGGGCGATCCATTCGATTGTCTTTGCCGGGTTCTCACCCGATGCTTTGGCAGCACGGGTCAACGGCTCTGAGGCCAAAGTGGTCATCACCGCTGATGAGGCCCCCCGCGGCGGGCGCGCCACGCCGCTGAAGACCAACGCAGACAAGGCGCTTGCCGCCTGTGACGACAGCGTGAAATGCCTCGTTGTGCGCCGCACCGGTGGCGATGTGCCTTGGAACGACGCGCGCGATGTTGATTACAACAAGATGGCCGAAACGGCCGCAGATACCTGTGAGCCAGAGGTGATGGGCGCCGAAGATCCGCTCTTTATCCTTTATACTTCAGGCTCAACCGGGCAGCCCAAGGGCGTGGTGCACACCACCGGCGGCTATCTGGTCTATGCGGCCATGACCCATGAGATTACCTTTGATTATCAAGAGGGTGACATCTATTGGTGCACGGCTGATGTCGGCTGGGTCACCGGGCACAGCTACATCGTTTATGGCCCGCTGGCCAATGGGGCCACCACGCTGATGTTTGAAGGCGTGCCCACCTTTCCCGATGCCTCGCGTTTCTGGCAGGTCTGTGAAAAGCACAAGGTGAACCAGTTCTACACCGCCCCCACCGCCATCCGTGCGTTGATGGGCCAGGGCGATGATTTTGTGAAGAAATGCGATCTGTCCTCGCTCAAACTTTTGGGCACCGTGGGCGAGCCGATCAACCCCGAGGCCTGGAACTGGTACAATGAGGTTGTGGGCGGCGGCACCTGCCCCATCGTGGACACCTGGTGGCAGACCGAAACCGGCGGTCACCTGATGACCCCCCTGCCCGGTGCGCATGCAATGAAACCCGGTGCTGCGATGAAGCCGTTTTTTGGCGTCCAGCCCAAGGTGTTGGAACCCACCACAGCCGAAGAGCTGACTGCGAACCCCGCTGAGGGTGTGTTGGTCATCGCCGACAGCTGGCCGGGGCAAATGCGCACCGTTTGGGGCGATCATGCGCGCTTTGAAAAGACCTATTTCGCCGATTACCCCGGCTATTATTTCACCGGTGACGGCTGCAAACGCGATGCCGATGGCGATTACTGGATCACGGGCCGCGTGGATGACGTGATCAACGTCTCTGGCCACCGGATGGGCACCGCTGAGGTGGAAAGCGCGCTGGTTGCCCATACCAAAGTGGCTGAGGCTGCGGTGGTGGGCTATCCACACGACATCAAGGGTCAGGGCATCTATTGCTATGTGACGCTGATGGGCGGCGAAGAGCCATCCGAAGAGTTGCGCACAGAGCTGCGCAATTGGGTCCGGTCTGAGATCGGGCCGATTGCCTCTCCTGACCTCATCCAATGGGCCCCCGGCCTGCCCAAGACCCGCTCTGGCAAGATCATGCGCCGCATCCTGCGCAAAATCGCCGAAGATGATTTTGGCGCGCTGGGGGACACCTCAACCCTGGCCGAACCTGCGGTGGTGGATGAGCTGATTGAGAACCGGATGAACCGCAAATAACACCCAGGCCGGGCGTTTTGCCGCGCCCGACGCCGCAAAAAAGCACAATATCGCCGCGATCTGGGCCTGTAACTGACCCGATCGCGGCCTATCTTCCCTTGTCAAAGGCCGGTTTGACCGGCAAGCAGAAGGGCAGATCGATGGGCGTCTATGGACAAATCAGCAAGGCCGTGTCAGCGCAAGCTGCGATGACGGACCGCTTAAGCCCCTTTTCCCCTCAGGACACCCGCGCCCTGCGCGACGCCTTTGGCCGCTTTGGCACGGGCGTGACTGTGGTGACCACACAGACGCCGGATGGCCCTTTGGGCATGACCGCGAATTCGTTTTCCTCTGTTTCGCTTGAGCCACCGTTGGTGTTGTGGTCGGCTGCGTTGCGGTCCAAACGTCATGACGCTTTTGTCCAGGCACAGGCCTATGCCATCCACATCCTGGGCGAGGACCAGCGTGACCTGGCCAGCCATTTCGCCACCCAGGGCCATGATTTTTCGCGCTTTGACTGGGCCGCCGGTCCGGGCGGCGCGCCAGAGCTGTCGGGCTGTTTGGCAGTCTTTCATTGCACGCCCCATGCGGTGCATCCCGCAGGCGATCATTCGATCATTGTAGGTGAGGTCCAGCATGCCGCCGCCACCCCCGGCGCGGGCGCTGGCCTGCTGTTTGATCAGGGGCGCTTTGGCCGCTTTGCGCCCCAGGGCTAGGGCGCAACGCTTTCTCCTGTTATAACCTGCATGACGCCGCCTTTAGAACCTGGGGTTTCGGGCAGGGTTCTTAAGGCTCAGATTGCCGCATCTCCGCTTTCGAGCGTTTGACCCAGCTTAGCCCACCGCCCTCAATAATCTTTCTCAAAGAAGATACCGACACCGCTGTTGCCGTCGCTTTCCAACGTCGCCTTGCCTTTGAGGTTCGATGTGATGTCAAGGTTCAGTGAAACCTCTCCGGTGCCGTCTGAGGCTGCAGTGATATCGGTATAGACGTTTTCTGAGATGTATTTGCCCGCACGCACCGCCGTCGCGCCGCTGTCCGTGGTGGTCACATCAAGATCATCCAGGCCAAAGCCTGCCCGCAGGTTGGAAATGATGTTCACCCCGCTGCCGCCCGCCAGCGTGGCCACGGCATTGGCCAGTTGTAGCGCTTGAAACGGAGAGATGTCTGAAATCTTCCGCCCAAACAGGATCTGTGCCAGCACCTCATCCTGTGGGGCCTCTGGGGTCGCCTCAAACCGCACTTCGGGCGCGTCGGCGGGGCCATCGACAATGATGCGCGCTTCGCCGGTGTCGGTGCTGGTGGTGGTGACAAAACGGATGTAGGGTAGCAAATCGCCCAGGAATTGCACCGTGCCTTCGGTCAGATCAAAGCGCTGGCCAAGAATATCAAGCCTGCCGCGCAGCAGGTCAAACGCGCCCGAGGAAATGACACGCCCGGTGCTGCCGCTCAGCGCCAATGCGCCCCCCAGCTCCGCGTCCAGCCCCCTGCCCCGCACAAAGATCCGGTTGGGCGCGTTGATGCGCAGGTCCAGGCCAAAGCCGCCGCCAGTTGACGCGGCCTGGGTCGTCGCGGCGTCCGCCTCCAGCCCTGCCTTGCGGCGGGTCGCGTTCACGGCGGGGGCCGCGCCGATATGGGTGATGTCAGGGATCTCGCCGATGCTGGTGATCCCGGTGGAGGGGATATTGACCGTGGTTTCCCCAAGATTGATGTCCCCGCTGATCCGCGCCCCCCCGGTCAACGGGCCTGCCAGGCGCAGCGCGCCGTTCAACCAGGTCCGGTAAAGGCGTGGGTCGGTCAGGATCAGGTCTTGGAGCAGGATTTGCAGATCCGCCGGGTAAGAGGAGGTCAGCGTCACCCCACCTTCCGCGCGCAAGCGACCGCCCTCACTGGCGCTGCCGCTCACTGCGATGTTGGCGCGGTTGCGGGCAAGCCGGACGTCAGCAGCGATATCCTGCAAGGTCAGCCGCAGATTAGGCGCGGTAAAGGTGGCCCCTCGGGTCGCGATTGTGCCTGAGACCGACGACAGCGCAGGCGGGCCGTTCACCGCCAGATCAAAGCGCGCCTGACCTTGCAGATCACGCGGGGCCAAAAACGGCCCTGCCAGCCCCAGCGGCGCGTTGCCATTCAGCGCCATGGCCAATGTGCCATCCGCCGCGATGCGCCCGGAAAGGGCCGCTTGCGTGCCCGATGGCCCATCTGCGGCTGTGTCCAGCGCCCAGCCTTCCCCTGCGCGTTTGGCGCTGCCCGTGACGCGCAGCGGCCCGCTCAGTTTGGCCACCAGGGCACCGATGTTGGGCAATGAGACATCAAAACGCAGGTTGGCCGCAGGGCCCGTGGCGATGCCGTCCACACGGGCTTGGCTGGCATAGGGGCCGGTGGCCGTTGTGCTCAGCGACAGCCCCTGCGGGGTCTGGGCCACCGTGCCTTGTGCGGCCAGCGGGCCAGAGAGCGCGGGCACCAGCGGGTTCACCTCAGGCAGGGCCACATCAAAGGCCAGCTTCATGTCGGGACCGGTCGCCAGACCGTCCACCGCAAGCCTGCTGTCATAAGGCCCACGCGCGGTGCTGCGCAGCATCAGGCCCGCCTCGGATTGTTTCAGGGTGCCGCTGGCCTGCAGGGGGCCGCGCACCTCAGGGGCCAGTGGCTGCACATCCGGCAGGGCCACATCAAAGCTGAGATCGAGCGCAGGCGTCAGCCCCCCGGCAAGTGCAGCTTTCAGCGCGTAGGGACCGGTGGCATCGGTATCAATCTGCCAGCCGCCATCCGGCTTTTGGCTCAGCACACCTTGGGCCGTCACGGGGCCTTCGATCTGATCGGCAAAGGGTTTGACGTTAGGCACATCAGCGGTAAAGAGCAGCGCCATCTCCGGCCCGGTGACGCGCCCCTTGGCCGTGAACGCCGCATCATAGGGCCCTAGGGTGGAGGCATCCACACGCCAGCCAATGGCGTCTTGGGTGGCCTCAGCGATGACCACGACAGGCCCGGCATATTGCGGTACCACAAGGCCCACGTCAGCAAGGCGGAACCGCGCGGCAGCGCTGCTGTTGTCGCGGCGCAGATCGGCGCTGCCTGTCAGGTTCAGCGCGCTGTTGCGCAGGATTAGATCCGACAGCCGGGTGCCTTGCGCATCGCGGACCGCTGCAAAGCTGAGGTCGGTCTGACCGGCCAGAACCGCATCCGCCTGGGCGATGCCAAGGGCCAGATCATTGGTGCGCCCCTGCGCGCGCAGATCAAACTGACCACTCAGCGGCACAACGCTGCCTTTCAGGGCAAGCTGGGTGCTGCCTTGCAAATCCTGCCCCGCAAGGGCAGCGAAACGGGCAAGGTTCTGCGCCTCCAACGTGGCATCCAAAGTGGTTCTGAGGCCGGTCTCCACCCCCTCAATCACGCTCTCCCCTGTCAGGGCATAATCCGCCCCGGCAAGCGACAGGGCGTCAATGCGCAGGGGCTGATCTTCGGTGTAGGCAATGCGCGCGTTGCCCGTCACACTGTCGCCCACCGCAGCGGTCAAGGCAGGATCGGTCAGATCAATGCCCCGTGCTGCAAACCGCAGATCGCCCGCAAAGGCGCCGATGCTGCCAACCGCGCCACTTAACGTGCCGCCCAGCCCAATCCGCGCAGTGGCGAGCGTCAGATCAGGCCGCGTCAGCCCTGCCAGCTCAAATGCCGCCGTCACCGCTTCATCGTCTGCGGCATCGTAATCCACCTGCAGATCCACGCGCTGCACCTGGGTTGCCGTGCCACCCAGCGGCAACAGGATGGGCGTGCCATCGGGCTGGGCGATTTGTCCGGTGATGTCGATCCGGGTGGGCCAGTTGTCCGCGTTCAGCGTCAGGGTGCCCGCAATCTCAGCCGCCTCAGCGCGCAGGGCAAAGGCGCGCAGCTCCAGGCCGCCAGGGGCTGGCAGGCGCGCGTCTGCGCTCAGGGCCACATCCTGCCCGAAAAAGTCGCGGAACCGGGGGGCCAGCAGCGCGGTGATGTCGCCGCTGATGTCAGCTGTGATCACGCGGTCCGCGTCCTCAGACGCCAGTGTCACCTGCCCGGCCAGCCGCTCTTGCCCTTGAGTGGCAATGCGCACATCTGCAACGAAGGCCTCTAACGGGCCACTGCCCTCCACGCGCAAATCCACGTCCGGCTCATCGGGGATGTTGAGCAGTTTGGCCGCAATCCCCTCAGGCCCTTCGCTGAGCGCCAGCAGCAGCTCCAGCGTTGCAGCGCTGCGGTCCAGGTTGCCTTGCAGCGCAAAACGCCCTTGCTTGCCGTCTGTGCGATCCGCGGTCAGGTCAATGTTCGCCTGCGCCCCTGTTAACGCCGCTGAGGCCGCAACAGAAAGCTGCGCCGCCTCGCCCATGACCGGGGCACCGATGTTGATCTGAGCAATGGAAAAGGTGCCAATCTCAACCGACACCGGCAAATCCGGCAGGCTGAAGGGTGCCGCCTCGGCCTCGGGCACCGCGCCCTCATCCGTCAGCGGCAAGCGCGGCACATCCAAACGTTGCGCGGTAAGGCTTTCCACCTCCAGCCGTCCCCGCAACAAGGCTGAGCGGTTCCACACCAGCGACGCCCCCTCAAGCGTGAGCCAGACACCCTCATCATCAGCAATGGTCATCCGGTCGAAAGAGGCGGTGGAACTCAGCGCCCCGGCAAAGCCATCAATGCTCACGGTCCGGCCCGCACTGCTTAGCACATCCTGAAGCGTGCGGGTCAGAAAACCCTTATCCTCTTCCTCTTGCCCAAAGGCTAAGGAAAAGGTGCTAAGCGTCAGCAGCGCGGCGAGCCATATGTAGCGCAAAATACGCATCAAAACGCCTGCCCGATGCCGATGTAGATCTGGAAATTCTCATCCGTGTCAGGCCCGGATACCGGCACCGCCACGTCCACGCGAATGGGGCCAATGCCGGTGTCATAGCGCAGGCCAATCCCAGCACCTGCATGCCACTCACCAGACCCGTCATAGAATTCCTCTTCGCCGATATAGCCGCCGTCCAAAAACCCGACGACGCCAATGCGGTCAGATACTTTCACCCGCGCCTCAGCCGAAATCGCCAGAAAACTGCGCCCGCCCACGGTTTCCCCGGTGGGCAGGGTCACCCCCAGCGCCTGATAGGGTTGCCCGCGCACGGTGCCCCCGCCGCCGGAATAGAACAGGTAATCCGCGGGTGCGAGGTCCAGATCAGGGCCAAAGACCGTGCCAAGCTGGCCGCGCAGGGCCAATGTGATGGGCCGCGCCTCACCAAAGGTGCGATAGGTGCGCGCATCAAGCGCGGCCCGCACACCGTTGTCCGATCCGCTGAGCGCCAGAAACGGCGTCACACTGGCATCCAGATAATACCCCGATGTGGCATCAAGCGCGGTATCGCGGTAATCAAACCTGGCCCCAAGCGGCAGGGTCAACAGGGTATAGCGCTGCTCGCCAAAGGCATCTCGCGTCTCGGCCCGGCGCAGGCCCAGACCAAAGCGGTAGGTCCGGTTTTCGCTGGCGATGCGTTCAATCCCGGCCTCCAGATCGCCCTGGCGGGAAAAATAATTCACCTCATCGAGCTGCTCAATACTGGCAAGCGCGTAGAAATTGGTGTCTTCGTTAAAGGTCGCTGGACGCTCAAACCGGGCGGACAGGGTATAGTCCTCGCCCCCGGAATTGCCGCCGATCCCGCCAATTTCACCGTCAACGCGCAGCCGTTCCGCGCCGCCCAAAAGGTTGCGGTGCAACCAGAATGCGCTCAGCGTCAGCCCCTCAAGCGATCCAAGCTCAGCCCCAAAGCCAAACCGCCGGGGCGGTGCCTCTGTTACCTGCGCGGTGATCGGCAGCGTGTTGTTGGGCCCGATCGCCTCGGCCTCAAGCATCGCGGCAGAGCTGAAAGCGCCGGTGCGGCGCAACCGGCCCGCGGCAAGCCGCAGCGCGTCAGGGGAATAGACCTCCCCCTCTGGCAGCCCTGCAATTTCGATGATCCGCGCGCGGCGGACGTCTTTGTTGCCCTCAACCCCCAGCGCGCCAAACCGCAAACGGGGGCCGGGGTCCAGCGTCAGTTCCGCGTTGATGGTTTGCGTCTTGTGCTCTGCGGTCAGGTTTTGTGCGGCCAACCGCGCCTTGGCATGCCCCTCCGCGCGCCATCCATCGACCCCTGCGGTCACGGTGTCTTTCAACACGCCCAAGCTGGCGATTTGACCGCTGGCAAAACCATCAGGCAGCGCGGTCTCTGGGGCCACCGGGCTGACCGACGCGCGGCCAAAGCGGAACAAACGGCCCGGCGTGACCTCAATCACCGCCCGGCGGATGGTCCCACCCGGCTGCACTGGCGGCACGGTGGACGCATCGCGGCCATCCAGTTTGATTTTGATGATGGGGCCGAAATACCCGTTGTCGTAAAGAACGGCCAGCAACCGGCCATAATCCGCCTGCGCGGCGGCAACAACTTCTTGTGAAGACGCAGCCGTTTCCTCGGCGGCCTGTTCAAACAACAACGATCCGCCCCGCAGGATGCTGTAGAGCGTGCTGTCGGGTGCCACGCCTTTCAGCTGCACTTCTGCGGCCAAGGCCGGCAGGCCCGCGCAGACCCAAAGGGCCGCGCCAATATGCCATTTCGATAGCATTTTCAGCCGCTTAAAAACTGCCGTCACGCGCACCACACTGCCTTTATTCGTTGACCGCACCGCGTCTTGGGTTCTGCCCCAACCCAAAACACTGCTTTAGCTACAGGATGTAGCTTGCCCGGCCCCTTTGTGCAAATAATCCGGCACGGCCCGGAGGGGCGCGCAAAACGCGGCGATGCCGTCTCATGAATGTGCAGTTGTGGTACCCGCGGCCGGGCTCGAACCGGCACGGCCTTTCGGCCCAGAGATTTTAAGTCTCTTGTGTCTACCATTCCACCACGCGGGCTAAGCGTGCCTGGGCCATGAATGCCCCTGCCTTCATTACGGCCTTAAAACCCTGATAACAATGCACAACGCGCAGCAAATTGTTGGAATAAGGTGCGCATCCCCTGCGCAAAGCTGCGCACCCGGTGCGCGATGCGGAATGAAGGGTTCTCACCCTAACGCTTCAAAGCTCTTCGCCCGGCAGCCCAAGGGGCGCGCCATCTGCCAGCAGGGCGCGCTCAGACAGCCAGGGGTTATTGCCCACCGCGATCAACATTTGCGCCCGTGCCTCTTCCAGACGGCCCAGGTTCATCAGGGTCAGCGCCCGGCCCGATTGTGCGCCGATATGCAAGGGTTGCAGGCGCAGCGCCATGTCCAGATCCGCCAGCGCGGCCTCATAGTTTTGCTGCAGAAAATTGACATAGGCTCGTTGATTGAACCCTTCCGCATAGGTCGGGCAATAGGCCACCAGCCGGTCGTATTCCCGGATGGCACCGGCGAAATCAAACGCCTGATGGCGCTGCATGCCCGCATCCAACGCAGCCTGGGCTTGCTCGTCGGGCGCACGCAGCCATATCTTCCACATCTCGTCTGACGCCCGCCTGCCTGCGCGGTCATCCTCCGCCGCTTGCGCCTGGGCAATCAGCGCTTGCAGCTCTTCTTGGGTATCAGCAGGCGCCGGACAGGCCGCCAGCGCGGGGTTGTGCATGCAGCCAAAGCCGCAGCGATGATCAAAGAACGCATTTTCATGGCGCAAAACGTGGCGTGCCTGCGCGCAGGGTCAAGAGCCTTCGGCCAACATCACCTCTTTCACCGCTTCCATCGCAACATAGGTGGAGGTGTTGGCCACATGCGGCAAAGACGAAATCGTCTCGCCCAGGAACTGCCGATAGGCGGTCATGTCGCGGGTCCGCACCTTGAGCAAATAGTCGAAATGACTGGCAATCATATGCGCCTGTTCGATCTCAGGCACCTTGGCGACAGCGGCGTTGAAGGCGCGCAAGGCGCTCTCTCTTGTGTCGCTTAGACGTACCTCGACAAAGGCCACGTGATCAATGCCCAACCGGATCGGATCCAACATTGCGCGGTAGCCCAGGATCACGCCCTGCTCTTCCAGCCGCCGCAGGCGGGCCTGGGTCGGGGATTTGGACAGCCCAATCCGTTTGGCCAGATCCGTGATGCTGATCCGGCCATCTTCGGCCAAGACCGCCAGAATCGCGCGGTCGAAACGATCAAGCTCTGCATATTCGTTTGTCATGCAATTTCCCCCAATTCAGGTCATTATGACCCCTCTTTCAATAATGATAAGTCAAATCGACTGTCAATATCCGCCTATACTATAGAAATTCACGGATGGAGAACCCGATGGCTTTTGACAGTGCTGCCCCCCGCCGGCTTTGGCTTGATCAACACACCTATGCGGACCCCGCCACAGTGATCCCCGAGCTGATCACAACGGCGGCCTTGTCGCCCCAGGACCGCAGCCAGATCACCGCCCGAGCCGCCGACCTGGTGCGCGCCATTCGCAGCACCACCGCCCCTGGGCTGATGGAAGTGTTCTTGGCCGAATATGGCCTCTCCACCGATGAAGGCGTGGCGCTGATGTGCCTAGCCGAGGCGCTCTTGCGGGTGCCTGACGCCGATACGATGGACGCGCTGATCGAAGACAAAATCGCACCCTCAGACTGGGGCCGCCACCTGGGCCATTCCACCTCAAGCCTTGTTAACGCCTCCACCTGGGCGCTGATGCTGACGGGCCGTGTGTTGGACGATGATCAACCCGGCCCCGTCCGCCACCTGCGCGCCGCGATCAAACGCCTGGGAGAGCCGGTGATCCGCACCGCCGTCACCCGGGCCATGAAAGAGATGGGCCGCCAGTTTGTGCTGGGCGAAGACATCACCGCCGCGATGGACCGCGCGCGGGGGATGGAACAAGACGGGTTCACCTACAGCTACGACATGCTGGGCGAAGCCGCCCGGACTGAAGCCGACGCCAAACGCTATCACCTCAGCTATTCCCGCGCCATCGCGGCCATCGCCACGGCCTGTACGGACAGTGACATCCGCAAGAACCCCGGCATCTCGGTCAAACTTTCTGCGCTGCACCCGCGCTATGAGGTGGCCCAGGAAGAGGCGGTGATGACCGATCTGGTTCCGCGCCTGCGCGCCCTGTGCCTGTTGGCCAAATCAGCCGGCATGGGCCTGAACGTCGATGCCGAAGAAGCCGACCGGCTGGCGCTGTCGCTGGATGTGATCGACCGCGTGATGGCCGAACCCGCGCTGGCCGGATGGGACGGCTTTGGCATTGTTGTGCAGGCCTATGGCCCGCGCGCAGGCCGGGTGATTGACGCGCTTTACGATATGGCCGCGCAGCACCAGCGGCGCATCATGGTGCGGCTGGTGAAAGGGGCCTATTGGGACACTGAAATCAAACGCGCCCAGGTCGAAGGCATTGATGGCTTTCCGGTCTTTACCCAAAAGGCCGCGACCGACGTCAGCTATATCGCCAATGCGCGCAAGCTTTTGGGGCTGACCGACCGGATCTACCCGCAGTTTGCCACCCATAACGCGCATACCGTGGCGGCCATCCTGCATATGGATGCGCCCAAAGACGCCTATGAATTCCAACGTCTTCACGGCATGGGCGAAACGCTGCACCGTCTGGTGATGGCGCAGGAAAACACCCGCTGCCGGATCTACGCGCCTGTGGGCGCTCACCGGGATTTGCTGGCCTATCTGGTGCGCCGCCTGCTGGAGAACGGCGCGAACTCCAGCTTTGTGAACCAAATCGTTGACGCCGATGTCCCGCCCGAGGTGGTGGCCGCTGATCCGTTTGAACAGGTGGGCCAGAACGTCATCCCCCTGCCCAAGGGGCCGGATCTGTTCCAGCCACTGCGGCGCAATGCCCAGGGCTTTGATCTCAGCCATGCGCCAACCCTGGCCCTGATCGACAAGGCCCGCGCGCCCTATCAAACCGCCACATGGCAGGCAGCCCCGCTGCTGGCAACGCCGCCCGCCCCCCAAGATCCACAGCCCGTGGCCAACCCCACTGGTGCCACCTCGCCGGGACAGGTGCGCGCCGCCTCAGCCGCAGATGTGGCCGCCGCACTTAAGGCTGCCACCCCCTGGACGCCCCGCTTGAGGAACGCCGCACCGCCCTGCGCAAAGCCGCTGACCTGATCGAAGAACACTACGGTGAAATCTTTGCCCTTTTGGCCCGTGAAGCCGGCAAAGGCTTGCCCGATTGCGTGGCCGAACTGCGCGAAGGTGTGGATTTCTTGCGCTACTACGCCGCTCAGGCCACCGGCGCGCCGGCGGCGGGGGTCTTTACCTGCATCTCGCCGTGGAACTTTCCCATGGCGATTTTCACGGGCCAGATCTCAGCCGCTCTGATCGCGGGCAACGCCGTGCTGGCCAAACCTGCGGAACAGACGCCGCTGGTGGCCCACCGCATTGTCACCCTTTTGCACGACGCAGGGGTGCCGCGCACCGCCCTGCAACTGTTGCCGGGGGACGGCGCGGTGGGGGCCGCCCTGACCGGGGACGCCCGTGTCAACGGCGTGGCCTTTACCGGATCTACCGCAACGGCGCTGAAAATCCGCGCTAACATGGCCGAACACTGCGCGCCCGGCACGCCGCTGATTGCTGAGACAGGCGGGCTGAATGCCATGATCGTGGACAGCACCGCCTTGCCCGAACAGGCGGTGCAATCCATCATCGAATCCGCCTTTCAATCTGCGGGCCAGCGCTGCTCGGCGCTGCGCTGTTTGTATGTGCAAGAAGACATTGCAGAAGGCTTTACTGAGATGCTGATCGGCGCGATGCACGCGCTCAACATGGGCGACCCCTGGCATCTAAGCACCGATGTCGGCCCCGTGATTGACGCAGATGCCCAATCCACCATCGCCCATCACATTGCGGCAGCCCGTGCTGAGGGCCGCGTCTTGGCTGAGCTGCACACACCCCAAGACGGCACCTTTATCGCCCCCACCTTGATCAAGGTCGGCGGCATCGCGGATCTGAAGCGTGAGATCTTCGGCCCTGTCCTGCACATCGCCACCTTCAAAGCGGCAGAGCTGGATGCCGTGATTGAGGCGATCAATGGCACCGGATACGGGCTAACTTTTGGGCTGCACACCCGCATTGATGACCGCGTCCAATATGTGTCTGAGCGGATTGAGGCGGGCAACATCTACATCAACCGCAATCAGATCGGTGCCATTGTGGGCAGCCAGCCTTTCGGCGGCGAAGGCCTGTCGGGCACCGGGCCCAAAGCGGGCGGCCCCAACTATCTGCCGCGCTTTGCAGACCCCGATCCACAAAGCACGCAGGCCACATGGGACAGCGCGCAGGCAGATCTGCCTGCCCTGCCACCGGCGGTGGCTGCACCCGCGCGCCCGTCTGAAACCCTGTCCCTGCCTGGCCCAACCGGCGAATCCAACCGCCTCAGCACGCTGGCACGCCCGGCCTTGCTGTGCATGGGTCCAGGGTCAGAGGCCGCAGCCGCTCAGGCCCGCGCGGTTGAGGCGCTTGGCGGCACAGCCCTGCTGGCCCACGGCCAGATTGCCGCCGCTGACCTGACAACCGGCCCCGCCTACGGTGGTGTGTTGTGGTGGGGCGATGCCCAGACCGCCCGCGCGATTGAGACGGCGTTGGCCCAGCGCTCAGGGCCGATCATGCCGCTGATCACGGGCCTGCCTGATCCCGCTCGGGTGCGCGCCGAACGCCACGTCTGCGTCGACACCACCGCATCGGGTGGCAACGCTGCACTCTTGGGGGCCGCAAGCTAAGCGCGCGCGCCCCTTCGTCCGCGTCACCCTTCTGCGCCCCTGCATCACGGGGGCGCGCCAACCCACTTGACGCCCCATGCGCAATCCCGCAGCGTGCCGCCATGTTTCCGATCCGTGATCATAACCCCTCAGGGCGCACGCCTTATGTGACCTACGTCCTGATGGCCGCCAACATCGGTATCTTTCTCAGCTACCTGCCCATCCTGTCCGAACCTCGGGCGCTGAACGCCTTTTTTGCCACCTATGCGCTGATCCCGGCGCAACTGAGCGCCGGATACGGGTACGAAGACCTCTTCTCCTCCATGTTCCTGCACGCAGGCTGGATGCATCTGGCGGGCAACATGCTGTTTTTATGGATCTACGGCGACAACGTCGAAGATGAGATGGGGCATCTGCGGTATCTTCTGTTCTATCTGCTCTGCGGCATTGCGGCGGGCCTGGCGCAGGTGATGTTTGAACCGCTCAGCCAGGTGCCGATGGTCGGAGCCTCTGGGGCGATTGCCGGTGTGATGGGCGCCTATTTGTTGCTCTATCCCAAGGCCAAGGTCGATATTCTGGTCATCTTCATCGTCTTTTTCCGCATCTTCCCCATCCCCGCATGGATCTTGTTGGGCCTGTGGTTCGCGCTGCAGTTCTTTGGCGGGCTGTCTGCCGATCCCAATACCGGCGGCGTGGCCTATTGGGCGCATGCGGGCGGCTTTATCGCCGGTGCGATCCTTGCGGTACCGGTCTGGCTGCGCCGCGGGGCAACCGCCTTTTGGGAACGCACCGATGGCCATCCGCCCCACCCTGAGGCCACCTATCCGCGCATCAACAACAGCCGCATTCCCAAGATCAAACGCAAATGACCAGCGCGCCAATGGACATCCGCGCAACCTGTCATTGCGGTGCCGTGGCGCTGACAGCCACCCTACCCCATGGCCTGGGCGACGCGGCCCGCTGCACCTGCTCGTTCTGCGCGCGCAGGCAAGCGGCTGCGGTCACCGCCACGGCTTCTTCTGTGCGCCTGATCAAAGGGGGCGATCAGCTGACCTGTTACAGCTGGGGCACGCAAACGGCGAAACATTACTTTTGCAAGCGCTGTGGGATCTATACCCACCACCAAAGACGCTCAGATCCTACGGAATGCGGCATAAACCTGGGCTGCATCGAGGGCGTTAATACCTGGGAGCACGAACCGCTGCCCTGGAACGACGGCGTGAACCACCCCTCCGACAGGCAGCGTTAGGGGCAGAACCCCAAACAGCACCAAAGCCCATGCGCTTAGTCGCGGATCACCTTGGCAAAGCCGGTGAATATCGCCTCATTGGCGCAAATCACTTCACCATTGCCCAGAATATCACGGTCACTGCGCAGCGGCTCAACCAGGCCGCCCGCCTCACGGACGATCAAGATACCGGCGGCCAGATCCCAGGCGTTCAAACGGCGTTCCCAGAACCCGTCATAGCGCCCCGCGCCCACATAGGCCAAATCAAGCGATGCCGCACCCCAGCGCCGCACTCCGGCACACACCGGCAGAATGCGCGCCAATTCCTGCAGCGTCTCAGGCAAATCCGCGCGCCCGCCAAAGGGCAGACCCGTGGCAAAAATCGCCTCAATCATCCGGTTGCGCCCAGAGACGCGCAACCGGCTTTCGTTCATCCAGGCACCGGCCCCTTTTTCGGCAAAGAACATCTCGTCCTTTGAGGGGTCATAGACCACACCTGCCACGATCTGGCCTTTGTGCTCTAGGGCGATGGAAATCGCCCAATGTGGCAGCCCGTGCAGAAAATTCGTGGTGCCATCCAGCGGGTCCACGATCCAGCGGCGCGTGGGGTCTTGGCCTTCTTCGCCGCCCCCTCCTCGGCCAGCCAGCCATAGGTCGGGCGTGCGCCCATCAGCTCTTCTTTCAAGATCGCCTCAGCGGCCAAATCCGCCTTGGACACGAAATCCCCGGCCCCCTTCATGGACACCTGCAGGTTCTCAACCTCGCGGAAGTCTTTGACAAGCGACCGGCCCGCCTTGCGCGCGGCCTTGAGCATGATGTTCAGATTTGCGCTGCCAACCATTGTGGAGACTCCTATCGGGCGATCAGATGCCCCCTTTATGCCGCAGCGGCGCGCTTGCCAAGGGGGGCGCGGGGCGAACCCCGGTTGCAATGCACAAAGCGCAGGCGCACTTACGCCGCAACGTCACGCGATCCCTGCTTGCACTTCGGCCCGACGCTGGCACTCTGCCATGACCTGAGGAGGAAAACGACAATGACACAAAAAATGCAAACCATCGTGCTGGCCAGCCGCCCCGACGGCGCGCCAACGCAGGAGAACTTCCGCCTTGAAAGCGCGGATATGCCCACCCCGGCGGAGGGTGAGATCCTGGTCGAGGTGACCCATATGTCGCTTGATCCCTATATGCGCGGCCGGATGGACGACGCCAAATCCTATGCCGCCCCCGTGCCGATTGGCGGCACAATGGAAGGCGGCGGCGTGGGCCGGGTGATTGCCTCCAACGCGGAGGGCTTTGCGCCGGGCGATCATGTCTTTGGCATGTTCGGCTGGGCCAGCCACAGCACCGCAGACGCGCGCATGTGCCGCAAACTCGACCCCGCTCAGGCCCCGGTGACAACAGCTCTTGGTGTTCTGGGCATGCCGGGCTTTACCGGTTGGTGGGGCCTGAACGCCTACGGCCGCCCACAAGCCGGCGAAACCCTGGCCGTGGCAGCCGCCACAGGTCCGGTGGGCTCCATGGTGGGGCAACTGGCAAAGGCCAAGGGCCTGCGCACTGTGGGCATCGCCGGGGGGCTGGCAAATGCGCAATGGCGACGGAGCAATTTGGCTTTGACGCCTGCATCGACCACCGCGCCTACAGCGACGTGCGCAGCCTGCGCGCCGCCCTGAAAGAGGTCTGCCCCAAAGGCATCGACGTCTATTTCGAAAACGTGGGCGGCACTGTGCTGGAGGCCTGCCTGTCGCTGATGAACCCGCACGGACGCATCCCCGTCTGCGGCATGATCGCGTGGTACAATGCAGGCGGCCTGGGTGCGAACGCAGAGGGGCTGACCGGACCTAAGCTGTGGCGCACCATTCTGGTGAATTTTCTCAGCGTGAACGGCTTTATCATCTCCAACCACTGGAACCATTTCCCTGAGTTCGTGGCCGAGGTGGCGCTGATGATTGCAGATGGCCGGGTGAGATACCAAGAGGACATCACCCAAGGGCTGGAGAACGCGCCGCAAGCCTTCATGGATCTGTTAACGGGCGGCAATCAGGGCAAAGCGATCGTGCAAATCGCATAAGGCGGCACCCAGCGGCAGAGCGCGGAATTGAGTTATAGCAAGAAAGATGAAGCACAGGGCGGCGCGCTTCATCTTTCCCCTACAATTCCGGGGTCCGGGGCAGCGCCCCGGGCGGGTGCTGCATTTACTCAGCTTGCAATTTGCGCGCCTCATCCCCGGCCAGCGCCAAAAGCTGCTGCATATAGGGTTTGTCCAGATCATCCTGGCGCACAGCGGCATAAAGCCTGCGGGTCACGCCAGATTTGGTCAGGGGCCGCGTGACATAATCTGAGGAATATTTGACCTCTCGCACCACCCAATCGGGCAGCACCGACACCCCCCGGTTTGATGCCACCAACAGCAAGATGACCGCCGTCAACTCCACCTGCCGGATTGCGGCCGGTTCGACCTTGGCCGGGATCAGCACCTGGCTGAAGACATCCAGCCGGGTTTTATCCACCGGATAGGTGATCAGGGTCTCGCCGCGAAAATCCTGCGCCTCGACAAAGGGTTTTGCCGCCAGCGGATGGCTGCTGGCCGCCACAAAGACGGCGTTATAGTCGAAAAGCTCTACAAAGGTGACGCCGGGCAGCTCTTCTGGATCGGAGGAAACCACCAAATCCACTTCTTCACGCAAGAGTGCGGGCAGCGCGTCAAAAGCCAGGCCGGGGCGGATATCGACGTCCACATCGGGCCAGCTGCGGCGGAAGTTTTCCAATACCGGAAACAGCCATTCAAAACAGGCGTGACACTCAATCGCGATGTGCATCCGGCCCGTGTTGCCCGCCCGCAGCCCGGAGAATTCATCTTGCAAGGCTTCGACCTGCGGCAACACCTGGTCCGCCAGTTTCAGCAGGCGCTGACCAGCTGGCGACAGTTTCAGCGGTTTGGAGCGGCGCACGAAAAGCTCCACCCCCGCCTGATCTTCCAAGCCTTTGACCTGATGGGACAAAGCCGATTGCGTGATGTTCATTTTCTCTGCGGCACGGGCAAGGCCACCTGCCTCATGGATGGCTTTGATCGTGCGCAGGTGGCGGAACTCAATATGCATTTGAGCAAATCCTCATATAAAAGATGAGAGTTATGAATTTGTTTCACATTGCACATCATGACACAAGGAGCCAACGACAAAAGGAACCCAGCTATGCCGCTCTCGTCTGTCTCGTTTGAAGTCTTTCCACCGCGCAGCGTTGATGCTGCCTTTACGCTGTGGGACACGGCGCAGGCGCTTGCACCGCTGGCCCCGCGGTTTTTCTCTGTCACCTATGGCGCGGGCGGGACAACGCGGGATCTGACCCACGATGCCGCCCATGTCTTGCACCGCACCTCAGGTCTGCCAGTCGCGGCGCATCTGACCTGTGTGGGGGCCAGCAGGGCCGAAACGCTTGAAACAGCAGATAAATTCGCCTCCGCTGGGGTGACTGACATTGTGGCGCTACGGGGTGATCCGCAAAACGGCGATACAGCTTTTACCCCGCATCCAGACGGGTTTGCCGACAGCTGCGCGCTGATTGAGGCGCTGGCCACGCGCGGGGGGTTTACCATCCGGGTTGGGGCCTATCCCGACAGCCATCCCGAAGCCGCCGACATGCAGGCCAACATCACCTGGCTGAAACGCAAGTTTGACGCAGGTGCCGATGAGGCGATCACCCAGTTCTTTTTTGAGCCTGAGACCTTTTTGCGCTTTCGCGATGCCTGCGCGGCGACGGGCATCGACAAACCCATTACCCCGGGCATCCTGCCCATCATCAACTGGACCTCGGCGCGCGCCTTTGCCACGCGTTGCGGCACGCCGGTGCCAGGCTGGCTGGAGGATGCCTTTGACGCGGCCCAGCGCGACGGGCGGCATGATCTGCTGGCCACCGCATTGTGCACCGAATTGTGCAGCAGCCTGATTGATGAGGGGGTCGAAGACCTGCATTTCTACACGCTCAACCGCGCGCATCTGACCCGCGATGTGTGCAGAGCGCTCGGAGTGACCTCAGGCGTGGCCCTTTCAGACGTGGCGTAACGGCTTGCTCTGCTTGCGTTTTGCCCGCACCATCTGCGGTGCGACACGTGACCGGAGACCCCAATGCCCCGCATTGCCACCCACCCAGATGATCTGTTGAGCCTGGCTGAAACGCTGAAACTCAGCGGTTTGGAGTATATGCAATCCATCCTTGATGGCACCAATCCCGGCCCACCTATTGGCGGGGCCATGGGCTATGTGCTGCACGCTGTCGAAGAGGGGCGCGTGGTGTTTCGGGGCAGTCCCAGCTTTGAGATGACCAACCCCATGGGCACGGTGCATGGCGGCTGGTACGGCACGCTGCTTGATTCCGCGATGGCCTGTGCGGTGATGACCAGGGTGCCGCGCGGATCGGTCTATACGACGTTGGAATATAAGATAAACATCCTGCGCGCGATCCCGGTAGGCATGCAAATCGATTGCATTGGCACCACCGATCATGTCGGCCGCTCCACCGGAGTGGCCCATGGTGAGATCTCGCGGCGTGGAGGACGGCAAGCTTTATGCCATAGGCTCCACCACCTGCATCGTGATGAAAGCCTCTTAAGGGCCCACCTTCCCGGGCCCCTACCCCTCTTGGCCCTCTGCCAGAACGCCTTTGGCGTCCGCCTGCTTGGCTTTGGCGGCCTGTCGCAGGGCCACGCTTTCATGGAGGCTTTCTGAAGGGTCTTTGCCAATCACACGTTTCTTGCGCGTCATCAGGTAACGCCCATGCCCACGCCAGGTGCCTCGCGCTGGGGCCAGGGGATCCACCGCAAATCTGGCGCGCCAATCCGGGGGCAAAGGCAGGCCGCACCCCGCGGCCTTTTCCAGCATCCAGACCAAAGACAGGTTCGCCAAGGGCCTTGCGGCCTCAAACCCGCCAAGCTGCCCGCCCACATCGCCATGAGCACCGGGGAACCAGACCTGCTCCACATGGCCGGTAAAACCTGGGTGGGTCTGCCAAAGCACCGGCGCAAAGGCCACGCGGTTTTCATCATGGGCCAAGGCGTGAAAGCCGTTCTTTACCACCGCACTTAGATCATGGTTGTGAAAGGCGTGGATGTGTTCGGACAACCGCCACAGCACAGGCGCATTGATCCCCAGTGATTTGACCGTGTCCCAAACGCCGATCATCTCAATCTGTACGTCCCTATGGCACCGGCGGCGGGCAAAATCCTGGGCCACGGGGCTGTCAGGGGTGCATTCATAATGACGGTAGGCCAGTTTGATATGCCGCTCGGTGGCCTGATCGGCGCGCAGCAGCCCCACCAGGTCAATCACCCCCGCCAGGGACCGTACCGCATAGGCTCCGCGCGAATAGCCAAACAGGAACACCTTATCGCCGGGCTGATACCGGCTTGCCAGCCAGCCATAGGCGCGTTTGATCTGCCGGTTGATCCCTTTGCCTGCAGCCACTTCCCAGGCACTGCGCCAATCGCGCCACTGCAGGCCCGGTTCGTAATAAATCGACAGCCCCCGCACCTCTTGCAGCAGCGACAAGCTGCGCGCGGCGTTGGTTTGGCACAAGGGCACAAGCGAAGACAGCGTGCCGTCCAGGATGATCACATGGGTCGCGGGTGCGCGCCCCTTGGTGTCATTCGGCGGCGATTTTGCCTTCATGCATCATCTCCCAGACGCGGTGCGGCGTGAACGGCATATCCGCCTGGCGCACGCCCTGTTCCCATAGCGCATCCTGCACCGCATTTGACACAGCCGCCAAGGCCCCAACGGTCCCGGCTTCGCCGCATCCCTTCATCCCCATGATATTGGCGGTGGAGGGCACAGGCTCGGATGTAAATGAGATATAGGGAAGATCAGCCGCCCGTGGCATAGCATAATCCATAAAACTTGCTGTGAGCAGCTGGCCGTCCTCATCATAGACCACACGTTCCTGCACCGCTTGGCCCACACCCTGGGCCACCCCGCCATGCACCTGACCTTCGGCCAGCATCGGGTTGATAAGATTGCCAAAATCATCAACGACGGTGTAGCGATCCGTGGTGACAATCCCGGTCTCAGGGTCAATCACAACCTCTGCCACATGCGCCCCGTTGGGAAAGCTGCGGCCCGGCAATGTCGCGCGTTCGTGATGGCTCAGCAGATCCTCGCGACCCTTTTCGCGGGCCATTTCGGCCACCTCCAGCATGGTGGGCGTCAGGTTGGACCCCTCTGCGCGAAAGCGTTCATCATCAAAGCTGATCTCAGCCGCAGGCACACCCATTTCATCGGCCAAAAAGGCCGTGAACGCCTCGGTCATCTTGGCCACCGTGGCCAGCGTCGCGCTGTTTTGCGTGGTCACGGAGCGTGATCCACCGGTGCCGCCGCCCTGTTTGATCAGATCGGAATCCCCCTGCACCACGCGGATATGCGTGGCCGGAATGCCGGTCTGATCACTGAGGAACTGGGCATAAACCGTCTCATGCCCCTGCCCATTGGATTGCGTCCCCACATAGATCGTCACGCTGCCGTCGGCCTCAAATTCAACCTTGGCCCCCTCAGACGGATCGCCCAGAATACTCTCGATGTAATAACACAGCCCCTGCCCACGCAGCAGCCCCCGCGCGGCATCCGCCGCCTTGCGCGCCTCAAACCCGTCCCGGTCCGCCTCAAGCGCCACCCGCGACAGCACCTTGTCGAAATCACCCACGTCATAGGTTTCACCGGTGGCCGCGGCATAGGGGAATTGATCCGGCTTGATAAAGTTGATCCGCCGCAGCTCCCAAGGGTCCACCCCCAATTCACGTGCCGCCCGGTCCATCAACCGCTCCAGCACATAAATCGCCTCAGGCCGTCCGGCCCCGCGATAGGCGTCCACCGGCACGGTGTTGGTGTAATAGCCATCCACCTGCAGATAGGTGGTCTGCACATCATACACGCCCATCAACACCCGGCTGAAAAGCTGGGTCTGAATGAACTGGGCAAATTGCGAGTTATAAGCCCCCAAATTGCACTGCGATGTGACCCGGTAGGCGGTGATCTTGTGATCCGCGTCAAAGGCAAATTCCGCCAAAGACGTCAGATCGCGCCCGGCATTGTCTGACAGCATCGCCTCTGTGCGCTCCGACATCCAGCGCACGGGCCGGTCCAACACACGCGCCGCCTGCGCCAGACAGTAATACTCGTTATAGGTCATGCCCTTCATGCCAAAACCGCCGCCCGTATCGGGGTTGGTGACACGCACCTGATCATCGCTCAGCCCAAAAGCGGTCTTCAAAAACCCCTTGTGCACCCAGACACCCTGGCCGTTCTGCGCCACATGCAACCGGCCATCGACCCATTCGGCATAACAGCCCCGCGGCTCCATAGAATTCACGATGATGCGGTTGTCATCGACCTGCAACGCCACCGTCCGGGCCGCCGCCTCAAACGCCGCCTGCGTGGCCGCCGCATCGCCCATGGCCCAATCAAACGCCTTGTTCTGCGGGGCCTCATCATGCAGCGTCTCACCACCCGGTGCCACATCCACCTTGGCTGGCAAATCATCAATGTCCAACATGATCAGCTCTGCCGCATCGCGCGCCTGGGCCAGGCTTTCCGCCACCACCATCGCCACCGGCTCACCGACATAACGCACGCGGTCCTTGGCCAACAAGGGCCGCACCGGCTGCGCCCCGTCACTGCCATCTTGGTTTTTCACCACCGCGCCCGGCATGGCGATGTTGATGCCCGCCGCCTCCAGATCCGCACAGGTCAGCACCATCTGCACCCCGTCCGCCTCAGCCGCATCGCTGACATCCAGCTCGGTGATCACCCCATGCGCAACGGGCGCACGCAGAAAATAGGCCTGCAACGCGCCCTCGGGCGCAATGTCATCTACATACCGGCCCGCGCCGGTCAGAAAACGGACATCTTCGGTGCGAATA
Organism: Sulfitobacter sp. GN1-4; assembly: GCF_055693825.1. Lineage (NCBI taxonomy): Bacteria > Pseudomonadati > Pseudomonadota > Alphaproteobacteria > Rhodobacterales > Roseobacteraceae > Sulfitobacter > Sulfitobacter sp. GN1-4. The sequence continues at coordinate 1,312,109 of NZ_JBVFUQ010000003.1, read as the reverse complement.
ACGGGCTGGGACTTGCCGAATTTTTCCATCAGGGCGGCTCCTTGCAGGCATGTTGGGATAGCGTTGCTCAACAGATAACCACACCGCCCGCCTTGTCCACCCCGCTTGCGCTTCATCTTTCCTCTAAAACTCACTTCCCCGGCCCGCCCCAAACACCGCCGCCCGCTTCAATCCGCCCCACCCCTTTCCCTTGGCAAAATCCTCCGCTACATCGCGTGCAAAGCTGACCGAGGACATGATCATGGCGCTGGACAAGACATTTGACGCAAAAGCCGCCGAAGCCCGGCTCTACGCCGCCTGGGAAGAGGCGCAGGCTTTCAAGGCGGGGGCCAATGCCTCACGCGAGGAAACCTTTTCGATCATGATCCCCCCGCCCAATGTGACAGGCGTGCTGCACATGGGCCATGCGTTCAACAACACCCTGCAAGATATCCTGACACGCTGGCACCGGATGCGCGGCTTTGACACGCTTTGGCAACCCGGTCAGGACCACGCGGGCATCGCCACGCAGATGGTGGTTGAACGCCAGTTGGCCGAAACCCAACAACCCTCCCGCCGCGAAATGGGGCGCGAGGCGTTCTTGGAAAAGGTCTGGGAATGGAAAGCCCAATCCGGCGGCACCATCATCGAACAGCTCAAACGCCTCGGTGCCTCCTGTGACTGGGACCGCAACGCTTTCACCATGTCGGGTGCCCCAAATGCGCCCGCAGGCGAGGAAGGCAACTTTCATGACGCCGTGATCAAAGTCTTTGTCGATATGTACAACAAGGGCCTGATCTATCGCGGCAAACGCCTGGTCAACTGGGACCCACATTTTGAAACCGCGATCTCGGATCTCGAAGTTGAGAACATCGAAGTTGACGGCCACATGTGGCACTTCAAATATCCGCTGGCGGGTGGGGCCACCTATACCTACGTGGAAAAAGACGAAGACGGGACCGTCATCCTGGAAGAGGAGCGGGACTATATCTCCATCGCCACCACCCGGCCTGAAACGATGCTGGGGGATGGTGCTGTGGCCGTGCATCCTTCTGACGAACGCTATGCGCCCATCGTGGGCCAGCTCTGTGAAATCCCCGTCGGTCCCAAAGAACACCGCCGCCTTATTCCGATCATCACCGATGAATACCCCGATCCGGATTTTGGCTCTGGTGCTGTAAAAATCACCGGCGCGCATGACTTTAACGACTACGAAGTCGCCAAGCGCGGTGGCATCCCGATGTACAACCTCATGGACACACGCGGTGCGATGCGCGCCGATGGCCGGGCCTATGCGGATGAGGCCGCCACCGCTCAGGCCATCGCCAATGGCGCGGAAGGCTTTGATGAAGCCAAAGTCGCCGCCATGAACCCGGTGCCAGAGGCCTATCGCGGCTTGGACCGGTTTGAAGCGCGCCGCGCGGTGGTCGCAGACATCACCGCCGAAGGCCTCGCCGTCATGACCACGGCAGACGATCCGCGTCTGGGTCGCAAGCTCAAAAAGGGCGAAGAGCCCAGCGATGAGCCGACGCCGTTGGTGGAGGCCAAAAAGATCATGCAGCCCTTCGGCGACCGCTCCAAAGTGGTCATTGAGCCGATGCTGACAGACCAATGGTTCGTCGACACCGCCAAAATCGTGGGCCCCGCCCTTGATGCCGTGCGCAATGGGGATACCGAAATTCTGCCCGAGCAGGACAAGAAGGTCTATTTCCACTGGCTAGAAAACATTGAGCCGTGGTGCATCTCGCGCCAGCTTTGGTGGGGGCACCAGATCCCTGTTTGGTTTGATGAAGACGGCAAAGAATATTGTGCGCCCTCCGAGGCTGAGGCGCAGGCGCTGGCCCCCGGCAAAACCCTGACCCGCGATCCTGACGTCCTGGACACCTGGTTCTCCTCGGGCCTTTGGCCCATCGGCACACTGGGCTGGCCCGAACCGACAGAGGAGCTGGCGAAATACTTCCCCACCTCCGTGCTGATCACCGGCTTTGACATCATCTTCTTCTGGGTCGCCCGGATGATGATGATGCAATACGCGGTTGTCGGGCAAAAACCCTTCTCCACCGTCTACGTGCACGCGCTGGTGCGCGATGAGAAGGGCAAGAAGATGTCCAAATCTTTGGGCAACGTGCTGGACCCGCTGGAGCTGATTGATGAATACGGTGCCGACGCGGTGCGCTTTACGCTCACGTCCATGGCCGCGATGGGACGCGATCTGAAACTGTCGACCGCGCGCATCCAAGGCTACCGGAACTTCGGCACCAAGATCTGGAATGCACACCGTTTTGCCGAAATGAACGACGTGTTCAGCGATGACACGCGTATGCACCCGCTGTGCACGCGTGGTGTACAAGATGTGACAATTAACGCTTCGGTAAACAAATGGATCATCGGTGAGACCGCGCGCATCCGCGAAGAGGTCGATACCGCCCTGTCAAACTACCGCTTCAACGACGCCGCCAACGGGCTTTATGCCTTTGTCTGGGGCAAGGTCTGTGACTGGTACGTGGAGTTCTCCAAACCTCTGTTGGAGGAAGGATCAGAGCACGCCGCAGAAACCCGCGCGACGCTGGCTTGGGTGCTTGATCAATGCCTCGTCCTGCTGCACCCCATCATGCCCTTCATCACCGAAGAGCTGTGGCAGACAACAGCCGCGCGCCCCAAGATGCTGGTGCACGCCGATTGGCCCAGCTACACCACCGCTGCGCTGCTGGATGCTGAGGCGGACGCTGAGCTGAACTGGGTGATTTCTCTGATTGAAAACATCCGCTCAGCGCGCGCGCAAATGCATGTGCCCGCAGGGCTCAAAGCCCCGATGATCGTCACCGATATGGACGCGACGGCCCAGGCCGCATGGGACCGCAATGAGGCGATGATCAAACGTCTGGCACGAGTGGAAAGCCTTGAAAAGGCTGACACTTTCCCCAAGGGCACCGTGTCTATCGCAGCGGCTGGGGCGAACTTTGGTCTGCCGCTCGCCGGGCTTATCGACATCGCAGAAGAGAAAGCGCGCCTGCAGAAAAGCCTTGATAAACTGGGCAAGGAAATCGGCGGGTTGAAGGGGCGGTTGAACAACCCCAAATTCGCCGCCTCCGCCCCCGAAGAGGTGGTGGCCGAAGCGCAAGCGAACCTCGGATGCACGCGAAGGCGAAGCCGCACAACTGCAAGCCGCACTCGACCGTCTGGCCGAGATGGACGGCTGACGCGACATGCGTGTCGCCGCGCATTTGTGTCGCCTCGCATACGGGCGGACCACCTGCCGGTGGATCACCAAACCTCGCCTAAATCCCTGATTTTAAGCATCTTTTGTGGTGTTTGGTTGCGCGTGTCTGATCAAAAATTTGCTGAGAAGGTGTTCAGGGCGCAGTGCGTCCTGAACGACCTTGCACCAGTGTAGTAACGGCCCGCCCCGGCCTCAAGGACACGCCGGGCAAGCCCGGTCGCTGCGCGATCCTTGACCCCGCGCCGACCCGCATGGGTCATTTGAACACAGCCGGGCGTTTGCCCATTTCCGCCGCGATGACTTCCATCTGGTGCGGCTTGCCGATGAGGTCAGATTGCTCTTGTGATTCCGCGTTCAGGACCGCCTGCGCATCTTGGGTTTCTGCGATTGAAATCAACCTCTTGGCCGCCCGAATGGCAGACGGGCTTTTGCCCGCGATCGTCGTGGCCAGATCCGTCGCGGCAGCCAGCGGATCGTCAGCCACTTCGGTGATCAGCCCCCAGTGCCAGCGCCTGATCCGTCTCAACCGGTTGGGCCGTATAGGTCAGGCGGCGCAGCACGTCAGAGCGCACCAGCTTGGGCAACAGCACCATGCCCCCCATATCGGGCACGATGCCCCATTTCATCTCCATCACGGCGAAACGGGTGCCGGGGGCCGCGATGCGGATGTCTGCGCCCAGCGCCACTTGGATGCCCGCGCCAAAGCAGACGCCGTGGATGGCCGCGATCACCGGGATCTCCATCCGGTGCCAGATCATCGCAACCTCTTGCCACTGGTTGGTGCTGCCTGCGCCGTGGGTGCGGGGCATCAGCACCTCAGCAGGGTCTTTGCCCATCATCCCCGACAGGCCGGTGATATCGATGCCCGCACAAAACGCACGCCCCTCACCCGAGACGACGACCGCACGCGCGTCAGAGGCCGCAACCTCTTGGCCCGCGGCGATGATGGCGTCGATCATATCCTGATCCACCGCGTTCATTTTGTCCGCGCGGGTCAGGCGCACAAAGGCAATGTGGTTTTCGTAAGTAACGCTGACGCGGGCCATAAGATCCTCCGGTGTGGCTTTGCGCTACTTGACCGCAGATCGGCAGGGCGCGCCAGCGAAACGTGGCGGCAGATCAGGGCACCAGACGATCAATCGCGCGCATCATCCCGAGGCTTTTGTCATAGACCAGCGTCAGGATGCGGCGAGCGGGCGGTTTGGTGGCGATCTGGGGTGCTGCGCGCAGCGTGGATGCGGCGGCGGCGATCACCAGAAATCGGCGGCGTGAGAGGTGAGACATGCGATCCCCCTTATTGCGAACGATTCTCATATAAGGACGCCTAGAGCAATTTCCAAGCCTTGCCCGGTGCCGCGCTGCGGCCTAAGACGGGATCTATGACAGATCTTCGCCTCACCCCGCTTGCCGCTTCTTTGCCTGCCACCGTGCCCTTTGTGGGCCCTGAAACACAGGAACGTGCGCGCGGCGCGGCCTTTGACGCGCGGCTTGGCGCGAACGAGAATGTCTTTGGCCCCTCCCCCAAGGCGCAGGCGGCGATGGCTGCGGCGGGGCAGTGGATGTACGGCGATCCTGAGAGCTTTGATTTGCGCCAAGCGCTGGCCGCGCACCACGGTGTGGGCATGGAGAATGTCGTGGTGGGCGAAGGGATTGACGGGCTCTTGGGCTATCTGGTGCGGCTTTTTGTGGGCTCCGGGGATGCGGTGGTGACCTCTGACGGGGCCTATCCCACCTTCAACTACCACGTCGCGGGCTTTGGCGGGACGCTGCACAAGGTGCCTTATGCGGAGGATCACGAAGACCCCGCCGCCCTTTTTGCCAAGGCCGCTGAGGTACAGGCCAAGCTGGTCTATCTGGCAAACCCGGACAATCCCATGGGATCTTGGCATAGCGGTGCCCACCTGAAAGAGGCGCTGGAGATGCTGCCCAAGGGTACGTTGTTGGTACTGGATGAAGCCTATGTGGAGACAGCACCAGAGGGTACGGCCCTGCCCCTGCCGGTCGATGACCCGCGGGTGATCCGCATGCGGACCTTTTCAAAGGTTTACGGGATGGCCGGTGCGCGCGTTGGCTATGCCCTGGGGCTGCGGATTTGATCACGGCGTTTCACAAAGTGCGCAATCACTTTGGCATGAACCGCGCCGCCCAAGCGGGGGCAATGGCGGCTTTGAAAGACCAGGCCTATTTGGCAGAGGTGGTCGCCAAAATCGACGCGACCCGCACCCGCATCGCAGAGATCGCCACCCAGAATGGCCTGACGCCTCTGCCCTCTGCTGCGAACTTTGTGGCGATTGACTGCGGGCAGGATGCCGCCTTTGCCAAGGCGGTGTTGGAGGGGCTGATTGCCGAAGGGATCTTTGTGCGTATGCCCTTTGCCGCCCCGCAAAACCGCTGCATCCGGATCAGCTGTGGCACGCCTGCGCAATTAGCGCTTTTTGAAGCGGCGCTGCCCAAAGCACTGGCAGGTGCAAAAAAAGGCTGACGGCGGGACAATTGGGCCTATAGTTTGAGGGAAAGCTGTTGACGAGCCTTGCCGATGCGCGACCCTCATGACCGTTCTCCTGCCCCGGATTTCACGCAAGCCTGTGTGGTGATGTTTGGGGTGAACCTGACGTGGATCTTGATGGTGATCTGGGCCTGGTGGGGGTTGCTGGCGGTTGCGGTGACGGGATGGGTTGTGAACAAAGTCATTGACCGCATTGGTGCGGCGCGCACGCGTTAAGCGCTAAAAGGAGCGTCAGCGGATGTTTATGTCCGCCCGCTGATCACCTCAGCTGCTGCCTCCAACGCCCCTGAGCCGTGCGCGATGCCAAGGCCGCGCATGCCAGCCTCCATCCCGCCCAAAAGCCCCATGATCATCTGTCCGTTCACGTGCCCCATATGGCCCAGCCTGAAAAACCCGTGCCAGGCGGGATCTTTGGGGTCTGCCATCCCAAGGCTGATGCCCAGGGTCAGGCCAAGGTTTTCTTCGACCCAGGTGCGCAAAGACGTGGCATCAGGAGAGGTCAGGCGCAGCGTGGTGACAGCGGTGCTGCGGTGGGCAGGATCGGCCACGTTGAGGGCAAAACCACCGCTTTCAGACCACGCGTCGCAGGCCGCCCAGACGGCTTTGGCCAGGGTGGTGTGACGGGCCCAGACCTGTTCCATCCCTTCGGCATGGATCATGTCCAGCGCGGCGCGCAGACCGTATAGATGGTGTGTGGGTGCGGTGCCGCCGTGGTATTGGAAAAGATCTCGGGATTGGCGCGCGGCGTCCAATCCCAATACCAGCTGACCAAGGGCAGGCTGGCGCGTACTTGGGCGGCTTTGTCGTTGAAAAAGACAAAGGCCATGCCGGGCGGGACCATCAGCCCCTTTTGGCAGCCCGTGACCATGACATCGACGCCCCAGGCGTCCATCTCAAATCTGTCGCATCCCAGCGACGCGATGCAATCCGCCATCAGAAGGGCCGGATGGCCCGTGGCGTCAAGTGCGGCGCGCAGGGCCGCCATGTCATTGCGCACAGAGGTGGAGGTATCCACATGCACCGCCAGCACCGCTTTGATGCGGTGATCTTTGTCCGCGCTGAGCGCTTCGGCAATGCGGGCGGGATCCATCGGGGATTGCTTGCCGAAATCAATCACCTCAACCTCAGCCCCCTGGCGGCGGGCTGTTTCACCCCAGCCCATGCCAAAGCTGCCCGTTGCGGGCACCAGAACGCGGTCGCCGGGGGCCAGCACGTTGGCAAGTGCCGCTTCCCAGGCGGCGTGGCCGTTGCCGATATACATGGCCACGTGATGATCCGTCCGGGCTACGCGTTTTAGATCGGTGACCAGGCCCGGCATCATCTCAACCAATTCGCCGGCATAGATGTTGGGGGCCGGCCGGTGCATCGCGCGCAGCACCGCGTCCGGCATGACAGAGGGGCCAGGGATCGCCAGATAGGGGCGGCCATGAGACAGGTTGGGAGTGTGGGACACGGGAGGTCTACGCCTTTTGTCAGAGATGCTCGGACACTAGGCGTGGGGCGGGGAAGGTCAACACCTGACCCGCCCCAATTCCCCTTGGCCTTGCCCCTTGGCCCCGTGCTGCGTAAATCTGCACAACCTGATGCTGAGGAATGCAGCGCGATGTCCGATCCGACCTATACATCCAAAGAACTGCTGGCCTGGCTCTGGCGGGATTATCTCAAAAAACATCTGGGGCTGATGGGCCTTGCGGTGTTCTTTATGATCATCGAAGGCAGCACCCTGGGCGCATTGGCCCGCCTGATGGAGCCGATGTTTGACCGGGTGTTTGTCGCCGGACAGCAAGATGCGCTGATTTGGGTGGGGCTGACGCTGATTGGTATCTTTGTGCTGCGCGCGATTGCGGGGGTGGCGCAGAAGGTGCTGCTGACCAAGGTGGCGCAGCGCACGGCGGCCGATCTGCGCATTGACCTGCTGGAGCGGATGATGGCGCAGGACGGGGCGTTTCATCAATCACATCCGCCTGGGTTTCTGATCCAGCGGGTGCAGGGGGATGTGAACGCCATCGGAGATGTCTGGCGCGCGGTGATCACTGGGGCGGGGCGTGATTTTATTGGGCTTTTGGTGCTGTTGGGGGTGGCGATCTCCATTGATCCGGTTTGGGCGCTGATGGCCTGTATCGGCATCCCGGTCATGGTGCTGCCTGCCGCTGCGGCCCAGAAATTCGTGCGCCGCCGCGCGCGCGAGGCGCGGGATTTGGGGGCGGATCTGGCCACGCGGCTCGACGAAGTGTTTCACGGCATTGTGCAGGTCAAGCTGAACGCGCTTGAGGCCTATCAGACCCGGCAATACCGCGACCTGACGGGCAAATTCATCGACACAGAGACACGCGCGGCCTTTGGCAATGCGGCGATCCCGGGCATGGTGGATATCTTGTCAGGCATCGGGTTCATGGCTGTGATCCTTTACGGTGGCTCTGAGATCATTTCCGGCGACAAGACCATCGGCCAGTTCATGACATTTTTCACGGCGATGGGCTTTGCCTTTAGCCCGCTGCGCCGGTTGGGCGGGATCAGCGGGTTGTGGCAAATCGCAGCGGCGGCCCTGGAACGGCTGCGCGCGTTGCTAGATGCGCCGGTGCGGTTGCAAGACCCCAAAGCGCCTGTCGCGCCGCCGGTGGGGACACCGGATGTGGTGTTGGACCGGGTGGATCTGTCTTATGGTGAAACGCGGGTGCTGGATGGGCTGAGCTTCACCGCCAAGGCGGGGCAGACAACGGCGCTGGTGGGGGCCTCTGGCGCGGGCAAGACCACGGTTTTCAACCTGCTCACCCGGTTGATTGATCCGCAACGCGGCACCGCCAAGATCGGCGGGGTGGCCACGCCGGACATGCGCCTGGCGGACCTGCGCGGCTTGTTTTCCGTCGTCACGCAGGACGCGCTGCTGTTTGATGCCAGCCTGAAGGAAAACATCGTGCTGGGCCGCACGGATGTCAGCGACGCCCGGCTGAAAGAGGTTCTGGATGCAGCGCATGTGTCGGATTTCCTGCCAAAGCTTGATGCAGGCCTGGAGACTGTCGTGGGCCCAAGAGGCTCAGCGCTGTCGGGCGGGCAGCGGCAGCGCGTGGTGATCGCACGGGCGCTGCTGCGCGATACGCCTATTTTGCTGCTGGATGAAGCGACATCGGCCCTTGATGCGCAGTCAGAGCAGGTGGTGCAGGCCGCTCTTGATCGGCTATCAGAGGGGCGCACCACCTTGGTGATTGCCCACCGTCTGGCCACCGTGCGCAATGCAGACAGCATCGTGGTGATGGACAAGGGCCGTGTGATCGATCAGGGCACACATGACGCGCTGTTAGAACGCGACGGCCTGTATGCAGACCTGTACCGGCTGCAGTTTCAGGATGGCCGCCATATTGGCGAACACAAGCCGCGCGCCGACAAACCAAAGCGCAGCGCGGCGCAAGCACCTGCGAATGCGGGCGTTTGGAGCCGGTTGCGCGGGTTGTTTAGGGCCAGCTAAGGCCGCGCTGTCAGCGCCGGTAGCTCGCGGCCAGTCGGGCCACATCAACCCCGGCAAAATAGCGCGCCAAGGTCCACAGGTTGCGGGCACCGCGCCGCAGCCAGCCTTGGGATTCTGTACCGGGTGGCTGAGGTTACAGCCTCAACGGGCAGGCCAACAAGCTTGCCTTTGAGGGCGCGGGCCAAGGCGACGTCCTCCATCAGGGGGACGTCCGGGTAGCCGCCCACTTTGGAATAAAGCGCCTGAGAGATCAAAAGCGCCTGGTCGCCGTAAGGCAGGCCAAAGCGGCTGCGCAGATTGGCCCAGGCGGCGACCACGCGGGCCGCGATGCTGGGATGATCGAAGCGCAGCCGACACCAGCCCGCTTTGTCAGGATGCGCCAAATGTGCCTTCACCGCACGGCTCCAGCCCGGTTGCAGGACCGTATCGGCATGAACGACAAGCAGCCAGTCCGCCTGTGCCGCCGCACAGCCGCGTTGCAATTGGCCGCCACGGGACGCAGGGCCATGCAAAACACGTGCCCCCCAAGCCTGAGCCGTGGCACCCGTTGTATCCTGCGAGCCGCCGTCGCTGACGATCAGTTCACGGATCAATCCCGCCTCCAGCCCCTCCAACAACGCCTCAAGGCATCGGGGCAATGTCTCAACGGCATTGAGCGTTGGAATGATGACGGTCAGCGGCGCGCGCATGTTGGCCCTTTTTCAGCTGTGCTGCGTGCCCTATATCGCAAAGAGACACTTGGGGGCAAATCTATGAGTGAACGCAGCATCTTGCGGCTTTTCGGGCCGGACACGCGGAACTTTCTGCAGGGGCTTGTCACAAATGATGTGAATAAGCTGTCTGAGGGGCTTGTCTATGCCGCCATTCTGACGCCGCAGGGCAAATACCTTGCTGACTTCTTTCTGGCCGCCGATGGTGACGCGGTGTTGCTGGATGCCGCCGCTGCCCAGGCGCCCATGCTGCAACAGCGGCTGACGATGTATAAGCTGCGCGCGGCTGTTGAGATTGAGGCGGCCGCGTTGCATGTGCATCGCGGGCTTGGCCCCTGCCCTGCGGATGGCTTTGCCGACCCGCGCCACCCGGCGTTGGGCTGGCGCGCTTACCGCGATACGCCGCAGGCGGAGGACACGGTGGATTGGGACGCGCTGCGCGTGCAGCATCTGGTGCCCGAAACCGGGATCGAGCTGACACCCGACACCTTTATCCTGGAGGCCGGGTTTGAGCGGTTGAACGGCGTGGATTTCCGCAAAGGCTGTTATGTCGGCCAAGAGGTGACGGCGCGGATGAAACACAAGACGGAGCTGCGCAAAGGGCTGGCCTCGGTATCGGTTGAGGGTGACGCACCGGTGGGCACGCCCCTGACGGTGGCGGGCAAAGCGGCGGGCACGCTGTTCACGCAGGCAGCGGGGGCCGGGATCGCCTATCTGCGGTTTGACCGCGCCAAAGAGCCGATGCAGGCGGAAACAGCCACGGTCAGCTGGCAGCCCGGCGCGGAAAATACATCAAATTGAAAACAAAATGCCCCGCCAGAGACGGGGCAGAATGCAATTGCAGAAACTTAACGAAAAGTTACGCCACGTCACGGCACCCGGCGATCAGGCGCGTTCGACGTATTCCATTGTCTCTGTGTTGACCACGATGTCTTCATCCTGGCCCACAAAGGGTGGGACAGAAACGCGCACGCCATTGTCCAAAAGCGCGGGCTTGAATGAATTCGCAGCGGTCTGACCTTTGACCACAGGCTCCGTTTCAACGACCTTGCAAATGACCTTTTGCGGCAGCGATGCGTTCAGCGCCTCTTCGTCATAATACTCAACCACGATCATCATACCGTCTTGCAAAAATGGGCGGCGTTCGCCCAAAAGCTCTGCTGACAGCTGCACCTGATCGTAGGTTTCCGTATCCATCACAACCAGCATCCCATTGTCTTCATACAAGAATTGCTGATCTTTCTGTTCCAGGCGCACGCGCTCCACCTTGTCGGCTGAGCGGAAGCGTTCGTTCAGTTTGGACCCGTTGCGCAGGTTGCGCAGCTCAACTTGCGCAAAGGCACCGCCCTTGCCGGGCTTGACGTGGTCGACCTTCACGGCGGCCCAAAGGCCATCGTTATGCTCCAGCACGTTTCCGGGGCGGATCTCATTTCCGTTGATTTTTGGCATGTGGCTAAACCTTGGCAAAAGGTTGATGAATTATTAGCGCACCCTATATCTGGACCATTGGGACCCTGCAAGCCAACGATATCTCGTATCGCACCTGCAGCATGCTATGCGCAGGACGCAAGGGTGCCATGCAAAAAAGTGGTATCCGAATCGAAGGATATCGGTCATAAGGAGCTTCACGCCAAAATGACAAGAGCAAGAATAACGGAAAGGACGACGGGATGAACGATTTCGTTGACGGCACAGCTTTCAATAACGAACAAGGCAACCGTGCCCGCAAACTTTTCGCAGCCGTGGTACTGGCTGCACTCGACGACGCGATTGCGGACGACAAGAAATACGGCAACGGCCCCGAGCAGATTGCACGCTGGGCCCGCTCACGCGATGGGCGCGAAGTGCTGAGCTGCGCAGGCATTGACCCCAATGAGCGTGTGGTCTCTGGTTTGATGGATTTTGTTGGCAAAGGGGTGCGGACCTCTGTTGCGCTGTCTCGTGAAGAGTCCGAGCGCCGCCACGCCGCACAACAGCAGGCCGAAGCCGCCTAAGCTGTTTGACATGAGTTACGGAAAACGCAGCCTTCGGGCTGCGTTTTTTGTTGGGACATTGCCATCCCCTTCTCAGCTGTCGATGAACAGAAACATCCAGACGTAGGCCACCCGCATCTCAGCGGCCAAAAGCAGCAGGACAAACAGCGACAGGATCCAGCCAGGGCGTCTGAGCCACAGCACCGCCGCGCTGATCACCGCAAGGGCCGCGCCAATGGGGGCCACGATGTCAGCGCCGTGGTTGCGATCCCAATAGCTGACCGGGCTTTCGAAAACCCAAGTGGACAGGGGCCAGAAATGCGCCCGGCCATCATCATGGTGCAGCGGAAAATCAAGCGCGATGTGCAGCAGCGCGGCAGCACAAAGGGCAATTGCCCAGGCCGATCGTCGCCATATCGCCAGGCCCAACAGGCCGCCCCAGATCAGGAACGAGTTATCAATCGCAAAGATCTGCTGCCACAGATCGGAAAAGTAGAGCTCATTAAAAACCACCTGCGGCGGGATGTTGAGCAAAAACAGCGACACCCCCGCCAAGAGGTAAAGCGACAGATCCGGCAGCAGCCCCCCCGCCATCGCCGCCCAAATGATGTGGCGTTCCGCAGGACGCCCAAACGCGGCCGCGCCAAGCAAGAGATGAGCCGGTGTATTCATGCGCCATTGCCCTTTCACTGCGACGTGTTTTGCGCCAATTTGCCGCCAAACCATGGGGCACATCACATGACAAAAGCGATCATGATACAAGGCACCGGCAGCAATGTCGGCAAATCAATGATTGTGGCCGGGTTGATACGGGCCTGTGTCAAACGCGGCATGGCGGTGCGCCCGTTCAAGCCGCAGAACATGTCAAACAACGCCGCTGTGACCGAGGACGGCGGAGAGATCGGGCGCGCACAAGCGCTGCAAGCGCGGGCCGCTGGTGTGGCGCCGCATACGGATATGAACCCGATCTTGCTGAAACCACAGTCCTCCACGGGCGCGCAGGTGATCGTGCAGGGCCAGATTGCGGGCCACCAAGAGGCCGCTGCCTTTGGCAAGAACAAAGCCGCCTTGATGCCCGCTGTTTTGCAATCGTTTCAGCGTTTGGCCAGGGGTGCGATTTGATCATCATTGAGGGGGCGGGCAGCCCCGCTGAGACCAACCTGCGCGCAGGCGACATTGCCAACATGGGGTTTGCCCGCGCGGCAGATGTGCCTGTCATCTTGATGGGCGATATCGACCGGGGCGGCGTAATTGCGCAGATCGTGGGCACCCAGGCTGTGATGTCCGCAGGTGACAACGCGCTGGTGCGGGGATTTGCGGTGAACAAGTTCCGAGGCGACCGCAGCCTGTTCGATGCGGGCCGCGATGACATCGCGGCGCGGACGGGCTGGCCCAGTCTGGGGGTGATCCCGTGGTTTGACCAGGCCCAGCGCCTGCCTGCAGAAGACGTGATGGACCTGCCAGATCGCGCCCATGCAGAGGGGTCGGGCTGTGTGATTGCTGTTCCCCGCTTGCCGCGTATCTCGAATTTTGACGATCTGGATCCTTTGGCCGCCGAACCGGGCGTGGACCTGCGGGTGATCATGCCGGGCAGCCCCCTGCCCGCGGATGCCGATTTGGTTTTGCTGGCGGGCAGCAAGGCCACCATCTCGGATCTGGCGGCGTTCCGGGCCGAAGGCTGGGACATTGATCTGGCCGCGCATTTGCGGCGCGGTGGGCGGGTTTTGGGGCTGTGTGGGGGCTATCAGATGCTGGGCAAGTCGATTGCCGACCCGCATGGCATTGAGGGTGATCCATGCGAAGTGGCGGGGCTGGGGCATCTGGACATCACCACCGAAATGGCGCCGATCAAACATCTGTCACAGAAGACCGGCACGCATCTTGCAAGCGGTGCGTCGGTCAGCGGGTATGAAATCCACATCGGCGAAACCTCAGGCCCGGACCGCGCCCGCGCTTGGCTGACGTTTGATGGGGTATCCGAAGGGGCAAGCAGCGCCGATGGGCTGGTTCAGGGCTGTTATATGCATGGATTGTTTAACGCAGATGGGTTCCGGGCCGCCTATCTGCAGGAGTTGGGCGTGCGCGCCGACATCGCGTTTGAGGCAGGCGTCGAGGATGCGCTGGACGCGCTGGCTGACCACGTTGAACGCTATTTCGACGTTGATTTAATGCTTTCGCTTGCAGGAGAGATCCGTGGCGACCTGCCGTCTGCCTGAGGCAGCGCAGGGAAGGTAAGCCGTTGAAATCGACGGCTTCGACCAGCCATCTGAGGCTGGCGCGGACAAGCTCTGCTGGGTTACTCCAGATCCTGCGCGGTCAGGGCGCGGTGGATCTCACGGCGGACGAGTTTGCGGACGTTGCGGGTGATCCGCTCGCCCAAGGCCCCTTGGAGTTCGGCGCGCACGATCTCAGCGACCAGATCACGCAGGGCTTCTTCGTCCAAAAGCTGCTCATCCTCGGGGACCGCCAAGGCAGGTTCGACACTGGCCGCATCAATCTGCGCGTCAGGTTCATCTGCGGCCGGGACAGGTTGGGCTGGTGCCTCAGCCATCTGTGGGGCTGGTGCGGAATCAGGCGTGTCTTGCACGGACGTCTCTGGTTCCGCAGGCTTTTGGGGCTTGAGGAAGGTGATGTCCGGAGTGTCATCGGTTTCTTCTGTGTCTTCTTCTTCCCACGCCATTGTGGTGGCTTCGGTTCCAGCGTAATCGCTGTCGCCGGTTTCATCGGGTTCCCAGTGTATCAGAGATCTTGTTGATCGCTGTTTCCAGTGCCGCAATCTTGGCGCTGAGGGCGACGGCCTTTGACGTAGGCTCTGCCGGTTCCGGGTGAGAGGCTGCGGGTTCATCTTCGGCAACTGCGTTGAAATCGTCAGAAGATACATCAAAATCTTCCGCCTCTGCTGCCGCATCCTCCAGCGCATCCACTTGGGTTGTGATCACCACGCTGCCCGGGGCCTCCGCGATCTGCGCGGGTTCCTCCGTTTCGGGTGCCACACTGTCGGTGTCCTGAACCTCAATGAACGGCGCCTCCGCATCCGTGTCATCAGCCCACTCCGCATCCTTTGCCTGCTCGGCCGCGATGGTGCTGAGGATCAGGTCATCGCTTTCGCCTTCAAGGTCGTCTTCATCGTCGAAGTTGTAAGGATCATCGGAATAGTCGTTTTCAAAGCCCGCCTCATCCGCGCGCGTGTCATCATCTGCGCGCTGAGCCCTGTCCAACGCCGCGACCGGATTGTCCGAATAGACATCCAACGGTTCATCATCAACGATCAGGCTTTGCACTTCAGGCACGGGCGCGCGCGCCTCTCGCGCGTCGCCAACATCCTGGCTGAGCTGCTGTGAGATGTTCTGCAACGTCTCAGCCGGTACGGCCTCATCATCCTCAACCCGTTGGGCCGGGGTCAGGACCAGCTTTTCAGGTTCGGCGGGTGCCGGTGGTTTGGTGGCTTGCAGTGGGCGTTTGTCTTCGGACACCAATCGACGGATTGACGACAGGACATCCTCAACCTCAGCATTTGTAACAGGGTCGGACATTTTCTTTACCACTCTCTTCTCGCCGTCAAACTAGCGTGGCGGGAAGATTCCCACAATGGGGCCGTGAAAATTGTCAGTCCTTTTGCAGCGCCCGCAACACACGATCCAGATCTTTACCCTGCTTTGACCGTTTGGCGGGGCTGTCTTTGACCAGGTTATAATACTCCGTCGGATCGTAAAGCTGCACAGGCAGGCCCAGATCCTTTGCGGTCAGCCGACCTGTTGAGGACAAAATCCTGTACGCCGCCACATAAAGCGCTGCCCGCGCCGAGACCTGCAAGGATTGCGCGTCCAACAGGGATTGTTCGGCGTCCAGCACATCCAAAGTGGTCCGCGCGCCCAATGACGCCTCTTCCCGTATGCCCCGGAAAGCGATCCGGGCGGCACGCACCTGACGTTCTGAGGCGGCCAACTGAGCCTGTACGGTTGTCAGCGTGGCATAGGCGTTGCCCACATCCTGCTGCACATTGTGGCGCACCACATGCAGGTTGCCACGCTGCGCATCCGCGCGCGCCTTGGCCTGACGGGCCGTGGCCGACAATGCCCCACCTTGGTAGATGGTCTGGCCCGCTTCCAGGCCGATGGACCCGCCGCGGTTAAATTCATTGGCGTTCAGGTTTTCCGTCAGCGACAACCGCCCGGTCACGCTGACAGAGGGGCGCATGTCGGCCTCAGTGGCTTTGACCAGCATGTCTGCTGCTGAAACCTGGTGTTGCGCGGCGCGCATGGAGGGGTGGTTGCGCACGGCAACCGCCTTGGCCGCTGAGACGTTTTCGCGCATCGCGGGCAAGCTGGGCGGCTGGCTCAGCCGGCCTGGTGTGCGTCCGACCACGTTGCGGTATTCCTCGATCGCGCTGACAAGATCGCCGCGGGCAGCCGCCAGGCCGCTGCGTGCCTGCGCCAGCTGCGCTTCGGCCAGCGACACATCGGTGCGGGTGACTTCGCCCACCTCAAACCGGTCCTGGGCGGCACGCTGTTCTTGCGTCAACAAACGCACGTTGTTTTCGCGCAGCGCCACAAACTCCGACGCTTCGATCACCCCCATATAGGCTGATACCGCGCGCAACAGAATTTGCTGTTCAATGTCCAAAAGCGCTTCGCGGGTGGCCAGCACGGTTTCTTTGGCCGCCTCGACCCGGAACTGACGTGAGCCGAAATCATAAAGCACCAACTCAGCCGCCAGGCTGACCGCCGCCGTCAGATCATCATTGTCGATGGTGACAGGGGAGGATGAGTTGCGGATGCCGCCAAAGTTCTGCGTCAGGCTTGCCGACCAGCGCAATACGGGCTTGAGCGTTGCAGCCGCCGCGGCCACGTCTTCATCTGCAGCGCGCAGCAAAGCGCGGTTTTGCTCCAGAAGACCCGAATGGGTGTAGGCCCCCACCAGCGCATCCGCCAAGGATCTCGGCCGCCACAGGTTTGGCCGCGCTGATCCCAAGGCTGAGCGCACAAGCTGCCGCCGTCATCTGCAGGCCGAATTGGAGTTTCTTCATCAACATGGGTCTAGGACCTCTTTCCAGTTGTACCGCTCTTGCCGGGCCTGCCCGACGGCTCAAAATTCAAAGACTGTTTCGCGCTCAAACCCCGGCAAAACCGGTGCTGAAGCGTTGAATGCCATGCGCCAGCTGATGTCGCCGCCGCGCTTGTAGCCGATGCGCACTTCGCCCAAGGGGCCTTCCATAAAGAGACACGCAATCCGCCCGCCCTCTTTCAACTGGTCGCTAAGCGCCTGAGGCAGGTCGGTGATGCCGCCCTGAATCATGATCACATCGTAAGGCCCATGCGCAGCCGCCCCTTCGGTCAGGGGCCCCACATGCACAGCCACATTATCCGCCCCCGCCGCAGACAGCGCCTCTTGCGCCTCGGTGGCCATGGCCTCATCTTCCTCAACCGCAACGACGGCCTCAGCCATATGGGCAATAACGGCGGCGGAATAGCCTTGGCCGCTGCCGATATCGAGCACCATGGCATCGTTGGAAATCGCCAATGCATCCAACGCCTTAGCCAGCGTGCGCGCCTCAAGCAGTACGCGCCCTTCGCCCAGATCAAGGTTTTCACCCAGATAGGCCGCTTCGCGTTTTGCGACTGGCACGAATTCTTCCCGCGGGACGGTCAGCATCGCGTCAATAATCGGAAATTTCGTGACATCCGAGGGGCGAACCTGTGTGTCAACCATCATGGTCCGGCGCGCATTGAAATCACTCATCAGGTAAACTCATCCGTTTAGATTCCGTCCTGCGGATAGATGTGCCACATCCCGCCCAGCGCGGCAACGGCCAGAAGCGGACTTTCACCGATGATGTGTCTTGCAGGGGCGCGGCGGATCAGATAGCAAGCGCGCACCACTGGCGGCGAGTTGGCGGAGTGGTGACGCAGCGGATTGCAAATCCGTGTACACCGGTTCGATTCCGGTACTCGCCTCCATTTAATTTCAAGCACTTAGAATTAAGCGTACCGAGTAGCTCGTGGTTCCACTCAAGGCTCTACTCTTTCACGTTCTGTGTTTGTCTGATCGCCGGGGTTACGTCATGACCCGGCGGCTTACCGATTTTGTCGTTATAACTTCTGCGCCGAGTGTTCCGGTACGCGTCTGCGCGGGTTTTTGACGGTCATGAGGCGTTCTCTGGTGCCGGTGGGCAAATGTGGCTCACTTACCGGATCGGCGGTACCAGGGACCAACACTACATTGCCCGCAACCCGCGAAGCTCCTCATCAGGATACTCCCGACCTGCTGGGGCATCGTTTTCGTCAATCACGAATTCTCTTGCCAGACCCGCAAGCCTGTCTGCGGCATCTGACAGCACGCCGGTGGCGGCGGTTGTTTCTTCGAACATCGCAGCGTTGCGCTGGGTGACGTCGCCGATCTCGGAAATGGTCCGATTTACGTCGCCCACCACGGCGGATTGCTCTGCGGCAGAGTTGGCGATCAGCGTGACGCGTTCAGACACGATTTCCACATCTTCGTTGATCTTGTTGAAAACACTGCCTGTTTTATCTACCAGAGCGACGCCTTTTGACACCTCGTCGGCAGTCGCCTGCACCAGCCCTTCGATCTCACCCGCCGACTCGGATGCGCGATGGGCCAGCGTTCGGACCTCAGATGCTACAACGGCAAAGCCCAGCCCGCTTTCGCCGGCGCGCGCGGCCTCAACACCCGCGTTCAGAGCCAGAAGGTTGGTTTGGAAGGCGATCGAATTGATGATCTGAACAATGCTTTGGATATCGTTTGTCTTGCTTTCAATCACGCGCATGGCAGCGACGGCTTTTTCAACGGTGTTTTTGCCAGACCGGGTGGTGTGAAGTGTCTCTTTCGCCTTTTCCACCCCGGATTCCGCGTTGGACGCCGACAGCTCAACCGATTTGCTGATTTCATGGACGGACGTGGAGGCCCTGTTCAGATGGGACGCCGCTTCTTCTGTGCGGGTTGCAAGGTCTTTGGAGGCGACCGACAGGTCGGCAGAATTGGCGCGTACATCGTCGGACCGGTTGAGGATTTCGCGGATCGCATCCTGAAATTTCTGGGCGGTTATGTTCGTGTCATTCTGCAACTGGCCGAAGGAGCCGCTGAATTCCCCCTCCATCCGAGACGTCAGATCACCTTCTGACAGGCTTTGCAGAGTGACACAGGCTGAGCCCAAGGTGACTTCAATGGTGTCGACCAAAGAATTTACTCCCGCTTTGATGTCTTCCAGCAATGGCTCAGAAAAGCGGCTGTCGATCCGCACGGACAGTTCACCCGCCTTGATGTGTTCGATGACGGTGGACAAATCAGTGCCCAAGGTGCTCCATTGCTTGGCTTTTGCTTCTGCGTTCGCACGCTCCTCTTTGTCGCGCTCTGCGTCGCGTTTCAGCCGCTCTGATTTCTCATGAAGCGCTCTTTTGTCGGCCTCGTCCCGCTCAAGCCGCAGCTTTTCTTCGGCGGCTTGCAGTTCTTTGCTTTCTAAAATGCGGTCTCTGAAAATCTGGAGCGTGCGCGCCATATCCCCGATTTCTGTTTTCAACGCTGTGCCGTGGATTTCAACATCCAGATCGTCCTCAGACAGAGATTGCATGATCTGCGTCGTTTGATGGATGGGAACAGAGACCGATCTGACGATCATGAACAGCAACACCGTGCTCATCGCCATGACGAGCGCGCTGATGATGATGAAGACAACGATTTTCTGTTCAGCCAGCCCGATCTTTTGCGCGCTTTGTTGCGCAATGCTTTCCACACCGGCGTCGGCAAGATCTTCGGCAGCTTTTATCAGGGCGTCGTAGAGCGTGTCGGCTTCATTGACGAACATTGTTGCCATCATCTGATCCACCCCCAGCATATCAACCGTGTTGGTGGCCGCCTTCATGTAGCTGGTGATCTGATCGTTGAGGTCAGAGACGATGGGAACATAGGCACCTGCTTCCGCGATATCGAGCCATTCTTGCAGCTTCTCATAGGCGGTTACGGTCTTGGCAATCTGGTTGTTCAGCGGCTCCCCTTTTAACCCAAAGTTCGCCCAGGCGATGGCCCGCGTCAGTTCAAAATGGGCGGTGTTCAAACCCTGCTCAACAGTTGTGATTTGACGCAGCTCTGGGATGGAAACGATGGCCTGGCTTTGAAGGGTGTCGATCAGATCAGAGAGGATGATCACGGCGGCAACCACGATCCCGGCCAGGGAAATGCCGGTCAGAACGCTGATGCTCCAAGACTTGGTTGTGAGTTTATAGTTTTTCAGCAACTGCTCTCTCGCTTTGACAACACGTGAGCTCCGACGCTGCGGTCACGCTAAACCGATGGGTTCGCCCGTTCCTTGGGCATGCTCTGACAGGGTTCTCTGCAGGCCAAAGACCGTGATCTGCGTTAAATCAGGGTTTATCGATCCGGCCACGGGTCGCTCCGTTCGGTAAAACTGTTGGCATTCGGCACGCCATTTACGTGGAGTCCAGGGGGTCGCGGCGGCCACCCCAAAGAATTTGGTAACGATTGCTCAGTACCCCTCAGGCAGAACAAACCGAAGGAGACATGACATGTTCAGACGAACTCTACTGACCCTCATTTTCGCTATCATACCCGCGATTGGTTTTGCCAACACCACGCATGGGACCGCAGACGATGCTGTTGCCATGGTCGACCGGGCCATTGCGCATTTTGAAGAACATGGCTTGGACAGCCTCGTGGATGCCATTTCAGACACTGGCAACCCTGATTTCCATGACCGCGATCTTTATGTCTTTATCCAAGACGTCGACGGGCTTGTGGTGGCGCATGGTGTACGACCGGCGTTGAACGGCAGGAATACACTGGGTCTGACGGATCCGAATGGGCACAACTTTGTGGCCCAAATGGTTGAGGTGGCCCGCACAGATGGTACCGGTTGGGTTGACTACATCTGGCCAAATCCGACCACCGGCGCGCCTGAGCCCAAGCGGACCTGGGTATCGCGGCTGGACGACACCTATTGGGCTGCGGTTGGCATCTACGTGAAGTGAAGAAAAGGGCCGTCTGGGGCTGGCCCGGACGGCTTGCATCTGCTGCGGGTGGGCGGGCAGTCTGCCACGCCCCCCAGGTTACCCCGTTAAGCGGGACTTTTCTGTCGCATGACGGGGGGCAGAACATCTTGGCTGGGCCAAAACCCGGACAGCAGCGCATCATGGTAGCCTTGCGTCAGGCCGGCCGCGCACATTGCGGCACGCGCCGCGGCGGCATCATATGTAAGGCGCTGAAACTGCGGGGTGCCTTCACGCAGCACCACGTACTCCGTGCTTTGCGTGCCGTCATTCGGTGGCATCCCGATGACGCCTGCGTTGATCCAGGCCACCTGTCCGATCTGCCGCTCAAAAGCGATGCCGGAGTGGCCCGCTATGACCGCATCGACCTTGCCGCAAGCCGCTTCAACCGCGCTTATTTCTTCTGCAAATTCGGCCTCCGTGCTCACAGGCCACAAAAACCGGGCGACATCTGTGATACCGCCATGCAGGACGGCAAAACGCTTGCCCGCTTGGGTGAACACGATCACATCCGGACAGGTCTGCATCAAGTCGCGCGCGGCTTGTCCGATGGAGCGGTCCGCATGGGCAAACCACCCCGCCGACAGCAGATCACAGACCGTACCGGGCGCAAACCCGCAGCCGCAATCGGTGCCACCGGTGCCCAGCTGTTTTTCCACATTGCCTGCAACACAAGGCACATCGGCCAAGGCCGCCACCACGGCGGCACCGTCGGCGCAATAGGCGACCATATCGCCGGTGTTGATCATGGGGCGACCTTGGGCGGCCTGTTGCACGGCCTGAACCGCTTGCAGATTGCCATAGGCCCCGCCAAAGAGAATGATCTCATCCGGCATCTGTCCCAAATCCTGCACAATCATGCGGCAACCCTCATGGTCGCGACAGGACGACGTCTGACAGGTCTTTGGGATGATCTGTGAGCGCCTCCCAGCCATCGTCCGTGATGATAAAGCTGTCGCCCACTTGCGCGCGGAATGTGTCAACAGAGACAGAGCCATCCACAGCAAAGACCATGCCAGGCTGCAAGACGGTGGTGTCTCCTGTGACCAGTTGAGGGGTCTCTAGAAAGCTAAAGCCGGTGGCCCGCCCACAGCGGAAAGGGTAGTCAAACCCGGCATCCTGGATCACTGCGGCGTAGGCTGCATGCACGGTTTCGGCCGTAACCCCGGGACGCAATGCCTGCAGTGCCGCGCGTTGGCTGGCCACCGCGATCTCATAGATTTCGGCCTGGGTGTCATCGGCGATCTCATTGATCCAGAAGGTCCGATCAAACCCCAGTTTGAACCGGTGGAAATTGGTCATCCCGCAAAAGCACAAAAACACCGGCTCCCCGCTGCGCATGATGCGGGTGGAGGCACGGTGGTGGGTTTTGGTGATGGCCTCGCCCGATGCCATGATTTGCAGAAAATGCGTGTTGGGAGACATATCCGCATCGTCGTAATGCGCCTCAAGAAGGGCAGCGGCCTTGCGCGTGCCCGCCTGTGATGTGGCCAATGCCACCTCATATTCAGCCACACCATCGCCGATGGCATCGCGGCCAGCGGCCATCATGGCCATGGCCACCTGCCCCGCGTGGCGCGCAAGTTGCAGCTCAGCCGGGGATTTGATCATGCGCATCTTGGCCAGCGTGGGGGTGGCATTGGCAAGGCGCGCCGCAGGCACATGGCCATCGACATAGGCGCGGACCAATGCGGGCATGTGATCAGGCTCAATCCCGATTTTTCCCGGCGCCGACAGGATGGGGTCCAACTCTTCCCGCCATTCCGCCCCCATACCGTCGTTCCAGGGCGCAATCCGGTCCACCCGCGCGGCGGCTTGGGCTGCGTTTAGATCAATGGTCGGGGTGATCAGCAGACTTGGGCCGTCTTTGGGCACCACAAGAATTGTGGGACGGCCAAACTCCATATGCAGATAGTCGTAATACCCCGTCAGGTAATAAACGTTGTCGTCATCGGTGATCAGCGCGACATCAATGTCAGCGGCAGTCAAAGCCGCGCGGAAATCCTCAAGCCGCTCTGCAAACATGTCAGTCTTTCCTTTCTACGGGCAATTGTTGGCGCACAAGCGTGGCCCAGAACTGCGCCCCGATCTCCAACAGGTCATCATTGAAATCATAGTCACTTGAATGCAGCGGTTGGCCGTGCGGCCCGGCCTCTCCGTTGCCGAGCATCAAAAAGCAGCCAGGAACGGCGTTGCTGAAATGGGCGAAGTCTTCGGAAAAGCTCATAGGCTCGCGGTTGGGCAGGCAGGGCAGGCCCATCTTTTGGGCCGCGTTGACAGCCGCCTTTGTGGGGTCGGGCGCGTTGATCGTTTCAATGAACTCAGTTCTGAAATCCACTTCAACCGATACGCCATGGGCTGCGGCAATGCCCTCGGCCAACTGCCGCATATAGGCTTCGATCTGGTCGCGGTCCTCAGAACTGCGCGCGCGCACGTCGCCTTTCAGCGTGGCCTGCCCCGGCAGGACGTTGCGCTGTCCGTCTGTGAGAAACTCTGTGACCGACACAACCGCCCCCGCCCCGGGGGCTATCTTGCGGGCGACAATGGTTTGCAACGCTTGCACCAGCTCTGCCCCGATGGTGATCGCATCGCGGCCCTTGTGCGGCATGGAGGCATGCCCCCCTGCCCTGTTATGCGAATATCGAACAGGCTTTCTGACGAACAAATGAGGCCAGGACGTGTGGACATCTGGCCCAGTGGCGCACCGGGCAGATTGTGGATGGCATAGATTTCCTCCATCGGGAAACGCGCCAACAGGTCGGCATCCAACATCGCTTGCGCGCCAAGCCCGTGTTCTTCGTTGGGCTGAAAGACAAAGACCGCCGTGCCGTCAAAGCCGGGATCTGAGGCCAGCATTTGCGCGGCCCCCAACAGCATCGTCATATGCCCATCGTGCCCGCAGGCATGCATCACACCGGGGTTGGCAGAGACGTAGTCATGCGCGCTGGTTTCAACGATGGGCAAGGCATCCATATCTGCACGCAACCCAATGGCGCGGTTGCCGTCGCCCGCCTTTAACACCCCCACAACGCCCACGCCTTCGTGCACATCTAACCCCACGCCCCGCAGGATATCGGCCACTTTCGCCTTGGTGCGCTGCTCATCAAACCCCAGCTCAGGGTCCCGATGGAACGCGCGGCGCAGCTGGATCAGATCGGACGATGACGGTGCCATGGGATTGTGACCTTTGCTTGCTCAGCCAGTGGGGCGGAGGGTGCTGGCACTAGAGCGGCGAATGGGGTCTTTCGTCAATCCTGTTTACTGGGCCTGTTTGCTGGGCCTATTTGCTCGCCATGTCTGTTGCCATGGTTGCCGGGGCAGCCGTCTGTCACCATCCGGGCGCGTCGATCCGAAGCGCCCCTGCGGGGTGGGGCCAGTGTGGCGCGCGTTCCCCGATCTTCACCGGGAACCGGAGGCGTTTGGCGGGGCCCCAGCTGGTCATTTCTGTGCGGGGGTGCAGGTGCTGATCGGTGCCCTCAATCGCCGCCCCCTGAAAATCACGCGCGCCTTGTGACGTCAGCAAAACAGCCGTGCGGGCCAGCGATAAACGTGCGCCAAACACATCCCCCGTCTGGTTGCGCAAGCTGAGGGCGCGCAAAACCGCTGTGGCCATCAGATAACCGGTGGCGTGATCCAAGGCTTGCACGGGCAAAGGCACCGGATGCGCCACGCCTTTGCGCTGCATCCCCTCATGCGCGATGCCACAGCTCATCTGGACCAGGCTGTCAAACCCGCGCCGCCCGGCCCAGGGGCCGCTCCAGCCATAGGCGCATAGGCTGACGTTGATCATATGCGGTGCAAGCTGTTGCAGGCGGTCCTGGCCGTATCCCAACCCCGCCAAGGCGCCGGGGCGGTAGCCATGCACCAGCACATCTGCCTGCTGGACAAGCCCTTCAAACGTCGCACGATCCTCTGCACGGGTCAAATCCAGACCGGCGCGGCGTTTGCCAAGCGTCACCTCAGGCTCAACGCCCGGTTCATTCCAGGACGGCGGGTCAATGCGCAGCACATCCGCTCCAAAGCCTGCCAGAAATCTTGTGGCCACCGGACCGGCCAGTACGCGGGTCAGGTCCAACACGCGCAACTGGTCAAAGGCCACGGGTTTTGCGCCCGCCCCTGTCTGCTCCCAGGCGATGAGCGGCTCTGACGCCACCGCTTGCCCCTGCGGATGCAGCACCCATGCCGCCGGGCTGTGCATCGCGGCGGCGGCACCGCCTTCGGCAACAACAGCCGCTTCCAGCTTGTCTTTCCCCCAGGAGGCGACGGTATCGGCCACGGCGGTTTTGTTCCCATCACATCCCAAGGCGCGCAGCGCGGCCTGCCGGTGATGCGGCGCGTTGGTGTGCAGGCGGATCCAGCCGTCGGATGTTTGATAAGCGCCTGCGATGTCATCCCACACCGATGGCATCTGCCACCCCTCAGGGCGCAGTGTCATGTCAAACCAAAGCGCCGACAGCGCCCGGTCAATGGTGACGTGCGCTTCGCCCAAGATACCCGCCATTTCGACCGCTGCCGCACGGATGGACGCCACCGCCAGATCGGTCACGGGAAAACAGGAAGGCAGCTCAGCATCGCCCTGGGAGTGTACGGCGATCTCAGTTTCGCTGTGGGGCAGCAGAGCGGTTTGGATGTCGTCAAAGATTTGGTCGGGCATATCGTCCTCTTGGCGCTTTGGGCCAGATCACCGCAGGCTTGCGCCGATGTAAATCTTGATCAATATAATCAATATGAAAAATACCGATTGGATTGATGCAAAATCCGCCTGTGCCGCGCTGGGGATCAAGCCGCAGACCCTTTACGCCTATGTCAGCAGACACCAGATCCGGGTGCAATCTGATCCGAGCGACGCGCGGGCCAGCCTTTATTCCCGCCAGGATGTGGCACGGCTGGGCCAGTTGAACCGCCGCCCAAGGGCCCGCGCAGACGTGGCCCAGGCGGCAATCCGGTGGGGCGATCCGGTGCTGGTAACCTCAATTTCGGAAGTGCGGGATGGGACATTCTGGATACGCGGCAAAGCCATCGAGGATTGCGCCAAAGACATGACGCTAGAGGCCGTCGCGGCGCATTTGTCAGGTGCTGCAAAGATCACCTGCCCCATGGTTGGCCCTGCGGATGAGGGGCGCACGCCGTTCTCGCGGGCGATGAAGGCCCTGGCACGCGAAACAGATACCGCCCCGCCGCTGCAAGATCTGACGCAGGCGGAGATCGCCGCTCAGACCGGGCGCATGATGTCAGTGGTGGCCACGGCTGCGCTGCAGGACACCAGCGGTTTAGCCCTTCACCGCAGGCTCGCCAACACCTGGCAATTGGACCCAACTGCCGCAGATATCGTCCGGCAGGCGCTGGTTTTGCTCTGCGATCACGAATTGAACCCCTCAACCTTCGCCGTGCGTGTGTGCGCCTCAACCGGGAGCAGCCTGCCTGCCGCGCTCTTGGCGGGGATGGCAACGCTCAGCGGACCAAAGCATGGCGGTGTGGCGGGGTTGACCATGCAGGCCCTGCAGGCCGCAGCCCGGGGGCAGTTTGATGCCTTCTTGCGCGATCATAAAACCCCGGAGCCCTATGCCTTTGGGTTTGGTCATCCGCTTTACCCTCAAGGCGACCCCAGAGCGGCTTGCTTGCTTGCGCAAATCCCCGATGGGGCACCCGCAAAGACCGTCACGCAAAGGCTTGCTGCGCGTCTGTCATTGCCCCCCAATATTGATGCGGCCCTTGCCGCGATCACCTGGCACTTTAGGCTGCCGGATGAGGCCGCGACCGCAATCTTTGCCATGGGGCGTGTGGCGGGTTGGGCCGCCCATGCGGTTGAACAGGCACAAAGCGGTGAGATGATCCGCCCGCGCGCCAAGTTCGATGCGCGCGCCTCTGCCCTGGCAGATTGAGAAAGCGTGGCATTATTGAGGTCCCGCCTATGGGCAACGCGGTGTCGGTTTACGCGTCCGGCGCGCCCACCGTGCGTGCGAAATATCCCACCAGAAAGGCCGTGCTTAACCCGAAGGCCACAGTGCCGGTCAC
Source organism: Sulfitobacter sp. GN1-4 (assembly GCF_055693825.1). NCBI lineage: Bacteria > Pseudomonadati > Pseudomonadota > Alphaproteobacteria > Rhodobacterales > Roseobacteraceae > Sulfitobacter > Sulfitobacter sp. GN1-4. Next base: position 1,285,226 of record NZ_JBVFUQ010000003.1, on the reverse strand, counting down.
GGCCGCCATAGCCCCAAAAATACGGAAAGGATCGCCCAGAGTGACATCGCCGTAGCCCAGTGTCGTATAGGTGACCAAAGCGAAATAGATGGGCTCTTCGTATCCTTGCAACGCCCCCACAAGCAGCACCGACAGCGCCCAAAGATAGACATGTACCGTATGCGAGGCGAGCAGCACCACCACGATCAGAGAAATCTTGGTAAACCGGGGCCGGTGGTGATCCCCCTGGGTGGCCGCGGCGGAGCGTTGCAGGTATCTGATCAGGGCGGACAACAGCCAGATGTGCTGCAACGTGCACAGCAACAAAATGCCGCTGCCCAACGCGATTTGAACCAAGACCGGCATTTAGCCCTTCGATCCAGTCAGGCCTGCGGTGCGGGCACCAGTGCTCATGCCGCAGGTTCTTTGGGCTGGGGGCCGCGTTGCCAATGGCAAAGAACAACCGGTAGAGCGGCGGCACGAAGATCAAGGTCAAAGGCGACGCCAGCAGCAGACCACCGATCATCAAGGTCGCCATCGGCTCAAACAGCGCACCACCAAAAAGCGCCATCGGCAGCAGCCCCAAAACGGTTGTGAGTGAGGTCAGCATGACCGGCGACACACGTTTCTTTGCCGCCCGCACAATCGCTTCATCAAGCGGCAGCGCGCGTCGTTCAATGTCGATCTGATCAATAAGGACGATGGCGTTGTTGATGATGATCCCCATCAGCGAAATCAGCCCCAGAATGGCAAAGAACGATAACGGTTGGTTGGTGATCAACAGGGCCAAAGGTGCGCCTGCCAGAATCAAGGGGATCGTCAGGAACGTCAGCGTAACGCGCCTGAAGGAATTGAACTGGAACACCAGGGCCGCAATCATCACGGCCAGTGCAAAGGGCATGCCCCCCAAAAGCTTGGCGTTTGCCTCAGCTGAATCGGCACTTTCACCGCCGATGCTGACATCATAGGCGGGGCCCAGATCCAAACCGGCCAAAGTGGGTGCCAACAGCGCCTCAACCTCAGCCGCGGCCAGCGTGTTGCTTTTGCCCGAGACGACAATTTCGCGCACCTGGTTTTCACGCCGCAGCTGGGAAAATTCCAGTTCCGGCCGAACAACCGCAACCTGATCTAGCGAAATCAGCCCACCAGAGGTTGGCACCGACAGGTTGGCCAAATCCTGCAGGCTGTCGCGATAACCTTCCAATGTGCGCAAGACGATTGGGATGGAATCCGACCCCTCGCGGAAGGTGGAATAGGTCGTGCCGGACAAGAAAGTGTTCAACACATCGGAGATGTCACTTGAGGTGACGCCCAGCTCGCGGGCCTTTTCCTGCAAGATGTCCACCCGGAACTTGATGGTTTTGTTGCCCCAGTTGTTCTGGTTCAGCACGATGCCCGGCATCTGGGCGAATGCCGCCTCAATCTGGCTGGCCGCTTGCAACATTGTGTTGGCGTCAGGCCCCTGGATCGACACATCAACAATGCCAGATTCAGCCCCCCCATCGACAGACGGGTGATGCGGGCCCGCGCTGCGGGATGGTTTTCAAAGAGGTGTTTGCGCGTGCGGTCCGCCGCCTCAACCGCGCCTTCGAAGGAATGGGTGTTGACCAGGATGAACGCGCTTGCGGGGTCCGTATCGGCAGGCGACAGCGCAAGATAAAAACGTGGTCCGCCGTGTCCGACAAACACCGTGGTGTCGCGCACTTCGGGGTTCGTCTCAGCGTTACGCAACCAGTCGTCTACCGCGCGCGCTTCGCGCTGGGTTTGCGCGATGGAGGTGCCTTTGGGCAGATCAAGATAGACAAGGTATTCCGCCCGTTCGCTTAAGGGAAACATCTCGGAGCGCAGCGCGCCAAAGGCGGAGGCCCCTAGCACCACAATGGCATAGCACAGCACGAAAAGCGGGATGCCCCAGCGCAGCGTGCGCTGGATCAGCGCGCCGTAGGCCATGACCACCCAGCTGTCATGGCTCGCCTTGGCCTTGGGGCGCAGCAGAAAAGCCGCCAGGAAGGGCAAAATGTAATGCGCGGTCAGCCAAGACCCCGCCAACATCACCGCCACCACAGCGCCCAGAGAAAAGGCGAACTCTCCAGTTGTGCCTTCCAAAATGAGCATTGGAATGAAGGCAGACACCGTTGTGACAGAAGCCACGGCCAAGGGCACAAAGAACTGCCCGCCTGCGGCGATGGCCGCCTCTTTCGGGGTCATGCCGCGTTCCACACGGGTCTCAATATCCTCAACCACCACAAGCCCGTTATCGACCAACAGCCCCAGTGAGATGATCACCGCAGCGATCGAAATCTGCTCCAGATCGACGCTCATCTGGCCCATGCCCACAAGGGCAAAGCAAACGGTAAAGGGGACGATGCAGGCAATCACCAGCGCGGGCCTTAGACCCAGAAAGACCAACATCACCAGCAAGACCACAACAAAGGTTTGCGCGACGTTGCTGAGCGCATTGTTGATTGCCAGCGTGACGTTGGTTTCTTGGAAGGTGGAGATGTTGTAGGAAATGCCAATGGGTTGGGTTTGCTCCAACGCGGGGATGGCCGCGCGCAGCTCAGCGCCGATTTTTTGAATATCGCGGTCTTCTGCCATCTCAACACTGACCAACACCGCAGGTTGACCGTTGAAATAAACCGGCTTGTCGACCGGTTCCACATAGCCCCGCCGCACATCCATCAAATCGCGCAGACGCACCAGCTCGCCGGTGGCATCTACGCGGGTCAGCACGTTTTCCAAATCCTGCAGGGATTCCAGATCGCCGTTGGCCTCAAGCACCACGGTTGTGCCACCGGCATCAATCTGACCGGCAGGCAGGATCACATTCTGCGCCTGTAGATCCGCCAAAACCGTCTGGAACTGCACGCCAACGGCCGCCAGCCGCCGGGTGTCAATTTCCAGCCAAATCCGTTCATCCTGTTCGCCGGACAAAGACACCTTGGTAATCCCGTCAAGCTTATAAAGTCCCCGGCGCAAGGCATCTGCTGCATCTGACACCTCCGCATAGCTGAACCCTTCGCCTGTCACGGCAATCGTCGCCACTGCGACATCGCCGTAGTTGGTGTTCACAAAGGGGCCGTTGGTGCCACTGGGCAGATCGCTTGCGCTGTCCTCCATTTTGGTGCGCAGATCCTGAAACGCGGTATCAAGCTGGGCCGCAGTGAGCGATTCAGACATTGCCACGGTCAGCTGCGTTTGCCCCAAGGTGATCAGGCTGGAGATGTCATCCACCTCAGCCAATTCGCGCGCCGCGCGTTCCAGGGGGATCGCGATCAGGTTTTCAACGCGTTCCGGCGACATGCCCGGGAATTGGGCCGTGATCACGGCATTGCGGATGGTGATGGCCGGGTTTTCGCGTTTGGGCAAAGAGGCATAGCTCATCGCACCAATCAGCAGAAGGCCGATCATGACAAAGACGGTCAGGCGGGTTTTCTCAATCCCAAAGCGTGTGAGGAAATCCATTGATCAATCTTCGCTCTCAAGCAGTTTGACTTGCTGGCCGTCTTGAAGAAACGACACCCCAGCCGAGGCGATGCGATCCCCTTCGCTAAGCCCGTCAATCACGATGATGGAGTTTTCACTGATGCCGCCCACCTGCACCTCGCGTCGCTTGACCGTGGAGGATGCAGGATCAAACACATAGATCGGTACGTTGCCATTGCCCGGCTGGCCACTGGCCCCATCCAGGATGGCAGCGGTAAGCGGGATTGTGAAACCTTCTGCCGCTGGCAATGGAAAGCGCAATGAGGCTTCGACAGCCATCCCCGCCTTCAGGAGGGGATGCTGATCCCGAAGCTCCAAGACAATGGGAAAGCTGGAGACCGCATCCGCGCGTGAGCCGATTTCAGTGACCACTGCGGCAAGCTCAATGTCGGGACGGTCTGCCAGCCGCACCAGGGCTTCTTTGCCGACCACCAATTGGTTCACTGTGTCAAAACTTACGGAAAAGGCGACTTCAAAACTGTTTTCAGGATAGATCGTGGCGATGGGGGCGCCCACACTGACCGACGCGAAGGACTGTACCTCAACAGAGCTGACAATGGCATCAAAGGGCGCTGTCAGCACGGCCTTGCCGAGGTTTTCCACCGCACTGTCGAATGATCTTTGCGCCTGGACCAAAGAAGCAGCTGTCGTTTCCACCTGCGTCAACGCATCGTCCACCGCAACCTGGGTGGTTGAGCCGCGCTCCAACAGCTGTTGCTGACGCTCATAGGTGCTTTGGGCGTTCCTGGCTGCCGCCTCTGCCTGATCGACGGCGGCCTCTGCCGTCTCCACCTGAAGCTCCAGTGATGTTTGATCAAGGCGCGCAATTTCATCCCCTGCGCTTAACCGCTGCCCAACGGCCAGCCCGATGTGCCCCAGCTTGCCGCCCACTTCGAATGAGATCGGGGTCAGCTCAGACGCTTCAAGAACGGCGGGAAAACGACGTTCGCTGCTGTCTTCGCTTTTGGAAACAAGATGGGTCTTCAGCCCGCGCACCAGCGTTTCGGCTTCGGTTTCTTCTTCATCGCATGCAACAAGTGCAAGAGACACGGCCAGCAGTATGGCAAAACGCATGGGGAAATTCCTGTCCTGTTATATCAAACCGATACCAGCCAGGCCGCGAAGCGAGAAGGTCAAATGCGCAAATTTACATATCATCGCTGGAGCCGCGGGTGGCGCACCCCACCTGACAGGCGGCACCGCCGAGGATGCTGCGGAACGCGCGTTAGAACGTCGCCGACAGCTTATCCGTGATCCTGGTGAGCATGGCGACGTCAATATCGCCCAGCACCATATAGCCAAACTGCCCATCGCTCCAATGCGCGGTTTGCAGGCCGGACAGGGTTCTAAGCTGCGGGGCCTTTTGCTGATTGTTGGCCAAAGACAGGATGCAGAACGCAACTGGCATGCCCGCATCAGAGGCAAAGACAATCTGCACCAAAGGGGTGCCTTCAAAACTCAGGATTTGAGCGCGGCGCAGGTCAAGGCCATCCACGGTTGAGACATCATCCGCCGAAATCTCGCGTCCCAAAGCGGCACTGGCACGGGCGAATTGCGCATCCAGCGCCTTGGCGTCGATGTCGATATGCTGAACGGTCTGGGGGCCATAAAGGGCCTGATAGATGGCGACCTGTTCCTGCCACCCCAGCGCGGCCGGCACTGGTGCCGTCAGATTGGCCAGGCCAAACCCCACAGCGCCCGACGCCGCAGCAATACCGCCTGCCAGAAAGAACCGGCGGGTGGGCGCGGCGGGCTGGGACGCATCAGGCATCAATGCCTCAAGCCGCCTATCAGATGGCACCGTTTCAAAAGCAGCGCCCACAACAGGGCGCAGGGTTTCCATCGCAAGCAGTTGCGCCTCAAGCTCGGGATCCACCTCAAGACGGCGCTCCAACGCTTCAGCTTCCTGCGGCTCAAGTGATCCGTCCAAATAGGACCGCAACTGCGTATCTGAATATCCCATCAGCTTTTCTGTCCCGTCTGTATCCCTGCCCCAGGCTCGGCCAAGGGGCGCAACTTTTACGCGCCGCGTGCAGGCGGCTCATGATTGTACCCACGGGAACCTCTAGGATTTCCGCAGCCTCCCGATAACTGTGACCTTCGACAAACACCAGCACCACAACTTCTCTTTGCGCCTCTGGCAATGCCATCACTTCTGTAAACACTTCACGGGCGAAAATATTCGTCTCTGATGTGCTGATTTGTTGCGGCATGTCCGCTTCGGGCGTTGTGTCGAGCGATTGCGCGCGTCGAATGGCGCGCGATCTGACTTCATTCAGCCAGATGGATCGGCAAATGGTCATAAACCACGCATCCAGCCGATCCGTTGATGTGACCTGCTGATAGCGCTCAAGCGCGCGCACACAAGTTGCCTGGGTCAAATCATCGGCCAGATCGGGTGAGCCGGACAGGGCAAAGCCATAGCGCCAGATAGACTTCAGGTGCTTTTGCAATGCCCGTCTGACCTGCGTTTCTAAATTTCTTTTGCCGAACATCGAATAGATTGGCCGCCTGGTGTGTTTCCATTGTGAGCATAGCAACGAACGACCACGCTCAACCACACATTTTCGGGAGGATCCAATGAAACCACTACTTTTTGCAGCAACCATCATGTCCCTGATCGCAGGCCCCACTTTCGCAGGGGGCTGGAAGCTGGACAGTGATGCATCCAAAATCGCCTTTGCATCTATCAAGAATGATTACGTAGGCGAGGTGCACACCTTCCAAACATTGTCTGGCACAGTATCTGATGCGGGCGTGGCCGAGATTGCGATTGATCTTTCCTCCGTTGAAACGCTGATCGACATCCGCAACGAACGGATGGCGGAACATGTGTTCAAAATGATCCCCTCCGCGCGCCTGACTGCAGAGCTTGACCTGTCAGACGCCAAAGAACTGGCCGTCGGGGACATGATGACCACCGAGGTTGATGCGGTGTTGTCATTGGTTGGCACCGAAGTGGACGTCACAACGGAAATGGTCGTTGTGCGCCTAAGCGAAAGCCGCGTGATGGTGATGTCCAACGACATGGCGTTTCTCGAAGCGGACACTGCAGGCATTGATGAAGGTATCGACACGCTGCAAGAGCTGGCCGGGCTCGACATGATCGCCCGTGCGGTTCCTGTGACGGTCCGGTTTGTCTTTGACGCAAGCTAACCCGAATGTGTCTTAACGAGTGTTTTGGCCCCGCCAGCCATTGGCGTCGGGGCCATTTTTGGGCGCGCGCGCCGGCATCAATGCCCTGTGCCTAGATCTGGTGCTGGGCTTTCACGTAGTCCATGACGTCGGCGCGCACTGACATTTCGCCGCGGTGGCGCGCATCATAGATGATCTTGCGCACCTCATTCAGGTCGCACCTGCGCAGCAGGCTTTTGACAGGCCCGATGGAGGCCGGGCGCATCGACAAGCTGCGAAAGCCAATTGCGGCCAGGCACAAGGCCTCAACCGGGCGGCCTGCGTCTTCTCCGCAGAACGACAACAAGGTGTTGGTATCAGCACAACGCTCAACAACGCCCTCCAGGAAGGACAGGAAGCTAACATTCAGGGTGTCATAGCGCCGCCGCACCCGTTCATTTTCACGGTCCGCAGCAAAAAAGAACTGCTTCAGATCGTTGCCGCCGATGGACAGGAACTCCACCTCTTCGAAGAACTTCTTGGGCGCAAAGGCCAGGCTGGGTGTTTCCAGCATGGCACCCACTTCCAACTTGGAGGGCAGCACATGGCCCAGCTTTTTCTCACGCTCCATGGTTTTATCCACTTCGCGGCGGGCCGCGCGAAATTCTTCAAACTGGGCGACAAAGGGGAACATGATCGTCAGGGGCCGCCCATTAGCCGCCCGCATCAGCGCCTGCAACTGCATCCGCATCACGCCAGGCTTGTCCAGGCCCACCCGAATGGCGCGCCACCCCAGCGCTGGGTTCGGCTCATCATTGGGTTTCATATAGGGCAGCACCTTGTCTGACCCGATGTCCAAGGTGCGAAATACCACGCGCTTGCCCCCTGCGGCATCCAGAACCCGCGCATAAAGCGCCGAAAGTTCTGACCGTTTGGGCATCTGGTTGCGCACCAGGAACTGTAGCTCTGTCCGAAAAAGCCCAACGCCTTCGGCGCCTGACCCGCTCAGCGACGGCAGATCTGCCATCAGGCCTGCGTTCATCTGCAGCGATACCGTGTTGCCGCAGATCGTCTGGGCGGGCAGGTTCAAAATGGAGGCATAGCGTTCTTGTGCTGCGGCCTGCATGGCTATCTTTTCGCGGAAAGCCGATGCCACAGTGTCATCGGGGCGCAGGTGCACGATACCTTGTTCGCCGTCCACCATGATATGGTCGCCGTTCAGTGCATCATTGGTGATACGTCCCGCATGGACCACCAGCGGAATGGCCAGCGCACGCGCCACAATCGCAGCATGCGACCCGACAGAGCCGCCATCCAGCACGATCCCTTTCAGCTTGCGGCCATATTCCAACAGCTCAGCAGGGCCGATGTTGCGGGCCACCAGAATGGGATCGGCAGGCAATTCAGCGCCTGTATCGCTGCCCTGCCCGGTCAGGATGCGCAACAGGCGGTTTGACAGATCATCCAGATCACTGAGGCGTTCGCGCAGATAGGAATCTGATGATTGGCTCATCCGGGCGCGGGCCAGCGATTGTTCTTTTTCAACCGCCGCCTCTGCTGAGAGGCCACTTTGGATGTCTTCGACCATGCGCCGCATCCAGCCTTTGGAATTGGCAAACATCCGGTAGGTTTCAATCACCTGCTGCTGTTCGGCATCGCCTGCTGCCATGGTCAGCATCTGGTCCACGCTGACCCGAAGCTGGTCCACTGCTTCGGTCAGACGCTTTTCTTCTTGCACAGGATCATCGGCAATCGGGTTTGAGACGACTACACGCGGTTCATGCAGCCAGACATGGCCCTCTGCCACGCCCTCTTGTGCGACGGTGCCGCGGGCCAGCACAGGTTGCGAATGGCGCGCAGACATCGCGGCCCCTTCGCCCACAAAGGCACCCAGCTCTGTCATCTCGGCCAGCACCATGGCCACGACTTCCAGCGCATACACCTCATCGGCTGAGAATTCGCGCGCGGTTTTCGACTGTACCACCAAGACGCCCAACGTTTCACCCAGCCGTTGGATGGGAACGCCCAAGAAGCTGGAGTAAATCTCTTCTCCGGTTTCAGGCATAAAGCGGAAACCGGGCGCTTGCGGTGCATCAGGCGTGTTCACCACACGGCGCCGTTTGGCCACGCGCCCGACCAGACCTTCGCCCAGTTTCATGCGGGTCTGGTGCACGGCCTCTGCGTTCAAACCTTCTGTTGCACAAAGCTCAAGCGTGTCTTCATCGCGGAAAAGATAGATTGAGCACACCTCGCATCCCATAGAGGTTGCGATCAGATGGGTGATCTTGTTCAGCCGCGCTTGGCCCGCATCCTCGCCCGCCATTGCATCGCGCAAGCGGCCAAGGAGCTTGCGGCTTTCTGTTTCTGTGCGCTCTGCCATCGCGCCCATCCCTCTTGGTTCAACAAGAGCTTAGAACACAGACAGCACTAAAGCGAAACGGGAATTATGCCGTCTTTCCATTTGTTAAGCGCGGCGACACTGGCATTCGCCCAGCTGCCTTCTTATTTATCATATGCAGACAGACGAAAGGACGGCGATGCCCCTTGTACTTCTTTTTCTTGTTTCAGTTGCCCTGACGTTTTTCACTTTCAAGGACGCGCAAGCGCGTGGCATGAACGCCAAAGGCTGGGCGCTGATGGTTTTGCTGAGTTCAGGATTGGGTTTGCCCGTCTACCTGTTGGCCCGCAGACCCAAGGCCGCGTGACAGAAACAGTTCTGCGCTTACGCCGCTTTGTCCAATTCAAAGGCGTCGTGCAGCGCCTGAACGGCCAGTTCCATGTACTTGCGGTCGATCAGGACGGAGATTTTGATCTCTGAGGTGGTGATGACCTGGATGTTGATCCGCTCATCCGACAAGACCTGGAACATCTTGGCCGCCACACCGGTGTGGCTGCGCATGCCGATGCCCACAACGGAAACTTTGGCCACGTTGGTATCCGCCAGCATGTCAGCAAAGTTGATCACGCCGCCTTCTTTGGCCTCCAACATCGCCTTTTCCGCGCGTTTGACCTGATCCACAGGGCAAGACCACGTCATATCGGTGCGCCCGTCTTCGGAGATGTTCTGAACGATCATATCTACGTTCACCCCCGCATCTGAGAGCGCGGTAAAGATCAGCGCCGCGATGCCGGGCCGGTCTGCCACGGAAACCAGCGTCATCTTTGCCTCTTCGCGGCTGAACGCCACGCCTGCAACAACATTGCTTTCCATGATTTCCTCCTCATCGCAGACCAAGGTACCTGCGGTGTCTGATTGTTCTTCAAAGCTGGAAAGCACGCGCAGCTTCACCTTATAGCGCATGGCCAGCTCAACGGAACGGGTCTGAAGCACTTTGGCCCCCAGGGACGCCAGTTCCAGCATTTCCTCAAAAGCGATCTTATCCAGTTTGCGCGCTTTGGCTTCCACGCGCGGGTCGGTGGTATAGACGCCGTCCACATCGGTGTAGATGTCACAGCGCTCCGCCTCAAAAGCGGCAGCAAAGGCCACGGCAGTGGTGTCAGAGCCACCGCGCCCCAACGTTGTGATCCGGCCCTCTGGGCTGACGCCCTGAAAGCCAGCAACCACGGCCACCCGCATGCCTTCGCCGAACTTGGCTGTGATATTATCTGTCGGAATTTCTTCGATCCGTGCGGCGGAATGCGCTGAGGTGGTTTTCACCGGCACTTGCCAGCCCTGCCAGGACCGCGCGGGGACGTCCATTTCTTGCAGCGTCAGCGCCATCAACCCGGCAGTCACATTCTCACCTGAGGAGACGACCGCATCATATTCACGCGCATCATACAGCGGGGAGGTTTCATTCACCCAGCCCACAAGCTCATTGGTTTTGCCAGACATCGCAGAGACGATGACAATCACGTCATAGCCCTTGGCCACCTCAACGCCTACGCGCTTGGCGGCCCGCTTGATCCGGTCCAACGTGGCCACCGAGGTGCCACCAAATTTCATGACGAGAACTGGCATGTCTCTCCGCCCATTTCCGTTGCGCGCCGTTTACGCGCAACCCAGGCGAAGGGCAAGCGATCGGGCTTCTTTTGAGATAAATGAATTGCCGGGTGGGCAAGGATTAATCGACCTGGGCTTTGGTCAGCGATGGCTGTGCGTGCCACCGCAGATCCGCTTAGTAGGCGTGTGCGCGCCCATCCCAGGTTTCAAAACACCCGGTGGTGTCCATGCCAAGCGCATCAAAGCGCGCGACCAAACCCTGGACCGCCTCATCGGTGGTGATGTCAGCGGCAGCGCCGCCCATGTCCGTCTGCACCCAGCCAGGGTGATAGATGCCCACCGCAATCCCGTCGCTCTGCAGGTCAGAGGCAAGGTTGCGGCCCAGGTTCAGCGCCGCCGCTTTTGACGCGCGGTAGATATAGCTGCCCCCAGGCGCTCGGGTATGCGAGGCCATCTGCGACGAGATAATCGCGATTTTGGCACCCGAGGCCCGGCGCAGATGCGGCAACAGGGTTTGCACGGTCAGGAACACACCGGTGACATTGACCGCAAAGGTCTGCGCCCACAGATCCGCGCTGTAGCCGGTATCCAGGTCCTGGCCTTTGTCCAGATAGACCCCGGCGTTGCACACCAGAAGGTCAATCGCCCGGTCGCCCACAGCCTCTGCCATTTCGGCATGACTGGCAGGATGGGTGACATCCAACTGCACCTGCGCGGCCACGGAGCGGCCTGTGCCAATCACCGTCTCACCACGCGCGCTGTACGCTTCGGCCAGCCCGGCACCAATGCCGCGGCTCGCGCCTGTAATCAATACTGTCATAAATTAGGTCATTTTCTGTTTGGGTCTGAAAGGCAGCGGCATTAACGGCACGCCGTCCTCAACCAGTTCTTTCGCCTGATCAAGCCGCGCCTCGCCATAGATAGAGCGTTCTGGTTTTTCGCCCAGATGCATGGCGCGGGCTTCATCCGCGAAACTTTCGCCGACGTAATCGGAGGTGGATTCGACTTTTTCGCGCAACGCCTCAATGGCCTGCGCCACTTCTTCGTTGGGCGCACTCAGTACCGGTTTGGTATCGGGCTCGGATGCCTTCGCGGGCACCTGCACGCGCGGGGCCATCAGCGCCTTGCTGACCTTGGCACTGCCACAGATGGCACAGCTAAGATGGCCAGACTGCGCCAAAGCGTCATAGGCGGCAGCCGATTTGAACCAGCTGTCGGTTTCATGCCCTTGGTCACATTTCAACGTGTACTGTATCATGCGGTATACGAAGTCTCTGTCCTGTCTGTAGAAAACACATGGCGTTCCAACCCGCTTAGGTCAAGCATGGCGGCGGTTGTCTCTGGGATCAAATCCGGTGATCAGCCGCCCCAACTCAGGCTCTGCCACCAGTTTGGCCGCCTTTTTGCGCGACACCCAGCGGCGCTTGCGCTGGCCACGTTCGGGGAATTTATCCGCCAGCGACTTTACCAAAACCGGGTAGAGCATGACCATGCAATAGATGTTTTCGTCATCCGAGATGTGTTTGCCGTAAGTATAAACCCCAACGCTTGTCTCATGCGCTTTGCCGATCACGCCCGCCTCCTCCCAGGCTTCGCGCAGGGCAGATTGGGCAGGCGTTTTGCCGTCCATCGGCCAGCCCTTGGGCATGATCCACCGCTTTGAGCGGCGCGAGGTGATGACCAAAACCTGCACCTTGCCCTGCCGCACGCGGTAGCAAAGTGCTGCAAACTGCGTGCGCACGTCGCCCTTTGCAGCGCCCAACAGTGACAGCTTTGGTTGTCTGGTCATCATAGATCCCTTGCGGCCCGTTGTTGACAAACATGACCGTCCCTGCCCCAAACGACAAGTCATCGCCCGCCATTGTCCTTGTTCCCCCGACACGCATGACTAATAGTGCAGCCGATGGGACGATTGACTGTACTTTTTGCCAGTATTCTGGGGCTTATGCTGCCTGCGCCCCTCTTGCGCGCAGAGATAGCGGTGTTCGCCGCCGCCAGCCTGCAAGGCGCGCTGACCGAAATCGCCGCCACTTATGATCAGCCGGTGCGTCTGTCCTTCGCCGGGTCCGGCACCATCGCGCGCCAGGTTGCGGCGGGTGCGCCTGTGGATGCGGTTGTGCTGGCCCATCCGGTGTGGATGGACTGGCTTGTCCAGCGCGGCAATCTGCTGTCAAGCAGACCTGTTTCGGTGGCTGGCAATAGGCTCGTGCTCATCGCGCCTGGCAGTGCAGATGACATGCAAGGTTTGGACGCGCTGCCCGGCCGTCTGGGGCAAGACCGGCTGGCCATGGGGCAACGGGATGCGGTGCCTGCGGGCATCTATGCCCGGCAATGGCTGGAACGCGCGGGCCAGTGGGACGCGGTCCGTCCCCAGTTGGCCGAAACCGATAATGTTCGCGCGGCGCTGACCTTGGTGGCGCGGGGTGAGGCCCCCTTTGGGATCGTCTATGCCACTGATGCCGCCGCAACCTCTGATGTGACAACGCTTTTGACCGCCCCCCGCGATGCGCATGACCCCATTCGCTATCCGGCTGCGGCCCTTACCCCTGCAGGCCAGGCCTTTGTGACGCATCTGCAAGGTGCCGATGCGGTGCAAATCCTGCAGCGCCACGGTTTTACGGAGCCGCCAGAATGACGCCAGATGCCGCAGCTTGGGAGGCGTTGCGCCTGTCGCTTTGGGTGGCGTGCTGGGCGACGGTTCTGGCCGTGCCGTTTGCGCTGTGGATCGCCTGGATCCTGGCCCGCTGGCAGTTTCGCGGCAAAGCCCTGCTGAGCGCGCTGGTGCATCTGCCCTTGGTGCTGCCGCCGGTTGTCACAGGCTATCTGTTGCTGCTGAGCTTCGGACGCACAGCCCCTTTGGGCCGCGCGTTGGAAAGCGTTGGGATCACGTTGGCCTTTCACTGGTCAGGGGCCGTCTTGGCCGCGATCATCATGGGGTTTCCGTTGATGGTCCGTGCGATGCGGCTGGCGATTGAGGCGGTGGATCCCAAGCTGGAAGAGGCCGCCGCAACGCTTGGCGCGCCCTCCTATGCCATCTTTGGCAGGGTCACACTGCCCTTGATCCTGCCCGGCATTCTGGCGGGGTCCGTCATGGGCTTTGCCAAGGCCATGGGTGAATTTGGTGCCACGATCACCTTTGTGGCCAACATCCCCGGCCAGACCCAGACGCTGCCCAGCGCGATCTGGGCCGCACTGCAAATACCGGGCGGGGAAAGTGCCGCACTCATCATGGTGGTGATGGCAACGCTAACGGCTGTTGGTGCCGTGCTGCTGTCAGAAGCCTTGGCCAAACGCGTGGCCGCAAAGATTGGCGCGCCATGATGCTGACGGTTGATATCACGCATCGGTTTGAAGGCTTTCAGCTTGCCACCCAGTTTGAAGCGGGCGGCGGGATCACGGCGCTCTTTGGCCGCTCGGGCGCTGGCAAATCGACGGTAGTGAACGCCGTGGCGGGCCTGCTGCGGCCTGATGCGGGGCGGATCACCCTGAACGAAGAGGTCCTGTTTGACGCAAGCGCAGGGGTTTTTCAGAAACCTGCGCAGCGCAGGTTGGGCTATGTATTCCAAGATGCACGCCTTTTTCCTCACCTTACTGTGGCGCAGAACCTGATGTTTGGCCGGCGCTATGCGCCTGCGGGCAGCGTAGGGCCTGAGATGCCGGAAGTGGTGGACCTGCTTGGTCTCAGCTCACTGCTGAACCGTCAGCCGCTCGCCCTGTCAGGCGGGGAAAAACAGCGGGTTGCCTTGGGCCGCGCCCTGCTGAGCAATCCGCGCATGTTGTTAATGGATGAGCCGCTGGCCAGTCTTGATGCGCAGCGCAAGCAAGAGATTTTGCCCTATCTGGAACGGCTGCGGGATGGGCCGATGAAAATGCCCATCCTCTATGTCAGCCACGCGGTGGATGAGGTGGCCCGACTTGCCGACACGCTGGTCTTGCTGCGATCGGGGCAGGTCGCGCTGCATGGACCGATCTTTGACGTGATGTCTGATCCGACGGCCGTCCCGCTTTTGGGGGTTCGCGATGCAGGCGCCGTTGTGCAAGCCGTTGTTGAAGCGCATGAAAGCGACGGTCTTACCCGGCTGCGTTTGTCAGGCGGCGCGCTGTTGCTGCCCGGGCGCATCGCTGACGTTGGTGCCCGGCTGCGCCTGCGGGTTTTGGCCCAGGACGTGATGCTGGCCAAGGAGGCTCCGACGGGTCTGTCGGCCCTGAACGTGCTGCCTGCAACCGTTGAGACAATCTTTGAAGGCGACGGCCCCGGTGCCGCCGTGGCCCTGCGCGTGGGAGAAGACCGGCTGTTGGCCCGCGTGACGCGCCGCGCGGTGGCGGATCTGGGGTTGGCAGAAGGTCAGCAGTGTTTTGCCGTCATCAAAGCCACCAGCGTGGCCCCGGGCAGAATTGGCCGGTGATCACCGCTTGTCGCTCAGCCGCGCCATTTGCGCCTCAAGACGTTTGAGCAGATCAGGGTGCGGTACATCTGCGTCGATGGCCAGCTTGCGCAGGCCAAAATGCACATGGGCCACATCCTGATAGTAGCTGGTGTAGGCGTAGTTTGTCGCAGCCCCCGCCGCGGCCCCTAAGATGGGCACAGCACTGGGCGGCCAGTTTCTGGCCCAAGACCACCGCAAGCTTGGGTGCGATGGTGGCAATAATGCTTTGCATCGCTTTGCCCGAAAGCGCGATACGTGCGGAGAGAAAGCCCAGATCAGCCCCGTCATCGCCTGACAGCGGGCCGGCGGCTGCGAAAACCTGCACGCAGTCGAATTGCACGCTTTCTGCGGATGGATCGAAACCATGCTCAACTGCGACGCCCTGAATGACACGCAACAACAGCGTTGTGGTCACGGGCAATTCTGCCAAGGCGGTCGGCAGACCGCCTGCCCCGCCTGCGGCGCCTAAGGTGGTGGTGACCGCCTGGTTCAGCCAGCTTTTTTGATCAGGCACCAAGGAACGGCTGGAATGCGCGGCCTTCATCGCCTGACCTAAGGCAGAGATCGTGGCGCTTTCAAGGTTCTGGCGGACGCCTTGCGGCAGTTGGTCAATCAGGTTTTCCGCCGAGCCACCGATCAGGTTCAGCACTGAAATGCCCATGCCACCTGCACTCTTATAGCGTTTGGCCAATGCCTCAACCTCGGCGTCGAGGTCAATTTTTGTTGGCAATGTGGTGTCGATGTCCATGGCGCGGCCTTATCTGCTTACCCCCTAGATGTGGGCAGTCCGGTGGCTTGGGTCAATCCGTCCAGCGACAAACCTCTCCGGTGATGCCTTTCCAGGCACCGGGCAGCAGATCGCGGCCCAACACCCTTTCGGGGTTTGTGGGCGGGGGCATTTCAATGCCCGCAAGCCGTTGAAACCCGAAACGGCCATAATAGGGTTCATCGCCGACCAGCATCACCCTGTCCCACCCCAAGGGGCGCGCCAGTTGCAAGCTTTCTTCAATCAGCAACCGGCCCAGGCCCTCCCCTGTCGGGTGGGGTGCACAGCCACCGGCCCCAGCAGCAGCGCCGCAGCAGAGCCAATGCGCACTGGCCAATAGCGGATCGCCCCGCCCAGAATGCCTCCGGGGTCTCGTGCCACCAGGCTCAGGCCCGCCACCGCCGGAACATCCTCGCGTAGACGATAGGATGACAGCGCTTCGCGCCCCGGCGCAAAGCACAGATCATAAAGCGCCTCGACCTCCCAATAATCGGCATTGGTTTCAGGGGTGAGGTGGTACACGGATCGCGCTTTCTGGTTTGCAGTGGCGTCCGCCCTATCATGGGGGTAGTCACAGGTGCAAACCCTAAGGAAAACGCCATGTTCTACCGCCCCGCAGACGGACACCCCCTGCCCCATAATCCGTTCAACGCCATCGTAACACCCCGCCCCATTGGCTGGATTTCCACCCGCGACGCGGAGGGCCGGGACAACCTGGCACCCTATTCCTTTTTCAATGGCGTGGCTTACGTGCCACCGCAGGTGATGTTCGCCTCCACCGGCGTGAAAGAAGATGTGGACGGTACCAAAGACAGCGTGGCCAATATCCGTGACACGGGCGTCTTCTGCGTAAACGTGGTTGAATATGCCGCGCGCGATGCAATGAACGCCTCATCGGCGACACTGCCGCATGATACGGATGAATTCGCCCATGCGGGCATCGCCAAAGCCGAATGTGATGAGATTGCCTGTGCCCGTGTGGCAGATGCTCCGGCAAGTTTGGAATGCCGGATGACGCAGATCGTAAAGATCGAGGGGGCGGCAAACTATGTCGTCTTCGGTGAGGTGATTGGCGTCCATCTGCGCGATGATTGCATCGTGGATGGCCGATTTGACGTGCGCCAATATGCGCCGCTGTCCCGGCTGGGCTACCGCGATTACACCGCCGTACGGGAGGTGTTTGAGATCATCCGCCCCGATGACTGAGGGGGCGGCCCGTTCTAATGCCCGCCCAGCACCCCTGTGCGCACTGAGTAATCGACCGCCAGTGCGTAATCTGGATCATCATCGCTATCGACCATGAGGTGGCCCGCCTTGGTCAGCAGCTTGTGACAATCCCGGCTGAGGTGGCGCAGCATCACCCGCTTGCCCGCGTCTTCGTATTTGCCGGCAATCGCTTCAATCGCCTGCAGTGCGGATTGATCCACCACGCGGCTGTCGGCGAAATCAATGATCACCGTATCGGGGTCGCTTGCGACGGTGAAAAGTTCTGCAAAGCCATCTGAGGATCCAAAGAACAGGGGCCCGTGGATTTCATAGACCTTGGCCCCTTCTTCGGTCGTCGATTCGCGCGTTGTGGCGTTGATGCGCCGCGCGTTGTTCCAGGCATAGGCCAGCGCCGAGACGATCACACCCACCACCACGGCAACGGCAAGGTCTTCCAGCACGGTCACGACTGTCACCAGCAAGATCACAAATGCGTCCGTGCGCGGCACTTTGCGCAAGATCATGAGCGAGTTCCACGCAAAGGTGCCGATCACCACCATGAACATCACGCCGACCAATGCAGCGAGCGGGATCTGCTCAATCAGCGGAGCACCGACCAAGATGAAGAGAAGCAAGAACAAGGCCGCAGCAATGCCCGCGACCCGTGTACGGCCGCCGGATTTCACATTGATCATCGACTGGCCGATCATCGCACAGCCGCCCATGCCGCCGAAAAACCCGGTAACGGTGTTGGCCACACCCTGGGCCACACATTCCTGGCTGGCCCCACCGCGTGTGTTGGTCATATCCCCCACAAGGTTGAGGGTGAGGAGCGATTCAATCAGGCCAATCGCCGCCAGAATAACAGCGTAGGGCAAGATGATATAAAGTGTCTCAAGCGTGAAGGGGGCCAGCATCGTGCCATAAAGCCCTTCGCCCGTTCCAAAGGGGATATGCGGCATCGGCAGCCCGCCCTCAATTGAGGCCAGATCGCCCACACGCGGCACATCCATGCCGGTGAAAATCACCACGCCTGCGACAATGCCAATCCCTGCCAGCGGCGCGGGGATCACTTTGGTGATGCGCGGCATGACCCAGATGATCGCCATCGTGGCACCCACCAGCGCCAGCATCAGATAGAGCGGCATGCCTGTCAGCCATTCCCCGCCCCCCATGCCGTGGCCGGTGTTTTCCATGGTGCCGGGCACTTTGAACTGGCTCATCTGCGCCAGGAAAATCACGATCGCCAGACCATTCACAAACCCCAGCATCACCGGATGCGGCACCAGTCGGATGAACTTGCCCCACTGCATGACGCCCGCAAAAATCTGCAGCAATCCCATCAGGATTACGGTAGCAAAGAGGTATTCCACGCCGTGTTGCGCCACCAAGGCCACCATGACCACAGCCAGCGCACCGGTCGCGCCCGAAATCATGCCGGGCCGCCCGCCGATCAGCGCGGTAATCAACCCCACCAGGAACGCCGCATAAAGCCCCACCAGCGGGTGCACCCCGGCCACAAAGGCAAAGGCCACCGCCTCTGGCACCAGGGCCAGGGCAACGGTCAGGCCCGACAACAGCTCAATGCGCAGACGGCTTGCGGACAGCCCGTCTTCGGGCATCCAACGCAGATCGGTGACTTCGAGGTTTTTGGTAAAACTACGGAACGTGGGGCGGGCCATATGGCGTCCTTCGTGACTGGGCGAGAGAACCCCGCCGAACTGCAGGCGCAGCTATACCACTCTAAAGGTGAAGCCAAGGTGTGATCCGGCTTTGGCACGCCTCAAACCGCGTGAATGCCACAGGTCAGGGCCTATTCATCTCACACAACTGGTGTGACAGATTATCCTCGTGACAAGGCACATATGCCCAGGAACTCTTGTTGAATTTCAAATAGATGTAGCATTCCCGCTCGCGACATTGCTCTGCAATGCGCTGCCGGGCAGTGGCACACGGGGAGGATCCGTCAAATCTGAAGGACGACAAAGCAACGAAATGAATGGGTCCCGTGCCTAAGCATTAAGCGGCACAGCCTCATCACAGGATTGCGCAGCCTGAGGGCTTGCATGTGCGGCGATGCTCTGACTTGGTGGCGCAGAAACCTGCAGGCAGGTGAACCGACGGGAGAGTTCCACATGACCCAAACGAAAATTGCCGTCATTGGCGGCTCAGGCATTTATGACATTGACGGGTTGACCGGGGCCACCTGGACCACCGTTGAAACCCCTTGGGGCGCGCCTTCGGATGCGATCCTGACAGGGACGCTTGATGGGGTGGATATGGCGTTTCTGCCCCGGCATGGGCGCGGCCATGTGCACAGCCCCACTTCCGTCCCCTACCGCGCCAATATCGACGCACTGAAGCGGCTGGGGTGCACGGATGTGATATCAGTATCGGCGTGCGGATCGTTCCGCGAAGAAATGGCGCCAGGGGATTTTGTCATTGTTGATCAGTTCATTGACCGGACCTTCGCGCGGGAGAAATCCTTTTTCGGGACGGGCTGCGTGGCCCATGTGAGCGTGGCGCATCCCACTTGCCCGCGTTTGGGGGATGCCTGCGAAGTGGCCGCGAAAGATGCAAACATCAACGTGCATCGCGGTGGCACCTATCTGGCGATGGAAGGGCCGCAATTCTCAACACTGGCCGAATCCAAGATGTACCGCGAAAGCTGGGGGGCAGATGTGATTGGCATGACCAACATGCCCGAGGCCAAATTGGCCCGTGAGGCTGAGCTTTGTTACGCTTCCGTTGCGATGATCACAGATTACGACAGCTGGCATCCCGATCATGGAGAGGTGGATGTGACGCAGATCATCGCCACACTGATGGGCAATGCGGATAAGGCGCGCGCCTTGGTGGGCCGGTTGCCAGCCCTGTTGGGCCCGGAACGGGAGCTTTGCCCGCACGGATGTGACCGCGCGCTTGAATTTGCGGTGATCACTCAGCCTGAGGCGCGCGACCCGTCGGTGGTGGCCAAGCTGGATGCGGTCGCCGGTCGTGTCCTGGGGAGATGATGAGATGACCAAGAACACCGCTCTTCTACAGCGCGTTGAAAGGGGTGCCCATGAGCATTGAGATCTGGCTGGCCTTTGTCGCCGCGTCCACCGCCCTCCTGCTGATCCCCGGCCCAACGGTGCTTTTGGTGCTAAGCTATGCGCTGAGCAAAGGACGCTCCGTTGCGGTCGCCTCCGCCTCCGGTGTGGCGTTTGGGGATTTTGTGGCCATGACGGCATCACTGGCAGGGCTGGGCGCGCTTGTTTTGACCTCAGCCACTTTGTTCACGGCGCTGAAATGGATCGGCGCGGCCTATCTGATTTGGCTGGGGGTTAAGCTGATCCGTTCGGCCCCTGCGGATGGGATTGTCCTGCCCCAAGGCGCGGATGTGACCGGGCGCAAGGTCTTTGGCCATACGGCTGCTGTGACAGCGCTGAACCCGAAATCCATCGCGTTTTTCATCGCTTTTGTGCCGCAGTTCATCACGCCGGATCACCCGCTGTTGCCGCAATTTGTGATCCTGACAACAACCTTTGTCACGCTGGCCGCGCTGAATGCCTTCGCTTATGCGCTTTTGGCCGGCCACCTGCGCGACATTCTCAAACGGCCCTCCCTGATCACCTGGATCACCCGCGCGGGTGGTGCCGCACTGATCACCATGGGCATTTTGACCGCTACTCTCAGACGGAGCACCTCATGAAACGCGTCCAAGACTATATCCGTACCATCGTTGATTTCCCCCATGAGGGGATCATGTTCCGCGATGTGACGACACTTTTTGCCGATCCGCGCGGGTTTCGGATGGCGATTGATCAGATGCTGCATCCCTTTGCCGGTGTCGAGATCGACAAGGTGGTCGGCCTTGAGGCGCGCGGTTTTATCCTAGGCGGTGCCATTGCCCACCAGCTTTCGGTGGGGTTTGTGCCCATCCGCAAGAAAGGCAAACTGCCCGGCACCACGATCAGCCAAGACTACACGCTGGAATACGGCGAAGCGATTGTGGAGATCCACGATGACGCCATTCAGGCGGGTGAAAAGATCCTGGTGGTCGATGACCTGTTGGCGACGGGTGGCACAGCTGAGGCGGGGATAAAACTGATCGAACGTCTGGGGGGTGAGATCATTGCCACGTCCTTTATCATCGACCTGCCTGAACTGGGGGGGCGCAAGAAACTGGAGGCCATGGGGATGGAAGTACATGCCCTGTGCGCGTTTGACGGCCTTTGATGCTTGTTGCGGTTTATCGCATAGGCATTTGCATCCCCCATCGCTGGTAAGGCCTATGGTCTTGGCGGTTCGCAGATCGAAGGGGCGCGTGGGATGTGAGGGTGTATTTGAGTTGTAAAGGAAAGATGAAGCGCAGGGTTCTTACCTGCGTCTGCTGTGGTTTTTGTGAGGTTTCGGTGACGTTTTGAGGCGTGCAGAGCGTCAGGTTTGCGGGCGGATCACGGCGCCGGGGTTCATGATGCCTTGGGGATCAAGGGCTGCTTTGATGGCCCGCATGGCCGAGAGTTTGGCCGGATCACCGTAGCGTTCCAAATCGTCGACCTTGAGCCGGCCCACGCCGTGCTCCGCGCTGACGGAACCGCCCAGTTCGTCCACCAGGTCATGCACGATGCGTTTGATTTGGGGGCGCTCGGCCTCATGATCGGCGCGGGTTTTGCCGGGCATCGGAAAGACGTTGTAGTGCAGGTTGCCATCGCCGACATGGCCAAAGCAGTTGATCCGAAACGCCCCAAGCATGGCGATGCGGGCATTGCCGGTGGTGATAAAGTCCGGCAGCGCGCTGAGCGGGATGGAGATATCATGGCTCGACACGGAGCCGATCCTGCGGTTGGCCTCTGGGATCATTTCGCGCACCTGCCAGAACGCATCTGACTGCTGGGCGCTTTGGGCGATGAGCCCGTCGCTGACCAAGCCGCGTGCGAGGGCGTCGGCAAACAACGTCTCAAGTGCTTCTGCCGGCACCAGGCCGCCGTTCAGACCAACGTCAATCAGCACCGACCATTCAGGCAGGTCCGCAAAGGGCAGGCGCACGTCGGGCAATGTTTCGGCCAGAAAGTCAAAGCCCTGCCGGTGCATCAATTCGAAAGCGCTGACCATTTCACCCAGCTGATCGCGCGCCAGCGACAGCAGATCAAGTGCTGCGCGCGGGCTGTCCACCAGCATCAGCGCTGTGCCGCTTTGGGCAGGCTGCGCAAAGAGCTTGAGCGCCGCGGCGGTGATCACCCCCAGCGTGCCTTCGGCACCAATCAGCAGGTGGCGCAGGTCATAGCCGGTGTTGTTCTTACGCAGACGGGTGAGGCCATGCCAGATCTGTCCGTCCGGCAATACCGCTTCCAGCCCCAGACACAGATCCCGCGCATTGCCATAGCGCAGCACGCCAGTGCCCCCCGCGTTTGTCGCCAGATTGCCGCCAATGCGCGCAGAGCCTTCCGCCGCCAGGGACAACGGGAACAGGCGGTCCACTTGGGCGGCGGCGGATTGCACATCGGCCAGGACCACACCGGCCTCGGCCACCAGGACGTTTTCGTCTGGATAGACGGCGCGCACCTTGTTCATGCGTTCCAACGACAGCACCAGCGGTGCCGGTCCTTCGGGCGCAATCTGTCCGCCGACCAATCCTGTGCCGCCGCCGTATGGTATGACACCGACGCGGGCAGCACCTGCGTGCCGGATCAGCGTTGCCACGTCTTCAACCGTGCGGGGCTGCGCCAGCAGGGCCTCTTGCCCCTGATATCGGCCACGCGGCTCTTCAAGATAGCGGGCCTCAACCGGGCGAAAGACATCCTCGGGCAGATGTTCCAAGAGCTGAGATTTAAAGGCGGTATCGGCGGTATTGAGTGTCATGGGCTGTTGATCTGCGCCAATGCGCCAAGATGCAAGGCGCTATCTTGACACATTAAGGTATTCAGGGCGCAGCACCATGATCGTGGGCCGGGAGGGCAACCGATCCAGCGAGACATCCAGCGATGGACCGCCGACCTCAACAATCGAAAACGTCCCGGTCATGCCTTGCAGAAAATCGTCCAATGCGAATTCCGAAAACCAATGCATCGGGATCACGATTGAGGATTTGAGACGTTTGAGCACTGCGATCATCGTCGGTTGATCCAGGGTATAGCCGCCATCCACCGGGGCCATCACCACATCAAGGCGCCCCAGGGCTGCATATTGCGCAGCATCGGGGGCGTGATGCAGATGGCCAAGATGACCGATGCAAAGCCCCGCCATTTCAAAGACGAAGATTGAGTTGCCGTTCTTTTCAATCCCGGAAAAGGCCGAACGGATGTCGGTGGAAACATTGCGCACCAGCACTTCGCCCAGATCGAGATGATGCGTGACCCCTTCGCCAAATTCCCCCCACCCCGGCAAAACATGAGGGATGGCTGGATCAGGGTTTGCCGTCCAATGCGAGCCATGCGCGTGGTTCATTGTCACCACGTCCGGGATCAGCGGCAGCGTGCCGGTAAAGCCAGTGAAATCTGTCACGATGTTCAGCCCACCATGGCTGCGCACCAGAAAGGACGCATGGGCGATATAGTGCAAATGCACCGTTTCTTGGGCTACCTGAGGCAAGCTGGCTTTGGTGATATAGGCGACGCCGGGTGTGGCTTCGGCCAAGGCAATGCAGTGGCTTGGCGTACGCTCTTGCGCCCAGAGCAATCCAGGCAGAGCGGTCAGAAAAAAAGCAAGATATCGCAGCATGGGGCGCACCTCCTGCCAAAAATACTAGTGCAAGGATCGCTGCGGTCACGACAGAATTGTGCAACTCTGCAGAGGCATGCGGACCACCTGCGCGGATATTGGGCTTTGCCAGGCAAACGCGGGCCGCACGCGAATGTGGATAAGTCACTCCTTTTCGTTGACAGGAATCGCTTGGTGCCTAGCCTGACGCATATGCCAGCCGTTTGGTGCAGCCTCTGGCATCAGGGACAAGACAACCACAGACGGAATGCCATATGCCTGAACACCAAGATGTACCTCACGGCTCTGCCAAAGCAATCATCAGCCTTTCGCCTGACCGGGTGCCAGAATTTATCAACCAAAGCAAAGCGGACAGGTCGCTGTCGCGCATGATGGTTGAGCTGAACCGCCAATTCCGCGACGGGGCGCCGCGTGAACGTGAACTGGCGAAAGAAGCGCTGGTGCGGTTGGGGTTTGTGCTGGCTGACGACTAGGGTCAGGATTGCGGGCCGTCTGTGCAGACAGGATCTTAGCCTGCGTCGGTTTTGCCCCGCCGGTCGCTGCGTAGAGCGGCATAAAGCACATGGGTGCGCCAACGCCCGTCGATCTGTAGATAGCTTTGCGCCACGCCTTCGTATTTGAACCCCGTCTTTTCCAGCAGGCCACGCGACGCCGCGTTTTCAGGCAGGCAGGCGGCCTCAACACGGCTGAGATCAATGCGGGTAAAGGCGTGATGCACCACCGCGTGGATCGCTTCGCGCATGTACCCCTGCCGGATAAACGGCTCTCCCGTCCAATAGCCCAAGGTCCCCGCTTGGGCAGGCCCGCGCCGGATATTATCGAGCGTGATCGCCCCCATGAGCATGTCATCTTCACGCCGGATCAGGAAGAGCGGTAGGGCGGAGCCTTGGCGCACAGAACGCTGCGCCCAGTAAACCCGGTTGGTAAACGCCTTGCGGCTGAGGTGGTCCTCTGCCCAGGTCGGCTCCCATTTGGTGAGGAAATCCCGGCTTTTGATGCGCAGGCTGGTCCAGGGGCGGAAATCAGTATGCGTCGGCGGACGCAGGGTCAAACGCTCCGTTTCAATCTTCACTTTGCGTTTGAGCGACAGCATCAGGCGGCGCGACGCTCCTGCAATTGATCCAAGGCCGGAGCGGCCTCAACCGGCCCGTATAGCGCCAGGGCAGCAGGGGCCGCTTCGGCCAAACGCTGCGCCAGATCACGCACATCACCGGTGGTGACCGCGTCGATCTTTTCAATGGTCTCAGTCAGTGGCGGGATGCGGTCCCAGATCTGGATAAGCCGCGCCAGACGCTCGGCCCGGTTTGAAGGGCTTTCCAGCCCCATCAACAAACCGGCCTTCATTTGCGCACGCGCCCGCGCAACCTCTGCCGGGGACATGTCTGAGGCCGCGCGCTTCATCTCATCTATGGTGATGGTGGCCAGCTCAGGCAGTTGATCCGCGGAGGTGCCTGCATAAATCGTGGTCATGCCAGTGTCGGCATAGGCACCGGCCTGGGCAAAGATCGTATAACACAGCCCGCGGTTTTCACGGATTTCCTGGAACAGCCGCGATGACATGCCGCCGCCCAGGGCAGAGGCATAGATTTGCGCCACATAGATGTCATCAGCGCGGTAGCCGGGCGATTCAAATCCCAGCGCAAAATGCGCCTGTTCCAGCGGTTTGACGCGGCGCATCTCACCACCTGCAAAGCGGGCGGTTTCCATCAGGCTGGGCGCTTTGGGTTCCATATCGCCAAAAAGCGTTTCTGCCAGTTTGACGATCTCATCGTGATCGACCGCCCCTGCTGCAGCCAGGGTCATCTGACCGGGCCCGTAATGCTGCCCGATAAAGCCCTGTAGATCAGCGCGGTTAAATGCCGACACTTTTTCAGACGGTCCCAGAATAGTGCGTCCGAGGGGTTGATCGGGATAGGCTTGTTCTTGCAACCAGTCAAAGATCACGTCATCGGGCGTGTCCAGCGCCTGACCGATCTCTTGCAGGATCACGCCGCGCTCCACCTCAATCTCATGCGGGTCCAAGACGGGGTTGCGCAGAATGTCAGCAATCACATCAAGCCCCAGCGCCACGTCGTTTTCCAACACCCGCACGTAATAGGCCGTCACCTCGCGCGAGGTGTAGGCGTTGATATAGCCGCCCACGTCTTCGATGGTTTCAGCGATCTGCAAAGCGGAGCGGCGCGCGGTGCCCTTAAAGGCCATATGTTCCAGAAAATGGGCAATCCCGTTTTGCTGCGGGGTTTCGTGCCGCCCGCCTGCGGACACCCAGATGCCAATCGCCGCCGAGGCAAGGCCCGGCATATGTTCGGTTACGATGCGAAATCCGTTGGACAGGCGGTGGTCTTGCAAGCTCATGCGTTCAACGCTCCGTTAATATGGGCCTTTAACGCCTCAAGATCGTTGGCCACGCGCGTCAGGCGCTCTGGCCGGTCAAAAAGGTCCGCCATGCGCGCAGGCAGCGGGGGGCGCTGGCCCGTTGCCGCCTCAACAGCATCAGGGAATTTGGCCGGATGGGCGGTGGCCAGGGTGATCATCGGCGTGCCCTCATCGCGCTGCTCTTCGGCCACTTTGACCCCGATCGCGGAATGCGGGCACAACAGCTCACCCGTCTGTTGCAGGCCCTGGGTGATCATTGCGGATGTTTCCTCTTCTGAGGCGCGCCCAGACTTATAGGTCTCTTGCAGCACCTGCATCGCGCCCTGGCTGACGTCAAAACCGCCTGCTGCAAGCTCAGCCATCAATTGTGCAACAGCGCTGCCATCCCGGCCATAGGCATCAAAGAGCGCGCGTTCGAAGTTGGAACTGACCTGGATGTCCATCGACGGGCTGATTGAGGGATGCACAGTGCCCTTATGATACCCCTGGCCCTTCAGGCAGCGGTCCAGAATGTCGTTTTGGTTGGTGGCCACGACCAGATCTTTGATCGGCAGCCCCATCCGCTTGGCGATGTAGCCTGCGAAAATATCGCCAAAGTTGCCCGTGGGCACGGTGAAGGACACCTGCCGCGCAGGTGCGCCAAGCGATACGGCGGAAGAGAAGTAATACACCACCTGCGCCAACACCCGGCCCCAATTGATCGAGTTTACCCCGGCCAGTTTCACACCGTCGCGGAACTCGAAGTCGTTGAACATATCTTTCAGACGCGCCTGACAATCATCGAAATCGCCATCCACCGCCAAGGCATGCACATTGCTTTCCACTGGCGTTGTCATCTGGCGGCGCTGCACCTCACTGACGCGGCCATGGGGATAGAGGATGAACACATCCACATTGTCCAACCCTCGGAACGCCTCAATCGCCGCAGAGCCGGTATCGCCTGACGTGGCCCCAACAATTGTGACCCGCTCGCCCTTGCGGCCCAGGGCCTTTTGAAACATCTGGCCGATCAACTGCATGGCAAAGTCTTTGAACGCCAAGGTGGGGCCGTGAAACAGTTCCAACAGGAAATGATTGGGCGCAAGCTGAACCATGGGCGCGCGCGCGGTGTGCCCGAAGGTGCCATAGGCGTTGGCGATCAGGGTGCGAAATTCATCATCGCTGAAGGTATCGCCGATAAAGGGGCGCATGACGGTAAAGGCCACCTCTTCATAGGATTGTCCGGCCATCGCAGCGATTTGATCCATGCTGAGCGTCGGAATGGTTTCAGGCACATACAGCCCGCCATCACGGGCCAGGCCGGTTAACATGGCCTCTTCGAAACTCAGGGCTGGGGCTGTGCCACGGGTAGAGATGTAACGCATTGGGGTCAGCTTTCAGAAGATGCGCCGCGACGGCGACGCAGAAAAAGAGTGGACATCGCCAGCCAGATGGTAGCCAGCGAAAACCATGTAATGGCGTATTGTAGGTGATCGTTTGGAATGCGGCTGGTGTCTACGGGCAGAGGCGTCACGCCAGAGGCATCCTCCGACACGTTCCGCGCCACGATCAGAATTTCCTGGGTGTCCAATGCCGCAGCCAAGGCGGGGACATCACGGGCGAACCAGATGTTCTTTTCCAAATCAGGCTCAGGCGTGAAGCTGTCGATCTCTTGGGGCCACTGCAAGTTGCCCGTTACGGACAAAAGCGCTGTGGGGATTGGCAGCTCGGCCTGTGCGGTGGGCACAAAGCCGCGGTCCAACAGGACAGCACCCCTTGGCGTCTCAAGCGCCGTGATCAACCGGTACCCCGCACCGATATCTTTTTGGGACACCAGAACGCGGATTGTCTCACCCGTCAGCGTCCCTTCAACAGCCACCGGCAAATAGGCATCCGTTTGCGGATCAGGTGCTGTTGGCAGCGCCACAGGGGCATCGTTGATTCGCGCATCAATCTCGGCGATCACGCCTTCTTTCCACGCAAGACGCTGGACCTGCCAGATGCCCAAGGACACCAGAATGCCAGCGCCCCCAAGGCCAATGATGAAGAAGAAGAGCGCGCGGTTCATGCACCAGTCTCAGCGTCAAAGAAAAAGCGCGCGAACAAGGGTGCCGCGCGCCTTGGGTTTTCAGTGATTGGGGCTGCAGATGCAACCCCGTTGGCCTTAGCCTGGCACGCCCCACATGTAGACGGCGAAGAACAGGAAGAGCCATACAACGTCCACAAAGTGCCAGTACCAAGCCGCAGCTTCAAAGCCCACGTGCTTTTCTGGTGTGAAATCGCCGCGCAGCGCCCGCAGCCAGCAGACAAACAAGAAGATTGTCCCGATGATCACATGCGCGCCGTGAAAGCCTGTTGCCATAAAGAAGTTGGAGAAGAACTTGTCGCCGCCAAACTCCCAGCCTTTGTAGAGCAGGTATGAGTATTCGTAGGCCTGAAGCGCCGTAAAGAGGATGCCCAGAACGATGGAGATCCCAAGGCCCCAAACCAGGTCTTTGCGGTTATTTTCATGTACCAATGCGTGGTGCGCCCAGGTCACGGCACAGCCTGAAAGCAGCAAGATCAACGTGTTGATGAGCGGCAGGTGCAGCGCGTCCACCTGGTAAATCTCTGGCGGGATATACTCAGAGCCGACGTATTCGTTCATCGGGTAGATGGCGTGTTTGAAGAACGACCAGAACCAGGCGGCAAAGAACATCACCTCTGACATGATGAACAGGATAAAGCCGTAACGCAGGCCGATCCGCACGACGGGCGTGTGATCCCCTACGCGGCTTTCCAGCACGACATCGCGCCACCAGCCAAACATGACGTAGAGCACGCCAACAAAGCCCATCCAGAACATGAAGGGTGTGATATCGTGCATCCAAAGCACCGCGCCAAATAGCATGACGAAGCCTGCAACCGCGCCCAACAGGGGCCAGGTTGAGGGGTTGAGGATGTGATAATCGTGGTCTTTTGCGTGCGCCATTGTCCCTTACCTTTGCTTAATTCAGGTCGGTTTCTTCGGTCTGCTCCAAGACGGCATATTCCTCGGGCAGATCTATTTCGTAGAACGTATAGGAAAGCGTGATGGTGTGTACATACTTGCCATCACGGTCCTCAACGATTTCAGGATCGACAAAGAAGCTTACGGGCATCTGCACGGTCTCACCGGGCATCAGCACCTGCTCTTGGAAACAAAAGCAGTCCACTTTGTCAAAGAACGCACCCGCCGTGTAGGGCGTCACGTTATAGCTTGCCTGTCCGGCAATCGGACGGCTGGTGGGGTTGTGCGCTTCATAAAAGGCCAATCCCATCTCACCGATGCGGATCTCCATTTCGCGCTCAACCGGCTTGAATTCCCAAGCCATGTTGTTGTTCAAAGTGCTGTCAAAGCGCACCTTGATCGTCTGATCCAGGATTTCCTGGCTGGCGTTGTCCACCTGTTGCGGTGTGCCGCCAAACCCGGTGACCCGGCAGAACCAATCGTAGAATGGCACAGACGCCCAAGCCAGCCCGCCCATCACCACGACAAGCGATACGGTTTGTGCAACAGTTTTTGTTGGACCTGACAGCGCCATCAGTTTGACCCCTCGGATGATCCGGCGGCCGAGTTTGCAGTGCCCGGCGCGCGGGTAAAGTCGGTTTCGGTGATCTTCACGAATGTCAGCAGCATGATCAGCACGACAAAGGCCGCCAGCATCAGGCCAACACCCACATTGCGGCCCCGGCGGCGTCCGTGAAGCTCATGTTCGGTGCGAATAGCCATTACCAGCCTCCCAACCCATAGGGGCGCAGCGTCGCTTCCAGAAGGATCGCGCCGAAATGCAGGAAGAGATAGTAAAGCGACAGGCGGAAGAACTTACGCTCCACCAGGTAATTATCCGCCTCGGCCATCACCTCATCGCGCTGCCAGATGCGGTAGGCCCCGATCAGGAACAGCGCGTTCAGAACAACCGCAAAGCTCAGGTAGATATAGCCGCCAATGGCGGTAAACCCCGTGCCCACGGCCAGGATCGCCAGCAGCACGGTGTAGGCGATGATATGACGACGTGTTGAGGGGCGGCCATGTGTGACGGTCAGCATTGGCACGTTGGCATCGTCATAGTCCGAGCGCATGAAAAGCGCCAAGGCCCAGAAATGCGGCGGGGTCCACATAAAGATCAGCGCGAACATCAGCCAGGCTTCTACTGAGAAGCTGCCGGTCG
Organism: Sulfitobacter sp. GN1-4; assembly: GCF_055693825.1. NCBI lineage: Bacteria > Pseudomonadati > Pseudomonadota > Alphaproteobacteria > Rhodobacterales > Roseobacteraceae > Sulfitobacter > Sulfitobacter sp. GN1-4. Next base: position 1,255,058 of record NZ_JBVFUQ010000003.1, on the reverse strand, counting down.
CAATGATCCAGCCGATCACCGGTGGAAACGCCCCTGCGGCACCCCCAATCACGATGTTCTGCGGCGTGGCCCGCTTGAGCCACATGGAATAGATCACCGCATAAAACAGGATGGTAAACAGCAGCATCCCAGCGGCCAGCAAATTGGCGCTGAGGCCCAGCATCATAACGGAGAGCCCAGACAGTGCCACGCCCAGCGCCAGTGCCTCACCCGGGGTGACTTTGCCTGCGGGTATGGGCCGTTTGGCCGTGCGCTTCATCACCGCGTCGATGTCAGCATCCCACCACATGTTCAGCGCCCCAGAGGCCCCTGCGCCAATGGCAACAAAGAGGATGGAGGCGAAGCCCACGATAGGGTGCACAGACACCGGTGCCGCCAACATGCCCACCAGGGCCGTAAAGACAACAAGTTGCATCACACGCGGTTTTAGAAGGGCAAAATAATCGCCCAGTTGCGCCTCGTGTTCAGCTGCTGGTGTGTTGGTGATGTCGGTCATCCGGCACCTTCATGCTGGGACGGGGGCGCGCGGCCCCCAACCTTGCTTCAGTTAGAGGCGACCTGCACGCTCTGTGGGATCTCAGCGTATTCATCAATGGCTTTGCCAAGCCACGCTTCATACGCTTCTTCTGAGACCACTTTCACAGTGATCGGCATATAGGCATGGGCCTGACCGCAAAGCTCAGAGCACTGACCGAAATAGACGCCCTCTTGCTCAGCTTTGAACCACAGTTCTGCCAAGCGTCCGGGCACGCCATCTTGCTTGACGCCAAAGGACGGGATCGTCCAGGAGTGGATCACGTCAGAGGCCGTCACCTGCACCACGACGGTTTTGTTCACCGGCACAACAACCGCTGTATCTGTTGCCAGCAGCCATGCTTCGCGGCCATATCCGGCCTCTTCCAGCTTGGCCTGCATCACGTCGCTGTACTGATGCGCGATGGCACCTTTTTCTTCGTCCTCAGCTGTCAGTGTCGCGGGCGCACCGATCATGTAGCTGTCAAAGGCAAAGCCGTCATCGACGTATTCATAAGACCAGTACCACTGGTTGCCGATGGCCTTGATCGTCACATCTGCCTGCGGAATTTCCTGCTGGCGGAAGAGAATGGGCAAGGAATATGCACCAATAAGTACCAGGATAAGGATTGGACCGATGGTCCAGGCCACTTCCACCGGGGTGTGGTGGGTAAAGGTGGCAGGCGTCGGGTTGCGCTTGGCATTGTACCGCACGATCACCCAGCCCATGAGGCCCACCACAAACAATGTGATGACGGTGATGATCACGAGAATCAGCCAATCCAGATCGTGGATGTCCTGGGCCAGACGCGTCACCGCAGGCTGGAAACCTATCCCGCGATCTTGAGGCACGCCAATCACCTCAAGTCCGTCAATCCGCAAGCTGTCTTGAGCAAAAGCAGGCACAGCAGAAAGGCTGGCCATCATCGCGCCTAGAGAAAAAAGATGTTTCATGTGTCGTCCTGATCTTGTGACCGCATGTCGCGTTTGGCTACGTGATGGCACCGGGTCAAGGCACCACCGTTGTTATTCTGGTGCTAACAATCATATTCTTATCACAAGATAAAGACTTTCGGTTGCGTCAAACAGACGCTCAGGCCGATTTCTCAGGCAAATTCAGGATAATCCTTATGACAAGCGTGCGCTTTTCCCCTTTCGAAACCGGTTTGGACCGCGACACAGCGCTATCGGTGCTGCGCGATGCGGTCGCGGGTGCTGATGATGGTGAGTTGTTTTTGGAGCGCCGCCGCTCGGAGGCGCTGATGTTTGATGACGGGCGGCTGAAAACAGCGAGCTATGATGCCTCCGAAGGGTTCGGGCTGCGTGCGGTCCGGGGCGAGGTTGCAGGCTATGCCCATTCCACCGAACTATCCGAGCATGCCTTGCGCCGCGCGGCGGAAACTGCCCGCCTTGCAGTGGGAGACGGCGGCGGCACCTGGGCGGATGCGCCCGAAGGGACCAACAAAAAGCTCTACACCGATGCCGATCCGATCGAAGGCGCGACCTTCCCCGTTAAGGTCGAAACCCTGCGTGAGATCGACAGCTATGTCCGGGATCTTGACCCCCGCGTCGTTCAGGTCACCGCCAGCATCGCCGCGAGCCTGCAAGAGGTTGAGATCCTGCGCCCAGAAGGCACATCTGTTACGGATGTGCGCCCGATGACCCGCGTCCACATCGCTGTCATTGTCGAACATGAAGGCCGTCGCGAAAGCGGGTCAGCCGGGGGCGGCGGGCGGATTGGGCTGGACGGGTTGTTGGCCCCCGAAGACTGGCAGTCAAAAGCGCAAGAGGCATTGCGCATAGCATTGGTCAACCTTGAGGCCGTTCCCGCCCCAGCCGGCGTCATGGACGTCGTCCTTGGCCCGGGCTGGCCGGGTATTTTGCTGCATGAAGCGATTGGGCATGGGCTGGAGGGGGACTTTAACCGCAAAGGCAGCTCTGCTTTTGCCGGCCTGATGGGCACCCAGATCGCGGCCAGAGGCGTAACGGTGTTGGACGACGGCACCATCCCTGACCGGCGCGGCTCAATCTCAGTCGATGACGAAGGAACGCCCTCGGCCAAGAATATTCTGATCGAGGACGGCATGCTGACCGGCTATATGCAAGACCGCCAGAACGCGCGCTTGATGGGCGTGCAAAGCACTGGGAACGGGCGGCGGCAATCCTATGCACATATCCCCATGCCGCGGATGACAAACACCTACATGCTGGGCGGGGATACGGCCCCCGGCGACATCGTCGCGGACCTAAAAGACGGGATCTATGCCGTTGGGTTTGGCGGGGGTCAGGTGGATATCACAAACGGCAAGTTCGTGTTTTCCTGCACCGAAGCCTACCGGGTGGAGAACGGCGTTGTTGGCGCACCGGTCAAGGGGGCCACGTTGATTGGGGATGGTGCCACCGCCCTGCAGCAGATCCGGGCCATTGGCAATGACCCAGCGCTTGATCCAGGCATGGGCAATTGCGGCAAGCAAGGTCAATGGGTGCCGGTTGGCGTGGGCCAGCCGACGCTGATGATCGGCGGATTGACGGTGGGGGGATCAGCGGCCTAAGCGCCAGAAGGCTGGAATTACCATAAACCCTCCGGGCTTCATTCATTCCCTATTAACCAACGCTGCCTATACCTGATTCTGCAACGGACGGAGCTTTGGGATGACTGACAAGGAGCACAATCCTTCTTCCATTCACCCCCCACTCCCACCCACCCCGGAAGACGAACAGTTTGCCAAACTTCGTCTGTTGCGTTCGCGCCGGCTCGGCATTTCGACGTACAAACGTTTGCTGGCTGAACATGGCACTGCGCAGAACGCGCTGGCCGCGCTGCCTTTGGTGGCGCGCGCCGCGGGCGTTTCTGACTACCGCATCTGCCCCGAAGGCGTTGTGGCCGCTGAACTGCGCCAAGCGCAGCGTCTGGGGGCGCATCTGCTCTTTGAAAACGGCCCCGGATATCCCACCTCTTTGTCTGAGCTGAAAGATGCCCCTCCCTTTTTGTGGCTGCTGGGCAATCCTGCCCTGCTGACCCGCCCGATGATCGCACTTGTGGGTGCCCGCAACGCGTCGTCGCTTGGCACACGCATGGCCCGCAGCCTGGCGCGTGATCTGGGGGAGGCCGGGTTTATCGTCGTCTCTGGTCTGGCGCGCGGCATTGACACCGCAGCCCATGAGGCAAGCCTGATCAGCGGCACCATCGCGGTCTGTGCGGGCGGCGTGGATGTCATCTATCCGGCTGAGAACACGCAGCTGGCCGAAGATATACGGCGCAAGGGCGCATGCCTGTCTGAACAAGCCATCGGGCTACAGCCCAAAGCGCGCCATTTCCCCAGCCGCAACCGGATCATATCGGGCCTGTGCCAGGCCACCATTGTGGTGGAAGCGGCCGCACGCTCTGGCAGTTTGATCACCGCCCGCGACGCGCTGGATCAGGGGCGCGAAGTTCTGGCCGTGCCGGGCCATCCGTTTGATGCGCGCGCTGCCGGCAGCAACATGCTGCTGCGGGACGGGGCGACATTGATCCGCAATGCCGCTGATGTGTTGGAGGGGCTTGAGGCCCCCCATGTGCAGCATGCGCCACAGCTCCCTTTGTCGCCCGACCCACCCGAGCGCAGCCTGACGCAGACCGCAGCACTGCATTCGCAGATCCTGTCCCGCCCGGGTCCCTCCCCGCTGGCTGAGGATCAGCTGATCCGTGATTTGCGCGCGCCGGCATCAGATGTGGCCCCCGCACTCGTTGATCTGGAGTTAGAAGGGCATATCGCCCGCAAACCCGGCGGGCTGCTGTGCAAGGTCGTGTAAGGCGAAGGGTTACCTGACGGGATAAAACATCCTGAAACCGGGTCCGTTCTGTGATCACTGGCGGGGAGGCAAAGGGCCGTTTTATGCGATCCCGCGCAAGCCGCACCCGGCTCTGCCACCCTTGCTTTCCCGCCATGGTTGAGGGGCAAATTCTGACACCCCGTCTTTACAAACGGGCGCAATCCGACACTCCAAGCAGTGGGGACGTGAAACAAAAACGCGTCAGTTTCACCCGTAACTTCATTGACAATACCCCCATCCATCCCACATGAGACAGCTCATAGAACCAGTAATTTAGCCCGTGAGGTATTCACATTTATGCCCGTTGTCGTTGTCGAGATCCCCGGCGAAAGCCAAAACGATCAACAAGTATTTGGGCGATAATTACACCGTTTTGGCCTCCTACGGTCACGTCCGTGACCTGCCCCCCAAAGACGGCTCAGTCGATACCGATAACGAATTCGACATGAAGTGGGAGGTCGCCTCCGACAGTAAGAAACATGTCAAAGCGATCGCGGATGCGCTGAAAGAAGACAACGCGCTTATTCTGGCGACGGACCCCGACCGCGAAGGCGAAGCGATCAGCTGGCATTTGCAAGAGGCGCTGACCAAACGCAAATCCATCAAAAAAGACACCCCCGTCAGCCGGGTGGTGTTCAATGCGATCACCAAATCGGCCGTCACCGAAGCCATGCAGAACCCGCGTGATGTGGATATGCCGCTGGTTGAGGCCTATCTGGCGCGCCGCGCGTTGGATTATCTAGTAGGCTTTAACCTGTCGCCGGTGCTGTGGCGCAAACTGCCGGGCGCGAAATCTGCGGGCCGCGTGCAATCGGTCACCCTGCGCATCATCGTGGAGCGTGAGATGGAGATCGAAGCCTTCCGTGCGCGCGAATATTGGTCGGTCAAAGCCATTCTGGCCACCCCGCGCGGGCAAGAGTTCGAAGCGCGTCTGACCACGCTGACTGGCAAGAAGCTGGACAAGTTTGATCTGGCCGACGGCACCCAGGCCGAAATGGCCGTGCAGGCCATTACCTCACGCGATCTCAGCGTCACCTCGGTTGAGGCGAAACCCTCTACCCGCAACCCTTCTGCCCCCTTCATGACCTCAACATTGCAACAAGAGGCCAGCCGCAAGTTCGGCATGGGCGCGCGCCAAACCATGAGCACGGCACAGCGGCTTTATGAGGCGGGCCACATTACATACATGCGGACCGACGGGATCGACATGGCGCCCGAAGCCGTCACCATGGCCCGCGACGCGATCAAAGACCGCTATGGCGCGGAATATGTGCCCGCCGATCCACGTCTCTACAAAAACAAAGCCAAAAACGCGCAAGAGGCGCATGAGTGCATTCGCCCGACGGATATGGCGAAAGATGCCAGTGCGCTGCGGCTCGAATCCGATCAGGCGAAACTTTATGATCTGATCTGGAAACGCACACTGGCGTGCCAGATGGCCTCGGCCAAGCTGGAACGAACCACGGTTGAGATCGGCAGCGCGGATGGCCAGGTGGGTCTGCGCGCAAACGGTCAGGTGGTGCTCTTTGACGGGTTTCTGCGGGTCTATGAAGAAGGCCGCGATGACGTCGTTGATGAAGACGACAAGCGTTTGCCGCAAATCTCTCAGGGCGATGCGATGGAAAAGCGCAGCGTCACGCCAGAGCAGCATTTCACCCAGCCGCCACCCCGCTATACCGAAGCCACACTGGTCAAACGCATGGAAGAGCTGGGCATCGGACGCCCCTCAACCTATGCCAGCATTGTGACCACCATTCAGGACCGCGGCTATGTGCGCCGCGAAGGCCAGCGGCTGATCCCCGAAGACAAGGGGCGGCTGGTGACGGCCTTTCTTGAAAACTATTTCCGTCGCTACATCGGCTATGACTTTACCGCCGATCTGGAAAACCAGCTTGATCAGGTGTCTGCTGCGGATGCCAACTACAAAGACGTGTTGGACACCTTCTGGCGCGATTTCTCTGCCGCGATTGCCGAAACATCTGAGCTGCGCATCACTGAGGTCTTGGAAAAGATCAACGAGGTGCTTGAGCCCCATCTCTTCCCGCCCAATGAGGACGGCACTGATCCGCGTCTGTGTCCCAACTGCGGTGCGGGACGTCTTTCGATGCGTACCGCGCGCTCTGGCGGGGCGTTCATTGGCTGCTCTAACTATCCCGAATGCCGCTATACCCGCCCCTTTGGCCCCCCGAACCCTGAGGCCGAAGCCTCTGCCATCCCCCCTGACGGCAAACTGCTGGGTGAGGATCAGGGCGATGAAATCCGTGTATTCAAGGGCCGTTTCGGCCCCTATGTGCAACGCGGGGAGGTGACGGAAGAAAACAAAAAACCGCCGCGCCAATCCATTCCCAAGGATTGGCCGCCTGAAGAGCTTGAGCTTGAGCGCGCACTGATGCTGCTGTCGCTGCCGCGTGAAATTGGCCCGCACCCCGAAGACGGGATCATGGTCTGGTCCAACATCGGCCGTTACGGCCCCTACCTTAAACACGCACCCTCTACCTCTGATCGGGGCGGCACCAATGCCAATCTGGAAAGCATCGATGAGGTTTTTACCGTGGGCATGAACCGCGCCGTGCAGCTCTTGGCCGAGAAAGTCGCCAGCCGCGGCGGACGCGGCCGCGCGGCCCCGCCCTTGCGTGAGTTGGGCGAACACCCCGAGGTCGGCGGCCCGGTTAATGTGATGAAGGGCAAATATGGCCCTTACGTGAAGTGGGAAAAGATCAACGCGACCATCCCCGACACGATCGACCCCGAAGAGCTGACGATGGCCCAGGCTGTGCATCTGATTGATGAACGCGCGGCAAAGTCCGGCAAAAAGGTCGCGGCCAAGAAAAAGCCAGCTACCAAAAGAAAGCGGCCCCCAAGAAGAAAGCCGCCGCGAAAAAGTAAGGCCACGCGTTCCGCCGCCCAGCAACCCCACTCGCCCGGCCCCCGGCGCGAAACCCCAGCACCCGGCCTTTCCCTGCGCGCGCGCTTGCCGCGCAGGCACCGTCATATCCCGCGAACGCACTCGCAATGACACCGGTGATCGGTTTGACAGCGCCGCACTGCGGCGTCACAACGGGTCCGATACAGAACTGACCTGCGAGGGGGACAACGCCCATGAACAAGATCTATGGATCCGCAGCAGAAGCACTCGACGGTGTGCTCGCGGACGGTATGCTGATTGCCTCAGGCGGCTTCGGCCTCTGCGGCATTCCGGAACTGCTTTTGCAAGCCATCAAAGAAAACGGTGCCAAAAACCTCACCTTCGCCTCCAACAACGCGGGCGTGGATGATTTTGGCATCGGCATCCTGCTGCAAACCAAGCAGGTGAAAAAGATGATCTCCTCATACGTAGGGGAGAACGCGGAATTCATGCGCCAGTACCTCTCAGGTGAGTTGGAGCTTGAGTTTAACCCCCAGGGCACGCTGGCCGAACGGATGCGCGCAGGGGGCTGCGGCATCCCGGGCTTTTACACCAAAACCGGCGTGGGCACCGTTGATTGCCGAAGGCAAAGAAACCAAGATGTTCAACGGCCAGGAATATATCATGGAGGAAGGCATCTTTGCCGACCTGTCCATCGTGAAGGCCTGGAAAGCGGATGAAACGGGCAATCTGGTCTTCCGCAAAACCGCGCGCAACTTTAACCCGCCCGCTGCAATGTGCGGTAAGGTCTGCGTGGTCGAGGTGGAAGAGATCGTGCCCACAGGCAGCCTTGATCCCGATCACATCCACCTGCCCGGCATCTATGTGCACCGCCTCATTCAGGGCACGCATGAAAAGCGCATCGAACAGCGCACGATTCGCAAGAAGGAGGACGCATAATGCCCTGGGACCGCAATCAAATGGCCGCCCGCGCGGCGCAAGAGCTTGAAGATGGCATGTATGTGAACCTTGGCATTGGCATCCCGACGCTGGTGGCCAACTACGTGGGTGACAAAGACATCACGCTGCAGTCTGAAAACGGCATGCTGGGCATGGGCCCCTTCCCTTTTGAAGGCGAAGAAGACCCCGATCTGATCAATGCAGGCAAGCAGACGATCACGGAATTGAACCGCACCGCCTATTTTGACAGTGCCACAAGCTTTGGCATGATCCGTGGCGGCAAAATCGCGGCGGCCATCCTGGGGGCGATGGAGGTTGCGGAAAATGGCGATCTGGCCAATTGGATGATACCGGGCAAACTGGTCAAGGGCATGGGCGGGGCGATGGACCTTGTCGCAGGCGTGGGCCGCGTGATTGTGGTGATGGACCACACCAACAAACACGGCGACAGCAAAGTCCTGACCGAATGCACGCTGCCCCTGACCGGCAAAGGCGTGGTGGACCGCATCATCACCAACCTTGGCGTGCTTGACGTGGTCGACGGCGGCCTGCGCATTGTGGAATGCGCCGACGGTGTCAGCGAAGAGGAACTGCGCGCCGCCACCCAAGCCACCATCGTCTAGGCCGCGCAAAAAGCCCCCGGCAGCGGCCCATCCCTTTCCTTTCCGGGCTGGAGCCGCCGTCGCTTGAGACATTCAGGTCAGGGGGCGCGGGTCTTGCCAAGAGAAATCGCCGCGGGCCCCGCTTGCGGGAGACGGCTATTTCTCTTGGCAAGGCGCGGGGCCGCTGGCAGGAAAGGATCAATCGACGGCGGCTCCAGCTTTCCGGGATGGTGAGCCTGAGCCACGCCACCGCTGCCCCGTCCGGCCCCTTAGTTCATGCTGGCAAACACGCAACCATCTGAAATCAGCTCAGGCGGGGTCAAACACAGCCCCCGTGCAACCTGAAACGCCGCCAAGACCTTGGGCACATAATCCCGCGTCTCAGCAAAAGGCGGCACGCCGCTGTGTTTGCGCACCGATCCTTCGCCTGCATTATACCCTGCCAGAACCAGCATCGGGTCACGGTCAAATTCTTCCATCAGCCAGTTGAGGTATTTCACCCCGCCCGCGATGTTTTCTGCGGGCACGAAACTGTCGCTCACGCCAAAGCGGGTGGCGGTATCCGGCATCAGTTGCATGAGGCCCTGCGCGCCTGCACGGCTCTGCGCATCTGGCTTGCCAGCCGATTCCACGGTGATCACCGCCAATACCAATGCAGGTGAGACTGCCGTATCAATCGTGGCGCGCAGAATATCCACACCATTTGCTTTGGCGATGTCCTGCATGTGCTGCAGCCTGGGCGATGGCACGCGCCCTGCCGCGCCCGCCAACGTGTCCATGGCCACCTGCAATCGTCCCGGCCCCGCATTCTCAGCCGCGGGCGACACGGCTTCCCAAAACCAATCAAAGCTGCCCGCAACCACGCCTGCAGGCGATGACGCTTGTGGCTGTGCGGCCGGCGTGGGTGCAACGGTTGCGGGATCAATCTGGATGTTGATCCGGCTGGTGCTGCCTGCCTTGGGCGGTTTGATCCGCTTTGCCTCGAACTTGGGAAAGGGTTTTGGCCCCTCTGCCATTACAGAAGGGGCTAAGATCATCGCCGCCAGGGCGGATAAAGCCAAAACTCGCATCATTTGGGTCGGTCACTGCTCTGCGTCTATGCGCTTTTGCACGATTTATCCCACAACGGGGCCCTTCAAACCAGCCAATCATGGCGCAGAAGGTGGCGATTTCGCCTCAATTGCTGCAATCCAGCCCGCGTCATGGGGTGCAACGCAGAAAATGAAACTTAAAAACCGTTTCCAAACAACGTGATAGCAAATAATTCTCTCAAATTCTTCGGATAAACGAAAAAGTCACAATTGCCGCCAAATTCATGCCCCATTCACCCGGCTATATAGCGTCATACCAAGTCGGACAGGCAGCCAACTGAGAGAAACGGATGCCAGAGCGGACGACGAGGTTGAAACAAAACTGACATGATCCTTGGAGGGACATACCATGATGAACTTTATCAAAAACTTCCGCCGCGACGAAGACGGTGCTGTGACTGTTGACTGGGTTGTGCTGACAGCCGCCGTTGTTGGCCTGGCCGTAGCTGCATACTCTTCCATCCAGGAAGGTGCATCCGACCTGACAGAAAACACTGAAACGTTCCTCGACGGCCGTAACCCTAACCCATAAGTCCGGGTTTACCGTTTGAGTTTGAGCTTTGGGGCCGCGTTCTGCCAGTCGGAGCGCGGCCCCTTCTCTTTCCAAGCAATGCTGCTTTGCCAGTTTGACATAGGAAGAACGGAAGATGTTGAAGAAATTTTTTGCGTCAGAAGACGGTGCCGTCACCGTTGACTGGGTCGTCCTCACCGCCGCTGTTGTCGGCCTTTCTGTAAGTATCGTGCTGATCCTGGCCAATTCAACCAGTGATGTCGGCGACGGTGTTGGCGGATACATGACAAACGCCGAAGCTGGTGATTTCTAAGCTTTAGCCCAAATGAACCGGCTCCAGGGCCGGTTTATTTATCCCAACCTGCCGCCAGATCACAGCCATCCAGTTGGCTCATTCTGGCCACAATCAACAATTAGTATGTCACCACGGCACGCGCGACAGCGCCTGCCCAGAATGACAGCAAGAGGTAAATGATATGCGTATGGTATTTGGACTGGTTCTGTTGGTGGGCATCGCGCTTGCTGGTGGGGCTGTATACCTGGCCAAGGATCGGATCGCGCAATACCAAGATGCGAACGCCCGCGCCCAGGCCGCTTTGTCACAGATCGTGCCCACAAAATCCGTTTTTGTGGCCAAGGATGCCCTGAAATATGGTCAGCGATTGACACAAGAAGATGTGCGGACAGTGAATTGGCCCGAAGATGCCATTCCCGAAGGCGCGTTCTTTGAGCTGACGGACCTCTTCCCCGAAAATACAGATGAATTGCGCGTCGTGCTGCGTGCCGTTGAAAAAGACGAAGCCATTCTGGCCGTAAAAGTGACAGAGCCTGGCGAAGACACTGGTCTGACCTCGCGTTTGGAAAAGGGCCAGCGGGCCTTTACCATCAAGGTTGACGTCTCCAGCGGCGTATCTGGCTTCTTGCGCCCTGATGACCGTGTGGACGTCTATTGGACCGGCCGCACCATGCTGAGCGGCGGCATCGACAATGGCGAAGTGACCAAATTGATCGAAGCGGGTGTAAAGCTGATCGCCGTCGACCAAACCTCTGGCCGGGCACAAAGCGAAGCGACCATCGCCCGCACCGTGACCGTTTCCGTGAACCCTCAGCAGGTGGCCGCCCTGGCGCAGGCCCAGTCAACAGGCCGTTTGTCCCTGTCGCTGGTGGGTGCTGATGACGACACGATCGCCACCGCGATTGAGGTGGACCAGCGTTCCTTGCTGGGCATTGCAGCCGAAGAAAAGCAGGTCGAAGTTCAGCGTGAGCGCGTCTGCACCATCCGGACCCGCCGCGGTGCCGAAGTGGTTGAACTGCCCATCCCCTGCACAAACTGATCCAGAAACTTCGGATTTACCAATTGCTTGCAACAGCGCTGCCCCGGGCGGCGCTGTTTTGCTTTGCGGCGTTGTTGCCATTTATCCACATAAGAAAAACCAGCGAACACCTTGATTCTTGCAAAAAAATTGAAATTGACGCAGAGTACTCCAAACACTGGGCGCAAAGACCCATCCCTGAGGCGTGATCAAAAAGGCAGGTCACATGAAAATCGATAGATTCTTGAAAGCGGCCCTCGTCGGGCTGTCCCTAGCTGCCATGCCCTTGGCTCTTTCCGCGCCCTCCCCGGCGTTTGCGGATACCTTGCGGGTGGTGAAAAAAGGCACCAACTCTACTCTCAGCGTTCCGATGAACCGGGCCGTGGTGGTAGAAAGTGACGTCCCCTTTGCGGAGCTGAGCATCGCAAACCCCGGCATTGCAGACATCTCATCGCTGTCAGACCGCACAATCTATGTGCTGGGCAAAAGCCCCGGCCTGACAACGCTGACGCTTCTGGATGCCAGTGGCCAGCTGATCACAAATGTAAACGTCCGCGTCGCCGCGGATGTCACAGAGTTTAAAGAACGCCTGCGGCAAATCCTGCCCGGCGAGAAGATCGAAGTGCGCACCGCGAACGATGGTATCGTGCTTTCTGGTGTGGTGTCCTCAGCCCAGCGCCTGCAACGTGCGTTGGATCTGGCGGAACGCTACGCGCCTGAGCGTGTGTCTAACCTGATGAGCGTCGGTGGCGTGCAGCAGGTGATGATGAAGGTCCGTTTTGCTGAAATGCAGCGCAACGTGTCGAAATCCCTCAGCTCATCACTGTCTTTCAACGGTGTTCTTGACGGCAGCACGGGCGTGACAGGCGGCACCGGTACGGTGAACAACCAAACTGGCGTGGTCAGCACGTTGGGCGGCAGCATCCCAGAGGTGAACCAGAACCAGGGTGCGGTTGTCTTTGGCTTTAACGTCGGCTCCACCCAAGTCGGCCTGTTGCTGGAAGCCCTTGAAACGAAAGGCGTTGTTCGCTTCCTGGCGGAGCCGAACCTGGTCGCGCTCTCTGGCCAAGAAGCCCGCTTTCTTGCCGGTGGTGAATATCCAGTGCCCGTCGCCCAAGAGGCCGGGACAATCTCAGTTGTGTTCAAACCTTTCGGTGTTGAACTGGCCTTTATCCCCCGCGTGGTGGACAAAGATCTGATCAACCTGGAGCTTAAGGCCGCAGTATCGGCGATTGACCCCACAACAAGCGTGTCTTTGGGCAGCGGTTTTGAAATCTCGGCCTTCACACGCCGCGAAACGTCTTCCACTGTGGAAATGCGCGATGGCGAAAGCTTTGCGATCGCGGGCCTGTTGACGGACGACTTTACCGACAACTCCAGCCAGCTTCCCTGGATTGGTGACGTGCCGGTGCTTGGCGCGCTCTTCCGCTCCGCTGATTATCAGCGCAGCCAAACAGAGCTGGTCATCATCGTGACCGCACATCTGGTGACGCCAACCCGTGGTGAGGCGCTTGCCCTGCCAACGGATCGCATTAAACCCCCGACCGAACAGGAACTTTTCCTCTTTGGCCGCACATCAGCCGGGACACGCACCCCGACGAAAGGTGCCGCAGGAGAGGTTGCCAAACAGGACTTTGGCGGGTCATATGGTTACGTACTGGACTGATAAGTGAACGCCCCCATGCGCAAGAGACTGAAATTTGCAGGTGCCGCCGCCGCCGTGGCTGTTGTCGCGGGCTGCGCGACAAGCTCGGACCCTGTGTATACACAGTTTTACCGCGAAGCGGGGGCGCTGACGGACACCGGTTATTTCGGCAATGCGACGCTGAACAACCGTTTGGTCATGACTGGTGAGCGGCAATACACCTTTGATTTGGCGAATCGTTTCGCTGCTGAGGTTCAATCCACCGTCACCTTTGCGTTCAATTCGGCGCAGCTTGACGGAAATGCACGGGCTATTTTGCAACAGCAGGCCGGCTGGATTCGTCAGTTCCCCGAAATCCGGTTTAAGGTTTACGGCCACACAGATGCCGTAGGTTCAGAGCAGTATAACCGGTCATTGGGCAAACGCCGCGCCAATGCGGTGGTCAGCTACCTTAGCACGCTGGGCATCAGCCGCTCTCGCCTAGAGGCGGTGGTATCGTTTGGCGAAACGCAGCCTTTGATCGTCACCCAGGGACGCGAACGGCGTAACCGCCGCACCGTGACCGAGGTGAGCGGTTTCGTACAGCGCCACCCAACGGTGCTGGATGGCAAATACGCCCAGATCATCTACCGCGATTATGTGGCCAGCGCGATTGCGCCATCGGTCGTGCGCGAAACGGCCCTGGGCAACGATTAAGACTCTGGAAATACGAAGAATTTAGAAACCCGCAGGCCCTCGCCTTGCGGGTTTTTTGTTACTCAAATGCAGCGCAGCAAAGCTCAGCGCGCATTTTATCGTTTCAACATATCCAACAATCGAAACCTTTTGGCCCAAATCTCGCCCCAGTTGGCTGCGATATCTGGCGGCATAGGACAAATGTGTCTGCGCAAAAAGCCAGGCATGGGCTTCGCAAAGAGGTGAAACCGCGCATCAGACGCGGGATCGGCCAGCGCGCGGCCCTTGTAAAAAAGGAATGAAGGCCATGAGTAGTGTTATGCCACAACCCCAAGCAGCCCCCATTGTGGCCTGCACGGTAAGCCGTGACGTACAGAACTTTGATCTGCTGATTGAAGACATGGAGGAAATCCTGGGCGAAAGCTGGGGTGACCTTGGTTTTGCTGAAGCTCTTGCCTTCTTTGGCCAACCAGAGGCCGAGGCGATGGAGTTCATTGCGCTGGCGCTGGATGAAACAGACGAAGACGACATCGTCCTGATGACCGAAATCATCACCCAGGCGAAATCCCGTGGTATAAAGGTGATCTTGATCGCTGAGGATGTAACACCTGCGGCTTTGCATTCCCTGTTGCGACAAGGTGCGGATGAATTTGTCCCCTACCCGCTTCCCGAAGGAGAGCTTGCCCAGGCCATCACCCGGGTGCGCAAAGCCGACGAAGTGGCACAGGAAGATGTCGCAAGCCCCAAGCTGAAGGCTGGCGCGCAGCGTGACGGTGCGCTGATCGTGGTGCACGGGTTGGCCGGTGGCACCGGATCCACCACTCTGGCCGTGAACCTGGCCTGGGAATTGGCGACAATCGATAAGAAAGACGCGCCATCTGTTTGCTTGATGGACCTTGATCTGCAGTACGGATCGGTTGCTACCTTCCTTGATCTGCCGCGCAAAGAAGCGGTTTATGAGATGCTGTCTGACACGGAATCCCTTGATGAAGAGGTGTTTGGCCAGTCGCTTGTCACCTATGAAGAACAATTGCAGGTGCTGACAGCGCCAAGCGAGATGCTGCCGCTGGATCTGATCACATCCGAAGATATCATACGCATTCTGGATTTGGCCCGCGATCAATTCGACTATGTGATTGTCGATATGCCCTCAACCCTCGTGCAGTGGTCTGAGGCGGTGTTGAACATGTCCCACGTCTATTTTGGCACGCTTGAGCTTGATATGCGTTCTGCCCAGAACACCCTGCGTTTCAAACGTGCGCTCCAGTCCGAAGAGTTGCCCATTGAAAAGCTACGGTATGTTTTGAACCGTGCGCCCAAGTTCACCGATCTGAACGCCAAGGCCCGCGTCAAGCGGATGGCGGAATCACTCAGCATTTCGATTGATCTGCAGTTGCCTGATGGTGGCAAGCCCATCACCCAGGCCAACGATCACGGCCTGCCTTTGGCAAATTCCGCCCCCAAAAGCCCCTTGCGCCGCGAGATCATGAAGCTCGCCGCCTCCATCCATGACCTTAAAGGCGACGAAGCCGAAGCGGCTTGAACGCGATAGGAAAGATAGCCCATGTTCTCAAAGTACAAAAAACCAGCGGCCAAAACCGCGCCTGTCGAGATCATTGATAACGTCGCAGCTTTTGAGGAAAAGAAAGCCGAAGCTGCGGCACCGGCTGCACGCCGCAAGGAAGCGCCGAAAAACGCGGCTGCTCCGACGCCAATGGACAAAGAGCTGAAGCGCAAGGCGCGGATGTCTGAGATCAAGCTGGAATTGCACCAGGCCCTTCTCGACAACCTCAACCTGGCTGCGCTTGAGCACGCCACAGAGCAAGATCTGCGCCAAGAAATCAACGACATCTCGTCTGAGATCCTGGCCGAAAAGAGCATTGTTCTGAACCGCGAAGACCGGCTGACGCTGAACTCAGAGCTTTATGACGAAGTGACCGGCCTTGGCCCGTTGGAAACGCTGCTTAAAGACGAAACCGTCAACGATATTCTGGTCAACGGCCCGCAGCAGATCTTTGTGGAACGCGCCGGTAAGCTGGAACTGACCGACGTGACGTTCAAAGACGAACGCCACCTGCTGCGCATCATCGACAAGATCGTGTCGGCGGTGGGACGTCGTGTAGACGAATCTAACCCTTACGTGGACGCCCGTTTGGGCGATGGCTCGCGTTTCAACGCGATGGTGCCGCCGGTTGCGGTAGACGGCAGCCTGGTCTCCATTCGTAAGTTCAAAAAGGACAAGCTGGGGATCGACGATCTGGTCAACTTTGGCGCCTTTACCGAAGAAATGGCGGCCTATTTGCAAGCGGCTGTGGCCACGCGCCTGAATGTGATCGTCTCTGGCGGTACGGGTTCTGGTAAAACAACCACGCTCAACGCTCTGTCGTCCTTCATCGACAACGCCGAACGTATCCTGACCATTGAGGATACGGCGGAACTTCAGCTGCAGCAGACCCATGTGGGCCGGATGGAAAGCCGTCCGCCCAACGTGGAAGGCAAGGGCGAAGTTTCCCCCGCGACTGTCTGAAAAACGCGCTGCGGATGCGTCCTGATCGGATCATCGTGGGTGAAACGCGTGGCGAGGAAGTGATCGACATGTTGCAGGCCATGAACACTGGCCACGACGGATCCATGACCACAATCCACGCCAACTCGGCCCGCGATGGCATCAGCCGTCTGGAAAACATGATCGCAATGGCAGGCATTGAAATGCCCATCAAAGCGGTCCGGTCGCAGATTTCATCTGCTGTGAACCTGATTGTTCAGGCCTCGCGTTTGCAAGACGGCTCGCGCCGCATGACATCCATCACCGAAATTACAGGGATGGAAGGTGACGTGATCTCCATGCAGGAAATCTTCCGTTATCAGCGTGTTGGTCTGACCCCAGACAATAAGATTATCGGCCACTTCACAGCCACCGGCGTGCGCAGCCACTTTGCTGAGCGTTTCCGTCTGTGGGGCTATGATCTGCCCGCGTCCATCTACGAACCCATCGCCGCCGAATAAGGATAAGCAACATGAGTGCAGAACCGATCATTTATGGCCTGATCTTTGTTGGCGTTTTGGTGCTGGTCGAAGGCATCTATCTGGTCGCCTTTGGCAAATCCATCAGCCTGAATTCCCGTGTGAACCGGCGTCTGGAGATGCTGGAAAAGGGCAGCCGGCGCGAAGAAGTGTTGGAAAAGCTGCGCAAGGAAATGCAGCAGCACATGGATGCCAAATCCATTCCGCTCTATTCGCTGTTGTCTGAAAAGGCGCAAAAGGCGGCCATCGCCTTTACGCCCCAACAGCTGTTGATGATTATGGGCTTACTGGCCGCGATTGCCTTTATGGGGCTGACCATCGGCACCCAAACCGACCTCGCAGTGCGCCTGCTTATGTCGATCGCGATTGGCATTGGTGCGGTCTATTTCTGGGTATCGTCCAAAGCCAACAAACGTCTGGCGATGATCGAAGAACAGCTGCCAGATGCGGTTGAACTGATGGTGCGCTCTTTGCGGGTGGGTCATCCGTTTACCAATGCGATTACCATCGTATCAAAGGAAATCCAGGATCCTCTGGCGTCTGAATTCGGTGTCATCTCAGACGAAGCCGCTTATGGCCGCGATGTGGGTGAGGCGCTTAAGGATATGGCCGAACGACTGGGGATGCAGGATTTGCGGTTCCTGGCGGTGGCGGTTTCCATCCAGCAACAATCGGGTGGTAACCTTGCTGAAATTCTGGCCGGTCTGGCCAAGGTGATCCGCGCTCGTTTCCGTCTTTTCCGTCGGGTCAAGGCCATCACCGCTGAGGCCAAGTGGTCAGGCAAGTTCCTGTCCGGCTTCCCGATTGTGGCGCTGATCGTCATCAACGTGAGCGATCCACATTACTATGATGATGTGATGGACCACCCCTACTTTATTCCGGCCTGCTTCCTTGTGGGCATCTTCCTGGCGCTGAACCTCTATGTGATGCGCGTTCTGACAGACATCAAAGTGTAAGGGCCTGAGCCATGGAGCTGTTTAACAATCTCAACAATCAGGTGTCTGACCTTTTGGGCCCGATGGGGTTGATCATCATCATCGGGGTTCTGGGCGTCTGCTTGGTCGCGCTGACCGTCGTCATGATGCTGCGTCAGCCTGAGGATCCGCTTGAGAAACTCAAGCGCGCCTCCACCACGGGTGCCAAAACGGAAACCAAAGCCAGCCTGCGTCAGGCGGGGGGGAACCAGCAGCTCAAAAAGTTTGCCAAGTTCCTTGAACCTGAGGATGTTGCACAGCTTTCCGCCATGCAGCTGACCCTGCGCCAGGCCGGCTATCCCGGTCGCGACGCGGTGCGCCTGTTCTACTTTGCGCAGATGGCTCTGGGCATTCTGGGCCTGCTGGCGGGCGTTATTTATATCAACTTTCTGGGTGGCGGCGAAGGCCTGAGCACACAGAAGACGATGATGTACACCGTAGGCCCCGGTGGGATCGGGTACTACCTGCCCAAATATTGGGTCACCCGCCGGGTTGAGACCCGCAAAGAAGAAATCACCCGCGGCTTTCCAGATGCGCTCGATATGATGCTGGTCTGTGTTGAAGCCGGTCAGTCGCTGGACCAGTGTATCAACCGCGTCGCCGGTGAATTGCGCGCCTCTTACAAATCCCTGGCCGATGAATTTGAAATCGTCGCCTATGAGATGAAAGCGGGTAAGGACAAGATCACGGTTCTGAATGACATGGGCGAACGCTGCGGCGTGCAGGACGTGCAATCCTTTGTGACCGTGCTGATCCAGTCTGCTGCTTTCGGTACATCCATTGCGGATGCGCTGCGGGTCTATGCCTCTGAAATGCGGGACAAACGCGTGATGCGCGCCGAAGAAGCCGCAAACAAGTTGCCAACCAAGATGACACTTGCCACTATGATGCTGACGGTGCCGCCGTTGCTGATCATTCTGGTCGGACCATCGGTGCACGGCATCACGCAACTGGGCAACATGTCAGGAGGCGGGGGCAATTAAACGACCTGCATGCAGGCGCTTTGTTATCGGCGCACTGCTCCTTGCAACACCACTTGGATTGGCCGCCTGTTCCACGGGCGGCTTTTCTGCGTCCAAAGATCAAGTCTATGCCCCCGGCGTCAACCAACGCGCCAAGGCTGAGGACGGCGTTGAAGTCGGGCACCGTTTGATGGCCGCTGGCCAGTTTGAACTCGCGATCCGCTCTTTCAACCGCGCGGCACTTGAACAGGGTCTGAACGGGGAAATCCTTTCTGGCCTGGGCAGCGCAAACCTTGGCCTGGGCCGCTTGGGCCAAGCAGAGACGCTTTTGCGCAGGGCCGTACAGGAAGAGGCCGAACAGCCCGAAGTGTGGAACAACCTTGGTGTTGTCCTCATGGAGCGTGGCAAAACCGTTGAAGCGGAACAGATTTTCAAAAGGGCCTATGCGCTTGATAATGGCGAAAGTGACGCAATTCGCGACAATCTTCGCTTGGCACTCGCAAAATCGGAAAATTCTGGTACTGTAGCGCTTGACGAAGAAAATTATAAACTCGTGCGGCGTGGCGGGGGAAATTACCTCATCCAGTCAGCACTCTAATCGTCAAGGCTTTGAGGGCCGAGGCAGAGCAGTAAAAAGGACGCAAAAATGCGCCACCCTATTATTTTGGCCGCCTGCATTGCAGGCGTCAGCGTTGTAGCAGGCTGCGCTGAAAAAGATGCAAACGCGACTGTTGAACGCGCATTCGAAGATGTGAACGCGCTCGACGGGAACAATATCTCAGATGTGATGCTGACCGTGGCGGATCCGAACGAAGCGGTCGCCTACTTCAAACGTTCCAGCGACGCCAACCCGGACCGTATTGATCTGCAGCGCGGGCTGGCCACCTCATTGATCCGGGCAAAACGCATCACCGAAGGTGTATCGGCCTGGAAAAAGGTCACCGGCATGCCCGAAGTGACGCCAGACGATAAAGTTGAATATGCCGATGCGCTGATCCGGTCCGGCGATTGGGCGACGGCTGAAACCGTGCTCGATTCAGTGCCTCCCACCCATGAGACATTCAAACGCTACCGCCTCGAAGCGCTGGTGGCGGACAGCAATAAAGAGTGGAAGAAAGCCGACAGCTTCTATGAAATCGCCGTTGGTCTAACCACAACACCCGGTTCGGTTATGAACAACTGGGGCTATTCCAAGCTGACCCGTGGTGATTACCCCGCGGCTGAGCGTCTTTTCTCAGACGCTGTGCGCCAGGACCCTGACCTTTTCACAGCCAAGAACAACCTCGTTCTGGCCCGTGCCGCCCAGCGTGATTACACGCTGCCCGTCATCCAGATGGATCAGGCCGAGCGGGCACAGCTTTTGCACACCATGGCGCTTTCCGCGATCAAGCAAGGCGATGTGCAAACTGGCAAATCGCTTCTGCGCGAAGCGATTGATACGCATCCTCAGCACTTTGAAGCGGCGGTTCGGTCTCTCGACGCGCTTGAGAACGGCTAGGGCGATGGCCATCTCGGCCACACATGCGTTGTGGTTTCTGCCCTTCGTACTGCCGCTTTGTCTCTATGTCGCATTTACCGACATGGCGCAGATGCGGATCACCAATCAGGCGGTTGTGCTTTTGACCGTCATTTTCGTGGTGATCGGTGTCTTCCTGCTGCCCTTCCAGGATTATCTATGGCGGCTTGCCGCGCTGGTGATCGTACTGGTCGTCGGTATCATCCTGAACGCTGCAGGTGCGCTTGGCGCGGGCGACGCGAAATTTGCCGCTGCTGCCGCCCCCTATATCGCATTGGGCGATCTGAGGCTGTTGATGGCGCTCTTTATGGCCACCTTACTGGCCGCAGCTGTGTCGCACCGGGCGGCCAAATACACGCCCCTGCGCAAACTTGCCCCCCATTGGACCAGCTGGGAACAAGGTAAAAAATTCCCGATGGGCCTGGCCCTGGGGCCGACGCTGGCCATCTACCTCATTTTGGGCGTGTTCTATGGTGCCTGATAAACGCCATATTCAGCGCCTAGCCTGCACAAACAGCGCACCCGTGATCAAAGGAGCCGTCCGATGAACATGCAAACCACCAACGTCATGGCCCCCCCACCGCCAAAGCGGCTGGAGGAAATGCGGCTGCCGATTGTGATGATGCGCGACATCATCCTCAAGACGATTTTTCGCAAGAACGTGGAGCTGGTCAGCGAACTGGCCACGGCCGTTTGTCTGCCCATTCCCGTGACCCAGGAACTGGTCGACATGAGCCGCGATCAGCGCCTGCTTGAGGCGACGGGCACATTGAACGCCAACAACGGCAACGAAATGGGCTATCAGCTGACCGAAGCGGGTAAATCCCGCACTTTGGACGCGCTGGCCCAGTCTGAGTACTTTGGCCCCATGCCTGTCCCGCTTGAGGTCTACAGCGAACAGGTCAAACGCCAATCGATCCGAAATATCCAGGTCACTCGCGACCAACTGACCGGTGCGATGGGCCATTTGGTGCTGCCCGACAGTCTGCTTGATCATCTGGGGCCCGCTGTGTCTGCGGGGCGTTCGATCTTGATGTATGGGCCTCCCGGCAACGGTAAATCCTCCATCTCCAACGGGATCCGCGATGCGCTTGGCGATAAGGTCTATGTTCCGCGCGCCATCGAATATGCCGGTCAGGTGATTACGGTCTACGATCCGATCGTGCATTCCAAAGCCGAGGAAGAGGTGCAGGACCCCAATTCGCTGCGCCGGGTGACCCGCTTTGACAGCCGCTATGTCTGCTGTGAACGGCCCACGGTGATCACCGGGGGTGAGCTATCGCTTGAGATGCTGGATCTGGTCTACAACCCCACAGCGCGCACCTATCAGGCACCGCTGCAGCTGAAATCCACCGGTGGCATTTTCATCGTGGACGACCTGGGTCGCCAGAAAGAGCCACCGCAGTCCATCGTGAACCGCTGGATTGTGCCGCTTGAGGAAAGCAAAGACATCCTGTCCCTGCAATCAGGTGAGAAGTTTGAGGTGCCTTTTGACACGCTCGTGGTCTTTTCAACCAACTTCCACCCCAATGAGATTTTTGACCAAGCGGCCCTGCGCCGGATCTTCTTCAAGATCAAAATTGACGGGCCGAACCAGGAAAACTTCCTCAAAATTTTTGCCATGGTCGCCCGCAAACGCGGCATGCCCTTGGATGAGGCGACGTTGGTGCATCTGCTCAAGGTGAAATATCCCGAGATCGACAATGTCTATGCCAACTATCAGCCGATCTTTTTGATCGACCAGATGATCGCAATCTGCGAATTCGAAGGCATCCCCTATCAGATGTCGCCGGCGCTGATTGATCGGGCTTGGGCAAACATGTTTGTCAAAGACGAGCATATCGTGAAATAGGCCAAAGCCAAGGCAACCACGGGCTGGCGGCGGCGCGCACATGCTATCTGTCGCCCATGCGGCAGCTTCCCCCATATTCACAGACTGGTTTGCCAGCAAAGGATGGTCGATCCACCCCCACCAGCAACAGATGCTGGACCGGGCTGATGCGCCGTCTCTGTTGCTGATCGCACCCACGGGCGGGGGCAAAACGCTGTCGGGCTTTCTGCCCACACTGATTGATCTGGCCGAAGGCACCCATGACGGGATGCACACGCTCTATATCTCACCGCTCAAGGCGCTGGCGGCGGATATCAAGCGCAATCTGACAACCCCGGTCCAAGAGATGGGCCTGCCCATCACCATCGACGACCGCACCGGCGACACGCCAGCCACCCGGCGCAAGCGTCAGCGTGCCGATCCGCCAAACATTTTTCTGACCACCCCTGAAAGCCTTGCGCTGTTGGTCAGCTATGATGATGCGCCCAAGATGTTCAAAGGCCTCAAACGGGTGGTCATTGACGAAATCCACGCGTTGGCAGAATCCAAACAGGGCGATCAGATGATGCTCGCACTGGCCCGGCTGCAAACCATTTGCCCAGATCTGAAGCGCGTAGGCCTTTCGGCCACGGTCGAAGATCCGCAAGCCATCGCGCATCTGATGGCCAACCATCCTGATCCTTGCGAGATTCTGTCAGCTGATCCCGGCCCCGCGCCAGACATCCAGATGCTGCGCACGGATGAGGCACCGCCCTGGTCAGGTGGCGGCGCCGCCTATGCCATTCCGGCGGTGATCGAAGAGGTGAAGAAACACAACACCACACTTATTTTTCACAATACCCGCGCCCAGGCCGAAATTTTCTTTCACAACCTGTGGCTGGCCAATGACGACAGCCTGCCCATCGGCATCCACCACGGCTCACTCGACCGCGAACAGCGCGCCAAGGTGGAGGCCGCCATGGTGCGCGGCGATCTAAGGGCGATTGTCTGCACCGGGTCGCTCGATCTTGGGATTGATTGGGGCGATGTTGATCTGGTCATCCAGATCGGTGCCCCCAAGAATGTCAAACGGCTGGTCCAGCGGATTGGGCGTGCCAATCACCGCTACAACGCCCCGTCCAAAGCGTTGCTGGTGCCCGCAAACCGGTTTGAGGTGGTCGAATGCGTCGCAGCCCTTGATGCCGTCCTAAGCGGTGATCTGGACGGTGATCCACGGGGGCAAGGCCCGCGCGACGTGCTGTGCCAGCACATCCTGATCGCCGCTTGCGCAGGCCCCTTTGACGCAGACGACCTTTACCGCGAGGTCACCTCGGCAGGGGCGTACAGCGCGCTCAGCCGTGCCGAATTTGACGCCTGTCTCGAATTTTGCGCCACGGGCGGCTATGCGTTGCGGGCCTATGACCGGTGGCAACGTCTGTTGCAAAACCCCGCGGGCCTGTGGCAACTGCGCGATCCGCGTGCAGCACGCAACATCCGCATGAACATCGGGACCATCCAGGACACCGACACGCTCAAAGTGCGGATGCGCCGCAACCGGGGCGGCAAGCCCTTGGGCGAGATTGAGGAAGGCTTTGCCGCCACTCTAACGCCTGGAGACACGTTTCTGATTGGCGGGCAGATCGTGCGCTATGAAGGGCTGCGGGAAATGACTGTTGAGGTCAGCCGCGATGCCGCCAAGAAACCCAAGATTGCCACCTTCATGGGCACCAAGTTCGCCACCTCGACCCAGCTTTCGGCCCGCGTGCAAGAGATGTTTACCCAAGACAGCTGGCCAGAGCTGCCGCCCCACACCGCCGAATGGCTGCACCTGCAACGTGAGGTCAGCCAGTTGCCGCAGCCCGGCCGTCTGTTGATAGAGAGCTTTCCGCATGATGGGCGCGCCCAAACCGTTGTCTACGGCTTTGCAGGGCGCAACGGCATGCAGACGCTGGGGCTGCTGCTGACCAAACGGATGGAGGAGCTGGGCCTAAGCCCCATGGGCTTTGTTGCCACCGACTACGCGCTGTTGATCTGGGGGCTTGATCCGGTCCGTGACCCCGCGCCGCTCTTTGACAAGGGCGCGCTTTATGATGGGTTGGACACCTGGCTGGCGGGCAATGCGGTGATGAAAAAGACCTTTCGCGCCTCTGCCACCATCGCAGGCCTCATCGAACGCAACTCACCCCAGGCGCGCAAATCAGGGCGGCAGGCGACTTTTTCCAGCGACATCCTTTATGACACGCTGATGAAATACGACCCCGAGCATCTGATGCTTCAGATCACCCGCGAAGAGGCCCTGCGCGGTCTGGTCGACTTTGGACGCATCGAAGAAATGATCGCACGCGTGGGCAACCGCATTGATCACCTAAGCTTGCCCCGCGTCACCCCGCTTGCCGCACCCCTTTTTTGGAAATGGGCCGGGTGCCCATCAAGGGCGAGGCGGATGAACGGCTCCTGGCCGAAGAGGCCACCCGCCTGATGGACGCCTCAGGCCTTGCCAACATCACGCCACCGCCCTCAGACAACCCCAAGTGGCGCGTGGGCTGGTAGGCCCTTAGCGTCCCCCAGCAACGGCTATGGGGGTCACCAGAAGGCCCAGTGTACCAAGGTTGCAACCTCGCCCCGCCCGCGCCGAAAACCCGACCCCTTGCCAAGTCCGGTAATTTCACACATGAACAAACTATGAACGCCCATGATTTCACCTTAGCGGGTGCCGCACTGACGGCCCTGCCGACCGGCGCGCTCTGGTGGCCAGAGCAAGACGTGCTTTGCGTGTCGGACCTGCACCTTGGCAAATCTGAACGCATCGCCCGGCGCGGCGGCGCGCCGCTTCCGCCTTATGAAACGCGTGACACGCTCACCCGGCTGGCCGCCGATCTGGCGCGGACCCATGCCAAAACGGTGATTTGCCTGGGCGACAGTTTTGACGATCTGGGTGCGGCAGAAGCATTGCCTGACGAAGAAAAGCTTTGGATCGCGCGGCTGCAGGCCGGGCGGCGTTGGGTCTGGGTTGAAGGCAACCATGATCCCGGTCCGGTCGATCTGGGCGGGGCGCATCTGGCCGAACTGCCGTTGGCCCCGCTGACCTTCCGCCACATCGCCGATCCCGCCGCCAGTGGCGAAGTCTCTGGCCATTATCACCCCAAGGCCAGCCTGTCCCTTCGGGGCCGCTCCATCACGCGGCCAGTGTTTCTGTATGACAGCGACCGCCTGATCATGCCCGCCTACGGCACCTACACCGGTGGGCTGGACACCCGCGCGGCTGTCTTTGCCCCCTTGATGCGCCCCGAGGCCTGTGCTGTCTTGACCGGCAAAAGCGCCGTTGCGGTGCCAATGCCAAGATAGGACAGGCCATGGACCCAGAGGCGATTGCCCGCATTCACGAAAGCTTCGCAGCGCAAAGCATGATGGCCACCCTTGGTGCAGAATTATCCAGCATCAAAGAAGGTGAGGTGCAGATCACCGCACCAATTTTGTCCTCCACCCAACAGCAGCAAGGTTTCGGGCACGCCGGGCTGACGTTTTCCATCGGAGATTCCGCGGCAGGCTATGCCGCCCTCACCCTCCTGCCCCTCGACATGGAAGTTGTGACCGCAGAGATCAAAGTGAACCTTTTAGCCCCCGCGAAGGGCGAGCGCCTGATCGCCACAGGCCGGGTGATCAAACCCGGCAAACGGCTCTGCGTTGTCACCTCCAAGGTCCATGCAGAGGCCAAGGGCAACCGCACCCTCATCGCCATTCTGCAAGGCACGATGGTCCCTGTTCCACGCTGAAGCCCGGCTTGTAGAACCACACCAAAAAAAGGGGCACGCACCGGATGCGCACCCCTTCTCAAGATAAATACCAGTGCTTTAAGCCGTCAGGCCCTCAGGCTCTGCCAGACCATTCGCCCGGCAACAGGCCGTCACCGTATTGGCCAAAAGGCAGGCAATAGTCATCGGCCCAACGCCGCCCGGCACCGGCGTTATGGCACCCGCGCGTTCGGCACAGCTGTCATAATGCACATCGCCCACCAGCCGCGTCTTGCCCTCACCCTTCTCAGGCGCGTCAATCCGGTTGATGCCCACGTCAATCACCGTGGCCCCCTCTTTGATCCAGTCGCCCGGCACCATCTCAGGCCGGCCCACGGCCGCCACCACGATATCCGCCCGGCGCACAACGTCGGCCAAATCCTTGGTCCGGCTGTGGGCAATGGTCACTGTGGCACTGTCATTCAACAGCAGCTGCGCCATGGGTTTGCCCACGATGTTGGAACGTCCCACAACAACCGCATCCATGCCCGAGATTGATCCGTGATGATCCCGCAGCATCATCAAACACCCCAGCGGCGTGCAAGGCACCATGGATTTCTGCCCCGTGCCCAAAAGCCCTACGTTGGAGATGTGAAACCCATCCACGTCCTTTGCAGGCGAGATGGAGTTGATCACCAAATCCTCATCTAGATGACCCGGCAGCGGCAGCTGTACCAGGATGCCATGCACCGCAGGATCGTTGTTCAGCTTGTCAATCAGCGCCAGCAGATCCGCTTCTGACGTATCCACGTCCAACTTATGCTCATAAGAGTTCATGCCCACTTCAACGGTCATCTTCCCCTTGGAGCGTACATAAACCTGAGAGGCAGGGTCTTCGCCCACCAGCACCACGGCAAGGCCCGGCGTAATCCCGTTTTCGTCTTTCAGCCGCGTGACATGTTCTGCCACCTGCGCCCGTACCTTTGCCGCAAAGGCTTTGCCGTCGATTACCTTGGCACCCATGCCGTCTGTCCCTTCATCTTTCCAATATAACTCAAATCAGTTTGGGGCGGGGCTCAATGCCCCGCCCCAAACTTCTGTCTTAGAACAACCCTTCGACGTCACCGTCCGCATTCAGCTTGATCGCCTCGGCGGAGGGTACACGCGGCAGGCCTGGCATGGTCATGATCTCACCGCAGATCGCCACCACGAACCCGGCACCGGCAGACAGGCGCACCTCACGCACGGGGATATCAAAGCCCGTTGGCGCACCGCGCTCATTTGGATCGGTGGTAAAGCTATACTGCGTCTTGGCCATACAGACCGGTAGATTGCCATAGCCCTGATCTTCCCAGTCTTTCAGCTGCGCCAGGATCTTGCCATCCATCTGCGCGCTGTCCGCGCGGTAGATTTTGGTGGCAATCGTGTTGATCTTGTCGGCCAGGGACATCTCGTCAGGATAGATCGGCGCAAAGTCCGCCTCGCCCTTCTCGATCACTTCCACCACTTTGCTTGCCAAATCGGCAGAGCCTTCGGAGCCCAGCTCCCAGTGACGCGACAGCACCGCTTCGGCGCCTTGACCCGCGACATAGTCCTTCACGGCCTGCACTTCGGCGTCGGTGTCAGTGACAAAGTGGTTGATGGCGACAACCACCGGCACACCGAAGGATTTTACATTCTCGATGTGACGGCCCAGGTTCGCGCAGCCGTTTTGCACGGCCTCCACGTTCTCTGCACCCAGATCCGCCTTGGCCACGCCGCCGTTCATCTTCATCGCCCGCACGGTGGCCACAACGACCACAGCAGAGGGGGCCAGGCCCGCTTTGCGGCATTTGATGTTGAGGAACTTCTCCGCACCCAGGTCCGCACCGAAGCCTGCTTCGGTCACAACGTAGTCGGCCAGTTTCAGCGCCGTCGTGGTCGCGATCACTGAGTTACAGCCATGTGCGATGTTGGCGAATGGACCGCCGTGCACAAAGGCAGGGTTGTTTTCCAGCGTCTGCACCAGGTTGGGCTGCATCGCGTCTTTCAACAGCACGGTCATCGCGCCATCGGCTTTGATGTCACGGGCAAAGACAGGGGATTTGTCGCGGCGGTAGGCGACAATCATATCGCCCAAACGCTTTTGCAGATCCGCCAGGTCTTTGGACAAGCACAGGATCGCCATCACTTCGGAGGCCACTGTGATGTCAAAACCCGCCTCGCGGGGGAAGCCATTGGCCACGCCACCCAAGGATGTCGTGATCTGGCGCAGCGCGCGGTCGTTCATGTCCACCACACGGCGCCACACGACGCGGCGGGTGTCGATCTCAAGGCTGTTGCCCCAGTAGATGTGGTTGTCGATCATCGCGCTCAGCAGGGAATGTGCAGAGGTGATCGCGTGGAAGTCCCCGGTGAAGTGGAGGTTCATTTCCTCCATCGGCACAACCTCGGGCATAGCCGCCGCCAGCCGCCCCGCCCTTCATGCCAAAGTTTGGCCCAAGGGAGGCTTCGCGGATACAAACAGCCGCCTTTTTGCCGATCTTGTTCAGGCCGTCGCCCAGACCCACGGTGGTCGTGGTCTTGCCCTCGCCCGCTGGTGTTGGGTTGATCGCTGTTACCAGGATCAGCTTGCCGTCTTCACGGTCTTGAACAGAGTTGATGAACTTCTGGCTGACTTTTGCTTTGTCGTGGCCATAGGGCAGCAGATCGTCGCTGGAAATGCCCAGTTTCTCACCGATCTCTTGGATCGGGCGCTTTTGCGCTTCGCGCGCGATTTCGATGTCGGTCTTATAAGCCATGATGGAATCCTTCTCCCCCGGGGCGTGATGTCTGGCCCGTGATAGCGTGCAAACTGACGCAAGGGAGGGGGCATTTCCGACATTTCCCCCCTCTCATGCGGCTCGCATCGGGGGGATGGTTTCGTTTCGGAAACGGGTGAACGCTATGAGATGTTTATGCGCTGCGCCCGGTCAAGGGGCCCGGGCGCGCTGACCCGGAATATGCAAGCGCAGCCGATCCCCCAGTTTCAGCTGGCCCTCCCGCTCAACCCAGCCGCACACGCCGCGCCGCCCGGTGGCCGCCTGCCGAAACGCTTTGCCGTGGCCGGGATCATCCTTTTCGATCTCACGGGCGGGAAAGTTGCAGGGGCCGTTCAGCATATCGATGACGATGGTCGTCCCGTTTTCCGCCTGCAAGCGTGCGCTTGGGGGAACATGGGTGAAGTCAGGAATGCCCTCGATCACAATGGAGGCCCCAAGATAAAGCGGGTTCAACGCCTCCAGCCCAATATCAGCGGCAATGCCCGCAAGCTCTTCGGCTGATAGGATGGAGAACTGGCGCACGTTGCGGATCTCAGTCCCTTCGGGGTGCTGTGATTTGACGCGCACGCAAGAGGCCCGTGTGAGACCTGCGTGATAGTCCTCAGCAAAGCCTGCGTAGGTGGCCATGCCTTCGGTGATCGCCTCAGAGCGGATGTTGCTGCGGTCCAGGGGCACTTTGCCCATCCAGACGATTTTGCCGATGTGATCTGTGGGGACAAGTTCGGGCATGATAGATCCTCCTGCGTTGGCCGCAGACTGCGCAAGGCGGGCGCAAAAGAAAAGGCCCCGCCGGGGCGAGGCCTTATGACATTTTGTGACGTCAGAGAAACCTGTCTTGATCAGACGGAGGGTTCAGGCTCCATCCCGCCCTCGGGCGGCGTGGATTTCTTGCCTTTGCCTTTGGCCTTTGGGATGGCCGTCAGGCTTGGTTTCTTGTCGTCCTTGTCGTCGTCATCCTCACCGCTTTCGGGCACAGGGGGCAGACCGTCCATGACGCGCTTGATCTCAGCACCGGTCAGCGTCTCATATTCCAAGAGACCCTGGGCCAGACGCTCAAACTCTTCTTCTTTCTCTTTGATGATCTGCATCGCCCAGTCGTATCCATCCTGGATAAAGCGCTGGACCTCTTGCTCGACCAACTCCTTGGTCGCGGCAGAGACAGAGAAGCCCGGCGTGTTGCCAGAGTAGCCCTGCACCGCTTCGGAATAATCGATGTTACCAACCTTGTCGGACATGCCCCATTGCAGCACCATCGCGCGCGCCAGCGCTGAGGCTTGCTGAATGTCGCCCGCAGGCCCGTTGGACACGCTTTCCTCACCATACTTGTGGATCTCAGCAGCCTTGCCCGCCATGGTCATGGCGAGGCGCTGTTTGCACTCATCCTTGAACATGTTCAGGCGGTCCATTTCAGGCAGGCTCATCACCATGCCCAAAGCGCCCCCGCGTGGGATGATCGTGGCCTTATAGACCGGGTCACATTTCGGCAGGGTCATGCCGACCAATGCGTGGCCTGCTTCATGGTAGGCAGTCATCTCTTTCTGCGCGGCTGTCATCACCATCGAGCGGCGTTCAGAGCCCATCATGATCTTGTCTTTGGCGTTTTCAAAATCCAGCATCATGACAAAGCGGCGGCCAAGGCGGGCAGCGCCCAGTGCGGCCTCATTCACCAGGTTGGCAAGGTCGGCACCGGAGAAACCAGGTGTGCCTCGCGCGATGATGCGCAGATCTACATCAGGGCCCAAAGGTGTCTTGCGCGCGTGAACGCCCAGGATTTTCTCACGGCCCTTGATGTCGGGGTTGCCCACGGTGACCTGACGGTCAAAGCGGCCCGGACGCAAAAGCGCGGGATCCAGCACGTCTTTGCGGTTGGTGGCCGCGATGATGATCACGCCTTCATTGGCCTCAAAACCGTCCATCTCAACCAAGAGCTGGTTCAAGGTCTGTTCACGCTCATCATTCCCACCGCCATAGCCTGCGCCACGGTGGCGGCCCACGGCGTCAATCTCATCGATGAAGACGATACAAGGCGCGTTCTTTTTCGCCTGCTCAAACATGTCGCGCACACGAGAGGCACCAACACCCACAAACATCTCAACAAAGTCAGAACCGGAAATGGTGAAGAAGGGCACGCCCGCTTCCCCCGCAATCGCGCGGGCCAGCAACGTTTTACCCGTCCCCGGAGGGCCCTCAAGCAGCGCGCCTTTGGGGATTTTACCGCCCAGACGGCTGAACTTTTGCGGGTTGCGCAAAAACTCGACGATCTCTTCAAGCTCTTCCTTGGCCTCATCAATGCCTGCAACGTCATCGAACGTTACCCGGCCATGTTTTTCCGTCAGCATCTTGGCTTTGGATTTGCCAAAGCCCATGGCCCCGCCTTTGCCGCCGCCCTGCATCCGGTTCATGAAATAGATCCAGACACCGATCAGCAGCACAATCGGCAACAAAGACATCAAGAAGGTCTGGAACCCGGATTGCTGTTGCGGACGCGCCTGCATGGGTACGTTGTTGTCGATCAAAAGCGAGGTGATCTCGGCATCCTGCGGTTTGATGGCGATGTATTCACTGCCATCTGAGCGGCGGAACCGCACCTGTTCCCCGTCCAGGGTCACATTGCGGACATCGCCACTTTCGACGGCTGCGACAAATTCAGTGTAGGTGATTTCGTTGCTTTGCAAATTGTTCCCAGATCCGCTGAACAAATTGAACAGCGCCAGGACCAACAGCATCAATACGACCCAAAAGGCGAGATTGCGAATGTTACCCAAGGAAATTCTCCTAATGCTTCGGGTCTATGTAGAGGAACCAGCCCCCCAGCGCACCCCTTATGTGCGCCTTGAACTATAGATAGAGGTCACGCCCGCAGGTTCAATGCGTGATCAGTGCGGCAAAAAAGGCATCTGGTCCTGCCGCAAGCTCTGCTTTCCAATCGCCAAAGCCCGCAAAGGGGGCGGCGATCAGCACGTTGCCAGACCACACCGAGGGCGTCGATTGCAGCACCACATGGGGATGCCCGCTGTCGCGCCAGTTGGGACATTGCTCAATCCCCGCCTCGCCCAGCGCACGGATTTCCAGATCATACGCGGCCTCCATCGCAGGGGGCGGCACCATAACCCAGTGGCCGTCCCAAATGCCCTGAGGCGGACATTTGACCCTTGAGACGGATTTCAATTCGCGGAAGATCCAGATCTTGTTGGCAATCCGGCGCAGATGGCAGCCGTCAATTGTTGCGGCCTGCCCGTTTTTCAGCGCGGATGTGACATTGGCCATGCCCGAACGGCGCGGCGAATATTCCGATCCACTCAGCCATGAGATCGCCTTGACCAGCAAGCGGCGCTGGATCTCTTCTGGGTGAAGGCGCAGGCTGGTTTCATCAATAATAAAGGCCCCTGCATCCTGTGTGATGATCTGTTTGCCTGCCAAAAACGTCTGCCAGTTCAGCGCTTTGCGCGCTTGGCCCAATTGCTCTGCAACTTCCAGCAGCACTTCTTGGTCGATCCCAAGCTCTGATAGTGTCGCAAGGGCTTTGCGGGCCTTAATCCGGTCAAAGCGGTCATCATCATTGCTGGGGTCCGTGATCCAGCCGACATCATGGGCGCGCAGGTAACTTTGCAGCGCGTCGCGGCGGATTTTAGAAACGGCCTGATCCAGGTCACGCCTTCGCGCACGGTGCGGGGTTGCATGCCCGACAGCCCGTCAATGCCGGACCGCCGCGCCAACCGCATCAACACCGTTTCGGCCTGGTCATCTGCGGTATGCCCGACGGCGACCGTATCAATCCCGTGTTCCGTGGCCCAGGCGGCGATCTTGGAATACCGCGCGTCTCTTGCGGATTTTTGCAAGTTGCCGCGGCCGTCCCAGTCCTCCCACAGCAGAACGTCATGCGACACACCGATCTTGGCGCATTCGGCCGATACGATCTCTGTCTCCATGCGCGCTTCTTCGCGCAGGCCATGGTCAACGGTGACGGCGCGCAACAGGGTGCCGTGTTCCTGGGAAAACTGGTTCAGCAAATACAGCAACGCCAGCGAGTCGCTGCCGCCCGAAACCGCCACGCCAAGTACTTTTGGAGGATGCGGCAGAAGGGCCTCTGATACGATTTGTGGCAACCCTCCCTGCATCGGTCAGGAACACCCTATGTTGCGACGTTGGTCTTCTGCTTGGGCGACCGCTGCACTTGAAGGAAAACGTACACCCACTTCACCCAGCGTCACACATGCCTCTTGGGTTTGGCCCAGATTGCCCAGCGCGCGTCCCAATTCAAAAAGCGCTTGCGGGGCCAAGGGGCCTTCGGGTGCGGCACTGAAACTGGCCAGATAGGACCGGGCCGCTTCGCGGGTATCACCCACTTGGCGCAAGGCATCGCCGCGCCGCAGATCGGCCTCAGCGGCAAGCGGGCCACCGGGGTAGGTTTGGTTGAACGTCGCAAAAAGCTCAGCCGCCGCGGCATAGTCACCTGCGGCAAAGGTTTCTTGGGCGCGTTTGAAATCCGCCGCTTCACCCACGGCCAGCGATGCCTGATCTGTGGGGGTCGCAGGATCTGTCAACGGAGCGGCGGTGGCCGTCTGCCCCTCGCCCCCCAGCGTGGTGGTTTCGCCCAAGGCCGCGACATCGCCGCCTTCCAGCTCAACAAGGCGGAACTCCAGATCGCCGATCCGGTTGGTGCCATCGGCGACAATCCGGTTGACGCGGTTCTCAAGTTCTTCGGTCTTTGAGGTGAGCCTTTGAAGCTCGCTCTCTATTGCGCCCACCCGTTCCAACACAGATGTGCCGGCGGTGTTCACCTCTGCCCCACCCGTAGTGGAAAGCTCGCGGCGGAGTTTCTGGACTTCGACATAAAGGATGGTCAACTCTTGCCGGATGTCTGCAAGCGTTTGATCATCTTGTGCAAAAGCAGCCGATGCGGAAAGCGCCATCCCGCATACAGCCGCTATGATAGAGCGCACAATCATTCAGCAATAAATCCCTAGCTGGAAAGCCCACCTGCCAGAACTGTCACGGCGCGACGGTTCTTGGCGTAGCATGCT
The DNA here is from genome assembly GCF_055693825.1 of Sulfitobacter sp. GN1-4. Classification (NCBI taxonomy): domain Bacteria; kingdom Pseudomonadati; phylum Pseudomonadota; class Alphaproteobacteria; order Rhodobacterales; family Roseobacteraceae; genus Sulfitobacter; species Sulfitobacter sp. GN1-4. Next base: position 1,221,248 of record NZ_JBVFUQ010000003.1, on the reverse strand, counting down.
TCGTTTGAGCATACTTCAATAGGTCGTTCCTTACCGTAGCTTACTACACGCAGACGGGCTTGCGGTACACCCTTTGATATCAGGTACTCCTGAACCGCATTCGCACGCCGAGCGCCAAGGGCAAGGTTGTATTCCCGCGTGCCCTGTTCATCCGCGTGCCCTTCGATCACCGCTTGATAGTCAGCGTTGGTCAAAAGCCAGGTCGCCTGTCCGTCCAGCGTCAAGCGGCCTTCGGCTGTCAGGCTGGACTGATCCACGGCAAAAAGCACCCTGTCCCCAACGGATTGCTGGAAAAACGCCACCGAGGTGGGATCACTTGGGCTGCCAGGCACAACCGTGCCATTGGTACCCGCAGCGCCACTGCCCGCGCCATCGGCTCCGCCAAAGCGGTCAGGGTTCGTACAGGCGGAGATCGCCAGTACAGCGGTCATAAGACCAGCTAGAAGAAACTTGTTCATATGATCTGCCTCTTATCTTTGTTTGCAATTGTTGCGCGCTGTTAGCATAAATCCACCTTTTAGGGAATTATGCGGCATCGGGACATTGTCCTTATTTCTGCAAGGGCGACCAGGACGGATCAGAGCCGCCCGATGGGGTGCGCACGGGCCGCAGGTTGCGACCGGAAATATCCACCGAATAAAGCGTAGATGAGCCGTTGGCCCCTTGGGTTTCGCGCGCGAACATAATCACGCGACCATTGGGTGCCCAGGTCGGACCCTCGTCCAAAAAGGAGGCGGTGAGCAAGCGTTCCTGCGTGCCATCCAGCCGCATCACGCCAATGTGAAACCGCCCTTTGTTCTGTTTGGTAAAGGCCACCAGATCCCCCGAGGTGACCAAACCGGCGTGCCGTAGCGCCCTTCGCCAAACGAAATGCGCTGCGCCTCACCACCTGTGGCGGGCATGACATAAAGCTGCTGCGTGCCGGACCGGTCGCTTTCAAACACAATCCGAGAGCCGTCTGGTGAAAAGCTCGGCGCGGTCTCAATCGCGGGCGTGTTGGTCAGGCGGGTGGCGCGGCCAGTGTTGATGTCCATCGTGTAGATGTCAGTGTTGCCCCCTTGGGTGAGCGAGTAGACCACCGTTTGACCAGAGGGCGAAAAGCGGGGCGCAAAGCTCATTGTGCCATCGGCACTTTCCAGCACGCGGCGCTGCACAGAACCGATATCCAGTACATAGATCCCGGGGAAGCCCGTCTCATAGCTGGTATACAGTACGCGGTCCCCAGAAGGAGAGAACCGGGGGGCCAGCACGATAGAGCCGGAATCCGTCAGATACTGCACATTCGCCCCATCATAATCCATGATCGCCAGACGTTTTTTGCGATCGTCCTTGGGGCCGGTTTCAGAGACATAGACAACACGGCTGTCAAAATACGGCCCCTCGCCCGTGATGCGGGCGTACACCGCGTCAGCGACCTTATGCGCGATGCGCCGCCAGCCTTCCGTGGTGCCAGAGAACTGCAAACCACTGCCAAGCTCAGCGCCGGAGAAGACGTCATAGAGGCGAAATTTCACCGTGACGGCGTTGCCAGAGACATTGACGGCCCCAGTGACAAGCGCCTGCGCATTGATCGCTTTCCAGTCTGCAAATTGCACCGGTGCGCTAAAATTGGTGACGGTTGAGATATAGGCCGACGACGGAATTTCCCGAAAAAGCCCGGTGCCTGTCAGATCAGCAGCGACAACGCGGGCCAGATCATTGGCCATTTGACTGGCGGCAGCACTTTCTGGCTGAAAGTTTGGAACGGCAAAGGGCAGCGGTTCAATGATGGCTTCATCAATGATGATCCGCAACGGCTCTTGCGCGCTCACAGGTGCAGACCAAAGGGCGGCCAGGCTAAGGCAAAGGCTCAAAATCAGATGTCTCATAGGTCTGCATCCTTTCGCGGTTGCGCGATGATGTTGAGGGGAAAACAGCGCCCTGCTGCCCCGTCACGACAGGGGTGTGGGCTAAGGCAAGGGGCGGTATGGGGGTGTAACTTGGGCATTCTCAGAACCCCATCTTGCTGGGATCAAAGGTCATTTCGATGCTCTGCCATTGGCTGTATTTCTCGGCGGGCAGTGCAAAACCCCGCGCGCCGCAGCGGATGATGGCGCGGCGGGCGGAATCAAACACACGCTGCGCTGACGCCGTTGATCCACCGCTGGAGCTAATCATACGGATACTGTTTGCGACCGGTGTGCCGTTTTGGTTCATCTCAACCCCGATGACCACGATGGTCTCCAACGCCTCGGTTGAGAGCGATCCAATGTTCCAGCATTGCGACACCGCCACCCGCAGCGCATCTTTCTCACCCGCTGAAAGCGGCGGTCCGGTCGGGGCGGGCGTCGGATCTTGGGCGGCTTGCAAGGCGGCCAGCACATCATCGTTGCTGACAGGCTCTGACGGGCTTTCGTCTGCATCTTCGTTGGTTTCTGCCGCAGCGGCGGGGGCGGCTGCCTGTTGCTGAGGGGCGGCGGGGCGGCGTCCGGGCGGACGGGAGGACGCCGCAGGTGCGGCGGTGGCCTCTGTCACAATCTCAGTTGTCGCAGCCTCAGGCGCGGTTTCCTCCTGCGCTTCCTGCTCTGTCGCCTCGCCTGTGGTATCGGGCGCTACGGCCTCCTGTTCCACCGGGTCGACGGCGGCATCCGGGTTGGGTTGCGCCACAGGCTGAGGGGCCACCCGTTCAATGTCTTGGGGTGCCGCCTCCGGCGCGGTCTCAGGGACCAATACCGCAATGTCGCCCACCGGCTCAGACAGCTCCGGCGGCGTGTCCTGCACCTCAGCCTCGGGCAGCGGGGCCAGTTCGGTGACATCGGGCAGCGGATCTGCGTCAGGCGCTTGGGTTGGCAAGGGCGCGGGCTGTTCGATCTGCGCATCAGCGGTGCTTTGCGGTGCCGGGGTATCGGCCGTCACCTGCGGCTGAGCGGGCTGAGCCACCTCCGTGGCGCTCTGCGGCGGCTGGGCTGCCGCCATCATGGCCTCAAAATCCGCGCTTGAGATCACCGACACTTCTGTCAACTCCGCAGGCTCAGGCTCAGCGGCAAAAACGCCGCCAAGAATGACCCACCCAATGAGGCCCAAATGCCCCAGGCCTGAGATGACATGCCCGGTATGCAAGGCTCAATTCCCGCTCGCATCGGTGCCATCCAGGCTGGGCCCGCCGATGTCCGTCACCAGGCCAATATTGGCAAAGCCACCGGCATTCAGCGCGCCCATCACCTCCATCACGGCCTGATAGGGCACCGCGCCATCCGCCCGCAAAAACACCTGATCGCTGCTGCGCTCAGCGGCAATGCCGCGCAGGCGGGTGACAAGCTGGGCGCGGTCTACCGGTGTGGTCTGGATTTGCACATCGCCGGTTGCGGTGATGGTCACGGTCAGCGGCTCTTCCTGCTCTGTGGGCAAAGCGCCTGCCGCGGATTTTGGCAATTCCACCGGCACACCGACCGTCAGCAGCGGTGCAGCGACCATAAAGATGATCAACAGCACCAACATCACATCCACAAAGGGGGTGACGTTGATCTCAGACATCGGCTGCGCGCGGCTGCGCCGACGGCCTCTGCCCCCGCCGCCTTGTTTCTTGATGGCCCCTGCCCCCATTGCTCAGCTGTCCAACTGACGGCTAAGGATGGTGGCAAATTCATCTGCGAAAGCCTCATGCGCGCCAATCAGACGTTCGCTGTCGGCGTTCAGCTTGTTGTAAAAAATCACCGCAGGGATCGCCGCCAGCAGACCCAGCCCCGTGGCCAACAGCGCCTCAGCAATGCCGGGGGCGACAACCGCAAGGTTGGTGTTTTGCTGCTCCGCAATTTCAATAAACGCATTCATGATCCCGATAACGGTGCCGAAAAGACCAATGAAAGGTGCCGCTGACCCCACGGTCGCCAACACGGTGAGGCCCTTTTGCAAACGCTCCGCTTCTTTGGCGATGGCCACATCCATGCTGCGATCAATCCGCGCAGTGGCCCCCGGGATCATCTCCCCATCATCGCGGTGCGATCTGCGCCACTCGCTCATCCCGGCGGCAAACACCTTTTCAGAAGGGCCATCGGGCTCTGCCCCCACCTGATCAAAAAGCCCGTCCAGCGGCTCCCCTGACCAAAACGCCCGGTCAAACCTGTCCGCCTCTGACCGGGCGGCGCGGTAGATCATAATCTTCTGAATGATAATCGACCACGTCCAGAAAGAAGCGACAACCAACATGATCATCACAATCTTCACCGTCAGGGTCGCCCGCATGAACAGCCCCCACATGGAGAAATCAATCTCCTTGGCCAACGCCAGCGTCTCTGCTTCCATAACACCGCTCTTTTTATGCATGGGGGTCCCATGCGCTGCCTGATGGCCCCGTTATCGTCGAGGCTCATTTGATCTGATTCTAGCCAAGCGCAAAGGCGATTGCCAGAAAAATGGCCCTATTCCGCCTGTGCCGCCAGTTGTGAGCGGAGTTTTGCTGGCAAGCGGGTGGGTTTGCCAGCCGTTGTCATGCACACAGCGGTCACTTTTGCGCGAAGAATGCACTTATCCTCGCGAAAGACTTCCTGATCAAACACCCAGCGCAGCGCGCCCTGGGCATGATGTGTGCTGCGCACCTCCAGCCGGTCGCCAAAATGCGCAGTTCCCAGATAATCCGCCTCTACCCGGGTGACGACAAAAACGATGCCCTCAGCGCGCATCGCCCGCTGATCCAGGCCCAGTTGCTCAACAACGTCTGAACGTGCCCGCTCCAGGTACTTGAGGTAATTGGCGTAATACACGATGCCCGCCATGTCGGTATCTTCATAAAAGATGCGGATCGGATAGCTGTGGCTCATTGGGTCACCTGCAAACGCGCAAAAAGCCGCAAGGCATGAGAGGGATCTTGCGCCGCATGGGGCAAGACAGGATCATACGCAGCGCGCAACAGCTGCGCGATGTCAGGGCGCAGGATGGTCGTGTCATTGGCCACCATCAACGGTGAGCGGTCCTGAAACGCCAAGTCTGACCAAAGCACCATGGACTGAACGATCTGGCTCAACGCCAAAGTTTGCGCCGGCACATCACTCAGATGCTGGTCCATCCGCAAAAAGACGAAACAGGCCTTGATGGCGCCTGCCTCATCAAAGCGGAAAAACCTGTACTGATTGGCCTCAGCCACCTCCAGCCGCGCCACCAAGGGGGCAAGATCGGGGGCCAGCCTGTCCATGCCCGGCACCTCCAGCAGCTCTTTCCAGTCCGTGAAAAAGAACATCATCAGGTTTGAGCCAAGCTCGGCGTCCATCTCGCCCATCTCATGGCCGGCCAAATCACAGGTGGCCGTGATGGCCCCCTTGATCACCGCAAGCGTGCCATCATCCACACCAAAAACCACAGGGCATATCGGCCGACCCCAACGAGCAAAGGCAAAACTGCCATCACCGCGGGTAAACAGCGCTTCGATCTGCTCAGCGGTCATCGCCTTCTCCTCATGCGCAGGGGTGACGGGTTTGCACCGTCCCCGCGCTTCATCTTTCCAATAAAACTCAAAAGCATCGGCTCAACCAAATAGATCCGTCTGCGATTTTGGCACCGCCAGCCCCAGATGTGTCCAGGCCTTGGCCGCCAACATCCGCCCGCGCGGGGTACGCTGGATCAAGCCTTGCTGCAACAAAAAGGGCTCAATCACCTCTTCCAAAGCATCCCGGCTTTCAGACAGGGCTGCGGACATGGTTTCAATGCCCACCGGCCCCCCCTGATAGTTCTCCGCAATCAGGCTCAGATATCGCCGGTCGGCGCCATCAAGGCCCAGACTGTCCACGCCCAACCGGGTCAGGGCCATATCTGCCAAGGCTTGGGTCACGCGGCCGTCCCCTTCAACCAGCGCAAAATCGACCACGCGGCGCAAAAGCCGTCCGGCGATGCGCGGCGTGCCGCGGGCGCGTTTGGCAATCTCGCGTGCACCACCCTCATCGGCAGGCGCTCCCAGCTTGCGGGCATTGCGGTCCACTATGATGAACAGTTCATCCTCGGTGTAGAACTGCAACCTTGTGGGAATGCCAAACCGGTCCCGCAACGGTGTGGTCAAAAGCCCCATCCGAGTGGTGGCCCCGACCAGCGTAAAGGGCTGCAACTCAATCCGCACGGTGCGCGCGGCAGGCCCTTCACCGATCACCAGATCCAGCTCAAAATCCTCCAACGCCGGGTAAAGCACTTCTTCGACAGCCGGGTTCAGCCGGTGGATCTCATCAATAAAGAGAACATCGCGCGCTTCCAGATTGGTCAGGATCGCCGCCAGATCACCCGCCTTGGCCAAAACCGGGCCAGAGGTCATCCGAAAACCCACCCCCAATTCGCGCGCCATGATCTGCGCCAGCGTTGTCTTGCCTAGACCGGGCGGGCCGTGAAACAGCGTGTGGTCCATCGCCTCCCCGCGTTGCTTGGCCGATTGGATAAAAACACGCAGGTTGGCGCGGGCCTCAGCCTGGCCCACGAATTCCTCCAGCATCTGCGGGCGCAGGGCGCGGTCCACATCTTCGGGCAACGGCTCTGGCCGGACGGTGGGATCAATATCTGTCATTCACAGGTCCATAGAGGGGATGGGCACAGCCTATCCCTTTGGGGCGAGGAGTTTCAACGCGGCCTTGATCAGATCGGGCGTGGTGGCCTCGGGTGCTGCACCAATGGCCTCAGCCACGGCGGCGGCGGCATCCCCGGGCGCATAGCCAAGATTTGACAAAGCCGACAATGCCTCGGCCTGCGCGGAGGCTGCCGCCGGGGACGCGGCCCTTGGTGCGGGTGCGGCAGGCTCAATCACCTCAGCGGGCACCTCGCCCTGCGCCTCAGCCAGGGTGCCGGACATCGCCATGACCGACGGGGCCTTGTCCTTGAGATCCAAAACCACACGCTGTGCGATCTTGGGGCCAATGCCTTTGGCCGCTTTGACCGCATTCCAATCACCCAGGGCGATGGCTCGGCTGACGCCATCGGGCCCCAGCGTGCCCAGAATGGCCAGTGATGCCTTGGCCCCGACCCCTTGCACCGAGGTCAGCAGGCGGTGCCATTCCTTTTCCACCAGCGTCTGGAAGCCAAATAGCTGCATTAGATCTTCGCGCACCACCAGATCGGTAAAAAGCGCCACCACCTCACCCGCTCCGGGCAGGGCAGCAAGCGTGCGTTCTGAGCAATAGACAAGATAGCCCACCCCGCGGACGTCAATCAGCACATGGTCAGGGGCGCGGTAGTCAATGCGTCCTGTGATCTTACCAATCATGCGCGCACCTTGATGCGGGCATCCGCCAAGCTGGGCGCGCCGCAATGATGGGCATGACAAATCGCGATGGCCAGCGCGTCCGCCGCATCCGGGCCCGCCAGATCAACACCGGGCAACTGCATCTTGACCATATGGGCGACCTGGGTTTTGTCCGCATGACCTACGCCCACAACCGTCTTCTTGATCTTGTTGGGCGCATATTCCCCAACAGGCAGCCCTGCCTGCGCTGGCACCAGCATCGCAATGCCGCGCGCCTGACCCAGCTTTAGCGTCCCGGCACCATCTTTGTTCACGAAAGTCTGCTCAACAGCTGCCGTATCGGGCTGAAATGCCGCGACGACCTCGCTGAGCTGCTGGTAAAGCGACAGCAACCGGGCCGCCAGATCCTGTCCGGTGGAGTGGCACACGCCATTGGCCACGTGAGTCGTTTTACTGCCAACTTGGTCAATCACGCCCCATCCGAGGTTTCGAAGCCCCGGATCAATGCCAATTACCCGCATATCTGCCCTGTCACTTATAGAATTGTTGCTTTTTTGATGCACTAGCACGAAACGCGAACATCCGCCAAGTGTTTCCGCAGATGACACAATTTCGCCCTGCACTGCGTCGCTTATGCATCTCAGTGTCGCTTTCGGGCATTTGAAGCAGAAAAACGACACGTCGAAGGTCGCAATTTTTCCATTATTTACGGGGCGTTAACCGTGAAAATGACCTATGCAGAAATTGCAAATCACCTATGCAATTCGGCCCATTGTGCCGGGCGAATAAGCGTCCTATCTGCCCCTCACTGGCTGGATGATCCAGCACAACACTAGACAAAAAGGACGGCTCCAATGGCAGCTTTTGACACCAACCGCCCCGTTTACGGCTCCTCTATCGCCGTCTCCGGATTCTTCTCTGTTTTCGCCCGCGCCCTCGGCACAGTTGTGGCATGGAACAACGCACGCATCACACGCAATGCGCTGTCCAGCCTGACCGACCGCGAGCTGGAAGACATCGGATTGATCCGTGGCGACATCGATGACGTCGCGATGGCGGAATTCATCCGCTAACGCAAACGACCCCAGAACGGGTAAGCTATTACAGGGCGCGTCAGAAACGACGCGCCCTTTTTATGTGCGCAACTCCTGCGGCGAAGGAAGAGGGCGGTGGCCAGCGGAGCGGTCAAAACGCTTTCAAGTGGTGCCAAGTCCTGCATCCGGCGTGATGTGGCCCGGCCTCAGCGGTGATGTTCCACCTCACCCAACAGGCACAAACACCAAATCTATAACGACACGAAAAAAGCCGCGCTCTGAACAACCAGAGACGCGGCAAACTCGTTACTTTTACAGCTGATCAACCCAAAGGCTGACCAAATAGTTAAGGATCAGCGCAAGAACGGCCGAACTTGATCTGCCAGCACAGCGGTGATGGGATCAACGGCAAGGGCGGTCGCCCCGGCCTGCTCCAGCACGGTCCCTTCGGACAGTGCCGCAAGACGGTCTTCGTAAGTTGCGGGGCCAACGGCAGCCAGCGCAAATACCTTGAATGCAAAGAAGCCCAGGCACGCAAGTACAAGCACCTGCAAAACCGCGCCGCCGCGCAAAACGCGCGACCGCTTGGGCTGTACCACAATCAGCCCGTCACGGGTGATTTTGGTCGTGTACCCGTGGGTCATCTTTTCATGTTTACGCCCCAAAGCAGCAAGGCGCTGTTCAAAGTGGTCGTGTGTTTCAACCATGGCAGTGATCTCTTCCAAACGAACGGCCCCCACCGCTGTTGAGAATTGATTAACTACGCAATGTGGCGAAATCTGGGCAAACACCTCAAATTTAGCCAAAAACCCGGATGAGTTAGGAGGAAATTTGCAGAGTTAGCGTCGTCCATTCACCAATCTGCTCATTATGGGTCACATTGATGCCAGATTGTGCATAAACCGCTGTCACTTCGTCCGCCTGCTCATTCAAAATCCCCGACAGAATCGCGAATCCGCCAGGTTTGAGGGCCTTGGCCATGTCTGGGGCCAGCGCGACAAGCGGTCCTTTCAGGATATTGGCGAAAACAAGGTCAAAGGGCGTAGCCTCGGCGAGTGCCGGGTGATCAAAGCCCGCGGCCTCGACACATTGCACTTTTCCATCAAGCCCATTGGCTGAAACATTGGCCTGGGCGACGTCCACCGCGACCTCATCAATATCGCTGGCCAGCACCGGGTTGGGCCAGATCCGCGCAGCAGCCATGGCCAGGACCGCTGTTCCACAGCCAATGTCGGCGACGTTCTGACCCACAAAGCCATCCGTGGCCAACCGGTCAAGCGCGCGCAGACAGCCAAGGGTGGTGCCGTGATGGCCCGTGCCAAAGGCCATCGCCGCCTCAATCAGCAGGGGTTCGGCCTCTGCTGGTACTTTGTCCGCATCGTGCGAGCCGTAGACAAAAAAGCGCCCCGCCTCGACCGGTGCCAGTTCGCGCCGCACGTGGGCCACCCAATCGGTTTCGGGCACTTCGGAGACGGTAAAGGGTTTGGCCCCCATGGCCACGGCCAGAACGGCCAGGGCCGTTTCATCGGGTGCGGCTTCGAAATAACCACCGACCTCCCACAGGCCCGAGCCGTCTTCCATTTCAAAAACGCCAACGCCCGTGGGTTCAGGTGTCAGCCGTTCCATCGCCTCGCCCAGCGCATAGGCAGCATCGCGGCCTTCCAGGGTCGTCAGCGCGGTATATGTCGTCATTATCTTCTCCGATGTCTGTCGGGGTTCGGGTAGGGGCGCGGATAGTGCGGGTCAAGCGCTTGGGCTTCTTCCGATTTCAATCCGCGTACGTAATACCAGCCCCAGGTCGCGGCAATCAGGCCCATGATCGCCCCCGCCGCCGCCTGGCCATAGATCACGCCGGGTGCGCCAAACAGGGCCGCAAGTGCCGCTGCGGCAGGATAGCTGAGCGCGCCGTCCTTGAGCCAGTTCACCAGCGTTGACCACCCCGGGCGGCCCAGGTTGTTGAACGCTGCGTTCGACACAAAGAGCGCACCAATGAACACAAAGCCCCCTACCCCAATGAGCGTGAAAGACCGCAAGACCTCAGCCCCCAGGCCGGTCAGGCCGAAAGCGGCGATGACATAAGGCGTGGCAATCAGCATCAAAACCCATGCAACAAGCGTATAGACCCCGCAAAAAATCAACGCGTCGCGGTAGGTCTGGCGCACACGGTCAATCTGACCGGCGCCAAAGTTCTGGCCAAAGATCCCACCAATGGCACCCGACAGTGCAAAAACGCCGCCAAAGACAACCACCGTCAAACGTCCGATCACGGCCCAAGCCGCCATCGCTTCGTCGCCGTAGGGCGACATCACCATGGTGATCAGGTAATTGCCAACCGGCGTGGACATCTGCGTGGCCATGGCGGGGCCAGCAACCACCATGAAGGGCCGCCATATGTTGCGCAGCGTGCGCAGGCGGGGCCGGTCAACCAGCCCCATCTGAATGACCGCAAAGTAAACCGCCAACCCCAGCAACGCGAAACGAAAGAGAACAAGACCAATGGCCGCCCCGTCCAGCCCCAGGCCCATCCAGAAGATGAGGATCGGATCGACGATCATCAGCACCACACCGGACAGCAGCGTGATGTACATCGCCTTGGCCCCGTAGCCATCCGCGCGCAGCGTCCCTGACAGGACAAGCGCTGCGGACATCGGGATCAAGGATGGCAGGGTGATGGCAAGATAGCGGGCCGCTAGTGTGGCGGTCTCTCCCTGGGCGCCAGCCATGCTAACCAGCGGCATGCGCATCGCGACAATCCCCAAGGACACGATGCTAAGAACCACCATGGAGATCACGGCACCGGCACCCGCCTGCCTGCGCGCACGGTCGCGGTCGCCCTCTCCGATGCTGCGTGAGATCACGGCGGTGGCCGCAATCATCAGCCCAACAGCCACAGAGACTGAGAAAAACTGGACCGCATAGGCATAGCCAATGGCCGCGACCAGTTTCGGATCGCCCAACTGGCTCACCCAAAACAGGTTGGCCGCATCGACAAGAAAAACAAAGGTGATCCCCATCGCGCCGGTGGCTGTCATGCGCACCACATGCCCCATGGTGCTGCCCGCCAGGAACCGCCCCGGTTCCATGATTACTCTGCCGCCTGGGCGATAGGCCGGGAGAACACCGTTTCATTTCCCGGCTCTGGGTGGCGCGGGATCAGCATGGAAAGCGCAAAGGAGGTCATGGCCATCGCCGCCGCCAGAAAGAACACCGCCGCTGGGGAAGCCAGCCAAAGCAAGCCCAGCGCAACCGGCAGAAAGACGGCCGCGATATGGTTGATGGTAAAGGCGACCGCAGCCGTCGGGGCAATGTCGGCAGGATCAGCGATCTTCTGAAAGTAAGTCTTCATCGCGAGCGCCAGTCCGAAAAAGAGGTGATCCAGCACATAAAGCGTAGCCGCAACCACAACACCCCAGCCCAGGTAATAGACCCCGCCATAGGCAAGAAAGACAATCGTCAGACCGATGTATTCAAATCCTAACGTCCGCCGTTCACCAAAAAACCCGACCGCCCGGCCCATCAAGGGGGCAAAGATGATGTTGGCCACCAGATTGATCAGATAAAGCGTAGTGATTTCATGCACCTGCCAGCCGAATTTTTCGACCATCATGAAGCCTGCGAAAACCACAAAGATCTGCCGCCGTGCGCCCGACATGAATTGCAGTGCATAATAAAGCCAATAGCGGCGGCGCAGGATCATCTTTTTGTTTTGGGGCGTGGGGGCTTCGAACTGCGGGTAGGCAAAAAGCGCAAAAAGCGCGATCAGCACGGTAACGCCGCCCCCCGCCAGATAAACCGCGTTATAAGACAGCCCCAGCGTTTCCCACAACGCAATGATGGCCAAATAGGCCACCAGCGTCGCCGCAGATCCCGCGGCCATGAGCCAGCCCAGAATGCGCGGGGCATCCTTGATCTTGAGCCACTGCAGCTGCAGCGATTGGTTCACCGTTTCATAATAGTGAAAGCCTATTGAGCTGAGCATCGTGATCATCAGAATGCCGCCCATTGACGGGAACCACGCGGTCACGGCGGTGGCAGCCCCCAGCAGAGCCAGGGAAATCAGCCCCAGCACCTGTTCTCGGATGAAAATGATCACGGCGATCACGCCAACGGCCAAAAAGCCCGGTATCTCACGCACGGTGTGCAAAAGCCCGATGTCAGAGCCGTCGAAATCAGCAACCTCCACCACAAAGTTGTTCAAAAGCGCAGACCAGGTGTTGAACGCAATTGGCATCGCCAAAGCCATCAAAAACAGCAATGCGATGGGTCTGCGCCAAAACGGCAAGGCTTGCGCCTGAGCAAGGGTGACGGGTTGGGCCATGGCTCAGCCTTACGCCTCCTGATCCGAAAAGACGAGGCGCAATTGCGCAGAGCCGCTGTGCGGTTGTGTAAAGGCGCGGGCCTAGTAAAAACTCTGCGGGTCGATATCCACAGCCAGACGCAAATCGCCCTTGGTCTGGACCTGTCCCACCCACCGCGCCAAGGCGTCTTGGAGAGGGGCGGTTTTCTTGGCTTTGACCAGCAACCGCACGCGGTGGCGCCCGCGGACGCGGGCGATCGGGGCGGGCGCAGGGCCAAACACCTGCGCGCCGATCTGGCGCATCGGGCCGTCCTGACGGGCCAGCACATTCCCCGCATCAAAGACCTGGGCGACATCTGTACCTGATAGAATAATCCCTGCCATGCGCCCGTAGGGCGGCACACCCGCCTGTTCCCGTTCTGCGGCCTCCGCTTTCCAGAACGCTTCTTCATCGCCTGCGATGATCGCGCGGATGACGGGGTGTTCCGGCTGGTAAGTCTGTAACAGGGCGGTGCCTGGGGCCTCTGCCCGTCCCGCGCGGCCCGCCACTTGGCGCATCAATTGAAAGGTGCGTTCTGCCGCGCGCAGGTCTGATCCTTGCAGGCCAAGGTCCGCGTCAATCACGCCGACCAAAGTGAGGTTGGGGAAATTATGGCCCTTGGCCACCAGCTGTGTGCCGATGACGATGTCGGCCTGCCCCTCTGCGATGCCCGCGATCTCTGCCTTGAGCGCGCGGGCGGATCCGTACATATCGGAGCTGAGCGTTGCGATGCGGGCCTCAGGCCAGATGGCGGCGGCCTCCTCACCCAGCCGTTCCACACCGGGACCAACCGCCGCCAGCTTGCCCTCTACCTCGCATGAGGGGCAGGCATCGGGCATGGGTTTGCTTTCACCGCATTGGTGGCACATCAGACGTTTCAGGAACCGATGCTCAACCATACGCGCGTCACAATGATCACAAGCGATCTGGTGCCCGCAAGCCCGACAAAGCGTGATCGGCGCATAGCCACGGCGGTTGATAAAGAGCATCGCTTGTTCGCCCTTCTCAACCCGTTTGTTCACTTCGGCCTGCAATTTGGGCGACACCCAGCGGTCTGCGGGCAGGCCTTCCGCGCGCATGTCGATGGCCCCCATCGTTGGCATCACCGCCGGTCCGAACCGTGAGGTGAGTTCCAAGCGTTTGTATTTGCCCGCCTCCGCGTTGGCCCAGGTTTCAAGGCTGGGAGTGGCAGAGGCCAAAACAACCTGCGCGCCGCAGATGGAGGCGCGCAGCACCGCCATATCGCGCGCATTATAAAGAACGCCCTCTTCCTGTTTGTAGGATGTGTCGTGTTCTTCATCGACCACAATCAGACCAAGGTTTTGGAACGGCAAAAACAGTGCTGAGCGCGCACCGATCACCAACTGACATTGCCCCTGCCCCACCATCCGCCAGATGCGGCGGCGTTCCGTCATTGTGGCACCCGAATGCCACTCAGCAGGTTTGGCCCCAAAACGTTCCTGCACGCGGGTCAAAAACTGCTCCGTCAGCGCAATCTCAGGCAGAAGCACCAGCGCTTGACGCCCCGCACTTAAAGCCGCAGCCACCGCTTCGAGGTAGACTTCTGTTTTGCCTGAGCCTGTCACCCCCCGCAAAAGCGTTGTGCCATAGCGCTCAGCCCGCACGCCTTCTGCCAGATAGGCGGCAGCACTTGCTTGATCATCGGTCAGCGGCTTGCCCGGCAGGCCCGGATCAAGACGCGCAAAAGGCAGATCGCGGGGGGCATCTTCTTCGCGCAGCGCCTCTTGCTTGGCCAGGCCCTTGACCACCGAGGTGGTCACACCGGCCATATCGGCCAGTTCTTTGAGGGTGAAGGACAAGTCACCGTAATCTTCCAGCACCGCCAACACGCGCCGACGCGCGTCGGTCATCTTTGCGGGCTCAGCTTCCCCCGGCGGTAAATCTTGCGCATTGATGGCGGATCCCCCAACCCCGGCGCGCGGGTCGCCAGCCGCAGCATCGCCGGCATTGGCGTCAGCGTGTAGGCCGCCGCGCGTTCCAGAAAACTGCGCATTTCACTGCGCATCGGGGCGGCATCAAGCGCGCGGATCACATGGCGGATCTTTGAGATATCATAATCGCCCTGCCCCGGCCCCCAGATCACCCCCAACACTTTGCGCGGGCCCAAAGGCACCTCGACAAATGCACCCAGCCAGCAGCCGCCTTCGGGCGCTTTGTAATCCAGCGTCCGGCCCAAAGGCTGGGTCGTCAGCACTGCGACAAGCGCGCCATGTTCGTAAAACTCAGGGACCTGCACCGGGGGGCTCCGCAACACCAAACAGAGATTGAGGGTTTAAGCATCGCAGATCATGCGGTAAAGCCAAGGCAGCCGCCTTTGTGTTAGCGATAACACCGCGATTTGGAGAGGGAGACCCATCGCATGAAGTTTTTTGTTGATACCGCTGAGATCGACGCCATTGCTGAGTTGAATGAACTGGGCATGGTAGATGGGGTGACCACCAATCCCTCACTGATCCTAAAATCAGGCCGTGACATCATGGAGGTCACCAAGGAAATCTGTGATCTGGTCGAAGGCCCCGTTTCTGCCGAAGTGGTCGCCCTTGAAGCCGAGGCGATGATTGCCGAGGGCCGCAAGCTAGCTGAAATCGCGGACAACATTACCGTGAAACTGCCGCTGACCTGGGACGGGCTGAAAGCCTGCAAAGTGCTTTCAAGCGAAGGCAAGATGGTCAACGTCACCTTGTGTTTCTCAGCCAATCAGGCGCTGTTGGCGGCCAAGGCGGGGGCCTCTTTCATCTCGCCCTTTATTGGCCGTTTGGACGACATTCATCTGGATGGCATGGACCTCATCGAAGACATCCGCACCATTTACGACAACTATGGCTTTAGCACCGAAATCCTCGCGGCCTCTATCCGATCGGTGAACCACGTGCAGGAATGTGCGCGCATTGGTGCAGACGTCATGACCGCCCCACCGGATGTGATCAAGAAACTGGCCACACACCCGCTGACTGACAAAGGTCTGGATCAGTTCATGAAAGATTGGGCGAAGACCGGTCAACAGATCTTGTGATCTGAGGCTCTGACAGGCTGTCCAAAAGCTGGCGCAGCTGAGCAGGGCTTAGGGGAAACATATGCGGGTATGGGGACTGTTTGCTGAACATGGTCTCCATATTGGCAGTCACTGCGCGCAATTTTAGGGGAAAGAGTGTGTGACACTCCCCGCCCTGGCGGCTGGGGTTAGGGCCACGTTAACGGGATGACGCCTATCCGCCACAGGTGACGAATTTGCAATCAGGGGGCAGATTTTGCCCCCGCCGCGTGCTATGCAACCCAAAACCGCCAAGAGATAAAAATGAGCAGCAAGCCAAAAATCGATGACGTCCTGCGGGAGGCGATCATTTCGCAACCGGATGTGATTCTGGATGACAACGATGTCATGCAGGCGCTGATTGCGGCCAATGAAAAGGCCATGGGCGGCAATATCGTGGATTTGCGCGGCATTGCGATGGAACGGCTGGAAGCGCGTCTGGACAGGCTGGAAGACACCCACCGTTCCGTGATTGCGGCGGCCTATGAAAACCTGGCGGGCACAAACCAGATCCACCGCGCGATTTTGCGCATGCTGGACCCGGTGGATTTTGAACCCTTCCTGCGTGATCTGGGCGGCGAAGTCGCAGACATCCTGCGCGTTGATGCGGTCAAGTTGGTGCTGGAATCAGTACAGAACGATGATGATCCGGCAGTGCAGCGGTTGGGCGATGTGCTCAGCGTAGCAGAGCCGGGTTTCATTGATGACTACCTCACCCAAGGGCGGGGCGGCACCGCGCGGCAAGTCACGTTGCGCAGTATCCAAAAGGGATCTGAGCAAATCTATGCGGGCAAGGCGGATTGGATGCGCTCTGAGGCCTGTTTGAAGCTGGATTTTGGCGACGGGCGTCTGCCGGGACTTTTGGTACTGGGTGCTGAAGATCCGCATATGTTCACGCCGCAGCAAGGCACAGATTTGCTGACCTTCTTCACCGGTGTCTTTGAGCGCGCGATGCGCCGTTGGTTGTCTTGAGCGAACCGGACATGTCCCATGACATAGGGCTGATCAGCCCGGCGGCGCGGGATGTGCTGCAAGGGTGGTTGAGCCATCAGCGGGCCTTGAAAGGGGCTGCTGAAAACACGATCACAGCCTATCAGGGCGATGTGGCCGATTTCCTGGCCTTCATCACAGAGCACAAAGGCGAACGTCAGGGCCTTGCAGCGCTGGCACAGATCACCATCAGCGACATGCGCTCCTGGATGGCGCGGACGCGCGGGCCAAATCTGGGGCCCCGTTCCATGGCGCGTAAGCTTTCAGCGGTCAAAGCGTTCTATCGCTGGCTGGCCGAACGCGAAGGGTTTGAGCCTACGGCAGTGCTTTCAGCCCGCGCGCCGAAGTTTCAAAAACGCCTACCCCGTCCCCTGGCCGTTGATGCCGCCAAAGCCATGATCGACTGCGTAGAGATCCAATCAGACCGCCCTTGGGTCTCAGCCCGCGATGTGGCGGTGTTGACGCTTCTTTGGGGCTGCGGGCTGCGCATTTCTGAGGCATTGGGCTTGCAGGGCAAGGATGCGCCATTGCCAGACAGCCTGCGCATCCTGGGCAAAGGGGGCAAGGAGCGTGTGGTGCCGGTCCTGCCTGCCGCCAAGCAGGCGGTGGCGGATTATCTGCGGCTTTGCCCCTACCCCCAAGAACGCGACGCGCCGCTTTTCCGTGCGATCCGGGGCGGGCCATTAAACGGACGGGCGATTTCCAAGGTGATGGCAGATGCGCGGATGCAGCTGGGCTTGCCCGCCACCGCGACCCCTCATGCCTTACGGCACAGCTTTGCGACCCATTTGCTGGATGCAGGCGGGGATTTGCGCGCCATTCAGGAGTTGCTGGGGCACGCGTCGCTTTCCACAACCCAGGCCTATACGGCTGTGGATACGGCGCGTTTGATGGAAGTCTACAACCGCGCGCATCCAAAAGCAGGGTAGCGCGCTTTCTTTGAAGAAAGCGGTGCGAAGCCTTTAAAGGCTTCGATAGGGCTCTTTGCAAAAAGCCGGGCTACCGCCCCAAGGTCTCGATGAATTCTTGTGCCGCCGCTGAGGGATCGGTTTGACCTGCGGCCACCTTAGCGCCCAAGGCCTCCAACGCCCCGCGCACCTGTGGCTCTTCCAATTGCGCCAGCAGCCGTTGTTTGACGTCTTCTGAGAACCAATAGCGCGCCTGCGCGGCCCGCGTCCTTTCCCAGAACCCCGCATTGCGACGCCAGTCCATCAAGGTTTGCATCTGCGTCCAAGCATCCTCCAACCCGTTCTCTTCAAGCGCGGATACTGTCATCGCGCAGGGGAACCCGTCGGGGTCTTGGGGCCGTTTGCGCAGCAGCCGCAAGGCCCCTGCATAATCCGCACAAGTACGGGTGGCTGCGGCTTTCAGATCACCGTCTGCCTTGTTGATCAAAATGACATCCGCCATTTCCATGATGCCGCGTTTGACGCCTTGCAACTCATCGCCGCCCGCTGGTGCCAGCAACAACAAGAAAAGGTCCGACATTTCAGCCACGACCGTTTCCGATTGCCCCACGCCAACGGTTTCGATCAACACAACGTCAAAGCCTGACGCCTCACACAGGCGCACCGCTTCGCGGGTGCGGCGGGCCACGCCGCCCAGGTGCGTTTGACTTGGCGAAGGACGGATGAACGCATTGGCCTCCCGGCTGAGAAGATCCATCCGCGTCTTATCCCCCAGGATGGACCCGCCTGAGCGGGAAGACGATGGATCAACGGCCAGAACAGCCACCCGCAGCCCTTTGCGGATCAACATCATCCCAAAGCTCTCGATGAATGTGGATTTCCCCACCCCCGGCGTGCCTGAAAGACCGATGCGCAGGGCTTGGCGGTCTTGGGGCAAGGCCGCCAGCAATGCAGCCGCCTCTGCGCGGTGATCGTGGCGACCTGATTCCACCAACGTGATGGCGCGGGCCAGCGCGCGGCGCTCTCCTGCGGTGATCCTTGCGGCTAAGTCTTGCGTATCCATGGCCCTGTTCTGCTGTCCTGTCTGCCGATTGTCCATCCCCTGCGCACCCCTTGGCCTTGCCCGCAGATTGATTGATAACCGCCCCATGTCTGACGCTTTGCCCATTGATGCCGTCCTGCCCGAAGTGATTGAGGTTTTGCGCCGTGCAGGACGGGTGGTGCTGCAGGCCCCGCCGGGGGCGGGCAAGACGACCCGCGTGCCTTTGGCCATGCTGGAGGCGTCAGTGACTGGGGGTAAGATCCTGATGCTGGAGCCGCGCCGCCTGGCCGCGCGCGCGGCAGCGGAACGGATGGCGCAGACCTTGGGCGAGCCTGCAGGGCAGACCGTCGGCTACCGGATGCGCGGGGCCTCAACCGTCAGCGCTGCGACGCGCATTGAGGTGGTGACCGAAGGCATCCTGACGCGGATGCTGCAAGACGCGCCTGACTTGCCCGGTGTCGGGGCGGTGATCTTTGATGAATTTCACGAACGATCCTTGAACGCTGATTTGGGCCTGGCGCTGTGTCTAGAGGTCGCCGAGGCGCTGCGCGATGACCTGTTGCTGGTCGCCATGTCCGCCACGCTGGAGGCCGCCCCCGTCGCCGCCCTGATGTCGGCCCCTGTTGTAACGTCAGAAGGCCGGACTTTTCCCGTCACACCCAAATGGCTTGAGCGGCCCATAGGCAAACAACGGCTTGAAGAAGCCACAGCCGATTTGGTCTGCAAGGCGCTGGCCGAGGCCCCAGGCTCTGCCCTGGTTTTCCTCCCCGGTGAGGGCGAGATCCGGCGCACCGAAGCCCTATTGTCTGCCCGCTTGGCACCCGATTGCGTAATTGCCCCCCTATTTGGCGCGATGGATCTGAAAGCGCAGCGCCGGGCGATTGAGCCTGTGCGGGACGGGCGAAAAGTTGTACTGGCCACCTCCATTGCGGAGACATCCCTGACCATCGAAGGCATTCGGATTGTCGTGGATGCAGGGCGCGCGCGGCGGGCGCGGTTTGATGCGGCCTCGGGCATGTCGCGGCTGGTGACAGAGAAAGTGACGCGTGCAGAGGCCACCCAGCGCGCAGGCCGCGCGGGACGTATCAGCGCAGGGGTG
This sequence comes from Sulfitobacter sp. GN1-4, assembly GCF_055693825.1. NCBI lineage: Bacteria > Pseudomonadati > Pseudomonadota > Alphaproteobacteria > Rhodobacterales > Roseobacteraceae > Sulfitobacter > Sulfitobacter sp. GN1-4. The sequence continues at coordinate 1,201,597 of NZ_JBVFUQ010000003.1, read as the reverse complement.
GCCTACAAGCTTTGGACAAAAGGCGAAGACGGTGCGCTGGCCGCCTATCCCCCTGCCGAGATTGAGGCGGGCGATCTGACGGGATTTGCGCTTGAGCTTGCGGCCTGGGGAACGGATGCGGCGGATTTATCTTTCGTGACGCCCCCACACGACGGGCGTCTGGCTGAGGCCCGCACGGTTTTGCACATGCTGGACGCTCTTGATGCGCAGGGCCGCATCACCACGCATGGCCGGGCGATTGCGCGGATGCCCTTGCATCCGCGGCTGGCCCATATGGTCAGCCGAGGGGGGACTGTTGCGCCTACCTTTGCCGCGCTTCTGGCAGAGCGTGACCCGATGCGCGGCGCGGGCGTGGATCTGGCTCTGCGGATGGCGGCCATCGCGGGCAAAGACACGCCGCTGCCGCCCCATACCCCGACCCTGGCGCGCATCCGGCAAGAGGCTAAACGTTTGACCAAAGGCCACCGCGCAGAGGGGCCGGAGGACATCGGCGCGCTTGCGGCACTGGCCTATCCAGACCGGGTAGGACTGCGCCGCAAAGGGGACGCGCCCCGATTTGTCCTCTCAGGTGGCAAAGGGGCCATCCTGCCCGAAGGCGATGCCCTGGCCGGGGCCAGATTGATCGTCGCCACCGATCTTGACGGCGATCCCCGAGAGGCCAAGGTGCGCCAGGCGGCAGTCATCAGCGATGCACATTTGCGCGCCCTTTTTACCGATCAGATCACCTGGCAGGATCTGTGTCTTTGGTCCAAACGCGAAGGCCGCGTGCTGACCCGGCGGCAAGAGCGGTTTGGTGCTTTGGTGCTGGAGGACAGGCTATGGCCCGATGCCCCGCAAGAGGCCATCGCGGTCGCGATGCTGGAGGGGGTGCGCCAACTGGGGATGCGTCCCGGCAAAGGCGCTGCACGTTTCCTGGCCCGCGCGCGGCTGATGGATGACGCGTTTCCAGACTTTAGCGAGACGCATTTGATGGAGACTTTGGAGGATTGGCTGCTGCCCCATCTGGGCGGCGTGAAAAGTGCCGCTGATTGGAAAGGTTTTGATCTGTTGCCAGCCCTGCGGGCGCGGCTGAGCTGGGAGCAGCAACAGGCGCTTGACCGCGCCGCTCCCGGACATTTTGAAACACCACTGGGCCGTCAGGTCGCGATCGACTATGACGGCGACGCCCCTCAGATCGCGCTGCGGCTGCAAGAGCTTTTTGGCGTGACCCGCCACCCCCAAGTGGCTGGGCAGCCGCTGAAAATCACGCTGCTGTCCCCCGCGCAACGCCCCGTTCAAGTGACCATGGATCTGCCGGGGTTCTGGACCAGCTCATATGCGGATGTGCGCAAAGACATGCGCGGGCGCTATCCCAAACACCCCTGGCCAGAGGACCCCACAGTGGCCGATCCCACGCTGCGCGCCAAGCCAAGGGGGCGCTGACGGCGGCATGTGGATCAACAGGATGCCAAAGAGTTTCGTTTGAAAGCGCGGTCGGTCAGTCGTTGTCCGTCAGCCCAGCGCCCGCACCAGACAAACGAGAGGCCGCAGTTTCGGGCACAAAAGTCTTTGCCGCCAGCCTGTTCAAAAGACTTGCCAGATCGTCAGGCAAATCAACCCGCGTGACCACCGGCGCGGCATTCGGTCGGGTGAGGAAAGCGGTGACCTCTAGGCCCCCTGCGTTTTGGATCACATCGGTCGCAAAGGGTTGCGCGCTGAGATAGCTTTGCATGAGCGACAAAGGGCCTGCGGGTGCCAGATGCCCTTGGGCCTCACCATCTTGCGAGCGCTCCAACAGACGGGACAACAGGAGCGGCATTTCCAAGATCGGACCACCCGGCAGCGCGTTCAGAGCGGCAACCAGATCGGCAGAGATCCTTGCCCAACGCAAGATGGTGCAGCGCCGCCTGCCCAAAGGCGGCGGCTTGCCCGGCGGGGGCCCCTGCCCCGCGCGCGGCTTTGCCCACAAGGGCCATCACCTCATTGGCAGAAACCTTCATGCCGCAAAGACCGGCAACCACCAATCATCCGCCTCGTCCTGCAGCTCATCTGCCAAGGGGGCGCCCTGACAGAGCGTGATCCGGGTCCAGCGGTCTGATTTGGGATCGAACTTAGACGCACCAAAGAACGACAATTTGCAGCGCAGCATGTCGATCGGCAAACAGCTGGTGGCAATCAGGTTGTCCTGGATTTCGGCGTAGGGATAGCGCGTGCCGATCTGGACCCGTGACAGGGCCAAGCCATGGTCGGGATGTGCCGCCAACAGATCCGACACCGCCATATTTTGTGAAGGCAGATCTGCATAAAGCGCCTTGATCCGGCGGCCAATGTCGAGAGGGCTTTCTAATGCGGCACCGTCTTCTTCAAATCGCAACCCCAGACGGGGTTCCTGCTTGGCCTCAGAGACATACCAGAACTGGCCACAGTTCTCGGGCGCGTCATAGTCGGGGATCAGCGCCCAGGGGAAATGGGCCTCAATATGCTGGCGCAGCGTTTGGGTGTCTTTCAGCGGTATGCTCAGGGCCCCAAAGGGATCGCCCATACAGTCCGTCAGCCCATCTACCAGATCGCCAAAAGGCTCCAGCACAAGGGCCACGGCCAGCTCTTGCACGTCACAACTTGCCCCCTCAAGCGATTGCATCAGCGCCTCAAGGGGGAAGGGGACGGAGAAATCAAAGCGGGCGCTGGCCTTGGCCCAATCGGTGCGCAGCGTCTCAATTCGGGCCTGGTGTTCTGGGTCAGGCACTTCCCATTCCGCCAGATGGCGCGCGGCGCGCGCGGCAAGCGTGCTTAACCGGTCCTGTTGTTCAGGCGTCAGCGTTTCAAGCGCGCGCACCCGTGCCAGCGCCGTTTCGCGCGCCAACATCCAGTTGTTCAAAAGCACCGGATGGGTCACCAGAAACGGTGCCATCCCAAGGCCTGTGGAGTTCCCAATCCCCAAATGCCGCTTAAGCGCCCGGTCAAGCGGTGCGCCGCCCACGTGTTCCACGAGATCATGGGTAAAGTGCCGGATCAGCCAAACGGTGAGCATTTCAGCCGCGAACGGCCCTTCAACACCGGGGCGGTCGTGAAAAAGGTTCCGGTCGGCGATGCCAAATTTGCCGTTGCCATAAACGGCTGTCGTGCGCATCAGATAGCCCACATCGCGGATCATCTGGCGGTCAGGCTGGCGCCCGGCGCGCAGGGCCTCAACCACATGGGCAAAAAGGCGCACAGATTTGTTGGCCCGGCTTAGGATCAGATCACGTTCGGTAAAGCGCGCAGCCTCTTGCCGGGGGCAGCAGCGGTGATGCGCGCGATCTCATCCGCATCGGGCACGCCGTCATAAAGGACATAGGCACTGTCCCAAGCGGTGGCGATCACCCGGTCGGTGCGCAGCTCAGGCGGCAGGTCGGTGGAGACGGCGACCAATGAATAGGTGTGCCCGCCCAGGGTGACCGAATAGACCGCATGACCAAAACCGTCTTTGCACATCTCCCACACGGGTCGCGATACGGTCACCTTTTCGGCCGCCATCCGGCGGGTCAGCGCACGCAAAAAGCTGAGCCGCGTGGGGAACATGGATCCCATACGAGCAAGCCGCATCACAGTGGATGGTGGACGCAGCGGACCTTCTGGTGGGAGCTGGATGTCTTTCATTGCGGACCAAAGCTTTCTTCATAAAAGCGGTGCCAATTGCCGCCCATGATGCCGTCTGTCTCAGCCTCAGACAGGCCCACCGCCAAAAGCCCGCGCCGGATGTTGCCAAAATCGCGGTTGTCGTGGAACCATTCTGGCATTGGCGGGAAACCTGCATTGCTGGCTGAGCCTTCGCCGTAGTCGATCACCTTGCTCCAGCGCCCGACCCGCATCCATTCAACCACGCTGTCAGGCTGGTCTTGGCAGAGGTCAGTTCCGATGCCCAAATGCTGCGCGCCATATCGCTCCGCAGCCTCCGCCACCATGGCGCAAAAGCTGTCCAAGGTGCACTCGGTGCCGCCCGCAAGGTGGTGAGGGTAGACCGAAAAGCCCAACATGCCGCCCGCTTGGGTCAGCGCCTTTAGCACGGTGTCTGATTTGTTGCGCAAAGCCGGGTGCCACCAATGCGGGTTGGCATGGGTGATGGCAATGGGGCGCGTGGCGTGCTCAATCGCCTCCAGCGTAGAGCGTTCGGCGGAATGGCTCATGTCCACCACCATGCCGACCCGGTTCATTTCGCGCACCACCTGTTTGCCCATCCGGGTAAGGCCTGTGTCATCCTCTTCATAACAGCCCGTCGCAAGCAAAGACTGATTGTTATAGGTCAGCTGCATGAAGCGGATGCCCAGCTGGTGGCAAATCTCAACCAGGCCAATGTCATCTTCGATGGGGCTTGGGTTTTGAAACCCAAAGAAGATCGCGGTGCGGCCCTCTTGCTGCGCGCGGGTGACATCTGATGCGGTCAGCCCTTTGAAAATCAGGTCTGGATGCTCTTCGAACCAGCGGTTCCATTGCTCCAGGTTCAGCACCATTTCCCGAAAGCTTTCGTGATAGGCGATGGTGACATGGACCGCGTCCACGCCGCCCTCACGCATCTGCTCAAAAATGCGCGGTGAGAAATTGGCGTATTGCAGGTTGTCGATCAGGGGTGTGTTCATGCTCAGGACTTTACGGAAAGCGCGCCGACGCTCAATGCAAAATACGACATGCTATGACGCGTGGGGGACCCTCGCGCCGCAAGCCGCTTGACCTGCGGCCCTTTCCCCGGTTCTGTCACGGGAAAGGAGCCTGCTGTGCCTCAGTCCATTGAATACTTTTATTCGGCCCATTCCGCCTATGCCTATCTGGGCGCATGGGAGCTGGAGCGTATTGCAGCGCAGGCTGGCGCGCAGGTGGTGCACCGGCCCTTTGATTTCCTGCCCGTGGTTGAGGCCGCGCGCAGCCCCGCATTCAAGGACCGCACAGCGGCGCATATTGACTATTTCTTTGGCCGCGAACTGGTGCGCTGGGCGGAGATCCGCGGCCTGCCCATCATGCGCGTTCGTCCTACGCATCACGACAACCCGCTTGGGCTGGCCAATGGTGCCATTATTGCGGCCAAGCGGAACCAGGTGCAACTGAGCCAGGCGCTGTTGCAGGCACATTGGCGCGATGATGCGGATTTGGCCGATACAAACACGATTGCGCGGCTTGCTGATGGCTGCGGCCTGGATGGGGCGGCTCTGGTGACGGCCGCGCAAAGTGACGCGGTTCAGGCGCAACACAAGGCCAACACCGACGAAGCCATTGCGCGCACTGTCTTTGGATCGCCCACCTATTTTGTCGGCGGCGACATGTTCTATGGGCAGGACCGATTGTTCATGGTGGAAAAGGCATTGGAACAGCCGTTTCAGGTTTAGAAAGGAAAGCAATGACAGCCGAACACGCGACCTATGATGTGGTGATCGTTGGCGGTGCCATCTATGGCTCTTCACTGGCCTGGTGGCTGACACAGATGCCCGGCTTTGACGGGCGCGTTCTGGTGGTGGAGCGGGATCCAAGCTATGAATTCGCCTCAACCAGCCACACCAATTCCTGCATCCGCCAGCAATTTTCAAACAAAACCAACATCCAGATTTCCCAGTTTGGCGCAGAGTTCATAAAGAACTTCCGCCACTTCATGGGCGATGCGCCGGATGTGCCCGATCTGGTGCTGCAAAGTTACGGATACCTCTATCTGGCAGACACTGACGGCTTTGCGCAGACCTTGAAAGAGGCCCAAGGCCTGCAAATGGCGCTGGGCGCGCAGACCCGGCACATGAGCCGCGAAGAGATCGCGGCGGAATATCCCTTCTACCAGCTGGATGATATCGTTGCGGGCAATCACAACACGGTGGATGAGGGGTATTTTGACGGCGGCACCATGTTTGACTGGTTCAAACGTATGGCCCGCCGAAATGGGGTGGAATACATCCACGACACTGTGGTGGACATGACGTTGAATGACCCAGGCACTGCAGTGCAAAGCGTCACACTGCAATCTGGTCAAAGCGTTGGGTGCGGCGTCGTCGTCAACGCCTCTGGTCCCAGGGCGGTTGCCACAGCGCGCATGGCCGGGCTGGAACTGCCAGTCCGTCCGCGTAAACGCTATACCTATATCTTTGATGCCGCGCGCCCCTTGGACCGTGATCTGCCACTGACCATCGACCCGTCGGGCGTTCATATGCGGTCTGAGGGGCGGTACTACCTTGCTGGTTGTCCCCCCGATGAAGACCCGGACGTCGCATTCGACGATTTCGCATTTGATCACGCGCTTTGGCAAGACAAGGTCTGGCCGGCCATCGCGACCCGCGTGCCGGCATTCGAAGAGGTCAAGGTCATCAATGAGTGGGTGGGGCATTATGCCTATAACACCTTCGATCAGAATGCGGTGATCGGACCTCACACAAAGGTAGGCAATTTCTTGTTTTTGAACGGATTTTCCGGCCACGGGTTGCAGCAATCCCCCGCCATGGGCCGCGGGCTTGCTGAGTGGATTTCATATGGTTCTTACCGCACGCTTGATCTGACCCCGTTCAACTATGCCCGCATTGAGGAAAAGGTCCCCTTCGTGGAGAAAGCGGTCATCTAAACCTGCTGAAAATGTTCAAGAACAAGGCAATGGGGCGCGAATAACCGCTTGAAGGGTCAAAATTGCGCCACAGTCCTTGGGCACATTGAACCCGTTCCCCTAGCGCCGCTGGCCGCCGTCTTACGCACACCAAACGGACGGCTCCAGCGGCGCATAAATCTGTTACCGAGTAAGATGCACCAGATGAAAGACATAGCAGACCAAATCCCCGGCATTGAGCAGGTGAAGTTCCGTTTTCTGGAAATGCTGCATGAGCGTCAGAAGAACATCGCTGCGCATGCGGTTAGTGCATGGGACGGCAAATCCTCGGAAGAGATCAATGAACACCTTTCAGGGGCGCAGAAGATCTTGCATCAAATCTCAGGCACGGCGGGATCTTTGGGTTTCGCAACGCTTGGCGATGCGGCCAGCTTTTGTGAAAACGAGATTTTGGTGCACCTGGCCAGCCCAGAGGCGCAGGACGCCACCTGCCCCGGCGGCCTGATTGTTCAACTGGACCAGTTTGTCGTGGATTGCTGCGCGCTGCTGGAAGACGCGGGACAATTAGCGGACCAACCTGGCACGCCGCTCTAGCCGCGATGGCCCCGGTGCGATTTCCGACAGACCTTAGACTTTCGCAAGAATGGTTTTGATCTCTTCGGGCAAGCTCATTGGATCGAACGGCTTGCTGATGACATCCACCCGGTGAAGGGCGCGCAGGGCGGCCACGTCTTCGTCCCTTGTGCGTGCCGTCATGAAAATTGCTGGCGTTTCGCTGAGATGCGGCACTTTCCTGATTTCTTCGAGCGTTTCCGGCCCCGTCAGGCCCGGCATCATCATGTCAATCAAGATCACGTCCGGTGTGAAGGTCTCAATCTGCGCCACCGCCGCCTGACCATCTTCGCTTTGAACAATTTCAAATTCGCCGGTCAAAGACAGCGACAAATTCGCAATCTCACGGATGTCGGCATCATCTTCGACATGAAGTAGTTTTATCATCGCGGCCCCCCGACCCTGCGTTGGCCTGCGGTCTGCAGCTTCCAACTTTCTGTGTTGGCAAGGTCACGCACGGCGGTTGACGTGGCGGTATGCCCAACCCCTACGGTGCTAACGCATTGCGCGCTTGGGTTGCAAGAGCCTTGTAAGTATCTGGCGAAAATCACTATTCCCGCCAGGCGGGAATTACCATCCTGCTCGCCGCCCCGAAGCCAGTCAGATGGACGCAGGCCGCAGCATCCGCTACCATCGCGATAAGACGGGAGGAATTGGCAAAGCAGGGGAATGCGGCAGTGCGCTGTCGCATCGACGTGATGCCGTTTTCCCGATCAAGTAACCGCCCTACCGGTTCCCTGGCGAAAGGAAGCAAAGTGTCTGAAACATCTGCGACCAAAGAATCCAAGCTTGAACGCATCCCGATGCCTGACAAGGCCCCGCTGCTGGGCAATGTGCTGTCCGTCAACAAGGACCAGCCGCTGCAAAGCCTGATGGATCTAACGCGTGAGTTGGGGCCGATCATCAGAATGGACATGATGGGCACACCGATGGTGATCGCCTCAGGCCATGATCTGGTGGACGAACTTTGCGATGAAAGCCGTTTTGACAAAGCGGTGCGCGGCTCTTTGCGCAGGGTGCGCGCGATTGGCGGGGACGGGCTTTTTACGGGCGACACGCAAGAGCCCAATTGGCAAAAGGCGCATAACATCCTGTTGCCCACCTTCTCACGGCAAGCGATGTCAAACTACATGCCGATGATGCAGGACGTGGCCAGCCAACTCTGCATGAAATGGGAGCGGATGAACGCCGATGATGAGATCGACGTTGTCCACGACATGACCGCTGTTGCGCTGGATACGATCGGCATCTGTGGCTTTAACTACCGCTTCAACTCTTTCTACCGGGAGGATTATCACCCTTTCATCAACGCGCTGACCCGCACGTTGGAGACCTGCATGATGCAGCGCGGCCTGCCGTTTGAGCAAACGCTGCTGAAACGCCGGTTGGACCAGATGGACAAAGACGTGGCTTACATGAACAAGCTCGTTGATGACATCATCGCTGAGCGGCGCAAGACCGGCGGGTCAGGTGAAAACGATCTGCTGAACTACATGCTGGAAGGCGTGGACAAAGAAACTGGTGAGACGCTGCCAGACGAAAACATCCGCTACCAGATCAACACCTTCCTGATCGCAGGGCATGAAACGACAAGCGGGCTGATGTCCTTTACGCTTTATTACCTGCTGCAACACCCAGATGTGCTGGCCAAAGCCTATGAGGAAGTTGACCGCGTGCTGGGCCGTGACATCAGCCAGGTGCCGACGCTTAAACAGGTGAACCAGCTGCAATACGTCAGCCAGATCCTGTATGAGGCCCTACGCCTTTGGCCAACAGCCCCCGCGTTCTCAGTCTATCCCTATGAGGATGAGGTGATTGGCGGCAAATATAAGCTCAAGAAACGCACCTTTACGACCGTGCTGACCCTGATGTTGCACCGGGATAAGGAAATCTGGGGGGATAACCCGGATGACTTTAACCCAGATCATTTCAGCAAAGAGGCCGTCGCGGCCCGTCCGGTAAATGCCTACAAGCCCTTCGGCAACGGGCAGCGGGCCTGCATCGGACGCCAGTTTGCGATGCAAGAAGCGGTGCTGGTGATGGGGATGATCCTGCAACGGTTCGATTTGATCGATCACACCAATTATGAGCTGAAAATCAAGGAATCGATGTCCATCAAGCCTGATGGCTTCAAGATGAAAGTGCGGATGCGCGGGGACGTGACCCGCTCCACCCTCGTGCCAGGTCAGGTGCCTGATGGTGAAAAATCAGGGGGGCTGACGGACAGTGCGAACCGGCCCAGCCACGGAACACCGGCCTTGGTTCTTTATGGCTCAAACCTGGGCACAACTGAGGAATATGCCCGTGATCTTGCACGCTCTGCCGATCAGAACGGGTTTGACGTCACTTTAGGAGAGCTTGATGCCTACACTGGCAAGCTGCCCCGCGACGGCGTGGTGCTGATTGCCTGTGCCTCCTACAATGGCGTGCCACCGGACAATGCGCAGAAGTTTGTCGAATGGCTGCAATCAGCAGAACCCGGCAGCGCGCAAGGCGTGAACTTTGCCGTCTTCGGGTGCGGGCACAGCGATTGGGCTGCAACGTTCCAGGCCACGCCGCGCGCGATTGATGCGCAGCTTGAGGCCCTGGGGGCAACCCGCGTCATTGACCGCGCCGAAGGCGACGCGCGGGACGACATTGATGAACAATTCGAAGCCTGGGCAGGTCCCATTTGGGGCAACATAGCGCAGCACCTCGGGCTTGAGATTGATCTGGATGGCGGCTCCGCCGCCGCACCGCTTTATGAAGTGGAGGTGCTGTCAGGGGCCGAAGCGAACCCCGTCGCCGCCGCAGCAGGGGCAAAACCGGTTGTGGTTGCAGCAAACAAAGAGCTGCAGAATGTCGCCGCCTCTCACCGCTCCACCCGACACATCGAGATTGAGCTGGCAGCGGGCATGACCTACCAGTCCGGCGATCACCTAAGCGTTGTGCCGCGCAATTCAGACGCCCTTGTGGGCCGCGTGCTGCGCCGCTTTGGGTTTGGTGCTGATACACAGATCCGTCTGAGCACGTCTGCCGAGGAGCATTCGCAACTGCCCACAGGGGCCGCGATGAATGCTGCCAAGCTGCTGACAGAACAGGTGGAATTGCAGGCCGTGGCCTCTCGCAAGGATGTTGCCACGCTGGCGCGCCATACCGATTGTCCAAAATCCAAACCCGCGCTGGAGGCCTTGGCCGGGGAGGACTACAAACCTGCCGTCCAGCAAAAGCGTTTGTCTGTGCTGGATTTGGTTGAGCAGTTCCCCGCTTGTGAAGTGCCCTTTGGTGTATTCCTGGAGCTGATGCCGGTTATGACACCGCGCTACTATTCGATCTCATCCTCGCCCCTGAACGATCCTGCGACATGCGCCATCACCGTTGGGGTGGTGGATGACCCGGCGATCTCGGGGCTGGGACAGTTCAAAGGCGTCTGTTCGAACTTCCTCGCAGACAGCCCAGAGGGCACGACCTTGCACGCAAGCCTGCGCGGCACCAGCGACGGCTTCCGCCTGCCAGACGATCCTGCAGCCCCTGTGATTATGGTCGGGCCAGGAACCGGCATCGCGCCATTTCGCGGCTTCTTACAAGAGCGGGCCGCGCAAAAGGCGGCGGGTAAGTCGCTTGGCCAGGCCATGCTCTTTTTCGGGTGCCGCCACCCGGATCAGGACTTCATCTATCAAACAGAGCTGGAGCAATACGCCGCCGATGGCATTGCCGATTTGCACGTGGCGTTCAGCCGTGCCGAGAAATCAAAGGTCTATGTCCAGGATGTGATCCGCCAGCAGCGGGATGCCATCTGGGCGCTGCTTGAAAAAGGGGCCAAGGTCTTTGTCTGTGGCGATGGCAGCCGGATGGAACCTGATGTGCGCCGCGCCTTGACCCTGATCTATCAGGAGGAAAAAGACGTCAGCGCAGAGGCCGCAGATGCCTGGATGGAGCAGATGATGTCTGAGGACCGTTATGTCCTGGATGTTTGGGCGTCGGTCTAGGGGCGGTCGATCATTGATCTGCAGCCTTTAGCCCAAGGCCCATTCCCAGATTTCATCCCAAAGCGTTTCGCGCCCTTTCCGAAACGCACCCTCATGCCCAATCCGCCGGACACCAAGGTCGGCTGGGCTGCGGGTGACGCGTTTGGTCGGCGCGTTGGGATAGAAACTCAGCAGATCGTCTGCCGCACGTGGGGTGGCGATGGGATCATCGGGAAACACCCAGGCGCGGATAGGCGCGGTCACTTGCGCATAATGCTGCGGCTCTAAGCGATCCCCGAAATCGATGCTGAGATAAGGACGGCGCATGCTCCACCGCCGCCAAGTACGGAACAATCGCGGCGGCAGCGCTTCGCCTTGCCAGCCGATCCCAGGTGTGACGGCACCGTTTCGCCAGATCAACATAGGCCCCAAGATCCACCAAAAGAACATTGCAACGGGGCGGTAGCTTAGGTGATGCCCACCAAAGAAACCCGTACCAACCGAGATAAATGCGTGCTTTGTCAGAACGTCCTGGTTTGGCATCAGCCCCAGAAAATGCCCGCCGACACTGTGTGCGATATGAACCACCGGCAGCCCCTGTGCGTGCTGGTTCAGCGCTGAGACTGCCGCAGGCATGTCGTACCGCCCCCAATCGGTGTATTCGATCTGCGCAAAGCGGCCTGCATCATTGTTAGAGCCCCCCATCCCCCGATAGTCGTAGGTCAACACAACCGCCCCTTTGGCAGCAAGGTGGCGGGCAGCGTGGTGATAGAATGTGCGGGGGAACCCTGTGCCTGCAGAGATCATGAAGGCCACTTTGGGCTCTGCACCGCGATAGAGACTACCCTCAAGCGTCCAGCCATCTTCGGTCTGGAATGTCAGCGGGGTGATCGCAGGCTCAAGGTCTGTCATCTGGTTCTTTCTGATCATCGGGCGGGCCGCAGATAATCTGATTGGCGTTTTGGGATATATGGGTCAGGAACCGATCAATGACCTCCTGCTCTGCCGCATCAAAGGGTGCGAGCAAGGCGGCGTTGAACGCGTTGACCGCTGCGCTGCCGGACTGGAGCAGCGCCTGCCCCTGGGGTTCAAGAAATACATGGGTCACGCGACCATCTTCGGCCGATGCTGCCCGGCGCACCAACGCACGGTCGCACATCCGGTCAATCAGTCCCGTCAGGCTGGATTTGCCCATCGCCAGCGTCTTGGCAATCTCTGAGATCGGGGCGCCGTCTTGCCGCTTGAGGACAAACAAGACCGCCAGCTGGGTCGTGGACAAGCCAACGTCAGACTGGGTGCGTTGGTCAGCTGCCCGAAAGAGCGCGCTGTGGGCGATTTGTATCTGATGAAAGACGCGTAGAGAGTTGGACATAATTTGTTCGCATGTGGACTAAATAGTTCATGCCCGAACCATTGCGACCGCGCAATCATGACGTTGCGGGATCTGCCCCCTCAAAACGCGAGAAAGCCCGCGGGGAGGACGCGGGCTTTCAATTTGTGATCCTGAGATCGGTAAAAGCTTAGGCAGCTTTGTTACCGCCAGCAGGCCACATTTTCGCGTAACCTTCACGCAGGGAGGATGCGTTTTCGGAGGCTACTTCGCGAACATAATCATATGCGGAGCGTGCGTGCTCCATGTTCTGTGCGGTGTGCTCACGCACGAAGTCGGACTGCACTTTCATCGCGTCGGACACGGACTTCGCTTCGGCCATCTTTTCGACGGCGGCCAATGTGTGGTTCACGTTTGCGAAAGCTGCTTCTGCGATGCCACCCAGGATGCTGGTGTAGCCAGATGCGGCGCGCTTGAGTGTATCTTCGAGCTGAGCGTTATATGTCTTGGAGCTTTCGTAGATGCCCTCTACGCGCTCTTGTGCGCTGTCTGTGGTGCGCTTGACGAACTCACGTGCGCCTTCGGTGACTTTGTTTGTCACTTCGGTCACGTTCTCTGTGACGTCTTTGGTTGCTTTTTCAGCGGTCTTTGCTGTTGTCTTCGTTGCCATTGTCTCATCCATTCTTTTCTAAGCCATGTCTGGGGCCCGGTTGCTGTTCAACCCGGGATGACACCTATTTGGGGTTTCCAATGCTGCATTGCAACATTTTTCGAAACTGACGTGGCGTCGGATTACGTCAACTTATTCATAATCATTATTTTTCAGTACATTAGTATAACCTCACAAATGTACCGATTGGTGTGCCTGACCCTTTTTCACCCGAAACACCAACTGGAATCCCCCCAATTATCGGCCCTACGATGCTCTCATTGCCGCATCGCAGCATTGCACTTTTCCCGGTGCGCACCCTATGTAGGCGTGTAACAAGACGCGGCGGGCTTATGAGAAACCTAGAAGGACCCGAGGTAGAGCGCCTGGCCGCTTTGCAACGTATCAAGATGCTGGCAACCCTGGTTTTGCTGGGCTGCTTTTTGCTGCTGATCCTGACCAAAATCATGGAAATTCACTATCCCGCCCTGGGGATCGTGGCCGCCTTTGCTGAGGCCGCAACCATTGGCGGCATTGCGGATTGGTATGCGGTTGTGGCGATTTTCAAACGCCCGCTGAACCTGCCCTTTCCGCATACGGCAATCATTCCGGCCAACCAACACCGCATCGCCGACAATCTGGGCCGCTTTATTGAGAACAACTTTCTGGCACCAGAACCTGTCACCCTCAAACTGCGTGAGATCGACTTTGCAGGTGAGATGTCCGTTTGGCTGTCCTCTCCAAGCCGTGCGGACTCTTTGGCACGGTTTATCGTGCGCTTGCTGCCGCAACTGTTGGACAGTGTCGATCAAAAGGGCATCGTGCGCTTTGCCTCCGACCGCGTGGCAGGCCAGCTGGCCCAAACAGATATCGCGCCCCTGGTTGGTGAGGTGATGACGTCCTTCACCAAAGAAGGGCGTCACCAAAAGCTCTTGGATGAAGTCATCGGCGCGATGCACCGCTTTCTCAACAATGACGACACGTTGGATGTGATCCGCCGCAAAGTGCAGCGCGAATTGCCGTTGCTCTTTAACATCCTGCAAGGGGACCGCCTGGTTTTGAACCGGCTCGTGGTGGCGGCAACGGATCTGTTGGATGAGATCAAAGCAGACAAGGACCATCCGCTGCGCGAAGAGTTTGAGGTTTTCCTAAAAGAATACATCCGCCGCACCAAACGGACCAAAGCATTTGCCAATCGGGTTGAGACGCTGAAACAGCAACTGCTGGCGCGCAAAGAGCTTGCCCAAGCAGCTGAGAGCCTGTGGGACAACTTGCGTATTTACGTGCTGGAGGATGCGGCCAAGGAGGATTCCATCTTGGTGGCCCGGCTGACGGACCTCTTTGTGGACATCGGCACAAAGCTGGACGGTGCCCAAGATATGCGCCGCGACATCAACGCAGGCATGGTCACAGTGCTGAGCAATCTCGTGGCCCAGCAACGCGGCAACATTTCCCTGTATGTCGCCGATCAGGTGAAAGCCTGGGACATCCAGCAGCTTCTGACGCTCATTGAGATCAATGTAGGGCGTGACCTGCAGTATATCCGGTTTAACGGCATGATCATTGGCGGCTGCGTTGGTGTGGTTCTCTACCTGATTGAATCTCTTTTGTTGCCGTAAGGCAGCCCGGTTCCTAAACTAACTCCCATCCTAACAGCCCCGGAGGCAGACATGGCAGACAGCAAAGACAACAACCCCTTCATGGACATGTTCCAGAACTTTGGTTCCAACCTGAATATTCCCAGCCCGGACTTGAGCCAATTGATGGATGGGCACCGAAAGAACCTCGAAGCGCTACAAGCGGCGGCACAAGTGGGATCTCAGGCGTCACAAGACCTGATGGCCAAACAGCGCGCCGCCCTTGAGACGGCTTTGGCGGACATCAGTGACGCTGTGCAAGAAGCGCAAGGCGGCATAAGCGATCCACAGGCGATGATGACCAGCCAGATGGAGATGGCGAAGCGGTCGTTTGATGCCACGGTCAAGAACGCCACCGAGATGTCTCAGGTGGTGCAACAGGGCAGCGCGGACGCCTTTGGCATCCTCAAAGACCGTGTGATGGAAAGCATTGCCGAGGCCACGGATAACAAGAAGTCCTAAGGCGGAAAGTCACGCACCTAAGGTGCACAACCAGGTGAGAGGTCTGACAGCTCGCCGGGTTGTGTAGTGCTTTTTGCGTTAAGGCAAAAAGCAGGTCGCTTTGATGCTGCCGCGCGCGCCCCAGGGTCCGAGGTGCGTTCGGCTAGGGTTGCTGTTGAGTTATAGAGGAAAGATGAAGCGGGACGGTGTCGCTTCATCTTTCCAATGTAACTTTTCCGCAGAGGCCCCAAGCGGCGCCGTGGGCGTTCAATCACATAGCGTTGTGCCATCTGCACAGGATCGCTTTTTTGAACCGGTGCCACATGTGTCATCCGGCCATCTTACACCATCGATGTGGGGGCACCTGAGCAGCACCCATGCTTAGGGCACAGATGCCTATGGCGTTATTCAGCGTAGGACGGTTTTGGAAATACCACAGATTTCGCGCCTGAGCGGTCGAATTTCTTCCACGCCCCATCGGGCTGGGACAGCCGGTCAGCGATGGCATAGACAACCGCCGGATGATGGCCGAGGCCACAGTGGCTTGCTTTGACTTCGATATTCTCTGTGGTGTCGGTATCTTGCTCAATGCAGTTCTGCCAGGCGCAGATCCCGTCGGTCTTGGAATAGATCGCGGTTGTGGGCACTGAAGGTGCTTTGGCAATCGCACCGCCCATGTGTTTTTCGCCGTCATCCACGCTTTGACCGCTCGCCATTTGATAGACGCGCCAGGCATTGGTCGCACGCGGGTCGCCTCTGAAAGGGCTGCCAAGGGTGATCACCTGGCGCACTTTCTTGGGCATGATCTTGGCCATCTGACGGGCATAGATGCCGCCAAGGCTCCAGCCAACCAGGCTGACCTTTTGACCGTATTTATCGTGCAGCTCATCCAGCCGGGAGAGCAGCCCCGTTTCGATCCCGGGGCGTGGCCCAAAGTTCAGACCCAATTCCCAGCCGTAGGCGTTGTAGCCCTTGCTGCGCAGAAACCGGCGCAGGGCCACGGTTGAACTGTCGCTGGTGGTCAGACCCGGCAGCACCAGCACCGGCTGCCCTTCTCCACGCGGCGCGAGCGCTGTCAGCGTCGGCAAGGATGCGGCAAAGCCAAACATTTCGGGGATGGCGCGCCCTTCCAAGAGCAAAAGCAGTCGGTTTGGTGGGCGTAGGGAGGTGGCTGTCATGGTCAAGGCTCCTCAAAAGCGCAATAATCTTGCGCTACTAGGGGATAGGATAGCCTAATATTTCACCTGTCAACCTTTGCGTTGCGTCACCCTGACGCAGTTCAGCGGCAGATCTCTTGACAACGTTGCAGACGCTTGATCACGCCGCCGCCTTTTCAACTGCCTCTTTTAGTTCTTCAAAGCTGTCGATGAAGAGCCCCGCCAATTCATCGACATCCGGCACCGCCTTGTAATCGCAGGTCAGGCCGAAATCGAGGTGATCCATGTAGCTTTGTACCGTCACGTTCAGCCCCACGCCGTGGGTCGCAATGGAGACGGGGTAAAGTGCCGTCACCTTGGCCCCGGCGCAATAAAGTGGAAACGGCGGGCCTGCGTTGTTGGAGATGCACATGTTCACCACTTGCGGGATCACATCGGCAAGTTTTGAATTGCCGTAAAGCTGCATCAATCCGGGTAGCAGGGTTGGCGCGCCGATGATGGTGAAATCCGAAGGGGCCGCATCTTTCACGCCGCCTGCCATTGTCTTGGAGGCACCGGATTCCTGCATGATCTTTTTCAACCGTTTGAGCGGATCGCCATAGTTGGTGGCCAGGGGCACGTTCATGCCGAACACCTGGTTGTTGATGTCCGTATTGCCGACCTCGCGCATGGAGATCGGGACAAAGGCGATCAAAGCAGCATCTGGCAATTGCTGCTTTTTCGTCAGGTACTTTCGAACAGCCCCCGCTGTGATGGCCATCACTACATCATTGAGCTTGGCCCCCGTCGCCTTGCCGATGGCCTTTGCCTCTATCAGCGAAAGCGAGCGTGCCGCGTAGCTGCGTTTGGCCTCAACCGTGACATTGAAAGGGGTGCGGGGGGCAAAAATCTGCGGGATACCGACCTTGCCTGCCAGCACGGGCGCGATCATGTCGGTGACCTGTCCCAACATCTTTGGGATCGTCTCAAGCGCGTTTAATTGCTGCCGGACGAGGTTCTGCGCGATGTCGTTCATCGTCAAAATAGCGCGTTCAGGACGGGTGGGGATGCGCACATCTTCCTTAGGCTCAGGCGGCGGCACCTCACGTGGCGTTTCACCAAGATCATAAAGCGCCTGCGTGATCACCATGCCAGCGCCGCCATCAACCGCGGCGTGATGTACTTTGGAATAAAGCGCGGCCTGGCGGTTCTCTAGCCCTTCGATGATGGTGAACTGCCACAGCGGGCGCGTCCTGTCCAAACGCTCTGCGTGCAGCTCAGCCACCATGTCTTCGAGCTGTTTGCGCGTGCCGGGCTTGGGCAATTTGGCTGCGCGGATGTGATAATCAAAATCCAACGCGCCCGCATCCACCCAACCGGGGTGGTCCAACTGAAAAGCGGCTTTGGCCAGTTTCATCCCGAAGATGGGAATGAGGTGGACGCGTCCTTTGAAGAATTCCGTGAAGTGTTTGTGGAACGACCCGCGAAAGCCTTTCGGCAAATCGTAGATCGTCAGCCCAGCCACATGCATCGGCGTCTGCTCTGTCTCCATGTAAAGGAAGGTCGCGTCAATTCCGCTTAGCTGCTTCATGCATTGGCCTTTCAAAAGGGGGCGTTACGTAACGTGGCACTTGATCAGTTAGGCAAGTCCGGTAGGCTTGGTCAAGCTCAGCTGCCATGGGTCGCGGCGTCAGTTTGCTTAGATCAGGTCTTGTTTGGACCGGTCCAGACGCACAGGTATGGCCAAGCACCAAAGGGGGGATGCTATGACGGAACTGACTTTCGCGGACATGCAAAACAAGATCGACAGCCATCTGGGCACGTCCTCCTGGCATGAGATTACCCAAGACATCGTGAATGAGTTTGCCCATTGCACCGGCGACAATCAGTGGATCCATGTAGATGTTGAGCGTGCCAAAAAAGAAAGCCCCTTTGGCGGGCCGGTTGCCCATGGGTATCTGACGCTGTCGTTGCTCAGCGTAATGGCGATGGAAATTGGCGTGCTGCCCAAAGGCACCGCGGCGGCGTTGAACTATGGCTTGGACAAGGTGCGTTTTCTGGCCCCTGTCCCGGTGGGCGCCAAGGTGCGACTGCACTCCAAACTTGTGGCTTTTGACCGCAAGGACAACGGCCAATATTTGATGAAAACTGAAAACACGATGGAAATTGAGGGCAAGGACCGCCCCGTGCTGTTGGCGGAAAGCCTGGCCATGCTGGTTCCCGGCCCTGACGCGTAACGTGACCCCAGGAGGTGACATATGAGCGATCCCAAAAAGCTGTCAAAGAACGCCAAAGAAATTGGTGAGAATGCCGCTGAGAACACGCTGGCGCTTAACCCACTTGTTGGCCTGCGTGCAGAAGACATGATGAACGCGGGCACCACCATGATGCGCGCCATGGCAGCGCAACCTCAAGCGATGATGGAACAATGGATGTCTTTTGCAAAAGACACCCAAGACATCCTGATGCAAAGCTCTCAGATTGCGCCTGATCCAAAGGACCGCCGCTTTGCCGATACGGGTTGGGCGAACAATCCCTTCTCAAAGGGGATGATGCAGGCCTACCTTTCCTGGGCTGAGAAGATCACGACAACGGTTGAGCAACTTGACCTGCCAGACAAAGACGCCGCGCGCGCAAGGCTGGTGTCCTCCATCATGGTGGATGCAATGGCACCGTCTAACAACTTCTTTATCAACCCCACGGCCATGAAGACGTTCTTTGAAACCGGCGGCAAAAGCGCGGTGAATGGCATCCAGAACCTTGTCAAAGACATGGTAGAGAACGATGGTTTGCCGTCTTCTGTGGACATGTCAAAATTTGAGGTTGGCAAGAACCTCGCTGTGACACCCGGCGATGTGGTTTTTCGCAATGACGTGATTGAGCTGGTGACGTACCGGCCGACAACGGACAAGGTTTACCGCCGCCCCCTGCTGGTGGTGCCCCCTCAGATCAACAAATACTACTCAATTGATATGAGCCCCGGCAAAAGCATGATTGAGTTCCTGCTGGCCAATGGCATCCAGCCCTATTGTGTCAGCTGGCGCAATCCCACGGCAGAGCACCGCGACTGGGGGATGGACACCTACATTGAGGCGCTGGATGAAGCTTGCGATGCCGCTCTTGAAATATCAGGCAGCGACAGTGTGAACATCATGGGATCGTGTTCTGGTGGGATCACGCTGTCTACCTATGCCGGTTGGCTGGCCCACAATGGCAAGTCCGACAAGATCAACCAGGTGATCCTGGCTGTTTGCGTGCTGGATACGATGTCGTCGTCAGATACGGACACCGCCGCGCTTGTTACGCCCCAAACGGTCGCTGCTGCGAAACTGGCCAGCCAATCGCGTGGCGTGCTGGATGGGCAGGACATGGCAAAGATGTTTGCCTGGATGCGGCCCAACGATCTGATCTGGAACTATTGGGTTAACAACTATCTGCTGGGCAATGCGCCGCCAGCCTTTGATGTGCTTTACTGGAACGCAGATACCACGCGTCTTCCCGCAGGCCTGCACGGTGATTTTCTGGATATGATCTTTACCAACCCCTTCCTTGAAGATGGTCCTTCAAAGATTGGCGAGGTTGAGATTGATATGACCAAGGTCAATCATCCCACCTATGTGATCGCAGGAACGACAGATCACATCACACCGTGGAACGCAGTCTATGCCACCGCACAGCTTTACGGCAAGGATGCCACTTTCATTCTGTCGAATTCCGGTCATTTGCAAAGCTTGCTCAACCCGCCCGGCAATCCAAAGTCCTGGTATATGAAGGGCACAGCCAAGGCTAAAAACCCAGAAGCTTGGGCCGATACGGCGACCAAGAAGGAAGGCAGTTGGTGGTTGGACTGGGCGGAATTGCTGAAAGACACCTCTGGCAAGGAAATCAAGGCACCCAAGACACCAGGCACCAAGAAACATCCCTCACTTGGGCCGGCACCCGGCACCTATGTTTTTGACGACTAAGCGCGCACACCCGCTGCGCTTGGCGGCCCAATGACACAAGATCAAAGAACAGGAACCCGGCCATGAGCACCGAAATCAAAGAACGGCCTGAACTCAAGGCCCCCAAAGGCATAAAGGTTGAGATGATCGACGTGCGGGGCCAACAGCTGCGCGTGGCGACCAAACCGGGCAAGCCGGGGCGCATCCCTTTGCTGATGTTCAATGGCATCGGGGCCAATCTGGAACTGGGTTTTCCGTTTCTGGAGGCACTGAAAGACACGCCTACCATCCTGTTTGACGTGCCAGGTGTCGGTGGCTCTCCCATGCCTGCCCTGCCCTACCGGCCAGCGAGCCTGGCGCGGATGACGAAAAACCTGCTTGAGGTTTTGGGCCACGAACAGGTGGATGTCTCAGGCGTGTCTTGGGGCGGCGGCGTGGCGCAGCAATTTGCCTTCCAATACCCCCGTTTGTGCCGAAAGTTGGTTTTGGTCGCCACCTCCTCTGGCTGGACGATGGTGCCGGGCAAACCAAACGTCTTGTCCAAGATGGCCAGCATCAAGCGCTATACGGACAAAGGCTATATGCAGTCGATCGCAGCTGAGATTTACGGGGGCGACTTTCGGTCCGATGAGACGCTGATCGGTGCCCATGCGGCGGGCATGCGTCCATCATCGAATGCAGGCTACATGCTGCAGCTTTTGGCGATGACAGGCTGGACCAGCGTGCCGTTCTTGTGGCGGCTGCGGCAGCCAACGCTGATCTTGTCCGGCACAGATGATCCGCTGATCCCGGTTGCCAATGCACATGTGCTGGACAAACTGATCCCAAATTCCCGGCTGGAGCTGATCGACAACGGGCATTTGTTTGTGGTGACCCAACCCAAAAAAACTGCTCAGATGGTTGAGAGCTTTCTACAGGAAAGCTAGGCGGCCCTTGGCAATCGGTGCTGGCCTCCTTTGAAAAGCTGTCGCATCCTGACGCAAAGCGGATCAGGAAAGACTGCCATGCCAATTGAACACGCGCCCTTTAGCCAAGCCGAATATGACCGCCGCTTGGGCCTAACCCGTACCGCGATGGCGGCGGCGGGCATTGATCTTTTGTTTGTCACGGACCCGTCTAACCAAGCATGGCTGACAGGCTATGACGGGTGGTCCTTTTACGTGCACCAGGGTGTGATCGTCCCTGCAGAGGGCGCGCCAATTTGGTGGGGCCGCTATATGGACAGCATCGGCGCGGGGCGAACCTGCTGGATGGCTCTGGACCACATCCACGGCTATGGCGATCACTTCGTTCAATCAACCACGCATCATCCCATGGACGATCTTGCCCAGCACCTACGCGGGCTGGGGGCGGAAACGGCCCGGATCGGCGTTGAGATGGAGAATTACTATTACTCCGCCAAGGCCCATGCGGTGCTGACAGCCGCCCTGCCCAATGCCACCTTTGTGGACGCGACCGCCTTGGTGAATTGGCAAAGGATCGTGAAATCGGATGAAGAGCTTCGCTTTATCCGCAAAGCGGCACGCATCTCCGACAAGGTGGTTGAAACCGCCATCGCAAATGCTGCACCGGGCAAACGCAAGAACGACCTGGTTGCTGAAATCTATCATGCGGCCATCACGGGGGTTGGGGAGGACTGGGGGATTATCCTGCAATTGTCCCCCTCACCCCCTCAGGCTTGGATGCAACGGCCGCCCATCTGACGTGGAACGGATCCCCAATGCGAGAAGGCGAAGCCACGTTTTTCGAACTCTCTGGCTGCTACCGCCGCTATCATGCACCGCTCTGCCGCACGGTTTATCTTGGCACCCCACCGCCCGAAATGCGTGAGGCGGAACAGGCACAGCTGGAAGGGATTGAAGCAGGTCTTGAGGCGGCCCGCGCTGGCAACCGGACCTGCGACATCGCGAACGCCTTTATGGAGGTGCTCAAGAAACACGGCATCCACCGGGAAGGCCGCTGCGGGTATCCTGTGGGGCTAAGCTATCCGCCGGACTGGGGCGAGCGTACCGCATCGATCCGCAGCGAAGATACCACGGTGCTGAAACCCGGTATGACCTTCCATTTTATGCCTGCCCTTTGGATGGACACCTGGGGGTTGGAGACCACGGAAACCATCCTGATCACACCAGACGGACCGGCAGAGGCCTTGGGCAAAGTTGAGCGCAAGCTTTTCGTGAAGGATTAAGCGGTGATGCACCCTCAGCTTGCCCGGACAGAAGACATCCTTGCAGATCTCGTGGCCTTTCCCACGGTATCGGCCGATAGCAATCTCGCGCTCATTTCCTATGCGGCGGAGCTGCTGCAAGGCTGTGGTGCCGAGGTTCTGGTGCAAGAGGCACCTGATGCAGGCAAGGCCAACCTCTTTGCCACCTTCGGCCCGC
This sequence comes from Sulfitobacter sp. GN1-4, assembly GCF_055693825.1. Classification (NCBI taxonomy): domain Bacteria; kingdom Pseudomonadati; phylum Pseudomonadota; class Alphaproteobacteria; order Rhodobacterales; family Roseobacteraceae; genus Sulfitobacter; species Sulfitobacter sp. GN1-4. Next base: position 1,178,991 of record NZ_JBVFUQ010000003.1, on the reverse strand, counting down.
AAACGGATGGCGGGATCGTGTTGTCGGGGCATACCGATGTCGTGCCGGTCACGGATCAGGATTGGCACAGCGATCCATTCCAGCTTTCCCAGAAAGATGACAAGCTTTTTGGGCGTGGCAGTTGTGACATGAAAGGCTTTATTGCTGCCACCCTGGCGGCGGCACCAGCACTTGCCGCCCAAGTCAGGGACAGGCCATTGCACGTGGCACTGACCTACGATGAAGAGATTGGCTGTTTCGGCGCGCAGCACTTGGCCAGCCTACTTTCAGATCACCCCGTCACCCCAGCCATCGCCCTGATCGGAGAGCCCACGGAGATGCGCGTGATCGAAGGGCACAAGGGGTGCTATGAGTATTCAACGCATTTTCACGGGCTGGAAGGCCACGGGTCCGCACCCGATCTTGGCGTGAACGCGGTTGAGGCGGCGGTGCGCTATGTTAGCGTTTTGTTGGATCTCAAAGAACGGCTGACGCAATGGGCACCGCAGGACAGCCGGTTTGAGCCGCCCTGGAGCACCATTAACGTCGGGGCCTTGCATGGGGGCAGCGCGCATAACGTCATTGCCGCACGCGCCCAAGTGGATTGGGAAATGCGCCCCGTCAGCAGCACGGATGCGGATTTTGTCAAAACCGCCCTGCGTGATTTTTGCGACACTGAATTGCTGCCGCAGATGCGGGCGGTCTATCCAGATGCCAGGATCGAGTTGGAGATCATCGGCGAAGTGGCGGGCCTCATCCCGACGCAGGAAAATGAGGCCCGGCAGATTGTCTCGGAGCTGACCGGTGCCAACGGGGCTGATGTGGTGGCCTTTGGAACGGAGGCCGGGATTTTTCAGGCCCTGGGCATGGATGTGGTCGTCTGCGGTCCGGGGTCCATCGCGCAGGCCCATAAGGCCAACGAATATGTAAGCCGGGACCAGTTGGCCCAATGTCTGCGGATGTTGGATGGTCTGGGGGCCAAATTGGCGCAATAGCCTTAGGCCGCCACGGGATCGGATATCCCGCCCTAAATCCGGCTGAGTTTATGCTTTTCCAACAGCTCCAGGATCATCTCTTTTGCACGCTGCCGGTGGGCCCTGTGAAGGGCTGAGGCTTGCTCGGCTGATCCTGCGCGGATGGCCTCCATCACGGCGCGGTGGTCGTGGTTCGACCGGTCAGGCCGGGGCCGCATGAACAGAGTGACAGACCGCGCCCGGCGCACCTGATCGTTCATAAGGTGAAAAATCGCCTCCACCCGTGAATTGCCGCCCAGCCGCACCAGCTCTTTATGAAAGCGGTCATCGGCATCGGCCCAATCCTCCAAGGCATCCCGCGCCAGCGCCATTTCCATCTCATCCAGTGAGGCGGCCAGCGGCACCAGCTCTTCATCTGACACACCGCGCGCGGCGGCTTGGGCTGCGGCAAGGCTTTCAAGCTCGGTCAGGACTTCGTAGATTTCGCGCATGTCATCGGGTGAGACGGGCAATATGCGCACCCCCTTGCGGGGACGCAGCGCGATCAACCCCTGCCCTTCCAGCATCAAAGCGGCCTCTCTGACCGGGGTGCGTGACATGCCAAGCTGATCGGCCAGTTCGCTTTCCAAATGATCCGATCCCGCTGGCAGCGCGCCAGAAAAGATCATCTCACGCAGGGCCGCAACGGCCCTCTGCGTGTTGGACAAGGGTTTCGTATCCGTCGGTTTCATAGCCCTTCCAATCGCAATTTCTGACCGGTTTCAGCAGACCGGTACACCGCCTCTTCGATGCGGATCACGCGCAAATAGTCCGCCGCTGCGTTTTCAAGCGGCCCGCCTTGCATCACATGCCGCACTACATGCGATTGCAGCGCATGCACACAATCCCCGCCAAAGCTCTGAACCTCTGGAGCGGGAAACAGGTTTGTCTCCTCCAACGCGCCAAAGGTCCGGTGCCACAGGCTGCCGTCTCCGCGCAGTGTGATTGTCCCATCAGTGCCTTCCACAAGCGCCTCGCCCATGGTGCACCGGTGGTTGGTTGCGGCGTGATCCAGATTGCGGTTCCCATCAAAAAGCGCGCGCACACCGCCTGGATGATCAAACAGAATAATGCCTGCGTCTTCGCCGGCGATCACCGGGTTCACTCGGCGCAGGTCGGCATAGACGGCCTTGGGGGCCCCCAGCAGATAGCGGAAGGTGTCGATCCAATGAACAGCCGTTTCATGCACCAGAAAACGCGGCATTTTCTGGAAATAGGGTTGGCGATCAAGATAGGCCTCTGGCCCTTGACCGTCACCGGGGCGCAGCCGAAAGGTGACCTGCTGCAGCGTGCCCAAGGTGCCATCGGCCAATGCGGTTTTCAGCGCGCGGTACCAAGGCTGAAACCGGAAATTCTCATGCACCACCAAGGTGACATCAGACTGAGCGGCCAGATCCGTCATCGCTTCGGCCTCTGTTCCGGTCGCGCAGAACGGCTTTTGGCAGATGATCGTTTTCACGCCAGCTTCAATGGCCATGCGGATCGCCGCCGCGTGGCCTGGTGGGGGCAGGATGATGTCCAACAGGTCAATGTCTTTGTCCGACAGCATTTGCGCCAGATCATCATAGGCGGGATGGCCTGTGGCCTCAGCCTTGGAGATGTCCTGATCACAGCACCCCACCACTGATACCTCGGGCATCCGGGTCCAACTGCCCAGGTGGAACTGGCTGAAATAACCCGCCCCAAGTGTGGCCACGCGCAGTTGTGTCATCACACTTCCAACGCCGCAGCCACCGCTTTGGCTGCGTCCTGGGTTGAGGCTGTGCCGCCCAAATCCCGCGTCAAGATATCCCCCCGGGCCACCACACTATCCACCGCTTCACGCAGGCGGCGGCCATCATCTGTCATGGCGGGGATATCATGTTTGATGCCAAGCCAATCCAGCATCATAGCCGCAGACAGGATCATCGCCATGGGGTTGGCCACACCCTGTCCCGCAATATCTGGGGCGGAGCCGTGACAGGGTTGGAACACCGCATGATCCAGCCCAATGTCCGCCGAAGGCGCCAGCCCCAGCCCCCCCATCAGCCCTGCACCCAGATCAGAGAGGATGTCGCCAAACATGTTTTCGGTGACCATCACGTCAAAGTCCCAGGGTTTTTGCACCATCCACAACGCAGTGGCATCGACGTAGGCGTGATCAGCGGTCAGCTCGGGGTGTTTTGCCGCCTCCGCGTCAAAGATTTCACGGAAAAAAGCAAAGGCGCGAAACACGTTGGCCTTATCCACGCAGGTCACGCGGCCCTTGCCGCGCCCTGCCGCCTTGCGGGCATGGGCCAGATCAAAGGCAAAGCGGAACAGCTTTTCTGAAATGTCACGTGTGATCAACATCGTTTCGCGGGCTTCATTTGCGCTGACCTCGCCCCGGCCTTGCGTGTGAAAAAGCCCCTCTGTGCTTTCGCGGATCAGCACAAAATCAATCTCGCGTCCGGGCGGCAAAGACAGCGGACTGGCCTGGCCCGGGCGCACCGTGACGGGGCGCACGCCCGCGAAAAGGGTCAGCGCCTTGCGCAGGTCAATCTGGGGCGAAATCTCTGTTCCGTCGGCATAGCGTACATCCGGCAGTCCCATCGCCGAGAGCAGGATCGCATCCGCTTTGCGCGCCAGCTGCATTGAGGCGTCAGGCAGCGCATCGCCGGTTTTGGCGTAATGCGCCGCCCCTGCAGGGGCATCCGCAAAGCTCAGCGTATAGCCATCTGAGGCAGCGCTTAACATCGTGAGAATGCCAATCGTCGGCGCGGTGATTTCAGGCCCGATGCCGTCTCCGGCAAAAACTGCGATTTCAAAGTTCTGTGACATTCCCACTATCTTTCCCGGACCGAGGCGAGGATGATTGTTGCATCAAACCCGCTTACTTGCGTTGACAATGGATTTATTAATGCATACGCAAATAGATGCAACAGCAAAATCGCGATCTTCCTGATCACAAAGGGACAGTTATGTACGCAGTCACCGTCACTTTCCGCATTGAGCCTACGAAGATGGAGGCGTTTTTGCCGCTGATGTTGAACAACGCGCGCATGTCGCGGGACAGCGAAGTGGGATGCCTTCAGTTTGACGTATGTCGAGAGGGCGATGAGATTTTCTTATATGAACTCTACACCGACCGCGCCGCCTTTGATCTGCATCTGGCCAGCGACCATTTCAAAAGCTTTGACGCAGCCGTCGGCGATATGATCGCCAGCAAGGAGGTCCGGCTTTTTGATGAGGTGATGCGATGACCGCTTGGCAAGTTCACGCTGTCAAATACGCGGACCGCAATGCCCGGACCCGTGCGGACAGCTTTATCTTCGACGATAATCACGATGCGCCCCATGCAATGGATTACTTCATGTGGCTGCTGCGCAAGGACGATCGCACGATCCTGGTGGACACCGGCTATGACACGGCTGAGGCTACGGCCCGCGGGCGTCCTATCAGGCTGGACCCTGGCGCGGCATTGGCTCCCTTTGGTCTGACGCCTGAGGACATTACTGAGGTCATTGTGACCCACCTACACTATGATCATGCGGGCGGTCTGGCGCTTTTCCCCAACGCGCATTTGCATTTGCAAGCTGCCGAAATGGCCTTTGCAACAGGCCCTTGCATGTGCCACGACGTCCTGCGCGCGCCCTTTACGGCGGGCCATATCTCAGAGGCCATCACGCGGCTTTATCGCGGCAAGCTTACGTATCATAACGGTGCGGCAGAGATCGCTGAGGGGCTGAGCGTGCATTGCATCGGCGGGCATTCGCGCGGGTTGCAAGCGGTGCGTGTGATGACACAGGCGGGGTGGATGGTGCTGGCCTCAGATGCGGCGCATTTTTATGAGAACTTCATGCAGCGCAAACCCTTTCCCATCGTCGTCGATCTACAAGACATGTTGGACGGCTTTGTCATGTTGGAGCGGCTGGCGTCCAAGCCCGAATTGATCGTACCGGGCCATGATCCTCTGGTCCGCCAATGCTATCCCACGGACCTCGCTGATCACATCACCCGGCTGGATGTCGGGCCACAAAAGGCGATTGTCTTTTAGGCTGGAACGGCCAAGCCACCAATATCGCTTAACAAATTGAGCACTTGATCGACACCTTTGCCTGCTTTCAAGCTGCAGAACACGAAAGGCCGTTCACCCCGCATTTTGGCCGCATCCCGCTGCATCACGTCAAGCGATGCGCCCACATGGGGCGCAAGATCGGTTTTGTTAATCACCAAGATATCGGATTTGGTTATGGCCGGGCCGCCCTTGCGCGGGATCTCTTCGCCGGCGGCCACGTCGATGACGTAGATCGTGACATCAGCCAATTCGGGGCTGAAGGTGGCTGACAGATTGTCGCCACCGCTTTCAATCAGCACAATCTCAACGTCGCTGTGCCGCTCTTGCATCTGTGCGACAGCCGCCAGGTTGATGGAGGCGTCTTCACGGATCGCGGTATGCGGACAGCCGCCGGTTTCAACCCCGATAATCCGGTCCTGAGGCAGGATCTGCATCCGCATCAGCGCTTCGGCGTCTTCCTGAGTATAGATATCATTGGTGATCACCCCGATGGAGCGTTCAGGGTGCAATGCCTTGGCCAAATTCGCCGTCAGCGTCGTTTTTCCGGCCCCCACCGGGCCACCGATGCCAACACGCAAAGGTCCATTGAGTTGGGTCATGAGCGGAAGATCCTTGAGTTCAGCGTTTCATGTTGCATCGCCGCGATGTCAGACAGAAATGCGGCGCTGTGCAGGTCATCGACCGTGCAACCGGCACAGTCTGCGACAACGGATTCAATCAGCGGTGTGAGCGCGGCCAAGACGGCCTGGCCTTCGGTTTGGCCCAAGGGCACTGCCCGCACCGCCGCAGAGACGAGGTTGGACAGAAAGGCCTGCAGATACAGGGAGGCTGCCAGTGACGGTGCAATGTCCAACCGCTGTGCGGCGGCCCCGACGGCTACGGGATAGGTTAGGCCTGTCAGCTCAGCTGCCCAAACGTCAGAGACGGTCTTGCAAAATGCCTCCCCCTGCAGGGTGGTTTCCATCAACCGCTCAGCCGAGGCGCAGAACGCCCGAGCGATGGCATCCACCTCAGCGCGCGCCTGTGGCGTTTGTGCCAGGTAAGCCGCGCCCAGCAAGATGCAATCGCTGCGCCCCGAGCCATGCACCAGCACGTCTTCCAGCCAAGCTTGCAAGTCCTGTGAGGTCTTAAGCTGGCCTTGCTGGATCACCGTCTCAAGCCCGTGGGAATAGGCAAAGGCCCCAACAGGAAAGGCCGGTGACAACCATTGCGCCAGCGTCAGAACCCCAGTGTTAGTGGGCATGCGCCGTCGCCACGTGTTCATGACTGTGCGTGCGCCCATGACCATAGGCACCGCCTTCGGGTGTGAAAGGGGCTGTGACCTGTTCCACGACGGCACCTAGATGCTCAAGCATGTGTTTGATCACGGGATCATTTTGGATCAACAAATGATCGCCTTCGATCTGGCAGGGCGTGTGGCGGTTGCCGATGTGCCAAGCCAGGCGGGTCAGCTCATCGCCGGTGATCCGCAACAGGTCTTCGGGGGCTGCCGTGATTTCAACAAGGCTGCCATCGCTTAGTACAAGTGCGTCGCCATGATCCAGCGACGTTGTCTGCGCCAGGTCCACAAGGAACGCAGTGCCATCGGTTGCGGTCAGCTTTTTGCGGCGCAAGAAACGGTCTGTGTAATCCAGCGCGCAAACCCGCGTGCTGCCTGACCATTCGCCTGAACGGTGCAGGGTTTGGGCTGTGAGTTGTTCAGTCATTGGATCCCTCAGAACATGAAATAACGCTGGGCCATCGGCAGCACCTCAGCGGGCTGGCAGGTCAGCAATTCCCCATCGGCGCGCACCTCATAGGTTTCGGGGTGCACCTCAATTTCGGGTGTGGCGGCGTTCATCACCATATCGGCCTTTGAAATGGCCCGTGTCTTTTTCACCGCGACCGTCTCTTTCATCAGGCCCAGCGTATCGCCCAGCCCTGCGTCTTTGGCTGCGGTTGAGATAAAGGAGACGGATGTCTTTGTCAGCGCAGACCCGTAAGCGCCAAACATAGGCCGGGTATAGACCGGCTGCGGCGTCGGGATTGATGCGTTCGGATCGCCCATCTGTGCCACAACGATGGAGCCGCCCATCAGCACCATTTCCGGCTTTACTCCGAAAAAAGCAGGCGACCACAGGCAAAGATCGGCACGTTTGCCCGGCGTGATGTCACCGATGACATGGCTGACCCCCTGCGCGATGGCAGGGTTGATGGTGTATTTAGCGATGTAGCGGCGCACACGGATGTTGTCGTTATCCCCGGTTTCCTCTGGCAGTGCGCCACGCTGTTTCTTCATCTTGTCGGCCGTCTGCCAGGTGCGGATCACCACCTCACCCACGCGGCCCATTGCCTGACTGTCAGAAGCGATGATCGAAAACGCGCCCATGTCATGCAGGATGTCTTCGGCGGCAATCGTTTCCCGGCGGATGCGGCTTTCGGCAAAGGCCACGTCTTCGGGGATGGATTTATCCAGATGGTGGCAAACCATCAGCATATCCAAATGCTCTTCCAGCGTGTTGACGGTGAAAGGCCGTGTCGGGTTGGTGGAGCTGGGCAGCACATTGGCGTCACCGCAGATCTTAATGATATCCGGCGCGTGCCCACCGCCTGCCCCTTCGGTGTGAAAGGCGTGGATCGTCCGCCCTTTCATGGCCCCCACGGTATGCTCCACAAAGCCGCTTTCGTTCAGCGTGTCGGTGTGGATCATCACCTGGACGTCCATGTCATCGGCCACGCTGAGGCAGCAATCAATTGCGGCTGGTGTGGTGCCCCAATCCTCATGCAGTTTCAACGCGCAAGCACCGCCCTTGACCATCTCAACCAATGCCTCTGGCTGGCTGGCGTTGCCTTTGCCCGACAGGCCGATGTTCATCGGAATGCCGTCAAAGCTTTGTAGCATCCGCCCAATATGCCAAGGCCCCGGCGTGCAGGTTGTGGCCAAGGTGCCATGGGCCGGGCCGGTGCCGCCGCCAAAACAGGTGGTCACGCCGGAATGCAGCGAGATCCTCCATTTGTTGTGGGCAGATAAAGTGGATGTGGCTGTCCATGCCGCCTGCGGTTAGGATCTTACCTTCGCCCGCGATGACTTCGGTGCCGGGGCCGATGATGATATCAACGCCCGGCTGCGTATCAGGATTACCCGCCTTACCGATGGCGTGGATCAGCCCGTCTTTCAAAGCCACATCCGCTTTGAAGATCCCCGAATGATCCACAATCAGCGCATTGGTGATCACCGTATCCACAGCCCCCCCGCACGCGTGACCTGAGACTGCCCCATCCCGTCGCGAATGACCTTGCCACCGCCGAACTTTACCTCTTCACCGTAGGTCGTCAGATCACGTTCTACTTCGATGATCAGATCCGTATCGGCCAACCGGACGCGGTCACCAGTTGTTGGGCCATACATGGCGGCATACTGCGGGCGTGAGATTTCGCGGGCCATCAGAGGTCTCCCATCACTTGCTGGTTGAACCCAAAGATCCGGCGTGCGCCGCTTATCGGGATCAGATCAACCTCGCGTTTTTGTCCAGGTTCAAACCGCACAGCCGTTCCCGCGGCGATATCAAGCCGCATCCCGCGTGCCGCAGCGCGGTCAAACTCAAGCGCTGGGTTGGTTTCGGCAAAATGGTAATGGCTGCCCACTTGCACAGGCCGGTCGCCGGTATTGGCAACCATCAGCGTCGTGGCGGGCATGCCCTCGTTCAGGGTAAGGGTGCCATCAGCGCACATGATTTCTCCGGGGATCATCGCTGTCTCCTATCTGATTGGGTTGTGCACAGTGACAAGCTTGGTGCCGTCGGGAAACGTCGCCTCAACCTGCACCTCATGGATCATCTCAGCGATGCCTTCCATGCATTGATCACGGGTCACCACCGGCCCCCTGCCTCCATCATGTCGGCAACGGAGCGTCCATCACGCGCCCCTTCCACGACGAAATCGGTGATCAACGCGATGGCCTCGGGGTGGTTGAGCTTTACGCCACGGGCCAGCCGCTTGCGCGCGACCTCGGCTGCCATTGCGATCAGCAATTTGTCTTTTTCACGCGGGGTGAGTTGCATGTGTCAAAGCCTCCATGACGTAGGGAGCGTGTTGTTGGTAAGATGATCCAGCACCGGGATAAGATGGCGGCGCAGCTGGAAGCTGTCAGCGGCAAGCTGGCGCATTACCAGCACATCTGGGGCGATCAAACTGGCCCCCGCTGTCTGGGGCAGTTTGGCACGGATGAGGGGCAGCAACGCCTCAGCCTGGGGGTGTACAAACACCAGGCTGGCCATTGCACCAGCGCCGCCGCCAAGTGCGGCGCGTTTCAGTTGCGCATCAATGTCACCGCTCAGCGCCAGACCGTCGCGATAGATCGGCTGGCCTGCGCGGGTGATACTAATGCGGTCCTGAAACGTGGCGGTGTTTACCCGCTCTCCCATGGCAGTTCGGCCAAAGACAACAGGTTCCACCATCAACAAGGTTGCGTCCGGTGCCAGATCAATCGACAGGCTGCGCCGAAGGGCCGCGTGGTCAAAGAGGATCAGCTCTTGGGGCAACCAGTGCAGCCGTCCGCCCGCCTGCACAGCAAGGGTTGTGTCCACCTGCCCCACCTCACCGGGCTGCGCGCGGTAGGCGCGCTCAGCCGCTTGGGTTGTGACAGTCAACTGCGCATCTGCGCCAACTGTGGCCGAAAAACTAAGCCGGTCCCCGCCCGTGATGCCACCAGCCGTATTGACCAGGATCGCTTCGCAATCCTTGCGGTGGACGGTGGGCAGAACCACTTTCATGCATCCCGCTTGGCGGAGTGTCTCAAGCTGAGTGCGCCCTTGCGCCCCCGCTTTGACCGCAATAACCCCCTCGCCCCGCGCGCGCGGCTGACGCTCCCCGGAGGGGGGCAAATCAATGGCCGATAGCTGGTTGATGGCAGTCTCCAACGGCTGAGTCTCAGGTCACGTCATATCAGCCGGAATGTTTGACAATGTCAGGTACGATCTCTGCTCAGATTGAAATAACGTTGCAATTCCGGGCAAAGATGACTTTTTTGCCTGAAATTTCAGCACACTTTTGGACGTGACCAACGGGCTGTTGGCGGCGGGCCAAGACTTCCCCCGCTTGCTGAAGCCCGGCAGCTGTCATGAGCGTTGTCATAAAAAGGGACCTGTGCCATAGTTTTGCTATTGGATGACTGATTATTTCAACGCTGGGTGCGCTTAAGGGCAATTTGATGCCCGGTATGCGGCCCGACCAAAGCGCCGAAAGGCACCAAAGAGCTTATGCCGAAACTGGCTTCGCACAGACATTGCCCCCCGCGTCCGCTGCATTTTTGGCGGCCTGGTTGCGGTGAGGCGTTTCTGATCACCAACCAGAGGACCTAACACCCCGGCTGGTGCCCGCAGGACCGCCTGCATTTTCGCATCAGCCAACATTCAGACGCACCACCGCGTGCACGACATTTAAGCAAGACCACATCGCAAGATGTTTAGGAGGATATCATGGCCAAGAAACCATCTGCTGCTGAGCTTAAAACGCAGGGCGACGAGCTCGCCAAACAATTTGCCGAAGTCCGCAAGGCACAGCATTTCTTTTCCCTTCAGATCGGCAAAGAGGGGCTGATCCTAAAGACGTCAAAGCGCAAGCCTGCAGAAACCCTGTGGCGCATGGGCAAGAAAGAAGGCGGCAGCAACAAAGGGGCCAAGGGGATCGCCACGATGAGTGGCAAGCTGTTGGAGCTGCAGTGTGATGATTTGGGCTCCGTGCCCTCCACCCTGCCAAAGCTGGCCAAAGCCTATTTCGCGGAGCGGAACCAACCGGCACGCATTTCTTTGGTTGAGATGCAGGGCGAGCCTGAAGGCGAGGCGGCTGAGGGTGAAGACGCCGATGAGAATGATGAGGCCGCAACAGCCTCCGGCGGCGGCGGCGAGGAAGGACAAGAGGGCGGTGCAGGCGCTGAGGATCTGCAGACCAGCCTGCAGAACGAATACGATGCGCTCAAGCCCAAGATTGAGGCCTGCGGTGCCTCCGCGAACAAGGGTTTCGCCAAGAAGGTCGCCGGGCTGAACGGTATGTTTGAAAGCCAGATCAGCGACAACCCCAAGAAAGCGCGTGCAGTGCTGGGGCTGCTGCAAAGCACGATCCAGGCCGGGATTGACGCTGGTGATCTGGATGAAAACGCCGGTGAAGGCGGGGCGACTGCCGGGGGTGCTGATCCAGCACAGGCCGCAGCACGTCAGGCCAAACTGGCAGATCTGGAAAAGGGCGTGGATGAGCTGTTGGCCCAGTTCGCAGCCTAAGTTTTTGGGCGGCGCGATGTGCGCCGCCTTTATCGTCTTTTGAGTACCACCCAGCGCTGCCCCTAAATCAAGGGATCAGCGCTATGGGACCCCTTAAGTGCTGGGTTTCTCTGCAGCGGTGATGATGATCTCAACCTTGAGCACATCCCGCGCCAGCTTTGCTTCGCCACAAGCGCGCGCAGGTGCATGGCCTTTGGGCACCCAGGCGTCCCAAACCGCGTTCATCTCAGCAAAATCGGCCATGTCCGCCAGCCAGATGACGGCTTGCAAAATATGCGCCCGGTCTGTTCCCGCCTCGGCCAGTAATGCATCCACGCGGGCCAGGCACTCCTCAGTTTGCGCCGCGACACCGTCGCCGTCACCGACCTGACCACTGAGGTAAATGGTGCCATTGTGTTTAACGATTTTGCTCATCCGGTCGGAAGTCTGCAGGCGTTCGATCATGTGTGCTCCTAGGTAGGGCTTGGGGGTCAGGGTCCGCCAGACGTGTGGTCAGACGGTATAGTTCAGGCCAAGTCGGCCGCCGTCGACATAGATGGTTTCACCAGTGATGTAACTAGCCTTTTTGGAGCACAGAAATGCCACAACATCCCCGATCTCACGCGCATCTCCAGGCCGGCCCAACGGGGTGCGGGACATCGCTGTCTTAAAAGCCTCGGGGTTGGCATTCACGCCCGCCATCATCTCAGTATCGATGGAGCCTGGACCCACCGCGTTGACGCGGATGTTGTTCTTGGCCAAAGCCAAAGACGCCACTTTCGTCAGCTGCATCACCCCACCTTTGGACGCGCAATAGGCCGGGATGGCCGGGATGGCGAGCTGCGCGTTGATGGAGGACATGTTCACGATGGCCCCCGCGATATTGCTTTCAACCATCATACGTCCGGCAAGTTGCGTGGCCACAAAGACCCCGCGCAGGTTGATGTTGATCACCCGCTCAAAATCCTCAACCGTGTAACTCAGAAAATCCCCCGGCATCGCCACGCCTGCGTTGTTGACCAAGGCGCTTAGCGGCCCGTGGTCTGACGCGATTTGCAGGAACATCGCTTCAATCTGGCCGATGTCGCCCATGTCACAGGTGATGGCCGCCAAGGCCCCGATCTTTTCGCCCGCTGCGGCCACGCCTTCTGCGTTGACATCGGCCAGGATCACGTCAAAGCCTTCGGCCATCAGCGCCTCAGCTGAGGCCAATCCGATGCCTTGCGCGCCGCCTGTGATCAGTGCGATGGGTTTGTCTGTCATTTTGCTATCCTTCAAATCCGTAGTCTTCTTTTGCGTGCTGGGCTGTGATCAGCCTCGCACTCAGATCGTTCTCAACCGCATCGCGGTCCCTGTCTTTTGCCGCGCCATACCCGCCGACGCCGGGCAAGCTTAGCTTGAGCTGTTGACCGTTCTTGACCAACTGGCATCCTTTGCAGCGCAGTTTGATGCCATCGGCCCACTCTACCCGGCCCGGAGCACCTGAGGCACCCCCATCGGGGCGGCAGGCAGCATGATCTACCCGGTCAAGCAGGGCATTAAAATAGAAATCATATCCCACATGCGGTTCAATTTCGATGGTTTAGCCTAGCGCCCCCCGCTCCGCCTGAGCCTTCGCGCAGGTCCTTACGCCAGACCGTTATGGCCCGCCATGCTCCGTTGCCTCAACGCTCATGGTGGAAACACCAGACGGGAAGGCGGTGGTCGACAGGCACTCATAGGTAGGCCGCGCGCCGGTGCCGCCTGGATGCAGCTCTCGGGGGCGGTGATCTCAAACGGATCGCGCGATCCGGTGTTGTTTGGCACCTCAGGGGCGATGGCGCATTTGAGACCGTAACAGGCATACGCCCGCGTATAGACCTCAGGAAAGTTCACGCCAAAGCCGCTCATCCCGGATGTGCCGTCAAAATCCGCGCGCAACCAATCCCCGCGGATGTCCAGGCGCACGGCCATATGCACGGGCGCTTCGTGGCCATCCACCTGCGCGATGGCCCCGCTGCCCGCGCCAGTCTTAACCATCTCCACCACAGGTGTTGAAACAGTCATGCCCGAGCCCTTTTTGAACCGGTAGGTTCTGACAACCTCAAAGCTGTTTGCGGTCTTGTGTGCGCTGCCTTCAATCAAACAGATCTTTGACGTGTTGCCGCCACTTGGGGGCAGGGCCAGAAGCGCAGGTGCCACGGCGGAGGTTGCACCGCCCCCTTTTGCACGTCAATGTTTGCCGTGAGACTTCTACCACCAACCAGGAATGAATGAGATGGCCCAGTTGAAAAAGTCCTCTGCCCAGATGGTTGCAGACGCCCGCGCTCGGATCGAAGAAATTGAAACGCCAGATCTGATTGCGATGCTGGATGACCCTGAGCTAGTCGTCGTGGACATCCGCGATATTCGGGAGCGCGAGCGGAGCGGGTTTATCCCGGGCAGCTTTCATGCGCCGCGCGGCATGATTGAATTCTGGGTCGACCCGGACAGCCCCTATTTCAAAGATGTCTTCGGCCAAGAGGGCAAAAAATACGTCTTTCACTGCGCCTCTGGCTGGCGGTCGGCCATCACCACAGCGACGTTGCAGGACATGGGGTTTGCCGCCGCTCATTTGAAAGAAGGGTTTTCAACCTGGGAAAAACAGGGCGGGCCCGTTGAATTTGCCAAGCCAAAATCCTGACCCGGCCCAGGCCGTGCCGCGCGGGGAGCGCAGTGCCGCAAGGCGATGCTGTCGCATGCCACAGTGCTGAAAATTGTGTTAAACTTCGGTGTGCGCGCGCCAGCAGGACCAAAGACAAACGAAGGTAACGCGGCCCGACGCGCAAGACAGCAAAGGGAGAATGACCATGCAGCCAACACCACCCCTTGAGTTGGATAAAAAGCCGGACGTGAAGGCCTTCTTTGATCCGCAGTCCAACACCATCAGCTATGTGGTAAAAGATCCCGACAGCGCGGCCTGTGCGGTGATTGATGCGGTCATGGAATTTGATTTTGCGGCGGGGCGGCTCAGCTACGACAGCGCGGATGCGATCATCGCCTATATCAAAGAGCAAGGTCTGCAGTTGGAGTGGATCATCGAAAGCCACGTGCACGCCGATCACCTGTCAGGCGCGCCCTATATCCAGCAAGAGCTTGGTGGCAAGATCGGGATAGGTGAGCATATCCTGACGGTCCAAGACACTTTCGGTAAGATCTTTAATGAAGGCACTGAGTTTGCGCGCGATGGGTCACAGTTTGACCAGCTCTTTTCTGACAATGACACCTACCGGGTGGGCAGCATGACCTGCACCGCCTTGCATACACCGGGGCATACGCCTGCGTGCATGGTGCACATCATGGGGGACGCAGCCTTTGCCGGGGACACGTTGTTCATGCCCGACGGCGGCTCTGCGCGGGCGGATTTCCCCGGCGGCGATGCAGCTGAGCTTTATGACAGCATCTCGCGTGTGCTTGCCCTGCCACCTGAGTTGCGCCTGTTTGTTTGCCATGACTACGGCCCCGGCGGCCGCGCGATTGCCTGGGAAACAACCGTGGGTGAACAACGCGCGGCAAACATTCACGTGGGCGGCGGCACGTCTAAAGAAGCCTTTGTTAAGATGCGTGAAACACGGGATGCACAGCTTGCCGTGCCCAAGCTGATCATCCCTTCGCTTCAAGTGAACATGCGCGCCGGTGAGGTCCCCACGGATGAGGCCGGGGACATGGCGCTTAAGATCCCGGTGAACAAGCTGTGATTGCCTGACCAGTCGAGGGCTATTGATCGCTTCTCAACTGCGATAAGCTGCGGGCGCACCTGCCTGAGCAGGGCCAACGACGAACGAAAGAATATCATGGCAAAGCCTCGTCAAACCGCTGGCGTGATCCAGGAAATCATGACGCGTATCGAAGACGGCACGTTGATGCCGGGCGATCATCTGGATGAAAAGGACTTGATTGAGGCCTGTTCTGTGTCCCGTACGCCCGTGCGCGAGGCGCTTATTCAGCTAGAGGCCGACGGTCTGGCTGTGCGCCACCCCCGCAAAGGGGTCAGCCTTTTTCGTCCCGACACCGATCAGTTTCTGGCCATTCTCGAAGTGCACGCCAATCTCGAAGCCCATGCCGCAGAACTGGCAGCCGAGCGGATTTCATCTGCGCAAACGGATAACCTGAAGGCCTGCACCAAAGCCTGCACAGACTTTGCCTCGCGGCAGGCGCCTGAGCAGCACCAGGCCTATTACAACCTCAACCGCCTTTATCATGCGGCAATCGCAGAGGCTGCCGCGAACTCCTATCTGACTGAGATGATCAAGCTGAACGCGCGCAAGCTTATGGCGCATTACCGGCTGCGCTACCGTATGCCGGGAGCGATTGAGGGGTCCGCACAAGAGCACAGGAACATCACCACGCGCATTCTGGACCGCGACGGGCCGGGTGCGCGGGCGGCTATGCTGGCGCACTTCAACTATGAACGTGAAACCGTGATGCACATGATTGCATCAGTCCGCTAAAGCCGTCTCAAAAAAGCGCGCAATGGATTCTGAGAACGCAAGCTGATCAGGCACCTTTGTTAAAGACGCCTGCGCACGGGTGGCAACATCCTCGGGCAGTTTGTCCGCATATTCGGCCATAAGGGCCTGCATGAACGCCGGTGTCATCTCGGGGTGGTTCTGCGTGGTATAGACGCTCTGAGCAATCACAAAGCCCGCGTGGTCACAATGCGGAGCGGTAAAGATCTGCCGCGCACCGGGCGGCAGCTGTGTGACATGATCAATATGGGCGGCATATTGGGTCAAGAACGGGCTGCCGACATACCATGGGATGTCACCTGATACAGTCATTTCGACGACACCAAATGCCCAGCCCTTTGGATTTTTCTCAACCCTGCCCCCCAGGGCGGCTGCGATGGCTTGATGGCCGAAACAGGCACCAAAAAGGGGAACGCCAGCCGCATGGGCTGTGCTAATCTGGCTCAATAGCTCGGCTATCCACGGGGCATCGTCCAACATCGACGCCGGGCTGCCGGTGATCATAACACCGTCAAACGCGGTGATATCATCGGGGAACACCCCATCTTTGACGGCATAGCTGGTGGTGCGCCAGTCAGGCCTTACCGCATTGATCATGCGCTGAAATTTCTCACCATCCTTGGGGTGATTTTGCGCAAAATCACTCTCGTCCGTGTTCGTCATTAACGTGGCAAGATGCATGCGCGATCCGGTCTGGCTCAAGAAAGTTGTATACTTATAATTCTCATAAATATACATTGCAAGGAGAGATGGGAGACCACAATGACCGTATGGACACCGCAGGATGATGGCTTTGCTGATCTCAGCAGCCATGACACATTCGTTTCCGGCGCGCCGCACAATACCTTCAAACGGCTCAGAGACACCGACCCGCTGCATTGGACGGATTGGTCGGGCGGCAAAGGGTTTTGGTCTATCACCCGCCATGCCGACATCTTGGAGTTGAACCGCAACACGGCAGTATTTTCCTCTGAGCACGGTATCCGGATGGAGGATCAAAGCCCCGAGGAGGTGATTGCCCGGCGCACGTTTCAGGAGATTGACCCGCCTGAGCATATGAAGACACGCATCAAGCTGGCCAAAGCGTTTTCAAAAAACGTGATCGAAGAGTTCAACCAAGACATTCGTCAACTGTGCGAAGAAATCCTGGAAGAGGTGCTGCAAGAAGGCTCGTTTGATGCCACCCGCCGCATCGCCAGGGTTTTGCCCATGCGTATGCTGGGCCGCATCCTTGGCACGCCAGACGAGGACCTGCCTTGGCTGGTGGAAAAGGGCGATGCGTTGATTGCGAATACGGATCCTGATTTCACAGACCACGTGCTTGATAAAATGGACACTGATGAGTTTCGGATGATGCCGTTCAACTCTCCTGCGGGCGCGGAACTTTACAGCTATGCCAAAGATCTGATGGCGCAAAAGCAGCGCAGCGGCGACACCGGGGGGATCTTGCATATGATCCTGCAACCGGGTCCTGATGGTGAAACGATATCAGAAACGGAGTTTCGAAACTTCTTTTGTTTGCTGGTCGCTGCGGGCAATGACACCACCCGATATTCCATCGCGGGTGGCATTCAGGCGATGTGCCACCAACCCGAATTGCTGGGCCAAATGCAAGAAGGCGGCGACATCTGGGAAACCGCCCCAGATGAGATCATCCGCTGGGCCACCCCTGCGATTTATTTCAGGCGCACGGCGATGTCTGATTTTGAGATGCACGGCAAAACCATAAAAGCGGGTGACAAGGTGCTTTACTGGTTTGCATCCGCCAACCGGGACGAAAGCGTTTTTGCTGATCCCTTCAAGGTGAACCTCTTCCGCACCCCCAACAAACATCTCTCCTTTGGTCATGGCGGTCCGCATCTATGCCTTGGCATGTGGCTGGCCCGGCTTGAGGTGCGGGTGCTGTTTCAGGAGTTGGCCAAGCGGATCAGCCACATCGAAGCCACTGGCCCGCACCAGTTTTTGCGGTCAAATTTCGTGGGCGGCATAAAATCTCTGCCCGTGCGCGTCACACTGCGCTAAGCCTAAAGAGCCATTAAAGGGAGGACACTATGGCCGAACGACTAAGAGCGATGTTTTGCGATCATCTGAGCATCATGCGCGGCAAATATTTGCCCGCCAGCAAAATTGGTGATGCTGAAACGCGGTTCTGCCAGTCCACCTTTGGGGTGCATTATGACAAGGACCTGCTGCCCTCCCCTGGATCTTTGATGCTGGAAGGGCTGCCCGACATGGAACTGCGCTGGAAAGCGGATGACATCCGTCCGGGCTGGGAGCCTAACAGCAAGGTCGTTCTGGGCGATCTTTATGATGCGGCCGGCGATCCCTTAGGCACCTGCCCGCGCGGCGCACTGAAACGGGCGATTGCCGCATGGCAGGCCCGCGGGCTGACGCCGAAGGTCGGGATTGAGCTTGAGGCCTTTGCCCTCGTGCAGAACGACGACGGCCAGCTTGTCCCCTATGAAAGCCCCGGCGCGGTCGTCTATGGCACCGGCCCCTTCACTGACCCCATGGGCTTTAACGATCAGATTTGGGAGATGGCAGAACAGCTTGGGTTCAAGCTGGATATGATCACGGCTGAATATGACGCGCCACAGTTCGAATATACGCTGACCTTTGATGATGCGCTCAAGGCCGTGGACGACATTGTGCTGTTCCGGCTGATGGCCCGCGAAGTGGCTTACCGTGCAGGGGTGATCCTGACCTTTATGCCCAAACCCCTGCCCGAGGCAGGCGGGAATGGCATGCACATCAACTTCTCCTTTGTCGATGAGGCCGGGAAAAACGCCATTGCGGGGGACGGTGGCGGCGGACCTGAGCATTTGAATGCCCTGGCCAAAGGCTGCATCTCAGGATTGCTCGCGCACCACAAAGGGTTGGCCGGGCTGATTGCACCAAGTGGGACATCCTACCAGCGTCTGCAGCCGGCATCACTGTCGGGGTATTGGCAGAACTGGGGCGGGGACCACCGCAATGTCACCACACGCGTCAGCCTCGAAGGCGGTGCAAAGGCCAGATTGGAGCACCGCATGGCGGATGCATCTGCCAACCCCTACACCGCTGTTGCAGCCGTGTTGCAAGCCGCGTTGATGGGTCAGGACCACGACGGAGACTTGCCCGCCATGGAAACCGGCGATGGGTTTGAGGCGCAGGACGCGACCGAAGGCACAGCTGCGGATTTGGCAGGGGCGGTTGCGGACCTTGAGGCGGACGCCGCGCTGTGTGAGGCGGTTGGCGATTTGCTGACGCAAAACCACATCTTCATGAAACAGCAAGAGGTGGAAAAGACCGCGGCGCTCGATGACGCTCAGATGCGCAGTTTCTATGCGTATTTCCTGTAAGCCCAGCGGCAGGTTGATGGCAAAATACTGAGACCTCAGCGCCTCAGTTTCCTGCCATTTGGCTGGCATGCCACTTGTCGGCTTCACTCACTAAGGGGCGAGCCAACTGCCTGTCCAGCCATCGCTGGCGGCATATCCCGCGCGGCGGTGCGGCTCGCCCAGATGCACCAGATCAATGTGAGTGACAGAGCAACGCAAAACCGCAAAGCGCTCTTTGGCGGGCGGCTTTTCATAGGCAAAGGCATCACCAATCGGCACCCCAGGGTCTGGCGATGTGCCGTAGGATACGCGTGAGGCGGGCGGCACCTGATCCCATGCCTCAGCCACATCCTCACCTGACAGGATATCTACTCGGGTGGTCAGGCGTATCTGGATCTTTGGCTTGGGCAACCACACCATCAACGCCGCAGCGGGGGCGGCCCTAAGCGCCACGACCTTTGGTGTGACGATGTCTGTGTGCACTTCCACGACGGCATCTGATTGGCGCGCAAGGCGCAAGGCAACGGTTCGCACCTCGGGCACGCCAGCCGGTGATACGGTTGCAAATGCGGGATAGCGCGCGGGCGAACGACTGTCAGCAGCGCCGCGGCGCAGATGTTGCCAGCCCTCATCCAGAAACGCCTTGAGGTCGTTGGGGTCACTCATATCCCGTCATCTCCAAATATCCGACACCTTGGTGTGATCCGCTGATCTGCACCGGACCTTCCCAATAAGGAATGCTGAGCGGCATCCAAGCGGATGGGTTCAGCGCCTTTATGTTTGCGTCCACGTCCCGATCCGGCAATCGCACCCGCCAGGATGTTGGCACGTCACGCCCCTCCACTGTGCTTTGCGCCAAAGGCTCGGCAGAGAACGCCCCATCGGGGTAAGCGGTCGTCTCCCCATCCGGGGCAATCCAGGTCGCGGCGCTGTAGCTGCTTCCATCTTTTTGGCGAAGCTGAAAACCCATCAGCTTTTCACCTTCCTCAAAGGACAGCGAAAACCAATCCCATCCGGACTGGGTGTCCGACAAGGGTTGTGATGACCATTCGCGGTCGAGCCACCCCTGCCCAGTCACCTCGATAGGCCCCTCCGGCAGGTTCAGTGTGCCAGTCATGCGGTAGAAGGGCTGCGAATAGTAATAGCTCGCCTGCCCCTCAGCGGATTTAACCGAAAACCCCTCAGCCCCGTGAAACACCAGCGGGCCTTGCGCCTGCAAGGCCATGTCATAGGCAAAATCAGGCCCCTGCGCGTGTAACGACAGCGTATCAAAATCCGGTCCTTGCAAGGCCCACTCATCAATCCATGCGCGAAACGGGTCTGCCTTGACCCCTGCCAGCCCCACACTGCCACGGGCAAATCTTTCTGTTGCAAAATGCGCCTTGGGTGTGGTGATGGCCGCATGGGCAAACCAAACCTGAGGTGAGCGCCAGCCTGGCGTCTCCTCCGGGGCCAAAGCGGAGCGGAAGAGCGTCCATTGCAAACCGTAGGGCGTGCCGTCCTCAGACTGCAGGTTGGCCGTCAGATACCACCATTCAATCCGGTAATCCGGATGCGGCCCGTGATCGGCGGGAAAATCAAACTGCGGCGCGGGGTGAGGGACGGAAAACCCCTCGGCATCCGTTCCCAACCCGGCAAAGCCCTGAGCGATTGCGGCAAAGGGCCAACACAGGGCAAAAATCAACGCTCTAACGTTCATTGGCAAACACCTTGAGCAGCGCTGACGGCGGCGTGCGCATCAGCCGGATCGATGGCCAAGCCGCTGCCAGCCCCGCCGCCAGCAGTGCGGCCAAGCCCAGCTGGGCATAGTCCCAGGGAAATAGGAACATCGGCAACTGCCAGCCGAAGGCCTCAACATTGATGATGCCCAGCAGCACCCAGGCCAATACGAGGCCAACCGGCAAGGCGACGATGAAAACAACCGCTGCAAATACCACCGCGCGTAGCAATTCCAACTGGCCAATCCGCCGCCGTGTCAGCCCCAAAGCCCAGACAGGGGCAAGCTGCGGGACGCGCAAATCCGTCAGGGTCAGCAAAGACATCAGCATCGCAAAGCCAGCAACCGCCAGTGTGAGGACATTCAGCGCGGCGGTGACCGTGAAGGTGCGGTCAAAAACCTGCAAAGAGAAGGCTTTGACTGTGGCCTGATTGGTAATTGCGTTTTCCGGCAGTGCCAGTTCCGTCATCAGTCTGGCCCGCAGGATATCAGGCTCAGATGTGCGCAGACCAAAGCGCAGCGGTGTCACATCCGCAAACAGCGTTCGGAACAGCGGCTCTGCAATCACGACCTGCCCTAAGGGGTTGCCATAATCAGCGACCACGCCAACAACCGGCAACACGCGGCCCGGCGCGATTGTTACATCCTCACCCAAAGCCAGGCCCGCGCGTCTGGCCAATTGCTCATTCAGCACGGCACCCTGACCTGCGGCCACATCATCCCAAGCGTTTGGTGTGGCGGCAAGAAGCACCCAGTCTTCTTTGTACGTGGGCCCAACGCGAACGCCGTAGATGCGTGATTGATGCCCGGCGACGTTGGCCTCCACATTCATCAAGGGCAGCACAGGCACCGCAGCTGCTGACATCGCGGCCTCCAAGGCCCGCGCCTGCGCTGGCGTTTCTGTTTCGACGTAAAGCTCCGGTGCCAACCGTTGATCCAGAAAGGACACGAAAGTGAGCCGAAAGCTGGACACCATGGTGGCCACGCCGATGTTGGCAGAGATCGCCAGCAACAGTGCCATCAATGCCAAACTCAGCCCCGGCAATTGCTGGCGCGTATCAGCCCAGAACCACTGTGTGACGGACCGCTGGGACGCACCCTCTGCCATACTCAGAAGTGGCCTTATGACCACCGGCAACAGCAAAGCAGCCCCCAGCAGAAAGCTGCCCAACACCGCAAAACCCGCTGCAAGCCCACTGCCTGTCAGCGCCAGGATACCGGCACAAAGAAGTAAGCCCAGGGCGACACCGCCTTGCACCAGCTGGCCCCTGCCCTGCGCCATGGCCCAAGCGCGTGGTCGCGCGCTGCTCAGCAGGGGCATCCGTGCGATTTGCCAAAGCCGCCCGCTGGCTGCGGCCAGGGCACCGATCACGGCCATGGCCAGCCCCGACAGGCCCCAAGAGGCCCGGAAATCCAGCGCGCCCGATACGTCCGCGCCGTAAAGGCTGCGCAGGGTGATGGCCACATCCGGCAATAGTGCTGAGGCAATAACAAACCCCAGAACCACACCCAGTGCAGACCCAATGGTGGCCAGCACCAACACCTCAAACCCCATCAGCACCACCAGCCGGCGCAACGGCACGCCCAGCGCGCGCAGGGTTCGCACCATGGCGCGGCGTTGTTCAAAGGCCAGGCCAATGGTGCTGTAGACAATGAAAAGACCCACTGCAAAGCTGAGCAACCCAAAGGCGGTCAGGTTCAGGTGAAAGCTGTCGGTCAGCTCACCAAGATCGGCGGTTTGGTTTGCCTGTTGCACCCGCAGGTTGGGGGCCACGCTTTCAACGGAAGGCTGCGACAAGGGCTGTTGCGGCAGGACCATAAGCCGCGACAGATCGCTGCGCTGTAGCAGCCGCTGAACCACGCCGATATCCCCCACCGCAATGCCAGGCGCGACGGCGGGATCGATGCGCACCTCAACCTCAGTACCAAGGCGGGCGGCGGTTTCGGCATTTGCGAAAAGGATGCCGGGATTCAGAAAGGCCCCAATATCGCTGATCTCACCAGCCTGCCCCACGCCAAAGCCTGAGGGGGCGGAAAACGGCTCCATGCCCAAAAGACGAATGTCGTTATAGCGCCCCTCAATCACCGGAGAGACCTGCCATCCGGCCAAACGCAACGCGACAAAATCAGATTGCGCAACCCCGTCGCCTGACCGGCTAACGATCATGTCAAACTGCCCTTCGCCAAGGGTGGCCGCCGCCGCATCGTAACTTGCGCGGGCTTCTGCGTTGATCGCTTGCACGCCTGACCAAAGCGCCGTGGCCAAGGCAAGCCCGGCCAGAAACGCAAAAAGCTGCAGCGGGTTGCGCCGCCAATGCGACAGCAGCGCAGCAAAGCAGGCGCGCGTCATGTCAGATGCCCACCGCTCAGACGCAGCTGTCGGTCCATACGGGCGGCAATCGCGGGTGAGTGGGTGACCAGCAGCAAGCTGGCGTTGGTCTGCGCCACCAGGCCAAGCAGCTGGTCCAGCACCTCTGCCGCGGTAGCCTCATCCAAGTTGCCTGTGGGCTCGTCAGCCAACAGCAGCTTTGGGCGCGCGGCGATTGCGCGGGCGATTGCGACGCGCTGTTGTTGCCCGCCTGACAGGCTTTCAGGGTATTTGTGCAACTGCGCCTCTAACCCCAGTTTAGCCGCAAGCATCGCAATTTGCTTAGGGTCTTGCCGCCCCGCAAGCCGGGCCTGAAAGGCGATGTTGTCTGCAACCTTTAGTGAAGGGATCAGGTTGAATTGTTGAAATATGACAGCCGTTTCGCGACAGCGCAATTCGGCACGCCCCGCCTCTGACAGGGCAGAGACGTCTTGGCCTGCGACCGCAACCCGCCCGCTATCGGCCAGCTCTAACCCGCCAGCGATGTGCAAAAGCGTGCTTTTACCGCTGCCGGATTCTCCGGTCAGCGCGAGTGTCTCCCCTGCGCTAAGACGCAGATCAACGCCGCGCAGAACGGGCACCGGACCATCGGCCCCAGGGAACGACATCGCGACATTGTTCAGGTCCAAGACGGGTTGGGAAGTGTTCATTTTACGCCCACATATGTCGCCACCAGCTGCTGCACTGGTATGCGGGCTTTTAGGCGGGTCGCAAGCAGGAACATGCCCGCTACCTTGCGTTGCACATAAAGCAAATCCATTGGCACAGGTGGCGGCACAAACCCATCTGCGGCCAAGGCCTCTCCGGCGCGTTGCAACCGGGATGACAGGGTGGAGGCAGACAGATCAAGGTCAGGATGCGCCAGGATTTCTTCGAAGACCAATTGCACCATGCTGAGGATGCGTGCGCGGAACCGAGCTTCGACGTCGAAGGGGACCAGCCCCAAGGCATGGAGAAGTTCTGAAACGGCATCCCACTGCCGCGCCATGCCAGCCTGGATCAAGGCACGCAGCCCCTTTGCCAGCGCATCGGGGATCGCGCGCGTGGCCCCGAAATCAAGCAGGACAATCCGGTTGCTCGGAGCGTTATAGCGGTAGTTGGCAAAGTTGGGATCGGTCTGCATGATGCCGAATGAAAAGACCTCTTGCAGCATCAACGCGCAGAGCTTGTGCATCACGCTGTCGCGGCTGTCTTGCGGCGCGCCCGCCAGGCTTTCGATACTGTCTGAGGGCACAAAGCTCATCGCCAACACTTTTTGCGTGCACAACGCCTCATGCACTTCCGGCAGCTCAAAATCCACGTTGCCAGACAAAAGGCCACGGAAGGCTTGCAGATGTGCGGCTTCGGCGTGGTAATCCGCCTCTTCTTTCAGCTGCGCGCGCGCCTCATCCAAATATGGGCCAAGCTCAAACCCATCGGGCAGCAGGCCGGAAAGACGGATCAACCTGCCGATGTTGTTCACATCACTGTCGATGCTGCGGGCGATCCCAGGATATTGGACCTTGATCGCCAAATCAGTGCCATCCGGCAATTGCGCGCGGTGCACCTGACCGATAGAGGCCGCCGCCATCGGGCGGACGTCGAATTTAGCAAACCGTTTGTACCACCCAGGCCCCCAGGCCTGATCCAGCACATCGCGCAACTGCTTGGGCGGCATGAAATCAGCATCCGCACGCAAGCGCGCCAAAATATCGGCAAGCTCGGGCGGCAAGACATCGCCGCCATCCATAGACACAAGCTGGCCGATTTTCATGGCCGCGCCACGCATCCGTGCCAGTTCATCCGCAATGCGACGCATGTTTGCCGGGGTCATCAGCAACGCCCGTGATCCGGGCCGTTTGCCGGTGGCATACTGGCGCAATCCGTCCACCGCCATCCGCCCTGCGACGCCAACCGCCATGCTCCCCATCCGCCCAAACCGGATGGCGGCCCCTTCGGGTACGGCACGGGCGCGCGCGGTGGAGGAATGATCAGTCATGGGCGGGCCCCTTTCTGGTCAGGAACCTAAGGGGCTATGGGGCAAAATCAATTCAAAGACACCCACCTGGCCTGCGGCAAGCCCGCGCGCCCTGAGTGCTGAAGAGACGGCGTAAATGTCTAATGATCAGGCAGATAGATCGCGTAAACCCGGCGTTTCACCGCGAATGCGCCCCAACAGACGCTCAATCATGGCCGTGCTGTTGCCTCTTGCCGGATCTGCTGTTTAGCTTTGGGTCCTGGGGGAACATTATGGACGGCACTGACACTTTCTTTGACGAAATGCACGGAACCGGGGATGCGCCGCGCGCGCCCTATGCCGATTACGGCAAATGGTTTGGTCAGGAAAACCCCAAGCATCTGGTGAAAGAGGCCAAAGAGGCAGAGGCGTTTTTCAGGCGGACCGGCATCACCTTTAACGTCTACGGTCAGGCCGATGCAGAGGAACGGTTGATCCCGTTTGATATCGTGCCGCGCATCATCTCAGCCAAGGAATGGGCGCGATTGTCAAAGGGTGTGGAACAACGGGTCCGGGCCATCAACGCCTTCTTGCATGACATCTATCACCGACAAGAGATTTTGCGCGCGGGCCGCGTGCCCAAAGAACTGATTGCCCGTAATGAGGCCTTTTTGCCGCTGATGATGGGGGTGGAGCCGCCTGGCGGCATCTACACCCATATCGTAGGCATTGATTTGGTGCGGACGGGCGAAGACGAATTCTATGTCCTGGAGGACAATGCGCGCACGCCATCGGGCGTGTCCTATATGCTGGAAAATCGCGAAACCATGTTGCAGATGTTTCCAGAGCTCTTCAGCAAAGTGAAGGTGCGCCCGGTCTCAAACTACCCGACAGATTTGCGCGCGTCGCTGGCTGACTGCATGCCGCCTGATCCAAGCGATGATCCAACCGTGGCAATCTTGACGCCCGGCATTCACAATTCTGCGTATTTTGAACATGCCTTTCTGGCCGACCATATGGGCGTGGAACTGGTAGAAGGGACCGATTTGCGCGTGGTCAATGGCCGCATCGCGATGCGCACAACGCGGGGCTACAAACCCATTGATGTGATCTATCGCCGGGTGGATGACGATTTCCTCGATCCTCTCAACTTTAACCCCGACAGTCTGTTGGGGGTGCCAGGGATCTTTGATGTCTACCGCGCGGGCCGGATTACGATTGCCAATGCGCCGGGCACTGGCATTTCGGACGACAAGGCCATCTACAGCTACATGCCCGACATCGTCGAATTCTACACCGGCGAGAAGGCGATCTTGCAAAACGTCCCAACCTGGCGGTGCTCTGATCCTGAGGCCTTGTCATATGTCTTGGATCACCTGCCTGAGTTGGTGGTGAAAGAGGTTCATGGCTCTGGGGGTTACGGCATGCTGGTTGGGCCTGCTGCGTCCAAAAAGGAGCTGGCTCAGTTCCGCGCCAAGCTGCAGGCAAAGCCCGCCGGTTATATCGCACAGCCAACACTGGCGCTGTCGACTGTTCCGATCCTGACCAAAGCGGGGCTGGCCCCGCGGCATGTGGATTTGCGCCCCTTCGCACTTTTCAGTCCCAAAGGTGTCCATCTGACGCCCGGCGGTCTGACACGGGTTGCGCTGAAAAAGGGCAGTCTGGTTGTGAATTCCAGCCAGGGCGGCGGCACCAAAGACACTTGGGTGCTGGAGGACGATTGATGCTGGGCAAAACCGCAGGTGGCTTGTTTTGGATGTTCCGCTATCTGGAGCGCAGCGAGAATATCGCGCGGCTGATTGAGGCCGGCTTCCGCATCGCCCTCACCCGGCCAGGCAGTGAGGAATGGACCAGCGTTCTGAAAACCGCCGCCGTGGATCAGATCTATGCCGCTGAATACGGTGAGGTGGAGCAATCGCGGGTGGTGGATTTTCTGCTGCGCGATCCCAAAAACCAATCCTCCGTCATGTCGTCCTTTTCGCAAGCGCGCCAGAACGCCCGGCTTGTCCGGACGGCCATCACCCGCGAGGTTTGGGAGGCGGTGAATGACGCCTATATGACCTTGAAAGAACGTCTGGCGCGGCCAGTGTCTGAGCGTGATCTGCCGGATGTTCTGGCACAGATCAAACAGCACTCAGCGCTCGTGCGCGGGGCGCTCCATGGCTCAATGCTGCGCAATGACGTGTTTGATTTCTGTCGCTTGGGCACATTTCTGGAACGCGCGGATAACACCGCGCGCATCCTGGATGTGAAATACTACGTGCTGCTGCCTTCGGTCACACAGGTGGGCTCCTCTCTGGATAACGTGCAGTGGGAAACCATCCTGCGGTCGGTTTCGGGCGTGCGCGCCTATAGCTGGCTGAACCAGGGCAAAGCGACCCCGATGGGCATCGCCGACTTTCTGATCTTTGATCCCCGCATGCCCCGCAGTCTGCGGTATTCTGTGACCAAGATCCGCAGCAACCTCGACATTCTGGAGGCCGAACATGGCGACCGGCATCCCTGTTATGAGACCATTCAAAAACTGGATCGCTGCCTGACAGACCGCACCGTCGATGAGGTATTCGAAGACGGTCTGCATGAGTTTCTGACCGAGTTTCTGGCGGACGTTAACCGGCTGGGTCTGCAGATCCAGACCGATTTCAGGTTCACGGAGTAGACGCCATGCAATTGGACATTGTTCACACCAGCACCTACCGGTTCGATCAGCCCATGCGCTATGGCTTGCAGCAATTGCGCCTGACCCCCAAAAGCCGCGACGGCCAAACCGTGGTCAACTGGTCCATGCAGGTGGACGGCGGTCAGGTGGAGACCGAATTTACCGACCACCACGCAAACACCGTGACCCTGATTTCTTTCGCCCCCGGTGCGACCGAAATCGTTGTGACCTGTCAGGGGCTGGTTGAGACGGAAAACAAGTTTGGCGTGGTCGGCAAACAGCGCGGGTACATGCCCTTGTGGCTGCTGCAACGTTCCACCGAGCTGACCCGCGCCACGGCGAATGTGCGCCGCCTGACAAAGGGCCTGCGCGACGCCCATGACAATGACATCGCCTTGTTGCACGCTCTGTCGGCGCGCATTCTGGGCGCGGTCCACTATGAGATCGGGGAAACCGATGCGGCCACCTCCGCTGATGCCGCCCTCGAAAGAGGCTCTGGCGTGTGTCAGGATCATGCGCATGTGTTTGTGGCCGCCGCGCGGGCCATGGATTTTCCGGCCCGCTACGTGTCGGGTTATCTGATGATGGATGACCGCATTCACCAGGACGCCACCCATGCTTGGGCCGAAGCCCATGTTGAGGGCGTTGGCTGGGTTGGGTTTGATATCTCAAACGGGATCTCGCCGGATGATCGCTATATTCGCGTGGCAACCGGGCTAGATTACCGCGAAGCCGCGCCAATCTCGGGCCTGCGGTTTGGCGCAGGCGATGAGACGTTATCGGTGGACGTAACGGTCGCGCAGCAGTAATTGACCTGCAAAAAGGAGCAGTCATGACCTACTGCGTGGGCCTCAAATTAGACCGTGGTTTGGTGTTTATGTCAGACACCCGCACCAACGCGGGCGTGGACAACATCAGCGTGTTTCGCAAGATGTTCCATTGGGAAGCCGAAGGGGAGAGGTGCATCACCATCATGACCGCAGGCAACCTGGGCACCACGCAATCCGTGATCAGCCTGCTGAAAGAGCGTGCACTGCCGGTTGAGGAACGTGGATCACCCTCCATTCTGGAAGCGCCTTCGATGTATCAAGTGGCCAAGCTGGTCGGTGAGACGCTGCGCGAAGTGATCCGGGATCAGGCCGGTGACGAAGGCCAAACCGCTGAGGCACAGTTTTCGGCAACGCTCATGGTTGGTGGGCAGATCAAAGGCAGTGAGCCGCGTTTGTTTCTGATCTATCCCGAGGGCAATTTCGTTGAGGCCAGCGATGAGACGCCGTTCTTTCAGATCGGGGAGACCAAATACGGCAAGCCCATCATCGTGCGGGCCTTCACGCCTGACATGAGCTTTGAGGACGCGATCAAAGTGACGATGCTGAGCTTTGATTCAACGCTCAAAGCGAACCTGTCTGTGGGCCTGCCCATTGATTTGCATGTCTATCCGGTGGACAGTCTCAAGCTTGGCACCCTGCGCCGGATTGAGCAGGGGGACGCTTATTTTGAAACCCTCTCCAAAGGCTGGGGCGATGCGTTGAAAAACGCGGTGCTGTCCCTGCCCCCTTTGAGCTTTAGCAGCCCTAGCTTTTGCATCAGGCACATGGGCCTAGGCGGCTATCAAAGCAACGCGGTGGATAGGCTGGGGAAATAGCTCAGCAAGATCAGGACAACTGCGACTGAGATCAAGAACGGCCACAGCGATTTGAGGATGGCCCCCGGTGTGGTCCCACTCATGGAGGATGCGATATAAAGCCCCACGCCAACAGGGGGCGTCAGCAGACCCAGCACCAGGTTCAGACAGGCCACAACGCCGAATTGATAGGGGCTGATGTCATATGATCCGGTGGCGATGGGCAAAAGGATTGGCGTGATCAGGATAATCGCTGCAATGCCGTCGATGATCATGCCCACCAACAACAGCACCACGTTGACGATCAGCAAGAACACGAAGGGATTGGATGTGATTGAGGTGATCAGCCCAGCCAGCTTTTGGGGCAGCTCTTCGTAGATGATCACCCAGCCAAAAACGCTGGCGGCTGCAATCATGAACAGGATCATGGATGCGTTGGCGGCGGTGCGCATAAACATCTCACCCAGTTTGCGCGGATCAAGATCCCGGTAAAGCAGCCAGCCCACCAAAAACGCAATCAGCGACGCGACAGCGGCTGATTCAGTGGGGGTTGCGATGCCCAGCAAGATGCCCCCGATGATGGCGACGGGCACCAATAACGCTGGCACCGCTCCTAAAAAGGCGCGCAGGGCTTCGCCCCCGGACATCCAGGCGTTTTTAGGAAACTGCTGTGAAAAACCGATCGCCGTGATCACAAGCGCAAAGGCGGCGGACAACAATAGGCCGGGGATGATGCCCGCGATGAACATGTCCCCAATCGGCACCTGCGCCAGCACGCCAAAGATGACAAACATCATCGACGGCGGGATCACCGGGGCCAACAGCCCGCCTGCCGCGGTGGTGGCCGCGGCAAAGCCTTCGTCATAGCCTTCTTCTTTCATCGCAGGCACCATCGCCCGCGACATCACAGCGATCTGCGCAGTGGCAGAGCCGATGATTGCAGCCATGAACATATTTGCCAGAAGGTTGATATAGGCCAGCCCCCCGAAAGCCGCCCACAAAAATGCGGGCCAAAGACACCAGGCGGCGGGTCATGCCGCCCTCATTCATCAGCTCACCCGTCAGCATGAAAAGCGGGATCGCCAGCAATCCGTAGTTTTCCAACCCCGCGAACATCTTCTGCGCATAGCTGTCAAACAGGACGGTATTGCCGCTTTCCCAGATATACCAAATCGCAGTGGCCCCCAGTACGATTGCAATGGGCACGGACATCAACAGGGTGATGAGAAAGACAATAGGGCTCATGCGGTGCCCTCGGGCTGTGGTTTTGAAAGAAGGTGGGCGATGGAATGCAAGGTGGCGCCCAGCGCAAATAGCCACATCACCAGCCAAAAGAGGTATTTCTGAACCCCCAGCGTCAGCGTGGGTTCGGCATAGATGAAGTTGAACGTAGCACCCTGAAACGCGGCGACATCAAAGCCCGCGCGCGCCAGATCAAGCGGCAGGAACCAGCGCCAGCAAAACCACAGCACAGCGATGGAAAAGGCCAGCACAATCACGTCCACGGCCTTGCGCAGGGCCCACTTGGCACGGGTAGACAGCAGATCGGTAATGAGTGTGATCGATACCGCCGTTCGGTGGTGGAGGGCAGCGGAGGCACCCATAAAGGTCATCCAGACCATGGCATAGATGGCCAATTCATCGACCCAGAACAGCGCCTGTCCGATGTTGCGTGTGACGACATTCAACAAAATCAGCAGGGTCACGCAGGCGGCTAAGCAGGCGGCCAGAAAAAGCTCAACCCGCGCCCAGGCTGCCGATAGACGAAACAGCATTGCCACACTCCATAAAAACGGGCGCGCACGGGGGCGCGCCCTGATCTCATTTCAGATGAGGCTACTCTGTTTCAGCAGCGGTTGCACGCAGCGCATCAAGCGATGATGTCTTCTCAGACCAGATGGCATTCCATTCGTCGATGGCACCGCCAAAGAATGAGGCATCAACACGGGTATAGGTCTTGCCGGTGCCTTCGATCTGGGACAACCAGCCTTCTTCTTTTTCGGTGTAGCTGTCGATGGTGCTGTCCACGTGTTTCGCCATCAGATCGCCGACCATTTTGCGATCCTCTTCGGACAAGCCCGCCCAGACCTTGGCAGAGACCAGCCCAACCATGGGGAACATCATGTGATCGGATTGCACGATGGTGTCCGCATGTTCGTAGTACTTGAGCACCCAAATCAGCTCAGCATCCATGTCGATCGCATCAACCTGCCCGTTTGCCAGCGCGTCATAGACCGACGGCAAAGGCATCGGCGTTGGGGCCGCACCCACGGCGTTGTAGAAATCAAGGATCGGTGTGAATGGGGTGATCCGCAGTTTCAGACCGGACAGATCAGCCGCTGAGTTTACCTCACCCCGGCTGACGATCTGGCGCAGACCCGCCATGCCGT
This sequence comes from Sulfitobacter sp. GN1-4, assembly GCF_055693825.1. Classification (NCBI taxonomy): domain Bacteria; kingdom Pseudomonadati; phylum Pseudomonadota; class Alphaproteobacteria; order Rhodobacterales; family Roseobacteraceae; genus Sulfitobacter; species Sulfitobacter sp. GN1-4. The sequence continues at coordinate 1,147,229 of NZ_JBVFUQ010000003.1, read as the reverse complement.
AGCCCACGCCAACAACACCCACTTGTCCAGGCAAAGGCTCTAACAGTGTTTTGGCCGTGTCAGAGCGCAGGATGCGGCCAGCATGGCCGATGTCGTTGGCCAGATAGGGCGCGTAGAATGCGCCAAGTTCGGGCGCACGGTTTGACACCTCGGCCACGGTCATAAACGCCATGTCCAGGGCACCAGTTTGAAGTTGCTGCAACATCTCCGCTTCATTCCCCAGCTGGCGGGCCGGGAAAACAGAAACCGAATGCGCGCCGCCGCTGGCCTCAGCCAGTTCAGCGCCAAAAGCCTCAGCAGCCTTTGTCCAGATATGCGGCGGCGGCGTGATCAGGCCCAGCCGGAACTCTTCGGCTTGTGCTGAAAGGGCAGTCGCCGCGGCAATCGCAGCAGAGGCAATGATTTTGGTGAAGTGTTTCATGGTGCTTCCCTGTTATATTGATTGGTATTTTAAAGTTGGACCCAGCCTTCTGGAGGCTCTTTACCTGGATGGATTTCCCCGCAATTGGGACATGTTCGGTCTTCTTGCGAAGCATAGAACTTCTCATAGACCGGGGGCAAATCTTTGACGATGGACTGCAACTGAAACTCAGCCCGATAGACTTTGTGGTTGCAGGCAAAGCAGTACCATTCGATGGCATCATGCTGACCAGGCTGGCGTTTGGGTTCAATCACAAGCCCAACAGAGCCCTCTTGCGGGCGTTGGGGCGAATGCCGCACATGCGCGGGCAACAGAAAAATCTCACCTTCCCGAATGGGAACGTCATAGAATTCTTCGCCGTCATAAAGTTTGAGCAGCATGTCGCCTTCTAGTTGGTAGAAAAACTCTTCTACCGGGTCGTCATGATAGTCTGTGCGCTTGTTCGGGCCGCCCACGACGGTGACCATCAGATCGGCTTCTTCAAAGACCATCTTATTGCCAACAGGCGGCTTGAGCAGGTGCCGGTGTTCATCAATCCAGCCCTTGAAATTGAAAGCGGCAAGGCGTGTCATCAACTTCTCCCCTTTTTCACAAAGTGTCTGTGACATCCCCCATAGCCGCAAAGAAATTGTCGGGATGTAGATATGCGTTTTTCATATATCAAACATTCCTGCCGCATGCGTCAAATGCTACGTGCGGCACAGCGTTGTGGCCGCCCCGTGGCGCAGCAAACCACAGCCCCTTAAAGCGGGGTCAGAAGGATCTCTTGCATCTCGGCCACGCTCAGGTTTTCGTCAGCAGCGCACCGTTGCAGCAGGTAGCGGAAGATCCCATCGATCTGGGCATAAAGGACCGGAACCGCGCGTTCATCCGTCTGACCTTCGGGCACGAAAGGGCGCACGAGATCCTGCAACAGGTCCTCCAACTCGGCTACGACCGGGGCAAAGCGGTCGTCAAACATGGCCTGACTGCGAATGTCATACCACAGGCGATGCACATCAGCGTCGTCATGGATCGTTTCGGCCAAGGCTTGCGTAAAGGCATGCGCCCTTTCGTCGGGCGGCGTTGCCGCGCCTAAAACCGCGTTCATCTTTGCGACGAACTGTTCTTTATAGAGGCGCACGCAATAAATCAGCAGCTGTTCTTTGTCGTCAAAGTAGTAATGTAGCATGCCAAGGGACAAATCGGATTCAGCCGCAATATCGCGCAATGTCGTCTGCGCGTAGCCATAGGTTTTGAGCGCTGAGATAGCGCTTTCGGCGATCTCCCGCTTTTTGGCGTCGCGCTTTGCGGCTTTTGCTGCCTTGCGGTCGACTTTCGGGTTCAGGTCCTTTTGAACGTTCATGTCTTTTTCGCCGGGTTCTGCGCCTGTGGATTCTTTGACCCCTTTTCTACCCTAAGAGTTCGCAATCGAAAACACGAAGCCACAGATACCAGCATGGCGTGTATTGGTGCCCAAGGGGACATTCAGCTGCCCCCTTAGCGCATCAAAGGCTTTGGCGGATCAGGCTGCCAGAAGCATAAGATCCTTGGCCATCTCGCTGACTTCCTTGCGCTGCAAAAACCGGCGTGCGGTTGCGCCATAGACCTGATCGGCATGCTGATTGGCAAGCTCTGGGAAGACGGCAAAAAGCTCATCCTGGGCCGCACCATGCACCGCGCACAGCGCTTGCGGGCCGGGGAAGAAGCTTTCAGAGGCGGCCTTGTTGGCAAAGACGATCTGGTGCGCATCAAACATGATGTGGAAATAGACCACATCGCGCTGCCCATGGGCGATACGGGCTTTGGCGCCGAACACCTCTGTCATGTGCTTGGCACGCACCAAGACCTCATCCCTACCCTGGCGCATCACCATGCCATGTTGGGGCGAAACCAACAGCGGCGCATCCGCCCCCGTGGCACGAGGATCCAGATAGATCGGGCGCAGTTTGGGGTTACGGTGCAGGGCCTTTTGACCCAACCGGCGCTGGCCAATCCAAACGATGGGCTGAAGCCCGTTGTCGCGGGTTTGAACCAAATCACTAGGGCGCAGATCTTCGATCAATACCTCACCGCGCGCGGTGGCGATGCGGGTGCCTTTGGTGAAACAGACCACATTGGTGCTGTCGGTGGTAAAGTTGGAGGCACTGGTGTTCTGGAACGTGATGTTGTCATCACCCGCCAGGCTTGCCTTTCCGGAATAGTCGTATTCCCCACCATTGTCGGCGCTGTTGGAGTGGTTGAGGATGCTGTCGTCTTCAAAGTCATCCTGCATTTCAAAGACGGTGTTATAGAACGCATTCAGGTCGATGAAATCGTTGTTGGACGTATCGCCGTCACCCAGCGTGCCCGTGCCATCGCTGTTGAAATCGGTGATCGTGTCGGCACCGTCACCTGCGGCATAGACGAAGGTGTCATCGCCTGCACCACCTGTGATAAGGTCATCCCCGGTGCCACCCGCGATGGTGTCATCCTCACCGCCTGCGTCAATGACATCATCATCCGCGCCACCGTCGATGGTGTCTTGGGCCAAACCGCCGGTGATGGTGTCTTCGCCATCGCCGCCCGACAGGCTATCGCCGTTGCCTAAAAGGTAGTCGTATCCGTCTTGAACACTGTTGAAGCCTGAGGAAATGACATCATCGCCCGCGCCGCCATCAAGCGTGTCTCTATCAGCGGTCCCGAACTCCGCTCCGCCTACGAGAGTATCGTTACCTTCGCCACCGAATGCGACCTGTGAAGCGTTGGCACCTTGAATGTAGTCATCACCGCCCTCGCCATGAATTTCGCCATTATTCCAGGCGTTTTGGTTGCCCTCATATGAGATCGTGTCGTTGCCGTCGCCAGCATAAACCGTCTCAATGTGGCCATACTCGATATAGTCATCGCCGTCGGTGCCAAACTCAACCCTCGAGCCATCGTCTTTGGTGACAGTGATCACATCATCGATCGTGGACACGCTATAGCTGGTGTCGTCAAACTGCATCGTCTCAATGCCGTTGAGCGTATCGGCACCGTCCGCACCGGTGACAATCAGGGATCCAGAGCCATCATCGTCAAAAGTATAGTCAGCCGCGTTGCCTGAGAAGATGGCCGTATCGCTGCCTTCCCCGCCGGTGATCACGTCATCGCCCGAACCGCCAATCAGCGTGTCATCGCCGTCCCCGCCATCCAGGGTGTCATTGTCTGCCCCACCGTCCAGCGTGTCACTCAGAGCATTCCCGGTAAGCTGGTCTTCGCCTTCCTCACCTGAGGCATTAAGCGAATGGTAGTGGCCGCCCTCGATCGTGTCGTTGCCCGCCCCCATCTGGATCGTGCCGCCGCCCGAGCCATTATAGCTGTCGTCCTGATCCGTCAGGATAAAATCGCTAATTGCTTCGCCGGATTTATGTGCAATCGTTGCGGTATCCGTGCCATCGGTGGCGGTGAATACTCCGTTGCCTTGGTATTGAAGCGTGACACCTTCTGACAGGGAGGACATATCAACAGTGTCCTCACCGCCGCCCAAAGTGATGTTATCAGCACCAAAACCATCGTTGAGCGTGATGAGGTCATCGCCGTCGCCCGCATCAATCGTATCTGCGCCGCTGCCGCCGACGATGGTGTCTGCACCATCGCCAGATGAGATCACCATGCCCGAGGTGTCGGACGAGATGTCGATGCTGTCAGCATTGTCGGTGGTGGTGACGCCTTCGATCTCGGTAAAGTCGATGGTGTTGCCGTTGCCATCCGCGACAGTGCCCGCCTCTGCACCAGAGGCCGAAACCGTTACCGGGCCGCTGAGATTGCTCAGATCGATGGTATCCTGATCTGTGCCGCCTTCGCCGCCGACGATGGTATCATCGCCAAAGCCATCTTCTGTGACAAAGGTGTCAGCCCCGTCACCGCCTTCCATCGTATCGTCATCAGCACCGCCAGACAGCGTGTCGTTCCCCGAACCGCCGATGATCGTGTCATCGCCGCTTCCGCCTGACATCAGATCGCCTGCGGCTTCCCAACCTGCTACAACTTCAGTCGGGGTCGCACCTGAATAAATGAGGTCGTTGCCGTCACCGCCGTCAAGCGTATCATGATCGAGTGTACCAAGATCATCGCCGCCGGTCAGCGTATCATCGCCTTCACCGCCATAAAGCGCCTGGTTTCCGTTGTTACCGATGAGATTGTCGTTGCCTGCCCCGCCGTGGCCTTCGTTGATCGAAGTTGCGCTCAGGTTGTTATAGCCCATGTAGATGACATCATCGCCGTCGCCGCCGTTGAGCGTATCGGCATAATAGCCGTAAAGCGTGTCTTGCCCTGCCCCGCCATCAACAACATCGGCACCCGCTTGGTCATCGTCACCGGCATAGACGACGTCGTCACCGTCGCCTGCGTTGATCGTATCGTTATCAGAACCGCCGTGGACAATGTCCGCGCCAGCACCGCCGTCAATCAGGTCAGCGCCGTCGCCCGCATCAATCGTATCTGCGCCGCTGCCGCCGACGATGGTGTCTGCACCATCGCCAGATGAGATCACCATGCCAGAGGTGTCGGACGAGATGTCGATGTTGTCAGCACTGTCGGTCGTGATGATGCCTTCGATCTCGGAAAAGTCGATGGTGTTGCCATTGCCATCAGCGACAGTGCCCGCCTCTGCGCCAGAGGCCGAAACCGTTACAGGGCCGCTGAGATTGCCCAGATCAATGGTATCCTGATCCGTCCCGCCTTCGCCGCCGACGATGGTATCATCGCCAAAGCCATCCTGCGCGACAAAGGTATCAGCCCCGTCGCCGCCTTCCATCATATCGTTACCGGCACCAGCTTCTATGGTATCGTCGCCAGCACCGCCATCTATGGTGTCGTTTGAGGTGTCGATCTCAAACAGCTGGATGTTGTCGAGATTAGCATCGCCCCCTTCGCCGTCCATGTGCGTAAAGCGCACGGTGACATCCTCAGAGGGTGCGGTGAACGTAAATTCAAATGAACCATTATTGCTCGGGGAGATCGTGACTGTTTCAGTCAAACCGTTTCCAGCTGCATCGACGACCTCAACTTGTACAACCTGGTCCTCGGTTGCATGGTCGTTACCAACATCAAATGAGACTGTGTATTCTTTGCCTGCCTCAAGGGTCGCGTCTTGGGATATTGAGCTGCCTGTGGTGTTGCTCCATCCGCCCAAGGCAACATACTGGTCACCGTCAGACGCACGCCCGGCATCGCTGTGAAGGCCAGTGTTATCGACTGAATTCAGTGTCCAGCCATCCGGGGCGACTCTGTAACCGCCGGTCCAATCGTTGTCCTCAAAGGACCCGTTTTGGATCAGATTTGCGGATTGCCCATCGGTGATGAGATCATTGCCATCACCACCCGATACGTTGTCGTCGCCAAGGCCTGAGGTGATGGTATCGTTGCCTGCGCCGCCATCGATGGTGTCGTTGCCCTCACCGCCATCAACCACGTCGTCGCCGTCGCCTGCGTCAATCAGATCATCATCGGCACCGCCATCAATGGTGTCTTTGGCTGTGCCGCCGATGACAGTGTCGTTGCCTTCGTCACCATGCAACACGTCTCCGCCGTAGCCGTTAGGTCCTGAAAACCCAGATTTGACATAGTCATCGCCTTCGCCACCATAAAGGTAATCGCGGTCCGAGGTGTTGTAATCCCCGCCACCGTGCAAGCTGTCATTACCCTCTCCGCCATAGAACGTTTGCGACAGGTTATTGCCGCTCATGTAATCGTTGCCGCCTTCGCCGTAAGCGACCGCACCTGATGTTGAACCAGTTGTAGCAATCCAGTCGTCACCGTCACCGGCATAGGCGACTTCGTAGTGGCCAACGTATTCGGAATCTGCACCCGAACTGCCGAAGGTTATATCCGTCCCATCCGGTTCGACGATGCGAATAACGCCATTGTCGGCGGTTGAGACAGAATAATCGCCATTGTCAAAGCTGAGCGTTTCAATACCCGTGAGCGTATTGGTGCCATCCGCGCCGCTGACGAACAATTCGCCCGTGCCGTCGGAGAAAAACAGATAATCCGTCCCGTTGCCGGTAAAAACCGCGGTATCAGAGCCTGCGCCGCCGTCAATCGTGTCGTCACCGGTGCCTGCGGTAATGGTGTCGTTGCCACCCTGCCCGTCGATGGTATCGTTGCCCGCGGTACCCGTCAGTGTGTTGTCGTTGTCGTCGCCTGTCATCGCTTTACTCACTAATTACGCAGCAAACCCACTTGCCCCTTGTTCCAACCTCTGCGGAGGATCGGGGCAGACAGCATTCGCCAGCAGCTCTGCCAAACGCACGTCTTTCTGACGGTTCAGAGCTTTCGTTGAGGGTGAAAATGCAATTCAAATACAGCTAAAAGAAGACATTAGGTTGAAAAAGCAGTGACCCCCGGCGCCCAAAAACCCGGCACTTCCCAGCAGTTTAGCCGACCTGCCCTGAAAAAATTCGCCCGTTTTTTTTGGGGGGGGGTGGGCCACAAGCTGCCCAACCGGGCGGGCGCACAGACGCTTTCAGCTTTTAGGCTCCGCAACCCGAAGGGCGCGCGCCTCGGCCTTGTTGAAATAGGTCTGCAACTCATCCACGAACACCCGGACAAGCCTGCGCGGCGTATCCGGCAAGTGGCCCAAAACGATCTTTAACGAGGTCAATCTGCGGCTCCAGCGGGACAGCTGCCACCTTGTCACCGGCGTAGGTGAATTGGTTCGCCGTAAGCATGTGCAGTAAGGAACACCCGATGCCCCGGCCCACAAGGCTGCGCACCATTTCAAGAGAGTTTGCCGTGGCGACAACATCGGGCTTCACACCGACCTGGTTGAACTGGCTGGCGTAGTATTCGCTGATCACCGGCAGGTCCAACAACACAAGCGGACGATCCGCAAATTCGCGCATCGTGATGCTTGCCCGAGCGGCAAGGGGATCAGAGGCTGGCACCAACGCATAGCCTGGCAATTCCAACAGCGTTTCATAGGCGATGCCGGGTTTCATCGCCTGCGCCACACATATGATGACGTCAAAGGCCCCTGAGACCAGCCCATCCTGCGCGCTTTGGCTGTCGCATTCGAAGAACTTAACCGATACCTCGTTGTTATCCCGCAGAGTTTCTTCGATGATCTTTGGCATGAACGAAGGCGCTGCGGGCGCGTAATACCCAACCCGCAACGTCCCCGTTAAGCGCGTGCGCATGTCATTGCCTTCGCGCAGCAGACTTTCGTATTCATCCAGCAGGTTCTGGATCTTAGGCAGCATCTGATGGCCTGTTGCGGTCAATGAGATGCCTTTGGACCGGCTCCGAATGGTCAGCTGCAATCCAAAGGCCGCTTCAACCTGATTGATGGCGGTATGCACGGCGGACGGGACGACATTCACAACCTTGGCTGCCTCCGTGATGCTGCCCTCACTGATGGCGGTCACGAAATAGCGCAGGGCTTTAAGAGAGATATCGCTGTTCACAGCACATCCTTAGATCTGATTTTCAGAACATGCTATTTCATTAATTCTACTTCATGAAAGTCTGATCCTGTCCAATAGTGTGAATCGTCATCAAAAAGGTGACGACATAATGAATCGACAAAGTGGTGCGCTTGCGCCAACACTAATCGCACAAGAGGCAGGCCAACTGCCTTTAAGCTTAGATAGGGAGTTAAGAATGAACAAAGTTAAAATGAGTGCTGTTGGCTCAGCAATGTTGTTGGCGGCCCCTGCCATGGCGGCTGACATCGTGATCGGCGTGCCAAACTGGGCGTCCGTGAACGCAACCGCACACGTGCTTGAGGTCATCATCGAAGAGAACCTTGGCCTGGATGTGGAGCTGCAGAACGGCACCAACCCAATCGTCTTTGAAGCGATGGACAAAGGCTCCATGCATGTGCACCCAGAGGTGTGGATGCCAAACCAGCAGAACCTGCATGACACCTACGTCAAGGAAAACGGCACGGTTGTGATGAACGGCAATCCGGTACAAGCCGAACAGGGCATGTGCGTGCCAACCGCCATCGCGGAAGAGCACAACATCAAATCCATTGATGACCTGAGCGATCCAGACAAAATGGCGATCTTTGACACCGACGGCAACGGCACGCCAGAGGTCTGGATTGGTGCGCCAGGTTGGGCCTCCACCGTGGTTGAGAAGATCCGCGCAAAGTCCTACGGCTATGACCAGATCTTTGAGCTGACTGAGTACGAAGAAACAATCGCATACGCCAACCTGGCGAATGCCGCCAAGGCCGGTGAGCCTTGGATCGGTTTCTGCTACAGCCCGCACTACATCTTCGTCACCCAGGACCTGACCGTGCTGGAAGAGCCAGCCCATGATCCGTCCACCTGGACCATCGTTCAGCCGACAGACGATCCAGATTGGCTGTCCAAGTCCGAAGCCTCCACTGCTTGGAATGGTGCAACACTGCACCTGCACTATGCCAAGTCTTTGGAAGCAGACTTCCCTGAAGTTGCCGCACTCTTTGCGAACTTCCAAATGGATGGTCAGTCGCTCAGCGCGATGGGCAAAGCCCTGGCCGTTGACGGCCAGGAAGCCGCCGCATTCGCCAAAGAGTGGGTTGCTGCGAACGAAGACAGGGTTGTTGGCTGGTTGACCAACTAAGTCCCGAAACCTGGGGCCGCTGCGACCTGGTCGCGGCGGCCTTTGACTATTGTGGGGTATGGGATGAGCGAAACTGTCGTCAAGGTCACGGATGTCTGGAAAATCTTCGGGTCAAAAGCCGAAGAAGCCATGGCCGCCGTCAAAAGCAGGAACATCGGCAAACCTGAGGTTTTGTCAGAGTTCCAGTGCGTTGTGGGTGTTCAAAACGCCAATTTCGAAGTCGCACGTGGTGAAATTTTTTGCATCATGGGGCTTTCGGGCTCGGGCAAATCAACGTTGGTGCGCCACATCAACCGGCTGATCGAACCCACGGCGGGTAAGATCGAAATCCTCGGGCATGATATTTCCCAGCTCAGCGAAAAAGAGCTGCGCCGCATCCGCGCCCAGCAGATCGGCATGGTGTTTCAGCACATGGCGCTGATGCCCCATAGATCGGTGCGCGACAACGTCGCCTATCCGCTCGAAATCAGAAAAATCTCTAAATCCAAGCGTTGGGCGGTGTCCGACCATGCGCTGGGGCTGGTGGACCTCACCGGCTATGAAGACCGGCTGCCACGTGAACTCTCTGGCGGGATGCAGCAGCGCGTTGGCATCGCCCGCGCTTTGGCATCTGACCCGGAAATCTTGTTGATGGATGAGCCTTTCTCAGCGCTTGATCCATTGATCCGCTTGCAATTGCAGGACCAGTTCAAGGCGCTCGTGGCGCAGCTGAAGAAGACCACACTTTTCATCACCCACGACCTGGATGAGGCCATCCGCATCGGCCACCGCATCGCCATCATGAAGGACGGTGTGATCGTCCAGATCGGCACACCGGAACAGATCGTGATGGAGCCTGCGGATGATTACGTGCGCGAATTTGTGCAAGGCATCTCAAAGCTCAAACTGGTGAAGGCGCATTCGATTATGCAGCCGCTTGAGAGCCATTCTGGATCGCTCGAAGGTGCGCTGCGCGCTGATCATGAGGCTGACCTGGATCAGCTGATTGATCTGGCCGTCAAGACAGAGCAGCCGGTGGTGATCACCGACAATGGCACAGACGTTGGCGTGGTGACCAAGCCGCGTCTGCTGCGCGGTATTCAAGGGGGCAAGGATGACTGACGTGACAGAAATGAAGGTCACCGCCGCCTCGGATATCGAGGTTGACCACGAGGCGTTGGACAATTCCATCAAGGAATTTGCCGAAGCAAACGGCGACTACTACGTCGAGGCCTTCCACAAGATCCACGACAAAACAGGCGTCATGCCGAAAACATTCAACATCTGGGCCGCTGTGCTGGGACCGCTTTGGGCCTCCAGCCGGGCGATCTGGGGCATGTTCTGGGCGTTTCTGATCCTGGAAATCATCGCCTGGGTCCAGATCGGGCGCGGGCTTTGGGGCACGCCAGGCTCAGAGTTCCTAGAGCGCGCCGCCTCCCAGGCCGAGACGATGCAGCGCCGCCTTGATCAGGCCGCTGCGGCGACCGAACAGGCAGACATCGACCGCTTTACCAAGCTGGCCGATAACATGCAGCGCGCCATTGATACCAACATGGAAAAAGTTGCCGCCGCACAGGCGGAGGCGACAGGCATCATGCTGACCGGGCTGGCCATCCTGCTGGTCGTCAAGCTGGTGCAAGGCATCTATGCCAACACGGTCTACGAAAAACAGTATTCGCGCTGGCGTATTGATCCTGAAAGCACGGAAAGCGGCCGGTCTGTCGGCAACGCGGTCTTGGGGGCTATCCTGACCCTCGCCATCGCGCCGCTGGTCATCTACCGCTTTACTGTCAATGCCTCGATGGAGGTGTTGGAGCAATTCCCCGAACAGCAAATCTCCAGCTACATTCTAGGCGAAGGCAACGGCACGCTCTTTGGTGCGGTCGCTTCTTGGATGGAGGCGCGCATTGATGCGGCGGCCGTCGCGGGCGGCGACGTCTTTGATGGCATCGTCTCTGGCGTGCGCACGGTTCTGGACGGTCTGACCGTCGCGCTGAATGGCTCGCCCTGGCCCGTTGTGATGCTGGTCATCGCGGTCACGGCTTGGCGTGCGGCAGGCCCGCGCGTGGCGATCTTTACGGTTGCGGCCATGGGCTATACCGCGCTGCTAGGCTACTGGTCGCTGGCGATGGAGACCGTTGCCCTCGTTGGGGCTGCGGTGCTGCTGTGTGTCATCATCGGCATCCCGCTGGGCATTTGGTTTGGCAAATCCAAACGCGCCTACCGCATGGCAGAGCCGGTCTTGGACCTGATGCAGACGCTGCCTGCGTTCGTTTACCTGATCCCGATCATCGCCTTCTTTGGCACCGGCAACCCGCCCGGCATTCTGGCCACGATCATCTTCGGCATGCCTCCGGTGATCCGCCTGACGGCGCTTGGCATGCGCGGCGTTCCCGAAAGCATCAAAGAGGCCGCAGTGGCCTTTGGTGCTTCACGCTGGCAGCTGCTGAAGGACGTGGAAATCCCACTGGCCCTGCCCTCCATCATGACCGGGGTGAACCAGACGATCCTGATGTGCCTGTCCATGGTTGTGATCATCTCGCTGATTGGCGGAGGTGGCCTGGGTCAGGAAATTCTGGAGGCGTTGCAGTTCGCCGCTAAGGGTCCAGGCCTGTTGGGCGGCTTTGCGATCCTCTTCCTTGCCATGGTCATGGACCGCATTGTCCAAGGCGCGTTCCGCCGCAAAGACCAACAAGACTAAGCAAAGGGTCCGGCCCGCAATGGCCGGACCTTGCGCGCCAAGGAACACCTAAATGACCGATCCATACCAGACCGCCATGATGGAAAACCTCTATTGGTGGGGTATTCCAACGCTCTTTCGCTGCCCCAATGTCGCCGTTGAAGGGCAAGACATCGCCCTTGTCGGTGTGCCGCATTCGGCGGGCAACGGCACCACCGAACGGGATCAACACCTGGGGCCCCGCGCCTTGCGCAACGTCTCTGCGGTGGGTCGGCGCATGCACAGCGGTTTTGAGATTGATCCCTGGAACAGCGCCAAGATTGCCGACATCGGCGATGTCCCCTTTCCGCGCGCGAATGATAATGAGGCCTGCATCGCTGACATCACCGCCTTTTATAAAAAGGTGGATGCCGCTGGCGCGCGCCCATTTTCCATCGGCGGCGATCACTCCATCACCGGCGGCATCCTGCAAGCCTTGGGGCGCGGCAAGATCGCGGGCGGTGAGCCTGTTTGCCTGCTGCATCTGGATGCGCATACGGATGTCTTTACCAAGGTGGATCATTTCCTAGGCGCGCAGAAATCTGCCGCGCATTGGGGGGCCTATCTGGCGGACCAAGGCCAGGTTGATCCGACCCATTCCATGCAGATCGGTCTGCGCGGCCATGCGCGCACATTGGATTGGCTACAGCCGTCCTATGACTATGGCTACAACGTCGTCACGATGAAGGACTTTCGCCGTCGCGGGGTGGCCGATGTCGTGGCCCAAGCACGGGAAGTGATCGGAGACCGCCCGGTCTATATTACCTTTGATCTCGATTGCCTGGATCCGACCATTGCGCCAGGCGTGTCCAATATTGAGCCTGGCGAAAAGGGCTTTGACATTGATGAGGCTGTCGCACTGCTGCATGCGGTGCGGGGGTTGAACATCATTGGCGGCGACATCGTTTGCATGATGCCAACCAAAGACAGCCCCAACCAGATCACCGCGCTCACAGCCATGGCCGTGATGTTTGAGATGATCTCAATGGCGGCGGAAAACATAGCAAAAGGAAATGCATCATGACGGCGGGCGATCCGTTCTTTCAACCGGTCTCTGGGATGGAACTGCCGCGCTTTGCGGGCGTGCCGACCTTTATGCGTCTGCCCGGGCTAACGCCAGATCACGCGCGCTATGCGGATGTGCAGATGGGTCTTGTCGGTGTGCCCTGGGACGGCGGGACCACGAACCGGCCAGGACCACGGCATGGGCCGCGCCAGTTGCGCGATTACTCCACCATGATCCGGGCGATGAACCCGGTCACGGGCATCAACCCCTTTGCCCTGCTGAACTGGGCCGATCTGGGGGACGTGCCGCCCAATCCGGTGGACATCCAAGACAGTCTGGATCGTGTCACCAGCTTTTACAGCGCGCTACATGCCCAAGGCATCACGCCCATGACTGCGGGGGGCGATCATCTGATCTCTCTGCCGATCCTGCGTGCCTTGGCCAGCGATGGTCCGCTGGGCCTGATCCAGTTTGACAGCCACACGGACCTTTTTGACAGCTACTTTGACGGCCAGAAATTCACCCACGGCACGCCCTTCCGCCGCGCAGTTGAGGAAGGCCTGGTGGACCCCAAACGCTTTGTCCAGGTGGGCATTCGCGGCACGGCTTATAACGTGGAGGACATCGAATGGGGCGAAGCGCAGGGCATTCGCATCATCCGGATTGAAGAGTGTTTTGAGCGCGGCTTCCAAGATGTCATGGCTGAGGTGCGCGAGATTGTGGGCACCGCGCCCACCTATTGCACCTACGACATTGATTTCGTGGATCCTGCCTTTGCGCCGGGCACAGGCACGCCTGAAATTGGCGGCCCGAACAGCTTTCAGGCGCAGCAGGTCATTCGTGCGTTGCGTGGTGTAAACCTCATCGGGGCGGATCTGGTCGAAGTCTCCCCCTTTGATCCGGGCGGCAACACCGCCTGGCTGGGCGTGTCGCTGATGTTTGAGCTGATGTGCGTGCTCAGCGAAGCTGTGGCTGGCCGATAGCCTGCCGATCAATTCGGAATTACTGACGTCATTCTTCCATTTATTCTGTTTTTCAAAATATGCGCCGTGTCGGATAGTCGGTTTGAAATCGCAGTCTGGGAGGGTGGCAGATGCAAAGCCATGCACGTGTCGTTGTTGTCGGTGGGGGTGTTGGCGGGTTGTCGGCGCTTTATCACCTTTGCCAGGAAGGCTGGACCGATGCGGTTCTACTGGAACGCAATGAGCTGACCAGCGGCACCACCTGGCATTCGGCTGCGCAATGTCCCAGCGTGGCGTTCAACCAACTGCTGCTGTTGCTGCGCGACTATACGATCAAGCTGTATCAAGAACTGGCCGCTGACCCCGCCTATCCGATCAACTACCACCACGCCACGGGCGGGATGCGGCTGCTTACCAATCCGACACATGTCGATGAGGTGCACCACATCATGTCGGTGGCCAAGGGGCTGGGCATCGACTTTGATCTGCTTGACCCCGCCGAAGCGCAGCGGCGCAATCCATTGTTGAACATTGACGGTGTTCTGGCCGCGATGTGGGACGCACAAGACGGCGACATTGACCCCGCCCAGCTGTGCCAAGCCCTGGCGGCCCGGTCGCGTAAGATGGGCGCCAAGATCCACCGCAACACGCCCGTCACCGGGCTGAAACAACTGCCCAATGATGAGTGGTTGGTGAGCACGGCAAGCGGCACCATCACGGCAGAGCACATTGTCATCGCAGCAGGCTACCGCGCGAATGAGGTCGGCGCGTTGATGGGGATCGAATACCCCGTCATCGCCATGGAACACATGTATTTCGTTACCGAAGACATCCCCGAACTGGCCGCGCGTGACAGCCGCGTGCCTATGGTGCGCTGTCCGCGCGATACCTTCTACATGCGGCAGGAAAAGAAGGGGCTGCTCGTCGGGATATATGAACATGACTGCAAGACCTTTGGGATGGACGGCATTGATCCAGATTTCGTCAACGCCCTGTGCCCAGATGATCTGGACCGCCTGCTGCCCAAGATGGAGCCGATCTTTGACCGCCTGCCCTGCCTTCAGGACGTCGGCATCAAATCCGTGGTGAACGGGCCGATTGCCTATGCCTCTGACGCAGGCCCGCTGGTGGGCAAGCAACCGGGCCTGCGCAATTGCTGGTCGATGAATGGCCTGCGCGTTGGGATTGGCGAGGGGGGCGGTTATGGCAAGATGATCGCGCAGATGATGGTGCATGGCGAGACGGAGTGGGACAGCTGGCAGCTTGACCCGCGCAGGATCACCGCCTTTGCCAATACCGAGTTTACCGCGCTGAAATCCATTGAGGATTACCAGCACGAGTTCCGCTGGCACCTGCCGCATGAGCACCGCCCTGCGGGCCGTCCCGCCAAGGCATCGCCACTCTACCCTATCCTCAAGGCCAAAGGCGCTGAATTTGGCGTCGTTAACGGGTGGGAGCGGACGGAGCTCTACAAGCCCAGCGCGGATTTTGAGACGGGCCACGGCTACACCTTCCAGAACTGGCAGGATGTGGTGGGGGCCGAGGTTGCGGCGCTGCGCACAAACGTTGGGCTGGCGGAGCTTTCAGGCTTTAACCACTTCCGGATCAGCGGGACGGATGCGCTGGCGTGGCTCAGCGGTCTGACATGCTCCAAAGTCTCCTCCAAGATCGGCCGGGCAAGTCTGTGTTACTTCCTGACCCCAAAAGGCAACATCGCGGGTGAGGCGACGGTCGTGCCACTGCCGGGGGGAGGTTTTCTATGGCTCAGCGGCAACGGCAGAATACCATGACATGGACTGGCTCTGCGAAAACCTGCCTGAGGGGTCGGACATTCGCATCGAAAGCCGCACCAACACGCACACAATGATGGTCATCGCGGGGCCCCAAACGCGGGCTCTTCTGGCGGCAGTGTCGCCGCGCACGGCTTGGGCGCAGTCGGACTTTCCCTGGCTCACCGCGCAGCGGGTCTTTATCGGGCATGTGGAGGCGCTGGCCATCGCAATCAGCTATTCTGGCGAACAGGCCTTTGAGCTGCATATCCCCAACACCCAGCTTTATGCCGCCTATGAGGTGCTGACCCAGGCGGGTGCCGCCTTTGGTCTGTCCCATTTTGGGATGTTCGCCATTGATGCGATGCGCCTGGAAAAGGGGTATGGCCACTGGAAGGGTGACTTCATCACTGAGTTCAATCCGATTGAGGCCGGCTTGCAGCGGTTTGTGGATCTGACCAAGGAATTCCCGGGCAAAGCGGGGGTTTTGGCCCAGATGGACGCTGGAAACCGAAAAGAACGGGTGGTGTTGGAGATAGATAGCAACACGGCACCTGCGCAACCAGGCGAAGGCGTCTTTGCCGGAGGTGCCGCAACCGGGTCCATCACCTCTGCCGCTTGGGGGTTCCGAACGTCCAAGAACCTCGCCATGGCCTATGTCGATCCTGCCCATGCGGCCCCCGGCACGCAGCTTGAGGTGCTTTTGCTCGGGCAGACAACCCGTGCCACCGTCTGTCCACTTTGCCTCTTTGATCCTGAGAACGCATTGCCCAGAGGAGTGGCTTGATCGGACGGCACAGATCGCAGGGGTGAGTTGCGGATTTACCGATCCCCGGCGGAAAACAGCGGGCCGATAAGCTCAACCCGGTTGGTCCAGATAAAGCCATCAAATGCCTGCGGGACGTCACCAAAGCTTGCAATGTCATCTATGCCGCTTGAAAAGCCCGACCCATCATAGTCCCCCGCCAAAATAACGGCTGAGCCTACGGCATCCAGGCGGCGCGTAAAGCGATGCGGCCAGCCCCATAAGAACGACGCGTAGTTTTTGGGCACCAATACCACCGTGTTGCGGCAGCTTTCTGGGACGTAGCCGGTCCACCCCAGCGAAAGATATCGGATAAGGCATGCCCTCAGCGAAGATCTGTCAAACCCACGCAAGTTTGGGGTTTCGGCCATCGCGCGGCGCGTGGGCGGTGCCCCGCCGTAAACGCCAAACACCTGATCTCGAAACGCGGGTCGCTTCAGTAAAGCGGCCAGCGCCTCCCCTTCCTCTGGGCGACGGCTTTTGAAGTTGATCAGAAACTGCCCGCCCAGGTTCGCCTCCAGCACCCGGGTCAGGTTGGGCATCTGGCCTATGGCCTGCCCCCTCAGCGGATAGGTGCCTGAGCCATCATCAATCCGGTACGCCACATCAAGGGCTGCAAGTGCGGCAAACTCCTGTTCATGCGTGACCCCGCGCCCGTTTGTGCGGCACTCAAGCGTCCAATCATGAAAGACCGCAAACTGGCCGTCTTTGGTCAGATGCACGTCAATCTCAACGATCTGAGCACCCAGGCGAAAGGCCTCACGCATGGAGGGGATCGTGTTTTCGATGAAGGCATGGGTGATCGGCTGTACCGGCGCAGCATGACAGGCCTCATTTGACCGATCAGCCCCAGCGTAGATTTGATGCACCCCACGGTGCGCGATGAGGCGAGTTTCGTGCTGATCAAGGCCTGAGACAAGAAGCGATGAGTTCCAGCCCCAGACCCCTGCCCCGAAGAGCAATAGAATGACGACCAGCCTTTTGAGCGTTGTTCGCATGTCTTGTTTTTAGACCATTCGGGTGAGCGCGCAATTGGCAGTCGCTGGTTGACCCACCCGTTTCCGTGCCAACACCGCTTAGGCGATGCGTGACCTTCGCCGACCTGGTCCTGACCCAATATTTCGCCTTTCACGAATACTGAATTCTATTCCAGTCCATTTATTCGAATATTGGAGAAAATATATCCGCATCCGGACAGAGGCGCAGCGATGCTCTGTCCTCGTTCAAATCAGCCTGTCCCCCAATGGGACAGGCGCAGATCACAAGAGGACAATGATGAAATACGAGAATTTCCAGACCTTCAACGTTAATGTCAAAGACGCAATCGCAACGGTGACCTTTGATTTTGGCACTGTGAATGTGCAGGGCCAAGAAATGCTGGCCGACCTCAATAGCCTGGCCATGCGTCTTGAGCGGGATCGTTCCGTAAAAGTTGTGGTGTTCCAATCGGCCAACCCCGAGGTTTGGGTCTGCCACTACGACACGGAATTGCTCAAGGATATGTCACAAGAAGCCGTCGCGCGCGACGAAGCGCAGCTTCTTGATCTGCAGGCGGTCTGTGAACGGATCAGCAAGGTGCCACAGGCCACCATTGCCAAGCTCGAAGGATTTGCGCGCGGTGGCGGGCATGAGCTGGCTCTGGCGCTCGACATGCGGTTTGCGGCGCGCGGCAAGTTCAAATTCATGCAGATGGAAGTCGGTATGGGCATTCTGCCCTGCGGCGGTGGCGCATCGCGCATGGCACGCCAGACGGGCCTGGGCAAAGCGCTGGAGATCATCCTAAGCGCGCAGGATTATGATGCGGATGATGCCGAACGTCTGGGCACCATCAACAAGGCATTGGAGCCTGATGAAATCGGCCCTTACGTTGACGCGCTGGCACAGCGTATCGCGCAATTCCCCGCAGAGGCGATCAACGCCTGCAAACAGATGGTCTACGAATCCATCGACAAACCCATTGAGGACGCGTTGAAGGCTGAGGCCTATTGGCTTTACCAGGCCACCAGCAAAACACCGGCGATCAAGCGCTTTACCATCGCCGACGAACAGGGGCTTGAGCACGATATGGAGAACCAGCGCAACTGGGGCGATCTGGTGATGAAAGTCCAAGACATTAACTGACCCCATGCAAAGCAGGGCCGCGCCGGACTGTTTGGCGCGGCATTACCCTGATTTCGCGAAAACTGTTATCCGATTGCGCCTGTTTATGAACAAGAAGCACCGCATTACCTGGAACGCAGACCCAAACCCAATGGATGTGGAAACCAAGATGACACAAAGTTCACTCACCCTCGCGCGCGAAATTGAGCGCCCAACCCGCGATGCGATGCTGCAGCGCGCGGCCTCCGTTCACCACTTTTGGAACAACAACACCGGGTTGTTCGAAGAGGCCTGGAAAGAATGGGAGCAAAACGAAGATCTTACCGGCCTGTCCTTGGATGAGACGATTTTCGCACCAGCGCTGCGGAAGGCCACAGATGCGGCATGGTCAGAGCCCAGCAGCGACAGCGCCGTCAAGGATCTGTGGCAAGAGGTCTTTCCCGGCGTCTATAAAGCGCAGTTCTTTGACCCGGAAAAAATCCACGTCCTACGGGGGTATATGGACAAGGCGGCAAAGGCCGATATCCCGCTGCGCCCGCCTTATGGCATTTCGTTGAACCGCGCAGGGGCGATGTTGGATCCCAGATCCGAAGGCCACCTCGGCGCGCCAGGCTTTCAGGCCTTCTATGACGGCTTGATGAACCGCTACATGCGCCCGATCTCGCGGCTGTTGTTCCCGGATGTCGCGGGCTTTGACAGCCAGACCTTTGGGTTCTCAATCCAATGGAAGGCCGACACAGACACCTCTTTGCGGCCGCATTCTGATGCGTCATCCGTGACGTTGAACATCAACCTGAACCTGCCCGGCGAAGGGTTCGCGGGGTCCGGCGTGACGTTTATCGATCCGGAAAGTCGCAGGGTTGAAAGCCTGAAATTTGAACCCGGCGTGGCCCTGATCCATCACGGCAGCGTGCCGCATGCGTCTGAGCCGATCACCGAAGGGTCACGGTCCAACTTTGTGCTTTGGCTTTACGGCCAGGACGGCCAGGTTGCCCGCGGCGGTGTCGATGTGCCTGCACTCGCACCGCAAGACCGCTGGTCGCGCAGCACGGTGCCCTCAGATGGGTTCGCCCCATTCTGATTGGGCAGGCACGCAAAAGAACCGGGCGGTCTGCGCCCGGTTTGATCCTGATCCGTTAGGCCTGCGAGAATACAGCGCAGCGGCCAACACGGTCCAAAAGGAAGTCCATAAACACCCGCACTTTCGGCGACAGGATATTTGCCTTGGGATAGACCAGCCAAATCGCGGTATCTGCATCGAGCTTATATTCAGGCAGCACTCTGATCAGCTGGCCCTCTGACAGCTCTTGATGCACGTTCCAAAGGGAATTGATCGATATCCCCGCCCCGGCCAGCGTTGCCACCTTTTGCGTCATGCCGTCGTCTATGACGATCTGGCAGGTGGCGCTTTGCGGATCAAACACGCCCTTTTGCCCATCCGCCGAAATAAGCGGGCGGGCGATCTGATCTTTGAAAGCAACCAGCTTGTGAGTGCTCAGATCCGCAGGAGCTGTGGGGTGGCCGTGTTGCGCCAGATAGGTTGGAGAGGCGCAGAGAACGCGGGTGTCCTGCGCCAGCTTGCGCCCCTTCATGCTGGTGTCTTCAAGCGCTGCATTTCGGATGGCCAGATCAAAGCTGCCGTCGATCAGGTCATAGCGGGTGTCAGACAGACGCAGATCTAGCTTGATGTTGGGATGGCGTTCCGTGAACTCAGGCAGGAAGGGGGCAACATAGGTTTGCGCGAAGGTGCTGGGCGCGGTGAAGCGGATGGTCCCGGTGATATCGAGGCTCTTGTGCCCCAAAGCGGCACGCGCGGCGTCCTCTTGGGCGATGATCTCACGCGCGAAGGGTAAAAACTCTGACCCCTCAAGGGACACGGATACCTTGCGGGTAGAGCGGTGCAGCAGGTCCGCACCCATCGACTTTTCCAGCTTGGCCAGCCGCGCGCTGGCAACGGCAGGCACCATGCCCAAAGCGCGCCCTGCTGCACTGATGTTCAGCTTATCGGCTGCCAAGACAAAAAGGCGAAGACTATCGGTGTCCATAACTATATCCAAATAACGAATGCTGAGGCAGGTTTACCCGCCTTTATCCGCCAAACAAAGAGATGAGGGCGAAGAAAAGACACTACGCGCCGCGCCAAGATCTTGAAAGGGCTGCAATCTGAACCGCCCATCCCTGCACTCAACAACCCGCCCGAGGTCATCACAGAACCCTTCATGATCATGCTGTCGGGGATCACATCCGAGGCCGTGGAAAGCTGGGTTTCAGCAGATGACGCAGGCGACGAACTGCTCGGCATGACCGGCTCTCCTGGTGTTGCCGAAGGCATCGGGCGCGTCCTGCGCAGCCCGGATGAGCCTAGCCAGCTGGAAAAAGGCGAAATCCTTGTCACCCCAGTTACAGCACCGTCTTGGGCACCGGTCTTTGGCAAAATCAGCGCCGCTGTGACCGACATCGGCGGCATGATGAGCCATGCGGCCATCAGGTGCCGCGAATACGGACTACCCGCCGTTACCGGCACCGGCAAGGCAAGCGCCAAGATCAAGACCGGCATGCGCGTACGGGTTGATGGCAATAAGGGCAGGATCGAAATTCTCGATTGATCCCCAGAGCGGTGCAGCGGGTTTCTTCTGCACCGCGAAAAAGGACCCTGTCATGAGCGATCTTGCCCGTTATGATCCCGTCCGGTCGCACGCTGAACCCTATATGCGTGCCCGCAAAAACGACGTGCGTATCCCTTTGTCATTTGATTGGTGCCTGCAGCTTTTGACGGAACACCCGCAAGTAGACCGCGACGTTTGCCTGCTGGATGACATCCGCTGGAAACGCATCGATCCCGATTTGCTGTTGCTGGCCATTGGCAAAAACCCAACGCGCAAGGATCTGGTGCGGGATCATGAAGTGCACGGGGTGCAAATGGCAGAGGGCATCCTGCGCGCCCATGGCATGCACCCGGACCAGGCCCGGGCGATCCTGGCGATCATTGATGGGCACGACACCGTGAAAGAGGTGCGTACAGTCAATAACGCCGTAACGAAAGACGCTGACAAAGGGTGGCGCACCAGGCGGCATGGGATGCGCATCATTCAAGGGTGGTATTACTGGCAGCCTCTGGAGGCTGTCGCCTTTTTTGAAGAGGTGTCACTTCCCTACATGCTGACAGAAGCTGGACGCGCCATGGCGCAGACCTTCCTCGAAACGGTGCGGGCTGAGGCTTTGGCGGCTGAGTATTTGGGGTAACAGTAATGGCAGAGATTGACCTAAGCGGGAAACGCGTTGTCGTCACCGGGGCGGCAGGTGGCCTTGGGCGGGGCTTTGCCCAGGCGCTTTGCGATGCGGGTGCTGCGGTGCTGGTGGCCGACATCAATGCAGAAGGTGCCGCCCGGACGGCGGCGGCCCTCACGCAACAAGGAGCCACCGCTCATTCCTGCAAAGTTGACGTATTGGACGCGGCAAGCTGTCATGCGCTTTCGGTGACCAAAGCGCATTTAAGCGGGCTTGATATTCTGATAAACAACGCTGCCATTTATGGCGGCCTGACCCGCGCACCCTTTGCCGACCTGGAGGAGGCCGAATGGGACCGCGTGATGGTACACTGGGCGACATCGCAGGCGGCGTGCTGTATCTGGCGTCAGATTTGGCCCGCTACACGTCCGGCCAGACATTAGCCATTGATGGCGGCAAGAAATTCATTTGAGGGAGGGACGCCCGGGCGAAAACCCATGACGTCATCGGCCAAGCCCCGTGGGGCTTGGGACTGCGCATCGCTCGTCATGCACGCTTGAACGTGCATCACAACCCTAGGCTGAAATAGCAAAGCCGCCGTTGTAGGTATCGCTCTTTCGGCGGACCTGAGAGTGTTCGACGATCCGTTCACGGGCAATCCCGCGAAAATCCTCAATTGAGGAATGGCCTTTGCGCTCCAAAAACTCGCTCAGATCATCCTTGAGTTCCTGGATCAGCTTAACGCCGACACCGCCGCTGCCCTTTTCCTCCATCGCAGCGGTGCATACCTGCAGGTTTCCAGCGCCATGAACGATGAAATTGAACGCTTCACGAAACCCGCGAATGCCCCCGATGCCGGAAATGGATTTGTCGGGAAACGCACGCGAAATATCTGAAACCCGCTGCAGCGCTTGATGCAAAATCGCCAAACCGCCCAGACCACCAGAGGTGACCAGCCCGTCAACTTCTACTTCGAACTTCAGCGTTTCGGGGTCCATCAAGGGAAGCGACGGGAATGTATTGCAAAGTGAGATTGAGGCCGCGCCGGCATCATAGGCGGCCGCAGCCCCCTCCACGAGCGAAGAGCTCGCCGGCGTCAGTTTCACCCAAATCGGAACGTCCACCGCGCTTTTGACGGCGTGCAGCACGGATCTGATGATTTCTTCGTCGTTGGCCACATTGGCCCCCATGTCCTTGCGGTCCATGTGCGGGCAAGACATGTTCAACTCAATCGCGTCACATCCGACATTGACGACGGAACGTGCCAGTTTTTGCCAGTTGTCCATTTCCTCTTGGTTGCCCGCCCCCGCCATAATGGAGGCGATGACCATGCGGTCAGGATAGGTGGTTTTGATCTCTTCCAGATCAGGCAGCCACAAATCCAAGGGCTGGTCTGAGATCAGCTCCCAATTCCAAGAGGAATGCGAAACCGTATCGGGGCGCTTCATCCGTGAGACATAGGGTTTCGTCTCACTCGTACGTTGATAGATGGTCTTGGGCCCGGCCACATTCTCAACCGGGTGCAGGCCAATGGTCTTTGTCACCACCCCGCCCCAGCCTGCCTCAAACGCTTTCATGATCTTGCGCTTGCTCTCCGTTGGGGGGGCGGACGCCAGGATGAAAGGATTGACAAAGTTGAGGCCGGTGAAAGTTGTCGCAAGCGTACTGACCATCGGTTCTCTCCCGTTAAAGCACTTTGATGGCAGGATTTTGACCAATTAGTCAATAAATTTCCAATCACACCTGTTTTCATACTTAGAAATACCTGGCTGCGCCTAAGATTTGCGTGATTTTTGTGCGCTGATTGGGGGCTGTGACGGTTTAGCGGTCGGCCTAACGTCTGAGATTTCTTTCGGAGTGCCTGCTACCGCATATCAGGCGGGCACCTTACGCCCCCCTGCAAGACAACTTGCGCAGCAGCGCGCCTCGCGACAGACTGTTTGCAGGCAACGGAAGGGATATTTCATGACCTGGGACACCTATCTGGACACACATCAACAGCGTTTCGTGGATGAGCTTTGCGATTTTATCCGCATACCTTCCGTCTCGGCCAAACCGGAAAACGCAACCGATGTCCGCACCGCAGGGCAATGGGTTGTGGACCGCCTGACCGCCGCAGGCATCGACAACGCTGAGATGTTGGAAACGGCTGGCCATCCGGTTGTCTGTGCCGATTGGCTTCATGCCGGTGCCGACAAGCCAACAATCCTGATCTACGGCCATTTCGACGTCCAGCCAGCGGAACCCTTTGATCTGTGGTCATCCCCACCCTTTGAACCGGCGATCCGGGGCGACCGGATTTACGGGCGCGGTGCGACAGACGACAAAGGCGCGATGATGGTGCCCATTGTGGCCGCTGAAGCCTTGCTGGCCGAGACAGGCAAGCTGCCCGTAAACGTCAGGTTCTTTTTCGAAGGACAAGAGGAAATCGGCTCACCCGATTTGCCGCCCTTTATTGAGGCTAACCTAGATAAGTTGCAGGCCGACATGATCTTTTCAGCCGATGGCGGGCAGTGGGACACGGAAACCCCGCAGGTCGTGCTTGGCCTTAAGGGGCTCACCTCGCTTGAGATTAAGGTGACGGGGGCGCAGTCTGATCTGCACTCTGGGATGCATGGGGGCGGCGTGGCCAATCCAGGGCTGGCGCTTGCTCATCTGTTGGCCAGCATGAAAACGCCAGACGGGCTGATCACCATCGACGGGTTTTATGATGATGTGGTCGATCTTACCGATGAAGACCGCGCAGCAATTGCCCAAGTGCCGTGGGATGAAGCGGCCTATCTTGCACAAACGGGTGCCCCCAGCACGCATGGAGAGCCGGGGTACAGCACACGCGAAAACCTTTGGGCCCGCCCCACATTTGAGGTGAACGGCCTGACCTCTGGCTGGCAGGGGGCTGGCACCAAAACGGTGCTGCCGTCTGAGGCCTCAGCCAAGATCACCTGCCGGTTGGTTGCCAACCAAAGCCCTGAGGCGATCTTTGATCTGATCGCCGCCCATGTCGCCGCACATTGCCCCCCAGGCGTCACCGCAGAGGTGACCAAGAACCCAGGCCGCGCCGATCCATTTCTGGTGCCCACAGGGCATAACGCCACGGCGATTGCTGGCCAAGTGTTGGAAGAGGTTTATGGCAAGGCACCGCTGAAAACCCGTGTTGGCGGGTCCATCCCGGTGATGTCTACCCTGCTGGATCAGCTTGGCCTGCACGCTGTGATGTTTGCCTTTGGGCATGACGACGAAAACCAGCACGCCCCTGATGAGTTCTTTCGCCTGCCAACGTTCCGCAAAGGGCAGACAGCCTATGCCCGGCTGATGGAGCAGCTTGGCGCCTAAGCGCACACCAGCGGTCGCGCACTTTTCGCGTGGCTCAGGTCATGGTCGCGACCTGTTGGTGCACCTCTATCACGTTGCCTTCGGGGTCTTGGAAAAAGACCTGATGCCATTCTTGGGAAAACGCGGTGCCGTAATCTGAATAAGGGATCCCGCGGGCGTCCAGCACGGCCAGAAACGCCTTAAGATCGTCCGTGCGAAACGCGATATGGCCGCGTTCCACCGGGTTGATCACCTGACCGTTTCTGAACGCCACATCAAACGCGCGCTCGGCCAGATGCATCTCCATTGACCCTTCGGTCGCAAAGCGGATTTTACCGTCAAAGCCGGTATTTTCATCTGCCTTTGTACGCGGAAAATTCTGCGCAGGCACATCGTCCAGTCCAAGCACATTGGTGTAGAAATCATGCATACGGTCCACGTCGTCCGCGACATAATTGATGTGATGAAATTCAAGCTTCATTTTTGATTACCTGTCTTTTGTTACTCGGGCCTGATCCCGGTCACGGTTTGCATTCGGCCCAAGACACGGCGCATCACACCAGCCGTCATGATCTAAGCTTGCCCCGCACGCCCCGCGCATGAACCTTGTGCATTCTGGCCTAGAATTGCGGCGATCTGGGGCGATAGCAACCGCCCTGTGCGCATTTACGTTCTCTGACAGCAACGTCACGCTTTTGCTTGCCCAGACTGCCTGCTAGCCGCGTGAGGGCAAAGAACCACTGCACCTGCGCGGGCAGGCCTAGCAATCAATTCTTGATGCCACCTGAGCTGCGCTACATGCGTCTGAGATGGATGCGGCCGGGCCTGCGCCCAAAGATAATGGAGAGACCGATGTACCCCTTTGGCAGACTGACCTGGCAAATGTTTGTCGCCGCGCGGCAATCCAAGATCGGAAACTGGGACACGCATGTGTCGCATCACTATTGCATGCCTTGGGACGTCGACATGTTTGGTGAGATGAACAACGGCCGCGTGCTGACCTTCACGGACATGGGGCGCTTTCCGCTGGCGCTGCGCGGCGGGCTGATCGCGGTTATCTTGCGCAACAAGTGGCAGCTGACAATGGCGGGGGCCACGGTGAGGTGGCAACGCCGCATCCTGCCGTTTCGCCGGTACACGATGAAATCGGCGGCCATCGGCTGCGATGATCGTTTTGTCTACCTGCATCACACGATTTGGCGCAATGACGTGTGCCACGCCAGCGTTCTTTACCGGGCCTGTGCGCGTAAGGGCAACGCGCGGGTCCCGATGGAGGAGTTTCTGACCGAAATGGGTGCCTCAGACGCGTTTCCACCACTGCCCGAGTGGGTTGAAAACTGGCGCAAAAGCGAAGACAGCCGGGTCTGGCCGCCTGAAGGACCTTAGGCGCGTGCCGGGGCATGAGGCCCTAAAACACTAGGTTCATCATTGTCAGGGACACCACCAGGAAAAGCACGGTCATGATGCCCCCGCTTTTCATGAAATCGGTCACTTTATACCCCGCAGGCCCCATGATCAGCGCGTTCACCTGATGTGTTGGGATCAGGAATGAATTCGAGGTTGAGATCGCCACGGTCAGCGCAAAGACAGCCGGGTCTCCGCCCGCGGCGATGGCAATGGAAACCGCTAAGGGGACCAAGAGCACAGTGGCACCCACATTTGACATCACCAGCGTGAAGGCCGTGGCAAGAACGGCGATGCCCGCTTGCAAGCCCCAAAGCGGCCAGCCGTCCAGCAAGCTTAGGATTTGCTGCGCGATCCAGGCGGCGGTGCCGGTGTTTTGCACGGCTTGGCCCAGAGGGATCAGACTGGCCAGCAAGAACACGGTGGGCCAACTGACCGCTTCATAGGCTTCATCAATGCGCAACACGTTGGTTGCGATCATCCCGCTTGCGCCAACCAAAAGTGCAATGGACAGGCGCAGGTCTGTAAACAAGATCAAACCGACGGTGATGGCAAAGAACAGCAGCGCCCAGGTCACCTTGTTTGGGCGAATTTCTTCCATTGGGAAATCACTGGTCACCACCACAAAGTCACGGTTGCGCGTCAGCCGTGCCAGGCTATCCCAGGCGGTGAAGGCGACCAAGGTATCGCCTGCCCGAAAAGGTTCTGCGCTGATGTCGGTGGCCTCATGCTCTTCCGTTTCCACAAGGCTCAGCGTTTCTCCACCGCGGTGCACCGCCAACAGCCCCAGCCCATAGGTTTTGCGCATCACCACGTCACGGGCGGTTTTGCCAATCAAATCGCTGTCGGGTGGGATCACGACTTCGGCCACACCCGACACGGTTGGCGCATAGGCTTCGGCGAAGATATCCAGCTCTGGCAACACCTCCAGCCCATAGGCAAAGGCAATATCCTCAATCACCTTGCGCCGGCCCAAAATCGCCAGGCGGCAGGGGTCTTCGACCTTGGTGGAGAGAATGGGTGTGAACCACCTTTGGCCGCGATGATAGGAGCCGATGATGTAAAGGTTATGCGCCAGCATGATGTCGGCAAAGGTCTGTCCGCGCAGCAATGACCCCTCCGGCACCACCACTTCAACCAGATCCGATTTTAGCCCGTATATCTTCTTGAGGTACTCCTGCACCGACTGGCTGCTGGTGCCTTCGTCCTTGGTGCCGCGGTTGGGCAGAACCCAGCGGCCCAAAATCATGAAATACAAAATACCCGTCGCAACCAGGCTCAGCCCTACGGGCGTCACGGAGAACAGTGAAAACGTCTGCATCTGCGCCTCCGCAGGCAGCGACTGGTTGGAGGTAAGGATCAGATCGTTCAGCAAGATCAACGGCGAGGACCCAACCAAAGTAACCGT
Organism: Sulfitobacter sp. GN1-4; assembly: GCF_055693825.1. Taxonomy (NCBI): domain Bacteria; kingdom Pseudomonadati; phylum Pseudomonadota; class Alphaproteobacteria; order Rhodobacterales; family Roseobacteraceae; genus Sulfitobacter; species Sulfitobacter sp. GN1-4. The sequence goes on along the minus strand of NZ_JBVFUQ010000003.1, from coordinate 1,119,563 downwards.
CCCCCCCAGAATGGCGCAAAACCCCATGGGCATCAGCAACCGGCTTAACGGCAAATTAGTCCGTGTGGAGATGCGACTGACCACGGGCAAAAAGAGGGCTGCAGCGCCAACATTTTGCATGAAGCTTGAGATGATGCCGACCGTGCCTGAAATGATCGGGATGATCCGCGCCTCGGTCTTGCCCCCGTATTTCAGGATGGTCGCGGCCACTTGGCTCATCAGCCCGGTGCGGTCCAACCCTGCCCCAAGGATCATGACCGCTATAATCGAAATCACCGCGTTTGATGCAAAACCCTCAAAAAGGCGCGTGGGATCGGCAAGGTTATCGAGCCCCGGCACCTGCGACAGCAGCCCCAGCGTGACCATGACCAAAATAGCTGAGAAATCAATGCGGAAGGCTTCTGTCACAAACAACGCAACGGTGACGCCCAGGATACCGAGCACCACAATCATTTCCGTTGTCAGAACAATCTCCACCCGCACGAACCTCCCTCAGGTGACAATTTTCCAGCATGACACTGGTTTGTCTACCAATTCACACGTGCAAAAGGGTTTCTTTGGGCAGGGGTGACCGAAAATCCATGCGCCTCTGAGCGGCAACTGGCCCGGTCAAGGACCAAGCGCTGACAGCTAGGGCGCGGCAATGCCCGCCAGGGTTGCGTCAAGCTCAGCCAGACTGAAAGGCTTGCTGAGAACCGGCACCTTGCCTTGCAGGTCATCAAGACCTTTCAGCATATGCCCAGACATCAAAATGCACCGCAGCTGGGGCCGCATTTCTACAGCCTCCCGGTAGACATCGAAACCGTTTAGCGGCCCCGGCAAAGCCACGTCGGAAATCAAGATATCGATAGCTGGGGAAGCATGCAGCAATTCAAGGCCAATCTGCCCGTCAGGTGCCAGGACCACCTTGTGGCCATGGCTTTCCAGGTGGCGTCCGATCATCGACCGGAAAGATGGCTCATCCTCTACCACCAGGACCGACAGTTTGTGCGGGGCGGCGGTGTCAGATGCGGGGCGTGCAGGGGCCGGGATCCCTTGCTCATTTGCTTTGGGCAGGTAGAGCGACACTTTGGTGCCCACCCCCAAAGTGGTTTCGATTTTTATCTGTCCCTTTGATTGCCGAATGAAACCAAAAACCATCGACAAACCCAGGCCGCTTCCTTTGCCGACAGACTTGGTGGTGAAGAAAGGCTCATAAATCCGGTCGAGTGCAGCCTCTGGGATGCCGGCACCGCTGTCGATGACATCCACCACAATGTATGCTCCCGGCGCGGCCACAAACCCGGGCACCAAGTCATTGCGGGAAAGATGTTCTTGCCGGATATTCAGGCGCACGGTCCCGCCGTCTTCCATTGCGTCGCGTGCGTTGATCGCCAAGTTGATCAGCGCATTTTCAAACTGTCCCCGGTCCGCATGGGCCCACATCTGCTGAGCTTCTTCGCAATGCCACTCAATCGCGCCGCCAAGCGCGCGTTGCAAAAGCCGCGTGATGTTTTCACCCTCGGCATTCAGATCCAGCAACACCGGTTGCAAGTTCTGCTTCTGCGCATATGCCAAGAGACGCGAGGTCAGCTCATTCCCTCGCAGCGCGGCACCGGCAATGTCGTCAATGATCTCGCGTTTGCTTGGATCATCGACCATCGCTTTCAACAACTCTGAGCTGCTCAGGATGATCTGCAACAGATTGTTAAAATCGTGTGCGACGCCACCGGTTAACTGACCCACCGCCTCAAGCCGGCTAACCTGATCTTTCTTTTCCTGGGCTTCCAGAATGCTGCTGGCCATCTTTTCAAAGCTCTGTGTAAGGGCGCCAATCTCATCCCCCGCAGCCTTTGTGTTCAAAGTGAGCTGACCGGTTGAAGCAAAATGATCAACACTGCTGGTCAGGCGTTTGATGGGCCGCACAACAATGCGCCGGGTGGCCACATAGAGCAGCATCGATAGGCAGATCATCAAAAGAGCGATGATCATCAGATCGTTGAGAAAGATCGCGGATGCGTCGCGGCGCAGCTGCGCCATGGAGAAACGCAGCTCCATAACAGCCACGGGTTGGCGCGCCATATAAAGCGGCTTTGCAATAGCCAATTGCTGCCCGCTTTGGGGGGTATCAAAGATGCGGTGCAGCTCCTGCCCGGTCTCAAAAGCTGTGCGCGGGAGCGCGCCAGTTTCCTGCGGCCCGTTTGCCATATCGTTCGACAGTTCAGGGACCAACCCAGCCTCTCTGGGGACCGAGATCACCACAGACACCAGGTTTTGATCTGACAGCATCGCGCGCTGTATGGCCGCAAAGCCGCTCTCGCCAAGTTCAAGCGATGGGGCACTCGCAAGGGCCGTTTCCAACCCCCGCGCCATTGAAAACGCCTCTCTTACGAAAACGATTTCCAAGCTTTCGTTGATGCGCCGCCAATCCACCAAAGCGATCAGTGAAAAAATGAACACCGAGGCCACAGAGATAAGAGCGATTATCTTTCGGTTGATCGACATGCTGAGACTAAGCTTCGCTCATATCGAACATCGCGACCTGGCGCCCCTACTCCAGATAGCGGCGCACGATGGCCCGGATTTCACCGTCGCGCTGCATTGCACGTAAGCTTTCGTTGATCTGCTGCATCAGCGCCGCCTCGCCCGAGCGGGCGACAACACCGTAGAACGATTGCGTCAGAGGGGGCTCAATCGTGCGGATCCCCGGGACGGCCCCGGTCAGAAAGTGGACAACCGCCGCGTCGATTTTACCCGAGGCCAAATCGGCCAAGCGGGTCTCATTGCTTTTGTAAGACACCAGCAAATCGGAATTGATGAAGTCTGATTTCTGCATCAGCTCTTCCCCCAAAGTCCCCGTCAGCACGCCAACTTTCTTGTCGATCAAGTCTTCCTTGGCAGAGATAGACGTATCATCTGCGGCCACGGCAATGGACATGCCCGCATCCAGATAAGGCACGCTGAACAACATCTTTTCTTGCCGTTCCGGCGTGATTGTGACCGCAGACAAAAGCACATCAACCTTGCCTGCATCCAGCGCTGTAAACAGCTCATCAAAAGGCATCGTTTCAACCGTCAAGGTCACATCAAGATCGTCTGCGATGCGGCGCGCGATATCTATGTCGATGCCCGTGGGGTTCCCATCTGCGTCAAAGAACTCCATCACCCCGTAAGGGATGTCAGAGCCGATGATCAATGCACCGCGCTTTTGGATGGTGGTGAGCGCTGCACCGCCGTCTGAGGACTGCGCCCAAGCCCCGCCAACGAACAAGGTGAGTGAGACGGCGAAAAACGCAACTTGCTGAAAGAGCGTCATCAGATAGCGCTGCACAACAGCGACGGCAGAAGTGGTGATCGGCATGTTATTCCCCAGCTAAAAACAGACCGACTTTATTGTCGCGTATGAAGAAGTCTATCCATCGGCAGACAGATTCACAGTTTGCATGCCTGGGTGTATTGGGTCCGACCAGATTATCTTCTGGGTTGAAGTCAGCGTATCGTGTTTGCGAGGATGCGCAATGACCACCCCACCCTATGCGTCCGATGTACGCTTCAGCATCGCGCGCAGTTCGGTTTTCAGTACCTTACCATAGTTGTTCTTTGGCAGCGCATCGACAAAACGGTAGGCTTTGGGGCGTTTGAACCGCGCAATGCGTTCCAGACAAAGGGCATCCAGCGTCTGAGGGGTGAGCGCATCTGCGGGGCTGGCCACAATGAAGGCGACAACGATCTCACCCCATTCCGGATCAATTTGCCCCACAACAGCGGCTTCGCTGACACTTGGGTGCGCCAAAAGCACTTCTTCAATTTCGCGCGGATAGATGTTGGAGCCGCCAGAGATGATCATGTCTTTGGACCGGTCTTGCATCGTGACAAACCCATCCGCATCCATATGGCCCATGTCCCCTGTCCAAAGCCAGCCGTCCTGAATGGTCTTGGCCGTGGCTTCCGGGTTTTGCCAATATCCTTTCATGACGGTACGCCCGCGCACAACGATTTCACCCACCTCCTCAGCGGCCACAGGTTTTCCATCCTGATCAAAGATCGCAACTTCAACCTCTGACTGGGCGCAACCAACGGAATTGAGCCGTGCGCGCCATCTTGGATGGCTCCGATCCGCCACCTGCGCGCGGGTCAGGGCGGTGATCCCCATTGGGCATTCCCCTTGGCCGTAGACCTGCACAAATCGCGGGCCCATCGTCTGGGTCGCTTCCAGAATATCCGCCTCATACATCGGCCCGCCTGCATAGACGATGGTGCGCAACCCTTGCCCGTCCCGACCGCTTGCCTTGGCCACGTCCACCAACCGGCGCACCATGGTCGGGGCCGCGAACATCGAAACGGATCCAATCTTGGGGGCAAGTTCCAGAATTTCCGCCGCATCAAAACCGCCACTGTCCGGCACAACGTGACGCGCGCCGCGCAGCACATGCATGAAGTTGTAAATACCTGCACCGTGGCTCATAGGGGCGGCGTATAAGATGGCATCCCCGGCTAAGACATCATCGACATCCGCAAAATAGCTGAGCGTCATGGACGATACATTGCCTGCGGTGATCATCACCCCCTTGGGCCGTCCTGTGGTGCCAGAGGTATAGAACAGCCAGACCACATCATCCGCATCGAGCAGCGCCGGGCCAGCGCCACCCGGCGTCGCGCACAACTGCGAAAACGCGGCATCTGCCAGCGAAATGCATGTGACAGTGGGTGCCAACGCTGGCATTAGGTCGGATTGCGTTTTTTCATCGACAAAGACAAACTCTGCACCTGCGTCATCAATGATCCAAGCAGCTTCTTTGCCATGCAGCTTGCCGTTGATGGGAACAGCCACGGCACCGCGCCACCAGATCGCATAAAGCGCAATCAGGTATTCAATCCGGTTGTTGGAAAAAAGAGCGACACGGTCACCAGATGCGATGCCTTTTTGGGCCAAGCCCGCAGCAAGCCCCGCGGCACGGGCGGCAAAGCTGGCATAATCCGCGATACAGTTTTCTGCGCGAAACAAGGCAGGTGCCTCTGGGTGCCGCTTGGCCGTGCGGGAAAGCCACAGTGCTGGGTTCATCCCTTTGTCCTTTTTATCTCTGGTTCACGCGCGGCGCGCTGCATACCGGGCCGGGCGCCGGGTGTCAGAGGCATAGGTTAGGCACAGGTTCCGCGATTGGCCAGACGTTGTGATCGCCCCGCCCTAGGCTGCGCCTATCGCGTCAACAAGCGCCTGCGTGGCAGCCTCCACCATGCCCGCCCGAGGGGAGGAGACCTGCCGCACCACGCCAAGCACACGAGCAAGACCCTCTTGTTCAAGTGGCAGCTTTCTTAGCGGCAAATGCGCGTCTGTCACGACGCAACTCTCCGGTACGATCGACACACCCAATCCGGCGGCCACCATGCTGGAAATGGCCTCCAACCCCTCCAGCTCCATCACGTCATGTACCTCAATCTTCTGACGCTGTAGCCAGGTTTCGATTTGTCTGCCCACCACGGCGTCTCGGGAAAAGCGGATGTAGGGTCTCGTTCGTAGCAGCTCTTTGGGTGGGTGATCTTCGGTCTCCTTCGACACCAGCATCACAAGCTTTTCCGTAACGACAGGCGCAAAGACATGTGATTTTGGCAAAACATCCGGGCGGGTGATGATCCCGGCGTGGATCTGGCCCCGATCCAGCTGCAGCAAAAGCTGATTGGTCAGGCCCGGCACGATGCGGACGCGCAAATTTGGATGTCTGTTTTTGAGTTTGGTCAGCCCCTTGGCACCAAACCCGTCAGGGTCGTTGGCACCGCACCAAGGATCAGCTCACCCGATAGATCCGTATCTGCACTGACCTTAGCTGCCAGCCCATCATAGGCGGCAACGACCTTGGCAGCCTCTGCCACAAGGCTCAGCCCCGTCTGCGTCAGCGCAGGCGACTTGAGCGAGCGATCAAAAAGCGTCAGGTCCCAGGACGCTTCAAGACTGCGCATTTGGTGGCTTACCGCAGAGGGCGTCAGATGCTCTGCCTCAGCAGCGGCGCGAAAGCTGCCGTGCTGCTGGATGGCGATCAAAGTGCGTAGTGCGCGAATGCTCATCTTTATCCTCCGGGGGTTGGTTTGGATACGGGCAGGATGATGCAATTTTTCTCATGCAAACATCAAAAATAATTCGTTTTTATTCAGGCAGATTTGATCATAAGACAACAGCACGCATCACGCATCCCCCCCAAGGAGGTTCTCATGGTCGCCCCGAAAACCAATGATTTCAAAACGCTTGAGGCCAGACCCTTTGCGCCAAATCTGGGCGCTGAGATTTATGGCGTGGACCTCAGCCAACCGGTGCCAGACGATCAATTTGCGGAAATTCAGAGCGCCTTTCACACCTACCAAGTGCTTTTCTTTAAAGAGCAAAACGAAATCCCGCCCGCACAGCACATCGCATTTGGCAAGCGTTTCGGCCCCTTGCACGCCCATCCGGCCGCCCCGACCATGGACGGCTTTCCTGAGATCTTTGAGATCCACGCCACCAAGGCATCTAAAGTCGCGAATGGGGAATTCTGGCATTCAGATGTGTCTTGCGATGAAACGCCCCCCTTGGGCACCATGCTGCAAATCCACATCGCACCACCCTGTGGAGGCGATACCATGTTCAGCGATATGTACGCAGCCTTTGACGATCTGTCAGATCCGCTGAAAGAGATGTTGCAGGGGCTGTCGGCGCTACACAGCTCAGAGCATATCTACAAAGGGCGCTACAGCGACCGGGGCCAAAAAGACAGCGACATTGATTGCCCTCAGGCCGTGCACCCCATCGTGCGGACACATCCCGAAACCGGGCGGAAGTCTTTGTTTGTGAACCGTACCTTCACCACCAAAATCCTGGGGCTGTCAGACAGTGAAAGCACGGCAATCCTGAACATGCTTTTTGAGCACGCCGAACACATCAACTACCAAATTCGGTATCGGTGGTCGTTGAATGATATGGCGTTTTGGGACAACCGGTGTTGTATGCACCGCGCGATCTGGGATTATTGGCCAGCAGAGCGAAAAGGCCGCCGGGTCACCATCAAAGGGGACAGGCCGACCTGAGCGGAAGCCATTACTTTGGGGAATTGAGCGCATCTCTGATCTGCGTCTGAACACAAATCAGAGATGCACAAGGTACTCGTTACACAATGCTTTAGGGCATAAAAACAGTTGCCCTAACCGCGCGCCACCTGCTGAAACCCAGGTCTGGCCCTTTGGAAAACCACGCTGTTTGCTGGACGCTCCAACGCCTCAGACACGCGGTTGCCCCAGGCGCTTCCGAAAATGGAAACGGACCGGATTTCCCTTTGGTTCCACACCACACGGTACACACCTTCGGCGACGATCATGACGGCTGTCTTATCGTCAAGGCAAGCGGATGTTTTCCCAACGTATTGCACTTGGTCGCCATTCACATCGCGGCGCAAGTGCACGTTTTCATAGGTGTCGACGTGATAGGTATTTCCAGCATGGTCTACGCAGACATGCCGTTCTTTGAACCTCTTTCCCATGTTCGACCCTCAATCTTCCTGTGGTTCCACAGTAACAAGGCATCGCTGAGGGGAAATGACGTAAAGGGATAGGGGGACTATACTAAAGTATAGTCGAGGTGTCTGGGGGCATTGTTTGCAGGAAGACTTGGAGGATAATCACGCGCGACTGATGCAGCTCAGCCTTGCGGCAGTCCGGCCAAAACATGCGCCAGTCGGGAAACATCCAACGGCTTGACCAGCACTGCATCCACACCCGCCTCAACAAGACGCGCATGCTCACCCTCCATCGCAGAAGCGGTTAGACCAATGACGGGCTGTGTGCACCCTTCAGCACGCAAGCGGCGCACTACCTCGTCTCCCATCAACTCGGGCAAATGGAGGTCGAGCAAGATCACGTCATGGGTTGATTGCAGGGCATGTTGCAGCCCTTCCGGGCCGGTTGCGGCCTCTGCCATTCCGGCACCAAGTTTTTCCAGCTGCGCTTTGATGATTGTGCGGACGATGTCGTTGTCTTCGATCAGCAACAAACGTTTTCCGGCAAAATCATACGGTGCTGGCTCAACTTGGGCACCACCTTTGTCGTCTGAAGACACCAGCTCAAACACCATCACAAACGTGGCACCACCGTCGACATTCGTCTCCACAGTCAGGGCACCGTTGAAGTAGGTTTGCAAGAAATCGCGACACACATGCAGGCCCAAGCCCAACCCCTCACTTACGCTGGGGCCGCGCTGGAACGGGTCAAAGATGGCGTCATGCGCGCCCTCTGCGATGCCAATGCCATCGTCCTGAAACCGCACCTCAAAACGCATTGGATCAGTGCCAAGGCCTTGCCCTGTGATATTGAGAGCGCTGCCCTGGCTGTGCAGGATGGAATTGCGCACCAGGTTCAGCACAACCTGGCGCAGGATTTGCGTGTTGAACCGCATGACCTGGTCGAAGGCCGCGGGCAGATCCAGCTGGATCTGCATCTGCTTTCTTTCTGCAAGGATGCGCTGGCTCTCAACTGCTTGCTGCAGGACCGACCGGGGCGAGGATTTGGCAGGGGTGCCACGCAACATCAGGTCTGGCTTGGCCAGCGCCCGCATGTCATCAATGACTGATACCAGATGGCGCGCGCTTTGTCGGGCGACGTCAAGGTTTTCGGATCGCCGCATATATCCGGGTTCTTCCAACATCATCGTCAACGAGCTGGCGGGCGTCCTAATCTCGTGCCCAAGCACGGAAAACAGCATTTGCTGGCGGGCCAAGGCGTCTTGCAGCTGTTTGTTCACGGACGCGATTTTATCAGCCGCCTGTTCGGCTTCGGTCTTTAACACGCCGATGCGCACCCACATGCGTCCGGGCACATAGGACGCGACGGGCGCGATGATCAGCGGCACCAGGAATGAGATCACCATGCCTTGTGAATCCAGATCGGGATAGAGGATTATCGCCGTGATCAGCATCGAGGCTGCAACCGAACCGAAGGTAATACAGCCCACCCAAATCCAGAGCTTCTTTTGGTCTTCGGGTGACATGGGGTTGGCGGCTCAGACTTTGGCGTCGGCGCAGAGGCAGATCTGCGCCGCAGTTTTGGGGCATATGGCTAGGGACCAAGTATCTTAGGGGGGCAAAGTGCATTCAAGCGAAAAGCGCCCCGATTTACAAAGCCGACGCTCAAATCAATCTGCCTGCGCCATTCCGTGCCTAGGCCTATTTATCCGGCTCCCATCCTGGCCGCGCGAAAAGGCGCATCATGGCTTCGCGAAATCCTTTCGCGCCTTTCAGGTCGCGCCACAGTTGCGGCAGTTCAGAGAACCAGACGTGGATGGGGTTTTGACTGTCAAAATCACGCTTTAACCCGTAACGCGGCGTTTCTTCTTCGACCTGAAATGACCCGAACATACGGTCCCAGATGATCAGGATACCGGCATAGTTTTTGTCCAGGTATTTATCATCTGCCCCGTGATGCACCCGGTGATGCGAGGGTGTATTCAGCACCGCCTCCAACGGGCCCAGTTTGCCAATCGTTTCGGTGTGCAGCCAGGTTTGATAGGCCAGCACAACAATCTGACCAAAGAACACCATTTCGGGCGCAAACCCCATCAAGACCATGGGAATATGGATGATCATCGCCCAGACCCCTTCAAAGGGGCCAAACCGGACGGCCGTTACGATGTTATAATCCCGCGATGAATGATGGACGGCGTGTTGCGTCCACAAGATGCGGACCTCATGGGCGATGCGGTGTTCCCAGTAATAGACGAAATCCGCGATCAGCAGCGCCAAAACAACGCTCCACCAGGTGATCGGGATCGACCAGGTCACAACGGTTTCGGCCAAGACATAATAGACCGCATAGGCACCCGTCATCACCAGCACCTCAAACGCGATGCTTGGGATCTGGGTTGAGGCGCTGGCCACCATCTCCATCAGCTTGCGGCGCTTTAGGGTGCCTTTGAACCAGGCCTCAAGCAGTTCGATCACCAAGATCGCAGCACCGATGATAAAAAACGCATCGTCGATGCGCGTGGCAAGATCGTTGAGCACATCAACAGTCATGCGGACACTCCTTTGATGAAAGTGCGCCAGGCCATATCAGCGGCCTGACGGGTTGTGGCTTCTTCTGCGCGGACCATGCTCCAGCCGGCGTAGATCAGGTTTTCATAGACTTCCACGATCCACCTGGTTGGCAAATCGGCGGCAAACCCGCCTTCGGCGCGGGCCGCTTCGATGGCCTCGTACAGCTCTTGCTGGTCGGCCTCATATCTGGCTGTCAGATCAGGGGCCGCATCAAAATCCTCATGCGCCAGAAACCACTGGCGGGTGGCCAGTGGGATGACAGCCTGCAACGTCAGGCGCAGCCCTTCGGTGTGGGAAGCCGCCTCAGCGGTGGCGTCTGCGACGGCCCTATCAAGTTCATCCATGGCGGCCTTGGCCAGCGCCAGGATCAGATCCTGCCGGGAGCTGAAGTGGCGATGAAGTGTAGCCCGCCCCACCCCCGCACGCGCGGCAACATCCGCGAGGGATGCGGCAGGGTCTTCGTTAAGCACAAGGAAAGCTGCGTCTATGATCGCAGATCGTGTGGAATTATTTTGTCTCATATGAGACATCTATGTCTCATTGCTCGACACTTCAAGCCTCCAATGACTGCTGCGTCCTCCCCTGAACGGGTGGCTGGTTTCGAATTGTGTATTGACCGGCATCTGAATCTCAGCCATCGCTAGGGTGATGGTTCGCTCAGTTCAGCTGGGTGATGAAAAGGGAATGCGGTGAGGTCGCCATTTGGCACCAAATCCGCAACTGCCCCCGCAACTGTGAGCGGAGAGCAATGCCATAGACCACTGGCCCGAGGGCTGGGAAGGATGGCTGCGCATCGACCCGCAAGTCAGGAGACCTGCCGTCGCAACGTAACCAACCCAGGGCGGGGTGTCCTGGAAGGAGGCTTTGATGGCGCGTTTCAGACGTGTTAACACAACAGGTTCCTTCTATCCGCCCTTGGCAACAAGCGGAGCGGATGATGGAAGGCAAAGCTGATCACTTTCTGCTGATTTGTTCGCGCTGCCAAAACGGCGACGCCACCCGTTCTATGCGTAAAGCCCTCAAGCGGGCTTTGCCCGACGGGTTTGCCATTCGCGCCGTCCCTTGCATGGCCGGATGCGACCGACCCGCAACCGTTGGCTTTCAAGGCAGAGGCAAAGCGCAATACCTTTTGGGGATATCACAACGCAAGGTGATATCGACGCGCTGATCACCTTTGCCCGGCAATACCAAAGCAGCAATGACGGCTGGACAAACGCCACGGATCGCCCCGCCGCCCTGTTTGACAAAACCCTGTCGCGGCTGCCCGCGCTGGACCGGGAGGTGCCCGGATGACAGCCCCTAGTTTTCTGAGTGTGAGGGAAGTGGCATACAGCGCGCAGAACGGTGATGCCTTGCTGCATGATACGTCCTTTGAGCTGGAAGAGGGCGCGATCCTTGCCATCGCTGGTCCAAATGGGGCGGGAAAATCGACGCTGCTGAACCTGTTGTGCGGTGCAACGGCACTGACCTTGGGTGACGTATTTGTCGATGGGCGCAGCTTGCGACAGATGTCTGCGGTCGAACGCGCCCGTATGATTTCGGTTGTGGGCCAACAAGAACAACCAGACGGGCGGCTGACGCTGCGGGACTATGTTTCACTCGGTCAGATCCCCATCTACGCTGATCGCTCAGCTGCGGCGCATGAGGCTGAGCTGGCGCGCATCCTGGACCGGACAAGCCTGACCCACCTGGCCCATCAACGCATGGCGGTGCTGTCTGGCGGTGAACGCCAGCGTGCGCATATCGCGCGGGCCTTGGCGCAAAATCCCAAGCTGTTATTCCTGGACGAGCCAACAAACCATCTGGATCCCGACGCCAAGGGCCGCATGCTGTCGCTTGTCTCTGATCTGGAGATCACGGTTGTCATGATCGTGCATGACCTCGTGCTGATTCCCGAATTTGCGACCCACGTCGCCCTGATCAAGTCAGGGGCGCTGACGGGGTTTGGCAAAGTCGCTGACGTGCTCACCTCTCAGACTGTGCGCGACACATTCGCAGTTGAATACCTCAGCTTCGAGCATCAAGGCCGGATTGTCCCCGCACTCGACATCCGGCGTAACCCTGCCTTCACATGATAAGGAGTGAAATCAAATGAAACCCATCTGGCTGGCGGTCATGGCTGCCGCTGTGGCAAGCAGTGCCGCCGCACACGAAGTCACCGTCGACAATTGCGGAGAGCCTTTGGTCTTTGAAAGCCAGCCTGAACGGCTGGTCGTTCATGATATGAACATGACGGATATGGCTTTTGCCTTGGGACTTCAGGACAAGATCGTGGGCCTGACGGGCATCACCGGTTGGTACAAGACCAGCCCCGAATTTGACACCCTGCGCGGCGACATCCCTGAGCTTGCGCCGAAATACCCCACCGTGGAAAACCTGGTTGCTGCTGACCCGGATCTCTTTTTTGCGGGCTGGTATTACGGCATGAAGCCCGGTGGTGACGTGACACCAGACACGCTGGCCCCCTTTGGCATCAAAACGATGATCTTGACGGAAAGCTGTGTGCACCTCGACAAAGACCGCCCCGAGGCCAGCATGGATCTGCTGTTTAATGACGTGCTGCGTCTGGGTCAGGTGATGCATGTCGAAGACAAGGCGCAAGCGCTGGTCAGCGGTTGGAAAGAGCAGCTGAGCGCGATTGAGGCCCAGACCGCCGAATTGGAAAAGCCACGTGTGTTTTTGCTGGATGGCCCGGCGGATGCCCCGTTCACTGCCGGTAAATTCGCCATTCCAGATGCGATGATTGCCGCGGCGGGCGGCATGAACGTCACCCATGACATGGACACCAGCTGGGGCCGCACATCCTGGGAAACAGTCGCCGCAGCCAACCCGGAATTCCTGGTGCTTCTGGACTATCAAACCGGCAACGGCGCGGCAGATACGTTCAAGTTTCTCCAAGAACATCCGGTCATGTCCCAAACCGACGCGGTCAAAAACGAACGCTGGATCGGGCTGCGCTATGAAGAGCTGACACCTGGGCCTGCCAATATCGAAGCCATCTCAAAGATGGCGGGGGCGATGCACCCCAGCTTGAACTGATATGGGGCGATTGGCCTTGATACAAATCGCAGGGGCGGCGGTCTTGGCCGCCCTTGTGCTTTTGTCGACGGCCTATGGCACAACCTCTATCCCTGCCGGGGATGTGATTGAGGCGGTCTTGATCGGGTCCGGGTTCTCGGACGCTGAGATGTCGCCGCTGCACCGCATTGTCTATGATCTGCGCTTGCCACGCGCGCTTTTTGCAGCACTGATTGGCGCCGGGCTTGGCGTTGTTGGGGTGGTTTTGCAAACCACCACGCGCAACGATTTGGCGGATCCCTTTTTGTTTGGCCTATCCTCAGGCGCCGCAGCGGGGGCGGTGTTTGTCATCACGGTTACGGGTGACATCCTGGGCTTCTGGACCCTGCCTATCGCGGCCTTTAGCGGCGGTTTGATCGCCTCTGGCATTGTGCTTGGCCTGGTGCACAGCCTGCGCACCAGCGCACCAGAAAAACTGATCCTGGCAGGCCTGGCGGTGTCGTTCCTTTTTGCCGCCATCACCAATTATCTGATCTTTGCAGGCGACAGCCGTGCCGCACATTCGGTGATTTTCTGGATGTTGGGCGGGCTGGGCCTGGCCCGGTGGGAAATGATGCCGCTGGTCTCAGCGGGTCTGCTGCTGATCCTGGCTTATGCGCTTTACCGCAGCCGGTGGCTTGACGCGCTTTTAACCGGAGATCTGACCGCCTCAACCCTTGGCGTGCCGGTGCAGCGTCTACGGTTTGCGATGTTCTTTACTGCGGCCCTTGCGACGGCTGTGTTCGTGTCAGTGGCTGGGGTGATTGGGTTTGTCGGCCTGATGGTCCCCCATATCGCACGGGGCATCGCCGGACCGCTTCACCGTCATCTTATCCCGACAGCAGCGCTGGTGGGGGCCGCCCTTTTGACCGGGTCTGATATTGCCAGCAGGCTTTTGCTGGCCCCACAAGAACTGCCGGTCGGCATTGTGACCACCTCTATCGGATCGGTTTTCGTGTTCCTGTTGCTCTATAAAACAGCCAACGCACGCAAATAGACTTGGATCCACCGCAGCCTAGCCCGCGCCATGCTCAAGCCAAGCCCGATCTGCGGGCGCAAGATAGCTGTCCATCGCTGCATAATAGGCCGCAAGCTCATCATCGGTCAGTTGGCCCTGCCATTTCCCGGTGCCCCCGCTTTGAAAGAAACCACTGTCTGATTTGAAAAACCCTTGCCCGCCGCCGGGGGCGTACCTTGATGCATTGCTTTTCATATGCTCGAAACTGGCCACGCTGATCAGTTCCTCCAACACGTCCGCGCGCACGTCAGTGTCCAAAAGCGCATCCAGCTTGCGAAAGGTCCCGGCCAGATCGCGCATCATATCGGCATAGTGAAACAGCGTTACGTTTGGCCGATCTGCCAAAGCCTTGGCGGCGTGAAAGTGCCGGATGATATGCGCCAGCGGCATCAGATCCATATCAAACCCCTCTGCCCCACCATCCAGAAACCGCCGAAACGCGACCCTGGTGTCGTCCTCTTCTGGATACCAATGCGCGAACCAGGGCATGGGGATGTTCTGGGCGTGGTTGCGGAAAGAGAAATGCGCATCCAGCGGATGGCGAAACACGCAGATGTAGTGGGCTTCCTCGTGCAGCGGCAACCCGTCCATCGGAGTATGACTTTTCATTGATCGGCGGTGGGTCATCTGCGCCAAATGCGCGGCCACCCCATCAACCTCACGCAGACGGATGTCGACCCAAGGCATTTTCACCGTCAACTCTGTTTCCACCTCCGGATCACCGGACAGCAGCAGGGCCACGATGGTCTGCATCCACGTCGTGCCGCATTTGGGCGGCGTGACAACCATCACATCATCTGGCCGGATCTTCACCCGGTCCCAGCGGCGGTTATCGGTGAGTGGACCCAGATAGAGCTTGCGATCTTTCATGCATCAAACCTCCTGCAGCGGCGTGATCAGCAAAAGCGGACGCGGCGCAGAAGGCAAGCGTTAAGGAAATCAAGCTAGGGTTGGGCAAACTCAGGTGACGTCATCCCGATCTGTGCTAAGGCCGTATCCATCTCTTCTGAGAGCACATCCCACAGTTGCGCCAGCCCCGCTTCACCGCCCGCAGCAATCGCAAATTGCAAAACGCGCCCAAAGAACGTGAAGTTGGCACCCAGGCTCAGCGCTTTCAAGGCATCCTCGCCTGAGCGCAGGCCGCTATCATAAAAGAGTGGGAACGCAGGCCCGACGCGTTGGCGTATATCTGCCAAGGCCGTGATTGGCGGTGGCGCGCTTTCCAGTTGCCGCGATCCGTGGCTTGAGACCTGAATGGCATCAACGCCAGCATCTTTCAGGCGTTGTGCATCTGTGGCGTCCAAAACGCCCTTGACCACCAACTTGCCCTGCCACGCCTCTCTGAGGCGGGCCAGCGTGTCCCAGGTCACGTTTGCCCGGCTTTCTGTCCGGTCAAAGGCGTAGCCTGGCATCTCAAAATTCGCCATCTGAGGTTTGCCTGCGGCCAGCGACGTGAGCGACCAACGCGGATGTAGGGCGAAATCAATAAACTGACGCGGCCCGATTCTAAACGGCATCTTGAAGCCATGGCGCAGCTCACGTGGTCTGCGGCCCACTTCGGGCACATCAACGGTCAGCACCAGCGTGCGGTAACCCGCATCCCAGGCCCGCTGAACCAATTTGAACGATCCGACCCCGTCGCCTGAAAAATAGATCTGGAACCATGCATGGCCCTGGGCCACCTCCAAAATCTTTTCCATCGGGGTTGAGGCCACTGTGCTGACCCCGTGCGGCACCTGATGTTTGGCCGCCAATCGCGCCAGCATCAGATCCGCGCCGGGGCCCGACAGGTTGCACATTCCCATCGGGGCAATGCCAAAGGGCCGCCCGGCAGGCGCGCCGAAGATCGTGGTGGCCAGTGACCGGTCGGAGACGTCTTTGAGAATGCGCGGGCGGAGCGTAACCGCATCCAGAGCGGCACGGTTGCGCACAGCGCCTGCGCCCTGCCCGGCGGTGCCATCAATGTAGTCGAAGATCATCCAAGGCAAACGCCGCCTTGCCAGCCGCCGCGCGTCCTCAGATGAGAAGATCTGCGCGGCGGCCTGGTTCATTAGCCTGCAACCGCTTTCATGAACCGGTCTTTGATCACAACGGGATCCATCGTGATGACAGGCATCTTGGCGTTGCCACTGTCGCATTTGACGATCATCACTGTGCCTTTGCGGCCATCGATCGCCTCTTGCAGCGCTTTGCCTGTGTCGACGTCCTGAACCTCAACAACGTTGTCGCACCCCGCCGCGCGCGCCATGCCCGCCAGATCGGTCTTGCGACCTGTATAGGTCGGCTGATCACCGGTGGAGCCGTAAGATCCGTTGTCGATGATCATCAGGATATAGTTGTCAGGGCAATTGTTCCCAATGGTGGGCAGCGTGCCCAGGTTGGTCAGCACAGAGCCGTCCCCGTCAATGGAGATCACGGTCTTGTCTTGTGCCAAGGCCAAGCCCAAACCGATGGAGGATGCCAATCCCATGGTGCCAAGCATGTAGAAGTTGCTGGGCTGATCCATGATGGCATGCAGCTCTTGGCTGGGGATGCCGATGTTACAAACGATCAACTGATCTTTGAGGATCGGGGCGATTTCTTTGAGAATTTCAGAACGGATCATTGGTCGCCATAGCCTCCCCAGAAGTTGGCGTCGGTCAGGATCGCCACGGGTTTGTTGCACATGAAGGTGTATTTGAGGATGTTGTCGAACTCCTCCACGTCCTTTTGCCAATGGAAGTGGTAGGTGGGGATGTTCAGCTGGTTCAGCAGCGCCTTGGTATGCACAGCCATCTCAACCTGACAGGCCACGGGTTCGCGCAGCTCACCCCGGTAAGAGATCAGCATCGGCAGTGGCATCCGGTAATATTGGGTGAGCGTGGCCAAGGTGTTGATCGTCACACCAATCGCGGTGTTCTGCATGATGATCATGGGACGTTTGCCGCCCATGTGGGCACCGGCGCACAGGCCCATGCCTTCATCTTCTTTGTTGGAAGGAATGTGAAAGATGCCCTCGCGCTGATCAACTTCATCAATGACACCGGCAAGCTGTTTGCAAGGCACGGTCGTCACAAATGAAACGTCATTAGCGACAAGATCATCCACGATCTTTTTGTCGATATTCATTCTTACTCTGTCTTTCTGATGGGCGCCGAAGCGCCGGATTAACGGTTGGAGGGTTTAGGTTGTGCGGTAAACGTGAACAGCGCAGCCGGCATGGCGTACCACCCGCGCGGCAGTTGAGCCCAAGAGGAAATCACTGAAACCCGGCTTGTGAGATCCCATGACAATGCAATCAACGTCCTCGGCGGAAGCGTAATCCACAATGCTGCGGTAGGTATGTCCGACCACCATTTTGGCCTCTACGCCGTCAAGGTGGCTGGTTTTTGACGTCAGTTCAGCGCGGGCATGAGACATGGCTTCTTGTTTTGCCTCCTCATCCAGAAACGCCTGCACGGACCCTTGCGGGGCCTCATATACATGCAGCGCCGTGATCTTGCCAGTATCCCCCGCGAGCACCTTGGCGATGTTGAGTGTCTTTTCCGAAATGCCGTGATCAAGCGCCATGGGAACAAGGATTTTGTTGTACATTTCAATAAATCTCCATCAGCGGTCTGCGTTTCAGGTCCAAGGGGTCAGGACGATTTTGGGGGCGGCCACGCGACCGGATCGCAGATCAGCAAAGGCCTGCCCCCGTCCGAAAGCGGGCGGATTTCCGTCCAGGTCAACGCGCCCAAGCGCCCGTCAAAGATCGCGGCGGCTGTGTCGCGAAAATCTTGCGCGGTGTAGGTATAGGTCCCGATAAAGGTAATCTCTTGCAATGTGGCGCGCCGAATATCGAGGCCTTCGGCGCTGTCTCCAAGACCCACATGGGCAATCACGCCCCCGGGTTCGGTCTGGGCAGAGGCGGCAGCACGTGTGGCCCCGAACCCGACCGCATCAATGACAACCGGGAACAATCCATCTGCCTGCGTGACAGCTTTCTGCCCACACCGGTCTTCTAGAAACGCACGGCGGGCGTCATTGGGCTCAACGATGGTGACATCGCGCCATCCCATCGCAGCCAACGATAGGGCAGCGGCAAGCCCGATGGCACCGCCGCCGATCACCAAAGCGCGTTTGTCCATGGCTGGATGAACAGCCTCCAGCGCCAAGCGGCAAACGTGCCAGCTGACAGCCAGAGGTTCGGCCAAAGCGGCCTTGGCAAGCGGCACCTCATCCGGGACTTCCACAAGGTTGCGCCAAGGCATTGCGACGTATTGGGCAAAGGCCCCTTCGCGCGGCTGCATTGAAATGATCTGGCGATGCGGACACAGGTTCTCGCGGCCCGATTGGCACGCCGAACAGGTCCCGCAGGTAACAAGGGGGTTGATGGTGACACGGGTGCCATCCTTTGATCCGCCCACGATGACGCCAGCCGCCTCATGGCCCAGGATCAGCGGGGCTGGCCTGCGCGCATCATGGCCCAGATAGGCGTGCATGTCTGAGCCGCAGATGCCCACGGCCTCTACCTTGATCAGGTGCTCACCCTCAGCTGGCACAGCATCGGGCACATCCTTGAACGCCAGGGTTTCGACCCCTTCATACACAAGCGCCTTCATTTCGCCGTGAACCCCCCGTCAACCATCAGAACCTGCCCTGTCACAAAGGCGCAGGCCTCTGAACAAAAGAAAAGGATGGGCCCGTCGATATCGGACAAGGCTCCGTTGCGCCCCAGGCAGGTCTGGGCTGCGTTGCGCGCGGCGCGGTCTTCATCGTCAAAGACCGCTGCGGTCAGCTCTGTTGGGAAAAACCCAGGGCCAATGGCGTTTGCCGTGATGCCAAAGGGCGACCATGCCTCAGCCATTGCGCGGGTTAATTGCGCCACGCCCCCCTTGCTGGCCCCATAGGCGATGCCACCGGGAAAGGCGCGGGTGCTTTGTAGTGAGGCAAAGTTCACTATTCTGCCCCAGCCTTTTTCCTTCATCGCAGGGACCATGGCCTGGCTCAGGAAAAACGGCGCACTTAAATTGAGCGCGAGGGTCTGATCCCATCCTTCTGCGGTCACATCATCCGCCGCCTGTCGCGTATTCACGCCAGCGGCATGGATCAAAATGTCAGGAGGACCAAAGGGGGCCGAGACCGCATCTGCAATCGCCGCCACCGCCTCTCTCTTCGACACGTCGGCCGCAACGGCTGCGGCGTCTGCCCCGATTTCATCACAGAGCGTGTCCAGTGACGATTGTCGCCGCGCCACGCCCACAACCCGCGCCCCTGCCCGCGCAAGCGTCACCGCAGCCTGCCGCCCAAGGCCAGAGCTGGCCCCGGTGATGCAGGCCACACGCCCGGAGAGGTCAAAAAGATCGCGCGGAGCGGTCATAGCTTACTCCACGGCGGTCAGGTCGAAGTTTTCTCCTGGGAAATACTTGGCCAGCCGCACGTCTGCCGCGCGGGCGTGTCCTTCCATCCCTTCCAGACGAGAAATCCGGGCCGTGGCCAAAGCCACATCTTTGGAGGCCTCGCGGGTGGCGCGCTGCCAGGTCACGATTTTCATGTATTTGTGCACGCTCAGACCGCCTGTGTAATTCGCAGCGCCTGAAGTCGGCAGAACATGGTTCGTCCCAGTCGCTTTGTCGCCGTAAGACACTGTCGTTTCCTCGCCCAGGAACAGGGAGCCATAACAGGTCAAGCGTTCCAGCCACCAATCAATATCAGCCGCCTGAACCGTCAAATGTTCTGGGGCGTATTCATCGGAGGTGGCCGCCATCTCTTCACGGTCCGAGCACAGGATAACCTCGGCATAGTCGCGCCATGCAGCGGCGGCATTGTCCCGGTTCACCTCAGGCAGGTCATCGATCAGGCCAGGCACACGCGCCATGACGTCTTCGGCCAGGGCACGATCATCCGTCACCAGCCATACGGGCGAGTTATAGCCGTGCTCTGCCTGGCTGACCAAATCTGTGGCCACAATATGCGCATCCGCGTCCTTATCTGCCAGGATAAGGCTGTCTGTTGGGCCTGCAATCATGTCGATACCAACACGGCCAAAGAGGATCCGCTTGGCCTCGGCTACAAACTGGTTGCCGGGTCCAACAAGGATGTTGGCTTTGGGCAAGCCGAACAATCCGTAGGTCATTGCAGCGACCCCCTGCACACCGCCCATCGCCATGATCTTGTCCGCGCCGCAGATGTGGGCGGCATAGATGATGGCCGGGGCCACGCCAACGCCGGGACGTGGCGGGGAACAGGCCGTGATATGCCGGCACCCGGCCACTTTGGCTGTTGTGACCGTCATGATCGCGGACGCGATGTGGCTATACCGCCCGCCCGGCACATAACAGCCCGCGGCATCCACTGGGATCGCCTTTTGACCGGCTACAAAACCTGGCTGGATTTCCATCTCAACGTTGGCAACGGTGCTTTTTTGCAGCTCAGCAAACCGCTTGACGTTGTCGTGGGCGAACCGGATGTCCGCCTTGAGCTTTTCAGGCACCAAAGCTGTCGCGGCGGCGATCTCTTCGTCTGTCAGCAGGACGTTACCTTCGTACTGATCAAACTTGGCCGCATACTCCAATGCCTTGGCATCCCCACCTGCCTCAATGTCATTCAGAATGCCGACAACTGTGTCATGGACGTCTGACGCCCCTGAGGCAGACGTCAAAGTGGCTTTCTTGAGGTACTCACGTGTCATGTATCGAAGGTCCTATTTGTAGATGTCAGGCAGCAGCGTTGTCGAAACTGCCGGTACGTATGCGATAAAAAGCACCACGACGAACATGCAAAGCACGAAGGGCACAGCGCGCGCCGCGATTTTTAGGATAGATTCTCCCGTAATGCCCGACACGACAAAGAGATTAAGCCCCAAAGGCGGCGTGATAAAGCCCACACCGAGCGCGGTGATCATCATAATGCAGAATTGAATTTCATTCATGCCGATGTTTTCGGCCAATGGCATCAGGATGGGGGCCAGGATTACGATGTTGGGCGTGGTTTCCATCACGCAGCCTGCCGCGATCAAGATGCCAATCATCAGCAGGATCAGAACCCAAGGTTCATCCGTCAGACCGGTGGCCGATGTTACGAAGCCCTGCGGCACCCCCATGATCGCCAACGCCTCAGCCAGGGGGCCGAAAACGCGATGATGGGCAGGATCACACCGTTTACCTTGGCCGAGCTAACCAACATTGATGGAAAATCCGCGAACCTGAGCGTGCCCAGGACGAAGCCCATCAGAATCGTCACAACGACAGCGGTGGCCCCGGCTTCGGTCGGTGTGAGGCGACCAGAAAAGATGCCGTAAAAGATGATGCCCGGCACGATAAACGCATACCAGCCAGATTTAAGCGCACGGCCTAGATTGGCCAGCCATTCGCCCATCGTCATGTTGCCCCCGCCTTCATAGGCATAAAGACGGTTGACCACGAGGTTGGTAATCAGGATCGCAAAGAGGATGCACAACCCCGGGATCAAGGCTGCCAAAAACAGCGTGGAGGCCGATATGCCCAACACGAGGCCGATGATGATATAGGCGATGGAGGGCGGAATAAGGATGCCGGTACAGGCCCCCGCAGCCACCAATGCGCAGGCATAAGGGCGTGGGTATCCCGCCTCAACCAGCCGCGCGATGGTCATGCGCCCCACCGCAGCAGCCCCAGCCGCATCCGAGCCTGAGATCGCAGCGAACATGCCGCAAACAAGCACCGTGGCAGACCCAAATCCGCCCTTGGTAAAACACGTCAGGGCTTCGGCCACGTCCAGGAATTTTCGGCTAAGCCCGGTGCGCACCAACACATCGCCCGTCAGAATAAAAAGCGGAATGGCCGTAAGCGCAAAAGCATCGATGCCGGTAAACAGCCGCTCACCCACAAGGCTCAGCGGCAGATCGCCCGACATCAGCAGCATAAGAATGGCCGATGACCCGATGGCAGCCCAAACAGGCACGGCCAGCGCGATCATGGCGACAAAAAGCATAACCGGTACATAGAAGTCCCAGCCCAGTTCGACGGTTTGGTTGACAGTGGTCCAAAGCATTCAGGTCACCTCAATCAAACAGGGTGTCACCCTCGTAGACAGGCTTGCCTGTCCGGAGGGAAATAAGGTCACGCCGCATCGACTGCAGCAAGCGCCAGATCATCAGGGCAAATCCCGCTGGCACCGCCATCAGGAACCACACCTTTGAGATCCTCAGACCATCGGTGACCGATCCAAACTTGTAAGAGACATGAACCGATTCATATGACCAATAGAGCGCGATCACCGCGACGATCATCATGATGATGTCCCCGAAAATATAGAGCACCGCTTTGGGCCGGGGCGGCAGGTAATGCATGATCACATCTATTCGGATGTGCGCGCGCTCTTTCACCGCAGCGGCGGCACCGATCCAGGCAAGGTAGATGAATGAATAGCGGACAATCTCTTCTCCCCAGATGGAGGAGTAGGCGAAAATCTCGCGCCGGAGCACTTCGACGGCCATCGTGATGACAAGCATGACGTAGAACACCAGCAGCAGCCAGCGTTCCGCGTTTTTGTCAAGTTTCTGAAGGGTTTCCATATCTGGACCTGATCGGTTCGCATCCGCAGAGAGATTGCCCGGGCGGCAAGCCGTCTTCAGATGCAGGAAAAGGGAAAGGGGGTGCCCAGAACGGGCACCCCATTGTTTTATGCGTCGTGGACGTAGAGGCGACCTTTGGTGCTGGCCGCTTCTTCCATCTTGGCGAAGTTGTCCATGGAGCCTGCAAGCTCCACCTTGAACTCATCCCACTCAGAACGCTGATAGCCGCCGGCGTCTTTCCACTCTGCCAGCTGATCATCGCTGAGCGAATGGAACTCAACCCCGGCTTTCACCAGCTCTGCCATGGCATAGGCACGTGCCGACGGCACTTTGGCCAGGTTCTGATGCGCGGTCATCTCAGAGCCCCACATGATGCCTTCTTGGACATCGCTTGGCATGGAATTGAACCACTCAAGGTTACAGGAATAAACTTGGCTGTCCGGCACGGCTTGGGTGAAGGTCACATGGGACAGGATGTCTTTGAAGCCAAAGACGAACAGCGCCCCCACAGACGGATCAAGCGCATCTGCCACACCCTGCTGGATCGCTGAAGGCGTCTCACCCAGGCCACTGGCGTTGGGTTGGCGCCGACCAAACGGTAGTATTGCTGCAACATCGCAGAGCCCGGCACGCGGAACTTGATGCCTTCCATGTCACCGGGTGTGATGACGGCGTTGCCGCCCTTGCGCACCGCGACGACCCGTGGATCAATGTTGATGTAGAAAAGTGGTTTGAACCCGTTCTCTTCGATCTTTGGCGTCACATTGGTGTTCCAGAAATCAGACGTCACCAGGTTGGTGAAACGCTGGTTGGAGCCGCAAAGATAGGGCATGTTGATCAGGTCAACCGTGCTTGCGAAGGGCGCAAAGTTTGACAGCGAATGCTGTGCCGCACTGGATCGTGCCGCCCTGAACCGCCTGCACCAACGCACCGCCTGCGCCCAGCTGACCACCGGGGGCAAGTTTGACATAGACCTTGCCGTTGGTCGCGTTCTGGATGTTCTCTTTCAGGTCCAGCTGCATGATCGGATAGCTGCGTGACGCGCCCAGCACATAGGCTGTGGCAATCGTCATCACATGCTCAGCTGCTGCTTCGCGCTGACGTTCTTCATTTGCGGATTGCGCCGCCGCCTCAGTGGACCAAAGCGTCCCTGCAGCGCCCGCAACCAAGGCGGCGGTGAAGCCTGCAGTCGATGCGATCTTTAGGAAATTCCGGCGTTCTGCAGAGTGCAGCTCCATGCGGTCTTTCTTATCCATTCAGTATTCCTCCCGTCGGGTTTATTCGCTTTCACCGCTCTGCGCGCGTGCAGCTTCTTTTTCAAAATCGCGACCACAAAAAGCACAGACGCGAAAAATAGAACCAACATCTCTCCCACATCCCCAAGGAATGCGCTGTCCGCGAAGGCCCCCAATGCGACATTCGCAAAGAACACGACAAACACGGCAAATGAGCTGAGAAGAAACATGGACACCTCCCAATGACCTGGTTCTGAACCGCACTGTAAGCGCTTACAAAGGATTCGTGCAAGCGCTTACATTTTCTTTAGTGTAAAAAATCATGTGTTCGGGGTAATCTGTGGATGATGAGAGTCCAGTACAGTCGTAATGAATAAACAACCCGCCATCCCCACCTTGGAAGACGTTGCGCGCGCCGCGGGCGTATCAACCGCGACGGTATCCAGGTGTTTGAATGAAAAGGAAAAAGTGTCGCAACGGACCTTGTCGAAAGTCATGCAGGCCGTTGATCTTCTGGGCTATACACCCAACTACAATGCCCGCGCTATGGCGGCCCGGCGCAGCTTTACGATTGGGGCCATTATCCCCACAATGGAAAACGCGATTTTCGCGCGCGGCGTGCAGGCGTTTCAGGAAACGTTGCACGATATGGGCTACACTTTGCTGGTCTCAAGCAGCGCCTACCAACCGGAACTTGAGGCCGAACAGATCCGCGCCTTGGTTGCGCGTGGGGCTGATGGGCTGATGTTAATCGGCTATGCGCGCGATGCCGCGATCTATGAATATCTGGAGCAACGCGGCGTGCCGACCGTGCTGGCGTGGTCCCTGAACACAGATCACGACCAGACCAGCGTCGGTTTTGACAACAGAGCCTCCATGCGCCCGCTGGCGGAAAAAGTCCTCGCACTTGGCCACAAACGTATCGCGGTGATTTCGGGTGTCATCGAAGGCAATGACCGCGCCAAGGGCCGCCTGCAAGGCATTCAGGACAGCCTGGCGCAGCAAGGTCATCCAGTGGACACACTGCCTGTTATCGAAACGCCCTATGATATCGAAAACGGTGCGGCGGCCTTTGCGGAACTGATGCAGATGCCGCAGCCGCCGACCTGTGTCATGTGCGGCAATGACGTTCTTGCCGTGGGCGCGATCTCAAAAGCGAGAGAGCTTGGGATCCGCGTTCCTGATGATGTCTCCATCACCGGGTTTGATGATATTGAGATGTCGCGACACACCGTGCCACCCCTGACCACGGTGCATGTCCCCCACCGCGAAATGGGATGTCAGGCGGCGCAAACACTTGTGGACCTGATCAACCAAAATGGAAAAGCGCAATCCGTGCAATTGCGCACGGAGGTCGTGATGCGAGGCTCTTTGGCGGCCCCCAAAGCCTGATACCCCTGTCACGACAGCTGTGATTGCGCTCCCTGTTCAAACCGGTTATCCCAATGGATGAATCTGTTGGGGTGCTCTGAAAAGGGCTGAGATGCGCAAGCGAACCCACTGAACCTGAACCGGTTAGGACCGGCGGAGGAAACAGAACATGGGTACGTATTTACACACCCTTTCTTTGTCCGCTTTCCTGGCCTCTTGCACAGGAAGGTCAAAGCGTTGGTTGCAAAAGCTCTAACAATTGCGGGATCCGACAGTGGCGGCGGGGCTGGCATTCAGGCGGACCTGAAGGCGTTCTCAGCCATGCATGTTTATGGCGCAAGCGTCATCACCGCCATCACCGCGCAAAACACGCAGGCCGTCACAGCGGTGCACCCTGTGCCCGATGACGTCGTCGCCGCGCAAATTGCGGCCGTTCTGGATGATATTGAAATTGGTGCGATCAAAATCGGCATGCTGGGCGCCCCGTCGTTGATTGAAACCGTCGCCAAAGCGATTGAAGGCTTTTCAGGCCCTGTTGTGCTTGACCCGGTGATGGTCGCCAAATCAGGCGATGCTTTGCTGCACGACAGCGCCATTGATGCGCTTAAATCCGCGCTTCTGCCCCGCGCGGATCTGTTAACGCCAAACTTGCCCGAAGCAGGCAAACTGCTGGGCGAAGCTCCGGCGCACACGCCCGAAGCTGTCACGCAACAAGCCCAAGCACTGTTGGATTTGGGGGCAAAGGGCGTTCTGATGAAAGGCGGGCATGGTGCGGGGAATGTCTGCACGGACGTGCTGGTGGTCCCGGGAAATACCATCGCCTTCGCCTCAGACCGCATTGCCACGCAGAACACCCACGGGACCGGCTGCAGCTATTCGTCAGCCATCGCCGCACGGCTTGCCCTGGGCGAAGATCTGAACACGGCTGTGGGGACGGCACATGCCTGGCTGCATGGCGCAATCACCCACGCCGATCAGCTTAACGTCGGCGGCGGGCACGGCCCGGTTCACCATTTCTATCAGCTGTGGGCGGCACCAGATGGGCGCTGATTTCACCATTTTGGGCGGCGGCGTCGCGGGCCTGAGCATGGCGGCAGAGCTGTCTGGCAGGGGCGCGCGCGTGCAGGTGATTGAGCCTGCAGGCACCCCCGGTGCGCATGCGTGCAGTTGGTGGGCGGGCGGCATGTTGGCCCCTGAGTGTGAAGGCGCATTGGCCGAACCTGCCGTGGTGCATCATGGCCGCAGCGCTGCCGATTGGTGGGCGGGCAAAGGGGCGAATGTCATCCGCAAGGGCACATTGGTTGTCGCCTTGGGGCGAGATCAGTCTGAGATGCGCACCTTCAAGCGGCGCGTTGACATGGCAGAAGAGGTTGACGGAGCGCGGATTTCTGAGCTGGAGCCAGATTTGGCCGGGCGCTTTCGGCAAGGGCTGTTCTTGGACAGCGAAGCGCACCTCGATCCTCGCGCCACTTTGGCGCATGTATATGACGACCTGAACGCGCGGGGCACGCAGGTCCGTGCCGATGCGACCCCGGAGGGGACGTTGATTGATTGTCGGGGGCTCAGCGCGCAGCAAGACCTGTCTGACTTGCGCGGCGTGAAAGGCGAGATGCTTGTGGTCAAAAGCCACGACATCACCCTCAACCGCCCAATCCGCCTGCTACACCCGCGCTTCCCTCTCTATATCGTGCCGCGCGGGGATGGCGTTTTTATGCTGGGGGCCACGCAGATAGAAAGCGGCGAGCGGAGCCGGGCCACCGTTCGATCCGTGATGGAGCTTTTGAACGCCGCATATGCTCTGCACCCTGCATTCGGCGAGGCTGAGATTGTAGAGATTGGCGTCGATGCGCGCCCCGCTTTCCCAGACAATCAGCCACGCATTCGGCAGACGTCTGACCGCATCTATGCCAACGGATTGTTCCGGCATGGCTTTCTTTTGGCCCCTGCCCTGGCCCGTATGACCGCGGACCTGTTGCTGGACGGCAAAACACCGGAGGATTGGTATGAAGATCACCGTTAATGGCGCTTCCGTTGAGACCGAAGCGCAAACCCTTGCCGAGCTTTTGGCCGATCAAGGCAAAGCGGATGCCAAAGTAGCGACCGCCGTCAATGAAGCCTTTGTGCCTGCCACAATGCGGGCGCAACACCTGCTGGCAAGCGGTGACCGGGTGGAAATCGTAGCCCCACGGCAAGGAGGTTAAGATGCGCAGCTTTTATGGCAAAACACTCTCCTCTCCCCTGATGCTTGGCACATCACAATACCCCTCCCCCGCCATTCTGGCCGAAGCCTTTGAACGGTCCAAAGCCGCCGTTGCGACGGTATCTGTGCGCCGCGAAGCCGGAGGAGAGACCGCAGGTCAGGATTTCTGGCGCTTGATTGAAAAACTTGGCGTAGACATCCTGCCCAACACCGCCGGATGCCATTCCGTGAAAGAGGCTGTGACGACCGCACATATGGCGCGGGAACTCTTTGACACAAAGTGGATCAAGCTTGAGGTCATTGGCCATGGCGACACCCTACAACCTGATCCGTTCAACCTGCTGGAGGCCGCTCAGATCCTGTGTGAAGACGGCTTTGAAGTCTTTCCATATTGCACCGAAGATCTTGTGTTGTGCGAAAAGCTGGTTGAGGCAGGATGCGACGTTCTAATGCCCTGGGGCGCCCCCATCGGAACGGGCCTGGGGTTGAACAATATCTACGGCCTGCGGTCGCTGCGCGCGCATTTTCCCGACATTCCGATGGTGATCGACGCAGGCCTTGGCCTGCCCAGCCAGGCGGCACATGCCATCGAATTGGGCTATGACGCCGTGCTTTTGAACACCGCCGTGGCCAAGGCGGGTGATCCCGCGGCCATGGCAGACGCCTTTGGCAAAGCGGTCGCCGCAGGGGCCTTGGCACAGGCCGCCGACCCGATGGAGCCCCGCGATATGGCCGCCCCCTCCACCCCCGTTCTTGGACAGGCAATTTTATGATGCTGCACGGTTTTTATCCCATCTTCGATGACGTCAGCTGGCTGCGGCGAATGCTGCCCCTGGGCGTCAAGCTGGTGCAGTTGCGCCTGAAAGACCGGCCCGAGGAGGAGCTGCGCGCGCAAATCCGCGAAGGTCTGGCCCTAACCAGGCAAGAGGGCGCGGTTCTTGTGGTGAACGATCATTGGCAGCTGGCCATTGAGCTGGGATGCGACTGGGTACATCTGGGGCAAGAAGATCTGGATATCGCCGATGTTGCAGCCATCCGCGCGGCAGGGCTTCACTTGGGGATTTCCACCCATGACGACGCTGAGCTTGAACGCGCCCTGGCGCTGAACCCTGACTACGTCGCACTTGGTCCGGTCTATCCCACCATCCTGAAAAAGATGAAATGGCATCAGCAGGGTGTTGAGAAACTGACGGTTTGGAAAGACCGCATTGGCGATATCCCTCTGGTGGCGATCGGCGGGATGTCAGTGGCCCGTGCCCCTGGCGCATTGGAGGCCGGTGCAGATATCGTTTCAGCCGTCACCGACATCACATTGCACGCCGACCCAGAGGCGCGGGTGCGCGAATGGCTGGCGCTTTTTTCATGACCAGATACGCCCGCCAGATTGCCGTTGAAGGCTTTGGTGCCGCCAGCCAGGACCGTCTGCGCGCGGCCCGCTTGCTTGTCATCGGTGCAGGTGGCCTGGCCGCGCCGGTCTTGCAATACCTCGTGGGCGCGGGCGTCGGCCATATCAGGTTGGTTGATCCTGACACGGTGGATCTGAGCAATTTGCACCGCCAAACCCTGTTTCGGATGGACGATCTGGGGGCAGCCAAGGCCCCCACTGCGGCGCGGCATATGTCCGCGCTGAACCCCGATACAGATATCGAAGCCGTGCACGAGCGGTTTGATCCGGCCAACGCCCCTGCGCTTTGTGCTGACGTTGATGTGGTGCTTGATTGTGCAGATAGCTTTGCCGCCAGCTATATCGCGTCCGATCTTTGCCTTGCCCGCGCGCTGCCGCTGATCAGCGCCAGCGTGGTGGGCCGATCAGGCTATTCCGGCGGGTTTTGCGGCGGTGCCGCCCCAGCCTGCGCGCGGTTTTCCCGGATCTGCCGGACCAGCTTGGCTCTTGTGCGACAGACGGTGTGCTGGGCCCATCAGTGGGGATCGTGGGCGCGCTGCAGGCGGAAATGGCGATCGCCGTTCTGACGCAAACCGCGCCTTCGCCGCTGGGACAGCTTGTCACCTACGATGCGATAGGCACACGCTTTGGCGGGTTTCGCTTTGATGGCGCGCCAGAACCCAAACCTGAACCCGCGTTTCTGTCCGTGGCGGACATCACGCCTGAGGATTTCTTGATCGATCTGCGCCGCGCTGACGAAGCAGGCCCCAGCCTTCCGCACCATGCCGATCGCCGCACCGCAGACACCATCACCACCGCAGGCCCATTGCCTGCACCAAGACAGCGCGCTGTCTTGGCCTGTCGATCTGGATTGCGCGCGTGGCGCGCGGCCGAAGAGCTTTCGAAACATTGGACGGGCGAGATCAAACTTGTCGCCCTCGGAGACACCTAAGGAGACCGATTGTGAAACACCTTATTGCAGCCCTCACACTGCTTATTGCCACGCCTGCGCTGGCCCAAGACAAAATGACCATCCTGCTGGACTGGTTCATCAACCCCGATCACGGGCCCATCATCCTGGCACAAGAGCTGGGCTATTTTGCCGATCAGGATCTGGAGGTTGAGATCGTCCCACCGGCTGATCCCTCAGCCCCGCCCCGGCTGGTTGCCGCGGGCCAGGGGGAACTGGCGGTAAGCTATCAGCCCAGCTTGCACCTTCAGGTGGCCGAAGGCCTGCCGCTTGTCCGGGTTGGCACGCTGGTTGCCACGCCACTCAACTGTTTGCTGGTCTTGGCCGACGGCCCGATCAAGGAAATCGGTGATCTGCGCGGCGGCAAGATCGGGTTCTCTGTCGCGGGCGTGGAAGAAGCGGTGCTGACAGCGATGCTGTCGCGGTATGACGTAGGCCTTGATGAGATTGAGATGATCAATGTGAACTTCTCCCTCTCGCCTTCGCTGATGTCCGGCCAGGTGGACGCGGTGATCGGGGCCTACCGGAACTTTGAGCTGAACCAGATGGACATCGAAGGTGTGCCTGGCAAATGCTTCTACGTCGAAGAAGAGGGCGTGCCGACTTATGATGAGCTGATCTATGTCGCCAATCCCGAACTGATGGACAAAGAAATGCTGCGTCGCTTCATGCGGGCCACAGAACTGGCAACACAGTACATTGTGAACAATCCCGAAGCGAGCTGGGAGATCTTCAAAGGCTACTCTCCTGAGCTGGATGATGAGCTGAACGCCCGCGCCTGGGTGGACACACTGCCCCGGTTTGCGCTGCGCCCTGAGGCGTTTGATGCAGGTCGTTATGCCCGGTTTGAGGCATTCCTGGCAGCCTCTGGCCTGGTTGAAGGCACACGGTCTGTGGATCAGCTGGCTATCGATCTGGGGGCGGAATGAGCTACGGGAAAACCTTTCCAGCATGGCGCGCGGCGGCGGGTGAGACATGGCATGCCTATACCGGGCACGCCTTTGTCCAGAGACTTGGTGATGGCAGCCTGCCGCAGACCGCTTTCCTGCATTATCTTGTGCAGGATTACGTGTTCCTCATCCACTTTAGCCGCGCATGGGCCTTGGCCGTCACCAAGGCCGACACGGTTGAGGAAATGCGGCTTGCCGCGGGCACGGTAAATGGCCTCATCAATGATGAAATCGCGCTACACGTCAAAATCTGTGCGGATGCTGGGATTTCCGAAGCGGCGCTCTTTGCTGCACAAGAGCGGCCCGAAAACCTGGCCTACACCCGCTATGTGCTGGATGCCGGGCATTCGGGTGATTTTCTGGATTTGTTGGCCGCACTGGCGCCTTGCGTCATGGGCTATGGCGAGATTGGTCAGACCCTGTCCAAAACTGCCTCGTCGGACACCTACCGCGATTGGATCAACACCTACGCAGGTCAGGAATACCAAGAGGTGTGCGAAAATGTGGGTCAGCTGATCGATGCGGCCGTGGCCAGACGGTTGGGTGATGCCCCCGAACAAACGCCCCGCTGGGCCAGGTTGCAAGACAGGTTTGACACGGCTACCCGGCTTGAGGTTGGGTTTTGGGATATGGGGCTTACGCCTTGAACGATGCGCCAACCCTGCACCTAGAAGGCCGCGCCAGTGTCGCGGGGCAGACCATTTTCACCGGGCTTGATTTCGAAGCCCGCGCAGCGGAATGGACTGTGCTTCTAGGGGCCAGCGGGGTTGGCAAGTCGACCGTGCTGAAACTTTTTGCCGGGCTTGGCGCTGGCATTGAGCTTTCAGGAACGCAGCACCCCGACACTCAGGCGCTGCATGGTCACATAGCCCTGATGGCGCAAGATGACCTTTTGATGCCCTGGCTGAGCGTGCTGGACAATGTGCTGATCGGGGCCCGTTTGCGCGGGCAAAGCCCTGACAAAGACCGCGCCCGCGCGCGGCTGGCGCAGGTGGGGCTGGCGGAAAAGGAAGCGGCACGCCCCGGCACGCTATCGGGCGGCCAGCGGCAGCGCGTCGCCCTTGCCCGCACGTTGATGGAAGACCGGCCCGTGGTCTTGCTGGACGAACCGTTTTCAGCGCTAGACGCCTTAACGCGGTCCCAGATGCAAGAGCTGAGCGCCGAGCTGCTGACCGGGCGCACCGTTCTTTTGGTCACCCATGACCCGGTAGAGGCCGTGCGCCTGGGCCACCGCATTTTCATCATGACGCCCACAGGCCTGCAGACCGTGTCGCCCCCTGCCGGGGACACGCCGCGTCCACTGGATGCGCCAGATGTGCTGGATGCGCAGGCCAGCTTGCTCAAACAACTCAGATCGCCCGCACCATGACCGGTTGGCGCGCCGCAGTTCTGTCGTTCCTTTGTGCTATTGCTGCATGGCAGCTTCTGGTCACCCTAACCGGCTTGCCCCGATTTATCCTGCCCGGACCGATGTTAGTGGCCGAGACGATCTGGACCAGCCGCCAGATCCTGATCGAAAACGCCTGGATCACTATGCTGGAAGTCATCATCGGCCTGTGTCTGGGCACCGTGCTGGGCGCGCTTTCTGCGATTGGGCTGGCCGCCTCGCCGGTTGCACGCGCGCTCATCCGTCCCTTGCTGGTCTTTAGCCAAGCGGTGCCGGTGTTTGCGCTTGCCCCGATCCTGACGCTTTGGTTGGGCTTTGGCCTGTGGTCCAAAATCACGATGGCGTTGATCATCATCTACTTCCCCGTCACCTCTGCGTTTTTTGACGCGCTGATGCGCACCAACAAAGACTGGTTGGGCCTGGCCAAGGTCATGGGGGCCCACCCCGCAAGGATCATGTGGTATATCCGCATCCCCGCAGCCCTGCCCGGCCTGGCATCTGGCCTGCGTTTGGCCGCTGTCTATGCGCCGATTGGGGCGGTCATTGGGGAATGGGTCGGTGCGTCGCGGGGGTTGGGATATCTGATGCTGCTGGCCAATGGGCGGGCCAAGACGGATCTGATGTTTGCAGCACTCATCGTGCTCGCTGTCTTTACGATCTTACTGCACACCGGCGTGCATCATTTCTGCAGACGGTTCTTGGACCGAACCGATACATAGGCCGAGGCGTGTAGGTTTTGGTCAAAGGTGGCGACCGTTCAAAGTGCTCAGCCGGTCTGTGTGGTTTGCTCTGACAACAGATAGCTGCGCAGACGGCGAAAGGACTTCTTACTTTCCGCTTCGGCCGCATAGACCAAGAAATAACCGCACCCTTGGCGGCCAAAGGTTGGGCCAATGCGCACCAGTTTATCTTGCTGGATCAGTGTTTCCTCTAACCCCCAATAGCCGATCCCAATGCCTTCGCCTGCGCAAATCATGTCGAGCATGGTGGGATAACTGCCGACCTGCTGAAAATCACCCGTCCCCCGCAACTCTTGCCCTGTGCGCTCTGCAAAGCTGCGCCAGTTCATCCAGCCAAGGCGCTGCGGATCGCCGTGATCAAACATGAGCTTAGGGTCGATCGTGTCTGCCAATCGGTAGGGGTCAAACCCTGGGTGCGCCTTTAGAAAAGACGGGCTGGCCACTATCTGGCAGGTCTCTTCAAACAGCAGATCGCTTGCTTTTCCCGCAAAGTCGCCGTTGCCAAAACGGACAGAGGCATCGACCGAAAAATCATCAAAATCATGATAGCTGTCTGAGGTGACGAAGTTGATGGTGGTGCGCGCCGCTGTGCGCATCGCGCTGATGCGCGGCATGAGCCACAGATGCGTGACACCAAAGGAAGCTCCGATGCGCAGCTCAGTCTCATCTGACGCCACGACGCTGCGCAGCCCCAATTCCAACCGGTCCAAGCTGGAGGTCGACAACGCCGCCAGTTCACGGCCCCGTGGGGTCAGCGTCACCTGATTGCCACGGCGGACAAAGACCGGCGCGCCAAGCCATGCTTCCAGATTATTGATGTGCCGCGTCACCGCAGGCTGTGCAACCGATAGCTCTTGGGCGGCGCGGGTAAAGTTGCCATGCCTCGCGGCGGCTTCAAAAGCCAAAAGCGCGTTCATGGGGGGCAGCCTGCGTCTTTGCGTCATCCTTGCTTCATAACAAAAAGGCATCATTCCATTCAACAATTTGCTCTCGCCCAAAGGGGACGTCCTGTGCCAACAAAGACCAACACCGCAGAAAGGGCCGGCTCATGGACCGTGTGAACTTTACGCAGATGAAAGACGGCACCAAAGAGGAGTATGAGTTCCTCACCGCTCACGAGGTTGAATATACCAAAGGGACGGCGGACCGCCTGCTAAATGCGCTGGAGCATCTGGACGAAAGCCTGTCAGGCTACCAAATCACCCGCCTGGGTCATTCAGTGCAATCTGCCACCCGCGCCTGGCGGGATGGGGCCGATACGGACTGGGTGGTATCCGCCCTTTTGCATGACATCGGCGATATCTTTGCGCCCTACAATCACGACGAATATGCCGCCACGATCCTAAAGCCCTTCGTGCGGGAGCAATGCCGCTGGTGCGTGGAAACCCATGGCGATTTTCAGATGCTCTACTACGGCCATCACCTAGAAGGTTTTGATCAGCACAAACGGGACCGCCACAAAGGGCACAAATACTTCAACGATTGCGCAGAATTCTGCGAACGCTGGGATCAGGCCAGTTTCGATCCTGACTATGACACTCTGCCGTTGTCATTTTTTGCCCCCATGGTGCACGCGGTTTTTGCCCGCACGCCCTATGACCCTGCGGTGATGCAGGCCCCGGATCAGCCGCTTGTCGTGCCAGATGTGGCCGCCAGCCGACACGCCTAAAGCCCCGTTATGTCCGATAACCCAACAGGCGGTCGCAGCGCGCGCAAGATCTGGAATTTCACACCAAGCCTGCCGCTTCAGGTTGCCCCCTATTGGGACTGGCCGCTCAAGCCACTGGCGTCTTTGCTCTACCTGCTGCGCAGTTGGAACCCGGTGGGCATGCGGTGCCTGTTTCTGGTGGGGGCCGTGATCACATGGACGTTTTTCACCCCTGATCTCAGCCGGGCAGAGACCATCGCCTTTGATTGGATCGCCGAAGTCTGGCTGCGCAACTTCGTGATCTTGCTCATCGTCGCGGGCGGCCTGCACCTGTTGCTTTGGAAATTCGGCGTTCAGGGCGATGAGATGCGCTATGACATGCGCCCGATGATGACCAACACCAAGGCGTTTTGGTTCAAGAACCAGGTCTACGACAACATGTTCTGGTCGTTTGTGGCGCTGCAGTTCTGGACATTCTGGGAATGCGCCATTTGGTATGCCTACGCCAACGGCTGGGCAACCATGATCACCTTTGCCTCAAACCCTGTGTGGTTCGTGACATTGATCATCCTGATCCCGATCTGGGCGGGGTTCTATTTCTACTGTCATCACCGCCTTCTGCATGTTGGGTTCTTATACAAACACGTGCATTCCTGGCATCACCGGAACATCAACACCGGCCCATGGTCCGGCTTGGCGATGCACCCGGTTGAAAGCTTTATCCTGATGACGGACACGCTCATGTTCCTGATCATCCCCGCGCATCCTGTTCACGTGATCTTTTTGCTTTTCCACCACGGTGTTGGAGCACCGACATCCCACACAGGTTTTGAAAAACTGAAAGTGGGCGGGAAGACAGGGCTGGAGGTTGGCGATTTCTTTCACCAGCTGCATCACCGCTTTTTCGATTGCAACTATGGCACCTACGAAACGCCTTGGGATACGTGGCTTGGAACGTTTCATGACGGTACGGCTGAGGGCAATGAGCTGGTCAAGGAACGCCGCCGCAAGATTTGGTCCACACGTTAAAGCTGTGCGACGCCAACAGCTCAGCGGCATCCAAACTTGAGTAGCACCGGGACGAGGGCCTCAACCTTCGCGACAATCCACCGCACCCAAGGCGGTTGACGGGCAATCAAACATCGAATCACCCCCGCGATCCCTGCGAAATTGTCAGTTTTCCTTGTCGTTCCCGTGCTTGCACCTACCCCGTCGCCGTATGAGCGACGTCCACCCGCATGGCACCATCGCGCCTAAGCTGCTGATTCAACTCACATCCGGCCAACCCAAGCATCAGGCAAATGTGTAAATATAAGTATACAGTTTACACTGTACATCTTTTTTGACACATTTTTGCTATCGGCCCTGCTGCTTGCAGTATTGCCGTGGGTGCGGGTGACTGGCCGCTTTTGAAACCGGTGGTCATAACCGCTCCCCAATTCAACTGTGGAGGAGATCGGATATGTCCGACGATCCAGACAAGGTATGGCCAACAGGCCTCAACCTTAAAGAAGCGGAAGAGGTTCACAGCTACCTCATCGATGGTACCCGTGTATTCGGTGCCATAGCGCTTCTTGCCCACGTACTTGTGGCGCTCACAACGCCCTGGCTCGGCTAGGGAGAAAACGTTATGAACAACGCAAAAATGTGGCTTGTAGTCCCCCCTGCTGTAGGGGTTCCGGTATTTCTTGGTGCGGTTGCGGTAGGATCCTTTTCGGTTCACGTCGCAGTGCTAAGCAATACCTCTTGGGTGTCAGACTTCTTGTCTGGCCAAGCACTCGGAACTGGTGATCAATCGGCAGCGCTGCAAAGCATGCCGAATGCTGACACGGCAAAAGCATCCTATGCCATCGACCGTCCTGACGGTTCGAAGGAAATTACGGTGATTATGCCTGACGGTGAAATCGCAAAGGCAGTGCTGAAACCCGATCAAGTCCTGGCTTCGGCCTCGGCTTCACAACTGACCGCCACCGACTAGGCGATCGAATAGCCCCGGGCGTTCGCGCCCGTGGGCGAACCGTCTGTTCCGCTCTGGTTCAGGCGCCGCTGGTGCGCACCGAACATCGAGACACATATGATCGATTTCCGAAAACACGCCCTGCATCGGATCGCGTCCATCGCGCCCCGTTACTTACCTTTTGCTGATGTCGCCACCCAAGATGTCCCGCTGTCGAAACTGCTGCGATTGTCCCTGTTTCAGGTCACCGTCGGCATGGCGCTTGTGCTGCTTGTCGGCACGCTGAACCGGGTGATGATTGTTGAGCTGTCCGTTCCCGCCACCTTGGTTGCGGGGATGCTTGCACTCCCACTGCTTTTTGCCCCCTTTCGCACGCTCATCGGGTTCAAATCCGATACCCACCGCTCCGCCTTAGGCTGGCGGCGCGTGCCCTACATCTGGAAAGGCACGATGTATCAGTTTGGCGGGTTTGCCGTGATGCCCTTCGCGCTTTTGGTGCTGACAGGCTACGGGGATGCCGTCGATTTGCCCCGCTGGATTGGCCTGTCATCTGCGGCGTTGGCCTTTTTGCTTGTGGGCGCTGGCCTGCATATGGTGCAGACTGTTGGTTTGGCGCTTGCCACGGATCTGGTGCGCCAAGAGGATCACCCCAAGGTCGTGGGGCTGATGTATGTCATGCTGCTGGTTGGGATGGTTGTGAGCGCGCTGGTCTTTGGCGCTCTGCTGACCAACTACACGCCGGGGCGTCTGATCCAAGTCATTCAAGGGGCCGCTGTGATCACTGTCGGCCTCAACCTGCTGGCCCTTTGGAAACAAGAAGGCCGCGACCGCAACCGCGCCCAACAGATGGCCACCGCGCCGACTGTCCGGTTTGCAGATGCCTGGCAACGGCTGATCCAGCGGCCAGGCACGACACGCCTGCTTGTTGTAATCGGGCTGGGCACCTTTGGCTTCGGCATGGCCGATGTCCTTTTGGAACCTTACGGCGGTCAGGCGCTGGCGTTCACGGTGGCACAAACCACCTTGCTGACCGCAATCCTTGCCACCGGCACGTTGATCGGCTTTGCCATCGCCTCTCGCGTCCTCAGCCAGGGGCATTGCCCCATCCGCCTGGCGACCCTTGGGGCGTTGATCGGCATTCCGGGGTTTGTGTCGATTATCCTTTCAGCAAGTATCATCGGCCCCTCCCTGTTTGTGTTGGGCACACTGGCCACCGGCCTTGGTGCTGGCCTTTTTGGCCACGGCACGCTTACGGCAACCATCACGGACGCGCCGCCGGACCAGATTGGTCTGTCGCTGGGCGCTTGGGGGGCCGTGCAGGCGACCTGCGCTGGCATTGGTGTCGCCTTGGCCGGTATCACCCGTGACGTTTTGCTGATGATGCCAATGTTTTCGGGACTTCAGCCGCAAACGCCCTATAATTTTGTTTTCATGATCGAGGTTGTCTTTCTTTTGTTGGCCATCGCGATGGCCGTGCCGCTGCTTTTGCGGAGCTTGAGACCGCAGGCACCCCGATCTTCCGCGCCCCAACCCAATCCAGTGGAGGCCCCATGACCAAGGTAATCACGCGCTATTTCGAAAACCCTAGTGACGCCCGCGCGGCGCGCTTTGAACTCATCCACCGACAGCGGGTGCCCTTGCGGATCGTGCATTTATTCGAAAAGGGCGCCGGGCTGGCAGATGCGCTGACGTCTTTGCATGTGGCGGGCAAAACCGCAGAAACCTACGCCAAGCATATGGCCAAGGGTGGTGCGGTGCTTTTGGTGCAAGCCGGGTTCAAACCGCTGAACGTGGCGCGCACAACCCGCGCTGTCATGGACAGCATGGGGGCCATGGGCCAGGGCAACCTGGTTGAAGAAGTTGACGTCAAAGTGCCGCCCCAACCGGCCAGCAGCATTTTGCGCGATCACCCCCACATCCTAAAGCGGCCACGCGATCCGCTTAGCACGAATTATCATATGGCCGACTGGCCCATCGGTTTGATCAGCCGTCGCAAACCTGCCGATGCCTTTGCCTTCCCGCGCCATGCACGCATGGCGGCGTTCCCCATTGCGCTTACCGACCGGCGTCAGCCTTTCACTGGGTCAATCTTCCCGCGCCACGCACGCATGGCGAATTTCCCGATCCCGCTGATCAGCAAGCGTAAGCCCTTTACCGGGTCGATCTTCCCGCGCCACGCGCGCATGGCGAATTTCCCGATCCCGCTGATTTCGCGCAGAAAGCCACGGAACCGCTCTATTTTCCCGCGCCATCAGCGCATGGCAACGGTGCCTTTCCCGCTGCTGATCAATCAAAAGACGGGGGGCAACGCGCTGATCCCCGGCGCACCGCGCATGGCCAATTTCCCCATCTCTTTGCTGAGTGATCGCAAGCCTTTCACAGGCTCAATCTTTGCACGGCACGCGCGGATGGCAAACTTCCCCTTGCCACTGATCAGCAAGCGCAAGCCTTTCACCGGCTCCATCGTGCCGCGGCATGGTCGGATGGCCGATATGTTCTTGCCGCTGGTGACCAGCCGCAGCAACACCGCAGAGAAAAGCGGAGGCGAGGGTTTTTCCTTTTCCAAAAAGCTTGGCCTGCCCACCATCCTGCGGCGCTGACGCATACGGGGCTTAGTACCCGCGCGTCGGATCAACGATATTGAACAACTCGTTTCCGGCGCGCCACCCTTCCAGGTTTCTAAGAAAGAGCTGAAAAGACGCATCGTCCCAGCCGTCATAAACAGACGAGCAGTGGGGAGAGATGAGCACGTTCTCAAGCGCCCAAAAGGGGCTGTCAGACGGCAAAGGTTCTTGCGCAAAGACATCGAGCGCTGCCGCTGCGACCGGGCCGTCGGTCAAACCACCATACAAGGCATCAGGTGCAATCACACCGCCGCGCGACACGTCGGCCAAGATCACACCAGGCTTCATCACCGCAAATTCATCGGTCCCGATGCATCCTTGGGTCTGGGGCGTCAGCGGCGTGCAAACGGCGATAAAATCAGCCTGTGGGAGCACGCTTTGAAGCGCACCTGCGGCATGTACCTCATCCACATGTGGCATTGGAGCGGGATTGGCCCGCGTGCCAATCACCCGCATCCCGAACGCTTTGGCGCGTTCTGCAATCGCGCGCCCTGTATGACCCAGTCCCACGATCAACAGCGTTTGGCCTTGCACAGGCCGCACCGTGCGGGCGCGCCATGCCCGTTCTTTTTTGTCCGCTTGCAAGCCTTGCACATCGAGCGTGAAATGCAAAAAGCACCCCATCACGTATTCCGCCATCATGTCAGCGGCGACACCAGCAGCATTGGTCACCGTAACCGATTGCGGATCCCATTGTCCCAAATGATCGGTCCCTGCCCCACCGTTCGCAATCCAGCGCGGCCCGCCTTTTTGAAAAAGCGCGTCGCGGGGATAGCCGGGGGTGCCCGCAAACCGCACGGTATAGACCGCATCCGGCTGAAAGCTGCGCAGCATATCCGGCAAAGCGTCGTAGGTGTTGCAGGTCGCAACCTCAATGTCTGGAAACCGGGCGGTCAGGGCCTTGGCCTGTGCTGTGGTTTCTGAGTTGTGCAGCAAGACGCGCATCGGATCAGCCATGCCCGCCCGCCACCGGCGCATGCAGCACCGCCAAAGAATCCGAAAACGCGGCATCAGATTCAAGAAGAACGGTTTGCATCTCCCACAACGCTTGCTGCCGCTCCGGGCCCAAACGCTTGGTCATGCTTTGGAACTTCGCCTCAAACTCAGCATCGGTCATGGGGGCCTCCGGCCCGCCTTTGGCGTGGATATCACCGGATTTCAGCACCTCTCCGGTCTTTAGGGTGATCTCCAGGTCTGACCAACGCCCGGCTGGGAAACGCTCAGAATGTCTGGCTGTTTCATGGATCTGGAAAAGGCCAATGGCCTCAGCGACCTCAGGGTCGCGCAGCCCCTGCCCTTGCACATGCTCTGGTCCGATCCTGCCGTGCACCAGGCGCGTGGCCAAGGCAAAGGCCAGTGAATACTGCGCCTGTGATGTGCTGGCAGGCATCCCGGGGTAAAGCGCTGCGGCCTGGGCAAAGGTGTTCACATCCACATGCGATACGGTCTGAGGGGCCACGTCATGTGTCCGCAAGACCTGATCCAAAGCATCAATGGCGGCATGTGCCCAGCGGCAGATGGGGTAGGGTTTGATATAGTTCTGCTCAACCGTCCAATAGCGCCCAAGGTCGGACCAGAACGGCGCGGCGGCGGCATCCTCAACCGTGATTGCAGGGGCCCCTTCAAACCCAGCCTCCGCCATCAGAACCGCCATCACCCCAACCAAAGCCCCCATGCCCGAGCCATCATGCAGCATCGTCGGATTGGCAATTTCGCGCATCATCTGGCTGCGGGGCCCGTGATATTCTGCGATGCCCAGCGCCTGCCTGAGCACGCCCGCGTCGCTGCCCCGCAAGTGACAGCCCAGTGCGGCCACGCCCAAAGCGTTCCAAGCCCCCGAGGTGTGGTAATCCGCAACCGTGGCATGCAGAGCGATGCCCGCACGCGCCGCCACCTCATATGACATCACCAATGCAGCCATCGCCGCCCGGCCCGACAGTTCGGGCATGTGTTGCGCAAACGCGCAGAGCGCGGGCACAACCGCGCAGCCAATGTGTCCTTTGGTCGGATTATAGCCATCGTGGCCATCCAGATTGTCGATCTGGGTTGCCGCCGCAAAGGCCGCACCGGGCATGGACGCCCGGCGGCCATCAAAGAGGATGGGTGCTGCATCACCGGGCGTTCCGGCTGCATGAAACCGCACCGCGTGATCGGCAGCGATCCGTCCAGCATCCATGCCCGCAGCCCCTGCTGCCACGGCAAGCGTGTCGACAAACAGCCGCGCGCCCATCTGCATGGCGCTTTTCGGGATCTCGGGCGGGTTCAGCGCAAATTCAGCGATGTCATCAAAATTCATGTTCCGACCTCTTCTAGCATTTTGCCAAATCCCACCAATGGTTCTGAGATCTGCATCAGCTCCATTGCTTGCAGTACCATCGCCTGGTTGGAGCTGATCACTGGCTTGCCCAGCGTCTCCTCCAACGCGGCAAGGATTTCTACACTGCGCATGTCCGTACACGACAGCACGATCGCTTGCGCCTCAGGGTGATCAGCGGCACGGCCCAAGTCGAAAACCGCCTCAGGTGTCAACGCGCCCTGGCCATCGTTGCCCAGCGTTTCTGTCACCTCGGATCGGGCCAGCGTTGTCACGTCCATATCCGCCAAAAAACCTATCGCAAGATCATTGATCGCCGGCACGTAAGGAGAGGCGAAGCCGATCTTAGTTGCTCCGATCCTGCGCAAGGCATGCACCAAAGCGCCAGCGGCCGTGACCGTATGCGCGCCAATCTGAGCTTTGATATGCGCCGCTAAGTTGCGGTCAAACGCGGGGCCATGGCTCAGCGTGGCAGAGGTGCACCCGTAAAGGACCACATCAGGGCGCACACCAGCAAGCAGGCGCAACGGCTCATCCAAATCGGCGCTTCCCAGACCCTGCATCTGCGTCTCATCCGGGATCTCATCGGCATCATAACCGCCCATGCGCGCAAAATGCAGCGATACCCCTTCGGGCCGCAGCATGACCATGTCTGGCTCCAGATTGCTGTTGGTAAAAGGCACCAGCACCCCCATCCGGGCGCGTCCTCGTGACGTTGTCATCGCATTTCTCCCTTTGCCCAAGTGGCCAAAACATCTAAGGCCACCTGCATGTCGGCACCTGCACCGATGGTCATCCGCAACATCTGCGCCAAACCCGCACCAGCTTGGCCGCGCAAAAAGACGCCTTCTGCGCGCAGCGCAGCATCCGCGCGGGCCGCCGCATTGGCATCGCCAAACTCTATCATGATGAAGTTGGTGAAACTGTCATGGGTCCGAAGACCGATGGCTTTTAGGGCTTTCAGTGCCCAGTCACGCCCCGCTTCGGTCAAGGCGCATGTCTGCCGCATATAGGTCTGATCCGCGGCTGCGGCCGTTGCGGCGGCCTGAGCTACGGCAGAGATGTTGTTGGGGTTCAGCACCTTGCGAACCTCCGCCCCAATTGCAGGTGGGAACAGCCCCCAGCCAACGCGGAATGCCGCCAACCCATAGGCCTTGGAAAAGGTGCGCAGCACAATCGTTGGCGGCCCGTCGACCATATCAAAGGTCCGCTCGCCTAGGGCATCTGCAAACTCGCCATAGGCCTCGTCAATGACCAGCAAAACATCGTGGCGCAGCTCTGATCGCAGGTGCTGGAGGTCCGACTTGGCGATGCGCGTGCCAGTGGGGTTGCCGGGGTTGGCCACGAAAACAATGCCCGTATCGGGCCGCACCGCCTGTAACAGCGCATCTACATCAACCGTCACCCCATCCTCAGCCGCCAGATCAATCCGCGCGCCCGCCATCTGCGCAGCTGAGCGGAAGAACGGATAGGCGTGGGCGGGCACCAGAACCGCGCGGGCAGGCCCGCTATAGACCCGCGCAATCGCACCGACCAAATCAAGGGAGCCTGCGCCACAGAGCACCTGCTCAGGTGCCACGTCATGCACCGCCGCCAACTGGGCCCGCAGCGCCTGCCAATCAGGATCGGGATAGAGCGCACCGTGGTTCAGCGCCTCTTGTGCGGCGGTCATGGCCAGAGGGCTTGGTGGTCTGAGGCTTTCGTTTTGCGACAATGAGATCAGACGCTTGCCCGAAGGGGCCTGCATATCGGCCAGCGCATATTTTCCCATCTGCGCGATATGGGGGGCGGCAAGGCTCATGTCTTGGCTCCGTAGATGTCTCTGGCGGTCTTGTCGCTGATCAATCCCCACCGCCGGTCGCGCGCCAGTTCTTCGGGTGATCTGGCATGCGGCGGGCCAAACCCGCCCCCGCCGGGGGTCTCGAAAATCAAACGCTCCCCGGCCCGCACACGCAATTCACCCTTGCCCGGCAGCGCAGGCCCGTCTTCACCGATACGGATGGCACCTGCCGCGCCGGGTTGGCCGCCGTGGCGACCCAGAGCAGGGTTTTGCACCCGCTCAACTGAGAGGAATACCAGGAAATCCTGCCCCGTCGCAGAGCTCAGCTCAATCCGTTGACCAAGCCCCCCACGCCGTTGTCCGGCACCACCCGAATCTGTGCGCAATGCGCGTTGATGGAAAAGCACCGGGGCAGTTGCCTCTGTGGTCTCTACCTGGCTGCCCCAGACACCGCTTGGAAAAGCGGTTGCAGACAGCCCGTCCAATCCGGGCCGCGCCCCTGTACCGCCGTTAAAGACAAGCTCCAGCGCGAATTTCTGCTCCCCACGCTCGGCCGCATCCGCGACATGGCGCAAAGGCAGATCATACATGCAAGACGCCCCCTCTGCCGGAACGGCATCCGGCAGCGCCTGAGACAGGCAGCCATAGACCAGATCCGGCGTCATCTGCCCAATGGTGTGCCGCATCGCGACAGGTGCGGGGGCTGAGCGTTCAGGATGCACCCTTCGGGTGCTGTCACCCGAAACGGAGCCAAAGCGCCCGCGTTGTTGGGAATGTCTGATCCAATGATACAGCGCAGGG
Organism: Sulfitobacter sp. GN1-4; assembly: GCF_055693825.1. Classification (NCBI taxonomy): domain Bacteria; kingdom Pseudomonadati; phylum Pseudomonadota; class Alphaproteobacteria; order Rhodobacterales; family Roseobacteraceae; genus Sulfitobacter; species Sulfitobacter sp. GN1-4. The sequence continues at coordinate 1,075,584 of NZ_JBVFUQ010000003.1, read as the reverse complement.
CAAAGACGGAATAGGCCGCAGCATAGTTCAAAGGCACGTTGATACCCTTGTTCACACAGCCCTGCGTGCCCGCAAAATCAAGTAATATATGATCATCCGCAATCGTGAGGGCGGCATGCAGATCAATCCCCGCGTCATAACCATCCACGGTCAAAACACTGCGCCACGTGCCTTTGGGCAAGGCGGCGATGGCGTCAACCGTGCCGCGCTGTGAAGTCTCAATGATATAGGCGGCAAGAGCCTCCAGATCCTGCAAGCCAAACTCAGCCATCATTTCAACCAGCCGGTCGGCCCCGGCTTCGCAACAGGCGATCAGGGCAAATATATCTCCCTCATTCGCAATCGGCTCGCGTGAGTTGGCTTTCACGATGTCCAAGAGCAATGTGTTCACCGCCCCTTCGCTGACCAGCTTGCAGGGCGGGATCAGCAACCCTTCGTCAAAAATATCGGCCCCTTCGGGACCCATGCCCAATCCGCCCAAATCCACCAGATGCGAGGTGCAAGAGGTAAAGCCCACCACAGCTCCGCGGTAAAAGACCGGCATCAAAAGCAAAAAGTCATTCAGGTGACCTGAGGCAATCCAGGGATCATTGGTCATGTAGATGTCGCCCGGCTGCATCTGCCGCACCGGGAACCGCGCGCGCAGGATCTTAACGGCCTCAGCCATTGTGTTGATGTGCCCCGGTGTACCGGTCACCGCCTGGGCCAGCATCCGGCCCTCAAAATCGAAAATCCCGGCTGAAATATCACCGCATTCGCGCACAATCGGGCTGAACGCGGTGCGGATCAGCACCTGGGCCTGTTCCTCAACCACGGCAAGAAGACGGTTCCACATCACTTGAAGACGGGTATCGGGCGCTGTCATGACTGCACATCCTCTTTGCGGACCAGCCAGATGTTGCCAAGCGCATCAACCGATGCATCGAAATCGGCGCTGACTAATGTGGTGGTCTGGGCCTCTGTGATGATCGCGGGTCCGTGCAGGACATCGCCGGGGCGCAGATCATCGCGCCAGAACAGCCCTGCTTGCAGAGGTGCCCCGTCAATATCGCAGGTGATCTCACAGGTGCTTTTAGGCACCCGTAGCGCTGGTGTGGTGACGGCATCTGTTGCCGCTGGGGCGGCGGCTGTTGTGCTCACGGTCACGCCCCAATTCAAAATCTCGATCTGCATACCTGGAACAGTCCGTTTGAATTGCCGGGCATAGTCTTGTTCAAAAGCGACCTTGAGCTGGTCCAGATCAGATTGGGTCAGGGCTCGGGCGGGCAGCGGCACTTCTATTTCGTGTCCTTGCCCGTGATAGCGCATGAAGGCCACGCGCCGCTGCTGCAACGCCCCTTCGGGTGCACCAGCCCGCACCACCGCTTCTGCTTCGCCCACCATGGCATCAAAAAACGCATTCAAACCGGCCACGTCCAACGCCGCCAAAGTGGTATAGCGTGATCGGATGATTTCAAATGAGACAGGCGCGTAGAGAAACCCGATGGCCGATCCAACGCCGGGCGCTTTGGGGATCAACACCCGCCGCACCTGCGCCTTGCGCGCCACACGGGTTGCATGTAGCGGGCCATTGCCGCCAAAGGCGATCATCACCCGCTTGCTGAGGTCTTTGCCCGATTCCACCGCGTGCATGCGGCCGGCATTGGCCATGTTTTCATCCACAATGGCGCTCACGGCATGGCCTGCCGCTTTGGGCATCACGCCCAATGGCGTTCCAACGTCCCGGCCAAGCGCGGCGATGGCGGCGTCCGCATCAATGCGCAAACGACCTTCGGCAAAACGCTCAGGATCAATATAACCCAAGGCGACATCGGCATCTGTGACCGTGGCCCGCGTGCCGCCCTTGCCAAACGCCGCTGGGCCTGGCTCTGATCCGGCGCTTTGTGGTCCGACCTGGACCCGACCAAGCCGGTCCACACCAGCGACGGAGCCGCCGCCCGCACCGATCTCAATCATCTCAATCACGGGGATGCGGACGGGCATGCCTGAGCCTTTGATAAAGCGTTCGGCCCGTGCGATTTCAAAACGCCGGGCTGTCTGGGGACGCATTTTGTCGATCAAGCAAAGCTTGGCGGTGGTCCCGCCCATGTCGAAAGACAGCACCTCATCCTCCCCGGTTTGCGCAGCAATCCGCGCCGCAAGGATGGCACCCCCAGCCGGACCGGATTCGACCAGACGAATGGGCAGGCGCGCGGCAGTCTGCAGGGTGGTCATTCCCCCACCTGCCGTCATAAGCAGGATGGGACAGCGCAGCCCCTCAGCCGCAAACCGAGATTGAAAATCTGCCAGATACCCCGCCATCAGCGGCTGGATATAGGCGTTCGCGATTGTCGTGCAGAGCCGGTCAAATTCCCGCGCCTCGGGGCTGACCTCATGGCTGAGCGAGATCGACAGCTCTGGCATCGCAGCACTCAGAAGCTCCCTTAGCAACAGCTCATGCGCCGGGTTGGCATAGGCATGCAGCAGGCAAATGGCGACCACCTCAACCCCGGCGCTGCGCAACGCCTGCGCCAGCCCTGTTACAGCCCCCTCATTCAGTGGCTCCAGCTCTTGGCCCGTCGCATCCATACGTCCAGGTATGGTAAACGCCAGATCCCGTGGGACAATGAGATCAGGCTTTTCAAGGTTGATGGCGTATTGCGCATAGCGCCGCTCATAGGCGATTTCGAGGATGTCCCTGAAACCCTCTGTGGTGATTGTCGCCACCTTGGCACCGCGCCGTTCAATCAACGCGTTGGTGGCCAGGGTCGTGCCATGGATTTTCCCCACCACCTGATCCCAACGGGCCTCAGCCTGGGCCAACACCCGGCGCGCGCCTTCGAGCGCGCCAGAGGCAGGTGCATCTACGGTCGTTGGGGTTTTGGTTGTGGCCAGAACCCGCCCCCGTGGTCATTAAAACAGTATCGGTGAATGTCCCCCCAATATCGGAGGACAGTCGCAATTTTTGTTCAGTCATGTTCGAAATTCCAGGATCAATCACAAAGGCAGAGCGCATTGGCATGCGCGGCTTTGATCCTGTCAGGTGACCAAATCACATCCCGTCTGCCGACGCGTCAACGCGCAGCTGGGGGTATACTGTCTATATGGATTCGGTGCGTCTTGCATGCGCAGAGGGTGCAACCGGCAGGGCCACCCCGTCAAGACATCCATTGCGCAGCGCGCGATGCCAAAGCGGTCTGCCGCGTCAGGCCAGCGCCTGATGATGCGCAGACAGCATCGCATAATCCTGGATATCCGTCTCCAGAACATTGCGTTCAATGATGTCGGCCAGGCTGGTGTTGTTCATCCGCGCAACTGTTGCTGGCGGGAACTTGCCCTCATACCAATCAGGATCCCCATTGCGCGAGGCGCGGAATTGCTCCACCAGCACGGCCGCCTGTGTTTCACCGGCCATGCCGCCGCCCACGGGTTTTTCCGCCAACATCCCCACCCAGGCATCGACATCTTCGATGCTGTCATAGACCTGCGCCAGCCGTTCGCCCACACCATCGCGCAGCCGTGGATCATCAAAGCCAGTGAGCGGGGGCTGGCCCAAGCCACGCTTCATGTCATTCAGACTGGGCAGACCGTGGTCGCGGCCACGCTGAATGTTGAGCGCTGCCAAATCCAGCGGATGTGCATCCGGTCCCGGCATAACATTGTTGCGTAGGCTGTCCACGATTTCAGTATCCATCGCCTGCGCGCGCTGACCCGCAGCCCCTCTGAGCACATCATCAATGCCGCCCTGGTCAATCGGCTGGGTGTTGAAAAACGCATCCATCAAGGGAATGTCTGACCGGTTGCCGTGTTCATCAATCAGCTGCAGCTTGTCGCTGACCATGCTGTGGCCAAACCGGAAAGCGGCCGTTGAAAAGGCGTTGGAAATCTGTGGATCAGCACCGGTGTAGCCTGGGTATGCGCCCATGGCATCTTTGCCCAACAGCATCGGCAGAAACTCATTGGCCGTGACCGATTGCATCTGTGCCACGTTAATCTCACGCGCCGCATCAAAGATCTGATCATCGCTCCAGCTGGGATAGCGTTCGGCAAAATCTGCGGCGAGCCGGTTGTGTTCGCGTGCAAAGACGGTGTGCAATGAGGTCAGCAGCGGGTTTTCATTCACCCGCACGTCGCCCGCCCGGAAAAATCCATTGTCATCGCGCGGCAGGTTGCCCCGGGCATCAAGCAGCATCCGGCCCCCTTCGCCTTCACGCAGCGATGTCTCTTCGGCTTGGCTGGAGCCATAGACATTTGAGCCATCAATCAAGGCGGTGATCGAATTGGTTTGCTGGCGCACGCCGTGGCTATCTTGTTCTGAGGCTGAGCGGATAAAGCCCAGATCTTTGCCGCCTTCGGCATTGGGATCAAACCGCGCATCCCCATGTGGCACCGCGATGTTGGCAGCCTCATCCGCGCCGTGGGTCAGGCTCAGGTCATGATCCAGGAACTGACCCCATCCCCAAAAAAGATCCGTGGCCCCGGATGCGTCTTTCCGGTCCCCGGTTGCGCCCACCACCGCGTTGGAAATCTCTCTGGCGTTGGGGCGGTCGCCGCCGCTCATGCCGCCTGTGCCGTCGCTATAGTCAGCCTCAAACAGCCGGCGCAGCGGCGCGTCAGCTTCGCTGCCGCCCTCCTGGCCTTCCATCATCTGGCCCATCACGGGGCATCCGCCGCCGGGCTTGTACCCTGCAATCTGATCCGCCGTTGGCATGTCATGCGGCATCTCGCCCAATGCGTCAGGGCCTTTGGAGTGACCGCCGCCGGCGGTATAGCTCGCGCGGCCTGAGCCATCTGCCCAGGGCATCTCTGTTCCAGTGCCACCGCCGTTAGCAAAGCTGTCCCAATGGCGCAGCCCACCTGTCAATTGCGCCGGATCCTTTGCTGGACCGTAGCCTGTGCCATAATCATGCTGGGTGCCCACACCCTCGCCATATCCGTCCGGGCGCTGCTGATTGCCCCCATGCGGACAGGCCGCCGCAAAAGAGCTTGGGACATCACGGGCCACCACATCGCGCAGCGTCTGCATTTGGGAAAACACCGCTTGGGTGAGTTTTTCGACCATTTGCGGGATGGATTTGATCGTCTGGACCAAGGCCGCAGAGGAGTTCAGCTTTTGACTGACGCTGAAGGAAAAGGACATCACCGCATCTGGCTTGACCTCAGCCTTGCCAAAGCAGCGGGTGTTGTCGGCATGGGTGCTGGGCGCGAACCGCGCGGTGACATGCACCGTCGTGGTCACCTCAGCCGTGCCGTTCCAAGCCCGCTCAAACGCGGCCTGCGCCACCTTTGTCGCTTCTGCATTCGCTCCGCCGGAACGCTGGTGTGCCGGGCAGCCGACATGGTCCTGAACGCCAATTCGCATCAGATTATCCTTTCATCCCCTCCGGCGTAACAGGCGTGAACGGCGGCTGGCAATCACACAAATGTGCAGAAATTGTGTTTTGCCAAAATGGAAACGACGGCAGGATTGATCGTTGAAAGAGCGCGCTATATCTTATTTAAGCATTTGATTAATAACAGTTTCCACAATGCGCCTACAGCGGCATATTTTCCAAAAATTGGCAAAAACGGGGCATCGGGCCTTGCCCGCCGCTGACAGAGCAGCTCACCCAAAGAGGCAGGTCGCCCGCACACTTATGTCAACAGACATCGCGCGGCCCACCGCCAAAATGCCCACTCTGCGCAACTTGCGGGCGTCAAAGGGAACATCAGTGTTGTTGGGTGAAAAGGCGGAAAAGGGGATGTCTATGCGCTGCCATTCGGGGCCCGCAACAAAGCCAGCGCGGTAGGAATGCCAAGGCCGCGCCAGGTCTGTCGTGCGCAGTGCAACCTGATAATCCTCGCCGTTGCCCCGCACCTCAAACCCGATCCCGGAAAAACCGCTGGCATCCAGAACACCGCGCGCCGGGGCAAGATCTGTGGCCATCTGGATGAAACCACCGTTGTTCTCAAGGCTGACGTCCCCGGTCAGCCGCGCCACTAAGGCCCCTGCCTCTTTGGTGGTTTCAACCTGCCCGGTTGAGACGCCCCCCATGACCGTGTCGGCCACAAATTCCCAGTTTGCCGAAAGTTCCATACAGCCCCTTGCGTTCACATGCTTGGACAACAGCGGCAACGCCACCAACCCGCCCAAGACCGCGCGTCGTTTCATCACGCGATGTGCTGAATTGTGGAAAACCCTTCAAAGCTTGGGCTGCCTTCATACAGCGCCTTTGTTTGCCCCGCGTCTTTGTGTGCCGCGCGAAAGGCCTCACTGCGTGTCCAGTTCTGGAACGCCTCTTCGGACGCCCATACCGTGTGGGACGCATAAAGAACCAGTCCATCCGCCTCAGGCCCTTTTAGCATGTGAAACTCCACAAAACCGTCCAACCCTTTGAGGTGACTGTCCCGCTCTAACCAAAGCGTTTCAAAAGCTGCGGCATTCTCTGTTTTCACTGTAAACCTGTTCATCGCGATAAACATGCCATGTCCTTTCGAAACTATTGTGTCAGGCAAGCCACCACCGGCTAACCTTGCAAAGATAGAGGCCAGAGCGGCAAAGGAAACCGTCCAAGCCGCCCCGCCTTACGCCGATGGGCACCGGGCGCATGCTCAGGCGGTGGTCTGCTCTGGTGCGAGATTGCCGCGCCGCCGTTCGCCCAGCTGCAAACACAGCAGGATAACCGGCAAAAGCCCCGCGGCGGCGATCATCAGGCTTGGCACCGCAGCACCCTCCAGCCGCTCATCTGACGCTAGGCGAAACGCCTGAACCGCAAGTGTGTCATAGTTGAAAGGCCGCAGGATCAAGGTTGCGGGCAACTCTTTCACGGTATCCACGAAAACAATCAGCAAAGCCGTCAGGATGCTGCCCCGAAGCACCGGCAGATGGATGCTGCGCACTGTGCCCCAGACCGTGCGCCCCAACACGCGAGAGGCTGCGTCAACATTGGGCGTGACAGAGGACAGGCCACTGTCATAGGCCCCCAAGGCCGCTGCCAGAAACCGGATCATATAGGCTGCAACCAGCAACCAGATGGAGCCGCTGATCAACAAACCTGTTGAAATATCGAACCAGGCCTCCATGCGTGCATCAAGCCAGTTGTCAAAGCGCGCAAAAGGCACCAGCAGCCCCACCGCAATAACCCCGCCGGGCACTGCATAACCAAGTCTGCCCAAAAAGAGCGTCGCCAGCGACACCCGGCTGGCCAAGACCCGATGGAAAGTGCCCAGCATCACCGCCGCCCCGACGGTCACAACAGCAGCAATCCCGCCCAGGAGGAGTGAGTTCTGGATGAACTGCATGTACCGGGGGCTGAAAACAACCTGCTCTGACCGCATTCCCATCAGCACCAGCGTCACCGTCGGGATAACGACCCCAAGCAGGACCGGCAAAACGCAGGCCAGCTGCGCCCACAGCGCCCGCGTACCGGTCAGGCGAAACCGCACAAAATCCTCCTGCCGCCCCTTCACGGCATAGGCGGCGCGGCCCCGATTGATATACTCCAATGCCGCAACAAGAAGCGCAAAGGTCAGCAACCCAACGGCCAACTGCGCCGCTGCCCCACGATCCCCCAACCCGAACCAGCTGGTGTAGATCCCTGTGGCAAAGGTCTGCACGCTGAAATGGGCCACCGTGCCGAAATCTGCGATGGTCTCCATCACCACCAGCAACGCGCCTGCTGCAATGGCCGGGCGCGCCATGGGCAGGGCCACCTGTAAAAACGCCTGCGTCGGCGTCGACCCAAGCGAGCGTGCGGCATAAAAGGGTGTCGCCGCCTGCAACCGGAAAGCCGCCCGCGCCATGAGGTAGACATAAGGATAAAGCACCAGCGTCAGCATCAGAGCCGCTCCGCCCAGCGATCTGATTTCTGGGAACCAATAATCGCGCGGCCCCCAGCCCATCACCTGGCGCAAAGTTGTCTGCACGATGCCCGGGTGATCCAACACATCCGTATAGGCATAGGCCAGCACATAGGCCGGAAACGCCAGCGGCAGGACCAAGGCAATTTCCAGCACACGCCGCCCCGGAAACTCAGCCGCAACAACCAGCCAAGCGGTCAGACTGCCGATCAAAATGCTGCCCACCGCCACCAAGACGACCAACACAAGTGTCGTCGACGTGTAGCGCCACAGCACCGTCTCCATCAGCTGTGTCAGTGTCTCAAAAGACCCAAAGGCAGCCGCTGCAACCACGCCAAGGACGGGCAGCAGGCAAATCGCTGCCACCGCCAAAGCCACCCCGGAGATGAGTTTCTTATCCATGCACGTTGCCAAAATACATTGCGTTGCGCCTCCCTACCTCGGAATGCCGGGCAATTACAGGCCTGATTGATTTAGTCGGGATTGCGCGGTCTGACAGCTGCTAAAGCAGCAGATCCTCCACCAGAACGGAGAACAGCTGGCTCTTGCCGTTGACGCCTGCCTTTTTGTAGATCGCCGTACATTGCGCTTTTACCGTGCCGATCCGGGTCTCGCGCAGGGTTGCGATCTCAGCCATCGACATGCCTTTGAGGACCAACCACGCCACCTCTGTTTCAGCAGAGGTCAATCCCAGACCATCGAAATACCGCGTGACGGTGGCGGTGAATTCACCAGACGTGATTTGGCGCGCGGTTTCGGCGCGGCGTGTCGCCGTCTGCGCCAGCCAGGCCAGACGCACGCCCAACACAGCGCCTAATATCAACCCGATGCTAGCACCTGCCTCGACCAATTCGCGCGCTTGCCAGCGCAGCGGCACCGCAGGCAGCCCCAGAATAGAGGCCAGAATTTCCCAAAGAAAATACGCCCCACAGGCGCATTGCAACGCAACCAAGGTCCAGACGACAAACGGCCGGTTCAGCACTGCGGCCCTCCCCTTTGTGGGCCGCATCGATCACGCAACGACAGTCTCACCCGCCGCGTCCCGCGCCGCCGGGTCCGCCCGGACCACCGGGTCCGCCCGGGTCTCCTGGGCCACCGGGGTCTCCCGGCCCGTCCGTGCCGCCCGGCGCATCAGGTCGGCCTGGCGCACTCGGTCCCTCGGATGCGCCAGGCCTGCCGGATCGGTCCTGGGTTGAGGTTGGCGCAGGATCAGGGGCACCTGCCTGCGCCTGGTCGGAAAAGCGTTGATCGCGCAGGATCTCGCCTGACGTGCGGTTCAACACAACCTCTCTGAGGACATCATCACGTTGTGCGGTTATGATAATGCGCCCCAGCCAAGACCGCCTAACCTCAGTCACGGTATAGCCCTCAGCCTCAATGCGGGTGATGACGCTTTCGGCGACAGGAAATTCCGCAAGCGCGGGGACTGCATCAGCAGAAACGCGGCCAAACTGGCTGTGATCAATGATGCGCGCATGCGGTCTGTCCCTTGAGCCGTTGTCCGTGGCTAAGGTGTTGGCGCGCCCCGTGTCAACCGGGGCGCGCCAACCTCTTAGTCGCGCGAGCCGCCGCGGCCCTCGCCACCACGGCCTTCACCGCCACGCCCCGGCGCACCGCGCCCGGGGCCGCGCGGCCGCCTTCTTCGCCAACCTCTGTCTCGCCATCCTCACCAGCGCCCCGGCCACCCCGTGGGCTTGGTGCTATGCCCAGCTCTGCCAGTTGATCGCCGATGGCCTGGCGGTCTTCCTCTGACAGGCTGTCTTTGTCGATGTCACCCAAAGCAACGGTTTCACCTGTGGTGGGGTCCACCACTTCAACATCAGAAATATCAGGCCGGCCCCGCGGGCTAACCCCCAGAGCGGCAAGCTGATCGCCGATGTTCTGACGGTCTTCATCGGACAGCGCGCTGATGTCGATCTCAGACAGGGCAACCGTTTCATTTGTCGTGGGGTCGATCACCTCAATATCCTCTGCGGCCATCAGTGGCGTCATGGAGGCGGCGGTGATCATGGCTGCAATCATCAGCGGGCGGCGGGTAAGGGAAAGGAAGGTCATGGTATATCTTTCTGTTGTGATGTTCGCGAACAGCTGCGTGCCGTTCTGCGCCAAGCCATGCCGTGTTTGCGCGCCCTAAGATATTGGACGCAGGGCGGGTTTTTCGCCGCATAAACAAAAGTCCAATGCCGGGTTTATGGTCAAACTGCCCGCTGGGATCGTGGCAACGCCTCCCCGCTAACACCCTGTAAAATAACCAATACTCCATGCGACTTTTGCTTATTCCAAACGCATGCCCGTAAATTATCCCCAATGAGGCAGCGCGCATCCCATCTGGCTTCGTTTTCACAACCGTCAAAAACCGCTGGGGCGGTCTCGCCCTCTGCACCTGCGCACCCGAGGATACCCTTCCGCCACCCCAGTCAGATTACGCCACCTGCCCGCTTTCGCCCGCTTGCAAACCGGGCCTTACCTGTTACTCCGATGCTTCAACCTTGGTGCTTTCATGAAACTCAGCGGCCCTTTCCTTTTCATCCTGGCGACCCTGATGATCGACGCCATTGGCATTGGCATCGTCTTTCCGATCATGCCCGACCTGATGGAGCGCGTCGGCGCGGAAGATACCGCCCAAGGCGCGCTTTGGGGGGGCATCATGATGTCAGCCTATGCCGCTACCATGTTCCTTTTTGGTCCGGTCATCGGCAGCCTGTCTGACGCATACGGACGCCGCCCGATCCTGATTGCGGCCCTGCTTACCCTGACGTTGGATTACGTGATCATGGCGATGGCTGACAGCTATTGGCTGCTGCTGGTCGGTCGCATCATCGCGGGCATGGCGGGGGCCACCTATATCACCGCGACGGCCTATATCTCTGACATCGCCAAACCCGAAGAACGCGGCGCCGCCTTTGGCATGATCGGAGCCGCCTTTGGCATCGGCTTTGTCTTTGGCCCGGCCTTGGGCGGGCTGGCCTCTGGCTGGCACATCACCGCGCCGTTTTGGATTGCCGCATTGTTGTCTGCCGTGAACGTGCTCTTTGGGTTCTTTATCCTGCCGGAATCGCTCAAACCCGCAAACCGGCGGCCCTTTGGCAAGCGTGATCTGAACCCCTTTGGCAGCATCATCCGTGCCTTCATCCTGCCGGGTCTGGCCATTCCGTTGATTTGCATTTTCGCCTTTGAGGTCGCGAACCTTGTCTACGCCACGCTCTGGGCGTTCTGGGGCAAAGAGGTTTTTGGCTGGGATGGGTTCACCATCGGTCTGACCCTGTCGGCCTACGGCATCCTGATCGCGGTTGTTCAAGCGGGCGTGCTGCCGCAGTTGACCCGCCGCTTGGGAGATTATCCGACGCTTTTGCTGGCCACGGCGGCCTGCATCATCGGATTGTTTGGGTTTGGCCTGGCAAATGCGGCCTGGGTGGTCGCCGTGATCCTGCCCATCGCCGCCCTGGCGGACATGGCACCGCCGCTGATGACTGCCATCGCCGCCAACCGTGTTGGCGAAGACATGCAAGGTCTGGTTCAGGGGGTCATTGCCTCTCTGGCTTCGGTGGCGGCGGTGGCCGCCCCACTGGTACTGACGGCAGTGTTTGAGGAATTCGTGGGCGGAGAAGGGATTTATCTGCCCGGCGCACCGTTCTTGCTGGCTGGCGTCTTGGTCATTGCGATCATCCCGCTGATCCTGCGGCTCAAGCCAAGCTGACACCATCTGTTGCGCCGGGCGGCTGGCCAATGCGCGGCGTTTCCAAGCCCGGAAATGTCGCCAGAGGCTCTGACACCCCAAACCCCACGTCCTAGGCTCAGATTGATTGTGGCACAGGGCCGCAGCCTGACGCGCAAGGGGCTGTTTTTATGACGCTCTTTTGAGCAAACGGCCAAAGATCGTCCAATTCAAAAAGGCCAATGTCGTTTTCAAACTTTATCTTCTGAGTGAAATTATGCGAATGTCATGAAAAATGGGTGCGACTCATGCGATACTCTGGATTTAAGATCATCAAAGAGGCCCTGACCGGTCACAAAGGTTGGACACCCGCCTGGCGGGACCCCGACCCCAAGCCGCAGTATGACATCATCATCATCGGCGGTGGCGGGCACGGATTGGCGACCGCGCATTACCTGGCTTCTGTCTATGGTGAGCGGAATGTAGCCGTGATCGAAAAGGGCTGGATCGGCGGCGGCAATGTGGGCCGCAACACTACAATCATCCGCTCCAACTATCTGCTTGATGGCAATGAGCCGTTCTATGAATTCTCCCTCAAGCTTTGGGAAGGGCTTGAGCAAGACCTGAACTATAACGCGATGGTCAGCCAACGGGGGATCATCAACCTGATCCACTCAGACGCGCAACGCGACGCTTTTACCCGGCGCGGCAATGCGATGATCTTGAACGGTGCCGATGCAGAGCTGTTGGATGAAAAGCAGGTGCGCGCGGAATACCCATTCCTCAATTTCAACGACGCGCGTTTTCCGATCAAAGGCGGCTTGGCCCAGCGGCGCGGCGGCACAGTGCGCCATGATGCCGTCGCCTGGGGCTATGCCCGCGCCGCGGACAGCCGCGGTGTGGACATCATCCAAAACTGTGAGGTCACAGGCTTTCGCATTGAGAATGGCACCTGCCTGGGGGTGGAGACCTCAAAAGGCTTCATCGGGGCCAAAAAGGTGGGCTGTGCGGTGGCCGGCAACTCTGGCCGCTTGATGGGCATGGCGGGGATGCGCCTGCCGATTGAAAGCCACGTCTTGCAGGCCTTTGTGAGCGAAGGCCTGAAACCGGTGCTGCCAGGGGTGATCACCTTTGGCGCGGGCCATTTCTATGTCAGCCAGTCGGACAAGGGCGGCCTGGTCTTTGGCGGAGACATTGACGGGTACAATTCCTATGCCCAGCGCGGCAATCTGCCTGTTGTCGAAGACGTCTGCGAAGGCGGCATGGCGATCATGCCGATGATTGGGCGCGCGCGACTGCTGCGTATGTGGGGCGGGATCATGGACATGTCGATGGACGGCTCTCCGATTATCGACCGGACGGGCATTGATGGGCTCTATTTCAACGGCGGCTGGTGTTACGGCGGGTTCAAGGCCACGCCTGCCTCAGGCTACACCTTTGCGCATTTGCTGGCCAAGGATGAACCGCATGCGTTCGCCAACGCCTACCGTTTCGACCGCTTCCAGAGCGGCCATATGATTGACGAAAAAGGCATGGGCAATCAGCCCAACCTGCACTGACGGGGAGACGCGAGAGATGATCATCAACCACCCCCTGCTTGGCCCCCGCGACAGTGCGGAGTTTGTCTATCTTGGCGATGCCTCTCTTATTGACCGCCCGGATCCAGAGGCCGAAGACCGCGATCAAGCCTTCTATGAATACGCCTACTTGCGCGACAACCCCGCCGGTCCGCTGCGCGAGTTGTGGTTTCACGAGGGCGGCGACCGGTCCTGGTTGGTCGTGACCCGTGACACCAGCACCCATGAGATCACCCAAGTTGAACTGGCCCGCGATGTGGCCCGAAGCCGGGGGCGCAGCAGATGAGCCAAGTCAACCGATTGAGCGGCGGCCAAATTGATCGCAGCGCCAGCCTGCGGTTCCACTTTGACGGCAAAGCCTACATGGGCCACCCCGGCGATACGCTGGCCTCGGCCCTATTGGCCAATGGTGTGCGGCTGATGGGGCGGTCGTTTAAATATCATCGTCCGCGTGGTCCGTTGACCGCCGGGTCAGAAGAGCCGAACGCCCTGGTGGAACTGCGCGGCGGTGCCCGGCAAGAGCCCAACACCCGCGCCACCACAACAGAGCTGTTTGACGGCTTGATGGCGCGGTCGCAGAACCGTTGGCCCAGCCTGGCCTTTGACGCCATGGCGATCAATGACCGGTTCTCCAACTTCCTGACGGCTGGGTTTTACTACAAAACCTTCATGTGGCCCGCGGCCTTTTGGGAAAAGATCTATGAGCCGATCATCCGCAAGGCCGCTGGCCTAGGTGCGCTCACCATGAAGGAAGACCCTGATGTCTATGACAAGGGCTTTCGTCACTGTGACCTCTTGATCATCGGCGCAGGCCCAGCGGGCCTGATGGCCGCGCTCACCGCCGGGCGGGCGGGTAAAGAGGTGATCCTGGCGGACGAAGACTTTGCCATGGGCGGCAGGCTCTTGGTTGAGACAGCACCACTGAATGACGCGCCCGCGCTGGATTGGGTCACCGCCACGCTGGCGGAACTCTCGTCGCTGCCCAACGTGCGGCTGATGACGCGCACGACTGTGATCGGGGCCTTTGACCACGGCATCTATGGCGCTGTTGAGCGGGTGAGCGACCATATGCACACGCCCGATGACGGCAAACCGCGCCAGATCCTCTGGCGGATCTACACGCAAAAAACGCTGCTGTGCGCCGGGGCCACCGAACGGCCCATCGGGTTTGAAAACAACGACCGTCCCGGTGTGATGCTGGCGGGTGCCTTGCGCGCCTATGCCAACCGCTGGGCTGCCACCCCGGCGCAACGCATCGCGGTCTTTACTAACAACGCCGATGGCCACCGCACAGCAGCAGACCTTGCCGCCAAGGGCGTCAAGATTGCGGCTGTCGTTGACACCCGCCCCGATGCCCCCCTGGCTGAGGGCTATGAGGTGTTGCGCGGCGCGCAGGTTGTGGACACCAAGGGCCGGTTGGGCCTGACCTTTGCTGAGGTCAAGCTGGCCGATGGCACCATGCGCACGCTGGAATGTGGGGCGCTGGGGGTGTCGGGCGGCTGGAACCCCAATGTGCATCTGACCTGCCACCAACGCGGTCGCCCCACCGGGACGACGGCCTGGCGGCCTTTGTCCCCGGCGGCACGCTGCCTCCCGGCATGAGCGTGGCTGGGGCGGCCAATGGTGCCTTCTCAACCCATGCCGCTCTTGAAAGCGGCGCGCGGGCAGCCCGCGCCGCGTTGGGTCTGAAGGGCAAGGCCCCCGCCCTACCACAGGCCGAAGACGCCCCCGTCACGCAGACACCGTTCTGGTACGTCGAAGGCGCATCACGCGCCTGGCTGGACCAGCAAAACGATGTGACCGTCAAGGATGTGAAACTCGCCCATCAAGAGGGCTTTGTCTCGGTCGAGCATCTCAAGCGGTATACGACGCTGGGCATGGCCACCGATCAGGGCAAGACCGCCAACATCGGCGGGCTGGCGATCATGGCAGAGCTGGCAGGCAAAGCCATCCCAGAGGTCGGCACCACCATCTTCCGCCCCCCTATACCCCCGTCGCCATCGGCACCCTGGCAGGCCGGATGCGGGGCATGGAGTTCCACCCCACCCGGCTCACCCCCTCGCATTATTGGGCCAAGGAACAGGGCGCGGTCTTTGTTGAGGTGGGCAATTGGCTGCGCGCGCAATGGTTCCCACAACCGGGCGAGACCCACTGGCGGCAGTCCGTGGACCGCGAGGTGCGCCAAACCCGCGCCTCTGTCGGGGTCTGTGATTGCACCACCCTGGGCAAGATCGACGTGCAGGGCACGGATGCCGCCGATTTCCTGAACAAGGTCTACTGCAACGGGTTTGCCAAATTGGCCGTGGGCAAGACCCGCTATGGCCTGATGTTGCGTGAAGACGGCATCGCGATGGATGACGGCACTGCGGGGCGGCTGGCCGAAGACCACTTTGTTGTCACCACCACCACCGCCAATGCCGCAAAGGTCTATCAACACATGGAGTTTGTGCGCCAATGTCTCTGCCCTGACATGGACGTGCAGCTGATCTCCACAACGGAGGCTTGGGCGCAATATGCGGTCGCGGGCCCCAATTCACGCAAGCTCTTGCAAAAGATCGTGGATGCGGATGTGGACCTCTCCAACGACGCCTTCCCCTTTATGGCCTGCGCCAACATCACCGTCTGTGGAGGTCTGCGCGCGCGGCTCTTCCGCATTTCTTTCTCGGGCGAGCTGGCCTATGAAATCGCCGTGCCCGCCCGCTACGGCGATGCGCTGATGCGCAGGCTGATGGCCGAGGGCGAAGAGTTTGACGTGGTCCCTTACGGCACCGAAGCTCTGGGCGTGATGCGGATTGAAAAGGGCCATGCTGCAGGCAATGAGCTGAACGGCACAACCACTGCACTAAACCTCGGGATGGGCCGTATGGTCAGCAAGAAGAAAGACAGCATCGGATCGGTCCTGTCCGAACGCCCCGGCTTGAACGAGGCCGATGCGCTGAAGCAGGTGGGGATCAAACCGCTGTCCAATGCCGACAAGATCACCGCAGGCGGACATCTGATGGCCGCCACCGGCCCGGTGGATGCCGCACATGACCAAGGCTATGTGACCTCTGCGGCTTTCTCACCCACGCTAGACAGCAGCATTGGCCTGGGCTTTTTGAAAAACGGCAGCGACCGGTTGGGCGAAAAGATGCGCCTGGTTTCCCCCGTAACCAACACAACGGTGGACGTAGAGATCGTCTCTGCCCATTTCGTGGACCCAGAAGGAGAGCGGTTGCGTGCATGATCTGACCCCCATCACCGCCCTGGGCCGCACTGTGCCCCGCGTCGATACCGTCGCTGGGGCCACCCTGACCGAGGTGCCGCAGGTTGCCCTCGCCTCTGTCACAGCACGTCTGGGCAAGGAAAAGCCAACCGCCACAGCGCTGAAAAAACTCATCGGTGCCACAGCCCCCGGCCCCCGCACCTTTGCGGGTGAGGCGATGACCGCCTTTTGGATGGGGCCAGACCAGGTCATGCTCGAGGCCCCCATAGAAACCCATGAAGATCTGGCAGATCACGCCAAGGCCGCGGTGCAAGGTAACGCCTCCGTGACCGAACAGACCGACGGCTGGACCCGGTTTGATCTCACCGGCGCGGGGCTGCTGGCGGTGATGGAGCTTCTCTGTCCGCTCAACGCACCCGCGATGCCTGTGGGCGGCGCAGAGCGGACCTCGATACACCATCTGGGATGTTTCGTGCTGCGCCGGGCTGACGATCACTTCAGCATCTACGGCCCGCGCGCCTCTGCAGGGTCGCTGCATCATGCGCTGCATACGGCGATGATCTCAGCCCTTTGAACCGATTGGCACAGGGTGCGGGGTCGCCATCCTAAAATCCCGCGCTAACTCCGCCGCATGTACGTCCTAACCCACAGCACCCTGCGCAATCCAGCCATCCTTCAGGTGCGCCAATTGCCGCGCAAGTTTTTCGGCCGCGTTGCGGTACGCCCAAAGCAGGGTCAGGGGTTTGGCGGCGGGCTGCGCCGACTGTTCGAATATCAGGCGATCCGCTATTTGCTGGTGCTTTCCCCGCTCATCGCCATCGGGGCGATCTGGAATGTCGCGGCCCTGCCAATCGCGCAGGCACCGATCCTGATGATTGCGATGATCTGGTTTGTCGAAATGCGCATCCTACGCGTCCCACAAAACCGCCGCGCAAAACTTATCGACGCAAGCGAAGCGGCCCGTGGTCTTGACCTGTTGAAAGTCCAGGCGCGCGACGTGCTGACCCGCATCGCCGCCGGACGTGACATGCGCGCAGGCCAACTGCATCTGGTGGTTGAACAATCTGAGCTTTGGGCCGTGACACCGCTCACCTATGTCTCTGTCCAATCTGAGGACGGTCCTGAGGTGATGCAGCTGACGGACAAGGAAGTCGCCATCATCACGGATCACCTCTTTGCAGCCCCGCTGACAGAGGCGCTTTTGCAACGCATCAACCAGTCGCAAAACACCTTCCTGCGCGACATCACCTTTGACACCAAAGGCGTCTCCGCCCACGCACGCCTGGCCGCCGCGCTCAGTTAAACCAGAAGCGCGGGTTAGGCATCACACGCCCGCCGCCCGGTCCCTCCCCGCCCCCCAAACCCACACCACCTGCTGGTTTCGGAGCCGTCCTTGCGTGCACCCGGACAGACAGGGGGGCAGCCTCTTGCCAAGGCAAATCGCCGAGGGCCCCAGCTTGCTGGGAGACGGTTATTTTCCTTGGCAAGAGGGGGCGCGCCTGTCAGGCAAGGGGGGCGCAAGGATGGATCTGAAACATGCTGGTTTTGGAGAGCTCCGCAGCGCGCAACACCGCACCCCCTTACGCATCTAGATCGATCAATCGGCCAAATGGTGCCGCCAATGCACCCGCACCCGGCACCGCCCAAAAGACCGGAAGGGTCTTTGGGGGCGGCCCCGCGTCGCCTTCCAAATCCGTCAGCATCACCAGCGCGGAAGCCCCCATCTCGACGGCCTCCGCGATCACGGGCACAAAGGCAGTCCCGCCACCGCGGGGCAACTCTGGCAGCGCAAACCGGCGCTCTGACGGGTCCAGATCAGCACGGTAGCGGATGGCGTCGTCGAAAACGCGCAGATGCAATGACGCGCGCAGACGTCGTGCGATGCCCGTCACCTCAGACCAAAAGAGGCCAAGACGCGCGTCATCAATACTGCTGGAGGCATCCAACCCCACCACAATGCGCGGCACCTGGGACAGGGGCCGGGTACCCGGCTGATACCCCGGTTGCGGCGATCCCGCGCGCGCAGCCTCGGCTGAGGCTGCCAACCAACGCCGGGACGGGCGATGCAGGTTCGGCTGCGGCATCACCATGACGGCCTGGCTTAGCAATCGGCGCAGGATCACCTCCCACGGGGTCCGCGGCTCTGCCACATCCGCAAGCCGGTGCAGGCTGCGGCCGATCCCGCGCCCTGCCTGTCGGCCTGCGTCCATGGCCCGTGTCATGTGCTGACGCCACCGCGCGGCGGCTTCCGCCTCTCCTGCGGCATCGGGTTCGCCCGCTGCGGGGTCGAGGTCTGGCTCAAAATCCTGCGCCTCCGCATAGGCTTCCGCCTCAGACTGCCCGCGCCCATCCTGCCCCACTGTGGTCAGCGCGAAATACAGCCGTTCAACATCCCATTCCGCCAAAGCCGTTTGCGGGGCAACCTCGCTCCCCAGGGCTTGTTGCAACAGCTCGGTCAACACCACTGCGGGACGCGGCAGCGCGTGATCGGCCAACAACAGCGCCTCATTGACCACCGCATCTGCGGCCAGATTGAACAGATCCGGCCTAAAAGCGTCACCCAACCGCTGATGTAGCTGCCCCATACGGGCCGGATGGCGCAGCGCCACATGCAAGATGTGATGTGCCGCCAGCCCCGATTGTTCGTGCGGCATCAGCGCCTCAAAGTCGGGCCCATAGGTGATCGCCTCAGCCAAGCAGCGGGTGTCCGGGCCATCCCGGTGCACACACCAGAGCGACAGCGCCGCAATCGCTGGATCTGCCTCTGCCAGCGCCTGCAACGCAGGTGCGGCCCGCGCGCTGTGTCGCGCGATGACGCTCATGCCGCCCCGGCGGCCTCACGCTCAGCGGCATAGGCGGCATAGCTTTGGGAGGTTCGGAACACCTCTTGCAACCCTGCGCCCAGCGCCTTGTCGATCAGCAGCTCAAAACCATAGGTCGTCAGCTCCCCCAAAGGCAGACCGGCAAAGGCCGCCTCTTGCCGCCGTGCCCCCAAGTACCGGATGTCGGCCATCACATCAATCACCCGCGCAAGTGTGTCTTCATCGGCCAATGTTACCAGCGCATAGACCAAGGCCGACAGCCCGTGCAGGCTGGCTGGATAAAGGTCCAGGCGTTCTTGCCCCTCGGTCTCAATCATCGCGGTGGCCTGCACGGTCGCTGCGATGTCTTCTGCGATCAGGATGAACTCTGCCGCTGCCGTCTCGCCCAGGGTCCCGGCAATCAATACGTCGCGCAAATCCTTGTCCGCCACCGCCTGCATCAAGATGCTGACCCGTGCCCAAGACCGGGGCGTACAGGCAATCATCTCTCCCCGGCGCAAAGCCTCCTCTGTGGTGTCCAACAAATCTGGCCGCGTGCGGATGAAGGCCGTCACCGACGGGTGCAGCCCTTGGGGCACCGCAAAGCGTTCAATCCAGTCGCGCGCCTCTGCGCGCACGGACAGATGCACCAATCTGTCCGACAGCGCGCTGCCCATCTCATAGGCGATGGCGCCGTCCTCAACCGTATTGCCCGCCGCCACGATAAACGTGCCCGCAGGCAGTTGGTTCTGCCCCACACGGCGTTCTTGCAAGAGCCCGTAAACCGTGGGCTGCAAAGCCGGGGCCGCCGCCGTCAATTCATCCAAGAACAGGATCGCGGGGGCGTCAGGATCATCTGGCAGATCTTGAGGTGGATACCACACCGTGCGCTGCGTGGCGTGATCGTAGAACGGCAGGCCCCGCAAATCCTGCGGCTCAATCGTGGTCAGCCGCAAATCAAAAAGCCGCGCACCCGTTTCTGCCGCCAACTGCTGCACCACTTCAGTTTTGCCGACGCCCGGTCGCCCATGCAGCATCCATGACACCGTCATCGTGCCCGCCATCTGGGCCGCATACCCGGCCCTTAGCGCATCCAGCGCCCGGCCTGCGGGCAGGGGGAGTGTTTATCGACATCGTTGTCCTTTGCGCAGCCGTTTCGTTCGTGGCAGACGGTAGCCTGCCAAAAGCCCGCGACAAGGCTTTACCCGCCCGCGCACTTCCCCCAAAATCACCGCACAGCAAGACCGGAGCACAGCATGGCCAACCCCCTTTATGACAACCTTTTTGGCCAGCACGCAGGAAAAGACACCGCGTTTTTGCATCTGCCGGATGGCGGCACCATCACCCATGCGGCATTCCTGCACCGTGCCGCGCAACTGGCCCACGCGATTGCCGCCTGCGGGCTTGTGCCCGGCGACCGCGTCGCTTTGCAAATCGACAAATCCCCCGATGCCCTGGCGCTTTATGCGGCCTGCGTGCAGGCGGGTTTCGTTTTTCTCCCTCTCAATCCGGCCTATACCCCGGCCGAAGTGGACTACTTTGTGTCCAACTCTGGCGCCCGCCTGCTGATCTGCGACCCGGCCAAGGCTGACGCCCTCAGCGCCATCGCCTCTGCCGCAGGCGCTGCCCTTGAAACCCTGGACACCACCGGCGGCGGCACTTTGCCGGGCAAGGCTGCCAGCCAACCGAATACCTTCCCCACCGTTGCGCGTGACGGTGATGACTTGGCCGCGTTCCTTTATACCTCTGGCACCACAGGCCGCTCCAAGGGGGCGATGATGACCCAGACAAACCTGCTCAGCAACGCGGCCACGCTCAAAGACCTGTGGCGCTTTACGGCGGGCGATGTGCTGCTACATGCGCTGCCGATCTTTCACACCCACGGGCTGTTTGTGGCCACCAATGTGATGCTGCTGGCGGGCGGAGCAATGGTGTTCTTGCCCAAGCTCGACGTGGACCAGCTGATCACCCATATGCCCCGCGCCACCGCGCTGATGGGCGTGCCCACTTTCTACACCCGACTGCTGGATCACCCCGACTTCACCCCAGAGCTGACCGCGCATATGCGGCTTTTCATCTCCGGCTCTGCGCCTTTGCTGGCCGAAACCCACAAGGCGTTTGAGGCCCGCACCGGACACCGCATCCTGGAACGCTACGGGATGACGGAAACGAATATGAACACCTCCAACCCCTACGACGGCACCCGCCGCGCGGGCACCGTGGGCTTTCCCTTGCCAGACGTCGCGCTAAAGGTCACAGATCCCGACACCGGCGCGGAGGTGCCGCAAGGGGAGATTGGCGTGATTGAGGTCCGTGGCCCCAATGTCTTCAAAGGCTATTGGCAGATGCCTGAAAAGACCGCCGCTGAACTGCGCCCAGACGGATGGTTCATCACCGGCGATCTGGGCCTGATTGACGCCCAAGGCTATGTGCAGATCGTGGGCCGGGGCAAAGACCTGATCATCTCTGGCGGCTACAACATCTATCCCAAAGAGCTGGAGGTCCTCCTGGACGACCAGCCCGGCGTCTTGGAATCCGCCGTCATCGCAGCCCCTCATGCCGATCTGGGCGAAGCCCCCGTGGCGGTTCTGGTGCCCAGCAAGGGGGCCACCCCTGATGTGGAGGCCATCCTGGCCACCCTCAACACCCAGCTGGCCCGTTTCAAAGTGCCACGCAAAATCGTGGTGCTGGACGCCCTGCCCCGCAACACGATGGGCAAGGTGCAAAAGAACGTCCTGCGCGACACCTACGCGGATGCCTTCAAAACCTGACCACCGCCGCCACGATTGGCCGTAGGCTGTTCGCTTACGGACAAGTCAGAATGTCGCTGATGTGCAAATCTATCCCATCTGATGACAGGAGGGATAGATGACCGTTCAAGCACCTGTTCGCAGCCGCAGCGGCGGCCGCGCTGCCCGCCGCGCCCTGCGCACGGCCTTGGATTTCACCATGCTGCCGGGCGTGCACAACAATATCCCCACCTGCGAGATCATGAGCGGCGCTGAGGTGGAACGCATTGATGCCGCCTCCATGGATATCCTTGAAAACGTAGGCGTGGTTTTTCGCGATGACATCGCCCTGGCCGATTGGAAAGCCGCCGGGGCAAAGGTGGTGGGCGAGCGCGTCTATCTTGATCGCGGCCTGGTGCGGGATCTGATCGCCACGATCCCGGCCCATTTCACTTACCACGCCCGTGATCCGCAAAAGAACGTGGCCCTGGGTGGGCGTGATGCGATCTTTGTTCCCATGACCGGCGCGCCCTACCTGCGCGATCTGGACGACGTGCGCCGCAACCCCACGCTGGATGATCTGGCGATGTTTCACAAACTCGCCCATATGCTGCCCGCGCTGCATTCCTCTGCCCATCACATCGTGGAACCCTACGACCACCCGATCAGCCAACGCCATCTGCGCATCACCTATTCGTCGATGAAACATTCCGACAAAACCTTCATGGGCATGACCACCAGCCCCAAGAATGCCGAAGACGTCATCGACATGTGCCGCATCCTCTTTGGTACTGACTTCATTGACACCCACCCCGTGGTCACCGGCAATTGCAACGGCAATTCGCCGCTGGTGTGGGATGAAACCATGCTGGGCGCGCTGCGCGCTTTTTCACGCGCCAACCAACCGGTGCTTTGCTCGCCCTTCGTGCTGGGCGGGGCCAATACGCCCGCCTCAGTCGCTGCCTCCGTGGCACAGCTGAATGCCGAGGCGCTCTCAGCCCTGGCCTATACCCAAGTCATCCGTCGCGGTGCGCCTGCGATCTACGGGCACTACCTTTCAACCGTGTCGATGAAATCCGGGGCCCCCATGGCTGGCACGCCGGAAATTTCATTGATGAATTTCATGATCGGCCAAATGGCGCGCCATTATGACATCCCCTGGCGCACCTCTAATACGCTGGGCGGGGCGAAAACCTTTGACGCCCAGGCCGGCTATGAAAGTGCGACAACCCTCTCTGCGGTCATGCATGCAGGGGCCAATTACATCTGGCATTCCGCAGGCTGGAATGAGGCGGGGATGCATTGCTCAGTTGCCAAATTCATCGTGGATGCCGAACAATGCGCCATGGCCCACCGCATGGCCCAAGGCGTGAACTTTGGCGATTTTGAAACCGCACTGGCCGCCGTCCCCGATGTAGGGCCCGGCGGGCACTACCTGGGCCACCCGCACACGCAAGAGAACTTCCAAGACGCCTATTTCATGCCCGAGATGTTCGACAACAACTCTATCGAACAATGGCAGGCCGAAGGCGGGGTAGAGATCACCCAACGCGCCCTTGCCCATGCGCGCAAGCTGCTCGCAGAATACCAAGAACCCAAGCTCGACATAGCCAAAGACGAAGAGCTTCGCGCCTTCATCACCAAACGCGAGGCAGAGATCCCCGCCAGCGATGAACTGAACCAAAGCTATTGACCGCAATCCCCCACCCCCTTTGGGCTGGAGCCGCCGTCGCTTGAGCCCAAAGGGCCAAGGGTCCACCGTTTGCATAGGCAAATCGCCGAGGGCCCCGCTTGCGGGAGACGGCTATTTTCCTATGCAAGCGAGGGGCGCTTTGCGATGCAGGGGTCATGCGAGGGCGGGGCCAGCACTTTGGGATGGTGAGCCGGAAGCCTCACCGCCCCCTCCCCTACTCCGCCGGGCAGGGCATGCCCGCCGCGCCCCAGACCAGGACATCCTGCGTATGCTCGGCCAATGAAAACGGCGCTGGCTCACGCCCGCCACCGGGCTCCAGTGCCCAGTGCAAGATCACATCATGGCCCAGATGATCGGCAATCTCCAGAAAGGTGCGCCCGCCATTGAGATCCTGATCGCGCAACTGCGCACATATCTCAATGCTGGACCGGCCAAACCAATCTGCCTCCACCGGGGCCAATTGCCAGGCCGCCGCCACCTGCGGCGCGCCATGGGGCATGTCGTTGCCGCCCGTTTCATTGGTCACATGGCAAGTCCGGCAAGGGATATATTCAGCCCCGATCCGGCTCTCGCCTGCTCGGATGCCCATCCCATGTACCCGCGTGCGCCCATATGTCGGCCCCGACCACATCGGCTTGTCGCTGGCCCCCACATGACAATTGGAGCACCGCGGATGCGAGGCCACCTGATAAATCCGGTCCCAGGCCGCCAACCCCTCTTCTAAGGTTGCCTCAGGCACGGCAGGTGCCTCTGCCCCTTCCGCCGCCACAATCCCCGGTGCGGCGATGAGCAACGCGAAGAGCGCGATCCGCCCGCGCATCAGACGAAGTCCACGAAATTGTAAAACGGCATCTCTCTCAGCCGCTGGCCAGTGGCCGCAAAGATCGCATTGGCCAAGGCAGGTGCCGCGGGCGGCACCGGCGGCTCCCCAATCCCGCGGATGGTAAAGTTCCGCTCCAAACCACGCACCATGATTTCAGGCGTCTGGTACAGCCGCATCCCTTCTGCCGCATGGTAATTGTCCTGTTCAGCCATCCCATCGGCATAGGTAATCTCAGAGTTCATTGCATGGCCCAAGCCCCAGACAACCGCCCCCTGCACGTGGTTTTCAAAGTTGACCGGATCCACAATCTGGCCCACGTCTGCTGCGACCCAAACCTTGTCGATCCGAATGCCGCCGTCGGTATTGGTCACTTCGACCACTTCGGCCACCGGCACACCAAAGCTCTCTACCATGGCCACGCCGCGCCCTTTGCACTGGGGCCAAAGCTTCGCCCCAGTTCGACATCTCTGCCACCGCCTCTAACGTGCCACGAGCCACATCCCAGTCGCACAGACGCAACCGCTCTTCCATGGGATCGGCCCCCGCCTCTGCGATCAACTCGTCCAGGAACCCTTCGATAAAGAACCCACAGCTAGAGGCACCCACTGCTCGCCAGCTTGAGACGGGTGCCAGTTCCGGCGCCGCATAGGCGCGGACCCGGAAATTTTCAATCGCATAGGGCGCGTTCCAAGCCCCTGCGGGGATCTGGCTGTCGGGGCCTGGGACCGGCACCCCAAGCCGCCCCATCTGTGATCGCAGCGGCGAAGGTGAGGCAATGTCCAATGACAGTGTTTTCACCTGGCCATTCGCAACCGTTCCGGCCCCGCGCATCATGCCAATATGGCGTGGGAAATCCTGCAAAAAGTCCTCTTCCCGGCTAAAGACCAGCTTCACCGGCGTGCCGCGCACCTGATCAGCAACCTCTGCCGCCAGCGTGACATTCTCAAATTCCAATCGGTGGCCAAAACTGCCCCCTGCATATTGGTTGTGCAAAATCACCTGTTCTGGCGCGTGCCCTGTGACCGCCGCCACTTTCTGCTGCAAGAACCGCGGCACCTGATGCGAGGTCCACACTTCCACCGCCGCATCGGTCACTTTCACAATCGCATTGATCGGCTCCAACGGCTGGTGCGCGACATAGGGCGCGCGGTACTCCGCCGCGATCTCACCCGATTGCAGCGCTGTTGCCGCATCCCCGTCTGCCCGCCATTCTTTGTCCAGGAAGTCTTCGGAAAATGCTGCCTCCAGCGCGGCCCAATGCGCGGCTTGTTCTGCTGGATATGGGGCCGCTTCCCATTCGACATCAATCGCATTGGCCGCTTGAATGGCCCGCCAGGTGTTGTCCGCAATCACCGCCAGACCATTTGTCACTGGCAACACCGCTGACACACCGCGCATCTTCTCTGCTTCTGATGCATCAAAGCGTTTCACTGCGCTGCGCCGCGGGCTTAGACGCGCGGTTGCAATGACCATATCCTCGACCACCAAATCAATGCCGTAGGGCAAGGTGCCGGTGGATTTGGCCAAAATATCGCTGCGCTGGGTTTCTTTGCCGATAAAGCGCCAAGCCGACGCGGGCCGCAGGCTGACATCCGTCACCGGATCAATGCCCGCCGCGTCTGCCGCCAAGGCCGTATAGGCAACCGCAGTCCCGTCCGGCAGGATCACGGCACCGCCTTCGGTCTTCAGATCGGCAATGGCCACACCGTGACGCGCTGCGGCCGCGGCCTTCAACGTCTCACGTGCCACGGCCCCCGCCATGCGCAGCTTGTCAAAACTGTCCGGCACAGAACTGGACCCACCAGTACCCTGAAGGCCCATGACCTTGCCCAAGGCTCCCATCATGGAACGCACAGACCGCGCCGCCATGCTTTGATCCGTCGGCACGAAGGGCGCGCCTTCGCCCCCCAGAACCGTGTTGTAATAGGCCGGAGCCGGCGGGCCAAAGTCCGTCACGAACTGCCCCGGCTCCACATCCAGCTCTTCAGCAATCAGCATCGCCTGCATGTGTACAGACCCTTGCCCGATATCCACATGCGGCGTGATCAAGGTGATCTGTTCACCATCAATCTTGACCCAAGGGTTAAACGTGGCCGCATCGGCCCCCAACCCCTCAGCCAGCGGATTGTCATGCGGTTTGCGTACCATATAGGTGCCAAAGGCCACACCACCGGCAATCGCCACCGCGCCGGTCAAAAACGTCCGTCGTGCAATTGTGCGCATCCGTCCCATGTTCACGCCTCCGCCAATTTACTTGCCGCTGAGCGGATGGCCGCCCGGATCCGGGGATAGGTGCCACAGCGGCATAGGTTCCCGCTCATTGCGGCGTCGATCTGATCATTGGTGGGTTCAGGGTTAAGATCCAGAAACGATGCCGCCTGCATGATCTGACCTGCCTGACAATATCCGCATTGCGCCACCTGATGCTGCACCCAGGCCTCTTGGACGGCGTGCAGACTTTCGGGCGTGCCCAGACCCTCAATGGTGGTCACTTCTCCATCGACATCAGCGGCAGCAACTTGGCAAGACCGCACTGAGATCCCATCGATATGCACTGTGCAGGCCCCGCATTGGGCAATACCGCAGCCATATTTTGGCCCTGTGATCCCCAATTCATCCCGCAAAACCCACAACAGGGGCATGTCGTCCTCGACATCTACCTCGTGGTCTGTTCCATTCACCGTCAGTCTCATTCCTGTCTCCCTAGGCAAATTCAACACGTGTTGACTTATGAAATACGCAGCGCTCCACACAAGTCAACACCCGTTGACAAAATTCACCCAATTGATAGGGTTCAGCAATGAATAAAGCTTTGGCGACACGGGAGAAATTGCTTACCGAAGCGCGTCATTTGCTCTGGCAGCGCGGCTATTCAAACGTCTCATTGCGCGAAATTGCCCAGGGTGCCGGCGTAGATGTTGCGCTCATCTCGCGCTATTTTGGCGGCAAACGCGGGCTTTTTGAGGCAACGTTGGAAGGGGCTTTTGAAAGCCCGGATGTCGCCACCGCAGAAGAACTGATGACCATCGTTGGCGCGCTTTACCGCGATGCCCCTCGTGACAGGCACACGCCATCGGTGCTGCAATTGCTGCAAAGCAATGCAAATGATCCTGAGGTGGGCGATCTTGTGCGCCACGCGCAGGCATCCGGCATGCAAGACAAACTGGACGCGCTGCTGGGCAGCCCCGCGCGCGGGGCACTTTTCATGAGCGTGCTCTTGGGCTTCGCCCTGGCTGAAAAATCTCTCAAACTGCCCGGCATCGCCGATCCCGGCACATCAGAGTTTGATGCCCAACTGCGGCACCTGATGGAAAGCGCCCTGACCTACCAAGATCGGTAAGCCAGGGCTTCATCTTTCCAATACAATTCCGGGGAGGTCAGCTTGCTGACCGGGGCAGAGCCCCTTTTTCCTTCTTAGAATTCTACCACCGCGCGGATGGATTTGCCCTCATGCATCAGATCAAATCCATGGTTGATCTCGTCCAGGGTCAGCTTGTGGGTGATCATCG
This sequence comes from Sulfitobacter sp. GN1-4, assembly GCF_055693825.1. NCBI lineage: Bacteria > Pseudomonadati > Pseudomonadota > Alphaproteobacteria > Rhodobacterales > Roseobacteraceae > Sulfitobacter > Sulfitobacter sp. GN1-4. The sequence continues at coordinate 1,047,774 of NZ_JBVFUQ010000003.1, read as the reverse complement.
GATCAATCTCAATTGTGCCGTTCATGTACCAATCCACGATCTTGGGCACATCCGTGCGCCCCTTGGCCCCGCCAAAGGCCGTGCCGCGCCAGACCCGGCCCGTGACCAACTGGAATGGCCGTGTTGAAATCTCAGCCCCTGCGGGGGCCACACCGATGATAATGCTCTCGCCCCAGCCTTTGTGGGCACATTCCAGCGCGTCGCGCATCACCTTGGTATTGCCGGTGGCGTCAAAGGAATAATCCGCGCCACCGCCCGTCAGCTCAACCAAATGGCCGACCATATCGTCGCCCACGTTCTTGGGGTTCACAAAATCGGTCATGCCGAAATATTTGCCCATCTCGGCCTTGTCGTCATTCAGGTCAACGCCGACAATCTGATCACAGCCTGCCATGCGCAGACCCTGGATCACATTCAGGCCAATACCGCCCAGACCAAAGACCACGCAGCGGCTGCCGATCTCGACCTTGGCGGTGTTGATCACCGCACCGATGCCGGTGGTCACGCCACACCCGATGTAGCAAATCTTGTCAAAGGGCGCGTCCTTGCGCACCTTGGCCAGGGCAATCTCGGGCACCACGGTGTGGTTGGCAAAGGTCGAACAGCCCATGTAGTGGTAAATCGGCGTGCCATCTTCCATTGAGAAACGCGTGGTCCCATCAGGCAGCAAACCCTGACCTTGCGTGCCCCGGATGGCCTGACACAGGTTGGTCTTGCCGCTGGTGCAATACTCGCAATTGCGACACTCAGGCGTATAAAGCGGGATCACGTGATCGCCGACTTCGAGGGTTGTCACCCCTTCCCCCACTTCCAAAACAACGCCAGCGCCTTCATGGCCCAGGATCGCAGGGAAAATCCCCTCAGGATCATCGCCAGAGCGGGTGAATTCATCTGTATGGCACAGGCCCGTGGCTTTGATCTCAACCAGAACCTCGCCCTTTTTCGGCCCCTCCAGGTTCACCTCCATAATCTCAAGCGGTTTGCCAGCTTCCAATGCGACTGCAGCGCGGGTTTTCATCATGGGGTGTCCTCCTCAAATTTCTTCTGATCAGGTGGCCTTAGCGACCTGAACTTGTCAACATATTCGTCATCTGCGCGATTGCGCGGATTACTATGGCAGCAGGCGGCAGCGGGGTGCGCCACCGATCTGCACGGGTGCACGCCTGCTTTAGCCGCTGGTGCAGCGCGCGGTTGCATGGTCCCATCGCCCGCCGCCATCCAGACAGGCATCAACAGCGGCATGTTCGCGGCTCAAACTCCACCACACGCCGCCCACAAAGGCCAGGCCGATGACGAAAAAGGCGCGCAGCTTCCAGCGGCTCACCCGCGCATGGCCTGACCTTCGGGGTCATAGGGGGAGGCCGGGATCACTTTGGCGGCGCGTTCCTTGCCTACCACATGCACAGTCAGACCCGTGCCCTCGGCGGCGGCATCAGGTGCCACCAATGCCATGGCCAGCGATTTGCCCGTGGTGTGGCCAAAACCGCCTGAGGTGACAAAGCCCACTTTCTCTGACCCATGCCAAACCGGCTCAAAGCCTGAGGCATCCGCACCGTCGGCGTCCACTTCCAGCGTCACCAGCTTTTTGGCAGGTCCGTTGCCATCGCGCTCCGCCTCTGCGGCGGCTTTGCCGACGAAATCCTTGCTCCAGTCAATCCAGCGGTCCATGCCGGTCATGCCGGGTGTGTATCCTTGGGTGAACTCAGCTGACCAGATGCCAAAGCTTTTCTCCAGCCGCAGCGACAACAGCGCGTTAAAGCCGTACTCAATCATCCCGTGTTCTGCACCTGCCACCAGCAGGGTATCGCGCAGCGCTTTCAGATCACCCGCACGGCAATGCATCTCAAAGCCCAGCTCACCCGCGACGGACAAACGCCCCACATGGCACCGCACCATGCCGACATCCATCTGCGCACAGCCCATGAACGACAACGCATCAGCATCCCCATCACTCAATGCGGCGCGCAGAACCTCTCGCGATTTTGGTCCCGACAGGGACAGGCCCGCCATTTCCTCGCCTAGGTCGCGGACGCTGACGCCGTCCATCATATGATCGTTGAACCACCGCATATGCCAGGCCCGCAGATAGTAGCTGCCGGTGATCCAATACCGCCCGTCGCCCCAATTGAAGATCGTCAGATCGCCTTTCATGCGGCCGTCTTCACCCAGCATCGGGGCCAGTTTGGCCCGCCCCGGCTTAGGCAGTTTGGACGCCATGAGGTGATCCAGCCATTGCTCGGCATTCTCACCCGTGACCTCAAACCGCGAGAAGGCGGTGATGTCCAAAAGCCCAACATTCTCCCGCACCGCGCGGCATTCGTCCCCCACGATCTCATGCGCGTTGGACCGTTTGAGCGATGGGGTCTCCTGAAAATCTGGCACAGCAAAATAAAGCGGTACTTCCAGATCCCAGCTTTGGCCCCAAACGGCCCCCTTGGCGTCCAAATCGGCATAGATGCCGTTCATCTTCAGCGGGCGACCAGCTGGCAGTTGCTCATTGGGGTAGGTCATCACGAAACGGCGGGAATAGAACTGGCCGGTGGTTTCTTTGATGTACTGTTTGTTCTCTGCCCAGATGCCATAGCGGGCCACGTCCATGCCGTAGACATCCGCCTCCGGCTCACCGTGGATCATCCATTCAGCAAGGGATTTGCCCACGCCGCCACCTTGCAGGAACCCGGCCATCACCGCACAGGCCGACCAATAGTTGCGTTTGCCTGGCACGGGGCCGACCAGCGGGTTGCCGTCAGGTGAGAAGGTGAAAGCCCCGTTCACCCAGGTTTTTACGCCCACGTCCTGCAGAACCGGATAACGCTCAAACCCCAGGGTCAGCTCCTTTTCAATCCGGTCAGGATCTTCTTGCTGCAGCTCAAAGCCGTATTCCCACGGCGCGCCATCCATCATCCAATGCTGGTGATCAATCTCATAGATGCCCAGCAGGACGCCCTTCTGGTCCTGCCGCAGATAGGTAAACCCTTCGAGGTCCACAGTCATGGGCACTTCGAAATCAAGCTCTTCCAGCGCGGGGATGCTGTCAGAGACAAGGTAATGGTGGTTGAGCGGCGAGACAGGCAATTCGATGCCCGCCATGCGACCCACCTGCTTGGCCCAGAGACCCGCAGCGTTGACCACATGCTCGCAAGTGATGGTGCCCTTTTCGGTGACCACTTCCCAGCCTTCCAGCGTCTGGTTCAACTCCAGCACGCGGTTATGCTCAATCACCTCCGCGCCGCGCTTCTTAGCCGCACCGGCATAGGCGTGTACCGTGCCGGTCGTGTCGATATAGCCTTCGCGGTCCGCCCACATGCCGCCCAAAAGGCCTTCGCCTGACATGATCGGGTTCAGCGCTACAGCTTCTTCCACGCTGACCAGACGGCAGTCTTCAATGCCGATGGACTGGAAGGTGCGGTAGGCCGATTGCAGCCATTCCCAACGGTCAGGCGTGCCCGCCATGGTCAAACCGCCGGTCATATGCAGGCCGATGTTCTGGCCGCTTTCCTCTTCGATTTCCGTGAGCAGGTCGATGGTGTAGGCCTGTAGGGCCGCGATGTTGGGATCGGCGTTCAGCGCGTGAATGCCACCTGCCGCATGCCAAGAAGAGCCTGCGGTCAAGACCGAGCGTTCGACCAGCGCCACATCGGTCCAGCCGAACTTGGCCAGGTGATAGAGAACGGATGCACCCACAACCCCGCCCCCGATAACGACAACTCTGTAATGCGATTTCATAGCCGCTCTCCCCATTTAGCTTGGCACAGGAAACATGCTGTGCCGCAAAACCGTCAAGGTCAGATGCGACAGCTTCTGCCGCAAATGGCAGATGATGCCGTCCCCGAAAGCGGCAGGCGGCACGCTTGACGGGTGCAGAACGCCGCCTAGATGCGAATTATTCGCATTTCACTTGACCCAGTTGCGAATGAGTTGCATCTAGAAGGTGTCACACAGGCCCAAAGGGAGAATCGCATGGTTCGGACATCTGTCAAAGTCGCCCTCACCGCCCTTTTCCTGACCCCGCTCGCCTCCATGAGCTGGGCTGATGACAAAATGAAAGTGGTCACAACCTTCACCGTTCTGGCCGACATGGCCCGCAATGTTGCCGGTGACGCGGCAGAGGTCGTCTCTGTCACCAAACCGGGGGCGGAAATTCATGGCTATGAACCCACGCCGCGTGACATCGTAAAGGCCATCGATGCGGATCTGGTGTTGTGGAACGGCATGAACCTTGAGCTGTGGTTTGAGCAGTTTCTAACCAACCTTGATGACGTGCCCTCGGCCACGTTGACAGACGGCATTGAACCCATCGCGATTGCCTCTGGCAACTATGAAGGCAAACCAAACCCGCATGCCTGGATGGGGCTGGATAACGCGCTGATCTATGTGGACAATATCGCCAAGGCGATGTCTGAGAACGATCCCGCCAACGCCCCCGTTTATGCCGAAAACGCGGCCCGCTACAAAGATGAGATCCGTGCCACCATCGCCCCGTTGCGCGATGCGGTCGCGGCCATCCCCGCCTCTCAGCGCTGGTTGGTGACATGTGAGGGCGCATTCAGCTATCTGGCGCGTGATTTCGGCATGCAGGAACTCTATCTCTGGCCGATGAACGCAGATCAGGTCGGCACACCCCAGCAGGTGCGCAAGGTGATTGACGGCGTGCGCGCCAACGACATCCCCGTGGTGTTCTGCGAAAGCACCGTCAATACCGGTCCGGCCAAACAGGTCGCGCGCGAAACCGGTGTTGCCTACGGCGGTGAGCTTTATGTGGACAGCCTCAGCGAAGCGGACGGCTTGGTGCCCACCTACCTTGATCTGTTGCGCGTAACATCAACCACCGTGGCGGAAGGGCTCAGCGCCGCCACGAACTGAAACGAGGCACCCCGGGGATGCTAAAACGCCCAGATGCACTGACAGAGGCCGACGCCACCCTTGGCGACGGCCTTTCCGCGCGTGATGTCACCGTCACCTACCGCAACGGGCACACCGCCCTGTGGAACGCGAGCTTCGCGATCCCGCGCGGCACGGTAACCGCCCTGGTGGGGGTGAACGGCGCGGGCAAATCCACCCTGTTCAAAGCACTGATGGGATTTGTGCCGGCCTCCAAGGGGGACATCCAGATCCTGGGACGCAGCGTGAAAGACGCGCTGGCCGCAAACCTTGTCGCCTATGTGCCGCAGTCCGAAGAGGTGGATTGGGCTTTCCCAGTTCTCGTCGAAGATGTGGTGATGATGGGCCGCTACGGGCACATGGGCTTTCTACGCCGGGCGGGCAAGGCCGATCATGCCGCCGTTGATGCGGCCCTGGCCCGCGTCAGCATGTCGGAATTCCGGCACCGCCAGATTGGTGAGCTGTCAGGCGGACAACGCAAGCGGGTCTTTCTGGCCCGGGCCTTGGCGCAGGACGGCCAAGTGATCTTGCTGGATGAGCCGTTTACCGGCGTTGATGTGCAAACCGAAGCGCAGATCGTGGCGCTTCTGCAAGAGCTGCGCAATGAGGGACGGGTGATGCTGGTCTCCACCCACAACCTTGGCTCCGTGCCTGAATTCTGTGACCGGACGGTGCTGGTCAAAGGCACCGTGCTGGCCCACGGCCCAACTGAGACGACATTCACCCGTGAAAACCTCGAAGCCGCCTTTGGCGGGGTGCTGCGCCATTTCACTTTGGGGGGTGACGCGCTGCATGATGACGAAGACGCGCGGTCTGTCACGATCTTCACCGATGATGAGCGGCCCTTTGTTCAATACGGGGACAAAACCCAGACATCGGATTCCAAAAACTGATGGACCTGTTACTAGAGCCCTTCACCTATCGCTACATGACCAACGCCATGTGGGTATCGGCACTGGTGGGTGGGGTCTGTGCGTTTCTGTCGGCCTATCTGATGTTGAAAGGATGGTCGCTGATCGGTGACGCGCTGGCCCATTCCGTGGTGCCCGGCGTGGCGGGGGCGTACATGCTGGGCCTGCCCTTTGCCTTGGGGGCGTTCATTGCCGGGGGACTGGCGGCAGGGGCCATGCTGTTTCTATCAGAACGCTCTGGCCTGAAGGTGGATGTGGTGATCGGGCTGATCTTTACCTCCTTTTTCGGACTGGGCCTGTTCATGGTCTCCATCAACCCTGTCTCCATTTCGGTCGACACGATCATCATGGGCAACATTCTGGCCATCACTCCCGAAGATACGCTGCAACTGGCGATTATCGGATGTGTGGCGCTGGTGCTTTTGTGGGCCAAGTGGCGCGATCTAATGGTGACCTTCTTTGACGAAAGCCACGCGCGCAGCATCGGGTTGCGACCTGATCTGCTCAAGGCGATGTTCTTTGTTCTGTTGTCCGCAGCCGTTGTTGCCGCCATGCAGACCGTTGGGGCGTTCTTGGTGATTGCGATGGTCGTGACACCGGGGGCGACGGCCTATCTGCTGTGCGACCGGTTTCCGCGGCTGTTGATGGTCTCAGTGGCCATCGGCAGCGGCACGAGCTTTGTCGGGGCCTATGCCAGCTACTTTCTGGACGGTGCCACCGGTGGGATCATCGTTGTGTTGCAAACGCTGATCTTCTTGGCCGCCTTCGTGTTTGCGCCCAAACATGGGTTGCTGGCGGCCAAACGCAAGGCCCGGATCGCCTTGCGGGACGGGCCACAGACCACCGAAGGCCCTTTGTGATGGATCTGGAAACGCTCACCTTGCCCTTCCGGTTTGGCTTTATGCAGAATGCCTTTCTGATCTGCCTGATCATCTCAGTGCCAACCGCACTTTTGTCGTGCTTTTTGGTGATGAAGGGCTGGGCGCTGATGGGGGACGCGGTCAGCCACGCGGTGCTGCCGGGCATTGTGCTGGCCTATATCCTGGGCCTGCCGCTGATCCTGGGGGCCTTTGCGGCGGGGATGCTTTGCGCCGTGGCCTCAGGGTACCTCGCCACCAACAGCCGGGTAAAGCAGGACACGGTCATGGGCGTGGTCTTTTCCGGGATGTTTGGCCTGGGGCTGGTGCTTTATGTCGGTGTGTCGACCAACGTTCATTTGGATCACATCCTTTTTGGCAACATCCTAGGCGTGGACGCCCAAGAGCTGTGGACTGCTGGCATCATTTCCGCCGTCGTGGGCCTGGGCTTGCTGCTCAAATGGCGCGATCTTTTGTTGCACAGCTTTGACCCAGCGCAAGCCAAGGCCGCAGGCCTGCCTGTGGGGCTTCTGCATTACGGGCTGTTGGCAGCCCTGTCGCTGACGGTGGTGGCCACGCTTTCTGCTGTGGGGTTGATCCTGGCCATTGGATTGATCATCGCGCCGGGTGCAATTGCCTTTCTGCTGGTGCGCCGGTTTCAAGACATGCTGTGGGTGTCAGTGATTATCTGCATGGCCGCCACGCTGCTGGGCAGCTATCTGAGCTTTTTCATTGATAGCGCGCCCGCGCCAACAATTGTCCTGATCCTGACAGTGCTATTTGTGCTGGCCTTTATCCGCCGCCAACGCATCACCCGCAGGATGTCTGCCCGCCGGGTTGCCGAAGACGGGGTACCGCATTGATCTTGGGCTGAACTCCGGTGAAGGTGGCACCACCCCTCATGCCACAGGAGTTGCGCGATGTCTGGTCTGTTACGATTTGAAGAGCTGAAAGCGCGCGTGGCAGACGGCGCGATCGACACGGTGCTGGCCTGTTTTGTGGATATGCAGGGCCGCCTGATGGGCAAACGGTTTCATGCGGTCAACTTTGTTGAGGCGTCGTTCAAGGAAACCCATTGCTGCAATTACCTGTTGGCCACCGATCTGGAAATGGCGACGCCTGATGGCTATGCCGCGACCTCTTGGGAAAAGGGCTATGGCGATTACACCATGGCACCTGACCTTTCGACCATCCGGGTAATGCCATGGCTGGAGGGCACCGCGATGGTGCTGTGTGATGTTCTGGATCACCACAGTCATGCGCCCGTCCCGCACGATCCCCGCGCGATGCTCAAACGTCAAATCGCGCGGCTCAAGGCGCTGGGGTATGACGCCATGATGGCAACGGAGCTGGAGTTCTTTCTGTTCGAAAAGGGCTTTGATGCCATCCGCAAAGAGGGTTTTCGCGATCTGGCCCCGATCAGCGGCATGAATGAAGACTACCATATCCTACAGACCACGAAAGAAGAGCATGTGATGCGGCCCGTCCGCAATCATCTCTTTGCCGCAGGGCTGCCGGTGGAGAACACAAAAGGCGAAGCTGAAACCGGTCAGGAAGAGCTCAACATCCGCTACGCTGATGCCCTGGCCTGTGCGGATCACCACACGATTGCCAAACATGCGATCAAGGAAATCGCCTGGCAACAGGGCCATGCCGCGTCCTTTCTGGCCAAGTGGCACCATGACAAAGTGGGCAGCGCGTCGCATGTGCACCAATCGCTTTGGCGCGATGGTCAGCCCGCTTTTTTTGACAAATCCGCCAAATGGGGCATGAGCAAGGTGATGCAGCATTACCTGGCGGGATTGATCCGCTACGCCCCGGATTACACCGTTTTTCTGGCCCCCTACATCAACAGCTACAAACGCTTCGCCAAAGGCACCTTTGCCCCCACCAAAACCGTTTGGTCCGTGGATAACCGCACCGCTGGGTTTCGGCTCTGCGGCGAAGGGACCAAGGCGGTCCGCGCGGAATGCCGGATCGGCGGTGCCGACCTGAACCCTTACCTCGCCCAGGCTGCGATGTTGGCCGCAGGGATCAAAGGGATTGAGGCACAATTGCCGCTGGCCCCGCCCACAAACGGCGATGTCTACGCAGACGCAAGCGCGCAGGACATTCCGCAAACCTTGCGAGCGGCCACTGAGACGTTGCGCAACTCTGACATGCTGCAAGAAGCCTTTGGCGCGGAGGTTGTCGCCCATTACACCCGCTGCGCGGAATGGGAACAGGAAGAGTTTGACCGCGTGGTCACCGATTGGGAGGTGGCACGCGGCTTTGAACGCGCGTAAGCCAACAGCAAAACAAACAGAAAAGGCACAATTGATGACCCTCACTGGCAATTGGTCATATCCGACGTCGATCCGTTTTGGTGCCGGACGCATTCAAGAAATCGCACAGGCCTGCGCCGCAGCCGGTATCAAAAAGCCGCTGCTGATCACGGATCGGGGCCTGGCGACGATGGACATCACCACCCGCACCCTTGACCTGTTAGAGGCCGCAGGCCTGGGCCGCGCGATGTTTGCAGAAGTTGACCCAAACCCAAATGAAAAGAACGCCGAAGCAGGCGTGCGCGCCTTCAAAGAGGGCGGGCATGACGGGGTCGTGGCCTTTGGCGGTGGATCAGGTCTTGATCTGGGTAAGTTGGTGGCATTCTGGGCGGGGCAAACCCGCCCCCTGTGGGATTTTGAGGACATTGGCGATTGGTGGACACGCGCCGACCCCGATGCCATCGCCCCGATTGTGGCTGTGCCCACCACCGCTGGAACCGGATCAGAGGTGGGGCGCGCCTCTGTCATCACCAACTCCGAAACGGATGAGAAAAAGATCATTTTTCACCCAAAATTCCTCCCCGTTGAGGTGATCTGTGATCCCGAACTGACCGTCGGCATGCCGCCCGCGATCACGGCTGGCACGGGGCTTGATGCCTTTGCGCACTGTGTTGAGGCGTTTTCTTCGCCGCATTACCACCCGATGTCACAAGGCATGGCGTTGGAAGGGATGCGCCTGGTCAAAGAGTATCTGCCGCGCGCCTATACCGATGGCACGGACCTGACCGCGCGCGCGCATATGATGTCAGCGGCGGCAATGGGGGCGACAGCCTTTCAAAAGGGGCTGGGGGCAATCCACGCGCTCAGCCATCCCATTGGGGCGCTCTATCACACGCATCACGGCACAACGAACGCTGTGTGCATGCCTGCGGTGCTGCAGTTCAACAGACCTGCAATTGAAACCAAAATGGCGCAAGCTGCGGCCTATCTGGAGATCGACGGCGGGTTTGACGGCTTTTGCGCCTATGTGGACAGGCTTAACGAAAGCCTTGGCATCCCCAAAACGCTGCGCGGTTTGGGCGTGGAAAATCCCGACGTGGCGCGCATCGTCCAGGGTGCGCTGAAGGATCCCAGCACAGGGGGCAACCCTGTTGAGATGACCCAAGAAAACACCACGGCGCTGTTGCACCGCATCATGTAAAAAGCCCTCGCCGGGGGGATGGCGAGGGCTGACCGGATGGGGGCGACTGTTGTGCGCCGTCCGCCCGGAGGGGTCCGCCGCGCCCCTAGCGGTGTGCTTGGGGCGAAGCGTGTGTCAGGCTGCGTTGTGATCAGGCGACAGCAAAGGGATCATCGATAGCACCGACAATCTGGATTGTCGCCTCAGCACCTTCTGCCGCTGCGGCAAAGGCCTCAATCTGCGCCTGAGCTGCCGCTTTGGTGGCGGCCGCATCGCTGCGCACATAGGTCTCCATAACCGTCTCGGCATTGGTTTCGTTGGTCAGACCGTTGATCAATGCGTAAGACACGCCAATGTCGGCCTTGTCCTCAATCGTGCGCACGTCTTCGGCTGCCGCATCATTGGCACGCGCGCCTGCGATCAGCTCTAGCATGAATTCAGCACGGGATACGCTGCCGTTTTCCAACACTTCGATCCAGAACTCACGACCGGCGGCATCTGCATCCCGCTCCAACACATGGTTATAGGCTGAATCGACCAGATCAGGGATTGCGCTTGGCATTTTGGCCTGCGTTTCGGGCTGGTCAAAGAACAGCTCAGCAATGTCGCGCATGCTGGCCCCCTGCGCCAGGGCATTGCCCCAGAACAGCACACCCAACGCATCTGGCGCGCGGTCAAAATAAGCCACGTAAAGCTCAACCAGGCTTTCCAGCTCAGCACCCGTCAGCGCGGAAGCGCCCTGCAGAACCGACAGATCAATAGCACCATCCGCCACGAATGAGGCACCATCAGAGAAGGTGAGCAACTCGATAGAGTTGAGCGTGTCAACGCCTGTGCCGCCTTCGGCGGTGCCTACGTTGGCCACGGTGACAGTTTCACCGTCAATGGTGATGCCGTAGTTGCTGAACGCCTTTTCAAAGCGCGCCGTATCCGTGCCATCCCGGCCCACGATTACGTCATTGCCAGACCCGCCGCTAAAGCTATCGTCGCCCGGGCTGCCGCTGACAAAGTCATTGTCTGCGCCCAGTGTCACGTCCACAGCCACATCCTGCGCGATCAGGAAGTCCACGGAATTGGTGCCGTCTGTTGGCAAGATGTCCACTGGGATCAAAACGCCGTCCAGCACATGCACGATCCCGTTTGAGGCCATGATGTCCGTGTTCACAAGGCTCGGGTTCGGCAGTTCGGGGTCCGCGTCAATCAGCGTTGTGCCGTCGCGGCCAATGGTGCCGCCTTGCAGCGTGTCAATGGTGTCGGTGGCCAGCACTGCGGTGCTGTCTTTGGCGCCGGCGCTGACGTGATATGTCAAGATCGCCGTCAGCAGTGGGATCGGATCGCCCCCATTGCTCAGCAGGCTCAGCGCATCAACGATAAAGCCAAAGGCACCTTCCTCATCCGACCCTGAATAACCGAGCGCATTCGCCGTCGCGACAAAAGCACCGTCATTTGGGGCAAAGACCGTCAGGTCTGCGTCCATTGCATCCAGCGTCTCGGCCAGACCCGCTGCTGTGACCGCTGCAAGCAGCATGTCAAAGTCATTGGCGTTTTCATCAAAACCTGAACCGCTTTGCGCGACAATATCGGTGATGGAGGTGTTGCCCGGCACGTCGATGGGCAACAGCACATTGTCGATCGCCTGGATGATGCCGTTGTCCGCTGTGATGTCCGGGATCACGATGGCAGGATCGGCCAGATCAGGCTCACCGTCCTGCAACGTCCCATTGTTTGGTGTCAGCGCCGCATCGGTCAGCAAGGTGGCAATGCTGCTTTCTGCGTTGATCTCATCCTGCGTGCGGGCACCGCCTGCGACGTGGTAAAGCAAAATGTCATTCAGCAAAGGCAGCGGATCGCCATTACCCAAAGCGGTCAGCGCATCCACGATTGCGCCAAAGACTGCATCTTCGTCTGCAGGGTCGCCGGTATAGCCCAAATTCTGCGCCAACTGCACAAATGCAGCGTCAGTCGGTGCGAAAACGGTGATGTCTGTAGCTTCTTGGACAGTTGTCACAAGATTCGCTGTACTGAGTGCGCGCACCAGAATGTTAAAGTCGTCCGAGCCTGCGGCGATCTCTACGATGTTCATCTATCTCTCCCAAAGTGATTACCCAAGGGATACGCAGAGGGAGCGGGTTTGGTTCATCGCCAATTGTCAAATGGCCATCACGGTTTCGTGATCTCCCAGTGCCCCTTATTTACTTCACAGGGTGAAACCGGCTGCTGGAACGCGACGCTGCCAAACACCAATTTTGACGCGCGCACAGATTGCGCCCAGCGCACTGAAAGCCAGATTTTGGCACGCAAATCCGAGCGCCTTCAGTGAAAATTTTTTCCTGCTACCCGCCCATCGAAAAAATCTTTACAAAACTCGACCTTTTATAAGCCGATGAAATAATTACCTTAAAACTATCCACACGGATATACATTTTGACAAAGCAGAAAAACCGTTTCAAAGGTAAAGTACGCTGACAGAGAGAGACCGATGAAGCGCCGCAAAATAGCAATTGTAGATGATGATGAGGTATTCTTAGAAGCGCTATGTGCTGCGCTGGGGGACAGTTTCGAAATCGACCCGATGACGTCCTCAGACGAACTGGTCAACTATATTAAGAGCAATCCACAAAATCTCGACGCCATCTTTGTGGACTTGTCCATGCCCGATACGCAGAACGTATCTTGGCATCTGGGCGGGCTGACGGCGATCCGGGAAATCCGTCGGCGGCTAGGGGCAAAGTCACCTTCCATCAACGTTTTGTCGGGTATGGATTCTTTGGTCCACTGTTCAACTTGTTTGAAAAACGGGGCTGACGCCTTCATTGAAAAGACGCATCTCATAGAAGATGTCGCGCGGAAAATGCGGCGCAGCTTGCTCCAGTCTGCCGCCTAACGTGTTGTCGTGACGCAGGACCCAGAGGCTTTTGTGATCTTGCCTCAGCCGCTGAGCGCGGAGGTATCTGCCAGACTTGTCCACGACAAAAGGGCGCTATTGCGTCACATCAACATCTACGCCGAAATGTCCAAAGAGCTTGCGGCAGGCAGCCAAGAGCTGCGCGACAACATGGACCGGATCAGCGCGAAAACCGCCGCACTCGCACGGTTGGTAGACGCTGATCGGCTGTTGCAGGTTCTGCATACGGGGGGTTGGCTGTCAGCCCGGTTTCGCTTCGCGCCGTTGTCGATGATGGGCTGCGTAAGGCGCAAAAGAACTGGGGCAGTATCATGCCAACGGTTAAGGGCCAAGCCACAGTCGCTGGCATCGCCCCACATCTCAGCATCGCGGTGCAAGAGCTGGTGGCTAACTCCCAGGAACACGCGCAGGCAGGCCCCGTCACCCTGAGCGTGAGCGAGGGGCCACAGCCCGGCCTGACGATCACCAGCCCAAGCGACACTCCTGCGGATCCGAGCCTGTTTGAAGCCTATGCCGTTGGATCAGGCCAAAAACGCCCCGGTGCTGGATTGGGATTGTTCCTGGTTCGCCAGATCGCGGCGGCACATGGTGGCTCTTTGGAAGCTTTAAACGCAGACGATAGGACTTTCGCCCTGAGGATGACCCTGCCAGCGGCCCACACTTGAATTGATTTGGAAAACTGAGCGTCACCGTGCGCGGGATTTCAACTGCGCGGTAGAGCGTCAAACACTCTGTTAGCTGTCGTCGCCATCCGGCAATGACGCCTGGCGCAGCCAGAACTGCACCATAGCTGCAATCATCTGACGCAGATCATGCATGGAATCGGGTTTGACCAGATGGGCATTCGCGCCGCTGCGGTAGGCCCTTTGCACCTCATCTGCCGCACCTGAATTGGAGAAAAACAACAGCGGCAGATGGGCTGTTTCCTCGCGTCCCCGGATCGTCTCAAGGATTTTGAACCCGTCAACCTCCGTCATATCCACGTCGACCAAAACCAGATCCGGCAGCTCCGACATCTGTGTCTTGGACGCCAAGAACGCCAGCGCCTCTGATCCTTCTGAGCAATGCACAACCTCAACACCGGCAATTGCCTGTTTAAAGGCCCATTTGAGCGCAAAGGCATCTTCCTGATCATCATCAATGATCAGGACGTATCGGGACGCTTTGGGGTCAGTCACTGCTCTTGCCCTGCCGGAATGGTAATAAGGAACGTGGCTCCTTTACCAGTACTGCCTGTGGCTTCAATCTGCCACCCATGCCGTTCGCAGATCGTGCGGCAGATGGCCAATCCAATGCCGCTTCCTGTAACTTGGGACTTGGGCACCAGACGGGCGAAGGGCTCAAAAATGCGCTCTGAATCGCCTGCGTCAAACCCTCTGCCATTGTCTTCAATGGTGATTTTATGCGCCTTCTTTGCGGCGTTCTCTTCAATTTCGGCAGATACTTTGATCTGCAACTTTCGACGTGGTGCACGGTACTTCAACGCATTCAAGATCAGGTTCGATACCACAATCTGGATCAGGTTCGCGTCACAATCAACCTTTGGCAAAGTTCCAATGATCAAAGTGGCCCCGCTTTCGGCCACCAGATCTTTGTGTTCTTCGACCGCCAGGTCAAAGAGCGCGTTCAAGTTGATCTGCTCTTGCGACAGATCGCCCTTTGCCGCGCTGGAAAACACCAGCAGACTTTTGATCAGCCCGCTCATCCGTTGGGCAGAGCTGGTCATGACGTCGACAAAAAACTGGCCCTCCTCGCCCAACGACTTGCGATGTTCTTCCAAAAGAAGGTCGCCGTATTGGCTGATCTTCCTCAACGGTTCTTGCAAATCGTGTGACGCGGCATAGGCGAATTGTGCCAAACCGTCGTTCAGTTTGGCCAGCTCTTCGTTCTGATCATTCAAAGACTTCAGCGCGGCGTTCCTGTCACTGACATCATGCACCACCCACAACCTGCGCACGCCCACGACACTGTCATCATGATCGTCAATCCCGGCCAGCTCGACTTCCAGCTCTTCGCCTGATTTGCAACGGAAGTAATAGGGCCGCGTATTTTCATCCTCAATCAGCCCGTCAATTTCATCTTCTTCCATGGGCTCCGCCGCCCGGAAGAAGGTGTCAAAGGAATGCTCCAGCATTTCATCAGGCTGGTAGCCGCCCCTGCTGGCCAAGAGCATGTTCACATCGTGGATCTGCCTGTCTAGCGTGGTGGAGAACATCATCGCTGGGGTGCGCAGGTACAGCGCTTTGTGGCGGTCCTTTTCAGTGTCGAGCCGGGAGTTGAGCGATTTCAACTCAGCTTCCCGCTCCATCAGTTCTGAGATGTCGGTCGCGACCACCAGCAAATTGTGCTTGCCGGTTTCGGGGTCGACATAAGGGATACGGTCCACGCGCACCCAATCCTGTTCCCCGTCTGCGCGATGGAAATTCTGCAGCTCACCCAACTTTGGCTTACCGCTTTTGATAATCCTCAGGTCTTCGTCAAACTGCGCCTTGGGCACTTCGGGGAACAGCTCAGCGGCGTCTGCCCCGGTGGCCCGCTCCATTGTGATGCCCATGGATTGAGCGGCCGCCTGGTTCAACATCAGGATGCGGTTGCTCTCATCCTTGTACCAAATCCGCGATGAGACATTGTTGAAGATCAACTGCAGCTGTTCGGACGTGGCGCGCAGCTCTTCCAGCCGGCGGTGCCTGTCCCAGATAAATCCGATCAGCTTGAGGATGATGCGCATCATGGAAACCTCAAGCGGGCTGAAGCCGCGCATCGGGTCTTGGGTATCGCGCACCACAAAGACGGCGCTGCCGATGGCCATGTCCCTGGCAACGACAGGGGCCAGAAGCGCGCGATGCGCATTCATGTCCGCCATCAGTCGGGCGTGGTTTTTGTTACTGCCACTTGCCCGCAACTGCACCTCAGAGCTGTCGGCGACCGCCGCCGCCTCAGACAGCAACTGATCAAGCTTGCCGTAAGCGCCATTTGGCAGGCCCTCAAACTGATCCGGGGTGCCCAGGGTCAGCGGCTCAGAACTCTCTCCCTCGCGCACCAACTTCATCAATGCGATGTCGGCCCCAAGGTACGCTTTGGCATTGTCGATCAAGATGCTGATGCGTTGCTCTTCTGGGCTTCTGTCCAGCTGCAAATCTGCTTCTGTTGCAATGAAATCGACGTTCAGCACTTCCTCAAGCGTGTCGATATACTTGATGTCAGCGGTGGCATCATCGCCGGTGAACTGGAAATAGGCTTCATCCGCCGCTGTGCTTTGGATGGCGCGCACCAGCCCGCGAAATTCACGTATCCCGCCAAAGGCTGTGGTTTGTTGAAAACGCACCGGCACATAGGCCCCTGGCTGCACATCATGCAGCTTTGCCTCAACTGCCGCCCATGACGGGTCATCAAAGTAATCTGTGATCTTCGCTTCAGATGCTGTCTTTTCGTCAATCCCAAAGCGTTCCGCAAATGTGGTGTTAAAGAACACCAGATCTTTGCTAGATTGCGTCCACCGGCAGACAATCTGGCCAATGTCGCGCAGAACATCGCTGTGGAACTGCGTCATCTCGGTGATCTGACGCTGCGCGATCTTCAACTCTTCCACGTCAATGGTGGTAAAGACGACGCCCGTCTCAAACTCAGCATCTGCAACATAAGGCAGCACGCGCATCAAATAGGCGCGGCCATCGGCAATAATCTCGCGGTCCTGGGGTTCTTTGCTGTCGCGCACCTTGGTCGCCAACTCAACAACGTTCACATCTGCAAAACGTGCGGTGATGTGATGGAAGGGGCGGCCAATGTCCTGCGCAATCAAATTGAACGTCCGAGAGGCCGCGGGCGTAAAGCGCCGCACGTTGAGGTTTTCATCCAGGAACAGCGTGCCGATGTTGGTGCTCTTAAGCAGGTGGTCCATGTCGGACGTCAGCTCAGTCAGCTCTTCGATCTTGCGCTGGTGTTCCGCGCTCACGGTATAAAGCTCTTCGTTGACAGAGTGCAGTTCCTCGTTTGTGGACTGCAGCTCTTCGTTGGCCGACATCAGTTCTTCGTTCGTGGCCTGCAGTTCTTCGTTTGAGGTTTCCATTTCCTCAATCGTGGACTGCAACGTCTCTTCATTGGTTTGCAGCGCATGTTCCAGCTCACTCACCCGGCGCGCGTAGGATGAGATCAGCTCATCATCCGCGACGTGCCCCAACTTGCCCTCAGGCACCGGGAAGGTCAGCGCGTCATCTTCTTCAATCGTGAATATCGCAAACCCGGTGGTTTTCTTTTCTTCGTCAGACAGGCTTTGCAGCGACAGCTTCAGGTGGCGGGTTTCACCGTCCAGATCAACATCAACAGCACGCGCGTTTTCAACAACGATGCCGTGGCGAAAGCGTTCCAGCATGGCTGAGGCATGCTCAGACAGGGGTGCGGGCAACAGATCCGTCAGCCGGTCGCTGAACGATCCTTCGCTGACTGTCAGAAACTTGCGCCCATCCCCAAAGACATGCACCAATCTGGCGTTCTGGCTGACCAGAAAACCCGCCGGGGCGTAGATCTTCAACAGGCTTTGCAGCGCCTCTGCGATCACCGCTTCATTTGCCGTTGGGACGGCAGAGAGCTTTTCCTTCTTTGCCCCTGCCAAAAACTGGTTCGTCGCACTTTGCATGGCCCGAGGCGATGCCAGCGCCCGAGAGGGTTCAAAGATCCGCACGTTGCGCTTCTTCTCAAAAATGCGCCAGCGCTGGGAAACAGTGGTGAATTCCTGCGACAGCCGTCCAGTCGTTTCGCTGGGCCCCAGAAACAGCACACCATGCTTGCGCAAGGAAAAGTGGAACATCGTCAGAACTTTGCGCTGTGCGCTTTCGGTCAGATAGATCAGAACGTTCCGACAGCTGACCAAATCCATCCGGGTAAAGGGCGGATCAGTCAGTAAATCATGCGGGCTGAACACAACGGACCGGCGCAGCGCCGGACGCACCTGGTAATACTCACCTGTCTGCTCAAAATACCGCTCAACCCGTTCTTTGGGTACCTTCGCCAAAGCATCCGCGCTATAAATCCCGGCAGAAGCCGCGCTAAGCGAACGTTGATGCACATCTGTGGCTAGAATTTTCAGGTTGAAGTGCAGGTTATTTTCCCGCGCATATTCGGCCACCAGCATCGCCAGGCTATAGGCTTCTTCGCCGCTGGCACATCCCGGCACCCACATCCGGATCTGATGATCCCGCGTCATCGCGGCACAGATCTGTGGGATCGCGGTGTTTTCGATTTTGGTGAATGCTTCGTGGTCTCGGAAGAACGACGTGACCTCAATCAAGAGGTCCGCATAAATCGTCTCAAGCTCTTGCTCATCCTCCAGCAAGGCCTCGTAATATTGTTCCAGCGTTTGAAAACCTGCCAATTCCAACCGGCGTTCCAGCCGACGTTTGGTGGTCTCAGGTTTATAGAATTCAAAGTTGGTGCCGAACCGTTCCTGCAACAGCTCCAGAATGTCATGATAGGTGTCGCCGGTCATTGCGCGGGGTTTTTTGGACGCATCTGTCTTTGTCCCGGTGACATGTTCCGATATCAGCGATGGCAATTCATCCGGGCCCGCGATGCCGTCAGCGATTTTGCTGTTCACCACCGACATCGGCATGCTTTCAAACTTCGCCGATTCCGGGCTTTGTACAAAGACGCGCCCGCCCCGCATCTTAATCTCGCGCGCGCCTTTGGCGCCGTCGCTGCCCGATCCAGACAGAATGACCGCAATGGCCTTTTCGCCCAGGTCTGCGGCGATCGATTCAAAGAATGAGTCAATCGGCAGCCGCAAAATGTCATCGCCCTCATCCGGTGAAACTACGAATTTCCCGTTCTCAACCGTCAGGATCTGGCGCGGCCGGTTGAGGTAGATCGTATCGGGCTCAATCTCCATCCCGTTCTCAACGCGGTGAATGGGCATGGAGGAATGCCGGGCCAGCAGTTCGTCCATGAGGCTGCGAAAGTCAGGCGAAAGGTGCTGGATCACAACATAGGCAAAGCCCTTTCCGGTCGGTGCCTCATGAAAGAACCGCTCACAGGGATCAAGCCCCCCCGCGCTTGCCCCAATCGCCACTACGTAATCACAACTCGACATGCACGGTCCCCGAACTCAGTTTTATCAGACAAAACACCTGCCGCGCAGCTGACTGCGGCGTGATTTGATCCACAACTTCACGTTTTTATGAGATGTTCCTCCGTAACGTTAAGTCGACCCCGTTTCGGGCGACAAATCAAGGGCGTTTGTGCGTTACGTCACGCCCATACCGCTAAAAAATAAGCGTTTTTGCGAAATACAGCTGATTTTGACCTGAAAAGCTGCTGAATGCCGCTGGGGCAGTGAACATGCCAATCTGAGCACCTTCATTTACAAGAATCACCTTAAACGTGTGCTGACGTGTCGAAAACGTCATGTTTTGGCCCACGATACCGCGCCCCTTTATGCGGACCGCACCCCCATGGCCCGGGCTTGCCAGGGCCATGTCAAAGCCGGTGGTGGCACCCGGCCAGCGAATGTGTCAGCTTTCATAAAACCGCAAAGAACCACGGCTAGTCAGGCCGCGTCTGCCTTTGATCAGACACCACCACGCAATCACATGCCAGGGAGCCGCGCATGACCCGCAAAACCATCATCCAAAGTGATGAGTACGGAAACAAAGCAGAAGCCTTTGAGGCTTTCGACGACATCCCCACCAACCCCAATCTGCAAAGAACCATCGGCGATGTTATCCAAAGCCGCTATGGCCGCCGGGATTTTCTACGCGGTTCACTGGGCGTTGCGGCCACCGCGTCGCTCTTTGGTGCCACCGCGCTCACAGCCCCCCGTCAGGCTCGCGCCGCCGCGGCAGACAGCCGCTATGTGTTTGATGAATTGGCTTGGGGCAATGATGAAACCCACCACATCGCCGAAGGCTATAGCGCCGATATCCTGGTGCGCTGGGGCGATCCGATTACCGCCTCCGCCCCCGATTTTGATGTGATGAACCAAACAGCCGAGGCGCAGGCCCAGCAGTTTGGCTACAACAACGATTACGTCGGCTTTGCCGAGATTGAGCCCGGTCGCGGGATGCTCTGCGTCAACCACGAATACACCAACGAGGAGGTGATGTTCCCCGGTCTGGGCCGCCAGGACCGCGACGGCTTCAAAGGCATGACGCGCGCACTGGTCGACATTGAGATGGCAGCGCATGGCGGGTCGGTCTTTGAAATCCGCAAAGGTGGCGATGGCAAATGGGCGTTGAACCGCGACAACCCAGCGAACCGGCGCATCACGGCCAACACACCCATGACATTTGATGGCCCTGCCGCCGGGCACCCGCGCCTGCGCACATCCGCTGATCCTGCGGGCATGACGGTGCTGGGCACGCTGAACAATTGTGCGGGCGGTATGACCCCTTGGGGCACCTATCTGATGGCTGAAGAAAACTTCCACGGCTATTTCTGGAGCGATGTTGTCGATGCCGATGACAAGCCCGACATCTCTGCGCAAGCTGAGGCTGCAAGCATGAAACGCTACGGTGTGCCGGGACGCTGGTACGCCTGGGGTCAGTACCATGATCGGTTCAACATCGACAAAGAACCCAATGAGCCGAACCGCTTTGGCTATATCGTCGAAGTGGACCCAATGAACCCCGACGCCACGCCGATCAAGCACACCGCTCTGGGCCGCTTCCGCCATGAAGGGGCGGAGACCACCATCGCCAGCGATGGGCGGCTGGTGATCTATTCGGGTGACGACAACCGGTTTGATTATCAATACAAATGGGTCTCTGCCGACCCGGTGAGCGATGACAACAGCCATTTCGGCTCCACACTTTTGTCCGAAGGCACACTTTATGTGGCGCGGTTTGATCCCAACGGCACCGTGCACTGGTTGCCGCTGGTACACGGCGAAGGGCCGCTGACCGCTGAGAACGGCTTCGACAGCCAGGCTGACATCTCCATCGACACCCGGCTGGCCGCTGACGCTTTGGGGGCCACGCCGATGGACCGGCCCGAAGATGCACAGCCCGGGCCGAATGGCACCGCCTATGTGATGCTGACCAACAACAGCCGCCGCAAACCAGAGCAGGTAGATGCCGCCAATCCACGTGCCAAAAGCCGGTTTGGCCATATCATTGAGATCAAGGAAGATGGCGGCAACCACGCCTCAGCCTTTGGCACCTGGTCCATCCTGGTGCTGTGTGGTGATCCTAAGATCGAAGAGGTGGGCGCGATGTGGAACCCTGAAACCTCTGAGAACGGCTGGTTCGCCGCCCCAGACAACTGCGCGTTCGACAATGCAGGCCGTTTGTGGATTTCCACCGATCAGGGCCGCGGTTGGGGCCGGACGGGCAAGTCTGACGGGCTTTACGGGCTGGAGACCGAAGGGGATCTGCGCGGGCATTCCAAGCTCTTTTTCCGCTGCCCAGTGGGGGGAGAGCTGTGTGGCCCCTATTTCGCGGACCAATCCAAGGCGCTGTTTTTGGCCGTCCAACATCCCGGCACAGACGGGACCAAAGACCTTAAGGGCTTTGAACGCGATTCAACTTTTGAAGATCCGGCAACCCGCTGGCCGGACTTTGATCCGCAGATGCCGCCCCGGCCGTCGGTGGTGGTTGTCACAAAGAAAGACGGCGGTGTGATCGCCGTTTGATCCGAGCTTTAGGCTTTGCAGGAAAAGGGCAGCGTCACAGGACGTTGCCCTTTTTACATGACTTGGTGCCGCAGACCCGCAGGTGCCTCATGCAATCGCCGCTCACGCCCCCTCACGGCGGCGCGCCGCATCTCGGGTCAGGGCGGCCATACGGTAAAACCCATGGGCCATTTTCGAATAGGGCGTGAGCAGAAAGAACGCCAGCACACAGCCAAGATGCAGCGGCAAAGCCCAGCCCACCAGCGCCGTGCCCGTCACCGCATAAAGCAGCAGCCCCGTGGCACTGACCGCAAACAGCAACAAGACAAACGCCATCTCTCCGCCCCAGGCATTTGGGGCACCCAGCTGGGGATCAGCCTTGGTCTTGAGCCAGGCCAAACCGCCTGTGCCCAGACACAGCAACAGCCCCCCCGGCACCCCAAGAAGCTTGGGCAGGCTGAAAATCCCATAGGGCGCCGTCAGGCCAAAGCCGTAGTGCAGCACAGTGCCGCTGGATGTGGCAGCAAAGCACAGCAAAAAGCCGTAAAGCGTGGCTTGGTGAAAGTGACGGCGGGCCTGGCTAAAGCGGTCTTCGTCCTCAAAATTACACCCGTCGCCATGCCCCCCTCAAGGTTCTTCATGCGCCCTGCGGCCTGACAGGCGGACCAGATATCGGCAAGCCTGAGCGTACCGCCACCCACCTGCGCCCAATAGCGCCGCAGCGACACCGCAAGCGTGACCAGGGGCAGCACAAAGGCAGGTGCGAAAATAGCCACCATCAGCGTGTGGGGCATATAGGCGTAAAAGCCCGCCCCCTCAGCAGGGCGCAGCGCTTGGGACAGCGCAAAGATCAGGGCAAAGCCCAGCACCAAGGCCACGCCAATAGCCACCCCGGCCCGATCAAAAAGCGGCGCAAAGCCACGGGGCCAGGCCAGAGCCTGCCAACTGTCCTGGCGCACCTCAGCCAGCGCGCGCGGCAGGTTCAGGTCAAATTCATGCGGCGCTGTGTATTGGCAGGCATAATAACATCCCCGGCAGTTGTGGCACAGGTTGGCCAGCTGCGTCAGGTCGCCGTCCGCAAATGCGCGGTGGGCATGCAACGCCGGAAAGACTGAACAATAGCCTTCGCAGTACCGACAGGCATTGCAAATCTCGGCCTGGCGACGGGCCTCTTGAAGGGCATCAATTTGCATAAGCGGCGGCCTCCTGTCCCGCGATGCGGCCAAAAACGGTGCCGATGGTCATGCCGAAGCCAGCCAAATACCCCTGCCCCAAGATGGATCCCGCCATCGTTTCCCCGGCGGCCCACATGTTGCGCACTGGTCGGTTGCCCACAGCGCATTGCGCGCGTTCATCCACCTTCAAACCAAGGTAGGTAAAGGTCACGCCCGTGCGCAGCGAATAGCCGTAAAACGGCGGTTCTGTAATCGGGCGGGCCCAATTGCTTTTGGGCGGTGTCAGCCCCGTTGTGGCCACGCCGTCCAACTCAGTGGGGTGAAAGGCGGATTGATCGCCGCAAGCTGCGTTGAACTGATCTACCGTAGCGCGCAGCGCAGCAGGCGGCAGGCCCATCTTCTCAGCCAGGGCTTCAATGCTTGGGGCCTCAATCGGCGGAAAGACAGAGGGCATGAACAGGTTCAAGGCCTTTGCGTCAATCACGACATAGCCCACCTGATCAGGCTGCCCCGCAACCAACCTGCCCCAGATCGCATATCTTTTGGGCCAGACATCTTCGCCTTCGTCATAAAAGCGTGCGCCCTCTTTGTTGACGACAATGGAAAACGGCACGCAGTCCAACCGCGTCACGATCCCGCCGTCAAATTTTGGCGCGCGCCCGTCGATGGCAACCGCGTGGCATTGGGTGGGGTCTCCGACCTGCTCCACCCCCTGATCCAACAGATCCGCCAACACCGCGCCGCGGTTGTAGGGCGTGCCACGGATGAGAAAGTTCTTGGCCGCAGGCCCCCAGGCCCGCGCCAGCCAATCGGTATCAGCCTGAAACCCGCCCGAGGCGATCACCACTGCCTTGGGTGAAACGCTGTGCGTTGCCTCCCCTTGGGAATAGTCGATCCGCGTAATCTCCCCCTCATCCAGTTCCAGGTGCGTGACCGGTGCGTCATAGCGCACCTGAACGCCCAGCGCCTCAGCCGTCCGGTAATAGGCGTTCATCAGGCCTTTGCCCCCGCCGAGGAAAAAGGCGTTGGTGCGGGCCAGGGACAAGGTGCCGGAAAGGGAGGGTTGAAACCGCACACCGTGGGCTTCCATCCAAGGCAGGCAGGCCTCAGAAGACCGGATCGCCAGCCGCGCGAGGGCTTCGTCGGTTTTGCCACCCGTCACCTTGATCAGATCGTCAAAGTATTCGTCTTCGGTGTAGCTGTCGATCAGCGGGCCAAGTGGTCCGTGGTGCATACAGCGAAAGTTGCGGGTGTGGCGAGAGTTGCCGCCGCGATAGGCTTTGGGTGCGGCCTCCAGGATCAGCACCTGCGCGCCCGCCTCCGCCGCAGTCATGGCCGCGCAAAGAGCCGCGTTGCCGCCCCCGATCACAACGATGTCTGGCTCTTGTGGCATCAATCCTCCTTTTGCTGATTGGGGTATAGGGCGTGAGGTTTGATTTGACTAATGCACCTTTCAGTAAGATTATTCCGTAATGCGCATTAATTTCGATTTCGGCGATCTGGAGGTCTTTCTGGCCGTCCATAAAGCGCGGTCATTCCACCGCGCTGCTGAACAGCTGGCCCTGTCCCAAACCTCTGTCACGCGCAGAATACAAAAACTGGAAGAGGCGCTAGGCACCCGGCTTTTTGACCGTACCACACGTGAGGTGCGCCCGACGCTGGCTGCAAAACGGCTACAGCAGCGGGCTGAGAGCATTTTGGAGGACACAGAGGACACCGTGCTGGCCCTGCGCGATGAAAGTGCAGCCCATGCCTATCAACGCACCCAGAACGTCACGGTGGCGGCCATCCCAACCGTGATCACCGCGCTACTGGCCCCCGCACTGCGCCAGCTTAGATCAGCCGGGCAAAACCCACGATTGCAGCTGTTGGATATGTCCGCCAATGGCGTGGCCGAAGCGGTGGCCAGTGGGGAGGCGGATTGGGGCATTGGTTCGGTGCCGATGCTAGAGCCTTTGACGGAATTCACGCCGCTCTTTGACGATGCCATCGGCCTGGCGATGCCACCTGATCATCCACTTGCCACGCGGGCGGCGGTGCCCTGGTCTGCCTTAACCGAGGTGCCATTGATCCTGCCCGCACGGGGCACAGGGAACCGGCTGATGATGGATGAAGCCTTGGCCCGCGAACAGCGCCCCTTGCGTTGGGATGTTGAAGTGGGCCGCACCACCACTGCGCTGGCCTTGGTCGCGCGCGGTCTGGGGCTGGCCCCGGTCCCCAAATTGGCGATGACCGATCCCGCGCCGCTTGGGCTGCGGTGGCGTGTCTTGCAAAGCCCTGAGGTGTCACGGCCGGTTGGGCTGATCACCCGCCACGGCCAGACGAACACACCCATCGCCAAGGCCTTGCTGGAGGCCGTCAAAGGCGTGGCCGCAGGGCTTTAGACAGGCCCTGCCGCTGATCCGCCGGGCCTGTGTGTTCCGAAGATGCCCCCGTGGGCTCCGGCCAAGGTATTGGGCTTTGCGTCACAGGCGCTTAGCATCAGTGGTCTTGCCGCCCCTCGCACACACGCCATCCGTTTGCCGCCGTCACCCTTCCCTCAAAGCACAAAACCGAAGCGCCATGGCGGTTTTGTGCAGGCAAGGCCCCGCCGCTTCTGTTAGCGCAAAGGCATGAGCACACAGCCCAACACCTCCCTTGCTGGCATCTGGTTTATCCTGGCTGGCATGTTCGCCATCTCGCTTAACGATATGCTGATCAAAGGCTTTTCGGGCGCATACCCCTTGCACCAGCTTGTTTTCACCCGCTCGGCCATCGGGCTCGTTTTCTCATTGGTGATCGTGCAATGGGAGGGCGGTTGGTCCATCCTGAAAACCAAACGCCCCGTGATGCATACGGTGCGGGCCCTGATGATTGTTGTGTCAAACATGACCTTCTTTGCCGCCATCGCGGTTTTGCCGCTGGCAGAGACAACGGCGCTCTTTTTGCAGCCCCCCTGTTTATCACCCTACTGTCGATCCCGGTTCTGGGCGAACGTGTCGGCTTTTTGCGGATCAGCGCCGTGCTGTTGGGTTTCTTGGGCGTGCTGATCATGCAGCGCCCCTGGCAGACGATGGGCGGCGGTGATGTGAACCGCCTGGTGTTGCTGCTCCCGGTGCTGTCGGCCCTGACCTACGCCATCAACCAGGTCATGACCCGCAGGCTGGGTGTCACCTCCAAGGCCTCAGCCCTTGCGGTCTATATCCAGGTCACCTTTATCGTCGTCTCAATGATCTTTTATGTCAGCGTCGGCGACGGACGTTTTGCCGAGCGGTTTGAAAACCCTGCAATG
The DNA here is from genome assembly GCF_055693825.1 of Sulfitobacter sp. GN1-4. NCBI lineage: Bacteria > Pseudomonadati > Pseudomonadota > Alphaproteobacteria > Rhodobacterales > Roseobacteraceae > Sulfitobacter > Sulfitobacter sp. GN1-4. The sequence continues at coordinate 1,021,731 of NZ_JBVFUQ010000003.1, read as the reverse complement.
ACGTTTCTGTTGCGGGCCTGGACATGGCCCGCGGATGCCGATTGGCCCTTTATGTTCGGGCTTGGGATGATCAGCGCGACCGTCGGCTATTGCCTCAGCCAAGCCTACCGGCTGTCTGATGCTGCCACTGTGGCCCCGTTTGAATATGTCGGGCTGCCGTTGGCCGTGTTTTGGGGGTTCATCATGTTCGGTGAATGGCCCGATACGGCGATCTTTGTGGGGATCTTGCTGATCATCAGCTCGGGGCTTTTCGTCTTTTTCCGCGAACGTGCGCTGCAACGACGCATCACGCGTCCAACCAACATGCGCCGATAAGCGTGCATTGCGAAAGAAGGTTGGCGTGCGCCTTCCTGGCAGAGGGCTAGAACGCCACACCAGCCGCGTGGGCCAACACTTTCAACCCGGCCACCAAATCCGCCTCCTCCGTGTCTTCTTCAAAAGCGTGGCTGATCCCGTCAATTGAGGGCACGAACAGCATCGCGACAGGCAGATGCCGGGCCACGTTGGTGGCGTCATGCAAGGCCCCCGACGGCATCCGCCGCCACTTGCCCGGTGCCACTGCCTCGGCCCCCGCCTCCAACCTGCGGCGCAAGGCGGGGTCCATCGCAACGGGCTCCAGCCCCAGCAGCGGGCCCATCGCCACCTCCAAGCCCATCTCATCCGCGACCTCGTGCAATGTCGCCTCAATCACCTCTTGCATGCGCGCCAGACGATCCGTTTCAGCATCGCGCCACTGCATGGAGAACCGCACCTGCCCCGGCACGATTGATGAAGCGTTTGGCGTGACATCGACATGGCCAATTGTCCAAACCGACTGCGGCGTGACGATGTTGCGCAGCCGCGTGTTCAGCCTGGTGCTAAAGGCGGCAAGCCCCTGAAACGCGTCCCGCCGCAGCGCCATCGGCGTTGTGCCTGCGTGGTTCTGTTGACCGCGAAGCGTTATCACCCGGTCGCGTATCCCCACAATATCGGTGACCACGCCAATCTGCTCGCCTGCTGCATCCAGGGCGGGGCCTTGTTCAATATGCAGCTCAATGAAACCGGTGAACGCGTCGGCAGGCACCTCAGTCACCGCGCGGGGGGCTAACCGGGCGCGGGCCTCTGCCAGGGAAACGCCCGCATGATCCACAAATCCATCCGCTTGGGACAATGGCACCTGCCCTGCCCAAACCGCAGAGCCTGTGGTGACGCCGAACCGCCCCTCTTCATCTTGAAAGGACACGACAGAGATGGCCGGGCCGCCGCTTTCTTGTGCTGCGCGTGCCACCTCAAGCCCGGCGATGACGCCAAGCGCACCGTCCAGCCAGCCGCCCGTGGGCTGGCTGTCAGAGTGTGAGCCCAAAAGCAGCGATGGCCCTTCCGCCAGGCCGAAAAGATTGCCCATTGCATCGAACTGCGGGCGCAGCCCGGCCTCGGACATGCGCTGCGCCAGCCAATCCCGCGCCTGCAGGTCCGGTTCTGAATAGGCCGGGCGCACAACACCCTGCCCCTGGGCCCCAAAGCCGCGCAGGGTGTGCAGATCGGACAAAAACCGCGCAGGATCAATCACAGGCCTCTCCTTTTTCAGGTTCGGTGCAGCCTATGAAAGGCACGGCGGAATGAGAAGCCCCGCAGGCCTTTGCCAGCCCGCGTCTGGTTTTAGGATGTTACGCCCCGTGCAAGAGCGACACGGCTTTGCGCCCTAAAACCCGGCGTACATGCTCTGCCAATAGGCGCGGCTGTCGGATTTCAGCATGGCGCGCGGATTGCCTTCACGCGGGTACATCGCCAGCGTCTGATCGGCCAGATCATTCAACCGGGCCTTTTCAATCCCCCAGTCCGCCAGAGTTGTGGGCAGGCCCACATCATCCATCAAGCTTAACACCGACGACGCCAGCTTGGATGTCGGCGCCGCCCGTGACCGGGACGGCAGCCCCAGCGCTTGGGTAATGCGCGCATGTTTGTCCGCGCAAGCGGGTTCATTGAACTCAAGCAAGTAGGGCAGCCCCAAGCCGCATCCCACCCCATGCGGCGTGGGTTTTTCCATTCCGATAATGTAAGATACGCTATGCGCCCAAAGCGCCCCGGTGAGGTTAAAGCTCATCATCGCGAGGGCCGAGGCCACCAGCATATCATAGCGCGCCTCAAGGTTTTTTGGATCCTGCACCGCAGGCTTCAACGCCTTGCCGATCAGCGAAATCGCCCCGAGCGACAGGGCATCGTTCATCGGACCCGCGTTCTTATGCGTCATCGCTTCTATGGCGTGGGTCAGCGCATCAATGCCGGTGGCAGCGGTTACCGATTGTGGCATCGACACCGTCAACAGCGGGTCCAGAATGGCGATGTCCGGCACCAGCAGCGGGTCAGCCATCAGCCGCTTTTCCTTGCCCTCACAGATCACGCCAAAGATGCTGACCTCACTCCCGGTGCCTGCGGTGGTGGGCACCAGGAAAAGCGGCAGGCGCGCGGCGCGCCCGCGCGAGGCGGGATCGGTGACATAGTCCGTGCTGGAGCAATCGAGGCCCAGACCAACCGCCACAACCTTGGCCACATCCATGGCACTGCCGCCGCCGATGCCAACCACACCGGTGACCGCATGTGCGCGGCCCAGCGCCTCTGCCGCGACGGCGTTTTTTAAATCCGGTTCAGGATCGACATCCGTAAAGACCAACACCTCATGGCCCGCCTCCTCCAGGATGCTCTTGGCGAAGGCAACACAGCCCAAGCCGCGCAACACCTCATCGCTGATCAACAAGACGGGTCCGGCCCCGACAAAGCGAGTGACCTGTTGACCTAAAGACCGCAGCGCACCCAAAGCATAAACAACGCCAGCCCCCGCTGCCGATCCAGGCACCAGTAGGTTCTTTTGCTGTTTCAGATGTTCAGACGCGCCGCCCAGAAGCGCATCATACTGATCTTCAAATGAGCGTTTCATGGTCATGGCTCCTTCTTGCTGCTCTGTTGATCCGCCACAAAACTGGTCATTCATACAAATTTCCATCGCTGTTTAACTGTATCGACCTGATGTGCCTCACCAATTCGATCAATTTGCCCGGGCATGCACTGCACTTTCACTGACATGTGGGCCTCCAACATCTGCACACTAAGTGACGGCTCAAATTACGATAAATACGTAATTTTTTCTGGACGTTTGCACAGATATTTTGTTTTGCATATCTAGAGAAATTTCGCATTGTGAAATAAATGCTTCAAAAGGTACAAAAATGCCATACTTTGAAAGTTATTAAAGATCCCTTAAGGTCCGCTAGGGGCCGATGGAGCACAAGTTCGTGATGAGTAATTGTACGTTTGACCAAGTCTTGAGAGTTCAGCCGGCGCTGTCTGCTTCGTGGGTGCCACACCTGTCCGGCCCGCGCCGCGCCATCCATAACGCATACCACAGAGGGAGACCCGAGTGACTGCCAGCCAACTGGATCTTGAAGACCGCTCTCACCAGAAAAAGATGTCCTACAAACCCGTCGCCGCCGCGCTTCGGGTTCTTGAGGTGCTCAGCTCCGTTAACCGGTTGAACGGCACCGCCAGCGTCAAAGAGATTCACCAGCAAACTGGGATCGATAAGGCCACGATCATCCGTATGCTTGAGACGTTGATGACCGGGGGGTACGTCAGCTATCAACCCGATGCCCGACAATACGACGTCACCGGCAAAACGCTGATGCTCAGCAGCGCCTATGACCGGCACAAATCCTTTGGCGACATCGCACAGCCCTTTCTAAACGCGCTGAATGAACAAGTGGGATGGCCCTCTGATATGGCGATCCCGGATGGCGATGCGATGCTGATCATCGAAACATCGCGCGTTGCGGGCCCCTTGTCGTTCAACCGCTCACCTGGGTTTAGGTCGCCCATGCTGGGGACCAGCCTGGGGTTGGCCTATCTGGCGCATTGCCCGGCTGAGGAACGCAATCGCATCGTTGCCCGGCTTCAGCATGATCCGGCTCCCTGGAATGAGATTGCATCAGACCCTGTAAAGCTTGATGAAAAGCTGGCGATGATCCGCGAAAACGGATTTGCGATTATGGAAAAGGATTATTCCAAGCTGGAATATGTCCGCCTCGTCTCCACTTTCGGCGTGCCGATCATGCATGATGGTCAGCTTTACGCCACGCTCAACGTTCTTTATCTCAAACGGGTGATGTCAGCAGAACAGGCGCGCGACGAGCTGTTGGCACCGCTCACGCAGACTGCCGCGAAGATGGGCGAGGCTTTGGCCCAGCGGCTCAGAACACCTGAGGCGGAGTGCAGCATCACCTGACTTTGCGCCCTCACCCTCTTGCCCGTTCGCGCAAGATTGGCAGATCACGCGTTGGCACCCTGTGGCGCTCTTCTGGCCATGAACGAGGCCAGCAGGATGCCCGAGATGATGTGCCACATCCCCCACATCGCGGCGACCACCGCCATTCCGCCTAAGCCGTCAAAAAAGCCAAAGATCAGGATCAGGCCAAGCCCTGAATTCTGAATGCCTGTTTCAATGGTGACGGCGCGGCGGTCAAAAGACGACAGACCCGCCAGCGATGCCACCGTGAAACCAGCCCCCAGTGCCAGCGCGTTGTGCACCAGCACCAGACCAATCACGACGGCTTCTGACTCCAGGAACAACGCCCAATTGGCCGCCAGCGCCAAAACGATAAAGCCGATGAAAATTGCCATGGACAGGTATTGCAGCGGCCTGCGCAACCGCTCAGCAACCCTTGGTCGGGAGACGTTGAGAAAGATGCCGATCATCAGCGGCAGGATCAGCATAAACCCCACGGTGATCGCGACAGACACCGGATCAATCGCCGTGGCGCGCAAAATCTCACGTGTGGGCGCATAAAGACTGCCCCAGAACGCCACATTGGCGGGTGTCAGAACAATGGCGGCCACGGTGGCAAAGGCGGTCATCGACACCGACAATGCGGCATTGCCGCGCGCGCGGTGAGTGATGAAATTTGAGATCGTCCCGCCCGGACAGGCCGCCACAAGCATCAATCCCAGAGCAATGGAGGGTGCCGGTTGTATCACAAGGACCAGGCAAAAGGTCAACGCAGGCAACACGACGAACTGTGAAAAGAGCCCCGTCAGCACCGGCTTGGGCGCGCGCATCAGTCTGGAAAAGTCGCTGGGCCGCAGCTCCAACGCGATGGAGAACATCACCACCGCAAGGATCATATTAAGGATGGTCAGGCTGGTTGCTGAAAAATTCAGTGTGACCGCGTCAATGTCCTGCATTTGTGACCTCAACACTTTTCCTGCGCCCGCAGCACTGCCCGGTGATCTTGCAGTTGCATCCGGCGGTGCGGCTCATGCAACGCTGAACGGGACCGTATGTCAATCATTGCATCCAGTGCCCGAGTTGTGGAACCTGCGACCAAGGATAGATGAGCGAGCTTTGCGTTGAACAAACCTGTTACCGATCCACTGGATGAGTTGCTGCGCGCCCGTCTGCGCATCCCCCAAGGGGCCGATCTGCGGCTGGCCACCCTGCGCTGGGTGATGGGTGCAATTGACGCGGCCAACCGGCTGACCACGGGACAGGCGTTTTTTGCCCTCAAAGAAACGAAAGAAATGCTGATCACGCTGGATGGGCGCACGGGCACAGATCTGATCAAAGCGCTGCTTGGCATGAAAGGCGGCACCAAGATCACTGCCCACGGGCTGGAACATGTGCCTGAAACCGGAGCCGTCATCATCGGCTCAGCGCACCCTATCGGGACGTTCGACTTTATTGCCCATGCCGGTGCCTTACTGGATCGTCGGCCTGATCTAAAGGTTGTCGCCGGGCGCGAAGCGGAGCGTTTTCTGGGCACTGAACGTCTGATCCCTGTTGATCTGGACCGCAAGGACCGTGTGCTGACGGTCCGGCAAACACTGAACGGCATGCGCGCGCAGTTGCACCAAGGCGGTGCGCTACTGGTGTTTGGCTCTGGCCGGGTGCCGCGCCGGGAGAACGGGGTGTTGGTTGAGCCGGCTTGGCGCAACGGCATCACGCGTATGTCGGTGGAATGTGATGCCCCGATCGTGCCCGCCTCGCCTAATATGCAGAACTCAAACCACTATTACCGCACCAGACGGCTCGCAGCACTTTTGAGCGGGGGGAACGATGAATTTGGCCGGAGGGTGGCCTCTTTGCGCTATGCGTCAGAGCTTTTTGCCAAACTGGGGGGAAGCTATGATGTGCACTATGGCCCGATCCAGCCCAGCGGCACGCCAGCGGATGTTTTGCAACAGCTGGCCGAGGGGCTGGTCCCTGATCTTTATGGCCCCCCTGCCGCGCGATAGCGCTGGGATCACCCTTTGGGATTGAGGGCGACCGTCCTGCCGCATTCGCGCGCGGGGATGTTACTCGCCCTTCACACGGCCCATTGCGGCAGAGAGATTGCCTGCGGCTTCCGCAAAAGCGGCCAGAAAATCCAGCGTACCGGTTTGATGCGCAAGGGGACCAAACATCACGCTCTCCAGCCCCAATGCTGCAGAAACCTCCAGCGCGGCCTCTGGCGGCGGACCTTCCCAAATCAGGATGCGCGCCCCGGTTTGCGCCACAAGAGATTGAAGATCTGCACGCTCTTCTTCGGAGGGCATGGCACCTGCTTCCCACTCAAGTGCCGCGATGCTTAGCCCGTAGCGGCGCGCGAAATATTGATACCCGGGATGCGTCGCCACCACCGCGATGCCCGCGCTTTCGGCCAAGTCGCGCTGCACCATCTGATCCAGCGCATCCAGATCGCCGCGCAGATCCGCCAATCGGGCGTCAATGTCACTGGCCGCAATGCCTTTGACCCGTTTGAGTGCGGCCGCAATCGCCTCTGCCTGGGTGGCGGCCAAGCTCAGATCCAGCCAGGTGTAGGAGGCCAGACCCTCATGCGAATGCTCCCCGCCATCGCCGTGGCTGTGGGTGATGGTTTCGGTCACGATGAACTGGTCCTTGATCGCGGCTGCGGTGTTGACCACCTTGGCGCGCGGCAAAGACACCCGGTCAACCCAGGTGGCAAATCCTGCGCCGTTCAGCACGATCAAATCGGCAGACTGGATCATGCTGATGTCCGCGATGGAGGGGCGCCAAAAGGACGGATCGACCTCTGCTGGCACCGGGAACACGACCTCTGCGTCGCTGCCAACCAACCGCTCTGTCAGGTACTGTAGCGCATAGTTCACCGCGACCACGCGCGGACGCTCCTGGGCTGTGGCCATTGCCGCCGTGCTCAGCAACAAAAGGCAGGCCGCGAAGGCTCTGAACACACTCAAGCTGCTAGCTCCCACAGTTGCGCGCGATGTCCTCAGGGGTGACAATCCAATAGTTGTCATGCGTGCCGGTGCTGACCTCAATCACCACGCCACCTGAGGGATCAATGCTATCAAGCGGCACAAGCACGGTGCCGTCTGGTTGCAGCGGCAAAGATGTCATCAACTTATTTTCACCGTCCAACACCCGCACATCCCCCTGCTGGGCGATTTTGCCGTTGGAAAACTTGGCCTCCACCGTGACGGCCTGACAATCAACCGACGCAAAGACCACAAGCTGGTGGGCGGCCACACCAAAGGGGGCACCCACCAGAAAGAGGGCAAGGGCTGCGCCCCGGATCACTTGCCGGTCCATTCTTCAAAATGGACCCAGATCACAGCCCCCAGCTCAACCGCCTTGTCTTCGCCGTCCTGCGGCAGTGTGTAGTCTGCGGTGTTGAGCGCGGCAAACCCCCACCACCCGTCAGAGGGTGGCGCATAGGTAAAGACGCCGTTTGCATCCGCCTTGACGGTCTGGGTGATCATCAACTCATCCGGCACCGTGGCCCCAGCCCCGTCGTTGAAAAACTCAACCTCAACCTCGGCATAAGGCACGGCAGTGCCGTCCATCTTGACGATGCCTTGAAACACGTTGTGCTCCCACAAGCCAAAGGGTTTGGACAGCGGCACAATCTCGGTCTTAAGACCCAGCTCTGTGTCCCACCCCTCATCATCGCCGTACGCTGTCACATAGGTCTTGGTGTAGTGGATGATGAACGCATCCTCAGCGGGTTCCCAATAGGGCTGCGGCTCCATCGCAAAGATATAGGTCCCGGGGCGGTCCAATGGGTAATTCAGCGTATAGCCTTGATCCTGCATCACTGTGGCGTCTTGCAAGCCGCTGAGCAGATCGGTGGTTGTGCCCTCATGGGTGACGGAAAAAGCCACCGGCTTGTCCAGCATCATCCCGTCCAGCTCAAAGGGATGGGAAAAGGACATGGTCAATGCAACGCTGCGGCCATCCTCTTGGCTGATCATCGGGTCGTTTGGAATGATCATTCCGTAATGCGCCAAGGCAGGCGTGGCCGCGATAAGCGCTGCCAGTGAACATGCGGTGATATATCGTTTCATAAAGCCTCCTGGAGTTAGCTTCCCAAAGCCAACAGCCACGTCACCCAAGCTTCCGCATTGCGCGACACCACTGCTGCGCTGAGCCCTGCAAGTGTCATTGAGATCAACAGTAATGTGGCTGTCTCTGCTGACAAGAGCCGCAAGACCATTCCGCGCCGCGCGCCCAGCTTTACAGCCGTCGCGATTTCCTTGGCGCGCAACCGGTAGCTTAAAAAACAGCCAACCCAATGGCGGCAACCGCAGCCACCGCGATGATCGCCGTCACCACATCCAGCAGCGATTTGATGCGAAAAATCCGGTCAACCAATCCTTGAATGACCTGCGCGGGCGCAATGAGCTGCGTGGGCCCTTCGGTATCCAGATAACGCCCCTTCAGGATGGTACTGGCGCGGGTGTCATGCGGCACGACAATCACGGCGGATGCGGGAAAGTCATCCTGACTGCCGTGAAAATGAAAGCTGTCGATATTGTCTTGCGTGATGCGCTGGTATTGAACCACCGCCGCATTGGCCAACGCGGCAGTTCCTGCGGCAACCTCTGCTGAGGTCACGACATCTTCGTGCCCGTGTCCGATGCCCTGGATCACCCAAGCGGTTTTGATGTCCACAAAGATCGCCGCGTCATCGGCGGTGTTGGTTCTGGCCAGAACGCCCACGATTGGCATTTCCAGCGGATAGACACCATCAAGGTCAAAGAGGTTCTCAGGCGCCGACACCAGCGTGTCCCCCACCCCTTTGCCCAGGCTTTCCGCCACCTCTGCGCCAATCACCGCATCCCCAAGGATGGACAGGCCGCGCCCCCTGGCAAGTGCAAGCGTGCGGAAATCGAAATAATCGAGGCTGGTGCCAACAATGCGAAACCCGCCAGAGGAAAACGCCGTATGCACCGGGATCGGGATGCCCAAGCCACTGTCCCAGACCGCTTCCACCTCTCGCATGGGGACCGGATCGGGCTTTTCTTCCGAAAAATACAGCGCCGCCATCGTCAGATCAAGCTGTGAGCCACGGCTGCCCAGCAATAGCGGCGTGGCCTGCCCCCGCGCCACCAACGCGCGTTCGCTGGTGGACAGCAGGGTTTGTGTGGCCACGGGCACAAACATGATCAGCGCCGCCACCAGCACCAGCACAAGGCTGCGCGCCCAATGATAGCGCAGGTAGGCAAAGGCGAGATACAGCGCGTTCATGCGCTGGCCCCTTCGCGAAACTGGGCAAAATCCAACACCCGTTCAAAACGCGGCAGCAATTCGTGATCATGGGTCACAGCCAGAACCGCCGCACCGGCCAGCGATGCCTGCTCAAACAACAGATCCAGAATGCGCGTCTTGCTTTCAGGATCCAGATTGCCCGTGGCTTCATCCGATAAAATCAGCTTGGGCTGAGTGATAAGCGCCCGGCAAATCGCCACGCGCTGTTGTTCCCCTTGGCTAAGGGCGGTGGGGTGGCGGTCCAGCTTGTCGCCGATCCCGCAAGCTGTGGCCAAAGCCTCTGCCCGCGCGCGCACCTCAGCTGTGAGGGTCAGCGCTGGCGTGATCCGGTAGGGGTAGAGGATGTTCTGCCGCGCAGGCAGATAATCAAGCAACGCGAAGTCCTGAAAGACGAACCCGATCTGCGACGCCCTGAACTTGCGCCGCGCCGCATCTGACAGCTGCGACACATCCGTGCCTGCCACGTCAATGCGCCCGGTCTCAGGGCGTAGGATGCCCGCAATGAGGTTCAGCAGCGTTGTCTTGCCGCTGCCGCTTGGACCCACAATCGCAACGCGCTCTGCGTTTTGCAGCGTAAATGCCGGGACGCGCAGCCGAAAGCCGTCTGCACCGTATCCGAAAGTCAGGTTTTCAATCTCAACCATCAGTTCGTCTGCGGAGCTTCAAACGTCTCCCCCGCCGCGTCCCGGTTGACGTCCAAAAGATCAAAATCAGTGATGCGCCACGCCCCCTCAACCGGGCTCACCATCAGCTTGGCCCGGTAGGTATTGCCCCGCACATGCAAATGCTCCGCATGGCCAACGGTGCCAATGACCTGCCAAGAGGCATCAAGCAGTAAGCTGGTGTGCTGGCGCAACACATCGGTGGCCAAAAGCTTGATCTCATGAATGGTCTGATCCGCTTCTTCCAGGCCGCCACCGGCCATGGCACCGACCCGCTCAAGATAGAGATACTCCAGCGCGCCCGCGTGGGTTACTGAGGCCAAGGTGTCATAGATCGCGTCTTCTTGGGTTTCGGCAAACGCCTCATAGACCACAAGCAGCAGCGCCGGGGTCAGCCGCCAGAATTCCTCGCGCGCCTGCTCAATCGTCAAAGGCTCAAGACCGGGGGCCGCATAGGCCGCCGTCTCATCCGTCTTTGGCCCACCCGACAACATCATAAATGTCACACCCGCAATCGCGGCTGCGCTGCAAAGGGCGGCAAGTTTGGCCAGGCGGCCCATCATGTGTTTCCCATAAAATCAAAGCACTGAGCTGCAAGGTGTGCGACTTCGATCTGAACTGCAAGCCAGAAGATCGCGCCCCTATCCTGCGCCTAGAGGTAGCGCACGCCTTGTTTCTTCAACACCGTCTGAACGGCGCTGATGTCAACGCGGTCCAGCTCTGAGTTGGACTTGACCGCCTCAGCCGCCGCAATCCCTGCGCCCTGCCCGGATACCGCGCAGCAGGCCATGTTCCGCGTCGCGGCATGGGCCACTCTGTCTCCGCCTGTGGCGCGGCCAGCGACCAACAGACCTTTCACACCGCGGGGCAACATAGACCGGTAGGGAATATGCATATAGCGGCCCGTTGTGGGCAAAATCAGAATGCCATAGCCGTCAATGAACTCTGGATAGATGCCGATGCTGTCGTCAAAGCGCGCCTCCTGGCGCACGTCGGTCTCTGTCATGTTGTAGGCGGCATCAATCTTGCGGGTGTCCCGCACGCCAAGCGTCATGCCAAAGTTGCGCAACCGCACAGCTTCACAGCCCGGCGCAAACTGGCGCAGGGCGTCGATGGCCAGCATCGCTTGGCGGCGGCCTTCGATCTCAAAATGGGTCAGGTCATCGGGGTCCGTGCCATCGCAATTGCCCAGGTGCACCAGGTTCATATAGGTCATCTCACCACTGTCATGCACCGCCCCCCAGGTGCCGGCGATTGTGGTCAGATCAGCAGGGATGACACCGGCCTTGCGGGCGGTTTCAAAGGGCTTTTTCAGGAAGGGCGAGAACATCGCGTCTTCTTTGCCATCGGTTTCAACCGTCCACTCGCCTGTAGACCAATCCGAATAGGTCTGAGGGTTTTCGCGCACATCCGCCATAAAGCGCGCCTTATCCACGCCTGCCAAGTGAAACATCACGCTGGCCGCTTGCAGCTCTTCGCGGGGGGATGCACAACCGGCGCGCCTGCCCGCGTGGCCACGTCGGCGTCGCCCGTGGCGTCAATCACGACCTTAGCCAGAAGCGCTTCGCGCCCAGCTTTGGATTCCGTGATGATGCCGGTGATACGGTCGCCTTCCATAATCGGCGCCACGAACATACGGTGCAGCATGGGACGGATGCCAGCCTCTTGCACCAGCTGATCAGCGACAACTTTGAACCCCTCACTGTCCAGCTCATAGCTTAGGGATTGGCTTTCTGGCACTGCGGCTCCCATCGCTTTGGCGCGTTCTTCAAATTCCCAACCAATGCCACCGGCTTCAACCGTTTGGGCATGGCGATACCAGGCAAACCCCTCAACCCCGACTGTTGTGATGTTGCCGCCAAAACAGCCGAAGCGTTCCACCAACGTCACCTCAACACCCGCGCGTGCCGCGGCCAGGGCTGCGGACAATCCGCCTGGCCCGGATCCAACCACCAAGACATCTGTGGTGTGGATGACATCAATTGCACGGGAAGGTTCAGTGATCTGCATGGTTTTGCTCCCACAAAAGAGGTGCGCGCGGGCGCGTATCGCCCTGCAAAAGCGCAATTTCGCCCCTACCGCCGGGGGCGTGTTTCTGCAAGGGCTTACATCGTTGGACCTGCGCAAATCAGCAACGACATTGCCCCAAATAGGGGGTGACTTACCCCCTGAGGTGTGGATTATGTCGGTCCATACGACTGACGCTGCGGCGCATCTTTGCCCGCTGCCTTGATCTGGAAATACTTGGGGAGACCACAATGAAACATCTGACAAAGCTACTGGGTGGCGCGGCTCTGACGGCGCTCATGGCCAGCGCGGCAACCGCGCAAGAGGTGACGCTGAAGCTGCACCATTTCTTGCCCGCTCAGGCCAATGTGCCACGGCTGGTGCTGGATGTCTGGACCGACAAGGTGGAGGCCGATTCCGAAGGCCGCATCAAAATCGACCGTTTCCCAACCATGCAGCTGGGCGGCCGCCCGCCAGAGCTGTTGGACCGCGCGATTGACGGGGTGGATGACATCACCTGGACCGTTGTTGGCTACACGCCCGGCCGCTTCCCCTCAACCGAGGTGTTCGAGCTGCCGTTCATGGTCGAAGATGCCCGCGCGGCATCCTGTGCCTATTGGACAATGTTTGACGAAGGCATGAAGGACACCGAATTCAAAGACGTCCACATCCTGGGCACCTGGGTGCACGGGCCGGGCATGTTCCACACGATGGATCCGGTTGAAACGCCAGCCGACCTTGAAGGCATGAAGATCCGCGGTGGATCGCGCCTGGTGAACGATTTGCTGACAGCTGCGGGGGCGACCCCTGTCGGGATGCCCGTGCCTGCGGTATCTGAGGCGCTGTCCAAAGGCGTGATCGACGGCACCACCATCCCATGGGAAGTCACGCCTGCGTTGAAAATCCCTGAACTGGTGGAAAACCACACAGAATTCGAAGGCACGGGCCTTTATACGCTGACCTTCGTTCTGGCGATGAACAAGGCGCTTTACGAAGGCCTGTCAGACGAAAACAAGGCTGTCATGGACGCCAATTCAGGCATGAACTTCTCCGTCTTTGCGGGCGGCACTCAGGCGGATGCCGATGGCCCCGCGCGCGAAGTTGCGGTGGAGGCGGGCAATAACATCGTGACCGTTTCTGACACCTCTGAATGGCGCACGCTGGTTGAGCCGATCTATGACACATGGATTGCGGATCTGCAGGGCAAGGGCCTGGACGGCCAAGCGCTGATCGACCGTGCCCAGGGCCTGATGACCGGCGCGTGCAAAGACGCGACCGGCAAGATGTAGAAACCAATTGCCCTGGCGCGCTGGATTTAGCGCGCCAGGGCACCTGCTGGTGATTTCCCAAAATGCTTGACGTTGTGCAAAAGCTGGCGCGCTTGTTGGCGCAGATCGGTGGTCTGACCTTGATGGTGATGATCTTGCTGGTCTGCGTGTCCGTGCTGGGGCGCTCCCTGAACGGCATTATGCACAGCGACCTTTTGCAGGACATGTGGCCTGCGTTTTCCAACTGGCTGCTGGCCTTGGGCGTTGGCCCGGTGAACGGGGATTTTGAAATTGTTGAGGCCTGCATGGCCTTCGCCATCTTCGCCTTTCTCCCGATTTGCCAATTGACCGGGGCCCATGCCTCAGTTGATGTCTTTGCGGCCAGCTTGCCTGCCGCCGTCAGCGGCCCCTTGCGGCTGATCATTGAGGTTGTCTTTGCCGCCGTGCTGATCCTTTTGGCCTGGCAGCTGACGCTTGGCGGGATGAGCAAATACCGGTCGGGGCAGACCACGCTGTTGTTGGAATTCCCGGTGTGGTGGTCTTATGCCGCCAGCATTGTGGCGATGTGGGTTGCGGCTTTGGTCGGGGTTTATGTCGCCTGGCTGCGCGCGGATGAAGTGATCAGGGGCCGCGCCAACCCCCTGTCCAGCGAAGGACCAAGCCATTGAGTGACATCGCAATTGGGCTGTGGTCCTTTCCGGCGCTGCTGACGCTGATTTTCCTGCGGGTGCCGATTGGCCTGGCCATGTTTGTCACGGGCTTTGTGGGCATCATCCTGATGACCGGCGACACCAACATCGCCGTGGGGCGCTTGCGCTCTGAGACCTATACGACCTTCTCCAACTATTCACTTTCCATCATCCCGATGTTCTTGCTGATGGGCCATTTCGCCACCCTGGGCGGCATGAGCCAGGCGCTGTTCAAAGCGGCAGAGAGCTTTCTGGGCCACCGCAAAGGCGGCGTTGCCATGGCCAGTGTCGGGGCCTGTGCAGGTTTTGGCGCGATCTGTGGCTCATCGCTGGCCACCGCCGCCACCATGAGCCGCGTGGCCCTGCCAGAGCTTAAGCGCTATGGCTATTCAGGCGGCTTTTCCACCGCCACGCTGGCTGCAGGCGGCACGCTGGGCATTTTGATCCCGCCTTCGGTTGTTTTGGTGATCTATGCGATCATCACGGAACAAAACATTGCCAAACTTTTCCTGGCGGCCTTTATCCCCGGCATCCTTGCCGCCATCGGGTATATGGTCGCAATATCGGTTTATGTGCGCATCAACCCCGGCTCAGCGGGCACCCGCGAACGGATGCCTTACGCCGAACGCCTGCGCGCGTTGATGGATGTCTGGCCAGTGCTGTTGGTGTTTTTGCTGGTTGTGGGCGGCATCTATCTGGGCTGGTTCACCCCAACCGAAGGGGCCGCGATTGGGGCCTTTGGCACCGGGCTTATCGCCTGGTTTGCAGGTGGCATCACCCGCGCCAGCCTTTCTGAAAGCTTTGTGGTGACGGCGAAATCCACCGCTATGATCTTTTTCATCATCTTGGGCGCGGCATTCTACAATGGCTTTCTGGCACTGACCCAGATGCCGCAGGCGGCGGCTGAATGGGTTTCGGCCAGCGGGCTTTCCAACATCATGATCATCGTGATCATTCTGGTGTTCTACCTGATCCTGGGCTGCTTTATGGACAGCCTGTCGATGATCCTGCTGACGATCCCGATCTTCTGGCCCATTGTCCAAGGCCTCGATTTTGGCTTTGTCTCTTTGGTGGAACTGCAGTCCGCGCGTCTGGATGATCTGATCGCCTCGGGCAAAGAGATCCCCGCCGCCGCCCTGGCTGAGGCGCAGGCGCTGCTTGCCGCAGGCCAAGAGCTGAGCCGTGAAATGGCCCGAGAGCTGGGCCTGCGCGGAGTGTCCAAAGGGGCGTTTAATCGCGTCAACATCGAACACACCGCCATCTGGTTCGGCATCTTGGTGCTGATCGTGGTGGAGGTTGGGCTGATCACGCCGCCCGTGGGCATGAACCTTTTTGTGATCAACGCAATGGACCGCAAAACCCCGATGGTGGAGACCTATAAGGCCGTGCTCTACTTTGTGGCCTCTGATCTTTTCCGCGTGGTGCTGTTGCTGGCGTTTCCGATCATCACGCTGGTTCTGGTGCCGATCTGACGCTGCGGGCGTTGCCCGGCGGCATCACTCAACCGCCACCACAGGCAACCCGCGTTTCAGCCACCCGGGCCCGGCCCCAGATCCCAGCATCCCTTCGGGCACATCCAGTATCTGCGTAAACCCTGCCTCTTTCAGCCGCGCCGCCAGTCGGGCGGACCGCACCCCGCGCGCGCAGATCAGCGCCACAGGCACATCCCGCTGGCCCTTGGTGTTCTTCAGCAGAGTTTCGATAAAGTCATCGGCCCGCATGTCGATCGGCACGGCCCCCTGCCCCACACCTGTGCGGGACCATTCATCAGGGCGGCGGATGTCCACCAAGGTAATGTCGCCCGCCAGCGCCGCCTGCAGGGCGTCGGGGGCTGTCAGGTCATTGTCGGTGATCTCGGCTGACACGTTGAACCAACGCGCACCGCCCAGGGCCACGGCTGCGGTCACCACCGCACCGCCCAGCAGAAAACCCCGCCGCGTGTTGCGCGACGGGGATTGATGGCGTCGGTCTGGTGGGGACCCGGGGGTGCCATCAATTCACAGGGGCCGAGGACGTGAACTTGGGGATGGCCCGGTCAGAGCCTGGTGCAGGCTCAATGGAGGGCCAATTGTTCTCTGCCAGGTTGATGTTGCCGGGAATGTCTTCTTCCCAGAAGCCCACGACGTTCTTGGTGATGTTCAGATACAGTTTGCCGTCCACGATCCGCCACAAATTTGGATTGCCGGGCACTTTGCCACCCTTGGACACGCCATAGGCACAGTGACCATCGTATTGCGGTGCGTATTTGGCCGGGTCTGCCAGAAACTTGTCGCGGTTGGCCTCAGAGGAGAACGCAAAGGTCGCGTCATTATATTCAGCCGTGATGCCGGCCTTGCCTGGCACGGCTTCGGGCTGGGCTGTGCCCACAGCGTTTTGGGGCAGGTCGAAATACGCAACAACGTCATAGCCCGAGGCCGCAAAGCCGGTGCCATCAACATATTGTTCGCCAGCAAAGGCCTGGCCGGTCATCGCAAGTGCGGTTGCGGCCGCGGCAAGTGTCAGGGTGAAACGGTTCACTGTGGGATCTCCTTGGTTTGTGCTCTGAGCCACAAGCTAGGCAGAGCCGCGCTGCAATGCACCCCACGAGCGCGTGACCTCTCGTCTCTGTGACAGGCAGGTGATCAAAGCGCGCGCAATTGCGCCCAATTATTTCAAAATCGGTGGCTTGGACGGGTCAGAGCCCGGCGGCATGCGCGGTGTTTGTTGCAAACCTTCCCCCTGCGGCAGATCAAACCGCAGCCCCACCTTGGCCAGTTTGGCCACCACCGGATCTGAGGGTGCGAAAAATCCCACATCCATCGCACCCGCTTCGATCCCTGAAAACGTCAGCGCCTCTGAGGCGGCGCGCACCAGCGCATCCTGCGCCCGGGGAATGGCCCCGACAAAAGCCAAAAGATGCCCCTTGCCGCCGCCAGGGTATTCCACGCCCACCAGATAGGCCCCCGCCGCCATCCCTGTGGCCGTGGCCAGTTTCGCGTCAATCGCGGCGATCAAGACCTCGGGCAAACCGGCGGGCGGCAGCACCTTTTCAATCCGCGCTTCAACCTCACCCGCCTCATGCGCCAGCGTATCGCGCAGCCAGGCGACCGCACCTGCGGGCAGCAATATCTCAGACGGAGCCACGCCCAGATTGACCGCCAACCCCAGATCTTGCCCCTCCAACATGCCCGCAATCGCGCGCCCGGACAGCGCCACATAAGGAGCGATCTGACCGACATAGGCGGCCAAACGCTCTGCCCGGTCAAAGACCAGCACATAGCTGTCATCAAAAAGCGCGGGCGTCACCTGATCCTCATCCGGCTCTGCCTCTAGCAGCAGGTAAAGCTCCACATCGGCGATGCGCTCATAAAACCGCAGCCGCGCGGCGTCGTCCTCTTCTGCCGCCATCATCGCGGCGTGGGCTTCATCCAAAGGGGTCAGTTCAGCCATTCAGCACCTCTTTCACCGCCTGCCGCAACCGCGGCACCACCTCAGCCTCAAACCAAGGGTTCTTCTTAAGCCACCCGGTATTGCGCCAGGACGGATGAGGCAAGGCAAAGACGCCGGGCGGATGGTCGCGCCAGCCCGCGACCGCAGCTTTCACGGTGGTAAACCCGGGCAGATGGTATTTCATCGCATAGCCCCCGATCAGCAGCGTCAGCCGGACGTCTGGCACGACGGCAAGGGCCTGCGCGCGCCAGGTCCTGGCGCAAATCGGTGGCGGGGGCAGATCACTTCCCTTCGCGTTGTAGCCCGGAAAGCAAAAGGCCATCGGAATGATGGCGAGCTTGGATTGGTCATAAAACGTCGCCTCATCCATCCCCAACCAGGCGCGCAGACGGTTGCCTGACGGATCCCAAAAGGGCTTGCCTGCCTCATGCACCCGCAGGCCCGGTGCCTGGCCTGCGATCAGAATGCGCGCACCGGGGGCGAACCACACCACGGGGCGCGGCGGGTGTGCCGTTGCGGTTGCGGCAAAGCGGTCAGCGCAAAGGCGGCAGGCGTTAATCTGTTCTCGGACATCTGTTGTCATCGCCGGTTTTTAACCCGCCCGTGTCACCAAGCCCAGCCTCTTATTTCGACAAAGTTCGAAATAAAGCTTGCGCGCGCCTAATATTTCGATATTTCTAGAAATATGAAAAGTGACTCGCTTCAAACCCCGCCCCTGACGCTGGCTGCCGCCAGCTTTGCAGCACTTGGCTCAGAACAGCGTCTGTCCGTGCTGCGCACGCTTGTGCGTGCCGGATCAGAGGGCCTTAGCATTGGTGATCTGGGCGCGCGCACCGGCGTGACCGGCTCCACCCTCACCCACCATCTGAAGCTGCTTGCAGCGGCTGGACTGGTGAAACAGGAAAAGCAGGGGCGCAGTACGATCTGCGCGGCTGTTGCCTACGGCGAAGTGCAAGCGCTGGCGAATTTCCTGCTGACAGAATGCTGTGCTGATGCGGCATCCCCCGATAAGGACCATGCCCATGGCTGACACCACACAATCGCTTCTGTCCCGACCCAAAAGCTGGAACCCTGGGGCCTGGGGCATCATTGCTGCCATCCTCGCCCTGATCGGGATCTTTGCCCCCGGCATCTTCACAGAAACGCTTGCCTTTACAGCACGTGCGCTGGCGGGGACGGCCCCGTTCATTGCCTTTGCCGTCTTTGCCGTGGCCTATCTAAAGGCCACAGGTGCAGAAAACCTGCTGGCCAAGGCGTTCGAAGGCAATCCGGCCCGCATGATCGTGATGGCGGCCCTATTGGGCGGGCTGTCGCCCTTCTGTTCTTGCGAAGTCATCCCCTTTATCGCAGCCCTTTTGGCGGTTGGGGCACCGCTTGGCGCTGTGATGGCGTTCTGGCTCGCTTCTCCCTTGATGGACCCTGCGATGTTCGCCATCACCTCTGGCACGTTGGGGTTTGAGTTTGCGGTGGGCAAAACCATCGCCGCCGTATCCTTGGGGATGTTGGGCGGATTTGCTGTCCAAATGGCGTCTGACACGCCGCTCTTTGCCAATCCGTTGCGTGAAAAGCCTGCGGTTGGGGGCTGTTGTGGGGTTAAGAAACCTTTCTCAGGCGCGCCCGTCTGGAAATTCTGGAGCGACGCAGACCGCCGAGCGACCTTTTCAGACACCACAATTGAAAACGCGCTGTTCCTGACCAAATGGCTGACCCTGGCTTATCTGCTTGAGGCGTTGATGATCCGCTATGTCCCTGCTGAGATGATCGGCTCTGTTCTAGGGGGCGACGGCCCGATGCCGGTGATCTTGGGCGCGTTGGTCGGTGCCCCTGCCTATTTGAACGGCTATGCGGCTGTGCCGCTGGTGGATGGGCTGATGGATCAGGGTATGAGCCCGGGTGCCGCGATGTCCTTTGTGATTGCGGGCGGCGTCAGCTGCATTCCCGCCGCCATTGCTGTCTGGGCCTTGGTCAAACCACGTGTGTTCGCCGCCTACCTTAGCTTTGCGGTCACGGGTGCGATTGCGGCGGGATTGGTCTGGCAGGCCGTGGCATAGCCAGCCGGCCTGCGCCCCTAGCAGAGTCTATTTTGACACAACGCGGCACTGTTTATGCAGGCCGCGTTGTACATTTGGGGTAAAGCGCGCCATAATCTCGTCAAGATTGATGAGTAAAGTCTTAATAATCCTCTGACACAAGAGGAAGAGGCAGACATAGCATCTAGCAAGCCGGAGCAGGGAATGCTGGAATTCGAGAATGTATCCAAGTCCTATTGGACGGGGTCACAGTATAAGGTGATCCTGGATAAAGTGTCGTTCCGTGTTCCCTTGGGCCGGTCCTTGGGGATCCTTGCCCCCAACGGGACAGGAAAAACCACGCTGATCAACATGATGGCTGGCCTGGAAAAACCAGACGAAGGTGAGGTTCGGCGCAGCTGCAACATCTCATTTCCCCTGGGTTTTATGGGCGGCGTTGTGGGCAAAGTGTCTGCCATGGAAAATGCGCGCTACATCGCGCGACTTTACGGGCTGGATCCTGATTACGTCGAAAGCTTTTGCCGCTGGTTGTGTGGCTTGGGCGAATATTTCGATCAGCCCCTGGGCACCTATTCGGCAGGCATGAAGGCGCGTTTTACCTTTTCGCTGATGCTGGCGCTGGATTTTGACATGTACCTCATCGACGAAGGCATGCCGTCCACGACAGATGTGGAGTTTAACCGCAAGGCCGGTGAAATCCTGCAAGAGCGTCTGCGCACCACGACGATCATCATCGTCTCACACCAAGCTCAAACTTTAGAAAAGTTTGCCCGCTCCGCCGCCGTTCTGCTGAACGGCCAATTGCATATGTTCGACACCTTGGAAGAAGCGAAATATTTGTATGACTACGAAACCCAAGGCTAGAAAATTCCGCATCAAACGCAACGCCGGGTCTGGTGGCAGCCCCCGCGCCAGCGCGGCAGCAACGGCAACGGCTGAGGCCACCACCGCTGAGCTGAGCACGCCGCAAGAGGAGGCGCGCCCAGAGCCGCGGCGCAGCCGGACCGCCAAATCAGATGAGGCAGGCCCAAAGGCCGAGGCGGCTAAGCCAGACGCCAAGCCGGATGCGCCCAAAACCGCAGAGGCACCCGCCGCTGACAACGCAGCAGGTGCCACCGATATTGATGCCATCCGCAAAGAGGGGCTGACGGGGCGCCAATTACGCATGGCCCGCCGGGTGGCGCAAAAGAACGGCTTGGCCCCCACCTCCGATTTCGACGCGGTCAAGCTTTTGCGTGAACAGGGCATTGATCCGTTTGAACGCTCCAACATGCTGGAACTGGTGGTGCCCAACGCCGAAGAAGGGGGCGATGCGGAGGCTGCCAAGGACGCCACCAAAACCAAACCCGCCGCCGCAGCGCCCAAATCAACGGCCACCCCGGTGCCTGCCGAGGGCCGCGTGCAATTGCCCCAAACCGTGCCCGCAGGCGGCGCGCTGGCCTTGCCCGGCATGGAGGAAGAGAACCCCGCCGTCCGGCGCGAGCGTGAAATTTCAGAAATTCAACGTGACATCACCAAACGCCGCCGCAAAAAGTTGCGGATGCTGGTGGCGCGGCTGGCGTTCTTTGTGCTGATCCCAACGCTGATCGCTGGCATCTACTTTTATCGGTTCGCAACGCCCATGTATGCCACCAACAGCCAGTTCTTGATCATTCAGAGCGAGGGCGGCGGCGGCTCCAGCCCATTTGGCGGCATCCTGCCCACTCAGTTTGCAAACTCAGCCGATAGCATCGCCACGCAGGCCTATCTGCAATCCAAAGACGCGATGCTGCGGCTGGACCAGGACGTGGGCTTTAAGGACCACTTTGCTGAGCCGGGCATCGACCCCATTCAGCGGCTTGAGCCGAATGCCACCAATGAAGAGGCCTATAAGCTTTATAAAAAGAACGTCAAAATCGGCTATGACCCGACCGAGGGTGTGATCCGGCTTGAAGTGATTGCCGCAGATCCCCACGTCTCGGCCAGCTTTTCAGAAAGCCTGATCGAATATGCCGAAGAACGTGTGAACGACTTGTCGCGCCAAAAACGCGAAGACGGGATGAGCGATGCCCTCGAAGGGTTCGAAATCGCTCAGCAGAAACGCCGCGATGCGCAAGAGGCGCTGATCAAACTACAGGTGGAAAACGGCGTGGACCCTGAGGCTGAGATCATCGCGATCCGTTCGCAGATCACCACCTATGAAGGGCTCTTGATTGAAAAAGAGCTGGAGCTGGCCGCGCTGATGGACAACCCCCGCCCCAACCAAGCCAAAGTGGACGGCGCGCGCGGGGACGTGCGGCGCCTGAACGTGCAGCTTGACCGTCTGCGCGACAAGATGAGCAGCGCAACCATCGGCGAAGGCTCTCTGGCGCAGCAGGCGGTGACCATGCAGCTGGCGCAGGCCGATCTGGCCGCGGCTGACATGGTGCTGCAATCAGCGCAAACCGCGCTGGAGCAAGCCCGCACAGAGGCCGGTCGCCAGGTGCGCTATCTCACCGTAGCGGTGCATCCTGTCGCACCAGAAGAGGCCACCTATCCGCGCAAGTTCGAAAACACGATCTTGGCATTCCTCATCTTTGCAGGCATCTATCTGATGTTGTCCCTGACATCCGCGATCCTCAGAGAACAGGTAACTTCATGACCCAAGTCACAATCGGTGATGTCATCATCGGCAATGATCGTCCCCTGACAGTCATCGCAGGGCCTTGCCAGCTTGAAAGCGAAGATCACGCCCAGATGATTGCTGGCGTGATGAAAGCAGCCTGCGCCGCCGCAGGCGCGCAATACGTCTTTAAGGCCAGCTACGACAAGGCCAACCGCACCTCCTTGCAGGGCAAACGCGGGCTGGGGATTGAGGCAGGCCTGAAGGTGCTGCAATCAGTGGCCCGCGCCAATGATGTGCCGGTCCTCACGGATGTGCATACAGAGGCCCAATGCGCCATCGCCGCTGAGGCCGTTGATATCCTGCAAATCCCCGCCTTTCTGTGCCGTCAGACAGACATGCTTTTGGCCGCCGGGGCCACGGGCAAGGTGGTGAACGTCAAGAAGGGCCAATGGGTCGCCCCATGGGAAATGGGCAATATCGTCGACAAGATCGAAAGCACCGGCAACAAGCGGATATTGCTTACCGAACGCGGCACCGCCTTTGGCTATAATACGCTGGTGGCGGACATGCGTTCGCTACCGCAGATGGCGCAGACCGGCTATCCGGTGGTGATGGATGCCACCCATTCGGTGGCGCAGCCGGGCGGCAAGGGCACCTCATCAGGTGGGCAGCGCGAATTTGCCCCCGTGATGGCCCGCGCGGCCACTGCCATCGGGGTTGGCGCGCTCTTTATGGAAACCCATGAAGATCCAGACAGCGCCCCCAGTGACGGCCCCAACATGATCTACCTCGACCAGATGCCAGATCTCATTGCGACGCTTATGAAGATTGACGCCCTGGCCAAAGAACACCCTCTCACCTTTTAAAGCGAGGCCTCCTTTCGTGACGAAACCAGCAGCAACCGTTGACCAAAACACCTGGAGCTTTTTGCGGGACGCGATGATCACGCCCACCGGCTTTCGCGAATATGACGCACGCTGGAAATACCCCGATGACATCAACCTGCCCGGCATCACCGCCCTGGGCCTTGGTCTGGGCACACAGATGCACCGGCGCGGCATTGAACCTGTTATCGCCGTGGGCAACGATTACCGCGACTATTCGCTGTCGATCAAAAACGCGCTGATGCTGGGCCTGATGCAGGCCGGCATCCACGTCAAGGACATTGGCCCGGCGCTGAGCCCGATGGCTTATTTTTCGCAGTTCCATCTGAACGCCCCGGCGGTCGCCATGGTCACGGCCAGCCACAACCCCAACGGTTGGACCGGCGTCAAAATGGGCTTTGACCGGCCACTGACCCACGGGCCGGATGAGATGTCCGAACTGCGCGACATCGTGCTGAGCGGCGCAGGTGAGCCGCGCGATGGCGGTAAATACGAGTTCGTGGATGGCGTGTTTGAGGCCTATCTCGACGATCTGGTCGGTGATTTCAAAATGACCCGCCCGCTGAAAGTGGTCTGCGCCACCGGCAACGGCACCGCGTCGCACTTTGGTCCTGCGCTATTTGAACGGATCGGGGTGGAGGTCGTGGCCAGCCACAACACGCTTGATTATACCTTCCCAAATTACAACCCCAACCCCGAAGCGATGGAGATGCTGCACGACATGGCCGCCTCTGTGAAAGCCTCGGGCGCGGATCTGGCGCTGGGTTTTGACGGCGATGGCGACCGCTGCGGTGTGGTCGATGATGAGGGCGAAGAGATTTTTGCCGATAAGGTCGGCGTGATCATGGCCCGCGATCTGGCCAAGCTTTATCCCGGTGCCACCTTTGTGGCGGATGTGAAATCCACCGGTCTTTTTGCCTCTGATCCAGAACTGCAGAAGAACGGCGTAAAGGCGGACTACTGGAAAACCGGCCACAGCCATATGAAACGCCGCGTGAAAGAGATCGGCGCGCTGGCGGGCTTTGAAAAATCCGGCCACTACTTCCTGGCCGAACCCATTGGCCGTGGCTATGACTGCGGGATGCGGGTCGCGGTTGAGATTTGCAAGCTGATGGACCGCAACCCCGACATGTCCATGTCCGACCTGCGCCGCGCCCTGCCGCAGACCTGGTCAACGCCGACCATGTCCCCCTATGCCTCTGACACTGAAAAATACGGCATCCTGGACCGCATCGTCGAGAAACTGGTGGCCAAGGCGGACGCAGGCGAGCAGATCGCAGGTCTTGGGATCAAAGAGGTGGTCACCGTCAACGGTGCCCGCGTGATCCTGGAGAACGGCGCCTGGGGCCTGGTGCGCGCCTCGTCCAACACGCCGAACCTGGTGGTGGTCTGTGAAAGCCCCACCTCAGAGGCTGAGATGCGCGCGATCTTTGAAGACATCGACGCGGTCATTCAAACCGAACCCGGCGTGGGCGATTACGATCAAAAGATCTGAACCGGGGGCTTCCCCCGAGGTTCGTAGGCAAGAGTTAATCCGCCAATGCGGCGGCGCAAAACTCTGCGATCAGCTGCGCGTCCTTGACGCCTGGCGCGCTTTCGACGGCGGATGACAGATCCACCTGCCGCGCGCCGGTCACTCGGATCGCCTCGCCCACGGTCTGGGCGGTAAGCCCTCCGGCCAGCATCCACGGCACCGGCCAGCGCCGTCCGGCCACCAGCGACCAATCAAACGCCAGTCCATTCCCACCGGGCAGCACCGCGCCCTTGGGTGGTTTGGTATCGACCAACAGCTGATCCGCGACCTGGCCAAAGCGGTCGAGCTTTTCCAGATCCTCTGCTGATCCCACGCCCACGGCCTTCATCACCGGCAAGCCGTAGCGCGCTTTGACCTCGGCCACACGCTCAGGCGTCTCACTGCCGTGCAGCTGGATCATATCAAGCGGCACGTCCCGTGTGATCTCATCCAAAAGCGCATCGGTGGGGTCCACCACCAGCCCCACCTTGCACAGGCCCACAGGGGCCAAAGCCGCAAGGGCCGCGGCCCGTTCAGGCGTGGCATAGCGCGGGGATTTGGGGAAAAAGTTCAGCCCGATATAGCGCGCGCCAGCGTCCGCCACAGCGGCAATATCCTGGTCACGGGTGACCCCGCAGATTTTGACATTCACATCAATTGGCATGTGGCGGGCTTAGCTGGCCTCATCCAAAAGCGCCAGCACTTCGTCTTTGCCCTGGTGCTTTTCGCCTTTCAGTCGCGCCACTTCCCGCTCCAACCGGCGGGTTTCGCGGGCCAGGCGCGCTTTTTCAGCACGCTCACCATGCTCGCGGATCCATTCCCAGACAAAGCCCACCAAAAGGCCCACAACGACACTGCCCAGGATCACCAAAAACAGCGGCAGGGAGACCTGCGGGTTGACGGCAAACCAACCGGCCACCTCTGTCGGCAGCACCTGCAATGTCACCATGCCACGGTTGGCCAAGGCAACAGAGATCAACGCCACCGCAAAGACAGCGATGCACAGATAGCGGATGTAACGCATTAGCTTTTCCCGTTCAGCCGGTCGCGGAGCAATTTGCCGGTTTTAAAGAACGGCACATGCTTTTCTTCAACATGCACAGTTTCGCCGGTCCGCGGGTTACGGCCTACCCTTGCATCCCGCTTCTTGACGGAAAACGCGCCAAATCCGCGCAGCTCCACCCGGTTGCCATCTGCCATGGCCCCGGTGATTTCGTCGAAGATGGTGTTTACGATCCGTTCGACATCCCGCTGGTAGAGGTGTGGATTGTCATCCGCGATCTTTTGGATGAGTTCAGACCGGATCATATGCGTATTCCCCCGCGGTACAGAATTTTACTCGCTCACCGACTATAGCAGTTTACCGACGGGCGAAAAGCCAGACCTTTATGCTCAGAGGGCTGATTTTGGCTGGAACGTCCTGTTTTTGAGGGTTTTTTATTCATTTACCAAGATCCTCGGCGTGCACTCCGGTTCAACCAGCGCGTTAAATTACCACCAACGCGGCGATTCTGCCGCTGGTACTTGGCCGCACTTCTGGTGCTGCTGCTACGTCTCTCAGGGGCTTAAACCCGGCGTTAAACTGGCCCAATGTGACAAGGAATGACAATCCTGTGTAACCTCTGGCCTGACTGCACGAACCGTCCCACATTTGATCCAGGATAACGCATAAGAAAGGACATCCCGATGCCCCTGACACGCCGTTTGTTTATCGCCGGTGCCGCCGGACTGACCGCAACACCGTTCTTCCTGTTGCGCAGCGCCGCGGCGCAGACCAATGCGGTTTATGCCGAAGGCGGCATTGCCGTGGACGGCACGGATGTTGTGGCCTATTTCACCGACGGCGCGCCTGTCGCTGGTGCGGCTGACATCACCCACGAATGGCAGGGGGTCACCTGGCGCTTTGCCAGTGCCGCCAACCGAGACCGATTTGCCACCGACCCCCAACGCTACGCCCCGCAATACGGCGGCTATTGCGCCTATGCGGTCAGCGAGGGCTACACCGCCTCCACCACGCCAGAAGCCTGGAAGATCGTGGATGGGAAGCTCTATCTCAACTACTCACGCCGGGTGCAGCGCCGCTGGGAGAAAGACATCCCCGGTCGCATCGCCGCCGCCGATCAGAATTGGCCGAAGGTTTTGAACTAGGGTCAAGACCCGAAGACTGCGGTGGCGTGGAAATGGTCAATGAAAAGTGATTGGCTGCGGACGTTGGCCCAGGTCCGCAGCCTTTTTCTATGCAAACTACGCCAACCTATATGGAACTATCCTGCCAACCTACACGCCCCGGTCCACACTATTGCGGCCTGAGACGCTGTAAACAATCCTGCAAAAAGCAGCTATCGTTTCGCGAAATGATGCACCAAACTGGGCACAGTTTCAGGTGCATCAAGTTCTTTGTTTCCATTTTTGCCAGCGATTGTTTCCCAATCACTACCTTACCGTGCACAATTTGACTTGCTAAAGACACATTTTGGTCACTTTTCAACTTTGGCGGCCACCACTCTTAACCTTGGGTTGATGCGTAATGAGTAATGCACTTTTCGTTGGTCACAGTCTTGTTGGCCCAGTGATGCCGTCAATGTTCAATAGTTTCGCGTCGGATCAGGGATCTGTCGCAAGGGCTGATGTTCAAATCCACAACGGTGCCCCGTTGCGGTATAATTGGGACAACGGTGCAAGTGCTGAGGGTGTGAACGCGCGCGAGGTGCTGCCGGGCGGCAATTACACAACCGTCATCGTGACCGAGGCGATCCCCCTCGCCCCACAGCTGTTGTGGAACGACACCCATGGTTATGCCAAACGGTACTATGATCTTGCGGTCAGTTCGAACCCGGCGGCCAAGTTCTATGTCTATGAGACCTGGCATCACATCGGCGACAGCCTGAGCGATTGGCGCGCAGCACTTGATACGGATTTGTCGTCCTGGCAGGGCATCGTTGAACACATTATCGACACCGCGGAAAATGGGCCGGCGCAGGCCGGTTTGATCCCAGCCGGTCAGGCGATGGCACGGCTCTATGACCGTATCGAAGCGGGAGAGGTGCCGGGCCTTACCAGCATCCGCGACCTTTTTAGCGATGACATCCACCTCAACGACATAGGAAACTGGTTCATCGCTGCGCTGCAAGTCGCTGTCGTAGCAGATCTGGATGTATCTGAGCTGCCTTTAGAAACGTATTCAGTCTGGGGTGCTCCTTACGGCGGTCCGACGGAGGCCATTGCCGCCATCATGGCTGAGGTGATCGACGAAACACTCGCTGCATTTCCGGCGCTTCCCGACGTTCAACCCACCGATGATGAGGATGACACGGATGGGGAAGACGACGACCAGAACGGGTCAGGAGACGAAGACGAGGGCGAAGACGATCAGTCCGATCCGACCGAAGGGGACGATACAAACGACGAAGATCCAACTGGGACAGAAGCGGACGATGACGCGCCTGAGGCGGATGACAATGCGAACATCCTGACCGGAGATGAGACCGCAAACCTGATTGACGCCTTGGGCGGAGATGACCAG
Source organism: Sulfitobacter sp. GN1-4 (assembly GCF_055693825.1). Lineage (NCBI taxonomy): Bacteria > Pseudomonadati > Pseudomonadota > Alphaproteobacteria > Rhodobacterales > Roseobacteraceae > Sulfitobacter > Sulfitobacter sp. GN1-4. The sequence goes on along the minus strand of NZ_JBVFUQ010000003.1, from coordinate 993,607 downwards.
ATCTTTGGCAACGGCGGCGATGACACGCTGATCGGGGGGGCTGGCAACGACCGCATTGACGGCGGCGCTGGCAGTGACCAGCTAGATGGCGGTGCCGGTTGGGATATGGCGTTCTTTGAGGGTGCCTTCTCTGAGTATTCAGTAGAAAAGAATGCAGACGGCAGTTTTACTGTCACTTCAACGCGTGCAGAGGATGCAGGCGTCGACCAAATCACGAATTTCGAAGAGCTGGTCTTTGCCGATGGCTCGTTTATCGGCAACGCTTTCGTAAAGACCGCGGTCCAGGATGTGGATGACCTTTATGGCTGGGCGCATTATCTCGATATTTTCGACATTGACGGTGATCGTACCGGGCGCCACACGATCTATGATGATGGTCGCGTCGGAGACCAGTTTTTTGAGGATGGCAGCCTCATCGCTAATTTCGTCTGGGATGGCGCTGAAGCCTATAAGTGGACGAGCATCCGGAATGTCTTTGGCGAGGACGGTCAGCGCAGCTCACATACCATCCAGTTTGATGATGGGCGCCTTCAGGAGATTACCTTTCTCGACGGTCTCCGGACTGAGCGGGCAATGACTGACGTCGATGATGCCTATGTTTGGAGCGGGTACGTCGACGCCTTCGATGCAGACGGCGGACATATCAGCCGGGCGATGACCTATGATGACGGTCGGACCGCACACACCACCTACAACGATGGCGTGCGCGAAACGCGGGTGTTGACTGACGCAGAGGATGACCAGCCTTGGACAACCATAACCGAAACCTACAATGCGGACGGTCAGCGCAGCTCACATACCATCCAGTTTGATGATGGGCGCCTTCAGGAGATTACCTTTCTCGACGGTCTCCGGACTGAGCGGACAATGACTGACGTCGATGATGCCTACGTTTGGAGCGGGTACGTCGACGCCTTCGATGCAGACGGCGGACATATCAGCCGGGCGATGACCTATGACGACGGTCGGACCGCACACACCACCTACAACGATGGCGTGCGCGAAACGCGGGTGTTGACTGACGCAGAGGATGACCAGCCTTGGACAACCATAACCGAAACCTACAATGCGGACGGTCAGCGCAGCTCACATACCATCCAGTTTGATGATGGGCGCCTTCAGGAGATTACCTTTCTCGACGGTCTCCGGACTGAGCGGACAATGACTGACGTCGATGATGCCTACGTTTGGAGCGGGTACGTCGACGCCTTCGATGCAGACGGCGGACATATCAGCCGGGCGATGACCTATGATGACGGTCGGACCGCACACACCACCTACAACGATGGCGTGCGCGAAACGCGGGTGTTGACTGACGCAGAGGATGACCAGCCTTGGACAACCATAACCGAAACCTACAATGCGGACGGTCAGCGCAGCTCACATACCATCCAGTTTGATGATGGGCGCCTTCAGGAGATTACCTTTCTCGACGGTCTCCGGACTGAGCGGACAATGACTGACGTCGATGATGCCTACGTTTGGAGCGGGTACGTCGACGCCTTCGATGCAGACGGCGGACATATCAGCCGGGCGATGACCTATGATGACGGTCGGACCGCACACACCACCTACAACGATGGCGTGCGCGAAACGCGGGTGTTGACTGACGCAGAGGATGACCAGCCTTGGACAACCATAACCGAAACCTACAATGCAGAGGGCAACCGGGTCTCCAGCCTCTTTACATATGACGACGGGACCACCCAAATGCTCTTTTACTAGAGCATTTCGATTAAACGCAACGAACAGAAATCTATTCGAATTCAAAGGCTTTAACGGCCCTGTTTGGTGCGTTGATTTGCGGGTTGATCAATACTTGCGTGAGAGAAGCAGCGAGTTCTATCTCATCAGGTGTCACAGGCGAACCCGGCAAATCGCTTATGCATAACCACCGCCTCAAAACAAAAAAGCCCCGCGCAATCGCGCAGGGCTTTCTTAATCTCATATCCCGGTGGGATTATTCGTCGCCCTTCAGCGCTGCGCCCAAGATATCGCCCAGGGATGCGCCGGAGTCGGAGGAACCGTACTGTTCAACCGCTTCCTTCTCTTCCGCGATTTCGCGGGCTTTGATGGAAACGCCCAGACGGTGCGCCTTGGCATCGACGTTGGTGATGCGCACATCAACCTTGTCGCCAACAGAGAAACGCTCTGGGCGCTGCTCGGCACGGTCACGGGACAGATCGGAGCGGCGGATGAAGGATTTCATACCTTCGTATTCCACTTCGATGCCGCCATCTTCGATGGCTGTCACGTTCACGGTCACGATGGAACCGCGCTTGATGCCGCCGGTGGCTTCGGCGAACTTGTCACCGCCCACACCTTTGATGGAGAGCGAGATGCGCTCTTTCTCAACGTCGACTTCAGAAACAACGGCCTGAACCAGATCGCCTTTGCGGTAGTCCTGGATCGCCTCTTCGCCGCGCTGATCCCAGCTGAGGTCGGAGAGGTGTACCATGCCGTCGATGTCGCCTGGCAGACCCACGAACAGACCGAATTCGGTGATGTTCTTGACCTCGCCCTCGACCTCTGTGCCCTCGGGGTGGCTTTCGGCAAAGACTTCCCATGGGTTGCGCATTGTCTGCTTGAGACCCAGGGACACGCGGCGCTTGGCACCGTCGATTTCCAGCACCATGACTTCCACTTCCTGAGAGGTGGAGACGATTTTGCCGGGGTGTACGTTTTTCTTGGTCCAAGACATCTCAGAGACGTGCACCAGACCTTCAACACCTGGCTCCAGCTCAACAAAGGCACCGTAATCGGTGATGTTGGTCACGCGGCCTGTGTGGGTGGATTCCAGTGGGTACTTCGCAGCAACCAGATCCCATGGATCTTCCTGCAGCTGCTTCATGCCCAAGGAGATGCGGTGTGTCTCTTTGTTGATCTTGATGACCTGCACCTTGATCGTCTCACCGATCGTCAGGATCTCAGACGGGTGGTTCACGCGACGCCATGCCATGTCGGTGACGTGCAGCAGGCCGTCAACACCGCCCAGATCCACAAAGGCACCGTATTCGGTGATGTTCTTGACCACACCGTCGACGGTCTGACCTTCGGTGAGGTTGCCGATCACTTCGGCACGCTGTTCGGCGCGGGATTCCTCAAGGATCGCACGGCGCGACACCACGATGTTGCCACGACGACGGTCCATTTTCAGAACCTGGAATGGCTGCTTAAGACCCATCAATGGGCCCGCATCGCGCACGGGGCGCACATCAACCTGAGAGCCAGGCAAGAAGGCCACGGCACCGCCCAGGTCGACGGTAAAGCCACCTTTGACACGGCCAAAGATCGCGCCTTCGACACGCTCTTCTGCAGCATAGGCTTTTTCGAGACGGTCCCAGGCTTCTTCGCGGCGGGCCATTTCACGTGAGATGACCGCTTCGCCGCGGGCGTTCTCAACTTGGCGCAAGAAGACTTCAACTTCGTCGCCAACTTCGATCTTGGGCGCTTCGCCCGGATCGGCAAATTCTTTCAGCTCAACGCGGCCTTCCATTTTGTAGCCTACGTCGATGATGGCTTGGCCCGCTTCGATCGCGATAACCTTACCTTTAACAACGGACCCCTCTTCGGGTGTGTCCATTTCGAAGCTTTCATTGAGGAGCGCTTCAAACTCTTCCATCATGTTTGCCATATGGCGTTCAGTATCCTTATCAAATGTGTCTGGCCGTGCGGTTGTCTCCGCCGGTCTTGGAGGTGAATTGGTCCCGTGTGACAGACCCACTTGATGCAAAAAGAAGAAGGGCCGGATAAAACCGACCCTGCTCAGATGTGCATCTCGTGACTTATATCCGTCGCGTAGACGGGAGGCGTATAGGCCAGATACCCCATGCCCGCAAGGGTTTTGGTGAGGTGATCTGTGACAGGCGCGGTTTTGCGCCGGGCGCTTTGGCAATTGCCGCTAAATTCCGGGCCGCGCGTTGGTCTCTTCCACCCCAATGCCTGCCAGCTTTTTAAAGCGCGCCGCATGGGCCGCGCGCTCTTTCATCGGCAGGACTTCGTCCAGCTGGCTGAAATCACCGGCACATCGGTCTTCGGCCATCTGCATGATGGCATCGGGCCCACCTGCGCTGCGATTGGCCAAGGTCACGGCATTCGCCATGGGCCGCACTTCGCCCTCATAGCTAAGCGCCGCCGCGTGCCCCGCCCCCTGATCCTTGATCGCAGCCCCCAGGATACGGGCATCCAGAATGGCCTGGCTCGCCCCGCTTGAGCCCACTGGATAGGTTGCATGTGCCGCATCCCCGATCAGCGTCACCGCGCCGTCGGTCCAACACGCGACGGGTTCGCGGTCCACCATGGGGTATTCATAGACCGCATCAGCCCCTGCAATCAGGTCGGGGATATTGATCCAGTTAAACTGCCAATCCGCAAAAGCCGATGCAAAACGCCCTGTTCCCACCAAGCGGTTCCAATCCCCCTTCACCACATGGGCCGCGGGATCAACGCGCTGCTCGGCAATCCAGTTGATCACTGCAGCACCGCTTAGCGGGTCGGCAGGTGTGATGGGATAGGCCACAAAACGTTGCGTGTCGTGCCCGGCCAGGATCATGGACGCGCCGCTGAGAAAGGGGGCATCCGGGTTGTGCCACGCCACATGATGGCACCGCCCCAAACGGGCGGACCTTCGTCTGGATACATCTGCGCCCGCAGGGCTGAGTGTATGCCGTCCGCCCCGATCAGCATCTTACCTGCGATGTCACGGGGGCCCGCCGCCCCCTCAATGTGTGCCACAACGCCGTCAGCGCTCAAGCGGTAGCTGGTGACCGGCGCACCGAAGGTGACACAGCCCGCACCGGCCCGCGCGCGCAATGCTGCCAACAGCGCCATCTGCAACTGGCCACGGTGCACAGAATACTGCGGCCAATGATAGCCGGCGTGCCGTCCTCTGGGTTCGGTCCAGATCTCAACGCCCGTGCGGGTGTAGAAACCATAATCACGGGTCTGCACCCCGATGCGCGCCAGATCTTCTTCCAGGCCCAGCGCAAACAACGCGCGTACCGCGGGCGGCTGCAGGTTGATCCCCACCCCAAGCGGTTGGGGGCTGCGCACCCTTTCAAAGATGTGAAACGGCACGTCGTGCTGATGCAGCGTCAGCCCAAGGACCAGCCCCGCAATCCCGCCGCCTGCGATCAGAACGGTCATCTGACCAGACCGCGCAGGCTCATAACGCCTCACCCTTTTTGCGCAGCTCTTCGAGCAGCTCCAGATACAACCGGTTGCTGTCCCCGCCGCCAAAGATCGCGCCGCCACCGGTGTAGCCTGTGCCATAGGTCTTGGCCACGGTCACGGTTTGCACCAAACCTGACAGGAACTGATCTTTTTCCAAGGGCGACAGCGGGTGGATAAACACGCCCCAAAGCCGTCCATTGGCCACGGCATAGCGCGCATCCAAAGCGGCATCGAAATTGGCCTGCATCATCCGCATCAGATCATTGGGCGTCAGCCCCTCAGCGCTGGCAATTGGCACCATGGCGCGCATCCGGTCGGCGCGTGGATCGGCGATCACGATCACTGGGATATCCTGAAGGGTGAATTCCAACGTCGGACCCCGGGCAATCACCTCAGGATCAATGGCCTGCACGATCTGCGCCAGCCGGATCATGGTCATCGGCGGCTCAGCGCCTTTGGGCGCTTCTTCCTCGGGCGCGCCCGTCTGGGGCTGCGTGTCCTGCGGAACGGGAGCCGTTTCTTGCGCGCAAGCCGCGGCCGCCCCCATCATCAACACCAAGCTTAGAACACGGATCATCCACCAACCTCCCTTTATGCGTCAAACGCACACTGACTTGCCCGCTATCTTGCCCCCTTTGCCCGCCCCGGCCAAATCAATTCCTTGGGATGATGGGGAAAAGACCGTTTCGCGCAGGCAACGTGCGCTGAGCTTAGGGTTTATTCATCCCACCGGGCGATACCTTCGCCTCGGTTAACCACGCTGCGATGTGACGGTCGTAGCACCAGATGTCCTTGGGCCTTCGGCCTACCTGAGCTGTGCACGCGCTCGGTTGCTCCGGGCTCAGGCTTGGACCTCCCTTCGGGGCGGCGCCGCTCTTTTTCCAGCCGAGGGTTCCCTCAGCTTCTCAGTTTAGGAAACCGCATCCCGCTTGGCCGCAATCAGGGCCACAGCGGCTGCAACTGCTGCCTCAATGCTTAGATCCGACGTGTCGATTTCCACCGCGTCCGCCGCCGGTTTCAGCGGCGCATCCGCGCGGCCCATGTCGCGGGCATCGCGTGCCTCAACGTCGGCCAATACCTCTTCAAACGTTGTGGCGACCCCCTTGCCCGTCAGCTCGGCAAAGCGGCGTTCTGCCCGCACGCGGGGCTGGGCTGTTACGAACAATTTCACCTCAGCTTGGGGGCAGATGACTGTCCCGATGTCGCGCCCGTCCAGCACTGCGCCGCCTGCACGCGCGGCAAAGCTGCGCTGAAAATCCACCAGGGCCGCGCGCACTTCCGCAATCACCGCCACCTGGCTTGCCGCCTGCGCCACCTCGGGTGTGCGCAGATCGTCCCCTTCCAGGTCTTCGGCACAAAGCGCCTGTGCGGCGGCAATCGGCTCAGCCCCTTGCAGCACCTTTGCCCCGACCGCCCGATACAAAAGGCCCGTGTCCAGATGAGCAAAGCCGAAATGCGCGGCGACTTCCTTGGAAATCGTGCCTTTGCCTGCGGCGGCTGGGCCGTCAATTGCTACTGTGAAAGGCTGCATGTTCACCCCTGCCCTTTTCGTGCCCGCCGCGCCGCAATCGCACATCCTGCCAACAGCAGCATGCCAAAGCCCAGCGTCAGCCACTTTAACTGCGTCAACCGGCTGGCCGCCGCGACCAAGGCGGCATCGCCACCCCCGCCAGACAAAATGCCCGCCACCCGCGCGTTTTCTTGCAGATCAGCCCAGACATACAGCACCGGCACTGCCAGGATCGCGATCCTGGCAAGCAACGACAGATCCAAGCTGCTGAGCCACAAGGCCCCCACAAGCGTCAGCCCCAGCACAATCGGGAACACGGTATCCAACTGACGGAAAGGCCCCAGGTAAAGCGCGCGCGCATCGGGGCTGAGCACGCTCAGATAGGCCTCAGCCGCGGCCAGGTCATAACCCATGACCCGACTGTCAAAGATCAGCGCGCCGCCCGGTTCCAACCAACCTTTGGATAAGATGGCCAAGACGGCAAAGAGAGCCGCGCTTAACGTGGCCAGCAAAATGACCAGGCGCTTCACCGGTTGTCCCGGCGCATGCTGGCCCCAAGGGCCGACATCAGCGGTTCAAAGATCGGGAACGACGTGGCAATGGGCCCGCCATCATCCACCTGTACCGGCTTTTGCGTGGCCATCCCTAAGATCAGAAAGGACATCGCGATGCGGTGATCCAACTGGCTGGCACAGAGCCCACCGCCCGGCACGTTGCCGTGCCCCAAGCCGGTGACCGCCCACCAGTCAGGCCCCTCATCGACGGTGATGCCGTTGGCGCGCAGACCCTTGGCCATCGCGTCAATGCGGTCGCTTTCCTTGACCCGCAGCTCTTTCACGCCCGCCATCATTGTTTGACCTTGGGCATATGCGGCCACAACAGACAGCACCGGATATTCATCAATCATCGATGCCGCACGCGCGGGCGGCACTTCGATGCCTTTCAGATCAGGAGAGAAGCGCGCGCGCAGATCCGCCACCGGCTCTCCGCCTTCTTCGCGCTCATTTTCATAGGTCAGATCGGCCCCCATTTCGCGCAGCGTGGTGAACAAGCCCGCGCGCGTCGGGTTCAGGCCGATCCCCGGCACCAAGACATCAGATCCCGGCACAATCAGGGCCGCACAGACGGGGAAAGCCGCAGACGACGGATCACGTGGCACCTCAATGTGCTGCGGTTTCAGCTCAGGCTGACCTGTCAGCGTAATTTCGCGCCCCGCATCGGTTTCGCTGACTGAGATCTCAGCGCCAAAGCCTGCCAACATCCGCTCCGTATGATCGCGGGTGGCTTCAGCCTCCACCACGATGGTCTGTCCGGGCGCATTCAGGCCCGCCAACAGAACCGCTGATTTCACCTGGGCAGAGGGGACAGGCACCACATACCGCACGGGCAAAGGCTCTGCCGCGCCTACGAGCGTCATTGGCAGCCGCCCCCGGCGCGCCCGACCGCCTGACAGCCGAATGCGCCCAGCGGATCAGTGACCCGCGCCATGGGGCGGCCATTCAGGCTGGCATCGCCGGTGAACGTCGCGGTGATCGGAGAGGTCGCCATCGCCCCCATGATCAACCGCACACCGGTGCCTGAGTTGCCGCAATCAATCACGTTTTGGGGTTCGGCAAATCCGCCCACGCCCACGCCATGCACGGACCAGCGCCCGCCGCCATGATCGGTTACCTCAGCGCCAAAGGCGCGCATGGCCTTGGCCGTATCCAGCACATCTTGGCCCTCCAGCAGGCCTTCGATGGTGGTTTCGCCAACGGCCATCGCGCCCAGAATGAGCGATCTGTGGGAAATCGACTTGTCCCCCGGCACATCTGCCGTCCCCTTCAGCGGCCCCGAGGCCGATGAGGTCATTGGAATGGGCGCACCATGGCTTGACATAAGGGGGTCCTTTCACATCTCCGCGCCTGCTTCTAGCTCAGCCCCCACCGGGCTCCAACCCAGAAATGGGAGCGCAAACATCTTACGGCTTTGGCGCGAACGGAATATCGACGTCCTGAGGGGTCTGTGGACAGCTGGGTGCCAGACCCGTGCGTCCCTAGTCCGCCAGTCTGCGGAATGTCAGATAATGCGGCACGCGGCCTTCGCGCAGGGCCTTTTGTTCATAGCGCGTGGACAGCCAATCGTCCCAGGGCCCGCGCCAATCCTGCGGCCTTTCGGCCAGCCATTCAAAGCCAAAGCGCGGCACCTCTTGTAGGGTTTGGCGCACGTAATCTTCGATATCCGTGGCCACCCGAAAGATCGCACCGGGTTTCAAGGCCCGCGCCAAGGGCACTAGGTGTTCTTCGGTCACAAAGCGGCGGCGGTGATGGCGCGCCTTGGGCCAGGGATCAGGGTACAGCAAAAATGCCCGGTCAAGCGAGGCGGGGGGCAAAACATCCATCAGATCCCGCGCATCGCCGGGATGCACCGCGACGTTTTGCACGCCCGCGCGGCGGATCTTGCCCAGCAGCATCGCCACCCCGTTGATGTAGGGTTCACACCCGATGATCCCGACATCTGGGTGCGTGGCCGCCTGATGGACCATATGTTCACCGCCGCCAAAGCCCACTTCCAGCCAAACCGGCTTGCCCTCAAACAGCGCATCCAGATCCAAGGGCGTGCGCGTGGGGTTCTCTTCCCAGCTGACCGGACCGGGGGACAGCCCAGCGAGGTCTTCTGCGATATACGTCTTTTGGGAGGTCTTCAGGCTTTTGCCTTTCAGACGGCCATAAAAATTGCGGTGGGGACGGTCCGGGGTGCTCATGGCCGCGCTTTACCCTGCGGGGTGCCGCCCTGCAATGGGCTGCGCTTCATCCGGCGTTAATCGCCCGACCCTAACTTGGCCGCACTGCCACGCCTTAAGGACGCCCCATGCCCGCTGCCACCCCCACCGCTTTTCGCAGCCCGCATCGGGCAAAACCATTGCCGGTCTTGATTTTGGACGATGAACGTGTGGACAGGCACCGCTTGGCGCGGTTGTGCTCTGGTCTGCCGTTTCCTTGTGCGTTGACCAATGCCCCAACGCTGGACAGCTTTGCCCAGCATCTGGATGCAGCCCCCTTTGGTCTGATCCTGGTCGATTATGCCCTGCCAGATGGCACCGGGTTGGAGGCCGTTGATATGGTCCGGCTGTGCCCGCAGAACGCCCATGCGCCGGTGGTGATGATCTCGGCCATGGCCGATGACGATGTTCTGGCACAAGCCCGTGCGCGCGGATGCCGGGGGTTTCTGGCCAAGGATGGGCTTTCGAAAGAAGCCTTTGCAGATGCCATCACCGATGCGCTGCCCAGTGGCGATCCGGTAACGCTCAAACCGCGCTACACGCGGTCTGAAACCGCCGCCCTTCTCGCGTTGGTCACAGCGCAAAATGCAGCCCAAAGCAAACCGATGGTCAGCCGCCTGCTGCGTCAGCTCAGGCTGTTGCGCAGCCGCAGCGATGTGGTTTCACAAACTGAGTTGCAGGCGTTGGAAGAGCATTGCCTGACACTTTGGAACCACATCTCAGCGCTGGAACAGACGGAGGGTGCCGCACTTCTGGAACAGCTTGCGCAGGAGCAGCCGCATCTGCTGGGGCACAAAGCGAACCGCCCGCCCTCGCCCTTCGCCCGGCGCAACTGATGGTCTTGGGGTGTGGCGGATTGGGCTAAACCGGAGGGTGCGTGGCGCAGCGGCCAAATGCCGCCGGGTCTAAACAGGGTTGCACGCAGCCTTCGCATGCTGAGCTTGGCGGGACGCGAGATTTAGTCGGTGACAACGCCTGCGGCCAGCAGTACCGCGCGGTAGGGGAACCACATGCCGGTGTCCGGCTTGCGGATGCTTTGCACAGCAAACTCCGCATCCACCCCCCGCGCGATCATATAGGCCAAGCGTGTATAGGTTTCTGTCTGGGTATCCTCATAAAACCATTCGGCGAAATCAAAGGGCGTGTCCCAGTCCCGCCCTTCCTTGTGATCGTCATAATAGGACTGGATCGAACTGGCCGACCAAGACAGTTGGTGAAAGCCCAACCGCGCCCCGCGGGCAAGCGTGCGCTTGGTGCCGCCCAAAAAGACCGTCACACAGGAGCTTTCGCAATAATCCTCAACATGGGTGTCCAGCTCAAAATCAATCACGAGGCTGGCCAGATCCATCGCCGGATAATGACCACCGCCGCCTGATTTTAGCTCAAGCACACGGATGCCGGGATTGTCCCGCAACAGATCACGGATAGCTGTCACATCGGGGGAGCGGATGTCACGGTCTTCGCCGTCCACCGGCACCGATGTGTCAAAGATCAGCCGGTCATCCGCGATTACATAGCGATCCGCCTGTGCAGGCAGCGCAATCGCGCAAAGCGCGGCTGTCAGGGCGGCAAGAAAGATCCGGCCACCCTGCATGGTCTTACACCGCCGCTTTCAGCTGATCGGCAAGGTCCGTCTTTTCCCAAGAGAACCCGCCATCGGCATCTGGCGCGCGGCCAAAGTGGCCGTAGGCCGCTGTGCGCTGATAGATCGGCTTGTTCAGCTGCAGATGTTCGCGAATGCCACGCGGGGTCAGGCTCATCACCTTGCGGATCGCCTGCTCAACCGCCGCGTCTTCGACTTGGCCGGTGCCAAAGGTGTCGCAATAGATCGACAGTGGCTCGCTCACCCCGATGGCATAGCTGAGCTGGATGGTGCATTTGTCTGCCATACCGGCCGCAACCACGTTCTTGGCCAGATAGCGCGCCGCATAAGCGGCGGAGCGGTCAACTTTGGTCGGGTCTTTGCCCGAAAACGCGCCGCCCCCATGCGGGGCCGCGCCGCCATAGGTGTCCACGATGATCTTACGCCCAGTCAGGCCCGCGTCCCCGTCGGGGCCGCCAATCACGAACTTGCCTGTGGGGTTCACATGCCAGGCGGTGTCATCGCTGATCCAGCCTGCGGGCAGCACTTCACGGATATAGGGTTCAACGATGGCGCGGATGTCATCGCTGGTCTGGTCTTCGCTCTCGTGCTGGGTGGAGAGCACGATGGAGGTCACGCCCACCGGTTTGCCGCCTTCATAGCGCACGCTGAGCTGGCTTTTAGCATCGGGGCGCAGCGTCGGCTCGGTGCCGTCTTTACGCACCTCGGCCAAACGGCGCAGGATGGCGTGGGCATAATGGATGGGTGCCGGCATCAGATGCTCTGTCTCATTGGTGGCATAGCCAAACATGATGCCCTGATCGCCTGCGCCCTCATCCTTGTTCTCAGCCGCATCGACGCCCTGCGCGATATGCGCGGATTGTTCGTGCAGCAGGTTGGTGATCTCACAGGTGGCGTGGTGGAACTTGTCCTGCTCATAGCCGATGTCTTTGATGCAGGCGCGCGCAATGTCCTCAATCTTGTCCATATACTGGGCAAGCTTGGCCTGATCGCTCAGCCCGACTTCCCCCCCAATGACCACACGGTTTGTGGTGGCAAAGGTCTCTGCGGCGACGCGGGCTTCGGGCTCTTCTGACAGGAAAGCATCCAGCACAGCATCGGAGATACGGTCACAGACCTTATCTGGGTGGCCCTCCGAGACGGACTCGGAAGTGAAAACGTAATTCTGTCGGGACATAAATGCTCCAATAAAAGATGACGTGTCACGCCAGGAAGCCGTTGTGACACCAGTCCCGCAGCCTTAGCCTTAGGCCCGGTTGGGGTCAATCGAAACCCGCCTTGCGCGCACCATCGCGGCACCAAGCGCGACCAACATTAGAACCGCGAATGGCAGGTCTCCGGTGCGGCTGTAGAGCGTTGGGGGCAAGGGTGCGGGCAGGGGCGCGTCCAGAAACCCCGCTTCGTTCAGGGGGATGAAGGACACCAGACGACCGTAGGGATCAATCATCGCAGAAACGCCAGTGTTCGCCGCACGCGCCAGCGGCAGGCCCTGCTCAATCGCGCGCATCCGCGCTTGCGCCAGATGCTGAAGCGGTCCTGCCCCTTTGCCAAACCACGCGTCATTGGTGATCTGGATCAGAAAATCGGGGCGTGCCTGCCCGGCAAAGGCGTCATGGGCAAAGACCGCCTCATAGCAGATCAGAGGCAAAGCGCGCCCCAAAGCCCCAAATTCCAAAAGCTTGGGGCCCGGTCCGGCAGAATACCCGCCGGGCAAACGTTCAGCCAAACCAAAGACGCCGTAGCGGTTAAGCAGGTCTGCAAAGGGCACGTATTCGCCAAAAGGCACCAGGTGGTGTTTGTCATAGGTCTGATCGACCTGGCCTGCCTGATCCAACACCACAAGGGAGTTGTAGAACGCGCCATCCTCTGCCCGCTGCACCCCCAGCGCCACAGGCGTCTCGCCACCCGCCTGCGCGATTTCTTGCAAGGCACCGCCCGCGTAGTCCAACCGCCAAGGGATCGCCGTTTCAGACCACAGCACAAGGTCCGGCCCTGCCCCGCCCGCCAGCGGCACCTCAGCGGTCAGAGCGAGGTGCCGGTCAAAGAACATCGGTATCTTATCAGGATCCCATTTGTCGCGCTGGGTGGCGTTGGGTTGCACCAGCCTGATGGTGTGATCCGTCAGCGCTGCCTCTGGCATCATCGGCGGGAACAACACCCCCAGCAGACCAAAAAGCAGCACACCATATTGCAGCACCCTTTGAGGCGCGGTGCGGGCGACAAAGCCCAGGGCGACAGCCACCGCCATCATCCCCACGTTCAGCGCATAGGGGCCGACCAAGGCCAGACCTTGCCCCGCCAAGACATCCACAAAGGCCTGCGCCGGCATGGCCCAGGGAAAGCCCGTAAAGATATAGGCGCGGATCAGCTCAGCGGCGGGCAGGCACAGGATCAGCGGCCAGGCGCGGTGCCAGTCCAACAGGCGCGCAAGGCCAAAAGCCGCACCCCAGAAAAGCGCCAACCCAGCGGCCAGAAACACCACCGCAAAGGGGGCCATCCAGCCATGGGTGGCCACATCGACCAAAAAGGGAGAGACGATCCACTGCAGCGTATGCGCGAAATAACCCGCCCCAAAGGCCCAGCCCAAGGCGGCCGCCTGCCGGGGCGTGCGCGCAAAACGGTAGAGAAAGACGCAAACGATGAAGGCGATGACCAGAACGATCGGCTGGTCATAAGGCGCCTGCCCAAACCCTGCTAAGGCACCCAGCCCAGCCGCCAGGGCCAGCCGCCGCCAGCCCGACAGCCCCGATATCACCCGTTGGCCCCGACCGTGCGCACCCGCAGCCGTTTGATGCTGCGCGGATCTGCGTCCACCACTTCAAATTCCGGGCCATCGGGGTGCAAGACCACCTCGCCGCGGGCAGGCACCCGGCCCGACAGCATAAAGACCAGCCCCCCCAGCGTATCGATTTCCTCTTCGTCGACATCCTCATGGGCGGTCAGCGAATGGCCGATCTCAGCCTCAAAATCCTCAAGCGGGGTCTTGGCCAGTGCCAGATAGGTGCCGGGCTTTTCCACCTGCCAGAACGTGCCTTCGTCCTGGTCGTGTTCATCTTCAATCTCACCAATGACCTGTTCGATCAGGTCTTCGATGGTCACCAGCCCATCAACGCCGCCGTATTCATCAATCACCAGCGCCATGTGCAGCCGTTCCGTCTGCATCTTGGTCAGCAGCACACCAATGCTCATGCTGGGGGGCACAAAAAGCAAAGGACGCAGAATAACGCTGAGGTCAAAGTCCTTGGGTTTGCCGTTAAAGCCATGGCTCAGTGCCAGATCCTTGAGGTGGGCCATGCCCACCGGCGTGTCCAACGTGCCGTCATAGACCGGCAAACGGGTCAAACCGCTTTCCTTAAAGACACTCACCAGCTCATCCAGATCCGCCGTCAGCGGGACCGCAACGATATCCGCTTTGGGAATGGCCACATCGTCCACGCGCATCCGCCGTAGATTCATCATGCCACGCGCCGACACGCGGTCCACCGCGGGAGGTGTGAACTCTGTTCCTGAAGGGGTGTCACCAGGGCTCAACGCCCCAATCACACGTGAGAAAAAGCCGCTTCGCTTGGCATCGCCTTCCAGCGGCTTTGTTATGTGTTCATCCGTTTGCGCGCTCTGCGCCGCTTCAGATGATCCGTCCGTGTCGCCCATTTCGTCCTGTGCACGTGATGCGGCCTGGCCGCTAATGATCTCTATATGGGTCATCCAACCCCATTTTGCCAAGTATTTTGCGCTCTAATCCTTCCATCAGGGCGGCATCTTGCTCTGTTTCGTGATCATAGCCCAACAAATGTAACGTGCCGTGAACGATCAGATGGGTCACATGGTCCGCCAAAGGCTTGTCTGCGGCCTGCGCTTCGCGCGCGCAGGTGTCAAAGGCGATGGCGATATCGCCCAGTTCGATGAACCCATCCAGCCCCACCTCAGCGGGCTGTGGCGCGCCCCCGGGCGTCACAGCCGCGCGTTCATCACTTGGCCAGCTCAGGACATTGGTGGGCGTGGGCTTGGCCCGGAAATCGGCGTTTAGCGCGGCGATACGCGCATCGTCACAGGCCAACAGACTGATCTCAGATATCTGCGGATCAAGGCCGCAATCGGTGAGCGTGGCCACAATGGCGCGCAGGGCCAGATCCGCAAAGCCATGGGTGTCCCAGCGGCTGTCTTCTATCGCGATGTCGAGCATGTCCATGGCGGCGCGTTTCACCCGTTTCTACCGCGCCAAAGCAAAATCAGCCGGTTTCTCCATCCGCCTCATACGCCTCAATGATCGCGGCAACCAGAGGGTGACGGACCACATCCTTGGAGGTGAAGTAGTTAAAGCTGATCTTGGGAATGTCCCTGAGCAGACGCTCAGCCTCAGCCAGGCCGGATTGCACGCCGCGCGGCAAGTCAATCTGGGTCCGGTCGCCGGTGATCACCATGCGTGATCCTTCGCCCAGACGGGTCAGAAACATCTTCATCTGCATGGTGGTGGCATTCTGCGCCTCATCCAGCACGACAAAGGCATTAGACAGCGTGCGTCCGCGCATAAAGGCCAAGGGCGCAATTTCTATGCGCTTTTCTTCGCGTAGTTTTGTGACCTGCTTGCCCGGCAAGAAATCATTCAGCGCGTCGTAAAGCGGCTGCATATAGGGATCGACCTTTTCATCCTGCGTGCCGGGCAGAAAGCCCAGCTTTTCGCCCGCCTCAACCGCAGGGCGCGCCAGGATGATCCGGTCCACCTGACCGTTGAGGAACATCGACACGCCAACTGCCACCGCCAGATAGGTCTTGCCGGTGCCTGCCGGGCCAATGCCAAAGGCCATCTCATTTTCAAAAAGCGCTTTCACATAGGCCTTTTGTGCAGCTGTACGCGGCTCCACCCGCTTTTTGCGGGTGTGGATTTCAACCGTGTCGCCGATGGCCATCTCAATCTGATCGCCAGCCCGCACGCCTGTGTCCTGATCAGAGCCGCCCATGCGCAAAAGGCTTTCGACCTCAGCCTGTTCCACCTGGCGTCCGCTTTCCAGCCGGGCGTAAAGCGTGTTAAGCACATGCGCCGCCTGCGTCCCTGCATCCGCGTCACCCAGCACCGACAACTGATTGCCCCGGCGAATGATCTGCACCTCAAGCGCCTTTTCGATGGTCGCCAGATGCGCGTCATAGGCACCGCACAGATCAATCAACAGACGGTTGTCGGGGTATTCAAGCACAACGGGGTCCGCCACAGGAACGGTTGTCATCAGGTCGCTTGGGGGCAAGGAAGGCTCCTTTTGTTGAAGGCTGCTGGACTAAGATAGGGGTTCAAATTGGACTGCACACCCCCCGACGCAAAACGGGCCGGGATGTGAAACACCCCGGCCCGGTTATGCAAATGTCTTTGCGCAAGATCAGTTGGGATCCCGCAGGCTTGAGCCGCCTTTGAAATCGCCGACCGTCTGTGTGGGCGGGGCGACACCGGAACACACCGGCTTGCCGTATTTATCTAGACGGGCAGACAGGTAACCTTCGACGCCATCGTCGATGATCCAGTGGTCACAACCGTTGGGATCCACCCAAATGCCCGCCTGAAGCTGGCTGAGGTGTTTGGCGTCAAACCCGCCGTCGCGTGATTTATCGGCATCCAGACCACGCCCGAATTGTTCGTAATCTGCGCAGGCGGCCAGACCGAGGGATGAGACCAAGCCCAAAATGAGTGTTGCTGAGCGCATGTGACGTCTCCCTAGCGGATGCAGATGATTTCAACGCGGCGGTTCTTGGCCATGCCTGCCGCGGTGTTGTTTGCCGCCGCTGGCTGCCGTTCGCCGTAGCCGCGCACGTCTGCGATTTTTGCACCATTGGCCACGGCGACGGACGCCACTGCGTTGGCACGGTTCAGGCTCAGACGCATGTTGTAAGCGTCAGAGGCCCGGCTATCGGTGTGGCCCGTGATGATATAGGAAATGGCGCTTGTGGTCTGAAAGAACTCCGCCAGCCGCGCTTTGCCCGCCTTGCTGATGCGCGCCGAGTTGGAGGCAAAGTACTGATCGGATTTCATCACACCGCAGACATTGCCGCGCCGGCACACCGGAATGCCCTGCCGGTTCACATGCGGGGTCATAAAGCCTTCGGCCCCGTCATCCATCACCCAATGCTCACACCCATCGGGGTCCACCCAGATGGTTGGGATATAGCGGCCGCCATCGCGCCCTTCCTGAGATTTGGTCTGTGCCTCAGCCCAGTTGGGCGACACCGCCAAGGGCAAAGCCACTGCCGCCGCCAAAAACACACCCGACACGATGCGGAAAGCCTTGGAGAGACGCTCTCTCATTACAAATTTCATATCTTCCCCCACAAAAACACCTGCGCAGCAGTGATGGGTGGCAGCCCATCAACATATGGGCAGGATAGGGAATATTTTCCGGTCTGTGAAGCGCTGATATCTACATTTAGTGGATATATGCGATCTGATTGACGCAAATTTTAGCGGATTAGGCGCATCCCCGCGTCCATGGCCCTGTTCAAAGATGCCGCGCGGTCAAGGAATTGGCCTGCGAGGCAACAATCCGAACACGGGCGATATCGCCCACCTCAGCCACCGCATCGTCAATATGCACGGCGTGCAGATACTCAGACTTGCCCAGCATCTGCCCCGGCAACCGCCCCTTCCGCTCTACCAGCACCGAAAGCTCGCGGCCCACCATATCTTCTTGAATTTCACGCTGGTGGCGGGTGATCAACGCTTGCAGCCGCTGCAACCGCTCATCGGCGATGTCTGCATCAACCGTCGCGCGCTCAGCCGCGGGCGTGCCCGGGCGTGCGGAATATTTGAACGAATAGGCATAGCCGTAGCGGACCGCCTCAACCAAAGCCATCGTCGCCTCAAAATCGGCATCGCTTTCTTCGGGAAAACCCACGATGAAATCACCCGACATCACAATGTCAGGCCGTGCCGCGCGAATACGCTCAATAAGCTTAAGATAGCTTTCCGCCGTGTGGCTGCGGTTCATCCGCTTGAGAATATGATCGGAGCCTGACTGCACCGGCAAATGCAGGTACGGCATCAGCTCAGCCACTTCCCCATGGGCCGCAATCAGATCATCGTCCATATCATTGGGATGGCTCGTGGTGTAGCGGATCCGCTCCAACCCATCGACTTTCGCCAAATCTCGGATCAAGCCCCCCAGTCCTTTGTCATGCCCGTGATAGGCATTCACGTTCTGCCCCAGCAGCGTGATCTCACGCACGCCGCGCTCCACCAGATCACGCGCCTCAGCCATCACACGGTCGGCTGGCCGGCTCACCTCAGCACCGCGCGTATAGGGGACCACGCAAAAGGCACAGAATTTATCGCAGCCTTCCTGCACGGTCAAAAACGCCGCTGGCGCACGTTTGGCCTTGGGCCGCGCCTTGAGGTGATCGAATTTATCTTCTTCAGGAAAATCCGTATCCAACGCCTTTTTACCAGAGCGCGCCTTGGCCTCCAGCTCTGGCAGGCGGTGATAGCTTTGCGGCCCCACAACCAGGTCCACCATGGGCTGGCGGCGGATGATCTCTTCGCCTTCTGCCTGGGCCACACATCCCGCGACACCGATCTTCAAATCCGGCTTTGCCGCCTTCAGCCCCTTGTACCGCCCCAGCTCGGAATAGACCTTTTCCGCCGCCTTTTCACGGATGTGACAGGTGTTCAGCAGGATCATGTCCGCGTCATCAGGCGTCTGCGTCTCAACATAGCCCTGACCGCCCATTGCCTCGGCCATACGCTCACTGTCATAGACATTCATCTGACAGCCATAGGTCTTGATAAAGAGCTTCTTGGGCGCAGTCATAGCAGGTTCCAGCGGTTGAAAGGATCACCGCTGCCTCTATCAGGGCACCCTCAGGCTTGCAATGCGGATTGAATTAACCGAATCTGTGCAAAATTCTACTAAAGCTGAGCACGAATGCAGTACCCAAGCCTCACCCGCATGCTGGAAGGCGCGCGCCCACAGTTGGCCAAAGGCCCTGTTGCGGTGATCCTTTGCGAAGACGATGTGGAGATTGCCACAACCCTGCGCCATCACCAGCAGATGGGATTTTCAGCCGTCATTGCCCTGATGCCCCCGGTGTTTGAGCTGCCACCCGATCTGGCCCCCAGCATCATCCGGGTGGATTACGACACCTCTGAGGACGGCGCGATGGAACGGGCGATCAACACACTGATCGACCCGCTAGAAGGTCTGTGGATCTATTACTGCTACAACGCTGAGTATTTCTTCTTTCCGTTCAGCGAAACCCGCAACATCATCGAGATGATCAGCTTTCACAGCGAAGAACGCCGCGACGCGATGCTGGCCTATGTGATTGACCTTTACGCCGATGATCTGGCCCGCCATCCCAATGCGGTCTCTTTGGATTACGCCCATATGGACAGATCGGGCTATTACGCGCTGGCCCGGCAAGACGCTGAGAACAACAATCATCCCAAGGAACGCCAACTTGATTTCTTCGGTGGGCTACGCTGGCGCTACGAAGAACATGTGCCCGCCACACGGCGCAAGATCGACAGGATCCCGCTCTTTAAGGCCAAGCGCGGCCTGCGCCTGCGCTGGGATCACACATTCTCAGAGGAAGAGTACAACACTTACGCCTGCCCCTGGCATCACAACATCACCTCCGCCATCTGTTCGTTCCGCACGGCCAAAGCGCTCAAATCCAACGCCGGCAGCACCTTTCACATCGAAAGCTTCAAATGGCACAACTCCGCGCCCTTTGAATGGCATTCGCGCCAGTTGCTGGATCTGGGCCTGATGGAACCGGGTCAGTGGTTCTGAGGGGCTTCATCTTTCCAACTACACCTCCGGGGGGTCGGCCCACCGGGCCGACGGGGCAGCGCCCCTCATAAGAAAATCACGGCGCAACGCTCAGCCGCGTTCGGCTTCCTCAATTTTGCTGTCGAGTTCTTCAACCTCTTCCTCCAACCGCCCCTTCAGCTTCAAGACCGCGCGCATCAGTGCCTGAACCTCTTTGCCGTCCTTTGCCGCTTTGAGCTCTTTTTTCATCTTGGTGGCGGCGGTTTTGACATCTTTCTCCAGTGCAATCAGCGGCTTCATCAACGGGTCGAGCTTTTTTAAGGCCTGCTTGGCAGGCTTCAGCTCACCCTCCTCCACCGCCTGAAGGCCGGTCGCGCAATAGGCGCGCACTTTCTTCTCCGTCACCTTCAAAAGCTTCACGGTCTTCTTGCGGCCCTCCTTGGCCAAAGAGGGCGGGAATTCCTTGGGCGTGACCGATTCCACCGCCTGGCGCACAATCGCATCCGTTGCCCGCTGCACGTTGGCGCCGTACATCACCACATGGCTTTGCAACTTGCCAAAAAGCCCCGCCGCCTTTTTCAACTCAGGCAGCGCGCGCTTGGCTTCTTGCAACGTGGCGGCGGCCTTCATATCCGACATGCCTCCTGACTTTTTCAGCTCTTTTTCCACCAGCGCGATGCGTTTGGCCAATGCGGTTTCCAGGGCCTTCGCCTCTGCATGGAAATCATCGAACTCTTTGACGGCGTCCGCATGCACTTTCAGGGCCGCTTGCCACTGCTTATAGGGTTTGGCCACATCGCTGTGCTTGACGAAATCAGCCGAACGCTTGCCTGCAACACCACTGCTTGAGGCTTTGATGACCCCCTCTTTCATCACGTCTTCTGCCGCCCAGGTCTTATCCAGATTGGCAAGCAGCGCTTTGCGCTTCTTTTCGCCCTCGGCGACGGACAGCTCTTTCAACCGCTTCTGGGTGGCTTTGAAATCCTTGATGAATTTGTCGGCTTCCTTGCCCATGGCGCACCTTTCCGCTGACCTAACGTTAAGGACAGCCTAAGGGCACCTGTGGGTTTTAGGCAATTTTTTTCCCGCGCAGACAATTGCGACACGACCATGCCCCAAGTCTTGGCTGAGTAACGTCAGCCGCTCAGGGCGCGGTCCACAGCACCGGGAACCAATCCTCGCGCAGCTTTTGTCCAGGCGTCATGTCATGGCCGGGATAGGGCGGCGATGTGGGACCCGGTCTTTCGACATAGCGGGCGTCATCCCCGACAAGCCGCAGCGAAAACGCGCGGCGGCGCTGTTGAGACGTGTTGCCCCGCGCCCCGTGCAGAATGCCGTAGTGGAAGGCGACGGCGTCCCCCGGCTCCATCGCCCATTCGCGGATGTCCATGCCTTCGGCATCGGGATCAGGCACAGGCATATAGGGGGCGGGATCAAAGAAGGGTTCGTTCTTGGCCCAGCGCGTTGGCAGCACCGGTTTTTCCCAAAGGTGTGATCCCGCGACGCAGCGCAAACCGGCATCCGTGACCGGATCCAGCGGCGACCAAAAGCTGATCGTTTGGCGCCCTTGCACAAAATAATATGGCCCATCCTGATGCCAGGGCGTGGCCATAGATGTGCCCGGCTCCTTGACCAAGACGTGGTCATGGAAAAGCTGCGCGGTCTGGCTTTGCATCAGCTCTGCGGCCACCTGCGCTGCGGGCGAAGTGCTGATCACCTGCTCAAACGCTGCGATCCGGGGCCAGTTGCAGTAGTCATCGAAAAAGCGCCCGGTCTCACCGGCTTTTTCGTTGTTGGAGGCATAGGGTCCGGGAGTGTCCATGTTTTCGGCCACGCCAGCCCGCAGGGTTTTGACGTGGTTTGCAAACAGCCCTTTGATCAGCACAACTCCGTCGCGCTGATAGGTGTCGATATCGTCTTGGGTGATCAGAGGATGCGGCATGGCCCGCCTAAGCCCTGCGCGTCAGGTGCGGCGGAGGCGGATAACCACATCCACGCTGGCAATCTCAGCCCCGTCGGGTGCGTCGGGCAAAGAGGAAATCACCAGCTCATCTGACGGCGCATCGGTCAGGCGACCTTCGTCTTCCCAAAAGAAATGCGGATGATCATGGGTATTGGTGTCAAAATAGCTTTTTGACCCATCTACCGTCACTTCTTGCAGCAGACCTGCGTCACAAAAGGCGCGCAGCGTGTTATAGACCGTGGCCAGCGACACGGCGTCTCCCTGCCCCTTGGCCGCCTCAAAAAGGCTTTCCGCTGTGACATGCCGATGCTGGCCGTCCCCAACCAGCAAGCTGGCGAGGGTCACCCTTTGGCGGGTCGGTCGCACCCCGGCGGCCTCCAGCCAACGTGTGCCAGTTTCCTGATGTGTCTGCGTCATGGAACACTCCATTGCGTCAATGTTTCTAATATAGGGTGCTTTGCGACCCATTTTCAAACGGAAAACGCAACTATCATGGGGGCAAACCAGCCTGCTGTGGTGCCAGAGGCCCACCAGCACCGCCCCGCGTGATGCGCACGCCCAGCCAGGCAGGCCATAAAGGGGCGCAATTGAGGCCATTGCAACCCGCCACCGCAAGGCCCCCTTGCAGTGACAGGGTTGCTTGGTTAGACCGCTGCAACCCATTCGATCCCTCAGGAGCACATCATGGCCGACTTTCCCACCAGCTTTGACAAGGACGGATTGCTAAAGTGCGCCCGGGGTGAGCTTTTTGGCCCTGGCAACGCCCAGCTGCCCGCTCCCCCTATGCTGATGATGGACCGGATCACCGATGTTTCCGCAGATGGCGGCGCGCATGGCAAAGGGCACATCACAGCAGAATTCGATATCACGCCTGAGTTGTGGTTCTTTGACTGCCACTTCCCTGGCAACCCAATCATGCCGGGGTGCCTTGGCCTGGATGGCCTGTGGCAGCTTACGGGCTTTAACCTGGGCTGGCGTGGCTGGCAGGGACGCGGCTATGCGCTTGGTGTGGGCGAAGTGAAGCTGACCGGGATGGTCCGGCCCGACCGCAAGATGCTGACATACAAGATTGACTTCACCAAAGCGATCCAGACCCGCCGCCTGACCATGGGTGTCGCGGACGGCATTGTAGAGGCTGATGGCGAAGTGATCTATCAGGTCAAGGACATGAAGGTCGCGCTGAGCGAGAGTTAACGCCTGCCTTGGGGCCAGGTCGCTGGCCCCTTGGATCAAAACCCCATCCGGCCCTCACGTGTTTTGCAAAACCGGCCTAGCCCGCGAAATCCGTGATCACGGCTGTTCCCGGTGACGTCGGCCCCTGCATCGCGCGCAGCTCAGCTGAGGCCCCGGACAGCCCAATCTCCCGCGCGACCATGGGTGAGATGTCCACAGCCCCCCGTTCGATCATGTCCAGCAACGTAGGGTATTTCCAGGCGGGCATCCCCCGCGTGCCGAAGACTGATAGTTGCTTGGCATAAATCGCCCGCATGTTCAGCTTGGCCCAGCCATCGCCCGCGGGCATGCCCACATGCACATGCCGCCCTAAGGTCGCCAAACACTCAAGCGATGCGTTTGTCGTGGCTTCAATCCCCAAAGCCTCAACCGAGACATGCGCGCCGCCTTTGGTAATCTCTCGGATCGCCTCAGCGGCGTTGACCTGCGCGGCGTTGACCGTTGCATCCGCCCCGTGGGCTCGGGCATGGGCCAGCTTTTCCTCAACAATATCGACGACCACGACCTGCGCGCCCAGCATCTTGGCCAAGAGCAACGTGGCAAGCCCGATGCCGCCCGTGCCATGTACCGCAACCCATTCGCCAGCGCGCACCGCTGCGCGGTCGGTGATCGCATGCCAGGCGGTTGTCACGCGGCACCCCAACCCTGCTGCCAGCGCAGGCGTGATCGCGTCGGGTAAATGCACAAGGTTGTGGTCAAACGGCACGGCCACATATTCCGCATAGGCCCCCGGCGCGCCGAACCCCGGCACAACAGAGTGTTCGCAGGTATTGGACACCCCCGAATGGCAGGCAGAGCAGTCGCCGCAGGCCAGAATGAACGGCGCAATCAGCCGGTCGCCGATCTGATGTTTCGCCTTGCGGCCCGCCGCGACCACTGTGCCGCAGTATTCATGGCCCAGAATATCGCCCGGCCCCACTTTGGGGTGGTGCCCCGTCCAGCCGTGAAAATCGGACCGGCACACGCCACAGGCCTCTACCTGCAACACCACGCCGTTGTCCGGGCATGCGGGATCCGGGACGGTTTGCACGTTCAGATCCTGTTCAAAGGCATCGATCACGGCCGCGCGCATCTCTGCTCCCCCTTTGTTGTTTTCTCCCAACCGGTATCCTGAGGCGAGGCCCGGCAATTTTCAACTGCTGAGTGCCCTGCAAAAGCCCACGCACCTTGACATCCCCATGGCCGCACCCGCAAAGACAGGCAAACGCGTGCGATGGCAATCCCTTCAGCATTGTGTTGCACGCGGCAGAGGGAATGGCCTAACTACTGCCTAGGAAATCAAAGGAGTGCGCCTATGCGCCGCGTCGTGGTGACGGGACGGGGGATCGTCTCATCCATTGGGAACAATGCCGCTGAGGTCACAGCCTCGCTTAAGGCTGGGCAAAGCGGGATTGAGGCCAGTGCCGAAATGGCCGAGCACGGGTTCCGCAGCCAGATCGCGGGCACGCTCAAAATAGATGTGTCTGAACACATCGACAAACGCACGTTGCGCTTTATGGGGCCTGGGGCGGCCTATGCTTATATCGCCATGGCAGAGGCCATTGCAGATGCAGGCTTGGGCGAAGAGATGATCTCAAACCCGCGCACCGGGTTGATCGCAGGTTCTGGCGGGCCGTCCACCTCAGCGATGAAAACCGCGCATGACACGGTGGACAAGACCGGCGCGACCAAGCGCATCGGGCCATTTGCAGTGCCCAAGTGCATGTCATCCACGATATCTGCCAACCTCAGCACCGCCTATAAGATCAAGGGCATCAACTATTCCATCACCTCTGCCTGCTCCACCTCGTTGCATTGCATCGGGTCGGCGGCTGAGCAGATCATGCTGGGTAAGCAGGACGTGATGTTTGCGGGCGGCGGCGAAGAGCTGGACTGGACGCTGTCGTGTCTTTTTGACGCCATGGGCGCGATGAGCAGCAAGTACAACGACACGCCAGAGCGCGCCAGCCGCGCCTTTGACGCAGACCGCGACGGGTTTGTCATCACCGGCGGCGGCGGCATCGTGGTGCTGGAAGAGCTGGAGCATGCGCTGGCGCGTGGGGCCACGATTTATGCTGAGGTCACGGGCTTTGCCGCCACATCAGATGGGCACGACATGGTGGCCCCATCAGGCGAAGGTGGCCAACGCGCGATGGAGCTGGCCCTGGCCACCCTGCCTGAGGGGCGCAGCGTGAGCTATATCAACGCCCATGGCACCTCGACCCCTGTAGGGGATGTGGGTGAGATTGAGGCGGTGCGCCGGGTCTTTGGCCAGGGCAGCACGCCGCCAGTGAGTTCGACCAAAAGCATGACAGGCCACGGCCAAGGGGCCGCTGGGGCGATGGAGGCGATCTTTTGTTTGTTGATGCTGGAGCATGATTTCATCACGCCCTCCATCAACGTCGAAACGCTTGATCCCAACCTCGACCCCGCTGAAATCGCGACCGCATTGGTTGAGAATGCAGGCCTCGATTCCGTGATGACCAACTCCTTTGGGTTTGGCGGCACCAACGGCTCAATGATCTTGTCGAAATATCAAGGGTAGGACACGCTATGTCTGATCTGCTCAAAGGAAAGCGCGGCCTGATCATGGGCGTGGCCAACGAACGCTCCATCGCTTGGGGCATTGCCAAGGCCATGGCAGAGGCCGGTGCAGAGCTCGCCTTCACCTATCAGGGGGAGGCCTTTGGATCACGTCTGAAACCGCTCGCGGAAAGCGTTGGTTCGGATTTCATGGTCGATGTGGATGTGACCGATGACGCATCCTTGGATGCAGCCTTTGAGGCGTTGGGCGCGCGGTGGCCCAGCATTGATTTTGTGGTTCATGCGATTGCCTTTTCCGACAAGACCGAATTGACGGGGCGGTTTTTGAACACCAGCCGCGCGAACTTTAAGCATTCCATGGATATCTCCGCCTATAGCTTCATCGAAGTGGCCCGCAGGGCGCATCCTTTGATGGTGGAGAACGGCGGCACCTTGATGACGCTGACCTATCAGGGGTCAAACCGGGTTGTGCCCAATTACAATGTGATGGGCGTGGCCAAGGCGGCATTGGAGTCAGCCACCCGCTATTTGGCCAATGATCTGGGCCCTGAGGGCATTCGCGTGAACGCCATTTCCCCCGGCCCGATGAAGACCCTGGCCGGTGCGGCCATTGGCGGCGCGCGCAAGACCTATAAGCACACCGATCAAAACGCGCCGATGCGCTCTAATGCGACCTTGGAAGCGGTGGGGGGTACGGCGGTATATCTGGCCTCTGATGCCGGCGCTTGCACCACCGGCGAGATCATTCGCGTGGATGGTGGTTTTCATGTGCTGGGGATGCCGCAGCCTGATCACCTCTGACGGGGTTTGTTGTGGGCGTTGCCAGGCGCGGACCGCAGGTGTTGCGGGTGTGGTGCAGGTGGCATTTGAGTTTTAGTGGAAAGATGAAGCGCGGGGATGTGGCCGCCCGGCTCTGTTGCGCGTGGTGCAGGCGGGGTTAGAGCGGGGGCGTTTGCCACAGCCAGATTTTGAGACCGCCGTGTGCGACGGGCGGGCCTTTGGGCTGCCAGGGCAGGCCCGTGGCCTTGGCCAGCGACGGCTCTGAGGTGACAAGCCCCACGCGCCAGCCTTTGAAATGCGTTTTCATGGTGTCGCCAAAACTGCCGTAGAGCGCGTAGAGCAGTTTCTTGTTGCCCACCCGGGCGCCGTAGGGCGGGTTAACGATGACAAGGCCCGGCGCGCCCTCTGGCGGGCGCACTTCCGAGGCGCCGTGGCAGGCAAATTGCGTCCAGCCTGCAATGCCTGCGCGGTCTGCGTTGGCGGCGGCCATTTGCACAGCGCCCTGATCCCTGTCGGATCCAAAGAACCGCAGCTGGGGTGTTTGCGGCGCTGGATCCTGTGGCAATGCCGCAAAGGCGGTGGGATCAAAGCTTGCCAGATCCTCAAAGGCGAAGCGGCGGCTGCGGCCGGGGGTCAGGCCTGCTGCGATCTCAGCCGCCTCAATCGGAAAGGTGCCAGAGCCGCACATCGGGTCCACCAGCTGTTGTGTGCCGTCAAAACCCATCTGGCGCAGAAAGAGTGCTGCCAGGTTTTCGCGCATCGGCGCTTTGCCCACTGCCTCTTTATGGCCACGTTTGTGCAGCGCCTCGCCAGATGTATCGAGGCTGATGGTGACCTGATTGTCCAGGATGCGCACCTTGATCACCAGAGCTGCGTCTGCGGCCAACGTCATGCCGTGGCTGTCCACCAAAGCGGTTTCAATCCGCTGGGTCGCGGCCTTGGCGTGATAGATCTTGGAGGCTTTGCACGTCACCTGCACGCGCACCGGCACATCCCCGCACAGCACCTCAGACCAGGGAAACTTGCGGGCGCGTTTGTCCAGCTGGGCCAGGTGAAAGGCCATAAAACCACCGATACGGGCCAGAATGCGCACCGCGCCGCGCAGCTCCAGATTGGCGCGCCAGACATCAGGCCAGTGGCCCTGGATGCTGACCCCGCCGGGCAGCACCTGCGGATCTGGAAAGCCGCGCGTGACCATTTCATCGCGCAACACAGGCTCCAGCCCGGGGGCGCAAACGGCGAAGATTTCAAAGGGCGGCATGTCTGACATGCCTCCCCCTTACCTGCTTGGCGGCGCGCTGGCGAGGGGGGCTGGGGTTTTGCAAAAGCCGGGCTGCCAGATTTCAAAATTTGCCCGCAACAAAGCCACGAATTGGCCAGAGTTTGCTGCAATCCTACCGCAATGATGATCCCACAAACCTATATTGAGGGCTTCTTGCTCCGCCCGCCCTTGTGGATGCGGTCGGTGTTAAGTTGCGTCAAAGCGGCCAGTGTTCTGGCCTTGATCAGCCTGGCGGCGACCGTGCAGGGCGCGCCCGATCTGCGCTATGCGCTGGCGCAGTCCCATCAGGGCTTTAAAGCGCTGGCCGGGGTTGGCCCGGTTGTCCAGACACCTGCGGGGTTGGGCACCGCCGATGCGGCCACCTGGCTGAACCTGTTGGACGATCCACAGCCCCTGGGCCCCGTTGATCCCGCAGCGATTGCCACCGAGGTCGATCTGACAAACCGCGCGGGCTGACGCCAAAGTGTACCCCCAAAGATGGGGTACAATTTCGCCCCTTCCCCCTCTGCGATGCCCATGACAGTCTGGCACCAGCAGAGGAGATCCCAATGGCCATCACGACCTGCGTGTTCGACGCTTATGGCACCCTGTTCGATGTGGGTGCCGCCGCCCGGCAAGCCGCATCAGAGCCTGCATTTGCCGCCATCAAAGACGACTGGATGCAGCTGGCTGAGCACTGGCGGCTCAAACAATTACAATATTCCTGGCTGCGCGCTGTGGCGCATGCGCATACCGATTTCTGGGAGGTGACCCAGAACGGGCTGGATTGGGCGTTGGAAAAGACCGGGCATGACGGTGATCCGGCCCTCAGAGAGCGTTTGCTGGCGCTCTATTGGGAGCTGCAGGCCTATGCGGAGGTGCCCCAGATGTTGGCCGATCTAAAGGCCGGGGGCATGAACACGGCGATCCTTTCCAACGGCTCCCCCGATATGCTGGAGGGTGCGGTGCAATCGGCTGGGATTGGCGGCGTGCTGGATGTGTCACTGTCCGTGCAATCGGTGGGCATCTTCAAGCCAGATGCGCGGGTCTATGACCTGGTTGGTGGGCATTTTGGCTGTGCTACAGACGAGGTGCTTTTTGTTTCATCCAACGGGTGGGATGCTGCGGCGGCCACGGGCTATGGCTTTACCACGGCTTGGGTGAACCGCACGGGCGAGCCGATGGACCGCCTGCCCTGGACCCCGGCACATGTTTTGCGGGATCTGACAGGCATCCCAAAATTAGCGGGGCTTTGATGGCTGAGTTTACCACATCCGATGGGCTGAAAATTTACTATGAAGACAGCGGTGACG
This sequence comes from Sulfitobacter sp. GN1-4, assembly GCF_055693825.1. Classification (NCBI taxonomy): domain Bacteria; kingdom Pseudomonadati; phylum Pseudomonadota; class Alphaproteobacteria; order Rhodobacterales; family Roseobacteraceae; genus Sulfitobacter; species Sulfitobacter sp. GN1-4. The sequence continues at coordinate 964,738 of NZ_JBVFUQ010000003.1, read as the reverse complement.
GTCTGCCGATCCTGTGTTTGCCCGGGCTGACGCGCACCACGTCTGATTTTGACGATGTCACCCCGCATCTGGCGGGTACACGGCTGATCAAGATGGACTATCGCGGGCGCGGGCAATCACAGTTTGACGCCAATTGGCAGAACTACACCCTGCAGGTGGAAGGCCGCGATGTGCTGGAGCTGCTGGCCCATCTGGGGCTGGCGCGGGCGGCGATCCTGGGCACGTCACGCGGCGGGCTGATTGGCATGGGGCTGGCTGCGGTGGCCAAAGACCATCTGCTGGGCGTAGCCCTGAACGATGTGGGACCTGAGCTGGACCCCAAGGGGCTTGAATTCATCATGGTCTATCTGGGCCGCAATCCTACGTCTAAAACCCATGCAGAGGCGGCGGCGGCACTGGCCCATCTTTTTGCGGCAGATTTCACGGACGTCCCGCAAGAGCGCTGGCTGCGCGAGGCGCAGAAGAATTACGTGGAAACGCCACAAGGTCTGCAGATCACCTATGACCCCAAGTTGCGCGATGCGGTGGAGCTGGCGGCAAGCCAGCCTTTCCCCGATCTGTGGCCCTTCTTTGATGCGATGGCAGGTCTGCCGCTTGCCTGTATCCGGGGGCGAACTCAGGCCTGTTTTCGCAAGAAACGCTGGAGAAAATGCAGGCCCGTCGCCCCGACATGATCACGGGCGTTGTGCCGGGGCGCGGCCATGTGCCGTTTCTGGATGAACCCGAAGCCGTGACAGCCCTGCAATCCTGGGTGGAGGTGATGAAATGAACATTGAAATGATCCGCGCGGCTGCGGCCCGGCTTGAGGGGCATGCCCGGCGCACGCCGTTGCTGAACTCTGCTTTTCTGGATGACATCGCGGGCCGACGCGTTTGGGTGAAACCGGAATGCCTGCAACACACCGGCAGCTTCAAGTTTCGCGGCGCACTGGGCCGCGCTGTCGGCGCTGGCACCGGATGTGCGCGCACGCGGTGTGATCGCCTTTTCCAGCGGCAACCATGCGCAGGGCATCGCTCTGGCGGCAAAATCGCACGGGGTGCCTGCGGTGATCGTGATGCCGTCAGACAGCCCGCAGCTCAAGCTTGACAATACTCGGGCGTATGGCGCTGAGGTGGTGACCTACGCGCGCGGCTCAGAAAGCCGCGAAGAGATTGGCGATAGGCTGAGCGCGGAGCGCGGGCTGACGATGATCAAGCCTTTTGACGAGCCTGAGGTCATCGCCGGGCAAGGCACCTGCGGGCTGGAGATTGCGCAGCAAGCCGCCGAGCTGGGCATTGAAACCGCTGACGTGATTATCTGCTGTGGCGGGGGCGGGCTGACCTCTGGCATCGCGCTGGCGCTTGAGGCTGACGCCCCCGGCCTGCGGGTGCGCCCGGCAGAGCCTGAGGGGTTTGACGATGTAACCCGGTCGCTGAGCGCAGGGCGGATTGAACGCAATGCCCAAACCTCTGGCAACATCTGCGATGCGATCATCACGCCGCAGCCGGGCGATATCACGTTTCCGATCATGCAAAGGCTGTGCGGTCCGGGGCTGGTGATCAGCGAAGAAGAGGCGCTGCGCGCCATGGCCCATGCCTTTAACCGGCTGAAACTGGTGGCAGAGCCCGGTGGGGCCGCGGCCCTCGCGGCGGCCTTGTTCCGGCGCAATGAGATCGAGGGAGAGGACGTGATTGTGACCATCTCGGGCGGCAACGTCGATGCGCCGATGTTCGCCCGCGCCTTGGAGCATTTGGGATGACCCGGTTCACCATCGCCAGTTTCAACGTCAAAAACCTGATCGGGGCGGACAAGGAATATTACAAATTCCAAAGCTACACGCCCGAGGAATACGCCTGGAAAGAGGACTGGCTGGCCGAACAGATCGTCACGATGAACGCGGACATCATCGGCTTTCAGGAGATCTTTGAAGAAGAGGCGCTGGCCGCCACGCTGGCGCGGGCCAATGATTTAGGGGCTGCCAGCAATGACGCGGTGATCCCAGGGCCTGATAAGCGCTACCGCAAGCGCGCGATCTTTCAGCATCTGGCCTATCACCCCTACGGCGACGGTACTCTGGCCTTTGCCCCCAACCTGCATGACACCGGCGAACCGGGCAAACGCCGCCCCGGCGTGGCGGTGCTGTCGCGTCTGGGTTTTGTGGGCGCGCCCGAAGTGATCCAAGATCTGGGCACTCCGCTTGATATTCCGTTCCAGACCTTTGGCGATGAGGACGGCGGGCATTTTCGCATCCGCAAACTCTCGCGCCCGATCCTGAAGGTGCGGGTGCCGGTGGGCGACCGGATCATCACGGTGTTTAACTGCCATCTGAAATCCAAACTCGGTGAATTTATCCGCCCTGAAGGCGCTGATTTTGCGCCAGAGGTGGACCTGACCCAATACGATCCCGTCGGGCGCGCCCTGGGGGCGGCACGGGCCGCGATGCGCCGGATGGCAGAAGCTTGGGTGCTGCGCGGCGCGATTGTGCAAGAGCTGCGCGCGGGCAACCCAGTGATGGTCTTGGGCGATCTGAACGACAATGAAACCGCCGTCAGTTCTGAGATCATTACCGGCGAGGTGCCGTTTAAGGATTACCGCTGGATGCTGCGCCATGATGCCAAGCACCGGGGCGATCGTTATTCTGAGGATGAAAACACCCAGATCACCGAAGACATCAACGCCATGCGGCTGCAGTCCGCCGAAAAGCTCTTTGTCCGTAAAAGCCTGCGCGATATGGTCTATACCTCCGCCTTTGGCGGGCATTATGAGAGCATCGACCAAATCCTGATGTCGCGGCATTTCACCCCCGACTGGGCCGGGGCCATTGGCCAGATGACCTATTTCAGCGTGCTCAACGACCACCTGACAGATGGCAGCCACCCTGAGGCCCCTTATAACAAACTCGCCTCTGACCATGGACAAATCATGGCCACGATAGAATTGAAGGAGCGCTGAGATGCAGATGTTCGATACCGGAGAGGTGCGGCTGCACTACCGCGTGGACGGGCCTGAGGATGGCGCGCCGGTGGTTTTCTCAAACTCACTTGGCACGGACATGCGGCTTTGGGATCAGGTGCTGCCGCTGCTGCCCCAGGGCTTGCGCTATATCCGCTATGACAAGCGCGGCCATGGCCTGAGCTCTTGCCCGCCCGCCCCTTACAAGATGGGCGCGTTGGTGGGCGATGTGGAAAAGCTGATGGATCACCTGGGCGTCAAGGACAGCGTCTTTGTCGGCCTGTCGATTGGCGGGATGACGGCGCAGGGGCTGGCGGTCAAACGTCTGGATTTGGTGCGTGCGGTGGTGCTGTCGAACACCGGGCTGAAGATCGGCACGCCGCAGATGTGGGACGACCGCATCGCAGCCGTGATGCGTGGCGGGGTTGAGGCGCTGGCCGATGCGGTGATGGAACGGTGGTTCTCCAAAGGGTTCCGCGCCACGCCCGAGTTGGAGCTGTGGCGCAACATGCTGGTGCGGGGCGAAGATGACGGATACGCGGGCTGTTCGGCGGCGATCTCTGGCACGGATTTCAAGGCCACAACCGCAACCCTGCGGCTGCCTGCCTTGGGGATTGCAGGGTCTGAGGATGGCTCAACCCCGCCCGATCTGGTGCGCGAGATGATGGATCTGATCCCCGGCTCAAAGTTCCACCTGATCCGGGGCGCGGGCCATTTGCCTTGCGTGGAAAAGCCTGCCGAATATGCCCAAGTGCTGACCGATTTTCTAAAAAGTGTCGGCCATGTCTGAGCGGTATGACAAAGGCATGCAGGTCCGCCGCACAGTGCTGGGCGACGCCCACGTGGACCGCGCCAACCGTGCGATGCGCGCCGAAGATCAGCCGTTTCAAGAGCTGATCACCGAAGGGGCCTGGGGCACGGTTTGGGCGTCAGATGCAATCAGCCTGCGGGAACGATCAATGCTGACGCTCGCGCTGTTGGCCGCGATGGGGAATTTCGAAGAGATCGAAATGCACGTCCGCGCGGCCCAGCGCACCGGTGCCAGCAAGAGCGACATTATGGAGGCGTTTCAACACGTTGCGATTTATGCTGGTGTCCCGCGCGCGAACCATGCGATCAAGATCGCCAAACGGGTCTGGGAGACCCAGGAAACCACGGACCGATAATTCACCATGGCCGCAAGCGTCTTTGACAGCCCCCTCTTTGCCAAATTGTTCGACACCGCAGAGGCCGGGCGGCTGTTCTCCGACAGCGCGGCGGTGCGCGCGATGCTCTTGGTCGAAGGGGCGCTGGCCAAGGTGCAGGGTGGGCTGGGGGTGATCCCTGAGATTTCCGCCGCCGCCATCCACCGCGCCAGCCTTGAGATTGCCGTAGACCCCGGTGCCCTGGCCCAAGCCACGGGTGAAAACGGCGTGAGCGTACCGGGCCTTGTCGCGGCCTTTCGGGCAGAGATGAACGCGCCGGAACATGCGCAATACGTGCATTGGGGGGCCACCAGCCAGGACATCATCGACACCGGCTTGATGCTGCGCCTGCGCCAGGCTTTGGCCTTGGCGGAGGCGGATCTTAAGGAAATGATCCAGGCGCTGGGACAGGGGGCCGAAGAACACGCGCATCTGCCCATGGCCGCCCGCACCTATGGCCAGCACGCCACGCCCACCTCTTTTGGTGCGGTGCTGGCAGGCTTTGGCGCGCCGCTGATTGACGCGCTGGAAGAGCTGGAGACCTTGCGCGCCACATCGCTCCTTGTCTCTCTTTCGGGGGCGGCGGGAACCAGTGCGGCACTTGGCCCACAGACTGCTGAGATGCGCGGCGGCCTCGCCCAGGCGCTTGGGCTGGGCGATCCTGGCCGCAGTTGGCACACCGACCGCAGCCCGATCTTGCGCATCGCAGATTGGCAGGGCCGCGTGATGGCGGCATTGGGACATATGGGGCAAACGCTGCTGGCGCTCAGCAACAGTGAACTGGCCGAAGTGTCATTGGGGGCGGCGGGTGCGTCATCCACCATGCCGCAGAAACAAAATCCGGTAGGGCCTTCTGCGATGGTGGCACTGGGCCACCAGTTCTCAGGTCTGCGCGCCACATTGCAGGCCGCCGCCGCGCATCAGCATCAGCGCGATGGGGCCGCGTGGTTTACCGAATGGATGGTGGTGCCGCAATTGGCGCTGTGCCTGGCCGCGGGCCTGCAACATAGCAAAGCGCTGGCCCGCGATATGCGGCCTAACCCGGTGCAGATGCACAGCACCCTGGGCGACAGTCTAGGCCTCATTCACGCCGAAGCGCTGAGCTTTGCGCTCGCCGATCTGATGCCGCGCCCGGAGGCACAGCAAAAAGCCAAGGATCTGTGTCTGGAGGCGCGCAGCAAACGCATTCCGCTGCAAAAGCTGGCGCAGGCGGATTATCCCGCACTTGCTGACGCGGTCTTTGATCCTGCCCAAAGCCTGGGCCAGGCACCGGCAGAGGCCACAGCCTTTGCCCTGCGCGCAAAGGCGCTCTGACCGGATGCGTCCTGTCGTTATTTTTATCATGATTTCGGTGATGGTGGATGCGATGGGCATCGGCCTTATCGTGCCGGTGATGCCGGATCTGTTGCAAGAGATCAACGGCAGCGGGTTAAGCCAGGCCGCCATCTGGGGCGGCGTGCTTGCCACCAGTTTTGCGGTGATGCAGTTCCTCTTTGGCCCTGTTCTGGGCAGCCTGTCTGACCGTTTTGGCAGGCGGCCCGTGATCCTTGTCTCCATCCTGGTGGCGGCGATTGATTATGTGGTGATGGCCACGACCTTTAGCATCTGGATCCTGTTGCTGGCGCGGATTGTGGGCGGCATCACAGCCGCGACCAATTCAACCGCCTCAGCTTATATGGCCGATATCTCAGCCCCCGCAGAGCGCACTAAGAACTTTGGTCTGGTAGGCGCGGCCTTTGGCATGGGCTTTGTGCTGGGCCCGCTGATTGGCGGGCTTTTGGCTGAATATGGCACCCGCGCGCCGTTTTGGGCGGCAGCCGGGCTTTCCTTGGCCAATGCGGTGTTTGGCTGGCTGGTGTTAAAAGAGACGGTGACCAAAGACACCCAGCGCGCGTTTGAATGGAAACGCGCCAATCCGCTGGGGGCGGTCAAGCAATTGGGCAAGCTGCCCGGTGTGCGCCAGCTGATTTTTATCTATTTCCTCTATCACGTATCCTTCTCGGTCTACCCATCAGTTTGGGCCTATTTCGGGCAAGAGCAGTTTGGCTGGTCCCCGAGCATGTTGGGCCTGTCGCTTGGCCTGTTCGGGATCACCATGGCGCTGGTCCAAGGCGTGTTCGTGCGGCTGTCGCTTGGCATGCTGCGCGAACGCGGCACGGTGGTTTTGGGGCATTTCTTTGCGATCAGTTCCTATCTGGCGCTTGGGTTTTTGACCTCTGGCACGGTCGCGCTGATCCTGACGCCCATTGCCGCCCTGGGCGGGCTTATTCCCATCGCGCTGCAAGGCATCATGTCACAACGGGTGGCGGATAATGCGCAGGGTGAGTTGCAGGGCGCGCTGACGTCAGCCTCATCGCTGGCCATGATCCTGTCCCCGCTGACCATGACGATGACGTTTTCCTATTTCACGACACCGGGTGCGCCGATTTATTTGCCAGGTGCGCCCTTTTTGCTGGCCTTTTGCCTGATGGTTCTGGCGCTGACGATCTTCGTTTTTCGCAAGCGCCGGGCGTCATAGGGTCAATTCCGACCTGGCCCGTCTTTTCCGTGCTTGCATGCCTGCTGGAATCATAGTCAGCATGGCCGGACCTTTGAAGGAGAGGACAGACCGTGCAGAAAATCAAAGCCGCAGTTGCACATGCCTTTGGCAGCCCCTTGGTGGTGGAAGACGTCCACCTGCGCGCGCCTGAGGGCAGCGAAGTAGAAGTCACGCTGGATGCGGTGGCAATCTGTCACTCAGACATCTCATTTGCCGATGGTGCCTGGGGGGATCATTGCCCGCGGTCTACGGCCATGAGGCCGCAGGCCGGGTGAGCGCAGTAGGCGCCAATGTCACCGGCCTGGCTGAGGGGGATTCAGTGATTGTCACCCTGATCCGCGCCTGCGGCACCTGCCCGTCCTGTGCAGGCGGCAAACCGACGGTTTGCGAAACGCCTTATGATGGTGATCATGGGCCGCTTAAGACAACCGATGGCGGCAAGCTGCATCAGGCAATGGCCTCTGGTGCTTTTGCGGAAAAGGTCGTGGTGGAGCAGGCCCAGGTGGTCAAAGTCTCCCACGACATTCCCAAAGATGCCGCCGCCCTGATTGCCTGCGGCGTGATCACGGGCGTGGGCGCTGTGGTCAATGCCGCGGGCCTGCGTGCCGGTCAGGACGTGGTGGTCATTGGCGCAGGCGGCGTGGGGCTGAATGCGATCCAAGGTGCGCGCATAGCGGGCGCGCGCCGGATCGTGGCGGTGGACATGAGCGAGGAAAAGCTGGCTGTGGCCAAGGAATTTGGGGCCACCGATGGGGTGCTGGCCTCAGGGCGCCAAACCACGGCGAGAGGCCCAAAAGGCGATGGGGCGCGGGGCGGATGCGGTGATTGTGACCGTTGGCGCGATCCCCGCCTATGATCAGGCCCCTCGGTATTTGGCGATGGGCGGCAAGGTGATCATGGTGGGCATGCCGCATTCGGGCGACATGTCGAGCTATGAGCCCGTGATGCTGGCCGCAACCGGTCAGGGCATGGTGGGCTCCAAGATGGGCGATGTGGTGATCCAACGCGACATTCCCTGGATGGTGGACCTGTATTTACAGGGACGGTTGAAACTGGATGAGTTGATCTCGGGCCGGTGGACGTTGGAAGAGATCAACGAGGCGATTGCCGATACCAAGACCGGCTCGGCCCGGCGCAACGTGATCATGTTTGACCGGTGAGCGGGCGTGCCCCCGTGGTGTTTTGTTGACGGTGAGCGGGTGCAGAAGTTGTGGTGGAAAGATGAAGCACGGGATGCGTGCGGGCACGCGCATGTTGTGCAGGAAGGGACGCGATGAAGCTTCAGGATCTTGATGTGGTGATCACCGCGCCGCCTGCACCTGGTTGGGGCGGCCGCTATTGGATTTTGGTTAAGCTGACCACGGATACCGGGGTTGTGGGCTGGGGCGAGTGTTACGCGTCTTCTGTCGCACCGCAGGCGATGGTGGGTGTAATTCGCGATGTGTTTGAGCGGCATATGCTGGGTGAAAGCCCTGAGAACATTGAGCGGATGTTTCGGCGCGCCTATTCCTCGGGCTTTACCCAGCGGCCTGATGTGACGGTGATGGGCGCGTTCTCGGGGCTAGAGATCGCCTGTTGGGACATATTGGGCAAGGATCGTGACCGGCCGGTCTATGCGCTTTTGGGGGGCGTGATGAATGATCGCGTGCGGGCCTATACCTATCTCTATCCGCTGCCGCACCACGATGTGACCGCCTTCTGGACCTCGCCCGAGATGGCGGCGGAGGCCGCGGCGGACTGTGTGGCGCGCGGCTATACGGCGGTGAAGTTTGACCCTGCAGGCCCCTACACCATGCGCGGCGGGCATATGCCGGGGATGCGCGACATTTCCATGTCTGTGGCGTTCTGCAAGGCGATCAGGGAAGCGGTGGGGGATAAGGCGGATTTGCTCTTTGGCACCCACGGCCAGTTCACCACGGCAGGCGCGATCCGGCTGGGGCAGGCCTTGGAGCCCTATAGCCCCTTGTGGTTTGAAGAGCCTATTCCACCCGACAATGTGGCCGAGATGGCCAAAGTGGCGGGCGCGGTGCGCATTCCCGTGGCCACAGGAGAACGGCTGACCACCAAGGCGGAGTTTGCGCCTGTTTTGCGCGCCGGGGCCGCCACGATTCTACAGCCCGCTTTGGGGCGTGCGGGCGGCATTTGGGAGATGAAGAAGGTGGCCGCCATGGCGGAGGTCTATAACGCGCAGATGGCACCACATCTTTATGCAGGTCCTGTGGAATGGGCCGCGAACATCCATTTTGGTGTCAGCATCCCGAACCTGTTGATGGCCGAAACCATTGAGACGCCGTTTCACGATCAGCTGATCAAGGGCAGCATCCGGGTGGAGGACGGCTTTGTCGCGGCCCCCACTGCGCCAGGGCTGGGGATTGAGGTGGATGAAGATCTGGCGCGCGCGCATCCCTACACTGGCGATGGGCTGCATCTGGAGATGCAGGATGCGCCTTGTGACTATGTGCACGGCAATGCCTTTGAAGGTGGGGCCCCCGCGCCCAAGGACTGAGGGTGCGGCGGGGTATGAGAGGGAGATAGTCAGCGATGATCTTGGACCCATCGCTGCTGGCGGCCTATCTCGTGATCGCGACAGCCCTGGCTGTGGCCCCCGGGCCGGACGTGATGTTTGTGGTGGCCAATGGGATGCGGCACCGGATCAAAGGTGCCGTGGCCGCGGCCCTTGGAATTGGAGCCGGATCGCTTTGCCATGCGACGGCAGCGGCCTTGGGGATATCTGCGTTGATTGCAGCCGCACCCGGTGCGTTTGATGTCCTGCGGTATCTCGGCGCGGCCTATCTGGTTTATCTGGCGGTACAAGCGCTGCGGTCGTTTCTTGCGCCTTCAGACGGGCTAGGTGCCATCCGCCCGGCGCAAGCGGTCTCGGGCTGGTTGGTGTTTCGGCGGGGGATGCTTACCAACATCCTGAACCCCAAGATGATCGTGTTCTACTTGGCGCTGTTGCCGCAATTCGTGAACGTGGAGTTGGGGCGCGTTGGGTTGCAAATGTTCCTGCTGGGGTGCCTTCATAACCTGATCGGTACAGGTTTTTTGATCGCTATTGGTTTGGCGGCTGGCAAGGCCGCAGGTTGGTTGGCCACCACCCGAATAGGCCGGTGGATGGACGGCGTGGCGGGCCTGTTCTTTCTGGTGCTGGCCTTGCGGCTGTTTCTGACAGGAAGGCCCGCCGGGTAGCTTCTTCTCTCAAGTCCGCGAGGCTTCGAATGCGGCCCAAGCAGCCTCAAACTCTTCGAAGCCGATGCGTTTGCCTTTGACCGCGTCAAACACCACCTTTTCGGATTTGAAAAGTTGGGCGATGGCGGCTTCCAGCCTTGGGATCACCTCATCAGGGATGGCCACAGCACCGTGCCGGTCGGCGTGGATCAGCGCGCCGGGGGCGACTGTCAGTCCCATGACGGTGACCGGCGTATCAAAGTCCACCACATGCACAAAGCCGTGGCTGGGGCCGATGGAGCCTGCGACCACCGGAAAGCCTTCGGGCAGATCACCGAGGTCGCGCATCACGCCGTCGGTCAAGGCACCGGTGAGGCCAAAGGCCTTGTGCACATTTGTGTTCACCTCGCCCCAATAGGCGCCGATGGCATGGGGCACGTCGAGGTCTTGGACGACGGCGACGCCGGGGCGGGGGCCTTCGGACATGTATTTATAATAGGCCATGCGGCGGGCTTTGATCACCTCTGGGGCCTCGGTTGGTGGGTTCACCGCCTGGATGCGGGCGGTTCGGGCATAGCCCACCATCGCCTCACCCGGGGCAGAGCATTGCATGGTGCCGCGGGTAAAATCATTAAAGCCGCGCTTGCCCTGAGCCACTTCGATTGCATTGCAGACGGTGGGGGTGTCGACCCGGCGCAGCAGGTCCAGCAGGCTTTCGGTCATCTCGCTCATACCCGTGCCGCCGCCAAAGCGGTCCCTTCTGAGAGGGCCTTGAGCTTGGCATAGGCGATGTCAGGGTCTACCGCGCCAAAGCCCGCAAAAGTGCCAAAACCGCAGTCAGAGCCCGCGATCACCCGCTCTTTGCCCACGATGCCAGCAAAGCGTTCGACCCGCTGGGCCACCACTTCGGGATGTTCGACAAAGTTGGTGGTGGTGTCCACGACGCCCGGCACCAGCACCTTGTCGTCAGGGATGTCAGCCTTGCGGTCGCGGAAGACGGTCCATTCGTGGGCGTGGCGCGGGTTGGAGGTTTCAAACAGGACATAGCGCGCCTTGGCGGCCATCAGCGTGTCAAAAACCTTGTCCATGCCGATGTCACAGACATGCGGCCCCTCGTAGTTGCCCCAGCAGATGTGGATGCGCACCTTGTCCTGCGGCACGTCTTGCAGCGCGTGGTTCAGCGCCTCAACATGTGAGGCCGCGATCTTGAGAAACTCCGCGTCAGACAGATCGTTGAATAGCATGTGACGCGACAGCGCCAGATCTGGGCAATCCAGCTGCAGATCCAGCCCTGCGGCAACGATGGTTTCATATTCCGTCTTCATCGCATCCGCCAAAGCGGCGAGATAGGCGTCGCGCGTGGGGTAGAAATCGTTCTGCAAAAACAGGGAAATCACCCCCGGTGAGGCGGCATTCATAAAGCCGCGTTTGGCCCCGTGTTGCGCCATCGCTGCCTTGAGGTTGTCGATGTCTTTTTGCAGCTCTCCCTGCCCTTTGGAGGTCACCTCGTCGGTGCACATGGGCCGGGCGTATTGCGGGGTGCCCCCGTCATCTGCCAGACGTTTGAGAAAGCTGGGGAATTCTTTCAGGTCAGCGGGCGCATTGCGCGGGCTGTCACCGGAAAAGCCGGTGTAGCGGTCTTTGACGTAGGTGGCGTAGGAGATTTTTGAGGTCTCCCCATCGCTGACAACATCCACGCCCGCGGCAACCTGTTTGGCCACCGTGTCGCTAACCGCTTGGGTCATGGCCGCGTCAAAGCCCGCCGGATCATAGGCGGTTTCGTTTTCACGGGCGAAGATGAAATCAACGACCTCTTGCGTACGCGGGAGAGAGCCGACGTGGGTGGTTTCAATGGTCATGGGGGGCTCCTTTGGTCGTCTTCAATCTTTGCGTGCCATCAAGACGGTATGTTGCTGCGTCTCAGGATCTTCGGCCAGAAAGCCAGTCAGGCGTAGGCCGTTTTGTTCCAAACACTTGGCATATTCTGCCGCAGAGAGCGAGGCATGATAGACCACAGCCCCGCCAACGGTTCCGGTTGTTTCCCCTGCTGAGGGGCCGACGGTCACCAGGATGGAACCACCAGGGGCCAGATGCGCGGCCATCTGCGACAGGCAGGTGCGTTGGGCCTCTGGCTCTAGGTGGAAAAAGCTATTCCAGGCCACGATGCCGTCAAAGGTGCGGCCCAGATCGAAATCGCGCATGTCTGCTTCAATCCAGTCGTCCTCGGGCCAACGCTGGCGCGCGATCTTGAGCATCGCAGAGGAAAAATCGACGCCGGTGACGGTAAAGCCTTCGGCTTTGAACCAGCGCGCGATCGGCTCTCCGGTGCCGCAGCCCAGATCGAGCAGGCTGCCACCTTCGGGCAGAACAGCGGCAAAACGTGCCAGCCAGCGCGCCTCAAACAGGGCGCGCGAACGTTGGGCGTCAAATTGGGCGGCCTTTTCTTCATAGACCGCCCGGACGTCTTCGGGGGCGGCGGTTACGCCCACCCCAGTTCCTGCAGGGCATGGCCGTCGTTCCAGATCTTGACCATATGGGTGACCTTGCCTGCGTCATTCATTGAGATGGCATAGACGTAATCGCTGGCCGTGGATTTGCCGGTTGCGGGCAGCGGGCCACCTTCGCCGGTGTGGGTGCCGTGGAACACCGCATAGCCCAGCGCGACTTTGCGGTCTGCGTCCCAGGCAAAGCCTTTGAGGTCATAGCGGCCGTCCGGCGTGATCCCCAAAAGGCCCTGCATCCAGTTGCAATAGCCCTCCAGCGTGTCGATGTCGGCAATCGCCCCGCTTTGCGCGGCAAAGCTGGCGTCGGCGGTGCAATAGTCTTGGCACCCTTCCCAGCCTTTGCCGGTTTCGCAAGCATCGAAGAACGCTTTTGCTGTTTCTAACATATCCGTCATGTCTTGGGTCCTTTGGTTGGGAGGTTATGGGGCCCAGGTGGCCCCGGCGGGGTCGTTCGTGGCCACGATGTGATACATCGCCGCCTCACCGGTCATCGAAGGCGTGGCGCTATGGGCGAGGTTTTCGGGCACAGACATCGTATCACCCGGTGCCAGGGTGGCAGCGCCACCATCCCATTCCACACGCCAATGCCCTTTTACCGGCATCAGGACGACGGGTTTGTCATGTGCCTGCCGCGCATCGGTGGCGCAGGCGCGGGTGATCAGATCCACCTCAAATCCCGGTTTGTCTCGGATGATGCCCTTTTCACCGATCACCTTGCAGGGTTGACCAGATTGGGTCAGCGCCAGCATATCCAGATAGCGGCGCACATAGCCGCCCACCACCTGCATCGGGCTGGGGCAGTCGACCTGGTCCAGCTCTGCTTGGGTCAAGAGCGGCATGGGGTTCACGCCGTCGGGCAGGCTTTCGCCCTTTTTGCTGTCATAAAGCTTGCCGTTCTCGCCCAGTACCAGCCCGTGGTCTTGGGCGTCTTGGATGACATGGGGGGCCCAGATCACGCCGCCGCCCGCGTCATCGCCGCCCAGGATCGCCATGATCATCCCGTAATCCGTGCCAATGTTTTCAAAGCCGCGAAAGATGTTGGTGGGGATGTTAAAGATATCGCCCTCCTCCAAGATCACCTCACCGGCATCGCCATGCTCACCCCAGAAAAACCGCCAGCGGCCTGAGAGGATAAAGAACACCTCAGCCGTGCGGTGGTTGTGCAGAGAGTTGCGGCATTTGGGCGGTTGACCCGCAGCACCGATGTTGAACCCATGCGGGATGGAGATGTGCACATGCTGGTCGGGGGATTCCGACACGCCGCCGCCGATGATGGTGAAGTTTTCCTTTTGATCAGAGCCGGGCGTATGGGCGTCGATAAAGGCGGTTTTGCAGGGGCGCAGATCTCCGTAGCGGACGATGCGGCTTTCCATGTCTTGTGGTGTCATTTTTGGTCTTCCTGAATATGTGTCGGGTGAAAGGGGTGAGGCTCGGCCCCTTCCCCCGGTGGCCGCAGGTTCAATCGCCGGGCCCGGCGGCTGGCCAGAAACCCATGCAAAGGGGCCAGCAGATGCGCCTGCTGCGTCATGGCTGCCCCTCCAAGGCGGCCAGTCTGGCCCGCAACTCCGCATTCTCTGCCTCGAGCCGCGACAGCTCTGGCCCGATGAGCGCGGTCATCTCGGACTGGTCAAAACGCGGTGTGATGAACTGAGGGCAGTTCCAATCCCAAGCGGTGATATGGATCGTCATCACCCGCTGCACCCGCCCCTGCCCTTGGGTGGCAAGCTGAGCCGCGAGCTCTGGCGCGTCCTCTGCATCTTGCAGCTGTGCCCGGCCCTGCAGCTTGAGCCGCGCCTGGCGCGCGTAATCCATGGCAAACAACGACACTCTGTCGTCAGTGTTCAGATTGCCCTTGGTGATCAGCTGGCGATTGCCCAGGTAATCGGCAAAGCCGATGGTGAAGGGATCAAGCACTTTGACAAAGCCCAACGGCCCGCCCCGGTGCTGGATGTAGGGCCAGCCCAGACTGTTGACCGAGGCCACATAAAGCGTGGTGCGCGTGCTCAGAAAGGCCTGCTCATTCTCGCCCAAGGGCTCATCTTGTTTGGCCGCATAGCGCGCATCATATTTGCCAGCACTGCCAATTTTAGCCTGCTCGGCCTGCACCTCGGGGGTGAACATGATGTCGGCGTATGAGGTCATATGCCGCCCTATCCGGTTTGCAGCAAGATCTGTTTCCAGACCATCGCCTCGTCATAGATAACGTATTCGCGGCGCAGCCCCCAGGGGCCGAACTCCGCATGGCAGATGCCCAGGACATAGACGTCTTTGCCGGTGGGCGCACCGAAGCTGCCCCAGCCGTCGTGTTTGCCATGCAAGGACCACCGCACCGCGGCGCGGGGCGGCATCATCGGGTCTTCGCGACCAATCACATGATCGATCTGGAACGTGGCATTGGGGAAAGAGGCGCGCAGTCCCATCCAAAAGCCATCAACATCCGCATGGCTGTGGCCCGTCACCCCGCCGGGGTATTCGCCCACAACCGCCCGGTCATATTCTGCCGGGATCAGCGCCATATCGGCCCCCATCAACCCGGTCAGGATGTCCGCGTATTTCTGGCCCCATGCGTTGTCATTGCCGCGCCCTTTATAGGGGCCAGGCTGATCAATCGCAGGCGTCAGCGGCTGGACCGCGTTTTCGGCCCCGCCTTCACGCGCAATCAGGTCAGCGGCGTATTCTTTGGGATCCCAGCCCATCTGGCGCACGATCGCCCCCTGATCGCGGATCAGCCATTCGTCGTTGATCTGATTGTTGATCGCATGACAATCCGCCAAAATGCGGTACTTGAGCTTTTTGCCGGTGGCCGCGCCATACATCCCATCGCGCGCATGGGTCGCGGTGGACAGGATCCGGTGCGAGGACAGCATCCCCTCTTCCGGCGTGCCCGACCAGATCACATCCTCACCCAAAAGCGCACGGTCCGGGAATTCCGCCAGCGTGGCCATGGTGGCCCCAATGACGTTCTGGTTGCCAATCACCACAGAGCCAGGGAGCGGACCACAATATCGTCTGAGTAATACTGGTGCAGAGTCGCGATCCCGCGATCCTCCCAGATTTCCTTGGTGATCCCGATGATGTAGTCGGGGAAGTCTTTGAACTTGTTGGAAAAGCCGTGCACGTCAGTGTCCTTGAGGTTTGCGGGCAGAGCCGCGGATGATAAGAGGCCCGTCGATGCAGATCCGCCGCGCGGGCGTGTCAGGATCGTCAAGGCGCGAAAGAAGAAGGTCGATGGTCTGGGCGACCATCACATTGGCGCGTTGCCGCACCGTGGTCAGATCATAGGCGGCCCAGGCGGCCAGCTGCACATCGTCATAGCCCACGACCGAGACATCGTCAGGCACCCGCATGCCCAGCTCAAACCGCAGCACATCCATGACGGCAAAGGCCATGTGATCATTGGCAACGAACACCGCATCGGGTGGATCGTCACGGTCAAACATGTCACGCGCGGCGGCCTGCGCGCCTTCGAAGTTGAAGTTGCCCGCTCCCCGCGCCACGATTTTCAGCCCGGCCTCCATCAGCCCGGCCTTGAAGCCCGCTTCGCGGTCAATCTGGGTAGAGGCCCCTTCCCACCCTGCGATATGGGCAATGCGCCGGTGCCCCCCTGCGGCCGAGGAATTCCGCCAGCTTGCGCCCCCCGCCATGTTGTCTGAGGTCACGCTTGAGAGACGGTCATCGAACTGATCGCGGTTGAACAGCACGATGGGAATGCCCGCGTCCTCACACCGCCGGGTCAGATCATTGGACAGCCCGACCGAGGCTGCGATGATCCCGTCCACCTGATAATCCAACAGCTCGTCAATCACCGTTTGCGTGGCCTCACTATCGTTAGAGGCCATGAAAACCAGCACGTGATAGCCCCGCTCTTGCAGCGATTTCGACAACCGCTCAATCGCTTCTGGATAGAACTGGTTCTCCAGATAGGCCACCACCAGCCCAATGATCCGGCTGCGCCCGGTGATAAGAGAGCGCGCCAGGACGTTGGGCCGGTACCCCAGCTCACGCGCGGCGGCACGCACCTTGGCGGCTGTTGCCGGGCTCACGCTCGCACCAGGCGTGAACACCCGGCTCACCGCTGAGCGGCTGACCCCGGCCTTTTCGGCCACCTGGAGCGAGGTCACCTTGGGCATCAGTCTGCGGTCCAGCCCCCGTCAATCATCAAAGACGTGCCCGTGATCATCGCCGAGGCGTCAGAGGCCAAAAACACCGCCGCCCCCATCATATCCTCAACCTCTGCCACGCGGGGCAGTTTGATCTTGTCCATGATCCAGGCCAAACGCTCTGGGTTGTCAAAAGTGGGCTGGGTCAATGCGGTGCGCACGAAGGTCGGGCAGATCGTATTGATGCGAATGCCCGCCTTGCCCCATTCCACGGCCATCGCTTTGACCATCCCCTCCACCGCATGTTTGGAGGCGCAATAGACCGCCCGCTCCACACCGCCGACATGACCCATCTGCGATGAGATGTGGATGATGGAGCCAGGCTTGCCCGCCGCCATCAGGGCCTTGGCCGCATGCGCCGACAGGAAATAGGCCCCCTTCACGTTCAAATCCATCACCGCGTCATAATCGGCAACCTGCGTCTGCGTCGCCGCAGAATGGCGCGCCAAACCAGCGGAGTTCAGAACGATGTCAAAAGGCGCGTCAAAAGCTGCCTCAATCGCCTCCAGATCGGATTGATCAAAGGTCAGCGCCTCGGCCTGCCATCCTTGGGCCTGCATCGCAGCCACAGCCTCTGCCAACACCTCCGCCCGGCGCGCGGCCAAAACGACATGCGCGCCCGCCTCGGCCAGGGCCGCAGCACAGCCCAGCCCAATCCCGGAGGAGGCCCCCGTCACCAGCGCGCGCTTGCCGCTCAGATCAAACCCCGGCGCGCGGGGCAAAACGCTCACAACGCTACCCCGGTCTCAGGATCAAAGCCCGCGCGCGCCTTGTTGAGCTCGCGCATCCGGGCAAAGACATCAACGCCGATCTGATCATACATGTGCAACAGATCCACCAGCACCCAGTTTTCCCGGATCAACCCGTTCTCAAGCCGCCAGAAATCCAACGACCGCATCTCAATCTTCTTGTTCACCGGCGGAATGCCCAGCCAGCCATCGTGGGTGATGGTCTGATACATGTCCGGCCAACCCGTGACGGCGGCGTAATTCCGGTCGCCAAAGAAATGATAGGTGATCTCATCCACATATTGCCCCCGGTCCGGCATCCCGTTGAGGAAGGGGATCTGGTGCCACTGACGAAAGCCGCGCTGCCCGCGCCCGGTGCCAATGCCAGACGGCCCATACCAGGTCATGCGCGGATGCCAGAACCGGTCCATCTGCATGACCTCAGGTCCCCCTTGGCTGGGGTGCAGCTTGAGATGATCCAGCATATCAATGATGTGCTGACAGGTCGCCATACCCGCCTGCGCATCATAGGGCCCCGGCACAATCCCATCGTTGCTAGCAGGCGCAGGCACATGCCACTCCCGCCCCAGGCTGGGCACCATCGGCCAGGCGCCTGCCTGCATCATCACCTCAGGAATGTCCCACAGCGCCTGCATCTCAACCACTTTGCCGTCGACAAAGCGGTAAAACTCGTGAAAGCGCATATGCACCAAATGCCCCGTGGCGGGGATGTCCATCCAAGGATGCGTGAACGTGCCGGTATAAAACCCGCCACAGCCAACCCAGTCATGCCCCTCCGGGGTGGGGCCGGCCATCACAATGTGATCACGCCGCTCCAAATCGGGCACCGCCGCCAACAAGGGCGCATAGACCTTGTCAAAATAGGCATCCACACCCCCCGTCGTCTCAAAGGGATGCGCCAGGCGAAACACCACATCCGGCGCGCAAATGTCATGCAATGCCGCGCGCACCGCCCCTGCATCAAAATCATACATGGCCGCACGCAACGGTGCGATCAGCTCTTTATGTCGCGATGGTCCATCCATCATCTTCATCTTTCTACTACAATTCCAGAGAGTATGAGAGACAGCGTCTCTCATAGGTCCTGCGGCCCCTCAATGGGGCCGCAGGACCTGTCTTATTCCGCCGCTTCGCGCGCCGGGGCCCCCTCACCATAAGGCACGTTGATCCCGCCATAGCGCCGCACCCGCACGTTGCACTGCTCAGCATGGCCCACAAAACCTTCCAACATGCACAACCGCGAGCCGTAAGCCCCCATCTCTGCCGCCGCCTCATCGGTGGTGATCTTTTGATAGGAATGGGTCTTGAGGTATTTGCCCACCCAAAGACCGCCCGTATAGCGCCCCGCCTTTTTGGTAGGCAGCGTGTGGTTGGTGCCGATGACCTTGTCGCCATTGGCCACATTGGTCCGCGCGCCCAAAAACAGCGCACCATAGCAGGTCATATGCTCCAAGAACCAATCATCCCGGTCCGTCATCACCTGCACATGTTCTGAAGCGATGTCATCGGCGACCTCAAGCATCTCTTCATAGGTGTCGCAAACGATGACCTCGCCGTAGTCTTCCCAAGACACTCGCGCCGTGCCGGCGGTGGGCAGGATGCCGAGGATGCGTTCAATCTCATCCATCGTCTCCCGCGCCAGCTTTTCGGAATTGGTCAGCAGCACACAAGGCGAATTATACCCATGCTCGGCCTGGCCTAGCAGGTCCGTCGCACAGATCTCTGCATCGACAGTGTCATCGGCAATGACCATCGTCTCAGTGGGGCCAGCAAACAGATCGATGCCGACGCGGCCAAAGAGCTGGCGTTTGGCCTCAGCCACAAAGGCATTGCCAGGGCCTACCAACAGATGCACCGGGTCAATCGTCTCGGTCCCGATGGCCATGGCACCTACCGCCTGAATGCCGCCCATCACATAGATCTCATGCGCGCCGCCCAGATGCATCGCGGCAATCACAGCGGGGTTCGGCTCTCCGTTGAAGGGCGGTGTGCAGGCGATGATGCGCGGCACCCCCGCCACGCTGGCCGTAGCCACCGACATATGCGCTGAGGCCACCATCGGGAACTTGCCGCCCGGGACATAACAGCCCACCGATTGCACGGGGATGTTCTTGTGGCCCAAGATCACGCCCGGCTGCATCTCAACCTCGATATCGGTCATGGAATCACGCTGCGCCTGGGCAAACCGGCGCACGTTTTCCTGCGCGTATTTCAGATCTGCCATCTCACGCGGAGAGACTTTGGCCATCAGCGCCTCAATCTCGGACTGGCTGAGCTTGAAGGCAGGGGGGAATAATTGTCGAACTTCTCCGACAGCTCGCGCACCGCCGCATCACCGCGCGCTTCGATGTCTTTCAGCGTGGCCTCAACCACCGCGCGGGTCTTGGCATCGTCATCGCTGCGCTCGGCATCGGATTTGCCGCGTTTGAGATATGTGATTGTCATTGCGTGATCTCCATCTTTTTCCAGATCATCTGAAAGGCCCACGGCATGCGCTGCCACCTTTTGGCAATCGCTTCATCACCGCCGGTGTAGGGCGGATCAAAAAAGTGGGTCAGACTGAGGTTGTTGTTCAAAAAGGCTTGCATATAGCTTGAGAGCGGCCGGTGATAATTCACGATCCGCACGTCTCCCCAAGCTACGGTTTGGTCGCGTTCGCGCGACATTTCATCAACCATATAGACAGCAGCCCCATTGGGCCGGGACAGCCAAGAGCTGGCCTTTGGGGTCAAATCTGCGGGCCGTGCCGTTGCATGCGGGTGCAGGTTCGCGACGATCATCTTGCCGCCTGCGGCCAAGACGCGGGCGGCCTCGGCGATGGCTGTGCGAAACCCTTTGATGTCGATGAGGCTGAGGTAGAAAACAACGGCATCAAACCGGTTGTCCGCAAAGGGCAAGACCTCAGCGCGCGCCTCAACGTAATGCCCCTCTTGATCTACGCTTTGTGCCTGGGCCAGCAACGCGGGCGTAGGATCAAGCCCCACGGTGTTCAGCCCCCGGGCCTGCATCATCCGGCAAAAGCGGCCCTCACCACAGCCGATGTCCAGCACCTCGCCTTGCTGAGGCAAAGCGTCGAGCATCGGGGCATCCATCACGTCCACACGGGTCGGGTCGCCGCCAGCCCGCATGCCCGCGATCCATCCCTGGGCCGATGCGTTCCACATCTCCTGGCTCATGTGGCCTCCGGACGCGGGGCTTCTTTTTCGCCCCTGTCAAAGGCTTCCCAGCCTTCGCCCTGAAACACATCAACGCCAAGCTGAGCGAGCACATGGGGAAAGTCGACCATCACCCAATTGTCCTCAATCTTGCCGTCGCTGACTTTCCAAAAATCCATATAGCGGATCTCAACCCGCTTGCCGGTAGGCGCGATGCCCATGAAGGTGCCGGTGTGCTTGGCCTCTTGCCGGCCAAAGGCCGCCGCCCATTCGCCCATATAAAGCCGCGCCTCATCGACACAGACCTTGTCGGAAAATGCCGCCTGGAAGGGCCGCTGCCAATTGTCCTGAAACTCTTTCAGGCCGATTTTGGTGCCGCAGCCCTGGTTGCCCAACCAGCGGAAGTTTTCGTGAAAAAACGCACCGATGCCGTCGATGGTGTGGTCGTTCAGACCGTCCACCATGCCTTCGATCACAGCGCGGGTATCTTCGGTTTTGCTCATGTCCGTGTCGCGGGACAGGACGGCTTGTTCGGGTCGGGATCCTTTCATGGGATCTTCCTTTCTTGCATAGGTTTCAGATCAGCGCGCGGCTGGCCCCCCTATGAAGTCACGCGGCATCCGGTTGAGTGCCGGATGCCGTGCCAGTGCTGAGCTGCGCGAGGATGAACTCATTGCGTCATCCTTTAACCGCCCCCGCGGTCAAGCCGCTGACGATCTGGCGCTGGAACACCATGACCAACAAGAAAAGTGGTGCCGTGATAGAGACCGCCGCTGCCACCGCCTCTACCTGATCGGTGGTGGTGGTTTCGCGGTTAAAGTAGCCCGCAATCGCCGGAACCATCGTTTGGTTCTGCGCATCCAGCAAAAGTGCCGTCACCAAGAAGTCGTTATAGCCCAAGAGGAAAGAGAACAGACCCGTGGTGATCACCCCCGGCCACATCACCGGCATGATCACCAGGCGGAACGCCTGAAAGTGAGAGCATCCATCGACACGGGCGGCCTCATCCAATTCGGCGGGAATGTTCTGGAAGAAGCTGCGCAGCATCCAGATCGTGAAGGGCTGGTTGATCGCGACCAGCACCGCGATCACCGCATAGGGCTGACCGTAGAGCGTGGGCGAAACCTCGCCAAAGATCGGGCGAAGGATTTCAGCCGAATTGATGAACCAGGGCAGATAGCCCGCTACCAAGACAGAGTGCGGCAATGCGCGGAAGATCAGCGCCAGGATCAACAGCCAGAACGCCAGATCAGAGCCAGAGCGCGCCAGCCCGTAACCCGCCAGCGTGCCCACGGTCAGCGAGATGGTCACAACGCCCGCTGTCACCAGCATGGAGTTCAGGAAGTTGCGATAGAACTCATTCTCTTGCCATACGGCGATGTAATGCTGCGTGGTCAGGCCCAGAATGGGCTCTCCTAGTGGGCCAAGCACGCTGTTCAACCCGCCCAGGGTCATCGGCAAGAGGCCAAGGAAGATCACGATAAAGAGGATCGCATAGACGACCGCCCCGATGATCCAGCCAAAGAACTTGAAGGCGGGGGGCTGTATTGCTCCACCAGCTTGGGCAGCAGCGTGAACATCCAGCGGATCGCAAAATAGAGCACCGCCAGCCCCAGCACGATGTCGATAATCGACAGGCCTTCGCCGCGGGCCAGGGTATTGGGGCCAACGATCACGTCCCAAGGGCTGTCGGCAAAGGCGTCGCGCGGTGCCTTGAAGCTCATGATCGCGATCCACACGATGGGGAAGGCGGCCACGATGCACCAGAACGTCAGGAAGGTGGCGGAGGAAAGACGCAGCGCAAAGGACTGCCGCATGGCTCTTGATGTACTACTCATGATTGCGATCCTTCTGGTATCGACACATCAGTGCGCTCCTCCCTTGTGGTCGCGCCAGGTGCGGCGCAGTGGAATGATCAGCAAGAAGACGATCCCGATCATGGTCAGCATGGCCGAGGCCGAGGCCCGTGCGATGGCCCGGTTGCCCGCGTCATCAGGTGTGAGGAAATCAAAGGTCAGCCACTGCAGCGAGATCACATGCGCCTGGCTGCGGAAGCCCACGATTTCTTCGAACACGCGGTAGACGTCCATCAGGTGGATAAGCGAGATGAAGATGATCAGCGGCATCAGATGCGGGATCACCACATGGCGCAGCCGTTCCCAGCGCGAGGCACCGTCGATCACAGCGCTTTCCAACGTGTCCATGTTCACCGTTTGCAGACCCGCATAGAAGATCACAAAGGCAAAGGGCGCGTTGTTCCAGACCCGGAAGAAATACATCAACAGCTCAATCGTCCAAGCCTGCGCGAACATGGAAATGTTGTTGCCGGTCCAACGCTCCAGCAGCGCGGTCAGTATCCCGTCCCCAACAAAAAGCCAGTAGATCGCCAGCGAGCCGATCACCGGCGTGATGATGAAGGGCAAGAGCGACACAAAAATCACCGGCCCGCGCACCGCCCGCACCGCGTTGTTGACCGCCAGCGCGATCAGCAAACCAGTGACGATGACCAGGGGCAGCGTCAGCAGCGTGAACATCAGGGTAAAGCGCAGCGCCTTCCAGAAATCGATCTGCAGGATCTCACCAAAATTGCCCGCGCCCACGGCCTCCCAGACCTTGTCCATCTGCAGCACGTTCCGATAGCTTTGAAAGCCGACCCACTCCGTGGTGGTGATGGTTTTGCCGTCCTCGTCTAGGGTTGGCACGGTCTTGAGTTCGGTCACACAGGTTTGGGTGATGAAACCGGGCGTGCAGGTTTCGACCTCAATCTGTTGCATCACCGGTTGGGTGATCTGGAACGACTGGATGAACACCGAAATCAGCGGCAAGGCGATGAATATGATCATCATAAAGACCGACGGGGCCACAAAGGCAAAGAAGGTTTTGAAGTTCATCGTATCCCCCAATGGTGTGCCGGGCGTCCGGCGGTCAAAGCGCTGGTGGGCGGTTTTGGCAGGCAGCCCTAAAGGGCGGCCAACAAAACCCGCTCAGAAAGCGGAGCGGCAGGCCGGGATCACCCGGCCTGCCTGCAAAGCTTATTCCAGAACGCCAGCTTCTTTTGCGGCGGTGGTATAGGCGTCTTCGATCGCGGCCAGCGTTGCGGCGGCGTCACGATCCCCTGTCAGGAAGGCAGGGATTTCATTGCCCAGTGCGGTGTGCAACAGACCCATCTGTGTGGTGGATGGGTAAGGCGGAGGCGCTGGGTTGGCGGTTGCCGTTGCAATGGCACCTGCAGAGAGTGGGCCGGTGTGTACCCTTCGACCAACCAGATCGCGGCGTCGTTGGCACCCATGACCATCTCTTTGTCCATGCCTTCCATCGCCAGACGGAACGCGGCATCCGCTTCCTCATCTGAGATGTTGGCCGCAACAACGATGCCGTCCCACCACAGTGTTGTGGCTGGTGCGCCGCCGTCCATCGCGGTGGGGGCTGCGGCCATCTTGACCTTGCCAACCACCTGGCTTTCGGCCTCATCGTTCATCGCACCGGCGCGCGACGCCCAGAGGTTCGCCATGGCGATTTTACCCTGCTGGAACTGCTGCTGCACGTAGGTGGAATCAGATACCAGAACTTCTGGATCGGTGAACTCAAGCGCCATCTTCATGGTCTCAAGCGCCGCCATACCCGCGTCTGAATTCACAGCCGTGGTGTTGTCATCGTTAAAGAACGTGCCACCCTTGCCAGGGTACATGTTCACGAATTCCTGCGCGAGGTTCCAACCGGATTTCATGGTCGCACCCAGAGGGTAGTCCACGACGCCCGCTTCTTTGATCTTGGCCGCAGCCGCATAGACTTCATCCCAGGAGGATGGCTCTGCGATGCCCAGATCGAACAGGATGTCTTCGCGGTACATCAGGTGCTGTGTGTTCACCATCATAGCCACAGCCATGATCTTGCCGTCCACACGGATAAGCTGGTTGGGGCTCAGGTTTTGGCCGTATTTGGCAACCAGATCATCCAGCGGACGAATAGTGCCCGCGTTCAGCAAAGGCGTGATCGTGCCGTTGGAAACACCGCCCAGGTGATAAAGCGATGGGTTGGCTTCAAACGCCGCTGGCTGCTTGGTGCGGAATTCCTGATCCAGCTCAGCCTGGAAATTCCCGCATTCGGCCATCGCATCTGTGACCGCTTTCCAGGCTTCAAAGCCTGCGGACAGCATTTTGACCTCTGTGGTGTTCTCATAGGAACACGCAGCAAAAGCGGAGGTGCCCAAAAGGCTCACCACGCCTGCCAGTGCCAGTTTCTTCAACATCATATTGCAAACTCCCTGTTGCAGTTTTTGGGGTGCATCTTGCAAGCCTGCACCCGTCGTGAACCCGCCTTGCGGCGGGCAATTCTCAGTCCGCGCTGATGCGCTCGCCTGAGGCCCTGTCAAACACGTGACAGATTTCGGGGGGCACGGTGAAAGAGACGCTGTCTCCGATCTCAGCCCGGTATTCTTTGTGCGCTTTGACCGACACCATCTGCCCGCCTGCGCGCACGGCCAACATGACCGCATCGCCCAAAAGCTCAATGGTGTAGATCGGTGCGGTGATCTCGCCCTTGCCATCCTCCGCCAGGCCCGCATCCTCGGCCCGAAAGCCCAGTGTGACCTCACCATCGGCGGCCTTGAGCCCTTCGATGCGCACGTTCGCCCCTTCAAACACACCATCCTTGATCGTGCCGTCCATCAGGTTCATTGCAGGTGAGCCGATGAAAGAGGCCACAAAGGTGTTGGCGGGGTTGTCGTAAATCTCGGTCGGAGTACCGACCTGCTGGACCTTGCCCTGCTTCATCACAACCACACGGTCCGCCAGAGTCATCGCCTCAATCTGGTCGTGTGTCACATAAACGGTGGTCACTTTCAGCTCATGGCTGAGGTTCTTGATCTGCGCGCGGGTCGAGACCCGCAGCTTGGCGTCAAGGTTGGACAGCGGCTCGTCCATCAAGAAGACATTGGGTTCGCGCACGATCGCACGGGCCAGGGCCACGCGCTGACGCTGACCACCTGACAGCTCGGCTGGTTTGCGGTGCAAGAAATCATCCAACTCCACCATGGCAGAGGCGCGGCGCACCTTTTCGTCATGTGTGGCCGGGTCCACTTTGCGCACTTTCAGCGGAAAGCGGATGTTCTCATAGACGTTCATATGCGGGTACAGGCCGTAGGACTGGAACACCATGGCCACATCGCGGTCTTTGGGATCGAGATCATTCACGACCTTGCCGTCGATCACGATTTCACCCTCGGTGATGTCCTCCAACCCGGCAATCATCCGCATCGTCGTTGTCTTGCCACAGCCCGACGGCCCAAGAAGCACCAGAAATTCCTCATCCGCGATGGTCAGGTCGAAGTTACCCACCCCGACAAAGCTGCCCCACCGCTTGTTGATATTGCGCAGTTGAATTTCGGCCATCTGAGTCCCCCTGACATCCCGCCGGAAGCGGTATTTTGTCACGGTGGGTCAGGTTGATCTCATTTTCAAGAGATTTTTGCACACGTTTGCAAAACTCTTCGGAGTGCCTGTTTTCATGGCATTTCCCGCCCGCAATTTACGCATGCGACTTGGGTCAGACGCCCGCGACGGCGGTCACATACCCGCCAAAGGTGATTCGATTTGAGGGGTCAGCCGCGCAACAGCGCCTCAGCCGCCGCCACGATCCCCTCTCGCGATGGTAGCGTGGCACCATAGGCGGGACCGGTCGCAATAAAGCTGTCCTCAGCCGTCAGCCGTGCGGCATTTGTGATGCCCCGCTCCGCCATCAACGCCATCAGCGCCTCAGCCTGACCACCTGTGCGGCGACACTCATCCACGATCAGAACGGGCCGGTCGCCCACGGCCTCAACCAAAGCGGTCTCCGGCAGCGGTGCAATCCAGCGCAGGTCAATCACCCGCGCGGCAACCCCCTGCTCGGCCAGATCATGCTGCGCCTGACGGCTCAGGTAATGGCCATTGCCATAGGTCACGATCGCCAGGTCCGCGCCATCACCATGCACGCCCACGTTGCCCAGGCCGATCCGCTGGTCCGGCGTCGGATAGGACCGCATCCAACCGCCATCGCCAGGGGCCAGCAAATCCCGCATGGGATAAAGCGCGATAGGCTCCAAAAACACCACCACCCGCTGTTCTTCGCGCGCCAAGCGGTGGCATTCGCGGAGCATGCACGCCGCCTCATCCCCGGTAGAGGGGCAAGCGATGATCACCCCCGGAATGTCGCGCAGAACGGCAATAGAGTTATCGTTGTGAAAATGCCCACCAAATCCCTTTTGATACCCCAAGGCTGAGATGCGGATGACCATCGGATTGCTCCATTGCCCCCGGCTGAAGAAAGGCAGGGTCGCCGCCTCGCCCCGCAGTTGGTCTTCGGCGTTGTGCAAATAGGCCAGGAACTGGATCTCGGGCATCGGCAGGAACCCGTTGTGCGCCAGCCCAATCGCCAGACCCAAAATGCTCTGCTCATCCAACAGCGTATCAATCACCCGTGCCGGGCCAAACCGCGCGTGCAGCTTTTGCGTCACGCCATAATTGCCGCCCTTGCGGCCCACATCCTCGCCCATCAACAGGGTCTCTGGTGCCTCCAGCATCAGATCATGCAGCGCCCAGTTAATGAGCCGCGACATCGGCTGTGGTTGATCCATCTGCGCCAGATCAGCGCCAAAGACCTGCGCCCGGTCCGCCGCACTGGGGCTGTTGCGCCGGGCAACCTGGCGCTTGGGGGGCACAAGGCTTTGCATCACATCGGCAGCGGTCTTGAGCCGCGGGACAGCGGCCATCTCTTCCGCGGCCTCCGCCACATCCGCCAAGGTCTGCGTGTAGATCGCCAGGGTTTCCTGCGCGGTTGCGGCACCCGATGTTACAAGCGCCTGCGCGGTATAAAGAAGCGGATCCTGCGCCTCATCCGCCTCAACTTCCGCTTTGGGCAAATAAGACGTCACCACATCCGGTCCCGCATGACCATAAAGCCGCACTGTGCTGAGATGCAAAAACGCAGGCTTGCGGTGTGTCCGCACCCAACGTGCGGCCTCCTCTGCTGCGGCAAGGGCTGCAAAAACATCACGCCCATCCGCTTTGAAATACTGCAGCCCAGGCCGCTGCGCCATAGACCCTTCAACCCAGCCCGTTGGCGTTTTGGTTGAGATGCCAATGCCGTTGTCCTCACAGACCATCAACAGCGGCAGCGGCACGCCCTGTACCGCCGTCCAGCCTGCGGCATTGATCGCGCCCTGTGCCGTGGAATGGTTCAGCGAGGCATCCCCGAAAGAACACATCACAATCCCATCACGCGGCAATATCGCATGCTCAGGCCGGTTGCGCCGCGCCAGGGTAATCGCATGGGCAGCCCCCACCGCCTTGGGCAAATGGCTGGCAATGGTTGAGGTCTGCGGCGGGATCATCAAAGGCCTTGATCCCAAAACCTTATGCCGCCCGCCGCTAGTGGGATCCTCTGCAGCACAGGCAAAGCTCAACAACATATCCCGCATCATGCCCGGTTGACCTGCCTTGGCCGCACGGGCAATCTGAAACGCCGCATCGCGGTAGTGCAAAAAGGCAATGTCATCCACGCGCAAGGCATGCCCCAGCGCCGCCATCCCCTCATGACCCGAAGAGCCGATGGTATAAAACCCCTGCCCACGCTTTTGCATGGCACGGCTTTCAATATCCAACGCCCGCGACAACACCTGCGCCCGGTAAAGCTCAACCGCCGCCGCCGCATGCAGCGCGCCAATTGTCCCCGCCCCTGCCGGAAAATCCCCCGCCGCTACACGGCTCAGGAAATTCTCATGCACAATCTGGACCCGGTCCATCCGATCTCTCCTCAACAGGCACAGGGGGCCGCATCGCCGCGCCCCCTGCTTCATCTTTCCAATATAACTTCAACACCCTCAGCCACAGATGCCCCGCTCGCAGGATCTTAGAAAAACGCCTGCAATCCGGTCTGCGCGCGGCCCAGTATCAGCGCATGCACGTCATGTGTACCCTCATAGGTGTTCACCGTCTCCAGGTTCATCATGTGGCGGATCACCTGGAACTCTCCCGAAATCCCGTTCCCGCCATGCATGTCGCGGGCGTGGCGCGCCACCTCGAGCGCCTTGCCGCAATTGTTGCGTTTGACGATAGAGATCATCTCGGGTGCTGCATTGGCCTGATCCATCAGGCGGCCCACCTGCAAGGAGCCCTGCAGGCCCAGCGCGATCTCTGTCATCATGTCGGCAAGCTTTTTCTGAAAGAGCTGCGTCTGCGCCAAAGGCTTTCCAAACTGCTTGCGGTCCAGCCCGTATTGACGCGCGGCATGCCAGCAGAACTCAGCCGCTCCCATCGACCCCCATGAGATGCCATAGCGCGCGCGGTTCAGACAGCCAAAGGGACCTTTCAGGCCGGACACATGCGGCAGCAAAGCCTCCTCGCCCACCTCAACACCGTCCATCACAATCTCACCTGTGATCGAGGCGCGCAGGCTCAGCTTGTTGCCAACCTTGGGCGCGCTCAGCCCCTTCATGCCCTTTTCCAGCACAAAGCCCCGGATCTTGCCGCCATGCTCTTCGGATTTGGCCCAGACCACAAAAACATCCGCAATCGGCGCGTTGGAAATCCACATCTTGGAGCCGGTCAGCTTGTAGCCCGTGGCAGTTTTTTCGGCGCGGGTCTTCATGCCCGCAGGGTCGGACCCGGCATCTGGCTCAGTGAGGCCAAAACACCCGATCCAGTCACCCGAAGCCAGCTTGGGCAGGTACTTTTTGCGCTGCGCTTCAGAGCCGTAGGCATAGATCGGATACATCACCAAACTTGATTGCACCGACATCATGGAGCGATAGCCGCTGTCCACACGCTCCACCTCGCGCGCGACGAGGCCATAGGAGACGTAGTTGCCGCCCAGGCCGCCGTATTCTTCGGGCAGTGTCACGCCCAAGAGCCCCATGTCGCCCATTTCCTTGAAAATCGACGGATCGGTTTCCTCATTGGCAAAGGCGTTGATCACACGCGGCTGCAGCTTTTCCTGCGCATAGCTTTGCGCGCTGTCGCGGATCATGCGTTCATCTTCTGTCAGCTGGCTGTCCAGACGGAAAGGATCGGCCCAATCGAAACTGCCCAGATCTGGGGCGTCTTTGGCACGCAGGATGGGGGCTTCGGCATTCATGGCATTTCCTTTCATGGCGGCAAGTATCTGGCGGTTTTATTGCAAAGAGGCGGGCAAAAGACTATCGCTGCTTTTATCTGAACCCATGAGAAAAAGTCATATGATCGCGCCGCGCCGTTTTCTGCCGTCCATCTCGGCCCTGCTTGCGTTTGAGGCGGTCGCGCGTCTGGGCAGTGCCACCGCGGCCGCGCAAGAGCTGTCGCTGACCCAAAGTGCGGTCAGCCGTCAGCTCAAGACATTGGAGGCGCAGCTAGATGTGGCCCTGTTGATGCGCCAGGGGCGGCAGTTGCGTCTGACGGAAGCGGGGCAGTCTTATGTCAAAGAGGTGCGCGAAATCCTGAACCGGCTGGCCCAGGCATCCGTTTCGGTGCGCACAAATCCGACGGGGGGCGTGTTGAACCTGGCCATCTTGCCCGCCTTCGGGATGAACTGGCTGGCCCCGCGTCTAAGCGATTTTGCCCAGGCCCATCCAGAGGTCACCGTGAACCTGAGCACAAGGCTCAGACCCTTTGGGTTCAAAGACACCGCTTTTGATGCCGCCATCCACTTTGGTCACGAAGATTGGCCCGGCGTGCGCTACCTGCCCTTACTGCCAGAAGAGGTTGTCCCGGTTTGTGCCCCCGACCTGATCGGTGCACCTTTGCAGGAGGCCGCTGAGATGTTGCAACTGCCACTGCTGCACCTAGAGACACGGCCCAAGGCCTGGGCGCGGTGGCTTGCAGCGCTGGATGTGGCGGATGCCCCGCCCCCCGGCATGGTCTTTGACCAGTTCGCAACCATGGCACAGGCCGCGATCCACGGGCTGGGTGTGGCCCTGCTGCCCACCTTCTTTGCTGAGCCATACCTGCGCGAAGGTAAGCTGACCCAGGCTTTCGCGCATTCCTCCCTCAGCATTGGCAGCTATTATCTGGTCTGGCCCGAGGGCGCGCCGGAAAACGCAGCGCTCAGTTCGTTCATCCGGTGGCTGGCAGATCAGGCCAAGTCAGAGCCTTAAGGCTCGGGGCGAAAAAACGGCTCGGGGTCAAAATTTCGCCGCATTCACCTTCTATTCACCACAACATGAAACGGGTGGGGCCGATTCAAGGAGCACGTTGATGCTTAACTCATACCGCAAGGGCGCTTTGGCCATTGCCGCTGCACTTTCGTTTTCCGCAAGCGCTGCGCAGGCTGAAGAGCATGTCGTTCTGATTGTGGACGGGAGCTATTTCCCTTCCGTGGTGTTTGCCAGCACAGGTGACACCATTCTGTTCAAAAACGAAAGCACCGCAACGCACACCGTTTCTGGTGCCGAAGCTGTCTGGACCTCAGAAGAAATCCATCCCGCTGGTGAATTCGTGCTGCAGTTGGACGAGAGCATTCCGTCCACCTTCTCTGGCACGGGCGGCGGCTTTGAGCTTGCCAATGGTGAGATCGTTTTCGAAAACCTCGCTCAGAACTGATCTGTCGCAGATCGGCAATGACCGCGCTGGCTGGTTCAGCGCGCGGTCTGGCGCGCAAGCGCTTCCCGGCGTGGGCTGATCCCCTTGGGTCAGCCGGCGCCGGTTTCGCTGTCGTCTTCAAAAGGTTCGATAAGCTCTGGCCCGGACGCGCGGTTGGAGTTCACGGCGCGGTCCACGCGGTGCCACTGCAGCAGATCATCGGCTGCGGCAGTCATCAGTGTGGCCGCCCCTTTGCCTGCCTCGCCCAGCCATAACGGCCAGTCCTCTGGCTCCAACACCACGGGCATCCGGTGGTGGATGGCTTGCATCGGCGCGTTGGCGCCTGTGGTGACCACGGCACAGGTCGTCAGATCCTCGCCCGCCGGGCTGCGCCAGGACTGCCACACTGCAGCAAACGCCAGCGGGGCGGTATCCGCGCGTGCAATATACCATGGATCGCGCCCGCCCTCGGCATCTTTGGTCCATTCATAGAACCCCGTGGCAATGATCAGCCCCCGTCGCTGGCGCGCGGCATCCCGGAACGCAGGCTTTTCAGCGATCGTTTCAGCCCGCGCGTTGATCAGCAATGGCCCATCGTTGGGCTTTTTGTACCAGCGCGGGATAAAGCCCCAGCGCATCGCCTGCAGCTTGCGCTCCGCCTGGGAGGAACTGGTGACGATGAACACATCGTTCGTGGGGCAGACATTGTAGTTGGGCACGCTTGGCAAATCGTTCGCCGGGGCTGCCGCGAAAAGCTGCGCCATTGCGTCGGGTGGCAAGGTGACGGCCATACGTCCACACATCGGCTTTATCCATTTTGCTGTTCAGGCACAGTTTAGGATGCGTCACGGGCAAAGCAAAGCGCAGCGCGAAGGCGCTGCGCTCCGCTGAGTGTTTTATTCGGTTTACTGCGAGAAGGCCCCAACCACCGCAGTGATGATCATGTCATGATCCGCCTGGCGCGATGCGCCACCGTCGAGGCAAATGACCTCATCGCCCGGTTCCTCCTCTGCAAGGATCGCCATGCCCGCAGGTTTGCAAACCCCAAGGAAATCGAAATGCGACAGGCTTTGAGGTTCCAAATAGGTCACCACATCCTGCGACAGGGCCGCCTGCAGGGCACGCGATTCAATATCAAGATCAAGGCCTGAGATGTTCTGCGGTGCACCGATTACCAACATCGGCGCGGCAATCTCGGCCAGGCTGTCAGCAGAAAAGGTCTGGGTGCCGCCCAAATCAAAGACCGCAAATGCTTTCACCCTTGGATCGGCACTGCTTTGTTCCAGCGCGCGGATGTCCTGCGGGGTTTGGCCGATCTGCCATTGATCGAAAATACCGCAGACCAGTTCACGGTCGGCGCGCGCTTCGCAGAAGGCTTCAAACCCTGCCGCATCATAGCGCCCGCCTGCCAAGGCAACCGCAGTGTAGCCGCCCAGGGAATGGCCTGCGGCATAGATCCGGTCGGCGTCAATGTGGCCCGCAAATGCGGGATCGCTGAGCATGTGATCAATCAGGCGGGACAGATCGCGGGGCCGGTCCCACATCTGGCGGGCGTGATCCGGATCGCGCAACCAGGTGGAGGTGCCGGGATGGCTGATGGCGGCCACGATATAGCCTTCGTCCACCAGCGCATCGGCCAACCAGCTTTGGTTCATCGCATTGCCGTACATCCCGTGTGACAGCACCACGAGGGGGAATGTCCCCTCTGCCATCGCAGCATCCGGTATGGCCTCAATGCCCTGCCAGACGGCATTGCTGTGCATTTCCTGCGCCCCTGATTTTTCTGATGTCGGATACCAGACAAACCCCTCCAGTGGGCGGTCGGTCCGGGCGTCATTGACCGCGATGGGGGCCAGGCCGGTGGCCCAGCTGGAACCTGCATGTACTTCAATAACAGCGCTCGCGCTCATGGCGATGCTCAGGGCGGCGATGTGCAAAATGTGCTTCATGGTGTGCGTCCTTGTGTTGGCGTGATGCCATCCAAATTGCCGGGCAGGCCAAGTAAAACAATGGGTTGAGCGGCCAAACCCTGTCCTCTATCACGATTGAGGACAGGACCTGCGCAAAAGAGGACATGATTTTGGGCCAGGACATCATTTCTGTGCCGCTGCCGTTCCTGGCCGCGGCGCTTTGCGCCGTGATCGCGCCTTTGATGCTGCGCCTTGATTTGGGTCGGCGCGCAGCAGCGTGGTGCTTTGCCGGGCTCTTTGCCTGCTTTGTGATGCAATCGGCTTTGGTGGGTCTGCGGTTCGGTTATGGCGTGGAGCGGTTTGTAACAGTGCAACGGGTGCTGCCGCTGACAGTTGGTCCCCTGCTCTATCTGGGGTTCATCGCGTTATCGCTGCCTGCTGAGATTTGGCGCAGACGGCTGGTAGTGCATTTGGGCGGTGCGGTGATCGTCGCCAGTGTCTTAGCCGCCTTTGCCAATATCTACCGGGATTTCGATCTGGTCATATCGGCAAGCTATTTGGGCTATGCCGTGGCGCTGTTTTTGCTGTGGCGCAAAGGCCAAGACCAACTGATCCACGCGCGGCTAGACGCCGCCGCCTTGATCCGGCGGTGGATCTTGATGGCGGTGGCGTTGCTTTGTGCGTTGCTGCTGATCGATACACTGATCGCGCTTAGCTTCATGCTGTCGCAAGGCACCCATGCGCCTGCGCTCATTACCTTTGGGTCGGCGGCGCTGATTGGGGTGCTGATCCTGATCCTGACCAAACTGCCGTCGCAGCATTTGAAACTGGATGCGGCCAACCCGCCAACGCCCGGAAAAACGGAGACCGCAGAATCGGATCTGGAGACGCAGGCCCGCGACGTGCTTGAGCGGACGCAGCTTTTTCTGGACCCGGACCTGACAGTGCAACGTCTGGCGCGGCGGCTGAGCGTGCCGGAGCGGGCGCTGTCATCTGCGATCAACCAGACGCAAGGCATGAATGTGTCGCATTATGTGAACGGGTTCCGGCTGCGCCATGCCGCTGGTCTGCTGCGGCAGACAGACGATCCTGTGAGCAAGGTCATGACGCAATCCGGGTTTCTGACCCGGTCAAATTTCTACCGCGAATTTCAGCGCGTCTATGGCATGTCGCCGGCCCAATACCGCAGCGCGGGCAGCAAGACGTGAAAAAGGCGCGCCTTTTTGAGGCGCGCCTTTCCAAAGTGGCATAACCCGCAGGCTTATTTGGCGCTGATGCGCCCGTCTGTGTAGGGTTTGTAGGGTGCGTTTGCCGCCAGGAACTCAGCCGTGACATCGGCAAGGTCAGGCCCAAAGTCATAGGCGTTGGCGGCATCCACAAACATCTTGTAGCCGTCGCCACCGTTGCGCACGTAGTTGTTGGACACCACGCCATAGGTCGCATCCATGTCAATTGGTGCACCACCCACCATCACATCGCTGATCCGGCTGCCAGGCTCTGCGCTGGCGTCAAAGACATAGGACATGCCCGCCACCTGGGGGAAACGGCCCGCGCCATCTTCAATCTGGCCTACGCCGTTTTCAAGGGCGGCAACCAAGGTGGCGCCAGTGACCTCAAAAGTGGACAGCGTGTTCTGGAACGGCAGCACGGTCAGCACTTCGCCCATGGTCACATCGCCCGCGTCAATAGAGGCGCGCAAGCCACCGCCGTTTTGCAGCGCGATCTGAATGCCCTGATCCTTCACCCGGTCCAGCATGGCGTCGGCCACCAGATTGCCCATCGGACATTCCATCGCGCGGCACACATCACGGGAACCTTCGATCAAATCAGCGCTTGAGGACACCACGCGGCTGCGCAGCTCTTCCAGCGGTTTGGCCAACTCAGCCATGCGCGCCACGGCGGCAGGGTCTTCGGCCACGGAGGCATCAAGCAGGATCGGTTCACCCGAGATGGCGGTGACGTCACCTGCGTCGTCAAAGGTGACGCTGATCTCGCCCAGGTATTTGCCGTAGGCATAGGCCTGAAAGATCGGCACGCCATTCTCAACCGTCGGATAAGGGCCTGCGGCCCGTTCGGCGGTGTTAGACAAAAGCGTGTGGCTGTGCCCACCGATGATCATATCCACACCGGTTAGCTCTTGCGCCAGGCGCTTGTCCTCGGGCAGGCCCACATGGGTGAGCAGCACGATTTTGTTCACCCCTGCCGCCGTGAGCGCGTCAATCTCAGCCTGGGCTGCATCAACGGTGGAGGAAAACACAACGCTGTCGCCCGGCGAAGATGTCTCGGGCGTGTCTTCGGCAAGGACCGAGACCACGCCCACCTGCGTGCCCGCCACCTCAAGAACGGTGGATTTCTGCACCTTATCGGCCAGCATGTTGTTCTGGCTCACGTCGATGTTGGCAGAGATCACGGGCAGGCTCACCTTATCCAGGAATGCTGCCAGGCCTTCGGGGCCATCGTCAAATTCATGGTTGCCCACGGCCATGGCGTCATAGTCCAGCAGTGTCATGAACTCTGCCGCAAGGTCCCCGCCATATTGGGTATAATAGAGTGACCCCTGGAACTGGTCGCCCGCGTCCAGCAGCAGCACGTTTTCGCCCGCCCGTGCACGGGCGTCGGTCACAGCTGTGATCATCCGCGCGATGCCGCCAAAGCATTTCCCTTCGGCATTGTCTTCTGCACCGCAGGTGGAATCGTATTTGCTGATCGGTTCAAACCGGTCATGGAAGTCATTGGTGTGCAAAATGGTGAGGCTTGTGTCCGCCGCCGCAGTGCCCGCCATCAGGCCCAGAGCCGCAACGCCTGTCATCAGTCGTTTCATTGGTCTCCCCTTATGTTTTGGATTCTATGCCACCACCGTGCCGGGTGCGCCGGGGGGTGTCAAAGCGTTTTCGGGCCCTAATGGCAAACCAAGGGGCTTGGCCGCGGCTCTTGACCCTCAGAAGGCAGACAGGCATCACCGGCGCATGTTGATCTACAAAATTTTCCGCGCCGATGAATGGCAAACGCTCCGCTCTGAGAAGGTCACCGCAGGTGCGCCGATTGATTTGGCGGACGGCTATATCCACTTCTCCACGGCCGCGCAGGCGCAAGAAACAGCGGCAAAGCACTTTGCCGGGGTTGAAAACCTATTCTTGTTGGCCGTGGATGCCGACAGGCTGGGGGCGGACCTGAAATGGGAGGTGTCGCGCAATGATGATCTCTTCCCGCATCTCTACCGCAACCTGACCTTAGAAGATGTCGCCTGGGCGCAGCCCTTGCCGCTTGAGGGTGGTGTGCATCAGTTTCCCCCCGGTTTTGAAGGTGCCGATACATGAGCCGCTATATTGACCCCGACCGCGCGCAGTTTGACGCGTTCAAAGACCTCGACCGCGATGCGCCTTTGAACATGCTGAATTTGGTGGCGTTCAACGATCTGGCCAATTACCCCGGCGATCACACGCTGGCCCGCGACGGGCTGACCGGGGCTGAGGCCTATGCGCTATATGGCAAGCATACCGCGCCGATCTTGGCATCGGTCGGCGGCAGCATTCTTTGGCGCGGCACTTTTGATCTGACGCTGATTGGCCCGCAGAATGAAACCTGGGATACGGCATTTATCGCGGCCTACCCTTCGGCGCATGCCTTTTTGGCCATGGTATCTAACCCGGAATACCAAAAAGCTGTGGTGCATCGGCAGGCGGCGGTAAAAACCTCGCGTCTGATCCGCACCCAGAACGCTGGCACAACGGATCGTTTTTCGTGAAGGCGGTGTTGGAACAGATGGGCCTGGCCGCCCTTCAGATGACCGATCCTGAGCGCGCCCATGGGCTTGCGATCACGGCGCTGCAAACCGGACTTGCCCCTGCGCCGGGCGTCATCACCTCGGACCGGCTGAAGACACAGATCGCGGGGATCGACCTGCCCAACCCCGTTGGCCTGGCCGCAGGTTTTGACAAGAACGCAACAGCGCTTGGCGGGCTGCAACGGGCGGGCTTTGGCTTTGTTGAGGTGGGGGCGGCCACCCCGCTGGCGCAGCCAGGCAACCCAAAGCCACGGCTGTTCCGGCTGACCGAAGACCGCGCGGCGATCAACCGCTTTGGCTTTAACAATGACGGAGCCGAGGCGATTTGCACCCGGCTGGCCGCACGCCGCAAACGGGTGCCGGTGGGCCTGAACCTTGGGGCCAACAAGACCAGCACGGACCGGGCTGCGGATTTTGCCAAGGTGATGGAACAGGCCCGCGCGCATGTGGATTTTGCAACCGTCAACGTCTCTTCGCCCAACACGGAAAAGCTGCGCGACCTGCAGGGCAAAGCCGCCCTCGCCGCTTTGCTGGAGGGTGTTATGGCGGTGCGTGGCGACACCCCTGTGTTCCTGAAAATTGCGCCTGATCTGAACGATGCAGAAGTGGCTGACGTGGCCGAGGTTGCCCAAAACGCAGGCGTCGCGGCGATCATTGCCACCAACACCACATTGGACAGGACCGGTTTGCGCAGCCGCCACTCAGATGAAGCGGGCGGGCTTTCTGGTGCGCCGCTTTTTGACAAATCCACGCGTGTGCTGGCGCGGCTGTCGACGCTCACGGATGTGCCGCTAATCGGCGTGGGCGGCATCAGCTCAGCCGAGGAGGCTTACGCCAAGATCCAGGCGGGCGCGGAGGCGGTGCAGCTTTATACGGCGATGGTTTACGGCGGGCTTTCATTGGTGGAGCGGATCGTGCGCGGTTTGGACAAACTGCTGGCGCGGGATGGTTTTGCATCCGTGAAGGATGCTGTTGGCAGTGATCGGGAACGCTGGCTCTGACAGATATGGGGGGCCAGCGCCCTAGGCCAAAGCGCGCTCTAATGCCGGGTAGCGCAAGCCAAGGGTCACGCCCCGCGCCACAAAGGCGATCAGCATCGCAGACCAAAGCCCATGGTTTCCAAAGGGCGGCAGCAAAAGGGCCAATGCGATCAGGTAGATCCCAAAGGACACCGCCATCATATTACGCATATCGCGCGATCGTGTGGCCCCAATAAAAATGCCGTCCAGCATGAATGCCGCACAGCCTGCAAGCGGCACCAGTGCGACATAGATCAGATAGCTGCGCGCAACCTCTCTGACCTCAGGCGCGGTGGTCATCAGATCAATGATGGCAGGCCCCGCAACCAGAAAAACCAGCACCAACACAACTGAGACGGCCCCCGCCCAGAACGAGGCATAAAGCGCGCCGCGTCGCAGACGGCTCAGGCTCTTGCTGCCCACGGCCTTGCCCACCAAAGCCTCAGCCGCAAAGGCAAAGCCATCCAGACCGTAGGCGGTGATCATCAAAAATTGCAGCAGCACCTGATTGGCCGCCAGTGTCACATCCCCCATGTCTGCGGCAAAGAAAATGAACGAAATGAACATCGCCTCCAACAGGAGCGACCGGATCAGGATGTCGGCATTCAGCTTGATCATCCGCACCCAGCGCGCCCGGTGCAGCACCTGGGCCCAGTTCCGCCAGGCCGGGCCCAGAAACACCGACCGGCAAAACCACAGACCAAGTGCGGCCCCAGTCCATTCCGCCAGGAAAGTGGCAAAGGCCACGCCCGTCACGCCCCAGCCCAATCCCAGGACAAACCAGAGGTCCAACACAATGTTCAGGCCATTCATCCAAAGCTGGATCACCAGAACCGCGCGCGTCCGCTCTTGGGCGATTAACCAGCCGGTGATGGCATAAAGTGAGATGGCCGCAGGCGCAGACCAGATCCGGATTTGCATATAGTCCCGCGCGAGGTTTTCCACCTCAGCCGAGGCCGGAGAGACCTGGAAAGCTGCCCACATCAACGGCAGTTGCAGGGCGATCACAAGCGCACCTGCACCTGCTCCGATCATCAGGCCCCGGGTCAGCAAAGCGGCCACCTCTGCGCGGTCCCCCTCCCTGACGCTTGCGCGGTCAGACCCACCGTGCCCATCCGCAGGAACCCGAAAAACCAATAGAAGGCTGACAGAATAATGGCCCCGATGCCCACGGCACCGATGGGGGCTGCCAGGCCCATTTGACCCACAACGCCAGTATCCACCGCGCCCAAGATCGGCACGGTGGCATTGGAGATGACAATGGGCACCGCAATGTGCAGCACACGCCGGTGTGTGATCGGCTTTTGCGCGGGTGGGGGCACCTCAGGGGCGGCTGTGGCCATCCTATTTGGCCGTGCGCGGCATCACGAAATGCCCCACGGCCTGCGCAAAGGGACGCGCGCGGTTGTCTTGCCAGCCCTCTACCCGCACGCTGGCATAGCGCCGTCCGGCGCGGGTGATATGCGCGCGGGCATAGGCATCACGCGGCAGACCGGAGCGCAGATAATCGACCGTGAAATCCACCGTTTTGGGCAGGCGCGGCAGTGTCTCGGGGCTAAGGTTTTCGACGTCCAGCGCGCCGCTTTCCATGTCTTCCCACATCACCGCCCAATTCAGGCCGATGATGGCCGTCACCTCTAAGAAAGCGGCCGTGGCACCGCCATGCAGCGCAGGCAAAAGCGGGTTGCCGATCAGCTCTTCTTTGAAGGGCATAAGTGCTGTCAGTTCATCACCGCGACGTTCAAACACGATGCCCATAAACTGGATATAGGGCACACCTTCGACCAGCGTGCGCAGTACGGAATCACGGCGCTGTTTGACAACCTGCACAGGCTCGGGGCGCTTTTTCATGCTCAATCCCCCACCGTGAATGTGCCTGTGGCCGTGGCCACCGGGTTCTGCGCATCGTCATCCAATGCAGTTGCGCGCACAAAGGCCACGGAGCGTGTGATGTGGTAACAGGTGGCCGTCGTTGTGATGCCTTGCCCTGGGGTTGCGGCCCGCAAATACTCTATCCGCAAATCAATCGTCGCCGTCAGGCTGGGCGCGTCTGGATGGCTCATCACGGCCGCACCACAACAGGTGTCCATCAGCGCCGAGACAGCGCCGCCATGCAAAACGCCTGTCTTTGGATCCCCGATCAGCTTTTCGGCATAGGGCATTGAGATTACGGCCGTGCCGGCATCAAGCTTGTCCAGCGTCATCCCCAGCGCTTGGGCATGGGGCAGCAGCTTAATGAACTGAACGGCAGCTTTATGGTCCATAGGGGATGCGCGGTCTTGCTTTTGGTTTCGCACCCTTATCCGCGCAGACCTGCCAAAGGGCAAGGCCGCCTGTTGCGCTTGTGCTGCCATCGTCATAACCTGAACGCCCGAGGGAGAGCTAAAATGGCAGACGACCGCCTTACGTTCAAAGAGATGTGCGCAACCTTCGACGTCACACCGCGGACGTTGCGGTATTATGAATACATTGAGCTTTTGCAGCCGGACAGGGAAGGCCGGTCGCGGTTCTATGGCCCGCGCGAATGTGCCCGGATGAAGTTGATCCTGCGTGGGCGCAAATGGGGTTTTCCTTTGGAAGGCATCCGTCAGTGGCTGTTGATGTATGAAAACGAAGGCACCGAAGCGCAGATGCGCGCATGGGTCGAATACGCGGACAAACAGTTGCTAGAACTGGAAGAGCAGCGTGCGCAATTGGACGAAGCGATTGAAGAGCTTCAACGCTCCCGCGATGATAACGCCGCTTATCTCGAAGAGATCCAAAAGAAAAAGGCCTGACCTTTTTTCGGCCCCCACTTCTGAATACGATGTCGTGCAAAAGCGCCTTGCCTGGCAGTACAATTGTTTGTTTTTGCCTGGGCTTTGCGTTCGGTTTGCCGCCCTGCAAGGGTCGATTTCAAGGTTTACCCGAGTTACACCTACGTAAACTTGCAAAGTGACGTGACGTCCTACTTACGTAAACGTAGTCCGCTATTGTAAGACAGCTCAACCACCCGCACATGCCAACCGCAACACCGTTTTCACTGACGAAAGATGCTACGATGCAAAGCGATACAATGACCATTCGCGAGATGTGTGACGCCTTTGAAGTCACGCCCCGGACATTGCGGTTTTACGAAGCGAAAGAACTGCTGTTCCCTGTGCGCCAAGGCCAAAAGCGCCTGTTCACCAAACGTGACCGCGCCCGGCTCAAGCTGATCCTGCGCGGCAAGCGGTTTGGGTTTTCGCTGGAAGAAATTCGCCAGCTTTTGGATTTGTACCACGTAGGCGACCAACAGCAGACGCAGTTTGCGCGCGCCTATGATGTGGCCCGCGAGCGGCTGGCAGATATGCAAGCCCAGCGCGATGAGCTGGACCATGCCATCCAAGATTTGAAAGAACAGCTGAAATGGGGGGAAAAGATGATCGCCTCCATGAAGCAAACCCGGAGCGCGGCAGAATAAGCCACGCAACCGGTCAGAATACCCCAACAAAAGCGAACAAGTTTTAGGGAGAGCCTCATGCCTACATATACCCCCCACCAAAGACATGCAGTTCGTGCTGCACGACGTGCTGAAAGTCAGCCAAGCCAAGATCCCTGGCTATGAGGATCTGGAGCCCGATTTCACCTCTGCCATTCTGGAAGAGGCGGGCAAGCTGACAGCCGAAGTTGTGGCCCCCCTCAACGTTGTGGGCGATACCGTGGGCTGCAAGTTGGAGAACGGGATTGTCTATACTCCTCCCGGTTTCAAAGAAGCCTTCGACCAGGTGAAAGAAGGCGGCTGGACCGGTCTGGACATGCCCGAAGAATACGGCGGGCAGAACATGCCTTACGTGATCGGCACCGCGGTGGGTGAATATTTCTCCTCTGCCAACCAGGCGTTCACCATGTACCAGGGTCTGACCCATGGCGCGGCTTCTGCCATTTTGGCCCACGGGTCTGAGCAGCAAAAAGACACCTATCTGCCCAATATGGTCTCTTGCGAGTGGACCGGCACGATGAACCTGACAGAGCCGCATTGCGGCACCGATCTGGGCATGATGCGCACCAAAGCGGCACCGCAAGCCGATGGCAGCTATAAGATCACCGGCCAAAAGATCTTTATCTCCTCTGGCGAACACGACATGGCCGACAACATCATCCACCTGGTGCTGGCCAAGATCGAAGGTGGCCCAGAGGGCATCAAAGGCGTGTCGCTTTTCATCGTACCAAAGTTCATGGTCAATGAGGACGGATCCTTGGGCGAACGCAATGGCGTGGCCGTCGGCTCCATTGAGGAAAAGATGGGCATCCACGGCAACTCCACCTGCGTGATGAACTATGACGGCGCGACCGGGTTCCTTTTGGGCGAAGAGCACAAGGGCATGCGCGCGATGTTCACCATGATGAATGAGGCCCGTTTGGGCGTGGGCATGCAGGGTCTGGCGCAGGCCGAAGTCGCCTATCAGAACGCGCTGACCTATGCCAAGGACCGCATCCAGGGCCGCGCCGTAACCGGGGTAGAAGCACCTGAAAAGGCCGCTGATCCGATCATCGTGCACCCCGATGTGCGCCGCTCTTTGATGGATCAGAAAAGCTTTGCGGAAGGCGCGCGCGCCTTCATCCTGTGGGGCGCCACCATGATCGACGCCGCCCACAGGTCCGAGGACGCGGACGCCGATGGTCTGGTGTCTTTGCTGACGCCGGTGATCAAAGGCTTCTTGACCGATGTCGGCTATGACATGACCGTCAAGGCCCAGCAGGTTTACGGCGGTCACGGCTATGTTGAGGAATGGGGCATGTCCCAGTTCACCCGCGATGCCCGGATTGCGATGATCTATGAAGGGGCCAACGGTGTACAGGCGCTTGACCTGGTGGGCCGCAAGCTGGCGCAAGACGGCGGCAAACATGTGATGGCCTTCTTTGATCTGGTGAAATCCTTCATCAAGGAAAACGCGGGCCAAGATGACGCCTTTGACAAGGAGTTCATGGAGCCGCTGAAAGCGGCCTCCAAGGATCTGCAGGCGGCGGGCATGTTCTTTATGCAGAACGGCATGAAGAACCCCAACCACGCGCTGGCGGGCTCCAATGACTTTATGCACATGTTCGGCCATGTTTGCCTGGGTCTGATGTGGGCCAAGATGGGCCTGGCGGCGAAAG
Organism: Sulfitobacter sp. GN1-4; assembly: GCF_055693825.1. NCBI lineage: Bacteria > Pseudomonadati > Pseudomonadota > Alphaproteobacteria > Rhodobacterales > Roseobacteraceae > Sulfitobacter > Sulfitobacter sp. GN1-4. The sequence continues at coordinate 921,988 of NZ_JBVFUQ010000003.1, read as the reverse complement.
ACGCGCTGGCAAATGGCGCATCTGACGTGGCGTTCTATGAGACAAAGCTGGCAACAGGCCGTTACTACATGGCGCGTCAGCTGCCTGCGACGGCGCTGCACCTGACCCGTATCCAATCTGGTGCGGACACGGTGATGGCACTGGACGCTGCAAACTTTTAATGGTCCGGCGGGGGCTGCCCCGCCCGGCCCACCCCAAACCGGAGAGACAATGCCAAAACGCTTTCGCCTCACCCGTCGCTTCCCGGTCGCCATGACCGAGGATGGCTATCGCCGCCTGAAGAAATTCAGCACGGATGCGGGCTTGGACGAGGGCGAGGCATTGTCCTTTCTGTTTGAGAATTTCAATTCAGTCATGAACGAAGAGAACCTGACAGCCCGGCTGCGGCTCTTCACTGCTGACCTCGACGACCGCAAACGCTAATCAAGAGGCCCCCCATGAAAGATTTTGCCACCACCCAATCCAGCTGGATGACAGACGAGCATCAGATGATCGCGGATATGACCGCGAATTTCATTAATACCGAATGGGCCCCAAAGTTTGAAAAGTGGCGCAAGCAGTCTGAAATGGACCGCTCCACCTGGAATGAGGCGGGCGAGCTGGGTCTGCTTTGCCCTTCCATCCCCGAGGAATTTGACGGAGCGGGCGGTGATTTTGGCCACGAAGCGGCGATCCTGCTGGAAGTGGCCCGCGCCAACCTCGCCTCTTGGGGGCACGGCATCCATTCCGGTATCGTGGCGCATTACATCATGGCCTACGGCACGGAAGAGCAGAAGAAACGCTGGCTGCCCAAGATGGTCACCGGCGAGATGGTCGGCGCGCTGGCGATGACCGAGCCCTCTGCTGGCTCTGACGTCCAATCCATCAAAACCAAGGCCATCAAAGACGGCAACGCCTACCGCCTGTCCGGCCAGAAGACTTTTATCACCAACGGTCAACACGCAGAGCTGATCATCGTGGCGGCCAAGACCGACCCCACGCAAGGCTCCAAAGGGGTCAGCCTGGTGGTGGTCGAAACCGAAGGAGCCGACGGTTTCCAACGCGGTCGCAACCTGGAAAAGATCGGCAAACATGCCTCTGACACCTCAGAACTTTTCTTCGACAACGTTGAGATCCCGCCAGAGAACATCCTGGGCGGCGAAGAAGGCAAAGGCTTTTACCAGATGATGCAGCAGCTGCCCCAAGAGCGCCTGATCATCGCCTGCGAAGCCGTGGGTGCCATGGAAGGCGCGGTTGAGCGGACCATCCAATACTGCAAAGAACGCGAAGCCTTTGGCGGCAACCTCCTGCAGTTCCAGAACACCCGGTTCAAACTGGCAGAATGCAAAACCAAGACCATTGTTGCGCGCGCTTTCCTGGATCAATGCATCGCCGAACACCTGCGCGGTGAGCTGACCGTGGACCGCGCTGCGATGGCGAAATACTGGCTGACGGATACGCAAGGCGATGTTCTTGACGAATGCCTGCAGTTGCATGGCGGCTACGGCTTTATGCAGGAATATGCGATTGCAGAGATGTGGACCGACGCCCGTGTGCAACGCATCTATGGCGGCACCAATGAGATCATGAAGGAACTGATTTCGCGCAATCTTTGAGCGCGGGACGGGATGAGGTGTTGGAATTGAGTTTTATTGGAAAGATGAAGCCGGGCCGGAGCGTTCACCCCGCCACGCCGCGCATCAAAGATGCAGGCGGCGTGGCGGAGCTTCACCTTTCACCCGGGTTATCTCTCCAGCATGCCGGGCACCTGCAGAGTTTCAAATCAGGGTTAACGAAACCTAAAGAGCGCTTCATCTTTCCACTACACCTCCACAGGGGTCCGGGGGTGTGAAACCCCCGGTCTACCCTCACAACAAAGGACCCAGGTCATGACGATTAAACTGCATTGCTTTGGCGAAAGCGGCCATTCTTACAAAGCGGCACTGGCGCTGGAACTCTCTGGTTTGGCATGGGAGCCGGTGAAAGTTGACTTTTTCGCAGGCCAGGGCCGTTCAGATGCGTACCGGTCTGAGCTGAATGTGATGGGCGAGGCACCGGTCATGATTGATGGCGATGTCAAGCTGACCCAGTCGGGCGTGATCCAGGATTATGTGTCCGAAAAGTCCGGCAAACATGGCGGCAAGGATGCTGCAGAACGCCGTGAAGTCCTGCGCTGGATTCTGTGGGACAATCACAAGCTGAGCTCTGTGGCCGGTATGACCCGGTTCTTGATGAACTTCCTGCCAGAGGACAAGCGCCCCCAAGAGGTGATCGGCTTTAACCTCGGACGGCTCAAAGGGGCCTATGATGTTCTGAACACGCATCTTGCAGGGCGTGATTGGATTGTGGGCGATGGTTTGACCAACGCAGATATGACCTGCTGTGGGTATCTTTATTACCCTGAGCCCTTCGGCTTTGACCGCAAGGATTACCCCAACATCGACGCATGGCTTTCGCGCCTGTCTGACACACCGGGGTGGAAAGCCCCTTATGACCTGATGCCCGGCAGCCCTGCTGACCGCGCCTGAACACAACAGATCGGAGACCCTCTCAATGACCGACGCCTATATCTATGACGCCCTGCGCACCCCGCGCGGCAAGGGGCGCAAAGACGGATCGTTACACGAAGTGACTGCGCTGCGCCTGTCGGCTCAGACCATGAACGCCATGAAAGAACGCAACAACCTGGAAGGTCACGCTGTTGAAGACGTGATCTGGGGCAATGTCACCCAGGTGATGGAGCAGGGCGGCTGTTTGGCACGCTCAGCCGTTTTGGCCTCTGATCTGGATGAGAGCATTCCGGGTTTGGCCATCAACCGCTTCTGCGCTTCAGGCATGGAGGCTGTGAACCTGGCGGCAAATCAGGTCAAAGGCGGCGCAGGCGATGCCTATATCGCAGGCGGTGTTGAGATGATGGGCCGCGTCGCCATGGGCAGCGACGGGGCGGCCATTGCTGTCGATCCGACGTTGGCGATGGAGCAGTATTTCGTCCCGCAAGGCATTTCAGCGGACATCATTGCCACTGAATACGGCTATTCCCGCGATGATGCAGATATGCTTGCCATGGTCAGCCAGCAGCGCGCCAAGGCCGCGTGGGATGACAACCGTTTTGCGAAATCTGTCATCCAGATCAAGGATCAGAACGGTCTGACCATTCTGGATCATGATGAATACATGCGCCCTGAGACCGACATGCAAAGCCTTGGATCGTTGAACCCTGCGTTCCAGCAGATGGGTGAAGTGATGCCCGGCTTTGATAAGGTTGCCCTGCTGAAATACCCGCATCTTGAGAAAATCCACCACATTCACCACGCTGGCAACTCATCTGGCATCGTGGATGGGGCGGCGGCTGTTTTGATCGGCAACAAAGAGTTTGGCGAGAAATACGGCCTGAAGCCACGCGCCCGCATCAAAGCCACTGCAAAGATCGGCACCGATCCGACCATCATGCTGACCGGTCCAGTGCCTGTGACTGAAAAAGTGCTTGCTGAAAATGGCATGAGCATCAAGGACATCGACCTTTTTGAAGTGAATGAGGCCTTCGCATCTGTTGTCATGCGCTTCATGGACGCCTTTAATGTCGAGCACGAGAAGGTGAATGTGAACGGCGGCTCCATTGCGATGGGCCATCCGCTGGGGGCCACCGGTGCCATGATCATCGGGACCCTGCTGGATGAGCTGGAACGTGCAGACAAAGAGGTTGGCCTGGCCACCCTTTGTATCGCGTCCGGCATGGGGGCCGCGACTGTGATTGAAAGGGTCTGACATTGAAAGACAAACTGCCAAGCAATGATGTGGCGATGGAAATCTATCAGGATTTCCTCCATCAGATCACACGCGCTTATATGGCTCGAGATTTCGAAGCCTATGCGCAGTTGATCCGGGTGCCCCATGATCTTGGCAGTTTTGGTCCCCGCTTAGAAGTGCGCAACCGCAAAGAACTCAAGGTGCTTTTTGACAGCATCTGCGATCACCTGACAAGTGAGAGTAATGGGGAGTATGTCCGCACCTGTCTGACGGCTGAGTTTGTGAACCCTAACAAGATTGTTGGCGTTCATGAGACACGGTTGGTGTCAGGCGGTGTGATCAAGGACGGCCCCTATCCTGTAAAGGGCATTATGCGGCGCATTGAGGGAAAATGGTGGGTCTGCGGATCCGATAATGCCATTGAACCCGCTGACGGTATGGGACGTGTCATCGACGAAAGCAGACGCCTGAATGAAGAGCTTTCAGGCCAAACCATACACTAAGTCCGGGCGCGCCCGGCGATCTTCACCAAGGAGCATTCTCCAATGACCGACTTTACCATGCAAACGGACGCCGATGGCGTTGCCGTTATCACCTGGGATGTTGCTGACAAATCCATGAACGTGATGTCCATTGATGGGCTGAGCGAGCTGGACGCGCTGATTGATCAGGCGCTGGCTGATGAGGCTGTCAAAGGCATCGTAATCACCTCTGGCAAAGAAGGGTCTTTTGCCGGCGGCATGGACCTGAACCTTTTGGCCAAGATGAAGGCTGAGGCGGGCGATGATCCGGCCAAAGGGCTTTTTGAGGGCACCATGCGGATGCACGGCCTGCTGCGCAAGATTGAGCGCGCGGGCATGGACCCCAAGACCAACAAAGGCGGCAAGCCGATTGCCGCGGCCCTGCCCGGCACGGCGGCGGGCATCGGGCTGGAGTTGCCCTTGGCCACGCACCGCATCTTCTGTGTGGATAACCCCAAGGCGCGCATTGGCCTGCCTGAGATCATGGTGGGCATCTTCCCCGGCGGCGGGGGCACGACGCGCCTGTCATTCAAGCTGGGCGCGATGAACGCCTCGCCCTTCTTGCTGGAAGGCAAGATGGTGGCCCCTGCGGCGGCTGTCAAAGCAGGGCTGATTGATGAGGCGGTTGCAGATCCGCTGGCGGCGGCCAAGGAATGGGTGTTGAACGCCAAGGATGCCGACATCGTCAAACCCTGGGACGCCAAGGGTTATAAGATGCCCGGCGGCGCACCTTTCCATCCGGCGGGCTTCATGACCTTTGTGGGCGCAAACGCCATGGTCAACGGCAAGACCAAAGGGGCCTTCCCGGCGGCAAAGGCGCTGCTCTCTGCGGTATATGAAGGCGCGCTGGTGCCGTTTGACACCGCGCTCAAGATTGAGGCGCGTTGGTTCACGTCTATTCTGATGAACCCAAGCTCTTCGGCGATGATCCGGTCGCTGTTCCTGAACAAAGAAGCCTTGGAGAAAGGCGCTGTGCGTCCGCAAGGCATCGCAGATCAGCGCGTCAAAAAGCTGGGCGTTCTGGGCGCGGGCATGATGGGCGCGGGCATTGCGCTGGTCTCAGCTCAGGCGGGCATCGAGGTGGTGCTGATCGACCGCGATCAGGAAGCGGCCGACAAGGGCAAAGCCTATTCTGAGGCCTATCTGGACAAGGGCATCGCGCGCCGCAAGGTGACGCCCGAGAAGAAAGAGGCGATGCTGGGCCTGATCAATGCCACGCCGGATCTGGACGCGCTGAAAGGGTGCGACCTGATCATCGAAGCGGTGTTTGAGGACCCCAAAGTCAAAGCCGAGATGACCCAAAAGGTCGAAGCGATCATCCCAGAGGATTGCATCTTTGCCTCCAACACCTCCACCTTGCCGATCACCGGCCTGGCCGAGGCATCGTCGCGCAAAGAGCAATTCATCGGCATTCACTTCTTCTCTCCTGTTGAGAAGATGCTGCTGGTGGAGATCATCAAAGGCAAAGAGACCGGCGACCGTGCGGTGGCCAAGGCGTTGGATTATGTGCGCCAGATCAAGAAGACGCCGATTGTGGTCAACGATGCGCGCTTCTTCTATGCCAACCGCTGCATCATCCCTTACGGCGGTGAAGCGACGCGCATGGTGACCGAAGGTGTGGCACCGGCGCTGATCGACAATGCCGCGCAAATGCTGGGCTTCCCCGTGGGGCCGATCCAGTTGGGCGATGAAACCTCTATCGACCTGGCCACCAAGATCATGCGCGCCACCAAGGCTGCGATGGGCAATGCCTATCCGGCTTCTGAGGCAGATGACCTGATTGTCTGGATGGAAGAAGAAGGTCGTTTGGGCCGCAAGGCCAAAGCGGGCTATTTCAACTATGACGAAAAGGGCAAGCGCACGGGCTATTGGAAGGGCATCCACGACAAGTACCCCTTGGCCGAGGTGCAGCCAGACGTTCAAGAAGTGCAGGACCGCTTGATGTTCGTGCAGGCCCTGGAAGCTGTGCGCGCGCTGGAAGAAGGCGTGTTGATGGACATCCGCGAAGGCGACGTAGGCGCGATCCTGGGCTGGGGCTTTGCGCCCTGGACCGGTGGGCCGCTGAGCTGGCTGGACATCATCGGCACGCCCTACGCGGTGGAACGGTGCCGTGAGTTGGCTGCGAAGTTCGGCGACCGGTTTGATCCCCCTGCCCTGCTGGTGGAGATGGGTGAGAAGAACCAAAGCTTCTATGGCCGCTTTGGCACCGAGGCCGCTGCCGCGGCGTGATGCGTCACATATGAACGTGAAAAGGGGCGCGCGTGCGCCCCTTTTTTGTGGCACGCGGGGGCCGCTTTTCTGCCGCACCGCCCATTGCAAGTCAGGCCTGCCTCACCCAAGGTGCGCGCAAACACTGCGATGGCTTTCCCCTATGATATCCCGCCCCACGTCCACGACGACCGGCTTTGCCGCTGCCTGGCTGATCGTGCTGATCTGGTCCTTCTGGCTGATCGCCAGCCGGGTTGCGGCGGATGCAGGGCTGACGATCTATGATCTGGCCGCAATGCGCTATGGCCTGGCCAGCCTCGTGGCGCTGCCGCTGTGTCTTTACTACAAACCCTGGCGGGGCCTGTCGCTGATCCAAATCGCGGTGACTTCATTCATCCTGGGGCCAGTCTATATCCTGTGTGTTTTTGCCGCGTTCCTGTTTGCCCCTGCTGCCCATGGCGGGATCTTTATGAACGGCACATTGCCCTTGGTGGCGATTGTGATCGGTGTGATGCTTTTTGGCGTGCGGCCCGGCAACCGTCAGATGGCGGGGGCGCTGTTGATCCTGGCCTCCACCGTGGTGCTGGCCTGGGAGGGCACGGCGCGCGCAGGCAGCAGCGCCTGGATCGGCGATCTGCTGTTCATCCTGGGCGCGGTGTTTTTCTCTTTCTACGTTGTCTTGTCAGAACGTTGGTCGCTTGGCCCGATGCAGATCATCTTTTGCGGCACGATTGTGAATGCGGTGCTTTACCTGCCGATCTGGGCGCTGTTCTTGCCCTCTGGTCTGGCCGACGCCCCTGCGGGGCCATTGCTGCTGCAAGCGATCTATCAGGGCTTTGTGCCGAACCTCATCGGGTTGTTGATGGTCGCCTATGCCTCGCGCAGCATTGGCAATGTGGCGACGTCTTCGATCCTGGCGGCGGTGCCGGGGACAGGGGCCGTTCTGGGGGCGCTGATTTTGGGCGAAGGCATGGGGCCGATTGGGATTGTCGCCTTGGTAATCCTCACGCTTGGGCTTCTCATCAGCGTGCGCAAACCGCGCGGGACGGTGGCCCCGTCTTAGCCTGCTTCTTCGAACCGGTAGCCAAAGCGCGCGATATCCGCCGCACAACACTCAGCCACGATGGCGCGGCTTTGCGCGTCATAATAGCTCTGGTAGCCCCGCCACCGGTCTGAGGCGTTCTCATGCGGCAAGGTGACATCAAAACCCAGATGTTCAAAGAGCGGCTGCGCATCCTGGGAAAAATGCTCCAACCGGATAAAAAGCCCACCGCGGTCAGCACCGGTGATGTCCGTTAGGTAACGCGCAGCAGGCCAATCGCGCTGCGCCTGTTGGGTACGAGCATCGGCCAGAAAACCCGCGAAATCCTGCCCCTTGGCGAGATGGACTGACGCGTGATCAAAACGCTGCGCGCGGAGCCAGTGGTAATAGCTGACCATCCGGTCCCAGGGGTTGCGGACCAGGGTAAAGCACAACATCTGCGCCATTTCATCGGGGCTGACGATGCCGTCGATATCGGCCAGTGTTGAGTGTTTCCAAAGCCGGCCCGCGCTTGGCGCATCAGCCAGGCGGCGGCGGCGTTTGAGGGCTTTGGGCGTGTCTCCTAGCATCAGGTCGTCCTTCATTGCCCGCGCCTCAAGCGCCAGCGCCAGCGACGTGCCGCCGGTTTTGGGAATATGCACAAAGATGTAAGCGCGCCCCTGGCTGATGATCATACCTGTGCCTCCGCGCTTGAGCGCAGCGCGATGATGCTGCCAGCGCCCGCGATCAGGACCATGCCCAACAAACCCAAGAGCGGAACGGTTTGGTTCCACATCACCCAGGCCCAGAAGCTGGCAAAGACCAGCAGGGAGTATTCAAAGACCGCCACATGGCTCGCCTCGCCCAGCTGGTAGCCGCGAAAGATCAGCGCGATCCCGATCAGTGACCCCACCGCCTGAACCGCAAACCAAAACAGCATCGCCGCATCCAGCGGCCCCCAAGAGCGCAGGACAAAGCCCGCGTGCCCCGCAGGTGCCTCTGCATTGACCAAAAAGATACCGATCAGCCCGAAAACCCCCAGCACCCCAAAGAACCCCGCCGTCAGGCACATCGTGCTTTCGCCTTCGCACCAGGCACGGGTGGCCACCGCCCCCACCGCGTAAAGCAGTCCGGCAAAGATCGGCAGAAAGGCCACTGGGTCCAGCGCCGCAGGATCAGGCCGGATCACCATCAAGGCGCCTGCAAACCCCATGACCACCGCCGCCCAACGAAAGGGGCCCACGCGTTTGCCCTGAAAGAAAATGGAAATCAGCACCACAAAAAGCGGTGCCGTGAAGAGCCCCGCGACCACCACCCCAATGGGCAGAACCGACAGGCAACCAAAATAGATCAACATAGCACCTGCCTGAAACAGACTGCGGCCCATCACGGCAACGGGGCGGTTTGCTCGCATCGTGCCATAGCCCAGAAGTACAATCAGCATCAGAACGCCAACCGCCATCAGCGAGCGGACGAAGTGAAATTGCCACAGCGATCCACGCTCTGAGATATAGGGCACAAAGTTATCGGTCAGGCCCAGCGTGGCCATGCCCGCAAGGATCGCGGCCGCTGCCGCCCCTGGCTTTACAACTGTTGTGCTCAAACACCTGCCCTCTTTGCAAAATTGACCTTTTCAAAGTCGCACAGCTGCCGCAATACTCTGCGGCCAGAGCGACATCAATTCGGGGAGGATGCGACATGGGATGGATGGCTGACGAAACAGGCTTGGACAAATGCGCCGCCAACTATGTGCCGCTGACGCCTTTGTCTCATTTGCGCCGCGCAGCAGAGGTTTTTGCAGAGCGTACCGCAGTGGTCTATGGCGATCACCGGGTGAGCTATGCCGAATACCTGGACCGCTGCACGCGCTTGGCCTCAGCGCTTAGTAAGATGGGCGTCGCCCCCGGCGATGTGGTCGCTACGCTGATCCCCAACCTGCCCGCCCAAGCCGAGGCGCATTTTGGCGTGCCAGCTTGTGGTGCGGTCCTAAACACCATCAACACGCGTCTCGATGTGGGCACTGTGGCCTATATCTTTGATCATGGCGGGGCCAAGGTTGTGTTGGTGGATACCGAATTCATGGCGCTGGCCGAAGCCGCCTGCGCGGAGATGACGGGAGAGGGGCCCACCCTTATCGAAGTCACCGATGTCTTGCCTGCGACCGGTAAGCACCAGACTTATGACGCTCTGCTGGCCACCGGGGACCCGGATTTCGCCTGGCACATGCCGCAGGACGAATGGGAAAGCCTCGCGCTCAATTACACCTCTGGCACCACCGGGCGGCCAAAAGGCGTGGTTTATCACCACCGGGGTGCCTATCTGATGACGATGGGCACCGTCATTTCCTGGCGGATGGTCCTGCACCCGGTGTTCATGCAGATCGTACCGCTGTTTCATTGCAACGGCTGGAACCACACCTGGATGATGCCGCTGATCGGCGGCACGCTGGTGTGCAGCCGTGATATCACCGCCAAGGCGATCTATGACGCCATCGCCGATGAAGGCGTGACCCATTTCGGCGGCGCGCCCATCGTGCTAAACATGCTGGTGAATGCCCCTGACGCAGAACGACGCGCCTTTGACCATACGGTTGAGGTCTTTACCGCCGGGGCACCCCTGCCCCAGCCACCTTGGGCAAGATTGAGCAGTTGGGCTTTAACATCACCCAAGTGTACGGGCTGACAGAAACCTATGGCCACGTCACAGAATGCATCTGGAAGGCCGAAGACTGGGACAGCCTGGAGGCTGGGGAAAAAGCAGCGATCAAGGCCCGCCAGGGCGTGGCCTTTCCGATGATGGAACGTATCACCGTCGCAGATGCCGATGTGAGCGAGACGCCAAATGACGGCACCACGCAAGGTGAGATCATGATCCGTGGGAACGCGGTTATGAAGGGGTACTTAAAAAATCCGGACGCCACCGCAGAAGCCTTTAAGGGCGGTTACTTCCATTCCGGCGACATCGCGGTCCAGCATCCCGACGGCTATATCCAGATCGCCGACCGCGCCAAAGACATCATCATCTCAGGCGGTGAAAACATCTCAAGCGTGGAGGTGGAAGGTGTGCTGATGGGCCACCCGGACGTGAACCTGGCCGCTGTGGTGGCCAAACCGGATGAGAAATGGGGCGAGGTGCCTTGCGCATTTGTAGAGCTCAAACCCGGTGCCACAGCGGATGAGGCCGCACTGATCGCGTTCACCCGCGAAACGCTTGCGGGCTTCAAAGCCCCCAAACGCGTGGTGTTCCAGGAGCTGCCCAAAACATCGACGGGCAAGATCCAGAAGTTTGAACTGCGTAAAACAGCCGCGGATTTGGCGTAGAGGAGGCGCGGCCAGCGCTCAGCAGCCATACCAGCGCGGGCGTGAGCGCGTGGGCCGGAACCTTGTTTTCAGCCCAGGCCACGCCCCCTCTTTGCCACCCAATCGAAGCCTGCTAATCTGCCCCAAAAGAACATGAGCAGAGCAGATGACCGCGCTTACCAAATATGCACGGCTTGAAGCGACCGCCCTTTGGCGGCCCACCCCGGACGATCAGCGCCGCGAGGTGGTGGTCTCTATTGGTGATGCAACGCTGGTGATCACGGACATGAAGGATCAGGCGCTGACCCATTGGTCTTTGGCGGCTGTGGAACGGGCCAACCCCGGCAAAACCCCTGCGATTTTTCACCCAAACGGCGATCCTGGCGAAACCGTTGAGCTGCCCGAGAGCGAAGCGGAGATGATCGAGGCCATCGAGACCCTGCGCCGCGCGATTGAGAAATCGCGCCCCAAACCTGGGCGTTTGCGCTGGATGGGGATGTCGCTTTCGGCGCTTGCGGTGATCTGGCTGGCGCTGGTTTGGCTGCCCGGTGCCGCGCAGGATCATGCAGTTTCTGTCGTGCCAGATGTGAAACGCGATGCCTTGGGGGCGGCCCTCTTGACCCGCATTGAACGGGTGTCTGGGCCCAGTTGTGGCGATCCGGCTGGGCTGGCTGCTTTGGCGCTGTTCTCTGGCCGGCTTGAGGCAGGCCCCATCGCCGTCCTGCCCGCTATGACCCGCGACAGCTTGCATTTGCCCGGCAACCTGATCGTGTTGAACCACAGTGTTTTGGAAGATCACGAAGACCCTGATGTCGCTGCGGGCTTTATCGTCACGGAGCTGACTTTGCGCGATGCCTCAGATCCATTGCGCGACCTGTTGCGGGTTGTGGGCCTGCGCGAAACCTTCCGGTTGCTGACGACGGGCCGCATCTCAGATCCTGCGCTTGATGCCTATGCAGAGCATCTGATGACCACGCCGCCCCCGGCCCCCGACACCGCGGCGCAACTGGCCCGCTTTGCCCATGCCAACCTGCGCAGCACCCCCTATGCCTATGCCATCGACATCACGGGCGAGACGACGCTGAACCTGATCGAAGGCGATCCGATGAACGGCAAGCTGACAGAGCCGCTGATTTCGGATGCCAATTGGCTGCGGCTCCAGGCCATCTGCGGAGGCTGAGGCTTAGGATGTGGGACACCGTTGTCCGATTGGGGCTGTCGCCGCTGTTGATCACCCAAGCGCTGCAGGTGCGGCGCATTGCCCAAAGCCTGCCAGAGGCAGAAGGTCCGCGCAGCGGCGTGCGGGGACAGGGTCCACGTCTGAACCTGGCCATCATCGGCGATAGCTCTGCCGCCGGGGTCGGTGTGGCGCAGCAGACGGAAGCGCTGGCGGGTCAAACCGTTGCTGCCCTGGCCCAGGATTTCACCGTCCATTGGCACCTTGATGCGCTGACCGGTGCGACGACAAAATCAACGCTCGCACGATTGCAAACCGCCGCATTGCCGCCCGCAGATATGGCAATTGTCGCTTTGGGGGTGAATGATGTGACCCGTCTTGTCCCTGCCAAAACATGGGTCCGCCAGCAGGATGCGCTTTTGAGGTATCTGTCGGCGCGCTGTGGCGTAAAGCGCTTCTTTATTTCAGCCATGCCGCCGCTGCATGCCTTTCCCCTGTTGCCAGAACCCTTGCGGTGGACCTTGGGCCGTCACGCCCGCAAGCTGGAAGCGCATCGTCTGGCGTATCTGGTAGGACGGGCGGATTGCCGCCATGTAGACTTTGATCTGCCAGAAGACCCTAGCCTGATGGCCGAAGACGGTTTTCACCCCTCTGCCAATCTTTATGCCCTTTGGGGCGCGCGCATGGCGGCTGAGATCACATCAAGCTGGCCCGTTTCTGAGCCGCCCTAGGCCATCCTGACTTCCGCTCTGGGCGCCGCCAATAGGTTAACGGACGTAGGCGTCACCATAGCCCGCACCGCGCAGCCGCTTCATCGCGCTTTGCGCTTTGCCGTCGGTGAAAGGACCTGCTTGCACAGACATATAGGTCTTGCCACCGCTGCGACGCTTGCCAATGCGTGCAGGCAAACCCATCCGCGCGATCTGCTGTGCGACCCGCTGTGCGTTGTCAGGGTTTAGGAAGATGCCAACCTGCACATAGCGATTACCCGCAGGGGCCACCTTTTGCGGCCGGGGTGCCGTTGCTGCCTTTGGCGCAGAGCGTGTGGAGATCACGGGCGCGCGCTGGACGGGCTTTGCACCCGGCTTGCGCAGGATGCGCTTCATCAGCTTGCCATCTTTTTTGACAAGGCTCACTTCACCCAATTCCGCGCGCTGTTGCTGAATGCTGGTGTAGGGATAGATCAGCGGGACGGATGCGGTCACATCCCGGCCCGAGCGGCGGTCAATCAAACGGCGCGGCACGGTCTGCGTCCAGATCAGCAGCATGTCACCGCGACCGGCCAGGTTTTGCTCAGCCCGGTGGGGGTTCAGACGGTCGTCATCCCACACAGGTCGGTATCCTTTGGGGATAGACACGTTGCGGGTGTTGATCCGATTCTCGGCCACATGCTTGGGCACAATGCGTGTTGTTGCAGTGACTGTTGGTGCCTGAGCAACCTGCACGGGCTGCACCGTGCCTGCGGCTGCTGCCGTTGGGGCTGGCGTTACGGCAAACTGCGTTTGGCCAGTCACCTCGCCATCTCGTCCGGCTGTGCGGTAGGGTAGGATCGGCGCATCTTGGGGGCCGCAGCGCACGCCCGCGCCTTTCAAATACTGCTGAGAGATGCTGGAGGCGTTCACACAAGGGCTCGCCCCCTCCGCAAGGACAATCCGCTGCGGTTGTCCAGGGGCCGCGGGTTTGGGTTGCACGACGACCTTGGGCTTAGGCTTTGGCTTGGGGGCCGTTTGCCGCATCACCTTGGGCTTTTTCGGCTTAAGTGCCGGAGCGGCGGCTTGCGCCACGCGGCGCGGCTTGGGCTTTGCGCTGGTTTCTGTCGCCGTTGAAGCAGTTTCAGCTGCGGGTGCCTCTTGGGTAGTAACCTCTTGAGTGTTGGCCGGCGCAGGCGCTTCTGCTACTTCCTGGGCCAAAGAGGGGCGGAAGCCACAGATCACCTTGCGGTCGCGTGTCACACGCGGCACCCAGGATACGTCGCCATCAATCCCGGCCCGAATGAACACGCAGCCATTGCTGTCTACGTATTGCTTGCCTTTGTAGGTCGCAGGCGGAAACTCTGCTGGCACCTGATCACTGGCCTGTGCCTGCCCAGATCCGCTTTGCAATACCAGTGCCAAGCTGCCCGCCATCACCCCGATGGCCAAAAACCGCGTTACTTTCATCTCGTGCCCCCACACAATATGTAGTAGAAGTTGCCGCAGCCTACCCCATGGTCAAGCCATTGTCAGCAAGTAACCGTTTCATCTGGCAGATTATTTGGTGCCAAACATTCTGTCACCAGCATCCCCCAGACCGGGCACGATATAGCCGATCTCGTTTAGCTTTTCATCAATGGCCGCGGTGACAATCGGCACATCTGGGTGCGCTTCTTTCATCCGGGCGATGCCCTCAGGTGCGGCAAGCAGGCACAGAAAGCGGATGTTCTTGGCGCCTGCCTGTTTTAACATATCAATTGCCGCAACAGATGAATTGCCGGTGGCCAACATCGGATCCACTGCAATGACCAGCCGGTCTTGCAGCTCGTCAGGGACCTTGAAGTAGTACTGCACCGGCTTGAGCGTTTCTTCGTCACGGTAGAGGCCGACAAAACCCACACGGGCCGAAGGGATCAGCTCAAGCACCCCATCAAGCAGGCCATTGCCCGCCCTGAGGATTGAGATCAGGGCCAGTTTCTTGCCATCCAAGGTGGGCGCATCCATCGGGCCCATGGGGGTTTCAATGCCCTTGGTCGTCATCGGCAGGCCGCGTGTCACCTCATAGGCCAAAAGCTGGCTAATCTCGCGCAAGAGCTGCCGAAACACTGCCGTTGGCGTGTCCTTGTCGCGCATGATGGTCAGCTTGTGCTGCACCAGCGGGTGATCAACGTGGGTGACATGGTCATCTGACTGCGACATCGAGCGGCTCCTTTTGTGTGCATCTGTTCTGGCCCGAAATGGGCAAGGCCGCAAGCGCTGTGCCTTGGGGTTTCGGATCAATATAGATCGTCAGAAGACTGCGTTGAGGGGCTGTGCCCAGCTTAGCCCGGTTCAATCCCCAGGTGTTGCGCCACAAGGTGGGCCACATCGGCAAAGGCCATCAGTCCCAATGGACCTTCCGTGCCGCCTTTTGCCAAAACAGGCACCCTTTCGCGGGTGTGATCGGTGCCAACCCAGGTGGGATCGTTCCCGTGATCCGCAGTGATCAGCAAAAGGTCATCTGGCCGCAGCCGTGGCAGGAGTGCGCCGATCTGTGCATCAAACCATTCCAGCGCCCGGGCATAGCCCGACACGTCCCGCCGATGGCCATAAAGGCTGTCAAACTCAACGAAGTTGGCAAAAACCAGCGCGCCCTCTTCTGCCTCAGCAACCAAATCCGACAGGTGCTGCATCAGCGCGACATCCTCCCCTTTGCGGACCTCATCTATGCCGGACATCGAAAAAATGTCGCCAATCTTGCCCACCGCATAGACGCGCCTGCCCGCGTCCTGCACCCAGTTGGTCAGAACTGGGCCCGGCGGCAGGATGGCATAATCGCGCCGGTTGGCCGTGCGTTGAAACCCGCTTTGTTGCTCTCCGACAAAGGGGCGCGCGATCACGCGGCCTACTTTTTGGGCATGCAACAGGGGGGCCACGGCCTCACACAGGCGCAACAGGCGGTCGAGGCCAAAATGCGCCTCGTGGGCTGCAATCTGGAACACGCTGTCGGCGGAGGTGTAGCAAATCGGCCAACCGCTTTCGATGTGCTCTTGCCCCAACCGCGCGATGATCTCGGTGCCAGAGGCATGGCAATTGCCCAAAATATCCGCCGTACCTGCCGCCTGCGCAACCGCCTGACGCAATTCATCAGGAAAGGCTGGTGTTGCGACGGGAAAGTAATGCCAGGCCCAGGGCACCGGCAGGCCGGCCAGTTCCCAATGGCCCGATGGGGTGTCTTTGCCCTGCGATACTTCGGTCGCTGCCCCAAAGCACGCCTGACTTTCGGCGGCCAATCCGGGCACGGTCAGACCGCTGGCCAGCTTTAGCGCAGCGCCCAGGCCCAGGCTGTCCAACACCGGCAGGTGCAGCGGACCGCTGCGACCCTCTTCTGCGGCACCGGCCGCACAGGCCTGCGCGATGTGGCCCAGCGTGTTGGCCCCTGTATCTGGCACATCCCCATTGAAAAACTGTGCGGCATCCGGCGCGCCGCCAATGCCCACACTGTCGATGACCACCAAGAACGCGCGCGGCATCAGCCGATCCTTTCTAGGATCAACTCCGGCACTTTGGGTCGTGAACCACTCAGCTTCATGGCAGCCAGAACCTGTTGCGCCGCGCGGTCGGCCTGATCTGAGCGCACGGCATGTACCACGGCCAGGCTCTGGCCTTTGCTAACCTTGCTGCCCAACCGGGCCACGTTGGACAGGCCAACAGCCGGATTGATCACATCGCCTTCCACCACCCGGCCCCCACCAAGCCCGACAACCGCCAACCCCAAGGCTTCGCCGTCAATCGCTGCGACATATCCGTCTGTGGGAGCGGCGACCTCACGGATGACTGTGGCCTCTGGCAGGAACCGCCGCCAGTTTTCAACAAAACTAACCGGGCCACCCAGGGCCGAGATCATGCGCGCGAAGCGTTCAGCGGCATAGCCATTGCGGATTGCGTGCACCACGGCATCGGCCCCTTCCTGCACATCCTGCGCCAGACCCGCATTGGCCAACAGCACGCCGCCCAGGGCGGCAGAGACATCCACGATCGGCCCGCGCCCATGACCGGTCAGAACCTGCATCACCTCTGCCACCTCCAGCGCATTGCCCAAGCTGGGCACAAGCGGCTGGCTCATGTCACTGATGATTGCGGTGGTCCGGCATTTGGCGGCATTGGCCGTTTTGGTCAATGCCTCAGCCAGCGCTTGGCCTTCGGCCAAGGTCTTCATAAAGGCACCGCTGCCGATCTTGACGTCCAGAACCAACCCCTGCAGGCCCGCGGCCAGCTTTTTGGAGAGGATCGAGGCGGTGATCAGATCAAGCGAATCCACCGTTGAGGACACATCGCGCACCGCATAAAGTCGGCGGTCGGCGGGCGCGATATCAGCCGTTGCCCCAACGATGGCACAGCCCACCTGCCCCACAACATCCTTGAACTGCGCCTCGGACAATTGGGTGGCAACACCGGGATCGCTTCGAGCTTGTCCAGCGTGCCACCAGTATGGCCCAGGCCGCGCCCCGAAATCATCGGCACATACGCGCCGCAGGCGGCCAAGGCAGGGGCCAGAACCAGGCTCACACAATCGCCCACGCCGCCGGTGGAGTGCTTGTCCAACACAGGGCCATCCAGCTTCCAATCCAACACGCGACCTGAGTCGCGCATCGCCAGCGTCAACGCCACGCGGCCCACATCGCTCAGCCCATTGAGGCAAACGCCCATTGCAAAGGCCCCCGCCTGCGCATCGCTGACGCGACCATCGGCCAAAGCCTGCGCCATCCAGGCCAGGTCTTCGCGCGATGGCGTTTTACGGTGGCGCAGTTTGGCCAGAATGGTGCGGGCGTTCACGTGTCAGTCTTTCATCGCCGCAGCACCAAAGGCACCGGGCAAAAGATCGGCAACGGTCGTGTGCTCTTCGGCACCCTCCAGCGTGGCCATGATCACCGGCGTGCTGCCCACCCCAAACTCAGACAGCTTTTGGCGGCAGCCACCGCAGGGGGCCACCGGCGTCGGGCTGCCCGCCACGACATAGGCTTCGGCAATCTCAGTCTCGCCATTGGCGACCATCGCGGCAATCGCACCTGCCTCAGCGCAGGTGCCTTCGGGGTACGCCGCGTTTTCCACGTTGCACCCCACGTACACCGCGCCCGACGGCGTGCGCAGCGCAGCGCCAACTTTGAAGTTGGAATAAGGAGCATGTGCGTTTTCGCGCACTCTCAAGGCCAACTGTCGTAAATCGTCGCTCATACCACCCCCGGTCATTCAGCAAACTATACGAATGCAGCGCAGAAGTTTCGAGTGGCAAAAAACACCTCCGCTTCCCCTTTTTCAGTTTTCAGCATAGCCTCACCCAAGGGCAGCTTGGGAGGCACGCGGATCCCCTCCCATTCTCGCCCTTGGCGCGACTGCAAAAGTAGTTTAACGCTAAACTAAATTTGAGAGGGGGACACTCAAGACATGTCAGACACGCCAAACCTACGCCAGGCCGCCTTGGATTATCATGCCTACCCAAAGCCCGGCAAACTGGAGATCCGCGCCACAAAACCATTGGCCAATGGCCGTGACCTGGCGCGGGCCTATTCGCCGGGCGTGGCGGAGGCCTGCCTTGAAATCAAGGCAGACCCGGCCACCGCTGCCACCTATACCGCGCGCGGCAATCTTGTGGCGGTGGTCACGAATGGCTCTGCTGTGTTGGGCTTGGGCAACATCGGGGCGCTGGCCTCCAAACCGGTGATGGAAGGCAAAGCCGTCCTGTTCAAGAAGTTCGCCAACATTGATTGTTTTGACATCGAGGTTGATGAATCAGATCCGGAAAAGCTGGCTGATATCGTTTGCGCGCTGGGGCCAACCTTTGGGGCCATCAACCTGGAAGACATCAAGGCCCCTGATTGTTTTACCGTTGAACGATTGTGCCGCGAGCGGATGAACATCCCCGTCTTTCATGATGATCAGCATGGAACAGCCATTGTTGTTGGCGCTGCTGCCAAAAACGCGCTGCATGTCACGGGCAAGCGGTTTGAAGACATCAAGATCGTCTCAACCGGGGGTGGCGCGGCCGGCATTGCCTGTCTCAACATGCTGCTGAAGCTGGGGGTAAAGCGCGAAAACGTCTGGCTCTGTGATATCAACGGGCTTGTCTACGAAGGGCGTGAGGTGGACATGAACCCGATCAAATCGGAATACGCCCAGAAAACCGACCTGCGTACGCTGGCAGATGTGATCCCGGATGCAGACCTGTTTCTGGGCCTGTCCGGCCCCGGTGTGCTGAGCCCTGAGATGGTCGGCAAAATGGCGGATAAGCCGATTGTCTTTGCCCTGGCCAATCCCACGCCTGAAATTCTGCCAGATGAGGTGCGCGCTGTTGCCCCTGATGCCATCATCGCCACGGGCCGGTCGGATTTTCCCAATCAGGTCAACAACGTATTGTGTTTCCCCTTTATCTTCCGCGGCGCGCTGGACGTCGGTGCAAGCACCATCAACGACGCCATGCAGGTGGCCTGCGTCGAAGGGATTGCAGCTTTGGCCCGCGCGACGACTTCGGCTGAAGCAGCGGCAGCCTATAAGGGCGAGGAGATGACATTTGGGCCAGACTATCTGATCCCCAAACCCTTTGATCCGCGCCTGATTGGGGTTGTATCCTCGGCTGTGGCGAAGGCGGCCATGGAAACCGGCGTCGCGTCGCGCCCGATTGCTGATCTGGATGCTTATAAGCAAAATCTGGATGGGTCGGTCTTTAAATCAGCGTTGCTGATGCGGCCTGTGTTCGAATCCGCCCGCGTGTCCCCCCGCCGCCTGGTCTTTGCCGAAGGCGAAGACGAACGGGTGCTGCGGGCCGCACAGGCAATCATTGAAGAAACGGTTGAGACGCCGATCCTAATTGGCCGCCCTGACGTGATCCAAAAACGAGTTGAGCAGGCGGGGCTGACGCTCAAGATCGGGGAGAACGTTGATTTGGTGAACCCCGAGAACGACCCGCGCTATCGCGACTATTGGGGCACCTATCACAATCTGCTGTGCCGCAAGGGGGTGTCACCAGATATTGCCCGGGCCATCATGCGCACCAATACCACCGCGATTGGGGCGGTTATGGTGCACCGCGGCGAGGCGGACAGCCTGATTTGCGGCACTTTTGGTGAATTCCGCTGGCATTTGAACTACGTCACCCAAGTGCTGGGACGGGATGGGCTGAGCCCACAAGGCGCGCTTTCTATGATGATCCTGGAGGACGGCCCGCTGTTTATCGCCGACACCCAGGTTCACCTGCACCCCGATCCGACCCAAATCGCTGAGATCGCCCGCGGGGCTGCACGCCACGTGCGCCGCTTTGGGATTGAACCCAAGATTGCCTTTTGTTCGCAAAGCCAGTTCGGCAACCAGGGCGAAGGCACCGGCGGGCGCTTGCGCGCCGCGATCCAAATGCTGGACGCTGAGGGCGTTGATTTCTCCTATGAAGGAGAGATGAACATCGATACCGCCCTTGATCCTGAGCTCAGGGCGCGGCAATTCCCTGCCAACCGTTTGCAGGGTGCTGCGAATGTTTTGATCTTTGCCCATGCAGATGCGGCATCTGGTGTGCGCAACATCCTCAAAATGAAGGGCGGCGGGCTGGAAGTGGGACCCATTCTGATGGGCATGGGCAACAAGGCCCATATCGTCTCCCCTTCCATCACCGCGCGCGGCTTGCTGAATGTCGGTGCTATCGCAGGCACGCCGGTGGCGCATTACGGCTGACGCTCATCGGTGTGACCTCTTCGCTCGGGGGGCTACCCGATGCCGTACCGCATTTCGGGAAACTTGCGCATTTCGCTGCTGGCTCACCAAAACCAACACTTGGTTTCGGCCCCACCCTTGCCTTTGCCCTGTCTGGCAGAGCCCCATCGACCCCTCAAGATAAATAGCGGTTTCCCAGCAAGCTGGGAGCCTCCGCGATTTATCCTGAAGCGCCGCTGTGTCTATGCCCGCCTGTGCCCAGGCAACGGCGGCTCCGAAACCAAGGCAGCGTTAGAAGTTGAGAGAGAAGGACCGGCTGAGACCGATGGACAGGCGCCATTGATCTTCTGATCCGGCCTGGGTGATTGGGCTGTCGGCGGCAGAATTTTGCAGCTTTTCGTAGCTCAACGTGCCTTCAAGGGACCAATCGTTTTTCAAGGCATAGCTGCCCTGGACCTGCAGCCCGGCGCCCAGGATGCCGCCATCTGCGGCATAGGCCCCAAAGCCTGATGCAGCGGCCTCGGCCCCGGTCACGCCAAAATAGGTGCCGGCATAATCGTCATCGCCAAAGTTGATCCGAGGGCCAGCAGTAACCGTGAGACGATCCGAGGGTTGAAAGATCAGGTCGGCACCCAGCGTGCCCACCAGCCCTTCGTGCCCGCCAATGCCTTGGCGCAGTTCCCCGAATGCGAGCCAATTTTGCTGGCGGTACGTCAGGCCCAGGCCCACTTCGACCGTTGTATCGACGTCTTGCAGGCCCGCAAGTTCTGGATAATCAGCCGCATCGCGGCCCGGCACAACATTGAAGGCACCTCCCAGAGACAGACCGTTGCTTGGCAATGCCCCCACGCCGCGCCCGATGCTGAGCCGGCCCCAGGTCAGCCCGCCAAAGCGAAAGCCAAGATCGGGGCGTATTTCATAGGTGTCCGAGCCGGGGTATGCCGGGGCTGCTTCGGCTCCACCGCGCAGCGCGAAATTGAACACACGGTCCTGGGCCATGGCAGGAACGGCCAAAGCGGATAAGACAACACTCACAACAAGGGGGCGAAAACCGGCGCGCATGACACCTCCAACAACACTCTGATTTGAAATATAGGGCGGAAGCCTGTGGATAACAGGCCCCAGCGATCACGATCCGTCAATTCCTGTAAAGCCGCCCACGCGGGCGTGAAAACTTTGTTGCCAAACAAGGCGGCAAGAACGGCTGCAGACTTGCCCCCGCGCGCGCCTCTGCCTAACAAAGGTGCACTCAGGTGAGGAGGAAGACCATGGGATACCGCGAAACCTATCAGCGCTGGCAACAAGATCCAGAAGCCTATTGGATGGAACAGGCGCAGGCGATTGACTGGGTGGTGCCCCCGACCAAGGCGCTGAGCGCGCAGGGTGATAACCTGTTTGAATGGTTCGAAGATGGGATGGTCAACAGCTGCTACAATGCGGTTGACCGGCATGTGGAACGCGGACGCGGCAACCAGATTGCCATCATCCACGACAGCCCGATCACCGGCAAAAAGCAAAAGATCACCTTTGCAGAGCTGCAGACACGGGTGGCCCATCTTGCGGGTGCCATGGCGGCGCGCGGCATTGATAAAGGCGACCGTGTCATCATCTATATGCCGATGATCCCCGAGGCGCTGGAGGCGATGTTGGCCTGTGCGCGGCTGGGCGCGATCCATTCGGTTGTCTTTGGTGGGTTTGCCGCCAATGAACTCGCGGTGCGCGTCGATGATTGCAAACCCAAGGCGATCCTTGCGGCCTCTTGCGGGTTGGAGCCGGGCCGCGTGGTGGAATACAAGCCGCTTATTGACGGGGCTTTGCAGATGTCCAAACACCTGCCGGATTTCTGCATGATCCTGCAGCGCGAAGAACACCCCTGTGAAATGATACAGGGCCGCGATATCGACTGGCATCAGGCCCAGGTGGGCGGGCTGCCTGCGGCCTGCATCCCGGTGGAAGGCAATTTTCCCGCCTATATCCTGTACACCTCTGGCACCACCGGTGCGCCCAAAGGCGTTGTGCGCCCCACAGGCGGGCATCTGGTTGCGCTGAACTGGACCATGAAAAACATCTACCAATGTGACCCTGGCGATGTGTTTTGGGCCGCGTCAGATGTGGGTTGGGTCGTTGGGCATTCCTACATTTGCTATGCGCCACTGATCCACGGCAACACCACCGTTGTATTTGAGGGCAAGCCCGTGGGCACGCCCGATGCCGGCACTTTCTGGCGGGTGATCGAAGAGCATAATGTGCGCAGCTTCTTTACCGCGCCCACAGCGATCCGTGCGGTCAAACGCGAAGACCCCAAAGGCGAATACGCCAAGAAATACGACCTCTCCGGGCTGCGCGCGCTTTATCTGGCGGGCGAACGGGCCGATCCTGACACCATTGAGTGGGCGCAGGATATCCTGGGCAAGCCGGTCTATGACCATTGGTGGCAGACCGAAACAGGTTACACCATTGCTGGCAATCCCGCAGGCCTTGAGGCGCTGCCGGTTAAACTTGGCTCTCCTACCGTGCCAATGCCAGGCTATGATGTGCAAATCCTCGACGATGGCGGCCATCCCCTGCCTGCGGGTGAATTGGGGGCAATCGCCATCAAGCTGCCCCTGCCCCCCGGCACCCTGCCCACGCTGTGGAACGCGACAGACCGCTTTATCAAATCCTATCTGACAACCTTCCCCGGCTATTATGAAACCGGTGACGCGGGCATGATGGATGAGGACGGATACCTCTATATCATGGCGCGCACCGATGATGTGATCAACGTCGCGGGCCACCGTCTGTCCACCGGTGCCATGGAAGAAGCCTTGGCCGGGCACCCCGATGTCGCCGAATGCGCCGTGATCGGCGTCAGCGATACGCTCAAAGGCCAGTCGCCTGTCGGTTTTTTGTGCCTCACCAACGGCGTGAACCGGCCGCATGAAGACATCACCACCGAATGCGTTCAACGCATCCGCGATCAGATTGGCCCGGTGGCGGCCTTCAAAAAAGCGGTTGTGGTGGACCGGCTGCCCAAAACGCGGTCTGGCAAGATCTTGCGCGCGACCATGGTCAAAATCGCCGACAACCAAGAGTTCAAATTGCCTGCCACCATTGATGATCCTGCCATCCTGGATGAAATCAAAGCAGCGCTTCAAACGATCGGCTATGCTCAGGGGGAATAACTGATTCCCCCTCACACAGAAGGCGATGATGGCCGCACCCGTTCTTGAGAACTTTGAGCTTGCCGCAGCCCTGTCGGATCTGACCAATTGGTTGATCCAGCAAGGCCTTGAAAATGTCCCGGTGGAAACCTGGCTTGAGGAATGCTGCAACCGGTTGGTTGTGGCCGGCATCCCGCTGCAGCGGGTCAACATCACCACGCGCGCGCATCATCCTGAGATCGGGACATTGTCGTTTCGCTGGCACCGGGGCGGGCAGAACGAAAGGCTTGAGTATCAGCGCCAAGAAACCGTGGGGGATGAATATCTCAAAAGCCCGATTTTCTATCTCATTTCCAATGACCTGCCTGAGATCCGCCACCGCTTGGATGATCCGGATCTAGAGCAAAACTTCCCCATTTATGATGAGCTGCGCGAACGTGGCACGACAGAGTATTTCGCCACCAAGAAGACCTTTGTTAAACGCGACACCACCAAGGATTTTGATCCCCTGCGCCCCGAAGAGGGCATGATCATCTCAATGACAACAGATCAAAAAGGCGGATTTACCGATGCGCAGCTCAACGGCCTGCGCGATCTGCTTTCGCCGATTTCGCTGACGATCAAATCCAGCGCCAACCGCACCATGGCCGAGGACATCACCGCCGCCTACATGGGGGCCGATGCCAGCCGCAGAGTGCTCTCAG
The DNA here is from genome assembly GCF_055693825.1 of Sulfitobacter sp. GN1-4. Classification (NCBI taxonomy): domain Bacteria; kingdom Pseudomonadati; phylum Pseudomonadota; class Alphaproteobacteria; order Rhodobacterales; family Roseobacteraceae; genus Sulfitobacter; species Sulfitobacter sp. GN1-4. The sequence goes on along the minus strand of NZ_JBVFUQ010000003.1, from coordinate 897,820 downwards.
GCGACATCCGGCGCGGCTCATCCGAGACGATTTCGGCGGTGATCTGGTACTTTGATCTGCAAGGTTTCACCAAAATGACCGAAGAGATCGGCGGCGAGGCCGTGATCGAAATGCTGAATGACTACTTTGGTGAGGTCTGCGAACTGGTTGAGGCCGGCGGCGGCAATGTGCTCAAATTCATGGGCGACGGGATGTTGGCGATCTTTGATCTGAACCTGGTCAAAGACGCGCGCGCAGTGGCTGTTGATGCCGCGGCCCGCCTGCCGGGGCTTTTCAAAGATATCAACGCCCGCCGCGCGGCCGATGGGCGTCCAACCACAGGTTTTACGCTGGGGCTTCACGCGGGCGATGTGCTTTATGGCAACATCGGGGGCAAAACGCGTCTCGACTTTACGGTCATTGGCCCTGCGGTGAACACCACCTCCCGCATCCTCGGGATGAGCGATGCGCTGGACCAAACCGTCGTGATTTCATCGGCCGTCGCAAAACCGCTGATCAACAGCCGCAAAGATCTGGTCTCACTCGGCCAGTACCGCCTGCGCGGCGTGCGCGAACGCCAGGAGCTCTTCACGCTCGACTGAAACGCGCGCCCCGTCACGCCCGCCTCAGCCGCAACTGTCCCGGGGGCCACACCCCCGGCTTCATCTTTCCAATACAACTTCTGCACATCCCCCACCGCAAGCGATCCCTCTGAGAGGCGTACCTCCACCGCCCCCCCCACCAGCCCGAAAAATGTGATTTGCACCAGAGCCTTCTGTCAGCCTAGGCTGACAATGAATCACGCAAGGGAGGATCTATGCGTCTGTTTCAAGCTGCGCTTTTTGGCCTGTTGGCGGCACCCGCCTTGGCCGCTGATGGTGAACGCATCACCGTAACTGGTGAGATCATCGATACATGGTGCTATTACTCCGGTGTGATGGGCGGACCGGATTCCGTTGTCGGCTCGGCGCATCATACCTGTGCGCTCTGGTGTTCTGCAGGCGGCATCCCGATTGGCCTGCTGACTGAGGATGGGACCGTCTACAACATCCTCAAATTGGGCCCGCAGGACAACGCCACCGGCGGCGATACGGCGCTGCGCCTGGCCTCCCATACGATCACCGCAGACGGCATGTTCTATGAACGCGATGGACTGAATTACATCGTGGTCGAAAAGGTGGTCGAAGATCTGGGCATCGTGAACCTGACCCATGAGGATTACGATGTTGTTCCCCCCTTCGCCATCCCGGAGCCCAAAGAATGAAGCGCCTTCTTGCAACCGCCTTCACCCTTCTGGCCGCGCCCCTGGCGGCCGAAGATTTCTCCGCCCAGTCTGAGGCCAAAACCTGGAACCTCTATGCTGAAGTGCCTGCGTATTTTGAGGCCACCGTCGTGGACATCATGTGCGACATCACCGGCGATTGCCCCACCAACTGCGGCGATGGCGACCGTCAGCTGGGCCTCAAACGCGCCGCAGATGGGGTGACGGTTCTGGTGATGAAGAACACCCAACCCGCCTTTACCGGGGCGGTCACGGATCTGTTGCCCTACTGCGGGCAAGAGGTCACCGTGGACGGGCTGATGATTGAGGATGAGGATTTCCCGGTCAGCAACATCTATCTGGTGCAACGGATCAAGGCCGCGGATGCGGACTGGGCCCGCGCCAATCAATTCACCAAGGTTTGGGCCGCCGAAAACCCCGGCGCCAAGGGCAAAGGCCCCTGGTTCCGCCGCGATCCACGTGTGCTGGCTGAAATTGCGCGCGAGGGTCATCTGGGCCTGGGGGCTGAGACGGACAAAGCCTTTATCGAGTATTACTTCGAATGATCTGGCGTGCAGCGGCACTTGTGCTGGCCCTTGGGGCTGGTGCGGCTCAGGCGCAATCGGGCCTGCCCTTTGACGTGGGCGGCCCCTTTGAGCTGACAGATCACACCGGCTCCACCCGAACCGAAGCCGACCCCGATGGCTTGCCGCAGCTGCTGTTTTTTGGCTACGCCAATTGCCCCGGCATCTGCACCGCTGCCCTACCCCTGATGGCCGATGTGACGGATTACTTGGCCCGTGACGGCATTGCTGTGCGGCCTGTGATGATCACCGTGGACCCCGCCCGCGACACGGCTGAGGATATGGGTCCGGCCTTGGCTTATGTGCATCCTAACTTTGTCGGGCTAACGGGGGAGAAAGCGGCGTTGCAGGTGGCCTATGATGCCTTCTCGGTTGATCACGCCTTGGCCTATGAAGACCCAGACTATGGCCCGGTCTATACCCACGGCTCGTTCATCTATCTGCTGGACAAAGAGGGGGCGGTGCTCACCCTTATTCCCCCGGTGGTCGATGCGCAAAAAGCGACCGAGATTGCGCGCAAGTATCTCGCCGCGTCTTAAGGCACTTACCCGCGGCGCGGCTTAAGTAAACTGCTCTGAAATCAGCCGTTCTTCCAACCCGTGACCTGGGTCAAACAGGATCGCATGGGACACGCTTGGTTCTGAGCGAATTTGCACCTGAACCACATCGCGGTGCGACTTGCCGTCGGCATCGGCCATCACTGGCCGCTTTTCAGGCTCCAGCACGTCAAACTGCACCACCGCCGTCTTGGGCAGCAAGGCACCCCGCCAGCGACGGGGACGAAAGGCCGACATCGCAGTCAGCGCCAGCACATCCGCCCCAATCGGCAAGATCGGCCCGTGCGCGGAATAGTTATAGGCCGTCGACCCCGCAGGCGTAGCCACCAGCGCGCCATCACAAACCAGCTGTTCCATCCGCAACCGGTCATCCACACGGATCTGCAGCTTTGCCGCTTGCGGGCCTTCGCGCAGCAAGGCAACTTCATTGATCGCCAAGGCCTCTGAGGTGCTGCCGTCCATATGGGTGGCCTTCATCGCCAGCGGATTGATCTCTGCCCGCTCCGCAGCGCCCAGCCGTTCTTGCAGATCGCTTTCGCGATATTCGTTCATCAAAAAGCCGATGGTGCCCCGGTTCATGCCATAGACCGGGGCGGGCAGATGCTGTGTCTCATGCAGAGTGTGCAACATGAAACCGTCCCCGCCCAATGCCACGATCACATCCGCCTCTTCCATCGGCGCGTTCCCATACCGCACGATCAAGGCGGCGCGGGCGGTCTGGGCCACGGTGGCGCGGCTGGCGGAAAAGGCGATTTTCAGTGTCATGTCATATGTTTCCGATGGGCCGCAATTTCCCCGGACTCAAACACATTCCACGAAAGCCTGCCAGTGGTGCCGCAGATAATGTTGCATGCGGCGCTTTCACGCCTTTCCGCCTGACGAAGTTTCCGATACGAAACCGCCAAATTGGACCTCGGCATAGGAAAGACCCATGAAAGACTTCTTCACCGCCTCTTTGGCTGACACCGATCCTGATCTTCTGGCCTCCATTGAGGGTGAGCTGGGCCGCCAGCGCAATGAGATCGAGCTGATCGCCTCAGAAAACATCGTCAGCCGCGCTGTGCTTGAGGCGCAGGGCTCTGTGATGACAAACAAATACGCCGAAGGCTATTCCGGGCGGCGCTATTATGGCGGCTGTGAATATGTGGACGTGGCCGAAGATCTGGCCATCGCGCGGGCCTGTAAGCTGTTTGGCGTGGATTTCGCCAATGTGCAGCCGAACTCAGGCTCTCAGGCCAACCAGGGTGTGTTCCAGGCGCTGTTGCAGCCCGGTGATACGATCCTGGGCATGTCGCTGGATGCCGGCGGCCACCTGACCCATGGTGCGGCCCCGAACCAGTCGGGCAAGTGGTTCAACGCGGTGCAATACGGCGTGCGCAAGCAGGACAACATGCTGGACTATGAGCAGGTGCAAGAGCTGGCAAATGAACATAAGCCCAAGCTGATCATCGCTGGTGGCTCTGCCATCCCGCGTCAGATCGACTTTGCCAAGATGCGCGAGATTGCCGACAGCGTGGGTGCCTACCTGCACGTAGACATGGCGCATTTCGCAGGTCTTGTGGCGGCGGGCGAACACCCTTCCCCATTCCCGCATGCGCATGTGGCGACAACGACCACGCATAAAACGCTGCGCGGCCCACGCGGCGGCATGATCCTGACCAATGACGAAGCATTGGCGAAAAAGTTCAACTCCGCCATCTTCCCCGGCATCCAAGGCGGCCCGCTCATGCATGTGATCGCGGCCAAGGCCGTGGCCTTTGGCGAGGCGCTGCAGCCAGAGTTCAAAACATACATCCAGAACGTGGTGAAAAACGCCCAGGCGCTCTCTGATCAGCTGATCAAAGGCGGGTTGGACACGGTGACCCACGGCACCGACACCCATGTGGTGCTGGTGGACCTGCGCCCCAAAGGCGTGAAAGGCAACGCAACTGAGAAGGCTCTGGGCCGCGCGCATATCACCTGCAACAAAAACGGCGTGCCGTTTGATCCGGAAAAGCCCATGGTCACCTCCGGCATCCGCACTGGGATCCCCTGCGGGGACAACCCGTGGCTTTGGTGAAGCTGAGTTCCGCCAGATTGCCGATTGGATCATCGAGGTGGTCGATGGCTTGGCCGCCAACGGCGAAGATGGCAACAGCGCGGTAGAGGCAAAGGTGAAGGCCGAAGTCGAAGCGCTTTGTGCACGTTTCCCGATGTATCCAGACCTCTAAAACGGTCGGTCTCAGACCTGTCATTAAACCCCGTGCCATTGGCGCGGGGTTTTGCGTTTTGCGCGACGCTTGGCGCAGAACGCATTCTGGCCTTACGATACCTTCAGGGAATCGGGGGAGAAGGTGCTGTGACCTCCAACATTGAGGCAATCCGCGCGGCAGAAGCGCAAATCCCAGTTTTGCAGGATCAGCTGGGCAGCTTGCGCGCAGAAGCGCTGGCAGATGACGGTTTCATCGACCCCGAAGAACAAGGTGAGATTGACCGCGTTGAAGGCAAGATCGCTCAGCTTGAGCAGATCATCACGGACCGCCGCGCCGCTTGGGAGCAAAATAAAGCAGCCTATGAGGCCCTGCGCAAGCGGCTTACGCCGGCCATCACTGAAGTCTCCAATTTCGACAATCCAGACCTGAGCCGCGATCAACAAACAATCGAGGATCTGATCGCAGGCGTGGACCGCGCCGCCGCAGCCCAGGATTTTGCCGCAGCGCTGGAACAGCTCCAAACGGTCCAGCCCCGCGTCGACAACTTTCTCAGCCTTACCTCCCAGTTGGCCGAAAACGCGCGACTTGAATCAATGACGCCAGAGGAATTGGCCGACACCTCTCTGATCCAGGGCCACGCCGAGGACATCTTTACCGAAGAATACATGCAGGAGCTGATCAACACCCCATTTCCCACCGACGATGACCCGGAAAAACAGCGCGCCCTGTCTGAGCTGATGAACGAATTGGAGCGTCCGTTGACCGGCCCCAAACGGGAAGAGGCCATCATTGAATTGGCTGAAATCGTGGGCAGACCGCCGACTGAAGCGGACCTTGATGGGGATTACAGCCGCTTTCTGATCCTGCGCGAACAACAAAAAACCATCGGTGCCGAAAACGGCCATGACCCTGCCGAGGACCTTGATGAAACGCGGCACCCCGATTTCCAAGCGTCGCGGGGGCAGTTGCTGTTTGGCAAGGCTCTGGGCGACGCCTTTGGCATTCATGAGGTCTTTGCCTCTTTGCTCAGTCCCACTGGTGGGTTGGTCGGGCCGGGCAATGACTTTGCGCCCGGGCTGGGGATGGAGGATGCATTTCATTGGGCACCTGACAATCCTGTGGCCCTGCACGGCACTGTGCATGATGCGGCAGGCTATCTTAAATCTTATCACAACGAAGGCCCCGGCTATAACTACCGCGACAATATGATTGAGAACATTGCCATCGCGGTGATTGAGATCTTTCCCGAGGATTGGACCGAAGGGTATGAACCCTACACCGGCCAGCTCAGCGGCATCGCCCATTGGACCCTGGAGGTGGGAGAAGAGTTCGCAGAGCGCAAGATGGATGAGGCGCTGCTGTATTTGGAAGGGGAGCTGGACAACGCCCGCGATGAATGCGCGCAACAGATTTCCCAGATGATCTCAGACTTTGAGCAGGCCAAACAAGAGATGACCGATGCCGCCTCAGAGTTTGCCGATGAGATGGCCGACACCATCGAAGAGACCGAAGAAGAGCTGTTGCAGTTGGCCACTGACGTCGGAGAGAGCATTGCGGAAACCGTCGAGGACATGGGCGAGGCCGCAACAGATGTGGCCCAGGATGTGGCCGAGGAGCTTTATGAAGGCGTCGAAGCAGCCGGGGCCGAGATCGCCGATATGGCAGAATTTGCGCAGGCTGAGGCGATGAATACGTTGACGGCCCTGGAAGATGCCGCCGAAAGCGCGGCAAGCTGCGCGGTTGAGACGTTGGGAGATATGGCTGATGGCGCTGCCTCTGTGGGCGACGCTGCGGCTGAAACGCTTGGCGCTGTAGCCAGCTCTATCTGGGGATAAGCCATGAGTGCGATTACATTCCATCCATCTGAACTGGCCTATGCCTTTACCTTTTCGCGCACTCAAGAGGTGATCGGCTGGGGGCCTGCACCCTTTCAAGCGCCCCAAGGCACCCCGCTTGCCGATTGGTACGGCGAAGGGGCCAAACGGCTTGTTGCGGCTGGCCATATGGTGCCCAACGAAGCTAAGGGCGCAGATCTCACCGTGCCGGTCACATCTGCCATTCTTGCGCTGGCAAACCCATCCTTGGTGTTATTGGCGGAACGCAAAGAAGGCGAAAATGGCCTGCGCCGTCTGACCGTGCATGTCGGCGATGACGGCACCTGGGGCATGACCCGCACCCCCGAGGGCGACTTTGAGATGGTGCTTTATGCCGATCTGACCGCCGCCGCTGTCGCAGCCGCAGGTTTTCTGGGGGCCGCACTGTCCCCAGCCGAGGCCGGGGCGCGGTTTGAGGCCCCACAAGAGACATTCCAAGACATCCACCGTCACGCCAAAGCCGGCGACAGCGCCGCCGCGACCAGCCAGCTTGCCGCATTGGGGGCCGGCGCAGAAGAAGCAGCAGCCGTAATCGACGCGATGACCAGCCCCCAGGCCTCAGGCATCCTGAGCGCGCTTTATTGTGCGGATAACGTGGCGCGCACGGCAGAAGCCTATAGCGTGATGACCAACAGCGCAGGGCAAACTTGGGTGCTATTCCCCCCGCCAGCCTGCGCAGCCCCATGGTGCTGGAGCACAGCTCAGTGCCTGCGCTGGCCGGGCGGATCAACATCAACGTCGTCGCACGCATCCAGTCCGCCGCTTGATCCGCCACGCCAGTCTGACCCAAGCCCTTACCCTGTAAGTTCCGGCCCCCCTTTTGGTTTGAGAAACCTCGTGTAGGCTCACCCCCACCGCAATTCCCATTGATAGGACAGGCCCATGATCATTCACCGCCCCGGCAGCCGCCCCTCAACCACGCCGAACCCCGCATATTTCACTGGCACTGTCCGCATGGACCCGCTGGTCAGCCCCACAGACCCTTCGCGCCTGCATGGGCTGTGGGTAACCTTTGAACCGGGCGCGCGCACCAACTGGCACACACATCCTTTGGGCCAAACTCTTGTGGTGACCGCAGGGCTGGGCCTTGTGCAAAAAGAGGGTGAGCCGATCCAGGAAATCCGCCCCGGTGACGTCATCACCTTTGCACCGGGTGAAAAACACTGGCACGGCGCAGGCCCTGACACCGCCATGACCCACATCGCGCTGCAAGAAGAGATGGATGGCAGCGCCGCAGATTGGCTGGAGCCCGTGACAGACGCGCAATTTAACGACAGATGAGATTTTTTTGACCGCTCAGCGACGGAAAATCTGCGCAGGCCCGTTAGACACTTACGAACAAATCGAAAGTGATCTCTCATGCGCCTCTCTCTTGTCCCGCCAACCGTCCTGATCGCCGCCACGGCGGGCCTTATCACCTTGGGTGCCTTGGCCAGCGCGGCGGTCTCAATCACCGGCAAAAGCGATCAGATCTGCATCAAAGCTGACGGTCTTCCTGATCATGAAACGGGCAGTTTCCCCAACGCAGGCAACCCGCACCGCATTGCGCGGCAAAACGTGAATGTCTGCGTCCCTGCCAACCCGGTGAAAGGCACCACAGCGCAACATGTCCGGGTCACGGGCATTGCCAAAAACGGCATCCAGATCCGTCCTGGCACCGCGGATTATTACGACGCCAGCAGCCCTCGCGGCCATTCGCGCGATCGCAGCTCAGGATGGAACCTTGATGGCATGGGCGCGCGCAGCGCGCTGGGGTTGGATCATCAGAACGGCCATGTTGGGCCGCGCGGCGAATATCACTACCACGGGATGCCCCCGGCCCTTGCCAACACCGATAGCAGCACCCTTGTCGGCTGGGCTGCTGACGGCTTTGAAATCCACTATGTCGGGGATGGGGCGCGTTCGAGCTATATGCTGCTGCCCGGCACCCGCGCCAGCGCCCCCGGCGGCGCGCATGATGGCACCTATAATGAGGATTGGACCTTTGTGCAGGGCTACGGCAACCTTGACGCGTGCAATGGTGGCATGTCCGGCGGGCGCTACGTGTATTTTGCCACGGACAGCTATCCGTTTTTCCCGCGCTGCCTTTACGGCACCAAAATCACTCGCATCCGCTAAACCCTAGCCAAAGGGTGAAAGGGCGGCGGTATCAAAGATACCCCGCCCACCACAGCCAGGCCACAAAGGCCACCGCCACCAACAAGATCTTAAAAACCAGATCGCCTGCCAGGTTCAGCAGCATGCCTTTGCGCCGTTCTGACACATCAATGGCTTCCAGATGCGCCACCAACTCACTTTGGGCTTTGACCACGGCGGCATGGTCGATCTGGCGCGATAACTTGGGATGTTCGGCCAGTTTCTGCGCCTTTAACAGCAGCTCAGCGCGCCCATGCATCGCCTTGGGCAAGCGCCGCCCGGTGCGGGCCAGCATCTTGCGCAGCCCGCGCTTTTTGACGCGGAACTTGTCAACCAGCAGGTCCTCAACAACCCCGATGCGCGTGGCGATATCCTGTTGCATTTGCATGGCGCACTTTAATCCCACTGGTCCCCAGAGCTCAATCGCTTTAGGCCTGAGATATGCTGCATTACATTGATCATCCTTCCGACAGCCCCAACCGCCCACTTGTGATCGTACATGGGCTTTATGGCTCTGGCCGCAACTGGGGGGTGATTGCCAAACGGCTGTCGGACAGCCGCCGGGTGATCACCCCTGACATGCGCAACCATGGGCAAAGCCCGCGCCAGGCCACTCACAGCTACGAAGACCTCGCCAGCGATCTGGCCCAACTCATCACCCATATCGGCGGTCCCGTCGATCTTTGCGGCCATTCCATGGGGGGCAAGGCCGCCATGGCGCTTGCCCTCACACGGCCTGACCTGATCAACAAACTGGTCATCGCTGACATTGCCCCCACGGCCTATGGCCATACGCAGCAGGGCATGATTGACGCCATGCGCCGCGTAGATCTGTCGACCGTCGCCCGCAGATCCGATGCAGAGGAACAATTGGCCGCCGCTGGCATTGATCGCGCACTGCAAAGCTTTTTCACCCAATCCCTGGATGTGCCCAACAAGGCCTGGCGGCTCAACCTTGACGCGCTTGAGGCGGAGATGGACAAGATCATCGGCTGGCCAGACCACCTTACCGGTCCGTTCGACGGGCCCACGCTGTTTCTGTCGGGCGGGGCTTCAGATTATGTACAGACCAAAGACCGCGCGCGGATCAAATCACTTTTCCCCGCCGCCCGGTTTGCCAAGATCCCGCAGGCGGGCCATTGGCTGCATGCCGAAAAGCCACGGGAATTCGAAGCCGCTTTGCGCGTCTTTCTTGATGCGCCTGAAACGGCCAATCCCCGCCCCTGATCCGTGCCGTACACCGCAATGCGCGATGGGCGCGGCGGTGTTTGGCATCTGATTTTGCCTTCAGCAAATTCCAGAAATGATCTGCGGGCTGGGTCCACTCTGAAATACCCCCTCGAAACATCGCAAAACCCATGCGCAAAGATGCCCGCCCCCTTGCGCTGACCCACGTCATCCCTATAACGCAGGACAATTTGCACGCACCGGGGGCCGACTATGCCAAAACGCACTGATATCCGCTCGATCATGATCATTGGTGCCGGCCCCATTATCATCGGACAGGCCTGCGAATTCGACTATTCCGGCGCACAGGCCTGTAAGGCGCTCAAAGAGGAAGGATACCGGGTCATTCTGGTGAACTCCAACCCGGCCACCATCATGACGGACCCTGGCATGGCCGATGCCACCTATATCGAACCCATCACGCCTGAGATTGTCGCCAAGATCATCGAAAAAGAACGCCCCGACGCGCTGTTGCCCACGATGGGCGGGCAGACCGGGCTGAACACCTCGCTGGCGCTTGAAGAGATGGGCGTGCTGGACAAATTCGGGGTTGAGATGATCGGGGCCAAGCGCGAAGCCATTGAAATGGCAGAAGACCGCAAGCTTTTCCGCGACGCGATGGACCGTTTGGGCATCGAAAACCCCAAGGCCACGATCTGCACCGCGCCGATGGTGGACGGCAAAAAAGACCTCGCCGCAGGCGTGGCGCTGGCGCTTGATGCGCTCGAAGACGTGGGCCTGCCTGCCATCATCCGCCCCGCCTTTACCATGGGCGGCACCGGCGGCGGCGTGGCCTATAACCGGGATGATTATGAGGCCATCTGCCGGAGCGGCATGGACGCCTCTCCTATGGGGCAGATCCTGATCGACGAATCCCTGTTGGGCTGGAAAGAGTTTGAGATGGAGGTGGTGCGCGACACCGCCGATAACGCCATTATCGTCTGCTCCATCGAAAACGTAGACCCGATGGGCGTGCACACCGGCGATTCCATCACTGTGGCCCCGGCGCTGACGCTGACGGACAAAGAATACCAGATCATGCGCAACCACTCGATCGCCGTGCTGCGCGAGATTGGCGTGGAAACCGGCGGATCCAACGTGCAATGGGCGGTGAACCCCGAAGACGGCCGCATGGTTGTGATTGAGATGAACCCGCGCGTCTCGCGTTCCTCGGCGCTGGCGTCCAAGGCCACGGGTTTTCCGATTGCCAAAATCGCGGCCAAGCTGGCGGTGGGCTTTACGCTTGATGAGCTTGATAACGACATCACCGGCGTTACACCTGCGTCCTTTGAGCCGACCATCGATTATGTCGTCACCAAAATCCCGAAATTCGCGTTTGAGAAATTCCCCGGCTCTGAGCCCAATCTGACCACGGCCATGAAATCCGTGGGCGAAGCAATGTCCATTGGCCGCACCATCCATGAGAGCATGCAAAAGGCGCTGGCCTCCATGGAATCTGGTCTGACAGGTTTTGATGAGATTGAGATCCAAGGCTTCAATGCCGATGTCCCCTCTGACGCGCCTGACAACAAAGCGGCCCTCGTCTCAGCGCTTTCCAAACAAACGCCGGACCGTTTGCGCGTGATCGCCCAAGCAATGCGGCACGGCCTGTCCAATGATGACATCCAGGGCGTTACCAAATTCGACCCCTGGTTCCTGGACCGCATCCGCGAGATTATTGATGCCGAAGCCAGCGTGAAGGCCAACGGCCTGCCGCTGGATGAAGCGGGCCTGCGCCACCTCAAGATGCTGGGCTTTACCGATGCCCGCCTGGCCCACCTGACGGGCCGGGATGAGGACAACATCCGCCGCGCGCGGATCAACCTTGGCGTCACGGCTGTCTTTAAGCGCATCGACACCTGCGCGGCTGAGTTTGAGGCGCAGACGCCCTACATGTATTCCACCTACGAGGCCCCGATGATGGGCGAGGTGGAATGCGAGGCGCGGCCCTCGGACCGCAAAAAAGTGGTCATCTTGGGCGGTGGCCCCAACCGCATCGGCCAGGGGATTGAGTTTGACTATTGCTGCTGTCACGCCTGCTATGCGCTGACAGACGCAGGGTTTGAGACCATCATGGTCAACTGCAACCCTGAAACCGTATCGACCGATTATGACACCTCAGACCGGCTTTATTTTGAGCCGCTGACGTTTGAACATGTCATGGAAATCCTCCGGGTGGAGCAGGAAAACGGGACGCTGCATGGCGTCATCGTCCAGTTCGGCGGGCAGACACCGCTGAAGCTTGCTAATGCGCTCAGCGACGCAGGTATCCCGATCCTGGGCACCACGCCTGATGCGATTGACCTGGCAGAAGACCGTGAGCGGTTCCAGCAGCTGGTGCTGAACCTTGGCCTCAAGCAGCCCAAGAACGGCATCGCCCATTCTGACGCGGAAGCGATGCAAATCGCCGAAGACATCGGCTTTCCGCTGGTGATCCGCCCTTCTTATGTCTTGGGGGGCGCGCGATGGAGATTGTGCGCGATATGGCCAGCCTGGAGCGGTACATCCGCGACGCGGTTGTCGTTTCAGGCGACAGCCCCGTCTTGCTGGACAGCTATCTGTCCGGCGCGGTGGAGCTGGACGTTGATGCCCTGTCAGATGGAGAGCAGGTGCACGTCGCGGGCATCATGCAGCACATCGAAGAGGCGGGCGTACACTCAGGCGACAGCGCCTGTTCTTTGCCGCCTTATTCGCTGGACAAAGACATCATCAAAGAGGTCACTCGCCAGACCCACGCCCTGGCCAAGGCGCTGAATGTTGTGGGGCTGATGAACATCCAATTCGCCATCAAGAACGGCGATGTCTACCTGATTGAGGTCAACCCACGCGCCTCGCGCACCGTGCCTTTTGTGGCCAAGGCCACCGACAGCGCCATCGCGTCAATCGCGGCGCGCATTATGGCGGGCGAAAAGCTATCATCCTTCCCGATGCGCGCGCCCTACCCGGAACAGGCGTCCTACGCCGATGTGCTGCCGCTTGGCGATCCGATGACCCTGGCCAATCCAGACATGCCTTGGTTCTCTGTCAAAGAGGCGGTGATGCCCTTTGCGCGTTTCCCCGGCGTCGACACCTTGCTGGGGCCTGAGATGCGCTCCACCGGGGAGGTCATGGGCTGGGACCGCGACTTCCCTCGCGCGTTTTTGAAAGCGCAAATGGGGGCGGGCACTCTGCTGCCGTCATCCGGCTGTGCGTTCTTCTCCATCAAGGACATGGACAAAACCGACGACATGTTGGCCTGCGCGCGCATCCTGATTGAGCAGGGCTTTAGCATTGTGGCCACGCGCGGCAGTGCGGCTTGGCTCAATGAGGCCGGCATCGCGGCTGAGACGGTGAACAAGGTCTACGAAGGCCGCCCCGATGTGACCGACCTGATGAAGGACGGTGGCGTGCAATTGGTGATGAACACCACCGAAGGCGCGCAGGCGGTCGAGGACAGCAAATCCATCCGCTCCATCGCACTTTATGACAAGATCCCCTACTACACGACCGCCGCGGCCAGCTATGCCGCAGCGCTTGCGATCAAGGCGCAGGCTGAGGATGAGATTGGGGTGAAAAGCCTGCAAGGGTGAGGGGCTGCAGGCGCTGCCTGCTCTATCTCCCTTAAAAAGGTGGGGCCGTTTGGGTATTTCGCCCGGTCTGTGCTTTCGTGTCTGGGCTTTTGCGCCCCTAAGCCTCAGACAGTTGCGCCAAACGTGGCATCAGATCCAACAGCTGGGCGGTATAGGGATGCTGCGGCGCGTTAAAGAGCGCTTCGGTCTCTTGCACCTCAACCAGCTGGCCTTGCTTCATCACGCCAACGCGGTCGCACATTTGCCGGACAACGGGCAGGTCGTGGCTGATGAACAACATTGTCAGGCCCAGGTGTTCCTGAAGATCTTTCAGAATGTTCAGGATTTGCGCCTGAATGGAGACATCAAGCGCGCTCGTCGGCTCATCGCAGATCAGGAACCTGGGCTGCGTGGCCAAGGCCCGCGCGATGGAAATCCGCTGGCGCTGCCCGCCTGAAAATTCATGGGGGTATTTGACACCGGCCTCTGCCCCCAGACCAACACGGTCCAACAGCTCCAGCACGCGGCTTTCGATCTGGTCCTTGGGCAAAAGCTTGAGATGGCTCAGCGGTTCCGCCACGATCTGAGCCACTTTCATCCGGGGGTTCAGGCTGGAATAGGGATCTTGGAAGATCATCTGGATGTCGCTGCGGTAGGCGGCAAGTGCAGCTTTGTCCATCTGCGTGATGTCATCCCCATCAAACAGGATATTGCCGCCATCGGTGTCATAGAGCGTGGCAATCATCCGCGCCACGGTGGATTTACCCGATCCGCTTTCGCCGACAAGGCCAAAGACCTCACCGTCCTTGATGTCGAAGGATACCTTGTCCACGGCCGTGAAATATGTCCGCATGGAGGGCAGGATCGCCGATTTTTCGGTGAACTTTTTGGTGATCCCCTGAACCTCTAGCAAGGTGCCCGATGTGGAGGATTTGGATTTATCCCAATTGCGCGCCAGATCTTCGATCTTGAACGCCGTCTCGCGGCCCCCGTAGCTGACCTGCGGGAAGCGGTGCACCTTGACCTGCGGGCGCGGCACAGCCGAGATCAGCGATTTGGTATATTCATGCGACGGGTTGCCAAGGATCTGATCGGTCGGCCCGCTTTCGACGACTTCGCCCGCGTACATCACGGTCACTTCTTCGGTGGTGTCTGCGATCACTCCCATGTCATGGGTCACCAGGATAACGCCCACTTTGCGTTCTGCGGCCAGCTCTTTGATCAGATCCAGCACCTGCGCCTGGATGGAGACATCCAGCGCAGTTGTCGGCTCATCGGCCACGATCACTGAAGGCTCAGAGCACAGCGCAAGGGCGATCACCACACGCTGGCGCATCCCGCCTGAGAACTGGTGCGGGTATTGATTAAACCGCTCGGTCGGGTTCGGGATAGAGACGCGGTCAAGCAGCGCAATGGCGCGCGCCTTTGCCTCAGATGCTGAAACCTGCAGATGCAGCTGGATCGTCTCAACCAGTTGCTCCCCGATGGTAAAGAGCGGGTTCAAAGAGGTCAGCGGGTCTTGGAAGATCATCCCGATTTCTTTGCCCCGGATGGCCCGTTTTTCGGCGGTGCTGAGCGTATCAATGCGCCGACCGTTCAACCAAATCTCTCCCTCGGCAATTTTGGCCGGATCATCCAGCAGGCCGATAATTGCATTGCCGGTCATGGATTTTCCGGCACCACTTTCCCCCACCACTCCGCGGATTTCGCCAGGGCGGATGTCATAGCTGACGCGGCGCACGGGCTTGAAAAGCCCGTGACGCGTCGGGATCTCGACCGTAAGATTGCGGATGGAAAGCACGGGTTCGGTCATTTTAACCTCGGGTTCAGCGCATCACGCAGCCAGTCGCCCAGCATGTTCACCGAAAGCGCCAGCGCCAGCAGCGTGCAGGCTGGGAAGAAAAGGATCCACCACTCCCCTGAAAACAGGAAGCCTTGGCCGATGCGGATCAGGGTGCCCAGGGACGGTTGGGTCGGCGGTGCCCCTACGCCCAAAAAGCTGAGCGTTGCCTCAGCAATAATGGCCAGCGCAAGTGAGATGGTGGCAATCACCAACACAGGCGACAGGATGTTAGGCAGGATGTGCCGCAGCATGATCGCGATGGGGCTGCGCCCAATCAGGCGTGCGGCGGCGACGTAGTCTTTGGATTTTTCCACCAGCGTGGCCCCGCGCACCACGCGCGCAAATTGCACCCAATCGGACAGGCCAATGGCCAGGATCAGCACCCAGATGGCCATCTGATCGCGGTATTCGATAGGCGTGATGCCTTTGGCAATGCCAAAGATCAGCATCGCCACAAGGATCGACGGGAAGGTCAGCTGCACGTCAGCGGCGCGCATGATGATGCTGTCGGTCCAACCGCCAAAGTAGCCCGCAAGCAAGCCCAGTATGATGCCCAGAACCACCGCAAAGGTCACCGCAGCAAAGCCTACAAAAAGCGAAATGCGCATCCCGTAGAGGATGGTGGAATAGACATCGCGGCCCTGGTCATCGGTGCCCATCAAAAAGGTTTCACCGGTAAAGGCGTTGGGCTGCATCGGCGCAGAGAAGCCGTTCATCAGGTTCAGCGATGCCGGATCAAACGGGTTTGACGTGGCGACCCAGGGGGCGAAAACCGCAGAAAGGATCAGCAGCAGCGCGACAAAGGCCGACACCATCGCAACGGGTGAGCGTTTGAACGCGTAAAACAGATCACTGTCCAGCGCGCGGCGCAGGCGGGAGGGGGCGGCGAGGGCGGTTTGATCGCTCATTAGGCGGATACCCTCAGTCTTGGGTCAATGAAGGCATAAAGGATGTCCACCAGAAGGTTGATCATCACAAACATCACAGAGATTAGCATCAGGTAAGCGGCCATCACGGGAATGTCGACGAACTGGATCGCGTTGATGAACAACAGGCCCAGACCCGGCCATTGGAACACGGTTTCAGTGATGATGGCAAAAGCGATGATGGCCCCCAATTGCAGACCAATGATGGTGATCACAGGCACCATGGTGTTCTTGAGCGCATGGCGGAAATTGATGGTGCGTTCGGCCAAACCGCGCGCACGGGCAAAACGGATGTAGTCTTGGCGCAAGACCTCCAACATCTCGGATCGGACGAGCCGCATGATCAGGGTCATTTGGTACAGTCCCAGAGTGATCGACGGCAACACAAGCGCCTTGAGCCCGCTTTCGGTTAGAAACCCTGTGCTCCAGCCGCCCACATCAACAACCTCGCCCCGGCCAAAGCTGGGCAGCCAACCAAGCTCAACCGAGAAGAGATAGATCAGCAAAATGCCAATCAGGAAGGTCGGCAGTGAGACCCCGATCAAAGAGGCGGACATGATGAAATTCGCGGTAAAGCCATTGCGGCGGATGGCGGTAAAAACACCCAGGGCGATGCCAGCCACAACAGCAAAAAGGGCCGAGACCGCCGCCAGTTCCAGCGTGGCAGGCGCGCGTTCCAGCAAGATCTCAGAGACTTCGCGCCCTTGCCGGTAACTGACCCCGAAATTGCCTTGGACGGCTTCTTGCAGAAACCTGAAGTATTGAACGAAGACCGATTGATCCAAACCAAGCTGCTGGCGCAAGCGTTCCACGTCTTCAAGCGTGCGTTCCTGACCCAGCATGTTGTCGATGGGATCGCCAACAAAGCGGAACATTGAGAACGCGATGGCACCCGTGATGATCAGCACCAAGATAGACTGGCCAATGCGTTTTAGAATGAATGAAAACAAAGGCTGCCCCCGGTTCGGCTGCGGGGCCTCAGGCGGCCCCGCATGTTGGCTTAGTTAACGGTGACCCAGCGCAGGATAAAGAAGTTATCCGGGCGCTGTGTCAGGTCGATGTTGCTGCGCACGCCCCAGACAAGCGGCTGCACATACATCGGCACATAGGCGACTTCGTCCTGCATCAGCGTCGCAACTTCATCCAGCATCGCCTGACGTTTGCTGTCATCAAGTTCCGATTGGATCATCGGCAACAACTCATCCACGCGGGCGTTGGAATAGCCGCCAAAGTTCCAAGAGCCGAGCTTTTTGTCAGGGTTTGGGGTGGAGCCCAAAAAGCGGATGGGATGCTCTGCGTCCAAGGTGCCTGGGGACCAGCCCAGCAGGTACATATCAAAGTTGTCAGCCCGCAGTTCTGGCCAGTAATTCTGCACCGGCATCGCGTCGAGCACGGGTTCAAAACCCACTTGGGACAGCATGCCCACGATAGCCTGGCATACCGCTTCGTCGTTCAGATAGCGGTCGTTAGGGCATTTGAAGTCGAACTTGGCCCCAACGGCACCTGCCTCTTCCAGCAAGGCACGCGCGCCGTCTGGATCGTAGGCATAGGGCGCATCAGCGGCTTGCGAATAGCCGCGCATCGCGGGGCTGACCAACTGGCTGGCGACTTCGGCATTGCCGCGCATGATGGTCTGCAGGATGGCAGGCACATTCACCGCCTTTGCAGCCGCTTCGCGCACCCGGGGGTCCAGGAACAGATCAGACGCCCCCTGCCCGCTTTCGGCGGCACCGGCCTGCTGGTCAAAGCCCAGCATGATCACGCGCGCCTCAATGCCTTGCACAACATCCACGTCCGGGTTTTGCTGCAAGCGTGCGACGTCCTGGATGGGCACGGGGTTGATGAAATCCACATCCCCTGACAGCAGTGCTGCCAGCGCCGTGGCTGGGTTCTGGATCGGGGTCAGCTCAGCACGGGTGATGTTATGCTCCACCTCGCCCCACCAGCCGGCATGCGGCTCAAGCACGGTGCGCAAGCCCGGCTCGCGCGTGGTGACTTGGAATGCGCCGGTGCCGTTGGCGTTAAGCGTGGCGTAGTTGCCCGCCTCTTTGTCCGGCAGAGTGGCATTGTTCGCCTCAGCCCAGCCGCTGTCCATGATCATCCAGTTGGCGATACTATCGGGGAACAGCGGATTTGGCGCGCTGGTCATGAAATCAACGGTGAAGTCATCCACTTTCTTGACCTCACTCACCGGTGCAAACCAGCTGCGGGTGTCTGACGCTTCATCCGAGGCGCGTTGGTAAGAGAATACAACGTCATCTGCGTTAAAGGCGGCGCCGTCCTGGAACGTCACCCCCTGACGCAGCACAAAGCGCCATCCGGCGCCGTCCGGCAGCGGCTCCCATGAGGTGGCCAAAGACGGCTCAACCGACATGTCCTTGCCGCGGCGCACAAGGCCTTCGTAAACGTTGTTGAGAAACCCCAGCACAGGGGCGGAGTTGACCGCATGGGGGTCCATGGTCTGAGGATCGGTGGTGGTTGCGAATTTGAACTCTTCTGCCTGCGCGGCAGTGGCCAATCCCGTTAATAGGGCAGCGGTTGCTAGTCTTTTCATAGTGTCGATCCTTAGAGCCTTTGTTTGGATGGGCCGCACCAAAGTCGATGCGGCCCATAGCGTCATTTAGTTCATTGTGAAGAATTTCACGCGCGGCTGGTCTTCTGCGTCGACCTCGACGCCGACGTTATCAGCCATGCCCCAGTTCAGTACCTGGTGGTGGATCGGGATGTAGAGTTGATCATCCTGCACCGCACGCCAGATGGCGGCGATGTCTGCGTTCCGTTTGTCCAGATCCGTGTTGGAGGCCAGCGATTTGATCAGCGCGTCGATCTCATCGTTGTCATAGCCCGTGCCGTTCCACGTACCGATATCCGATTCCCGGCCATGGACCAGGAAGTTGAAGATATATTCGGAATCGTAGGTCGGCACACCCCAACCCAGCATGTAGAAATCGGTTGTGCCATCGGTGATCTTCGGGAAGTGCTGTGCCTTTGGAATGGCTTCCAGGTTCACTGTGACGCCAATCTGACCCAACATGCCGACAGCTGCCTGACAGATCGCCTCATCGTTGATGTAGCGGTCATTCGGGCAATCGAGACGGATAGAGAACCCATCGCCATAGCCCGCTTCCTCCATCAGGGCTTTGGCCCCTGCAACGTCGGTTGAGCTTTCGCCGTCCATGGCAGCAGTCCAGCCGTTCACGAAGGGCGGCGCAATCATGCCCGCAGGCTCGGACTGGCCCCGCATCACAACCTGGCGGATCGCATCGCGGTCAATGGCCATGGACATCGCCTGGCGGACGCGCAGGTCTGCCAGCGGGTTTGCGCCTTCAACATTGTCCGCTTCCAGATCCGCAGCGCCCTGGTTCATCCCGAAAAAGATCACCCGGTTCTGCGGCGCTTGCTTGACCACCAGACCATCGGCGCTGTCTACGCGCGCCAAATCCTGGACTGGCATATCCTGAAGAAAGTTCACCTCACCCGACAACAGCGCCGCAACACGTGTGGCGGGGTTCTGAATGGGGGTGTAGATGATTTCGCTGACTTCCATGGGGTATTCATCACGACCCCAATAGCTTTCATTCCGCGCCATGACGGTTTTGACGTCAGGTTCGCGGCTGACCAGCGTGTAGGCGCCTGTGCCGTTCACGTTGGTGGTGGCAAAGGTGATCTCACCGCCCTCAAAGTCCTGTACGTTCACGGTGTTGTTGGCTTCGGTCCAGCCCTTGTCCATCATGAAGAGGTTCGTCAGGTTGGACGGCAGGATCGGGTTTGGCCCATCGGTGACGAATTCCACCTGGTGATCGCCGGTCGCGCGCACCTCTACGATGGAATTCAACAGCTCTTTCATGTCCGAGTTTGGCTGTTTTGCACGATTGATGCTGAACACAACGTCTTCGGACGTGAAATCAGCCCCATCGTGAAACTTGACGCCCTGACGCAGGTTGAACACCCAGACATTCGGATCATCCGCACTTGGGGCCCAGTCTGTGGCCAGTGTCGGGACAAAGTTGCCAGCGGTATCGCGGATGATCAGCGGCTCATACATCTGGTGGCGCATCGTGTGGGATGGGCCTTCGTTTTGGGAATGCGGATCCAGCGTCAGCGCATCCCCGCGCGCGCCCAGCGGAGCGTTTCGGCATTGACCATCGCACTTGTCGACAGCAATGCCGCAACCGCCAAAATTCCTGAGTACTTGTTCATAGTGTCCTCTCTGTTTTTTATCGATTAGATCGGGGCTGCCAAACTCCCACGGCTTACTGACACACGTCAAAAAAAGCGATGTCGCGCAGCGTCAAAAGTGCCGCGCAGTTCCGCTCAATTGAGGTCCACCTCTTTATCCCCGGTTGAGTGGTCCGAGGTGAAGGGTAGTGCATGCGGGAACATTGGTCCATCAACATGATGGTGCCAAATGATCAAAGGATTTTGAGCCTGACCTGGCGTATCGCCATAGGCGTGCAAGACGCAGAGCACGGGTCACCCCTTGTGCGACAATAGAGGTGGCGTTAAAGCGCCGTGCTTTCGGTCAGGTCTTGCAGCGACAACGCCGACTTGCGTGCACTGAGTTTCACCGCCCCCCGTTCCATCACGGTAAAGGCATCGCCCAAATCATAGGCGAACGACAGGTATTGTTCGACAAGCACGATGGCGATGTTGCCGCGTTCTTTCAGAATGCGAATGGTATCGCCGATCTGTTGGATGACGTTTGGCTGAATGCCCTCCGTGGGTTCATCCAAAAGCAGCACCTGCGGGTTCGACACCAGCGCACGCGCAATCGCCAGTTGCTGTTGCTGGCCGCCTGAAAGGTCACCACCCCGGCGATGCAGGAACTTTTTCAGGATCGGGAACAGCTCAAAAATCTCATCATTCACCCGGCGTTCAGCGCTTGGCAAACAGGCAAACCCCGTCTCAAGATTTTCCTGCACGCTCAGAAAGGGGAAAATCTCGCGGCCTTGAGGGACATAAGCAACACCTTTTCGGGCCAGATCAAAAGCCTTCAGGCTGCCGATGCTTTGCCCGTTGAGATCATACTTGCCGCCAGATCGGGGGTGGGTGCCCGCCAAGGCCTTTAAGAGCGATGTCTTGCCCACGCCATTGGTGCCCATCACGCAGGTCACCTCACCTTTGGCGGCGTCGAAATCC
The DNA here is from genome assembly GCF_055693825.1 of Sulfitobacter sp. GN1-4. Classification (NCBI taxonomy): domain Bacteria; kingdom Pseudomonadati; phylum Pseudomonadota; class Alphaproteobacteria; order Rhodobacterales; family Roseobacteraceae; genus Sulfitobacter; species Sulfitobacter sp. GN1-4. The sequence continues at coordinate 876,554 of NZ_JBVFUQ010000003.1, read as the reverse complement.
ACACCGTTCAGGATTTGGCTGCCGCCATAATGCAGCGTCAAATCCCGTGTGCTGAGAAAACTATCGGCCAAGGTACACCTCGATCACTTCCTTGTTTTTCGTCACATGGTCGATGGAGCCTTCGGCCAAAACCGATCCTTCATGCAGAACCGTCACCCGGCAATTCAGCCGGCGGACGAAATCCATGTCATGCTCAACCACCACAACGGCACGTGTCTTGGCCGCCTCACTGAGGATTTCGGTGGTTTTCTGACGCTCCGCTGTCGTCATGCCTGCCGCAGGTTCGTCCACTAGCAGCAGCTTGGGCTCTTGCGCCAAAAGCATGCCAATCTCGAGCCATTGCTTTTGCCCATGCGACAGCTCACCAGATTTCCGAGACAGCTCTGTGCCCAATCCAATGACATTGGCCAGCTCTTCAACCCGGGCGAAATCCGGCCTCTCAGGTTTGAAGAACAAAACAGCAAAGGGGGAGCGCGGCTTTTTCAAGGCCATCATCAGGTTGTCCTGAACCGTCTGATCCTCAAATACCGTGGGACGCTGGAACTTGCGGCCCACGCCAGCCACAGCAATGGCGCTTTCGGATTTGCCCAGCAGCGAAACGGGCGGCTCGCCCCACAACACGCGGCCTTCATCCGGTTTTGTCTTGCCGGTCACGACGTCCATGAAGGTTGTCTTGCCCGCACCGTTGGGCCCAATGACCGCCCGCAATTCAGCGCGATCAATGCTGAACGACAGGTTGTTTAACGCTTTGAACCCGTCAAAGCTGACCGAAATGCCGGATACTTCCAGAAGCGCGCTCATGTGTCTGCCTCCTTTTCTCGCAATGACCCCTGGTCAGGCCCCAGATCCTGCCCGTGCCGGTTGGGATGGCGGCGCGCTGCAAGTGCGTCGAAGACACCACCAATGCCCTTTGGCGCAAAAAGGGTGACGGCCACAAACGACAGACCCAACAAGACCGTCCACCAATCAACCCACTGAATGCGCAGCCCCGCGATATTGAGATCCGGTGCTTGTCCGCCCGTGAACCAGGTGGACAAAAGCGACACGAAAGCCGCGCCGATAACCGCACCATAAAGCCGCCCGCGCCCGCCAATCGCCACCCAGACCGCCAGATAGATGGAGGCAATGGGGGCCAGTTCTGCGGGGTTGATGATACCGGCTTGGGGATAATAGATGGCCCCGGCAATGCCCGCGAGAATGGCAGAAACCGTGAAGACAAAGAGCTTGAACGCCTCAACCGGGTAGCCCAGAAACCGCACCCTTGCTTCGTCATCGCGAATGCCGCGCAGGACTGAGCCGAACTTGCCCGACACCATCCATGTCGCCAAGACGTATCCCAACCCCAACGCCAGCGCGGAAAGCCACAGGAACCAGACAGAGACCACAGCCTGACTTGTGCTTTCCAGCCCCGGCAGGTTTTGCAGGCCCGACAGACCATTGTTGCCCCGCAATCCGCTGTCGTTCTGAAACAGATAAAGCGACAAGGCCAGTGTCATCGCTTGGGTCAGGATCGACAGGTACACCCCTGTCACGCGGCTGCGGAAGGCCAGCCACCCAAAGACGAAGGCCAACAAACCTGGTGCCAGGACCACGGCCAACAGTTGCAACGGCAGGGAATGGGCCAAGGCCCAGATCGGCGGAAACTCAGACGCGCCCACAACCCCGAAGATTTGCGCGGCGATGCCGCTGGACACTTCCTCAGGCGTAGGGGGCAGACCACCCTGTGCGAGGCTTTCGACGACGATCAGCCGCGTGCGTTCATACATCAGCCACATGCCAATCGCGTAGCCGCCCATGCCAAAGAAGGCCATGTGCCCCAACGACAGAATCCCGCAATAGCCCCAGACCAAATCCATGGCGAGTGCGACAAGACATAAGCAAAGCGTCTTGCCCAGGGTTTTGACAAAGCTCGTTGAAATGACCCCGATGCCAAATCCTTCGGACAAGACCGTGACGCCTAGGGTAAAAAGCCCAAGGCAGGCCGAGGAAAATCAACACTGATGGGTATTTCACCACAAGGGGCACGCGCCGGGACGGCTCTGCTGTGAGGTCTGCCATCGTTACGCCTCCGCCGCCCGACCTTTGAGCGCGATGATCCCGCGCGGCCGAAATTGAATGAACAGGATGATGAAGAGGATCATGTAGGTTTGCGCGGCCAGGGTGTTGGAGGGGTTCAACCACTCAATCCCCTTTTGCAATGAGCCCACCATGGTGGCCCCCAAAAGCGTGCCCCAGATGTTGCCCACACCGCCGACAACCACGGTCATAAAGCTTTGCACGATGTAATCGGCACCCATTTCGCTGGTGACTTTTGCATAGAGCCCAATCGCCACACCTGCGATCCCGGCGATGCCAGAGCCAAAGCCAAACGTCAGCATGTTAATCTTGTCAGGATTGATCCCCATAGAGGCCGCCATGCGCGGGTTCTGCGTGACCGCGCGGACCTCAAGACCCAGCCGCGTCCGGTTCATCACGAACAAGAACAGCGCAAGGAACAGCAATGCCAAAACGAAAATCGCAATGCGGATATAGCTGATCGACACGATATCGTTGAACACCAATGACCCATCCAGCCAGCCGGGCGATGTCAGCGGGCGTGCTTGGGTGCCGAAAATGTTCTTGGCGATCTGCTGCAACGCGATGGAAATCCCGAAAGTCGCCAAGAGCGTCTCAAGGGGGCGATGATAGAGGTGGCGGATCACCAAACGCTCCATCGCCACGCCCGCACCAAAGGTGACCACAAAGGCCAGCGGCAGTGCGACGATGATAGATACCGTGTAATCCGGGATGATCTGCTGCACGACAAAGCCCGTGTAGGCGCCCATCATGATAAACTCGCCGTGGGCCATGTTGATCACGCGCATCACGCCAAAGGTGATGGCCAGCCCAATTGCAGCCAGAAAATAAATTGAGGCAAGCGACAGCGCGTCGAGCCCCAGATCAAAGACCTGATTGACCGCAACTTTGTTTTCGATACCTGCCAGCACCGTTGCAGCCGCTGCAGCTACGACAGGCGATCCGGTGTAGCGTTCATAAAAGGTGAAGGCGCCCAAAACCTCATCAACCTCGGCTTCTGTGGCAACGGGTGCCACAACACCTTTCTCTGCCAATGCGGCATAAGCTAGATCGCGCGCGTCTTCGGTATCCAGCGTGGCCACCTGGACCCCCGCAACGGCACCATCAGCGATATTGGCCAGCAAGGCGCCACGCTTGTCTTCTCGGCTGATGCGCGGTTTTGCCAGATCGGCGGACACCAGCAGGTCATAGGCCGCATCGCGCGACAGATCTTCGCTCCCAACGGTCAGAATGCGCGCGATGTCATCGCCTTCGGGCGGGGCCGCAGAGGCCTGGACGGTCACCGCCAGCAAGGGGTTCAGCGCAGCGCGTACATCGACCCCCAAATCCCCATCAAATTGTTCTATCGCCGCAATCCGCTCTGCATCGGTTTCACCAAAGCGGATCGTCAGCAACCCTTGCAGACGTTCCATCCGGCTGCGGACTGCTGGGTCTTCTTCCTGAGGCGCGACCTTGTTTAACGCGGCCAGATGCGATTGCTCTGGATCACGTTCAATTGCGCTAAGCGCCTGCATCTTATCATCAAAGCTGCCGGTCAGCTGAAACTGTACCAGTGCCGCACCAATCATGCCGCGAATGCCGCTGTTGGGTTTAAGCTGTTTGAAATCCCGCGCCACAAAGGTGCCCAGTGCGCCGTCGCCTGCGAAATCGAAGGCCGTCAGCTCTTTGCCGGACTTGTCCCCATAGACGAACAGCCCCGTCGTCTTGTTGCGCCACATCTCCTTGTTTTGCCACCGCTCCAGCACCACCTGCGCTTCGGCCAACCCGCTTGCGGCCAGCGCATCAATGGCGGGGCCAATGGTCTTGCGCGACGACTTGGCGATGATCTCACCATGGGTCTGGAGCAACTGCTGTATGGGCGCTTCGGCGTTTTGCGCCGCCAACGGCACGGCGATTGCAGACAGCAGCACCGTTACAAGAACGGTGCACCACCGACGGAGTACAGACATTGGATTTCCCCACTTCCCCAGATCTTCAGGGGCGGCATTCACCGCCCCTGTGCTTACTTGATCAGGATCTGATCAGTAGTTTGATTTGATCTGAACGCAGCTGTCCGTCTCGGTGTTGAACATACCGCAGCCCTTTTCAGCCCAGTCAGAAACCAAAACCGCTGATTCAGGCAGGTAATCGGTCCAGGCGTCGCCTGGCACTTCTTCTGTTTGGCTGATGATGTCGAACTGGCCTTCTTCGGTGATCTCACCGATCAGCACAGGCTTGGCCAGGTGGTGGTTTGGCAACATCACAGCCGTGCCGCCCGTCAGGTTCGGGAACTCTTGACCGTACATCGAGGTGCGCACCGCATCCACGTCCGTTGTGCCAGCCGCCGTTGCCGCGTTCACCCACATGTTAAAGCCGATGTAATGCGCCTCCATCGGGTCATTGGTCACGCGCTCTTCGCCCATGCGGGCCTTCCACGCTTCAACCCATTCGGCATTCGCGTCTGTGTCTGCGGATTGGAAATAGTTCCACGCGGCCAGGTGCCCCACAAGGTTAGTGGTATCCAGACCGGACAGTTCTTCTTCGCCCACTGAGAAGGCCACGACAGGAATGTCATCCGCGCTGATCCCAGCGGCTGCGAGTTCCTTGTAGAAGCCCACGTTGGCGTCGCCGTTGATCGTTGAGATCACGCCAACTTTCTTACCATCCGCACCAAGCGCCACTACGTCGGAGACGATCTTGGACCAGTCAGAATGCCCAAACGGCGTGTAGTTCACAAAGATATCGTCAGCCGCGATGCCCTTTTGCTGCAGATAGCTTTCAAGGATGTTGTTCGTTGTGCGCGGATAGACATAGTCGGTCCCGAGCAGTGCGAACTTTTCAACACCCAGCTCTTCCAGGAAATAATCTGTCGCGGGGATGGCCTGCTGGTTCGGGGCCGCACCGGTGTAGAAAACGTTCTTGGATGATTCCTCGCCTTCGTACTGAACAGGATAGAACAGCAAGCCGTTCAGCTCTTCGATCACGGGCAGGACCGATTTGCGGGACACGGATGTCCAGTTGCCAAAGATCACGTCAACCTCGTGTACGGAGATCAATTCACGCGCTTTTTCTGCAAACAGGGGCCAGTCAGAGGCCGGGTCAACCACAACGGCCTCCAGCTCACAGCCCAGGACGCCGCCCTTGGCGTTCTGCTGCTCAATCAGCATCTCCATGGTGTCTTTGAGCGTTGTTTCCGAAATCGCCATCGTGCCGGAGAGCGAGTGCAGCACACCCACCTTGATGGGGCAGTCTTGTGCCAAGGCTGGCATGACCGACGCGGCCAGAATGGCAGCAGAGCTGAGAAGTGTCTTTTTCATTGCAGTTTTCCTTTGAGCCCTGCGCAGGAGACGTTGCATTTGAGGATGTCCCCCCCATATGCCTCCCACGCAATGAAATTGCGGATTGCGGTGGTGGTTGGAATTGCAAGGCCATCACCACCGCATGTTCAAAAGGATGCAGAGATCCCGCCCGAAGTGGTTTCACAATTGGTGCGGCGACTTCGAGCCAGATGTCGGGTGAAGGCCTGTTTCACGCGGCGCGTCGTCTAAAAATTGTGCGGATTTGCCGGGTCGGCCATTTTTTTAGGCGGAATGCGGGACGCCCCAGAGGTGGATTTTCACTCCTGATCGAAAACGGTCTGTGGCCATCCCTCATTTTTACCAAGACACTGGCACCTCAGGCGCAGTATGCAAACGACTTGGATTGCGCTTGAAACGCAGCGCAGCACCCCGGGGCCTGTCGCACTTTTCAGTGCTCAATCAGGAGGTGTCTGCAAGCCAACTCCAGGCCGATCTGCCTAGCGCCGCGTGCCCACCATGCGGGCCAAACCACCCGGTGCAAAGCGCAGGATCAGGATCATCCCGACGGCGACAACGATGAAACGTGCCTCTTCCATGCCGCGGATCCCGGCCATGGCCTCGGTCGCGAAGGTCAGGACAAGGGCTGCGATGATTGGGCCGATGATGGTGGCTGTGCCTCCGATCAGAACCATGGACAACGCGAGGCTGAGCGTACCAAAGCTTAGCACCTCAGGGGCCGCGACGCGCAAATAAATGGCAAAGAACCCGCCCGCGATACCGGGAAAGACCGCACTGGCCACCAAAGCCAACACCCGCTGGCGCGCGATGGAGATGCCGCGCGCCTGGGCGTAGTCTTCGTTGTCCCGCACCGCGAGTAGGGATTTGCCGAAGGCCGAATTGGTGATCGCCAACAGATAGAGCGTTGAGATGACCAGCAGACCAAGTGCGACATAATAATAACCAAACTTGAAATCGCGGATAAAGCGGTAATCCCCGATCTCAAGCCCCGGAATGCGCACCATGCCCCCTGCCCCGCCTGTGATCTGGCTTTGGCTAAGGATCAACTGCAACACCAACTGACTGAACCCGAAGGTGACCAAGACCACGTAAATGCCTTTCAGCCGCGCCACGGGAAGCGATACGATCAAGGCCGTGATGGCCGCGGTCACGCCCCCCATCGGGATGGCAAACCAAGGATCAACGCCCCAGGTTTTGGCCGCCACAGCAGAGGTATAGACGCCCACCGCAAAGAAGGTCAGATGGCCGAAGTTGAACAGGCCCGCATATCCCAGCGACAAATCCCAGTTTGACGCGATGATCGCGTAGACAAAGGCCAGAATGAACAGATGCCGCGTGTAGCTGTCTGTGACGAACATTGGCAGGATGGCAAAGACGGCCAATGCCAGCAGTAAAACAAGCGGATGCCGCATCTCAGGCCCTCCCAAAAAGGCCGTTGGGCCGGAAGATGAGAACGATGATCAGGCCCAGGAACAGCACGAAGGGCGTCCAATAAAGGCCAAGCACCAGCACCAGAAACGCCTCCGTCAGTCCGATGACAAAGGCCGCCCCCACCGTTGCACCAAGCGAGCCGAGGCCCCCGAAAATCACAACGATCATCGCCTTGACCAAAGGCTCTGCTCCCAAGCTGGGCGTGATAAAGCGGATGCCTCCCAAAAGAATTCCCGTAAGCCCGGCCAGCGCCGCCCCAAGCCCAAAGGCAAAGGCGAAGGTGAGCGGCACGTTGATGCCCAAAAGCGCTGCGGCATCCTGGTTCTGCCCCACCGCGCGCAACGAACGGCCCAGCGTTGTCTTGGTCGCAAAAGCCCAAAGCGCCACCAGGATGACAGGTGCGATCAGCACGATCAGCGCTTCATGCGCTGAGATAACCGCGCCAAAGATGGAAACGTCTCCTTCCACAAGCCGCGGCAGCTGTTTTAGGCGCGCGCCCCAGATGATCTGGGCGGATTTCTCCAAAATGATCATCGCTGCCAGCGTGGTCATGACGGTGATCAGCAGCATGTTGGGTTTGCCATAAAACGGCCGGACCAGCAGATATTCGATCACGATCCCAAGAAGGGCTGCGGCAGATACACCTGCGATCAATCCGGGCCAAAGGCCAAGGCCCATGCCTTCGGACACGGTCCAGGCCACAAAAGCGCCGATCATCATCAACGCGCCATGGGCAAAATTAAAGACACCAAGCGTCGTCCAGATCAGGCTAAGCCCACTGGCCATCAGCGCATAGAGTGATCCCAGAACGACGCCAGAGACGAGGGTTGTCATGAACGCATCCATGCTCAGGCGTCCTCCCCGAAATACATGCTCATAATCTCGCTGTGATCCGGGGCGTTGTCCTTGGCAATCTCGCGCACAACTTCGCCATGTTCGATCAGATACAGCCTGTCGGCCAGGGACAGCAGCAATTCCACATCCTGTTCAACAACGATGACCGGCACCTGCGCTGAGATGTCTTTGAGCGCGATCGCAAGCTCCTCTTTCAGCTTTGGCGACAGCCCCAAGGTGGGTTCATCCAATAACAACAGACGTGGCGCGCACATCAGCGCGGCCCCTATCGACAGCATCTGGCGTTCCCCCCTGAAAGCGTTTTGGCTTTTTGACCGCTGCGCTCAGCCAGACGGGGAAACAGGTCATAGACTTTTTGCATCGATGATTTGGCAGCGGCTTTGGCCGGTTTGGTAAAGGCCGCCATCTCAAGCGTTTCGCGCACGCCCATGTCACCAAACAAGGTGTTGCCTTGCTGAGAGTGTACCAGCCCCCGCGATACGATGGCCGAGGGGCGCAGCCCGGTAATGTCGTCGCCCTGATGCCGGATGTGGCCCTTGGTGGGTTTCATCAGGCCTGAGATCAGCCGCAGCAGGGTGGTTTTGCCATGTCCATTCGGACCAAAGAGCCCGATGTTTTCACCTGCCTCCATATGCAAGCTGAGCCCCCGCAGGACGGTAACAGAGCCGTAGGCGGCCTCGATGTTTTCCACCTCAAGAATGCGGGTCATGCGGCGCGTGTCCCCAGATAGGCTTCAATCACGGCAGGGTCCTGCATCACTGTTTTGGGATCGCCCTGGGCCAGAAGCCCGCCCTGGTTCAGCACGATCAACCGCTCAGACACCGCCATCAAAAGCCCCAAGACATGTTCAATCAGGATCACCGTCACGCCGGTTTTGTTTATTCTGCGCAAAAGCGTCTCAAGCGCTGCAATCTCGGGTCGGGTCAGGCCTGACGCAGGCTCATCCAGCATCAGCACCTTGGGGCCTGTCACCAGAGCTGAGGCGATCATGAGTTGCTTGCGTTCATAGACCGACAATTCTGTCGTGGGCATGTCGCGCCGGTCTTCGGCAAATTCCACGGTGTTGAGCGGCGCTTGCACATCAGCATCCGCCCCTCCGCCATAGGTGGCGGCGATGGCCACGGTTTCGGTGGCCGTCAGATCGGGAAATTCGACATCTTTTTGAAAGGTACGCGTCAGACCAAGCTGCGCAATCTTGTGCGGGGCCATGCCGTCTATCCGTTGTCCGTCAAACAGCACCTCACCCGAAGTTGGGCCAAAAGGGATACGCGTCATGACGTTAAACAACGTGCTTTTGCCAGACCCGTTTGGCCCGGCCACACCCAGAAACTCACCGGGGACGACATCAAAACTGACATCATTGACAGCTGTGAGGCCACCGAAGCGTTTGGTCACCCCCTTAAGGGAGAGGATCGGCTGTGTCATGAAGGTCTCTTTGTTTGTGTCCGGGCCACGTATAGGTGCGCGGCCCGGATCAGGGAGGTTATTGCATCCAGGACGGTTCTACGAATTCACCTGTCGCATAGACGGGTGGGTAGAACAGCGCACGGTTGCCGTCTTGGATCTGGTAGAACTGCAGCGGGATGCCGTCGTTTGATTGGACAGCCAGGTGTGTCGCGGGATCAAAGGCAACCGCGCCCATTGCTGTCTGCGTTTTGGAGGCCCCAATCGCTTTGCCGATGGCCACACGATCTGCGGGATCACCCACCTGTTCCAAAGCCGCCGCATAGATCAGCACCTGCTCATAAAGGGCGGCACCGTAGGTGCCCGGCTCATTGCCGAAGGCGTCTTTATATTTCGCGATCACTTCGGCCGCACGTGGGTTGGTCGGCGTGTTCAGGATGCCGCCAAGCAGGTTGTAGACGATACCTGATGATTGCTCTTTCGTCAGTTCGATAAACTCAGGCACCGAAGGGGCGTATTGGATGAACACCAGGCTGTCGGTCGGGTTTTCGTTGAACTGGGACACAAAGAGTGCGGCGTTAGAGGACACATAATCGGTGTTGATGATCACCGCCGGTTCGGCATCACGCACGGTGCCAAGGAAACCACGCCAGTCGTTGATTTCACCAAAGGGCACCAGATCGTTGGTGACAACTTCCCATCCGGCCCCTTCAAAGGCCTCGACCATGCCGTCCGCAATCCCTTTGGAATAGGGGTTGTCAGAAGCAATGAGCGCCACCTTTTTGTTGGGCAGATTCAGTTTGCCATCCGCGGCCAATCCATCAATCACGGGTACGATTTCGGTGTTGTAGCCCGCAAATGACGGGGTCAGCGACCAGACGGTCGGAAAGGCGTCTGGGTCAGGCGAAATGATGGCTTCGGTCTGGGATGAGTTGGCGGAGACCATGTAGATCATCTCCATCTCGGCCATCAGCTCAATCTCAAAATTTGAACCGGAGGCATATCCGGTCATGATGGCCCCCATGTCGCGGTCCCCCAGCAGACGTTCTGCAGCGGTCGTGACCTTATCGGCAGCACCATCGACGACATCGCCGACCACCAGCTCAAAGGTATGACCGGCCACACCGCCCGCCGCGTTCAACTCGTCGACGGCCATCTGCGCCCCGTTGACCATTTCGGCCCCGTCCGCAGCTTGCGCGCCCGAGACGGGTGCCAGCACACCGATTTTGACCACATCAGCTGCGGCAATCCCGGCCTGGGCGATCAGCCCAAGCGCGGTGGCGCAGGCAAGTAAAGTTCGACGTTTCATGAGTTAGCTCCCTGTTATTGGCTAAGGTCGTTCAAAAATCTGCTGAGATAGGCATCAAAGGTTTCGGGCGCTTCCCAGAAGGGCGCGTGCCCAATGCCGGCCAGATCATGAACCTTTTTGTCCCAAAGGTTTCGGTATGGCAGCCGTGCGATAAATTCATTGTGGATAAACGCATCCTCCGCGCCGTTCACAATCGCTAATGGCACTGGCGCGTTTACGGCCAGATGTTGCTGGTTTTCGCCAACGCCGCAGGCAAGTTTGGCAATCATCAAAGAACGCGCGCGCCCGTCGCAGCGGGTCACGGCCTCTTTTAGAAAAGGATCATAGGGGGCGTTTGGCCCGCAGGTGTTATGGGCAAAGACATCAATCTCTTCATCAGACAGTATCTGTTTGGAGGCGATCGAATGTTCGATATCACCTGCGAACCCTTCGGCCACCGCCCCTTTGCCTTGGGTGATCGGCGGTGAGCCTGTGATCATCACCCCCGCTAACGCCTGTGTTTGCGCCATCATGTCCAGCGCGATGTGCCCGCCAAGCGACCAGCCTAAGACGGCGTAACGCTCAATCCCCAAGGCGCGCATAAGCTCAATGGCAGCCGCCGCATATCCCTTCATGTTGTAACTCAGATCCGGATCGGCGGCATCTTCGCTGGCACCGTGACCGGGCAAATCGAAGGCGATGCAGCGATGTTTGGCCCCAATGGCCCCGTCCAGTTGGTTGCGGAACACCTGATGCGAGGTGGAGTTGCCGTGGATCATCAAGAGCGGCAGCCCAGCCCCTGCCGTTTCGACATAGGCAAGCCGCGCGTGGGACGTGTCTATGTAGGCCAAATCGCTCAAGACTTGACCCCGCACATGTCCAGCACAGTGGCGGCAATCACCTTTGTCGTATCAATCAGGCTATCCACCTCAACACATTCGTTGTCGCCGTGAAAGCCATCGCCCGAGGGGCCATAGATGATTGGCACCACCCCTTTGCCTGCGTAGTGCGCAGCGTCTGTCACGGCCTCAAACCCTTTCAGGCGCGGTGCCTTGGCTTGAAACTGCGCCGCCCGCGCCAAAGCGGCTTGGGTCAACGGGTGATCGTCCGGCGTGTTCATCGGCGGAAAGTGCAGACCCCAGAGCGACCATTCGATCTTGGGTGGGTTTTCCCGCATCCAAGGATCCATCTGTGCAAAATGATGTACGAAAGCCTCAAACTCCGCCTTCACATCTGCAAAGTCTTCTTGCGGCATGAATTTGTAATCCAGCACGATGGTGCAGACATCTGATGTCATGGCAGCATTGCTCATGATGGCCGGGTTGCCGTCTTCGCCCATACCGGCCCCGCCCATGATGGTGCCGGGGTTGATGGTTGCCAATCCGGCGGGCATCAGCAGGTGGTTGTTGTCACGACAGCGGCTGGCCTCAAAATCACGCAAAGCCGCAATGAACCTTGTGGCCAGCTCAATCGCGTTCACCCCCGGCTCAAGCCGGCCGGGCGTATCGTGCTGGGGCCAGATCATGTTGTAGCGCCAACCGGCGTGGGATTGTTTGCCAAAGATGGTGATCTTGGTCCAATCCAGCCCCCCTTCGGCGGGGATCACATCGCCCCATGTCGGCTCCGCGATCAGCGCGTGCTTGGCCAGATGGCCGCGGTTTACAACGTCAATTGCGCCAAAACCGCCTGCCTCTTCGTCCACGACCGTGTGAACCGACAGGCGGCCCTCAAGCTCAACTCCCGCTTTGCGAATGGCGCGGGCGGCTGAAATGCAGGCGGCCACGCCACCTTTCATATCCACAGCCCCCCGGCCCCAGATCTTACCCGCATCAAGCTGGCCACCAAACGGATCACGGTCCCAGGCGTTTGCATCGCCCACGGGGACCACATCCACATGGCCGCACAGGATCATGCTTTTTTCATCTGAGCCGGGCAGGTCGGCAATCACGTTTGGGCGATCCTCAAAGCTCTCAAACCGCTCAATCCCGAAATCAAGCGGGCGCAGCTCCTGCTCAATCCGGTCTTGAACATCCGCTTCGCGGTTCAGCCCTTGTTCGGTCTGGAACTTTGGGTTCACGGACGGGATGCGCACCAGGTCTTGGGTGAGGGCCACAACGTGATCCTTGTCCGCCTCAATCGCATCCATCACAGCCTTTAATGCGGTATCCATCAGGTGTTCTCCAATTCTGCAATCAGCTCAGCGGTCGTGACCTGGCGGCAATAGCCTTTTATGGCGCTGATTGAATTGTCGTGCCGCTCATCGTTGTAGGTCAGACAGGCATCCGTGACCTGCGTGACCAGATACCCCAGATCACAGGCATCCCGGATGGCGCTTTCCACACATTGATCGGTCAGCAGCCCTGACAGGACCAACTGTTTCACCCCAAGATTGCGCAGGATGTAATCAATATGGGTGGACACGAAGACGGATGAGGACGACTTGGGCAGAACAATCTCGTCTCCCTCGGGCGCGATCTGATCAATCACCTTCCCGTCCCACGACCCTTTTGGCACGTTGAATCCGGTGATCTTGTAATCGAGCGAACGGTCCCGCCCGTCCAGCGTCAGGCTTTCGATTGTGGTGTACATAACCTCAACCTTTGCGCCCCGCGCCGCGGCCTGAAGCGCCTGCATGTTGGGAATGACACGGGTGTTGAGCTGGTCAAAATACCAGCCGTATTTGGCTTCAAACTCTGCTTTGTCATAGTCTGCAAATTCAGCCCCCTCAGGGTGCGCAGAGAAGTTCTGCACATCAACGAACAGCAACGCGGACTGCGATGGATCAAGTGGGATGTTGCGGGACAGGGTCATATGGTCTTTCTCAAACAGTGGGGAACGCTGGTGCGCTGTCTGGCCCTTCGGGCGAGGGCACCCGCCACGACCACGCCCGCCTCCATTGGGGGCCGAACGCCTTGAAGTGCCGGCTCCAAATCCACATGACGAAACCCAGGCGAGGCGTTCCGCACGTCCGCGAAGGCGTCTGGCATTGGGTCATCTAGGTTGAGCAGCGTTTGCGCAGAAGCATCTCTCATGAGGATCAGAGTAAGGAAAATAAAAATTCAAAGTCAAGGCAATTATAATCTGTTGAAATTATATTTCCAAAAATCCAGATGCGATGAACTAGGATTAGCAATGGATGCACAAAGAGGTGGCATCAACCTGTCTGACGGATTTTGGAAAAAACGCGCTACGCCCATCAACACTGTGGGTTCATCGCACTGCATACCACCGATCATCGCAGCATCCGCAAGTCGCCGACACCTGTACCGCAATGCAACCTATGCACCGGTGCTCATCGGGTCTGGCTCCGGCGGGAAACGGCAGGTGTCAGAGGTGATACGCGCTGGTCCTTTGTGCCTGCAAAGCCACTGGCGCAGATCAGGTGCCCAGCAACGGATCTGAGCGCCATGCCACGCCTTTCATCAAACCTGCGAGAATGACTACAGACCCAGGGCCAGCTTTTTCTTCTCCGACCACGTCAGGATCGCCATATCAAAGGTCAGCGCCATCAGCGACACACAGAACCCAAGCACAAAATTCTTACCCAAATCCGTGCCCGCCAGGGTCTTTTGCAGCTCTTGGCCCAAACCTTGGGTGCCGATAAATGCCGCGATGATCACCATGAAAAAGGCGAACATGATGGCCTGGTTGAACCCCACCGCCATGGTCGGCAGCGCGAGTGGCAGTTGCACGTTCCAAAGCTTTTGATAGGTCGTCGCCCCCGACATCTCCGCTGCCTCAACCATTTCAGCAGGCACGCCGCGCAACCCTTCCACGGTGTAGCGCACCAAAGGCACCATGGCGAAGATCAGGATCGACATCACCACAGAGGTTGCAGTGATCCCAAAGAGCATGATGGCCGGGATGAGATAGATAAAGCTGGGAAAAGTCTGGGCCGTGTCGCAGACCAGCAGAACACGCCTGGCGCGCTTTTCAGAGCGGGCCGCGTAAACACCCAGCGGGATGCCGATCAGCATCGCCAGTGTCACAGCAGAGATGACCGAATAAAGCGTGATCACCGATCGGTCCCACCAGCCAGAGAACGCCACCAGCCCAAAGAACACGGCGGCATAGATGCCGGGGCGTCTGCCCCCCATCGCAAGCGCGCCTGCGACGACGAACAGGATAAAGGCTGAGGTCGGGATAGATAGCAGGAAATCACGGAAAGGGTTCAGCACCTTGACGTTCAAAAAGAAGCGGATGGCTTCTGTCGTAGATTTGACAACATCAAGCGCCAGCAGGGATTTGATCGCGGTATCAATCTCCTTGCCCTGGGAAAAGCTTTGGCGGCGGCCAATCTCAGCGAACCATTCCACCATCTGGCCCAGCACGAAGAAGAAAACAAAGGCGCCAAAACCCAGCAGCAACAACTTGTGTTGCGCCCACCAGGGGTGTCACGCTCAAAGTGTTCGGGCTGTTTGGCCACCCAGGCTTTGGACAGCCGGTCCAGCGTCACGGCAAGCAAAACGATCGTCACGCCAATCTCAAAAGACCGGCCCAGTTTGAAGCTGCCCATCATGGCTAGCAGCTTGGCACCCAATCCGGGCATGCCGATAAAGGCGGTCAGAACCACCATCGCCAGGCACAGCATGATGACCTGGTTGATGCCGACCAGAATGTCGGTGCGCGCCGACGGCAGATAAACATGTCTAAGCATTTGAAAGCGCGAACAGCCCGCCATCTTGCCCGCTTCAACCACTTCACCCGGTACTTTTTTCAGACCAAGCGTGGTCATCAGGATCATTGGCGGGATGGCATAGATGATGGTGGCGATTGCTCCTGCGGTTGGGCCCACTTTGAAAAAGATCACGGCTGGCAGCAGGTAGGTGAAAAAGGGCAGCGTTTGCAGAACCGACAGAATGGGCCGCAACGCGCGGTCGACCCAATCGTATTTCCAAGCCGCAATGCCCAGGCCCAGCCCCACAACAAAGGCGATGGGGGCCGCCACCACGAGGACAGACATCGTCTCCATCGCGATCTTCCACTGACCGATAAGCGCGGTCCAGACAAAGGTGCCCCCTGCCAAAGCGGCAAGACGCCAGCCGCCAAGGTAGTACCCCAGCACAGCAGCAGAGGCGGCAATCGCGCTCCAGGGGATGGCATCAAACCGCGGCCAGCGTTTTTTGCCGTAAAGCAGGTTGGCCGTGGTATCGAGCATGAACTGCAATGGCCCTTCGGCAAACCAGCGGGTCAGCTTTTCAAGGCCAAGATCGGTGCGCACAAAGTTGAACAGCGCATCAAGCCAGACGGCAAAAGGCGGCACCAGGCCTTCGGGCACACGGTGCAACCACGCAGGCAGCAGGCCAAGGTATTGAACGACGGTGAGCAAAAACGCCAAACAGGTTAAGCCCAGCGCCACCTGTGACGCGGAATAGCCGGGTTTTGGCACTGTTGGTGTGTCGTTTGAGACAACCGCCATCAGGCCTCTCCCACCAGGATCATCAGTGTTTCTTGTCTTGAAATGGCACCGATGATGTCGCCATCCCGTTCAACGGGGATGACTTCGCGGTCATCAGATACCAATACGGACGCAAGCTCTCGTACCGTGGCAGAGGCTGGCACGGGCGCGCCCTCGCCCTTCAGATCGGATTTGGCCAAGACGCCCGCGTGCACCACGCGGGATTTGTCGATATCTTCGATGAACTTGCGCACGTAGTCTGTCGCGGGGTGCAGCACGATCTGATCAGGGGTGTCGCATTGCTCAACCGCGCCATCTTTCATGATCGCAATCCGGTCGGCCAGGCGCAGCGCTTCGTCGAAATCATGCGTGATGAACACAATTGTTTTGCCCAGCATTTCCTGCAGGCGCAGGAATTCATCCTGCATCTCTTTGCGGATCAGCGGATCCAGCGCCGAAAAGGGTTCATCCAGGAACCAGATGTCCGGCTCAATCGCCAAACTGCGGGCGATGCCCACGCGCTGCTGTTGCCCGCCTGAAAGCTCACGGGGGAAGTAGTCTTCACGGCCCTCAAGCCCCACCAGCTTGACCACCTCCATCGCCCGGTCCCGGCGCGAGTGGCGATCCTGTCCGCGCATTTCCAGCGGGAAGGCCACGTTTTCAAGCACGGTGCGGTGCGGCAGCAATCCAAAGCTTTGGAACACCATGCCCATCTTTTCGCGCCGTAGGTTGATCAGGTCTTTTTCAGACAGCGCACCAATGTCTTGGCCTTCGACCTCAATGGTGCCGCTGGTGATTTCATGCAGCCGTGAGAAACAGCGCACCAAGGTCGATTTGCCCGAGCCCGAAAGGCCCATGATCACCAACATCTCCCCCTGGGACACCTCGATGGAGACATCGCGCACACCGGCGATATAGCCATCTGCACGGATCTCATCAAAACTGCGTCCCGCTGGCATCTTCTTAAGATACGCTTGCGGGTTATGCCCGAAAACCTTCCAGACGTTTTTGCAAGATATCACGGGGGAACTTGTGGCCATTAGCGATCTACCTGGGGTTTTCGGCAAGCCGCAGCTTGCGCGACATGTGTCTGTGAGACAAGCAGCCCCGTTCCAAAAAGGATCGGGGCTGCTCAAGTTGGGTTGGTTGGGATTAGTTCAACCAAGCCTTCCAAACGTCTTCGTTGGCTTCCAGCCACTCAGCTGCGGCCTCTTCAGGCTCCAGCTCATCCACGTCAACCAGACGCGCCATTTCGGCGATCTGAGGGTTTGTGAAGCTGATCTTTTCCAGAACGCCGTAGGCTGTTGGCCACTTGGCTTCCATACCTTCCCAGGCCGCTTTCTTCAGATAGCCATCCGCTGGGTTGCCACAGTCATAAAGCGCGTTGGGGTTTGGCCCCACGGCTGGGTCTTTGTCACAGCCATCAACCCATGTTGGGAATTCAACGAATTCACCTGGCCAAACCGCTTCGGCAAAGTTGGGTGTCCAGTTGAAAACAACGATAGGACGCTTGTCTGCTTCGGCTGCACCGATTTCCGCCCAAAGTGCCGCAGCGGAGCCCGCGTTGATCACTTCGAAGTCCATGCCCAGCGCTTCGACACGTTCCTTACCGTGCTTAAGCCAGTCCACAGGACCATCCAGATAACGGCCCTTGGAGCCGGTTTCAGCTGTCGCAAAAAGTTCAGCACATTCGTTCAAGGCTTCCCAGCTTGGCAGACCTGGGCAGGCCTCTTTCGTCCACATCGGATACCACCAGTCTTCGCGTGTGACGGCGTTGTGGTCACCTACGTCAACAATGCCGCCTTTTTCCATGGCAGCGCGGAAGGATGCGCCAAATGCGCCTTCCCAGACTTCCAGCTCAAGCGTCACGTCGCCCAGGCGCACGGATTCGTAGACCGCCTGGCTATCGGTGGTGACGTATTCAACGGAATTGCCCATCTCTTCGAAAATCTGGCCAACCACATTCGACATCACGATCTGCGAAGACCAGTTGTGGATTGGAATTACGATGGGGTCAGAGCTGTCGGCGGCGAAGGCGGACATTGGCGCAAGCGCCAACACACTTGTCGCCAGTAATTTATTTAGCTTGGTCATTTTAGTCTCCCTAGTCGTGGACACGGTTTTTGGGGGCTTCCCTTCCGCGTTTTATGCAACACCCGTGCGCGCCACGTTGGGGCATCCACCAGTGCTGACTTATCCTTTCATAATTTTCCCCATAATCAATCTTTTTTCTTGGTAGTACCTCTTTCACCCGACCTACATCGCAGTCTGCTGTTCAAATTATGGCCTTAACCCACCGGTTTATGCAGGTTTCGCTCAATTCCTGAGCAGTAGAGTAACAGCGGGTTCGGAGCGCCTATGCCGCGCAAGTGCCGCCCCCTGCAGCAGTCTGGCGATTCTTCAAGAGTCGGCTTTTTGGGCCCGCAGCACGATCAAGCTTTTGCCCAGCGCCGTCTTGTCTTTCAGGGCGATACTGATGGACATCTGGTCAAACTCACCTGTCACCTGATCAAAGGTGTCGGGGTGATTAACGGGCGATGACGACACAATGCTCTCGGCCTGCGCGCAGCCCAGTAGTTGGGTGCGCAAAGCCTCAAACGTCGCCTTAGCCGAACCTGCGCGCAGATCATAGGTCCAGATGCAGTGCTTTGAGGTCCCGCCGCCCAGGGTTTGGGACTGGCCACATGTCACGTCCTGCGCCTGTATCTGGGGCGGTTCGCCGTGCAGTGCGAAGGCGCGTAAATCCTGACACACCTCTGCCACGGCAACCGTGGGCCATGCACAAACCGCCAATTGCACCAGCAAGGGCAGCCTCATTCAGGCACCAAAACTTGGCCGTCCAGCACCTGAAATGGGGTGGGTGGGGTGGTTTTGGAGACCCAATAGAAGGTGTCGCCAAAGCTCATGACGAACCAACCTTGCCAGCTTTCATCCCCCGGCCAGATGCTTTCATATTCCTGGGTGGCCTCGTTCACTTGCCATTGGCCGCGCGCTGACCGCGCGCCTTCTTGCGCAAAGATCGTGATGCCATCGGGCGCGAAATACTGCCGGTATTTGACCCCTTCCCAGCGGCCAATCGCGGTGTTGCCGGACAAAAGCTCCGTGATCTCTGCGCCGGTCAGTTTCACCGCCTGCGCATGGGCGGTGGAGGCACAACAAATGGCGGCAGTCAGAGCGAGGGCAGTCCAATGAAACACGCAAGCCTCCTTTCGTTGGTCACAGGCCCCCTAGAGTGCAAAGAAATTATGCCGATGCAACAAAGCAATTTCGGCGGCCATCGCTCTGATGCTGCTGGAAGCGGAAACTTGGCATGTCAAAAAAGTTGTGGCAATTCTGAGAAACTGAAAACAGAAGGCCCTGAACGACCATGTCCGAACGCAATTTTGAACCCATGACCAAAGCCGAAGTCGTGACCGCCCAGCGCGCCTGGGCCAGGTGTGTCACTGAGCAAGATGTGGACGGGCTGTTGGAGCTCTATGATTTCGGTGACCCGGATGAGCCACTGCTGTTCAAACCGACGCTCGCTGATGTCATCCGACTGGATGAAAAAGGCGCACGGGCCTATTTTGTAGGCGGTGACGCGGATTACCCCCAAGACAGCGGCTTTCTAAAGCGTGGCTGGAAAACGGTTGAGTTTCAAAGCGCTGTTGGGCCGATCCTGAAGGCAGGCGGGCTGGGGTACAAAGACATGGGGCACTACACCTTTGTGAATGGGGCCGGCAATGCGACGCGTGCGGATTACACTTTTGCCTATCACAAGTTGGACGGGCGTGTTCTCATCTCACTGCATCATTCATCCCTGACCTGGTTCCCGCCGGTCAGCGAGTGAACCCACTGAAATAACCAGGCGCGTCCCAAAAAACGGAGCGCGCCCTTGCACAGAACCGAGGTCGCGGAATGTCACTGAATTACGTCATGTTAGGCTCCAACGACGTGGCAAATGCCGGCGCATTCTATGATGCTGTGCTCCCCCATGTGGGCGGCAAATGTGTCGCTGAATATATGCCCCACGCCGTGTGTTATGAGCTGCGCGGCGGCGGGCGCATCTGGGTTGTCACGCCCTATGACAACCAAACTGCAGTTGCCGGAAACGGAAACATGGTTGGGCTGGCCTGCGAAAGCAAAGAAGAGGTCGACGCGGCCCATGCGGCAGCACTTGACCAAGGTGGCACGAATGAAGGGGATCCGGGGCCACGGCCCATGTATGGACCTGACTTTTATGGCGCATATGTGCGCGACCTTGACGGCAATAAAATGAGCTTCGTCTACCTGGGTTAACGGTTGCCCTTGCGCTTTGCATTGGACGTCATGTCCCTGCCAAAGCACTTGTGCAGCCCCCAATCGCGCCCCTGCCTTTCATAGCCCCTCACGCTGAACATGCGTGCAAAGCTGATCCTGCTAGCCGCGGGCGGTTGACGGCGAAAACGCATCTGCGACACTCACATATCAAAGGACTGCTGGCGCGCCTTGCGCCACGCGGGGGATGTGGCGGCACCGTCGCTCCAAACGCCAAAGGGCCGTGAAAGGAAAACGTGATGACGAAACCTCCGATTTGGCAGTGGAGTGCCTCAGAAATCGTGACCGCAACGCACGAAGGAGCCGTATCCGCGACAGAGGTGACAGAAGCGGCGCTGGCCCGGATGGAGGCCGCCAATCCGTCCCTGAACGCCGTTGTCGTCAGCTTGGCCGATGAAGCGCGGGCAGATGCGGCAGCGCTTGATGCACAAGACGGGCCAAAGGGTCCGCTGCACGGGGTGCCTGTCACCATCAAAATCAACGTGGATCAAAAAGGGCAGGCCACCTCAAACGGTGTGCCCGCATTCAAAGACCTGATGGCCAGCGAAGATGCCCCCATCGTGCAAAACCTCAAGGCGGCGGGGGCCGTTGTCATCGGGCGCACCAACACACCTGAGTTCTCATTCCGCGCAGATACCGACAACCCACTTTTCGGCCGCACCCATAACCCCTGGGGGCCGCATCTGTCGGCAGGCGGGTCATCCGGTGGGGCAGGCTCAGCTGTGATGGCGGGGATTGGCGCGCTGGCGCATGGCAACGACATTGGCGGATCGCTGCGCTTTCCAGCCGCAGCCAATGGCGCGGTCACGGTCAAACCGGGGCTGGGGCGCGTGCCCGCCTATAACCCAAGCCAAAAGGCGGAGCGCGGGCTGTTGGCGCAATCAATGTCCGTTCAAGGGTTGATCGCCCGCAACGCCGCTGATCTGCATCTGTCGATGCCCACCATGATCGCGCCTGATCCGCGTGATCCGTTTCACGTCCCCCTGCCCTGGCGTGCCGCACCGCTGCATGGCCCCATACGCGTGGCCGTGGCACGTGATGATTTCGGCTTTGGCCTGCATCCCGATGTGGCCACCGCCCTTGATCGCGCGGCATCCGCCCTTTCAGACGCGGGCTATGCCATCGAGGAAGTGGAGCCGCCCTTGGCCAAGGAAACCGGCGAAGTCGGGTATCGGGCGTTGCTGGGTGAAGTGGAAGAACTGCTTGGCCCTGACATTCGCACCTACGGCTCACCGGACATCATCAAGATTTTCGATGAGTATTATCGCCAGTTCCCCCTATGCGGGCAAAGAGCTGTTGAGCATGCTGGCGCAACGGTCACACTACGCCCGTGCTTGGGCTGGATTTTTAGAAGACTACCCGCTGGTTTTGACGCCCTTCATGCTGAAACCGTTCTTTGCGCCGGGCCGCGATACAGAAGGGGCCGAAGGGGTGGCGGACGCGCTGGGAGGGTCGCATTGGTCGTTCATCATGAACTTCCTGGGGCTGCCTGCGGGCAACTTGCCAACGCATATCGCCCAACTGCCCGACGGCCCCAGCCCGATTGGCGTCCAGCTTGCCGGGCGCAGATGGCGCGAAGACCTGATTGTGGACGCCATGCAAGCGATCGAAGCGCGCATTCCGCCAACGTGTGGCACGCTCTGGTCTGCCTGAGGCGCTTTGGGTTAGCGTGCTTTTTGGACGGCACAGCTCAGCCCATTGAGACCGCGCCAGGTTGGGCCTTTTCCAAAAGAAACCCCCGCAACGGATCATCCGTTGCGGGGGGCATCAATCACACAGACCTGCGGAGCTTTTTAATAAAGGTCCACGCGGAAGGCAGAGCGTTCCCAAAGCAGCTTGGCCAGCGCCGTAATCCGGTCAACCGGATCTTCTGGAATGCGCACCCCTTCACTGGCCGCAAACGCATTAAGTGCTGCCAGACTTTGAGGACCGAAGGAGCCATCAACCTCAATCTCAACACCCAGTTCCTGCATCAACTTCTGCGTTCCGCCACCAACTGCACGGCGGTCCAGCGCACGCAGGGTTTTGAGCGCTTCTGCCTTGGGCTCAGAGTTCTTGAGGCTGGCCGCTTTGGCCGCAAAGACAGCCGCATCATAGGGGGTGAACCCCGCAGGCTTACGGTTCGCAATGAGCCAGGCCGCGTTGGCACCACCCCAGCCGTCACCACGGGCCAGACCAATGCTGTACCACTGGATCGCTTTGGTCAGGTCTGTGCCACCCGGCGCGGTTCCTGCATTATACATCCGGCCCACGCTTGAGGGCGCACGGGGGTGCCCCCTTCGCTGGCTTTGACAAACAGATCATAGGCGCGCGCCGTGTCTTTCTGGGTGCCCCCAATGCCGTTGGCATAGACGAAACCCATGTTCTGATAGCCATAGATATCCCCCCGCGCCGCACTTTCCCGCAGATAGCGAAGCCCGCGTTCCGCGTCGTAGTGATCAGCATCTTCGTTGAGGAAATAGAGGCCCAAGGCGTTCATCGAAAATGTATGCCCAAGCTCAAGCGAGCGTGACAACAGGTTGAACCCCTGGCGCTGCTCATCCGCATTTTCCGGGTACAACAAGAACTGCCGCCCAAGCGAGTGATAGGCATAGGGATCGCCGCGCTCCACACCTTGGCGGTAGAAATCAAGTGCTGCGTCCGGTGCCCGGCCCGCCCGCACGCCCGCGGTTTGTGCAACCTCGGTCACCAGAGCGGTGCCTTGTGCCTGCAACGCGCGGGTGTGCCCCAGTGCTGCGGCCTTTTCAAACGCGGCCTGTGCAGCGTCCAGGTTGCGCAGCGCCAGATGCGCCCGGCCCAGCTGATAATGGAACCGTCCATTGTTAGGCTCGCGCGCGACGCTTGCCTGACACATTTCCAGCGCCACCTCAGGCTTCAGCTCATTGGGGAAACGGCCGATGCCAACACCGTCCGGATCCAAGTGGTCTCCGGCTTCGAAATCGCAGGCATCCACTGAGATGTTCAGCTGAACGTCACGTACCTCACCCCCGATGGCCACCTTAAAGCTGTCCCCGATGGAGAAATTCTCGGCCGCCGCTTCCTCATTTGATGAGGTCAACACCAGCCCACGGGTGCGCTGGCGTTGGGGCCTGTAGACAAGCGATTGCCCTTCGGTCAGCACAACCTTACCCGACCCGGTCAGGTTCGAAGACTGCCCCTCTCCCAGAATGGCCAAACTGCCCGATGTCGGCAAAGACACCAAAGACACATCCAGCCCGCCGGCAGGGGCGTTCTGGATCAACTGGTTGTCGATGCGGATCGAGCGGTCAAAGGTTGCTGTAATGCTGACCTGAGAGACCGGCATTTCCTCGGTCGGCTCTTCCAAAGAGGCTGTGACGATGGCGTCGCCATCGCGTGACAGATAAATCGGCTCCACCAAAGAAGAGCTTTCCCACGGCACCTGCCTGCGGCCTGTCAGGCCATAGACGTTGCGGCGGATCTCTTTCAGCATGTCGTTAAAAGGCAGCTGCGGAGATTTCTGTGCCACATCCAGAAGGGCCGTCGTGAAGGGCGAATTATCGCCAACACCATCAAGCGCCACAGCACCAGGAGAGGTGGAAAAGACCACCAGAGAATTAATCGGGCTGTCCTGTGCGGTAAAGCCGGTGCGCAGCTTGGACGGCACACCGTCGAGGAATACCACCCCTTCCTGATCCGGGAACGGGTTGTCCCGGCAGGCATCCAACACCGCCACCATCGACCGTGCCCGCGCGGATGTCAGCGACATCACGCTGGACAGCGATACCGTCGCAAAGGGCACATCATAAATGCTGGTGACTTGCGTGTCGGACGGCAGCAAATAGTTCTGCCCACCGATCTGCACGCCATGACCTGCGTAATAAAAGAAAAGCTCAGCGCCGGGTTCCACTTCGAACAACATCCGGCGCAGCGCAGCTTCGAAATCCAGTTTGGTGACGTTGTAGTATTCCGCCACCTCATACCCACCACTGCGCAGCAGGTTTGCCATGTCACGTGCATCACGTTCCGCATTCGGCAAATCGCCAACTGTGGTGTAATCACCATTCCCGATGACAAGCGCGTATCTTTGGGTGCTTTTCTCCTCCAAAACGAAGGAAAGGGGAGGCACACCGTCAAGCTGAGTGGAGCGGACGATGACAGTTCCATCGTCCGCTGTCTGTGCAAATGCCATGCTTATGGCTGACGCACATCCAATCGCCAGAGCAGGTATACCTCGGCGCAGTGTCTTTTTACAAAGTGCCGAGTTCCTAGCCATGTTTTACCCCCAGGAGCCACCACCAGAGCCGCCGCCACCGCCGCCGGAACCACCGCCGCCATCGGCATCACCAACCGAGGATTGCGAGCTGCTGGGTGCAACGGTTACGGGCTTTGGTGTGGCCGGACGTGGTGCAGGTGCCGCAGCTGGCTTGGCCTTAGCTGTTGTGGTCGTCGTTGGTTTCGCTTTGGAGGCTTCCGGCATGGTTTCCGTATTGCAGGCCGAAAGGCCCATCGCCATGCCAAGCGCCGCACAGGTTAGCGTAATTTTGTTCATCATGAGTACCATCGCAATAAAAGTTAAAATAATGGCCCGAGCATATCGCCCCTGAACAACATTTCAACATTTTAGAACATCTTTACGTAAAGCAGCCCCATACATCCTTGCCCGAAATCAGCGATTTCAAAGGGTTGTATGATCTGCCGTCTGGCAAGGCGGTGGCATTTCGCTGTGGCTGACATCCGTATCTGCACGCCAGACCACATGCCGACCTCTTAATGAGCCGCAGTAAGGCCAGGCCGATCAGGGTTTGATGTGATGGCCCGCGCTGAGGTAACGCGTCACTGACTGGTGGCATTGGGCCGCAAGGCCGTTTGGTATCAGGCTGATATGGGCCCAGGTCGCGGACCTAAGTGCAAGACGGCGCCAGTGATGCAGCACAAGGATGCGCAGGATCGTTTGCGCGTGCGGTGCCAGCACCTGGTTGGGCTCTTCGGCCTTTTGGATCACTTGGCACAGCGCCGCCGCGTTCCCATGAAAGGGCTCGGGGAGCAGCAGGTCTGAGATCCAGCCAGGCAGGCCGCTGTCCATCGGCCGCAAAATCAGCGCATCGGTTTGCTCAGACGTCTCGCCCGCGGGCTGCAGAAACACGTCCTGTGTGACAGTCACCGCATCTGCCGGGGCCTGCGTGTCTTTTGTCAGATGAAAACACCATCCGCCGGGATGTTTCACCGCGCGGCCATAAACGTCCGCTCGGACCGCTTCGGTCTCATCCCGCCCGCGGTCTGACAGACGGTAGCGCGCTTCGCGTCCAACCTTGTCTGCAACAATCCAGCCATCCGCTTTCAGCCGGTGCAGCGCCACACGGATGGCCTCCGGCTTGACGCCGATCTCTTGCAGCAGGCCGCGCAGCTGCGTCCCCGTCAGCACATCCCCATCCAGATCACCAAAGACCGTCACGATCAGCGACCAGGTCTTGAGCGGTTCAAGGTCAATCAAAGACTGAATAAGGGGATGTCGATCTGGCACGAGGCTTCTTCCGCTGGCCGCTAGGCTGACGCGCCAAAGGCGTTCATCGTGAGCAGTTCATATTCCGCGACAGGCTCTGCATCCTGATTGGTCAGCGTGACGTGCCAACGCACCTCGCCGTATTCTTCATTCCGCGGCGTCTTATGTTTGACCGTCAGCCGGACCTGAATGCTGTCGCCTGCCTCAACCGGCTTCATGAATCGCAAATTATCAAGGCCGGTGTTCGCCAATACCGGCCCTTCGTCAGGTTGCACAAAAAGACCCGCAGCAAAGCTTAGCAGCAGGTAGCCATGGGCCACACGTCCGGGAAAGAACGGGTTCCGCTTGGCCGCGGCATCATCCATATGCGCATAAAACGTATCGCCCGTGAAATGCGCGAAGTGTTCAATATCCTCCAACGTCACAACACGTGCGGCGCTGTTGAATGTCTCGCCGATGGCAAGCGCGTCGAAGGTGCGCGTGAACGGGTGATCCGGGTGCGACAGCTCTTGCGCGCCGGGCACCCACTTGCGGCCAATGCTGGTCAAAAGATCCGGGCTGCCCTGTATCGCCGTACGCTGCATGTAATGCATCACGCCGCGCACCCCGCCCAGTTCTTCGCCGCCGCCCGCACGCCCCGGCCCACCATGCACCATGTGCGGCAAGGGTGAGCCGTGGCCGGTGCTTTCAGCCATTGAAGTGCGGTTGTTAAAATAGAGCCGCCCATGAAACGCCCCCGCCCCCAGCGTCACCTCACGGGCCACATCGGCGTCGTTGGTGATCACGCTGGCCACAAGGCTGCCTTGGCCCTTGTTCACCAAGGCAATGGCGTGGGCCAGATCCCGGTACGGCATGACCGTGGATACCGGGCCAAAGGCTTCAACCTCGTGCACGCAGCGGGCCGCATCCGGGTCCGCGCAGTGATAGAGCATCGGCGGCAGGAACCCGCCCGCCTGGGCATCAACACCCTGCACCTCAAAGGCATCGGGATCGCCAAAGACGCGTTCCGCTTCCTGCCCAATTTCACCTGCCTTTTGCAGCACGTCCTGCCGTTGGCTGGCAGACACCAGCGCGCCCATGCGGGTTTCTGCGTCTCTGGGATCGCCAATCTTAATCTCGGCCAACCGCTTTTGCAGGGCGTCAATGACCGCAGGCACATGCGCCTCAGGCGCGATGATCCGGCGGATCGCGGTGCATTTCTGCCCCGCCTTCGTCGTCATCTCACTGCTAACCTCTTTGACAAATAACTCAAACTCCGGCGTGCCGGGGCCCGCATCCGGCCCTAGGATGGAGGCGTTCAGGCTGTCTTGTTCGGCCACAAAACGGATGGCGTTGGACAGGATATGCGGTGCGGACCTCAGCATAAGCGCGGTGTCGGCTGAGCCGGTAAAGCTGACCACATCTTGGTTTGTCAGCTGGTCCAGCATGTCGCCCAAACCACCTGACACAAACTGCAAGGCTCCTGGGGGCAGAATGCCACTGTCCAGCATCAGCTGCACGGCAAGCTCTGTCACGTAACAGGTCGCGGTCGCAGGTTTAACGATGGCGGGCACACCGGCCAGAAGCGTGGGGGCGAGCTTTTCCAACATGCCCCAAACGGGGAAGTTGAACGCGTTGATATGAACGGCCACCCCCTGCAACGGGGTGCACACGTGCTGGCCCAAAAACGTCCCCTGGCGTGAAAGCTGCTCAAGCCCGCCATCCAGGTAGATGTGATCATCCGGCATTTCACGCCGGCCCTTGGCCGCGATCACAAAGGCCGTCCCGATGCCGCCATCAATATCGATCAGGTGATCTTTTTGCGTGGCCCCTGTGGCAAAGGAAATGTCGTATAGCTGCTGTTTGTGCTGCCCCAGATGCTGGGCCAGCGCCTTGATCATCTTGGCGCGCTGATGAAACGTCATAGCCCGCAACGCAGGGCCACCTTTTGTACGGGCAAAGGACAACATCGCAGCTGTATCCAACGATTGGCTGCCTGCGCGCGCAATCACCTCACCCGTGATGGCCGAGCGGATATCGCGGGCACTTTCATCAGGCTCAACCCACTGACCTGCAGCGAAGCTTTTGACGTTTTGAATGACCACTCTGTTTCCCCCTAAAGCACGTGTCGTAAAGCCAGCCACCTAGTGGCCCGCTTCGTCATAATCCCAAACCACTTTGTCACCAGTGACGGGATAGCACTGACAGGTCAGCACATATCCGGCTTCTACTTCGTAATCCTCAAGCGCGTGGTTCGCGATCATTTCTACCTGGCCTTCGATCACCTTGGCCTTGCAGGTGGAGCAAACCCCCGCCTTGCAAGCAAAAGGCGCATCCAGGTTGTTGGCAATCGCCGCCTCAAGCAGGGAGGTCTGGTGAGGAATTATCAGGCTGCGCGCCTCACCCCCGATGGTGACCCGGCCTGGCACGCCTGCTTCCATTTCATCTGCTGAGGCCAAGGGTTGCGGCAACCGACCAGGCTGTGCGCTGGCGAAAAGCTCAAACCGTATTTGATCTTTCGTCAGCCCATGAGCGCCAAGGGCCTCAGATATGGCCAACATCATCGGCTCAGGCCCGCAGATGAACGCCATGTTGACGGTGTCGATATCAATCCAATTTTGAAACAGGGCCGCGCATTTTTCGCCATCAACCCGGCCTTTGAACAGGTCAATCTCCTGGCTGTCGTCTTCGAGGATATGGATGATGTTGAACCGGCCAATGTGGCGGTTTTTCAGATCCTCCAATTCCTCGCGGAACATAATCGTATTGGGGTTTCTGTTGGCATAGACCAGCGTGAACCGGGCCTGCGGTTCATCCTGCAGCCCCGTGCGCAGAATGGACAGAACGGGCGTGATACCTGAGCCGCCTGCAAACGCCAGATAGTGCGGTGCTGCACCCTCAGCTGGGGCGAAAAAACTACCCATCGGCGGCATCGCCTCAACCCTGTCGCCCACGGCAAGCTCAGTGTTGGCCCAGGTCGAAAACGCGCCGCCCGCGACCCGTTTGATGCCAACCTGCAAAACGCCGTCGTCCTGGCCCGCGCAGATGGAATAGGAGCGGCGGATTTCCTGATCTTCAAACTTCCGGCGAAACGTCAGGTATTGGCCCTGCGTAAAGGCAAACGCCTCTTTGTCCTCAGGCTCTAGCGTCACCACGACCGCATCGCGGATCGTCTTTTCAATACCGGTGACCTTTAACGCGTGGAACTGGGCCATGCGGGGCTCCTTAGATGCATTTGAAATAGTCAAAGGGTTCCAGACAATCCGTGCACCGCCACTGCGCCTTGCACGGGGTTGAGCCAAACTGACTGATCTTCTCAACAGCCGCCGATTGGCAATGCGGACAGCGTTCAGGGCCTCCCGCGGCCTGGGGCGGCGCAATGCCGTAAGCCTCAAGACGCGCGCGCCCCTTTTCAGACAGCCAATCGGTTGTCCAAGCAGGTGCGACTTGCGTTTTAAGTGTCAGGTCCGTCACGCCTTGTTTTGCAAGCGCCGTTTCAATGTCCATCGCAATCACAGACATCGCAGGGCAGCCCGAATAGGTCGGCGTGATCGTGACAGTCACCGCCTTGCCTGCAATGGCCACATCCCGCACCACGCCCAGATCCACAACGGAGATCACGGGGATCTCAGGATCAGGCACGCCATCCAGCCAGGCCCAAACCTGCGCGGGATCCACCGCTTGCGTTGCACTCACCAAACCGCTCCGGGATGTGAGCGTTGAAGGACCTGCATGCTGGCCAGCATATGGCCCAGGTGTTCGGTATGGCGGAACCCGGTCCGTCCACCGCTATGGGCGAAATCACTGTCCGGCTTGGCAAGGCAGGCTTCTTTAAAGACCCGGGCGACCTCTTGCTCCCAAAGGGGGCGGATGCTGGAGGGCAGCGGCGCGATCTGCGCCTTTGCCATTGCCGCGTCGGTTGCGTCATCTGCAAAAATCTCACCCGCATAGGGCCACAAGTAGCTCAATGCCTTTTGCATCCGGGCATTGCTGGCGTCGGTGCCATCGCCCAACGCGATGACCGTCTCAGCGGACCGGTCCAGATGATAGCGCGCTTCTTTGACGGACTTGGCCGCAATTTCAGCCACCCGCGTGTCCGCGCTTTCGCAAAGGGAGGTGAGCCATGGGACTTGAAACGCATCAAAGAGGAACTGGCGCATCAACGTGCGGCCAAAATCCTCATTGGGGACCTCAACCATCAGCACATTGCGAAAATCATAGACCTCACGCAGGAACGCCAAATCATTGGCCGTGCGGCCAGCACCCTCAACCTCGGCGGCATAGCCCAGCCACATCTGCGTCTGGCCGATAAGGTCAAGCGCGGTGTTGGCCAGCGCGATATCTTCTTCCAGCGCGGGGGCGACACCGCACCATTCTGAGGTCCGGTGACCCAGGACAAGCGCGTTGTCCCCCTGTCGCAGCAGGAACTCAAAAAGCGCGTTCTCAGCGGCTGCCATCACATCTTTCCCACTTCTTTGGGAATGTCGTAAAA
This sequence comes from Sulfitobacter sp. GN1-4, assembly GCF_055693825.1. Classification (NCBI taxonomy): domain Bacteria; kingdom Pseudomonadati; phylum Pseudomonadota; class Alphaproteobacteria; order Rhodobacterales; family Roseobacteraceae; genus Sulfitobacter; species Sulfitobacter sp. GN1-4. The sequence continues at coordinate 846,578 of NZ_JBVFUQ010000003.1, read as the reverse complement.
GGTGGGGTGGCGGTACACCTTGTCGCGCGCAGGGTCGTACATCGGCCCCTTGTCAGAGGGGCTGGAGGCGGTGATCTTTTCAGCCTCAACCACCCAGATGCTCACCCCCTCATTGCGACGGGTATAGACGTCACGCGCGTTCTTGATCGCGTGATCCGCATCCGCTGCGTGCAGCGATCCGACGTGCCGGTGGCTCATGCCATGTTGGCCGCGGATAAACACTTCCCAAAGGGGCCATTCATTTGCCATCGTGCTTCACCTTTCCAAAATCTCAAATGTCGGACGCTTACGTTCCTGTGGCACCTTCACAACGCCTCCGGCACGAGCCAAGTCAGCGGGATTGCCGCGCGTCCTGCGCGGGCAGGCAACCGCTGCATTGGTCAGCCAGCCCCATCGCTGCTACTCAGCGGCCAGCTTACGCGCCCGTTTCTTTTCGGCATGCGCCATCATGCCCTCGCGGACCCACGCGCCATCATCCCAGGCCTTATTGCGCGCGCTCAAGCGTTCTGTGTTGCAAGGACCGTTGCCTGACAGCACATCATGGAATTCACGCCAGTCGGGTTCTGAGAACCGGTAATGGCCGCTCTCTTCATCGAAGCGCAGGTTTTCGTCGGGGATGGTCAGGCCCAGATAGTCCGCTTGCGGCGCGGTTTCATCGACGAACTTCTGGCGCAGTTCGTCATTGGTGTTCATCTTGATCTTCCAGGCCATGGATTGCGACGAATGCACGCTGTCCTTGTCGGATGGCCCAAACATCATCAACGCGGGATACCAGAAGCGGTTCAAAGCATCCTGCGCCATCCGCTTTTGTTCAGCCGTGCCGTTCACCATCGCCATCATGATGTGGAAACCCTGCCGCTGGTGAAAGCTTTCTTCCTTGCAGATCCGCACCATCGCGCGGGCGTAAGGGCCGTATGAGGTCCGCTGCAACGGCACCTGGTTCATGATCGCCGCCCCATCCACAAGCCAGCCGACCGCCCCCATGTCGGCCCAGGTGAGCGTGGGGTAGTTGAAGATGGAGGAATATTTCATCCGGCCATCCAGCAACATCTCGGTCAACTCATCCCGGCTGACGCCTAAGGTTTCAGCCGCACAATAAAGGTAAAGGCCATGCCCCGCCTCGTCCTGCACCTTGGCCAGCAGGTTCGCCTTACGCTCCAATGACGGGGCGCGGGTGATCCAATTGCCTTCGGGCAGCTGACCGACGATTTCGGAATGGGCATGCTGACCGATCTGGCGGATCAGCGTCTTGCGATAGCCCTCAGGCATCCAGTCCTTCGGTTCAATCTTTTCGCCCGCGTCGATGCGCGCCTGAAAGGCGGCGAGCTTTTCGGGGTCTTCTTGCGTGGCCTCAGATTTGATCATCTGTGCATACATGTCTCATACCCTTTCCAAAATAAGTGCCACACCCTGGCCCACGCCCACACACATCGTGCACAGCGCATAACGCCCACCCGTGCGGCGCAGTTGATAGGCGGCGGTCATCACCAAACGCGCGCCTGTCATGCCCAAGGGATGGCCCAGCGCAATGGCACCACCGTTGGCATTCACATGCGCAGCGTCATCGGGCAGGCCCAGCTGCCGCATCACCGCGACCCCCTGGCTGGCGAAGGCCTCATTCAGTTCTATCACATCCATCTGGTCCAGCGTGAGGCCCGTGCGTTCCATCACCTTGTGCACCGCAGGCACCGGGCCAATGCCCATAATGCGTGGTGCCACACCTGCCGCGGCCATCCCCACAACGCGGGCCAGCGGGGATGCGTTTTTTGCAGCCTCTTCATCCCCCAAAAGCAGGGCGGCAGAGCCGTCGTTCACACCTGAGGCATTGCCAGCTGTCACGGTCTTGTCCGGGCCATTTACGCCTTTGAGCTTGCCCAGTTTTTCTGCCGATATGCCGGGGCGGGGATGTTCATCGGCTTCAAATAAGATCGGATCGCCTTTGCGCTGCGGGATGCTGACGCTCATCAGCTCATCCGCAAAGTGCCCCGCCGCTTCTGCCGCCGCATAGCGCGCCTGAGACCGGGCGGCAAAAGCATCCTGATCCTCACGCGAGATACCAAAGTCATCAGCGACGTTGTCCCCCGTCTCGGGCATGGAATCAACGCCGTGCGCGGCCTTCATCTTGGGGTTAATAAAACGCCAGCCAATCGTTGTGTCATAAACCGCGTTGGCACGTGAAAATGCGGCCTCTGCCTTGGGCATGACAAACGGCGCGCGGCTCATGCTTTCGACACCGCCAGCGATGGCCATCTTGTAATCCCCCGCTTTGATCCCGCGTGCGGCCATGCCAACGGCATCCATGCCAGACCCGCACAGGCGGTTGATCGTGGTGCCAGGCACGCTTTCCGGAAGACCGGCAAGCAACGCGGCCATGCGCGCCACGTTGCGGTTGTCTTCGCCCGCCTGATTTGCATCGCCCAGGATCACGTCGTCAACACCACCGAAATCCACACCGGGATTGCGTCGCATCAGCTCTGCGATGGGAAGTGCGGCAAGATCATCGGTTCGGATAGATGAAAGTGCGCCACCAAACCGCCCAATGGGCGTGCGCACCGCGTCGATGATATATGCCATAGATCCTCCGATAGATCGCACCCTAGCCCACAGGGATAAAGTGTTACGATATTTTGTCAACTGGCAAATTCGTGTAACCAGTTAAGGTCTCCTGACAGCGCAGCAAAGCCCAATACCATTCTGTTTCGCTGCTGCCCGTTTCAACAACACACTCCGGCCCAGAACGCAAAAAGCCCGGCCAGACGTGGTGTCTGACCGGGCCTTTTATTTTGCCATCGTGGGCAAACTGATGCGGGATTACTTCCGCGTCAGTTCAACCCAGTTACCGTCACGAATAACCGAGATAACAACCTCATCCGCGCCTTGGTGATCTTCGGCTGAGTAGGTCACGGTGTTGCCGGACACGACATCTTCGTAGTTCAGGCTTTCCATGCCGGCCTGGAACGTTTCAGCGTTCAGGTCAGGTCCTGCAGCTTCCAGTGCCTTGACCAAAGAGATCGCCGCAGAGTGACCCAGCAGCGCGCCGGAGCCTGGCAGCTGTTCGCCGGTCGCTTCCGTGAAGTTTTTGACGAATTTCTGAACCTCTGGCTGGTCCATGCGGGACAGCAGATCAGCCCAGCCAGCCGCAGCATACATGCCTTCGGTCACGCCACCTGGCACTTTGGCCATCACGGTGTGGAAACCGGCAGAGGAGTTCAGGAAGGACATGTCAGTCAGGCCCAGCTTCTTAGCGGTTGCGGAAACCGTAATCGCCTGACGCACGCCCAAAGCCAGGGCAACAATCTGACAGCCGTCTGCGTTCAGCTTCTGCAAGGAGCCGACGAAATCGGAATCGTCCGGCTTGTGCGTTGTTTCAGACACAAAGCTCAGACCGTCGGTCTCAGCGGAAATGGATTCAGCGCCTTCTTTGATGTCCTTGCCAAAGTCAGTCGGCAGATACATCGCGCACACGTTGCTGACGCCCTTTTCGTTGGCCAGATACACCACACCGTCGCGGATCTGTTCGTAATATGTGGCCGTCCCTGCATAGTGCAGCGAGTTGAAAGGCTCTGCCATTTCACGTGCCGCAGACAACGGTGAAACGTTGGCAACCTTCTTGGCGTCCTGCAGCTTGAACGCCGCGATGTTCATGGGTGTGCCCAGCGACAGCAGCATCGCAAAGACTTTGTCGCCGTTGACCAGCTTGTTCATGCCCTGAATGGCTTTGGGCATCTGATAGGCGTGATCTTCGACAATGAAGCGGATCTTGCGGCCGTGGATGCCGCCGGCGGCGTTCACTTCATCAAATACAATCTGTGCCGCTTTCGTGGCTGGCGCGCCGAAGGCTGCAAAAGGGCCGGACAGGTCATTGTTGGACCCGATCAGCACTTCTGTGTCGGTCACACCCTGCTCGGCGTGGGCCGGTGTCATCGCAGTCGCGGCAAGCAGCGCAGCGGCGCCCAATTTCTTAAAGAGTGATTTCATGTTGGTCTCCCTGAGTTTAGTTTGTTGGCTCGGCCCATTTAGTACATTTGACCAATGAGCTCTTGGTGTTTGGTTTCGACAAAGCTGCGTTTCAGCTTCATCGTTGGTGTAAGTTCATCATCTTCTGCCGTCAGCAAGACGTCAATCAGGCGGAAGTCTTTGATCTGCTCCACACGCGCGAAGTCTTTGTTCACTTCGTTGATGGTTTCGCGGATCAGCTCCTGAACTTCTTTCGCCGCGCAAAGCGACGCGTAGTTGGAGAACGGCACCCGTTTGTCTTGGGCAAACTTTTCGACGTTCTCTTGGTCAATCATCACCAGACAGGTGAGGAATTTACGTTTGTCGCCAATCACCACAGCGTCAGAAATATAGGGCGAGAACTTGAGCCGGTTCTCAATCTCTGCCGGGGTGATGTTCTTGCCACCCGCGGTGATGATGATGTCTTTCAGACGTCCGGTGATCGACAGATAGCCTTGGTTGTCCATCATCCCGACATCGCCAGTGCGCAGCCAGCCATCCTCCGTAAAGGTCTCAGCGGTTTTTTCGGGGTTCTTCCAATAGCCCTGAAAAACGTTCCCGGCTTTGTACTGCACTTCACCATCGCTTGCGATGCGCACCTGAGCGCCGGGCAAGGGTTGCCCAACCGTCGACATCTTGTTGCTGCCCAGGTTGTTGATCGCGATTACGCCCGCACTTTCCGTCATCCCGTAGCCTTCCAGCACCGGCACCCCGATGGAGGCATACCACTTGAGCAACTCCGGCGAGATCGGTGCCGCACCAGAGCCGCCACGGCGCAACCGGTCCATCCCAATCATCCGGCGCAGGTTTTGCAACAGCATCATGTCCCAGAATTTATAGGCGATGTTTGCCCTAGCAGAGAGCGTCTTGCCCTCGGCCTCGGCCTCAACCCGGGCGGCCCCGGCCTGAAGCGCTTTGGCATAAGCCCATTTTTGCATACCCGTTGCTTCGCCAATGCGGATCGAAACCTGGGAATAGATCTTTTCCCACAGGCGTGGAACGGCGACAAAAGTCTGCGGGCTGACCTCTTGCAGGTTGTCAAAGATCGTCTCAGGGCTTTCAGCAAAGTTGATCGTTGATCCCGCAGCAATCGAGGCGTTGACCGAAAACACCCGCTCCAGGATGTGGCAAAGCGGCAGAAAACAAATCTGATCATCTGTTGGAAAGGTGGGGGCATCCTTGATGCCCGCGCTGACCGAATACATCAGGTTGCCATGGCCAATCATCGCCCCCTTGGGCAAGCCGGTTGTGCCCGAGGTATAGACCAAGATTGCTGTATCTTCGGGCTTAGTCTGATCAATGGAGGCCTCAAACGCTCCGGGATGTTCGGCGTCATAGGCCGCGCCGATCTCATAAAGCTCATCCAGAAAGATCACGTCGGGGTCAGAGAAATCATGCAGACCGTCACGTTCGATGACGATGACCTTGATCAGCCCCTGCATCGCGTCGCGGACTTCAAGATATTTATCAAGCTGCTCGTCGTTCTCCAGAAACAGGAATTTGCTTTCAGAGTTGTTGACCAGATACTCAAGCTGCTTGGCGGAATCGGTGGTGTAGACGCCGGAACAAATGCCCCCTGCCCCCTGCACACCCATATCGACATACATCCATTCTTTGTTGTCTTCCGACAGAATGGACACGACCTCTCCGCGTTTCAGACCCAAGGACACAAGCCCAAGACCAATCTGCTTGGCGCGGGTGAAGTAATCATTCCACGAATGCGACCGCCAAATGCCATAGCTCTTCTCGCGCATCGCGGTGCGTTCACCCAGGGTTTGGCACCGCAGGCGGAACAGCTTGGGCGTGGTGTCTTGGCCGTCGATATAGAACGGGCCTTGGGACAGGTCTGCGTTGAATGTCAGACCGTGCATGGTTTGTTGGGGGGCAGCGTTCGATCCATCGTTGTTCCCTATCGCCAGGTCTTGCGTTGCTTCCAGCGGCGTTGGCCGCGTTGGTTTTCCTCTTGGCTGACGCCAAGATAGAATTCTTGGATGTCCTGTGATGCGGCCAGCACGTCGGCTTTGTCGTTCATCACGATGCGGCCAAGCTCCAGAACATAGCCGTAATCAGCCGCGTCCAAGGCCACCTTGGCGTTCTGCTCAACCAGCATCATCGTGACCTTTTGCTCTTTGTTGAGCCGCACGATGATCTCAAAAATCTCAGAGGTCAGGCGCGGAGAAAGGCCAAGGCTTGGCTCATCCAGCAGCATCAACTTGGGCTGAGACATCAGCCCCCGGCCAATCGCCAACATCTGCTGCTGACCCCCTGAAAGCGTGCCTGCACGCTGGTCGCGGCGTTCTTTCAGGATGGGGAAATAGGAATACACCATCTCTTCGTCCGCCGCGATGCCGCCCCGATCCGTCCGGGTATAGGCCCCCATGGCGATGTTCTCAGCAACCGTCATCAACGGAAAAATCTCGCGCCCTTCGGGCACATGCACGATGCCTTTGCGCACAATCGCATCCGGCTCAAGGCTTTGGATGTCGGTGCCCATCATCTTCACGGTGCCCTTTTCAGGGTCCATCACGCCCGAGATGGTTTTCAGCAACGTTGTCTTGCCCGCGCCATTGGCCCCCAGAACGGTCACGATCTGTCCTTCGTTGACCTTCAGGCTCACCCCGCGGATGGCCATAATCGGGCCATAGAAACTCTCAAGGTTTTCGATCTCCAGGACGACGTTCCCGGTGTCATTTGCCGTATTCATGCCCGTGATGTCCCCGTTTTGGAAATCTCACCCGTGCCAAGGTAGGCCTCAATCACCGCTGGATGTGATTGCACTTCAGCAGCGGATCCGGTCGTCAATTCCTTGCCGTCCGACAGCGCCATCACCCGGTCTGACACGGCTGAAACAAGCCCCATGTCATGCTCAACCATCATGACCGAAATACCCATCTGCTTTTGGATGTCCTCTATCCAAAAGGCCATGTCTTGGGTTTCCTCAACCGACAGACCAGAGGCCGGTTCATCCAACAACAGCAGCTTCGGCTCAGACGCCAGCGCGCGGCCCAGCTCAACCACCTTGCGCACACCGTAAGGCAGCCCGCCGATCATCTTGTCGCGGTAGGCTTGCAGATCGAGGAATTCGATCACCTCTTCTACCGTTTCGCGGTGGCGCAGCTCTTCTTTGTGGGCCTTCGGCGAAAAGATGATGTCCGACAGAACGCTGGTGCGCCGATGCCGGTGCCGTCCTACCAAGAGGTTCTGCAGCACGGTCGCTTGCTCAAAAAGCTCAATGTTCTGGAACGTCCGTGCGATGCCATATCCGGGCACCTGATCGGCTGTATTTTTCAGAAGGTCATTGCCGTCAAAGCGGATCTTGCCCTCAACCGGGTCATAGAACCGAGAGATCAGGTTAAATACCGTGGATTTACCCGCCCCATTCGGCCCGACCAGGGCAAAAACCTCGCCTGCCTCAACGGTGAGCGAGACGTTATCAACAGCCACCAGCCCACCAAATTTGAGCGTGACATTTTCAATCTCAAGCAAGCTCATTGCAGGCGTTCCGTTTTCAGATAGGATTTCTGACGTTTGAACATGTCCTTGCGGTAGAAGGGGAACAGTTCAAAGTAGGTGCGGATCTTGAGCCAGCGGCCATAAAGCCCCATCGGCTCCAACAGGATAAAGCACACCAGAATGAAGGCGAACATCGCGCTTTCCAGGCCCGGAATGTTGATGTTGACGTCAAAGGCATTCGACAGAAACGACCGTCCGTTTGCAATGGCCACCGGGATGATGCCCACAACAATCGCACCAAAGAAGGCCCCGTGGATAAACCCAAGCCCGCCAATCACGATCATCAGCAAGAGCGTGATGGACATCACCAGATCGAAGGTTTCATTGGTGACATAGCCTGCCGAATGGCCGAACAAACCGCCCGCCAGCCCCGCCATCGTGGCCGACAGAAAGAACGAGGTCGCTTTCGTCCGGGTCAGGTTGATCCCCATGGCACGGGCCGAAATTTCACTGTCGCGGATCGCGGTAAAGCTGCGCCCGGTCGGCGTGCGCAATAGGTTGCGGTAGAACCAGACCAGCAAAATCGCCACGAAAAGGACGAGATAGTAGAACTTGTATGGCGTGGAGTAGCGGTTGATTTCCATGCCGAAGATATTGATGTCCGGCACCGCAGACCCTGCAATCCCCCCGGTCCAGGGTTCGGCCAGCACGACGATATCGCTCGTCAGGATCGACATCGCCAGAGTGGCAAGCGCTAGGTAAACGCCATGCAGCCGCAAAACCGGCAGCGCCACCAAAGTGCCCAAGGCCCCGGCACACAGCCCCGCCAAAGGGAAGGCCAGCAACCAAGGCACGCCAGAGGACAGCAAGTTGATGTGCACATAGCACCCAATGGCCATAAACGTGGCGTGGCCCAGGCTGGGCAGGCCGGTGTGACCGGTCAACAGCATCAGCCCCATCCCGGCAATCGCCAAGATGAGGACACCGGTGATTTCACCCAAAAGGTAGGCATCGCCGATGGCCACGAAATAGAGCGGCGTGCCCAAAAGCAGCAGCAGCAACAAGGCGTACCAGGTGGCCTGCGCACGATGTTTGAAGAGGCGAATATCTGCGTCGTAAGTGGTTTTGAAAACAAAGCGCATGGAGTTACACCTTCTTGCTTTGTGTCTGAGAGAAGATGCCGCCGGGGCGGAAAATCAGGATCAGCAACAAGATACCGTAAGGGGCGATCTGGCTCACGCCGGGGGGGCCAAAGCGCGAGGCCAAAGGCTCAACCACGCCGATGATCAACCCGCCAACCAACGCGCCCGGCAAAGAGCCAAAGCCGCCAATGGCCGCCGCCGCAAAGGCTTTGATCCCCAAAAGACCGGTCGCCGGATCAATCGCCCCCTTAGAGGCAAAAAGAATGCCCGCCACCGCGGCCACCATGCCGGACAGCCCCCACACAAGGCTATGAATGCGCCGCACCGGGATGCCCATGTAATAGGCCGCCAGTTGGTTTTGCGATGCGGCCTGCATTGCAAGGCCCAAGCGTGTGCGTGAGAAAAAGAGATAGAACAGCAAGGTCAGAACGGCCGTCACAATGACGATCAGCACTTCATCCACGCCCAAGACCAGCCCGCCAGATCGTATGTCCTGCCCGGCATAAGGGGTTTCCAGCGATGTGGGCTCATGTGTCCAAAAGGTGCCCGCGAAGAACCGGATGATAAAGCCCATCGCGATGGTCATGATCACAATGGATGTCTGGGACTGGCCAAACATGTGCCGCAGGATGCCCCAGTTAAAGGCATAGCCAAAGACCCCCATCACCAGGATGGACAGGGGCACGGCCAGCCAGAAATTCAGGCCCATATATTCGTGATTGGTAAAACCGATGCAGATGAAGGCACCCAACATCATGAAATCGCCCTGGGCGAAGTTCACCGCCTCGGTTGCTTTGTAGATCAGCACAAAGCCAAGCGCGATCAGGCCATAGACACAACCATTCGCGAGGCCGCTGATAATCAGCTGCAAAAAGTCCACTAGATCCCTCCCTAAGACCCAGAGTATCCGCCGCATTTTCGCCAGTTCCGACAAAGGGTCTGGTCTTATTGGTAAGACAACGACGCCGCCCATTCCAACAGGCAAGGTGCTGAAAAGGCCTTTCTTACAAAGTGACGCTGCGTTTTTCGGATGGTCAAGCAGGTTTTTGGCCTGACGACGCTGAATTCGAGCGAATTGCGGTGCTTCCGCAAGGCAGGTGCTGCATTTTGAAACTCAGCGCTGCCCCCCGTCCCGTTGTGATCTTTGACGCCCGAAGGGACCTATGATCCAAATGCATGAAATTCCGCTTTGGGTGGTGCTTTCCTTGCATTTTCAGCGCGCGCGGCCCTTGGATGCAGGTGCCCGCGACGCCCCTGATCTGTGAATTTGGCTTGACCAAGGGGCGCGGGGCTGTGCTCACATTGAGGGAGCTTTCATCAACTTACCTTGCGGCAGCGCGCGGATGCGCGTGCTTTGGACCTTGGATACTATGCAACACGCTTCCCCGTCTCCTGAACGCGAACGCCGCCGGTTAATGCAAATCGAATCCATTGCGGTGGCTGAACGTGTGGGGTCGATCCAGTTCTACGTTCACATTGGTCTGATCTCTTTGGGTTCTGCTGTTGCTCTGTTGCTCTATGATGATGCGTCTTTTGTGATCATCGGGCTGCTCTACGTCATTTTTCTATCGTTGGAGAAACTGACAGCCGCCCGTGCAGCCCAACTTAGAAACACGCGACTTTATGCGCTGGTGTTATCGCTGCTTGCCGGGCGCGCGTCTCTTTACGCACTTCTGGTGCTATCGGTTTGGACCAATGAAGGAGACATCTACAAAGTCGCGGCGCTGGCCCTCGTGATGGCCGCGACGATCAACATCTTTGTGTTTCATGCCACCTATCCCGAGATCATTGCCTGCGTCGTTGTCCCGATCTGGCTGGTCTTTGCCGCATTGGCATTGCTGATCGGGATGGATCAGGGCCTGAGTGTCGACACCATCGCCGCGATCATCGTTTTTCTGGCCATCTCCCCTTACGTCTACATGTCGCTTAGATACGCCAGTGACCGCTGGGGGGAATTTGATCGGACCCGCCTTGCCCTTGGTGAGGCGCAAAAGCATGACGCCCTGGGTAAGCTGGTGTCGGGTGTGGCGCATGATTTCAACAACGTTATGGCCATCACCTTGGCCACCGCAGAGTTTCTGCGCGATGCCTCGGAGGAGGAAAAAGACGCCCTTGTCGATGAAATCGTAGAAGCGGCTGAGCGGGGGGCCTCACTGTCGGCGCAGCTTTTGGCCTTTGGGCGCAGCTCAACCCTTGAACCTGCGGCCTATGATCTGGAGGAAGTGTTTGAAAACCTGCGCTCCATGCTGGGCCGGGTGTTGCCGCAGAATATTGAGACTAAGGTGACCGTCGCACCTGGGCTGCCCCAGGTCTTTGTGGACCGCTACCAATTGGAAACGGCGCTGCTGAACCTGGTGATCAACGCCCGCGACGCGATGCCCGATGGCGGCACCCTGCGCATTGACGCTGCGGGGATGCCGCATGCCTCTGTCAGTCCAGCTACCAAAATACCCCCAGGCGGGGATGGCTCGCAAATCTGCATAACCGTCCGGGACAACGGGCGCGGCATATCAAAGACCATCCAGAGCCAGGTTTTCGATCCTTTCTTCACCACCAAACCGGTTGGCGAAGGCTCGGGGCTTGGGCTTTCGATGGTACATGGCTTTGTGGGGCAATCGGGCGGCAAGGTCAGCCTCAAAAGCAGGCCCGGCAAGGGGACCAGCATCCGGTTGTGTCTGCCCGCTGCCGCCGAAAAACCAGCGCCGCGTGTACCGGCCAAGGCCAAAGCCGCGCAGCCCGGTGAAGGCCAGATTTTGCTGGTTGAGGACGAACCCGCGTTGCGCCGGGTGCTGTCCCATCAGCTTGAGATGCAGGGCTATGTCGTAACCACGGCCAGCAATGGGGACGATGCCGACCGGCTGCTCCAAAGTGGCTTTGCGCCCGACGTCGTTGTGACGGACATCGCTATGCCAGGGCGCATTCAAGGGGATGAGTTGACGCGCATCCTGCGCAAGTCACACCCGCGAACGCCGGTCATTTGCATGTCGGGCTATCCCAAAAAGCCGATAAATTCATTCACCGAAACGGAGACGCCTGACATCACCTTGCGCAAACCCATCCCGGCAGAGGAATTGGCATCGGCAGTGCAAATGGTCCTTCAACGGGTTTCCTCTTGAAATCAGCACCTTAGCACTTTCCAGCCGCCACGGAATTTACATTTCCCGGATTGCACTAACCGCTGAACCCGGTCACCCTTTAGGGCGTTAATGGTATCTTTGCTTTGTTAAATTTCATTTATCTTTTGTGCGGAGATCACTTTGAATTCAATAACTTGCCTCCCCGATACTGAAACAAATCAACTTCACGCCCTACTGGTGGAAGACGACGAAAAACTGAACCAGCTGATGAGCCGCCAGTTGGAGAAAATGGGCTGCACCGTTCGCAGCGCGAAAAACGCCAGTGATTTTTTTGCAGAACTGATCCAGATCGACACGCATTTCGATCTCGCCATTGTGGATTTGCAGCTACCCGGCTTGGCCGGGGACAAGATCATAAGCTGGCTTCGGGAAAGTGAGATGAGCAAGCTGCGTCATCTGCCCATTCTGGTGGTCACAGGTTTTCCCCAACTGGCAACGGACATGCTGTTGGAGCATGGCGTCAAGATGGAAGTGGTCAGCAAACCCTATCGCTATGATGAACTGAAATCAGCCGTCACACGCATCGTGTCCAAGGGCCAGGTTCACTAACACGGCCCCGCGCCTGCGACGGGCATTAGAAAGCCCTCTCATAGCCTGATCCGGCCAACCGGCCCCCGTTTAAAGGGGCTGAGGCAACATGCCACGGCCCCACTGCGGGTCCTTTTTGCCGATTTCCCCATAAAACAGCGAAAACACGCAGCCCCCAGCCCCCGCGATGCTGCGTCGCAGCCCCTATCTATTAAGGGTCTGTGGCTTAGGTATGTCCCAAGACGACATAAGGACAAAGTTCATGGAACCGGTTTTCGACACGTTTTTGCTTTCGCGCATTCAGTTCGCCGCGAATATTTCGTTCCACATTCTCTTTCCCACCATCACCATCGCGTTGGGGTGGGTGCTGCTGTTTTTCCGTCTGCGCTACAACCGCACCGGCGAAGAGCGGTGGATGGAGGCCTATGGCTTTTGGGTGAAGGTCTTTGCCCTTTCCTTTGCGATGGGTGTTGTCAGCGGCATCACCATGTCCTTTCAGTTCGGCACGAACTGGCCCGGCTTTATGGAAATTGTCGGCAACATCGCGGGCCCGCTTTTGGCCTATGAAATCATGACGGCCTTCTTCTTGGAGGCTGTGTTCCTTGGCATCATGCTCTTTGGGTTTTCGCGTGTGCCGCGCTGGGTGCATACGGGCGCGACCTTCTTAGTGGCCTTTGGCACCACGATGTCGACCTTCTGGATTATTGTCCTGAACTCCTGGATGCACACACCCCAAGGATTTGAGATGATTGACGGCGTGGCCCATGCCACCGATTGGTGGGCGATCGTCTTCAACCCCTCAATGCCTTACCGTTTCTTCCACATGATGCTGGCCAGCTTCCTGACTGTCAGCTTCCTGATAGCAGGGGTCAGTGCCTTCCGTTGGTTGATCGGTGGACGGACCACCGGTGTCCGCACGGCCCTGCAGACCGGTGTGGTGATGGCCGCGCTGGTGATCCCGGTGCAAATCTTTGTGGGCGACCTGCACGGGTTGAACACCAAGGAATATCAGCCCGCCAAGGTGGCCGCGATGGAAGGCGTGTGGGAAACCCAGACCGCCGCCCCCCTGCTGCTCTTTGCGCTGCCCAATGAAGCGGAACGGGCCAATGATTATGAGATCGGCATCCCCGGACTTGCTTCCTTTATCCTGACCCACGACTGGAATGGGGAAGTCAAAGGCCTGAACGAATTCGTGGCCGAAGACGGCACAGCCCTGCACCCGCGGGTGGCCCCTGTGTTCTGGTCTTTCCGCATCATGGTGGGCACCGGTGTGCTGATGCTGCTGGTCAGCTGGGCCGCTGTCGCTCTCATGCTGCGCAAACGCAAGGACCAGATGGGCCGCCAGGGCGTGGACGGTTTGCCAAAGATCTTCCTCATCGGTCTGGTGGGCATGACCTTCAGCGGCTGGCTTGCCACGCTGGCGGGCTGGTACACCACTGAGATCGGGCGCCAGCCTTGGCTGGTTCAGGGTGTGATGACCACCAAAGAGGCGGTGGCAGATGTCGCGCCTGCGATGGTGCTGTCCTCTCTCATTGCCTACCTCGTGGTCTATGCCGTCCTGTTGGGGGCCTATATCGGGGTGATCTTCTATCTCGCGCGGCGGGCGTCCAATGGTCAGTCCATCGAACCCCGCGTCCCACAAGCGGCTGAGGCACCTGTGTCCAGCGTACCAGCGGAGTAAGTGATGTTTGACATGAACATGTTCGGGGAGCCGACCCAATGGCTGCCTTTCACCTTCGCCGGGCTGATGGGCCTGTCTATCCTGATCTATGTGATCCTGGATGGGTTTGATCTGGGCATCGGCGTGCTTTTCCCCTTCGCCAATGAAGAGGAAAAAGACGCCATGATCGCGGCCATCGGCCCGTTCTGGGATGCCAATGAAACCTGGCTGGTGCTTGCCGTGGGCCTGATGCTGGTGGCCTTTCCGGCCGCGCATGGGGATATCCTGACCGCGCTCTATGCGCCGGTGGCGATCATGCTGATCGGTCTAATCCTGCGCGGGGTGGCGTTTGAATTCCGGGTCAAGGCGCCTGCGGCCTACAAAAGGCTGTGGAACAACGCGTTCTTTATCGGGTCTTTGATGACCTCGCTTAGCCAGGGGTTCATGCTGGGGCTCTACGTGATGGGGCTGGAATGGACCTGGATCAACGTGGGCTTTGGCTTTCTGACAGCGATCTTTCTGACCGTTGGCTATTCCTTCATCGGAGCGACCTGGGCCATCCACAAAAACTCAGCTGCCCTACAGCTCAAGGCGGTGCAATGGGCCAAGGGCGGGATTTGGGGGCTGGTTCTGGGCATCGGGGCCATTTCGTTGGCGACCCCTTTCGTCAGCGACCGAATCTTTGACAAATGGTTTTCGTACCCGGCTGTCCTGTATCTGGCACCCCTGCCTATCATCTCTGCCTTTTTGATTGGGGGCCTGTGGTGGATGCTGCGCCGGATGCCGTTCCAAAATGACCGGCTGAACTGGCTGCCCTTCGTCTTTGCGACAGCGCTTTGGAGCTTGGCCTATGGCGGCATGGCTTACAGCTTTTATCCTTACGTCGTGCCCGAACAGCTGACCATCTACGATGCCGCCAGCGCACCTGAATCGCTCTTTATCATCCTGATCGGATCGTTCTTCGTGCTGCCTGCAATCGTAGGCTACACGCTGCTGTCCTACTGGATTTTCCGCGGCAAGGCGCGCGAATTGCGCTACGATTGATAACTGTGGCGCGGGGTGTTTGCCGCCCCGCGCCATGGCTTCGGCCTTCACGTTTCGTTGATACCCCCCTGTTGCCGATCCGCTCCCTACCATGTAGTAGGTAGTGAAATTCCGAAAGAGGCGCGTCATGGAACTAAACTCCGATTTCTCCACACCCGTTGTCGTCCACTCTGACCAGCTTGAGTGGCAACCCTCGCCCATGAAAGGCGTGGACCGGCGCATGCTGGACCGCATAGGTGGCGAGGTTGCGCGGGCGACAACGATTGTCCGCTATGCGCCGGGCAGCAATTTCTCGGCGCATACCCACACAGGAGGCGAGGAATTCATCGTGCTGGACGGCGTGTTTCAGGACGAACATGGTGATTTCCCGGCAGGCACATATGTGCGCAACCCACCGACCAGCCAACACACCCCCGGCTCTGAACCCGGCTGCACGATCTTTGTGAAGCTTTGGCAATTCGACATGGACGACCGGACCCAATTTCGCAAAACAATGGCTGACGAACTTTCCGCGCCCGTAGACGGCATTGCCAAGGCGGTGCTGCACGAAGATGCGCGCGAAGTGGTGACATACTACCACCTGGATCCGGGCGTTGCGCTTTCATCTGATGCCGCGGGCGGCACTGAGGCGCTGGTCATCGACGGCAGCATCGACCTGGCAGGGGAAACCCTTGGCAAAAATGCCTGGCTGCGGCTGCCCGAAGGCGCGCCGCTGCGCGCAACAGCGGGCAAGGCAGGGGCAAAGATCTGGATGAAGACCGGCCATCTGCCCTTTGCCAAAGCCCCCGACGTCTGAACCCTGCGACATAGATGATCGCAATCCATCCCGGCGGAGCTTTATGAAAACCGACACCCTCATCATTGGCGGCGGGCTGGCAGGCTTGCGCTTGGCCGATCTTTTACAAGACGCTGGCCAGGATTTTGCCCTGCTCGAAGCCCGCGACCGGCTGGGTGGGCGTGTGCTGTCTGACGCCCATGGGGCATCCGCCTTCGATCTTGGGCCCGCGTGGTATTGGCCCGGCCAACCCCGCATGGAAGCGCTGGTGGCCCGTCTGGGCCTCAATAACTTTGCGCAGTTTTCCGAAGGCCATCTCATGTTGGAGCAACCGGACGGCCAAGTGCAGCGCGCGCACAACCAAATGTCCATGCAAGGTTCTTACCGCCTTGAAGGTGGCATGCACGCCCTCATCTCCGGGCTGCAGGGCCAGATTGGGAAAGGGCGCGTTCATCTTTCCTCACCGGTTGAAAGCATTGCTCAGAGCGGCCAAAGCCTTATCGCGACAACGGCGTCCGGTCAGAGGTTTGAGGCCGCGCAAATTGCGCTGGCGCTGCCCCCGCGCCTTGCCGCCACGCTGCGCTTTACCCCCGCCCTGCCCCAAAACGCCCTGGACAGCATGACCACCATAAGCACCTGGATGGCGGGCCAAGCCAAGGCCGTTGCGATCTATAAACAGGCGTTCTGGCGGGACGCTGGCCTATCGGGTGACGCCATGAGCCGCCGTGGCCCGCTGGTAGAGATCCATGATGCCAGCACAGCCGACGGTGGGGGTGCCGCCCTCTTCGGGTTTATCGGCTATCCCCCCGACATGCGCTGCGATGAAGCAGACCTGCGCCAACGCATTGGTGCGCAACTTGTGCGCCTATTTGGCCCGCAGGCGGCCACACCAGAGGCGTTGTTGATCAAAGACTGGGCACAAGACGGTTTTACCAGCACGCCGCGCGATCTCGCCCACCCAAGATATGGGCTGTCAGCACCCCTCAGGGGTCTGTGGAACGGGCGGCTGGCCTTTGCCGGGACAGAAGTGGCACCGCAATTCGGCGGCTATCTTGAAGGGGCGCTGGAAGCTGCCGAGAATGCCTTTGCCCAGCTCTTGGACGTCAACAGGGGGGCACCATCATGACAACTGATACCAAAACCGCGCTTCTGGATTGCGCCACTAAGGCTGCGATGTCGCGTGGGTTTGACGGGTTCAGCTATGCTGATCTCTCTGCAGCGGTGGGCATTCGCAAAGCCTCAATCCACCATCATTTCCCGACCAAAGCGGCGCTTTCTGCTGCCTTGGTCGAACGCTATCACCAGCAAAACGATGCCGCCTGCGCCCGCATCGCTGAGGCGGCAGAAACCGGTGCCGACCGGCTGGCTGCGATGATTGATATCTATAGGCAGGCGCTGAATGGCGGGGAAACGCTGTGCCTGTGCGTGTCGTTTTCGATCAGCACGGAAAGCCTGACGGATGAAGTGTCAGCCCAGATCACAGGCTTTCGCGCGATGATGCGTCGGTGGTTCAAAGAGGCCTTTGCCCAGGGGGCCAAGGACGGCAGCCTGACGCTTCAGTCCACACCACATAAAGAGGCGCTTTATGCGCTGGCCCTGCTGGAAGGCGCGCATCTGGCCGCCCGCTGCGAACGCAACACAGCGACCTTTGAACATGCGGTTGAGGTGCTGCGCGCCCGGTTTTGATGTCCGCGCTTTATAGACCACCGACAACAGCAATGATCGCCCTGCCGGCGCGTCCTTTGAGCTTGGCGCACAAACCACACATAAGGCTGGCTGGGTTACTCCACCCCAAGAAATAGCAAATCTGATTTGCAACATCCCTTCTTTGAGGTCAAACCTGCCACAAAGACGGAGAACACAGATGACCATCGCCAGCAGAGACTGGGTGCCAGCGCCCAGCGAAACACGGGTTCAACAAATCGCGTCCACCACAGCCAAGGCCACATCACCGGATTTGCTTGCGCATATAGAAGAGCTGGCACGGCGCAACAAAGAGATCCACGAGGCTGAGTGTTTCAACCTCAACCCCGCCACCAATGTGATGAACCCGCGGGCTGAGGCATTGCTCGCCTCTGGCATCGGGTCACGTCCGTCCTTGGGGTATCCGGGCGACAAATACGAAATGGGGCTTGAGGCCATCGAAGAAATTGAGGTGATCGCCGCCGAACTCGCCGCTGAAGTGTTCCAGGCGAAATTTGCTGAGATCCGCGTGGCCTCTGGTGCGATGGCGAACCTCTACGGCTTTATGGCCACCTGCAACCCGGGCGACACCATCATCGCGCCGCCCGCCGCCATCGGGGGGCATGTCACCCACCACGCCGCGGGCTGCGCCGGTCTTTATGGCCTGCGCACGCTTGAGGCACCGGTGCATGCGGATGGCTATACCGTTGATCTGGACGCGTTGCGCGCGCTGGTCCTGAAAGAACAGCCCAAACTCATCACTATCGGGGGCAGTCTGAACCTTTTTGAACATCCCGTGGCACAGGTGCGCGACATCGCGGATGCGGTGGGGGCCAAGGTGATGTTTGACGCGGCCCATCAATGCGGCATCATCGCGGGGCGGGCCTGGTCCAATCCGCTGACCGAAGGTGCGCATTTCATGACTATGAGCACCTACAAAAGCCTTGGTGGCCCCGCCGGTGGTCTGATCGTCACCAATGAAGCCGACATTGCACAGGCCCTGGACCATATCGCCTTTCCCGGCATGACCGCAAACTTTGACGCTGCAAAATCAGCGGCCCTGGCGGTGACCATGCTGGACTGGCGCGCGTTCGGCGCGGCCTATGCCGCTGAGATGATCGCGCTGGCCCAAGCACTGGCAAAGGCGCTTGCCGCTGAGGGCGTGCCTATCTTCTCAGGTACGGGCGGCTTTACGCAATCGCACCAATTCGCGGTTCTGGCGGCAGAGTATGGCGGGGGGCAGGCAGCCTCCAAAACCCTGCGGCGCGCCGGCTTTCTGGCCTGCGGCATCGGCCTACCCATCCCAGAGGTCAAAGGCGACATGAACGGCCTGCGCATCGGCACACCAGAGCTGGTGCGCTGGGGCATGACGCAGGGCGATGCCCCCCGTCTGGCGCATCTGATCGTACAAGGGTTGGCAGGCGCAGACATTGCCGCAGAGGTGGCCACATGGCGGCGCAGCTTTGATCAGCTGCACTTCGTGCATTCCTAGGGTCAGCTCGCATGTGCGCAATTTCTGCTCTGGTGCCACGCAAAAAACTGACATAGCACTTCGGTCTGACGGCTTTTGAGTGAGACCGCACATGGCTGACACACAGACCCGCTTGCAAACCCAGCTTGATCAGCTTGGCCCCTTGGCACAGGCCGCTTTGCCCCTTTGGGGCTTGCCTGCCACGGCGACGCTGGAACTGATCAACGTGTCAGAGAATTACACCTATCTTGTCACCACGCCAGCAGGGTCAAAATCCGTTCTGCGCGTGCACCGACACAACTATCACACGCGGCGTGCGATTGCCTGCGAACTGGCCTGGCTTACCGCATTGCGCCAAGACGATGTGTTGCCAACGCCCCAGGTGGTCCTAGGCCTGGACGGCCAAGCGATCCAGCAGATCCATGAGCCCGGCCAGACCGATCCGCGGTATCTGGTGCTGTTTGAGTTCATCCCCGGCGGCGACCCGTCCGAGGCAGGCGAGATGCCCGCGCATTTCGAAACTCTGGGCAAGATGGCCGCACACTGTCACCTGCACGTCCAAAACTGGCAGCGCCCCGCCCCGTTTGAGCGGCTGACCTGGGATGTGGAAACCGTCTTTGGCGCGGACCCCACCTGGGGGAACTGGCGCGCGGCCCCTGGTGTGACAGACCCCATTCGCCGCGTGTTGGAAGACGTTGAACAACGGGTGCGCCTGAGGCTGGCGGCCTACGGGCAAAGCCAAGACCGCTTTAACCTGATCCACGCGGACATGCGCCTGGCCAACCTGTTGGTAGAAGGCGATGACATTCGCTTGATTGATTTTGACGACTGCGGCTTTGGGTGGTTTATGTATGACTTTGCCGCCGCAATCAGTTTTATCGAAGACGATCCGATGATCCCCCAGCTCAAAGCCGCATGGCTGCGGGGTTACCGCACCATCCGGCCCCTACGCGCGCAAGACGAGGCTGAGATTGACACCATGATCATGCTGCGCCGCATGGCGCTCCTGGCCTGGATCGGCAGCCATATCGACGCGCCAGAGCCACAACAGCTTGCCGCTGGCTTTGCCAGCACAACGGCCCGTTTGGGTGCAGCTTGGCTGGATCGCCAGACTTAAAAACCTAGCCCAGCGCCTTCATCCAGCCCAACGTCTGATCGGTTGGAAAATCAGATTTATACTCGGCCCCAAGAGGCGCGGTATATCCTGCCGTTCTGATGCGCGCAAAGACATCGCGGTAATTCAGCTCGCCCCCGTCTGGGGGGCCACGGTCTGGCACTGAGGCGAATTGCACATGCCCGATCAACGGCAATAGCTGCGCGAAACGGTGCCCCACATCCCCTTCGGTGCGCTGCACGTGATAGCAATCAAACATCAGCCGGATGTTTGCCTTGCCCACAGCACTGATCAACGCGGCAGCCTGATCGGTCGTGCGCAGGAAGTATCCTGGCGCATCGTGGCGGTTCAGGGGCTCAATCAGAATGTTCATGCCCTGCGAAGCCGCCAGATCCGCCGCATAGCTGAGTGAGGCCAGAAAAGCCGCCTGCGCCGCTGGCCCTTCGGCCCGCCCGGCCATGACATGGACGTTATGCGCGCCGATTGCCTTGCCGTAGGCCACTGCTTCGTCGATCGCCGCGCGCGCATCTGTGCCGCGCCCTGGCAGGGCCGACAGGCCGTTTTCACCTGCCGCCACATCGCCGCGCCTTGTGTTCAGGCCCAGCATCGGCAGCCCCGTTTGCGACAGTGCGGCGCGGACATCCTCAGCCGGGATGTCATAGGGCCAATGACACTCCACCGCATCAAATCCGGCCGCTTTGGCCGCGCGAATGGCATCTGGCAGCGGCCGGTCGGCCCAAAGAAAGCCCAAGTTGGCGGAAAACTTCACGCCTCCCACTCCACATTGAAGGTGGTCACCAAGGCCTGCACCTGATCTTCGCTCAAGCCCACGGGGGACATGCCCCGTGTCATCATCGCCAGCCGCGCGGTGTCTTCCAGCTCTTCAATGGCATTGCAGGCCGCTTCAACATCCTTGCCCGCTACCACCGGCCCGTGGTTGGCCAGCATTACGGCAGACCTTTTGCCTGCCAGGCCGCGCACGGCATCCCCCATTGCGGGATCGCCGGGCAAAAAGAAAGGTAGCAGTTTGACCTTGCCCAACTTCATGATCGCGTAAGGCGTCAGCGCAGGCAGGAAATTCTCCGGGTCCACCTCCGGCATCATCGACCAGGCGACCGAATGGCAGGCGTGCAGATGCACAACCGCACCCGCCGTGCTGCGGGTATCATAAAAAGCGCTGTGGAGTGGCATTTCCTTGGTCGGCGCATCGCCTCCAACGAATTGACCTGCGGCGTCAAACCGGCTCAGCCTGCCCGGATCAAGCCGGCCAAAGCTGGTGCCTGTGGGGCTGACCAACAGCCCCCCATCGGGCGTGCGGGCCGAGATATTGCCCGTGCTGCCGCCAGTCAGCCCCCGGTCAAACATCGACTTGGCCAACAGGCACATCTGTTCGCGCAGCCGCGCCTCTTCTGTCATGCCTGCTCCAACACGTTTTGAGCATCCTCAAAGAAACTCTCTTGGCCAAAATTGCCCGATTTCAGCGTCAAGGCAATCCGCTGCCCTGCCGACGTGCAAAACGTCCAAGGCACGCCCGGTGCAATTTCCGCGCCGATGTCCAAACTGCTGACGCCCAGCGCCTTTGTCACCGCACCCGAGGTTTCGCCCCCCGCCACAATAATCCGCCGCGCGCCCGCATCGCGGGCGGCCACGGCGCAAGCGGCCAGCACTTGCTCAATCCGTTCGCCCACCTGGGTGGCGCCAAACCTGTCTTGCGCGGCCTTCACGCTGGCCGGATCGGCGGTGGCATAGACCAAGGGGGCCGCTGACAAATCCTGTTCTGCCAGCCAAGCCAGCACCGGGCCTTCGCCGGTCTGAGCCAACACAAGCGGGTCTAGCTGATAGCTTGGCGCGCCTGCGGCTTTGTAATGCGCCACCTGGCGGTTGGTCATGTCCGAACAACTACCTGATAGCACGATGCTTTGCGCGGCCACCTGCGGCTGGTCGGTCTGCAGCGCCTCCGCCTTGAGCAACCCGTCTTTTACAAAAAGCGCAGGCAACGGCATGGCCAGCGCCGACCCGCCAGTCAGCAACGGCATATCCCGGCAGGTCTGTGCGATGATCTCCAGATCCGCATTCGCCACCGCGTCGACCACCACATGGGCCACGCCCTTTGCCTGCAACTGCTGCAGGGCATCACGCAACGCCTCAGGCCCCTGCGCCACGGTCAGCCGGTCTGCCAATCCAACGGGTTTGCGCACTTGCGGGGCCAAAAGCCGCATCAGATTGCTGTCCCGCATGGGTGTTAAGGGATGATCCTTCATCGGGCTTTCAGACAAAGGCTCTTGGCCGACAAAGAGGTTGCCCATAAAAATGGACCGCCCGTTTTCTGGAAAGGCCGGGCAATAGATGGTCTGTTCCATCCCCAGCTCAGCCATCAGCGCCTCTGCAACCGGACCGATATTGCCCTCGGCTGTGCTGTCGAAGGTGGAGCAGTATTTCCAGAAAAACCGCCCCGCCCCGGCCTGTCGCAACCAGTTCAAGGCGGCAGTGGTCTGGGATACCGCATCAGCCACCGGGGCCGTCCGCGATTTCAACGCAATCACTTCAAACGGGGCGGGATCCTGCGGTGGCTCCTCTGGCACACCGATCCGCAACGAAACCCGTGCGCCGCTGCGCGCTAACAGCCCCGCCAAATCGGTGGCCCCTGTGAAATCATCTGCGATGCAACCCAATACGGTGCTCATGCTGTGCTTGCCCTTCTCAGTCTTGGTCGCAGCGGTTCCTGCACCGCCGCCGGATTAATGTATCCACTAATGTATACTTTGACCAGCGATAGCCGCACAGCCCCGCTTTCACAACCACCCTCTATGCGGGAGGCAGCGGATTTGCTTAACTGAAGCCAACGCACAAAAGCAGCAATAAGCAGGGCAACAGGCATGGCAGGCAGTGGATCACTCGATAAAACGCTGGCGCGGGGCCGCAAGGCAGCAAAGGCTGGGGATTGGCTTGGCGCTGTTGACGCCTATCAAAGCGTGCTGTCGCGGTTTGCTGGCAACAAGAAAGCGCTCAAAGGGATGCAAGAGCTTCGGCCCATGCTCCCGCAGCTGCTGCCACAGGCTCAGACCGCGCAGAAGGCGGGCGATTGGTACGGGGCGGAGCGTATCCTGGCTGCGTGTTTTGCGCTTGCCCCTGACACCGTGGCAATTGGGCTGGCGCTTGCGGCCAATCAGCTTGAGATGAACCGCGCGCCAGCCGCGCTAAAGACAGCGCGCAAGGTTTTGCAACATGCCCCAGGCAACCCTGAGGCCCTGAACTTCAAAGGGCGCGCGGAACGGATCATGGGCCTGTCCGATGCGGCAGAGGCCAGCTTTCAGGCCGCCTTGGGACACCCTGCAACCGATGCGCAGACCTATAGCAACCTTGGCATCCTGGCCCGCGCGCGCGGGGATCGCGCCGCCGCACGCGGCTTTTACGAACAGGCGATCAGCCTGGCCCCAGATAATCCGATCCTGCACCGAAGCCTTGCTGAGGTGACGAAATACACGTCTGACCATCCCCATCTGGGGGCCATGCGCGCCTTGGCGCAACAGGCGTCCCAGACGGACAGTGCAACCGCACCGCTGCATTTCGCGCTCTTCCGCGCCTTGGATCAGGTAGACGCCCGCGATGAAGCCTTTGCCCATTTGGCGCAGGCAAATGCCCTGTCCCGCAAAGCCGCCCCTTACGACTTTCAAAAAGACGCCATTCCAACCGCGCTTGGCAAGGCGCTGATCAAAGGGCCCATAGCGGGTGTTCAAGACACCCCTGCTCCGCGCACGCCCATCTTCGTGACTGGCCTGCCGCGGTCAGGCACCACGCTGGTTGAGCGGATGTTGAGCCGCGCCAAAGGCACGCAGGCCTGCGGGGAACTCGGCGTGGTCCAAACCACGGTATCACAGTTTTTGCGGGCCCTGATGGACCGGCAGGACAAAGCCCTCACCCCCGACGACATCGCCACCCTGCGCGATAAGCTGCGCGCGGGGCTGGCAGAGTATTCAGACGGCAGTCCGGTTATGATTGACAAGATGCCGTTGAACTTTGAATGGACCGGCTTCATCTGCGCCGCCCTGCCCGAAGCCAAGATCATCCACATCACCAGAGATCCGATGTCTGTGGCCTGGTCGCTTTACCGCATGTCGTTTGAAGGGGCCGGGAACGGCTATGTCTATGCGCCAGAAGACATCGCCCGCTTTATGGTGCTGCACAACGACATCATGGGCCATTGGCGGCAGTGTTTTGCGGACCGGATTTGTGACATCACCTATGAAGAATTGGTCAGCGCGCCCGAAGGCGTGACGCAAAAGATGGCGGCGGCCACCGGCCTGACCTGGACGCAGGACTGGCTCAGCCCCGAAAAGGCGAAATCGCAGGTTCTGACAGCCAGCGCGGATCAGGTCAGAAAACCGATTTACGCCGACAGCAATGACCAATGGAAACGCTACGCGCCTCAGCTGGAACCGATGCGCAAAGCCCTTACAGCTGCCGGGGTTTTACAGGAAGCGCGTTAAAGCGAACTGTATGGGGCGATGATGACCCGAAGCACCGGGCCAGCACTTTGCAGCCCCAGGGTCCTGATCCTAAGCCCGCAAATCCAACTGCCCAATCGCCTGGCCCAGCTTTGAGATCAGCTCATCCACCTGGGCCGTTTCGTAGATAAACGGCGGTGCCAGCAGGATATGATCGCCCAAGCGGCCATCGCGTGTCCCGCTCATGGGATAACAGATCAACCCCGCCTCAAACGCCGCCTTTTTGGCCTTTGCTGCGACCTTTCGCTCAGGCGCGAAAGGTGTCTTGGTCTCTCTGTCCTGAACCAGCTCCATCCCGATAAACATCCCCCGGCCCCGAATGTCTCCTACATGGGGGTTCTGGCCAAAGGTGCTGCGCAGGCCTTCGAAAATCTGTTCAGAGCGCTGATGCACCGCAGACAGCAAATCACGCTCAAGGATCGCATTCACCACAGCCAAGCCCGCGGCACAGGCAACGGGATGGCCAATATAGGTGTGCCCATGCTGAAAGAACCCGGATCCCGCCCCCAGCACGTCATAGATCTGTTTGGAGCACAGCATCGCCCCGATGGGCTGGTATCCCGCACCCAGTCCCTTGGCGATGCACAAAATATCGGGGGCCACGCCATCGGCCTCGCAGGAAAACAGATGCCCCGTGCGCCCCATGCCGCACATCACCTCATCCAGGATCAGCAGCACGCCATACTGGGAACAAATCTCACGGATGCGTTTGAAATACCCCTCAACCGCCGGAACCGCGCCCATCGTGGCGCCCACAACCGGCTCTGCAACAAAGGCCATGACGCTCTGAGGTCCCAGACGCAAAATCTCATCTTCCAGATCCTGGGCGGCACGCTGACCATACTCAAAAGCGCTCTCATCGGGTTGTTGATCCACATAGGCATAACAAGGCGCGATATGGCTGACGTTCACCAACAGCGGTTCAAACTGCGCGCGACGCCACTGGTTGCCGCCCGTAGCCAGCGCCCCCAGCGTATTGCCATGATAGCTTTGCCGCCGCGCGATGATGTGACGTCTGTCAGGCTGCCCGTTTTCAATATGGTATTGGCGCGCCAGCTTAAGCGCCGCCTCCATCGCCTCTGATCCACCAGAGACGAAATAGACCCGCTCCATCCCCGCTGGCGCGTGTTTGATCAACAGATCCGCCAGCGCCTCAGCCGGTGCGCTGGTGAAAAAGCCGGTGTGCGCAAAGGCCAGCTGTGCGGTCTGTTCCTGAACGGCGGCGATGATCTCAGGATCGCCATGCCCCAAACAGGACACCGCAGCACCACCTGAGCCATCCAGATAGGTCTTGCCGTGTTCATCGGTGATATAGCAGCCCTGCGCGCTGACGGCCTTCACCGGAGGGGCTGTGATTTGGCGTGGGAAAACGTGGTTCATTTAAAGACCTCGGTGAGAATCAGCAGCACCGTTCCGGCAACTGCAACGCTTCTGTGACGGGATTACGCTAACGCGGCAACGGGTTGAAACGCAAACGACCGCGCAGGCGTCTTAGCGCGCCATAGACACCTACCGCCTGCATCCTCGGCACGGGCGCGCAGGGGGATGGCCGCCCTTTTTGCCTCCGGGCAGGTCGACCCAACAGCTCCTGCTGCAAAACAATCGAGCCGACGCAAGCCCCTGAAATAACTGGCATATCAACGTTTCACTAGGTGAATTTGGGAAAAATTCTGGCTAGGGTAGTGACATCCCGGCCAACATTTAAGAACCTTGGCGCACAAGCGGTGCCTTTTGGACGCCGCAAAAATAAGGGAGACACATATGAATTATCGTACATTCCTCGGTGGACTTGCAGCGGCTGCATCTCTGTCCTTTGGCGGTGCTGCAATGGCGCAGGACCAACAGTTCATTTCCATCGGCACCGGCGGTGTGACGGGCGTTTACTACCCCACCGGTGGCGCGATCTGCCGCCTCGTGAACCGCGAGCGCAAAGATCATGGCATCCGCTGCGCGGTGGAATCAACCGGCGGCTCCGTCTACAACATCAACACCATCAAAGCGGGTGAGCTTGAGTTTGGTGTGGCCCAGTCAGACTGGCAGTTCCATGCCTTCAACGGCACCTCCAAGTTCGCAGACAACCCCTTCCCCGAAGTGCGCGCGATGTTCTCCGTGCACCCAGAGCCCTTCACACTGATCGTGCGCGCAGACAGCGGCATCGACGGCTTTGAAGGCCTCAAAGGCAAGCGTGTGAACGTCGGCAACCCCGGCTCCGGTCAGCGCGCCACCATGGAAGTGGTGATGGAAGCCTACGGCATGTCCATGGACGATTTCGCCCTGGCGACAGAGTACAAAGGCTCTGAAATGGCCAAAGAGATCTGCGACAACAACATCGACGCGATGATCTACACCATTGGCCACCCAGCAGCGGCGATCAAAGAAGCCACCACCACCTGCGACGTCAAACTGGTCTCTGTGACCGGTGACGCGATCGATAAGCTGGTGGCAGATAACCCCTACTACCGTGTCGCGACCATCCCAGGTGGGATGTATGCAGGCACAGATGGGGACACCACGACCTTCGGTGTGGGCGCCACCTTTGTGACCTCTGCCAATGTCTCTGACGATGTGGCCTATGTTGTGGCCAAGGCTGTAATGTCAAACCTGGATGATTTCCGCGGTCTGCACCCTGCCTTTGCAAACCTCGACGCCAGCCAGATGATCAACGATGGCCTGTCCGCCCCTCTGCACCCCGGTGCCGAGAAAGCGTATAAAGAGCTGGGTTTGATGGACTAAGCGACATCACTTTGATGTTTTGAACAATGAGAACGCCAGCGTGTCCCTTGGACCGCTGGCGTTTTTTGACCAGGGACATGGCTTGAGGGGACAAAGCAATGACAGACACATCAACCAGATCCGCAGAAGATATGGTGGCAGAGGCCGACACCGGCGCGCGTAACGCGGGCCCGTTTGCTGCCAATCTGATATTCGGGCTCTGCATCGCCTGGTCGCTCTTTCAGCTTTATATCGCGTCCAAATTGCCCGGTGTTTTGGCCCAGGCCACGGGCGTCAGCATCTTTGCCAATATCGTGGCGCAGGCGCGCTTTGTGCATCTTGCCTTTGCGCTGTCACTGGCCACGCTGGCCTTTCCGATGTTCGGCCACCGCAACAAAATCCCTTGGTATGACTGGGCGCTGGTGATCCTGGGCAGCTCTGCCTGCCTCTATCTGATCGTCTTCCGGTTTGAGATCGCTGACCGCCCCGGATTGTGGAGCACCTCAGACATTGTGATGTCTGGCATCGGCATGTCCGTGCTGATGATCGCGGTCTTCCGGTCACTGGGCCTGCCCTTGGTGATCATCGCCTCTGCCTTCCTCGCGCTGGCCTTCTTTGGCGGTTATTCGGAATGGGTGGGCAGTGTGACCAACTACGGCGGCGCGTCCTTCAGCAAGGCCATGGGCCACTACTGGATGCAGACCGAAGGTGTCTTCGGCGTGGCGCTTGGGGTTTCAACCTCAATGATTTTCCTCTTCGTGCTCTTTGGCGCGCTTTTGGAAAAAGCGGGCGGCGGCAATTGGTTCATCAAAGTGGCCATCGCCCTGCTGGGCGCGCTGCGCGGCGGTCCGGCCAAGGCGGCGGTGTTGTCGTCGATGATGACAGGCATGATCTCTGGCTCTTCCATCGCCAACACCGTGACCACCGGCACCTTCACCATCCCGCTGATGAAGCGCATCGGCTTTGCCCCTGAAAAGGCGGGCGCGGTTGAGGTGGCTTCCTCCACCAACGGGCAGCTGACCCCGCCTGTGATGGGGGCGGCGGCCTTCCTGATGGTGGAATACGTCAACATTCCCTACATCGAAGTCGTCAAGCACGCCTTCCTGCCAGCGGTCATTTCCTACATCGCGCTGCTCTATATTGTGCATTTGGAAAGCCTCAAGCTGGGCCTGCAAGGTCTGAAAAAGCCGGGCCGTCACATCGGCGTGGTGATGATCTTTATCCTCTTTCTCACCGGCTTTTTCGCTATGGCCGCGATCACCTTCCTGGTGATTGGTTTCCGCGCCCTGCTTGAGCCGATGATGCCGGGTGCCACGATCTATCCCGCGCTGGTGCTGTTGCTGGTGGCCTATCTGGCGCTCCTTTATGTGGCCTCGCGTTTTCCGGACGTGGTACCCGATGACCCCAACGCTGATGTGGTTGAGGCGCCGCGCCTCACGCCCACCTTCTGGGGTGGTGCCTATTTTGCGCTGCCGATCTTTGTGCTGGTCTGGAACCTGATGGTGCGCACCGACACGCTGGACCGGCTGTCACCTGCGTTGTCGGCGTTTTGGGCGACCGTGGTGATGATCATCGTGACCCTCACCCACCGTCCGCTCAAGGAAATGATGCGCGGCAACACCCACGCCCACCTCTCTGCTGCGGCGGAAAAGATGGGGGTGACAGGGGGCCTGCGCGATTCCTTCCGTGACTTTGTCGCAGGCCTGGAAAGCGGCGCGCGCAACATGATCGGCATCGGTGTGGCCACGGGTGCTGCAGGCATCATCGTGGGCACCATCTCTCTGACCGGGGCGCATCAGATCATCGGCCAGGTGATCGAAACCATCGCCGGGGGCAATCTGATGATCCTACTCATCCTGGTGGCGGTGCTGTCCTTGATCCTTGGCATGGGCCTGCCGACGACGGCGAACTACATCGTTGTCTCATCGCTTATGGCACCGGTGATTGTCAGCGTGGGCGCGCAATCTGGCCTGATCGTGCCCCTGATCGCAGTGCACCTCTTTGTGTTCTACTTTGGCATCTTAGCCGATGACACACCGCCCGTGGGCCTGGCCGCCTATGCGGCGGCGGCCATCTCACGCGGGGATCCCATCAAGACGGGCATCGTGGGCTTTAGCTATGACATCCGCACAGCGCTCTTGCCGTTTATGTTCATCTTCAACACCGACCTGTTGTTGATCGACGTAGGGCCTGCCAAGGCGGTGATGGTCTTCTTCATATCGCTCATCGCGATGCTGGTCTTTGCCGCTGTCACCCAAGGGTATTTCATCGCCCGCACCCGAAAATGGGAGGCCGTGGTGATGATGCTGTGTGTCTTCATGCTGTTCCGGCCTGGGTTCTTCTTGGACCAGATCCAGGATCAATACACTGAGACAACAGGCCCCGCCGCCCTCACCGCGCTGGGGGACATGCCGGTGGGCGATACCGCGCGGCTGCGCGTCTCTGCCCCGGATTTTGACACAGGCATCGTCGGCACCATCACCATCACCGTCACGCCAGAGGCCGAAGGCAGCGGGCAAGAGCGGCTTGAGGCGGTGGGCCTCACCGTCTTTGAAAGTGATGGTCTGGTCACGCTAGAAGAGCCCTTCCCCGGCACGCCATTCTTTGAAACCTTGGCCAACGATTATGACTTCTACGGCGATGAACCTGCCCAGATCGAAGCCATCCAGGTGGAAAATGACCGCATGCCGAAAGAGATCTTCTTTATCCCGGCAATCTTGCTGCTGCTGTTGATCGTGGCCATCCAACGGCCCCGTGCGACGCAGCCTGCCTTCTAAGCGGCCCCCAAGGAAATCGTCAGGGCGCGACCCCCTCGCCCTGACGCGACGCCAGGATCAGATTGCGCAGCCACAGGTTGCGGCCTGATTTTTCGTATCTGCGGTGCCAGACCAGATCATAAACGATGTCCGACATGCCAAAGGGCGGCATCGTGTAGGACAGCCCGCGATAGGCAAATTCCGAAAGCCGCTGCGGCATCGTTGCGATGATATCCGTGCCGCTGATCAGATCGCCCAACATCGACGCCGTTGGTGCCACCAAAGCCACCTCGCGCTTTAGTCCGATCTCAGCCAGCCGCTTTTCCACTTCGCTTTTTTGCGCGCCGCCAAAGTTGACCACGCCGTGCCGGGCGGCGGCATATTCCTCAACCGTGGTGATCGGCCCACGGCAATTGGGATCGTAATAGACCACGGATTTTTCCGTGCCATAAACGCAGTGGTTCAAGGTTGAGCCATATCTGAACCCCGCCACACAAATCGCCACCTCCGCCTCATCCTGCGACAGCATTTCTTGCAGACGGTCGCGGGGCGCGAGACGTTTCAGCTCCAGCTTCACCCCCGGTGCAGCCTCCAGCGCCTTGGCGTGCAGCGCGCGCATGTCGTTCAACAGGGCGGGTGTGGAAATCGCCAGCGCAATCGGGCGTTCATCCTTTGAGACGTCATAAACCTCAGGCGTGACCAGACCTTCGATATCGGCCAGGATTTGCTGCACGCGCGGCACCATGTTCAGCGCTTTTTCCGTGGGCGTGATGCCCCGGCCCGACTTTACAAACAAAGGATCGCCAAAGGCAGATCGCATCTTTTCCAACGTATGGCTGATTGTGGATTGGTTAAGGTCAAACAACTCCGCCGTGCGGCTGACCGAGCCGGTTTCACACACCGAAAGGAAGACACGCAAGGCGTGGCCGTCCACGCGAAAAAGATCAAAATTTTGCATGATTTTTTTAAGACCTATCGATTGTTTTTCTGAGACTATCGGCTCTATTGTACACTGGGAAGGCCAGAATGGGCCGTTTGAGGGAACAAACAGGTGAACGACCCCGAAAAAGCCGTAGACCGCACAACCGGGCTGCGAAACCTGACAATTCTGTTGGGATTTGCCGCGTTGCGTGCAGAAGAGCTTGGCGCAGAGAGCCTTGTCGCCGCCATTGAAGAGACCAAGAACCTCGCGTCTTCTGAGATGAAAAAGTCTCTGCGCCTGAGTTAACTGGGGATGCCGCGCAGGCATCCCGCCCTTTTTCAGGCTCTGAGCTCTACAACATATCCTCGCAAAACCATCGAAATTCTGCATCTGTTGCGGACAGCTTTTCGGCACCACACGTCACACGGGCCATCAAGGCCCCGTTGATCGGCAAACGCAGGTCCTTTCCGCATCACATATTTCTGCGCTAACCTGCGGACTTGTTTGAAAAATCACTTTGACCTAACCTGATCCAAAGGCCCACGGGTCGGTACATCCAGGTGGGCGATATGGCGGCTTTTCCCTATAATACAGCACGCGGCGCGGCGAGTTCTCTGCAAATGTCGCCTCCCTTTGCGTTCAGCGACGTCACCATGTCCGTCTTCCCGCTGCGCGCCAGCCTGCCGCGGCTTGAGACCTTCTGTAACAGCTACCTCAATCAGGCACCGCACCTGGTGCAGTTCAAACCCTTCATCCCCTTTGTTTATCTGGTGATCCTTGATTATGGGCGCATGTCCCTGCAGGCCGCCAACATGGGCTGGGTGTCCCAGCGCGAGGTCGCCTTTGGCATCCCGCTGCGCTGGCTGAACATGACACCGGATGGGCCTGAGTTCCACGATTGGGCCTTCACCTCTCCTTTCATCTTTGTCGACAATGAAATGTCGATGAGCACCGGGCGTGAGGTTTATGGCTGGCCCAAACTTTTGGCGCAGCTTGATCCTTCTGTCAGCGAATGGGTCCGTGACCCCCATGGCGCGCGCCGCGTTTTTCAGGTCAGCACCAAGCGGGCAGCACACGCCTATCAAGGCGAGGTTCAGCAATACCGCCCGTTTCTGTCGGTCTACCAACACCGCGCTGCGGGGCTTTTGATATCCCGCCCAGCCTGGACACAATCACAAAACCGCTCCAGCAGCTTTCAAGCACCACCGCTGGTGTCGCACGGCTGACCAAGGATCTGGCCACGACCTTTGCCGGCATGGCCAGCGACGGCATCACCGGCAGCCCCGTCTTGCCCAACTTCTCAGATCAGGACACGTTCCGCGAAAACCTAAAGCCTGACCGGCTGAAATCCTGGGCCAATCCCAAAGACTGGATGTCAGGGATCAGGGACACGCTGTGGTCGCTCTTCCCCCGCACCTACGCGAACACGATCAACTTCAAGCAATTCCGCGATGCCGGCGATCCGCACGCCACCTGCTATCAGGCGATCACATCCGCCAAGATGCCCGTCAAATCCTTTGCGCGGGGCGGGCTGTTGGGGCCGCAGAACATGATGCTGGGTCAGCTTGATGGCGGTTTCCGCGTGGACGTGCACAGCCTGGCGGGGCTTCCTATCGTTGAATCGCTGGGGCTAGAGGTGGCCGAGGAACGCGAGGCGGATGGCACCATCGTGGCGTCGCTCACGCCCGTATGCCCCCTATGGATGCAGGTCGATATGACCTATGGGCTGGCCGAAACGCTGGTCTGGCAGGGCAGCAAAGACAAATGGGCGATGGGCCCCTTCTTGCATCAGCTGGCCGAAAAACGCACAGCCGAAGCAAAAGCGAAAGCAGCCGAGGCGAGTGCCAAAGCCGCCGCCGCAAACGCCAAAGCGGCCACCCCAAGCGCCCCCGCCCCTGAGGGCACAAAAGCCACTGAGGCAATGCTGGAACACGCCAAGCCGACACCACCTGAGGGTAAGCCGCAGGATCTTGGTGATCTCGAAGACGCCTTTGATCTCGACTACATCCGCACGATGAACTTCTTTAACACCGCACGCGGTGCATCCGAGGCGATTGGCGGGTCGTTCAGCATGCCCAACGCCTCCGTCCGGGTGTTGCCGATCAAGGCGGATCACGCCGCTCTCAACAGCTTTGTGTCCAATTATCTCAACGTCAAAAACCACATGCGGTTTGAGGCCTGGGGCGATTTTGTCTACCTGATCATCTGCGATTTTGATCAGATGAATTCGTCACTGAACGCCATGGCCAAACGCCGCGCACGCGAGATTAACTTTGCCGTGCCGGTCAAAGCCTACGACTGGTTTGAAGACGACAAATATGCCGATGAGGATGAAACCGATCCCAAGGTCATCGCCAAAAAAGCCAAACGTCACCTGATGACCACCGGCTTTGTGTCGGCGTTTTCCTATGTTGATGACATTGGCACCGCGATCACCGCCAGCGAAGTGTCGGGCATCCCGACCATGAGCTCCAAGATCGAGTCTGCCGAAAACGACTGGCTCAGCCTTGATCTGTCCAAGGACCGCGCCGAGCGTGACATTCTGGAAATGCGCGCCTCTGTCCTGCCCGCCTTGATGAGCGGCGCACAGGCGCAAGAACGCTCCGTACTTGAGCTGCACAGCCACACGCCGACCCACACCGGCGTTCAGGAAAACCAGTACCAATCCGTCACCTCTTGGGTCAGCCTTTTAGCTGAAGATATTCAAGCCAAGGAAAAGCAGCGCGAACATCAGCCGCTTGAGCTGGGCCAGGGCTTTGTGCTGCAACTGTTGGGGGGCGATCTGCCAATCAACCAGTTCTCTCTCAAACAGTTCCGGGATTCGCGCCACACGGTGAACGCCTGCTACCAGGGCCTTGTGCAGCGCAGGCACCGTCTGAAAAAACTCGCTGACCTGCGCGAGCTGGAAGAACAGCTGCACGTCACGATCACCGATTATCCAACGCAGCCGATTTGCGAAATCCTGGGGCTGAAGCACAAGTTCGAATATGAACAAGATGGCCGCGCTGTGCGGGTTTTTGAACCCCTGCGTCCCTTCTCACTTACCGCAGATCTGTCGCGTGAGGCGGGCAATACGCTTTTTGAACGGGTCAAAAGCCACGTCTGGCAACGCGGTGATGTGGTCGAACAGCTCTTTGGCTGGAGAACCAGCGACACCGCCCGCGCCGAAGAGGTGATCGAGTGCGCGGACAAATTCTGCGCTGACCGCCCGGTTGAGCTGAACTATGTCTGCAAACTGCGCAATCGCCCCCGCGCCTTCCGGCTGCATTCGCGCAAAGTGTCGGCGCAGTTCCTAAAGGACGGCTTCCGCAAGCATCTGGAGGATGGCGATGTCTCCAGCCTGGCAATCCGCGACCGATATGAAACCGGCAAGCTCTTCGTGACAACGGACCGCAAGCTGCTCAAGGCGGTGTCGAAGGGCAAAACACTCAACATCGCCGCGTTCAACGAACGGGTGGCCCATGCCGGTCAGATGCAAGAATACAGCCAATCAGAGGCGGCAGCGAGACATTGCAACCTTGGATCCGGCAACCATCGCGGATTCCGTTCTGTCGCGCCAATGGGGCCTGGCCCAGGAACAAACCGCCGGAAATACCGCAAGACGGATTTCTGCGTGCGCGCGGAAACCGTACCGAACAAATTCATAGAAGACCTTTTCCCAACGCCTGAGCGGCTGCACGGCTATTGGCCGATGACGCGGATGTTCTTCAAAAGTGAGGTCGCACGCCGCACCGCTGATCTGCTGAGCTTCCGGTCTGAGCTTTTTACATTCATCAGCGGCGTGGGCGCTTTCATCAACAAGAAAGTGGAAGACGCCGGCAGCGATGATTATGCGGCAACGCAGATTAAAAACATGATCGCAGATATGCGGCACACCCTCACCGATCTAGAACAGCCGGTTTTTGAGAAAGCCTTGAAAGAGCTGCAGAAACACACCGAGGATGAAGGCACCCGTTTGCCCAAGCTCTTTAACGCCTACGCAGACACGCTGTTGCCCGGTGCGCTTCAGGTGGGCACAGATTTCACCCAGCACGGGCTGCTGATGCGCGCCATCCACGCCAGCGACATCCTGAAATCGGCTGACTGGGCGCGGGTGGAGGAGGCCATCCCCCGCCTGATGGCCGTGTCGAGCGATGTCTTCCGCGATGATCCCGAATACGTTGAGGGCCTGCAGGAAATCGCAGAGGCGTTTAGTGAACGTGCGCTATCGCACCGCGAAGACATGGCCGCCTTAGAGGCCGCCATTGGCCAGCGGGGCAGCATTGAAAACTACACCCTGCCCAACCCTGCCAAGATCCTGAACAAACGGCTGAGCAAACTGGTAACGGGCGGCATCATCCGGGGATAGCAGCGCTGCGACTGGCCCGCGCGTCTTGCATGTCAGACAGGGATGTCAGCGCGGGGGGCATGCGCCAGCCCTAGCAGTGCCCGATCTCTTTGTACCACGCCCAGGCATCGCGCAGCGTGTCGGGCAAGGGGCGGGGCAACACCCCAAGCGCTTGTTGTGCGGCACTCAGCGGCATGGCGCGCCCGGCGGCGGTCAGCAGAACCGGCAAACTGGGCCAAGCGGATTTGCGCCCCACCAGGGCCGCTGCGGTTTCGGCCCAATAGGCACCCGCCAATGTCATCAGCAGCGGCGCTTTCAGACGCGGCTCAGGCACCCCGGCCATGTGGCAGATCTGACGGGTCAGCTCATCAATGCGAATGTCATGGCCCAGCAACGGCAGCTGCGGCACCGCGTGCCCGGCTGTGACCGCGGCCACAACGCCCCGTGCAACGTCGCGCACATCGACCACATTGACCGTATGGCGCAGCGTGCCCGCCACCTTCCCAGACAGAAGCATCGGGATATAGGCCTGCTCAGCCGGTTTCAGATCGTAAGGTCCAAAGCAGGCCGATGGGTTGACCACCACGCCCCGCAATCCGCCGCGCAGGGCGGCATGGACCTCCTGCTCAACCGCTTCTTTCAGCTCAAAATAGGGGTGCATCCCCCGCAACGTGGCCAGCCGCAACCGGTCTTGCGTGCTGCCAGAGGGCGGCAGCGTGGTGAAGGATGAGATATGGACCAGTTGCGCCTGGGCCTGCTCGGCCACCGCAATGACATGCCGCATGCGCCCGCGCGCCTCGGCGACCACCCCGCGTACCTGCGTGCCGTGCCGCCACAGCGGATAGGGGGTTGCCGCATCCACGATCACATCCGCATCCGCGCACCAGGCCTTCAGCTGATCGACCTGTCGGTCATCGCCCGCCTGCTGGATCACGGCGGTGCCCTGCAAATTCGCGCGCGGTGCAGCATTGCGGCCGATGGCGCTTACATCCGCGCCCTGGGCCGCAAAGGCCCGCGCGATCGCAGCACCGATGTGGCCCGTGCCCCCTAAGACGACAACCTTGCCCACCAACGCCCTGCCCGTCAGCCGGTCAGCTTGGCCAGCAGGGCCTTGGCCTCTGACAACTCTGCAAAATCGTCCTTTGCCTTGATCTGCTCGATCGCGGCCTGCAACCCAGGTGCGGCCTCTGCGCCGCGATCTTGTGATGCATAAAGCCCGGCCAAGCCGTTCATACATTGCAAATTATGCATCGCCATCCCGTTTGCCCGGGCAAAGCCGATGCCCGCCTCAAAACAGGCCTCTGCCGCATCAGGATCCGCAGGTTCCATCAGCAACGCCTTGCCTTTCATCCGCAACAAGGCCGCGGTGTAGAACTCATCAAGCCCTTTGTCCGCGCGGGCCAATGCATCATCCGCCGCTGCCAAAGCATCCGCCTTGCGGCCTGCGGTGATCAGCCCCGCAATGAGATAGGTGCGCCAATAGGTCTGCGGGGTTTCCTGGCCGATCATGTCAAAGAACCCCAGCCCGGCGTTGATCATCTCAACCCCTTCCTCTTGGCCCGACAGCGCCATCGCCCAGCCCAAGCCAATCTGACCCGCTGTCGCCCAATAGGGATAGCCCTGGGTCATCGAAATCTCGATCACCTCAGGCGCAAGCCCGATCACCGCAGCGACATCGCCCAGCTCTTGCAGCCGGCCCATCCGAAACGCAAAGGACCGCGTCTGCGCGTTCTTGTTGTTCAGATCGTTGGCCATCTGCTCGGCGCGGTCGATGTATTCTGCTGACAGATCGACATCGCCCTTTTGCAAATGCAGCCACTGCAGATAGCACATCGAAAACTCAGCCAGGTTGTCGCCAAATTGTTCCACCAGCGGGCCATGCTGGTCATCCGAATAAAGCGCAACGGCCTTTTCAAAACTTGCTTGTGCGGCGTCCATGTGCCCTTGGAAAAACTGCGCGACGCCAGCCGCAAAATGCGCAGCGATGGCCCAGGACGGTACAGGCGCCTCGCCAAAGGTGCTGACCATTTCATCGGCCAAAGCCACCGCTTCTTCTTTGTTGGAGCGGGATGCATTGACCGTGAAAAGCCCATAAAGGCATGAGCAATACATCGGGTTGTCACCCAGCGATTGGCACAGTTGACGCGCCCGGTCGAAGGCGTTGTAGACATCCGGCGCGGCAAACCCGCGCGTAGCCATCAAGGCACCGCCCAAAAGCGCCTGGATCAATACCTCTTGGGCATCCCGCTCGGGCGAGGCGGGCAGGTCTTTCAACAGATCAAGTGCGGCTTGGTAATGGTTGGTCGCCTCAATCTGGCTCGCCCGCGAATTGGCCCGCTGGCCTGCTGCAATCAGGTACTGGATCGCTTCGCTCAGCTGACCAGATCCGGCAAAGTGGCGCGCCAATGTCTCAGGCTCTGTTTCCGCCAGGCCGGGGCGATGCTCCAACAAAAGGGCCGCGATTTGGGCATGCAGCTCTCGACGTTGCGTGCGCAAAAGCCCCTGATAGGCCGCCTGCTGCACCAAGGCATGGCGAAAGAGCATGGTGTCTGCATTCGCTTCCTCAACGGTGGAGATGATCTTGGCATCCACCGGTTCCTGAACAGCCAGCGCTAGCTTTTTCTCGTTCATCTGCAAGATCGGCTGTAGCAACGACAGATAAAACCGCCGCCCAAAGACCGCCGCCGTCTGGATCAGGCTTTTGCCTTGGGTCAGCCGGTCCAGACGCCCGCGCAAGGAGTCCTCCAAGGAGGAAGGCAGATTGATCTTCTGCGCTCCGGTCGCGTCAATCTGCTCAGCCGCATTGCGCGCCAGTTCTTCAACGAACAGGGGCACGCCGTCGGCGTTTTCAATGATCTCATACATCAGCTCAGCTGGGCAGGGCGTCTCACCCATCACCCGCAATACAATCTCGCGGCTTTGATCCCGGGTCAGACGATCCAGGTTCAGATGCGTCACCCGGTCTTGCCCTTCCCAGGCCAGATCAACCGTCGGGCGGTGTGTGACCACCAGCAAGACACGGTTGTTAGGCACGATCTGCGTCACGATGGACGTCAGAAACTCAAGCGATGTCGGATCCGCCCAATGCGCATCTTCGGCCAGGATCAGCACAGGCTGCTCGGCTGCATTCTGGACCAGCTCAGCTTGCAAAGCGGCAAAGGTGGCTTGTTTTTGTTGGGCCGCCGTCATGTCGAGCGGGGGCAAAGTATCGCCCACATCCACTGACAGCAAATCCGCAATCAGCCGCAGGCGCTGGCGGTCATCCGCGCCGATCACCGCCTCAATCTTGGCCAACCGAGTGGTTGCGTCATCCGTCGCCTGGATGCCTACCGCGTGGTTCAGCTGGGCGATGACGGGAAACATCGCGCTGTTTTCATAAAACGGCGCGCTGAAATAGCGGATGTGCATATGCGCATCCTGCTCCACAAAGCGACGCACCGCATCCAGCACCGAGGATTTGCCGATCCCCGCATCACCAGACACCACAGCCACCTGCCCGTTGCCCGCCTTGGCCTGTTCCCACAGACCTTGAAGGACGGCT
Organism: Sulfitobacter sp. GN1-4; assembly: GCF_055693825.1. Taxonomy (NCBI): domain Bacteria; kingdom Pseudomonadati; phylum Pseudomonadota; class Alphaproteobacteria; order Rhodobacterales; family Roseobacteraceae; genus Sulfitobacter; species Sulfitobacter sp. GN1-4. Next base: position 807,812 of record NZ_JBVFUQ010000003.1, on the reverse strand, counting down.
ACTTCCTCAGCCCGGCCAATCATGCCTGGCGCTGCGTCGCCCCCATCGGCGCTCAGCCGGTCGGCAATGTCGAACATGCCGGTGGCCGTCCAGATGCCCACAGGCTCCGAAAAGCCTTTCAGGTCATGTTCCCCAATGCTTTCAAGCCGGGCGGTTTTTTCAACGAGCCGTTTGGTGCCCGCGGCCAACACAACGGTGTCCAGCGCCGCGCGGTCCTGTAGCCGAGACGCCAGGTTCAGCGTGTCCCCCACAACATTCCCCGGCTCTTCCACCGCGCCCCGCACAAAAAGCCGCCCAGTGGCCACACCAATCCTGGAATGCAGGCGCAGCCCGTCGTCAAACGTCAGGGCCTTGATCGCAGCTGAGATCTCGAGCGCGGCGCGCAAGCACCGCTCAGCATCATTTTCCTGCGCTCTCGGCAATCCAAAGCAGGCGATGACGCCATCGCCCTGCGTGCCAAGCGGCCTGCCGCCCCAGCGCTCGATGATCTTGTAGCTTTGCGAATGGTACTGATGCAGGATCGCGGCCATGTCTTCGGCATCATAGCGGCGCGCCAGTTCGGTTGAGCCTGCAAGATCGCAGAACAACACCGTCAGCTGACGGCGCTGGCCCTGTTCTTGGGTCGCGGCCTGATCTGCGGCACCCTGCGCCTCCAACGCGCGGCGCAGGGCCTTCCGGTGCCCCATGGACAGGCCCAACTCCTTCAGATCCGCATCGTCAAGATCCGTCAAATCATCAAGCGTGATGTCTTCTGCGTCCATCGCGGCATGGTATTGTTCCAATCCATGCTCCGACAGCCAGGCCAGCAGCGGCTCAGTTGGCGTCGTTTCTTCTGTCATTTTTTGTCCCTCCACTGCGCCAATGGCGCAGCGCTTCCTGTTAGTGATCGCGCCGGAAGGTCCAGGTTATAAGTTCCTGGATGAACCGTTTGTCACGGCCATCGGGCAGGTCCTGCACCAAGGTCGTGAATTCTTCCAATGCTGCCCCTGCAAGTCCCCGGGCAAACATCTGCGCTTTCTCGATCGCGTCGATCTCATACATCTGCTCCAAAACCCATGCGACATCTTCCTCTGTCCGGGTTTCACGAGATTTCCTGAGATAGGCGTCGAACCGTGGCTTGTCTTTTTCCTGCAATGACCGCGCCACATCGATCAGCATCAGCGTCCATTTGGCCTCCCAAATATCTCCACAACTTTCCTTGCCATAGGTTAACCCGCCTTGCAGGTTCAAAACGTCGTCCTGAATCTGGAACGCCGCCCCAAAGAAAAACCCGAATCGGATAAAGGCATCGTCAGCGATTTTCCCCCGCCGCCCCAGCATAGCCCCTAAACGGGCCGGATAGATACCTGCCAGCCAACAGGTCTTTTTCAAAACCATGTTGAGATAGTCATCGCGGGTCGGGCGCGCGGTGGGATCTTTGCGCCAGCCCAGCTCCAATGCCTGCCCTTCGGCGGATTCGCGCGACATCCGTTCCAGGTCATGAATGATCGGCATGGCCAGCCAGGGACAGGTCTCATACACATTCTCAAGCAGGGGGCGAATGCTGAGCATCGCCAGTGTATCGCCCGCATTCAGCGCAATCGGAATGCCGTGCAAAGCATGCAACGTGGGCTGGCCGCGACGCTCTTCGCTCTCATCCTCAATATCGTCATGGATCAACAGCGAATTGTGCAACATCTCAATGCCCGCCGCCGCCTTGGCCGCGCGCTCAGGCTCCGCCCCGAAAAGACGCGCGGTTGCGATGCACAGGCTCGGACGCATCATCTTGCCCCCCGTGAGGGGTAATCAGCCACCGGATCGTAAAGGTATTCTCGGGGTTCTTCGCGGGGCAGATAGCCCGCCATCACCTTGCGCGTCATCGCACCATATTCGTCCAGCATCAGCGATACGGTATCGACGGCTTGATCTTTCACGCAGGCCCCACAGACGCCCCGGTGCCATGCACCGTGATGGTCAACACCCCAGCGGGGCTTTGATCCTCAGCAGACAATAGCAGGCCATGATAGACGCCCGGCGTCTGATCGGCGGGCACCTCCACCATCAGCCGTGCAGGGGCTTCGGCCACAAATGCAATGTCCGTGATTTGCGCAGGCGGCGTCACAGAGGAGCTGACCAACGGCTGCGGTGTCACAGCCGGGACCGGCTTGAACATCTCAATGCGGGTTTCAACCCGGCCTGCGCTGATCAGGCTCAGACCAAAGTTTGGTGCCAGCGCGGGCCCCGGCGCGGCAGCGCCTTCACCGCCCTGCCCCAGCCCTTCTACCTTTTGCGCCAAGGATCCCACGATATCCACCCAGACAGAGGCAACATCGGAATAGGCACGCACCAAGCCGGTCAGCAGGCCAGAGACATCCGTCTGGCTCAACGGGATGCTGGTGCCTTTGGCCAGCGATTTGGCGGTTTCCTCGCCCTGACGGATATGCGCATCCACCAGATCAGAGGCCGCGCGCACGCCTTCATCAATCACACCTTTGGGATCCACCCCTGCCCCGTCGTTAAAACCTGGGCCAAGCGGATGGCCCCCATCCTCAGGCGCTTGCATGGGGGGCGTCTGCGGCTGAGCGGTGCCGCCCTGCGCGCGTCCGTCGGTTTGCCCCAGCGCGCCCAGCACATTGCGGCGTGGCCCGGTGCGGGGCGGGATCGGGCGTTTTATGCGTTCTTGCGTGTCCATCGTGTTTTGTTCAGTCCCGTTCCCTAAGGGTGATCATACCCAATAATATGCTCCAGCCGAGGATAGCCGGAAACCGCCGAAGCCGCCAAGAGACCCGACATCACCGCCGCCTCCACACAGCCCGCCTGATGCCCGCAATCGGTCCAGTCTCCGGCGATGGTGAGATTGTCGAAATGCACCTCCAAAGGTGAGATGCGGTACTGCAGCGTGCCAGGCAGCGACAGGATATAGCGATCCGTTGGCGTGATGTTGGCCGACCAGAACTGGCTTTCAAACCGCGCCGGCCCGTCCGCTGCCGCCCCTTGCACGGCATCGGCGTGCAACAGCTTCCAATCAAATCCATCCGCCCCCGTGGAGCCGGGCCAGAAATAGCCCACGTCGCGGTCCAGAAACTGCACCGCATTGTCGCGCACATGGCTGCTGGCCCCGACGGGTTTTTTGGTGATATCGCCATCCTCAAACACATCCGCGTCCGGCAGCACGCTGCAGAAATAGGCAATCGCCTGTGGATCGGTTTCCCAATCCTCGCGGTGGATCAGCTGGCGCATGTCCGCCCAGGTGTCAAAGGGTTCCACATAGCCTGAGATGTTGATGGGCGGCAGGCTCCAGCCCAACTCCTCTACCGGTTTGTTCAACCAAACCTGAAAGGCCTGGGTGGCCACATGTTTGACCTTTTCGGTCATCAGTCGCCAATCGTCATTGGCCGCAATCAACTCAGCCGCGACCTCAGGCACAGCGCCAAGGCCCACGCCCAGCACCACAAGGTCAAAATCCTGACCCACCTTGAGCGTCTTTTGCTCAACCGACCGGAACGCGCCATGCATCTCCGGGTTCCAGCCTTCTTTCTTCAGCTGCGCGCCATTTGCCAAACGGTCATAAAGCGGCAGGCTCGGCCAGCATTCCAGCCCGCGCACATCCACCAGCGGATCATATTCCGTTCCCTTCTTGGCACGCGCCTGAACGCGCATCTGCAAGGCGGCAACATGCGTTTTGTCGGTGGAAAGGGCGACATTCTCTAACCGGTGGAAGAATTCAAACTGTACGCCACGCTGTTTGAGCACCTGATAGGCGGGGGTAAAGACGATGTCGCCCATGCCCGCCTGCATTTTCCAAAAGAGCGCCCCGCGATAGGTAAAGAACATCCGCAGCGCCCCACGCAGCGCCTGCCCCGCCGCCAGGCTGGGCTTGGTCACATCACCGTCTTCAAAGGCAAAGAGCAGATCATAGGATCCACGGATAAAGCCGCTGTTCAGGGACGCTTTGCTGGCCCCGTTCTGCGCCAGCCAGTCTTTCCAGTCGTAATGATCAATCGCCTCAAACCCGTTGGGCGCAAACAGCAACCCATCGCGCAGCACACCGCGAATAATGGCGACCACAACATCAACAATTTCCCAAATCCGGCGGATTTCGGGATCGTCTTTGATCATGTTGTCAAAATGGTGCTGCGCCACCAGGGCGATCTGATCCAGCAAAGACGCCGCCTGCTTTTCATCCTTTCGCGAACTCAGCGCCTCAAGCGCGATTTGCAGCGTCTTGATCGCCTCCAGGATGACACCGCTGACAGCCAGCTTGCCGTATTGCAAGGTGCGTTTGGTGAAGGCGGTCTTGTTGTTGGCCGCAGATTTAACGATTGAAGAGACCAGCACAGAAACCGCCGTGGCCAAGCTATCGCCTGCGCCTTCGATAGGCTCTGAGGTGTCGTCCTGCACGCTCAGCACCAAGGTACGCACCAAAAGCACGCAGCGGATCAGATAGCCGCGCACAGAGAACGGGTTGCGGTCGGCCAGAGGATCGCCCGGCAGCCCCGCTGCCGGTGGGAAATAGGCCGCCCAGTTGGTCCATTGGTTGCCCCCCGGTCCTCAGTCACCCCGACAAAGTTGTCAGGCACAAAGGCATCTTCCCAGGTGCGGATCGGATGGCCTTCGGGCCGATCCAGCTCAGCATAACAATCGCGCATCATGCGAAAGGCGTTTTCGTAAAACCCCATCCACAGGTGCAGCCCATGTTCTTCGATCCGGCCCGTATCGGCATCCCGACCCGACGCACCTTTGCCCCCCAACCGCCAACCGGTCTGGTAGAGTGTGACGTCATACGCCCCGTTGTGCTTTGGGTCCGTCAACTCCATGGCCGCCGCAATACTGGCACAGCCCCCGCCGATGATCGCCACTTTTTTCTTTTTCTGCATATACATAAACTGCTTTAAATCGCCGGTCAGAGTACCACAGAACCCAAGCCCGGCAAGCCCCCGTTCACTGATAATAAAACTAGTTTCACACGCGGAGAGGGAAGGACAAGCACCTCCAGCAGCCCCAGATCGACATCGGGCCTTTTGCCGCAGGGCCCCATGGAAATTTGCCACGCCTTCTGCCTAAATGCGCAGCACAACGTGGCCAAAGGAAACTCTATGCCCCCTCGCTATTACGCGCCGACAGGCGGTCTGCCTTCGCAAGAGCAATTGCTCACGGACCGTGCGGTCTTTACCGATGCCTATGCTGTCATCCCCAAGGGGACGATGCGCGACATCGTGACCAGCTTTCTGCCTTTCTGGGAAGGCGCGCGCCATTGGGTGCTGGCCCGTCCGATGACCGGCTTTGCGGAAACCTTTTCCCACTACATCACAGAAATCAGCCCAGGCGGCGGCTCAGACCAGCCAGAGACGGATCTGTCAGCCCAGGCGGTTTTGTTCGTGGTTGCGGGCACAGCCACGCTCACGACAGGTGGCCAGACATATGCGCTTGCCCCCGGCGGCTATGCCTATCTGCCCGCAGGCCAGGCCTGGCAGATCCACAACACCGGCGACGCCCCCGCCACCTTCCATTGGATCTCGCAAAGCCTACCGCGCGGTCGAAGGCCTGCCCCCGCCCGAGGCTTTTGTCACCAGCGACCAAGACGTGGCCCCCATCGCCATGCCCGATACGGATGGCAAATGGGCCACGACCCGTTTCGTCGATCCTGCGGATCTGCGCCACGACATGCATGTCAACATCGTCACCTTTGAACCGGGCGGCGTGATCCCTTTTCTGGAAACCCATGTGATGGAACACGGGCTTTATGTGCTCGAGGGCAAGGCCGCCTACCGGCTGAACCAGGACTGGGTTGAGGTGGAAGCAGGCGATTACATGTGGCTGCGCGCCTTCTGCCCGCAGGCTTGCTATGCCGGGGGTCCGGGCAAGTTCCGCTATCTGCTTTACAAGGACGTCAACCGGCACATGCCGCTGACGCTTTAGGCCGCGTCCACCACGGTGAAGGGCACATCGAACCAATGCTCTTGCAGGTTCGCGCCCTCTCCGATCCGGTCCACCACCGCAAACAGCCCCGGTCCGCCCAGCGGGGTCAGCACCCCATGCCAGGTGCCTTTGTGCAGGTTGATCCCCTGCCCCGGCGCCGTCAGAAAGGCCTGAGGGGCGTGGGGCGCACCGCCCTTATCTGAGGCGACCAGCACCAAAAACGGATCTTGCGACATCGGCAAAAAAGCTTGGCCGCCCTGCGGGTGCCGCTCCATCATCTCGACCTTGAGGGGCAAGGTGACACAGTCACTTTGAAACAGGCTGATGCCCGCGCGGCCCGTGTCAAAGTCCAGGCGTGCCCGGTCATGAAACCGTCCGCAGCGGCCTTGGTTGATCATCTTATCCGGCGTGCCCGACACCTCCAACACATCGCCGAAGGCGGCAAAGGCGGCGGCGGTCAGCGGGGTGGGGATTAGGGTCTGGCTCATGCGCCCAGCGCCTCATTCAGCCGCAGCTCTGCGATCCGTTCCACCTGGCGGCAGGCCTCAGTAAACTCGGTTTGTCGGTCATGGGTGATGCGCCGTTCAAAGGCCGCAAGAATGCTGGCCTTGGTGTTGTCGCGCACGGCGATGATGAAGGGGAAGCCGAACTTTTCGGTATAGGCGGTGTTGAGGCGCATAAAATCGGCGCGTTCATCATCCGTTAACGCGTCCAGACCGGCTGAGGCTTGCTCAGCGGTCGACTCTGCCGTCAAGCGTTTGGCCGCGGCCAGTTTGCCCGCCAAGTCGGGGTGCGCGCGCAAAACCTCAAGCCGTGCGGCATCGCTGGCGGATCGGAACACCCGTGCCAGGGCTGCATGCACGCCCTGGGCGCTGTCATGGGTCGGGCCCAGCTCCAGATCAAAGGCGCCTTCGGCGACCCAGGCGCTGTGCTCAAAAATCCCACCAAAGGCCGCAACAAAGTCTGCGCGGCTCATCTGCGATGGGCGCGGGCCGGGCTGGGGTGGATGGGTCTTGGCCCAATGCTCCGCAATCTCAAGGCGGGTGGCAAACCACACACCGTCATGGGATTTCATATGCTCCAGTGCCCGCTGTAGCGCGGCGGCCCGGCCGGGACGCCCGGCGATGCGGCAGTGCAGACCGATGGACAACATCTTGGGCGCGCCTGCCTGGCCTTCGGCATAGAGCAGATCAAAGCTGTCTTTCAGATAGCTTTCAAACTGATCCCCGCTGGTAAAGCCCGCCTGAATGGCAAAACGCATGTCGTTGCAATCCATCGTATAGGGCACGATCAGTTGATCGCGGCCAGCCGTGGCCAGCCAATAGGGCAGATCATCCGCGTAGCTGTCTGCGACATAGTCAAACTGCCCGGTTTCTGCGGCCAGACGGACCGTGTTCATCGAACAGCGCCCGGTGTACCAGCCGCGCGGAGCCGCACCGGTGACCTCTGTGTGTAGGCGGACCGCTTCGGCCATGTCCGCGCGTTCGTCCGCCTCGGCCATGTCTTTGTATTCGATCCACTTCAGCCCGTGGCTGGCGATCTCCCAGCCGGCGTCTTTCATCGCGGCCACCTGTTGCGGGGCGCGCGCCAGAGCTGTGGCCACACCGTAGACCGTCAGGGGCAGATCCCCCAACATCCGGTGCAGCCGCCAAAAGCCTGCGCGGCTGCCGTATTCATAGAGGGTCTCCATATTCCAGTGCCGCTGCCCGGGCCAAGGGGCGGCCCCGGTGATCTCAGACAGGAACGCTTCAGAGGCGGCATCGCCGTGCAGGATGTTGTTCTCCCCGCCTTCTTCATAGTTCAGCACGATCTGCACCGCGATCTTGGCCCCGCCGGGCCAAGCGGCAGCGGGGGCCTGGCCCCATATCCTGTCATGTCGCGCGGATATCTGTTCATCCTGTCCCTCATGCGAAGTGGCATTGCGCTGGATAGCCTAGGGGCAAGCAAATCCCAGCGAAAGGGGCTTTGACACGGAAGCCTTTGAAAGAGGCGGCCCCTTGGGCCTATAGAGGGGCAAGCAACGGAGGCTGCCATGACCGGATATCTGACCACCCATGTTCTTGACACAGCGCGCGGCTGCCCGGCGGCGGGTTTGCAAATTGAGCTTTTTCGTCTGGAAGGCACAGAGCGTGTGTTGCTGAACACGCTCACCACCAATGCTGATGGCCGCACCGACAGCCAGATCTTGCCTGCCGATCAGTTTGCCACAGGACGCTATGAGTTGGTGTTTTATGCCGGTGCCTATTTGGACGCCGTGGGCACGCCCCCCGAAGCGCCACGGTTTTTGGATGAGATCCCGATCCGCTTTGGCATGTCGCAGGCCGCGCATTATCACGTGCCGCTGCTGCTGTCGCCCTTTGGCTATTCGACCTATCGAGGCAGCTGAGCGCCTGCCCCCGGAGGGGATAGAGGCCTGCGTGTCCCCGCGGGGACAGCGGGGTGAATCCCACTTCTTTCAGTGTGTTACGGCGAATTTAACACTTAAGTAGGGATTTCTTCGTGGGCCGGACCTGCACCATGGGCGTTGTGTCTGGGGAAGATGCTGCGCTGTAAGTTGTATTGGAAAGATGAAGCGAGGGTGGTGCATTTTTGGCGAGGCTCCGGGGTGTGGGGCGGGGCAAAGGGCGCTAGAGTGGCGGGTGCGAATCTAAAGGGGTCAGCATGTTTGAACTTGCCGTGGTTTGGGATTGGATCGGCTTTGCGGTCCGCTGGCTGCATGTGATCACGGCGATGGCCTGGATTGGGGCGTCGTTCTTTTTCATTGCGCTGGATCTGGGGCTGAAAAAGGTGGCCCATGCCCCTGCCGGTGTTAGCGGTGAGGAATGGCAGGTCCATGGCGGCGGATTTTACCACATTCAAAAGTACATGGTGGCCCCTGAGCATATGCCGGAGCATCTGATCTGGCACAAATGGCAGAGCTATTTCACCTGGCTGTCCGGCGCGGCGCTGTTGATGATTGTCTATTGGGTGGGCGGGGAGTTGTATCTGCTGGATCCCAGCAAGGCGGAACTGGCGCTGTGGCAAGGCATTCTGATTTCTGCGGGGTCCTTGACCATTGGGTGGCTGGCCTATGATGCGCTGTGCAAATCACCCTTGGGCGATCAGCCCACGGTGTTGATGCTGCTGCTTTTTGCCATTCTGGTGGCGATGGCCTGGGGGTATGATCAGATCTTTACCGGGCGGGCGGCGCTGCTGCATTTGGGGGCGTTTACGGCCACGATCATGACGGCCAATGTGTTTTTCATCATCATGCCCAACCAGCGCATTGTGGTGGCGGATTTGCAGGCTGGGCGCACGCCCGATGCCAAATACGGCAAGATCGCCAAGCTGCGCTCAACCCATAACAACTACCTCACCTTGCCGGTGATTTTCTTGATGCTGTCGAATCATTATCCGCTGGCCTTTGGCACAGAATATGCCTGGATCATTGCCAGTTTGATCTTTCTGACCGGCGTGACGATCCGGCATTATTTCAACACGCTTCATGCCACGGGTGCAGGCCCACATTGGACCTGGGCGGTGACGGTGTTGATTTTCATTCTGATTGCCTGGCTGTCTACGGCCTCTGGCACGGAAAGCTATGAGGACGCGGAGGCGCGCAGCCTTACGGCGCATGAGGCGCGCTTTGCCTCAGCGGCGGGGTTTGACGCGGCCTATGACGCGGTGCAGTCCAATTGCGCGATGTGCCATGCACGCGCGCCTGTGTGGGACGGCATCCGCTGGGCCCCGAAAGGCGTCGTGCTAGAGACGCCCGGCGATGTGGCGCGACATGCGGGCCAGATCTATTTGCAGGCGGGGATGAGCCATGCGATGCCGCCGCCCAATGCCTTTGAGATGGATCCGGAGGACCGGGCGGTGATTGTCGCCTGGGTGCGCGCAGCACGGGAGCAGTAGCGGGCCGAGGGGCAGATTGCCCTAGTGGATCTTGATGTTCAGCAACACGCATTCAGAATAAAGCATGTCGATCTCTGACCACTTCAGCAGCCCCGGCTGGCAATAGCGCGGGGTGGCAAAGGGGCGCACGTCGTCGCATTGGATGCCGTCTGCGGCAAAGCGGCGGTCGAGCGACAGGATCGCCTCGCGTTCGGGCAGTACAGCGGCGGCGATGGCATGGGCGTGCTGGGCAAAGACTGGTTGGTTGCCCAGGTACATCACTTCGTGGGTCGCATAACCTTCGTTCTTTTTCTGCGGGTAGAGGACCATGGCCACCAGGCCGTCAGGCGTTTCCACTGCCAGGTGGCGCAGTTTGAGACCCTGGTGATCGCCGATGACCTTGCGGTCTTTTTCCGACAGCCTATCGCCCAGCGACAGCGGATCGTCATGCACCACCAGGCCTTTGGTGTTGGGCGCGGGTTCCCAGACGAGGCGTTCCTTGTCGAGCACGGTGAGCCCTGCGTTGACCAAAACGCTGACCGCGGCCTTGGCGGAGGAGAAATTGGTGACGGTCACCTCCGGATCAGAGGTGGCCAGTGCGAGCATCTGTTGGCCGATGCCCTGGCCACGATAGTCTTTCAGGATGTACCATGAGGTCATATCCGCCGTGGTGCGCAGCCCGCCGCTGGTCATCCGGTCGGCATAGACAAGGCCCAGCACGCCCACCAGTTTACCCGCATCGCGCACGGTGATGGCAAAGCGCCCCTCTGGTCCGCACCAGCGCCCCGCTAGCAGCCTGCGCCAGCCGTCGATGTCCCATTTGGCGCGGGTGAAGACGGCCTTCATGAATTGTGCGACTTCTTCGCGTTCATCTGGGCGGGCGTAGGTAATATCAACCATGTCAGCTCCGGTTTAGGAGGGTTTGAAGCGGGATCCAGCGGGCGCGGGCACGGTGCGCGAGCCGGTCACAAAAGGCATCGCAAAAGTCCCAAACCGCGTCCGGGGTTTGCAAATGGTGGGTGACGAGGCAGGTTGGCTCATCCCGCTCTGCCACACCGGTGCGGCGTTCGCGCAGGTGCTGGACGCACATGCTCAGGGTTTTCTCATCCCCCGCAAAACGCGCATCGGGCCGCCAGCGCAGCGGCTCAATGTGGCCGTGAAAGAGCTGCAGCGGGCCTGTGGGCGCGGGGTTGGGGCGGCGGTCAAAGCAAGAGAGCGCCAGGTAGCCCCACTCTGGCAGATGCGGCACAACCTTTTCGCCGATCCGCGTCCAGTGGTGGGACGAGCACCGGCAGAAGGCGCGGCAAAGCGGCGGCCTGCAAGCGCTGCCAGCCGTCTTTCAGGTCGGCACCGGTCGCGGCCAGATCGCGGTGCTGGCCCATCTCAGAGGCGCGCGCGCCTTTGGGTTCATGGTTCTTGTGGCGCAGACCGTGCTGCATCGACCAGACATGCGGGGCTGCGGTGAGGCGCGGTGCGAGGTCTGGATCAATCGCGTGGGGGATCACGGCCAGATGCAGGGGGGCGCCGTGTTTGGCGCTGAGGGCGATGAGCGTGTCGAGTGCGGCGGTCGGGGCCTCACAATCATCGTCGCGCCACCAGAAGGTGGGCGTTTCGCCTGCGGCCTGCCAGAGGTCAAGCTCTGCGTCTAGATCTGCCCAAGTTGCCATCGCTGAGCGATACACCAGCTGAAGGCGGGGGAAAACCGGTGGGATGGGTTTTTTCGAGGGCCAGACACTTTGAAGTGTCTGGGGCAATTCCGTTCAAGGAATTAGCCCAAGCCAGCAGCCGCGCGGGCCAAAGCCTCAATTCCCGCCCAGTCCCCCGCCTGCACCAGATCGCTGGGGGCCACCCAGCTGCCGCCTGCGCAGATCACATTGGACAATGCCAGATAATCGCCGGCATTCGCCGGGCTGATCCCGCCGGTGGGGCAGAAGGTGATTTGCGGCAGAGGCCCGCCGATGCCTTTGAGCGCTGCGACACCGCCGGAGGCCTCTGCCGGAAAGAACTTCAGCACATCATAGCCGCGCGCCAAAAGCGCCATCGCCTCGGACGCGGTGGCGGCACCGGGCAGCATCGGCAGGGCTGCGGCCTCTGCGGCATCCAAAAGCGCATCCGTGGCACCGGGAGAGACGCCGAAGGTCGCGCCTGCGGCCTTGGCGGCCTGCACATCCTGAGGCGTCACCAGCGTGCCCGCGCCGACATGCCCGCCGGGCACTTGCGCCATCTCCGAGATGACCTCCAAGGCCGCCGGGGTGCGCAGGGTCACCTCAAGCACCGGCAGACCGCCTTTGACCAAGGCTTCTGCCAGGGGGCGGGCCTGGGCTACGTCGTGCACCACCAGCACTGGCACAATCGGGGCCAGGGCACAAAGCTTGCGGGTCGCGTCAGATTTTGATGCGGTGTTCATGGTCTTGCCCTCCTACCAGCCAAAGACAGCGGCACCGCTGTCCGCCGTGCCCACCGCCGCGCGGAACGGGGCAAAAAGCTCGCGCCCCGTGCCTGCGTGAGAGGCGCTAAGATCGGCCGTGACACAGGCGCGTTCCATCACGCCTTGGGTCAGAATGTCCAAGGTGCCTGCGGCTGCATCGACGCGCAACAGATCACCGTCTTGGATGCGGGCAATCGGCCCGCCGTCCACTGCCTCGGGGCAGACGTGGATCGCGGCCGGCACTTTGCCCGAGGCCCCGGACATGCGGCCATCGGTGACCAGCGCCACTTTTTGCCCGCGCCCTTGCAGGATGGCCAACAGCGGCGTGAGGCTGTGCAGCTCAGGCATGCCGTTGGCCTTGGGGCCCTGAAAGCGGACAACCACAATCACGTCGCCGTCAAATTCACCGGCCTTAAAGGCGGCCTTGACGTCCTCTTGGGTGTGAAAGACCCGGGCGGGGGCCTCTACCACATGGTGTTCTGGGGCCACGGCAGAGATCTTGATCACGCCCGCGCCCAGGCTCCCTTTGAGCCGTTTGAGGCCCCCGGTTTTCTGGAAGGGCTCAGACAGGGGTGTGACGATCTTGGGGTTGAGGCTGGTCTTGGTGCCGGGCTTCCAGATCAATTCTCCGTTTTCCAAAAAAGGTTCTTGCGTGTAATGGGCCAGGCCGTCACCGGCGACGGTTTTGGTATCGGGGTGCAGCATCCCGCCGTCCAACAGCTCTCCGATCAGATAGCCCAGACCACCGGCGGCGTGGAAGTGATTCACATCCGCCAGCCCGTTTGGATAGACCCGCGCCAAGAGCGGCACCAGATCCGAGACGTCAGAGAAATCTTCAGGCGTCAGCAGAATGCCGCCCGCCCGCGCCATCGCCACCAGGTGGATCAGCAGGTTGGTAGAGCCGCCCGTGGCCATCAAGCCCACCATGCCGTTCACAAAGGCTTTCTCATCCAGGATATCGCAGACCGGCGTGTAGTGATTGCCCAAAGCTGACAGCGACAGCGCGCGGCGCGCGGCCTCAGCGGTAAGCGCTTCACGCATTTTATTTCCCGGATTGATGAAACTGGTGCCCGGCAGGTGCAGGCCCATGAACTCCATCAACATCTGGTTGGTGTTGGCGGTGCCGTAAAAGGTGCAGGTGCCCGGCCCATGGTAAGCCGCCATCTCTGCCGCCATCAGCTTGTCGCGGCCACATTCGCCAGCGGCGAATTCCTGGCGCACCTTGGCTTTGTCATCATTGGCCAACCCGCTGGTCATCGGCCCTGCGGGCACAAAGACGGCGGGCAAATGCCCGAAGGCCTGCGCGCCGATCACCAGGCCCGGCACGATCTTGTCGCAGACGCCCAAAAAGACCGCCGCATCATAGACATTGTGGCTGAGAGACACGCCTGCGGCCATTGCAATGACGTCACGGGAAAAGAGGCTCAGCTCCATGCCCGCCTCGCCCTGGGTCACGCCGTCACACATCGCGGGCACGCCACCTGCGACCTGGGCGGTGCCGCCCACGCTGCGGGCTGCGTCACGCAAGATGGGGGGAAAATGCTCAAACGGCTGATGCGCGCTGAGCATGTCGTTATAGGCGGTCACAATCCCAAGGTTCCCCGCCGTGCCCGTGGCCAGCGCACCCTGATCATCGCCCGCGCCCGCATAGGCATGGGCCTGCCCGCTGCAAGACAAATGCGCGCGCGAGGGGCCTTTGCTTTGCGCCGCGCGCATCCGCGCCAGATAGGTGCCTCGTGGCCCTTCGCTGCGCTCGATGATGCGCTGGGTGATGGCTTGCAATGCGCTGTGCACGGTCATTGGGCTGTCCTCCTTGGGGCCAGATGTGGCTTAGATAAGAGCGGCCATATGGCCCGCCGTGTCGAGCATCCGGTTGGAGAAGCCCCATTCGTTGTCATACCAGCTGACAATGCGCACCATACCATCGCCGGTCACACTGCTGAGCGCGGGGGCAAAGACCGACGACAGCGGGTTGTGGTTATAATCAGACGACACCAGCGGTGCTTCTTCATAGCCCAGCACGCCCTTGAGCGGACCTGTCGAGGCCGCTTGCATCGCCGCATTGACCGCGTCGACCGTGGCAGGTTTGTCGGTCATCACGCACAGATCTACCATGGAGACATTGGCCGTGGGCACCCGCAGGGCGGAGCCTTCAAGCTTGCCTTCCAGATGTGGCAGCACCAGAGAGATCGCCCGCGCCGCCCCTGTTGAGGTGGGCACGATGGACAGCGCCGCTGCGCGCGCGCGGTAGAGGTCTTTGTGATCGGTGTCATGGGTGGGCTGGTCGCCCGTATAGGCGTGCACAGTTGTCATATAGCCGGTCTTGATGCCGAATGTATCGTCTAGCACCTTGGCCACGGGTGCCAAGCAGTTGGTGGTGCAAGAGGCGTTGGAGACGACGACATCCTCTGCCGTCAGCTCTGTGTGGTTGACGCCAAAGACCACCGTGCGGTCCACGCCCGAGGCCGGAGCCGAAACCAGCACCCGTTTGGAGCCGTTCTGCAGATGCAGGCCCGCTTTATCCTTGCTGTTGAACACGCCGGTGCATTCCATGGCGATGTCCACATCAGACCAGGCCAGGGCGGCCGGATCCCGCTCAGAGCTGAGGCGGATCTTTTGGCCTGCGACGGTGAGCGTATCGCCGTCCAGGCTCACGTCTTGGTTGAAGGTGCCATGCACGCTGTCGTATTTCAGCAGATGCGCCAAACGATCGGGCGGGGCCAGATCGTTGATCGCCACCACTTTGATGTCGCTCCGCCCGCTTTCAAAAACGGCTCTGAGGACACAACGGCCAATGCGGCCAAATCCGTTGATGGCGATATGCGTTGTCATGGACATGCTCCTTGGAATGCTGGTGCAGGCGTTCACCTGCGGTGTTGCGGCCTTGTTAGCGCTAACAAATCCGTAATTCAAGGCGATCTGTCAAATTCACCAGACCCGAGATGCGCCAGGGCACGTGCAAAAGACGACATACTACGTCGCAAACGCTCAAGAGGGCCACGGCTTTGCCCCGCTACGCTCACGACGGAGGATCTTATGGACCAAGACACCAAACCGCGCCGTGCAGGCGGCCGCCGCCGCGCCCAGCAGGCGCAGGCCACCCCCAGCCGGGCCCCCAACTACCGCCAGCTGCGCCATCCCTTTCCACCTCAACAGGTGTTTTCAGACGACGAAGTCGCCGCGATCCACAACACGGCCTTGCGGGTGCTGGAAGAGCTGGGGATGAAAATCCTGCTGCCCGAGGCGCGCGAGATCTTTGCCAAAGGCGGCGCGCGGGTTGAGGATGAGATGGTCTTTGTGGGCCGCGACATCGTTGAGGCGGCGTTGCAAACGGCCCCCTCCTCCATTCCGATATCGGCCATCAACCCGGACAAATCGCTAACTTATGAAAACGGCGCGATGATCTTTATGGCCGGGGCCGGGTGCCCCAATGCCACCGATTATCGGCGCGGGCGCCGCCCCGGTGATCTGACCGCCTTTGTTGAGACGCTGAAGCTGGTGCAAAGTTTTGACGTCATCCACCTGCTCAGCCCCATGGCTGAGCCGCAGGACATCCCCGTGCATCTGCGCCACTACCAGATGACAATGGCTGAGATGCAGTTTTGCGACAAACCGCTCTTTACCTATGCCCGGGGGCGCGCGCAGGTGCAGCAGAACTTTGAGATGATCCAGCTGGGCTTTGATCTGTCGGACGAAGAGTTTGCGGCGTCGTCCTGGTGCACCACGGTGATCAACTCCAACTCTCCCCGGCTTTTGGACAACCCAATGGCGCAGGGCGTGATTGATTATGCCCGCGCAGGCCAGATGCCGATCATCACGCCCTTTTGTCTGGCAGGTGCCATGGCCCCGATCACCGTGGCCGGCGCGCTGACCTTGCAACACGCTGAGGCGCTGTGCTGCATCGCGCTGTCGCAGCTGACCAAGGCGGGCGCGCCGGTGAGCTATGGGGGGTTCAGCTCTAACGTGGATATGAAATCCGGCTCCCCTGCTTTTGGCACGCCTGAACATGTGAAAATGCAGATCGGCGCGGGCCAGCTGGCGCGGCATATTGATCTGCCCTGGCGCTCAGCCGCGGGATCGGCGGGCAACATCGCGGATGCGCAGGGGGCCACCGAATTGGTCAATGGTTTGTGGGGCGGGATGATGGCCAATGCCACCGTGAACGTGCATTCCGCAGGCTGGCTCGAAGGGGGGCTGAGCTTTGGTTATGAAAAGTTCATCACCGATATCGAAGCGGTGCAGATGTGCGCAGAGCTGTGCAACAAACCCTCAGGCGCTGAGGCAGAGATTGGTTTTGACGCGCTGGCGGATGTCGATCCGGGCGGGCATTTCTTTGCCACGCAGCACACGATGGACCGCTATGCCGATGCCTTTTATGCGCCCGTCGTCTCTGACCTAAGCAACTACGGCGCTGGGAAGAGGCCGGCGCGCAAACCGCAGATGTGCGCGCCACGGCGATCTGGGAATCGCTCTTGGACAATTTCACCCCGCCCAAGACGGGCGAGGCTGTGCCAGACCGTTTGGCCACCTACATCGAAAAGGCGACCAAGGCGGGCGGTGCCCCGCCGGTGGAGTAGCAGGCAGTCGCAGGACCCTAAACCGGGTTGGGAACCGCTTTGCCGTCAAAGAAGGCAATGAGGTTGTCCACCGCCATCAGCCCCATGCCTTCGCGCACCTCCAAGGCTGAGGTGCCAAGGTGGGGCAGCAAGGTCACGTTCTCCATCGCCTTCAGCGCATCGGGCACGACAGGTTCATGTTCATAAACATCTAGCCCCGCGCCTGCGAGCTGTCCGGCCTGCAAGGCGGCGATCAGCGCTGCTTCGTCCACCACATCGCCGCGCGCGATGTTGATCAGATAGCTGTCCGGCGTCATCGCCGCCAAAGCCTCAGCATTGATCAGGTGATGGGTCTGGGGGGAGGCAGGCACCGCCAACACAGTGACATCTGCGGCCCCCATAACCTCTGCCAGGCTGCCAAGCTGCTGGGCCTCAAAGGGCAGGCCGGTGACCTGCGACCGATTGTAGAACACCACCTTCATGCCAAAGCCGAAATGCGCGCGCTGGGCAATCGCCTTGCCGATCCGGCCCATGCCGACGATGCCCACCGTCTTGCCCGACATGTGCATCCCCAACAGCTGAGTGGGATGCCAGCCCGGCCACTGGCCTGCGCGCACCAACCGCTCCCCTTCGCCCGCGCGGCGGCAGGTCATCAGCATCAGCGTCAGCGCGATATCTGCGGTGGCATCGGTGACGGCACCGGGGGTGTTGGTCACTTCCACGCCCGCCGCCCGCGCAGCATCGGCGTTGATGTGGTTAAAGCCGACGCCAAAGTTGGCCAGGATACGGCAGCGGGGCTTTTGTTCAAACAGATCAGCCGAGAACTGATCGCCCAATGTGGGCAATACGCCGTCGTATGCTGTCAGCGCCTCGGTCAGCTCTGCCGGTGTGAGCGGCAGCGTCTCTTGCCGCACGGTCACGTCAAACCGGGCCTTGGCCGCTGCCTGTACCTTTTCCGGCAATGGCCGCGTGATGAGCACTTTTTCCACGATGATCCCCTCCGTCTGTTGCAGGGATATCTAACGCAAGTGGGGTCGGTGACCACCCCCTGCCATGCGCTTAGGGTCAGGACCCGTTCATCTCACGCCACTGGCGTCAAAACCGCGAAGTTTCAGTGGTCTGAGACATGTCCGCGCCGAACGGGCTCATTGCAAATGGCTCATGCTGCTGAAAGGACGCGGTTTTGTCGCCCTTCGGATTTGACGGATTTTCCTCATGAACCTTGTCACGAGAAAAATCTGTCAGACCAGGGGTGCGAGATTGATCGATCCTGGCCCTAGCTCGGGGCGATGACGTTGCCGCCTTCGACGTCGATCATGGCGAAGACACCCAGCACCTCAAACGCGCCCCCGGCCCCGGCAACCGTATAGCTTTGCGGCGCGGTTTCAGAGATGGTCCAGTTTTCGCTGTCCTCAAACATCACCGTATCCAAGCGGTCCGCTTCAATGGTGATCGCGGCGGTGCTTGGGCCCTCTTCGCCCAAGAGCGCCAGGAACGCATCGCTGTCGACCATCAGCGTGTCCGCCCGCCCGTCGTTCAGATCAACCTCAGCCGCAACCGTATCGCCCAAAGCGCTCAGCCCGCTGAGATCCACCGCCTCGCTGAGCAGCGTGGGCAAGGTGCCAAAACTGCCGGCCTCTGTGGGCGCGACAAAGCCGTCTTGTTGCGTGACGTCGATGCGGGAGGAGAATTGAGGCGTTAGGTTCAAATCCCCTTGGGTGGTATACCCTGATGCTGTTGTAACGGAATAGGTGACTGGCACGGTATCTGTGCTGCCCAGATCCGTGATCTGCCATTGCCAGGACCCATCAGATTCCAAGGTAAATTCTGTTGGCGCGCTGACGACAGAGAAGGTAAAACTCTCTGATGTCAGGCCTTCCACATAGTTAAAGAGACTGCCGCTTGCAAAGCGATCAGGGCCTTCATGTTCGACGTAGTAACCGAGGTCCGATTGGCCGTCACCGCCGTAGGCATCCAGGCTGTCAAAGGCCACGTCGTTCCAAGCCCCATTGGCGTTTAGGACCACGTAATCTTCATCTATCCCTGACCCACCGCCATTGTTTGGCTCAGAGCCGCTCCAATTCGTAAAGCCAGCGTCAAATGTCGGTGGAGTGGTGCCGGGCTCCTCAACCCAAACCCATGTGTCCTCGGTCGCTGCATCCGACCCGCCAAGCCAGCCGGTCTTGCCCGTGCCTGCAAGCCCTGAGACAAAGCTGTTCTCATCCGCGGACGTGATTGTGGCCAGATACCCGCCCAAAGCATCTGCGGCGGCGGCGGCAGCGCCCCAAGTCAGTTCAGTATCAAAGAACTTGTAAAAGTGGTCATTACCAGATGGAGATGCCGACCATTGCGCCCAGCCAGGTTGCCCATCGGGACCGGCTTGAAAGGGATCAAAGGTTGCCGTCTGATCAGACAGCGTAAAGGGCGCAGCCGGCACGGTGATTGTGATCTGGCCGGTGGACTGGGCGCCATTATTGTCCTGAATCGTATAGGTGATCACATCATCACCAACGAACCCTGCGGCCGGTGTATAGGCGATCTGTTCAATCGTGTTGGGATCGCCGGTCATAGCGTCAATGACATAGCTGCCGCCGCCTGTGCCACTCACACTGAGCAGGGTGAGGGTATCATTGGTGTCGCGGTCAATGACATTGTTTGACAGATCAATGTTCTGCGCCCCTCCACCCTCCGTGTAGTCTAAATCATAGGTGGCCGCGATGGGCGCATCATTGGTGCCGGTGACATTAAAGTTAAGCGTGCCCGCCACCACATTGCCTTGCCCGTCATCAGCATCATACCCCAGGCTAAAGCTGCCCTCTTCGTCCTTGGCCAAAGCGACAAAGTTGGCGCTGGTCAGATCGAACGTCCATGTCCCATTGGCGTCGAGGGTGACCCCCGTCAGAGCGGAGGTGACGGTATAGGTAATCGTGTCCCCCTCATCGTCACTGTCATTTGTCGCAATGGAGCCGCTGGTGGTATTTACTGGATCACTAAACTCCAGCACGTAGCCGAAGAACTGATTTGAATCGCCAACGGCTGAGATGTCGTTCCACTCGCCATTGTTGGTCAAGTGGAGATAGTCTTCATCTTCTGCAGCGGATGGGACGGGTTGCCCCGACTGCCATGGGTCAGTGAGCCCGCCGCCTACAGAGAACCCGCCATTGCCAATGCTATTGCCCACCCAAAACACCAGACCTGCCTCTGGGCCATCCGCCCAACGCCAGACCCCTTCATCAACCTGGTCGGTTCCGCCCGCATAGGCGACGCGGCCTGCCAAAATGGTCTCAATATGCAGCTGCTCAGGTTCGCTGGTGATCGTCGCAAGGTATCCACCTTTGGCCTGTGCGTCATCGAATGCGGTTGTCCATAGGAAGCTTCCGGGGACATAGAGATAGTAATGCCCATTCACGCCCCATTGCACTGCACCGGTCGGTATCCCCGAAGCCGCAGCTATATCAATGGTTTCAAGATCAGCGCCCAGAACCGGTGCCTCATTGGCTGTTTCCGCCCCCGCGACTGCGAAGGTCACCGTGCTTTGAACGAGGGATCCATCGCCATCTGAAACGGAGTAATTGACAACAATGTCTGTTGTATCCCCCTGATCCAGCCCGGTGATCTCCGCAGGCGGCGTGTAGGTCAGCGTGCTGCCAGACAAGGTCACATCCGACGGGCTGCCCACCAGCGCATATGTCAGCGTGGTGCCGGTATCAGGGTCCGTGGCCAGCGAGGCCAAATCCAACATCACCGCATCACCACCTTCGACCGCGGCCACAGTGCCAGCCTGCACCAAAGGCGCTTGGTTAGAACCGGTGATATTGAGGGTTAACGTGCCGTCTTCAAGAACCGTACTCAACGGGATGGTATAGGAGTACTCAATGTCAAAACTGACCTCATTCCCGCTTGCGATCGCAAGAAGCTCAGGATCATTGACCAAAACGGTCCAGTCTCCGCTCGCCGACAGTTTGAACCAGTCAGGAGCTGATGAATCCAAGGAAAAGGTCCGTTCTCCGCCTCGGCCGGGACCAGATCCGGGCAAGCTGCCCGTGACAGAACCGCCCGTTTCTAGGTAATAGCCGGCCAAGGCAGATGTTGGGCTGAAATCATTCCATTCGCTTGCACCCCAGTGGTGCAGCGCCGTCTCACCGAAACCGTCAGGCTGACCAGCAGTCCAATTCGCAAAGGACCCATTCACAGTTGAGCCGCTTGTCCCGCCCTGCCAGAAGGTATCGCCCGTTTCTGGGCCTTGGCTCCACTGCCATACGGCCGTCGTGACGCCAACGTCTTCCCCACCAAGCCAGCCAACGCTAAGCCCCCCTACGGGCCGAAGCGCGTCAATGATGGCCTGTTCCGTTGGCGAGGTGATGGTGGCAAGGTAGCCGCCGCTGCTGGCGGCGGACAGTTTGGCCGTTGCGAAATCAATGTCTGCGTCAACGTAAGAATAGGTGCTCAGCCCTTCCGTCGAGAGGTTGATATCAACGCTTGAGGTGTCGCCGGTCGTATCCCCCACCCCGGTGACCGTAATCGTGACGTCATTCTCAACCGTGGCACCGTGATCATCTGTGGCCTCAATCCGCACGGTAACATCGCGGGTTGCCCCTTCGGCCAGATCGTCAAATTCTGAACCCGCTGTAAAGCTCAGCGTGCTGCCGTTCAGTGTAGCCCCCGGCGTGCCGGTTACAATCTCGTAGGTCAGTGAGCTGCCGTCGTCGTCCACATCCGGGTCATCCCCCAGACCGGTCAAATCCAAGCTGACCTCTGGCCCACCTTCGGTCGCCGCCAGTGCACCCGCGCTCAGCGTTGGCGCATCGTTGACCCCGTTCAAGGTGATCGTGATGGTCTGCGTTGTCTCGTCGCCCTCTGCATCGCGCACGGTGACGGTAAAGGTCTCTGTTTCCGGGGCGGTCGCGCCAAGACTATTGGCAGCGGCACTGCTCAGCGTATAGGTCCATTCCCCCGCACCGCTGATCACCATCGACCCGCGAGCAACCGAATCGGGCAGGACAGACCAAACCACCGCTTCGCCTTCCACAGCATCAGGATCGACAATGCTCAGCTGGCCAGAGGCGGTCAAAGTGCCGTCTTCGGTCACCGTGCCCACCAGCTCTTCGGCGGGGGCGTTAAATTCGGGCGCGTCATTGGCGCCCGAGATGGTCACCGCGACCTCAACGGTATCTGACAGCCCGTCATCGTCCGTGATCGTCGCCAGGAAAACGTCGTCTGCCGTTTGCCCTTTTCTGAGGGAGTCGGCGGCGTTCTGGTCGACCGTGTAGGTCCACTGGCCAGTCACCGGGTCAATCGTTGCCGATCCGTAAAACGCAGTTGTTGGCACGATGGACCACGTACCGTCCGTCGCCGTGGTCGCGTCTGTATCGTCATAGTACAAGCGCCCTGTGGCCTGCACCACACCTGCGCCCGACGCGCCAGCTTCCACAACGGTACCGGTCAGATTAGACTCGTTCTCGATGATAACGGGCGCAACGCCATTGCCAGTGACCGTAATGGTCACCGCCGCAAAGGTGGTCTCTGTGCCGTCTGACACCTGCACCTCAACCACCACCTGGGCGCTTTGCCCGTCAAGCAAATTGTCGTAGGCGCCGTTGGGATCAAAGGAAAGCGTGCTGCCGCTTAATGTGATGTTGGGGGTTGGTGTTGGGTCAGAGATGACGGAGCTTGTGGCACTGCTGGTTGACAGTGCAAAGGTCAGCGTATCGCCCGCATCGGGGTCAGAGGCCAAAGGCGCCAGCTCAACTGAAACGCCTGCGGCATCCTTGTCGACGGTGCCCGCCCCGTTGGAAAAGGTCGGCGCGTCATTTGCGCCGGTGATGTTCACCGTGATCTGCTGCGTGGCTGTCAGGCCAGCCGCATCCTCAATCGTAGCAACGAACGTGTCTTGTGTTGTCACGCCCTCCGCCAGGCTTTCGGCTGCGGTATTGTTCAGCGTGTAGGTCCATTCACCCGTGGTCGCGTCGATCGCCGCGGAGCCAAGAGCGGCTGAGAGCGGCGCGATGCTCCAAGTGCCTTCGGTGGGAGAGGCCGCATCATCGTCGGTGTAGCTTAGCGTGCCGCCTGCCGTGGCGGTGCCGCCTGCGTTGGCGCTGCCTGCTTCGATTACGCTGCCTGTGGCATCGGCCTCTATCGAGGTGATCACCGGCCCCGTGTTACTGCCCGTCACGGTGACGGTCACGATCCCCATGGTGGCAGCACCCGCGCCGTCGGTAGCGGTGATCTCAATATCAACCTCACGGCTTTGGCCGCTTGCAAGGTCATCAAAATCGCCGTCGGTGTTAAAGGTCAGCACCTTGTCGGTGATGCTGGCCGAGCCTTCGCTCAGCGTGCCAGAGACCGTGTAGGTCAGCGAGTCCCCATCCTCGCCAGCGTCAGGGTCATCGCCCACTGTGGTCAGGTCCAGTGTGACCGATGGGTCTGCCTTGCCCGGGGTAAGGACCGCGGCGTCCAAGGTCGGCGCGTCGTTTGAGCCGGTGATTGTGATGGCGATTTGCTGGGTGTCGGACTGGCCATCGACGTCTTGGATTGCGGCCAGGAAGGTGTCCTGCACCGTTTCGCCTTCGGTCAGGCTGTCCGACAACGTGCTGTCCAGCGTATAGGTCCATTCGCCTGTGGTCGCATCAATCGCGGCGGTGCCGTAAGACGCTGAGACCGGTTGAATACTCCACACACCTTCGGTGGGAGAGGCCGCATCATCGTCCGTGTAGCTTAGCGTGCCGCTTGCTGTGGCGGGTAAGGCAATTTTACCAGCACCATTTTCCGTGACGCTGCCCGTGGCATCGGCCGCGAGGGAGGTGATCACCGGGCCCGTGTTGCTGCCCGTCACGGTGACGGTCACGGTGCCAACAGATGTTTCACCAAAGGCGTCTGTGACTGTGATCTCAACCTCAACATCCCGGCTATCGCCTTCTGAAAGGTCGTTGAACGCGCTGTCGGTGTTAAAGGTCAGCACCTGATCTGTGATGCTGGCCGAGCCTTCCGTTGGCGCGCCAGAGATCGCATAGCTGAGTGAGGCACCATCTTCACCCGCGTCGGGATCGCTGCCCAGGGTGGTCAGATCAAGCGTGGCGCTTGGCTCAGTCTTGGCAACGGTGACAGATCCTGCGGCAAAGGCAGGGGCGTCATTCACACCGTTCAGAGTGATTGTGATCGTTTGGGACGCGGTCGCGCCAAAGCTGTCTGTGACCGTGGCGGTAAAGGTCTCAACCTCAGGCTCGCCTGCGGCCAGACCGTTGGCAAGTGCGGGATCAAGGGTATAGAGCCACTGGCCCGACACCGCATCAATCTCCATCGTGCCACGGCTGCCGCCATCGGCGGTAACAGCCCAAGTGGCGGCCTCCCCCGGTTGCGCGTCGGGGTCCACGAAATTCAGCTGGCCCGTCGCGGTGGCCACGCCGTCTTCGGCCACCACGCCCGACAGCTGCTGCGGATCTGCGATCAAGTCAGCGGCATCGTTAGAGCCTTGCACGGTGATGGTGATCACCTGGCTGGCTGTTGCGCCAAAGGGGTCTGTGACCGTGGCGATAAAGGTCTCAACCACCTCATCGCCCTGGCGTAGACTGTTGGCGGCCTCTTGATCCAGGAAATATTCCCAGGCCCCGGTCACTTCGTTGATGGTCATGGAGCCCAGCGTGGCGCTTTCAGGCTCAACCGACCATGTGGCCGCACCAGCTTGGCCATCCTGATCCACATAGCGCAAGGTGCCTGTGGCATCGGCGCTGCCGGCCTCATCCTGTTCGTTCAGGCGGCGGGCGTTGCGGGTGCTGTCCTCAGCCGGGATCACGCGCAAAGAGGGTGCCGGATCGGTGCCAAAGCCATCCTCAACAACTGTCGCACTGATGTCTTCGATGGAGAACTCAATGACCGGCGCCTCATTCGTGCCGACCAAGGTGATGGTGATGGCCTGTAGGCTGCTGGCGCCTTGGGCATCCGTCACGGTGGCGTTATAGACCTGCGTGACGGCATCCCCATTGCCCAGCGGCACCGGTACATCAGAGGGCAGCGTAAAGGTCCAGTTGCCGGTTGCGGCATCAATGACCATGGTCCCGAAATCGGTCTCATTGCCCGCATCAGCGACAATGCTCCACTGTGCCGCAGCGCCGCGCTCATCAACGTCGGTGTAGCTGAGCGTGCCGCTGGCCGTCCCACCTGCCGACGCATCGGGCAGATTATCGCTGCCGGGGCCGGTGACCAGGAACCCTTGGGTGTCTTCCAGGCTGGCAGAGATCTGCGGCGCGTCATTGGTGCCTTCAATGGTGATGACCAGCGTACTGACATCGCTGGCCCCTTCGGCGTCGGTGATCGTGGCAACGAAGCTTTCTTCAAAAACCTCGCCGTCGATCAGCGTATCGGTCGCTTCCTGATCCAGATCATAGCGCCAAATGCCCGTTACCGGATCAATGGAGATGGTGCCGAAAGACGTTGTGTTTTCTGCGGCTGCGGCAATGCTCCAGCTGCCCCTTTCGCCGCCTTCGTCGACATCCACATAGGTCAACGTCCCGGTGACAGAGCCGCTGCCCGCAGGCGCGCCATCGCCCTCTTCCAGACTGGAGGCGTTGGCCACCCGAAGGTTCACGACAGGCGCGTCATTAACCGGGTCCACAACCACGGTGATGACAGATTCCTGCTGCTCCCCGTTTTCGTCCGTGCCTGAGACGACAAAGCTGTCCGTGCCTTCAAAATCGGGATCAGGCGTGTAGGTAAATGTGCCGTCACCTGCGAGGATCACCAGACCGTTTTCAGCGCCGCGCGCCAAGGCCACCTCAATCGTCTCACCTGAGCGGGTGGTGATGGGCAATGCATCCACCACTGCCCCGTCCTCAACCACCTGAACGGAGAGGTTGGAAAACTCAACACCCGATCCGTTTTCAGCGAAGTCCGTTTGTGGCCCGGTGGGGGCCGCATCAAGCGATGCATCGTCATCATCGCTGTCGGGTCCGGGCGCTTCTTCGTCGATGATCGGCTCGTCAGTGCCATCAAGCTCTGGATTGCCGGTGCCCGATCTGCCCTCTTCGCCGTCACCGGTGCCGGTTTCATCCAGCGGCGCAGGGCGCAACGGCTCTGCCTCCTCGGGGGCTTCTTCTTCCTGGAATTCGGGTTGCTGGACCTCTTCTTGCACCTCGCCTTCGGCGTCGGGCAATTCCACAAATGTCTCACCCTGATCCACCCGTGTAACCGCCGCACTGGAAGGCGGCCAGCGCCTGGGTCAGCAGAGGGGCATCGCTGCCCAGATCAATGGTGTCACGCTCAACCTCAATGGGCGGCTCATTGGTAAAGGGGGGCGGATGATCCATTTCGTATCGGTGCTGGTGATGGTCGAAATCAGGTTGCCGGAAAGATCAAAAAGCTCAATCGCGCCAAGCCCGCCATCAGGGTCAGGGTTCAGCGACACCGTGACCGTCGACACACCATTGGCGGTTTGAATGTCGATCTTACCGGTGGTGCCCCGGATGCCCATCGTGGCGGCAGGCGTGTTAATTTCGATCCCACCGGTTTTCGCCGCCTGCCCGGCGATGAAAACAAAGCTGCCCTCAATCAGATTGAAAACACCTGAGTTATCAGTTGCTTGAGCATCATAAATCAGCTCATCCAGCACCATACGTGAGCCGGAGGCGAGCGTGAAGATCGTCCCATCCGCAAAGGTCAGGCCCAGGGTGCTGCCGTTCTCCGTGCGCACCACGTCGCCCTGAAACACCTTGGTGCCAATCTCCAGTTCTTCGACAACGCCGTCGGTGCGCTGCACAAATGCAACCCCTTCAAGCGTTTCAACCTGACCAATCGCGTTGGCCAAATCGGCCCCGCCCAGCTGGGCGTATTGGCCGGGGAAAAGCGGGCCTGCCAGCTTTTCAACAACCGCGCCGCGCAGGGCCGCCCCGTCGTGCGACACCACATCACCAAGCACCGCCTCAGCGAAATATCCATCCAACCGAACGCTCTGGCCGTCCTG
Source organism: Sulfitobacter sp. GN1-4 (assembly GCF_055693825.1). Classification (NCBI taxonomy): domain Bacteria; kingdom Pseudomonadati; phylum Pseudomonadota; class Alphaproteobacteria; order Rhodobacterales; family Roseobacteraceae; genus Sulfitobacter; species Sulfitobacter sp. GN1-4. The sequence continues at coordinate 781,105 of NZ_JBVFUQ010000003.1, read as the reverse complement.
GGTTTCGATGATCAGATCGAATTGCTCTCGGCTGAATTCAGCGGTGAAAAGCGCAATCGTTTCGGGTACATGCCAAGTGCCGGTATCGTCTGCAGAAATACGCAGCATTGCTTCCGGCAGCGAATGGCTGGAATGGTCATCAAGAGACAAAATACTCATCCTAAAAAATGAAATAAAATAATGTGCTGATATTCTACTAGTTTCACTTGTGGGACAAGAAATTACGGCAAAAGAATGGCGGCTTCTACTTTCCCGTGAAATGGAGTGCCTGCCATTTGTGCAGCCAACCCGTTGCCCTGCGGCCATAATTCGGCATAGGGTCGGAGCAAATTCAGACGGGCCCAAATGAAAGCAATCAAATGGATCATTCGGAAATTTGATTGGGGCCGCGCTGTTGCGTTGGGCCTGCTTAGTCTGTTGTTGCTGGTCCGGATCTGGGACCACGAGTTTATCCAGACTTTCCGGTTTCAGGCGTTCGATCTTTATCAACAGATTAAGCCGCGGGAAAAACAGCCCTTCCCTGTCACCATCATCGATGTGGATGACAAAAGCCTAGAGGAAATTGGCCAATGGCCCTGGCCCCGCACCACCATCGCCGATCTGGTGGACAAAACGCGCGAGGCTGGGGCCGTTGCCACCGCCTTCGATATTATTTTTGCCAATCCTGACCGGCTGTCGCCGGAAAACATCGCCAAAGACAACGAAGACCTGCCTGAGGACATTCGCGCCGCACTCAGCGCGCTGCCGCGTGGCGATACCGTACTGGCGCAGGCCTTTGCCCAAAGCCGGATCATCGTGGGTGAAACCAGCATCCGCTCAGAGGACGGCAGCGATGGTCCGAAACGCCCTGGGCCAAAGGTGGAATATGCGTTTTTGGGGAATGATCCCAAACCCTTTATGCTGAAGTTCCCCGACCTGGTGCAAAACATGCCCGAGCTTGATGCCGTGGCCACGGGGCGCGGTATCTTTACTGTGCGCCCCGATACGGATGGCGTGTTCCGTCGCGTACCTTTGGTGATGACGGTGCAGGATCAAATCCGCCTTGGCCTGTCGGTTGAGCTGTTGCGGGTGGCCACCGGCGGCGGGGCCTTTGCGATCAAATCCAACGCGGCAGGCATCGACGGCGTTGTCGTGGCGCGCCAGCTCATTTCCACCTACCGCGACGGCACGGTCTGGCCCTATTTCTCGCCCGCATCACGCGAGCGCTATGTCTCGGCCGCGGACATCCTGATGGACCGCCTGCCCCCCAACCGGTTGCGCGGGCAGCTAGTGTTTGTAGGCACCTCGGCCATCGGGCTCGAGGATTTCCGCGCCACCCCGCTGGGGGTTTCCATGGCCGGTGTCGAAATACACGCGCAGGTGCTGGAGAATATCCTGGGTAAATCCATGCTGATCCGCCCCAACTACGCCATTGGTGTGGAACTGGTGACCATCGCCATTCTAGGGCTGTTGATGATCATCCTTGTGCCGTTTCTGGGGGCCACCTTTACGCTGCTCAGCACCGTTGTCGTCATGGGCGGATACACCTTTGCGTCCTTCTACGCCTTCACCGAATACCGGCTGATGCTGGATCCGACCTATCCCACCTTTGCCGTGGCGGTGATTGCGATGTTCATGGCCACCGCCAACTACCTGCGCGAAGAACAGGAACGCCGCCGCATTCGCGGGGCCTTTGGTCAATATGTCTCGCCCGATCTGGTCAACCAGTTGTCCGAAGACCCCGACCGTCTGATCCTGGGGGGCGAGCGGCGTCCGCTGTCGATCCTATTCTCTGATGTGCGCGGCTTCACGACGATTTCCGAAAGCTTCAAAGACAATCCATCAGGACTGACCCACCTGATGAACCGCTTCCTGACCGTGCTGTCAGACGCGATCCTGCACCACAGCGGCACGATTGATAAGTTCATGGGCGACGCGGTCATGGCCTTTTGGAACGCGCCGATTGACCACCCTGATCACGTCCGCTCATCCTGCCGGGCCGCGCTCAAGATGCTGGCCGATGTTGAAGCCCTGAATACCGAACGTGAGGCTGAGGCGGCAGAGACCGGCGAAGACATTCACCGCATCGATGTGGGCATTGGCATTAACACAGGCGATTGTGTCGTGGGCAACATGGGCTCAGACACCCGCTTTGACTATACCGCGCTGGGGGATGCCGTGAACCTTGCGTCCCGTTTGGAAGGCCAGTCCAAAACCTATGGCGTGGGCATCATCCTGGGCGCGGACACCGCAGGCCCCGTAGAAGACATCTTTGCGGTGCTGGAGCTGGACCTGATACGCGTCAAAGGCAAGAACGAACCGGCCCATGTCTTTGGGCTTTTTGGGGATGAGACGCTGGCAGGCAACGCCGCCTTTGCAAAGCTAAAAGAGCATAACGCCGCCATGCTTATCGCGTACCGGGGCCAGGAGTGGGACACGGCCAGCCAACGGCTGGACGATATTGATGCGGTAGCGAAAGAGGCGGAGCTGAACCTGCGCACCTACACAGCCCTCTATCGCACCCGTCTGGCTGAGATCCACGCAACCCCCGTGCCCGCAGATTGGGACGGTGTTTTCGTGGCCACATCAAAATAACGCGTCCGCGTTTTCTTTTGTAAGATCAATGGCTCAGGCGCCAGCCCCAGCACCCCGCCAAGGATACGCCGCGATTGCGCCTACCGCTCCCGCAGCGCCTCTTGCTGGGCGCGCAAGACCGGTTTGCTGAGGTAGTTTAACACCGACTTACGCCCGGTCTGGATATCGACGGTGGCCACCATGCCGGGGATGATATCGAGCCTTTTGTCCTCTGTCCCCAGATGCACCTGATCCGTCTCAACCACGATGCGAAAAAACGCCTCGTCCTGGCTGTTTTCAATCGTATCGGCCCCGATCCGCGTGACACGCCCGGTCAGCGCCCCATAGACCAGGTAATCATAGGCGGTGATCTTAACGTTTGCTTCTGCACCGGGGCTGATAAACGCCACGTCCTGCGGACGCACATCCACCTCAATAAGCAGCCGGTCATCAACCGGCACGATCTCCACCAGCGGCGCGCCGGGTTGGACCACGGCGCCGATGGTGGCCACGTTGACGGTGTTGACGGTGCCTCGCGTTGGCGCGCGCACAGCCGTGCGCGTCACCCGGTCATTGGCTGCGCGCAGGCCTTCTTGCACAACGGCCAATTCCACCTGCAGCCGGGCCAACCGTTCACGGGCGGAGGACACATATGACGCCTGCGCGGCTGCCATCGCACTTTCCGCCTCTGCAATGCTCGCCGCGATGCGCGGGCCAGAGGCGTCGGCCACACCCAGATCCCCCCGCAGCTCAGCGTGGCGCGATTTCAGGCGCAGCAATTCGATCTGGGGAATGGCCCCGCGCGCAAAAAGATCTTCGCTCAGCGCGATTTCCTCTTCCAGCGGGGCCAGCGTAAAGCTGATTTTCTCGCGCAACGCTTCCAGCTCTGCCAGCTCTGCCTGACGCTGGTTCAACCGTTTGTCGAGCACGGACATCTCACGCTCCAACTGGATGCGACGGGACAGGAACACCTCTTGCTCAGCGCCTGTTGCCAGAGGGTTGCGTGCGGCCAAACCTGTCGGGAAGTCCAACGCTTCCGCCAATCCAGCCTCAGCCTCAAGCCGCGCCTTTTCGGCCAGCAACGCGGCCTCTTGCTCCAACAGCTCGCCCTGCTCAGCCGCAAAGCCGGTATCATCCAGCTCAATCAGCACCGCGCCTGCGTCAACGGTATCGCCTTCGGCGACCTCAATGGCGCGCACGATGCCGCCTTCCAAAGACTGCACGATCTGCACCTGAGTTGAAGGGATCACCCGGCCCTGGCCGCGCGTGACCTCTTCGATCTCATAAAAGAACGCCTAGTGCCAGAAAGGCCCCAACGCCTGCGAGGACCAACAACAGCAGCTTCCAGTGGCTGCCCCCCGGTCCACCAGCTCCGCACCGGAGATGTCGTTGATGTATTCGCTGTCGTCGGCGTTTCGAAACATCGCGCTACTCCGCCGCCTTGGCCGCTGACAGCGCGCGCAGCTGTGCGGCCACTTCGGCGCGCGGCCCATCCAGCGCCTTGCGCCCGCGATCCATCACAATAACGCGCCCTGCCACATCGGCCAGTGACTGGCGGTGTGTGCAGAGGATCAGCCCCATACCCTCTTGCGCCAACTCTCCCAGACGTGCGGCGATGGTGGCCTCCATCTGCTGGTCCATGGCCGCCGTCGGCTCATCCAGAAACGCCAGTTTGGGCCGTTTCAGGATCATCCGCGCCAAGGCCAGACCCTGCCGTTGCCCCCTGACAGGCGGTTGCCCTTTTCGCCAATGAACTGGTGCAACCCTTCGGGATTTTCTGAGATGAAAACTTCCATCCCAGCAAAATAAAGTGCGCGGTGGATTTCTGCGTCGGTGGCATGGGGCCGGCCCACCACCAGGTTTTCGCGGATGGTGCCGGTGAAAAGATCCGTCTCTTGCGTCAGATAGGCGACACCCTCGCGCAGCTCAGCCGGATCGTATTGGCCAATCTCCTGACCATCGACCAGCACGATGCCCGACGAAGGCCGCAGCAAGCCGTTGCACAGCTTGCCCAGCGTGCTTTTGCCTGACCCGACGCGGCCCAAAAGGGCCACAACCTCACCCGGCGCAACCGAAAAGGACACGCCGTTTAAAGAGGCGACAGGTGCATCGGGGTAAGAGAAACTGACGTCCTTGAATTCAAGCGCGCCCGCGCGCACGCGCAGGCTGTTGCTGACCACATCGGCGTTCTCAACAGGCAGCTTCATAAACACCGACAAGGCGCGCATCGCCTTGACCGCGTGTTGCGCCCGAAAGAGCGTTTGCGCAATGCTGCCCAAGGGGGCCAGCATGCGCCCTGCCAGAATATTGGCGGCAATCAGCCCGCCGATGGTGATCTGCGCATCCGCCACCAGAAACACACCCCAGACGATGATCGCCACGCTGACCGCCTGTTGCGTCAGCATCGTGCCCGACACCGCAAAGTTTGACCAAAACCGCGTCCGCCCTGAAATCAGCGCGGATTGCGCCACCGCCTTTTCCCATTCGCGCTGCATCACGGGTTCGGCGTTCAGGCTTTTGACCGTCTCAATACCAAAGAGCGACTCCACCAGCACCACATGCCGTTTCGTCGCCACGGCTTGCGCCTTTTCAACCGTGCGGCCAATCGGGATCTGGGCAAAAATAGCCATGACAATCACCACAGGCACCGCCACCAACGGCACCCAGGCAAGTGGTCCCACAATCGCGAAAAGCACCGCGATGAACACCCCGATGAACAGCAGATCAATCAGTGCGATAAAGGTGGAAGAGGCAAAGAATTCCCGCACCATCTCAAAATCGCGGATCGTGTTGGTGATGCCCGCCGCCCCGCCGGGGCGGTCCAGCAGTTTCACATTCATGGCCTGGCGAAACACACTTGTCGCCGCCTTGACGTCGACCCGCTTGCCGATGGTCTCCAGCATCCCGTTGCGCAGCACACGCAACAGCAGGTCCAGCCCCATCGCAATCGCAACGCCCAGCGCCAGCGTCCACAAGGTGACATAGGCCAGATTGGGGATCACCCGGTCATAGACGTTCATCACGAACAGCGGCAGCGCCACGCTCAGCAGGTTGATCACGAAGACCGCCAGGATGATCTGAACCCAAACCGTCCAATTGGCCCAGAAAGGCGTCCAGAACCAATGCCGCTGTGTCTGCACCGCCGCACGGGTTTGCGGCGACAGCAGGCTTTCGCCGCGCGTGCCCTCAGGCGTGATCAGCATGACCATCCCGTCGGTTTGGCGGCGCAGCTCTTTCAGGCTGCGTTCCTCCACCATGGGACCCGTGGCCGGATCAAGCACCTCAGCGGCGGTGCCGCCCTCGGCCAGCGCGCGCAGCACCAGGGGCCGCCCATCCTCTTTGTCAAAAACCACGCAGGGCAGAACAATCGGATCAATCCGCCGCAGATCACGCCGCGCCAATTTGCTGCGCAACCCAATCGCCGCCAGGGCACGGCCCATCATGGCCCTGTCTGTGGGATCAGGATCGCTTGGCAACCGCGCCAGCACGGCGGCTTGCGAAAAGGGGTGCCCAGGGCATCCGCAAACCAGGCCACAACAGCCAGTCCCGGATGGCCTTCGTGCGGCTCCGTCATCTGAGCGGTTCGACAACCGTGTTAAAGACGGCCGCCCGCGGTGATTTGCGCGCTTGCTCTTCATAATTGGGGGCAAAGATCACATGGCTTTGCGCCAATCCGAAATGGGCCGCCAACCGGCTTTGCGCCGCCAGAATGCGGTAGCGGCTAAAGGTCAGCGCCGCGTCTGAGCTGGCTTTCTGGAACTTGACGTTGAACACCGTCCGCTCCGCTTCCAACAGATCAATCAGTGATCGCTTCGCGGCGTTCAGCTCATCGCGGTACTGCCGCACGATCATGTTGTTTGCCCGCAGCTGCTTGTCCAAAAGCCGACTACGCTCCACGTTCTTCACATAGGCGTTCCAGGTGCGTGCGGCCAGTTCGCGCACCTCTTCTGCGGCCACCCGGCGCTCCATCTCGGCCTGGCGAATACGCTCTTTTGATCCGGCCTCTTGCGCGGGGCGGCGCCCGTTATAAAGCGTCCAGTTCATGCGCAGTCCAACAAACGCGTCTGAGCGTTTGGCCTTGTTCCCGTCCCGGTTCACCCCATGGGTCACACCTGCGTTCAACGTCACCCGTGGCTTACGCTCAGCCCCCTTGATGGAGGCATCAAACCGCGCCTCAGTGGCAACTTTGTCTGCAATCCGAACCCGGTAGCTGTTGCGCACGGCGGTGCCCTGAAAGGCACGCAGATCTTTGGGCAGGGCTTTGACACCTGGCACATGCATCTTGCCTTTTGGGGCATGGCCCACCACACGGATATAACGCGCCTTGGCGTTGGCCAGGGATTGATCAATCCCGATCTTGGCATCCCGCGCCGCCGCGATGCGGTCATCCACCAAGAAGCCATCAGAGCGGGGCAAACGCCCGCCATTGACCAGATCGCGCACCTGCGCGCCAATGTCTTCATGCCGGGCAATGTTATCTGCCGCCAGCTGCGCCAAACCGCGCAAGCGGATCACGTCGATATAGGCCTCTACCGCATTCAGCGCCAAGGTCTCAGAGGCATCCATCTGGCGCAGGATACTGGCATCCAGCCGCGTGGCATTGCGGTAGACCAGGTTTTCGCGCCGGTGCCCGTCAAAAAGCGTGTATTCCACCGCGATCCCGATCTGCCCGGTTTCCTTGAACTGGTTGTTCTCTGCTGCAGAAAGGCTTGCTGGGTTGTCCACGATCTGCCCGCCCAGCTCACCAAAAACGGTGACCTCGGGCTGATATTCACCGCGCAGCTCCAGCATCTCAAAAAGGGTGGCACGCACATCAGCGTCGGCTGCCTGCCCCGCCGGGTTGCTGGTGACAGCGGCCCGTACCGCTGATTTCAGGCTTTCGGCTGACGCGCCCGTTCCAATAAAACCAATGGCGCAAAATAACGCCGCAATCGCGCCCAAACGGCGCTGATGAAAAAATACCATCAAACTCTAATTCCAAAATAAATTTGCAAGAAACAAACCCCTTGCAGTGCGAGCCCACAAATACCAGGACACGTTTGGCAATCTTTCCCCGGGAAAACTCCTGCCAGTTCAACCGGCATTTGCAAAGAGAAACCTATCAGAATCCGCATTTTAAGGGCCCATTGTGCTATTTTTGGTGGCACCCGGCCTGCATACCCAGGCCCATTCGCGCCACACGTGCATTGCGCTTGGCCTGCGAAGTTGAAATGTTGCCCCCAACCACCATCAAAAAGGGCACCCCCATGACAAAACAGCCCCCCTGCCCCAAGACGCCATCGCCCAGGCCGAAGCCGTCTTGCCTGTCACGGATCTCAAATCCGAAATGCCGTTTTTCCTCGGCGATCTGGGGTTTCGCCTCGATACGATCTATCCCGCAGATGACCCCGCCGTCGCGGTGATCTCCGGGCATGGGCTGCGGTTGCGGCTTGAGCGGGGCAGCACAGCAGCCCCCGGTCATGTCCGGGCCTATGTAACAGGGCCTGCAGGCAAGCCTCACATCGGCCAGACCCGCACCTCCCCCAGCGGCAACCAGATCAGCTTTCATGACGCGGACCCCGATCTGACCATCCCCGAGACACAGCACGCCTTCATGGTGCGCCACCTTGCCGACAGCGATGCCTGGATCATCGGGCGCGCTGGCATGCATTACCGCGATCTGATCACCGACCGGCTGGGCGGCTCCATCATCGCCAGCCACATCCGCATCCCAGATGGCGGTCCGGTGCCCGACATGGTGCACTACCACGTGGTCGGTTTTCAGCTGATCTTTTGCTATCGCGGCTGGGTGCGGCTGGTCTATGAGGATCAGGGGGATCCCTTTATTCTGGGCGCAGGCGATTGTGTGATCCAGCCCCCACAGATCCGGCACCGCGTGCTCGAAGCCTCAGATAACGTTGAGGTTTTGGAGATCGGCGTGCCCGCCGAACATATCACCACGATTGACCACGACATGACGCTGCCCAATGGCACAGGTGATCCCAACCGCAGCTGGCAGGGCACCAAATTTGTCCACCACAAAGAGGCTGAGGCCACCTGGTCGCCCTGGCGCCTGCCCGGCTGGATTGCGCGTGATACAGGCATTGGGACTGGCACCGCCGGGGTTGCAGGGGTTCAGGTCGCCAAACCCGATGGCACGCAAGGCCCGCCCGCCTGGCACCATCACGACACGGACATCCATTTCACCTTTGTCAAAGAAGGCTCCCTGACGCTTGAGGCGGATACCACCGGCCCGGCCAGCCATGCGCTGGTGGCGGGTGATGCCTTTGTGCTGCCGCCCTTCCTGAACACCCGCTACACCGATCCGTCGGCAGATTGCGAGTTGATCGAAGTCACGCTGCCCGCCACCTACGCCACCCACCTTCGGTGATTCTGGACGGGGTCAAGGATCGCGGCACGCGACCAATCTTTGATTGGCTTGTCCTTGAGGCCGGCCAGAATCGCCCCCAGCCTTGATGAGGTGCCTTGAGGACGCAGTGCGCCCTCAAGCACCTCTCAGCAAAAAGGCAAAGCGCGCCCCAAGCGCATGCCTATGCGGGGGAACGCATCAGTCGCGAAAGGCCGCACAAGGATCGCCGCGGGCAGGGGCTTGGGTTGTAGTCGCACCGTCATAGGGCGCCGCATCAGCCCCTTCGGCAAAGGCGAATGCAAAAACGCGGACGTCAGGTGCAGCCTGCGCCAGAATATGGGGCATCCCCCAGTCTTTGCGCACATGGCCACTGCCCGCAATCACCACCACCGGCGCGCCAAAGGCCTCAAGCGCGGCAAGCGCCGTTTGCGAAAAGCGCGCATCGCGCAAGCGCTGAGCTTCCACCATCCCGCCCATCATCTCGCGTGGCATGGCCTCGCAATGGGCCTCAAACTGCATCTCTTGACGGGCCTGCGCTTGGTCATCTGGCAAAGGCGCTGTCAGACCAAAGCGCGCAGCCTCTGCCCCAAAGACCGCAGCCGCCCCTTCGCCAAAGGCCGCGCGCACCGTCTCACGTGGCACCGCCGCCCCCAACACTTCCGCTGTGCCCAGCGCGGCAAAGACCGGGGCATAGATGTCAATGGACGGCCACCCGGCGGCCTCCCATCCCATCGCGGCATCCAGCGCTTGCAAATCTGTCACGCCCACGGCGCGCAGGGTGCTTGCCATCTGAGGGGTGAGCATCTCAAAAACCACAGCCCTGGGCGCAATATCGCGGATCACCTGCCCCTGGCCTTGGTGGTGGGCCGGGTTGTCATGGATCTCCCCCAACAGCACGATATCGGCAGCACGCATGGCCGCCAGATCTTCAGGCGCAATCTCAACCGCGCCCGCTGTGGCTCCAAGCCACCCGAAAAGAACTGCCGCCAAAAAACGTCGCATCGCACCGCTCCCGCCTTCACGCCAAAGCTAGATCGCCGCCGCCGACCTGCAAGCCCGCGTCACGCAAGGCACCTTGGTCATCTCAAAGATGGTCGCGAATGGTCCCGGTCTTGGGCGAAAGTGCTGGATCAATGTCGCGCATTTCAAACGACAGGGCGATGGGCCGCTGCGCCATGACCGGTGCCACAAAGGCCTCAGCGACATCAAAAAGCGCTTGGGTGGCCGTTTCCTTATCCGCCAAGGCACGTCCGGCCCGCAGACGCACCGAAATGTCGATATAGCCATGCGCCGGATTGCCATCGGCGATGCTGTAATGAGGGGCGGGAATGGCGCGCACCCGAACGCCTGCGGCAGGAAAGATCGGCAAATCCACCATCGCCGCGCGCAGCGCGTTACATAGATCTGCGAAATTGATCACCTCTTCGAGGTTTGCAGAATAATCGATCGTCAGATGCGGCATCTGTTGTCCTTCCCTCTCTTCCCCACTCTCGCCTGACGGGCCGGGCCATGCAACGGCTGGCTTCTTGCCAGCCTGCCCCGAATATGAAAAACCTGTCGCAATTTTGGTGGGCTGGACGATTTAATGAATATTGCTGTCTTTGGGATAGGATACGTGGGCCTATCCAACGCCGTTCTTCTGGCCCAGCACAACAGCGTCACCGCCGTGGACATCGCGCAAGAACGTGTGGCCCAGATCAACGCTGGCATCTCTCCGTTAGAGGAAGCGGCGCTGTCTGACTGGCTCAGCACCCGCGATCTTGATCTGCGCGCCACCACCGACGCAGAGGCCGCTTGCCGCGCGGCTGATCTGATCTTGATCGCCACGCCAACCGACTATGACACCAAAACTAACTTCTTTGACACCTCATCGGTTGAGGCGGTCGCAGCGCAAGCCTGCCAGCTGAACGACACCGCCCCCATTGTGATCAAGTCTACCGTTCCGGTGGGGTTCATCACCCGGCTGCGGGCGGAACTTGGCACCGACCGGATCTTTTTCAGCCCTGAGTTTCTGCGCGAAGGTCAGGCGCTTTATGACAACCTGCACCCCTCGCGCATTGTGGTGGGTGCCGACACGCCCGCTGCACATGCCTTTGCCGATCTGCTGGTGCAGGGGGCCGAAAAAGAGAACATCGACGTGCTCTTCACCGGTGCGGAGGAAGCGGAATCCATCAAGCTCTTTGCCAACACCTATCTGGCCATGCGCGTGGCCTTCTTTAACGAATTGGACAGCTACGCACTGAGCCAGAACATGGATGCGCGCCAGATCATCGACGGCATCGGCCTCGATCCCCGGATCGGGACACATTACAACAATCCTTCCTTTGGCTACGGCGGCTATTGCCTGCCCAAAGACACCAAACAGATGCTGGCCAATTTTTCCGATGTCCCGCAAAACCTGATGCGCGCGGTCGTGCAGGCCAACAAGACCCGCAAGGAATTTATTGCCGATCAGGTCATCGCCATGGCCCCTGAAACCGTGGGCATCTACCGGCTTGCGATGAAAGCGGGCTCCGACAATTTTCGGCAAAGCTCCATCCAGGGTGTGCTGCGCAGCATTCGTGATGCGGGCATTCGGGTGCTGGTCTATGAACCCACGCTTGAGAAAAAGAAATTCATGGCCTGTGAAGTGCTCAATGATCTGGCGGCCTTTAAGGCGCAAAGCGATGTCATCGTCGCCAACCGGGCCTCGGACGATTTGGCGGATGTGCCGGATAAGGTCTTCACCCGAGATATATTTGGCCTGAGTTAGACGTCAGGAGTTTTTATGTCCGACCCCAACCGCGCCTTTTTGGCGCATCTTTTCGAAACGGCCGTTGCGGCGGCGGATCCAATGCAAGCGCTTAGCGGCAGGTTGCCCCCGGCCCCCAAGGGCAAGACGGTTGTGATCGGCGCAGGCAAAGGGGCCGCGCAATTGGCCCAGGCGTTTGAGGCCCTGTGGGAAGGCCCTTTCGAAGGCGTCGTTGTCACCCGCTACGGCTATGACGCGCCGTGCAAGACCATCCGCGTACTACAAGCCGCGCACCCCGTGCCGGATGCCGCCGGGATTGAGGCGGCTCAGGCACTGAAAGAAGCCGTGACGGGGTTAGGTCCAGATGATCTGGTCATCGCCCTGATTTGCGGCGGGGGGTCATCGCTGTTGCCTGATCCGCCCGATGGGCTGACCTTGCAGGACATGCAGGCGCTGAACCAGGCTTTGCTGGCCTCTGGTGCGCCCATCAATGTGATGAACGACATCCGCAAGTGCTTTAGCGGGATCAACGGTGGCCGCCTTGCCGCCCTCGCGGCCCCCGCGCAGGTCCACAACTTCATCGTCTCTGATGTGCCCGGTGATGCACCGGGCGAGGTAGCCTCTGGCCCCACCGTGCCGGGCCGGCGCAGTGCTGCGGATGTGGCTGAGATGATCACCGCACGCGGCATCGCGCTGCCTGATAACCTGATGGCCTATTTGGCCGCCCAAAGCGGGGGTGCCGCGCCAGATGAAATGGCGCATGTTTCAACCACGCTCATCGCCTCTGCTGCGATCTCGCTTGAAGCGGCGGCACAGGCTGCGCGGGACAGGGGCGTGAATGCCTGGGTCTTGTCCGACCGGATTGAGGGCGAAGCGCGCGATGTGGGCCAGGTGCATGCCGCGCTGGCACAACAAGCGCAGGCCAGCGGCTTTCCGCATGCGGCCCCGGCGGTGCTTCTTTCAGGGGGCGAGACAACTGTCACGCTGCGCCATAAGGGACGGGGCGGGCGCAACAGTGAATTCCAGCTGGCCCTCGCCCTGACACTGGAAGGCAGCAGCGGGATTGCCGCCCTGGCCGCGGACACCGACGGCATCGACGGATCCGAGGATAACGCAGGGGCCTTTGTGGACGCCAGCACAACCCAACGCATGCGTATGGCTGGGGTGGACCCGCTGGTTTATCTGCAAAAGAACGATGCCTATTCCGCCTTTGACGCGGTGGGCGATCTTTATGTGACGGGTCCGACGGGCACCAACGTGAATGATTTTCGCGCCTTGCTGATCGGAGACGCGCCCGAAGGGTAAGCCATCCCGTCCGGGCACTGCTTAACCATTTGATAAATAACCCTAATTGATCATTAAAGGCACACCTAAACCCTTGTGATCCCCCAATAAAACGCATCTGTCCCCGCGGGGACAGTTCGAACCATGACCTAAGGAGCGTCTGCGCTAGGGGTGCTGCTCAGCGATGTGCTGGGCAATCAGCGCTCTATACAGCTCTTGGATGCGGGCCGTCACCGGCCGCGCGCCATCGCCAATACGCTGCCCGTCAAGGCTGGCCACCGGGGTCTGGGCACCAAATGTACCGGTCAGGAAAGCCTCATCCGCGCTGAGCGTTTCGTACAAAGAGAAGTTCTTTTCAAAAACCGGGATGCCATCGGCGCGGCACACATCAATGACCTTTTGCCGGGTCACCCCGTTCATGCAGTAGTCCCCAGTTGAGGTCCAAACCTCGCCCTTGCGCACAATAAAGAAGTTGCACGCGTTCGTGGTGTTCACAAACCCATGCGGATCCAGCATCAACCCCTCATCCGCGCCCGCCGCTTCGGCCTGCAGACAGGCGATGATGCAGTTCAGCTTTGAGTGGGAATTCAGCTTGGGGTCTTGGCTGTGTGGCAGGCCGCGTACCTGCGGCACGCTTGCCAAACGGATGCCCGCGCTTTGCAGCCGGTCCACGGGTTTGGAATGCTCCATGATGATCACCAGCGTTGGGCCTGAGGTGCTAAGCTGAGGATGTTGAAACGGTTTGTCTTTGATGCCGCGGGTCAGCATCAGACGGCAATGCACATCCGTGTGCATATCGTTGGCCTGCTGCGTTGCCAAAAGGGCGGCCCGGATGCCCGCGCGGTCCATACCGACGTCCAGCGATATCGCTTTGCACGACCCAAAGAACCGGTCCATGTGTTCCTCAAAAAAGGCCCAGACTCCTTGATAAAGCCGCATGCCTTCCCAGATGCCATCGCCCAGCATGAACCCACTGTCATAAACAGAAACCTTGGCCGCATCGCGGTGCAGGATCTCTCCGTTCACATAAATCTTGATATCGCGGTTGCGCAGATCTTCGTCAGCTTCGTGGGTGGTGGCCATGGATGCATCTTTCGCTAAGGGTGGCACGGTCAGAAAGGGAGCTTCGCCGCCAAAGGTCAAGCCATCACCTCTACTGGTAATTCATCCTCAGCTATGGCACGCCAAGGCATGAAGTTCTTTTCGGGCAAATCGCGGCCCGTCCACCTGGGCGGCTATCCATTGGAAAAACTCAAACGGCTGGCCGCCCCGCCTGCGGATTTCCCAGCGGTGCCCTTTCCAACGCCCCGCTTTAATCGGCCAGAAACCCCTGAAAGCATCGTCAATGCGATGGCCCCCTTTCAGGCGATGATGGATGTGGTGCGCCGTGGGCCTGTGAACCCCAAAGAGGCGGTCATCCCCGCCGATCCACAAGAGCGCGCCGACCACCTCAAAGCCTTCGGCTATTACAACGATGCCGCCATGATGGGGGTCTGCGCCCTGCCTCAGGCCGCGCGTCTGGATCAGCCGCGCCTGAACCCCGCAACCCAGGCCCTTGCCCGTGATCTGACCGAACGGCAGACTAAAACGCTGGCCGCCGGGGTGGATGTGATCATGGCCAATCTGCGCGATGCGGCGGCGGCACCGATCACGCCTTTGCCCGCGCATCGCTTCGCTTTGGTGATCCTGAACGCCTATCCGCGTGATCCCCGCGCCGATGAACCCGGCAGCGATTGGATACTGGATGCCCAGGCCGAAAGGGCCTGCATCCGGGCCAGTGAAAACGCCACCGTTCTGGCCGAATACATCCGCCAGCTTGGCTTTGACGCGCGCGCCCATTCGGCCACGACCAGCGATGTGCATCTGGGCCTCTGCGCGTTTGCCTCGGGTCTGGCAGTTTGGGAAGACGGCGCGCTGCAAGCACCCGGCTGGGCGACCGGTTCGGTCTTGCCGTGGTCACAACAGATATGGCGCTGGCCCCCGATATGCCGCTGGCCCCGCTGGCCGCGCAACCGGCCTCTGTAATAAAGGGGCTCGGCTGGCATCTTGGCACCCACGGCGGGGTGCGCGCGGGCACGCATGATCTTTTCGCCAAACGCAATTTCGCCGATGGCCCCCACCCCTTTGAAAAGCTCCAGCGGGTGGAGAAGCCCACCACCTACATCGATGCGCCCAATGTCCCCCGCGTGCCAAAACGCGCCGACATGTTCGCCCGTGGCCAGTTTGGTGACATGGGTGCCAAAGTGCAGGACGCGATGAAGGGCGGCCATCACGTCATCAAATCCGCCCCTTCCGCCGCACAGCGCAGGCTGTTGGGCGCGTTGATCTTGTTGCAGGACGGCGATGTCATCGGCACCCCTGCCACAAGTGACCCCCACCGCAACGCCGCCAACCTCAAAGCGGCCAGCTATTTTCTGGGCATCGACGCGGCTGGGCTGTCCGCCTGTCCCGACTGGACCTGGTACAGCCACGACGCAACCGGCACGCCCATCACCCCACCCCATGATCAAGCACTCAGCGCGATCATTGATCAGGGCTATGAAACCATGGAAGGGGCCTCGGGCGATGATTGGATATCGGTGTCGCAAAGCATGCGCGCCTATCTGCGGTTTTCCGTTCTGGGCGGCATCCTCAGCCAACATTTGCGCAATCTGGGGTATGCTGCCAAAGCGCATACGGTGATGGACGGCGACGTCTTGCAACCGCCCCTGTTGCTCTTGTCTGGCCTGGGCGAGGTCAGCCGGATCGGCGAGGTGATCCTGAACCCCATCCTGGGCCCGCGCCTGAAATCCGGCGTGGTCACCACCACCCTGCCCATCACCCACGACAACCCCATCGACTTTGGCCTGCAGGCGTTTTGCGAAGCCTGCAACAAATGCGCGCGTGAATGCCCCTCGGGCGCGATCACGGCAGGGCCAAAGAAAATGTTCAACGGCTATGAGATTTGGAAATCCGACAGCCAGAAATGCGCCACCTACCGGATCACCAACCAAGGCGGCGCGATGTGCGGGCGCTGTATGAAAACCTGCCCCTGGAACCTTGAGGGCCTCTTTGCCGAAGCCCCGTTCCGCTGGGCTGCGATGAAACTGCCGCAGGCCGCACCGATGCTGGCCAAACTGGATGATAAAGTGGGCCGCGGAGGTTTGAACCCCGTCAAAAAGTGGTGGTGGGACATCGAGGTCCAACCCGATGGCCGCTACGGCGTCCCCGCCGCGCCGGTCAACGCACGCGATCTGCAGACCGATCTGGACCTGAGGTTTGAGGATCAAACCCTCGCGGTCTATCCCGCGCCCCTGGCCCCGCACCCCTGGCCCTACCCCGATCCGATGAACCGCGAAGCCGGGATCAAGGCCCATGCAGCACTTCTGTCTGCTGAGGCGCACCGCGCGAAATCAGCGCGCGGCGACACCGACCATCTGCACCTTTACGATCTTAGCAGCGATGCGCCCGTGCTGGACCTGCGGGTCACCCGGACCGAGATGCTCAGCGATGATGTGTTGATGTTTGATCTGCAAGACGCCCAAGGCGGCGCACTGCCCGCCTGGCGCGCGGGGGCACACCTCGACATTGTGGTGGCCCCTGAATACCTGCGACCCTATTCGCTGATGGGCGATCCTGCGGACCGCCACCGCTACCAGATTGCGGTGCTGCGCGAACCGGCGGGCCGCGGCGGCTCTGCCCTGCTGCACCGGCTCTTTACGCAAGGGCGGCGCGTCTTTGTGGCCAAACCTGTCAACCATTTTGAACTGATCGAAGATGCTGCGCATTCCGTGCTGATGGGCGGCGGGATCGGTGTGACGCCGATGATCGCCTTTGCCCATCGGCTGCACGCTTTGGGCCGGCCCTTTGCTTTGCACTACTCCGCCTCAAAACAGGCTGAGGCGGCATTCAGCCAGGTGTTGAAATCCATGCCCTGGGCCAAACATGTCCATGTCCACCTCTCAGACGCAGGCAGCCGCGCTGATCTGGAGGCCATCATGTCTGCGTTACCAAAGGGCAGTCACGTTTACACCTGCGGCCCGGATGCTTACATGCAGGCCGTCATGCAAAGCGCCCAAGCCGCCCAGATCCCCGAAGATGCCTGCCATCTGGAGTATTTCTCAACTCCAGAGGTGCCAGACTACGTGAACCACCCCTTCACCCTGCGCCTGAAGGACGGCCGCGACATTGCCGTTGCCGCCGATCAATCCGCCTCAGACGCGCTGATCGCGGCGGGGGTGCATGTGGACATCAAATGCAGCGACGGCATCTGTGGCGTGTGCAAATGCGGCGTCACCTCGGGTTCGATTGAGCACCGCGATTTCGTGCTCTCCGCCAAACAGCGCGAAGACACGATCATTCTGTGCCAATCACGCGCAGCACAGGCGGACGGCCTGCTGGAGATTGATCTTTGAAAACAGCGCTGATCACCGGCTCTTGCGGCTTTGTCGGGTATTTCACCGCGCGCGCCCTGCTTGAGGCGGGCTGGCGGGTTGTGGGCATCGACAGCCTGTCTGACTATTACGATGTCGCGCTCAAACAGCGCCGCCAAGAGATGCTGCTGGCGCATCCGAACTTCCAGGTGGTGAACGATAAGATCGAAACCCCCGGCACGCTGCTGACCCTGTTTGAGGCGCACCGCCCGCAGATCGTGATCCACCTGGCCGCACAGGCCGGGGTGCGCCATTCCATCGAAATGCCCCGCGCCTATCTTGAGGCCAATCTGATGGGCACCTTCGAGCTTCTAGAGGCCGCGCGCACCTTCCCGCCCGAGCATATGCTGCTGGCCTCCAGCTCTTCTGTCTATGGCGCCAACACAAACCTGCCCTACAGTGAGACCGATAAGGTCGACACCCAAATGTCGTTTTACGCAGCCACCAAAAAGGCCAGCGAAAACCTCGCGCACAGCTACGCGCATCTCTACAACCTGCCGATCACGATGTACCGGTTTTTCACGGTCTATGGCCCTCGGGGGCGCCCCGATATGGCGCATTTCAAATTCACCCGCGCGATCCTCGCAGGCGAGCCGATTGACGTCTACAACCACGGCCAGATGCAGCGCGACTTCACCTATGTCGATGATCTTGTGACGGCCCTGCTGGCGCTCATCGAGGTTGTGCCAGATCCAGCCGCCCCCGTACCCGGCGACAGCCTCTCCCCCACAGCCCCCTTCCGGGTGGTCAACATCGGCAACGACAGCCCGGTCAAGCTGATGGATTTCATCCAAGCCATTGAAACCGCCTGTGGCCGGGAGGCGCAAAAAACCTTCCACCCCATGCAACCCGGCGACGTGCCTGCCACCTGGGCCGACGCATCGCTGCTCACCACGCTTATCGGTAAGCGCCAGGTCACCCCGCTGCACACCGGCATCCAGCAATTTGTCGACTGGTACCGCGCCTATTACGCTGTCTGAGGGTTTGCCCACCGGCCCCAGCTTCATCTTTCCAATACAACTTACATTCCCCGCTTTCCCCCGCACCTGCGCCCGCTATGAGAACGCCAAAGGAGACCGCTCATGTCCTTCACCCGTTCGATCAAAATTGCCCCATCCATCCTGGCCGCTGACTTTGCCAACTTCGGTGCCGAATGTGCCGCGGTTGAGGCACAGGGGGCCGACTGGATCCATGTTGATGTGATGGACGGCCACTTTGTGCCCAACATCACCTTTGGCCCGGCGACCTGCGCGGCCATCCGGCCCCACATCAAGGGGATCATGGATGTGCATCTGATGATCGCGCCCGTTGATCCTTATATTGAGGATTTCGCGAAGGCCGGCGCAGATGTCATCACCGCCCATGTTGAGGCTGGCCCGCACATCCACCGCACCTTGCAGGCCATTCGCGCCACCGGGGCCAAGGCGGGCGTGGCGTTGAACCCGGGCACCCCGGCTGAGGCCGTGGCCCATCTTCTTGATCTGACCGATCTGATCTGCGTGATGACGGTGAACCCCGGCTTTGGCGGGCAGAAGTTCATTGATATGAGCGCCAAGATCCGCCAGCTGCGCGCCATGATCGGCGACCGGCCCATCCACATCGAAATCGACGGCGGCGTTGATCCCACTACCGCGCCCCTTGTCGCGCAGGCGGGGGCGGATGTGCTGGTGGCGGGCTCTGCGGTGTTCCGGGGCGGCTCGGTCAGTGATCCTGCGCCTTACGGCAAAAACATCAGTGCCATCCGCGCGGCGGCTGAAGGTGTCTACGTCTGACGCGGTGGTGCAGACATGTGATCCGCACCCTTGCCTGATGGGATCGTGGCGGGCCAGACGTCGTGCAAGCCGCACTGACGCGCGCCTCTTTACGCTGGCATTGCGCGCGGCGCGGGTTTTATCCAGAACAGCAGCACCGGGCGCTCGGACCTTTTGAAAGGTCCGGCCCCGCCCCCAAAGCATCGACGCCTCAAAGCTGATCGGCAAACGCCTCTTTCAGCTTATGTTTCAAAAGCTTGCCTGTCGGGGCCGCCGGAAGCGCCGTGGCAATGACATATTGCGTGGGGCGCTTATAGCCTGCCAACCGCTCTGCCACAAAGGCGCGCAGCGTCTCGGCTGTCACGTCCCCCTGCTGTGCCACTTGCACAAAGGCCAGCACCTTTTCATCGCCCGCCACCATCTGCCCCACCACAGCCGATTGGATCACCTGCGGATGATCGTTGATCGCGGCCTCCACCTCGGGCGGGTAGACGTTAAAGCCGCCGTGAATGATCAGCTCTTTGGAGCGACCCAGGATGTGCAGGTTGCCCTGCGCGTCGATCTTGCCCAGATCGCCGGTCCGCAGCCACCCCTCCGCGTCAATGACCTTGGCCGTTTCCGCAGGGTTGCGGTAATAGCCCTTCATCACATGTGGGCCGCGCACCAGCACCTCGCCCTCCCCCGCGCCGTTGCCGCCCGGGGCCTCATCATCAATACGCATCTCCGTCTGCGGCACGGGCACGCCAACAGAGACATCCGGGGTGCCGATGGGATTGGCGGTCACGGCTGTGGCCGCTGCGGTTTCGGTCATGCCGTAGCCATTTTGCAGGGGCAGTTCATAAAACGCCTCCGCCTTGCGTTTCCAGGTGGCATCCAGCGGCGCTCCCCGGATGAGACATAGCGCAGCTGCGCAGAGCCCAGACGGTCCAGCCCCTGTTCCTTGACGTATTGCATCACCATCGCATGCATCTGCGGCACCGCGGGCAGGATGGTCACGTCCTCCATCACCGCACGGTGCAGCGCTTGCACGGAAAAGCGCGCGTCCTGGCGCAGTTTCGCGCCCGCCCGCATCGTGGCCATCACCACCGAAATCAGGCCGATGACATGGGTCAGCGGTGCAACGGCATAGACTACATCCCCCGGCACCATGCTGCGCTGCGCCACGGATGCCTCGGCCCCGAAAACCAGATTAGCGTGGGTCAGCATCACGCCCTTGGGATCCCCTGTTGTGCCGGTGGTATAAAGCAGAGTGGCCACGTCTTGCAGATCCGCGTCCGGGGCGGATGTGCCTTGCACCAGATGCATCTGCCCGAAATCACCTGCAATGGGTTGGCCCTTCAGATGGGTGGCATGGGCGGCGGCGTCTTTGGAGACCTCAGTGGTCATCAACACGGCCGCAGGGGCGGCATGGCTGAGGATGCGCGCCACTTCGACGCTGGTTTGGCGCGCGTTCACGGGGATGATCACCGCCCCCAGCTTCCACGCCGCAAAAAGGCTTGCCACCGCTGCCGCGCAGTTTTCAGACAAAAGCAGGACCCGGTCATTGGGCTGCACACCCGCCGACATCAGTTGCTGTGCCAGCGCATCACTGGCCTGATCCAGATCCTTGTAGGACCACGCGTTGCCCAGGCTGTCCAGGATCGCAGGCGCATCGGGGCGGCGGATCACCTGATCGGCAAGAAGGGCAGCAAGCGGTGTGGTCATAGCATGCGACTTTCCAAGGCAGCCCGGATCATGTCGTGACCCGCTTAAAGACGCCCGAGGCTGAGGATAAGACCCGCCCGCTGTCATCCTTCATCAAAGCATTCGCATAGATAATTTTGAATCCACCCCCGTCACGCGGCCCGTGACGGTCACCACGCCGTCCGCGGATGAGGCCACGTAGTTGGTGGTCAGCGACAAGGTCTGCACAGGCACCAGCTCTCCGCCCCGCTCAGGCTGCGGGAGGCGGCAAACCCTGCGGCGGCGTCCAGCATCATCGCATGAAGCCCGCCGTGCAGGGTGCCATTGCGGTTACAATGGCGCGGCTCAATGCCCAAACTGACCCGGACCGCGCCGGTGGGATCCGTGAGGTCAATGTCATATCCCACCATCTCTTGCGCCCCGCTGCTGGGGGCGCTGTGAGGTGGCATATCAGGGGTGTCCGCGCTCATGCGGCGGCAAGGGTGATGTAGCGTTCCAGGTGGTGATCGGTATCGCCAAAACGGTGATCTGCCATCATGATCCGTTTGGCGATATGGGCCAGCTCATATTCCTGGGTCATGGCAATGCCGCCGTGCATCTGAATGCTCTCTTCCCCCACCAGACGGCCAACGCGGCCCATCAGATTTTTGGTGGCCGAGACGTGGGCTTCGCGGGTCATCCGGTCAGC
This sequence comes from Sulfitobacter sp. GN1-4, assembly GCF_055693825.1. Lineage (NCBI taxonomy): Bacteria > Pseudomonadati > Pseudomonadota > Alphaproteobacteria > Rhodobacterales > Roseobacteraceae > Sulfitobacter > Sulfitobacter sp. GN1-4. The sequence goes on along the minus strand of NZ_JBVFUQ010000003.1, from coordinate 759,654 downwards.
ATCCAGATGCCCGGCCAGATTGATCACAGCAGACCGCGCTTGCTCCATTTCAATCAACAGATCCGACATGCGATGCGCGAGCGCCTGAAAGGTGCCGATGGGGCGGCCAAACTGCTTGCGGGTCATCAGGTAGTCTTTGGTCAGATGGGTCGCGGTTTCCATCGCGCCCAGCGTCTCAGCGCATTGTGCCACGCAGGCGGCGGCAAAGCGGGCTTCAATAGCACCAAAGGCGTCCCCTGCGCTGCCGAGGCGCGCGGTGGCAGGCACACGCACGTCATCCAGCATCACCTCAGCCGCGCGCCCACCGGCCAAAAGCGCATAGCCCTGCACGGTCAGGCCCTTGGCGCTGGCCGGCACGATGAACAAAGAAATGCCCGCCTCATCATCCGGCGCGCCGCTTTCGCGGGCGGAGACGATGATGTGATCGGCGGCTTCTGCGTTCACGACGACGGCTTTGTGACCGTTCAGCACGATAACATCGCCGTCCGTTTTGGCGGTGGTTTGCACGCGGTTCAGATCATAACGGCTGGAGGGTTCGCCATGGGCAAAGGCCATCTGGCAGCTGCCTGCGATGATCTCTTCGACCAATGCCACCTGGTTCTCATCGCCCAGATCGGCCACCAGGCCACCCGCCAGCACGGCGGTATCGAGGAAGGGTTCCACAACGCCCGCGCGCCCCAGCTCTTCGAACACCACAGCGATGTCGAAGCCCTGTCCGCCAAAGCCGCCTTTGTCTTCGGAAAAGAGCGCGCCAATCACGCCCAGCTCTGCCAATTCTGCCCAGATCTCAGCGGACATGCCGCTGTCGCTGTCGATGATCTGGTTGCGGGTCGCGGTGTCGTATTTCTCACGCAGGAAGCGGCGCAGCGTGTCTTGCAGCATTTGCCGTTCTTCGGTCAGGTCAAAGTTCATCTTAGGCCCCTCCGCTCATGGTGACTTTGGCGATGATGCCGCGCTGGATTTCGTTGGAGCCACCAAAGATGGAAAGCTTGCGGTTGTTGAAATATTTCGCCGCCACCGGCCCCGCGCCGTGCGGATCGGGCAGACCAGCGTTGGAGCCTTCAACCGCCTCAGACGCGAAGGGCATCGCATAGGCACCCGCCGCGCGGCGCGCGAGGTCGTTGATTTCCTGACGGATGATCGTGCCTTTTACCTTGAGCATCGACGCCTCAACCCCAGGTGCCTCACCCGCTGCCGCTTTGGAGATGATGCGCAGGTTGGTGGTGGCCATGGCCTTCAGATCAATCTCAACCTGGGCCACACGGGCCGCGAAATGCGGATTTTCCATCAGCGGGCGGCCATTCGACATCTCAGAGCGCGCGATGCGCTTCACGGATGTGAGACCGGCGTGAGAAAAACCCACACCCGCGATGTTGGTGCGTTCATGGGTGAGCAGATATTTGGCGTAGGTCCAGCCTTCGTTCTCTTTGCCGACAAGGTTTTCGATGGGCACTTCGACGTTATCAAACCAGACCTCATTTACCTCATGGGTGCCGTCCAGCAGGATGATCGGGCGCACCTCAATCCCCGGTGTCGCCATGTCAATGAGGAGGAATGAAATGCCCTCTTGCGCTTTGGCGTCCTTGTCGGTGCGCACCAGGCAGAAAATCATGTTGGCGAACTGGCCCAGGGTGGTCCAGGTTTTCTGGCCGTTGACCACATAATGCGTGCCTGCGTCGTTCAGCACAGCGGATGTTTTCAACGATGCCAGGTCTGAGCCTGCCCCCGGTTCGGAATAGCCTTGGCACCACCAGTCATCGCCATTGAGGATGCGGGGCAGCCAGTAATCGCATTGCTCCTGGCTGCCGAACTTTTGCAGCACAGGTGCCAGCATCGAAAGGCCAAAGGGGACGATGCGCGGGGCGCTCGCGGCGGCCGCCTCTTCTTCAAAGATATGGCGCTGCACGGCGTTCCATTCGGCACCGCCGAATTTCTTGGGCCAGTTGGCGGCAAGCCACCCGCGCGCGTTCAGCGCGGCGTGCCAGTTTTCCATGTCCTCTTTGGACAGCGCCTCGGCCCCTTTGCCGGCCACCTTGTCAGCCAGCTCTTTGGTGACGTTCTCTTTCATAAAGTCGCGCACGTCGTCGCGGAAAGCCTGTTCTTCGGCGGTGTAGCTCAGATCCATCTGGTCTTCCTCCCTTTGCGCCCCGGTTAGGGGGTGTTGTTCAAATCCTCAAATCTGCGGCCCTCGGCCACAAGCTGGGTCAGCAAAGGGGCAGGTGTCCAGAACCACGCGTCCTCTGCCGCATAGCTTTGGATGTCGGCCAGCACGTTGGGCAGACCTTCGGTATCCGCCCATGTCATGGGGCCGCCCACATCGCGGGGAAACCCGTAGCCAAACAAGAGCACCGCATCCACGTCCATCGGACGGCGCGCGATGCCTTCACCGACAACCTTTGCCGCTTCGTTTACCATTGCACACATATAGCGGCGCACAATCTCTTGGCTGGTGAAAGGACGTGGCGTAATTCCCAGTTCGGCCTGCTCTGCGGCAATAAGCGCCAGCACTTTGGGGTTGGGGGACCCGCTGCGCGCGCCCTTTTCGTAGACGTAATAGCCTTCGCCGGTTTTCTGACCCAGATGCCCCTGTTCGCACAGCCGGTCCATATGGGTGGGGATGCGTTCGGCGGGATGGCGGTGCGGCGCTTTGCGTTTGCGGGTGGCCCATCCAATGTCGAGCCCCGCCAGATCCGAGACCGCATGCGGCCCCATCGCAAAGCCAAATTCGGTCAGCGCCGCGTCAATCTGGTAAGGTGAGGCCCCATCAAACACCATGTGACCCGCGGCATCGCGGTAATGGGCCAGAATGCGGTTGCCGATGAACCCGTCACAAACACCCGCCCGTACCGAAATTTTGCCCAAGGCCTTGCCCAGGGCAAACCCCGTTGCGACGACATCCGGCGCGGTTTTGTCCGCCACGACGATCTCAAGCAGCTTCATCACATGGGCCGGAGAGAAAAAGTGCAGCCCGATCACATCGCTGGGACGGCTGGTAACAGCCGCGATTGCATCCACGTCCAGATAAGAGGTGTTCGTGGCCAGAACCGCCCCCGGTTTGCAGGCGGCGTCAAGCTTGGAGAAAACGTCCCGTTTCACGTCCATGTCTTCAAACACGGCCTCAATCACCAGATCGACCTGGCCCAACGCGCCGTAGTTGGTCGACAGGCTGAGCGCCTGCGTGGTGAGGCGGTCAAAATCCTCTTGCGTGATCTTGCCGCGTTTGAGCGCGCCTTGCAGGTTCTTCGCGATGCGCCCGGCTGCGGCCTCTGCCGCGGCGTCTTGCATTTCGATCAGCACAACCTCCAGCCCGGCAAGGAGCGATGCAGTGGCGATGCCCGCGCCCATGGTGCCGCCCCCGATGATGCCAACGGCCTGGATTTGGCGCGGTGAGATGCCGTCAAGTTCGGGCAGGTTGCTCAGCTCTGACAGGTTCATGAAAGCGGCCTTTGATAGATAAAACAACGCCCCGGCACCGCGTCAGCTGGCAAAGGCATTTCGGTAAAGCCCTCAAAATACATCCGGTCCGACGATACCATCAAGCCACCTGGTGCCAGCAATGGCGCGACCAAGGGCGTGACGGCGCGGGCAAAGGCATCGTTTTTGGCCAGGTTGTGCCCGCCCAGATCGGCGTGAATAAGCGACGCGGTGGGACCAAAGCGGTCAAATGCGGCGGGAAGCGTTTCATGGACATCGCCCAGGATCAGTTGCGCATCAGGGGGCGTACTGTCCGGGTGCGAGGCCACGGCGCGCTCAAAGACGAAAATTTCGCGGTCCGGCATGATTTCCAGCATGTGGTGATAGGTGCGCCCGTTGCCCAACCCCAGCTCAAACACCGGCCCCGGCATTTCAGCGGTCTGTGCGGCCGCTGCATTTAGGCAGGCGCGCTGTGACACCATGCGATTGATGAAAACATCCAGTCGGCTCATGCGCCCCGTTCCTCCCCCAGATGCGGCATCTTAGGCGTGCCGCGCGCGCAGTTTGCCTGATGGGCCCAGGAAGGACCAGAGCGATTACAGCGCAGATCGTGACACCCGTAGAAAGAGTAACAGGCTCAGTCCCCTAGACGCTGCGGCTCAAATCGGTTTCACTCCGAATCCAAAGCCTCATGCCACCAACAGGATATTGATGACCTCATTGCTGGAAGTAGAAGCGCTCACGATTGGGTTCGGCGATGCGCCTCCGGTTGTCTCGGACGTTAGTTTTTCTGTGCGCGCAGGGGAAACCCTTGCGCTGGTGGGGGAAAGCGGCTCGGGCAAGACACTGACCTGTCGCACCGCCTTGCGGATTTTGCCCGAAGCGGCGCAAATTCGGTCTGGCCGCGTGACCTTTATGCGCAGCGATGGGGGGCAGGTGGATTTGACCCGCGCCTCTGACCGGCAGATGCGGTCGATCCGGGGCAACAAAATCGCGATGATTTTCCAGGAACCGATGCGCTCCCTTTCGCCGCTGCACCGGCTGGGCAATCAGGTAAGTGAGGTTTTGCGGATCCACCGCAGCATGGGGATGGCTGAGGCCAAGCGCCGGGTGGTGGAGCAATTTGACAAGGTGGGCTTTGTCGATCCCGAACGCGCCTGGCGCAGCTATCCGTTTGAGATGTCAGGCGGCATGCGCCAACGCGCGATGATCGCGATGGCCATGGTCGCTGAGCCTGAGTTGTTGATCGCGGATGAGCCGACAACAGCCCTTGATGTGACCACACAGGCGCAGGTTTTGGGGCTGATCAACACGCTGCAAAAAGACACCGGGATGGCGGTGATCCTGGTGACGCATGACCTGGGCGTGGTGGCAAACATGGCCCAAAAGGTTGTGGTGATGAACAAAGGCCGCGTGATGGAGGCGGGCCGCGCCGAGGATGTCTTGGGCGCGCCTGCGCATGGCTATACCGAAAAGCTTTTTGCAGCCGCCCCCACCATTCCAGAGGTGGCAACGCCCGCAGACGCGCTCAGCTACAAGGACGTGATCCTTGATCTGAAAAACGTCACCAAAAGCTTTACGCTCAAGGCGGGGGGCTGGCGTAAGCCTACGATTGTAACGGCCTGCCGCGAAGTGAACCTGCAACTGCCCCGTGGCAAAACCCTTGCTGTTGTGGGGGAAAGCGGGTCAGGCAAAACCACCTGCGCGCGTGTCGCATTGGGGGCCGAACGGCCTGATGCGGGTGGTGAGGTGCTTTTCTGCCCGGACCCTCATCAACCCGCCCTGCCCGTGCACGATATGACCCGCGCACAGCGCACCACCTTCCAGCGCCAAGCGCAGATGGTGTTCCAAGATCCCTATTCCTCGCTCAGCCCGCGGATGCGCGTGGTGGAGGCGCTGACCGAACCGATGGAAATTCACGGGCTTGGCAACCGGCGCGATCGTAAGGAAAAAGCGGCTGAGATGCTGCGCTGGGTTGGGCTGAACCCGGATATGCTGGGGCGGTATCCGCATGCCTTCTCAGGCGGTCAGCGACAGCGGTTGTCGATTGCGCGTGCGCTGACGTTGGACCCCAAGCTGCTGATCTGTGATGAGCCGACCTCAGCCTTGGATGTCTCCGTACAGGACCAGATCTTGTCGCTGTTGGAAGAGATCCGCGACCGGGCCAACCTGAGCTATTTGTTCATCAGCCACGACCTGGCCGTGGTGGCGCGGATCGCCAACGAAGTGGCGGTGATGCGCGCCGGTGTCATCGTGGAGCAAGCCCCCCGATACGCTGTTCTATAACCCACAGCACCCCTATACCAAGGCGCTGATTGCGGCCCAGCCGGAACCGGATGTGTCACGCCCGATTGACCTGGATCTGGTGTCAAAAGGGGCCGGTGCGCCAACAAGCTGGCCTGAGATGTTCCGTTTCGACGGCAATTCGGCCCCCGACCTCAGAGAATTGGAACCTGGCCATATGGTGCGGTGTCATGCGTAGATTACTAGCTTTCCTGATTTTCCTTGCCTCCCCCGCGCTGGCCATGCCTGAGCTGCAGGAGACCAGCTTTTGGGAACAAGAGGTCAGCGATGGCAACCTGCCCCCGATTGCTGAGCGGTTGCCGCAAACCCCTTTGGTCGTTGATCTTGAGGCCAAGGGACGGGAATTTGGCACGCCGGGCGGCACGCTGCGCACCTTGGTCACGCGGTCCAAGGATGTGCGGCAGATGGTCGTTTACGGCTATGCGCGGCTGGTGGGTTATGACAGCAACTATGAGCTTTACCCCGACATCCTGCGCGACATTGAGGTGATTGAGGACCGCAAGTACATCTTGCACCTGCGCCCCGGACATCGCTGGTCTGACGGGCATCCCTTCACGTCCGAGGATTTCCGGTATTGGTGGGAAAAAGTGGTCTGGAACGATGAGATCACGCCCTCAGGCCCGCCGGAATTCATGAAGGTTGATGGCCAGATTGGCACCGTCACCTTCCCTGATCTGCACACGGTTGTCTTTGAATGGCAAAGCCCAAACCCCAATTTCCTGCCGCTTTTGGCCAAGGCAGCACCGCCGTTCATCTACCGGCCCGCCCATTACCTCAAGCGCTTTCATGTGGATTTCGCCGATCCTGAGGACCTCTTTGAAGAGGTGCGCCGCGCCCGCGTCAAAAGCTGGGCCGCGCTGCACAATCGGCGCGATAACATGTACAAGTTCGACAACCCCGACCTGCCCACCCTGCAGCCGTGGCTGAACGCAAGCGGGCGCACCTCGCGCCAGCTTTTTGTTCGCAACCCCTATTATCACCGGATCGACGCACGGGGCTATCAGCTGCCCTATATTGACGTCGTCAACATGACGATTGTCAGCGGCGGCCTGGTGGCGGCCAAGGCCAACGCAGGAGAGGTGGACCTGCAGGCGCGCGGCCTGTCCTTTCCCGACATCGCCATTCTAAAGAAGGGCGAAGAGGATGGCAGCAACTACCGCACCTTGCTGTGGGGCAGCGGCGTGGCCAATCAGATCACGATCTACCCCAACCTCAATTTCCGCGATCCCGTGTGGCAACCCATCTTGCGCGATGTGCGTTTCCGCCGGGCGCTGAGTCTGGGGATAGACCGTCGGATGATCAACCGCGCGCTCTATTTCGGGCTGGCGGCTGAGGGTGGGATGACGGCCCTGTCCTCCAGCCCGCTTTATAAAGAAGAAGACCTTTATATGTGGTCCACCTTGGACGTAGCCGCGGCAAATGCGCTGCTGGATGACATGGGACTGACAGACCGGACGCCTGCGGGCTTGCGGATGCTGCCAGATGGTCGCCCGATGGAGTTTGTCATTGAAACCGCGGGCGAGCGGCAGGAGGTTGAAAATGCCCTGGCCATCGTCACAGACACCTGGCGTGAGCTGGGGGTGAAGTTGATTATGCGCCCTCTGGACCGCGATATCCTGCGAAACCGGGTTTATGCCGGGGTCAGCATGGCGGCGGTCTGGTTTGGCTGGGACAATGGGCTGCCCACCGCGGCCACGTCGCCGAAATATCTGGCCCCCACCAATCAGGAATTCTTTGCCTGGCCGATGTGGGGCCAATACTACGTCAGCGATGGTGCCGCAGGAGAGCCGCCCGACATCCCAGAGGCCAAAGAGCTGCTGCAGCTGTCCTATAACTGGACCAAGACCAACGATGTTGAGGAACGCACCGCCATTTGGCACCGCATGCTGGACATCCATGCCGAGAACCAGTTCGGCATTGGCATTCTGTCCGAAGCCCCCCAGCCCGTTGTGGTATCCAAAAGGTTGCGCAATGTGCCCGAAACCGGCATCTGGGCCTATGAGCCAGGCGCGCATTTTGGGATACACCGGGTTGATGAGTTCTTTTTCGATGATGCGTTTGAGCAGGTGACGCAATGATGCTTCTGCGCTATGCGGTCTTTCGGCTGCTGTCGATGTTGCTGACCCTGTGGGTCGTGTCGATCCTGGTCTTTATCATCATCAACCTGCCGCCCGGCGATTACCTGTCCAATCAGATCGCTGAGCTGCGGGCCACCGGCCAAGCGGAGGCGGTGGCAAAGGCCGAATTCCTGCGCAAGGAATACGCCCTCGACCGGCCGTTGTGGGAGCAATATTTTATCTGGGTTGGCATGATGCCCGGGCCAAACGGCTATGCCGGGTTGTTGCAGGGTGATTTTGGCTGGTCTTTTGAATTCGACCGCCCCGTGGGCGATATCGTGGGCGACGCGCTGTGGCTCACGGTTTTGGTCAACCTTGCGGCGGTGCTTTTCGTTTATGCGGTGGCCTTGCCACTGGGCATTCTGGCGGCGGCAAAATCGGAAACCTGGGTGGATTATACCGCAGGCTTTGTCGGCTATCTGGGCCTGGCCACACCCAACTTCTTGCTGGCGCTGATCCTGTTTTATTACGGCAACAAATATTTTGACCTGCCCATTGGGGGTCTGATGGACCCTGATCTGGAAGGCGAGCCGATGTCTTGGGAAAAGGTCAAATCGATCCTGTTACACCTGATCGTGCCAACCTTTGTGATCGGCACCTCGGGGGCTGCGGCGATGATGCAACGGCTGCGGGCCAATATGCTGGATGAGCTGAGCAAACCCTATGTTGAGACGGCCAAGGCCAAGGGGCTTGCGCCGTCAAAGATGTTGGCAAAATATCCGCTGCGCATGGCGTTTAACCCTTTTGTGGCCGATATCGGCAACCTGCTGCCTGCCATGGTGTCAGGATCGGTTTTGGTGTCGGTGGTGTTGGGGCTGCAGACCATTGGGCCGTCCTTGCTCACCGCGCTCAAAAGCCAGGATCAGTTCCTGGCCGCGTTTATCCTGATGTTTGTGGCGCTGCTGACACTGATCGGGACGATGATTTCGGATCTGCTGTTGGTGCTGCTGGATCCCCGCATTCGGTACGGAGGGCGTGAAGGATGAGCCAGCCTGACGACAGATTTGTTGATCCCGCCCCGTGGTCAGATGAAACGGACATTTCCGCGCCTGAACGGTCGGACATGGATGCGCCGGGCTGGTTGCTGACCTGGCGCAAGTTCCGGCGGCACAAGCTGGCGTTGATCTCAGGCATCTTCCTGTTGACCTGTTATCTGATCCTGCCCATTGCCGGGTTCATCGCACCCTACACGCCCAACGAACGCAGCGCCGATTACCTTTACGCCCCGCCGCAAAGCATCAACCTGTGGCATGAGGGCTCTTTTGTAGGACCGTATGTCTATCCGATCACGGCTGAGGCCGATCTGGTCAATTTCCGCTGGACCTATACCACGGATGAGACCACGCCGATGCCGCTGCAGTTTTTCTGTGAGGGCGATACTTACCGGCTCTTTGGGTTGATCCCATCAGACACACATCTGTTCTGCGCGCCTGAGGGGGCGACTGTGTTCATCTGGGGATCAGACCGGTTGGGGCGCGATGTGTTCAGCCGCATCCTTTATGGCGCGCAGCTGTCGCTGACAGTGGGGTTGATTGGCATCACGGTGTCCTTCCTGTTGGGCATCACCTTTGGCGCGATGGCGGGCTATTTCGGTGGCACCACGGACTGGGTGATCAACCGCGCGATTGAGATTTTGCGGTCCTTGCCGGAACTGCCTTTGTGGCTGGCGCTGTCAGCAGCGGTGCCGTCAAACTGGGGGCCGGTGGCGGTGTTCTTTATCATCTCGATTATCTTGGGGATATTGGATTGGCCGGGACTGGCCCGTGCGGTGCGCAGTAAGTTCCTGTCCTTGCGAGAAGAAGAGTTCGTTAAAGCCGCCGAGATGATGGGGGCCAAACCCAGCCGGGTGATCCGGCGCCATTTGTTGCCCAACTTCATGTCGCATTTGATTGCCTCTGCCACCCTGTCTATCCCTGCGATGATCCTGGGCGAGACGGCGTTGAGCTTTCTGGGGCTGGGGCTGAGGGCACCGGCGGTCAGCTGGGGTGTGATGCTGAATGATGCGCAGAACCTGGCGTCGATTGAGATCTATTGGTGGACCGCGATCCCGATGCTGCCAATCATTGTGGTGGTGTTGGCGTTCAACTTCCTGGGCGATGGACTGCGGGCGTCGCTGGATCCTTACAAGAGTTAAGGCGCGCCTTGAGGGGCCCCGCACATAGATTTTCTATGGGGGCTCTGCCCCGTCGGCCAAAGGCCGACCCCCCGGAGGTGTAGTTGGAAAGATGAAGCGGGCCGCAGCTGTGGCGTCTGCGGCGCGGTTGCTTTGCGTTAGGGGGCGGCGTGGTGTTGAGGGGCGCGCCTTGGGTCAGGACACTAACTAGCGGTCGTCGCCGCCCTGATCTTCGGCACCGGGCAATTCGTCTTCTTCGATAGCCGCTTGGGCGGCAGAGGTGACTGCGCGGCGTTGGTCTTCGGTCAGCTCCTCTGCTTTGCCATCGGCCAGGCGCACCGTTACTTCGCGGTGGGCGAATTTGATGCCTTCGCGTTCAAAGAGGATGCGAATTTCTTCATAAACACGTTTGCGGATCACCCATTGGTCACCCGGCTTTGTCATGAACTTGACGCGGATGATCATGGCGCTGTCTTGCATTTCAATCACGCCTTGGGATTTCAGCGGTTGGATGAAGTCGGGGCCAATGACGGGGTCTTCGAGCAGCCGCTGGCCCAGTTTCTTGATCAGCTTGCGGACCTTTTCGACATCCGTGTCATAGGTCACCCGCAGGGGCAGTTTCATCATCACCCAGTCGCGGGAGTAGTTGGTCATCACCTGCAGCTCCCCAAAGGGGATGGTGTGCAGGGCACCCAAGTGATGGCGCAGTTGGAAGGAACGCACTGAGATTTTCTCAACCGTGCCTTTGACGCCGTTGACGTCGATGTATTCGCCTTTGCGAAAGGCATCATCAAAGAGAAAGAACGCGCCCGCAAAGATATCGCGCACCAGTGCTTGGCTGCCAAAACCGATGGCCACGCCGACGATACCAGCACCGGCAAAAAGCGGGCCCACGTTCACCCCAAGTTCCATCATCACGATGAGCAGGATCGACACGACAACCGTGATCAGCACGATGTTGCGGAAAAGCGGCAGCAGCGTGGCCAGACGCGAGGCAGAAGAACCGCCGCCCTCATCGCCCAATTCGGCTTCTTCTTGGTCGCCCACTTCTTCTTGGATCTTGCCGTCGATCCAGATGCGGAACGCGTGGTAGATGATATAGCCGATGAAGATGATCGCCATGATGTCGAGCAGCCTGTCGGCATAGCTTTCCACCATTTCGGCGCTTTCATTGTCCCAGATGTAGAAGAAGGCATAAAAGCCCGCGACAAAGGCCAGAATGCCGGCAACACGGCGCGCGAGACCTTCAAATGAGTGCATGTGCCGGATCTGGCCCACGGCGGCGCGCGCCTCTTCTTCGGCCTGGCGTGTTTCGGCCAGCTCTTCTGAGAGTTTGGCCGCGTCCGCCGCATCCGCCGCCTGCGCTTCTGCCTGGGCCAAAGCGGCCTCTTGCGCCTCCTCCTCTGCCATGATCGCATTCATCCGGCGCAGCGCACGCGCGCGGGCAAAGCCACGCTCAATCAGGTAGTTGATCACGCCGTAGACCACGATGATGCTGCTGAGGATGGCATAGGCCCCGGCAATCAACGGGATCGGATCGGGGTTGCCCAGCACCAGCTCATAGGTCAGCTCAAACCAGGCGATCACCACATAAAGGATAACCACAGGTGCCCAGGCGCGGCTGAGCGTGCGCATGATCGCGCTGCTTTCAGCGGGGGCTTTGCCCGCCAGCATCGCGCCGGAAATGGCGCGGCGGTTCACCATCACCATGACGATGTTGCACATCACAATGAACGCCGACAGGATTGAGGACAGGAACGCATAAACGTCATAGTTCAACCCCAGTTCCGCAATCCACGCCCCAAACAGGATCGCGCAGATATCAAGCGTTGCCAGCCCCCAAAGCCAGCGGTGCAGGCGGTTGGCGTCCCGGTCATTCAGCGCGGGAATGCGGTATTGGCTGAGGTAGGGCGACAGGATCATTCGCCACAGGCCCGCCACGAAACGGCAGGTAAAATAGCCGATGTTGATCAGCGTAGCGGTGTATTGCAGTGCGGTATCTTCCAGCGGGCCAAACAGGATGAACCCCAGGATGTAGGCCACGGTCATTGACACCAATATACCGCCTACCCCGCCCAAAAAGCGCAGCACCAGGAACGGCATCTTTTCGGTATAGCCTTGAGGATCTGATTTTATGCGCGGCACGATCACGTGGATCATGATCCGCTTGCCATAAATCTGGCGCTCGAAAAGCACGCCGACTGCAAACAGCAGCAATGAATAAAACAGCACCTCGCCATAGGCAAAAAGCGTGCCATCCGGGCTGGCGGCCCGCAGGATGAACAGCACCTCGTTGAACGAATTGGGCAGCTGCAACATCCGGTCAATCAGGGCCGTGCGGAACGTGACCAACTGGTCTTGTACCATCATCACCGCAGATCCATCCGGGTCCACCTCTGCCGCCTCGGGCGGGGATTCGGGCAGGCCGGTGCCAGGCACCAGATTGCCAGCACTGTCGATGATCACCACGCTCACCCCGTTTTCAGCGGCCTGGCGCATGATTTCCTCGATGCGGCTGGCCTCTGCCTCGGCTTCTGTGTCCGGTGTGGTCAAAAACGGACTGACGCCCTGGGCCTGCGCGCTCTGCGACAGAGGCAAACAGATCAGGCAAAACAAAACGCTCAGCAGGGACAGGATTCGCATGGCGACCTCATGGTTCTTTTGCGCCACGCTACCCCAGTTTGCGCCTAAGCTGAATCACGAATGCTCAAACCCCGCTGATCACACGACAACGCCCAACATCCCAAACCATCGCCCCGCCCCCACGAGGCCGATCTGGCGCAGCATCGGGCTTCATCTTTCCCCTAAAACTCATTTGCAACGGTGCCACCATATGCAGCGACATCACATTGGCACAACTTCCGCTCCTGCGGCTTACATGCCGGGGCTAACTGTGCCATAGGATGGACGAACGCGGGTGTCAGCGACATCCAAAACAGCAAGACGAATGAACCCCAAGCGGTGTGGCACCTCACGGTGTCCCCTGGGGCTGGGTGAGACGATGGGGCCAACGCTCTCAACACCGGGCGCGGTAGGAACCTCAACGCGCCGCGTGATGTTTTACAGCCATGACACCTTTGGCTTGGGCCACCTACGCAGGTCGCGCGCGCTTGCGGCTGCGATCACAGAGGCTGATCCCAAAACTTCGGCGATTATCCTGACCGGTTCTCCGGTGGCGGGGCGGTTTACTTTTCCCGAACGGGTGGACCACATCCGCCTGCCGGGGGTCACCAAACTGTCGGATGGCAGCTATATCAGCCAGATGCAGGGGATCAGCATTGATGATACCACATCCCTGCGCGCCGGGCTGATCCAAAGTTCGGTGGAACGCTACGAACCCGATCTTTTGATCGTCGACAAAGAACCCACAGGCTTTCGCGGTGAATTGCTGCCCACGTTGGAATATCTGCGGATGCGGGGGGCGCGCACGCGCACGGTTCTGGGGTTGCGCGATGTGCTGGATGAGCCTGAGCTGCTGTCAGCGGAATGGGAACGCAAAGGCGCCGTGGCGGCGGCTGAAAACCTTTATGATGAGCTTTGGGTCTACGGCGTGCGCGATATCTATGACCCGACCGAAGGGTTGCCCTTCTCTGACAAAACCCGCGCGCGCATGCATTGGACAGGCTATCTGCGCCGCGAAATTACCGATGCCTCAGATGCGCCCGACACCCCTTATGTCCTGATCACCCCCGGTGGCGGCGGGGACGGGGCGGCGATGGTTTCATTGGTGTTATCCGCCTATGAACAAGACCCCGATCTGTCGCCAAACGCGGTTTTGGTCTATGGCCCGTTCCTGTCTGGTGAGGTGCGCGATGCTTTTGATGCGCGGGTGGCGCGGCTAAAGGGGCGGGTCACGGCGATGGGCTTTGAAAGCCGGATCGAATCCTTTTTGCAGGAGCCGTCGGCGTTGTCTGCATGGGCGGCTACAACACTTTCTGTGAGGTGCTGTCTTTTGATAAGCCCGCGGTCATCCTGCCCCGTACCAAGCCGCGGCTTGAACAATGGATCCGCGCCAGCCGCGCCGAAGATCTGGGGCTTGTGCGGATGCTGGATGAAAACCGCGACGGTATGACCACCCAGGCCATGATCGCCGCCATCCGCAACCTGCCCCACCAGCCGCATCCGTCTGAGGCGGGGGCCGATGGGTTGCTGGATGGGCTGGATGTGGTGATTGAACGGGCCAACGCCCTGATGGAAAGAGACGTATAATGTCCACAAAGCCCACACTTGCGGTCGTGGTCAAAGGTTGGCCACGGCTGTCTGAGACCTTTATTGCGCAAGAACTGGTGGCGCTAGAAGAGGCTGGTCTGGCCTTTGAAATCTGGTCGCTCCGCCATCCAACTGACAAAAAGCGGCATCCGCTGCATGACCGGTTGCAGGCCACTGTCAGATACCTGCCCGAATACCTACGCCATGAACCCGCGCGCGTGGGCCGCGCCATGGGGGCAGCGGTGGATTTGCCGGGGTTTGAGGCCGCCGCAGCCGCCTTTGCCGCAGATGTGGACCGCGATGATACCCCCAACCGGCGCAGGCGCTGGGGACAGGCCTGTGTGATGGCCACTGAGATGCCTGCCGATGTGGCCGGGATCTATGCGCATTTTCTGCACACGCCGTCCTCCGTGGCGCGCTATGCGGCCATCTTGCGCGGGATACCGTGGTCCTTTTCCGCCCATGCCAAAGACATTTGGACCTCCCCGAATGGGAGCTGCGCGAAAAACTGTCTGAGGCGCATCATGGGGCGGCCTTTGGGGCCACCTGCACGGGCTTTGGCGCAAAGCACCTGCAAGACTTGGCAGACCGGCGCGACAGGGTGGATCTGGTCTATCACGGCCTGGATCTGTCGCGTTTTCCCGCGCCTCCTGACCGCGCGCTGCGCGTAGCGGATGCGCCTTTTCACATGATGTCCGTTGGGCGGCTGGTGGAAAAAAAGGGCTTCGACAACCTGATTGATGCGCTGGCCCTTTTGCCCGCCACGCTCAACTGGCACTGGACGCATATTGGCGGCGGGGCTTTGGATGCCCAGATGCGCGCCCGTGCCGAAACCCAGGGGATCAGCGACCGGATCACCTGGCGTGGTGCCTGCGATCAGCCCGAGGTGATAGAGGCGATGCGCCGCGCGGATCTGTTTGTCCTGCCCTCGCGCATTGCAGCCGATGGGGACCGCGACGGGCTGCCCAATGTGCTCATGGAAGCGGCAAGTCAAAAGCTGGCCATTCTCAGCACGCCGGTCTCAGCCATTCCTGAGTTCATCGACGACGGCACCCATGGTCTGTTGCGCAGCGATGCCCCCGCCGTTCTGGCCGAGGCGATGACCTGGGTCGCGGCCCACCCCGACAAAGCGCGCCACCTGGCAGATGCCGCTTATGACAGGTTGACGGCGGATTTCCTGATGCATCCCGGCATCACCCACCTCAAGGCCCGCATCACAGCGATGCTGGCACAGGGGGCGTGATGCGGCTGGCTTTTTATGCGCCGATGAAATCACCAGACCATCCCGTGGCCTCCGGGGACCGCAGCATCGCCCGCGCTTTGATCAAAGCCCTGCAAGACAGCGGGGCAGAGGTTGATCTGGTCAGCACCTTGCGCAGCCGCGATGGCGCAGGAGACGCCCAGGTGCAGGCCGATCTGATGCAGGCCGCCCAAACCGAGCGGGACCGCATCCTTGCAAATCCCGCGCCCTGGGATGCCTGGATCACCTATCACAACTATTACAAAGCGCCCGATCTGCTGGGACCCGCCATCACCAAGGCTCTTGGTCTGCCCTATCTGCTGGTCGAAGCGACGCGGGCGCGCAAGCGGCTGACCGGACCTTGGAAGGCCTTTGCCCAGCAAGCAGAAGCCGCAACAGATGCAGCGCAGGTGGTGTTCTATTTCTCCAACCGCGATGCAGAGGCCCTGCGCCGGGATGCGCCTGCCGACCAACAGCATCTGCATCTGCGCCCGTTCCTGGCGCAGACAGCGCTGCCCCATGCGGCCAAAGGCGGCACAACACTTTTGAGCGTCGGCATGCTGCGCCATGGCGACAAACTGGCGTCCTACCGTTTAATAGCAGCCACGTTGGCCCTGATCACAGACCTGTCTTGGCAGCTGCACATCGTGGGCGACGGCCCCGCGCGCGCAGAGGTCGCAGCCCTGATGGCCCCCTTTGGCGACCGGGTGGTGTATCACGGCACCCTGCACGGTGCAGCACTTGACGCCCAGTACCACAATGCCGGACTGTTTTTCTGGCCCGGCGTGAATGAGGCCCTCGGCATGGCCTATCTTGAGGCACAGGCCGCAGGTCTGCCGATCGTCGCCCAAGACCGCCCCGGCATGCGTGAGGTTCTGGCCCCCGCCCCCTACCCCGATGTTGATGCCGGACCCGAAGGGCTTGCCCATATGCTGCGCCATCTGCTGACCAATGATACCGCGCGCGCCAGTGCCAGCAGCACAGCCCGCGCCCATGTCGCGGCACATCATCTGCTGGCTCAGGCCGGCCAAACGCTGCAACAAGGGCTGGCCTTGGCCGGGGTGGCGACATGATCCGGCTTGCTTTGATCCGGCATGGCCACACGGCCTGGAACCGTGCGGGGCGTATTCAGGGGCGCACGGATATCCCGCTGGATGCAGAGGCGCGGCAGGATCTGGCCAAGCTCACCTTGCCAGCCGATTGGATCAACGCCGCACTTTGCGCAAGCCCGCTGGCGCGCGCGCAGGAAACCGCGCGGCTGATATCTGACCGCACTCCCAACGCTGAGCCTGCTTTGATGGAGATGAACTGGGGCGATTGGGAAGGCGCGCAAGCGGCTGTGCTGCACGCTGATCCCGGCAGTGATCACCGGCCAATCGAAACCTGGGGCTGGAACTATACGCCGCCGAATGGCGAAAGCCCGGCAGCACTGCGCGCGCGGCTGGTGCCTTGGATGGCAGCTTTGCAGCAGGACACCGTTGCCGTCTGCCATATCGGTGTGATGCGGGTCATTCTGGCCTTGGCCACCGGCTGGCAGTTTGAGGGGCCTGCCCCTTTCGGATCAAGCGCAACCGGCTCTATGTCCTCGACATCCACGAAGGGGCGCTTACCCTGCACCCCGATCCCGTCCGATTGGTGGAGCGCGGATCATGAAGATCATGATCGTGGTCACACATCTGTTGGGCACCGGGCATCTGACCCGTGCCGTCACCCTCGCTGAGGCATTTCATGCAGGCGGCCACAGCCCCGTTGTCGTCTCAGGCGGGATTTGGCCCGCCCATCTGCCAACGCCACCCTTTGAGGTGGTCCAGCTGCCCGGCATTCGCTCCGATGGGGTTGATTTTGCACGCCTTTTAAACAGCGACGGCCAAGAAGTGACGCCTGCGGCACTGGCCACCCGGCAAGCGGCCCTTTTGCAGGCGTTAGAGCGCATTCAACCCGATGCCCTAATCACAGAGCTTTTCCCTTTTGGCCGTCGCATCCTCAAATCAGAGTTTGCCGCCCTGCTGCAAGCCGCCCAAGCACTGACGGCTGCGCCCAAGGTCTTTGCCTCCATCCGTGACATCCTGGCCCCGCCGTCAAAACCGGCCAAGGCCGACTATGCGGATCAGATGGTGGCAGCGCATTACGATGCCGTCCTCGTGCACAGTGACCCGGCCCTGACTCCATTGGAAAAAGTTGGCCGGTCTCAGACCTATTGGCCGCCAAACTGCGCTACACCGGGTTTGTCAGCCCGCCCCCCAGCGGGCCACATCCAACGCAGGCAGGCGAGGGCGAGATTATCGTCACTGCAGGCGGCGGTGACGTGGGGCAGGCGCTTTTTGAATGCGCTGTTGCGGCGGCGGCTTTGGACGGGGATATGCGGTGGCGGCTTTTGGTGGGCGGGCAGGATGCAGAGGCGCGTTGCGCGACCCTGCGCCAGTCAGCGCCCGCCAACGTGGTGGCCGAACCGGCGCGCCGGGATTTCAGGCAGATGCTGCATCACGCCACGGCCAGCGTTTCCTTTTGCGGCTATAACACTGCCCTCGATATCCTGCAGGCCCCCTGCCCTGCGGTCTTTGTGCCCTTTGACGCAGGCAGCGAGGTGGAACAGAGCATTCGCGCGACAGCCTTGGCGCAGGCCTCAGGGATTGCGATGATCCGCAGCGCGGATTTGACACCCGCCGCCTTGTTGCATCAGATCAAACAGGGTCAGGCCCAGGGCCGCGCTGCGGGCATCCCGCTTATGGCTTCCGGGGCGCGGCGCACGGTTGAGATTGTCACGGATGTCGTTGGGGGCGCTGATGACCGCTGACTGGTCCGCGATATCACAAGAGCTGTCCTTTTGGCGGCGCGACGGATTGCAGCTGCGCCTCTGGTGGCGCGATGACGATGCGATTGCGGCAACACCTGCGCTGGAGCGGCTCAACGCGCTTTCCATACGGCTCAGTATGCCGATCCACCTCGCGGTGGTCCCCAAAGACGCGGATGACAGCCTGGTCAGGTTTTGCGGGGCCGCCCCCAACCTTGTCCCGGTGGTGCACGGCTGGGCCCACCATAACCACGCTGAGCCGGGCCAAAAGAAGGCCGAGTTTGGCGCGGCCCGCCCCGATCTTGAACAAGACGCCGCCGCAGGCTTGGCACGACTGAGCACGCTTTTTGGCAGCGATTGCCTGCCCGTTTTTGTCCCGCCCTGGAACCGCATCCACGAAAGCCTGCTGCCCAAACTCCCCGCTCTTGGGTTTGCGGCACTCTCCACCTACGGCCCGCGCAAGACCGCCATCGCGGCACCCGGGCTGGCGCAGATCAACACCCATCTTGATCCCATTGACTGGCGCGGCAGCCGCAGTCTGGTGGAGGAACCTGTGTTGATTGACCGGCTGCTGACCCTGCTGCAAGACAGGCGCCAGGGAAAGACGGACAACGCCGAACCCTTAGGGATATTGACCCACCACCTTGTGCATGATGCCGCCATCTGGGGCTTTACAGAACGTTGCATCTCTCATCTACAGGACGGCGGCGCATTGGCCCAAGGCAGGCTGACGATGGAAGGACACACCGCATGAGCAGATTGGAATCCATGTACCGGCGGCTGGGGGCCCAGATTGATGGGCTGAACTGGGCCGCAGCGCAGATTGCGCCGGTTGCGGGCGATGTGCTTGAGCTGGGGTTGGGCAATGGCCGTACCTATGACCACCTACGACAGGTGCTGCCGGACCGGCGGATCTGGGTCATTGAACGGCTCGTATCACCGCACCCCGATTCCATGCCCCCGCAGGATGATATCCTGCTGGGCGAAGCGCTGGATATCCTGCCCTCCTTGGCTGCAAGGGGCACAACGATTGCCCTGGCGCATTATGATTTGGGCAGCGGGATCAAGCACTTGGACGTGGATGAGGCGGCAGAGCTTTCGGCCATGATCGCCCCCGTCATGACGCCTGGCGGCCTGGTTGTGTCTCAACAACCGCTGCCGGGTTTCACGCAGGTGTCCGGCCCGGATACGGTCCACCCTGAACGCTATCTTTTCTACCGGGCCTGACGCCGCAAGTCGGACCGCCTAGGCCGGGCGCAGCTGCAACATATCGCGCGCCTGGGCTGGGGTTGCGACAGGGCGTTCGTAGTGTTCACACAGCGCTGCGGCCCGCTGGATGAGGGCGGCGTTGGAGGGGGCCAGCGTGTTTTTGTCGAGGCGCACGTTGTCCTCAAGCCCGGCGCGCGTGTGCCCGCCTGCGGCGATGGCCCATTCGTTGAGCACCAGCTGATTGGGGCCAATTCCGGCAGCACACCAGAGCGCGTCGGGGGCCAGGCGGTTGAGGGTTTTGACATAGAAATCAAAGGTTTCGCGATCGGCTGGCATGGCGTTTTTGACGCCCATGACGAACTGCACATAAAGCTGGCCGGGGATGCGGCCATCGCGGTTCATCTCGGCTGCTTTGTGGATGTGGCTTAGATCAAAAGCCTCAATTTCCGGTTTAATATCATATACTTGCATCTCACTCGCCAGCCAATCCACAAGGTCTGGCGGGTTCTCATAGACCCGCGTGGGGAAGTTGTTGGAGCCAACAGAAAGGCTGGCCATATCGGGCCTGAGGGGCAGCATCCCGCCGCGCTCCTTGCCCGCGCCCGAACGCCCGCCGGTGGAGAATTGTATAATCATATCAGGGCAATGCCTCTTCACCCCCTCCATCAATGCCGCGAATTTATCTGGGTCGGAGGACGGGGTTTCATCGGCGTTGCGGACGTGGGCATGGCAAATGGACGCGCCCGCCTCATAGGCTGCGTGCGTGCTATCGATCTGCTCTTGTGTGGAGATCGGGACGGCCGGGTTGGCGGCTTTGGTGGGGACAGAGCCGGTGATGGCGACGCAGAGGATGCAGGGGGTGGTCATGGGGGTAAGGCCTTGGGATTATGTGATTTTTCGGCGTTAACGGGTGGAACGGTTAAGATTTGGTGAATTGTCACACAGTGTACACCGCGCGTGCACTGGGCGTACAGACGTGTGTTTTGGCATCGCAACCGGTGAGAACGTGTTAACCTTGGGTGAACAGCAGTACGTTTTTTCGTGTACGTTTTTGGTAATAACTACTCCACCATACACCAGCTACCTCTCAGAGATATCAAAACGACAGTTGTTCCATAGCTTTTCTGCTTTATCACGAGCAATTCTAAAGCAGTCTCCTGAAATGTCGAAACTGGTTCCGTTCACATGACAATACAGAGCTTCGATTAATTCCACTGTCGTATTAAGAAGTTTCTTTTCATCGCCATACTTCATGTTTCGGTCAAAACCATTCAGCTCTCGCCATGTTTTTGTGAGTGAGTGGGAAGACCAATCACGCAAGTTGCGAACAGCTTGGACTTCGATTTTTTTGCCGTTATCTTAACGGAAGCAATCGCTTTGAGGATCGCGTCGTTTGAAATAATTGATCTTTCGTCGGCAAACTCTTGATGCAAGGCATTCATAGCTTCAGATATCGTATCTCGTCTGGGGTCATCTTCGCGAGGCTTCAGATTTTGAACACCCCCTCGCAAGTACGCCTGTCGAATATCTTCTGCTAACTGTCGAATGACCCGTTCGTCATCAATTAGTGCAATCACAGTCGGGATAGAGACTGCATTTGCTTCACTCTTGTCCCAGAGACTTACCAGTCGAATGATTTCCATTCGAAACTGTGCATCCACAAATACGTTAAATGCCGATGCTGCGCGCGAACACGGAATCTGTTTTGATAGCTGGTCGCTGTAGATGATGATTTCGTTTGCAGTATGCAATTCAATAACATGCTGCACACGGTAAGTTAGCTCTTTGGTAACTTCCCTAGCTTTATCAATTCTATCTTGAAATGTCCAAGTTTCTAGCTGTTCAGCAAATGACTTTCGCTTTGGCAAACCTGTCTCTCCTTAATTGAGGACGGTTGGACACATAGACGGAACCAGAGTGACCCCGCGCCTTGCAGCGCAAGCGTCTCACCCCACCGTCTTTCATCCGTGCTGCAAATCGTCGGCTGTTAGCCGTCCATCTTCAGTGCGCTGATGAAAGCCTCCTGCGGAATATCCACCTTACCGAACTGGCGCATTTTCTTCTTACCGGCCTTCTGCTTTTCCAGCAGCTTCTTCTTCCGCGTCGCGTCGCCACCATAACATTTGGCCGTCACGTCTTTGCGCATGGCGCTCAAAGTCTCGCGCGCAATCACTTTGCCGCCGATGGCGGCTTGGATCGGGATTTTGAACATGTGGCGGGGGATCAGGTCTTTCAGCTTTTCGACCATCGCGCGGCCTCGGGCCTCGGCGCGGTCGCGGTGGACCATGGTGGAGAGCGCGTCGACGGGTTCGTCGTTCACCAGGATCGCCATCTTCACCAGGTTGTCGGTGCGGTAGCCGATCATCTGGTAATCGAATGAGGCGTAGCCCTTGGTCACGCTTTTCAGCCGGTCATAGAAATCAAACACCACTTCGTTCAGCGGCAGGTCATAGACGACCATGGCGCGGGAGCCTGCGTAGGTGAGATCTTCTTGAATGCCGCGGCGGTCCTGGCAGAGTTTCAGCACGTCGCCCAGATATTCGTCGGGCACCAGGATTGTGGCCTTGATGCGCGGCTCTTCTAGGTGGTCCACATGGGTGAGGTCGGGCATGTCGGCGGGGTTGTGCAACTCCGTCATGGTGCCGTCTTTCATGTGGATGTGATAGATCACCGAGGGTGCTGTGGTGATCAGCTCAATGTTGTATTCCCGCTCAATCCGGTCGCGGATCACTTCGAGGTGCAGCAGGCCCAGAAAGCCACAGCGGAAGCCAAAGCCCAGCGCGGCGGAGGTTTCCATTTCAAAGCTGAAGCTTGCGTCATTGAGGGCCAGTTTTTCGATGGCATCGCGCAGGTCTTCGAATTCAGCGGAATCGACGGGGAAGAGGCCACAGAAGACCACAGGCTGGGAGGGCTTGAAGCCATCCAACGCGTCTTCGGTGCCTTTTTTCTCATGCGTGATCGTGTCACCCACACGGGTGTCACGGACCTGTTTGATGGAGGCGGTGAGGAACCCCAGCTCACCCGGGCCCAGCGCGTCAATCTCTGTCATTTGCGGGCGGAAGACGCCGATGCGGTCCACGTGGTGGGTGGAGTTGTTGGACAACATGCGGATGCGGTCGCCCTTTTTCAGCTGGCCGTCCATGATGCGCACCAGGACGATCACGCCGAGATAGCTGTCGTACCAGCTGTCCACCAGCATCGCCTTGAGCGGCGCATCCAGCGTGCCGGTGGGCGCGGGCAGACGGGTGACGATGGCCTCAAGCGTGTCTTCAATCCCGATGCCGGTTTTGGCGGAGACCTGGATGGCGTCGGTGGCGTCGATGCCGATGACGTCTTCGATCTGCTCGGCCACGCGATCACAATCGGCGGCGGGCAGGTCGATTTTGTTCAGGACGGGCACGATTTCATGATCGGCCTCAATAGCGTGATAGACGTTGGCCAGGGTCTGGGCCTCAACCCCTTGGGTGCTGTCCACGACCAGCAGAGAGCCTTCGACCGCGCGCATGGAGCGGGAGACCTCATAGGCGAAATCCACGTGGCCGGGCGTGTCGATGAGGTTGAGGACATATTCCTCGCCGTCTTTGGCGGTGTAGTTGATCCGCACAGTCTGGGCCTTAATGGTGATGCCGCGCTCACGCTCAATGTCCATGTTATCAAGCATTTGCTCTTTCATGTCGCGGTCCGCCACGGTGTTGGTGGACTGGATCAGACGGTCAGCGAGCGTGGATTTCCCGTGGTCGATATGAGCGACGATGGAGAAATTGCGGATATGGGATAGCGGTGTCATGCACAGGGATATGAGCCAGGGCGCGGTGGGGGTCAAGGTGGATGATGTCGCGGGTGAAATTGGCGGCGTTGGGGGGCTGCGGATTTGATTTGTGTGCGGCGGTTTTTCGGGCTGGATCGGCGTGCGGCGGGGGCGTTTTGAAGGTGCGGGAGAGGCTGCCGAGTGTTGCGGGTGAAAGGTGTGGCGGCGGAGGGGCGTGGAGGGGCTGCCTGGTGTACCCAAGACAGCCGGGCTGAGGCCTCGACACTCTGAAAAGATTTTTTCGCGATTGCCCCAGTCCTACCGCATTCTCAGAAAATTATCGTCGAATTCGTTTCGTAACTCTTGGACAGCCGACCAAGAGGGTTAGACCATGAGCTACGACATCTACGTGCTGGAAGAGAACGCCGTCACCATTTCAGGTGGGGTCGGTCTTGATGGGGTTACCCAAGGCGATGGCAGCCATCTGCCCGGTCAGACCATCACGCTGAACGCGCCAGCTTGGGTGCCGATCTCCATCACGGATGATGATGCGAATTTTCAGGACAACGATGGCAGTCAGACGCTGGATGGTCCGGCCACGTTGAACGGCACCACCTATGGATCGGGCACCAAGGTTGAGGCTGAATACGGGATCACGGTCACCGATGGCACCAATTCCTGGACGCTGTTGGGCTTTAATGTCACCAACTCATCCCCCTCTTATGGCACGGTTGAGGGATTGGCTTTTATCGGTGGTGCGGGGGTTCCCCCCGTAAGCGTGCCCTTGACGGTCACGAGTTCACTGGAAGGGCCCAATTTTGCAGCCGCCGATTATGCCACGCCGATTTGCATGGCGGCGGGCACGTTAGTGGAAACCCCAGATGGTCTGGTGCCGGTTGAACAGATTGCCGTTGGCGATCTGGTGCACACACGCGATCACGGGGTGCAAACGGTCCGCTGGCATGGCAAGCGAGAGGTCCTCTCCTTGGCGTCGTTTCAGGCGGTGCGCTTTGAGACCGGTGCCATTGGCAACACGCGGCCCCTGGTGCTGTCCCAGCAGCACCGCGTCTTGGTGGAAGGTTGGCAGGCGCAGTTGATGTTTGGCGAAGATGAGATCCTGGTTTCTGCGGTGCATCTGGTCAACGGCAAGACCATCCGTTTGCTCAAGAAAGCGGAGATCACCTATCACCATCTGCTTTTGGACTCCCATGCCGTGATTTGCACCGAAGGGGTGTGGACCGAGAGCCTGCATCTGGGGACAGAGACGCTGAAAAACCTTGACCCCAAGGCGCGCGGTGAGCTGGTGGCACTTTATCCTGATTTGGCACAACCTGCCTCAGCGCCTGCGGTCCGCCTGGGCTACCCTGCTGCAAACGGACGCGAGGCACAGGTACTGGCCGCCGCCTGAGCGCCGTTGCGTCAAGGGCTGAATGGGCAGTCTACGCCGGGCCTGACAGATGCATTTTTCGTGAATTGCCCCGCTGCGGCGGATGCGGCATACTCTGCGGAAAATAGACATGGGCGAGAGGGGCCAACCCTTTGCGCCCCAGGGCAAGGCAGTTGTCATGATACGTTTGACGGTGGTGCTGGTGGCACTTTTGGGATTGGTCGCTTGTGGCGGTGGATCACGCTATGCCTCAACCAAAGCGAATTACGGGGCGTCGACGGTGCTGTTTGCCTCTGGCCCGCTGCAACAGGCCTGCCGGGCGGATCGGCGCAAGGCGGCATCACGGGCGCGATGCGGCTGTATTCAGGCGGTCGCCAACAGAGAGCTTTCGGCCTCAGACCAGCGGCGCGGGGCGTCTTTTTTCAAAAACCCTCACCGGCTTCAGGAAGTGCGCCAGTCTGACAACGCGGGCAATGAGCGGTTTTGGGCAGCATGGAAAGCCTATGGTGCGCGGGCCGCGGAGCTTTGTGCGGGCACGTGATGGGACGATCCCTTTGAAGGGATCGGTGCGAAGCCTTTAAAGGCTTCGGCCACGCTCACAAATCGCGGTGCCAAAATTGCAAGGGTTTGGGGGTTTCATCCGCCTTACCTACGTCTTTCCAATGAAATTGCGCCACAACGCCCGGCAAAGGCCGGTATCCCCGTGCGCGCCAAAAGGGATCGAGCGGCGCATAATCTGCAGGCCTGGCAGGATGATCTGCAGGGCGCTGCACCCCGCAAAAACAGCAGCTTTCAAAGCCCAGCGCCCGTGCGTGGGCCTCGCGCAGGTCAAAAAACCGGTGGCCCACGCCTCTGCCGCGATAGGCGGGCAAGAGCACGCTTTCCGCGCAATAGAATATCTTGGCCAGATCAAGCCCGGTCTGCGCAAAGGCCGCTGCGAAATCATCGGCGTGATCGGTGAGCGGGGTGCCGGTACTGGCCCCCACAAGGGTTGCGCCATCATAGGCCCCCACGACAAGGGCGCCTGCGCTGTTGCGGTAGCTTTGCAGGTAGGCTTCCTCATACGCGGGATCGCCATCGTAGAGATAGGGCCAGGCCCGAAAGACCGCGATCCTGAGCTGCGCCACATCGGGCAGTGCGGCGGTCAGGGCGTCACCTGTCAGGGGGCGGATGTCGAGGGGCATAACAAGCGATTTTGGGGGTGCAACGGGGGAATTGAGTTATAGAGGAAAGATGAAGCCCGGGGGCGTGGATCACCCCACCTGGCGGGTCCAGTCAGAGAGATTGTAGCGGGTTGTCACGCGCGTGATCTTACCCTCTGCAATGTCAAAAAAAGAGCCTGCGGGCAGTGTGTAGGTTTGCCCCCGCGCCTCAGGCAGGCCTGCGTCAGTGGCCAGATAGGTGCCGTTCACGGTGTATTCTGCGGCACCTCGACTGCCGTCTTCGTTGACGAAAAGCACCATGTCGGTGAGCGTTTCATCATAGCAGCGCGTCATATGGGCACAAAAGGCTGCGAATTTTTCCTTGCCCAGGCGCACGTCCCCT
This sequence comes from Sulfitobacter sp. GN1-4, assembly GCF_055693825.1. Classification (NCBI taxonomy): domain Bacteria; kingdom Pseudomonadati; phylum Pseudomonadota; class Alphaproteobacteria; order Rhodobacterales; family Roseobacteraceae; genus Sulfitobacter; species Sulfitobacter sp. GN1-4. Next base: position 733,577 of record NZ_JBVFUQ010000003.1, on the reverse strand, counting down.
TCGTTGACGTGATGGGCCACATCATCTGACAGGCAGGCCAGCATGGCATCTGTGTCTTTGGCGTTGAAAGCGTCGAAGTAGGTTTTGAGAAGAGCGGTCATGCGGTGTCCTTTGGCGGGCCGAAACGCGCGATGAGGCGTTCGGAGATTTGGTCGCGGGCGGCGCGGAATTGAGTGAGTTTTGCCTCACGTGTTTCGCCCAGACCGGTGGGATCAAGGATCGGCCAGTATTCGACCTCAAGGTGGAAATAGCGCGTCAGTTCCAGCGCACGGCGTTGGCTGGCAGGCGACAGGGCGATGACCAGATCGAAGGAAGAAAGATCATCGCCCCAGTCCTCCATTTCGTCAAAGCTACGAGAGCGGTGGCGGGACAGCTCCACATCCATTTCAGCACAGACGGCGATGGAAAAGCCGTCGATTTCCAGGTCATTCTTAACACCAACCGATTGCACATAGGTGCCGGTGCCGTAGTACTTTTTCATGATCCCTTCGGCCATGGGCGAGCGCACGGCATTGTGGTCACAGCAAAACAGCACCGACTGAGGCAAATCGCCTGACATCTAGCCCCCGAAGTGCAGCACGCAGATGAGGGTAAAGAGGCGGCGGGCGGTATCTGTGTCGATCTCGGCCTTGCCCTCCAGGCGTTCTTGCAGGACGCGGGACCCTTCGTTGTGAATGCCGCGGCGTGCCATGTCGATTGTCTCAATCTGGCTGGGCGGGAGTTTTTTTACAGCGTCAAAGTAGCTTTCGCAGATCTGGAAGTAGTCTTTGACCACCTGGCGGAAGGGACCCAATGACAGATGGAATTCGGCGGCTTTTTCCGCCTTTTCGGTGGCCACGTCAAAGACCAGCCGTTTGTCACGGATTGAAAGCCCCAGATGATAGGGGCCTTGCGGGACGGGGCGGTCATCGCGGGGTGGGATCACGAATGTGTTGTCTTCCAACAGATCGAACATGGCGACTTTGCGCTCTTGTTCGATCTCCGGCGTGGGGGGCGGAAGATTGGCGTCGTCTAGGTTTATTTCTGTGATGCGAGACATGGCGCATCCTTTCCAGGCGGGAGGGTCTAGCGCCAGAGATACGCCAGCGGTTTTGCCATGGCAATGGCCCCCAAAGGTTCACGCAGCGCCACAAGGCGCCACAAAGGGCACCACTGCACACCCATTCGCCGCAAAAACCGCAAGATGACAGGGCGCGCAGCCCGTGCTTCATCTTTCCTCTACAACTCAAAAACACCCTAACAACCAACGCAACGCCTGCGTTGCGCGAACCCCAGCTGCACGCTTATGGCTTGGTCTAACTCAACAAAACGTAGTTGGCGATGACCAGGATCATCGTGGCCACCAACAGCGCGTGACGCGCCGTTTTTGCGTGTCCCTCAAGGGTGATGCCCTGCGTCATGGATTGGCTGGCGCTAAGCACGATGAGGAAAATGAAGGGTTGCATCACATCAGGTGGGGCAATCACCCCTCCTGCCAATGATATCATCATGGCCAGCAGCATCAGGAAAACCGGCGGTGCCCAATAGGTGATGGGCCAGCCTTCCAGCATCGAGGTATCCGCGCGGCGGCCTCGGGTTATGAAGGCCACCACCATGGGCAGAACCAGCGCCAGGCCCACGATCAGGCTGACAAAGACGGGCAGTGGCAGGTAAACGCCTGCGCCGGTGAAGATGCCAAAGAGCACAATTGCGTCAAAAACCACCATCGCGCAGCGAGCGTAGAGATCTTTGGGGCCGACCTTGACTGCGGCAAGCAGGGCCTTAAAGCTCGCGTCGCGGATGCCCAGGGCCGTCATGTGGATGACGATGGCCAGGCTCGCCATCACGGCCAGGGGCACCGGGGCGCGGTTGGCTGAGGTGTAGATCAAAAACACCGCCACCCCCATGAAAAGGGGGGCGATCAGCTGGCGCGGGGCGAGGGTGACGGGGATCATATCAGCGGTTCAACTTGCTTAGACGTGCGCTCACACTCAGGCCGTGCGCTTCAAGGCTCTCAGAACTGGCGAGCCGCTCAGCCGCAGGGCCAATGGCCCGCAGGGCTTCTGGCGTCATATGGGCCAGCGTGGTGCGTTTCATGAAATCAAGCACCGACAACCCGGAGGAAAAGCGCGCGGAGCGGGCGGTGGGCAGGACGTGGTTGGGCCCGCCGATGTAATCGCCAATCGCCTCGGGCGTCCATTGGCCCAGGAAAATCGCGCCAGCGTGGGTGATCTGCGCGCTCAGCGCCTCAGGATCGGCCACGCAAAGCTCCAGATGCTCGGGCGCGATGCGGTTGGACAGTGCCGCAGCTGAGCTCAGGTCCGGCACGGTGATGATGGCGCCGTAATCGCGCCAGCTGGCCCCCGCGATGGCGCGACGCTCAAGCGTTGTGAGCCGTTTGTCCACCGCCTCAGCCACGGCCGCGCCAAAGGCGGCATCTGTGGTGATCAGGATGGATTGCGCGCTTTCATCGTGTTCGGCCTGGCTGAGCAGATCGAGGGCGATCCAATCAGGATCGTTGTCCCCGTCCGCGATGACCAGAATTTCCGAAGGCCCTGCGATCATGTCGATGCCCACTTTGCCAAAGACCCGGCGTTTGGCTGCGGCCACAAAGGCGTTGCCGGGGCCGGTGATCTTGTCCACGGGCGCGATGGTGTCCGTGCCGTAGGCCAACGCCGCCACGGCCTGAGCGCCACCGATGCGGTAGATTTCATCCACACCCGCCAGTTGCGCGGCCATCAGCACCAGCGGATTGGTTTCCCCGTCTGGCGTGGGCACCACCATGGCCAAGCGCCCGACACCCGCCACCTTGGCAGGCACCGCGTTCATCAGTACGGAGGATGGATAGCTGGCCAGCCCGCCCGGCACATAAAGTCCTGCCGCAGACACCGGCGTCCAACGCCAGCCCAGGGTGGCGCCCACCTCATCCGTCCACTGGGCGTCTTCGGGCAGTTGGCGTGCGTGATAAGCGCGGATGCGCGCAGCGGCCAGCTCCAACGCTTCTTTATCAGCCGCAGGCACGCGGGCCACGGCTTCTGCGACTTCGTCAGCCGAGATGCGCAGGGTTTCAGGCGTGAGGGTGATCCGGTCAAACTTGGCCGTCAGATCAATCACCGCATGGTCACCCCGGTCGCGGACATCGGCGATGATCTCTGCCACCACGGCATCCACATCCGGGCTGTCTTCGCGTTTGGCAGAAAGCAGCGCGGCAAAGGCTGTTTCAAAGTCAGGGTCTGTCGCGTTGAGAGTGACGGGCATGTCTGCGGGTGCTCCAAAAGGGATTGATGCCCAGGCCAAGGACGGGAGGTCTTCCACCACAGGCCCAGTGTTGCGGCTGGATTTAGAGCGTTGCGCGCCTTGGTACAAGCGGGTCAGGACCGCGCAGGGGCGCTGAGATCGCAGATCATATGGATATCGGCGTAAGACACCCCATCTATGATCACCGCATTGGGTTTGGTGCCATAGGCCGCAAAGCCCAGCGCCTTATAGAGCGCCTGCGCGGTGGTGTTGTGCTGTGCCACGGCTAGTTCGGCCTGCATGCATCCCGCCGCGGCAACAGCCCCAAGCACATCCTGCATCAGCGCGCGGGCCGCCCCCTGTCCCCGATGGGCTGGTGTGACATAAAGCGGGCCAATCTGTGCGCTGTGTTTGGTGCGGGTCAGCGTGCCGGGGCGGGCGACGACAAACCCCGCCAGGCTGTCATTCGCAAACGCGCCAAAGAAGAGGCCCGCGTCGATGCCTTGGGCGAAAGGGACATCTGGGATCGCCAGCAGCTCATCCTCGGTCAGCAAAAACGAGGTCGGGTCAGACCGCAGGCCTTCGGCCCAGAGCGCGCGCAGCGCGGGTGCATCCGCAGAGGTGAGCCTGCGGCGGATCATTCGGGGTGTTGCGGCATCTTTTTGGACGGGGCCACATAGGGTTTTGTGACGTCTTTGAGCGTGACATCAATCGCCTCAACCGTCAGGCGCAGGGCACCGTCCCCAGCAAGGGTCAACAGAATGTGGCCTGAGGGGCTTTCGGTTTCCTCAAACGTCAGGCTGAGAAGCGACAGCACGGTATCGCCATCGCCGCGCGGCACGCCCTGGCTGGCCACGGCCTGTACGGTGTTGAACATCAGTACCGACTGCACGCGTTCGGGGGCATGTCGGGTCTTGCCCTCATCCTCCCAACGGACCCGGTTGAGCAGGAGGGCAAAGCGCCCTTCGGCCCGCATCCAGCGCATTTCAGAGCCGGGAAACACCGCGTCTTGGATGAGCGATGAGATGACCTGGAGATCATCCGCATCCAGCGCGCCAAGGTTCAGAGGCGATTCGCGGCCGTCTTCAAAGCGGGCGTCATCTGTCATGTCTCTTTGATCCGTTCGATGTCTGCACCCACGCCGGAAAGCTTGGTGACCACATGTTCATATCCGCGGTCCAGGTGATAGACCCGTGCGACCTTGGTTTCCCCTTCTGCCGCCAGCCCCGCCAGAATAAGCGAGACAGAGGCGCGCAGGTCCGTGGCCATCACGGGTGCCCCTTTGAGCCGTTCCACACCTGTCACCGTGGCCGTGCCGCCCTGGACATCAATGTCAGCCCCCATGCGCATCAATTCAGGCGCGTGCATAAAGCGGTTTTCGAAAATTTTCTCTTCGAGCACCGAGGTCCCATCAGCGGTGCACAAAAGCGCCATCATCTGGGCCTGCAGATCGGTGGGAAAGCCTGGGAAGGGGGCGGTGGTGACATCCACCGCCTGGATGCGGCCATTTCGGCGGGCCACTTTCAGGCCGGCCTCTGTCTCAGTTACATCAATGCCTGCGGCGTCGAGTTTTTCGCAAAAGGATTCCAGCAGTGCGATGCGGCCGCCCAGCAGTTCCACCTCACCGCCACAGACGGCGGGGGCCAGCATGTAGGTGCCAAGCTCAATCCGGTCGGTGACAACCTTGTGGGTGGCCCCGTGCAGGCGGTCCACGCCCTGGATGGTGATGCTGGAGGTGCCATCGCCCTCAATCTGGGCGCCCATCGCGCGCAGGCAAGTCGCCAGATCCACGATCTCAGGCTCGCGCGCGGCGTTGTTGATGACGGTGGTGCCCTTGGCCAGGGTCGCGGCCATCAGGATGTTTTCAGTGGCCCCGACAGAGGCGAAGGGGAAATCAATCACCGCCCCTTTGAGGCTGCCGCCGGTGGCCTTGGCATGCAGGTAGCCATCGCGCAGCTCAATCTCCGCGCCCATTTTGGCCAGGCCATCGGTGTGGATGTCCATGGGCCGCGCGCCAATGGCGCAACCGCCGGGCAAAGACACCTCAGCATAGCCTTCGCGCGCCAAAAGCGGACCCAGCACAAGGTTGGAGGCGCGCATCTTGCGCACGATGTCATAGTCAGCTCGGGTATTGACCGGGCCGTGGCTGGCCATGGCGATGACCTTACCCTCTTGGAGCGACGTCACCTCGGCCCCGAGCGATTGCAGCAGCTGCGTCATGGTGCGGATATCGCTGAGCCGGGGCGCATTGGTCAGCGTCAGCGGCTCTTCGCTGAGCAGGGTGGCGGGCATCAGGGTAAGGCAGGCGTTTTTGGCACCCGCGATCGGGATTGCGCCCTGCAGCGTTTTGCCGCCTCTGACCAGGATTGAGTCCATCTTAGCTGCTTTCCTCATTAGGGGCGGTACCCGGGTCCGCCGCATCGTTCTGGGCCTGGCGCGCGCGGGCCTGTGCCTTGCGCCGCCCCATGTTTGCCTTCAGCGCCGCCTTGAGCCGGTCAGCCCGATCCTGCGCTTTGGTTTTGGGGGTTTTGGAGCCACCTTTGTCTGCCATGCCGCCTCTCTAGCGCAGCACTGCGGGAGGGTCCAGATTTGGGTTGCAGTGTTTTTGGTTTGCCGCTAATGACCGCGCACATCGGCGCTGCTGTAGCTCAGGGGTAGAGCACTCCCTTGGTAAGGGAGAGGTCCGGAGTTCAAATCTCCGCAGCAGCACCATTAAACCCCCTTGAAAAACAAAAAAGAATTCCCGATTTGCTGGAATTAAGCCACTCACCTTGTGGGGTGATTTCGTGCGATATGGTGTGAGCTGGATGGGATTGTGCGGATTTTTGGTGCAAAATCCGTGCAGTCAATTCTTGAAGCGTTCCGCCAGATCAGGCGGGTTTCATACCGAGCGCGCCAGACGATCGGCCCACAAGATTGATAATGGATCGGCATGCTCAGGTCGTTCAGCCTCCGGTCTATTGTTCGCAGTGACGACACCGGTGCCATCGGCGAACACTCTATTTGATCGGCAAGGTCGGAGGGGAACGCTCCGGTGCCTCTGACCAACCGCTGCATCAATCAACTGCCGGTGCCGCCAAATTGAAGCATCATGCCCCACACCCTTGGACAGGTACGGGCAACACGGACCGTCCCCCGCCACAACTGCGCCGATCAAGAGGCCGCTTCGCTTTGCCCTGCGGTGTTGAAAGAAAAGGCCGTCAGGCTGCGCCTCGCTAGGCTGCCGCGGCCGCGCGCAAGGCGTTTTCGACCACCCAAAGGCGATCCTGGCCCCAGGTGACCGTGTCCCCCACCCGGAACGTGGGCGCGCCCCATAGGCCCAGTGAGATCAGCTTTTTGCGGTTCTCCTCAGCCTCAGCGCGCCAGCTTTCGTCGCTGATGTAGCTCTTAGCCTCAGACCAGTTCAGGCCCGCGCGCGACACGATGCGGCTGAGCCCCCGGTCAGAGGCGGCATCAAAGCCATCGGCCCAAACGCCTTTAAAAAAGCTGGAGGCATAGTCATCATACCGTCCCATCTTGCGCGCATAGGTCAGGATGGATTGGCCACGGCTGACGCCATTTCCCAAGGGATCGACAATGCGGCCGAAGGGGATGCCAAGCCGCTGCGCTTCGCGGGCGGCGTCGCGCATGATGTAGATCTTTTTCTGCGGTGGCACGGCAAGCCCCCGCGTGACCATGGGCAGGATCGCATAAAAAACGAATTTTGCGCCATAGGCCTCGGCCAGCGCGCGGGCCTGATCAAAGGCAATATAAGCATAGGGGCTGCGGAATGAGGCGTAGAGTTCCAAGGTCAGGCCGGGGCGTGGGGCGGTGTTGGCCAGCAGCTTGGGCGGATCAAACAGCGGCTTTGCAGACAGCTTGCTGCGCGTGGCCCCGATGGTTTGCAAGCGGCGTTCCAGGAAATGCAGCCGGTCGAGCCCCCAGTAACATTCCTTTCCATATATGAAGGTCGCGCCAAGGTAGTGCCCGCCCTGGGCCAGCTTGGCATCGCCTTCAGCCATGGCTGGCTGCGGGTCTTTTTGTGGCACCTGGGGCAGTTCCTGCCCTGACCAGAGCGCGGTGCTAATGGCGGTGGCACGCGCGGCAAAATCTGCGCTGTCTAACGCGGCGGCGAGCTGTGCATTGGCTTGCTCCAGACGGCTTGAGCTGGGCACCACAAGCGGGTCGGGCAGATCAAGGCCAACGTGATCCGCCAGAACCTGCGCGTCTTTGCGGGCGTAGAGACCCAGCGCTGCGCGCTCTGGCGTGGCATTGGCGGGCGGGCCTGAGATCAGATGGCAGGCCAGTTCGATATCGTAGCGCGTTTGCAGCTCCGTCAGCACCTGCAGCGTCAGATGCGCATAGGGATCTGCCGCGTCGTGGTAATATTCAACCACACGCTGCGCGTTGCTGCGCGAGAGGATTTTTTCGTGGTGCACATGGCTGCGCTGTCGCTTTTTTTCGCTGAGCGCATGCGCGACGATCCGGGACCGGATCAGAGATTTCACGGTCATCCTCCCCCCCTTTTTGCGCTTACGGCTCAACAATACAAAACGCATCAGCCGGCTCAGCAAAGCTGGCCATCAGCTGTTTTAGGATGCCGACATCGCCCTCAATGACGGTCTTTTCCTCTTCGATCAGTGCGGCCAGCGTGGTTTCCTGCCCCAGGAGTTCGTTGAAATCTGACCGGTTCAACGACAGCGTCAGATCGGCCTGAACCGGTTGGCCCACGGCACTGTGAATGAGCGCGCAATTGTGCAGCCGCAGATGGTGCCTCTCCTGCCGGTCTGGGAAGGCAAATATTAGGCTGAGTGAGGTGCCCGCAGCGCGGTCTGGGTCAATCCAGGTGCCCATTAGGTCAAACAGATCATGCCCAGACAAGGCAGCCAGCGCGGCGGTTTTCTTGCCCGTATAGACACCCATCGTTGAGCGGCCATTGCGCAGTTCATACGCGCCAAAGAGGTAGCTGTTGCGCCAGGTGGCGCATTCCGTGAGGTAGCCCAGCTGTTCATAGGTATCGGCCAAGAGGGTGCGGGCCGCCTTGTGGTTGGGATCGCTAAAGACGGCGTGGTTCATCACCTGCGCCACCCACCGGTAATTGCCTGCCTCAAAATCGGCCTGGGCCCGTTCGACGGCGGCGTCGATCCCGCCCATATAGGCCATCATTTTTTCGCCGGTCTCCACCGGGGGCAGCGGATCAAGGTGGGCGGGCACAGCATCGTACCAGCCCATGTAGAACTGATAGATGGCCTTCACGTTATGCCGCAGTGAGCCATAGTAGCCACGGGTGTGCCAATGCTGTTCCAGCGCGTCGGGCAGTTTGAGGTGTTCTGCAATTTCGTGCGGGGTGAGGCCGCGGTTGATCAGTCGGACGGTTTGATCATGGATGAACTTGTAGAGATCGCGTTGCACCTGGAGGTATTCGCGCACGGCATCGCCGCCAAAGGTGGGCCAATGGTGTTGGCCGATCAGGATGTCTGATGTGTCGCCCCAAAGCTCCAGCGCTTCTGTGATGTAATGCGCCCAATTGGCAGCGTTGCGCACCTTTGCGCCCCGAAAGGGCAGCAGATTGTGCAGGTTGTGCACCGCGTTTTCGGCAAGGTTGAGGACGCGGAACTGCGGCATGTAGATGTGCATTTCTGCCGGGGCTTCGGTGTCGGGGGCCATTTGAAATTCAAATAGAATCCCATCAATCTGGCGGGTATCGCCGGTGTTGATGATCAGGTCATTGGGCGTAGCAAGCTGAGCCTGGCCGCGCGCAAACATCAGCCCCAAGCCGTTATCAACCTGCCCGCGCGGTCCGGGCGGCAGCGCGTTGCCGAATTGATAGATCGCCCTGCGTCGCATGGCGTTGCCCAACAGGATGTTTTCAGAAATCGCATGTTCCAAAAACTCATCTGGCGCGATCAGAGGGATGCGCCCGCTGGCATAGTCATCGGCAGAGGCGACAGCCAGGACACCGCCCCAATGGTCTGCGTGGGTGTGGGTGAGAATCACCCCTGCGACCGGACGCTCCCCGCGGTTTTTATGGTAAAGCGCGAGGGCGGCAGCGGCACCTTCCTGCGTGGACAGCGTGTCGATGACAATAATGCCGGTCTTGCCCTCAACAATTGTCATGTTGGCCAGGTCCATGCCACGGATCTGGTAGACACCCGGCACCACCTCAAAAAGCCCATGCAGCTTGTTGAGCTGCGCCTGACGCCACAAGCTGGGGTTCACACTTTCCGGGCTGGCGCCGCCATCAATGAAGGCGTGGCGATCCATGCTCCACGCCAGGGCGTCAGCGCTGTTTTCATAGGCCGCCGACGGCAGGGTATCTATGAGTCCGCGGGCGGCATCGTCAAAGTCAGCGGCGTTCTCCCAAGGGAGCGTCTGAGAAAACTCGGCCAGCTGTTCGATGACGAATTTGCTCGCTGGTTTTGGCTGTGTGTCCACTGTCGTCTCTTCCCCTGTTGATCACGCGCCCTTTCCGGCTGCGTTAAATTTGCGTTGCAATGTTGGCTTTGTCACCCTAACCTGAATCTGAATTCGGATTCAACTCTTGTGAAAGATGAGGCTCTAAATGGCGCAAACCGTTGTTCAGGATGCTGACCTCAGCGTGCTTCAAAAGCTGCGTCCGACGCTTCAACGGCGCAGCCATGAAAAGCTGCAGCGGATGTTGAAAGCCGGGCGCGAGCTGATCGAAGAGAAGGATTTCGCGCAGATGCACATCGAAGAGATTGTACAGCGCGCAGGCTGCTCCGTTGGCGTGTTTTATGAACGGTTCGGCAGCAAGGATGCCTTTTTTGCCTGCATGCTTGAGGTGGCGGGTGAGGAAACGACCCAGCTTGTGATGGAGCTTCTGACCAAAGAACGGTGGGAGGGGATCCCGACCGAAGAACTGATTCATCAGGTCATCCGGAACTATGTCAGTTGGTTTCGCAAGAATCGCGGTCTTTATGTTGCGGCCCTTTCGACGCCGCTGGATGACGGGTTGAATTTCACCCCGTTCCGCAAGCAATTCGTCGTCCACTGCGAGGCGCTGACAGATTTGCTGATGGCGCGGCATGACGAATTTACCTGCGATGATCTGAGCGCGGCCATTTGGTATCAGATGCAGTCCATGAATGGCACGCTTGTCGTTGCTGGTTTCTCAGAATTCGCAGCAGCGAAGGGTGCCAAACTGCATGGGGATCGCAGCATTGGCCTAAGAGATGATGCGCTGATGGAGCAGCTTGTGCGCTCTTTCAAATTTGGCCTCGGCCTGCGTCCGGTGCCATGAGCCAGGGGTTCGATTTTATCGTGATCGGCGCAGGCTCTGCCGGATGCGTTCTGGCCAATCGGCTGAGCGCGGATCCGGCGGCACGTGTCTTGGTCCTTGAGGCGGGTGGCCCGGACAAAAACCCGTTCATCCACATGCCTGCAGGCATCAACCGGGTGAAAGACAATCCGCGCACAGACTGGGTGTTTCAAACCGTACCGCAAGATGGCTTGCAGGGGCGGCGCATTCCAATTCCGCGGGGCAAAGGGATAGGCGGGTCCTCTAACATCAATGCCATGGTCTATATTCGCGGCCAGCGGGAAGATTATGAGGATTGGGCAGCGGCAGGGGCCACGGGCTGGGATTATGACGCGGTGCTGCCCTACTTCATCAAATCAGAAGACAACCGCTGCGCTGAAAAAGACGCAGGTTTTCATGGGACAAATGGTGGGCTGACCGTATCAGACCGGGCATACACCCATGCTCTATCAGATATGTTTGTTGATGCGGCCGAGGCCGCAGGGCTTGCCCGCACCACCGATTTTAATGGCGCATCCCAAGCCGGGGCTGGCCGGTATGCCGTCACCCAGCGGGACGCCAAAAGGTGCAGCGCTGCTGTCGCGTTCCTTACGCCGGTGCGAGATCGGCCCAACCTGCAGGTGGCCACCGGGGCCTTGGTCACACAGATCGAACTGCAGCACAGCCAGGCCACACATGTGCATTACCAGCAGGCTGGCAAAAGCTGTATCGCAGAGGTTGCGGGGCAGGTTGTGTTGGCGGCGGGTGCCATTGGATCACCGCAAATCTTGATGCTGTCTGGGATCGGCGCGCCGGACCAGATCACGCCGCATGGCATCAAGATGCAGCACGCCTTGCCGGGTGTGGGGCAAAACCTGCAAGACCATCTGAACATCTCGTTGATGTGGCGCACCAAGGATCCGATTTCGCTGGCGGGCACGGCTAAGGGTGGCAAGGCCATTGGCGCATTGGCGAAGTATCTGTGGAACAAATCCGGGCCGGGCACCTCTAACGGGGCTGAAGCGGGGGCCTTTTGGGCCTCTCCTGATGCGGGGGGCAGGCCGGACATTCAGCTGCATTTTATCCCCATGATGCTGGGCGAAGGGGGCCGCGATATTGGCCTGCACGGCGTGACCATGCATGCCTGCAACCTGCGCCCTAAGGAACGCGGCTCTGTCCGGTTGGCGAGCAGTGATCCGGCTGCCGCACCATTGATCGACAACAGGTTTCTCAGCACGCAAAGCAGTGTGGACACGCTTTGCCACGGCATTGAGCTGTGCCGCGATATTGCTGGTGCAGGGCCTTTTGCCCGCGTTCTTGCCGATGAATATGCACCGGGGCGCAACCGCCACGATAAGGCGACGCTCACATCATTTATTCAGCGCACCGCTGAGACGGAATACCACCCCGTGGGCACCTGCCGCATGGGCCAGGATGACATGGCGGTGGTCGATCCGACGCTGAAAGTGCGCGGCCTGGACAACCTCTGGGTCGCTGATGCGTCCGTTATGCCCACCTTGATCACTGGCAACACAAATGCGCCCAGCATCATGATCGGTGAAAAAGCCGCCGATCTGATCACGGCGCAACAATAATTTATCTAGTTTGGGAGGAAACAATGAAGATTAAGAAGTTTGCCGTCGCGACGGCTGTGACAGTGGGGCTGAGCGTTGCAAGCGCTGTTGGCGCGACGGAGTTGAAATACGCCACCGCAGCCCCCGCCAATTCACCCTGGGCCAAAATGGTTGACGCCCTTGTCCAGGCCGCTGCGGCAAAGACCGATGGAAAGCTGGCGGTCAAACCGTTCCTTAACTCTCAGTTGGGCGATGAGGCCACCGCCATTCAACAGGTTGCCCGTGGGCGCATTGACATGGGTGGCTTTTCACTGACGGCGACGTCAATCGTGGTGCCCGAATTGGGCCTGCTTGCCGCACCCTTTTTGTGGGACAGCATCGAAGAGGCTGAATGCGCGCTCGACAACCATCTTGTCAAAACCCTGCAGCCCTTCTTTGAGGAACGCGGGCTGGTGAACATCGGTTGGGGCGAGGCGGGATACCAGCGCGTTTTTGCATCCCAGCCGATCACAACTGCAGCGGATCTTGAGGCGCTGAAGATCCGGGTGGCCCCGTCAAAGGGGTCCGTGGGCGGCTTTAAGTCCGTGGGCGCGAATGGCGTTGTCCTGCCAGTGACTGAGATCAACTCAGCGCTGCAAACCGGGCTGGTTGATGCAGCTGAACTGAGCCTGACCTTTGGGGTTATCACAGGGGCGGGCAAGCTGGCCCCGGTGATCACCAAGACCGATCACGTCTATTTGCCGACCCTGACGATTGTGTCCAAACGCAGCTTTGACAAGCTGTCTGAGGCCGATCAAGAGGCGCTGGCGACATCTGTTGTGGCCTCCCCCCAGCAGCGCGCGACCTTGCGCGGTGTTGAGGCTGCGCTGAGCAAAAAGCTGACCGATGCGGGCGGTGTTGTGGCGGAGATGCCCGCCCAAGAGCGGGCGAAGCTGCGCGACATCATGGTGCAGTCCTGGCCAGCGCTTGTTGCCGATTCAGGTGAGCATGCAGAGGCTGTCTGGGGCATGATCATGGACGCCAAATCCGCCTGTGCGGGCTGATCTGGTTCCGTCCAAGGACATGCTTCATCGTCTTCTAAAATCCTTCGAGGTTTCGAAGGCACCATCGCCGCCGCCGCCTTTTTGATGGCGGCGGCGGCGGTGCTGTCGGATGTTTTCGCGCGCGAGCTGTTGGCCAGTAGCATCTGGGGATCGACAAAGTTTGCGGTTTTCTGTGCTGCTGTTGCTGGTTTTCTTGGAATTGGTCTGGCCACGGACGCAGGCATGCATCTGCGCCCCTCTTTTGCTGACCGCGCAATCCCTCAGGCGTTTGAGGGCGCGATGGCGCGCATCACGCCCTTGGTGACCGCCGGGATCTATCTGGCGGCGGCTTGGATCAGTTTCCTTTATGTCCGCGAAAGCTTTGAGTTCAATCAGGCGGCACCGGTGCTGGATTGGCCGCTTTGGGTGATCCAGATCGTGATGCCCTATGCGTTTTGCAGCAATGGGCTGAGGCAGTTGATCTATGCCATCAACCCAGCGCTGACGCCCAAAAGTGCGGGGCTGTTTTGATGTCAGCGCTTGTTGTTATTTTGCTTCTGGTCACGGCTCTGTTGCTGCTTCGGCAGAACATCGCTGTAATCTTGCTGGTGGTGCTGGGCTATCTGCAGGTCTGGCACGGGGGCGGGTCCTACACCTGGATTGTCGAAGACATCTGGAACGCCATCGACAATGAAATCCTGCTGCCGATCCCGCTGTTTATTCTGTGTGGCGGCGTGATGACGCGCGGCACTATTGCCGCAAAGCTGATCCGCATCATCCGCGTGCTGACAGCCCCCCTGCCCGGCGGCCTGGCGGTAGCGGCCATTGTGTCCTGTGCCGTCTTTGCGGCGATCTCAGGCTCATCGCCGGTGACGATGTTGGCGGTTGGCACGGTGTTGTTTCCGGCCCTCCTGCAGCAGGGGTATGAGAAAAAGTTCGCGCTGGGTTTGCTGATGTCGTCAGGCACGCTGGGCATCATCATTCCACCCTCTATCCCGATGATCCTTTATGGCGTGTCGACGGAGACCTCGATCACGGACATGTTCCGCGCGGGCATTTTGCCTGGGCTGCTGCTGACCAGCGTGCTGGCCACCTATGCCTTGGTGATGAACCGTCATCATACCGGCACGCCCTGGGACTGGGCCGAAATCCGCGAGGCCTTTCGCGAAGGGTTCTTGGCGATGATGATGCCAGTGATCCTGCTGGCGGGGATATTTTCGGGCTATTTTACCGCCACTGAATCCGCGGCTGTTGCGCTGTTTTACGCGGTTCTGGTCGAAGTTTTGGTGCACCGTGAAATGTCTGCGCGCGACTTTGCCACCGTGGCCATCAAAACTACGGCGCTCCTGGGCACGCTTTTTCCCGTGCTTGCCCTGGCGCTGGGTCTGAACAAGTTTCTGATTGCCGATGGTTTTCCACAGTTGGTGGCGGAATGGCTGAGCACCCATGTTGAAACGCGCGCGGGCTTTTTGATCCGGTTCAACCTGCTGCTTTTGATTGTGGGCTGTTTCATGGATGCCGGCAGCGCCATCCTGATCCTGTCACCCATCTTGAACATCATTGGCGAAACCTATGGTCTGGATCCGGTGCATTTGGGCATTGTGATGATCATGAACCTTGAGATCGGTTTTTTGACGCCGCCGATGGGGTTGAACATCATTGTCGCGATGACGGCCTTTGGCGTGTCCTTTGGCACAGCTGTGCGCGCTGTCATTCCGTTCATTATCCTGATTGTAGGGGTGTTGTTGGTGGTGACATGGATACCCTGGTTTTCCCTTGCTCTGGTCTAGCCATTGTTTGGTGGTGATCCAGAGCCTTGCAAAGGCGGTCCTGTTTGGGCTGCCTTTGTGCTTGAGGAGTGAAGAGAACAGGCCAGATGTGCTTTTGAGCAGAGGCGTTACGGGCTGTCGCAGTCCGCTTTCAGGCGGGTGTTCTGCGATCAGGAAACATTTCATTTGGTGAAATCAGCGTGGATGACGGGTGCTTTTCACGCGGCGAAATGAAAGAGTTCAACAGACCTTATCAGCCAGTGATTGTGTACCTGTTGTGAACTATTATTCTAGGTTGAGTGGAGATCTTCGCGTGCGGCCAAGACGCTTTCTGCCATCCATGAAACACCTTATGGCGTTTGATGCTGTGATGCGCCAAAAGTCTGTCACTGCGGCCGCTGAAGAGCTTGATCTGACGCAGAGCAATGTCAGCCGTTTGATCCTGTCACTGGAGACGCAGATTGGCATGTCGCTTTTTCTGCGTGAGCGTCGCCGCCTGGTGCCAACACCGGCGGCCAAGGCGTATCACTGCGATGTGTCGCGTGCGCTGGACAGCATCATGCGGGCCACGATGAATGTCGTCACCAACCCGTCGGGCGGCACCTTGTCTCTGGCGGTGCTGCCGACCTTTGCAACACGTTGGCTTGCCCCGCGTTTGAATACCTTCATGAACGACCATCCCGGCATTTCGATGAATGTGGCGACCCGCACCGCGCCCTTCGATCTGGAAAGTGAGGGCTTTGATGCCGCGATTTGTTTTGGCCAAACGCCCTGGCCCGGCACGCAAAGCATCAAACTGCTGGATGAGACCGTGACCGCCTGCGTATCGCCACAATTTGCCCAGCAGCATCCCCTGACGACGCAGCAGGATTTCATGCAGGTGACGCTGCTTTATCTGGAAAATCGCCCAACGGTTTGGGAAGACTGGTTTCACGGTCAGGGGTTTGAGCCGTTCAGCGGGGCCGGCATGGTGATGGATCAGTTTTCCATGATGACCCAGGCGGCTATTGCCGGCCTGGGGGTGGCCCTATTGCCGGACTATCTTGCGCAACATGAAATCGCCAAGGGCCGGTTGGAACCTGTGTTGCGCCCCGCAATTGCCGTGCGCGGGTCCTATTGGCTGGTGTGGTCCCCGCAAAAGTCAGACTACGGGCCGTTGCAGGCCTTGCGCGAAGCGCTGCCGGGCTGAGAGGCCGCCGCACCTTTGGGGCAAAACAGCGATTGATCTCGATACACGCGTTGCCAAATGGGCCGCATTTCGCGACCTGTGCTTTCCTTTCTGATCGTTTCGTGCAAGATTAGCAAAATCGTATATGATTTTGAGAAGTTCCAATCATGGCAACGAAATCTGATCTGGCCTATGCCCACCTGCGCGCGCAGATCATATCCGGGCAGATTGCCCCGGATGTTCCTTTGCGCATTCAGACCCTGGGGCAGGACACAGGGTTTGGCAGCACGCCGGTGCGCGAAGCCCTCAGGCGGCTCGAATCCGAGCATCTTGTCGTCTCTGCGGTGAACTGCGGCTTTCGCTCTGCCGCGATTTCGGTGGAAGAGATCAAAGATCTGGATCGCAGCCGTCTGGTGATTGAGACCGCGCTGCTGGAGGAGGCCATCGCCGCAGGAGATGACGCCTGGGAAAGCCAGATCGTCGCGGCGCATTACCAACTGGCCAAATTAGACCTGCCCTTTGAGACCACATCCCCGGAGGCCCATGCGGATTGGTCGCTGAAACACCAGCGCTTTCACGACGCGCTGCTTGCCGCGGCCCCGTCGCGGTGGCTGCACAGTTTTCAACGGCAAATCGCAGAGCAAACGGAACGGATTTTTCAGTTCACCATGAACGCACAGCTGTTGGCCCGTCTGGACCAGAACCCGGACCTGAGAGAGCTGTTGGCCCAGTCCTTGGGCATTGCGCATCACACCCAGTTGATGGAGGCCGCACTGAACCGTGATCAGCCGCGCGCCCAGAGCCTGTTGGCAGAGCATATCGTCTTTGCGTCTCAGTTCTTTGCCCAGGTATTTCCAGAGCCTGCGGAAGGTGCGCCCCAGGCCATTGGACTTAGCCCACGCAATTAACCCCCAAAGCCCCCGCCACCCGAACCGTTCAGGTGGCCCCAGACAGGATACCCCCCGATGACCGACTTCACCAAAACCCGCCAGATGTTCGATATCCCTGAGGGGATGATCTATCTGAATGGTAATTCGCTGGGCCCCATGCCCAAGGCTGCGCCTGAGAAAATGACCGACTTTTTGACCAACGAATGGCGCACAGAATTGATCAAGGGCTGGAACACCAAGGGGTGGTGGATGCAGACAAACGATCTGGGCGACCGGATCGCGCGGCTGATCGAGGCGGCCCCTGGCACAACCGTTGTCAGCGACACGCTATCCATCAAGGTCTTTCAGGCGGTGTCAGCGGCGCTGGCCATGGTGCCGGATCGCAAGATCATTCTGTCAGATAACGGCAATTTTCCCAGTGATTTGTATATGGTTGAGGGGCTGACGCGGCTGAAAGACGATGGGTATGAGCTGCGCATCCCGGACCCAGAAGACGTCGCAATGAGCATCACCGATGAGGTGGCCGTGGTGATGTTGACGGAGGTCGATTACCGCAATGGACGGCGGCACGACATGAAGGCCATCACCGAAAAGGCGCACCAGAAAGGTGCGGTTGTGGTGTGGGATTTGGCCCATTCTGCGGGCGCCATCCCCGTTGATCTGGCGGGATCGAACGTCGATTTCGCGGTGGGCTGCACGTACAAATACCTCAATGGCGGCCCCGGCGCGCCCGCCTTCATCTATGTCGCCCCCCAGCATCTGGACACAGTAGAGCCGTTTTTGTCAGGCTGGTACGGCCATGCCAGCCCGTTCGAGTTTGACACCAAATACAGCCCCGTGCCGGGTAAAATCACCCGGATGCGTATCGGCACCCCCTCCATCGCGGCGTTCAACCTTTTGTCGACTGCATTGGACGTCTGGGATGAGGTGGACATGCAAGACCTGCACGCCAAGGCGATCGAGCTGTCAGAGCTTTTCGTGCAAGAGGTTGAGGCGCGTTGCCCCGGCGTGCGTTTGGCCAGCCCACGGGATCCGCAGACCCGTGGGAGCCACATCGCCTTTCAGTTTGAACACGGCTACGCCTGCATGCAGGCACTGATTTCGCAAGGTGTGATCGGCGATTTCCGCGCCCCCGATATTATGCGGTTTGGCATCACGCCCCTGTTCATCAATGAGGCTGACATTCAAAAAGCCGTGGGCATTTTGGAAGACATCCTGAAGAACGAGACCTGGAAGGAAGACCGCTTTCAGGTGCGTGCGCAGGTCACGTGATGGCGGCGGATCTTCCGACGCTTCTGTGGCGCGATATGGACCTTGTCGCGCGCGCGGTTGCTTATTCGCCCAGCTCAGCGTTGGAGGGTCCGATAGATCCGTTCATTCAGGCCTATGCCGACAAAAGCCAAGCGGCCTATGCGGCGTGCGAAAATGTGCAGACGCTGCGCTATGGTGGCAAAGCGGCCAATACCGTTGATGTCGTGTGCCCGCCGGGTGCCGGGCCGGTGCCGATCTTGGTGTTCATACACGGTGGGTATTGGCAGCAACTGTCAAAGAAAGATGCGTTTTTTCCCGCTTTGGGCGCACTATCACGCGGCATGGCCTATGCATCGGTGGATTACACCCTGTGCCCAGAGGCCACTTTGGATGACATCGTGGATGAATGCTGTGCCGCGGTGCAGCTTTTGGTTTCTAAGGCAGATGCCTTGGGCATTGATCCTGACCGGATTGTGCTGGCGGGCAGCTCAGCAGGGGCGCAGTTGGCGGCGATGGTTGCCTTGCGTCTGGCCCAAGGGGGGCAAATTGCCGGTGTGGTGCTGCTGTCTGGCGTTTTTGAGTTGGAGCCGCTGATCGAAACCTACATCAACGACGCGGTGGGGTTGGACACAGAGGCTGCATTGCGCAACAGCCCTGCCCTGCAAGACCTTGGGCATTTCCCGCCCGCCCTTGTGGCTTGGGGCGCGCAGGAAACGGATGAGTTCAAACGGCAAAGCCGCCGGTTTGCAGCGCTGTTGCAGCGTGCGGGCCGCACCGCTGAGGTGTTGGAGGTGGCGGGCCGCAATCATTTTGACATTGTTGAAGACATCACAGCGGAAACGGATTTGGGGCACCGGATGGCCAAGCTGATTGGGATGTAGCGCGCGTTTTACGCAGACATCTTGATGCGCAGGGTGCCGGACCGCGCGACGGCCGTGGATTTTCGGCAGCGCAAACGCTCAAAGCGTCAGGCCACAGCCCTCAAACGCGGCACGCGTCGCGGCTTTCTCCGCCTCTGTCAGCTCAAGCATGGGGTGACGGACGCTGCCGCCCACCTGACCCAAGAGGTCTTGCCAATATTTGCTGAACGCCGTGGGTTTGCCGCCGGGCTTGGCGCTTTTGATAGCGTCGCGCACGGGGTTGAGGCTGTCGCGGACTTTTCGGGCTTCGGCAAAGTTTCCCTCAAAGGCCAATTGGGTATAGCGATGCATCCGCAGATCATTTTTGGTTTGCAACAGATACGGCGGAGAAGAGCAAAGATAGAGCTTCCAGTTCAGCTCTTCGATATTATCAAGCCAATCATCTTCCAAAGACGTTGAGACGTGGATCTTGTCGCCCACCATATGGGTCAGGCGCACATACATCTCACGCGGGACAGAGTATTTGATGCCCATGATGTTGGGCAGCTCTGCAATTCTGGCGCAGGTCTCAGGCTCCATCAGATAGCCGCAGTCAGGATGAGACCACATCGCGATCCCTATATCGAGGTTGTCGCAGATATGCGCGTAGTAGCGGTAGAGGAGTTCATCGCGGTCATGACAAAAGCTGAGCATCGGGGTGTGAACAACAACGTAATCCGCACCACAATCCTGAGCATGCCGCCCCAGCTCTAGCACGGTATCAACGTTTTGATCAGAGATCGACATGATCGTTCCTGCGCGCCCTTTGCAGGCGTCTGCTGCGATCGTCATGTTGTGTTTGCGTTCCTCGAGTGACATCGACCAGAACTCACCCTGTTTGCCCGCCACAAAGAGGCCCTGGATCTTGAGATCATCCACCCAGTGGTCGATGTTTTTGCGCAGCCCGGCTTCATCAAAGCGACCATCCGCATGAAACGGGTTCAGCGCCGCCGCCCAGATGCCTTGCATGTTGGCCAAGGCATATTCTTTCGCTTCGCTTTTCTTGTATTCCATACCACCGGTCCTTTTCCTGCGCGCGTATCGTCAGACCGTGCCATACCTGCGGATTTTTTGGGCCAGCACAAATCCAAACTTCGAAAACAGGTATACCCCAAATGAATACCCAATCGGTTTCGATGTAAGCTATGAACAGATCAAGATCAGGAGGCACCATGAAAATAGGGATGATCGGCAAAGGCGCGATTGCCAGCTATGTCTGCGAAAAGCTGGCGGTCGAAGGGCATGATGTGACCGCGTTTCTGCTGCGCGCCGAACGGGTGCGGGCGTTGCAAGACACAGCACCTGCTGGTGTGGCCTATGTCAGCCGCGTGGCGGATCTGCCCCGTGATCTGGATCTGGTTGTCGATTGCGCGGGGCATGGCGCGTTGCAGGCTTACGGCGCGGATGTTCTGCGGTCAGGTCGGGATTTGGTGAGCCTGTCCTTGGGTGCTTTGGCAGATCCTGCGCTTGAGGCATCGCTGAGACAGGCAGCACGGGCCGGTGATTGCGCCTTGGTTCTTGCC
Source organism: Sulfitobacter sp. GN1-4 (assembly GCF_055693825.1). Taxonomy (NCBI): domain Bacteria; kingdom Pseudomonadati; phylum Pseudomonadota; class Alphaproteobacteria; order Rhodobacterales; family Roseobacteraceae; genus Sulfitobacter; species Sulfitobacter sp. GN1-4. The sequence goes on along the minus strand of NZ_JBVFUQ010000003.1, from coordinate 713,028 downwards.
AGCGGGGCCATCGGGGGAATGGATGCGCTGCGCTCTGCCCGTACCGGGGGGCTGTCCACGGTGCGCTATGTGGGGCGCAAGCCGCCTGCTGGCTGGAAAGGCTCACCTGCTGAGGCAAAGGTGGATCTGGATGCCCTTACGACTGAGGCCTTTGTGCATTTCGAAGGATCAGCCCGAGAGGCCGCGCAGGCCTATCCCAAAAACGCCAATGTCGCGGCGGCAGTGGCCCTGGCCGGGGTCGGGTTTGACCGCACGCAAGCGATGTTGATCGCCGATCCGACTGTGACAGAGAACATTCATGAGGTCATTGCGGAAGGCGCGTTTGGCCAGTTCAGATTCCGCATTGCCGGCAACGCCCTGCCCGGCAACCCGCGCAGTTCCGCCTTGGCAGCCATGAGCGTGGTCGATACGATCCTGGAACGCAGCCGTCCCATCCGATTTTAGGAATATCCCATTGGCATCTGGTCACGCCCGCATTGTTGACCGCGTCACGACGCGCCTCAAACTCAAGCAGCTGCGCTTGCTTGTTGCGGTGGGCAAACACGGCAACATCCAATACGCCGCGCGCGAATTAAATGTGTCGCAGCCGTCCGCCACCAAGATGATCAAAGACCTTGAGCTGGATTTTGAGGTGCAGCTTTTTGAACGGACCAACCGCGGCGTGGTGCCCACCCCGTTTGGTGAGGCGCTGATCCGCCATGGCAAACTGATCTTTGCCCAGATTTCAAATGCCGCGCAGGAGCTGGATGACCTGAACGAAGGCAGCAGCGGTCGCGTGGTGATTGGCACGCTATTGGCGGCCTCTTCCAATCTGCTGCCGACAGCCATTGATCACGTCCTGGCCGCGCGGCCCCGGCTTGCGATCAAGGTGGTTGAGGGGACGAATGAGGTGTTGATGCCTGAACTGCGGTCCGGTGAGATTGATCTGGTGGTCGGGCGGCTGCCCACGCATCGGCACCGCACAAAACTGACGCAGGAAAAGTTCTTTGACGATCCGATTGAGGTCGTGGTGGGGAAGGATCATCCCTTGGCGCAGAAACGGGATGTGAGCTTTGACGCGTTGCGCGAATTTGGCTGGATCTTGCCGCCGGTGGAGACCACGCTGCGCCGCCAGGTTGACCAGTTTTTCCTCAAACAGGGCCAATACACCCCGCCCCTCACGTTGGAATCCGTTTCCTATTTGACCAACCGCAGCCTGCTGCAATCCAACACCTATGTCGGGCTGATGCCAGCACATGTTGTGGCGCAGGATTTTGCCACGGGAACGCTTTGTAAGGTTGATATCACCTTGCCCTTTGGCACCGGTCCTGTCGGCGTGTCTTACCGTCAAGAAGACCTGCTTTCGCCCGCCGGTGAGGCGATGCTTCAGGCCTTGCGAGCCGTGGCAAAAAAGATGGCTGAGTGAAGGTGCTTGGGGTGGGGTCACGGGCGGCCGAAGAGCATTTCACCTGAGGTCATTCGCAAGATGACTGAAGTGTGAGGGATGCGGAAATTTTATTTGTTCACACGACCACAAAAAATGGGCAGCTCAGGGATTTTGACCCCCTCGTTTGGCGTATTAATCATCATCCGCGCTGAAAACGGCCTTCAACAACTTGCGAAAAATCGAAGACAGCTCGGGCAAAGGCGGGACTTTATGGGGGTTTTGCGCGAAATATCCAAACAGGCCATCAACCGCACCATGGCAAATCAGCACCTTTTCTTCCGCAGCCTCGGCTGTCCAACCTAAGAAACGCTGCCCCAGCACCTTTGCAAGAACCAGGTTTTCGGCTTCAAACTCTTCCGTATGCACCCGCAACTCAGGCTCATAGAGGGATTGGTTTCTGATCTCATACCAGAGTTTGTGCTTATCACCTTCCTCAATAAGGCCCTGCGAAATACCTTGAGCAAGCATTTCAATAATTTCAGGGAAATCACCCGGTGCCAAAACAATCTCGCGCATTTGGCCCAGAAACTCTTCTCTTCGCAAACGCACGCAGTAGATAACAATCTCTAATCGACTGCCAAAGTAGTAGTGGTACGTGCCCAGCGGGTGACCTTCGGCCTCGGCAATGTCTCGCAAGCTGGTATTGGCAAGCCCCCGCGCACAGAATACTCTCTCCGCGCCCTGAGCCAGCTCTCGCCGTTTTGCCTCACGCTTGTCAGTGATCCGCTTTGAGCGCTGTTTCGTCTCGGCCTTTGTGCTGCTTGGCTTAGGGGGCATCCATTCCTACGCGAAAATAATGTGGTGAACCTAAGGCCGAATATCCTTCAGTCCGCCAGGCGATGCAATCAACATCCCTGAACGCGCCTACTTGTTTGAACGCTTGAACAACATTATACATGCATCAATTACATAGTTTGTGCAGACCCGGCTTGCCCAAACCTGTGAAAAGCCGCCTCAGAGCGGCACCCAAGGCACCGCAAATATGTAACTTTAAGTTGACATATTGTGTGTCACTCAATTGACCTTGACGCCAAGGTCTTTATCGTAAGGGCGAGATCACGCGCCTAGCTGAGGAAGCCCTATGTCGCTCTTGGATCCGATCACGTCAGAGGGTGCCTCGCTTCATCTTCGGGACGCCTTGCGCGCGCAATGTATGCCGATGCACATGAAGCTGGAAAATGTCGTTGAGGCTGGCGGCTTTTTTGCGGATCTGACGGGCTATCGCCGCTGGCTTGGCACCATGCGCGAGGTGCATCAGGAGTTTGCGCAAGCCTATGACCGTGGCGCGCAGGCCCTTGGAATGACGCCCGTGTCGGCCCCTTTGTTGCGGGCGCTGGACAAAGATCTGTCTGCGCCACGCAATCCGCTGCCCCTGCAAGAGATGACAACGGCAGAGGCCATTGGCGTGGCCTATGTTTTCGAAGGTTCGGCCATGGGCGGCAAACTGTTGCTGCGCCGCATTGGGGACATCGCCCAAGCGCCATCTCGCTATTTGGACGACCTTGTTGCGACCAGTCGCAGCCGCTGGCCTGCGTGTAAAGATGCGCTGCAAAATCATACCACTGACCGCGAGGCGATAATCATAGGCGCGCAACAGATGTTTGAGCATTTGCAGCAGGTCTTTTTATCAAAGCACGCGCATCATGCTTGATGCCAAGGCCGAAAAAGAGGCGCTGGCCACTTGCGAGAATGAGCCGATCCGAACGCCAGACCGGGTGCAGCCGCATGGCGTTGTGTTGATCGCAGACCTGACGCTGGGGCCGATCACGCATCTGTCCGCGAACGTTGCCGATCTGATCCCGGGTGCCAGCACAGCTTGGTTGGGAACGCCGCTCAAAGACCATCTGACCGACAAAGACGCCCACATGCTGCGCAACACGCTGAGCCTGCCGTCGATCAGGGCGCAGCGTGAGTTTATGGGGCTCTTTGAAATTCAAGGACAGCCGGTTCAAGCAGCCGCCGTGATCGTGAACGAAATGGTGGTGCTTGAGCTGGTGCCCGCACAGGGTACGTCTGATGTATTGGGTTTCGGGTTGGACCGTGTGCGGTGGCTTTTTGTCGCGTCAGTCGCGTGATCTTTCCCTGAACCGTGCGTTGAACCGGATGGTGCGAGATTTGCGCAATATCGTGGGCTATGACCGTGTGATGGCCTACCGGTTTCGGCCCGATGGCTCAGGCGAGGTGGTGGCTGAAAGCCGTCTGCCCAGCATGGACAGCTTTGTTGGACTGAGGTTCCCCGCCCAGGATATCCCGCAAGTTGCCCGTGCCATATGCCTGGATCAGCCCATCCGCATCATCGGTGACACCAGTCAGACAGATGTGCCCCTGCTGGCCGCCCCGGATCAAACCGCGCCTGTGGACATGACCCTGCTTGAGCTGCGCGGCACCTCACCTGTGCATCTGCAATACCTCAATAACATGGGGGTCGGTGCGTCGCTGGTGTTGCCGATTGTCACGGATAACACACTGTGGGGCCTGTTTTCCTGCCACCACCGATCTGCCCGCCTGCTTTCGATTGCTGAGAGCGTGACGTTTGAACTGGTGGGCAAAACCCTTGCGACCAGTATCGACGGCATTCTGAGACAGGAGCTGACGGAAAATGTGGCCCACTGCCGTTCCATGGTCGAAGGGCTAAAGCGCGAGACACAGGCAAAGGCAGGCACGTTTTACACGCAACAAAGCTGGCGCGCCTGCACAGATAACATCATGCCGCTGTTTCGCTGTGATGGTGTCCTGCTGACCGTTGGCGACACAAGCAATGAAACGGGGCTGTGCCCGGCGGCGGATCGGCTTGCGCCTTTTGCAGACGCGTTGCGTGACGGTTTGGCACCGGGCGTTGCGACAGCGGATGGTTTGCTGCGCGATGGGATAAGCCAAGGTGCTATCGCGGGGGCCCTGCGGATTGAGCTTTCGGCAAAAGAGAATACGCACCTGTGGCTGTTCCGGCGCGAGGAAAACGAAGCCATTCAGTGGGCAGGCTCGCCCCAAAAGGAGATCGAACGTTCCACCGAAGGCACTCGCTTGCATCCACGCAGCTCTTTCAAAATCTATGAAGAACAGACAGCCGGACGCAGCCGCGCTTGGGAGCCGGAAGATATTCAGATGGCAGCGGCGCTGAAAACGGCTTTGCAGCAATCCGTGGATCAGGAATTGGAGCGGGACGCGAATGAAACCCGGCTGTTGCTTATGGTGCAAGAACTGAACCACCGGGTGCGCAACATTTTGAACATGATGCAATCCATCACATCCCTGTCGAAATCCGCAGATATAGACGTGGATGAATATGCCGAAACCCTAAGGCGTAGGTTGCTGGCCTTGGCCACGGCCCATGATCTGCTGGCGACCGCCAATAATGCTGGCGTCAACCTGCGGTCGGCGATTGAGTTGGAAATCGCACCGTTTCGGTCGCATGTCATTGAGTTTGAAGGCCCCGATCTGAGGCTTCTGCCCAGCGCTTCGACGCTGTTGGTGCTGGTGCTGCATGAGATTGTCACCAATGCCGCAAAGTATGGCGGGTTCAGCACGGCGGCGGGCAAAGTATCGGTCACCTGGGCAGTTGAGGATGATCACCTGGTGCTGCGCTGGCGCGAGACGGGCGTTCCTTCGATGCCATCAGAGGTGCCATCGGGGTTTGGCACATTCCTGATCACGCAAGGCATCCGCCATCAACTGACAGGCAAGGCGGAGATGGTGTTTGGGGACGACACCGCTGAGATTACGCTGACACTGCCCCAAGCCACCGTCTTGGTCGCTGACATGGTCGTCGCTCAGACGGCGGAGGCTGAGAAGGCGGCGGACTTGGAAGAGGACGATCGCCTTGGCATCGCTTCTGTCCTGGTGCTTGAGGACAATTTTTTGATTGCAGCGCAGCTTGAAGAGACGCTGCTGGACCTCGGCATCGGTGACGTCATGCTGTCGCGCAGCAATGCCGCGGCGGCGGATTTGATCGCTGCCACGCCGCCGGATTTCGCCATTCTGGATGTGAACCTGGGCAACGAAGACAGCGAAACGACCGCCAGACTCCTTGAAAAATTGAACATTCCCTTCATCTTACTCACTGGGTATTCCGAAATTTACGCTTGGCTCAGTGAGTTTGGGGAGGATGTTGTGGTGAACAAACCGCTTCGCCCAGACACGATGCGCTCTGCTATGGAGCGCCGCTGGGCCGCGAAGAGGGGCGATATGTGAACATTCTTGTGATGGAAGACTATTTTCCGCTGCGCACTGAGTTAGTGGATGTGGTCGAAGCACTGGGCCACGACGCCTTTGGTGTGAACAACGCAACGGAGGCGGTGGAATTGCTGACCAGCGTTGCCATTGATGCTGTGATCGCAGACATCTTTGTCGTTGAGAATGATAAGTTCCAGCCAGATGGCGGCATCCTGCTTCTGAGCAGAATACGCACCGCCTTTAACGATCTGAACATTGATCCCAGCGCGCCGGTGCTGGTGATTACCGGTGGGCTTGAAGTGAAGGGTGGCTTTTCCCCCGTCAATTGGTCCGCAACATGGGCGCAAGCGAGACGATGGCAAAACCTCTGGACATGGAGGATGTGGCCAATTGGGTGATTGCAACGGCAAAGAAGCTGGACGCCAAGATCGACTAATGGCGCCCCCTGGCCTAGGCATCGGCCCAGACAAGGCAGCTCAACCGCGCGGATTTTTCTGAGCATGAGCCAGCGGGCGTTAATCAAGCCCGGCCTATACCCCCCAAGACCCGAAACCAGCCGTCATCCCCGGCTTGGCAACGCCGCCTGTTGCAGCCAGAATGTTGCAAGCGCGCTGGCCATCACCTTGAGATCTTTGATCGAGTTCCGCTTGACCAGATGCGCATTGGCCCCGGCCAAATAGGCGTTGCGGATTTCAGCAGGCGAATCTGAGGTGGAGAACATGATCACCGGCAAATGCTGCGTGATCTTTGAGTTTCGGATGGCGGCAAGCGTTTCAAACCCGTTCACACCTGGCATATTAATATCCACCAATACGATCTGCGGCAGATCATCTGCCTCGGACAAAGCCAGCAGAAAATCCAGCGCCGCAGCGCCATCTGTGATGTGGCGCACCTGCACATCCGGGTTCACAGACCTGAGCGCCCATTTGAAGGCAAACACATCTTCCTCGTCATCATCCACAATCAAAAGATACGGGCCCGTAGGGTTTTCAGTCATACGATACGATCTCTCATTTGGACGCTCTCTCATTTGGCGGCCACAATCGGCACCGCAGAACTGGACAAGTTATTTAGAATTCAAAACTTACGAATTCATGACCCGGCAGGCCGAAAGGAGTTTGGCATGCGCCCAGGCGCCTTAAGCTAGTGCAAAAGGCACGGATGTCCCTACTCAAAAAATATCCGATATCCGTGGCGGACCGTTAATTCAGCCGCGCCAGCAATGCCTGCGAAGGATCACCAGTGGCCGCCATGCCAATGCTGGACTGATAGGCGGCGATGGCTTTGCGGCTGTTGGGCCCAATCACGCCGTCTGCGCCGCCGGTATCAAATCCTCGGGCTGTCAGTCGGGTCTGCAGCTGAATGCGGTCGGCTTTTGTCAGTCCGTATTTGTCAGGCGGGAAGCTGCCGCGCAGCGGACCTCCGCCCAGAATACGATCTGACAAATGGCCCACACCAATCGCGTAACTGTCTGAATTGTTGTAGCGCTTGATCACGTTGAAGTTCCGCGTAACCGAAAAGGTGGGGCCACCCGGTTGCGGCTGGATCATCTTGCCGATGGGGCCGCCATTGCCGACCTCGCCGCCCCATTTCAATCCCTTTTGCCAGCCGTTACGCGACAGATAGGCCGCTGTTGAGGCCAAGGAATCCGCTGGGTTGTCAGACCAGATGTCGCGACGGCCATCCAGGTTGAAATCAACGGCGAAGGCCTCATACGATGTGGGGATGAACTGGGTATGCCCCATGGCACCAGCCCAGGACCCTTTCAGGTTCGCCGCGGTGGTATCGCCTTTCTGGAGGATTTTAAGGGCCGCGATCAGTTGCTTTTCAAAAAACGCGCCGCGCCGCCCGTCAAAGGCCAGCGTTGAGGTGGCTGAGATCACCGGCACATCACCGCGACGCTCTCCATAAAAGCTCTCAAGCCCCCAAACGGCGGTCACAATCTCTGGCGGGACGCCGTAGCGGGATTCCACCGCGGCCAGCGTGCTGCGATGCTTGGCGAAGGCCGCACGCCCCTTTGCCACACGCTCATCCGAGGCGGCGATGGCAAGGTAGTCTTCTAATGTGCGCGTGAACTCCGTTTGGTTGCGGTCCCGCTTGACCACACCGGGCAGATAGCCGGCACCGCGAAAGCCTGCTGTGAAGGTGGCCGGCGTAATTCCTTGCGCCAAGGCGCGGCCACGAAAGTTAGCCACCCAGGCGTCATAGGCCGGGTTTGGTGCTGGCCGCAGGTCAGGCGGCAGGCCGGATGATCTGCGGGTCACGGGGCCTGCAACCGGTGCGCCGCAGGCGGCCAAGCCGAAGGCCGCAAGCCCTGCGAGTGTTGTTCTGCGTGTAAGGGTCATCTGCTCTGATCCTTTTTATGTTTTTTTGTACCCTACCCCAGCGCGCAGGCCGGGCAAAGTAACGATTGCACTGCGCGCCCTGCATCAGCGGAAATCCCAACTGCGACAAACCGGCGCTTGCCAGATGCGTCGCAAGAACATAGCAAGAACACATGGGAACTTTGACGCTCAAAGAAAAGCTGGCTTTGTTAAGTGATGCAGCCAAATACGACGCCTCTTGCGCGTCGTCTGGCACAACGAAGCGCAACAGCCGCGATGGCTCTGGCCTGGGCAGCACGGAAGGATCGGGCATTTGCCACGCCTATGCGCCGGATGGGCGGTGCATTTCACTGCTGAAAATCCTGATGACAAACTTTTGCATCTACGATTGCGCGTATTGCGTGAACCGGGTGTCATCCAACGTGCAAAGGGCGCGTTTTTCGGTGGAAGAGGTGGTGCATCTGACGACGGAGTTCTACCGGCGAAACTATATCGAGGGGTTGTTTTTATCCTCAGGCATCATTCGCAGCCCGGATGATACGATGGCAGATATGGTGCGCATTGCGCGGTCCCTGCGCCAGGAACACCACTTTCGCGGCTACATCCACCTGAAGACCATTCCAGATGCCGCCCCCGAATTGATTGAGCAGGCGGGGCTTTACGCGGACCGTTTGTCGATGAACATCGAATTGCCCACAGACGCGGGGCTGAAAGCCTATGCGCCTGAAAAGAACCCTGCCGAAATTCGCAAAGCCATGGCCGATGTGCGCGCCCGCAAGGACGAGCTGAAGACCCCAACCTATCGCGGCCGCAAGGCCCCAAAGTTTGCACCTGCAGGTCAGTCTACGCAATTGATCGTCGGGGCGGATGGCGCAAATGATCGGACGATCCTGCAAAGCTCCACGCATCTTTACGGATCGTATAAGCTTAAGCGGGTCTATTATTCGGCCTTTTCCCCGATCCCCGACAGCACCGCAAAGCTGCCACTGATTAAACCACCGCTGGCGCGGGAACATCGGCTGTATCAGGCCGATTGGTTGTTGCGGTTCTACGGCTTTGCAGCAGATGAAATCACGCCGGATCAAGGCAGCGGCATGCTGGATTTGGAGGTAGACCCGAAACTGGCCTGGGCGCTAGCGAACCGGCACCTGTTTCCCGTCGATATCAATCGCGCGGGCAAGGACATGCTGTTGCGGGTGCCCGGCTTTGGCACCAAATCGGTGGGTCGCATCCTATCGGCGCGGCGCAGCGGCGCGTTGGGATATGATGATCTGCGCCGGATTGGAGCGTCTGTGCGCAAGGCGCAGCCCTTTATCGTTGCGCGCGATTGGTCGCCCGGCGGCTTGACGGATGCCGAGAACCTGCGCGCGCGGTTTGCGCCGCCGCCTGAGCAGCTGCAGCTTTTCTGATGCAGGTCATCACCCTTCCAAGAATTGGCACCTTTGATGCCTGGCGCAATGCCGCACGCCAGTTGGCCCGGCACCACGTTTCAGCAGATGAGGTGACTTGGCAGCTTGAAGGTGAAGCGGCATCGCTTTTTGAGGCGCAAAACGCTGAGTTGCCCCGCCACCCCACCGCTCAAGTGAGCGTGCCCAAAGCATTCCCAGCGCTGGCCAAATTCCTGTGTGCCAGTCGCGAAGGGGGCGCATTTGATTTGGCCTACCGGCTGCTTTTGCGGCTGCAAGGCGACCCCAGGCTGCTGAGCAACCGTGCAGATAAAGAAGTTGCGCGTGCGGAAAGTCTGGCCAAACACATCCGGCGGGATATGCACAAAATGAAAGCCTTTGTGCGGTTTCGCGATGTGACGCCGCAAGGAGCCAATCGGCGCGCGTTTGCGTCGTGGTTTGAACCCGACCACCGGATTGAAGAGCTGATTGCGCCCTTTTTCGCCCGCCGGTTTGGCGACATGGACTGGGTCATTGTCACACCCGAGGTGCGCATCATTTTCGATGCGGGCGATATCCGTTTTGTCGCCGAAACCTCAGAACGTATGGACCTAAGCGATGAGACGGAAGCGCTTTGGAAAACCTACTACGCCAATATCTTCAACCCCGCGCGGTTGAAGATCAAAGCGATGCAATCAGAAATGCCCAAGAAATATTGGAAGAATCTGCCCGAGGCTGATTTGATCCCCGGACTGATTGCCAAGGCTGAAGCGCAGGTACAACAAATGCGGCAAGCGGACCCAACGGAGGCACCGAAACGCGCCCAGCGCGTGTTGGACAGGCTGCATGCAGCGCAAAGCGCGCCCCGCAAAGGCGCGCGGTAACTTGCAGGTCTGATTACAATTCTAGGCGTAAGATTTTCTTGCTTTTTCACCGGCTCCCCGCAAACTCGGTCAAGTGGCCGTTTCACAACTTAGATTCGACCACACATTTGCTGCGCGTTTTCTGGCGTGTTTTTTTCGGTTCTGCAGAAGCCTCAAAAGAAGGCTCGCGCTCTGAAATATCACATGCCAACCAAAACAATGATTGCGCGTTGCAGCCTGAGCCGGACGATAACCGGTTCATTTTTCCCGCTTTGCGGGGACGTTCTTTTGGGAGGAAAAAATGAACTTAAGACCAGATCCAACATTCTACCCATCGCCAAAGATTGCGATGGAAGCCCCGGTGGAGAATTACGCTTTCACCGTGATGCTCAGCCCCGACGGATCGCAAGGCGATGGCATTGCCGTGGTGGACCTGAACCCGAAATCAGACAGCTACGGCGAAATCGTGCATCAGGTGATCGTTCCGAATTTGGGGGACGAATTCCACCATTTCGGCTGGAACGCCTGCTCTTCTTCACTGTCCCCCTGTCAGGTCACGCTTTCCTTGAACGGCGCTATCTGATTGTTCCGGGCATCCGGTCCAGCCGCATCTACATTATTGATGTCAAAGAACCGCTGAAGGCAAAAATTCATAAAACCATTGAGCCTGAGGAAGTCTTTGCCAAGACTGGCTATTCGCGCCCGCATACGATCCATTGCGGCCCTGAGGGGATCTATGTCTCAACGCTGGGCGGTGGCGGGCCAGATGGCACTGATGGACCTCCTGGTATTTTCATCATGGATTGCGAGACGTTTGAGATCATCGGCCAATATGAGATGGACCGCGGTGAGCAGGACAAACACTATGATTTCTGGTGGAACCTGCCGCAGGATTACATGGTCAGCTCTGAATGGGGCCTGCCGCCGCAGTTCGAAGGCGGGATCGTTGCTGAGGATTTGCTGAGCAACAAATACGGGCACAAGATCCATTTCTGGGACCTGCGCAAGCGCAAGAACATCCAGACGATTGATCTGGGCGAGAACCACCAAATGGCGCTTGAGATCCGCCCGGCGCATGACCCCAAGAAGTCCTATGGCTTCTGCGGTGTTGTGGTCGATACCACCAACTTGCAGGGGTCAATCTTTACCTGGTGGCGGGATGATGATGGCAAATGGCAGGCCAAGAAAACCATCACCATTGATCCGCGTCCTGAAAAACCTGAAAACCTGCCACCCCTTTTGCAAGGGTTTGAGGCCGTGCCGCCGCTGGTGACGGACATCGACCTGAGCCTTGATGACAAATACCTCTACGTGGCCTGCTGGGGCTTGGGGGAGATGCATCAATACGATGTCTCTGATCCGATGAACCCCAAACTGGCAGGGAAGGTCGAAGTGGGCGGCATTGCCCGTGGCACGGCCCACCCGAACGGCAAGCCCTTTGTCTACGGCCCTCAGATGGTCGAGGTGAGCCGGGACGGCAAACGCGTCTATTGGACAAACTCGCTCTATTCCACTTGGGATGACCAGTTCTATCCTGATGACGAAGGCGGGCAGATGGTGATGGCGGATGTGGGGGCCGATGGTGGTCTGACGCTGAACAAGGATTTCTATATTGATTTCCCCAAAGGCTACCGTTCGCATCAGATCAGGCTAGAAGGCGGCGACTGTTCCACGGACAGTTTCTGCTACCCTTCCGTCTAACGAATGGTTGAAACCCTATCTTTGGCGGCCCTTTGGTGGGCCGTCATTTTTTCTGGCATCTACCATGGCGTTAACCCCGGCATGGGCTGGCCCCTTGCGGTTTCCGCCGCCCTGATGGAGCGCAAGCGCAGTGCAATGCCCAAAGCGCTGGCCATGCTAGCGCTGGGGCATTTCCTGGCCATGATCGCAATCCTGTTGCCGTTTTCGGTCATGCTGTTTTTGGTCGAATGGGAAACCCAGATCCGCGTGGGTGCAGGGCTTATTGTGATCGCGATGGGTGTCTATCTGGTGATCAACCGTCGCCACCCGAAATTCCTGGCACGCGTTCATCCTGCGCGCCTTGCGCTGTGGTCCTTTTTGGCTGCGATGGCCCATGGCGCGGGTCTGATGCTGGTGCCGATATACCTTGGCATCTGCGCCATCCCGCCTGAGGATACCGGTCATCTTGCGGTTGAGGCGCTGATGCAAAGCAACATCGCCATCGCCTTTTGGGTGGCCGCCGCGCATACCGTGGCCATGACCCTGTCAGGGGCCGTGGTGGCGGTGATCATCTACTTTTGGCTGGGGCTTAGGTTTCTGTCCAAGACCTGGTTTAATCTGGATCTGGTGTGGGCGCTTAGCCTGATTGCGGTTGGGGTTTTCGGGATCGCGTCGACTTATTGGGGTCACTAAGAGGCCGGAGGACCGCTCAGCGGAAACCGCATCACAACGCGCAGGCCCTTGGGCGGTTTTTCAAGTGATAAGCTGCCACCGTGCCCTTCGACAATCGCCTCCACAATAGAAAGCCCAAGCCCGGTTGAGCCGGTTTCAGGGGATTGAACGAAACGCGTTGTCGCCCGCTTCAACTCTGCCTGCGGCAGACCTGCGCCGTCGTCTTCGACACTAAGATATATGTCCTGATCCTCTGCCGCGACGTCCACGGTGATGGTTGTCAGCCTGTCGCCGCCGTGCCGCAGCGCGTTGTCCAGCAGGTTCGCAAAAGCTTCGCGCAGCATCACTCGGTCGGCCTGCAGAGGGGCCCCGGCGCTGGGTGAGTTGACCCTGAGCTTGACACCACGTTTGGCAAAGCGGGCGTCAGGCACGGCCCATTCCTGGACCAGCTGGGCCAGGTCCACGGTTTCAAGGGCGCTGGCCTGTGTGAGCGCTTCAGCACGTTCCAAAAGCAACAGTTTCTTGCTGAGATCTGCCGCTTCTTCGGCAGCGGTCAGCAGATCCGCTGCCCGGCTTTTGGCGCGCTTGGTGTCTGGGGCGCTAACCACCGCTTCGGCCAGGGCCATCACACCCGCAATGGGGTTGCGCAGCTGATGGGCCGCGTTGGCAATAAACTCAGACTGGGCCGACATGGTGGTTGAGACCTGACCAAAAAGCCGGTTCAGCGTCGCCACCACGCCTGCAACCTCTTCGGGGACGGCGCGCTGGATTGGCGACAGATCCGCGCTGCTGCGTTGTGCGATGGCTTGTTCCAGTTCCAACAGCGGACGCAGGCCCAGACGGACACCGAACCAGACGATCAGGGCCAACGATAGGATCAGCGAAGATATCGCGATGAAAGACCGCATCGTCAGGTCCCTGACAAAGGCGCTGCGCAATGCGGTGTCCTGCCAGACCGTGGTGGTGAACAATCCGCTAAAACCTTCGATTTCCGTTTGCGTTTGCAGGCGCACGCCGCTCACGGAACGGCCCAGATAGATGGCTTCGAAATAGGCAGGCTCGGACACTTCGGAGGCCAGTCTGGGAATGCCCACGGGCGGTGTGGCGTAGCCTGCCACAATCACCCCGTCCGGGGCGTAGACATGATAAAACACCGACCCACCCGACGTGCCCGCCAGGATATCGCGGGTGCGCGGGGAAAGGGCATCACCGCCTGAGATCGCAACATCATTCGCCACGGCCAAGGCGGCAGAAAGCAGGCTGCGGTCAAAAACATCATCTGCGGTGCGTTGTGCATTGCGCAGCTGCCAAAGCCCCGCAAGGATCGCGATGGTCAGAAGCGGCAGCAGTATGATCGCCGTCAGGCGGAGCCTGAGCGAGATGCGCCGTGTCACGGCAGGACCTCTAGCACATAGCCGATCCCGCGTTTCACCGAGATCCGCAGGTGATGCGCATGCAGGCGTTTGCGCAGGCGTGAGACATAGACCTCAATCACCTTTTCATCCGCATCTGTTCCGGCCCCATAGACGGCATCCAAAAGCTGTTCCTTGCTCAATGCGCTGCCAGATGCGCCAGCAAGAGCGGCCAGCAGCATCAGTTCGCGCCGGGGCACATCAAGCGGACCCTCAGGCGTCGACAGGCTGAGCGGTTCAAGCTCTAGCTGAAGCGCACCTAAAGCGATGCGCTTGCGGGGGGCCACCGATTTGCGCCGGGCAAGCGCACGGACACGTGCGGCCAGCTCATCCATGGCAAAAGGTTTGACCAGATAGTCATCCGCCCCCGCATCCAGCCCTGCCACCCGGTCTTCGGTTTCTGCCCGCGCTGTCAGCAGGATAACAGGACGCGGGTCGGCACGTTTGCGCATCGCACGTAACACATCCAGCCCGCTTTGCCCCGGCAGATTGATATCGAGAATGATCAGGTCGCAGGATTCCTGCCGCAGGAAATCCTCGGCTTGCAGCCCGTCGGTGATGACATCCACCACATGGCCTTCGTCCTCAAGCCGGTAGGTGATGCCTTTGCGCAGGCTGGCGTTGTCTTCGATAAGCGTGATCCGCATGCGCCAGTTTTTGCGAGGATGAAGGCTTGATGCAAGGTTCATATCACATCTTGTGGGCATTGGTTCGGGAATCACCCGTTCAGAATATCTGCGCCCGGTGGGAGTGACCGGCGCAATTGGGAGGAAATTATGACTGTATTGAAAACCACGCGTCGCGTGGCCATGGGCTTTGTCGCGGCTGCGGCGGCCAGCTTTGCGACATCTGCATCCGCAGGGGGGCATGGCATCGACCTGACCGGGAAAACCGTTGAATGGGTGATCCCTTTCTCTGAAACCGGTGGCTCGGCCAAATGGGCCAACTTTTACGCGCCACTGCTGTCGGAGGCCCTGCCAGGGGAGCCGACCGTTGTGGTGAAATTCATGCCAGGTGCAGGTTCGACCAAAGGGGCGAATTGGTTCCAGCAGCAAAGCTATGACGACAGCGAAGGCACGCTGATCTTTGGCTCTTCCGGCTCTACTCAGTTCCCATATCTGCTGGGCGATCCGCGCGTGCGTTATGAATATCAGGACTGGAACGTGGTTCTGGCCTCTGGCACCGGCGGCGTGGCCTATCTGCCACCGGATCTGGCGGGCAAGATGGATGGCATGGATGCCTCTGCCTTGCGCGACACAGACTTCATCTATGGCTCTCAGGGGGCGACACGTCTGGACCTGGTCCCACTTTTGGCCTGGGAAATGCTGGGCCTGAATGTTGAGCCTGTCTTTGGCATCAAAGGTCGCGGTGATGGCCGCCTGATGTTTGAACGTGGTGAAGCCAACATCGATTATCAGACGTCTTCGTCCTTCCTCAAAGGGGTCACACCTTTGGTTGAGGCAGGCACAGCCGTGCCGATGATGTCCTGGGGTGCGCTGGATGCGGATGGCAACATCGTGCGCGATCCAACGTTCCCAGACATGCCAACCTTCAAAGAGGTGTGCGACGCAACAGATGGCTGTGAAACATCCGGTGAGCAGTGGGATGCGTGGAAAGCGTTCTTCATTGCAGGCTTTCCTGCCCAGAAGATGGTGTTCCTGCCTGCCGGTGCCTCCAACGACGCGATCGTGACCTACACCAAGGCGTTTGAGGCGGTGAAGGCACGTGCGGATTTCGCTGAGATTTCTGCAGGTCGCTTGGGCAAATACCCACAGATGACAGGGGACGAGGCCACAGGCGCGCTGAACAGCGCAACCAATGTGCCAGATGCGGCAAAGTCCTATGTCACAACCTGGCTCAAAGACCGCTACGGCGTGTCGCTGGACTAACAGACGAACGGGGCGGGTTTTACCCGCCCCTTTGCTTTGCAAGATCTGAGAAAGGCTGTTCCCATGGATGTGATATCGGTCGCATTGCCAGCGCTGTCTGATGCTGCTGGTCTTATCCTGCAACCCATTGTGCTGGGCTATCTTGTGCTTGGCGTTGTGATGGGGCTTTGCATTGGTGTCTTTCCCGGCTTGGGCGGCATCGCGGGCCTTTCACTGTTGTTGCCTTTCATGTTCGGCATGGACCCGGTTCTGGGTCTGGCATTGATGATCGGTATGGTGGCGGTTGTGCCAACCTCAGACACTTTCGCCTCGGTCCTGATGGGGATACCCGGGTCATCGGCAAGCCAGGCCACGGTGCTGGACGGCTTTCCCATGGCCAAGAAAGGTCAGGCGGCGCGTGCGCTTTCAGCGGCCTTCGCCTCATCGCTTTTTGGCGGGCTTGTGGGGGCCGCTTTTCTTACAGTCTTTATCCTGGTGGCACGGCCCATCGTGTTGGAGTTCCGCACGCCGGAGCTGTTGATGATCACCATCTTTGGTCTGTCGATGGTCGGTATCCTTGCCGGGCGCGTGGCGCTGAAAGGCATCGCGGCGGCGGGCCTTGGCATGATGATCGGCACCATCGGTGAAGGCGACAGCGCAGGTGAGCTGCGCATGGCCACCTATGACATGCCTTATCTGGTGGACGGCCTGAAGCTGGTCATCGTAGGGCTTGGTATTTTTGCGATCCCGGAAATCATCGCCCTGCTGCGTCAGGACCGCGCGATCTCAGATCGTAAACCGCTGGGCGGCGGCTGGCTATCTGGTGTGCGCGACTGGTTCGCCAACATCTGGCTTTCCGTCCGGTGCTCCATCATCGGCGTGGTTGTCGGTGTGATCCCGGGCCTGGGGGATCCGTGGTTGATTGGATCGCGTACGGGCATGCGGTGCAGACCACCAAAGACAAATCCAAATTCGGCTCAGGCGAAGTGCGCGGCGTGATCGGGCCGGAAAGCTCAAACAACGCCAAAGAGGGCGGCGGGCTGGTACCAACCTTGCTCTTTGGTATTCCCGGCTCAGGCTCCATGGCGATCTTTATTGGGGCGATTGCCCTGTTGGGGTCGGGCAATATTGAGGTTGGGCCCTCCATGCTCAAAAACAACCTGGATATCACCTATGCCATTGTCTGGTTGCTGGCGCTGGCCAATGTGGTGGGCACCTTGATCTGCATCGCGGCGTCAGGCGGCATCGCGCGGCTGACCACGATCCCTTTCTCACTGCTGGCACCCTTCTTGTTCATGATCATCGCCTTTGCCGCGTTCCAATCCGGGCAAGACATCATGGACCTTGTTGCCCTTTTCGCAATTGGCCTTCTGGGCATCCTGATGCGCCGGTTTGATTGGTCGCGCCCCGCGTTTCTGATCGGCTTTGTGTTGTCCAATCCCGCAGAGACCTATGCCAACCAAGCGGTGCAGATCGCGCAGTCACGCTTTCGCAAAGGGTTTGAGGAAGGTATGGATTATATCTTTTCACCCATCGTGATTGTGCTGATCATCATCACGCTGATCTCGGTTGTGCTGGGCCTGCGTCAGGCCAAATCCATAATGGCAGAGGGCGAAGTCAATTCCGGCTCAAAGCGCGCGCCGATGATCTTTTTGCTGGTCGTGCTGGCCTATCTGCTGATCGCCTTCACCAATGCCTCCATGATCCCGGATTATGCGGCGGCAGACCGGGTGTTCCCGCGCTTTGTCTCGGGTGTGGCCATTGTGGCCTGTGTGATCTTGCTTATTCAGATGATGCTGCGCTCTGAAACCCATGCGCTTTTTGCGGATCGGGAAGCGCAGGAGGAAACGCGGTTCGGGCTTTGGAGCACCTTGGCCTGGTTCGCGGGCTTGTTGGTCCTTACCGCGCTTTTGGGCTTCATCCTGGCGCTGGCGCTGTTCCTGTTTGCCTTCATCCGGTTCCGGGCAGGCAAAAGCCTTGGCTTTGCGGCGGCCTATACCGCTGCGGGGATCGCCTTCATCTGCCTGATGGCGGGCCTGCTAAACCGCGACTTCCCTGCAGGTCTTTTGCAAAGCGTGGCCGAGCTGCCTTGGCCCCTGGGCTAGCGCACGTGACCGGTTGGAGGATGTATCCATGACGCAAACAGCCATTCCGTTCCACTTCATGCGCGGCGGCACGTCGCGGGGGCCGTACCTGAACCAGGCGGACCTGCCGCAGGATCAGGCGGCCCTTGCAGAGGTTTTGATCGCGATGGTTGGCTCTGGTCATCCGCTTAATATCGACGGGATCGGCGGCGGGGCAGCTGTGACCACCAAGGTCGCGATCCTGTCGCCTTCGTCCGAAAATTGGGCCGATGTCGATTATTTCTTTGCGCAAGTCAGCGTTGAGGACCGCACGGTTGATTTCAAACCGACCTGCGGGAACATCCTTGTGGGCGTTGGCCCCGCCGCGCTTGAGATGGGTTTGGTTGAGGCCACAGGCGCCGAGACAGAAGTGAAAATTCGCGCCGTGAACACCGGCGCGCGCGTTATCTCAAAGGTGCAAACATCTGCGGACGGCGTTGTCTATGAGGGGTCTGCGCAGATTGACGGCGTGCCGGGCACCGCAGCACCGATTGAGCTGATGTTCATGGACGTCACAGGCGGGGCGACTGGTGCGCTTTTTCCAACCGGCAACCGGGTCGATGTGATCGACGGGATTGAGGTGTCCTGCCTTGATGTGGCCATGCCAATGGTGATTGCCCGTGCGGCGGACTTTGGCCTGACCGGGGCCGAGACGGCGGCAGAGCTGGACGCCAACCGCGCGTTCTATGACCGGATGGAGCCGATCAGAGTTGAGGCCGGTCGGCGTATGGGCATGGGCGATGTCTCAGGCTCTGTCACGCCAAAGTTCGGGCTGGTCGCGGCACCCGTTGCAGGGGGCACAGCCTTGGTACGGTACTTCATGCCCAAGTCATGCCATCCAAGTTTGGCGGTCACCGGATCACAATGCCTATCGGCCTGCATCCTTTGCCCTGGCACGGTGGCAGACGGCATCGCAGATTTGCCAGCCCACGGCCCGACGCCCATGCAGCTGGAACACCCCATGGGCCTGTTGGGCGTGGTGATGGATTACCGCAGAGAAGGCGACACGTTTGAGGTGATCTCAGCAGGGCTGGTGCGCACCGCGCGCAAGATTGCCGCGGGCGAGGTGTTCGTGCCGAAATCAGTTTTCGCTGGCGAATGACGCGCCCTTGGTATACTATGGTATACAGATCAGGAGATATACCATGTCTTTCGAAGAACCCCTGAGCGCCGCGCGTCATGCTTTGCAACAGGCCCAGTCACTGATTGCCAACGAATTGCGGGATTATCCGACACCCGTTTCGGGATGTGATGCGCAGTATAACTATCTGCTGGGGCAACGCGGGGCGGTGTCTCAGGCTCTGCGTCATTTGGAGCAGCCCAGCTTTGTCGCCACACCGCGCACCCCCACCCCAGAGGCGGGCATCGAAAGCCGGTGAAGGTTCACATCCTCGACGATTGGTTTGACACCCTGCGCACCCTCCCCTGTTTTGAGATGCTGGCAGGGCATGACGTCACGGTTTGGACAGACCATGAGCCTGACCCCGACAAACTGGCCCACCGCGTCCAGGACGCAGAGGCCTTGGTGCTGTTCCGTGAGCGGACGAAGATCACCGCGCAGCTTCTGAGGCAATTGCCGCAGCTGAGGCTGATCTCTCAGCGCTCTGTCTATCCTCATATCGATGTGCCCGCCTGTAGCGAAAACAATGTGCTGCTTTGCTCAAACATGCACAGCGGAACGCCATCTTATGCGGCGGCTGAAATGACACTTGCCCTGATGCTGGCCAGTTACCGGCAAATCCCACAACAGGTTGCATCCATCCGCGCAGGGGATTGGCAGATGGGCGTTGGCCGCACCCTGCGGGGGCGCACCCTGGGGCTTTATGGCTACGGGCGCATTGCGGGGGCTGTTGCGACCTATGCCAAGGCCCTTGGCATGAAGGTGCAATGGTGGGGATCAGAGGCAGGTCGTGCGCGGGCACAGGCAGATGGGGAAACACTGCCCGACAGCCGCGCTGCGTTTTTCGCAACCTCCGACATCGTCAGCCTGCATGTGCGGCTAAAGCCGGAAACCCGCGGCATCATCACCGCAGAGGATTTGGCAGCGATGCAGCCGCGTTGCCTTTTGGTCAACACGTCGCGGTCCGGTCTGATCGCACCTGGCGTGCTGGAGGCCGAGATCGCGCGCGGGCGCATTTATGCAGCGGTCGATGTCTTTGATGATGAGCCGCTGCGCGATACCGCGAACCCGCTTTTGACCCATGCCAACGTACTGCCAACCCCTCACATCGGCTATGTCACGGAAGATGAATTTGATTTGCAGTTTTCAGACATCTTCGCACAAGTGAACGCCTACGCAGAGGGCAAGCCCATTCATATGATCAACCCTGAGGTCTTTGATTAAAGACCTTTGCCGCCAGCGGTGCCCCAGGATGACAACGAAAATGCGCAAGACATGGTGCGCCACCACAAAGGCGATGTCGGCCCCAACGATCAGTGCGAGCACCGTCAATTCGGCCTGCCCGCCGGGGGCGAAGGATAACAGCGCTTCCATGCCCGGGGCAAAACCCAAGCCGTAGATGGCTTCGACAAAGATCAGCGTGAGCACGATCAGGATGGCACAAAATCCGAGGCCTGCTGCCAGATCGCGGCGCACCTCTTGCAAGGTGATGCCCGCGTATTTGCTGCCAATCCCCATCCCGATAAAGAACTGCGCCGCCCAGATCGCCTCAGCCGGGGGGCGATTTTGCAAACCACCGGCCAGTGTCACCAAAGCCGTCAGGATCAGTGGCCCCAGGATGGAGGCCCCGAAAAGTCCGATGCGCTTGGCACCTTGCCAGCCCACCACCGCACAAACGGCCATAAGCGCCAGCTCATAAGGTGGCACGGTGCGGGCCGGCACGCCCGGCGGGTTGGTCAGATCCGCTTGCCATATGCCCTGCAACAGGAACGGCAGGGCCACGACGATGACCAAAACCCGTGTCGCATGCACCAGGCTGAGGGTGCGCACATTGGCACCTGCCTCTTCTCCAAACACGATCATGTCCTGCAGCCCACCCGGCATGGTCGCGTAGTAGGCCGTGGGGAAATCATAGCCGCAGAAGCGCTGAAAATAGGGCACGCCCAGCACCCCGATCAGCGCGACCATCACCGGCACCATCAACAGCGTCGGCCACATCGCGGGAAAGCTGCCCAGAACCACTGGGGTGAGAGTGGCCCCCACGGCCACCCCAAGAACGGTGCGCATCCCGTCATTCAGGATCTTTATGCCGCCCAGGGGCAGGCCCAACAGGGCCGCCAGAAGACAGGCAAAGATAGGGCCCAGTAGCCATGGCAGGGGCAAGCCGGTTGCGTTGAAAAAGGCAACGCCCAGGCCCGCGGTGCCAAATGCGATCGCCGTTGCTTTCATGCGGGCGTGCTTTTGAGACGGTGCAGCAATGAGGTTTGCAAATGCGCCTCTGCCGCCGCCCCCGCCGCTTCTGCGTCACCTGCCCGCAAGGCGGTGATGATGGCCCGGTGTTGTCGGACCACGACGTCTATGCGCGCGGGATCTGAATAGGTAGATGGCCCAACGACCAAGAGCGCATTGTTCAGCGCCCGCGCCGCTTCGACCAGGAAGCGATTGCGTGCGGCTAGGTACAGGTTGCGGTGAAAGTCCTGGTTGATCGCAGCACCCCGCGCAGGATTGTCGCGCGCCGCTTCGATGTCATCGTTCAACGCCTCCAGCGCATCGAACTCTGCCTCCGCGCCGTGCTTGGCGGCCATTTCGGCTGCCGTCCGCTCCAACACCATGCGCATCTCATAAAGCTCAACCAGTTCAGCATGGGACAGCGAGCGTATCACAGCCCCGACACGCGGCCGATGCTCAATCACGCCATCGCTTTCCAGGCGCCGAAACGCTTCGCGCACGGGTGTCCGGGACAGGTTAAGGCGGTCTGCGACGTCTTCTTCTCTCAGCCGGTCTCCGGGACGGAAATGGCCCAGCCGGATCTCCGTCAAAAGCGCGTCATAGGCTTGTTCGCCACTTGATTTTTTAAACTCAGGCATTTTTGTATCCAACTGGATACAAAACTGATACCGAAACCAAGATCCAAAGTCAAAACCGCCGATTTTTGGGATGTTAAGCGGGTGCTGCTGCCGTCACCTCGACCTCAACCTTGAACTCAGGCCGGGTAAATCCCGAAACGATCAACAAGGTTGAGCTGGGCAAGCGCGCGGCATCGCCCACAAAGGCATCCCGCGCGGCCATATAATCCTGCATGAACGCCCGGTCCGTCACATATGCCGAAATATGCGCGACGTCCTCGGGTGTCATGTGAGCACTGCGCAAGATCTCGGTGATCGCGGCAAAACATAGATCCGCCTGGGCCCGCGCGCTTTGCGGGATCACGTCCTGGGCATCAATGCCCAGCTGGCCAGATGTCTGAACGATCCGCCAGCCCGCAGGGATCTCAACCCCATGCGCGTAATTGGCAAACGGGGGGCGCAGGGTTGATGGCGTAAGCGCTTTGATCATCTGCGGTCCTCATCTTCGAAAGGCTCTTGCGAGGGGCCAACTTTTTTGTCAGCATCACACTATCTCTGGCACAGATTCAATCTAAGGGCCACGCATCAGCTTCTCTTGAAGGAGGGTTTGGGTATGTGTGCCTATTTGTCGTGCGCCTGTCGCATCGCTGTTGAAAATGTCGTCGCCTGTCTGAGGGCCGCTCCATGACGGTGCAGGGGTATTGGGCCGATTACCCAACGCAAGCCTTTGAAACCTTGCCCCCGGATGCCATCGCGGTGCTGCCGCTGGGCGCGATTGAGCAGCATGGCCCGCATCTGTCGCTGAGCGTGGACCGGGATTTGGCGGATGCTGTGGTTGAACGCACGCTGGGTGCCTTGAAGGCAGAGCAAACTGTGCTGTTCCTGCCCACACTGGCCATCACCAAAAGCGCAGAGCATGACGCCTTTGCTGGCACGTTGAGCCTTGGCACGGATACGCTTCTTGCCGTGCTGCGCGATGTTTGTGCGTCAGTGGCGCGTGCGGGCGTGACCCGGCTGGTGTTCCTGAACGCACATGGGGGCAACACGGCGCTTCTGGAAATCATCGCCAGAGAGATGCGGCAGGCACATCAGATGATCGTCGCTACATGCTCATGGTTTGCCTTCGCTGACTATGACGGCCTGATAGACGCGGATGCCTTGGCTGTCGACCTGCACGCCGGGGACATCGAAACCTCAGCGATGCTGGCGGCCTATCCGGGCAAGGTGGACATGACCCGCGCAGAGGATTTCGTGCCTGTGATGCGGGAGTGGGAAAAGACCTATCGGCACATTGGCCTTACCGGCCAGGCCGCCCGCCCGGCATGGCTGGCACAGGATTTGCATCCACAGGGGGTGTGCGGAAACGCTTCTGCCGCGACAGCGGACAAGGGGGAGCATCTGTTGGCCTCCGCCGCCCAGGGCATCGCGGCATTTCTAGAAGAGTTTGCAACCTTTGACGCAAGACGGGGCGGGACATGAGCCGGCCTATCCCACTGGACGGCGTGATTGAAAACGTGACCCTGCCCCGCGCGTTGATCCGGGGCAGCGCAGGGTTTGGGGATGGAGGCACGGGGGAGTGTGTGTCTGGCGATCTGATCGTCAAAGATGGCGCCGTGCGGGCACTGCAGCCCAGCGCGAACATCACGCCACAGCGTTTGGTGCTGCCCTACCTGACCGAACCCCACGTCCATCTGGACAAATGTCACACCGTTGACCGCCTGCCCGCCGTTGGCGGTGATCTGCATGCAGCCATCGCCGCGCAATATGAGGACAAGCAGAATTGGACGCATGACGACGTGCGCGCCCGCGCCAGCCGGGGCTTGGCTGAGCTTGCGGCGGCGGGCTGTCGGCTGATCCGGTCCCATGTTGATTGGGAGGTCATGCCAGACCCTGAACAAGGTCCACTGGCCTGGTCCGTCCTGACCGAGATGGTAACGGACAGGCCCATGAACCTCAGCGTGCAGTTGGCACCGCTTGTCAGCCCCGCGCAACTGACATCGCCCGGCATCACGAACGCCATTGCCCGTCAGGCGGCAGGCGTCAAAGGGGCGCTGGGGTGTTTTATCTACGCACAGCCTGAACGGAAGCACGCCGTAGAGGAGATGTTTCGCGCCGCAGATGCCTATGGTTTGCCGCTGGATTTTCATGTCGATGAAGGGTTGGACCCAGATCTTGATGGTCTGGAACTGATTGCGGACACCGCACTTGCCCTGCGCTTTGAAGGGCCTGTTCTGTGCGGTCATGCCTGCAACCTGATGAACTTTCACGGCGACGCCTGCCAACGCGTTTTGGACAAGGTCGCGCGGGCGGGGCTCAGCATTGTGACCCTGCCGACAACGAACCTTTACCTGCAGGGGCGCAGCACAGGCACGCCCGACCGGCGCGGGCTGACACGGATCAAGGAACTGCGACAGGCGGGCGTCAATGTGGTGGTGGGGACGGACAATGTGCGCGACGCGTTCTGCCCGATTGGCAAACATGATCCGCTGACCGCCTTGGCGCAGACCTGCCTGGCGGCACATCTTGACCCGCCGTTGGGCGATTGGCTGCCCTTGGTCACAACAGGTGCCACCACGGCATTGGGACATGACCCGGTATTCATTGATGGGGCTAGGGTCACGGACCTGATCGCTTTTGACGCCCCCTCCCCTTCTGAACTTCTGGCCGCACCCCCTAAACCGGTGCCGCTGACATCGTTGATCACAGGAGCAATGTGATGACCTCAATTTCCGGCAAGACATCCGCTGACTGGTCCGCAATCGAAGCCGCGTTGGCCCCGGTGGAGACAATTTCAGAGACCGTTCTGGTCAAAAAGAGATCGAGGGATTTCTTTGGTACAGCCCCATCCTGAACACCGAATTGAAGACGTGTTTCGGAGATCTTGTGGCCCGGCCCAAATCGCCCGAAGAGATGGGACATTGCCTGAAGATTGCCTATGAAAACGACCTGCCTGTTGTGCTGCGCGGCGGGGGTACGGGCAATTATGGTCAGGCGGTGCCGATGGACGGCGGGTTGATCATTGAAACCACCGGGATGAACCAAGTCCCTGAAGTTGGGCCAGATTTCGTGCGCGCGCAGGCCGGGGCCTTGATGGTGGACATCAATGCCGCCCTCGCCCCGCATGGCCGCGAGATGTGCATGTTCCCCTCCACCCAAGAGATTGCGACCATCGGCGGGTTCGTTGCAGGCGGGTCATCGGGCATCGGCTCTATCGCGAATGGCATGCTGCGAGACCCTGGCAACCTGATGGCGCTGAAAGCAATGGATGTTTGCGCCACCCCGCAAGAACGTCTTTTCGAGGGCGCGGATGTTTTGCAGATCCATCACGCCTGGGGCTGAACGGGGTGATCACCGAAGTGACGCTCAGAACTGTGCCCGCACAGGATTGGGTGGGGTGCATCGCGACTTTTGATGACTATGCGCAGGCGTATGGCGCAGGATACGCCCTGGCGCAGGACAGCGCCATTGGCTGCAAACTGATCAGCACGGTGGATGCACGGATTTGCGCCTACTTCCCCAAGCTGGAAGGACATATACGGCCTGAGAAACATCTGTTGGTTTCAATGATCCCGGCAGCACAGAAGGCTGCATTTGCAAAGCTGGTCGCAGCAGAGGGCGGTGTGGTGGATCTCATGCTCTCTGATGCAGAACGCGCGGCGCTGAAAATCCCGCATGTGTATGATTTTTCCTATAATCACACCACGCTTCAAGTGCTCAAAGCGGACCGTTCCGCCACCTATCAGCAAATCGGCTGCCCGTCGCCGCCGGACCCGCAGGCCATTGCGGATTTGCGTCCAAAGCTGGGGGAAGACGTCTGGATGCACCACGAATACGCCCGTGTGGGCGGTGAGATCGTGACCTTCGATTTGCCCATCATCTGGTACAAAGACCAATCCCGTCTGGAAGAGATCAACGCCACCTACGCGGCCAACGGCTTTCCCGTCTATGACGCGCACACCTGGCAAGTGGAGGGCGGTGGCCTGAAGAACGCCGATTACCGCCACCTTGCCTGGAAAAAACGGATGGACCCGAGAGGGCTGTTGAACAGTGCAAAGAGCATGGCCTGGCCCATGGTCAAAGACCTCAGCCCGGACGAAATCGCGGCCAAGGCCACCGCAGGAGATGACACATGACACAGATCACAACCAAACCGCTTACACCTGCCTTTGGCGCCGAGGTGTCGGGGCTGTCTCTGCAAGATGCGGCGCATGGCGATGGGTTTGACAGATTGCGCGCCCTTTTTGAGAGCCACTCAGCACTGCTTTTGCGCAACCAAGAGGTGACGGATGAGACCCACCTGGCGCTTGCTGGCCGCTTTGGCCCGATTGAAGACAGGCTAGCGGATGAGCGCAAACCTGATGAGGCCTATAAAGTGCCGCAGGTGTCCAACGTGCGCGAAGATGGCGCGGTCAGCGGTGAGATGGACCTGCACACCTTGAACCTGAAGGCGAACATGCTGTGGCATGCCGATAGTACGTTTTTACCCAATCCAGCGCTGACCAACATCCTTGTGGCCCGGGTCGTGACGTCATCCGGGGCGCGACTGAGCTTGCGTCAACCCGCGCCGCCTGGGCCGAGATGCCTGAGGCGCTGAAGTCCCGCATCAGGGGGCGTGGCATCTGGCATAAATACAGCCATTCACGCGCACGCATCTCACCTGAGCTGGCGGCCATGCCGATGTTTCACAAATGGCCAGACCAACATTGGAAAGCGGTTTGGACCAATCCGGCAAATGGCACTGAGGCGCTTTACGTGGCAAGCCACGCCTACCTGGTTGACGGGTATTCTGAGGCTGAAAGCCAGGCGCTTTTGGATGAGTTGATCGCATTCTGCACGCAAGAGGCCTATCGCTACGCGCATTCCTGGCAGGTGGGCGACGTTCTGATCTGG
Source organism: Sulfitobacter sp. GN1-4 (assembly GCF_055693825.1). Taxonomy (NCBI): domain Bacteria; kingdom Pseudomonadati; phylum Pseudomonadota; class Alphaproteobacteria; order Rhodobacterales; family Roseobacteraceae; genus Sulfitobacter; species Sulfitobacter sp. GN1-4. The sequence continues at coordinate 686,249 of NZ_JBVFUQ010000003.1, read as the reverse complement.
GATCAACGCGCCGTGCTGCACCGGGCGACCCCCTGGCCCTATGAGGAACCCCGGACGCTATCAAGCTTGTGCGTGACAGCCACGGCGGATGGCGGGTTGGCGCAGATGCGGGTGGAGGGCTGAGCGATGCCAGATTTTCAAACGATGGTCCTGATTGCCCAGACCTTTTGCACTGCTTTTCTGGCCCTTTGGCTGACCACAGGGGTCAGAGACAATATCCTCTATCCCATGGTCAATGAAACCTTCACCGCCGAGGTGATGGACATGTCGCGCATCCGGCAGGACTACCCCGATGCCTACGCCCAAGTTGCCCATCGCCGAATTGAAAACCGCGCGATGCAGCGTGGCGCGTTCTGGTTGGTGGTGACGTGGGAGGCTCTAGCCACGCTCGCGCTTTGGGGAGGGACAATTGTGATGGTACTAGCGCTCTTTGACGGTGTGGCGCTTGGCTTGGCAAAATCCTACGCCATCGGGGCCGTGCTGATGTTCACCTCAACCTGGGCCATGTTTTTGGTGGTCGGCAACCACTTTAGCTATTGGTTTGGCCATGAGGGCGCGCAGAACACGCATTTTCAGATGACGCTTTGGGGCATCGCCACGATGGTGTTTTTGGCGGTGGCCTGAGGAACGCGCGCGGTTCCCCGCCCCCGGTCGCCCCAGAAACCGCAAGCCGATGCTTTACCCTGCCGCAAGCCGCTGAACTGCTGTGTGCACAGCGGCCTCGGTCCACGCCAGATCATCCTTAGTGACCGCCAAAGAAGGATAGAGCTTGCCCGGGGATTTAAAGATCCCCTCGCTGCGCAGTACATCGTTATAGGCCGCGTTTATGCTGGGATCATCATGCTTGGCCGTGCGGTAATCGCGGCAGGTTTGCTGGGTAAAGAAGATATCAAACAAGGTCTCGTCGCCCACGATTTGATGCGCGATCCCGGCGGCCTCCAGTGCCTTGCTTTGCATGTCCTGCAGCGCCTTACCGGTCTGGCGGAGACGGTCATAGGCCCCGTCCCGGCGTAAGATCTCCATCGTTTTCAGGCCCGCCACCGAAGCCACCGGATTGCCTGACAAGGTGCCCAGCTGCATCAACCACCCCTCAGCACCCACACGGGCTTTGTCAAAATGCTGCATGATCTCGGCGCTGGCACCCAGAGCGGCCAGAGGAAAGCCGCCGCCGATGATCTTGCCCAAGGTGCAAATATCAGGGACGACGCCATAGCGTTCTTGTGCCCCGCCGTAGGCAAGGCGAAAGCCGGTGACGATTTCGTCAAAGATCAGCAGAACATGATGCTTGTCACACAAATCCCGCAGCCCTTGCAGGTAGCCAGGTTCCGCCGGGATGATGCGTTGGAGCGGCTCTACGATGATCGCGGCGACATCCTTGTTTTCTGCCAAGAGCGCCTCAACCGCCGCCAGATCATTAAAGGGCGCGATCAGCATCTCAGCGGCCACGCCTTCCGGGATGCCCGCACTGTCTGGGACTGCCTCGGGGAAATTCACCTGCTGCGCGGGCGCCAGGCTCATTTGCGCCTCGGCACTCATCCCGTGATAGCCGCCTTCAAATTTCAGGATTTTGCTGCGCCCGGTATAGGCGCGCGCCAGCCGGATGGCGTACATATCCGCCTCACCACCGGAGGCCACAAAGCGCACCTGTTCGCAGCAGGGCACGGCATCCACGATGGCTTCAGCCAGTTCGATGCCTGCTGCGTTATTGGCAAAGAACGTCATGCCCTTTGGCAGTTGTTCCAACACAACCTCCATCACCTCTGGATGCCCATGCCCAAGCAGCATCGGACCGGAGCCAATAAGGTAGTCGATGTATTCCTTGCCGTTCTCATCCCACACCCGGCTGCCCGCCCCCGTGCGATAACGATGCCTGGATCAAAATTGCCAAAACCACCCGCAGGCAGCACGGCTTCTGCGCGGGAAATCCAATCCGCTTGGGAGGTGAGTTTTTGCATGGGTCAGGCCATTTCTAAGATAGGGGTGCCAAGGATGTCGGGATCAGGTGTCACGCCAAGGCCAGGGCCTTCGGGCGGGGCGATGCGGCCATTCTGGCGGCTGGGTGCATCAGGGCACAGGCGGGGTGCGACATAATTCGACAGATCACAGGTGTTCAAGAGCGACCCTTGCGGCGTGCTGGCCGCAAAATGCAGCGACGCGGCTGTTACAATGTCCGACCCCGGTGCATTCGGCGCAAATCTCCGCGCCAAGATAAACCACCAGATCGCGGGCGCGGCGCATAGCGGACAGCCCGCCGAACTTGGACAGTTTCAACGCAACCGCGTCCAGACACCCCAGTTTGTGCGCCCTAAGAAGGGTTTCCAGATCAAAGGCGTTCTCATCAATCTTCATGGGCAGCCCTGTGGCCTGCCGCACAGCGGCGCAGTCTTCCAGCGTTTTGCAAGGCTGTTCCAGCATGACGTCCAAATGAGCCACGGCCCGGCCTGTGCGCGTTGCCTGCAACCGCGTGGCACCGCAGTTCCAATCCCCGTAGACCAAAGGCCCCGGGCCAACGGCCTCACGCACTTTGATCAGCCGCTCTGCATCCGCCGCCCAATCCGCATCTGCGCCCAGCTTGACCTGGAATTGCCTGATGCCGGTTGCATAAGCCTCTTTGGCGATGCGCGCCATTTCATCGGGGGCGATGCAGGTAATGGAATGATAAAGCGGCATGTCCTTGCGCGTCCGCCCGCCCAAAAGCGCGTAGAGCGGCAGGTTGGTGGCCTGGCCAAACAGATCCCACAGCGCCATATCCACAATGGATTTGACGTGAAAATGCCCTGGCAAAAACCCATCCAACTTGCGCATGGGCGCATCCACACCGCAGGGGTCGATGCCCAGGATTTCTGGTGCCATTTCGGCAATGCCACTTGGCACGCCCTTCGCAAATGCAGGCAGGTAATGCGGGATCGGGCAGACCTCTCCCCAGCCTTTCAGGCCGGTATCCGTCTCAAGGCACAGCACATGGGTTTCGACCGTGGCGCAGGTTTTGCCCTCGGCCATATAGTACGTCTCATGGCTGGTCAGGTGGGCGGACCAGAGGGTAAGCTTGCTCACTTTCATCGGTAGACCGCCACTGGATTGCCCAAAGTGTCCTCATCTGGATGCACGCCCAGGCCGGGTGTTTCTGGCAGATGCAAATGGCCATCCGTGTTGCGCGGCCCCCGGCCGCCTGCGATGTCTAGGGTCAGCATGTCTTGGCAGGCCCAAACCGCATGGCAATTGGCGTCAGGGATCGTGGCGGCCAGATGCAGCGCCTCTGTATCGGCCAGAACGGACCCACCTGTGGCCATCACAAACATGTCGATGCCATGGGCCAAGGCGACATCCCGCATGCGCGCCGCCTTGGTCAGCCCGCCCACACGGTTGAGCTTGATGCCAAAGATCTCTGCCAGCCCGTCCCGCGCGATGCGCGTGGCGTCTTGCAGGCTTACCAGGCTTTCATCCACGGAAACCGGCGTGGCGTGTTTGCCGCAAATTGCCCCGATATCATCAAGGGTTTCGCAGGGCTGTTCGACCATGACATTCAGGTCCTCTACCGCTGACATCACCCGCAACGCCTGCTGCCGCGTCCAACCACGGTTAACGTCATAGAGCATGATGTCACCGGGGTTTTTCAGCGCCTCGACATCGCGGATGCGCTCAATATCGCGCGCAACATCGCCGCCAATCTTGACCGAATGCGCGATATAGCCACGCTGGCGGTAGCGGTCGATCACGGCGCGGGTCTCCTCAACGGTTTTGGCCCCCACCGAAGAGGCAATCGGGCGCGGCGTACGTGACCCGCCCCCCATCAAATCCGCAATCGGCAGGCCTGCTGCCTGGCCTGCGATGTCCCAACAGGCCATGTCGATGGGGCTTTTGGCATAAAGGTGCCCGGGCAATGCCAGATCCATCGCCCGCTCCACCTCCAAGACACGGCGCGGATCCAGGCCCAGGACAAAGGGCGCCATCGTTTCAATGCCTGCCCGGATGCCTGGCCCATGGGCGGGGACATAGGTATGACCCCATGGCGTGCCCTCGCCCCAGCCAATCAGGCCTGTGTCCGTTTCAAGTTTGACCAAGGTCGCGTCCAGAACCTCAAACTTAAGCCGCCCACCGGACAGCCAATAAGGATGCTCCAACGGCAGATCGACCTGATAAACGGTGATGCGTTTGATCTTCATTGCCCTTGCCCCCTTTTCCGTCAGGCCATTGCCAAAGTGGCCGCATCGGTGCGGGGCAGCAGGCTGTCAGGATCATAGGCGGGTGCCCCTAGAACCTTTGCGGCACGGGGTTTGCCATGGATCACAACTTCCAGTGCTGTGCCTGGCGTGGCAGCCTCTGGCTTGATGTAAGCAAAGGCTAAAATCTTACCTACACTTGGTCCGAAGGCCACAGAAGCTGTCGATCCAACGACGCGGCCCTCCAGCATCACAGCCTCGCCGCCGTGGCCGTCGGCCTCGCCGTCGGGTGCGATCTCCAGATAGGCGCAGATCCAGGGCAGGTCTTCGTTCAATGTCAGGTCGCGGCCCAGATAGTCTTTGTCCCGCCGGGCAAAGCGCAATACATCCGCCTCGGCCAAGGTCACCTCATTGGTCAGCTCGCCCGCGCCTTTGAACCCTTTCTCCATCCGCATCGCGTTCATGGCAAAACTGCCGTAGTCCGCGATGCCATGCGGCGCGCCTGCGGCCCAAAGCGCGCGGTAGACATCAAGACAAGCGGCGTTTGGCATGTGCAGCTCCCACCCCAGCTCGCCTGCATAAGACATCCGAAACGCCCAGACAGCGTGCCCCGCGATGCGCACCTCTTGGGCAGAGAGCCAACGGAAACCCGCGTTGGACAAATCCGCATCCGTGCAGGCCCCCAGAACATCCCGCGCGCGCGGGCCGTTCAGCGACAGGGCCGACCAATCCGCCGACAAAGCGGTGATCTGGGCATCGGCCCCGTCCAGATGCTGCGCCAAGTGATCCAGCAACCGCTGTTCAAAGAAGGCCGCACAGACCAGATAAAACCGGTCTTCGGCCATGCGCACGATTGTGGTCTCCAGCTCAATCCGCCCGCGGCGGTTCAACATATGCGTCAGGGTGATGGAGCCCACCTTTTGCGGCATCCGGTTCGCGGTCAGCCGGTCCAGGAGCGCGTAAGCGTCAGGGCCCGACACCTCAACCTTGGTGAAGGCGGTCACATCCATAATCCCCACCCGTTCCCGTACAGCGGCCACCTCAGCTGCCACGATGTCATCCACAACCGTGCGCTTGAAAGAATAGTGATCCTCTTGCGCGACACCGTCCTTGGCAAACCAGCGCGGGCGCTCAAAGCCGTAGTTCTCTTCGTGCACCGCCCCTTTGGATTTCAGCAGATCATGTAGCGGCGATGGTTTGATCGGCCGCCCGGCTAAACGGTTGAAATGCGGAAACGGGATTTCGTGGCGCAGGCAATAATCCTCTTCGGCTTTCACGACCTGCCATTCTTTGGTGGCATAACTGCCAAAGCGGCGCGGGTCATAGTCCCGCATTGAGATATCGGCCGCCCCATGCACCATCCAGCGCGCCAGTTCCCGCGTCAGGCCCGGCCCCCAGCCAATCCCGATCTGGGTGCCGCAACAACACCAGTAATTGCGCACCCCCGGTGCCGGACCAATGAGAGGATTGCCGTCAGGGGGATGGCTAATCGCGCCATGCACTTCGCGCTGAATGCCAAGCTCTGCAAAGATCGGCATACGGTTCAGGCTTTCCTCAAGATAAGGCATCACCCGGTCGTAATCGGCGTCAAAGAGCCAGTTCTCGTATTCCCACGGGCAGTGATCGTGCCAGACGGAGTTTGGATTCTCTTTCTCATAAATCCCGATCAGGCCGCGCTTTTGCTCCATCCTGATGTAGCCAGAGACCTTTTTGTCGTCGCGAATGACCGGCAACTCTTGGTCCAGTGCGGCAAATTCGGGCACGGGTTCTGTCACAAAATAATGGTGCGTCATCGACGTCATCGGCAGCTGCAGGCCGGACCATTCGCCCATCTGGCGCGCATAGGTGCCGCCAGCGTTGACCACATGTTCACAGATAATGATGCCCTTTTCGGTCTCCACGACCCATTCGCCACTGTCCGCTTGGGTGATGTTGGTGGCCCGACAGTTGCGTACAATCCGCACGCCTTTCTGGCGCGCACCTGCGGCCATGGCCATGGTCACATTGGTAGGGTCCACATGCCCGTCATCTGGCGTGTGCAAAGCACCCAAGACCCCCTCAAGATTATAGAAAGGGTGCAGCGCGGCAATCTGCTCTGGGCCCACCAGCTCAATGTTGAACCCCAGCGACCGACCCACAGAAAGCGTATGGCGGAGCCAATCCATCTCGTCCTCAGTATAGGCCAGCCGGAACGAACCGCAGCCATGCCAGGTCACCGGCTGGCCGGTCTCAGCCTCCAGGCCCCCGGAATACAGGCCGATGTTGTAATCAACACATTTGCCCAAGCCAAAGCTGGAGGTGGAATGCGTGATCTGTCCTGCTGCGTGCCAGGTGCTGCCGCTGGTCAGCTCAGCCTTTTCCAGCAGCACCGTATCATCGCCCCAGCCCTCATGCCCCAGATGATAGGCCAGCCCCACGCCCATCACGCCGCCGCCTACAATAACCACGCGTGCGTGGGTCGGGAATTCGGTTGCCATGACCGCATCCTTTTTTGAGTCGATTTTCGCTCGACATCGTAATCAAACAAAAATACCATCGTCAATCATGAATGGGACAAATGTATCAAATACGATTCTGAGCCGCCTGGCCGAGGAGCTGCCAGAGTTGACGCCAGAGGCGCGCAAAGCCGCCACCTATGTGTTGGAAAACCCGCGCGATGTCGGGGTTTCAACCGTGCGCGAGATTGCGGAGGCGGCCAATGTGAAGCCCAACACCGTGGTGCGCATGGCCCGCCAGGTTGGGTTTGAAGGCTATGACGATTTTCGTGTGCCGTTTCGCGATGCGATCCGCCGTGGCGCTGCGGACTTTCCCGACCGCGCCCGCTGGCTGCAGGACATCCGCAAATCCGACGATTTGGGCGGGCTTTATGCCGATATGGTACAAGAGATGCTGCGCAATGTTGAGGAAACCTTTGCCGGCATCTCAGCCGATCAGCTGAAAGCGGCGGCAAATGACATCTGGCAGTCGCGCAATGTCTTTGTGCTGGGCGTGGGCATCAACAACTCCAACGCCCGCAACTTTACCTATCTGGCGTCAACCGGGATGGTGCAATTTCATGCGATCCCCCGGTCCGGCTCCACCCCTGTGGATGATCTGGCCTGGGCAGACAAACGCGATGTGCTGATTGCCATCACCTGCAAACCCTACCGCACCGAAGTGGTGGAGGCCGTGCGCATCGCGCGCGCGCAGGGGATGACCGTGATTTGTCTGTCTGACAGCCCCGCGAGCCCGATCCTGCGCGATGCGGACCACGGCTTTGTTGTGTCTGTGGACACGCCACAGTTCTTCCCATCCTCGGTCAGCATCATCGCACTGTTGGAGACGCTGCTGTCTTTTGTAATCGCCGTGGCCAGCGACGAAATCGTGGAGCGGGTTGAAACCTTTCACCAACGCCGGCACCAGCTGGGCCTCTATCACGCGGAGGAGTAATGACGAAACCGATCCTGTCGCTTGACGCGAAATACTACACTGACCCGCAGGTCTTTGCCCTCGAAAAGGAAGGGGTGCTGGCCAACACTTGGCAATTCGGATGCCACACCGCAGACCTGGCGGAAACCGGGGCCTATGCCACCTTTGAGATTGCTGGCGAAAGCCTCTTTGCGATCCGGGGGCGCGACGGCCAGATCCGCGTCTTCTACAACGTCTGTCAGCACCGCGCGCATCAACTGGTCGAGGGCACCGGCACCACCCGCGTGGTCGTCTGCCCCTATCACGCTTGGACCTATGAGCTAACCGGAGAGCTGCGCGCAGGCCCTAACATCAAAGCGGTTGAGGGTTTTGATAAATCCAGCGTCTGTTTGACCGAAGTCCGCGCAGAAGAGTTTCTGGGCTTTCTATTTGTGAACCTCGACCCGGATGCCGCCCCCATGGACGATTGGTTCCCTGGCGCGCGGGCAGAGTTGAGCGAATGGGTGCCCAACTGGGCCGATCTGAAACCCCTCGAATGGGTCGATATCCCAGAGAATTGCAACTGGAAGGTCTCGGTTGAGAACTATTCAGAGTGTTATCACTGTTCGCTCAACCACCCGACCTTTGCCAATGGCGTGGTAAAGCCCGAGACCTACGACATCCAGCCCCAAGGCAAATGCCTGCGCCACACAACAGAATGTCAGGCGCTGGATCAGATGACCTATGACATACATTCTGGTTTTGAGCATTTTGACGAATACTCCAGCTGGTTTCTCTGGCCGATGTTTTCGTTTCAGGTCTATCCCGGCAACGTGCTGAACACCTATCATTGGCGCGCGATTGATCCGGGTCGTGTGGTGGTCTGGCGCGGCTGGTATTCGGTGGACGGGGTGGATGACCTCAAGGTGCGGCAACTGGCCAAACAGGACCGCGCCACCACGGTTGAAGAAGACATCCACCTGGTGGAATCCGTGCAGCGCGGGCTGGGCTCTCGCGGGTACCGCCCTGGCCCACTGGTGGTGGACCCCAAAGGTGGCGTGAACTCAGAGCATCCTGTCATGCATCTGCAACGCTGGATGCGGGAAGCGATTGATGGCTGATCTTGCAATGCCGGAAAAGTGGACGGACGCGCAGAAGCTGTTCCCGCATCAGGTTGGCTTTACCTGTCCGCCCTTTGATTACGACGCGGCCCCCTCGGATTTTCTGCGCATGTCGCCTGAAACCGTTGGTGTGCATGGCTGGATGCTGCATGTGCCGGACTACGCCCATGGGTTGGATCAACGCAAAGCCAACTTTGGAATGATGGAAGACTTCGTGCATTGTATGGCGCGCAATGGTGTGGATGTCTGCGGGCAGGTCGGGTCGAACTGGGTGCATGCTAGTGGGCTTGGTGTTGAGGGCATACGCCAACACTGCGCCGATCTTTCTGACAAATACCAAACACGCTTCCATATGGCGGGCTACGCAATGGTCGAAGCCCTGCGGGCCATGAACGTTGAAAGGGTCGCGTTGAACGCGGCCTATCATTGGCCCGACTGGTGGCAAGGCACCGCGGGTTTCCTGCGCGAGGCTGGTTTTGATGTGCTATGGGCGGGCAATTTCGTCGATCAAGGCTGGTTTGCTGACCAAGAGGCCGTGAACGCCAAACGCTGGATTTTTGACGGGGATCTGTTCGACAAAAGCTTCGACTACGTTGCTGAGCAAGCCCCAACCGCAGATGCCTACCTGATTAACGGGATGTGTAATTTTCGCGCGGGCCCCAACGGTTTGCCGCGGCGCCCCCTGCACCTCGCGCGCAACGCCGAGGCCAGGCTTGGCAAGCCGGTCATCGGCCATGACACCGCCCTTTATTGGCGGATCATGAAAGACCTTGGGATAGCCCCGGTCACGTCGCAAAGTGCGCTGTTGGAGAGCCTTCATGCATAAGATCATTGCCCTTTGGGCGATCCCCCGTTCCACCTCGACCGCTTTTGAATGGATGATGCGCCAGCGGGGGACCTCGACTGCCTGCACGAACCCTTTGGTGAGGCCTGGTATCAGGGCGAAGACCCGCTTTGGCCACGGTTCAAAGACGGTGAAAAGACAACACCGGGGTTAACGATTGAAAGCGTCTGGGACGATATCAAATCCCGTGCTGAGCATGGGCCGGTCTTCCTCAAGGATTTCCCACATTATATCAATCACATGTGGACACCTGATTTTCTCAGCCACTTCACCCATGCTTTCTTGATCCGTGATCCGGCCAAAACCATTTCCAGCATGTATGACAAATGGCCTGATTTCGATGAGCTTGAAGTTGGCTTTCCCGAGCAACGCGCCTTATTTGACTTGCTCACCGCGATAAACGGCGCGCCGCCGCCCGTCATCGACAGCGATGATCTTCTGGAAGACCCCGACCGCATGGTCGCGGCCTTCTGCGACGCTGTTGGCATTCCTTTCCTGCCCGAGGCGATGTCATGGGCACCGGGGGCGACCCGTCCGCGCACAGTTGGTGGGATGGCGGGTCCTTTCATGCCAACCTTGCACAGTCCACAGGCCTCAAGCCACAAGTGCGCCGCTACGTCGAGGTCGCGGATGCACCAGAGCGGGTACGCCGTGTTCATCGGCGGATGAAACCCCACTACGACCACCTCTATCAGCATCGGATCACCCCTGAATGAAGACATATTGGCAAAACTACATTGACGGTGCATGGGTCGATGGCGGCGCAGGGCGGATCGACGTACTCAACCCAGGTACGGGTGAAAAACTGGCTGAACATGCGCTGGCAGATGCGGGCGATGTGGACCAATCGGTCATGGCGGCAAAGCGCGTGCATCTGTCCGGCGCGCTGTCGGATCTGCGCCCGGTGGAGCGCGGACGCGTGGTACAGGCCATGGGGCGCTACCTGCTCGAGCATATCGACGATATTGCCCAGTGTCTTGACCCTTGAACAGGGCAAACCACTGTGGGAAGCCCGGATCGAGGTTGAGGGTGCCGCACGCTATTTCGAATACTACGGCAATCAGGCCGAAACGGTTGAGGGGCGATCGATCCCGCTGGGCAAGGGCTATTTCGATTTCACAACCTATGAGCCGTTTGGCGTGTCAGCCCAGATCATCCCGTGGAACTACCCGGTTGAGATGACCGCGCGCTCCCTCTCGGCGGCGCTGGCCACGGGCAACGCCTGTGTGATCAAGACGCCAGAGCTGACACCGCTTAGCAACGCCTGGTTCGCCCATGCGGCCGAGGCGGTTGGGCTGCCGAAAGGCGCGGTCAACATCCTGTGCGGTTATGGACATGACGCAGGGGCTGCCCTGTCGCGTCATCCAGATGTGAACCAGATCGTCTTTACCGGCTCCGTCGCCACGGGCGTTGCCATCGCCACAGCAGCAGCGGCCAATGTGGTGCCTTGCGTGCTGGAGCTGGGCGGAAAATCCGCCGCCATCGTGCATGACGATGCGGATTTGGATGCGTTCGAAAACGACGGCCGCTGGGGGATCTATTTTAACGCAGGCCAGGTTTGTTCAGCCATGTCCCGGGTCATCGTGCATGACAGCGTGCATGATGCGCTGGTGGAGCGCATGGTCGGTGTGGCCCAATCTCTCAAGGTCGGTCCGGGGATTGATCAAGCGGCCTTCGGCCCCACGATGGGCGCGATGGTGTCAGACGCGCAGCGCGACCGCGCGGCTGGCATGATCACCGATGCGGTCACCGCAGGGGCAACCGCCGTAACCGGCGGGCGCAAGATGAACATCCCCGGTGCTTTCCTCGAACCCACGATCCTGACGGATGTAACGCCAGAAATGACCATCGCCAACGAAGAGGTGTTTGGCCCGGTCCTGTCGGTGTTGAAGTTCAGCACCGATGCCCAGGCCATCGAAATCGCCAATGGCACGCCTTATGGCTTGGTTGGCGGCGTCTTTACCCGTGATCTGGACCGCGCCACATCTGCCGCGCGCCAGATGCGGGCGGGACAGGTTTTTGTCAACGAATGGTATGCAGGCGGGGTGGAGACCCCCTTTGGCGGCTACGGCAAATCCGGCTATGGCCGTGAAAAGGGCCGCGAAGCGCTGTGGAATTACGTGCAGACCAAGAACATTGCGATCAAGCTGAAGGACGTCTGACCTTCTGCGCACAGCAGCTTGCTAGGGAAATACTATGACGCGGGTGCAAGCATCCGCTTGGACACATCGCGCAAAAGATGATCAAGCGCGATGTCTCCGCCCATCTCTTTGAGCTTTTCATCGGCCAGCAAAAAGCTCAGCCCGTGCACAAAGCTCCACAGCATAAAGCCCCTGCGCCGCACCTCATCGGTGATGTCCGCCTCGCCCAGGCAGGAGGCGACTTCGCGCAGCACAATACCAAAGGTATCATCGCCCGCTTGTTGCAGTTCAGGATTATCAATGCGGTCGGTAAAGCCGCCAAATTTCAATCGGAAGAGTGCTGGTTCTTCCAAGGCAAAGGTCACGTATTCCCGGCCCAACTGGGTGATCCGCTCAGGCGTGCCTTCGGGAATGCCTTCAAGCGCCTCAAGCATCTTGTCCCGGTGTCGGCCCATACCTTCCAGGACCATCGCGCCAACCATTTCTTCCTTGTCTTTGAAGTGCTTATAGGGTGCCGCCGTCGATACGCCCGCCAGGCGGCAGGCCTCTGAAACGGAAAAACCGTCAGGCCCTTTTTCCTCAACCAAGCGGCGCGTCGCCTCAATAAGTCCGGCGCGCAAATCACCATGGTGATAGGCTGATTTCTTCAGCTCATCTTTTTTGTCTTTTTCGATGGTTTTCATGATCCATCCTTTTGCATGGTGCGTACCCCTTGTCAAAGTAAGAACGGCTTACATATATGTTAGACACGCTAACTTCACGAGGGCAAACCAATGACCGCGACTGAAAACAACCAGGAAATGCAAAAAGTCGGACTGTTCCGCCGGGCTGCACGCGCGGTGGTTCGAACAGGCGTCACACTGGGAATTGCAGCCATTGCGGTCGTCGCCGTTCAAATGGGCAGCAACGAACTGGCCCGCCAGGCCGAAAGCGCACCTGCGCCAGATCCTGCCCCCGTGATGCCCGTGGCGACCCAACCGGTTGTGCTGCAAGACAGCTATGAGATCACGCGCACGTTCGTCGGTCAGGTTGAGCCACAAAAAACCGTTTCAATTTCATTCGAACTCAGCGGCCAGCTGAGCGGCATTCTGGTGGATGAAGGCGATCAGGTGACCGCCGGGCAGGTGCTGGCCACGTTGGACACACGCCTGCTGGCCGCAGAAAAAGAACGGCTGCTGGCGTCAAAATCAGCTCTTGAGGCGCAGAAGCGATTTGCCCTGCAAACGGTAGAGCGCCAATCAAAGCTGTCAGACCGCGGCTTTGCCAGCCAAGCAGGGCTGGATGAGGCGCTGTCACGCGCGGATGAGCTCACATCGCGTATTGCTGAGGTCGACGCGTCGCTTGTGACAAATGAAATCCGGTTTGAAAAATCCACTGTCCTTGCCCCTTTCACAGGGACCGTGACCGAGCGGCGCGTGGATGGCGGTGAAAGCCTGACACCGGGCCAGCCTCTTATTGAAATTGTGCAGCAAACCGCACCACAGGTGCGCGTCGGTGTGCCAACGGAGGTCACGGCGCGCGATCTGGAGGCTGTCAAAATTCGCATCGGTGACACCGATTATGACGCCACACTCACGTCGCTGCGGCCGGATATTGATCCCGTAACGCGGACCCGCACGGCGGTGTTCGAACTGGCAACGGACGATCCCCTGGCATTTGGCCAAACAGCACGGCTGGTGTTGAAAGATGAAGTTGCAGCCAGCGGTCTTTGGGTACCCCTGACCACTTTGAAAGAAGGGCTGCGGGGACAATGGATGCTGCTGGGCGTAGACCAAGATAACGTTGTGCGCCCTGTGACCGTTCAGGTGTTGCACACCCACGCGGACAAGGTGTTTGTGCGCGGCATCTTTCCCGAAGGGACGCAGCTGATTGGTGCAGGACCGCAACGGGTGACCCTTGGCCAGACGGTTGATCCGCAACCGCAACCGGCCTCCTAAGCCTCCCCGCCTGCACCGCCACAAAGGACCAAGCCCATGGAAACACTCACCTTCCGCCAGCCCCGCCTTGTTGCGCTGATCATCCTGGTTCTTGTCTCTGCTGGGCTTTCCTCTTTCCTGTCTTTGGGTCGGCAAGAAGACCCCACAATCACGAACATCTTCGCCACCGTCACAACGCAGTTTCCCGGCGCGGACCCGCAGCGCGTCGAAGCGCTGGTTACAGCCGAAATTGAAGAAGAACTGCGCAAGATCCCTGAAATTGATGAGGTGTCCTCCGTTTCACGAACCGGCGTGTCGGTCGTATCGATTGAGCTGATTGAAACGCTGGCGGACGACAGAATTGAGCAGGTTTGGTCCGAAGCGCGCGATGCGGTAGCGGATGCGCGGCGCAACTTTCCAGCAGGCACATTGGCCCCTGATTTTAATGCCGAAGGCATCTCAGCCTATTCCGGTGTGATTGCCGTGACGTCCAGCCAAGACACCGCGCCACTGGCGCTTTTAGCCCGTCACGCCGAAGCCTTGGGCGACAGGTTGCGGGCCATCCCCGGCACACGGGCCGTTGATTATTTCGGCCTGCCAGATGAGGAAATCCTCATTCGCGTTGATCCCGATAAGGTGGCTGGTTTGGGCCTGACAGCGCAGGAAATCTCGGCCCGGATTGCTGCGGCCGACGGCAAAATCCAAGCGGGCAGGTTGCAGGGCGACGTGGACCTGACAATCGGTGTCAGCGGTGAGATTGAGACACTTGAACGTCTCAGAAACGTTGTGCTGCGCGAAAACGCGGCGGGTGCCACCGTCACCTTGGGCGATCTGGCGCAGATCACGCGCACGCCGCAAACCCCTGCCGAAGAAATTGCGATGGCAAACGGCAAACCTGCGATCCTAATTGGCACCTTGGCGCAGGAAGGTCAGCAGATTGACCGCTGGATGGGCTTTGTCCGGGATGAGCTGGCAGCAGGCCAGGACATGATCCCGATGGGCATCGAAGAAACGCTTCTGTTTGATCAAAGCACCTACACGCTTGACCGGCTGAGTTACGTCATCACCAACATGGTGATCGGCGTTTCCTTGGTGGTTGCGGTGCTCTTTTTGACACTTGGTGTGCGCGCGGCCTTGATCGTGGCGGCCGTGCTGCCGGTCGTGTCGCTTGCCACATTGGCCAGCATGAACATGATCGGGCTTCCAATTCACCAGATGTCCGTGACCGGGTTGATTGTGGCCTTGGGCCTATTGGTGGACGCCGCCATCGTCATGGCCGATGAGGTGCGCAAGCGCCTCAAGGCGGGCATGCCAAGAGAATTGGCTGTAGGCGATGCTGTCAAACGGCTGGCCGCCCCCTTGCTGGCCTCAACCGTGACAACGGCTCTTGCCTTTACCCCGATGATCTTGCTGCCCGGCCCTGCGGGTGATTTCGTGGGTTCCATCGCGATTGCCGTGGTGCTGATGCTGTTCTGGTCGCTGCTGATCGCGCTGACCGTCACGCCGGCCATTGCCGGTTGGATCCTGCCCTCCTCCGACAGCCGTGGTGGTTTTGCCAATGGGATCACAATCGGGTGGTTGGGGCGGCTTTTTGAAAGCTCCATCCGCCTTGCCATCCACAATCCCATCCGCGCCATCTCACTTGCGTTGGTGCTGCCCGTTTTGGGATTTGCCGCTTTCCCAACGCTGACCGCGCAGTTCTTTCCGGGGGTAGAGCGCAATCAGTTCTATCTGGAGGTTTCCATGCCCTCGGGCACCGCCATCACAGATACGGCGCGCGTGGCGCGCGAAATGGATGCGGTCATCCGAATGGATGCGGGTCTGGACAACGTCTATTGGTCCATCGGTGCCTCTGGCCCTGCGTTCTATTACAACATCGTTGGTGGGCGCAGCCAGGAACCGGGGTTTGCGCAGGCCATGGTGACCACCAAAACCGATGCCGATGCCGCGCGTATGGTCGCCGATCTGCAAGATCAATTTGACCGCGATTTTCCGCAAGCACAGGTCATCGTGCGCGGTCTGGTTCAAGGCCCGCCCATTGACGCGCCGGTCGAAGTCAAAATCCAGGGGCAGGATATGGCCACCCTGCGCGCGCTTGGGGATGAGCTGCGCGCGATCATGGCTGATCTGGAACTGGTGACCCAGGCCCGCGCTGGCGTAAACGGAGGCGCACCGCAGGTCCGTTTTGAGATCGATGAGGTCAAAGCGCGCCTGTTGGGATTTGATGTGGCCGACGTGGCCGCCCAGTTGGATGCGGCCCTGGTCGGTGTCACGGGCGGATCTCTGGTTGAGGGGACCGAACAAATGCCGGTTCGGGTCCGGTTGGGGGACGCGCTGCGCACGAATTTGCAGGCCATCGCTGACATGCCGATCATGCTGCCGAACGCGGCGGCGGTCTCGGCCTCTGGCGCGTTCCCCGCCCTTCCTCTGTCTGAGATTGCGACGCCCATTGTAGAGCCTGCAGAAAGCGTCATCACCCGCGTGAACGGCATGCGTGAAAACGTGATCCAAGCCTTTTTGGTGCCAAACGTGCTGCCCGAAGAGGCGTTACAGCAGGTGCTTGTGGCCATTGATGAGCGTGGGTTTGAACTGCCTAACGGCTATGCCCTAAGCCTGGGTGGGGACAGCGATGCGCGCGCCAATACGGTGGGCAACCTGTTGGCCTCCATTGGCCTGATCGTCACGCTGACCATCGCCACGATTGCCTTGACCTTTAATTCCTTCAGGCTGACTGCTGTGGCGCTTGTGGTCTGCGTTCTGTCTGCGGGGCTGTCGCTGTTGTCGCTTGCGATCATGCAGTACCCCTTTGGCGTTGTGGCCATCATCGGTGTGATCGGATCTATCGGTGTATCGATCAATGCGGCCATCATCATCCTGACCGCCTTGCAGCAAGACCCGGACGCTGCAGCAGGGGACCGGTCTGCCATGACCCGTGTCGTTGTCGGATCAAGCCGCCACATCGTTTCAACCACGATCACAACATTTGGCGGGTTTCTGCCCCTTATCCTGGATGGCGGCGCGTTCTGGCCGCCCTTTGCGGTCTCCATCGCGGGTGGGGTTTTGCTGTCCACGGTTGTCAGCTTTTACTTCACGCCACCGATGTTTGTTCTGATCTCAAAGCGCACCAAACCAGCCACAGAGATCAAGGAAACCACCTCTCCGAAAATCGCTCTGGTGCAACACGCAGCAGAGTGATCAAGCCCCGGGGCCACATCTCTCCCTGTGGCCCCGGTGAGCGCATCTTGGTGACGGTTGCAGATCGTCTTTAGGGTGATCAAAGCGCCATCACCTGTGGCCAATTCTGCCCAGTGACTGACCAGAATCCAAACTCCGTAGTCCAGCGCGCCAGATATTTGTGCAAAGCGCTCTAAATCTCCTACTATTGCAGCACAACAGTTCGGAGATTCTCATGAAATTCTATGCGCGATTTGCGGCCGCCTTGGCCGTTACCACCTCTGCGGCCTTGGCCGATGGGCATGCAACAGAAGTCCCTTTTGCATTGGACTGGAAATTTGAAGGGCCCGCCGCACCCTACTTTGCCGCCATCGATAACGGCCATTTCGCGGATAATGGACTGAGCGTCGAAATTACCGCAGGCTCAGGATCGCTGGACGCGATCCCAAAGGTGGCAACCGGTGCTTTCCCCATTGGCTTTGCTGATATCAACAGCCTGGTCCGTTTCCTGGACCAAAACCCAGGCGCACCCGTGATTGCCACGATGATGGTTTATGACAAACCGCCCTTCGCCGTGATTGGCCGGAAATCCCTGGGCGTCGAAGCGCCCGCTGATCTTGAGGGCAAAGTCCTGGGCGCGCCGCCCCCAGACGGGGCATGGGCACAGTTCCCAATCTTTGCGGCTGAAAACAACCTGGACACCAGCAAAATCACCGTGGAGCCTGTGGGCTTTCCTACCCGCGAACCGATGCTGGCTGAGGGCAATGTGGCCTCCATCACCGGCTTTTCCTTTAGCTCATACCTGAACCTGGTGCGCCTTGGCGTGGATGAAGCGGACATCACAACGCTGCTGATGGCGGACTACGGCCTCGACCTTTATGGCAACGCGATCATCGTCAACACGGATTATGCCGCGGAAAACCCTGATGTGGTCCGCGGGTTCCTGACTGCTGTCGCTATGGGTTGGAAAGACGCGATTGCCGATCCTGCAGCGGTAATCCCTTCCCTGATTGAACGCAATCCTGCTGCCGATGCCGGGCTGGAACAGCGCCGGTTGCAATTGGCCATCGACGCCAATGTGATGACAGAAGCGGTGGCCGCAAATGGGATGGGCATGGTTGATCCGGCGCGCATGGCCTCTGCCATTGAGCAGATCAAACTGACCTATGAGTTCCAGAACGACCCTGATGTCAGCCTCTATTTCACCGATGCTTATCTGCCTGACGGCGGCTTTGCCTTGAAATGATAGACCACGGGCAGGGCCTTGATTGGCCCTGCCCAACGGGATCACATAAAGACCATGACACCATTGATTGATATTAAGGGCGTGCGCCACGCCTACCCGACGGCGGCTGGCCCGCTTCCGGTTCTGGACGGTCTGGAAGTGACCGTGAACGAAGGCGGCTTTTGCGCGGTGGTTGGCCCCTCGGGCTGCGGTAAATCCACGCTGACACGTCTGATCGCCGGTTTGATGCGCCCCGATGAGGGCGAGGTTTGGCTGCACGGCGAACAGGTGCGCGGGCCACGCTCAACAGTTGGGATGGCGTTTCAGAACCCTGTTCTGCTGGAATGGCGGTCGATCCTGAAAAACGTGATGCTTCCGCTGGAAATCGTCCCTGACGGGCTGAAAGGCAAGGCGGCAGAGGAACGCGCGCGTTACCTTTTGTCTCTTGTTGGGCTGGAAGGGTTTGAAGACAAACGCCCCTCAGAGCTGTCGGGCGGGATGCGCCAACGTGCATCGCTGTGCCGCGCGCTGGTTCATCAACCGGATGTTTTGATCCTGGATGAACCCTTTGGCGCGTTGGATGCCTTTACCCGTGAAGACCTGTGGCAAACCATGCATGAGGTCAAAGAGCGTGAACCCTTCACCGCGGTTCTGATCACCCATGATCTGCGCGAGGCGATATTTTTAGGCGACCAGGTTGTTGTCCTGTCGGGCCGCCCTGCGCGGACCCAATATGTCATGGACATCACCCGCACCACCAAACCCACGCTGGAAGATCTCTATACGCCTGAGGCCGCTGAGCGGCTGAACACGTTGCGCCACCAGATCGAGATTGCTCAGGGCCGGGCCCCTGCGGAGGCAAGCGCATGAACGCCACGCTGAAGAAAATCCTTGTCCCACTGGCCGCTATGGTCATTTTTCTGCTGTTCTGGGAAGCCCTGGTTTGGATCAATGGCTGGCCGAACTTCAAAATGGCCTCTCCCAGTGATCTTTGGCCCGCCTATGTCCGCTATTGGGAGCTGTTCCTGGTCATGGGTTGGCAAACCTTGTGGCGCACGATTGTTGGGCTTTTGCTGGCCGTGATCGTTGGCACGGCCATTGGGATGGTCATGGGCTTTTCGCGCACGATGCGGGATGCGCTCTATCCCCTTCTGGTGGGGTTCAACGCCATCCCCAAGGCCACCGTGGTGCCAATCGTCGCGCTGATGTTTGTCGGGGCGCATGACTTTAACACCATTCTGATCGCCTTTCTGATCTCGTTCTTTCCGATTGCGGTATCCGTTTCCATCGGACTGTCGACGCTGGAGCCAGAATACCGCGACATCCTCCGCTCACTCGGGGCGTCACAAACCACGATTTTCTGGAAGATCGCGCTGCCCAAGACCCTGCCAGAGTTCTTTGGCGCATTGAAAGTCGCCGTGACGCTGGCGTTCATCGGCACGAACCTGATGGAGATCGTCAGCCCGCATGGCCGTGGTCTGGGCGCGCTTTTTGACAGTGGCAAAACCAATTCAGACTATCCGCTGATGTTTGCCGTGCTGATCGCCTTGGCGCTTCTTGGCATCGTTCTTTATTACATCGTGGTTTTGCTTGAACGCATCTTTGCCGGCTGGGCTGAGCGCAAATCCGAATAACACCAGCTGGGCCTGCGCCAACGTGGGCCCAACACCTTTCGCCAAGGCAGAAACGCAGCAGCGTGCGCGCCCGGGCATTATATGCAATTTCCGAATTAACATTACAGAATTTCGGCATTTATGCAGAAATCCAAGCGCCTATCTTTCATCCTAACACGATCAGTGAAAGGAGGCCCCGATGCCCAATGTTGGAAGCGTGAACTATCATGTGCACAAGCCAGAGCGGCAGGCGTTTGAAATCGACGCGGGCGGCGTCATCGGCAAGCTGATCTCACCCGAGCTGATTGCGACGGAAATTTCTGTCAAAGACATCCGCGCAAAAGACACATCCGTCAGTTTCCAACAAGACAGCGTAGGCTTTGCCAACCAGCCCAGCGCCGTGCATGATTTTGGCGCCGACGGCTGGCAACCGCTCTATGATGCGGAGCTTTCTGCGTTGCTGACAGACAGGCTGGATGCCCAAGAGGTGGTCATCTTTGATCACACCGTCAGAGAGGATGATCCCAATTCTGATCGCAAACCCGCCAGAAACGTGCACAGCGACTATAGTGAGGAAGGCGCGCAGAAACGGCTGATCGACATCCTCGGCCCGGAACGCGCCGCGGACTGGGCCAAGGGCCACTATGCGTTCATCAACGTTTGGAGGCCGGTGGGTGCCCCCATCAACTCTGCCCCCTGGGGTTTGTGCGCCCGCGTTCTGTGGCCCCCGATGACTGGATCCTGATTGACCTGATCTACCCTGATCGGTGTGGTCACATCATGGGGCTTGCCGCTAATGCGGATCATGAATGGGTCTACCAATCCCGGATGACGCCGGATGAGGTGGCGTTCTTTAACATCTATGATAACCGCGGCCTGCCCTCCATCGGGCACAGCGCCATCGACCTGGTCGAAGACCCAGAGGTCAACACCATCCGCAAAAGCATCGAAAGCCGCACCTTGGTGCGCTACTAGGGAACCGCATGTCTGACTTTGACGCCACATTCCCCAGCATCAACCGGGCCTATGCGCGGGCATTTCAACCGGGCGCGCTGACCCTTGGGATCGTCATTCCAATCGAAGGGCATGGGCACAAGCCCGTCCCAACGCTGGAGCGTCATCTGGAGCGCGCGCAGCTGGCCGATGATCTGGGTTTTGCCGCTCTTTGGCTCAGGGATGTGCCTTTTAACGTGCCCACCTTTGGGGACGCAGGCCAGATGCATGATCCCTTTGTCTATCTTGGGGCGCTGTCCGGCGCGACGCAGGATATCGGGTTGGGCGTTGCCTCTGTTATCTTGCCCTTGCGCCACCCCGCGCATGTGGCCAAGGCGGCGGCCTCAGCGGATGTGCTTTCCGGCGGGCGGTTGTTGCTTGGTGTCGCCTCGGGTGATCGGCCCGAAGAGTATCCCGCGATGAACGCGGATTTCGAAAGCCGTGGCGCGCGCTTTCGCGACAGCATGGCCTACATCCGCGCGATGTCCGAAAGCTATCCTCAGATCAGCACAGCCCAGGGCACCCTGGCCGGGAACGTCGACATGCTGCCAAAACCGGTGGGTGGCCGTTTGCCCCTGCTGATCACCGGCGGATCGCGGCAACCACCTGAGTGGGTGGCCCAGAACGGAGACGGCTGGATCACCTATCCCCGCGATGCGCGGTCTCAGGGCCAAATCGTATCGGCCTACCGCGCCCGGATTGCTGAGGCTGGTTTGCAAAACAAGCCGGTTCTTCAATCGCTCTACGTCGACGTTCAAGCCGACCCCGATGCCGCCCCCCGCCCGATCCACCTGGGCTTTTCCTCAGGCACCACCTTTTTGCGGCGCTATCTGCGCGAAATTGCAGCGCTCGGCATCAACCACGTGGCCTTGAACCTGCGGTTCAACAGCGCCCCCATCGAAGACACTCTCAAACAGATCGCAGATGAACTGCTTTCAGAATTCAGCCTTTAAAGGACATCTCATGACAAAGACCATTCTTATCACCGGTGCCACAGATGGCATTGGCCTGCTGACCGCTCAGAAACTCTCCGCTGCGGGGCATACCGTTTTGCTGCATGGCCGCAGCGCGGAAAAACTTGCCAAGGCCGCCCAAGAGGTTGGCGGCGCGCCCGCAACTTACCGCGCGGATCTTAGCGATCTCACAGAGGTGGCGGCACTGGTTGAGGCGGTGAAGGCGGATCATGGACAGCTCGATGTTTTGATCAATAACGCCGGCATCCTCAAAACGCCTCAGGTCAAAACGGCCACCGGGCGTGACATTCGTTTTGAGGTCAACACAATCGCCCCCTACATCCTGACGCGCGGTCTTTTGCCCCTGCTGCCAAAGGACGGACGGGTTGTGAACCTGTCCTCTGCCGCGCAGGCGGATGTGGACGTGAGTGCCATGGCAACCTTTCGCGAAATGACAGACTTTGATGCCTATGCGCAAAGCAAGCTGGCCATCACGATCTGGACCGCAGAAATGGCACGCGACTGGCCGGATGGCCCGGTTTTTGTGGCGGTTAATCCGGGGTCATTGCTGGCGTCGAAAATGGTGAAAGAAGGCTTTGGCGTTGCGGGCAGCGATCTGTCCATCGGCGCAGACATTCTGATCCGTGCCGCGCTGGATCCAAGCTTTGCCAATGTCTCGGGACAGTATTTCGACAATGACAGTGGTGCGTTTGCAGCTCCGCATCACGGGGCCTCTGACGCCGCTCAGGTCAGCGCTGTGATGGCGGCGCTGCGCGAGATTGAAGCAGGGGTGAGCGCCTGATTGACCGAGACTGGTCAGGTGCGCAGGCCTTAAGACGCTTCGCACCGCCGGATCGCTTTGAGTGCCGCGGCATAAAGGGCAGCAGCGGGCAGCGCGGGCTGCCCGAAGGCTGCTTGGGTGGTTGTATGTGCCTCGGCCCGGACAGGATCAAGGTCCAGATCTTGGTGAAAGGCCGCCACCGCTTCGGCACCGGCGCCACTGGGACTTGCCCGTCAGGATCAGCGCATGGGCCAAAACGCGCGGATTGCCGCCGCGCACAGGCCTCCACCGCTGCGCTGTTCCAACAACCTTCTTCCCACCTACAGACAGGTTCCAGGCCCCGTCACAAAAACTGCCGGGGGTTTCGCCGGGGGCCATGTCTGCGCCCGAAGGGCCAAAGCCCTCTTTTATGGCGTCCGTCAGCAAGCGGTAAACATCTTCAATCGTGGTGCTCTTTGGCGGATTGAACGCCAGCACAAGGTTCTCACTGCCTGCCCCCTGGGGCACGGTGCCCCCCCTGTGGGACGTAAATGCACCGGCCAGCCGCGGGCGGCTGAGTTTTGTGTGGCCCGTTCAAAACCATCCCGCTTTTCGTAAACGCGTGGGCACACAAGCCCGGGTGCGGCCGCCGTCCACATCCCGATCTGCGGACCCTGTGCGGTGAAAAGCTGATGCTCAAACGCCAAGCCTTCACCTGCATCCGAGAGCTGTTGCACTTCCTTGCTCACTTGCCTGTCCTCCGCCCTTTCCCCCGCGCTGCCCGCATCGAAGGGGCCGCCGCCTCATGCGCATGCCTGACCTTTCGTGATATCTGAGGAGGCAATCAAGCCCTAGATTTCTGACCGCCGCCGTCCCCTTACGCGCGTTTTTCGTTGACACAAGGCCGCCAGCGCGGGTTTGTGGTGGTCCGATCACGTCCTAAGGGGGGAAACATGGACATCATCGTCGGCGTCGCGCTGCCCATTTCGCTTGCTATCATTATGTTTAGCCTTGGCATCGGGCTGACTGCGGCAGATTTCAAACGGGTCTTTACCAACTTCAAAGCCTTCGGCGTTGGTGCGCTTTGCCAGGTGATCGTCGTGCCTGCGGCAACGCTTTGCTGTCGTGAAATCCTTCGGCATCACCGGTGAGTTGGCCGCAGGTTTCATGCTGCTCAGCCTGTGTCCGGGTGGGGTCACATCAAACGTGATCTCAAAATTCGCAAAAGGCGATGTGGCGCTGTCCGTTTCGCTAACCGCTGTCGTTTCACTGCTGTCGATCGTCACGGTGCCGATTGCGATCGTCTGGACAGTGGCGCATTTCATGGGGGATCAGGCCCCAGAGATTTCCGTCGCATCCCTGGCGGTTGCGATGTTCGTGATTACCACCGTGCCCGTCGGCATCGGCGTGGCGATCAGGCACTTTGCGGCCAATGCTGCAAACCGGATTGAGCCTGTTGTTTCTACGCTGGCCAGCGTGCTTTTTGTTGTCATTGTCCTGGCGGCGGTTGCCAGCAACTGGAGCCTTTTTACCGAAAACCTCGCCCGGCTTGGCCCAGCTTTGATCGTGATGAACGTGGTGCTGATGCTGCTGGGATTGGGGATTGCTACTGTAATGGGGCTGAGCTTGCTGGAGCGTAAAACAGTCTCCATTGAAGCGGGCATTCAAAACAGCACGGTTGCCATCACCTTGGCCCCAATCATCATGGGCACCACCGCCAGTTTTCCGGTGCTGTCGCTGCCCGGGGCGGTTTATGGGATCACGATGTATGCGGTCGCCCTGCCCTTTGTGCTGGCTTTCCGCCGCACATAACGGTCCCGTTCAAAAGGCGCTTGGGGGTATTCGGCGTGCCTGTGCCCAAGCGCCTTTCGCCTTAGAACTTACCTGAATTGCCCCAGCTTTCCCTTGGGCCAATCGTTTCGGCATTGCGCCAGTGTTCTGCAATCTTGCCGTCTTCCAGGCGGAACAGGTCAAAGACCGCGTGATCTTGCCCCTTGGCGTGGCATTTGCCGTAAGTCACCACAAAATCACCCTGCCCCAAGAGGCGGAAGAGCATCTCATAAGACCCGCTGTCTTCTGAGGCGAGCCAGCTTTGCAGGCCGTCACACCCTGGGCCGATATCAGGTGCGTGTTGTAACAGGTCTTCGGCAACGAAATCGCTGATCTGGCCAAGCGCACCGCCCTGCACCACTTGCTTGGTATATTCCAACACAACTGCCTTGTTGGCCTCTGTGTCGGCACTAAGGTCCACCTCAGTGGCACCCCCGACCATTTCCGCACCCGATACGGTTTCGGGCACATAAGGCGCGATGGTGTCCCAATGCTCCAGGATCAAGCCGTTTTGATCGGTATAAAACATGTCCATCGTGACCCATTGGGCCGCACCATCGTTCAGTGATTGATAGGCGCTGCAGAATACCCACGGGCCGTCCTCAAAAATCCTGACGATCTCAATGTCCCGCTTTGGGTTCCGTTCCACGAAGGGTTCAAAGAAAGCCAGAAATCCTTCGGCCCCGTCCGCCACCCCGGTGGAATGCTGGGTGTAGCGATGACCGGTATATTTCTGAACCGCGTCGCGCGCCTGTCCGCCTGCGATCCCTTCCAGGTAAATCCTGCGGACGTTTTCAAGCCCTTGTGCCATGCGATGTCTCCTATGCTTTTGGCGCGGGCCCATCCGCCCGCGCCGGTCAACGCGAAATGCAATTGATCTGAACCTAGTCGCTTACCTTAAGCCCCCGAAATCAAAGACCTCAGGCACGATTGCAGTATACAGACCTGTGCACGTCGCTCTGGGGTTACTTGTCCCAGTACTCGTTAATGAGGCTCAGTAGAAATTCGCCTTCATAGGCCGGATAGGCAGCTTTCATTGCCCCGATCACGTCATCGGGGGTAGAGGCATTGTCCCAGGCGGCATCGAGCGCTTTTACATAGGTGATCGCTGTATCCAGCTCACCCCGGGATGTGGGCAGGCCGTGCCCAACCAACAGCGTCTCAAACGAGGCATCATCACGCAGTGTCTCAAGCGTGCTGATCCAGTTCTTTCGGTCAACACCAGGCGCAAAGTAGATGCCATTGTAGACCAAATCCTGCACTACGGCGACTTTCTGCTCGGGCAGAACCGCGACGATGGTTTCAGGTGCTTCGGCGTTTTCATAAGATCTAAACTCTACCGGCACACCACCGATTTCTGTCGTGCCCAGCGCCAGGTCCGCGCTGTTCAAGAGCGATGTAGGTTCCGGGAAATTGCCCGCTGTAGCCTCTGCGCGCAGACCTTCGCGAATGCCGGGCAAGGTCTGAAAACCGATGCCCTCAAAGCTTGATACGCCACCCCAATGATCGGGATGCTCATGGCTGACGTAGGCTGTATGCACCGGCTTGCCGGTAGAGGCGACAAGTGCGGCAACCTCAGCCGCCGTGGGCGGCAGCATCGTGGCATCGACCAATAGCAGTTGATCGCCCAGTTCAATCACATGCGACGTGACATTCACGGCCTGTGCCGGTGAGACGTAGGTATGAAAGGTCACGCCAGCCTTGGCAAAGCTCATGACGGTCCCTGCGGGCATCTGGCCTTGGGCAAAGCTGGGTTTGGCGGCGAAACTGCCCTGCACAAGGGCCGCAGCCCCCGCTGTCATGGCTGCACCTTTGATCAGTTGGCGGCGGTTCAATGTCGTTGTCATTGTTTCATTAACCTCTGGTTAGCATTCGGGTTGCTTTGAATTCATATTGTGCAGGCCAAAGGTATTGACCGCAGCGCCTCTCCATAAGTAGATCAATACAGACATCTCTATTCGGAAAATCGGAACAATGATCAGCAAACTACGCGCCATTGCGGTTTTCTCAGCGGTCGTCGAACAGGGCACGTTTCGCGCGGCGGCCACGCATCTGGGCCTTGGACCATCGCGGGTGAGCGAGACGGTTTCTGATCTTGAAAAAGACCTTGGCGTGACCTTGCTCTACCGCTCAACGCGCAGGCTATCGCTCACCCATGAGGGGCGCATTTTGCATGAGAAGGCGCAAGAGATGCTTGCCACCATAGAGGAGGGGCTTGACGCGATCAGCCCGGCTGCTGACGATCCGCAAGGGACGCTTAGGATCACGGCACCAGCCTTTGTGACCCAAACAGAATTGATGGATGCCTTTGCATCCTTCGCCAAAACCTATCCCAAGATTGATCTTGAATTTGATTTCTCAGACGCGCCCCGCGATTTGATCAGGGATGGGTATGATCTGGGGATCAGGGCAGGATGGCTTGCTGATAGTGATCTGAAATCCCGCAGCATCGGAGGGGCAAACCGCCTGCTGGTGGCGCACCCCGATTATGTCGCTGAGCACGGTTCGCCGCACGCGCCTGCCATTCTGGAAACATGGGACTGGATCCGGTTCAGCATTCGGCCCCACCCCACCACGCTCACTGCGCAAGACGGTCGCGAGGTGACGCTGACGGGCAAAAGCCATTTTGCGGTCAACTCTGCCGATGCGCTTTATGAAGCTGCGGCGCGTGGTTTGGGTCTGGCCGCTGTGCCCGAGAACATCGCGCAACGCGGGTTTGATCAAGGCGACCTGGTGCATGTGCTGCCAGAGTGGTCCTTGCGACCCTTGGGGTTCCACGCGGTCTGGCCAGACCAATCGCGGCGCCAGAATGTGCGGGCCTTGTTTGTACAACACCTTGCCAAACGCTGACCCACAGCCGGCAGTTTTGGCAGATTGCGGACCACCCTCTTGGCAAGCTGCCAAAGACACCCAATATTGAAAGGGGCGCGCAGTTCGCAAAAGGGGTGCCCCCCATGACCATCCAACCCACCAACCTCTCTGCTGAATACGGCCTTGAAGTGCATGACATCCCCGGCGTGGTGCGGGCCTATCGCGGTGATACGCTTTTGGCCGAAAGCGACAGCGCGCGCGTGGCCTTTGAGACCCGGTTGGAGCCGGTTGTCTATTTCCCGCAAGAAGACATCAAAGTTGAGTTAAGCCCGCCCACCGCCCTGAAAACCTTCTGCCCCTTCAAGGGCACCGCCCGCTACCGCGACATCTTGCTGGCAGGCCAAACGCTGCCCAACGGCGTTTGGACCTATGCAAACCCCTTGCCAGAAAGCAGCCCCGTCGGCGGGCTTTTTGCCTTCATGCCGGGCATGGCCACACGGATTGTCACCGAACAGGGCCCGATCGCACGGCCCGATTATGCCTCCGTTTCCGGGCCAATGATTGATTGGCTGTTGCGAGAGGCTGCTTTCATCCCTTCCCCGGATGCCTTGACCAAGGCGTTGGGCGAAAAGCTGCGCGAACAGGGCGTGCACCTGACCCGGATCAGCATGATGATCTGGTCGTTGCACCCTTTGATTGCGGGCAGGCACTATGTCTGGACCCATGCCACAGATCAGGTTGCAACCTCGACGCCGACCTATGAAATCCATGACCACCCCGCTTTCATGAACTCCCCCTTGCGGTATGTCTCAGAAGGGCTGGGCGGGGTGCGGCAGCGGTTGGGATCAGACTATGTCGATAACAGTTTCCCGATCATGCAAGACCTGCAAACCCAGGGGGCCACGGATTACGTGGCCATGCCGATGCCGTTCTCTGATGGCCGCGTTAATGTTCTGACCGCCACCAGCGATCATCCCGACGGGTTTTCAACCGCCAACCTTGGGGTGATCTTTGAAACCGTAGCAGTGATTTCGCGGTTCTATGAGGTCTTTGCCCAACGCGAAAACGCACAGGCCTTGTTGGAAACCTATGTGGGCAAACGCACCGGCGCGCGGGTGCTGGGCGGTGATATCCGTCGTGGGGATGGCGATGAGATTGACGCCGCAATCATGTTCTGTGACCTGCGGCATTCGACGCGGTTGGCAGAAACGCTGTCGCGGGACGCGTATATCAAGCTGCTCAACCGCTTTTTTGAAACCACCGCAGATGTTGTCCACGCCCATGGGGGTGAGGTTCTAAAGTTCATTGGCGATGCGGTCCTGGCAGTCTTCCCCGCAGCAGAGGATGCCGCCGCTGCCCGCGCCAAGGCCCTCGCATCGGCGCGCAAAACCCTTGCGGAGCTGTCCGCGCAAGGGGAAAGCGAAGGGGCGGTGGGCATTGCTTTTGGCCGCGTGACCTATGGCAATGTCGGCTCACGTGAGCGGTTGGATTTCACTGTTATCGGACATGCGGCGAACCTGGCTGCGCGTCTTTGTGAGCATGGCAAACACACCGGCCACGGCATTGTCGTGACGCAAGATATCTTGGCCGCAGACGACGTCGCTGATGATCTGGGTGAAATAGCACTCCATAACGTCAGCGACCCGGTGCAGTGTTTCGGGATCTAGATCGCGACACTGTGTACCTAAAACAAACAGCATTCCATTGCGTGGCCCCCCAGAGATCCGGTTGCCCCACCGGTCCAGACAGTTTTATCGTGCAAGTCTGCGCCAGGGTGAACCGGCACTCATCTCAAAGGAAGTCGCGATGTTCATAGAACCTTTCAAGGTCGAGCTGTGGATGAACGAGTGGGAGACCCGTTGTTCTTACAACCTGGCCGAAACCTGCGTTGCCAGCATCACCGTCGAAGAACTGCTGCATCTGTCTGGTCGCAACAGCACGGATTTGCACGATCTGCTGCCCATGAAACTGACCTATGGGGCCATTGAGGGATCAGAACGCCTCAGATCCGCCATTGCAGCGCTTTATGAAACGCCTCAGCCCACAGATGTGACCGTGACCCACGGCACCATCGCCGCCAACATGCTGGTGCATAAATCGCTGCTGGCGGCGGGCGATCATATCGTGTCAATCATCCCGACCTATCAGCAGCATTATTCCATTCCCCAAAGCATCGGTGCGCAGGTGGATTTGCTGCCACTACGGGCACGGGACAACTTTCTGCCTGATCTGACAGAACTGCGCCGGCTGGTGACGCCCCAGACCAAGCTTATCGCTCTGACAAATCCCAACAATCCGACAGGGGCGCTTATCCCCCGCCAGATGCTGGAAGAGATCGCCGCCATCGCGCGCGCGGTTGGAGCATATGTCCTGTGCGATGAGGTCTACCGCGGGACCGCACAACAGGGCGATGGGATGTCTGCCTCAATTGTCGATGTCTACGAAAAAGGCATCAGCACGGCGAGCACCTCCAAGGCGTTTTCGCTGGCTGGTCTGCGCGTCGGTTGGATCGTGGCCCCGGCTGAGGTGACCGAACAGGTGATGATCCACCGCGATTTTGACACCATTTCTGTGGGCATGATCAACGATCACCTCGCCGCAATCGCGCTTGAAAGCAAAGACAAGTTGTTGGCCCGCAGCCACCACATCACGCGCACCAACCTCGCTGTTCTTGCAGATTGGATTACGACCCAACCGCGCATTTCCTGGATCCAGCCAAATGCCGGGACAACAGCGATGCTGAATGTTGAGACGACGCTCAGCTCTCGTGATTTCTGTTTGCAGCTCCTGGCAAAAACGGGCGTGATGCTGACCCCTGGGGATGCCTTTGAAATGGAGGGTTGCGTGCGCATCGGCTTTGCCAATGATCCCGCTGTGTTGCGCGACGGGTTGGACCAATTGGCTGAGTTTTTGCAAGACTGCCCCTAGCAGGCGACCGCCAGATAGGGGCCCTGCCCGTTAGGCGGTCCACACATCAATAGGTGTCTGCCGCCCCCGCAATTTAACGCCCGTCTTGTGCTGAAAACCGCTAAGCGGTGCGTCGGGGGCTGAGGTATGTTGGAAGGCACGCTGCATCAAGGCATCGCTGACCACGCAATTGCAGGCAAGCTCTCGGCTGGCCGCTTCAAGACGGCTGGCCACGTTTACCGTGTCGCCAATGACCGTGAACTCCAAGCGCCGGGATGAACCGACGTCGCCCATCGTGACAGCCCCAAAATGCAAACCAACAGAGACCTGGATGACGCTCAGCCCTTGTGCCGATCTGACGCCGTTGAGTTTCTCAGTTTCCTGCAAAATCTGCTGCGCAGCTTGCAGGGCGTTTTGCGCATCATTTGGCCCTGCCTCGGGCGTGCCAAAGGTCGCCATCGCACCATCGCCAAGGTATTTGTCCAAGGTGCCCCCATTTTGGAACACCGCCGCTTCGACCATTGAATGATAGTCCCGCAAAAGGGCGATCACTGCTTCGGGCGCATTGCTTTCGGCAAATTGCGTGAAGCCGACGATATCGGTGAAAAGCACCGCCACGTCCTGGTTCCTGACCGCGCCCACATCGTGACCGGAAGACGCCAGCGTATCCACCAGACTGGAAGGGAAATAGCGCGACAGATTGGCCCGCTCTGCCGCGACGTTTGCCTGCGCGATCAACAGCCTGTTTGACCGCGCGCCTTTGAGGCCCAGAATGACTGCCACCATCAAGATCACAACAATCTCTTCAACCCTTTCGGTAAACTGCAACCCGTTCGGATCAAGCGCCCACTTCAGCAACTCATGTTCGCCAAACAGGCTATTTGATGCCTCTGTCAGTTCGGGGATGCGGTGGCCAAAGAAATGCACGCAGGCAAGGCCAATGGCCCAAAGGCTCGCGGTCCAAAACCCAATAGCCCATACTGTCCGCCAGGAATAGGCAAGCGTGCCGAGGGCCAGAAACAGAAAAAAGAAGATAAAGTTGTCGAAACGGTAATTGAACGCCGTCGGAATATCATCTGGCCTGAAAGGGTTTGAGATGGTGAAAACCAAGGTCAAAAGCGCAAGGTCTGCAAAAATCAACAGCAGCTCTGACCGGGATTGGCCGACCCGTGCCGCACGCAGTTGCAGCCAGCCCAACGCGATGAACAACACGATGATGACAACGTAAAAGAGCGTGTGGAAGGCTGGCACCAGGACTAGGACCAAAACCGCCAGAATACCCAATGCGATGGACCGGGCGAAGACAGCCAGCCGGTGGCCTTCGTATTTCTCCCGCTCCAGCGCTTCGGCCAGATAGGGGTTTACGGCCGCTTGTGCCAATTCTTCCTGACGCATGCTGCGCAGGCTGTGAATAAAGGTGCGTGAGCTGTCAAAAAAGCCGCCAGCCATTTGGATATCCCTCTTTTGCGGTGGGCCACCAACCTGCCGGTTTGCCAAGGTGCCCCCCGTATCATGGGCGCAGTTTGGGCTGAGTTGCAAAGCAATCCAAACCCATGCCCCCCAGATGTCTGAATTCAGACGGTCCAGCTGGGGCAGGCGCGTTGAAAACTGCTGTCGCTTGCTGCGTTCACTGCTAGCGTGGCGATAAGATGAGCATTGATCCCACAACCCTCTATTCCACCGTGTCGCGCCACTTTATCGCCGATTGGCTGTCGGCCCTGCGCCCTTTGTGCACAGAAAGCCACTTTGCCTCTTTGCTGGACCGCGCTGATCTGACGGGCACGTCAGATGCGCCGCACGAACGTGTCACGCTTGATCAGATCGTTTGCCTTTATCAGCTTGCAGCCGTGGAGACAGGGGATGAGATGATGGGGCTGTGGTCACGCCCAATCCGGCCACGGGCCTTGCAGCATTTGCTGACCTCGGTGCGCGAATCCACGGCGCTGCCTTCGGCGCTTTATCGGTTTTCGACGTTTTGGAACCTGCTGTTGGATGACCACCTCTTTGAGCTGCTGGAAACCCCAGATACCGTCACCCTGCAGCTGGTTGCACAGACAAACGCCCCAGCGCAGCGGTTTGGGCATATGTTGATCCTAAAGCTTGCGCACGGGCTGCTGTCCTGGCTTGCCCGGCGCGAGGTGATGGTGCGCGCTGTTGATTTCACCTTTGCCCAGCCGCCTTTTGAACAAGACTACGCGCTGATTTTTCCTGCCCCCGTGCGCTTTGATGCAGCTGCCACCGCCATGCATTTTGATCCTGCTGCCCTGGGCCCGGTACAGCCGCGCAGCACCCGCGATCTGAACCGGTTTTTGGAGAACGCGCCGCGGGATTGGATATTTACGCAGTCCCAGCAACACACCCAAGCGCTACGCGTGCGCGCCTATCTTGGTCAGGTGCCCTGGGCAGAGGCGCATCTGATCGGTGCGGCCCGCGCACTGCACATGACGCCGCGGACATTGATCCGCAAACTGGATGCCGATGGCACCTCTTTTCAGGCCATCAAAGATGCGCTGAGACGCGACATCGCGATCCGGCGGTTGCATCTGGGGGAAGCGAGCATTGAGGCGATTGCGCAGGATGTCGGCTTTGCCTCAGCGGCGAGCTTTCACAAAGCGTTCCACAGGTGGACGGGCAGCACCCCAAGCGCTTACCGGAGAGGGCCAGTGGCACCCG
The DNA here is from genome assembly GCF_055693825.1 of Sulfitobacter sp. GN1-4. Taxonomy (NCBI): domain Bacteria; kingdom Pseudomonadati; phylum Pseudomonadota; class Alphaproteobacteria; order Rhodobacterales; family Roseobacteraceae; genus Sulfitobacter; species Sulfitobacter sp. GN1-4. Next base: position 653,741 of record NZ_JBVFUQ010000003.1, on the reverse strand, counting down.
GCTAAATCTGTCACTTTTGGACAATTACCTGTCACTGGGCGAGATGGCGCGGACGCATTAATTCATTCTATTGAGGCTCAACTTCAAATCTCGCGTGGTATCTGCCGCCTCCTGCCAGTCCAAATTGGCAAGATCGGAGATATGCGACCATAGCAAAGGATCCCCCAATGACGCAGACAATCGCCACTATTCTTGCCGCTGCCCGTGCCCATGCCGATGACGTAATCACCCCAAACGTGAATGACTGGAACGCGCAGAAAGCCTGGCCGCGGGCGGCCTCTGACCAAGCGGGGGCTGCGGGGTTGACCGGCCTTTATGCCCCCCAGGAATGGGGCGGTCAGGGCCTGCCCTTGTCAGAAGGGATCCAGGTTTACGAACAGCTTGGGCTGGGGGACGGGGCCTATGCCTTTGCGATCTCCATGCACAATATCTGCACTTTCGCGGCCTGTGGATATGGCACCGAGGCGTTCAAAGAGGCTTGGGCGCGCGATCTGACGTCAGGCCGCAAACTGGCCAACTTTGCACTGACAGAGCCGCAGTCAGGTTCTGACCCGATGACGATGTACAGCCGCGCCACCGTCAACGGCGATGGCACCTGGACGATCAATGGGGCGAAAGCCTGGGTCAGCTTGGCAACGGAGGCGGATGTCTATTTCACAGTTGTGAAAACCAGCGACGCGCCCGGTCACAAAGACATGGCCATGATCGCCATCCCCGCAGATGCCCCCGGGGTCAGCTTTGGCCCCCTTTATGACACGCCGTCTTATACCTTCCTGCCAATGGCAGAGATGTATCTGGATCAGGTTGTGGTGAGCGAAGACAACATCATCTTGCCCATCGGACAGGGGTTCCAAGGATCATTGATGGCGATTGACATTGCCCGTGTGTCGATTGCGTCGGGCTGCTGTGGTCTGATGCAGGCGGCGCTGGATACCGCGCTGTCTTATGCCAAAAACCGCAAGATGTTTGGCGGCAAAAACCTGGATCTGGATGGCATCCAGTGGATGCTGGGTGAGGTGGCAACGGATCTGGAGGCCTCCAAGCTGCTGTACCGCAAGGCGGCAGAGGCCCTTGGCACGCCCGAAGGCCCGTTGATGGCCGCACATGCCAAAAGATTTGTGCCCGATGCCGCCGTGCGGGCGGCCAACACCTGCACCCAGGTGTTGGGGGGCATGGGCCTGCTGCAGCCTTACGGATTGGACCGGCTGTCACGTCTGGCGCAGATGCTGCGGATTGTGGACGGCACCACAGAGATCAGCCGCGTTGTGATCGGACGGGCGTTGCAAAAACGTGCAGCGGGCCTGCCGGATTTACCGGTGCCAGCAGGCTATGGTGAGACGACGCAAGACTTAGCTGCGGAGTAAGCGCAGATCGGGCGGCATGAGAGATGCTGCCTTGGAGCTGAATTGGGATCGCGCGTCAGAGCCTGAGCTTTGGCGCGCGGCCTTTTGAACCGGCTTGCCCTCCACAGAGCGCCCTTTTGTGGCGAAGGAGGAATTGAGTTGTAGTTGGAAAGATGAAGCGCAGGGCGCGTCATTGCGACTGCCTGCGCTGGCCGCTGATCTTAGGGGCCGAGGCCGGTCAGTGCGCGCTCCAGCTGATCGGCGGCTTTTCTCAGCAGCGGCAGCAAAGCGTCCCTGCGGGCATCGGTCAAATCGTTTTGCGGCAGGGCAAGTGCGATAGAGCCTTCGGGATCAGTGCCGTCTCCGAAAAAGGGCATCCCGATGCTGGAGACATCGCTTTCAAAGGTCTTGCGGGTTTGGGAATACCCTTGGGCTTTGAATTTGGCGATTTGCGCACGCAGCTCACTTTTTGAGGTGATGGTATCCTCAGTGATCCGCTCACGATCAAGCGCCAGGATCCTGTCGGTGGTTTCCTCACTGGCGAAAGCCAAGAACGCGAGGCCAGAGGCGGTGGCGTGATAGTAAAGCAGCTGCGAGGGCACGATGTTGATCACGTTGCCCCGGCGCGGCAGCCGGTGGGCAATGTTGATCATACCTTGATCGCCCGCGACACTCACATGCACCGTCTCATTCGCCTCTTCTACCAGCCAATTGCAGACCTCTTGCGCGGCCTTGGCGATGGGCACTGTCGCCTCTCGGATCCGCGCGAGGCGCAGAAAGCCGTGGCCAAGCCGGTATTTGCGGGTATCCTCGACCTGTTCGATAAAGCCATGTGTTGACAGGGCCACCAGCAACCTGCGGGTCGTCGCCTTGTCCAGCTCGGCCATTCGGGACAGCTCACTCAACCCAATTTCGGTGCGCTCCATCGAGAATTGGTCAAGGACTGCCAGCGCTTTGTTGACTGTCTTCATCGGCTGGTTTCACCATGGCTTGAACGGTCAGGGCATCCTAACATGCGAACCTGTGTTGTCTATAATGAACCGATTGCCTCATCGGCCTTTGGCGGTGCTTTGGGCCTTAGGCGGCGCGTCGAATAACACTGGGGTTTCGCGGCGGTAGATGCCTACAGTCGGCGCATCAGAGATCAACCTGCGCGCCTCGGCATGGCCCGAAAAGACCGCCGCCTGGATGATCCCCGGGGCCAGGCAATCTCCGATGCTGCTTACGGTGCCTTTGAGGCCGTCTGCGGATTTCAGGGAGGTGAGCAAGCTGTCGTTGGGGTGGCGGGCCCCGACGAAGATAAGGTGATTGGCGGGGACCGGCGGCAGCAATTGCCCGGTGTCAGAGCGCGCGATTTCCAACGCAGAACCGGTCCAGCGGGTTGCCGTGGTGTTGGGGTGCATCTCAACGCCCAAGGCCATCATTTCTTGCAAAACACGGGGGCTTTCCAGCGTGTATCCCATCCATTCTGCGATGGAGGGAAGCGGACAGACCAGATGAACCGCGTGCCCTTGCGCGGCCAAATGCGCGGCAATCACGTTGCCCATATAATAATGGTCATCGTCATAAACCACGATGGGCCCAGCAAGCGGCGCACCCGCCATCACATCATCGGGGGTCAATGCGGCACCTGCAAACCCAGGCAGGCTGTCAAAGCAGCTGGCCCCGGCCCCGTCATCGCGCCACCGCGCCCCGGTTGCGACAACGATGTTGTCCGCCTCAAAGCCCGCCACATCATCCACCCCGATATCGCTTTGGGCATAAAGTGCGACATTGCCCAGTTGCTGCAACTGGTACAGGCGATAATCCCGCACACGGCCCCAGGCAGACAGCCCTTTCAGTGCGCTCTCCTTCAACACGCGCCCCCCAAAATCAGCTTCTCTTTCAGCCAAGGTCACCTCATGGCCTGCGCGGGCCAGGGTAAGGGCGCATTCCAGCCCCGCAGGGCCTGAGCCGATGATCAACGTGCTGTCACGTCTTGGGGCCTGCGGGATGATCTCAGGATGCCAGCCGCGCCGCCATTCCTGGCTGATGGTGGGGTTTTGTGTGCACATCAACGGCACCGAATAGGCATCCGAGGACACACAGACATTGCATCCGATACATTCGCGAATGTCGTCGATCCGGCCTTCTTTGATCTTGTTGGGCAAGAAGGGATCAGCAATGGAGGGCCGAGAGGCGCCGATCAAATCAAACACACCCTTCCGCACCAGGCTGACCATCGCATCAGCCGAGGTATACCGCCCAACGCCGACAACGGGCTTGGAGGTTACCTGTTTGACGTAGCTGGTATATTTCTCCTGATGGCCTTCGCCATCAAAACGCGACGTGCCACTGTCGCGCGGCCAGGAGGCAACGTTCACATCCCACAGGTCGGGCACCTCGGCCAGTGTTTCAATGACCGCGCGGGCCTCATTGTCATAGGTCAGGGGGCTGCCGGATTTGAAATCATGGGCAGGGATCCGCACGGCCACCGCAACATCACCTGCGGCCTCTTCCATCGTGTCTTGCAGGACTTCGCGCAGCAGGCGCAGCCGGTTTTCAAACGACCCGCCATATTCATCGCTGCGCTTGTTGTAGGCGGGGTTCAGGAAATGCCAGACCAATGCGGCATCATGCGCGGCATAGACATACACAATGTCATAGCCCGCCTGTTTGGCCCGTTGCACGGCGCGGCGGTGGCTGTCGCGAAAGGCGCGGATGTCGTGTTTATCCATCGCTTTGGATTGAATGGGGTTTTGCGGCTTGAGAATTCTTTGGCTGGACGGGCCCAAAACCGGCGTGCCGGTATCCATGTTGCGGGCGCGGATGCCGGTATGGGCAATTTCAACGGCCGCAAGCGCCCCGTGCTGTTTGACCCGCTCCACCATCAGCGCGTGGGATTTGACGTCCGTTTCGTCCCAGAACCTCTCCATCGGCAGGTTGGAGATATCGGACGAGGGGTCAATCTCGGCCACCTGCATGGAGATCACGCCCCAGCCCCCTTCGGCCTTCATCGCGCGCATGGCGATAGAGCCGTTTGGCATCAGAGGGCTGTGGCCCGTGGCATGGGGGACCGCATAGAACCGGTTCGGCGCGGTGACTGGCCCGATCTGCACCGGTTCAAACAGCACATCATACCGGGGATCGCACGGCGGGTGGCCAGGCATGCTGCTCAGGCCTTCTGCTTGATCGTGCCGTCGGCGACCCAGGCATCGAAGATCTCAAGCGCCTTATCGGCAAAGGCGTCATCATTGATGTGACAGTCCAGTTCTGTGAACTGCAAAGGCTCGGTCATCTGCTGGCGCATCTCATCGCAAAACGCGGCAAAGGCCTCTGGGTCATGTGCCACATCGCCTTCGCGGTCCCATTCTTCAATGCCGTGATTGGTCAGGATCACATGGGCGGGCGTGTCAGAAGCCTTGAGCCGTTTGGCGATTTCCTGTGCTGTTTCACGACGTTCTTGGGCATTCAGGCCAGAGGATTTGATCAACCGGTTATGCGCATGAAACGGGCGGTCCTGATACTGCTGGGGGATGTCTTGCCAACCAGCAAAATCAATCAGGTCCAGACACCCCGGTGCCACGATTTGCGGGATGCCCGCGCGGCCTGCGTTCAGCATGCGGTCATCGCCACCATTCACCACGGAGCCGGCCAGCAGGTTACCCAATTCGGGCAAGGCAAAATCCATCACACAGGCAAAACCACCCTCGCGGGCGATGCTTTCATAGGCCATGCCGCCCATGCCCGTCGCGTGAAAAATCGCCACTTCGAACCCACGCGCTTCCAGCGCTGGCTTCAGCTTTTTCATGTACTTCAGGCAGGACGAGCCAAGTGATGTCATGCCAACCATGGGGCGTTCGTTGCGGGGCGGCTCAACCGCGCGGGCGGCCCCCAGCACGGCACCAGCAGCCTGGCTAAGCGATGATTTGCAGACAGAGTTTAGCCCATAAAGCCCCCCCGCCCAGAGGATCATCTGGATATCAGCCGATAGGCGTTGCGGCTCAATCAGCGGAGAGAAGGACACGGTTGAGACAACATATTTGGGCACCCCAAGCGGCAGCGCCTGACAGATATCAAGGGCCGCATCGGTGCCCATTGTACCGCCCAGCACGACCACGCCATCAAACCGCCCCTGATCAAAAAGCTGGCGTGCCAGGGTGCTGGCCCCCTTTGCCATGATCTGCATTGCGGTGTTTTCATCCCCGCTGTCGATGGCCGCGTGGATTGAGCTGCCGCCCGCTTGGGCCACATCATGTTTGGAGAAATCGGTGGGCTTTTCAGGATCGCCCAGCACCGAGATATCCATGCTTAACGCGCCCCCACCCATCGTGGTGATCCGCTCAACCATATATTCCAGTTCATCGTTCTTGGTGTCGTAGGTACCAACGACGAGGATTGTCTTATCCGTCACTTTCTTCTCCCTCAGTGTCTTGGGTCAGCTGCGCATGATGTCGCCTTTTGGGTCGTAGAATGGACCAAGCTGCACCTCTATTGGGTACATTTGTCCCGCGATTTGAACCGTAAAGCCACCATCCGCGATCCATGAACTGCTCACCCCGTCCTCGCGTTCAAGACTGGCCAGTCCGATCATCGCCTCCAGCCGGAACCCCCAGTCGCCTGAGGTGACATGGCCCACGATCGCGCCGTCTTTCCATATCGGCTCATTATGAATGAGGTAGGGTCCGGTTTGCGCGGTCAGATCTGGCACTTTGATGCAAACAGTCCGGTGGCGGTAGGCGGGGCCCTCTTCCGCCTTTTGCCGGGCCAGACGGTCTTTGCCCAGAAATTTCTCTGGCTTGTCCAGGTCAACGGCAAAGCCGAGCCCCGCCTCAAGTGGTGTGTCCTCTTCGCCGATATCGTGGCCAAAGTGCCGAAAGCCCTTCTCCAACCGGCAGGCATTCATCGCGAACATACCCATGTGGCGCAGGCCGTGCGGCTTGCCCGCAGCCAAAAGCGCGTCATAAACGCCGCCGCTGAATTCAGCAGGAACCATTATTTCAAAGCCAAGCGCGCCCAAAAAAGACCGGCGGATCACCCAGCCGCGGGCGTGTGCCACATCGATCTGACGCGCCGCGCCAAAGGGAAAGGCCGCGTCTGAGACATCATCCGTGCTGAGCGATTGCAAAATATCGCGCGCCCTGGGGCCATGAAGCGTCAGCAAGCCGTAAGCAGACGTCGCATCAAAGACCTCAAACCGCCAGGCGGGATCCGCGTGGGTTTTGATCCAGTGCAGGTCACGCATCTGGCTGGGGTGCCCCGTGACAATCATAAAGCTGTCGGTTGCCGTGCGGATCACCGTGACATCCGCCTCAATCCCGCCCTTGGCGTTCAAAAACTGCGTATAGACAGAGGTGCCAACAGCCACGTCCAACTGCGCGCCGCACAGGTGGTTGAGCGCGCGCAAGGCATCCCTACCCTGCACCAGGATCTTGCCGTACATGGATTGATCCAGGACTACCGCCGCATCCCGCGCCGCCAGGCATTCCTCCTGGATCTGTGCGGACCACGGTTTCCAACGCAGGGAGGCGGTTGTGGGCCAAACGGGGTTGGCTGGATCGAAATACATCGGGATTTCCCAACCGATCCGCTCTGCCATCACCGCGCCTGCAGCTTTCAGCGCTTGGTGCAACGGCAGGCGGCGCACCCCCGCGCTGAGCTTACCTGCCGCCCCGGCCAGGCCAACCCATAGTGAAACCCGACGCTTTCCGCCGCTCTTTCCTGATTGTAGCGCGTGTTGGCCTGAAACGGATGCGCCCGCACGGCCAAAAGCGGCCCCATCGCGCGGGAGGGCATACCATCGATCATCCATTCCGCCATGGTCAGCCCCGTGCCGCCCGAATTCAAAATCCCGTTCGAATTCATACCCGTCGCCAGAAAGACGCCCTCCACTTCGGGCGCTGGCCCCATATAGGGGCGGCCATCGGGCGTGAAGCTTTCTGGTCCGCAGAAAAACGTCTGGATGCCCATCCCTTCCAGCGACGGCATCCGCGCAAACATGCGCCTCAGATCGTCTTCGACATGGTCCATGTCAAAGGGCAGTTCATCAAACTCAAAATCGCCAGGAATGCCGTCTTGCCCCCACGCTTTGCCTTGCGCTTCGAACCCGCCGATCAAGATTTTGCCAGCATCTTCCTTCCAATAATTGCGCTCTTCGATGATGTTGAGGATTGGCTGATCTGAGGGCAGGCCCGGCACCGGCTCCGTCACGATATAGAAATGCTCAGCAGCATGCAGCGGCACCGTGATCCCGTGCGCTTTGCCAAAAAGATGTGACCACATCCCACCAGCCAGCAGGACCTTATCCGTTGCAATGACGCCTTTGTCGGTGACAACGCCTACGACCTTCCCGTCGCGGATCTCCAGCTTGTCCACCATTGTGTCTTCAAAAACTTGCGCGCCCTTCTGACGGGCGCCCTTGGACAAAGCGATGGTCACATCAAGCGGGTTGACCTGACCGTTGGAGGGCACAAAAAACCCAGACTGCACATCGTCAATCACCAATGCGGGCCAGTATTCTTTCACCTCTTCCGAGGTCAGCATCTGGCTGGGGATGCCCATCCGCGCGGCATGGTCATGCTGGCGCAAAAGCTGCTCATGGCGCACATCGCTAAGCGATATGTTGATGGTGCCGTTCTGTTTGTAACCGGTGCCCTGCCCGGTTTCCTCTTCCAGGTCCCGGAACAGTTTGGCGGTGTATTTCCCAAGCGCCGTCTGCGAGTTGCTGTCGCGCAATTGCCCCACGATGCCAGCGGCGTGCCAGGTGGTGCCACTGGCGATTTTGCGGCGTTCAACCAAAACCGCCGCCACACCCCGGTGGGCCAGATGGTAGAGCGTTGACATGCCAATGATGCCGCCCCCCACAATGACGACCGGCGCTGATTGAGGCAGCGGCTGGCTCATCCGCGCGCCCCCAAATTGGCGGCGTTCACAGCGGCCAAGTGGGCTCCTGACCGCGTTGCATCGCCGCAGCCGGACGGCAAAATGAACCGCTGAGCTGAAGCGCTGATTCGTGCACGGTGGTTTTTTGTGCTGTTATAGTGTGCGCATTTGCCAGAGGTGCCTGCCAAGTGATCGGCCCTATGGGGCGCATCCGAACCGCTGAAAAATGTATGTTTGACAGCATCTTCCACGGCTTTTGCGCCTCCCCTTTACGCAGAGCTCCTGATTTCAGGCCAAATTTTGTCTGATCAGGATCTTCCTCATCGTTGACAGAACTTGGTTTCTGGATCAATGTTTTTACACCGCCGGTGCTAATAGTGCACCGACCAATTGGGAGACAAGAAATGAAAAAGACACTGATCGCGGGCGTCGCGGCGATTGCAGCCATGATGCCGGGCATCGCAGCTGCGGAATATCCAGAAAAACCTGTGGAATTTGTTGTGCCATGGCCTCCGGGCGATGCAGAAGACGTGCTGACGCGGATGATCGCCGAGGATTTTCAGGAAAAATACGGCGTGCCAGCAGCGGTCGTGAACAAACCAGGTGGCGGTGGCGGACCGTTCCCCGGCGCGGTTGAAGTCGCAAATGCTCCTGCGGATGGCTACACGGTTGGCTCTTTCATTCTGGCGGTTCCGGTTGTTGGGCCAAACATCGGCATTCCTGAGCTGAACCCAAATCCGTTTGAGCCACTGGGGGCCTTCCTGACTTATCCCTTTGTGATCGTATCTGGCAAAGATGCGCCTTACACGACCGTGGACGAACTGGCCGCCCATGCGCAGGACAATGACGTTGTGCTGGGCCACTTTGGTGCCCCCCTGATCCCAACAAAAGTGACCTTTGCGCTGGCCAAGCAAAAAGGCTTTTCTTTCGCAGCCGATGCGGCCTTTGACCTGCTGGATTGCAATACGCTGGCCTCTGGCGACGTGGACGTGATGAACACAACCTTGCAGTTGGTTCTGCCCTGCCTGGACAACATCAATGTTCTGGCCTCCATCGGGGAAGAGCGGATTGGCCTGACGCCAGACACGCCAACCGTCGGTGAGCTGGATGACAGCCTGACGCTGTCTCTTTGGAACGGCCTGTTTGTGCACAAAGACACACCTGCCGACGTGCGCGAAAAGATCATCGCAGTCGCGCAAGAGACTATGGCCTCTGAGCGGGCACAAGAGTTCATGGCCCAGACCGGTGTGCTGGTTTACTGGCAAGGTGCTGATGAAACCACAGCCCGGATTGAAGCCGACATCGAAGCGTTGGCCAAAGTCAACGCAATGCTGGAATAAGATCCAACACAAACGCGCACGGCGGGCCACTATGCCCGCCGTGTGCGCATCTGGCTAAGCCACGGGGGTGGACGCATGATCAAAGCTCGGACGTTACAAGATCTGTTCAAGCGCTATCGCCGCCCTGGTGATCTTTTCTACAGCTGCATCTGCCTGGCCTTCAGCCTGTTTCTTGCGATCAATCTGCCGTCTGAAACGACCTGGGCCTCCAACACCAAGCTTTTTGCCCAGCCCGCGTTTTGGCCCTATGCCGCCGTTTACGCGATGATCGTTTTCTCCGGCCTGCATCTAATCTCCTCCTTACTGTCTGAAAAATTGGACGGGCGCTGGCAAGAGATCGGGTTCTGGCTGTTGTCTATCGAATATGCGGGATGGTTCATGATCTATGTGATCGCCGTGCCGCAATTGGGCTATTTGCCCACCACCGTTTTATTCGCGGTCCTTCTGTCCCTGCGCCTGGGCTATCGCGGCTTTAGGATGCTGGGATCCGCTGCCCTTTTTGGCGTGGTCGTTGTCGTGGTGTTCAAATCGCTTTTGCAGGTCAAAGTGCCCGGCGGGGCAATTTACGAATACCTGCCCACCGCGGCGCGTTCATTCTTTCTGACGTATTTCTAAAGGACCGGAGTGATGGATACCTTTCTTTCCGGTGTAGAGCTGCTGATGCGGTGGGACGTCGCACTTGCCCTGATGATCGGCTCCATTGGGGGCGTGATCATTGGCGCCATTCCGGGTGTGGGTGCGGCTGTTGCCATCGCGATTTTGCTGCCCGCGACCTTCTCACTCGACCCGATTGTCGGGTTGACGATGCTGCTCGGCATCTACGGCTCGTCGATGTATGGCGGGGCCTTGCCTGCGATCTTGATCAACACACCGGGCACAGCGGTCAATGCGCTGACAACCTATGACGGCTATCCGATGACCAAGCGAGGTCAGGCGCGACGCGCCTTAGCGCTGGCTTATTCCGCGTCGTTCTGGGGCGGTATGTTCGGCATCCTCTGCCTGATCTTTTTGTCCCCAGTCCTGGCGCTTATCGCGCCGCATTTTGGCAGCCGAGAGATTTTCCTGGCAGCTCTATTGGGCATCATACTGGTCGTGCTGGCGCACCGTGGTCAGGTCTTTGCCGCAGGCGGTTTGGCGGCTTTCGGCATTCTGCTTCACACCGTGGGGCTTGATATCAAATACAACCAGCGCATGACGTTTGAGCAAACCTGGCTGACCGGTGGTTTTGACCTTATCGTTGTTGTGCTGGGGCTGTTCGCGCTGAGCCAAGCGTTCCTGCTGCTCACCGAAAAAGACAGCGCGCCTGACCCCCAACCGGTCGAAGGGTCATTGGCCGCAGCAATGAAAGAGACGTGGCTCTATAAACGAGTGGCCACAGTTGCGGGCGGTTTTGGTGTCTTGATGGGCATGATCCCGGGCGTCGGGGAATTCACCGCGCAGTTCATGTCCTACACCTATGCCCGCCGTACCTCGGCCACGCCGGATGATTTTGGCGATGGCGCGCCGGAGGGGCTGATCGCGTCGGAAGCCGCCAACAACGCCGTCCCCGCCGCTGCCATGATCCCGTTGCTGGCTCTTGGCATCCCAGGCGAGGCTTTGACAGCCATGATGCTATCGGTCTTCTACGTACACAACGTCATACCGGGCCCACAGCTTTTTCAAAATCAACTCGACTTCGTCTATGCGCTTTATGTGGCGATGATCCTGCTGAACATCATCGTTATTGTGTTTTTGATCTTCTCAACCAACCTGCTGACAAAGATCATCCAGATCCCCACCCGCTTCTTGGGCATGGTGATCCTCACGCTCAGCTTCGTGGGCGTCTACTCGCTGCGCAACTCTGTGACCGATTGTGCGATCGCTGCCGCTTTTGGGGTGATGGGGCTGGTGCTGAAGCGGCTTAATCTGCCGATTGTGCCCATTATCCTGGGGATGGTCCTGGGCGGCATCATGGAGGTCAAACTGCGCTCTGCCATGATCCGCGTAAAGACCCCCTTGGATTTTGTGGACCGGCCCATTGCGGCGATACTGGCCGCTTTGATCGTGCTGGTGATCTTGATGCACATCCGCACCCTGCGCAAAGAGCATTTGGCCCGGCTGACAGAAGGTGACATTGACCACGACATGCACGACACACAGCAAAGATAAAAGCATGGGCCGCGAGGAAACGCGCGCTTTCCAGCCTGCCCTTGCAAGCCCCGCATTTGACGCACCCCAAGACCCTTCTGGATGAAAGACGCCCCATGACTGACGCCACACCACGCCCCACCACCGCGGACCTTCTTGATGCGCGGGCGCGTCTTTTGGGCCCGCAGGTCAGCACGTTTTATGAAGAGCCTGTGCACCTTGTGAAAGGGGACGGGGTTTGGGTCTGGGACGCGGAAGGGCGCAAGTACCTTGATTGCTATAACAACGTCCCACACGTTGGCCATTGCCACCCAAAAGTGGTGGCCGCGATTGCCGAACAAGCCGCCACTCTGAACACCCACACCCGTTACCTGCACGAGGGCATCATCCGGTATGTGGACAAGCTGACGGCTACCTTTGACGCCCCACTGAAAACCGCCATCATGACCTGCACAGGATCTGAGGCGAACGACATTGCCCTGCGCATGGCCGAGGCGGTGACAGGCAAGCGCGGCGTGATCGCGACCGATCACACCTATCACGGCAACACGACCGTTGTGTCCCAGCTGTCCATGACCAACCGCCCCGGCACCGGGGATGCCAGCAACGTCCGTCACGTGCCTGCGCCAGACAGTTACCGCCCGCTTGGAGGCGAAGCCGGTGCCGCCCACGCCCAGGCCTTTGCTGAGGCGGTTCAACGCCAGATCGACGATCTGGGGGCAAGCGGGCATGGATTTTCCGCGCTGATCATCTGCCCCTATTTTGCCAATGAAGGCTTCCCTGATTTGCACAGCGGGTTTCTGGACCCAACCGCCGAGGTGGTTCGCCGTGCGGGCGGGCTGATCATCGCTGACGAAGTTCAGCCCGGTTTTGGCCGGATCGGCAGCCATATGTGGGGCCACCAGCGCATGGGGTTGACGCCCGATGTGGTGACGCTTGGCAAACCGATGGGCAACGGCCATCCCGTGGCGGGGGTTGTGACCTCCATGGAGGTGATGACAGCCTTTCGCACCTCTTTTCGCTATTTTAACACCTTTGGCGGCAATCCCGTGTCTTGCGCCGCTGCCGAAGCGGTGCTCGATGTCCTTCAAGACGAGGGGCTGATGGCACGGGCCGACGATGCGGGTGCCTATGCAAGGGGCCGGCTGCAAGAGCTTGCCACCCGGCACGCCTGTATTGGCGATGTGCGCGGATCGGGGCTGTTCTTTGGGGCTGAGATGGTGCTGGATCATCAGACCAAAGCCCCCGCCACCGCCTTTACCAAACGGGTGGCCAATGAGATGCGGCAAGAAGGTGTGCTGATCAACTTTCTTGGCATCCACTACAACGTGCTGAAAATTCGCCCCCCCATGCCCTTCACCCGCGAAAACGCCGATCTGCTAATCGACACGCTTGATCGCGTCCTGGCCCGCGTGCCGCTACAGCCATGATAGAGGCCACCGCGCAAAAGGCACTTGCCCGATGGGGCATGTCGGGGCGGCGCCGCAGCTTGTAGCCCAGCGCGAGAATATCGTTTTCCGGGTCACGTATAACGACCAGCCTTATGCCTTACGCCTGCACCGCCCTGGGTATCAGACGGCTCGGATGATGCAGTCAGAACTCGACTGGATCGCGCATCTTGCCACCGAAGGCCTGATCGTACCCCAGCCTATACGGGCCGAGGATGGGACACATTTGCAGGCTGTTGGGGATTACCACGTGGACCTGCTGAGCTGGCTAGGCGGCACGCCGATGGGTGCGACGGGCGCCCCCTGGCATTGGCCGACCGCACCGGCACCTTTCACCGCTTGGGCAACCTGATGGCCAGGATGCACCAGATCTCTGACGCATGGCAGCGTCCCGCAGGATTTGAGCGCAAACATTGGGATATCGAAGGGCTGTTGGGCGACACCCCGTTATGGGACAGGTTTTGGGACAACCCCGGTCTTTCGACCCGGCAGCGCACACAGGTTCTTCACGCACGCGATCAGCTTAGATCTGAGCTGACGGGGGCCGATCTGGACTTTGGCCTTATTCATGCGGACATGGTGCGTGAGAATGTGATGATCGACGGGCAGACATTGGGCCTGATCGACTTTGACGACAGTGGCTTTGGCTACCGGCTGTTCGATGTGGCCACGACGCTTTTCAAAAACCGAAATGAAGCTGATTATGCCGATCTGGAAGCGGCCTTTTGCGACGGCTATCAAGGTCTGCGGCCCCTCAACACATCGTTTTTGCCGCAGTTTATGCTGATCCGTGCGTTGACCTATTTGGGCTGGATCATCACACGCATGTCAGAACCTGGTGCAGACGCACGGCAAGCGCGCTTTATGCAGGCCGCAATGCCCTTGGTGACAAATTATCTTGAGGGCAAAGGCGCGGTAGCCTAGCTGGTTGAGGATCCACCTGTGCCCCGCACCCTGCACAGTGACCCGATCCGGCTTGCAACTCACCGCTGACCTGCCGCAGACTGTGCACCGTGTCCGATCCTTTGCCCTCAAACCACATCCAAGAGCTGACCATTAAAGGAGAGCTGCAAAGCGCCTCTTTCCTACCGTGGGTTGAACGGCACAGCTGCCGCTTGGGTTTGGACTGTGAAACGCTCTATGCCGATGCAAACAAAGCGATTTTCAAAGTCAGTGGGCAAGAAGACCTGATCGACGCCTTTGAGGTTGGGTGCCTGCTGGGCCCCTTCGATGTGTGGGTCGAAACAATCAGCCGCGCGCCCGCCTTATCCGATGTTTGATTGCTTTTTCAGCACGATGATGAAAAACTAATCACCGGATCATTTCGTCCCTGCGCTTGTCTGGAGGAAAGCCGCCGTTTGGCTGTTCTGGGCTGTACAGGATTGAGGTTGCCGCCTTTGCTCGTGTGGGTTTGGAATCGATGCCGCACCACACAAGCCATCAGGGCTGTGTGGGACGCCAGATGGTCCAACTGGGGATAGGAAATACACGAATATGGCTGCCGAAACCGACGCTGGATGGGTGCCAATCGCAGTGTCAGCCGACATACTAGATGGGACAGTTGTGCCCGCCAGGTTGCCGTCAGGCCCGATCGCAGTGTGGCGGTCAGCCTCCGGTCAACTTTTTGCAAACGGAGATCGCTGCCCCCATCGCGGGATGCGGCTGTCGCATGGGTTTGTACGCGGTGACACGCTGTCGTGCATCTATCACGGTTGGCGCTTTGGCACGGATGGGGCCTGCCAGAAAATTCCTGCTCATCCCAATGTTGTCCCACCAAAGACCATCAACTGCGGGCCCCTGCCCGTGGCCGAAGTCAATGGCGTGGTTTGGGGGGCGGTGAGCCCGCCAGCGCAGGCTCCCGTGGCGTTTGACGGATATGTGGCACTGCGCAGTCTGGTGATGCAGGCGACCGCCGCGCAGATTACCAAAGACAGCGCAGGCGCTTCGATTGAGGGGGCCATCAAGATTAACCTTGATGGACATGACGCGCTGTTGCTGATGAACACTTATGGGCCACAGGACACCTTTGTCGTTGTTCTGGTTCCAACAGATTTGAGCCTGCAAGACCGTCTGGCCGTATCAACCGCCTGCGAAGCTTTGCGTCGCCGCGTCGAAACGATGGAGGATGCCGCATGACAGCTGACGCAATCCGTGACGCCTGGTATCCGGTCGGCCTGCTTTCACAGCTTTCATCTGAGGGGAAAGACAGCCTGCTGCTGGGCGAAGAGATCACCGTTTACGGGGCCGCGGATGGAACAGGCACAGTAACCAGCGGTGGGCGCGCATTGCCCGTGGTTGCGCGGTTCGGTCATCTTTGGACCAGTCTTGGCACCCCGTCCAAAGACCTTTTCACGATACCTGAGACGGATCATGCAGAACGCAGGCTGGTGGATGTGGGGGTTGTTCGGGTCAAATGCTCGCCCTTGCGCGCGGTAGAGAACTTTCTCGATGTCGCGCATTTCCCTTTTGTGCACACCGACATTTTGGGGGCAGAATCCCATCCAGAGGTCAGCGAATACAAGGTTGAGATCCGCGACGACGTTGATGAGGTTTGGGCCACCAAGGTCGAGTTCTATCAGCCGCAAGCCGCCAAATCAGCCGGTGGCGGAATCACCACGGAATACATGTACCGGGTGCCTGCGCCGACTTGCTCCATTCTATACAAGACCTGCCCGCCACGACCTGGCGAGTGGGACGTGATTGCCCTTTTCGTCCAACCCCTGACCGAAGATTTATGCGATGTCTGGCCTTGGATGGCGCTTTTTGATGATGAAAGCTCCATGACGGATCTGATCCATTTCCAGCAGCTGATCTTCCTGCAAGACCGCTCCATTTTGGAAAACCAAATCCCTAAACGGCTGCCACTTGATCCAGCGATGGAAACACCGACGCGCGCAGATCTGACATCGGTGGCTTACCGGCGCTGGCTGAAGCGGCACGATTACACCTACGGTGCACAGTTGGTGGCCGGATGATCCTGTATGATTATATCCTGTCGCCGAGCTGCTATAAGGTTCGGCTGTTGGCCTCCCTTCTGGGTGTGCAGCTTGATCTGCGCCCAGTTGATTTCCATCCCGGGCGGGAACACAAAAGCCCCGCGTTGTTGGCGTTGAACCCCGCAGGGGCCATTCCGATCCTTGTTGATGGTGATGTGGTCCTGACGGAAAGTGCGGCAATGCTGACCTATCTGGCGGCCCAGCACGGCCCCAGCTGGCTGGCCCAGGACACCCCCAAGGACCAAGCAACGCAACAGCAGTGGTTGGCCTTCTCTCACCGGCTGACTGGCACATTGGGCGGTGCGCGCCTGGTTGAAATGTTGCACGCCAAGGGCGATCTGGAGGCGCTGCAAACGGGCGGTGTCGCTGCCCTGCGCGAACTTGAGGCAGCGCTGGTTGCCCGGCGGCTTGCGGGCGGGGTGTTTTTGGTGGGCGACACCCCAACGGTGGCCGATATCGCCTGTTTTCCTTATGTGGCGCTGGCACCTGATGGCAGCGTGTCTTTGGATCCCTACCCCTCTATTCGGATCTGGATGCGCGCGATCCGCGCGCTTGCGGGCTTTATAGAAATGCCCGGCATCCACCGCCTGCATGAGCTGGCACCAGACCCTTTTGCGGATAGCGCGACATGACCGGCGTGTTGTTGAAAAACTGTGCGGCGGTTGTTGTCGATTATGGCCGGGGTGCCGAGGTGTTGCGCGATGTTGATCTGCTGACCGAAGGGCCTGCGATTAAGGCGATTGGCCCGAACCTACAGGCACCCGGTGCCACGATCAAAGACGCCTCCGGCTGGTTTGTCTATCCCGGCCTGATCAACACCCACCACCATTTTTTCCAGACCTTTGTGCGCAACCGCGCCGATCTGGATTGGACCAAGCTGGCCGTGATTGAGTGGCTGGATATGATCTATCCCATCTTTTCGCGTCTGACGGAGGACTGCTTTTACCACTCGTCTCTCACCGCGATGGCGGAGTTGATCAAACATGGCTGTACCACCGCGATGGATCATCAGTATTGCTTTCCCCGCCACGCGGGCAAAAAGCTGATCGACCGCCAGTTTGAGGCGGCTGAGTTGCTGGGCATGCGCTTTCACGCCGGGCGCGGCGGCAACACCCTGCCAAAATCCGAAGGATCAACCATCCCCGATGAGATGCTTGAAACCACCGACGCGTTCATCTCTGACTGTGAGCGGGTGATTGACGCCTATCATGATCCGGCCAAGTTCAGCATGCGCCAGGTGGTCGTAGCCCCCTGCCAGCCAGTCAATTGCTACAAAGAAACGATGGCGCAATCCGTGGCCCTGGCCCGCGACAAAGGTGTCGCCCTGCATACCCATGTCGGCGAAGGCGAAAGCCCCGTGATGGAGGCGCGCACCGGCCAGCGCACGGTCGCATATCTGGAAGACATGGGGTTTGCGGGCCCGGACACGTTCTATGCCCATTGCTGGGAGTTGACGGGGGATGAGCTAAAACGCCTTGCCGCAACGGGCACCGGCGTGTCCCATTGTCCCGAACCGGTCTATCTGGTCGGGGCTGAAATTACCGACATCCCGGCGATGGAAGCGCTTGGGGTGCGGGTCAGCCTTGGGGCGGATGGTGCTGCGTCCAATGACAACTCCAACCTGATGCACTGCGTACACTCGGCCTACATGCTGCAATGCCTAGCAGCCAGCACGCGCCAGCACCCGGTGCCTGCCCCTGCAACCTTTCTTGAGTATGCCACCAAAGGCGGCGCGTCGGCGCTGTGCCGGAGTGACATTGGCCACTTGGCGCCTGGCATGGCTGCGGATCTTTTTGCAATTGATACCCGCCGGATGGATTACGTCGGCACCCGGCACGACCCGCTTAGCCTGATCCCAAAAGTTGGGATCGGCAGCCCCACAGACCTGACCATGATCAACGGCCGCATCGTGTGGGAAGGCGGTGCCTTCACAAACGTAGACGAACGAGAGCTGTTCCAGAACGCGGAACAGGCCCTTGCAACACTTGACGCTTAAACCTGGACGAAAGGGAACTCATCCATGACCAACAATTTCAACCGAAGAAATTTCATCGCTGGCGCTTCCGTCGCCACGATGCTTGCCAGTGTCGGCGCGCAAGTCAAAGCCGCCACACCAGAAGACCCGTTGATCGTCACGCTGATCATCCCATCGCCGGTGGCGGACGTGGGCTGGGGCCACGCTTTGTTTGAGGCGCTGGAAACCGTCAAAGCCAAATACGGTGAGGCGATGCAGCTGTCCGTGGTTGAGAACATCTTTGAAGGCCCCGATGCGGACCGCATCATGAACAAGGCAGTGGCTGAGGGTACGAAAGTGCTGGTGGCCGGATCCTTTGGGTATCAAAACGGTGCGATGCAAATCGCTCGCCGCAATCCGGATGTGACGGTGCTGCACGCCTCTGGCTTTATGGTGGCCCCCAATTTCTCACCTTTCGCAGCGCAATACAGCCAAGGCACCTATCTGATGGGCATGGCCGCGGCGGCACTGTCGAAGACGGGCAAAATCGGCTCTGTTTCGGCCTTTGCGATCCCTGAGTTGATCACCTCGCTGAACGCTTTTGTGTTGGGTGCGCAGCGCATCAACCCTGACATCGAATTGTCCGTCGTTTGGCTGAACTCCTGGTTCGACCCGGCCAAAGCGCAAGAAGCAACAGAGGCGCTGGTGGCACAAGATTGCGACGTGCTTTTCTCTAACGCGCAGGACACGCCATCTGTGGTGGCCAAGGCCGAAGAGCTGGGCGTCTATTCCTTCAACCTCAACTCCTCCATGAAGGCCTATGCCCCGAAAACCTATCTGGGCTGCGTGCTGACGGATTGGTCGCCCTTCTTTGCTGCCTCCATCGACGCGCATCTGGCCGGAAACTTTGAAGGTGCGAATGCCTTCCTGGGTGTGGGCGATGACGTAGTGAAGGTTGTCGATTGGAGCCCTGACATCCCCAAAGATGTGATGGACCAGATCATGGCAGTCGAAGCGTCAATCGCAGACGGCTCCTTTTCACCCTTCACCGGCCCGATCATGAAAGCGGATGGGTCCGAAGGCGTGGCCGCAGGTGTGACCATGACCGACGCCGAGGTGATCGGCATGGATTGGCACGTCAAAGGTGTCACCACACCGCTGCCCGGTTGATCATGACCCAGCCGCTTCTCTCTTTGCGGGGCGTTACCAAACGCTACGGCCCGGTTCACGCCAACTCTGGCGTGGACCTGGATGTGATGCCCGGTGCCATTCACGCAATCCTAGGAGAGAACGGCGCAGGCAAATCCACCCTGATGAAGCTGATCTACGGGGTGGAAACGCCTGATGAAGGCACAATCGAATGGCAGGGCGCGCCGATAGAAATTGATGCGCCCGCCGTTGCCCGCCGGTTGGGGATCGGCATGGTATTTCAGCACTTTTCCCTGTTTGAGACCCTGACCGTTGTTGAAAATGTCTCCCTTCTGGTGCCTGGCACCAAGAAAGAACTGACAGAGCGGATCGTGAAACTGGGCCGTGAATTTGGGCTTGAAGTGGATCCGCTTGCCCATGTGCATGCGCTTTCAGTGGGGGAGCGGCAACGGGTTGAAATCATTCGCTGTTTGCTGGCAGACCCCAAGCTTTTGATCCTGGATGAACCCACGTCCGTGTTGCCGCCGCAATCAGTAGAGCTTTTGTTTGACACCCTGCTGCGCCTGTCCGCGCGGGGCGTTTCCATCCTCTTTATTTCGCACAAGCTTGAGGAAATTCGATCCATCTGTTCCCACGCCACCATTTTGCGCGGGGGCAAGGTGACCGGTAATGTGACCCCGAAAGAATTTGACGCCCATGCGCTGGCCACCATGATGATCGGACAGGACATGCCGCATCTTTCGGCGGCAGCAGACGTCGAACGCGGCCCGCTGCAATTGGAGCTGTCAGGGCTGTCGCTTGCCTCTGACGATCCGTTTGGTGTGTCCTTGCAAGATATCTCATTGCAAGTTCGGGCAGGTGAAATCCTGGGCATTGCGGGCGTGTCCGGCAACGGCCAGTCAGAGCTTGCTGCCGCCATCTCAGGTGAGACCCCTCTGCCCAAAGCGCTGCAGGGAAGCCTTTCAATGCTGGGCCAAGACGTAAGTGCGCTGAACCCCGCGGCGCGGCGCAAGCTGGGCTTTGCCTTTGTGCCTGAAGATCGGCTGGGCCAGGGGGCCGTGCCCGAGCTGTCGCTTGTCAAGAATTCCATCCTCACCGCGCACCGTCACGGCATGGTGCGCCGGGGTATGATCCGGCGTCAAAGGGCCGACGACTTTACCCGCGATTGCATCGCCACAAACGATGTCCGCACCCCCGGTCCCGGTGCCGAAGCCGGATCGCTGTCTGGTGGTAACCTGCAAAAGTTCATCATCGGACGTGAGTTAATGCTGGAGCCCAAACTGCTTTTCCTCAACCAGCCGACGTGGGGCGTGGACATCGGCGCCGCGACCGCCATCCGCAAAAGACTGATTGAACTGCGCAATGCAGGCTGTGCGATACTGATCATCTCAGAAGAGATGGAAGAGCTGTTTGAGCTGACCGACCACATGCAAGTGCTGAGCGAAGGCCGCTTGAGCGCGCGGTTCAAGACCAGTGAAACCAGCCCCGAAGACATCGGCCGCGCGATGATTGGTGCAACTGAGGGCGCAGCATAGTGGCATTTCCTAAACTCGTCCGGCGCGAACGCGCCTCCCTGCCCGTGCTCATCGCCGCCCCCTTTGTGGCCTTGGCGATGGCAGCGCTCAGCAACCTTGTCCTTTATGCCGCCATTGGTGTGAACCCGCTGGCCGTGTTTCAGGCGATGCTGATTGATCCCTTCACCAGCTATTTCTCCTTCTCGGAAATCCTGCTTAAGGCCGCCCCTTTGCTGTTGATCGCGCAGGGCCTTGCCATCGGCTTTCGCGCAAAGATT
Source organism: Sulfitobacter sp. GN1-4 (assembly GCF_055693825.1). Taxonomy (NCBI): domain Bacteria; kingdom Pseudomonadati; phylum Pseudomonadota; class Alphaproteobacteria; order Rhodobacterales; family Roseobacteraceae; genus Sulfitobacter; species Sulfitobacter sp. GN1-4. Next base: position 632,731 of record NZ_JBVFUQ010000003.1, on the reverse strand, counting down.
TTTAACATCGGCGCTGAGGGGCAGTTTGTCTTAGGCGCCATCTGCGCCTCGGCCATCCCCGTCTATATGCCGCAAGCCAGCGGATTTTGGATTTGGCCCACGATGATGGTGTTCGGGATGCTTGGCGGTTTGGCCTGGGCCTCTATCACCGCGTTTTGGCGGGTACGGCTGAACGCCAATGAAATCCTGGTGTCCCTGATGCTGTCGTTTGTGGCGCTTCAATTGCTGAATTACCTGCTGCTGGGGCCTTGGAAGGATCCGATGGGGTTTAACTTTCCGCAATCGGTGATGTTCCAGTTTGATGCGCTTTTGCCCATCCTTTTGCCCGGCACACGGGTCAACATCTCGCTGATCCTGGCGCTTTTGATCTCAATCGCTGCGTGGTTCTTTGTGCAGCGCAGCTTTGCAGGCTACCGGCTTGAGGTAGGCGGGCTGGCGCCCAATGCAGCGCGCTATGCGGGGTTTTCACAAAGCGGCGCGATCTGGCTGTCGCTGCTGATCGGAGGGGCCGCTGCCGGGCTTGCGGGGGCTGCTGAGGTTGCAGGGCCTGTCGGGCAATTGCAGCGCTCCATCTCAACCGGATATGGCTATGCCGCGATCATCGTGGCCTACTTGGGCGGGTTGCATCCCATCGGGATCATCTTTTCTGCATTCCTTCTGGCGACCCTCTACATCGGCGGTGACAACGCAATGGTGTCCGCCGGCTTGCCCATTGCCGCGGTCAACGTCTTTCAGGGCAGCCTGCTCTTGGCTTACCTGATCGCGGTGACCTTTGTGCGCCGCAAACTTGTCTGGCCTCAAGGAGCGCGCGCATGACGGCCATCTCATTCATTCTGGCCGGTATGCTGGCCGCCGCGACACCCTTCCTGTTGGCCGCCTTAGGCGAGCTGGTCGCCGAACGCTCAGGCGTTTTGAACCTGGGCGTGGAAGGGATGATGGCCTTGGGCGCCGCCGTCGGCTTTATCACCGTCTATTCCGGCGGAGGCCACGTCATGGGCTTTGTCTTTGGTGGCCTCAGCGGCATGACACTGGCGCTGCTGTTTGCCTTTGTGACGCTGGGCTTGCACGCCAATCAGGTGGCAACCGGTCTGGCCATCGGCATTCTGGGCCTTGGCTTGTCTGCCTATTTTGGCAAACCCTTTGAAAGCTTTACCGTCAGCAGCGTCGGCAAGCTGGCCGTCCCAGGGCTGTCGGATCTGCCCGTGATTGGCGGGCTTTTCAAACAAGACATCGTGGTTTGGCTGTCGCTCCTGTTCACACCAGCCCTCTGGTATGTCCTGAAACGCACCAAACTTGGATTGCTGCTGCGTGCGGTGGGTGAAAACCCCCATGCGGCCAGCGCGATTGGCTACAACGTAATACTGATCAGGCTCTGTGCTGTGGGGTTTGGCGGGTTGATGGCCGGGATTGCGGGGGCCTATGCCTCAACCATCTACACCCCGCTTTGGGCCGACGGCATGATCGCCGGACGCGGCTGGATCGCGGTGGCGCTGGTTGTGTTCGGCACCTGGATGGTGGGCCGCGTCTTTCTGGGGGCGTGTCTTTTTGGTGCTGTGTCCTTAGGTGGGATTGCCGCGCAAACTGTTGGGCTTGCCATCCCGTCACAGCTTTTGGCCAGCATGCCCTATATTGTCACCATCGTGGTGCTGGGCATCATTTCATCCAACAGACGTTTAGTGCGCCTGAACGGCATCGCCTCATTGGGTGAGCCTTTTGAGCGCTGACAAGGGGTCGGGACGCGCCGATCTTAGGTGATTGCGACCAAGAACCGTCGTCGCACTTAGCCCTCAAGATCCGCCACCTGACCCACTGGACCTGCCCAGCGGTTCATTGCACTGTCCGCGCGAACCACCACAGGCCCGGACCCCTGACCTTATGCGCCATCCGCCGACGCTTCCTGCTGTATCTATGGGCCTTTTGGCGGCCTTCGTGGGGTATTCAGCCTCTTTCGCGATTGTCCTGGCGGGACTGCGGGCCATGGGAGCAAGCGATGCCCAGGCCGCCACCGGGCTTTTCTTTGCGACACTTGGCATGGGGATATGCAGCATCTGGCTGCCCGCGGTAACCCGCACGCCAGCGGCGGTGGCCTGGTCCACACCCGGTGCCGCCTTTTTGGCAGCAACAACCATACTTCCCGGCGGCTTTGCAGAGGCGGTGGGTGCGATGATTTACTGCGCGGTACTTATCGTGCTGACAGGGTTCATCCCCGCCTTGGGGCGCGCCGTTGCGGCCATACCCAAACCTATCGCGAATGGGTTGCTGGCTGGTGTCCTGCTCAAACTGTGCTTTGCCCCGGCTATGGCAATGGGCACAATCCCTTTGCTGGTTTTGCCGGTCCTGCTGGCCTGGCTGGCCGGATTGTGTTGGAACCGGCTGGCCGCGATGCCTTGCGCTGTGGTGGCGTTTCTGGCCGTCCTCTATTTCGCTGTAGACAGCGGTGATAGTGCGATACCCGCTGACGCAGCCTGGCTGCCCACTTTTGCGATGGTGCCGCCGATATTCACCGTGCAATCGTTTTTCTCAGTAGCTGTGCCGCTTTATCTGGTCACCATGGCCGGGCAGAACATCCCCGGCTTCGCTGTGCTAGAGCTCAACGGCTACCGCGTCGCGCGCCAAGCGCTTTTGCGTAAGACCGGGGTGATGAGCCTTGCGATTGCGGTGTTTGGGGCGGTGCCGGTGAACATGTCGGCCATCACCGCCGCCATGATGGCAGGAGAGGACGCGGGGCGCGCGCCCGAAGGACGCTTCTGGGCGGCGATCACATCAGGGGTGGTCTATGTCTTGCTGGCATTTGCAGCGGCCCTTGTGATTTTCTTGGCCAATCTTGCCCCCATCGCATTGATCACCGCCGTGGCGGGTTTAGCACTTGTGCCAGCCTTGGTCGGATCCATTTCGGCGGCGTTCAGCACGCCCACGCAGCTAGAGGCGCCCGCCCTCACCTTTTTGATCGCCGCCAGCGGCATGACCCTGTTCGGGATCAGCGGCGCGTTCTGGGGTGTGCTTGCCGGATCTGTCATTTGGGCCGCAAAGGCCGCGACAGCTGGGCGGGGACCGGCGTAGCCCTTTCCGTTACCATTGGCAGCCGCAAGTTCGTTGGATGGCGAAACGCCCGCGCATTGCGTCGATAGAGCACAATGGCACGTCGCTCTGTGGCTGCCGTCCTTTTGAGCGCCTCAAAATTTTCCCGACTATTTTTATCGGATTCTTCTTGATAATCGCTCGCATTCCTGTAATTGAGCAAAACAGTAAAGAATTCCATCCACGGAGATCCCAATGACCGTCAAGACATCCATCCTCGCATTGGCTACCGCCGCATTGGCCGTGCCGGCCTTTGCCGACGGCGAGCTGAACCTCTATTCCTCGCGCCATTATGACACCGATGAGCGGCTCTATTCGGACTTCACCGAAGCCACCGGCATCAAGATCAACCGCATCGAAGGCAAAGCCGATGAGCTGATCACGCGGATGGAAGCCGAAGGGGCCAACTCTCCAGCGGATGTCTTCCTGACCGTGGACACCGTGCGCATCACCCGGGCCAAAGAGCTGGGCCTGCTGCAATCCATCGACAGCCCCACGCTGGAAGCCAAGATCCCCGCCTACCTGCAAGACGAGGACAACCAGTGGTTTGCGTTTTCTCAGCGCGCGCGCATCCTGTTTTATGACAAGAACGACGTGGCCAACCCACCTGCCACCTATCAGGACCTCGCCAAGCCAGAGTACGAAGGCATGGTCTGCATCCGTTCGTCCTCCAACGTCTACACCCAGAACATCACCGCAGCGCTGATTGCGCATCTGGGTGAGGACGCGATTGGCGATTGGGCCAAAGCTGTGGTCAGCAACTTCGCACGTGACCCACAGGGCGGCGACACCGACCAGCTGCGCGGCATTGTGTCGGGGGAGTGCGACATCGCGATGTCCAACACCTATTACTTTGCCCGCGCCCTGCGCAAAGACGTCTCTGGCCTGTCCGCAGACATCGGTCAAATCGGCTGGGTCTTCCCCAACCAGAACGACATCGGCGCGCATATGAACATCTCTGGCGGCGGTGTGGCAGTGAACGCGCCCAACAAAGACAACGCAGTGAAGTTCCTGGAATACCTCGCCTCTGAGCAGGCGCAGGAATATTTCTCAGCCGGCAACGATGAATACCCCGCCGTTCCTGGCATCGGCCTGGCCCCTTCCGTGGCTGAGCTGGGCATCTTCCGCCCCGACGCGCTGGAGCTGTCTGACATCGCGGCCAACATCGGTGCGGCTCAGAAGGTTCTGAATGACGCTGGCTGGAAGTAATCCTACCCTCCCTCCCAAACCGAAGGCGCGCCAGAAATGGCGCGCCTTTTTTTGCTTTGCCTCAACCGGCAAAAAACCGCGTCCGGATGCACATTTAATTTCCTATTTAATTTGTCAGGATTGACTAATCCGACAAATTCAATCAACAATAAGAAGTCGAGTCTCAGCCAACCCGCGTGGGCAGCCCGGACCTTTGCTTAGGAAGGAAAAGCGCATGGCACATCGCACCGCCCCGCAGAACGAACCCCTCATCCGCTGTGAAAAGCGCCCCTGTCGAAAAGAGCTGCTGTTCGGCGCCCTGTCTGGGTTGTTCTCAGCAGAGCAAGAGCTGGAACTGTTTTTGGATCGGCTGGAGCGCGTGACATGAGCTTTATGACCAACGTGCCAAAATCCACTCGCGCTCAGGTCACGCAAGAGGTCGATACCTACGACGCCCGCGATCTTGTTAAGGACGGCGTACAGGCTCGCATCTTGCTGGACGACCAAACCTATTTCCTGCGCATCACACGTGCGGGAAAACTTATCCTGACGAAATAGACGCCCCGCAACACCAAACGCCACTGCCGCATAAGACCACCCCACCCAGCACCCGCAGGCCGCAAGGCCCCGCACATCCCGCAAGGTATACCATGGCCAAAACCCCTAGCCCCTGCATCGACGTTTGCAAGTTCAAGCGCGAAGGACATTGCATCGGCTGTTCGATGACCAAGGCGCAAAAGTCGCTGTTCAAGCAATTGAAGAAGGACAAACACCGCGACGCTTTTGTTGAGATGCTGGTGGGCCAGCAGTCTCGCCTTGGCAAGTACCGGCATTGGGCACCGCAGTACTTGCGCAAATGCCTCAAGAAAAAAGTCAAGCCAATCTCCGCGGTGCGGGACGTGGCTTGACCTTCATTTCAGTTGCTGCCGCACTTCCTGGCGTCCTATGTCGGATGCTGGGTGGCGTGGTGGCTCCCTAAGTCCGCAGACCTGAGGCGCTACGACAGATGCGCGCGCAGGAACCAGGCAAACTTCTCATGTTCCTGACCGCGTGCGATGCAGAGGTCTTCGGTCAGCGTATCGCCATGATCCGCCGCCAAGGCACCGGTGGCCGCCAAGGTCGCCGCGAGGGTCTCTTGCGCCTCCTGCATCGTCTTGATCATCACCTGGTCCGTGGCATGGCCGTCATGCTCAGCGATCTTGGAGCGCTTGATCATCCCCGCCAACGTGCCTTCGGCATGACCGTCCAGCGCTTTGATGCGTTCCGCCAAATCGTCCTGCGCGACAAAGTGGTCCTCATAAATCTTCTGGAACAGATCATGCAGGGGGCCAAAGGCCATCCCGGTCACATTCCAGTGGAAATTCTGTGCCAACATTGTCGTCACAGCGGTTTCTGCGACGGATTGGTTAAGTGCGTCCGCGATGGCGGACCGTGCGTCTGTGGATAACGCGACTGCTGTTTGGGTCATGTGCAGCTCCCTTAATTGCTAGGTTTTAGTCGCTGGCTTGCACCGTGCTGGCTGGCGTTGCTCTATAGATAGGCACACCAGCGCGAGAGGCAAGAAATTTTTAGAACAATTCTAATTCAGGGCAAAATCTTGGGCAATCTGACCGATAAGAAAGCGGATCAATCGCCTGTTTTCAAAGGCCACACGCGATCCAAGCAGGAATGTCACGCTGTCTTCATCGGATCTGGCGCAGGCCTGGCCTAGCTGGCTGAGCCAGCGTTCATCAAACGTCAGTTCTTCGACACCTGGGGCCAAGAGCCGGGCAGGTTTGCCCAAAGCCTCTTGCAGGCACCGCATCAACGCTTCTGCATATGCCATGCGTGCGGCCCCTTTGTCGGCCGTCAAAAGGGCGCAAGCCTCAAACAGATCTGCGCGGGGTTTGACCCGGCACTGCATCGCAACAAACCGCAGGTGGTTGAGGAAGGCCATGGCCTCATCCGACGCCTTCGCCGGAGGGGCGATGCAGAACTGGTTCTCAATTCTCAGCGGCTGCATGGCTTTAGACTTTCACTTGGGTCGAGACGGGTACATTTGCCCCCTCTTTCCTGAGTATATTTATAGGGTATCCGAGATTCCTCAAGGGTAGAGCATAGTTTTTAGGTAGTATTTCAGTGAGTTTGGAGTGGCCGACAACTGCCACGAAGGCGTTTGAACACCTTCTGACGATCCTGAAAAAGACGACGGGACGGCTTGCACCGCCGCTTCACCCCACCCGTTGAGGCGCAAACCGAACGAAGTTGGATGGCGATCCCTGAAGGACTCGAACCCTCAACCTGCTGATTAGAAGTCAGCTGCTCTATCCAGTTGAGCTAAGGGACCGCTGCGCTGGTTGTCCCTGATCCCATGCCGCTTGGCAAGCCTCGATCAGCGCCGGGTGGATCAAACGGTGCGGGTCATGAAAACGCTTAGCGGGTCGACCTTATAGTCCCCAAACGGCGGGCAATCTGTGAAGCCTGCGCTGTGATAAAGCTGGCGCGCGGGGGTGAACATCTCGGCGGTGCCGGTCTCAAGGCTCAGCCGGTGCAGGCCCTGCCGTTTAGCCTCGGCCAGCAGGGCCTCCAGGATTTTCCGTGCCACGCCTTGGCCGCGCGCCTCAGCTGCGGTGTGCATGGACTTCAGCTCCCCTTCGCCGGCGGCGATCTGTTTGATCGCACCGATCCCCAACAGCTGATCACCGCGCCGCACGCCCAACAGCGTCTCGCCCTGCGCACCAAAGTTGTCAGGTGGCGTTACGTGACAGGATTCCTCAGGCGATCCCGCGCGCATCATCTCAAAATGGCGCACCAAAAGCGCGCGCACATCCGGCGTTGCCGGGTCTTCGAAGGCGACCGCTAGTGCGTCCATGCCCCGCGCCGGCCGGTTGCGAAATTCTCACCGTATCCGCCCGGGCGGATGTTGGGCTTGCGCTTGTTTGGCGCATGCACCTGTGCGTCGATGCCATTCTCTTGGGCGTATTCCAGTGCGGCCTCTTTTGTGTCGAACTTCAACCGCACCTGCGCCTGCGTATCTGCCGACGACGTCCACCCCATCAAAGGGTCTACTTCCCGCGCTGAGGCCGGCGCATATTCCAGCACCCAATCGTTGGTCTTGGCAGTGCCCGATGACATCGCTGTCCGGGCCGGTTGAAAGATGCGTGCACGCATGGCTGTCTCCTGTGGCTGTCTTCTATATGCAGTGCGGGCCAGCGCCACGCAATATGGGAATTGGGCCCAGACCCCTTTGCGTGGGGCCGATGATGCAAATGCATCCGCTTGCTGCCAAAGACTGTCAGCATCCCCTCTTGAAGTCACCGCCAAACATGACACCTTTAACGCCTATCCAAGAGGTCCCCCATGCCCCACGCCCACACAGACACTGCTGAGCTTGAGCCGATCCTGTCCAACCCCGCGCCCGACGTGCGCAGCCGGGAGAAACTGGAAGGCGGCAAGGTGTTCAAACTCCAGACAGAGTTTGAGCCCGCAGGCGACCAGCCCACCGCGATCAAAGAACTTAGCGCCGGTGTTTTGGACGGGGACCGCGATCAGGTGCTGTTGGGGGCCACGGGCACGGGCAAAACGTTCACCATGGCCAAGGTGATTGAACAAACCCAACGCCCCGCCATCATCCTGGCCCCGAACAAGACCCTGGCCGCCCAGCTTTATGGCGAATTCAAAGGCTTCTTTCCTGAAAATGCCGTCGAGTATTTCGTCAGCTACTATGACTATTACCAGCCCGAAGCCTATGTGGCGCGGTCCGACACCTATATTGAGAAAGAAAGCCAAATCAACGAACAGATCGACCGCATGCGCCACTCTGCCACGCGGGCATTGTTGGAACGGGACGATGTGATCATCGTGGCGTCCGTGTCTTGCATCTACGGCATCGGCTCGGTTGAGACCTACGGCGCGATGACCCAAGACCTCAAGGCAGGCGGCATCTATGATCAACGCAAGGTGATCGCCGATCTGGTCGCCCAGCAATACCGCCGCAATGACCAGGCCTTCCAACGCGGCGCGTTCCGGGTGCGCGGCGACTCGCTTGAGATTTTCCCCGCCCACCTCGAAGACCGCGCCTGGCGGCTAAGCTTCTTTGGCGAGGAGCTGGAGAGCATCACCGAGTTTGATCCGCTTACCGGTGAAAAGACCGATACGTTTGACCAGATCCGCGTCTATGCCAACTCTCACTACGTGACGCCCAAACCGACGATGCAGCAGGCGATCATCGGTATCAAAAAAGAACTGAAGATCCGGCTGGATCAATTGGTCAGCGAAGGCAAACTGCTAGAAGCGCAGCGGCTGGAGCAACGCACCAACTTTGATCTGGAAATGCTTGAGGCCACCGGCGTCTGCAACGGGATTGAGAACTATTCACGCTACCTCACCGGCCGCGCCCCGGGGAGCCGCCGCCCACCCTGTTTGAGTTCATTCCGGATCATGCCATCGTCTTTGCCGATGAAAGCCACGTCTCCGTCCCACAAATTGGCGGCATGTACAAAGGCGACTACCGGCGCAAATTCACGCTGGCCGAACACGGCTTCCGCCTGCCCTCTTGCATGGACAACCGCCCCCTGAAGTTTGAGGAATGGGACGCGATGCGCCCGCAGTCTGTCTTTGTCTCGGCCACGCCTGCGTCCTGGGAGATTGATCAAACCGGTGGTGTCTTTACAGAACAGGTCATTCGCCCCACCGGCCTGCTTGACCCAGAGGTTGAGATCCGCCCGGTTGAGATGCAGGTCGATGACCTTCTGGATGAGGTGCGCAAAGTGGCCGCTGACGGCTACCGCACGCTCTGCACCACGCTGACCAAGCGCATGGCCGAAGACCTCACGGAATATATGCACGAACAGGGCATCCGCGTGCGATACATGCACAGCGATATTGATACCATCGAACGCATCGAAATCCTGCGCGACCTGCGTCTGGGGGCCTTTGACGTGCTCATTGGCATCAACCTCTTGCGTGAAGGCCTCGATATCCCTGAATGCGGGTTGGTGGCGATTTTGGACGCGGACAAAGAGGGCTTTTTGCGCTCAGAAACCTCGCTCATTCAGACCATTGGCCGCGCGGCGCGCAACGCCGAAGGCCGCGTGATCATGTATGCCGATTCCATCACCGGCTCGATGGAGCGGGCGTTGGCCGAAACCAACCGCCGCCGCACCAAACAGATCGCCTATAATGAAGAGCACGGGATCACACCGGCTACGGTCAAAAAGAACGTCGAAGACATTCTGGCGGGTCTTTATAAGGGCGACACGGATCAGGCGCGGGTGACCACCCAGATCGACAAAAAGATGGCCGGATCCAACATGCAGGCGGTTCTGGATGGCCTACGCGACGACATGCGCAAGGCCGCTGAAAACCTGGAATTCGAAGAGGCCGCGCGCCTGCGCGATGAAGTCAAACGTCTGGAGGCCGTCGACCTTGCCATCGCGGATGACCCGATGGCCCGTCAGTATGCGGTGGAAAAAGCGGTTGAGGACAGCCAGGCAAAGTCAGGTCGGTCAACAATGGGCCGCGGCGGGATGCGCGGTGGGGTCAAGCGCAGGAAGAAGGGGCGTTAACCTTCTCGCTAACGAGGCGAAGTCGAGATTTCTTGTTCTTTTGCGTCAGGCCCCGCGAACAGACTTATCGCGAGTTCTGGGGGTTGTCTTTTGCGGAGGGCGTTTGTTCTAACAAATGCAAATCAATGTGTTGGGCATTATCAACAGTTTCGTTGATCATCGCGATAATCATGGCATGAAACTTCTCAGCTGTGAAGTTTGCTCCAATTGCCCGATAATGGTCCAACACTGATGTACTATCGAGAAAATCTATCGGTATTCGATTGAGCGCCGCGTTGAAGGCAGCTATCCCGCGCGCATTTGCTCTGCCAGTAAGCACATAGCGATGGGCCACCAAATCACCAATAATTGCAAGCCTATCGTTTTTCCTTCTTTCCGCCATTTGGGCTCTACGTTCTGCTCGATCCCGCCAAATCTGATAAGCCACCGCTAAAATAGACGCTGCGAGACCCGAAATAACGGCTAACAGTAGTGGGTCATCCATACTAGTCTTCCCAAGTTCTTGGCCTCTGAAATGGAGGTGCCGTCTTTTTTCCAGATCAGCGCTTCCGGGAAATCATCTATAGGGTGTGCGCTGCGCCCTGTAAACAATCTTAAAGAACATCATGAACTAGGGTGCCCTATAAGCGAGCAATCGACTTGTTTTCAGCACAATGGACGCTTGAAAAGTTTTACAGCAGCTAGCAGCACTTAGTCGACGCGCAGGATGCAAGTGCTATGTCTAAAGGGGCAAAACACAGTCTGGTGGTAAAAAAGGACGAATAATTGGTCTATTCGAAGATGAAACCATCACTAGTGCTAGTCGCCGCCCTGCTTTTGGCAAGCCCTGCCGCCGCGTGGGAGTTCACCCCCGGCACGCCCTGCCTGCTCACCCATGACGCAGGAAGTGTTCAGGTGGAGCTGACCTATGATCCCACAGCACCGCTTTACACCATCTCGATCACCCGTGATGTCCCGTTTCAACCTAGCCCCTCATTCGTGATGCGCTTTATCGGCCCCTTCGGGCTGAGCATCGGAACCGATCAGCACAGGCTAAGCAACGAAGGGCGGACAGTCACTGTCGCTGACGTGGGCTTTGGGAACGTGTTGAACGGCATGCAATTCAACACAGCCGTCTCTGCCAGTCTTGGCGGGCAAAGCATCACCTTGCCGCTGAACGGTGCCGCTGATCCCGTCGCCGCCTTTCGGGCCTGTGACGTGGTGCCAAGCGTCTAGCCAAGCGCGCGAAGCCTTCAAAGGCTTCGCTGCGTTTCCTTTAAAAGAAACGCCCCTCCCCCAAACCGTTGCCACACCACAACAAAGCGGGGCTCCCCTGCCCAGCACGCGCCACGCGTTAACCATTTGTTTACACTTTGCCGCCGATTCTTGCGCAAAAACATCGAGCAGCAGGATAAAACATGCCCCGGATCATCACGCTTTGCCTGGCACTTTGCTGGGCCAGTTCCGCCGCCCATGCTGGGGCCTGGCTCCGCGAGCAGGGCACCGGCTTTGCCTCCCTGTCGTTTGGCATCAGCCAGTTCTCAGAAACTACCAACGCCCTCTACCTTGAATACGGCCTCTCAGACAGCACCACCATCGGCCTCGACATCAGCGCCTTTACCAACAGCCAAAATGTCCGCAACGGCCTTGGCACGCTCTTTTTCCGCCGCGCCCTGGGATCAACGCAGAACCGCAACAAATTCGCCTATGAGATTGGCCTGGGCGGCCTGTGGGGCAATGACATGCAATTGCCTGTCGTTAAAACCACGCTGTCCTGGGGCACCGGGTTTGAACAGAACGGATCCACCGGCTGGATGACGATGGACCTGTCTTATGTGCATGAACCGCGCATGGGGCAGGACATCATCAAGCTGGACGGCACGCTTGGCCTGGCGCTGAACCCCATGCTGACGGGCCTGATCCAATTCACTCTGTCAGAACAAGACGATGACGCCTATGGCGCGGTTGAACCGTCGCTCTTGTTCCGCCCCAAGGGACGCGCCTTTGACATCAAGATCGGCGCAGAAATCCCTTACGGCGAAACCGAAAAAACAGCGCTAAAGCTGGGCCTTTGGCGGCGGTTCTAGGGCAGAACTGCCGGTCAGGCTTCACCGCCCCCACCCCGTTATCGCGCGTCCATCCGCACGGTTGCCATCACCCGGCCCCGCACCGCTGTGGGCCAGACCAGCTGCACCTGATCCCGGTCCGCGCCCTGCCCGATGTCCACATAAGGCATATCATACTGGCGCACGTTATTGGCATTTCGAATGCCACCAATGGGTATCACACTGTCCACCCCGCGCGTCTCTCCGCCAAAAGGCAGAACCCCACCGACGTCAATCATCCAAGCGGTGTCTTCATCCGCTTGTGTGAAATCAATAATCGCCGGGCTGGAGACCTGAGCATCAATCCCCAGATAGGAATTCGCCGTCATCACCACATTCCGACACCGCGACATATCCAAGGGCGCAAAGCTTGTGTCCACCCGGTCAACACGGTCAATATTCCCATTTAACGTCCTGAACCGGTTCCCGGTGATTGTCACCCCATTCAGAAAATGCCCCGTCCCGTAAGGTTTCACCACAATATAACTGGTCCAGGGGGCCACATCCCCCGACAGGAACATGTTGTCCGTCACATTCAGGGCGCTGAAGGAAAAACCGCTGGTGAAATCGGGTGAGGGATCATGCTCATTCGTCCATTCGATAAAGCAGTTGTCGATGTAGTTGTTCGAAATGACCGTCCCTGGCGCATTCGTGGCCAGGATAATCCCCGCAGATCGGATGCCATCCACCACGCTATCGCCTTGGAAGAAATGGTTGCCGGTGAAGATATTGTTCGCACCGCCCAACAGGCCAAAATGGCGAAACCGTGTGGCCCGGTTGTTGCGGATTTTTGCATCATTGGTGTTGGTGTTAAAGGCGATCGTTCGCCGTGCAGGCACCGCCAGATCATCCTCAGCCGACAGGAATTGGCACTGATCGACCAGCAGCCCCTGACACCCGGTGCCGATTGAGGTGATGCCGCGGTCCGCCGGACGGCTGATAAAGCTGTCTCGCAAGGCAAAGGTGATCCCACCACGGGCCAGCATGATACCACTGCTGCGCCCATTACACTGCAGCTCGACATTGGCCAAGTTGAACTTGGACAGCGCCGTGAACCCGCTGAAATCCAACAAATACTTGAACCGCCGGAACGTGAAGGTCTGCGTGCCTTCGGCATCGAAAAGCGGTTTGCTCAGCGTGATCTCTTGTCGCGCCACATCGACGCTTTGCACATAAACCTCGCGGCCCACGCCATTCCCTTCAACCAATGCGCCCACAGGAATGCCGCCTGCGTTGGAGACATTTGCCAAGGTCCGACTGCTGCTTGTCGCGTAGGTCGCCGATGAGGTGATCACGTCCGTGTCCCAGGCCGCAGATTCCGCAGCCTCCAACTGCCCGTTTTTCACCACCCGCCGGGTGGCATAAGAGGTGCGGTCCGGCACCGCTGCCTGCAAATCAATCGGCGCCGTTACATTGATCTTGCGCCCCCCATGTCCAAAGCCTCATGATCGGCATTGTTCAACAGCGCCTGAAACGCCTTTTTGAAGGCAAGCTCTTCATCCTCAAACGCCTCAATATAGGTGGGCAAATCGAAGTTGCGCCGCAACAACAGCACCGCGTCATCGGGCATGCTGACCCGGCCCTCAAATTTCACTGGCGTGTCGATCGTGATATCTGTGTTCAGACGAAAGACACCCTCAGGAACAAAAACTGTCCGACCGTTTGCGGCCGTATTGGCCGCTTCAAAGGCACTTGTGTCATCCGTGTTGCCATCCCCAACCGCGCCGTAATCCGTGACATCCACCTGGCTGATCATGTCCCGCAGGAACACCGCCGTGACATCTTCAATCGACAGATCGTCCACCCGGATGATCCCGCCATTGGGCCCCACCAGATCCAGACCGAAATGGCCATAAACCGGCTCCGTGCCCCAAATCAGGTTGACCCCACCGCGTGCACCCGTCCCGACAATCGCGCTGATCTCGACGATCTCGCCGTAATTCTCCAACGTCGTGAAAAACGCAAATTCCTGAAGCCCGGTGACCCGGCTCCCATCACCGCGTGCCGGATATCCTGCAATCCGCACGGATGGCAGATTGCCACTGATCGCCTTCACCCGCGCGGAAATGCGCAAATAACACCCCGGCTGCAACGGCGTTTGCCCCATATAGCGCAATTGCTGCGTGTTCTGCGTCTTAAACAGCTCCAACGCGCCGCCAAAATCCTGATCGGCCGCTACCAAAAGCGCATTCGCGGCGTTGTCATAGGTGTCGGACCCCGGCGTGCCATCCCCGCTGGACCATACATCCAACCCATCGGTGAATGGCGGCGGTGTCAGCACCAAACCTTCTGTAATCGCTTTGTTCATTTGCCGGTCCCTTTCCATTGCGGCGCTCGGGACAGCGCCTGTCGGTCAGGGGAAGTATCAACCCACGGTTAAGGCCACCTGAGGCAGCCGTGCGCAGCCAGCGCAACATGCCGCTTGCAGCACTTGTTGTTGCGAACACCGTTGGCGGGATCGTTTGAGGCACGGACAGATTAAGTTTTAAGGGAAAGATGAAGCGCGACGGGGTCTCTTCATCTTTCCCCTAGAACTCAAAAGCAACCCCTCAAAGAAGGGCTACGCCTGCGGGAAGAGAGGGCGTCAGCCAGCTTTAAAAAGCAAAAAAGGCGCGCTTTCTACGCGGTCGCCTCCGGCACTTTCAAAACCTGCACCCCACCAATGCGCCACCCTTCGGGCGTTTCCTGCATCCGGTACAACAACAGATGCCTGCGCCCTTCTTGGTCGATGATCTGCACCTTCTGCCAGTATTCCGCACCGCGGTCCTCCAGCTCAAGATAATCCACCTCAGCGGGCCTCCAAACCATCGGATAGCCCTGCGTCACCATGCGCTGAAAGTTCTGGGGGCTTTGAAACAGCCGCCTCAAGCTGGGCGTCGCGTAGGTAAAGGCCTGCTCAAAGTCATCGGCCTTGAACGCCTCAATCTGACTGTTGATCGTGCCTTGGATGTCGCTTTGCTGCGCGCTCGCGGCAACCCCAAGCCCTAGTGACAGTACCAACCCCAAAAACAGCCTCAGCATCACGCCTCTCTTTGTCTGACAGACAAAGACGTAAGCCGATGCGCTTTCAGGGCAAGCCGGTCACCCGTTCAAGAGCTTTCCCGCCAAGGCGTCATCAATCAGTGCGATCGTCTCATCCACGCCGTAAAGCGCGATAAACCCGCCAAAGCGCGGCCCCTGGCTCGCCCCCAACAGCACCTCATAAAGCGCCTTGAACCAATCGCGCAGCGGATCAAAGCGTTCTTTGCCCACCGCGAAGACCATGCTTTGCAACTCTTCTGCGTCAAGCCCGCCGTCCCAGACCGACAGTTTCTCACGCAACTCTTCCAGCGCTTCGCGCTCCAAGGCGTTTGGCACGCGGAACACTTTCTGCGGCTTCACAAAATCATTGTAATAGCGCACCGCATGCCCCGCCGCCGCATCCATACCCGGATGCGTCTTAGCGCTGGCCTCTGGCGCATAGCGCTGAATGAACCCCCACAACTGTGATTTGTCCTCAGCGCTTGAGACAGAGGCAAGGTTCAACAACATCGAGAATGGCACCACCATATCCGAGCGTGGCACATCACCCCCATGAATATGCCACACCGGGTTCGCCGCCCGCTTCGCTGGGTCATCAGCATCGTGATAGGCCCGCAACTGCTGGTGATATTCATCGACCGCTTTGGGGATCACATCAAAATGCATCCGCTTCGCCGTCTTGGGCTTTTGATACATGAAATACGCCAAGCTTTCGGTGCTGGCATAGCTTAGCCATTCATCAATAGAGATGCCGTTGCCCGAAGACTTGGAAATCTTCTGCCCATTCTCATCCAAAAACAGCTCATAGCTAAAGTGGTTCGGCTTCTTGCCGCCCAATATCTCGCAAATGCGGTCGTAGATCGCCGTGTTGGTGGCATGTTCCTTGCCGTACATCTCAAAATCGACGTCCAAAGCGGCCCAGCGCGCGCCAAAGTCCGGCTTCCACTGCAGCTTTACGTTCCCGCCGGTCACCGGCAACGTCCACTCTTTGCCATCCTCATCATCAAAGGTGACCGTATGGTTCACCCCATCCACATGTTTCATGGGCACATACAGCACCCGGCCCGTCTCAGGATGAATGGGCAGGAAAATCGAATAGGTGGCCGCACGCTCTTCGCGCAGCGATTTCAGCATCACCTTCATCACATCATCATACCGCTCAGCCGCGCGCTTTAGGATCTCATCAAACTGACCGGACCGATAGAATTCACGCGCAGAATAGAACTCATACTCAAACCCAAAGGTGTCCAGAAACCGGCGCAGCATGGCGTTGTTATGATGACCAAAGCTCTCATACTCGCCAAAGGGATCCGGCACAGAAGTCAGGGGTTTGTGCATATGCTCGGCCAACATCTCTTGTTGGGGCACATTGCCCGGCACTTTACGCATGCCGTCCAGATCATCTGAAAAACACACCAACTTGGTGGGGATGTCCGAAATCTCTTCAAAGGCGCGCTTGATCATCGTGGTGCGCAGCACCTCCCCAAAGGTCCCGATATGCGGCAAACCGGAAGGGCCATAACCCGTTTCAAACAGGACATAGCCCTTTTCAGGCGGCGCTTTCTGATAGCGTTTGAGCACCGCGCGCGCCTCTTCAAAAGGCCAAGCCTTGCTTGTCAACGCAGCGTCACGAATATCAGACATGTGGATCATCCATTTTCTGCCGATCAAGCACCCCATGTGCCCCGGCTGGGCTGCTACCTATTGCGTCCCCATTGGTGCGTCAATATTCTGCACTGACACAGAGTTTTTCCAGGATCTGATCGATGAACGATGACCTTTCCCAATCCCTGAGCGCACAGGATTGCCTTGTGGCCCTCATGGTCGCCGTTTCCGCATCAGATGAAGACATTCGAACGGCTGAGTTGATCAAGATCCAATCGGCGGTCAACATGCTGCCGATCTTCGCCAGCTACGACAACGACCGCCTAAGCGTGATCAGCAAAACAGTCTTTGACCTTTTCGAACAAGAAGACGGGCTTGATGCGCTCTTTGGCCTGATCCGCGACGCGCTCCCAGACCGGCTTTATGAAACCGCTTACGCGCTGGCCTGCGATGTGGCCGCCGCTGATGGCACGCTTGACGAGGCTGAACTGCGTCTTTTGGAAGAAATCCGTTATGAGCTGAACCTCGACCGCCTGCACGCCGCCGCGATTGAGCGCGGCGCCCGCGCGCGCCACCTCAGCTAACGCCCGCCACGCAAAACAAACCCTCCGGGGACCGCGCCCCTGCGCTTCATCTTTCCCCTATAACTCAAATCCAATGGCACGACTTGACCCAGGCCTCGCCTGCCAGCCACCCAAATTACCAAGGGCCTCAGCCTGTCCATCGCGCGGTGCCCAAAAACCCTACTTAACTGTTAAAACTCGCAGAACCCTTTGATCAGGTTGGGTTTTCACGGCCTGTCCCCGCGGGGACACCGGCCCACCTTAGGCGTCCGCCCGCCCGTAAAGCGTATCCCACCGTTGGATCAGTCGCTGCTGAACCCGCTTGGACCGCCGGTTCCAAGTGCGCGCACCCGCAGGTCTTTCGCGCTCTTCACGTGAGATCCGTGCACGCACCTTCGGGTCTGCGGTGAAAATGGTAAAGGCCATCTCTTTGCCATCCGCACCCGTGATATAGCCCGCCAGGGTCGAGACAAAATTCAGCGTACCGGTCTTGGCGTCCACCGACACCGATTGCTGCTTGACGGGGCGGCCCTTGGCATCACGAAAGCCAAAGGGTTTGAGAATGCTTCGAAACCCGGTGCCCCGCACGGCCAGAAGCGCGCGGGTCATGTCCTGTGCGGTCAGCCTGCTGTCGTCCCCAAGGCCTGAATGATCCACCAGCTTGGGGTTTTTCATGTTCAGCGCGCCCTTGGCCCAGCGGTTCATCTCGCGCGCTGAGCTGCGCAGGGTGCTTGCGTTCACGCCGCGCGCGCGGGTCGCCGCCAGCCCCACCATTTCGGCCGTTACATTGGTTGAGAATTTCAGCATCGCCTGCAGGATATTGCGCAAGGCGTCGCTTTGGTGGCGCACAACAACCTGATGGCTGGGCAACCGGGTGATGACCTTGGGCGCGCGCAACCGGATGCCCTGCGCCCCTGCCATCGTGGCAAACACCTCACCGGCATAAAGCCCCGGCTTGCGCACTGGCAACCAGCGTGCACCGCCACCGCCCAACGCGCCACGCGCCACCGTCCATTCATCGCGGCCGTTCTTATCGGCATAGGTGTAGACGGGGGTTGACCGCTCTGCCACACGCATCCGCGCCATGCTGACATCGGGGCGATATTTCTTGGAGCGCGCGTCCATCGTGATCCGGTACGCGCCGCTGGCGCGTTTCCATTCAAAGTGCACCCGGTTGTAATTCAGCGCCAAGGACGAAATCGCGGGGTTGTAGCCGACGTGATCCGGCTGAGCTGGATCAATTTGGCGGATCGCCGACCCGCCTTCATAGACCTTAAAGGCGCCTTTCACCCCAACCACACCCGCAGCTTTCAGCCGCGCCGCCAATGCGGCCATGTGATCCGTGTCGAGCGTCGGATCGCCACCGCCGATCAGCAACAGATCCCCCTGGACCTGACCGTTTTGAATGCCACCCGTCACCGCAAGCTGCGTCTCAAACCGATGATCGGGCCCCAAGGCCGACAGCGCATAAAGCGCGGTCACCGCTTTGGTGACACTGGCAGGCGGTGTGGCCAGCCCGCCGTTTTCCTGTTCCAGCCAGGCACCTGTTTTGGCATCGGCCACGGCAAAGGCCACCTGCCCTGAAAGCTGCTCAGCCTTGATGATGGCCTTGGCGTCGGGCACGGCTTGCTTAAAAAGCTCCGCTCCCCGCATCACAGGCCGCAATGATGCGGCTGGAGGGGCGGCAAAGGTCGCTGTCCCGCTCAGCGCAAAAGCCGCTGCGCTGCCCAGAAATCCCCGCCGTGAAATGCCCCGTGTCATGGGCTGAGTTAAACCGAAACAACGCCAAAGGCACAAGCGAAACTCAATCACATTTTCACTTCCAAAAGCCCGTGTTAAGCGGGCGCATGCAACGCGCTGTTTTGATCATGTTTATCGCCATGTCCTGCATCCCCGCGGGCGACAGCGCGGCCAAGCTCATGACATCGCAGTTGGGGGTGTCACCGTTTTTTGCAAGCTGGTCACGTTTTGCCCTGGGCGCGCTCATGCTTTTGGCCTTTATGCGGCCGGCCAATCTGGCCGTGTTCCGGGATCCTCGCATCTGGCTGCGGGGGGCGGTTTTGGCAATGGGGATCAGCTGTATCCAGATGGCCTTGCAGGCCGCACCCATTGCCAATGTCTTTGCCGCCTTCTTCATCGCGCCGATGTTCTCTTATCTGCTGGCTGTGATTTTCTTGCGCGAACCGATCACGCCTTTGCGCAGCCTGCTGATGGTGTTGGGCTTTGCGGGCGTGCTGATCGTGGTCCGGCCCGGCGCCGATATGGAGGTGGGGCTGTTGTGGGCCGTGGCTGCGGGGCTTTGCTATGGCACCTTCTTGACCATGTCGCGCTGGTTGTCTGGGGTCGGCACACCGCTTGCGCTGACCTTTAGCCAGCTTGCCATCGCAACGCTGCTGGTGCTCCCGCTTGGCATCACCCACCTGCCAGAGTTCACGCCAGCCGTCACAGCGCTGACCATCGTATCGGCGTTTTTCTCCATGGCAGGCAATCTGCTGCTGCTCTACGCCTACCGCATTGCCAACGCCACGGTGCTTGCGCCGTTGGTCTATTTTCAGCTGATCGCTGCGGTCATCCTGGGCTGGGCGATCTTCAGCGATTTGCCGGACGCCTGGACTTGGGCCGGGCTGGCCATCATCATCGGGGCGGGCCTGACCTCAGCCCGGCTCCGCTAACCAATCCCCGCGTGCGCGGATCGCGGTTGAGGATGCATCGTTCATCGGCACGTTGGTAAAACACCAGGCCGGTGCCGCTGCGCGCGCCAGTTCATGACCAAAACGCCCCGGAATGCGGTAGTTGGCATAAAGCCCGGCGGCCCGGCTCATCCGCGCAGAAATACGCTGTCCCGGCCGGGCCAAGACACCAATCGGCACGTTTTCCATGATCCAGCGCCAATCCTGCCAAAGATGCAGCTGCGCCATGTTGTCGGCCCCCATCAGCCAGACAAAGCGCACCTGCGGATAAAGCTGCATCAGCCTGCGCAATGTCTGCGCGGTGTAACGCGTGCCCAAATGCTGCTCAATATCCGTGATCTCCACACGCGGGTGCTGCATCACCGCGCGCGCCCGCGCCATCCGGTCGCCCAAGAGCGCGGGCCCCCGTGTCTTGAGCGGATTGCCAGGCGAGACCAACCACCACACCCGGTCCAGCCCGAAACGTTTAAGCGCCTCGCGGGTGATATGCGCATGGCCCTGGTGCGCGGGGTCAAACGACCCGCCCAACAGCCCAATCACCTGACCGGATCCCGCCTGTGGAAAGTGATGCCGCACGGTTTGCCCCTTGCCTGCCTTGCGGCGCAGACAGGACGGGCAAAGCCGCATTTTGTCAATCCGCTTTGCTGCGTTGATCTTGGCCTGCACCCGCGATATTGCGGGGGCCAACCGCTTTTCATCAGACAGGAAAACGCCATGGCCGCCTATCAATTTGTCTATCACATGTCCGGTGTGTCCAAGACCTATCCCGGGGGCAAAAAGACCTTTGAGAACATCCACCTGAACTTCTTGCCAGGCGTGAAGATCGGTGTTGTCGGGGTGAACGGCGCGGGTAAATCGACGCTGCTGAAAATCATGGCCGGGCTGGACAAGGATTTCAGTGGCGAGGCTTGGGCCGCCGAAGGGGCAAAAGTCGGCTACCTGCCGCAGGAGCCACAGCTGGACCCGAACCTGAGCGTGCGTGAAAACGTCATGCTGGGCGTGGCCGAGAAAAAGGCGATCCTGGACCGCTATAACGAATTGGCGATGAACTACTCAGATGAGACCGCCGATGAAATGGCCAAGCTGCAAGACGACATTGATGCGCAGAACCTTTGGGATCTCGACAGCCAGATCGACGTGTCGATGGAGGCGCTGCGCTGCCCACCCGATGACGCGGATGTCGCGTCACTCTCTGGTGGTGAAGCGCGTCGCGTCGCCCTGTGCAAGCTGCTGCTTGAAGCGCCTGACATGCTGCTGTTGGACGAACCGACCAACCACCTGGACGCTGAGACCATCGCATGGTTGCAGCAGCACCTGATTGATTACAAAGGCACCATCCTGATCGTCACCCACGACCGTTACTTCCTGGATGACATCACCGGCTGGATCCTGGAATTGGACCGCGGCAAAGGCATGCCCTACGAGGGCAATTATTCCGACTGGCTGGAGCAAAAGGCCAAACGGCTGGAGCAAGAGGCCCGCGAAGACAAATCCAAGCAAAAAACGCTGGAGCGCGAATTGGAATGGATGCGCCAGGGGCCAAGGCCCGTCAGGCGAAATCTAAGGCGCGGATCAACGCCTATAACGAAATGGCCGAACAGTCTGAGCGCGAAAAGCTGACCCGCGCGCAAATCGTCATCCCCAATGGCCCGCGCCTGGGCAACAAGGTGATTGAGGTCGAAGGCTTGTCCAAAGCGATGGGCGACAAGCTTTTGGTCGAAGGGCTGGACTTTAGCCTGCCGCCCGGTGGCATCGTCGGCGTGATCGGGCCCAACGGTGCGGGTAAATCCACACTCTTTAAGATGCTGACAGGGCAGGAAAAACCTGATGCAGGCAGCATTGAATACGGCGATACGGTCGATCTTTCTTATGTCGATCAGTCCCGCGATGACCTCAACGCCGATGACACCGTCTGGGAAGCAGTCTCTGGCGGGGCGGAGCTGATCCAGCTGGGCGATGCGGAGGTTAACTCACGCGCCTATTGTTCCTCTTTCAACTTCAAAGGCGGGGATCAGCAAAAGAAGGTTGGCCTGCTGTCGGGGGGTGAACGCAACCGCGTGCACATGGCGCGGCTGCTCAAAGAGGGCGGGAATGTCCTGCTGCTTGACGAACCGACCAACGATTTGGACGTGGAAACCCTGCGCGCGCTCGAAGACGCGCTGGTAGATTTCGCAGGTTGCGCGGTGGTGATCAGCCACGACCGTTTCTTCCTCGACCGGATCTGCACACATATCCTCGCCTTCGAAGGGGAGGCGCATGTGGAATGGTTTGAGGGCAACTTTGAAGACTACGAAGAAGACAAAAAACGCCGTCTGGGTGCGGATGCGTTGGAGCCTAAGCGCTTGAAGCATAAGAAGTTTGTGCGGTAAATCCGCCATCTCAGGAATATGCCAAAAGGGGGAGCATCACTGCTCCCCCTTCTTTTTCCGATCCTACGCTGCGGCCTACTCCGCCGCGATCGCGTAAGTGTTCACCAACTCTTCCAAAGACACCTCATCGTCCTGGCGGACCAGTTTGGTCACACTGGCCTGTTTCTCAGACGTCATGACCTCAAGATCTTCGACCACGGCCTCTGCCATGATCACTGCGGGCACCTTCACATCCTCAAGCGCGCCACGCAGGAAGTCGCTGGCGGACCTGCCGGACCATAGGCGTTGATCCGACAGCGGTGTGATCATCAGCTCAGGCACGGCCTTTTCTTCGCTGCCCGACACATCCCAATCGAGCGCCAGCGTGGCCTGCATCTGGGCACGCATCACCTCAAAATTGGGGCGCTTGCGGCTCATGGTGACCGCGGCGAACCGTCCGCCGCCGGTGTAGGCCAGCTTCCACGGGGCACCGCCAAGCTCTGTGCGCAGCACTTTGCCCACCTGTTCCAGCTGACACCGGAAGGCGCGGGCCGATGTCTCGCGGTAGGTTTCTTCCATCCCGATCACGTCCACCGCGAAGAGCGTCATGGCATAAAGCCCGTCGTGCATGCGCAGCAGGTCGTTTTCCAACGTGATCAGATCCGTCACACCGTTCACGTCCAGCTCAATTGATTCCTCAAACCGAAGTTTCAGCTTGGCGGTCATCTCTTCCAGCGAATGCTGCGCCTCGCGTTCGCGCAGCAGGCTGTTGTTGAGCATGCTTGCCGTATTGATCCGGGCGCCCAACTCCATGCCATCAAGTGGCTTGGTCACGAAATCGGTGGCCCCTGCGTGGAACGCGCGGCCCATCAGGCCCGGTTCCTTGCTTGCCGTGATCATGATGATCGGTGTGGCGCGGTAGGTGTCCAAGCCGCGCAGGTTTTCGCAAAGTTCTATCCCATCAATGCCGGGCAGCATGATGTCGAGCAAGAAACACTCAAATCCCTGCAGCCCGTCTTCAAGCGTGTCCAGAGCTTCTTCAGCAGAAGCGCAGCACACCAGATCATACCCGTGCGCGGCAGGAAGCGCGCCTTTCAGCAGGTCCAGGATAATGGGGTCGTCATCAACAGCCAGAATACGCATTTTCATTTCCTCTCAGTGTATCGTGGTGGGCTTCTGCCCTTATGTTGCCGGTGGCTTATGACACTCAGGGAGCCTCCGCATTCCGGGCATGATTGTGTCCAATTCAGGACATTTTTGAGAATCGGCAGGTTTTGATCTCAACTTGGGCGGGAATGTGCAGGTGGGCGGATGGTGCTTTGCCCGCTGCCTCATTCTCTGCGTTTTTTCGGCCCGGTGCCGTACGGTTTGGGTATCATACTGCAAAGCCTGAGGCTGGCAGTGGCGTTGATTCTATGGCGGCTTTGCACATCCGCCCCGGCACAGCCCCCTTGGACGCGTTCCAAGGTTACACAGAAATGTGACTGCATCACGGCCACATCGGCAGAGTTTCTCTGTCCGTGGGGTTGATCGTGCGCGGTACTTTGCAAAAATGGGGCATCTGCTTAGTTTTGATTATGGAGCCTCCCATGGATCGCCGTACGTTTCTGGCCAGCACAGCTGCCGCTGCTGCCCTGCCCCAAGTTCTTTCTGCCTCCACCGCTGCCTTTGATCCGGCACCGCAGCTTGTTTCAATCAAGCGCCAGTATCAGCCGGGCCAGCTGCTGGTGCTGCCCCGCAGCCACTATCTTTATTTTGTGACGGCCCCTGGCAAAGCGATGCGCTACGGCGTCGGCGTGGGCAAGGCTGGGCTTGAGTTTACCGGCACGGCGACCATCGCGGTAAAGAAAGAATGGCCCACCTGGCGGCCAACCGACGAGATGATTGAGCGCGATCCGCATCTTTATGAACGCTTCATTGGCAACACCGAAGCCCAGCCTGGCGGGCCCGGCAACCCCCTTGGTGCGCGCGCGCTTTACCTTTTCCAGAACGGCGTCGACACCTATTTCCGCATCCATGGCACAACGCAGCCCAACACCATCGGGCGCTCCGTTTCAAACGGGTGCATCCGCATGATCAATGAACATGTGATTGATCTGTATAACCGGGTGCCTGTGGGGACGGTCGTTACCGTTTTGTGATCCCTCGCACAGACGAAACCCAAGGCCAGCCAACCACGGCCGGCCTTTTTTGTTGGATCAAAAGGGTGCGGTATCCACCAGGCTGACCCATTGGGCGCGGTTTGCAGGGGCCGGATACGGATCGGGCCAATACTCCACCTGCCGCCAGATCAACTGATCACGGACCGTGTGAAACGTCACCGCTGTGGCCTGCATCGCACCATCGGTCACGCCCACTTCGCTGACCACTTGCGCGCCATCCGCGACGAGCCTGCGCAGATCAAACCGCCACGCCCCCTGCGCAGGATATGTCGCGTTCAATCCGGCAAAGTTCTTGCGCCCGGTCAGATACTCACGGCTTTGCGGCATGTAGTATTCAAAGTCCTCTGTCAGCAGCAGACTTGCGGCGTCAAAGTCATTGCTGCCCATGACCTGCCAAAACCGCTTCACCACATCGCTTGGAGTATCCGTCATGCCTGCGGCCCCTTCTTGCTCAAATACGCAGGCAAAAATGCCCGGCGTGCCAAAGAAATAGGCCGGCGCATATGCACCGGCCCATCCTGTCACTCCAAAAGGCTTAGTTCAGCGCCTTGTCCGTGATCGCATGGGTCCAGGCCCCTTCGGGCTGCGCCGTGATCACCGGATCAGAGCCACCCGCCAGCAGCGTATCAACCGTGCGCTGGAAATCCGCCTCAACCAGTGACCCGTCAGAGCCAGCGGTCAGTTTGGCGATCTCACCCATCATACGCACCTGATGCGCCTCAGTCTGGGCACCGGTTTCATCATAATCCAGCACGATGCCTGCAGCCTCACCAGGGTTGGCTTCTGCATATTTCCACCCCTTCATGGAGGCGCGGACAAAGCGAACCATTTTATCCTCAAACACCGGATCGGCCAGGTTTTCTTCCAGCACATAGATGCCGTCCTCTAGGGTGGCCACACCCATGTCTTCGTATTTGAACGTCACCAGTTCATCCTCAGACACGCCCGCATCCAGCACCTGGCCATATTCGTTGTAGGTCATGGTTGAGATACAGTCGGCTTCGCGGTTAAGCAGCGGGTCCACGTTAAAGCCCTGCTTGAGAACCGTGACACCATCCTCACCGCCATCGGTTGAGATGCCTTCCTGGCTCATCCAGCTCAGGAATGGGTATTCGTTCCCAAAGAACCAGACACCGATGGTCTTACCCTTGAAATCTTGTGGACCGGTGATCCCGGTGTCCTTCCAGCAGGTCAGCATCAGACCGG
Organism: Sulfitobacter sp. GN1-4; assembly: GCF_055693825.1. Classification (NCBI taxonomy): domain Bacteria; kingdom Pseudomonadati; phylum Pseudomonadota; class Alphaproteobacteria; order Rhodobacterales; family Roseobacteraceae; genus Sulfitobacter; species Sulfitobacter sp. GN1-4. Next base: position 607,240 of record NZ_JBVFUQ010000003.1, on the reverse strand, counting down.
AGGATTTGAACGGTTGCGCGATGTTGACCACAGGCAGACCTTTTTCGCGCGCGGCCAGGGCCGAAGGCATCCAGTTCAGCATGGCATCCGCCCCGCCGCCTGCCAGCACCTGCGGCGGTGCGATGTCAGGGCCACCGGCCAAGACGGTCACGTCCAGACCTTCCTCTTCGTAAAACCCCTTATCAAGGGCCACGTAGTAGCCCGCAAACTGGGCTTGCGTGACCCATTGCAGCTGCAGTGTCACGGAATTGGCGTGGCCATCCGCAAAGGCAGGTGCCCCCACCATTCCCGTGGCCAAAGCCGCCGCCATCAGTGTTTTCTTCATCATGTCATACCCTCCAGGTTGGTTTTTATGATGCCCCAAACGGGGTCTTGGTTATCTCTGTGACGGATGCCAAAAGGTCATCCGTTTCTCTAACAGGACCATCAGCCCGTAGAATGCGCTGCCCGCCAGCGCCGCGATCACAATCTCTGCCCAGACCATATCAAGCGCAAGCTGACCGAAGCTTGTCGAGATGCGAAAGCCCATGCCCACCGTGGGAGAGCCGAAAAATTCAGCAACAATCGCGCCGATCAATGCCAGGGTGGTGCCAATCTTCAATCCGTTGAAGATGAAAGGCATCGCCGCAGGCAAGCGCAGCTTAATCAGCGTCGGCCAATAGCCCGCCCCATAGGTGCGCATCAAATCGCGCTGCATCGCGGTGGTATCCCGCAGCCCCGCAACCGTGTTCACCAGGATCGGGAAAAACACCATGACAGCCACAACCGCCGCTTTGCTGTGCCAATCACTGCCCAGCCAGCGCACAAAGATCGGCGCGGTGCCAACGATAGGCAGCGCGGCCATAAAGCTACCAACGGGCAAAATGCCCCGGGTCAGGAAAGGGGAACGGTCCGCCAGGATCGCCACTCCAAAAGCGGCAACCCCGCCTATGATATATCCCGAAAGCGCGCCCTTGATGATCGTTTGTTCAAAATCCGCCCAAAGCCGCGGGCCTTCCACGATCAGACGCTCAAAAATGGCGGATGGGGCTGGCAGGATCACGGGGTTTATCTCAAACCCACGCACCAACAGCTCCCAGATCAACACGATGGTGATGCCGAAGATTGCGGGCACGGCGATCTTAACGGCAGTGGTCTCAGCCGCTGCGCCATTGGCCAGGCGCACGTTCAGCCACCATCCCAGACCCCAGATCAAAAGTGCCACAATGCCCAGTGTCATGCCGCCTGCATCCCCATCCGTTTCAGCGTGACCCGCTCCATCATGCTGAAAAGGCCTACCAAAGCGGCAGCCGTCAGCGCCGCGGCAAACAAGGCCGCCCAAGACACCAGCGGTTGGCCGTATTGATCACCGACCAACATGCGCGCGCCAAAGCCCGCCTTGGCCCCTGTGGGCAATTCAGCCACGATGGTGCCCACCAATGACGCCGATATCCCGATCTTGAGAGAGGCAAAAAGATACGGGGTTGAGGCCGGCAGGCGCAGCGCCCAGAACCCTTGGCTACCAGACGCATTATAGGTGCGCAGCAAATCCAACTGCATCGCATCCGGGCTGCGCAACCCTTTGACCATGCCCACAACCACGGGAAAGAACGACAAATAGGCGGCAATCAGCGATTTGGGAAACAGCCCCTGAACCCCCATCGACCCCAACACCACGATGATCATCGGGGCCAGCGCCAAAATCGGGATCGTCTGGCTGACAATCGCCCAAGGCATCACCGAGCGGTCCATCACCCGGCTGTAGACAATCCCCACCGCCAGCAAAATCCCCAGCCCTGTGCCGATGAAAAAGCCCAGCAGCGTCGGCGCCAGCGTCACCCAACCGTGATAGACCAGCGACCGCCGCGAGGTGATCTTTTTGTCGATGATGGTGTCATACATCTCAACCGCCACCTGCTGCGGTGCAGGCAGGCGGGGCCGCACAAAGCTATAGGTCAGCGGAATGATTTCCGTGTTGCGCAAGGCCAGGCTTAGCCCGGTCAGCTCTTGCCGCGCCTTGGGCGTGTCCGGCACCACCTCAAAACCATCGCGCTGCGCCTGATCAGCCACCAAATGCATGTTCATCGGGATCACAGCCAACAGCCAGAAGCCAAGGATCGCCGCAACCACCGTCAAAACAGGCACCACCGATCTCATGCGCGCCACTCCATGCGCAGCTCCGGCACGCCGTCCCCACGGCCTTCGGCCTTGCGCTCAACCGTGACAAAACCTTCGCGGTGGTAAAACCGATGCGCAGCCTCATTGGGCTCATGGGTCCAAAGCTGGACAAAGCTGCGCCCCTCTTTGACCCGGTCCACCAAGGCCTTGCCTGCCCCCCGGCCAGCCTGCGCGGTATAAAGACCTGCAATCAGGCTCTCATCTTCTTTAAAAGACAAATATCCCTGCACCGGCGTGCCAATCACCCAGAATTCCCGCAGCGGTATGCCTTTAGCGATCATCTCAGTCAGCGCGGCCAGCGTTGGCCCGCCCTCAGGCATCCAGTCCAACCCATCCAGCCAGGCCCGCACGATCCCCGCACAGGCCCCCGCATCGCCAACATCCGCGCGCCGCGGGATCATAAGCAGCCCCCCCGCTTCATCTTTCCTCTATAACTTAAGCCCGCTCTCCCCCGGCACAGCGCCCGCGGGCCAACAGAGCCTCTGTCGCCTCTAATCCGCATCTGAATGCCCCGCCCGAAGCCCTTCGCGCACGCGGTGGGCAATCTCAAGAAACGCTGGCGTGTCGCGGATGTCCAAAGGGCGCTCTTTTGGCAAGGGGCTGTCGATCACATCCGTGATCCGGCCCGGCCGGGGCGACATCACGACAATCTTGGTAGACAGATACACCGCCTCGGGGATCGAATGGGTCACAAAGGCAATGGTCTTGCCCGTCCGCGCCCAGAGCTGCAACAGCTGCTCGTTCAAGTGATCCCGCACAATCTCATCCAGCGCGCCAAAGGGTTCGTCCATCAACAAGATATCCGCATCAAAGCTCAACGCGCGGGCGATGCTGGCGCGCTGCTGCATCCCGCCTGACAACTGCCAGGGAAACTTGCGCTCAAAGCCCGCCAGATCGACCAGCTCCAGCACCCGCTTCACCCTGTCGGCCTGCTCTGCCTTGGGCACGCCCATGATCTCTAGCGGCAAACGGATATTGCCCCCGATCGTGCGCCAAGGATAAAGCCCCGCTGCCTGAAACACATAACCATAGGCCCGCGCCTTGCGAGCCTCAGCCGGCGTGACGCCATTGACAGTCACCTGCCCGCCTGTGGGCTGCTCCAGATCGGCCATCACCCGCAAGAATGTCGTCTTGCCGCAGCCAGATGGCCCGATGAAGGACACAAAATCACCCGCCTCAATCTCCAGGTTCACGTCCCTTAGGGCATGCACCGGGCCATCATTGGTCTGAAACGTCAGATTGAGAGATTGCGCAGAGATAACCGCCATCAGCTCTCGCCTCGCGTGGCGGTAAACCTAGGTTTTCTTCTTTGGCTCGCCTCAATACCCCCGGCAAAGCTGACCCGAAGAACAGAGTTTTCTTTGTGTAATTCCATACCCTTCGATCAAATCCCCGCCGGAATATTAAGCGGATCCCGCTTGATCATCTTGGGCGACGTCAACGCCTTCCACTTGGACAGCGCCACATTCGCTGATGGGAAGGCAGGCCGTGGAATGAACTTGCCCCGCCCCGGCTGTGGCTGGCTGTTCTGCCCCCGGGCCCAGATCACATCGCCCCGGTTCAGCGTGTACCGCGCATTCGCCGTCACCTCGAACCCCTCAAACACGTTGTAATCCAAAATGGAATGGTGGTTGGCCGGTGAAATCGTCTTGGTGATCTTAGGGTCCCAGACCACGATGTCCGCATCCGCCCCTTCAACAATTGCCCCTTTGCGGGGATAGATATTCAAAATCTTCGCCACATTGGTTGAAGTTGCGGCAACAAACTCATTGGGGGTCAACCGCCCGGTCTCAACCCCTTGGGTCCACAGCACCGGCATGCGTTCTTCCAACCCGTTGGAGCCGTTGGGGATAATACGGAAATCATCCCGACCTGCACGTTTTTGATCCGTGCTAAAGGCCGCGTGGTCTGTGGCCACCACCTGCAAGGATCCCGCCTGCAACCCTGCCCAGAGCAGAATCCTGATGATCCTTGGACCGGAACGGCGGCGACATCACCCGCCGTGCGGCATGGTCCCAATCTTTGTTGAAATACTCTGTTTCATCCAATGTCAGGAACTGGATCAAAGGCTCACCGTAGACCCGCATACCTTTCTGACGGGCGCGCCGGATGGCCTCATGCGCCTGCTCACACGAAACATGCACAATATAAAGCGGCACACCTGCGGCATCGGCAATCGTGATGGCGCGGTTTGCCGCCTCGCCCTCCAACTCAGGCGGGCGCGAATAGGCGTGCCCCTCTGGCCCGGTGATCCCTTCGTTAAAGTACTTCTCCTGCAACTCGGCCACCAAATCGCCGTTCTCAGCATGCACCATCGGCAGCGCGCCCAGCTCTGCACAGCGCTTGAAAGAGGCGAACATCTCATCGTCCTCAATCATCAAGGCCCCCTTATAGGCCATGAAATGTTTGAAGGAATTGACGCCCATCTCCACGGCGTCCTTCATCTCGTCAAAGACATTTTCATCCCAGCCGGTGATCGCCATGTGGTATCCAATGTCCGAGCAGATCTGCGGCGCGGATTTGCGGTGCCATTCGCCAATCGCGTTTTTGATCGACCCGTCTGCGCCGGGCAGACAGAAATCCACCAGCATCGTGGTGCCCCCACAGGCCGCAGCCCAGGTGCCTGTCTCAAATGTCTCTGCTGCGGTGGTGCCCATGAAAGGCATCTCAAGATGGGTGTGCGGATCAATACCGCCTGGGATCACATAAGCCCCTTCGGCGTCGATATATTCATCGCCCTTCAGGTCTTCGCCAATCTGCACGATCTTTTCGCCCTCGATCAGCACATCCGCTTTCCAGGTCCGGTCCGCGGTGCAAACCTGCCCGCCTTTGATCACCTTGCTCATGCGTTCTCTCCCATCTTCATCTTTCCAATTACAATTCCGGGGAGTCAGCCTCTGGCTGACGGGGCAGAGCCCCCGCACCGGTAGCCGCCCGGCACAACCGCTTGTGTCACCCGACGACCTCGGCCGTTTCCACGACCGCATGCATCAGCACATCCGCCCCGGCGCGCGCCCATTCCTTGGTGATCTCCTCCGCCTCATTATGGCTCAGACCATCGACGCAAGGGCACATCACCATGGCTGTGGGCGCCACTCGGTTGATCCAACAAGCATCATGGCCTGCACCTGAGATCAGGTTCATATGACTATAGCCCAACCGCTCCGCAGCAGAGCGCACCGCCGTCACGCAGCCTGCGTCAAAGGCCACCGGATCAAAACCGCCGACCTTTTCAAATTCAATCTCAAGCCCCATGTCATCTGCAATCTTTTGTCCCTCAACGCGCAGACGGGCCTCCATGTCCTGGATCACGCTTAACTCAGGTGAGCGGAAATCAACGGTAAATACCACCTTGCCGGGGATCACATTGCGTGAGTTCGGGTAGACGTCGATATGGCCCGCGGCACCCACCGCATGGGGCTTGTGGCTCCAGGCGATCTCATCAACCTTGTCTAGGATACGCGCCATGCCCAGGCCTGCATTCTTGCGCATCGGCATCGGGGTGGAACCGGTATGCGCATCTTTGCCGGTGATCGTCACCTGCGTCCAGCTCAGACCCTGGCCATGGGTGACCACACCAATGTCTTTGCCTTCCGCCTCTAAAATCGGGCCTTGTTCGATGTGCAGCTCAAAAAAGGCATGCATCTTGCGCGCGCCCACTTCCTCATCTCCCCGCCAGCCAATGCGCGTCAGCTCATCGCCAAATTTCTTGCCCTCCGCATCCACCCGGTCATAGGCCCAGTCCTGGGTGTGGATGCCTGCAAAAACACCCGAGGACAGCATTGCAGGCGCGTAACGCGTGCCTTCTTCATTGGTGAAATTTGTCACGACAATGGGGTGTTTGGTCTGAATGCCCAGATCATTCAGCGTGCGGATGATCTCAAGCCCGCCCAGCACGCCCAGAACACCGTCGTATTTGCCGCCCGTGGGCTGGGTATCGAGGTGGCTGCCCACATAGACGGGCAGTGCATCCGGGTCCGTGCCTTCACGGCGGGCAAACATGTTGCCCATCTGATCCAGCCCTATCGTACAGCCGGCCGCTTCGCACCACTGCTGAAACAGCTTGCGCCCCTCACCGTCCTCATCGGTCAGGGTCTGGCGGTTGTTGCCGCCGGCCACGCCTGGGCCAATCTTGGCCATCTCCATAAGGCTGTCCCACAAACGGTCCGGGTTTGTCTTGAGGTTCTCACCGGGTGCTGGCATGTGCGGGCTCCTTGCGGATTGCGATCGTCGGAATTTTTACCATTTGGTAAAGGCACGATTGCGGCTAGACTAACGGCTGTCAAGAACTGCTTCGGCGATGGTGCGGGCATCCGACAAGGACTGCTTGAATTTGCAGCAACCAAGGGACTGAAATTGACCGACGACACATCCAAAAAGCCCAGTCGCATCCAGCAACGCAACCGTCACGCGATTTTGGACGCCGCTCTCGAAGTGTTCTCACGCCATGGCTATCGCGGGACCACGCTGGACCAAATCGCGGCTGAGGCCGGGCTGAGCAAGCCGAACCTGCTCTATTACTTTGAGAGCAAGGAGAACATTCACCTCACCCTGCTCAACCAGCTGTTGGAAACCTGGCTGGATCCGCTGGTGGTGCTGAACCCCCAAGGCGACCCGGTTGAGGAAATCCTGTCTTACGTGCAGCGTAAACTTGATATGGCGCAGGCGTTTCCACGGGAAAGCAGGCTTTTTGCCAATGAAATCCTGCAAGGGGCGCCGCGCATTGGCCCGGATCTTGAGGCGGGGCTTAAACCGCTCTTTGATGAGAAATGCGCGCTCATCCAAGGCTGGGTGGATCAAGGACGCCTGCCGCCCCTCGATCCTTCGCATTTGATCTTTTCCATCTGGGCCACCACCCAACATTACGCTGACTTTGAAACACAGATTGGCGTGCTGATGGGGGCGGATGTAGATGCCTACAAAGGCGCATCACAGCATCTGGAGAAGATGTTCCGCGCCCTTTTGGCGGTATAGCCCAAGTCACCGATTGCGGAACGTCTTTCCCTGATGGCGGCTTTGCTTTCAAAGGCTTTTGACAGCTGATTACTTTCATCAGCGGTAAAATTGCTTCAAACGCGTGAAATTTTCTGCGCAAAGACTCGCCCAGCGGCCTGATTTACAGCAATTCCCTTGCCTTAAGATGATTCCTCTGACTACTAGAAGGTGCAAAGCGAACGACTTTCGACCCGACCTGCCTTATCGGCTTAGGAACGATCACACGACTTCGTCCGAGCCAAGCTGCCACATTCCGTGGGTAGCACACATAAGGAGACCCAGGTTATGGCATCTGGAACAGTTAAGTGGTTCAACACCACAAAAGGCTACGGCTTTATCGCGCCTGATGAAGGCGGCAAAGACGTGTTTGTACACATTTCTGCAGTAGAACGCGCAGGCCTCACCGGTCTGGCGGACAACCAGAAGGTGACATTCGACATCGAAGCAGGCCGCGACGGCCGCGAAAGCGCGTCCAACATCGCGCTGGCCTAACGGCCACAATCGTCTTTTGAAGACCGTAGGGTGCGCATTCATTGCGCACCTTTTTTTATGGGGTTTCGGCTGGGGGCTACGTTTTGAGAGGTGGCTTGGGTGCTTCGTTTTTTTGGGGGGGTTAGTTTGACGGCACCCTTGGACGGTGCGCATGAATGCGCACCCTACGGGGCCTCCCAATTTACGTCTTTTGCCTCTTCGATGTGCAATTGGCCTTCCGGCCAGGGCTGCATCAGCGCCGTGGCTTCTGCCTCAGATCCTGCGATCCAGGTGTTGAGATCCTCAGCCCGCAAAAGAACACCCATGCGGTGGTGGATCTTGGCCACATCCGCATTGGGCGCGCAGGTGACCGTGGCCACCTGAGGTACTTCCAAACCACCCGGCGCTTTCCACAGGTCCGTTATCGCCGCGAAATACAACAGCCCTGCGTCTTGGGCCCGGATGCGCCAGGCTGTTTTGCGGCGTTTTTCTCCGGTCCATTCATACCATCCATGCACCGGCACGACAGCGCGGCCCACGCCTTCATAGGCGGATTTGTCAAAAACCGTTTCTGAGCGCGCGTTGATCAGCGTCTCCATCACAGGCCGCCCCCGCGCATTCACCCGGCCCACTGGGATGATGCCCCAGCGCATCTGGACCAACTTCTGTTCTGTCAGCACCGCTATCTGCTGGCCCGGTGCCATGTTTCGGCGCACCTCCGTACCGCTCAGGCCCGGCGCTTGCATGCCCAAGGCGGCGGCCAGCTCTGCCTCTGTGCACGTCAGAAAAAGCCGTCCGGGCATGACAGGCTACTGCCGGGCTGCGGTGACAAGGTCGAGGACCTTCGGCCCCATGCCTTCGACAATCCGCGCCACGCCTTCGGCGTTGGGGTGAATACCGTCACTCTGGAAATACGGCTGCAGGGCCGCAGGATCTGGCAGGGTGTCCCCTTCCCGCAATCCTTCAAAGAAAGACGCAAGGTAAAGGCTGCCAAATTGCTCTGCCAGCTCAGGATAGATGGCATCGAACTGCTCTTTATAGGCGGGTCCATAGTTGCCGGGGGCCTGCATGCCCACCAAAAGCACGTCAACATCTGCCGCCCCCGCAGCCTCCAGGATGCCTGAAAGGTTGCCGCGTGCCTGTGCCGGATCCAGCCCGCGCAACAGATCGTTTCCGCCCAGCGCCAAAATCATCGCGTCCACTTCGGGCGTCAGTGTCCAGGCCACACGGGCCAGCCCGCCCGCCGTTGTATCGCCCGAAACACCCGCGTTGATCAGCCTGACCTCTGCCCCTTGCGCATCAAGCCAGTTTTGCAGCTGTGGGACAAATCCCTGCTCCTGCGGCAATCCAAACCCCTGGGTCAAGCTGTCGCCAAGTGCCGCGATCACGACCTCTTGCGCCTGCACGCCACCTGCTGTCAGAGCCAGAACAAACCCAATTGCCGCCTTGCGCATTTTCACAGCCACTCCATATCCCAAACAGACCCAACGATAAGGCACACCCATGTCCGACACCGTCTTTCACCTTTCAGATGTGATGCTATCGCTTAAGGGCAATGCCGGAGACGTGGATATTCTGCGCGGGATTTCCCTGAATGTGCAAGCGGGCGAAACCATCGCGCTGACCGGCCCCTCCGGGTCAGGCAAGTCATCGCTGTTGATGGTGATGGGCGGGTTGGAGCAAGCCACAGGCGGCACGGTTGAGGCGTTGGGCCAAAACCTCAGCGTGATGAGTGAGGATGCCCTGGCCAAGTTTCGGCTGGGCCGGATGGGCATTGTGTTTCAATCCTTCCACCTTATCCCCACCATGACAGCGCTGGAAAATGTCGCCACACCGTTGGAGCTGGCGGGTATCAGCGATGCGTTTTCGCAAGCGCATGAGGCGTTGGAGACCGTGGGCCTTGGCCACCGCACCGGACACTACCCCGCGCAGATGTCGGGGGGCGAACAACAGCGCGTGGCACTGGCGCGTGCCTGTGCGCCAAGGCCTTCGATCCTGTTGGCGGATGAACCTACTGGCAATCTCGACAGCACCAATGGTGCCGCGATCATGGATTTGCTTTTTGACATGCGGGACGCCTATGGGGCCACCTTGGTGCTGGTGACCCATGATGCGACCTTGGCCGCCCGCTGTGACCGGGCGATTGCGCTGGCCGATGGGCAGGTGGCATGAGCCTGCGGCTGGCCGCCACCTTTGCCCGCCGCGAAATGCGGGGCGGGTTGCGCGGGTTCCGCCTGTTGCTGGCCTGTCTGGCTTTGGGCGTGGCCGCAATTGCCGCCGTAGGCTCTGTGCGTGCCGCGATTGAGGCCGGGCTGGCGCGGGAAGGAGCCTCGCTTTTGGGGGGCGATGCTGAGCTGGATTTCACCTATCGCTTTGCCACCCCGGATGAGCGCGCGTGGATGCAAGCGCGTGCCAGGGCGGTATCGGAGATTGTTGAATTCCGCTCAATGGCCGTGGTGGGTGAAGACCGTGCGCTGACGCAGATCAAGGGCGTGGATGACGCCTATCCGCTGGTGGGTTCGGTCAAGTTAGAGCCTGATATGCCACTGGGCGACGCGCTGGCCGACAAAGACGGGGTGCCCGGTGCGGTGATGGAACGGGCGCTGTCAGATCGTCTGGGCCTGGCACCGGGGGATACCTTTACCCTGGGCACCAAATCTTATCGCTTCACCGCTGCATTGGCCCGCGAACCCGATGGGGCGGCCAGTGGGTTTGCGCTTGGGCCGCGCACTTTGATGCGGCGCGACGCGCTGCAAGGTTCGGGCCTGTTGGCGGCAGGCACGCTTTTTAACAGCAAGTACCGGCTGGATCTGCCTGACGGCACGGACCTTGCCGCACTTGAAACCGACGCGCGCGGCGTCTTTGAAAACGCCGGGATGCGCTGGACGGATGCCCGCAATGGCGCGCCGGGTGTGGCGGAATTTGTTGAACGCCTCAGCGCGTTCCTGGTGCTGGTGGGCCTGTCGGGTCTGGCTGTGGGCGGTGTCGGTGTGTCAGCCGCAGTTCGCGCCTATCTGCACGGCAAAACCGAAGTGATCGCAACGCTGCGCGCCCTTGGCGCTCCAAGGGCCACGATCTTTCAAACCTACTTTCTCCAGATCGGCGCACTGTCACTCCTTGGCATTGCCATAGGTCTTGCGATTGGGGCCTTTGCGCCACTGCTCCTCTCGCCGGTTATTGAGGCGCGCCTGCCGGTGCCCGCCTCCTTTTCGATCTATCCCATGCCGCTGATAGAGGCTGCGATCTATGGCATTCTCACAGCACTTGCTTTTACGCTGTGGCCGCTGGCCCGCAGCGAGGACATCCGCGCCGCGACCCTGTTCCGTGACGCCTGGGCGGGCGGGCGCAGGTTGCCCGCGCCACGATACCTTCTGCTGGTCGCCCTTGTGGCCACGGCGCTGGTCACGTTGGCGGGGGTCTTTAACGGCTCATGGTTCCTGACGCTTTGGACCTTGGGCGGCATCGCCGGGGCGTTGATCATCCTGGCGATGGCCGCCGGATTGATCCGCCTCATCGCACGCCGCGCGGCAACGCGGGCACGGGGGCGGCCCCGCTTGCGCTGGGGGCTTGCTGCGATTTCTGGCACTGGCGAAGGAGCGGGGGCGGTTGTCTTGTCGCTTGGGCTTGGCCTGTCTGTGTTGGCCGCTGTCGGACAGATCGACGGCAACCTGCGACAGGCGATTTCAGGCAACCTGCCGGATGTGGCACCGTCGTATTTCTTTGTCGATATTCAGAAAGACCAGATGCCCGGCTACACCGAACGTCTGGCACAAGACCCCGCTGTGAGCCGCGTCGACAGTGCGCCCATGCTGCGCGGGGTGATCACCCAGATCAACGGCAAACCCGCGTCTGAAACGGCGGGCGATCATTGGGTGCTACAGGGCGATCGCGGCGTGACCTATGCCGCAGCGCCAGGTGAGAATACCATCATCACCGCGGGCGAATGGTGGGCAGAGGCCTACGCAGGCCCGCCCCTGATCAGCTTTGCCGCGGAAGAGGCCGAAGAGATGGGGCTGGCCCTGGGCGACAGCATGACCATCAACATCCTGGGCCGTGACATCACCGGCACCATCGCGTCGTTCAGAGAGGTCGATTTTTCGACCGCTGGCATCGGGTTTATCCTGTCGATGAACCCGTCGGCTTTGGCAGGTGCGCCGCACACGTTCATCTCAACCGTTTATGCCGAAGAAGAAGCCGAGGCCGCGATCCTGCGGGATTTGGCCAGCCAATATCCCAATATCACCGCCATTCGCGTCAAAGATGCGATTGACAGGGTGGCTGACGTTCTGGCCAGCCTGGCGGCGGCCACGTCTTATGGGGCGCTTGCGACTTTGCTGACCGGGTTCATCGTGCTGATCGGCGCGGCCGCAGCCGGGGCAGAGGCGCGCACCTTTGAAGCAGCGGTTCTGAAAACGCTAGGGGCCTCGCGCCGACAGATCGCGGCCAGTTTCATCCTGCGTGCCGCCCTTTTGGGCCTTTTCGCTGGCTTTGTCGCGCTCTTTGCCGGAGCCTTGGGCGGGTGGGCCGTTAGCCATTATGTGATGGAAACCGATTATCAGATCATCTGGCCTTCTGCCCTAGCAATTATTGCAGGCGGGATTGTCGCGACCGTCTTGGCAGGGCTTGGCTTTGCCCTTAGATCATTGAATGCGCGGCCCGCTCAGGTGCTGCGCGCCCGAGAATGAGGGATCTGACCAGATGAGTGACACGCTGCCTGCCACCTTGCCCAGCCCTGTAAGCCCGGCGCAACAACAGCACGTCGTGAACATCCTGCGCCGCGCCGCCCGGGCCGAGATTTTACCCCGCTTTCGCCGCCTGGAGATCAGCGACATCCAGCAAAAGACCAGCGCAGAAGATCTGGTGACCCAAGCGGACATCGCCGCGGAACAGATGATAACTCGCGCGCTGAACATTGCCTTCCCCACAGCGCTTGTTGTGGGGGAAGAGGCCGCCTCCAAAGATCCCAGCCTCGTCGATCAGATCGCCGATGCGCCGGTGGCTTTCATCATTGATCCCGTGGATGGCACCTGGAACTTTGCCCACGGCATTGCCGTCTTTGGCGTGATCCTTGCGGTCACCCAGTTTGGCCGCCCCGCCTTTGGCGTAATCTATGACCCGGTTGCAGATGACTGGATCCTGGCCAGTGACGAAACCCAGGCGCGTCTGGTGCGCGCCTCCGGTGCGGAAAGCGCGGTGCGGCCCGCAATGGGCAAGGCTATCGAAGACCTTACGGGCTTTATTCCGCTGCACCAGTGGCAGGGTGAGATGCGCACGAAACTTGCCGCCGCGCTGCCCAGTTTCAAAAGCACCAACACCTTTCGCTGTTCCGCCCATGAGTACCGGATGGTGGCGCAAGGCCATGCGGATTTCGTGATCAGTGAAAGTTTGAACCCCTGGGATCACGCGGCGGGCGCGCTGATCTGTGAACAGGCAGGATGCCATGTTGAGATGTTGGACGGCGGCCCCTACGACGCAGGCCGCCATACTGGTCACCTGTTGGTGGCCCCTGATCGGGCCACCTGGAACAGGTTGAAGAAGGTGCTGGGGTTCTTGGTGGCGTAAGGTGTAGGGCCAAGCGCCACGCAGGCGCTACCCCATCACTCAGCCAGCACATTGGTTATTCTGCCGCCTCCAAGTATTCCTCCAACGGCGGGCAGGTGCAAACGAGGTTTCGGTCGCCGTGCACATTGTCCACCCGGTTCACCGGCGGCCAATACTTGTCCACCCGGAAGGCACCTGGCGGGAAACACCCCTGCTCGCGGGTATAGGGGCGATCGCCCCAATTGGTGACCAGATCCTCCACCGTGTGCGGCGCGTTCTTAAGCGGGTTGTTGTCCCGGTCCATGCGACCTTGGGCGATGTCTTCGATCTCTGCCCGGATCGCTAGCATCGCATCGCAAAACCGGTCCAGCTCCGCTTTGGTCTCACTCTCCGTGGGTTCCACCATCAACGTTCCCGCCACCGGCCAGGACATCGTCGGCGCATGGAACCCGCAGTCGATCAGCCGCTTGGCGACATCCTCATTGGTCACGCCGGCGGTCTCTTCAAAGGGGCGAATGTCGATGATGCATTCATGCGCCACCCGGCCCGACGGACCCTTGTAGAGCACGTCGTAAGCCCCTTCGAGCCGCTTTGCGATGTAGTTGGCATTCAAGATCGCCACACGCGTCGCTTGGGTCAGCCCCTCACCGCCCATCATCAAGCAATAGGCCCAAGAGATCGGCAGAAGCGAGGGCGAGCCATAGGGGGCGGCAGAAACCGCCGTGCCTTCCTCATTGGGATGGCCCGGCAAATGCGGGATCAAATGCGCCTTTACGCCAATTGGCCCCATGCCCGGCCCGCCGCCGCCATGGGGGATGCAGAAGGTCTTGTGCAGGTTCAGGTGGCTCACATCGCCGCCCAGATCGCCCGGACGGCTCAGCCCCACCATCGCGTTCATATTGGCGCCGTCGATATAGACCTGCCCGCCATGCGCATGGGTGATCGCCGTCACTTCGGTCACAATCTCTTCAAACACGCCATGGGTTGAGGGATAGGTGATCATGCAGCCGGCAAGGTTTTCTGAATGCTGCTCCGCCTTGGCACGAAAATCATCCAGATCAATGTCGCCATTTTCAGCCGACTTCACGACCACAACTTTCCAGCCCACCATCTGCGCGCTTGCCGGATTGGTCCCATGCGCCGACATCGGGATGAGGCAGACGTTGCGGTGCCCTTCCCCGCGCGCAGCATGATAGCCCGCGATGGTCAGCAGCCCCGCATATTCTCCCTGCGCGCCGGAATTGGGCTGCATGGAAATCGCGTCATATCCGGTGATCTCACACAGCTTGTCACTCAGATCATCAATCAGAATGCGATACCCCTCCGCCTGATCTGCGGGCACGAAGGGGTGGATCAACGAAAACTCGCGCCAGCTGACCGGCATCATCTCAGCGGCTGAGTTCAGCTTCATCGTGCAAGACCCCAGCGGGATCATCGCCCGGTCCAGCGCCAAATCCCGGTCCGCCAAGCGGCGCATATAGCGCATCATCTCAGTCTCAGCCCGGTTCATGTGGAAAATCGGATGGGTCAGATAGGCCGACCTGCGGATGAGCTTTTCGGGCATGTGGTAATGCGGCGTGTAGTCTTTGTCAGCACGCTCAATGCCAAAGGCCCGCCACACGGCCTCAATCGTCGCGGGTTTGGAGCGTTCATCAAGCGTGATGCCCACCCGGCTCTCCCCCACTTTGCGCAGGTTGATCCCCTCCTCCACGGCGGATTTCATCACCGCCGCTTGCAGCGGGCCGACCTCAACCGTGATCGTGTCAAAATAGGCCGCAGGCCGCACGTCAAAGCCCGCCTGTTTCAGCCCTTCGGCCAGCCGCGCGGTCTTGCGGTGAATGCGTTGGGCGATGGCCTTCAACCCTTCGGGCCCATGAAACACCGCATACATGGATGCCATCACTGCCAAAAGCGCCTGCGCGGTGCAGACATTCGATGTCGCCTTTTCGCGCCGGATATGCTGTTCACGCGTCTGCAGACTCAAGCGGTAGGCGCGGTTGCCATGGGCATCAATCGACACGCCCACAATGCGCCCGGGCATCGACCGTTTGTAGGCGTCTTTGCAGGCCATATAGGCCGCATGTGGTCCGCCATATCCCTCAGGCACACCAAACCGCTGGGTGGAGCCTACGGCAATATCTGCCCCCATCGCCCCGGGTTCTTTCAACAGTGTCAGCGCCAAGGGATCGGCTGTGACAATCCCAATCGCCTTCACCGCATGTAGGGCTGCGATTGGATCCGTAAAATCGCGGACATGCCCATAGGTGCCAGGATATTGGAAGATCGCGCCAAAGACCTCCTCAGCCACCATCTCCGCGGGATCGCCCACTATGACCTCAATCCCCAAAGGGGCCGCCCGCGTCTTCATCACGGCGATGTTTTGCGGATGGCAATCTTGATCAACAAAGAACCCCTTGGCCTTTGATTTGGCCACCCGCTGCGCCATGGTCATGGCCTCAGCACAGGCAGTCGCCTCATCCAGAAGTGAGGCATTGGCCACCTCCAACCCGGTCAGATCAGACACCATGGTCTGGAAATTCAGCAAAGCCTCCAAACGGCCCTGGCTGATCTCCGGCTGATAAGGCGTATAGGCCGTGTACCAGGCTGGGTTCTCCAAAATGTTGCGCTGGATCGCGGGCGGCGTCACCGTCCCATGATACCCCTGCCCAATAAGAGAGGTCAGCACCTTGTTCTTGGAGGCCGTGATGCGCATATGCTCCAACACTTCACGCTCCGACATGGCCTTGCCGAAATCCAACGCCCCTTCCATGCGGATCCCCGGCGGCAGCGTATCATCCATCAGGGCCTGTAATGAGGATGCGCCAACCGCCCCCAACATCTCATCCATCTCTGCCGGAGAGGGCCCGATGTGGCGCCGATTGGCAAAATCATACGGCAAATACTCCGTTGGCTTAAAGGTCATGTCGGTCTCTTCCCCTGTCCCTGGACCAGCGCCGCCGCACCCCCCTCAGAGGTGCCACAGCGCCCGTGCTTCATCTTTCCACTACAACTCACTGCACCGGTGCAGCACGGCTCACGCGATGAAAGTGTTGTAACCCGCTTCATCCATGAACCCGTCCATCTGCGATGGATCGCTGACTTTCATCTTGAAAAACCACGCCTCCCCTTGCGGGTCTTCGTTGACCATGCCGGGGTTGTCGGCCAATGCCGTGTTCACTTCCGTGATCTCACCATCCACCGGGGCCAGGATGTCTGACGCGGCTTTCACCGATTCAATCACCACCACTTCGTCGTCCTTGCTGACGGTGGTGCCTTCCTCAGGCAGTTCCACAAACACCACGTCGCCCAGCTGCTCTGCGGCATGGATGGTGATGCCCACCACCATTTCGCCGTCTTCTTCGCGCAACCATTCATGTTCTTCGGTAAATTTCATGTTCTTCCCCGTTCTTCACCGTTTGAAGTTCGCCGGGACAAAGGGCAGCTTTGCCACTTTTACCGGCATCCGTTTGCCGCGCAGCTCACCCCACAGGGCGGTGCCCTGCGCATGCGAACCATCCGCGACGATCCCCATCGCCACAGGCCCCTCAACCGAAGGGCCAAAACCACCAGAGGTGACAAAACCGATCTGGTGCCCCCCTCTTCGGCATCAAAAAGCGCCACGCCGGAGCGCATCGGCGCGCGGCCTTGCGGGGCCAGCCCCACGCGGTGGCGCGCCACCCCCGCGCCTAGCGCCTGCAAGATGACAGCAGCCCCCGGAAATCCGCCCGCGCGGTCCCCTCCGGTGCGGCGCACCTTTTGAATGGCCCAGGCCAGCGAGGCCTCAACCGGGTTCACACCGGCATCCATGTCTTGTCCATAAAGGCACAACCCTGCCTCAAGCCGCAGCGAATCCCGCGCGCCCAACCCGATGGGGGCCACGCCCTCTTGCGCCAGCAACACACGGGTCAGTGCTTCGGCCTTGTCGGCGGGCACTGAAATCTCATAGCCATCCTCACCGGTATAGCCCGAGCGTGAGGCCCAAACAGGCACGCCGTCCAACACCAGATCCGTCACATCCATGAACCGCATCCCAGCCGCGCGCGGATCAAGTGCGCCAACAGCCGCTTCCGCCCCCGGCCCCTGCACCGCGATGAGCGCTCTATCCACCAGCTCGCACACCTCAACATCCGGCCCGAGCGAAGAGCGCATCCGCGCCACATCCGCCTCTTTGCAGGCGGCGTTGACCACAACCAGCAGGTCATCCCCGCGCCGGGCGAACATCAGATCATCCTCGATCCCGCCCGCGTCATTGGTGAAAAATCCATAGCGTTGCCGCCCGTCGCCCAAGCCCAACACGTCCTGCGGCACCAGACGTTCAAAGGCCAAGGCGACCTCTTCCCAAGATCCCGCTGACAGGATCACCTGTCCCATGTGGCTGACATCAAAAAGACCCGCTTCAGCGCGGCAATGCAGATGCTCTTTCATCACCCCCATGGGGTATTGCACGGGCATCGCATAGCCAGCGAAAGGCACCATTTTGGCACCCAATTCGGCGTGTAGTTCGTATAGTGGGGTCTGAAGCAAGTCATCCATCAGCCGCCGGTCTCCCTTTGCGTCCGGCTGTCACTATTGGATCAAACCGGCATCCACGCGCTGCATGTGCTGCAGCCCAAGATGCCCCCTCTGTCCTTCCGCCTGAGATCGTTATCCCTTCGGCGTCCCAAGCATGGCTCAGGCTCTCTCCAGAGTTCTGTCACAGATCGCGGTCCTTGCGCCTGAGAGTTTCCGGGGCGGTTGCTCCTTCGGCATCAGTTTGCACTGATTCTCCCGTGATCTGTCTCTTTTCCTAAGAGTTGTCCCCCCGCGCCGTCAAGCGTCCTTGTCACGGGATGCGAAGAATGCTTTCTAAACCGCGTGCAAATGAGCAGGCGATATGACCCCCTATTTCTTCGGCTACGGCAGCCTTGTGAACACCGATACCCACGTCTACGGCGACACCCATGCCGCCCACCTACAAGGCTGGCGCCGGGCCTGGGTCCGCACCCCGGGGCGTGACACGGTTTTTCTGACCGCAACGCCAGATGCAGACAGCACCATTGACGGGCTGATTGCCGCGGTCCCGGGGGCCGATTGGGCGGCCCTTGATGCGCGCGAACATGGCTATGCGCGGCTGGCGTCAGAGGGTGCGGTGCAGCATCCGCTGGATGTGAAAACCGATGTACAACACTATGCGGTGCCGCCAGAAACCATGATAAATCAAGGGGATCACGTTATCCTGCTCAGCTATCTGGACGTGGTTGTGCAAGGCTATCTGCGGGTGTTTGGTGAGGACGGCGTTGCGCGTTTCTTTGACACCACAGATGGCTGGGACACGCCCGTTTTGAACGACCGCGCCACCCCCCGTTATCCGCGTCACAAGGTGCTAAGTGCTGCGGAAACGTCCCTTGTGGATGGCCATCTTGCGCGCCTATCGGCGCTGCTGAAATAGGGTCATCAACCGCCCTTCGCGGCCAAAAATTTCCTGTGCGGGTGGGGGGCTTGGCCGCTTTCGTGGCCCTCAGCAATGACACGGCGCGCCAGCACCCAGGCGATGATGCCAAACAACACCCCGGCCAGCGCTTGGCCCAACAACACCCCCTGCGCCCCGCCCAGCGCCGAGCCGATCCACACCAGGGGGATCAGCGCAACCGCGTTGCGGCCCCAGTTGGTGAAGGTGGAATAAAACGGATGGCCCAAGTTGTTGAACGCCGCGTTGGCCACAAACAGCACGCCAGGGAAAAAGAAGAGCAACGCCAAAGGGCCGCAGAAAAGATAGATCAGATCGCGGGTCAGCCCGTAGGCCCCAAAAAGATCTGCAATCGCGCCGCGCGCCAGAAACAAAAGCGCAGAGACCAGCACAATCACCACCGTGACAAAGATCACCGCCGCGTTGAACCCCCGGCGCACACGGTCCGTATTTCCGGCCCCAAAGTTCTGCCCCAGGATCGGCCCCACCGCCCCTGAGAGCGCGAAAATCACCCCAAAGGCCACCGGCGTCAGCCGCCCGACCACAGCCATGCCCGCCACCGCTTCTTCGCCGTAGGCGGCCATTTCGCGGGTGACAAAGGCCTGGCCCACGGGCGTGGCGATTTGCGCCAGAATGGCGGGGAAAGCGATGGCAAAGATCGGCGCGATATCGCGCAGCATTGCGACGGGCTTGGGGCGGGTAATGCCCTGATAAATCTTTACAATCGGCCACAGCGCCATACCGCAAATCACCAGCCTGGCCATGACGGATGCAATCGCAGCGCCGGTCAGTTCCAAATCCAGACCAAAGATCAAAATCGGGTCCAACACCGCGTTGACCACCCCGCCGGCGATGGTGCTCAGCATGGCGCGGCGGGCATCGCCATGGGCCCGCAGGATGGCACCGCCCATCATGCCCACGATCAGAAATGGCATCGACGGGACGATGATTTGCATGAAATGCACCGCCAGGTCGGCCGTCTCACCGCTGGCCCCCAAGAGGGCCACAAGCAACCCCAAGTTCATCCAAACCGCAGCCGCAAAAACAGCTGAAAAAACAAATCCGTAGATCAACGCATGTGTCGTGCGTGCGCGGGCCAAAGCCTCATCGCCTGCGCCCAGGGCGCGCGCCACCAAAGCCCCGGCCGCAATGGCCAGGCCAATCCCAAAGGAGGTGGTGAAAAACAGAATAGCTCCGGCATAGCCAATCGCGGCGGCCAGCTCTGCCTTGCCCAGCATGGAGATGAAAATCATGTCGACAAAATCGACAATAAAGACGGCCATCAACCCGAGGGAGGCGGTCAACGACATCACCGTCACATGCCGAAACAGGCTGCCTGAAAGAAATTTCGCTTCCGCCATGCGCACCGCCCCGGATCAGATCCGCAGGCGCTCCTTTTGCTGCGGCCCCGGGATCTGTCCGGGGCCATACGCAGACGCTAGAGTTTTGCCGCGAAAGACACCAGCCTTAGGACTTGGCTTTGACAACCTGCAACAGCGGCATCACGGCGGCCATCTCTGGCCCGCTTTCCTGACCGGTCAGCGCCAGCCGCAAGGGCCGGAACAGGCCCCGCCCTTTGCGGCCGGTCTTATCCTTCACCGCCGCCGTCCAAGCGCCCCAGGTGGTTTCATCAAACGGCATCTCAGGCAGCATCGCCATCGCCTCTGTGATGAAGGCGCGGTCGTCTTCTTCGATCACCGGCGTGGCACCGTCCCGGAACATGGCCCACCAACCGCCAAGGTCTTTCAACGTCTCGATGTTCTCTCGGGTCACGGTCCAGAACAGCTCCGCCTTATCCGCAGGAACGCCCAGCGCAGCAATCTCATCGGCCACCGCGTCCATGGGCAGCGTTTGCAGGTAACGACCCGTCAGCGGGAACAGATCCTGGACGTCAAATTTCGTGGGCGCAGAGCCGAATTTATCCAGATCAAACCCTGAAATCAGGCTTTCCATTTCTGTGCGCAACTCCACCGGATCAGAAGACCCAAGGCGCGCCATCAAGCTGAGCAAAGCGAAGGGCTGCACGCCCTGTTCGCGCAGATCCCGCAGCGCCAGGGTGCCCAAACGCTTTGACAATGCCTCACCCTGCGGGCCGGTCAGCAATGAATGGTGGGCAAAGTTCGGGTGGCTGTGGCCCAGCGCGGCCATGATCTGGATCTGGGTCGCGGTGTTGGTCACGTGATCTGATCCGCGCACCACATGCGTCACGCCCATATCGGTGTCATCCACCACCGAGGCCAGCGTATAAAGGATCTGCCCATCCCCCCGGATCAGTACCGGATCAGAGACAGAGGCCGCGTCAATGGAGATATCCCCCAGAATGCCGTCGGTCCATTCAATACGCTCCTGATCCAGCTTGAACCGCCAGACCCCATCGCCCCGCTCTGCACGCAGGGCGGCTTTTTCGTCATCAGACAGGTTCAGCGCCGCACGGTCGTAGACCGGTGGTTTGCCCATGTTCAGCTGCTTTTTGCGCTTCAGGTCCAGCTCTGTCGGCGTCTCAAACGCCTCATAGAACCGGCCCTTTTCCCGCAAGGTCGCCGCCGCGTCGCGGTAAAGATCCAACCGCTCAGACTGGCGCTCCACCCGGTCCCACTGCAGGCCCAGCCACTCAAGATCTTGCTTGATGCCGTCCACGTATTCCTCTTTGGAACGCTCAGGATCGGTGTCATCAATCCGCAAGATGAACGTCCCACCAGCTTGTCGCGCGATCAGATAGTTCATCAGCGCAGTACGCAGGTTGCCCACGTGGATGTAGCCGGTAGGCGAAGGCGCAAATCGAGTGACAGTGGCGTTGGACATGAGAGGTCTCCTGATGGTGACGCTCACCTGTCACAGGGCGCGCAAATTGTCCAGTAAAGGAGGGAACGCACCGCCCCCGCGGGCGGCCCGCAGCCTCAGGGGTCAGCCGCCCTCTTGGATGGCACCATTTTCCCAGGTGCCGCTGGCCTCTTCGCCGGTGGCATAGCGCATGGTGCCTGCGCCCTGACGGCGGCCGGATTTGAAATTGCCGACATAGACATCGCCGTTGGCATAGGTGGCCGTGCCCTGACCTTCGATTTCGCCATTGGCCCAATTGCCCTTGTACTGAAACCCGCTGGCCATCACGAGGCTGCCTTCCCCGTGGCGCTGGCCGTTTTCAAACATGCCTTCATAGACCGTTCCATCCGGGTAGGTCGCTTTTCCCATGCCGTGGCGCTGGCCATCTTTCCAGGCCCCCTCATAGCGGTAGCCGTCGGCATAGGTCATCACCCCCTGCCCGTCGTTGCGCGCATTCACAAAGTCACCTTCATAGACGATGCCATTGGGATAGGTGGCCTTTCCCGCCCCCTCAATCACACCGGCAATCCAGGCCCCTTCGTAAGTTGAGCCATCGGGGTACGTGATCTTACCTTCCCCATCAGCCAACCCATCCCGGAACGCGCCAACATAGACAGAGCCATCAGGATAATTGACGCGGCCCTGCCCCTCAATCTGGCCGGCAACCCAGGTCCCGACATAGGTATAGCCGTCGGTGCCTGTGAACGTCCCCTTGCCATCGCGACGGTCATCTTTGAACGCGCCAATATAGGTGTCGCCATTTTCATAGGTCACCTTGCCCAAACCCTCGCGGCGCCCGCCCACCAGCTCACCTTCGTAGATGTCGCCGTTAGGCTGGGTCAGCTTGCCCTCACCGTCAATCTGCCCGTCCTTCCACAGGCCCACATAGATCAGCCCATCCGGCATCCGCAGCGTGCCCAGCCCGTTGCGCTTGCCCGCTGCAATATCGCCGTCATAAACGGCCCCATCAGGATAGGTGATCGTGCCGGTACCCTGCTTGACCCCATCCACCCAATCGCCCTTGTATTCATAGCCACCGGGGCTTTGCATCACGCCTTTGCCGTGATGTTTGGCGTTCAGAAACTGCCCTTCATAGCGCACCCCATTGGCATAAAGCGCGATGCCTTGCCCCATGATCGCGCCGCCCTGCCATTCGCCTTCATAGGTGCCGCCATCGGCAAAGGTGATCTTGCCAAACCCATCAGGCTTGCCCTTGTCAAAGCTGCCCTTATAGACCGACCCATTGGGAAAGCGTGCAACACCCTGGCCTTTGATTTCGCCGTCCACCCATTCGCCCGAATACTCATAGCCATTGGGCAGCTTATAGGTGCCCTGCCCGTGTTGCAGGCCGCCGCGGAACGTCCCCTCATAGATGCCACCGTCATCATATTGCTTGGTCAGCACGCTGCCCTCTTGGGCAAAAGCGGCCAGCGGCAGGAGGGTGGCTATCAAAAGAGCGGCACGCAAAGACATTGGCAAAACCTGAGGCTAGGGATGTGTCGCGCACAGCCTAAGCACAGGTGTGACAGGGGGCAACGGCCTTTTACGGACCTGGCGGATCAAGTGGCACAATTGCGATGTCACCTGCGGCGTTCCGCCCAATGCCCCTTTCCCCTCCGGCACGATCTGCTACATCCCTGCCTGACCAACCTTGTGAGGCCACCCTATGGCAGACCGTTTCCGCATCACCCTGGGGCAGTTGAACCCAACCGTTGGCGATTTGGCTGGCAACGCGGCCAAAGCGCGTGATGTCTGGGCCGCAGGCAAAGCCGCCGGTGCCAATCTGGTGGCCCTGCCTGAGATGTTCATCACCGGCTACAACGCCCAGGACCTGGTGATGAAACGCGCCCTGCAGCTGGATGTCATGACCCAGATTGAGGCGCTGGCAGCAGACTGCGCAGATGGCCCTCCTTTGGCTATTGGCGCACCCTGGACCGAAGGTGCTGAACTTTATAACGCCTACCTCATTCTCAAAGACGGCAAGATCGCGTCGCGCATTCTCAAACACGAATTGCCCAATGAAACGGTTTTCGATGAGGTCCGCATCTTCGATGCCGGCCCCTTGGGCGGGCCCTATGCCTTCGGCAACACCCGCGTGGGCATTCCGATTTGCGAAGACGCCTGGCACCCGGATGTCGCGGAAACACTTGCTGAGACGGGTGCGGAATTCCTGCTCGTGCCCAATGGCTCGCCCTATTATCGGGGCAAGATGGACACCCGCATGAACGTGATCGTCGCACGGGTGATCGAAACCGGCCTGCCGCTTATCTACCTCAACATGGTGGGCGGGCAGGACGACCAGATCTTTGACGGCGCGTCCTTTGCACTCAACCCCGGCGGCAAGCTTGCGATGCAACTGCCCGCCTTTGATGAGGTTATCACAAACGTGGATCTGGAGCGCGGGCCCGAGGGATGGCGCATCGTCGACCAACCGCTGGCCAGTTTCCCCGACCCTTATGAGGCCGATTACCGCGTCTGCGTCCAAGGCCTGCGCGATTACATGGGCAAGACAGGCTTTAAAAAAGTGCTGCTGGGCCTGTCAGGCGGGATCGATTCCGCCATCGTGGCCACCATCGCCGCCGATGCGCTTGGGGCCGAGAATGTGCGCTGCGTGATGCTGCCCTCTGAATATACCTCGCAAAGCTCGCTTGATGATGCAGAGGCTTTGGCCAAAGCCTTGGGCTGCCGCTACGATTACCTGCCCATCTCCGAAGGGCGCGCGGCCATCACCAACACGCTTGCCCCCCTTTTTGAAGGGCTGGCACCGGACCTGACGGAGGAAAACATCCAGTCCCGCCTGCGCGGTCTTCTGCTGATGGCGCTGTCCAACAAATTTGGTGAATTGCTTCTGACCACGGGCAACAAATCCGAAGTGGCGGTGGGCTACGCCACGATCTACGGCGATATGGCGGGCGGCTATAACCCCATCAAAGACATGTACAAAATGCGCGTCTTTGAAACCTGCCGCTGGCGCAACGCCAATCACCGCGACTGGATGATGGGCCCCGCAGGTGCCGTGATCCCTGAGAACATCATCACCAAACCGCCCAGCGCTGAGCTGCGCGAAGACCAAAAAGACAGCGACAGCCTGCCCGATTACCCGGTCCTCGACCGCATCTTGGAAATTCTGGTGGATGAAAACGGCTCTATCGCGGATTGCGTCGCCGAAGGCTTTGACCGGGCCACCGCGAAGAAGGTGGAGCATCTGATCTACATCTCAGAATACAAACGCTTCCAATCCGCACCAGGGCCACGCCTGACCAAAGGCGCCTTCTGGCTGGATCGGCGCTATCCCATCGTCAACCGCTGGCGCGACCCCAGCTAGGCCGCCGTGACCACACCGCCGCCCCTCCTCGTGCGCATCAACCGCAAACGTGCCATGGGCCTGGGCGTCTTTCTGGCGGGATTTGGCGCGCTGGTGGCCCTGATGGCCCTGGCACTCCTCTGGCAGGTCCCCGATGAGCCGTGGCTCGCTCTGGTCGCGCTTGCCAGCGGCGGCCTCTTCGCCGTTATAGGCCTCTTCAACCTCGGCCTCGCAATGCGCGACCCCGTCGCCCTGCGCCTCGACGCCACAGGCGTCTCCGGCTACTACCCTGACCCGGCCACCTGGGACGAAATCAAAGACGTCAAATACATCAAAGGTCAAAAGGGACAGGCTTTTGTGGGCTTTGAACTGCATGATCCCGTGACCTTCCGCGACCGTCAAACCCCCTGGCGGCGCTACCTGTCCTGGACCAACGGCCGCCACAAGGGTGCACATCTCATCGTGCCCCAAGCGCTGCTCAGCGGCACCACAGCCAAAGAGCTTGCCAAAGAAGCGCGCCGCTTCCACCCCCATCTGTCCCAGTGACCCAAGCCTGCGATGGCCCCCGCGCTTCATCTTTCCTCTACAACTCACTGCACTCCGCCAGCGCCAAGACCCCACGCCCATGTGACTTGCCCCCGCGCCGCGCCCGCGCCATCCTTGCCCCATGCGTATCTTGATCTCTCTCTTCCTGCTCTTGGCCTCTCCCGCAGTCGCCTGCGGCCCTGACACCAACTGCTTGCTGGAACAGCGCAGCTACCGCATCGCCATGCCCGACGGGCATGACGGCACCACCAAGGTGCCCGCCCTGATCTGGGCGCATGGGTTTCGCGGATCAGCAGCGGGGGTGATGAACAACGGCTCCCTTCGGCGGATGCTGTCTGAGCTGGGCTTTGCACTGATCGCCGCCCAGGGCATCGATGGCCGGTGGGAACTGCCCTATAGCCCCAGCACTTTTGACAGCGACGGATCGGCAGAAGTTGCGTTCTTTGATGCCGTGATCGCCGATGCCACAGACCGCTTCGCGGTGGATCCTGACCGCATCGTTGCATCGGGCTTCTCGCTGGGTGGCATGCTGGTGTGGAACCTGGCCTGTGCGGACCCGGATCGCTACGCTGGCTTTATCCCCTATTCCGGCACCTTCTGGCTCAAACCCCCTGAGGATTGCGCCGCCCCGGTCTCGTCCATCGTGCACATTCACGGCACCCAGGACAAAACCGTCCCCCTCACAGGCCGCGCCATCCGTGAAACCAAACAGGGCGAGGTGGCCGAGGCTTTGGCCATGTATACCGCCTTCGGCGACTTCGGCCCCAAAACACAAACGACCCAAGGCGCGCTCACCTGCCAAAACCGCAGCAACCCCGCAGGCGAAATCCTCGACTTCTGCCTTTTTGAGGGCGGGCATTCTTTCCGAACGGAATATCTGCAACACGGGCTCCAAGCGCTCATCGACGCAGGGCAGGTTTAGCCTCCAAAGGTCTGCGTGAAAGCGGCTGCGCCCTTGTCAGAAAACGCCACCACCCGTGTGCCTTCAACCCGCTGGGCCCAGCCCAGCTCTTGCATCCGGCTCAGCAAGGCGCGCCCAACGCTGCCCGCCAGATGGGTCTGCCGCGCCGACCAATCCAGACAGGACCGACACAACGGCGCTTTGTGCTGCGCCAGCGCGTCTACATCCACGCCAAAGTCGCGCAGAAAAGCCGCCCCCCGGGGTCAGGGTCACATCCTCGCCTGTCTCTTGCAGATGGCCCTGCCGCAGCAGGCCTTGATAAAGCGCGATGCCCTTGGCCCCCGCCAGATGGTTGTAGCACACCCGCGCCTCGCGCAGGGCGGCATCCTTGGGGCCGGTGCGGGTGCGCAGATGGCCGGCCCCGGCGGCCAATCCCATCAACGCCTCCAGCGCATGGCCCACATCATCCCCACCCAGCGTGAAATACTTGTGCCGCCCCGATTTGCGGCAGGCGATCATCTCAGCGGTCTCTAACTTGGCCAAATGCGCGCTGGCGGTCTGTACCGTCACGCCAGCCTCGCCCGCCAGCTCTGTCGCGGTCAGGGCCTTACCGTTCATCAAAGCGGTCAGGATATTGGCGCGGGCCGGATCACCGATCAACGCCGCGATGCGGGAAATGTCTGGACCTTCCTTCATACTTCGACCGTAGCCGAAGCATTCGCATCCTACAACAGGCTATCAAGGACGTCCCAACGAAAGGACATCCCATGCTGACCTGCATCATCCGCTACCAGATTGACCCCACCAAACAGGCACAGTTTCGCCAATACGCCCAAACCTGGGGCCAAGCTATCCCGCGCTGCGGTGCGGATCTGATTGGCTATTTCGCCCCGCACGAAGGCTCCTCCACCCTTGCCTACGGGATCTACAACATCCCCAGCCTTGCGGCTTATGAAACCTACCGCGCGCGCCTGGCGGCTGATCCGCTGGGCCAGGAAAACTACCGTTTTGCGCAGCAGGAAAAGTTCCTCTTGCGCGAAGACCGCTGCTTTTTCAAACTGGCCTCCGCCCCGCATGGAGACCCCACATGATCGCCGTCATCTTCGAAGTTCTGCCGCACCCGGACCGCAAGGCCGAATACCTTGATATCGCCGCTGAAATGCGCCCCATGGTCGATGAGGTCGAAGGCTTTATCTCAGTTGAGCGGTTCCAAAGCCTGACCAACCCCGACAAGCTTTTATCGCTGTCGTTTTTTGAGGATGAAGCCGCCATCGCCCGCTGGCGCAAGCTGGCCGCGCACCGCAAAGCGCAGGCCCAGGGGCGCGGCGGCATCTTTACCGACTATCATCTGCGCATCGCCCACGTGATCCGCGATTACGGCATGTTTGACCGCGATGAGGCCCCCGAAGACAGCCGGGCCTCACATGGCTAAGACCGCCTAAACCGTCTCGCCCGCCTCAAGGCGGTGCAGCCAGCGTTCCGCGTCTTGCAGCACCGTCTCGCGGCGGGTGTCATCCATGCGGTCCCAGGTCCGGTACATGTTGCCCATCCGGGCATTGTTGGAAAAACGCGCCCGGTGTCGGTCCAGAAAATGCCAATAAAGCAGGTTGAAAGGGCACGCGTCGTCGCCGGTCTTGGCGCTGACCTTATAGGCGCAGCCCTTACAGTAATCCGACATCCGGTTGATGTAGGCGCCTGAGGATACGTAAGGTTTTGAGGCAATGATCCCGCCATCGGCAAATTGGCTCATCCCCACAGTGTTGGGGCTTTCTACCCATTCAAAGGCATCGGCATAAACCGCCAGATACCATTCATGCACCTGCCCCGGATCAATCCCGGCCAAGAGCGCAAAGTTGCCCGTCACCATCAGCCGCTGGATGTGATGGGCATAGGCGTGCCGCGCCGTCTGGTCCACGGCATGTGAGATACAGTTCATCTTGGTCGCGCCGCCCCAATAGAACGCAGGCAGGTCACGGTCATGGCCCAGGGCATTGCGGGCAGGATAATCCGGCCCCTCCAGGAAATAGATCCCGCGCACGTATTCGCGCCAGCCGATGATCTGGCGGATAAATCCTTCGGCTGCGTTGATCGGCACATCACCGTCGCGCCACGCTTGCTCAACTGCCTGGCACACCTCCAGCGGGTTCAGCAGCCCCATGTTGATATAGGGCGACAGCACCGCGTGATAGAGAAAGTCGTGCCCCTTCAGCATCGCATCCTGATAATCACCAAACCGGGGCAGCGCGTGCGTGACAAAATAGGTCAGCGCCTCCAACGCCTGCGCCCGCGTGGTGGCAAAGCCAAAAGGGCGCAGATCACCGAAATGCCCGCCAAAGCGGTCCTCAACCAGTGCCAGCACCTCCTCCACAGTCTCATCCGGCTCAAACCACAAAGGCCCGTCCACATGGACGTCATCCGGGGCGGCCTTGCGGTTGTCGTGGTCATAATTCCACTTGTCACCGGCAGGTTTGTCGCCCTCCATCATCAACCCCGTCTTGCGGCGCATCTCGCGATAGAAATACTCCATGCGCAGGGCCTTGCGCCCTTCGGCCCAGGCCTCAAATTCGGCATGGCTGGCGATGAAACGATCATCAGTCAGGATATGGGTCTTGAGCGGCGCGTGCTTGAGCTTTTCGATCAGCCGCCATTCCCCCGGCTCGGTGCAGATCACCCCAGGTGCGCCCACCTCTTCGGCCCGGCGCAAGAGCTCTCCCACGATGGAACCTGCGTTGTCTGGATCATCCAGCTTGGCGTAACGAACCTGCCAGCCCGTCTCGGCCAAGTGGGCGGCGAACTTGCGCATCGCAGCAAAGATCAGGGCGATCTTTTTGGGATGGTGTTGGACATACCCCGCCTCTTCGGCGACCTCTGCCATCACAACGATATCGCTGTCCTTATCGGCCTTTTTCAGCGCCGACAGATCCATCGACAGCTGATCGCCCAAAACCAAAACAAGGCGGCTCACCACACCACCTCTTTTCCGGCCCAATCATAAAACCCACCGCTCTGCGCGGGCGTGAGGCCGTCCATCACCGCCAGCAAGTTCTCAACGGCTTGGCCGGGCGGCACGGTTGGATGCCGGCCTGCGTATTTCTCAGTAAAGGATGTGGCCACGGTGCCGGGGTGCAGGGCCACGCACACCGCCTCTTTGTGGGTGCGCCCCAGTTCAATCGCTGCCGTGTGCACAATCTGGTTCACCGCCGCCTTGGCCGCGCGGTAGCTGATCCAACCGCCAATCCGGTTGTCCCCGATGGAGCCAACGCGCGCAGAGAGCACCGCCAGCCGGGACTGTCCTGTGCGCGGCAGCAAGCGGTGCGCCTGGGCCAAAACCAAAGCAGGCCCAATCGCGTTGACGGCAAACTGATCCGCCATCGCGGCGGCCGAAATTGCGCGGATAGTCTTTTCTGGCTCTGCCCCGGCTATTTCCAGCGCGCCGGTGGCCACGATGATCCGCTCAAACGGCCCCTGAAGCTGGCCCAAATGCGCCGCCACGCTGGCCTCATCGGTGATGTCGAACCCGTCGCGTGACCGCGACAGGCCCGTCACCTCTTCGCCCCGCCCCGCGCAAGCCGCAGCCAACGCACGGCCAATCCCGCCAGAGGCCCCAAGTATCAAAGTCTGTGTCATGACAGCCCACCTAGCAGGGCGGCTTTGCGCTTCAACGGGGGCGGCAAGACAATTGGACGCAAAAGCCACGCCCGCGACAGCAGGCCACAGCAAAATCCATTCCCCCCTTCCCATTTGTGAAAGCCTGGGTATAACTGCATGCCATGACACAGGCCGCACATATCTCGACCCTGCCGCGCACCCGCGCGCTGCTGCCTGCCATCCTGCTGCTAAGCCGCCTCTGAGCGTGCCATCCCGGCGCGTCCGCTCAGAGGGCTTATGACCGCGCCAAGGATCCCATCAGCAGAACGAAAGACACCACCATGACCGACACATCTAAAACACGCGCCAGCGGCATGACCCAGGACCGCGTCTTGATCTTTGACACAACGCTCCGCGACGGCGAACAATCGCCCGGGGCCACAATGACCCACGCCGAAAAGCTCGAAATCGCCGGGCTGCTCGACGACATGGGCGTAGACATCATCGAAGCAGGCTTTCCCATCGCCTCAGAAGGTGACTTTGCCGCTGTGTCCGAGATTGCCAAACAGGCCAAGACCAGCGTGATCTGCGGACTGGCCCGGGCACAATTTGGCGACATCGACCGCTGCTGGGAGGCCGTCAAACACGCCAAAGCCCCACGCATTCACACCTTCATCGGCACCTCGCCCCTGCACCGCGCCATCCCGAACCTGACGATGGACGAAATGGCCGACCGCATCCACGAGACGGTCAGCCACGCCCGCAACCTTTGCGACAACGTGCAATGGTCGCCAATGGACGCCACCCGCACCGAACTTGACTACCTCTACCGCGTGGTGGAAATCGCGATCAAAGCCGGGGCTACAACGGTCAACATCCCCGATACCGTCGGCTATACCGCACCGCGCGAAAGCGCCGATCTGATCGCCAAGCTCTTGGAAAACGTCCCCGGCGCGGATGAGATCACCTTCGCCACCCACTGCCACAACGATCTTGGCATGGCGACCGCCAACAGCCTGGCGGCGGTTGAGGCGGGTGCCCGCCAGATCGAATGCACGATCAACGGCCTGGGCGAACGCGCGGGCAACACGGCCCTCGAAGAGGTAGTGATGGCCCTGCGCGTGCGCAACGACATCATGCCCTACCGAACCGAGATTGACGCGACCAAGATCATGAACATCTCGCGCCGCGTCTCGGCTGTGTCGGGCTTTTTGGTGCAACCCAACAAAGCGATCGTGGGCAAGAACGCCTTTGCCCACGAATCTGGCATTCACCAGGACGGCATGCTGAAAAACGCCGAAACCTTTGAGATCATGCGCCCCGAAGACGTGGGCCTGACCGAGACCAACATCGTGATGGGCAAACACTCCGGCCGGGCCGCGCTGCGTTCCAAGCTGGAGGATCTGGGGTTTGAGCTGGGCGACAACCAACTCAAAGACGTCTTTGTGCGCTTCAAAGAGCTCGCTGATCGCAAAAAGGAAATCTATGAGGATGACCTCATCGCCCTCATGCGCACCTCAACAGATCCAGAAGAAGACCGCATCAAACTGGTCTCTATGCATGTGATCTGCGGCACCGAAGGACCAAACCAGGCCCGCATGACGCTGAATGTCGATGGCGCTGAGCACAGCACCGAACAAACCGGCGACGGCCCTGTGGATGCCGCCTTTAACTGCGTCAAATCCCTGGTGCCCCACAACGCGCGTTTGCAGCTTTACCAAGTGCACGCGGTCACAGAAGGCACCGATGCGCAGGCCACGGTTTCTGTCCGCATGGAGGAAGACGGGCGCATCGTGACGGGGCAATCTGCGGATACCGACACGGTGGTGTCTTCAACCCGCGCTTATATCCACGCGCTCAACCGTCTTCTGGTGCGCCGCGAAAAAGGCGGCAGTGACAAACGTGAAGTCAGCTACAAAGATGTGACCTGACGGGCATCTGACTGCAACCCAACCTCGGGCACCCCATCAGCGGATGTGCCCGGGGCACCCTCAGATTTGAAGTTATAAGAGAAAGATGAAGCGACACCGTCCCGCTTCATCTTTCCAATACAACTTATAGCACCCTCACCGCCCACGCGCCGCTAGCGATAGGGGTTCTTAGCTGACCGATCCGAGCTGAGTGAGGCCTGAGAGCGTTCTACAATCAACGCTGTGGCATCCGCCAGATGTTCGCGTTCGATTGCCTGGGCACCGCGCGCCACGCGCAATTTATGCGCCTCTAGCATCACCTCGGCGTGGCTGGCACCGCGTGGAGGGATAAACGTATAGCACGCCAGCTCAATCAGCAGCCCCAGCGGGTCTTTGAAATAGACCGAATGCATAAAGCCGCGGTCCTTGACGCCTGAATGTGAGATACCGCGTGCCTCAAGCCGGTCAATCACCTGATCGAACATCGCGCGGTCCACCTCAAACGCGACGTGATGCACGCAGCCGGGGTCCGTGGGCGTCCGGTCATGTACCGGGGCGCGGGCCTCATTGGTGAAGATTGTGATCAGCCGCCCATCGCCTGGGTCGAAATAGAGATGCCCTTCGTTGGCGTCGTCCAGATTGGGTTGATCAAAGATAAAGGGCATACCCAGCACGCCTTCCCAAAAGTCGATGCTGCTTTGACGGTCGGCCCCGGTGAGGGTGATGTGGTGCACCCCAAGTGTCTGGATTTTCTTCATCAGGCATCCCCATCGCGCGCTTTGGTCGGTCACCTGAACGGTAGCACGCAAAACCTTGCCGACAACATACCACAGAGGGCCAGAACACCCCTTTCACCTCCCCTGCCGCGTGCCTATAAGGCTTTCAGCCTGCGCCTTTCGAGTCGTGGGCCAAGGGACTTTGGCGATTTCGGGCAAGGCAGTGGCATGAACCTCTTTGGAAACCTCGGTGGGCTGTTCTCATCGGATATGGCGATTGATTTGGGCACCGCGAACACGCTGGTCTATGTCAAAGGCCGTGGGATCATCCTGTCAGAACCCTCCGTGGTGGCCTATCACGTCAAAGACGGCGTGAAAAAGGTGCTTGCCGTGGGCGAGGATGCCAAGCTGATGTTGGGCCGGACGCCCGGCAGCATTGAGGCCATTCGCCCGATGCGCGAAGGGGTGATCGCGGATTTTGACACCGCCGAAGAGATGATCAAACACTTCATCCGCAAGGTGCACAAACGCTCCACCTTTTCCAAACCAAAGATCATTGTCTGTGTACCGCATGGTGCCACCCCGGTCGAAAAACGCGCCATTCGCCAATCTGTGCTGTCCGCGGGCGCGCGCCGTGCTGGCCTGATTGCAGAACCCATTGCTGCGGCCATTGGTGCGGGCATGCCGATCACCGATCCGACGGGAAACATGGTTGTGGACATCGGCGGCGGGACGACCGAGGTCGCGGTACTCAGCCTCGGTGACATCGTGTACGCCCGCTCCGTGCGGGTTGGTGGCGACCGGATGGATGAGGCGATCATTTCCTATCTGCGCCGCCAGCAAAACCTGCTGGTGGGGGAAACCACAGCAGAACGCATCAAAACCTCCATCGGGACGGCACGGATGCCTGATGATGGGCGCGGCACCTCTATGCAAATCCGGGGGCGCGATTTGCTGAATGGTGTGCCCAAAGAAATCGAAGTGACCCAGGCGCAGATCGCTGAGGCACTGGCCGAACCTGTGCAGCAGATCTGCGAGGCTGTGATGACAGCACTTGAAACAACACCGCCCGATCTGGCCGCTGATATTGTCGACCGGGGCGTGATGTTGACGGGTGGCGGCGCACTGCTGGGCGATCTGGATCTGGCGCTGCGTGAACAGACGGGCCTTGCGGTTTCCATCGCAGACGAGTCGCTGAATTGCGTGGCATTAGGCACGGGCAAGGCGCTCGAATATGAAAAACAGCTGCGCCACGCGATCGACTACGACAGTTAGGCGCAAACGTGATGGCCGCCGGGGTTGATCCGGGGCCACAACCGCTGGCAGATTGAGGACAAAGGCCCGGCCACCCGCCGGGGCATGGACGAAAGACATGGCCAACGAACGCACAAACAGCAGTGACTACACAGGCCCGCTCAAGCGGTTGCTGCTGGGCATCCTTGTGCTGGTGTTGGCGGCCACCTTCCTGATCTGGCGCATCGACAGCCCGCGCGTGGAACGCTTTCGCGCGCAGATCACCGATGCGCTGGTGCCCAATCTGGACTGGGCCATGGTTCCTGTCACGGGCACCATCAATTTGCTGCGTAACTTTCAGTCTTATCAAAGACTTGCTGAACAAAATCAGGAATTGCGCAGCGAATTGCGCCAAATGCAGGCCTGGAAAGAGGCCGCCCTTCAGCTTGAGCAGGAAAATGCCCGGCTGTTGGATCTGAACAATGTACGGCTGGATCCCCGCCTGACCTTCATCACCGGCGTCGTCTTGGCGGACGCGGGCTCACCCTTTCGGCAATCGGTGCTGTTGAACGTCGGCGCGCGCGATGGGTTGATTGAGGGCTGGGCCACGATGGACGGCATTGGTCTGGTCGGCCGGATCTCAGGCGTGGCAGAGAACACCAGCCGGGTGATCCTGCTCACCGATGCCTCCAGCCGCATTCCCGCGGTGATCCAGCCCTCGGGCCAGCGTGCCATTGTGGCGGGCGATAACACCAGCGCGCCACCGGTGGATTTTCTGGAAAACCCCGATCTGGTGCGCCCCGGTGACCGTGTGGTCAGCTCGGGCGATGGCGGTGTGTTTCCAGCAGGCCTACTGATTGGGCAGGTGGCAGCCGATCCCGGCGGGCGGCTGCGCGTGCGGCTGGCGGCGGACTATGAGCGGCTCGAATTCCTGCGCGTGCTGCGCCACTACGGCACCGAAACCGTGTCAGACACGCCGCGCATCATCACCGAAGAAGGCCCCTTGGCCGAGGCGCAAGAGGTGGTGAATGAATGATCTGTCCCCCACCCGGCTGTGGCTGATGCGTGCAGCGTTTCTGCTGCTCACGCTTGTGATCTTGTTTTTTCACTTGCTGCCGCTGGAAACCACGCCGCGCCGCTTTGCCGGGCCTGACCTGTTGCTCTGCTTTGCCCTGGCCTGGAGCTTGCGGCGGCCTGAGTACGTGCCTGCGCTGGCGCTGGCGGTCGCGTTCTTACTGGCCGATCTGCTGCTTCAGCGCCCGCCGGGATTGTTTGCAACGCTGGCGCTCATTGGGTGTGAAAACCTCAAATCCCGCGCCCGCGCGTTGCGCGATGCGAACTTTGCAGCCGAATGGATCACGGTGGGGCTGATTATTGTGGCGATCACCTTTGCGGACCGTTTTTTGCTGGTCATGGCCATCGTGGAGCTGCCGGGCCTGACGCTGACGATGTCACAACTGGCCTTTACCGTGCTGTGTTATCCTGCTGTTGTTGCGGTCACGCATTTCTTCATGGGGGTGCGCAAGGCGTCAGCAGGTGAGCTTGACGCGCTTGGCAACCGGGTCTGAGGAGGCATCATGCGACGCAACCGCGCTGAAAATGACGCCAGCCACATTAAGCTCACGCGCCGCGCGGCGCTGCTGGGCGGCGCGCAGCTGCTGTTTATGGGCGGGCTGGCCGCGCGGATGCGCTATTTGCAGGTGGATCAGGCGGATCAGTTTCGGCTGCTGGCCGAGGAAAACCGCATCAACATCCGGTTGATCCCCCCGCACGAGGTGAGATTTTTGACCGCAACGGCATGCGCCTTGCTGAAAACGTGCCCAGCTACCGCATCGTCATGGTACGCGAAGACGCAGGTGACGTGGATGAGGTGATGGCGCGTCTGAGCCAGATCATTGAGATCGATCTGGAAACCTATGAACGCGCGCTGGCCGAGGTGAAACGCTCGGCCCCCTTCCTGCCAGTGACCATCGTGGATGATGTAACCTGGGATGAGGTCAGCAAGGTCAGCGTGAACGCACCAGCCTTGCCGGGGGTATCGCCCGAGGTGGGCCTGACGCGGGTCTATCCCCGTGGGTCCGACTTTGCCCATGTGGTGGGCCGCGTGGGCCGCGTCAGCCAGAAAGACCTAGATGCGTTGGAAGATCCCGATCAACTGCTGCGCATCCCACGCTTCCAGATCGGCAAGATCAATGTCGAGGCACGGGCCGAAGACGCCTTGCGCGGCAGTGCGGGCACCAAGCAGGTTGAGGTGAATGCCACAGGCCGCGTGATGCGCGAGCTTGACCGCCGCGAAGGGCAATCAGGTGCCGACATTCAGCTGACCGTGGATGCCAAGCTGCAAGGCTATGTTCAGGCCCGTCTGGGCGATGAAAGTGCTGCCGTGGTGGTGATGGATTGCCAGACCGGCGATCTGGTCGCCATCTCCTCTGCGCCCAGCTATGATCCAAATCTTTTTATCGGCGGCATCTCGTCCAAGGATTATGATCCGCTGCTGAACTCCGAATATCGCCCGCTGGTCAACAAAACGGTGCAAGGGGCCTACCCGCCCGGCTCCACCTTCAAGATGATCACGGCGATGGCCGCCCTTGAAGAGGGCCTCGTGGGGCCGGATGAAACCGTCTACTGCTCGGGGCATCTTGAGGTGTCTGACCGCAAGTTCCACTGCTGGAAACGTGCGGGCCATGGCTCGGTGGATCTGGCCAATTCGCTCAAACAATCCTGTGACGTCTATTATTACGACCTGGCGCTGAAGGTGGGGATTGAGAAAATCACCGCCATGGCCAACCGGTTTGGACTGGGCCTGCGCCACGATCTGGAACTGTCATCGGTCAACTCGGGCCTGACCCCGACCAAAGACTGGAAACGCAGCGCGCGCGGTGCCGATTGGGTGATCGGCGATACGGTCAACGCCTCCATCGGGCAGGGCTTTATGCTGGCCTCTCCGCTGCAACTGGCCGTGATGAGCACGCGCTTGGCCACCGGGGTCAGCGTGCCACCACGACTGGTCAAATCCATCGACGGCGTTGAGCAACGCCCGCCAGAGCCTGCACCCTTAGGGATGAACGAAAATAACCTCCGCAAGATGCGCCGCGCCATGTATGACGTGGTCAACGACCGGCGCGGCACCGCCTACCGCAGCCGCATCATCGCGGATGAATGGCGCATGGCAGGCAAAACCGGCACCAGCCAGGTCCGTAACATCACCGCAGCAGAACGCGCACGCGGCGTGACCCGCAACGAAGATCTGCCGTGGAACCGGCGCGACCACGCGCTCTTTGTAGCCTTTGCCCCCTATGACGCACCACGCTACGCCATCTCAGTGCTGGTCGAACATGGCGGCGGCGGTTCAACCGCGGCGGCTCCCATTGCACGGGACGTGATGTTGCAGGCGCTTGCCGGCGGCGAGCCTCCGCTGGAGGCCTACCCCACCGCAGACCGCGACCGTATCAAGGCACAACAGGACCGGTTGCGCGATGTGCAACCTCAGGCCGCGATCCATGGGAAGGATCAGGCATGAGTTACTTAGAATACTCCGTCAAATCCGTCCCGACGGGCTTTCGCAAGATCCTCTTCCTGAATTGGCCGCTCACGCTGTTGCTGGCCTCGGTCTGTGGCGTGGGGTTCTTGATGCTCTACTCCGTTGCAGGCGGCTCTATCTCGCCTTGGGCAGAACCTCAGATCAAGCGATTTGGCATGGGGCTCGCGGTGATGTTTTTTGTCGCCATGGTGCCGATATGGCTGTGGCGCAACCTGTCGGGCGTGGGCTATGCGGTGGCTTTTTTGCTGCTCATTGCGGTGGCGCTTTTTGGGGATGAACGCAAAGGCGCGCAGCGCTGGATTGATCTGGGGCCTGTCGATCTGCAGCCCTCAGAGCTTATGAAGATCACCATGGTGATGTTTCTGGCCGCCTATTACGATTGGCTGCCCGCCAGCAAAACCTCACGGCCGTTTTGGGTGTTGCTGCCGGTCCTAATCATCGTGGCCCCCACCGCTTTGGTGCTGGAACAGCCAGATCTGGGCACCTCAATCCTGTTGCTGATCGCAGGGGCGGGGGTGATGTTTCTGGCAGGCGTGCACTGGGCCTATTTCGCGGCTGTCATCGCCTCGGGCGTGGGGCTGGTGACGGCTGTGTTTCAGTCACGCGGCACCCCCTGGCAGCTGCTGAATGACTATCAGTACCGCCGCATCGACACCTTCCTGGATCCCGCCGCGGATCCTTTGGGGGCGGGCTATCACATCACGCAATCCAAGATCGCGCTTGGCTCTGGCGGTTGGACCGGGCGGGGCTTTATGCAAGGCACGCAATCGCGGCTGAACTTCTTGCCTGAGAAACACACCGATTTCATCTTTACCACCCTGGCAGAGGAGTTTGGCTTTGTCGGCGCTTTCTCCCTGCTCAGCCTCTATGCGCTGATCATCATTTTCTGCGTGGTCACGGCCATCATGAACAAGGACCGGTTTTCATCCCTGCTGACCCTGGGCATCGCGCTGAACTTCTTCCTGTTCTTTGCGGTGAACATGTCGATGGTCATGGGCCTGGCCCCCGTCGTGGGCGTGCCCCTGCCGCTGGTTAGCTATGGTGGTTCTGCGATGCTGGTGCTGATGCTGGCCTTCGGCCTTGTGCAATCCGCTCACGTCCACCGTCCGAGGTAACTGATGCCGCTCAATATCCTTTTCGCCGCCCGGCCTGAGCGCTGGGAGACCTATGAACGCCCCTTGCGCGATGCCCTGGCATCGGCCGGGATTGACGCCCATCTGTCGATGGAGATCCCCGCCGATGCGGTGGATTACATCGTTTATGCGCCAAATTCGGAGCTGCAGGATTTCACCCCCTACACCCGCGCCAAGGCGGTGCTGAACCTTTGGGCGGGGGTCGAGGCAATTGTGGGCAATGAAACCCTCAAGATCCCGCTGGCGCGCATGGTCGATCCCGGTCTGACCAAGGGCATGGTGGAATGGTGCGTCACCCACACGCTGCGCTATCATCTGGGCATTGATCAGGACATCATGCGCACCGATGCCAAATGGGAACCGCGCCTGCCGCCCCTGGCGTCAGAGCGGTCCGTGACCCTCCTGGGCCTCGGCGCTTTAGGGGCAGAGGTGTGCAAGGCGCTTGTCGCTTTGGGCTTTAACGTGACCGGCTGGTCGCGCAGCCAGCGCGATGTGCCCGGCGTGCGCTGCCTGTCTGGTGCGGATGGCCTGACAGAGGCGCTCAAGACCGCCGAAATCGCGATCCTGCTGTTGCCCGACACCCCCGCGACTGAGAACACGCTGAACGCTGATACCTTGGCGCAGATGCCCAAGGGGGCCTTTATCATCAACCTGGGCCGCGGCCCGCTGATTGATGACACAGCATTGCTGAGCGCACTCGACAGCGGCCAGATCGCCCATGCCACGTTGGACGTTTTCCGGGTGGAGCCTCTGCCCGCCGATCACCCCTATTGGGCGCACCCAAGCGTCACCGTCACCCCCCACATCGCGGCAGAGACCCGCGCGCGTACCGCGTCAGAGGTGATCGTGGAAAACATCCGCCGGGGCGAGGCAGGCGCGCCGTTTATCAATCTGGTGGACCGCGCGCTGGGGTATTGATGTCTTTGTAAAAGGATCTGCACGGAACCAAGGGCCTTCGGCCCGCCGTGCAGCGCCAGACCTTCCCTGGTCTGGCGCTTTGGCAAGGCTGGGCGACACACTGAAGCTCGGGCGTCTCTTTGGCAAAGATAAATTGCCACACCTCTAGGTCAGAAAGCGCCACCCCAAGGTCTGGCACCGCACGGCTCTGCCTGCCGCCTTAGGAACCCAAAACCCTACTTAAGTGTTAAATTCCCCCGAACCCTCTGTTCTCAAACCAAAACCCGGAGCTGTCCCCGCGGGGACATCCCCTCACGCCGCCAATCCACGCCCTTTCAGCAGCGCCTCAACCCCCGGCAAACGCCCCCGGAACGCCACATAAAGCTCTGCGGCATCCTGCGACCCACCGGTAGACAGGATATGCGTCTCCAACGCCTTGGCACGCTCCGGATCAAAGGCACCGCCCGCCTCCTCAAACGCTTCAAAGGCATCAGCATCCATCACCTCGGACCACATATAGCTGTAATATCCGCTGGAATAGCCATCCCCGGCAAAGACATGGGCAAACTGCGGCGTGGCATGGCGCATGCGGATCGCGTCTGGCATCCCCAACTCCGCCAAAACCTCGGCCTGTTTGGCCATCGGATCTGCTGGGGCCTCGCCATCATGAAACGCCAGATCCACCAGGGCTGAGGCCACATATTCCACCGTCTGGAACCCCATATCAAAGGTCGCAGCCCCCAGCACCTTATCCAACATCTCTTTGGGCATCGGCGCGCCGGTCTCCGCATGGGTGGCAAACTCGCCCAGCACCTCCGGCACCTCCAGCCAGTGTTCATAAAGCTGGCTGGGCAGCTCTACAAAATCTCGCGCCACAGAGGTGCCGGACACGCTTTCATAGGTCACATTCGACAGCATCTGATGCAGCGCATGGCCAAACTCATGAAACAGCGTGCGCGCATCGTCATAAGACAACAGCGCCGGATCGGCTTTGGCAAAGTTACACACGTTGATCACCACCGGCGTCTGCGCCTTGGGATACTTCGCTTGCGCGCGCATGGCCGAACACCACGCGCCTGAACGTTTGGAGCCCCGCGCGAAATAATCGCCAATAAAAACCGCCACATGGTTGCCGCCCCGCGTCACATTCCACGCCCGGCAATCGGGGTGATAAAGCGGCACGTCCAGTGGCTCAAACTCCAAACCAAATAGCCGGTTGGCACAGGCAAAAGACGCCTCAATCATCCGCTCCAGCTGGAAATAGGGCTTGAGCGCCGCCTCATCCAAATCATGCTCCGCCGCGCGGCGTTTCTCCGCGTAATAGCGCCAGTCCCAGGGGGCCAAAGGCCCGTTCACGCCATCGGCCTGCATCATCTGGGTCAACACCTGCGCATCCGCATCCGCCTGACGTTTTGCCGGGGCCCAAACCTCCATCAACAGCTGGCGCACAGCGGCTGGCGTTTTGGCCATCTCCGTCTCCAACTTGAAGGCTGAGAAATTATCATACCCCAAAAGCTGCGCGCGTTCCTCGCGCAAAGCCAATGTTTCTGCTGCGATGCCACGGTTGTCGGTTTCACCGCCATTGGCACCACGCGCCTCCCAAGCGCGAAAGGCTTTCTCGCGCAGGTCCCGGCGTGGCGAGAACTGCAAAAACGGCACGATGAGCGACCGGGACAGGGTCACCACCGGCCCACCGGCCGCTTTCTCCTCGCCCGCCGCGCGGGCGGCGTCGATCACAAACCCAGGCAACCCTTCCAGATCATCCTCCGCCAGCGGCATGAACCACGCGCGTTCATCGGCCAACAAATTTTGCGTGAACTGCGTGCCCAAAACCGCCAACCGCGCTTTGATCTCTTTCATACGCTCCTCTGCCGCCCCTTCCAGGGCCGCGCCTGCGCGCACAAAACCGCGGTGGGTCAGCATCAGCACGCGGGCCTGCTCATCGCTCAAGCCCAGCGTATCGCGCTGATCCCAAACCTCAGCCACCCGGGAAAACAGCGCCTTGTTGCTCGAAATCTCAGAAAAATGTGCCGCCAGTTTGGGCGAAAAATCCCGCTGCAACGCCTCGCGCGCAGGATTGCTGTCTGCCCCCGCCACGGTAAAGAACGTGCCCAGAACCTTGTCCAACCCCTCGCCTGCGGCCTCCAACGCCTCAATCGTATTGGCAAAGCTGGCAGGCTCTGTACCCTGCACAATCGCATCAATCTCCGCGTTATGCGCGGCCAAAGCCGCGTCCAAGGCGGGCGCAAAATCCGTGTCAGAGATGTGATCGAACGGGGCGATGCCAAAAGGCGTCTGCCACTCAGAAAGCAGGGGGTTTGTCATGGGGGTCTCCTTTGCTGAGAAGGTAGGGACCGGGCCGCCCAGTTGCAATTGCATAGCGCCGCCAAACACCCACAATCGCACCGCCCCCTTAGGGCGCGCGCCGCCCGCAACCGCGCTTCATCTTTCCAATACAACTTAACGCACCCGGCCTGCCCGAAATGGGACGCCAATGGGACAGCACAGCGCCCGCCTCAGGCCCCAGCGCCACAGGTCTCACACCCCGCGCGACGGCTCAGCGTGATGGTGCGGCTCTCGCCATAAAGCGCGTCATAGATCAACATCTGCCCGCGCGCAGGCGTGCCCGCGCCTGTGATCAGCTTGACCGCCTCCACCGCCATCATTGACCCGATCACGCCCGGCAGCGGTCCAATCACACCAGCCTCGGCGCAAGAGGGGGCCAGATGCGGGGCCGGGGCCTGAGGAAAGATGCAGCGATAACAGGGCGCATCCTGTGCTGGATCAAAGACCGACAGCTGCCCTTCCCATTGGCTGAGTGCACCAGAGATCAGCGGCACCCCCGCCGCCACACAGGCCGCATTCACCAGATAGCGGGTGTCGAAATTATCCGTCCCGTCCAGCACCAGATCATATTCCGCGATCAGCTCCGCCGCGATCTCGCCCGTCAGGCGACGGTGATAGGGGCGCACAGTCACAAAGGGGTTCTGCGCCTCCATCGCCAGTTGGGCGGAAAACACCTTGGGCGTTCCAATATGCGCGTCCGTATGAATGACCTGGCGCTGCAAATTTGCGTTGTCGACCACATCATCATCCACCACGCCGATGGTGCCCACGCCCGCGGCCGCAAGGTATTGCAGCGCAGGCGCGCCCAAACCACCTGCGCCGATCACCAATACCTTCGCCTCTTTCAGCGCCTTTTGACCGACGCCACCCACTTCGCGCAGCACGATGTGCCGGGCATAGCGGTTCAGCTCCGTTTCGCTGAAGGCTGCGTCTTTGGCGACATTTGTTTCCGCAACACCGCCGCCTGCTTTGGCACGCAAGCTCAGGATCACGCGGCGGTAGGCCCAGAACAGCAGGCCAAAACCGCCCAGGATCAACCAAGGCGCCGCAGAGCCGCCGGTGCCCACACGCAGCGGGTTGTCTACGGGAAAGGCCACCTGGATGCCCAGGATCGCCACATAAATCAGCGCCAGAAACATGCCGCGCACCTCAGCGCTGGCACCCATGCGCCCGCCGCCAAACCAAATCGCGGCCCCCAGCAGCAGCACGAGAAACATCAGGAAACTCCGGTCGATCCAAATCCGCCCGCGCCGCGATCCGTTTCGCTAAGCGCGCGGGCCAGGCGGAAGGTAGCTTGAACCACCGGCGCTGCCACCATCTGTGCGATGCGCATCCCGTGGGTCACTTCAAAAGCGGTATCACCGGTATTCAGCAAGATCACCCCCACGACGCCGCGATAGTCGCTGTCAATCGTGCCCGGTGTATTGGGCAGGGTGATCCCGTGCTTGAGCGCCAACCCCGAGCGGGGCCGCACCTGCACTTCAAATCCCAGCGGGATTTCCATGTGCAACCCGGTTGAGATCAGCGCCCGTCCCTGCGGGGGCACCATCACCGAACCTTCAGGAATATTGGCGCGCAGATCCGCGCCTGCGGCACCGGGTGTCTCATAGCTGGGCAACCCAAGCGCGGTGTCGGCCCCCTCAGCCCAGCTGAGCTTGATCTCCACCACGCTCATGCGAGCGCCTCAGCGATGCGGGCGGCCAGCTTGCGCGCAACTTCGTCTTTGGTCATCTGAGGCCAGCCCTCTGCCCCCTTTTCGGTGATCAGGGTCACAGTGTTGTCGCTGCCCCCCATGATGCCGGTTTCGGGGGAGACATCGTTGGCCACAATCCAATCACAGCCCTTGCGGGCACGTTTGGCGGTGGCGTTGACGATCACGTCATTGGTTTCAGCCGCAAAACCCACGACAAGCGCGGGGCGCCCCGTTTCCATCTGGCTGATGGTTTTGAGGATGTCGGGGTTTTCCGCGAAGGCGAGGGTGGGCAGGCCGTCTTTGGACTTTTTCAATTTGCGGTCGCTTGCGCCTTCAACGCGCCAATCGGCAACTGCTGCGGCAAACACTCCCGCGTCCACCGGCAGGGCCGATTGTACCGCCGTCAGCATTTCTGCCGCCGTTTGAACGCGGTGCAGGGTAACGCCTTCTGGGGGCGGCACATCTGCGGGACCGGTCACAAAAACCACATCCGCGCCCAGCGCCGCGAGAGCTTTGGCAAGTGCCGTGCCTTGCGCCCCGGATGAGCGGTTGGCGATATAGCGCACCGGGTCGATGGGTTCATGTGTCGGGCCGGATGTCACAAGCACCCGTTTGCCCTTAAGCGGGCCATCGGCCAGCTGCGCCTCAACCGCCGCCACAATCTCAAGCGGTTCGGCCATGCGGCCCGGGCCATATTCACCGCACGCCATGTCGCCATCGTTGGGCCCGACAAAGCGGATC
Source organism: Sulfitobacter sp. GN1-4 (assembly GCF_055693825.1). Lineage (NCBI taxonomy): Bacteria > Pseudomonadati > Pseudomonadota > Alphaproteobacteria > Rhodobacterales > Roseobacteraceae > Sulfitobacter > Sulfitobacter sp. GN1-4. The sequence goes on along the minus strand of NZ_JBVFUQ010000003.1, from coordinate 563,261 downwards.
CCGTCGCCTTTTAGCACCGCAACATTGCGCTGCGTTGCGGGATGATCCCACATGCGCACGTTCATCGCCGGAGCGACAAGCACGGGCGTATCGGTGGCCAATAGTAAAGTGGAGGCCAGATCATTTGCGTGGCCTTGCGCCATTTTGGCCATCAGATCGGCGGTGCCCGGAGCGACCACAAGCAGGTCAGCCACACGGCTGAGTTGGATGTGCCCCATCTCGGCCTCATCGCCCAGATCAAAAAGATCCTGGAACACTTTCTTGCCCGCCAAAGCGGACACTGACAATGGGGTGACAAATTCACTGCCCGCTTTGGTTAAAACCGGCGTTACCTCGGCGCCGCGTTCGCGAAGACGCCGGATCAGATCAAGCGATTTGAAGGCCGCGATGCCGCCGCCGATGATCAGCAGAATGTGTTTGCCTGCCAGCATGATGCGCCCTTTCACGGCCCCTTGGTTGGGGTCGAGCATAGGCCGGGTCGCGCGGGGGTGCCAGCCCCGACGGTTAGGCGAGGAAGTGCAGCACTTCGCGGCTTTGTCCCTCAAGGGACTTGCGCATTTTGATAAAGGCAGCCGCCTCCAACTGGCGCACACGCTCTTTGGACAGGCTCAGCTCTTCGCCCAGGCTTTCCAAGGTGCGCGGTTGATCGCGCAGCTTACGCTCGCGCACGATGAACTGTTCACGCTCGTTCAGCTCTTGCATGGCGGTCAGAAGCCAGGTGCGCAGTTGCGCGTTGTCGTGGCTTTCCTCCACACGCTCAGCGGCCTGCGCGCTGTCATCGACCAGCGCATCAATCCATTCGCGCCCCTCATCTTCTGTCGATTGGGTGGCGTTCAGGGAATAGTCAGACCCAGAAAGACGCCCCTCCATCATCTCAACATCGTGCAAAGGCACGCCAATCTCGGTTGAGATCAGCTGGCGCAGCTGGTGCTTGTCCAGCGTCTCACCTGCGGCGGCGGCTTCGCGTTCCAGCCGGGCCTGAACGCGGCGCATGTTGAAAAACAAGGACTTCTGCGATGAGGTGGAGCCGGTGCGGACCATGGACCAGTTCCGCATCACGTGATCCTGAATGCTGGCCTTGATCCACCAGACCGCATAGGTGGAAAACCGCACGCCACGATCTGGATCGAACTTGTCTGCCGCTTTCATCAGCCCCAGACCGGCCTCTTGGATCAGATCGTTCATGGGCGCGCCATAGCGCTTGAATTTGCCCGCCATTGAAATCGCCAGCCGCATATAGGCTGTGATCAAACGGTGCAGCGCCGCCTCATCCCGCTGGTCGCGCCAGGCATAGGCCAGCTCCAGCTCTGTATCAGCGTCCAGAAGCTCCGCTTTCATGGCGGTCCGGGTTAAAGAAAATTCACGTGCGGTCTGAACTGTCATCACTTGCTTCCCTGGAACTGCGCCCACCTTGTGGCGGGCCTTTACGTTGTGTACGCACGAGCGCATCAAAAGGTTCCCAGAAAAAATGAAGAAAATATTGCCTCCCTCCACTTTCGTCTTAGGCGGCGCGGCCTCTGGCAAATCGCAATGGGCCGAAGCGCTTGCGGAATCCGCTGGAAACGCAATGGTTTATGTGGCGACCTCCCAGATCTTTGATGATGAAACCGCGACCCGTGTGCAGATTCACAAAAAACGTCGCGACGGGCGTTGGCGCACGCATGAAGCGCCGTTTGATCTGGGCCCGGCCCTGGCTGAGGTGCGCCCGGATGAGGTGGTATTGATCGATTGCGCCACCATGTGGCTGACCAATCATCTGCTGGCTGAACATGATCTGCAGACCGCCACAGCGGCCCTCTTGGCCAGCCTGCGCGCCTGCCCAGCACCTTGGGTGATCGTCTCAAACGAAGTGGGTCACGGCATTGTGCCGGAAAACGCGCTGGCCCGACAGTTTCGCGAAGCGCAGGGTCGGCTGAATATCCAACTGGCCGCCGAAGCCGCGCTTGCGGTGCAGATCACCGCGGGCTTGCCGCAGATCCTAAAGGGAGAGTTGCCATGACAACCTGGCACTGGGTGCGGCATGGTCCGACCCATGAAAAAACCTTTGTCGGGTGGCGGGACGTGCCCGCAGATCTGTCTGATACCGCACAAATTGCCCGGTTGGACGCACATCTGCCGCAAAACGCCTTGATGATCTCATCTGATCTGATCCGCTGTGTGGCCACGGCGGATGCCATCGAAACCGCAGAGCGGCGCCGCATGCCGCATGACGCAAACCTGCGAGAGCTGCATTTTGGTGTCTGGGACGGGATGCACTTTAAAGAGGTCGCGGCCCGCGACCCTGAGCTCTCCCGCGCCTATTGGGAAACGCCGGGCGATGTGCAGGCCCCTGAGGGCGAAAGCTGGAACCAGACCACCGCACGGGTGAACAGCGTTGTTGATGCGTTGAACGCCGCGCATCCGGGCCAGCACATCATCGCCGTGGCACATTTCGGCGTGATCCTGACACAGGTGCAACGCGCCTTGGGGGTCACCGCCTATGAGGCGATGAGCCATAAAATTGACAATCTATCGGTGACAACGCTGCACCACACGGGCGGCAGTTGGACAGTTGAGCGCATCAATCACCTTCCGTGATTGGGGTGCGCACAAATCTGCGTTTGTCACTGGATACCCCGCGCGCCTAACCTCCGCCGCATGACTTATGATCTTTTTATCGGCGACCGTACCTTCTCAAGCTGGTCCCTGCGGGGCTGGCTGATGTTGGAGAAATTCAATCTGCCCTACAAGGCGCATCTTGTCGGGCTTTATTCCGGCACGATGGCCCAGGATTTGGCCCCGCTGGCCCCCGCCCGGCTGGTGCCCACGCTGCGACTGCCGGATGGCACGGTTGTGGGCGAAAGCATGGCGATGGCCGAAACGCTGGCCGAACGGCACCCGGACGCAGAGCTATGGCCAACTGACCCCGCCGCCCGGGCCACAGCACGCTGGCTTTGTGCTGAGATGGCAGCAGGGTTCACAGCCCTGCGCGGTGCCTGCCCCATGCAGTTGCAACACGTCAACGAAGGGTTTGAGGTGAGCGATGCGGTAAAGGCCGATCTGGCGCGGATTGAGACACTGTGGGCGCATGCCGCTGCCCTGCGCACAGTGCCCGGTCCGTGGCTCTTTGGCGCATATTCGCTGGCGGATGCGTTTTATGCACCGGTCTGTGCGCGGATCGTAGGCTACGACTTGCCTGTGTCAGAAGCGGCACGGCAGTACTGCGCGACAACGCTTGAGGATCCCGCGTTCAAGGCCTGGCGCGCGGAGGGGTTGAAGACCCGCTATGACCCCTTCCCCTACGACATGGGATTGAGCACACGGGCCTGGCCCGACAGCTGAGCCTGGGTTTTGTTGCGGTGGGGTTGTGCGGGACATTGCCCGCGCTGCCCCCGTGACCGCCCCGCCGTTAACTATTCCTCAACCAAGCCTGCCTACCGCTTAACCACGGGTTAACGGAGACGGCTATGGTGGCACGCGCCTATACAGTTGCCTTTCAAGGGGTAGAGGCCCGCATGGTCGAAGTGCAATGCGCCATCACGGCAGGCTTGCCCGCTTTTTCCATCGTTGGGCTTCCTGACAAAGCGGTCTCTGAGGCCCGCGACCGGGTGCGTACGGCGCTGACATCAATGGCGATTGCGCTGCCGTCCAAACGCATCACGGTCAACCTGAGCCCTGCGGACCTGCCCAAAGAGGGCAGCCACTTTGACCTGCCCATTGCTTTTGCCCTGCTCAACGCGCTGGGGATTTTGCCCGCCGACGTCACGGAAAGCGTTGTGGCCCTGGGTGAGTTGTCTTTGGACGGCACATTGATGCCCGTGATCGGCGCACTCCCCGCAGCGATGGCGGCCGCTGAACACAACCGCAGCCTGCTTTGCCCCAAGGGATCGGGATCTGAGGCGGCCTGGGTGGGGCAGGCCCAAGTCATCGCCGCCAAAAACCTTGGCGATGTGGTGCGCCACTACACCGGCCAAACCCCACTTGCCCCAGCCGAGCCGGGCGAAGTGACCCTGGACAGGGGCACCCGCGATTTGCGCGAGGTGAAAGGCCAGGAACGCGCCAAACGGGCCCTGGAAATCGCCGCAGCGGGGCGTCATCATCTGATGCTGGTGGGCACGCCCGGTTCTGGCAAAAGCATGTTGGCCGCGCGGCTGCCGTCCATCCTGCCCCCGCTGACCGCTGCTGAGGCGCTGGATACCTCCATGATACACTCACTGGCCGGTCTGCTGGATGAGGGCGGCATTTCACGCAACAGACCCTTTCGTGAGCCGCATCACACGGCCTCAATGGCGGCGATCATCGGGGGCGGGCGTCAGGCCAAACCAGGAGAAGTGAGCCTGGCGCATAACGGCGTGCTGTTTATGGATGAGTTTCCCGAATTCCCCCGCACGGTTTTGGAAACCCTGCGCCAGCCCATTGAAGCGGGCGAAGTGATGATCGCCCGGGCCAATGCCCATGTGAAATACCCCTGCAAATTCATGCTGGTGGCCGCTGCCAACCCCTGCAAATGCGGCTATCTCAGCGATCCTGAGCGCGCCTGCGCGCGGGTGCCACACTGCGGAGAGGATTACCTTGGCCGCATCTCTGGTCCGCTGATGGACCGGTTTGATCTGCGGGTCGACGTGCCCCCGGTGGCGTTCCGCGATCTGGATTTGCCACCCAGCGGACCCACCTCAGCTGAGGTGGCAAGCCGGGTGGCTGAGGCCCGCGCGGTTCAGGCACAACGCTTTGATGCCACCCCGGATGTGATCGTGAACGCCGATGCGGCAGGTGAGGTGCTGGAGGAGGTTGCAACGCCAGATACGCAGGGGCGCGACCTGCTCAACACCGTGGCAGAGCGGTTCAACCTGTCTGCGCGCGGCTATCACCGGGTGCTGCGGGTGGCCCGCACCATCGCGGATCTTGATGGATCAGGGACCGTTCGCAAACCGCATGTGGCAGAAGCGGTCAGCTTTCGCCTGGCAGAGACCCAAATCCCCTAAGCCCCGATTGAGCGGCTTGTCTTCGCGCCAATCCATCGCATTATGGGCTGCAGAACTGACGTCACCAGACGATCAATGTTGAGCGAACCTCTAATCTGCGAAAGGAACCCGGATGGCAGACAGCAACGCCTCCTTTTTGGCCATCGCTTTGTCGCGTAGCGTGCGCACACGGGCCGCCCGCATCGCCTTTGTCGTGGGGACCCTCTTGGCGCTGATCAACCATGGGGACCGTTTGCTTAGCGCGTCGGTTGATATGGGCACGTTGCTGAAAATCCTGCTGACGTTCCTTGTGCCCTATGGCGTGTCCACCTACACATCTGTGCTTGCCGTGCGCGACGGCAGGCAAACGCTCTCGCGTGGGGCGTAATCCCGTCAGAAAGGCCAGCCCATGAACATCCTTTTCATCATGTATGATCAACTGCGCTTTGACTACCTAAGCTGCGCGGGGCATCCGCATCTGCACACGCCGAACTTTGACCGTGTGGCCAAAAGCGGCGTGCGGTTTTCCAACGCCTATGTGCAGTCCACGATCTGCGGTGCCAGCCGGATGAGCTTTTACACCGGGCGCTATGTGTCCTCACACGGGGCGGCGTTCAACGGATTTCCCTTGCGGGTGGGCGAGCATACGATGGGCGATCATCTGCGCCGCAATGGCATGGCGTGCTGGCTGATCGGCAAAACCCACATGGCAGCAGATGCCGAAGGCATGGCCCGGCTGGGCCTGAGCCCCGACAGTGACATTGGTGCGCGGCAGGCGGAATGCGGCTTTGATGTCTGGGTCCGGGACGATGGGCTCTGGGCCGAAGGCCCTGACGGGTTCTACGATCAGCGCCGCTCGCCCTATAACGAATACCTCAAATCCAAAGGCTATCCGACAGAAAACCCCTGGGCCACCCATGCCAACGCGGGCGTAGACGACAAGGGCGATATCGCCTCTGGCTGGATGTTCCAGCACGCCGATAAACCCGCCAACATCCGCGAAGAAGACAGCGAAACACCCTGGCTGACCCAACGCACGATGGACTTTATCGATCAGGCCAAAGGCCCCTGGTGCGCGCATGTCAGCTACATCAAACCGCATTGGCCCTACATTGTGCCTGCCCCCTATCATGATCTTTACGGCCCCGAACATGTCCCCGCGCCCAAGCGCCATGAGGCAGAACGCGACAACCCCCAGCCGGTCTTCGGGGCCTATATGGAAAACCGCATCGCCCAAGCGTTTCAGCGCGAGGATGTGCGCCATAAGGTGATCCCGGCCTACATGGGCCTGATCAAGCAATGCGACGATCAACTGGGCCGGCTTTTGGATCACCTGGAGGCAACGGGCCGAATGCAGGACACGATGATCGTGCTTACCTCAGATCACGGGGATTACCTGGGCGATCACTGGTTGGGCGAAAAAGATCTGTTCCATGACCCATCGGTCAAAATTCCGATGATCATCTATGATCCGCGCCCAGAGGCCGACGCAACCCGCGGCACGGTCTGTGATGCGCTGGTAGAAGCAATCGATCTGGCCCCCACATTCCTGGATGCCGCAGGCGGCGCGGCCGTGCCACACATCCTGGAAGGCCGTTCGCTGATGCCCTGGATCCGGGGGAAACGCCTGACTGGCGCGATTATGTGATTTCTGAGTTTGACTATTCGCCAACCTCGCAAGGGGCCAAGCTGGGGCTGCGTCCCGATCAATGCCGCATTTTCATGATCTTTGATGGCCGCTACAAAATGATGCACGCCGAAGGCGGAATGCGCCCGATGCTCTTTGATGTGCAAAACGACCCGGATGAATTCGATGACCTGGCCAAAGGGGATGCGCATGACGCCGAAATCGCCCGGCTCTATGAGCGGTTGGCGGCGTGGGGCGGCGCTGCGCGCAACGGGTGACAATCTCAAATGAGGCCATCGAAAACATGCGCGGCAAATCAGGCCGCCGGGGTATTCTGCCTTTCCTCGTCGACGGCACGGAAGTGTCAGAAGACCTGACCGCCGCCTACCGGGGACGCGCGCAGAAAAACTACCTCGACGAATGAAGCGCCATTGCGGCCTGAGGCCTTGATGCGCCTAAAGGGGCGAACCGCGCCAAACGCCCGCCGCACCGTTCGCGTGTGGACGCGCCCCAACCAAAAGGCCGCCAAAAGGTCTCAAAACGCAGCCTAGAGAAGCCGCGATGCGACCAACCCGCGCTTCACCTTTCCAATAAAACTCACAGCAACGCAGTCACCTCTCCCCCCTCACCAAAGGGGCAGAGCCCTCACCGCAAGGTGGCCTTGATCCACCCCGCCAAAGCATCCAGCGTCCGCCGCGCCTCGGGCAGGATCGTGTGAAAGATCGGCCAGACATGGGGCAGATCGCGCTCTTGGGTAAACGCGACCTCCACTTCGGCTTCCTTGAGCCTGTCCACCATGCGCCGGGCGTCATCGCGCAGAATTTCCGTATCGCCCACCGCAATCCACACCGGCGGCGCCTCTTCGAACTTTCCAAAAAGCGGGCTTACACGGGGGTCCGTGGGATCCTGCGTGCCCAGATACATCTCACTCATCAGCGCTGCATTCTCTTGGGGCAGCAAAACCTCCGCCTCGGCATTGCTGTGAAAGCTCTCGCCGGAAAAGGTCACATCCGTCAGCGGTGAAAAACAAAACGCGGCCCCCGGCAGGTCATGGCCTTCGGCCAGCAGCACATGCAGCAACGACAGCGTCAGTGCGCCGCCCGCGCTGTCGCCCCCCACGATGATGTCGCGGGCAGGCACGCCTGAGGCAAGAAGCCCCAGATAGCCCGTCAACACATCCTCAATCGCCGCAGGAAAGGGATGTTCAGGGGCCAATCGGTAGCGCGGCATCACCGCGCGCGCCGCCAACCGCTTGCCCAAATGCGCCACCATCGCGGAATGGGTCAGCGGGCTGCCAAAGATGAACCCTCCGCCGTGGATATAGTAAATCACCTTATCACTGGCCAGGTTGGCCGGCACCACATCCAGCGCCTCCACCCGGCGGCCTTCATGTTCCAGCACCTGCCACTGCTTCTGGGTGCCACGCGGCGCATGAAAGAACAGCTTTGCATTCAGCTCAAATCTGCGGCGGATCGGCCCGGCCTGCGTGGCGCGCCGAAGAGCGGGTTTCTCAACCCATTTAATCCAGCGGTTCAGAAGTGGCGCGATGAGGCTCATCTGCAGCGGGTCTCAATGGCTTCCCAGATCTTGGCGGCAATGTTCACCCCATCAAAGCGTTCCAGCTCTTGGATACCTGTGGGGGAGGTCACGTTAATCTCGGTCAAATAGTCGCCGATGACGTCGATGCCGACAAAGACCTGACCCTTTTCTTTCAACAGCGGACCGATGGCCGCGCAAATCTCCAGATCGCGCTCAGTCAGGCCGATTTTCTCAGGCCGCCCGCCCACATGCATGTTCGACCGCGTCTCACCAGCAGCAGGCACCCGGTTGATCGCCCCCACAGCTTCGCCGTCGACCAAAATCACCCGTTTGTCACCATTGGAGACATCGGGCAGGAACTTTTGCACGATCAGCGGCTCTCGTGAAAATCCGGTGAAAAGCTCATGCAGGGAGGTCAGGTTGCGGTCATTGGCATCCAGGCGAAACACGCCTGCGCCCCCATTGCCGTAAAGCGGTTTCAGGATCACATCCCCATGTTTGGCCTTGAACGCTTTGATGGTGTCCAGATCACGGGCGATTGTGGTGGGGGGCGTCAGCTGGGGGAAATCCAACACCAGCAGTTTTTCCGGGTAATTGCGCACCCAAAACGGGTCATTCACCACCAATGCCTGGCCTGCGAGTTTGTCCAGCAAATGGGTGGACGTGATATAGTGCATGTCAAAAGGCGGGTCCTGGCGCAGCCAGACCACGTCATAATCGGCCAGCGCCACTTCTTTTTCCGGGCCCAAATCGGCATGCGCGCCTTGCACGCGCTGCACAGTGAAATCGTGGCCTCGGGCGGTGATCACCCCTTCTTGGAACGCCAGCTTGTCGGGTGAGTAAAAGAACAGGCTATGGCCTCGCGCCTGCGCTTCTTCTGCCAGGCGAAAGCTGCTGTCGGCGTTGATGTCAACGTCCCCAATAGGGTCCATCTGAAAGGCAATCTTCATCGGTCATTCCTTGTTGCGCCCTGCCTTCATGGCGCCCAGGGAATGTCGGTGCAACAGGCAGATGCAAATTGGAAAACACGATTGCTTTAAGCAGCGCCGGCAAAAGCCTGCGCCACCCAGCCGGCCAGCACGGGTCAGGCAAGTCCAGGCTCAGCCATGCCCGAATGCGTTTTCAATGATCTGGGTGTCCCCCTGGCCATCCACCAAGGCCACATCAAAGCGCACTGGTGTCAGACTGCCCGCTGGTTCAGACCCGATGAATTCCTCAGCGGAATGATAGAGCCGCTGCATTTGACGGTGTGACAGGCTTTCAGCGGCGCGGGCCAATGACCGGCTTTTTTCACCTCAACAAAAATCAGCCCCGCGCCATCGCGCACAATAAGGTCAACCTCACCGCCCTGGCCGCGCCAGCGGCGGCGGGCCACCGTAAACCCCCGGCGTTCATAATCCTGTGCGATGCGGTGTTCGGCAGCGACGCCTGCATGATAGGCCATCCGGCCACGATGATGACGCGTATCGCGATGAGACATAAAGCCCCCCTATTTTCCGAGTGCCAGCGCCGCCTGATAGACCTGGCGACGGGGCAGATCATGCGCCTTTGCCACCAGATCCGCAGCATCCCGGACCGACATGGATTGCAACGCCTGCCGCAGCTCAGATGCTAAATCCAATTGGTTAATCGAAGATTTACGCGCCCGGTCAATCAAGACGACCACCTCCCCTTTCGGGGTCTGTTGGGCATAATGCGCCGCAAGCTCAGCCAGCGTGCCGCTGCGCCGTTCCTCAAATTTCTTGGTCAGCTCCCGACACACCACGGCGGCACGTTCCGTACCCAGCACCGCCCCTGCATCAGCCAAAAAGGCCCCAAGCCGCTTGGGCGATTCGTAGAACACCAAAGTGCCGGGGATTTCACGCAGCTTTTCCAGCGCCGTTTGCCGCGCGCCTTTGGCGTTTGGCATAAACCCTGCAAAAAAGAACGCATCCGTCGGCAGGCCCGCAATGACCAGCGCCGTCAGCACCGCGGACGGGCCCGGTGCGCAGGTCACGGCCAGGCCTTCTTGGGTGCATGCACGCGCAAGCTCAAAGCCAGGATCCGCAATCAGCGGCATGCCTGCTTCTGAGGCATAGGCCACAGACTGGCCTGCCTGCATCGCGGCAATCAATTGGGCCTGCACGCCAGTGCCGCTGTGATCATGCAGCGCTTGGATGCGCCGCCCGGCCAGCGGGACGCCGTGGATGTCCATCAATTTGCGCAAAGCGCGGGTATCTTCGGCCGCCAGCACCTCAGCTGAGGCTAAGACATCCAGCGCGCGCAACGTGATGTCGCGCGCCGTGCCGATGGGCACGCCGACAAAGTATAAACCCGCCGTCAGAGGCACCTTTTGATAATTCACGCTGGACCCGCCTTTTGCACCCTATATGATCACGCCCAAGTGGCGCGCCGAAACTGCGCGGGCCAGACCTTGGTGGGAGTGAGTTCAAGATGATTGCGTTTTTTGATGCAGGCCGCAAGAAGCTGCGGCTGCTGATGATGCCTCTTTTTGCGGTAATGCTGGCGGCGTGTGATCCAGCAGCAATGGGTGGTTTGGCCACAACGGGGGGGCCAAAGCTCGACGCTAATGCGCCCGTGCCTGTGGCGCTGTTGGTGCCGCGCGGCGGCTCTGGTGGGGACAACCTTTTGGCGCAAAACCTTGAAAACGCAGCGCGTCTGGCGATGCAAAGCCTGGACGGCGTGAATGTGGACCTGCGGGTTTACGGCACCGCCGGGAACGCAGGCACGGCAGGCACAGCCGCCGCCCAAGCGGTCAGCGAAGGTGCCAAAATCATCATCGGGCCGGTTTACGGCGAAGCGGCCAATGCCGCAGGTGTTGCCGCAGCCCCTGCCGGGGTGAACGTGCTGTCGTTCTCCAACAACCCCACAATCGCGGGCGGCAACGTCTTTGTGCTAGGTCCAACCTTTGCCAACACGGCCAACCGGTTGGTGGGCTATGCCAAACGCTCTGGCAAGGACCGCATCGTGATCTTGCATGGGCAAGATGTTGCCGGGCAGTTGGGCCGCAACGCGATCCAGCAGGCGATTTCGGCCAATGGCGCCAGCCTGGCGGGCACGGTCGATTATGCGCTTAGCCAGGAGGCCGTTGTGGCCGCCGTGCCGCGTGTGAAAGCGACAGTGGATCAAACCGGGGCAAACGCGCTCTTTCTGACCACCTCATCGGCCTCTGCGCTGCCGCTATTTGCACAGCTGTTGCCTGAGGCAGGCATCACATCTGCAGCCACGCAATACATCGGCTTGACCCGCTGGGACATTCCGCCCCAGACACTAACCTTGCCTGGTGTGCAGGGCGGCTGGTTTGCCCTGCCTGACCCAAGTGCGACCTCTGCGTTCAAGCAGCGCTATGCGGCAGCCTACGGCGAAGACCCGCATCCCCTGGCCGGTCTGGCCTTTGACGGGATTGCAGCCGTGGGGGCCCTGGTCAAATCCGGGAAATCCGATGCCCTTTCAGGTGCCTCTTTGACCCAGGGTGCCGGTTTCCGCGGGGCCAGTGGTATCTTCCGCCTGCGCCGGGACGGCACCAATGAACGCGGTCTGGCTGTGGCCACGATCCGCGGACAGGGCGTTGTGGTTCTGGAAGGCGCGCCACAGGCCTTTGGTGGCGCTGGTTTCTGATCTTGGCCACCGACGCCGCAATAGATGAAGCAACAACAGGCGCGGCCCCGCAGCCGCGCCTGATTTGCGATCCTGCCCTGATTTTCGACCCAGACGAGGTCAAAGCGCAGTGGCAAGCCGCCTGTGCCCCCCTGCCCGAAGGGGAGCGCCGGGCGGCAGCTGTTCAGGTTCTGGCCGATGTGCAGCGGCGCGGCCGGGCGCAAATCGCCGAGAGTTTTGCCGCCAACCCCTTTGATGCCCGCGGCATGACCCGCGCTTATACCTATCTCACGGATCATCTGGTCAGCACCGTGTTGGAGGTGGCGCGCACCCAATTGCACCCCAAACCCAACCCCACCGAAGGCGAACGGCTAAGCGTCATTGCCGTTGGCGGCTATGGTCGTGGGGAAATGGCGCCATTCTCGGATGTCGATCTGCTGTTTCTGATCCCGTACAAAGCCACCGCTTGGACGGAAAGCGTGGTGGAAAGCATGCTCTATATGCTGTGGGACCTGAAGCTAAAGGTCGGCCACGCCACCCGTACCATCAAAGATTGCCTGCGGCTTGGCGCTGAGGATTTCACCATCCAGACCGCGCTTTTGGAGCATCGCTTCATCACCGGCGACACCGAACTGGAAGCCAAACTGCGCCAAGCGTTGGCCAAGGATCTCTTTGCCCACAAGGGGCGCGAATTCATTGAGGCCAAGCTCAGCGAACGGGACAAGCGCCACATCAAGCAGGGCCAACGCTATGTGGTGGAGCCCAATGTGAAAGAGGGCAAAGGCGGGTTGCGTGACCTGCATTCGCTGTTCTGGATCGCCAAATACATCTACAAAGTGGACCACAGCCGCGAGCTGGTGGACAAGGGCGCGTTTCGCGCGGAAGAATACGATGCCTTCAAAGCGGCAGAAGATTTTCTCTGGGCGGTGCGCGGGCACCTGCATTTGCTCACAGGGCGCGCCACAGAACAGCTGACATTCGACATGCAGGTTCAGGTGGCCGAGGCCTTGGGCTTTGTCGATACCGGCGGGCGGCGCGGTGTAGAAGTTTTCATGCAAGCGTTCTTTCGCCACGCCAATACGGTGGGTGAGCTGACGCGGATCTTCCTGACCAATCTGGAGGCCATCCACGTCAAGGCCGAACCCCTGTTGGAGCGCATCTTTCGGCGCAAGCCGCGTATGAAGGCGGGCTATGAGCTGGTGCACAACAGGCTGGCCATTGCAGATGATGCGGCCTTTTTAGCAGATAAGCTGAACATGATGCGGCTTTTTGAAGAGGCGCTGCGCACCGGTACGCTTATTCACCCAGATGCGATGCGGCTGGTCAAAGCCAACCTGCATCTGATTGATGACGACCTGCGCCAAAGCCCCGAAGCGCAGCGGATTTTCTTTGACACCCTGCTGCGGCACGGCAACCCCGAACGGGCCTTGCGGCGGATGAACGAGCTGGGCGTGCTGAGCGCCTTTATCCCGGAGTTTGAACCCATCGTCGCGATGATGCAGTTCAACATGTACCACAGCTACACGGTGGATGAGCATACCATCCAGACGATCCGCAATCTGGCGATGATCGAACGCGAAGAACTGGTCGAAGAACTTCCGGTGGTGTCGTCGATCCTGAAAAAAGGCGTGAACCGCAAGGTGCTTTATACCGCGCTGTTGCTGCATGACATCGGCAAGGGCCGGCCCGAGGATCATTCGATCCTGGGGGCCAAGATCGTGCGCAAAGTCGCACCGCGCCTGGGCCTGAAACAACGTGAGGTCGACACCGTCGAATGGCTGGTGCGCTATCATCTGCTGATGTCTGACATGGCACAGAAACGCGACATCGCTGATCCGCGCACGGTGCGGGACTTTGCCAAGGCGGTCCAAACCGTTGAGCGGCTCGATTTGCTGTGCGTGCTGACGGTCTGCGACATCCGAGGTGTGGGGCCTGAGACCTGGAACAACTGGAAAGCGGTGCTGATCCGCGCCCTTTACCGCCAAACCGAACGCGCGCTTGAAACCGGGCTTGAAGACCTGAACCGCGAAAACCGCGGAGCGGAGGCGAAACGCGCCCTGCGCGACGCGCTCAGCGATTGGCCGCGCAAGGCGCTGCAAACCGAAACCGCACGGCATTACGACCCCTATTGGCAAGGCCTGCACGTCACGGCCCATGTGGCCTTTGCCAAACTCTTTCACGAAGGCGACCCGGATGGCATCCGGATGGACCTGCATCCCGATGAAGACCGCGATGCCACCCGCGCCTGTTTCGTGATGCCCGATCACCCCGGCATCTTTGCGCGGCTTGCCGGGGCGCTGGCGCTCGTTGGGGCCAATGTGGTCGATGCGCGCAGCTACACCACCAAAGACGGCTATGTCACCGATGCCTTCTGGATCCAGGATGCCGAAGGCAAACCCTATGAGGCGCGCAAGCTGCCGCGTTTGCGGCAAATGATCGAAAAGACCCTGGGCGGTGAAGTGGTCGCACGCGAGGCGCTGAAATCGCGCGACAAAGTCAAGAAACGCGAAAAAGCCTTTAAGGTGCCCACCCATATCACCTTTGATAACGAAGGCTCTGAAATCTACACGATCATCGAAGTGGACACCCGCGACCGGCCTGGGTTGCTCTATGATCTGGCGCGCGCGCTGGCCGCCTCAAACGTCTATATCGCCAATGCGGTCATCGCGACCTACGGGGAACAGGTGGTCGACACCTTCTATGTCAAAGACATGTTCGGGTTGAAATACCACTCCGAAAGCAAACAACGCACCCTGGAAAAACGCCTCCGGCAGGCGATCATCGACGGGGTCGAACGCGCCGCAGATTGACCCATCCTTCTGGGCTGGAGCCGCCGTCGCTTGAGCACTGGCAGGCCAGGGACAGGCGGACGGGGCAAGATAAATCGCGGAGGGACCCAGCTTGCTGGGAGACCGCTATTTGTCTTGAGCCTGTGCGCCTGTCCCTGGCAAGGCAGAGATCAAGGGAGGGGGGCTCCAGCCCTTCTGGGATGGTGAGCCTGAGCCTTGGCCCCGCCAACCAAACCCCTGAACGGCTCCCGCAAGGCACACCCATCAAACGAGTTTTTTCAAAGATCCTCTGGAAGGTCCCAAGGTGCCGCACTTTGGGCATGGAGGTTTTTCACCGGCGCATAGGCTGCGGGATCGTCCAGTGATGCTGCATGAACGTAGATCCGGTCAGACATCCGTGCGCTTCTGCGGGTCATAGGCGCGCCGCAGGTCGTGCAAAAGGAACTCCAAGTGGGCTGACCAGAACCGCCCGTCATCTCATAAACCCGCAATGGCCCGTCAATCTCCATCCCGTCGCGCGCCAGCGGCATCATTTCTGAATGACCCGTGCCCGTCGCGTGCTGGCAGTCTGTGCAATAACAGCGAAAAGGGTCAGCTTCCAATGTGCGCCCCTGATAGGTCACCGCGCCGCACAGGCACCGTCCTGTGATCAGCTTGCTCATATTTGTGTCCCCCCGCTCAAGCACCAAAGCAGTGAGGTTTATAACGGCGCACCCCTCGCGTGACAGTCTCAGCTTGATGGCGCAGCGCACCGTGTTTTGCTTTGGCGCCGATGGCAGCCATCCTAGTCCGGTGGCGCGTTTCTGCCAAGGTTGCCGTTCCCGCCTCTGCTGCCAGTGGGCCGATCAGAAAGGCATGGGGCACGCATTATGCGTGCCCCCGCCCCTCACAAGCCAATCGCCATGTCCGCCAGCCAGATCCACAGCGGGATACTCAGGATGGCAACAGGCGTGCCAAGCCCGGTGGAGGCCCCCACATAGGACGACGGGTTCGCCTCTGGCAGGGCGCCGCGCATGGTGGGCGGGCCAGAGATGTCCGAGCTGGAGGCCGCCATCACAGACAACAAGACCACACCGCCTGCAGAAAACCCCGTAAAGTGATGCGCAATTAGGCCTGCGCCAAACCCCAAAAGACCATGGATCAGCGGCGCGGACAGGCCATAAAGCACATAGGCATGGGCAACTTTGCGCAGCTCGCTCAGCCGTGACCAGGCCTCCATGCCCATCACCAGCATCAGCACGGACAACAGCCCCCGGAAAAGCGGCTCGTAAAAGCTGGCGTAAACGGTTTCTGGCCGGGCAAAGATGCCAATCGCCAGCCCCAGCAGCAGCGCTGAGATGGCAGCCGACTGAAAGGTGTCCCGCAGGATGCTGCCGACGATTTTGCCGTCAAACCCGGCCCCACCTGCACCGCCCATCGTGACCGTGCCGCCGGTCCCTGCCGCTGCGGCCTGACGGGCGGCTGCCATCCGGGCCAGCACGATGGCAGTGACGAGGGCTGCAATGTCCATGAAAGGATAGAGCGCGCCGATAAAGCCTTCGTAGCGGATGCCTTCGGCATCCAGCATCGCCATACCCGCCGCCAGGGTGGAGGCCGACACCGCACCAAAGACACCCGCCGTGGCCATGCCGTCCATCTGGCTGACGCCGCGCCACCGCGCCAGCGTGCCAAACCCGATCAAAACGATCCCCACACCGACCAATGCAGCCAAGACCGCAGGCACGGCCAGCGCGATCAGATCCGCTTCACGCACCGATATGCCAGCACCCAAACCCACTTTGAGCAACAGCAGCATCACAACAAACTTGTAGACCGGTGCGGGCACCTCCAGCTTGCTGCCAAGCGCGGCCAGCATCATGCCCCCGATCAAGAAGGCCAACGTGGGCTTTTGCATTTGCGCCACGACGGTGGTGGCAATATCGGCGATCATATCCATGGCGCGTCTCCTTTGTGCGTTCAGGTCGATATGGCGGTGCAGTGGGAAGAATAAAAATATATCTTAGATGTAATAACGTTCTATAATACTGAACTATGGACACGCTGAACTATCACCACCTGCGCTACTTTCATGCCGTCGCGCATGACGGCAACCTGACGCGCACCGCGCAGAAGTTGAACGTGTCGCAATCGGCTTTGTCCATGCAAATCAAAACCTTGGAGGAACGCCTGGGCCACACGCTGTTTGACCGGGTAGACCGCAGCCTTGTGCTGACTGAGGTGGGGCGCATCACCTTGGATCATGCCGACCGGATCTTTGGCACCGGGGCCGAGCTTTTGGCGACGCTGGCGCAATCGGGGCGAAGTGACGCACCTTTGCGGGTTGGCGCGCTGTCCACGCTGTCGCGGAACTTTCAGATGCGCTTTCTAGACCCGCTGCTTCAGGCCGGACAGACGCAAATCGTGCTGAAATCCGGCAGTGCAGAGGTGCTTTTTGCCAGTCTGACGGCGCTGGCCCTCGACGTTGTGCTGACAACAGAGCCGCCCAAAAACCTGCGCGATGTGGGCCTGCGCGCGCACCGGATTGATGAACAACCCGTGGGGCTGCATGGCCATGCCGAAAGGCTGCAGCACGACAGCATTGAGGCGCTATTAGAGAATGAGCCCCTGATCGTGCCCACAGGCAGCTCCATCCGCAGCGATTTTGAAAGCTTTGCCGAACACCTGGGCGTGACCCCTCGGATCATTGCAGATGTCGATGATATGGCGATGGTTCGGCTGTTGACCCGCGCCAACGTCGGGCTGGCGCTGGCCCCTGCGGTTGTCATGGCCGATGAAATCGCAAACGGGATGCTACACACCGCGCCCTTTGATCTTAATCTGGTCGAAAGTTTCTATGCCGTCACCGCCCGGCGCACCTTCCCGCATACGGCGCTGGACCGTTTGCTGGTTCAACCCAACGATTGAATGCGCATGGCTTGCAAGCTAAGCCTGTCAAAACAGAGCAGCGAAAGCACCCTATGAAACCCATCCGCCTTATGACCGGCTTTTTCACCGTGGGGATGTGGACATTGCTCAGCCGGGTTCTGGGCTTTTTGCGCGAAGTGCTGTTGCTGTCTTTGATCGGACCCGGCCCTGTCATGGACGCATTTGTGGCCGCGTTCCGTCTGCCCAATATGTTCCGCCGGTTCTTTGCCGAAGGCGCGTTTAACGCCGCATTCGTTCCGATGTTTTCCAAACGCTATGAAAGCGGCGAAGGGGCGGGCAAATTCGCCCAGGACGCCTTTGCAGGGTTGGCTTTTGTGGTGCTGATCCTCGTTGGGCTGGCGATGGTGTTCATGCCTGCGCTGGTTTGGCTGACCGCCGAAGGCTTTTCCGGCGATGCGCGGTTTGACATGACCGTGGGCTTTGGGCGCATTGTCTTTCCCTACATCCTTTTCATGTCTTTGGCGGCGCTGTTTTCAGGCGTATTAAACGCAACCGGGCGCTTTGCCGTGGCCGCGGCAGCACCGGTTTTGCTGAACATCTTCGTGATTGCAGCCATGCTTGCCGGGCAGCTTATCGGAGGCGAGGTGGTCACCTGGCTGATTTGGTCCATCCCGCTGGCCGGTGTGGCGCAGCTGGCCCTGACGTGGAAAGCGGCAGCGGATGCGGGCTTTGCCCTGCGCCCCGCCCTGCCCCGCTGGAGCCCTGAGATGAAAGCGCTGGTGGTGATCGCTCTGCCTGCGGCACTGGCCTCGGGCGTGATGCAGATCAACCTTGTGGTGGGGCAATTGGTGGCCAGCCAATATGACGATGCGGTGTCCTGGCTGTTTGCAGCCGATAGGCTTTACCAACTGCCCTTGGGTGTTGTGGGCATTGCGGTAGGCATCGTCTTGTTGCCCGATCTGTCCCGCCGGTTGCGCAGCGGCGATGAAACCGGTGCGCGCCATGCGCTTAGCCGCGCGGGAGAATTCGCGCTGGCGCTGACGATCCCCTCAGCCGTTGCTTTGGTGATCATCCCACAAACCCTGGTTTCGGTCCTGTTTGAACGGGGCGCATCTGATGTGGATGACACTGCCGCCATTGCCGCTGCTGTGGCCATCTACGGTCTGGGTCTGCCCGCCTTTGTTTTGCAAAAGGTACAACAGCCCATCTATTTCGCACGCGAAGACACCCGCCGCCCGTTCTATTATGCGCTGGTCGCGATGATCGTGAACGCAGTGGCGGCGGTGGGGCTTTCTGTCTACTTGGGCTGGATCGCCCCGGCGATTGCCACCACCCTTGCCGGTTGGGTCATGGTGGTCTGTCTGGCCCTGGGCGCACGGCGTTTTGGGCAAACCGCGCGCTTTGACGCACAGTTGCGCCGCCGGATCTGGCGGATCATCGCGGCCTCTGCGGTGATGGGCGTGGTGCTGTGGTTTGCAGATGAAGCCATGGTGGGGCTGTTGAACACCGCCTACTGGCGGGTGCTGGGCCTGCTGGTGCTGATTATGCTTGGGATGGTGAGCTTTTTTGCGGCAGGTCAGCTTTTTGGCGCGTTCAAACTGTCTGAGTTTCGCGCCGCGATGCGCCGCTAGCGGGCCAGCCTAGCGCCGCCGCATCCCGTCGCGCAGCCGCGCAAAAGCACCGGGGGCCAGCACGAAACAGGCCAAAAACCCGATGATAAAGCCCAAAAGCTCTGCCACCCATTGCAGGCCCACTTCAAAGAATATGCCCCAGACCAGCTGAATGCCCATCAACAAGGCAATCAGACTGAAGGCGCGGTATTGCTGCAACCCAGTGCCCGACAGCTTGACCCACATCACATAGGAATAGCCGCCGATTAGCCCGTACACCCCAGGATAGGCCCCCGTCAGCCAGGTGGGATCATTCAACAGCAGCGCATAAAGCGCCGCCCCCCCGCGCTGGACATCAAAAACAGCGCCACGAACGTCAGCTGGCCCATCGCTTCGCTCACCAGTTTGCCCAGCGCCACCAGCAATACGACGGCAAAAAGCGCATGGGTAAAGCCCAGATGCACGAAGGGATAGCTAAACAAACGCATCACTTCGCTGAGCGGCCATTGCCCATTGAGCCACATCCAGTCAAAGATCTGGCCCGAAAACCCGTAATCCCGGATCAGCCCCAAACGCCACCCCACGGCACCCGGCCCCCCGATCAGCCCCGCTTCGCCCAGGGACAGGCCCGCCTCAACCCCGGCGATGGCCACAAAGGCCAGAATCACAACCGGCGGCAGCGGGTTGATGGGTGGTTCAAACTCAGGCTCTTGCATGGCCGCTCCTTGACGCGCAGGAGCCACAGAAGTAAGCCGCTGCACAGCCGAAATCCACCCCAGAGGATCCGTGATGACCGATAAGACCTTTACGCCCCGTGTATTCTCCGGGATCCAGCCCTCCGGCGGTCTGACGCTGGGCAACTACCTGGGGGCCATCAAACGCTTTGTGTCGATGCAGGAAGAGGATTTTGAGACGATCTATTGCATGGTCGACCTGCATGCGATCACCGCCAAGCTGATCGACCCGGACCAGCTGCGCCACAACACGCGTGAGCTGGCCGCAGGTTTTATCGCCTCTGGCATCAGCCCGGAAAAATCCATCCTGATCAACCAGTCACAAGTGCCTGAGCACGCGCAACTGGGCTGGATCTTTAACTGCGTGGCCCGCATGGGCTGGATGAGCCGGATGACACAGTTCAAGGATAAGGCGGGCAAGAACACTGAAAACGTGTCCTTGGGGCTTTTCGGCTATCCTGCGCTGATGGCGGCGGACATCCTGGTCTATCATGCCACCCATGTGCCGGTGGGCGAGGATCAGAAACAACACCTGGAGCTGACGCGCGATATCGCGGCCAAGTTCAATCACGACTACGGTGTGGATTTCTTTCCCATCACTGAACCCGTGATCGAAGGGGCCGCCACCCGCGTGATGTCACTGCGCGATGGATCCAAAAAGATGTCCAAATCAGACCCCTCTGATGCCAGCCGCATCAACATGACCGATGACGCCGATGCCATCGCCAAGAAGATCCGCAAAGCAAAAACCGACCCTGATGCGCTGCCTTCAGAAGTGGCAGGGCTTGAGGACCGGCCAGAGGCGCGCAACCTGGTGAACATCTATGCCGCGCTCAGCGAACAATCCGTCGAAGCCGCCCTGCAAGAGGTCGGCGGACAGCAGTTCGGCACCTTCAAACCGGCATTGGCAGAACTTGCGGTGACCAAACTGGCACCGATCTCATCTGAAATGGCCCGGCTGATGGATGACCCGGCCGAGATTGACCGCATCCTGGCACATGGGGCGGAACAGGCGCGTGCCATCACCGAACCGGTCCTGAAACGCACCTATGAAATCATCGGCATGGTGGGTGCCTGATTGGCCCCTTTTGAGCTGATTGAGCCTGATGACGCGGTCTATGCCGACCTTTCAAGCCGGTTCGCCGCCTATAACGCCCAGCGCTCCAGCTACGATTTTCGCAGCTTTTCGATCATCCAGCGCGCAGGCGACCGCATCATCGCGGGCGGGCGCGGCATCATCAACATGGGCGCATTGGAAATCCGCGGCCTCTGGGTGGATGAGGAACTGCGCGGACAAGGCACAGGGGAGGCCTTGATGCAGGCCCTTGAGGACGAAGCGCGCAGGCGGGGTGCGACGCGCGCCATGCTCTATACCTATTCCTTCCAGGCCCAGGGGTTTTACGAAAAACTGGGCTACCGCCCCTTTGGCCGCTTTGACTACCCCGACGGCCCCGCCCGCATCGACCTGCAAAAAGACCTCTGATCCAGCCCGCCCGCGTGGCCGTGATCCACACCGTTGCGCTTCATCTTTCCACTATAACTTACAAAACAACAGCTGCCCCAAACCGCCCGGTCACTGTGGTTTGCGCAGATGCCAAACCTGTTCCATCGGAAAATCCTTGGCCCAGTCCGCGGGTACCCCTCCGCGCGTGCCATTGGCATCTGCGGGGGCAAAAATCTCTTGGTAGTTTGTGACCACGAAACCGATCTTGGCAAAAAGCGCCATCCAGCCCGCAAAGGTCAGGTTGAAACAGACCCCACTGGGGTCAATCTCCACTTCCGTCCAATCCGCCCCCCACATGCCGCGATAGGGGCGGTGCAAGGCACGCTCACAAGCCGCGCCATTTAGAGGCGTACAGATCAGCGACAGCGGGTGGTTGCCCAGAAACACCAACCCGCCCCCCGGACGCAAAAGCCGCCAGGCCTCGGCCAGCCAGATCTGGGGCGGGCACCAGATGGCCGCGCCATATTCGCTGATGGCAAAATTGAAACTGGCATCGGGCAATCCGGTCTTTTCTGCATTGCCTTCGATAAAGGTGATGTCCAGCGCATGGGCCGCCGCCAGCCTTCTGGCCGTCGCCAGTTGCGCGTCTGACACGTCGATGGCCGTCACATCCGCCCCCCGGCGCGTCATCCAGGCCGCGACATAGCCGGTGCCACAGCCCAGCTCCACCGCCGTTTGGTCCGACATATCCGCAGGCAACATCTGCAACTCGGCCTCTGGCTTGCCCCAATTGCCCCACTGCGGCTCTGCCGCCCACAGCCTTTCGGCAAAGCCGACCCAATTGGCGGCATCCGCGTTCCAGACATCTCGGTTGATGGCAACGTGATCGATCATGGCGGCCTCCCCCTGGCGCAACACCTTCTACCACATTTCAGGCCAATGCGCAGCAGCGCGCTGCCAGGACGGCTAGACATTCCGCCCCTGCTTCTGCACCTTCCGCGCACATAGCGGGGAGAATGCGATGCGCACAGGGTTTTTCTGGGATGAACAGTGTTTCTGGCACGCGGGCGGGAACTATACTTTCACCATGCCCATCGGCGGTTTGGTCCAGCCCTTGGCCGCAGGGGGCCTGCCCGAAAGCCCTGAGACAAAGCGCCGGCTGAAAAACCTGATGGATGTCACCGGGCTGACCGCCGAGCTTGATGCAAGGTCCGCCCCCCAAGCCACCCGCGACATGCTCGAACGTGTGCATCCTGCAAGCTACCTTGATGCGTTCAAATCCCTGTCGGATGCCGGGGGAGGAGAGCTGGGCCATCACGCGCCTTTCGCCACAGGCGGCTATGAAATTGCAGCGCTTTCAGCAGGGCTGGCCGTGGCGGCTGTTGCAGAGGTGGCCAGCGGCACCTTGACGAATGCCTATGCCCTCAGCCGGCCACCGGGACATCATTGCGAGGCTGAGAAACCGCAGGGGTTCTGCCTTTTGGCCAACATCGCCATTGCCATTGAAAATGCCAAGGCCAGTGGTCACGTAGATCGGGTGGCGGTTCTGGATTGGGATGTGCACCACGGCAATGGCACGGAAAGCATTTTTTATGACCGGGACGATGTCTTGACGATCTCCCTACATCAGGCGGGGAATTACCCCTATAAAACAGGACAGCTGGAACACCGCGGCACAGGCGCAGGCGAAGGCATGGCGGTGAATTTGCCCCTGCATGCGGGCGCGGGCCATGTGGCCTATTTGCATGCGATTGACCGCGTGGCGATCCCCGCGATTGAGGCCTTCAAACCTGACATGATCATTGTCGCCTGCGGCTATGACGCGGCCATCATTGATCCGTTGGCCGGGATGCAGGCCACGGCAGAAACCTTTGGCGTGATGACCCAAAAGATCAAAGCGACCGCAGAGCGGTTGTGCGGCGGCAAGCTTGTTCTTGTGCATGAGGGTGGCTATTCCGAGGCTTATGTGCCGTTTTGCGGCCATGCCACGCTGACCGCCCTGTCGGGCAGCGACATCCACGCCCCTGACCCTATGGCCAAGGGGCTTCAATATCGCCAGCCGTCGCCAGCGTTTGACCAATTCCTGTGCCAGTCCATTGATGAGATGGCGCAACAGCTGGAGATTTAGCCGATGCCCACCCCCAACCCAGACGCGCTTGCGTTCCTGCAAACCCGCCGCTCCCGTCCTGCCAAAACGCTGAGTGAACCTGTCCCAAGCCGGGCTGAGCTTGCCCCGCTTCTGACGGCTGCTGCGCGCACGCCTGATCATGGCAAGCTTGAGCCGTGGCGCTTTGTGGTGATTGAAAAGCCCGCCATGGCGCGTTTGGCCAATTTGGTTGAGGCCCGTGCGCAGGCGTTGGGGCTGGATGCCGAAAAGACCAGCAAAGGGCGCAGCCAGTTTGACCAGGGCCATCTGGCCGTTGCGGTCATTGAGGTGCAAAAACCCTCCGAAAAGATCCCCGCGATTGAACAGACCTATGCCGCAGGCGGTGTCTGTCTGGCGCTGCTAAATGCCGCCCTGGCCACAGGATGGGGGGCCAACTGGCTGAGCGGCTGGCCCTCACATGACCGCGAATTTGTGCGCGATGCCTTTGATCTTGCCGATCATGAACGCGTGGCCGGGATCATTCACATCGGCACAGAAACATCCGCACCCCCCGAACGCCCCCGCCCCAACGTAGATGAGATGACGTCATGGATATCGGCCTGATCTTTCGCGCATTTGGGCTGGCCGTCAGCCAATTGGGCGACCGGCGCTTTCGTCGGGTGTTTTTCCTGGGCATTGCGCTGTCACTGGCGTTGCTCATTGGGTTTACCGCCGCCTTTGTGTGGTTCACCGATTGGCTCGTCCCCGAAGAGCTATGGCTGCCCGTGCTGGGTGAGGTGCGCTGGGTCGATGACCTTGTGTCTTGGGGGGCGGCGTTCCTGCTGCTCTTTTTATCGACGTTCCTGATGATCCCTGTCGCCTCTGCCATCACATCGCTGTTTCTTGATGAGGTCGCCCATGCGGTCGAGGCGCGGCATTACCCGGGCCTGCCCCAAACCCAGCCCGTGCCCTTTGGCGAGGCGTTGCGCGATACGGTCAACTTTCTGGGCGTGCTGGTTGCAGCAAACCTCGTGGCGATCGTGCTCTATCTGATTTTGAACGTGGCAGCCCCGCTGATCTTTTGGGGGCTGAACGGATTTCTCTTGGGACGAGAGTATTTCACCATGCTGGCCATCCGCTGGGTGGGCCGGGTTGAGGCGAAACGCCTGCGCCGCGAACACACCGCAACGATCTGGGCTGCAGGCGCGCTGATGGCCGTGCCGCTCACGATACCTTTGGTGAACCTGCTGATCCCCATCCTAGGGGCGGCGACGTTTACTCACCTATTTCACGGCCTGACCAAGAGCCCGCATGAAAGACCCGTTCCACATCATCCACGGTAATCCAACCGGACAGAATGATGGTGGCCGCGATGGCCCAGAAAACGGCCGCCAGACCTGTGGTAATCCAGATCTTTTTTCGGATGTGGTGGTGTTCCGGTGATCCCGCATGGGTGCCCGGCACCACATCGCCCAAATCGCCCTGCGTCTGGATCTTGAAAGGCAGGATCACACAAAAGGTCAGCGACCAAATCACCGCGTAAAGAACAAGACCAGAGACCGGACCCATCGGTTACACCTCTTCCAGTTCGACCAGCGCACCGTTGAAGTCTTTGGGATGCAGGAACAACACCGGTTTGCCATGAGCACCGATCTTGGGCTCACCCGTGCCCAGCACGCGGGCTCCGGTTGATTTCAGGTGATCGCGCGCGGCAATGATATCATCCACTTCGTAGCAGATGTGATGAATGCCACCTGCCGGGTTCTTATCGAGGAACCCCTGGATGGGGCTGTTTTCCCCCAATGGGTACAGCAATTCGATCTTGGTATTGGGCAGCTCAATAAAGATCACGGTCACGCCATGATCGGGTTCATCTTGCGGTGCACCCACATTGGCGCCCAGCGCGTTGCGGTATTGATCCGCTGCGGCCTCCAGATCAGGCACAGCAATGGCTACGTGGTTCAGGCGTCCGATCATCTGATGTCCTTTCAGGCAAGGTATTTGCCGCCTTATGGCCGCAAGATCGCGCAAGAGCAATGCGTCAAGTTAACGGCCTGTTAGGCACCTTTGCGCAACGATGGGGCATGTTAACAGGAGGCGATGATGGACGACCCAGACCCCTTTGCGGCGAATATTCCAACCCCCACCGCCCGACGGCCCCTGTTGGGGCTGACGATCTTGGCTGTGGAAGACAGTCGGTTTGCATCTGACGCGATGCGACTGCTTTGTCTGCGCTCGGGTGCGCGGATCCGGCGGGCTGACTGCCTGCGCTCTGCCAGGCGGCATTTCCGTGTGTACCGGCCTTCGGTGGTGCTGGTTGATCTGGGCCTGCCAGACGGCAACGGCACAGAACTGATTGCAGAGCTGAACGAAACCCATCCCCGCGTCGAAGGGATCCTTGCGATTTCAGGGGATGACACATTAGAAGGCGCGGCCATGGCTGCGGGGGCGGATGGCTTTCTGGTCAAACCGGTGTTGTCCCTGGGGGCCTTTCAGGAAAAGGTTCTGTCGATTCTGCCGGCTGAACGCCGACCCAAAGGGCCGCGTCAGGTGGACGAACAGGTGGTGGAACCTGACAGGCTCGCCTACCGCGATGACATGGCCCATATCGCCGACGTGTTGGAGGATCAGCACACCGCGCGCACGCTTGATTATGTCGCGCAATTTACCAGCGGCGTGGCCGGTCTGGCCAATGACACGGCCCTGGCTGACGCGGCCCGCGCCCTGGCCCGCAAACGCGCCTTGGGTGAAACCGCCGCCTCTGAAACCGCACGGATCGCCGGGCTGGTGCAACACCGGCTGGCTGAGAAAGTGGCGATTTAGGGGGATGTGCGCGCGCCGTCCGCCCCTTTGCATCACGCAGCCCGCTTAGGTCTCTGATCTGAGACAGGGGTGCGTGGTGCCGGTTTTGGGGGAATGCAATTGAACAAGGGCCACCCTCTTAGGGTCAGGACCCAAACGCATCGGTTTTGGCGGGTTCAGGTGTGTCGGGGGGGCTATCGTTCCAAGCCGGCGCATGATTGCGTGCCCAAACACAAGGACCTCGGCCCGCGCATCACCCTAAGCCCTCATCAGACGGCAGTGTCTCCACAGCGCCGCGATGGATTAGAGGCTGGGATCCCCCGCTGCGCGCACCAAGCCGGTCAGATCGCCCAAGCGCTCAACCTGCCGACCCGCCGCGTCGAAGTTGGCAGGCGACAACCAGACCTCATAGGCCTCTTTCAGGGCGGGCCATTCGCTGTCAATCATCGCAAACCATGCCGTATCCCGGTTGCGGCCCTTGACCACCATCGCCTGACGGAAAACGCCTTCGTAGCTAAAGCCAAGGCGCTGCGCCGCCCTCCGGGACGCCGCATTGAGGGCGTTGCATTTCCATTCATAGCGGCGATAGCCCGCCTCAAACGCCCATTGCATCATCAGATACATCGCATCCGTTGCCGCGCGGGTCTGTTGCAGTGCGGGGCTAAAGCTGATGTAGCCCACCTCGATGGAGCCCGCGCCCGGTTTGACCCGCAGAAAACTGGCCACGCCTTCCCACTGGCCGCTGTCCTTGTTCTTGATCGCGTAAAAGAACGGGTCAGGCTTGCCCGCATGGTCCCGCGCCCAGCGGTGAAATTGCGCGGCCGAAGAAAACGGACCCACAGGCATATAATCCCAAACCGCGTCATGCCCGGCAAACGCCCGGTAGAGCAGCGCGGCATGGGCATCTGCGGAAAGCGGTTCCAACTGGGCATAGCGTCCCGACAGCACAGCGCCATCTGGCGCTGGCGGTTCTGTCCAGTTTTCAACAGGTTGGCCCAGGGGCCGGGCGGATGCAGGATCTTGCGTCATGTGCGCACGTTAGGTGTATCAGCGCGGGCCGCCAAGCCCTTATGCACCTACCGCAAGATGCCAGGGTCCGCCCCCATGTCCAAACCGGGAAACACATGGCTGCCCAGTGTCGCCGCATCCAGGCCCGTCAGCCCGCGGATGACCCAGGCCGCAGGGGCGCGGACATCTTGCGTGGGCAGCAAATCACGTTCCTGATACAGCGCGGCACTGTCCACTCCCGGCCATTGGCCATAAACCTTTCCGCCCCGGATCGCTCCCCCCGCCAGCATCATCAGCCCCGCCGTGCCATGATCGGTGCCGCCGGTGCCATTTTCGCGCGCCGTGCGGCCAAATTCGGTCAGCGCCAGAATGGCGGTTTTGTCCCAAACGCCCGGGGCCAGCCCCGCTTTCAATCCGCGCAACGTCTCAGACAGCCGGGTCAGGCTGCGCGGCAGGGCGCGGGCTTGGCGGTGATGCGTGTCCCACCCCCCACCGAAAATGCGGCCACCCGGGTTTTGCCGTTCAGGCGGGCTGCCGCGAACTCAGCGATCTTGGTATGAGACGGGCCTTTCAGCCCGCTCTGCCCGTCGGCTGAAAGCATCTGCGCCTCAGCCAGGGCAGCGTGCAGCGCGGGGTCTTCTTCCATCACCAGTTCGGCCAGCCGCAGCGCCTGCGCGCTCAGCGTCAGGTTCGCATCGGGTGTCCAGTTTGCGACAGGCGCGCTCCCCTCCAGCACCCGCAGATGGTTTGCACCAATCGCAAAGGCCGTTTCGGTTTCAACGCCGGGCAGCTGCGCCAGCATCCGGTTCAGCCAGCCGCCCTGCCCCTTGGCCTGCAAACTGCCGGTGCCCGCCTCCAACAGATCTTGCCCATCAAAATGGCTGCGTTTGTCGCGGTAGGGGGTCGATACCGCATGCACAAAGCCCAGATCGCCCGCCGCCCACCAGGGCATCAGCTCTGACAGGGCGGGGTGCAACGTGAAATACCCGTCCAGATCAGGCCCCCGCGCCCCCGCATTCAAGGTCGGGCGCAGCGCGGCAAAGGCGGGATCGCCCCAAGGGCGGACCACGTCCAACCCATCCATGCCACCGCGCAGGATGATGACCACCAGCCGCGTGTCCCAGGGCGCGCTGGCCAAGGTGACCGGCGTCAGCAACGGGCTTGCCGCCAGCGAACAGCCGATGACCCCGGCACGAGACAAAAGAGAACGGCGCGTGATGGTCATAACCTCTCCTACCGGCGCTGAAATGCGGGGAGGTCAGGATCAACCCCAATGCGATGCGCCGGTTTTCAGCGTTCCTGACCGCAAAGGCGAGCCGCCCAGGCACATCAGCGCCCAAGGCCGTGTTCAACATATCCACCGGCTCTGGCATGTTCTCCAACAGGCGGGCCGGCGCGTTCATCGACCATTCCAGCCGCGCGGATATCCCCTGCGGCGTGATCCAGGCGCTGTCCGCCTCTTCAAATCCGTCCGGCCCTGTGGGGCGCAGCCAGGCCTGCCCCATCAGCGCCATGGGGCGGAAAAACAAATCGCGCACCGCGCGGTGGCTGAACGGGGCCAGGCGGGCCGGCGTGATGCCAATGCAGCGCAACGCGGTGCTGATAAATTCGTCCGGCGGGCGGATGTTGGGGGCGTTGTCCTGCCAGGCCGCCGGATGGGCCAATAGCGCTTGGTAGCTGGCGCTCAGATCGCCGCCGCTGAGCTGATACGCCTCAGCAACGTGGTTCACCAAGGCGGCAGGCGCGTCATCTGAGACGAAGTGCACCACCAGCTTTTGCGCCAAATGCTGCGCCGTGGCGGGGTGCGTGGCGATGTCGGTCAAGGCCGCCTTGATCGGCTCAAGACTGCGCTCCGGCCCATAGCTTTGTCCCAAAACGGTTTCGCGCCCCGGCTCTGCCAGGTTGGGGGTAAAGTGAAACGCCATTTCGCGCGTGGTGCCAAGGCCGGTCAGCAGTTCCGCCAATTGGGTCACATCCGCCTGCCCGTAAGGGCCGCCCACCCCAAGGGTATGCAGCTCCAACACCTCGCGGGCGAGGTTTTCGTTCAGCCCGCGCCCGTCTTTACGCCGCTTGGCGGCAACGCTGTTGGGCCCCATGGATTTGTTCTGATCCAAGGCATGCAGCATCAAGGGATGGGTGACAGCGGCCAAAAGCAGATCAGAAAAGCGGGCTGAGATATGCGGGCGGATCGCCTCTTCGATAAAGGCGGGGGTGGCCAGACGCAGGATGGCGGTTTTGCCAAGCGCCGTGAAATGATCGGCCCAGAACGCCACCAGACGTTCGCGAAAGGCATGTGGCGTGGTGATCCGGCGCAATTGCGTCTGCAGATACCATGTGGCCTGATCCCGCCGCGCCTGACGCAGCGCTTCGCGCGCCGTTTCGCGGGCGGTCTTTGATTTCTCGGTCCCCCGGTTCTGGCGTGCGAATTGCAAAAAACGGCGGCGATGCGCAATTGCATCCTGAAAATGCAGCCAGCCCGGCAGGGGATAGGCCGCCGCGGCGCTATCTGGCCCGCGGACCCCCGCCAGCATCTGATCAAGCGTCGCAGGGGGTGCGACCATAGCACTGCGGCCATAGCCAAAACGGTGCTCAGCTCGTCCCGGATCAAAACGCATAGAACCCCCGCAAAGTGGCCTTCCTTGGATGGTAGGCCATCTGCTGTGTGGTTTCACCCGGCAATTGTCTCAAATGCCATCGAAAGCGGTGGGGCGCTGAGGGCAGGCCTGCCCCCGGCCTTAGTCTTGTGGGATGACCCGCAGGCCCAGCTCCATCAGCTGATCGCTGGTGGGATCTGAAGGCGCGTTCATCATCAGATCTTCGGCGCGCTGGTTCATCGGGAACAGGATCACCTCGCGGATGTTCATCTCATCCGCCAGCAGCATCACGATCCGGTCGATGCCCGCCGCGCAGCCACCGTGGGGCGGTGCCCCGTATTGGAAGGCGTTGACCATGCCGCCAAAGCGCTTGCGCACCTCGTCTTCGCCGTAGCCTGCGATTTCAAAGGCTTTGAACATGATCTCCGGCTTGTGGTTTCGAATGGCCCCCGACACCAGCTCATAACCGTTGCACGCCAGGTCGTACTGATAGCCCAGCACCTTCAGCGGATCGCCCTGCAGCGCCTCCATCCCGCCCTGCGGCATGGAGAAGGGGTTGTGTTCAAAGTCGATCTTGCCGCTGTCTTCATCCTGCTCATAAATCGGGAAATCCACGATCCAGGCAAAGGCAAAGCGGTTCTTGTCGGTCAGGTTCAGCTCTTCGCCGATGATGTTACGGGCGCGGCCTGCGATGGCCTCAAAGGCTTTGGGTTTGCCGCCCAAGAAGAACGCCGCATCGCCGATGTTCAGCCCCAGCTGTTGGCGGATGGCCTCCGTACGCTCTGGGCCGATGTTTTTGGCCAGAGGGCCTGCCGCTTCCATGCCGCCTTCGACCTCGCCGGATTTCAGCTTGGCTTGGGCCTCTTTCACGGTGATGCCCAACTCTTGGGCCACGGCATCAGCGGTCTTTTCACGCCAGAAGATATAGCCCATGCCGGGCAGCCCTTCTTTTTGCGCAAAAGCGTTCATGCGGTCACAGAACTTGCGGCTGCCGCCCGTGGGCGCGGGAATGGCGCGCACTTCGGTGCCGTCTTGTTCCAACAGCTTGGCAAAGATCGCAAAGCCGGAGCCGCGGAAATGATCGCTGACCACCTGCATCTTGATCGGGTTGCGCAAATCAGGCTTGTCCGAGCCATACCAAAGGGCGGCGTCACGATAAGAAATCTGCGGCCAGTCAGCAGCAGCATCAACCTTGCGACCGCCGCCGAATTCCTCAAAAACGCCTGCGATCACGGGTGAAATGGTGTCAAAGACATCCTGCTGCTCAACAAAAGACATCTCCATGTCGAGCTGGTAAAAATCCGTGGGCGAGCGGTCTGCGCGCGGGTCCTCATCGCGGAAACAGGGCGCGATTTGGAAATATTTATCAAAGCCTGAGACCATCAGAAGCTGTTTGAACTGCTGTGGCGCCTGCGGCAGGGCATAGAACTTTCCCGGATGCAGACGGGACGGCACCAAAAAGTCGCGTGCCCCTTCAGGAGATGACGCGGTGATGATCGGCGTCTGAAACTCGCGGAACTCTTTGTCCCACATGCGTTTGCGGATGGAAGTCACCACGTCAGAGCGCAGGGTCATATTCGCCTGCATCTTTTCGCGCCGCAGATCGAGGTAGCGATAGCGCAGGCGGGTTTCCTCAGGATATTCCTGATCGCCGAACACCTGCAGCGGCAGGTCCCCTTTCACATCGCCCAACACTTCCATGTCGCGAATGAACACCTCAATCTCGCCGGTTGGGATCTTGGGGTTGATCAACCCTTCATCCCGCGCTTTCACCTCACCATCAATGCGAATGCACCATTCACTGCGCACCTTCTCAACATCGGCAAAAACCGGGCTGTCGGGGTCGCACAGGACCTGGGTCATGCCGTAGGTGTCCCGCAGGTCGATGAAAAGCACACCGCCGTGGTCGCGCACCCGGTGCACCCAGCCCGAGAGACGGACGGTTTCGCCCTTGTTTGACAGGTTCAAAGTAGCGCAATTATGGCTGCGATAGGCGTGCATGAGCGGTCCCTTTCAGGGGTCTGAATTGGTTGGCGCAGGTACACCGTCTGGCGGGGGGAAGTCAAGGGCAGGCAACGGTTTGCACTCTGTTTTTAAGGGGTGGCCATTGATGTCGGGGAGGTGCGGGAAAACAATGTAAATCCCCGAAAAATCTCTTCACCTCTGCGTTTTGCCGCCTATAGTTCCGTCTATTACTTTCAACGATTTCGGATAGATACATGGAAAACGAAGATTTTGCCGCCGCCCTACAACAAGCGTTAGGGGCCTTTGGAAACCTTCAAACCTTCGGCGATGGGGCATTTTCCGCGCCAACTTCGGTGGATGGCTTGCTGGACTTTACCGTTGGTGACTACCTCGGCCTGCTTGAGACAGCCGAACAGGCGTTGACCTCCATCAACTCAAGCACCTTTGCCGCGCTGCTGAACAATCCTGAGATTGCCAACAACCTCGATGCGGAATCCCGTGCGATCTTTGAAGCCTTCGCGGCGGGTGATTTTTCAATGATCACAGGCCCGCTGAACGAAGCGCGCGCCGCTTTGGCGCAATACCCAAACACCACGCTGCTGCGCGATATCATCAATGATGTCAGCCCCGGCGGCACCGAGCAAATCGTCGAAGCCTTCTCTGCCGCCTCAACTGAGCTTGCGGAAGAACTGTGGGTGCTGGGCGACGGCGTGTTTGTGTCGCCCCTGTTCACGGTCGACCCGGATACAGGCGCTTGGTTTGCACAGAACGGGGATGGCGGATCGGCCTATAGCGGCACCACCTTGGCTGAGTTCTATGCCCAACTGGGCGATGCGGTGGGCGATTCCATCCTGTCCTATCTGGGCAGCCTCACCAACGGTGCAACCGATGTGGCCACGGGTGGCGGTGGCGCTGGCGCGCTGGTCACAGGCCAGGCGGCCGCACAAGTGGCCGCGTCTCAGGTGTTCAACACATTGCAAGATCTTATCGCGCAGTTGGACGGGGGCACCGTTGCCAGCCTGACCTCTGTCGAAGGCAGCGCCACGGCGCAGTTCCAGGCCCTTTTGGACACGCTCAACAGCAATTTCCCAACGCTGGCGCAAACCTTTAGCAACTTTGTGCTGGGCTCGCGCAATTCCGATCCAACCTTTGTGGTCAGCTTTGATGGTGTCGTGCCAGGATCAGAGCGCGGCGATTGGTTCTATCTGTCTGAGCTTGCGGATACATTCGCAGGCGGCGGCGGCGTTGATATCCTCTTTGGCCTCTTGGGGGATGACACGTTGGCCGGGGATGCGCAGGATGACGCGCTCTTTGGCGGCGAAGGCAACGACAACCTGACGGGCGGTGCCGGGGATGACGGACTGCACGGCGGTGCCGGAGACGGCGATGTGGCGAGCTACGCCAATGCGTTGAACCAGTTCACCATTCAGTTTTTCGGTGACAACAGCGTTGTTGTGCAAGACCGCTCAGGCGAAGAAGGCAGCGATACGCTCTTTGGTGTTGAACAGCTTAACTTCGGCAGCGGCGCGTCGATCTTTGGCGATGGGGTGGTGAACCTGACCCAGTTCCAAGCCATCGCAAACCTGAGCAGCGAACAAATCGACAGCTTTGTTGAGCTCTACATCGCCTACTTCAACCGCGCGCCTGACGCGATCGGGCTGAACTTCTGGGGGAATTTCTTCTCAACTGAGCTGGCCGCAGGCGCACGCTCATCCGATGAGATCCTGTCTGAAATTGCCTCGCTGTTCCTGGATCAGCCTGAGACTCGCGAAACCTACCCCGATGGCACGCCGGTTCAGTCCTTCGTTGAAGAGATTTACCAAAACGTGCTGGGCCGGGAAGGCGACGCGGGTGGCGTTGAATTCTGGACAGGTGTGATTGAGAACGGCAGCGTCGCGCGCGGCGAGGCGATCTTGCGCATCCTGGAAGGTGTGGATGCCGCCCCTGGTGCGAATGACACTGCCGAAGTGATCGCGATCCGGCAGGGGGACCGCGATTATCTGGATCAAAAGACCGACATCGGCACCTATTTCGCCGTCATCCGCGGTCTGTCCGACGTAACCGACGCGTCCGAGGCGATGCAGCTCTTTGTGCGGGGTGATGCCAGCAGCGTGCAGTCCGCCGTTGACCGCGTGGACGAGGAGTATAACGCGGCCATTACAGCAGAAAACGGTGAGCTGCTGATGCCTTTGATCGGCATCGTCGACAATCCCTTCGCCGGGTAAGCCACTCGGCCTGACAAAAGAAAAGCCCGCGCTGTATGGTCAGCGCGGGCTTTTTTCTTGGATGTTGGCGGAAAAGACGCCGCCACCAGACGGATTTACCAACCGCGTCCCAGCAGTTCCTCTACGGTAAACGTGCCGTCCGTGAAGGTCATTTTCTCAATGTTATCATAAAGATCGACTTCGCCGGTCTTAAAGCTCTTCATTTGGATATAGCCCTCAGAGGTGCGCGAGATGCTCCAATCCTTTGAGCGGTCAAACAGGATTGCGGTATCCGTCCCGTCACCGCCGTCCACCGCATCATTGCCGGAACCGCCGACAATCGTGTCATTGCCGTCACCAGCGTTAACCGCGTCATTGCCCATCAGTCCGCGCACATAGTCTGAGCCGTCTGTTCCGTTCAGTTTATCCGCGCTCATGGAGCCATTGATCTTGGCGCCAGGTTCCGCAGGCTTGGCTTCGGGCTTGGGTGCTTCGGGAGCGGGCGCTTGTGACGCTGGGGTCGGGTTCGTTGGCGCAGCATTCTGTGGTGCGGGTGGCAGAACAACCGGATCTGATGGTGTTGTCACCGCACCGGGCGCGCCAGGAAGCACAACCGGATCCATCGCCTGCTGCGCGTCCAGCGGAACGGGCTGACCCGCCGACCAGTCCGCACCAGGAAGCACAGGGATCACCCCACCAGCTCCGTGCGCAGTGCCCAGCTGTTCTACATCTGCGATGGAAAGCGGGGTGTCACCGTTGGCAGAGCGAAAGATAACCTGTTCCATCGACCGCAACACATCTCGTTCACCCGTGTGCCGGTTGGTCAGCGTCAGGTGACCGTCTGCATCCCGGCCAGCGATGAAATCATCTGCTGTGCCTGCAAGGATTGCGGTGTCAAAACCGTTACCGCCGCGCAGGGTGTCATTGCCTTGACCGCCCACCAGCACATCATCGCCGGCATTGCCACGCACACGGTCGTTCCCAGCCTGCGCAATCAAGACATCGTTGCCTTTTAGGCCCTCTAGATTGTCGTTCCCCTCGGTGCCGACCATGCGATCTGCAAGATCGGTGCCAGTTTGACGTGCAGTTGTCGCGCCCACGTCGAAGTTGAACAGGTTTTCTTGGGCCTGCGGTAGTGTTGTTGTATTTCCGCCAGCTGCAGCGATAACCATGTCATAATTCCCATGTTTGTAATGGGGTGATAACACGGCAGGGATGTGGCGGATAAGACAGAGACTTGTGAACTGTCCGTTTCGTGGCGATGAACAGTGTTGCAGATCAATGACTTACACAGCTGTCGTTTCCGGGACAATTCCAAGCACGGCTTGGCATTGACGCAAGTTTTGCATCAATTATGACGCCTTTGAGGCATGTTTAGAGGGAACACCAGTGCTCTGGCGGCCGAAAACATCGTGAAACTACACTGATGTATCCGCAATATCAGCGCTGAAGCACTGATTGAGGTGAAATTTCGGGGTAAAAACTTGGTTGCGGGAGTAGGATTTGAACCTACGACCTTCAGGTTATGAGCCTGACGAGCTACCGGGCTGCTCCATCCCGCGCCACTAAGTCGATCTGATCATCGTAGAGAGATACGCTTTGGAAACCTTACTAGGTTTGGCGATGACCTACTCTCCCACGTCTTAAGACGCAGTACCATCGGCGCTAAGGCACTTAACGGCCAGGTTCGGGATGGGGCTGGGTGTTTTGCTCTCGCTATGATCACCAAACCAAGTAAAGTTTCCAAAAAGTCCAAGTCAGTACACTGTGTTGTGTATGCTTTCGATCATAGAACAAGGGTAAATCTTGCTTCTACTGGATCAAATCAAGCCTATCGAGCAATTAGTACCAGTCAACTGAACGTGTTACCACGCTTACATCTCTGGCCTATCGACGAGGTGGTCTACCTCGGCTCTCAGGGATACCTTGTTTTGAGGGGGGCTTCCCGCTTAGATGCCTTCAGCGGTTATCCTGTCCGATCATAGCTACCCAGCACTGCCGTTGGCACGACAACTGGTCCACCAGTGGATCGTTCACCCCGGTCCTCTCGTACTAGGGGCAACTCCTCTCAAGTATCCTACACCCACGGAAGATAGGGACCGAACTGTCTCACGACGTTCTAAACCCAGCTCACGTACCTCTTTAAACGGCGAACAGCCGTACCCTTGGGACCTGCTCCAGCCCCAGGATGAGATGAGCCGACATCGAGGTGCCAAACACTGCCGTCGATATGGACTCTTGGGCAGTATCAGCCTGTTATCCCCGGCGTACCTTTTATCCGTTGAGCGATGGCCCTCCCACTTGGGACCACCGGATCACTATGGCCGTCTTTCGACTCTGCTCGACTTGTCAGTCTCGCAGTCAGGCTGGCTTCTGCCATTGCACTCAACGAGCGATTTCCGACCGCTCTGAGCCAACCTTCGCGCGCCTCCGTTACGATTTAGGAGGCGACCGCCCCAGTCAAACTACCCGCCACACAGGGTCCCGGATCCGGATAACGGACCGCGGTTAGACATCAAGCAGAACAAGGGTGGTATCTCAAGGGAGGCTCCACTCCGACTGGCGTCGAAGTTTCAAAGCCCACCACCTATCCTGCACATGTTCGGCCTAATGCCAGTGTGAAGCTGTAGTAAAGGTGCACGGGGTCTTTCCGTCTAACCGCGGGAAACCTGCATCTTGACAGGTAATTCAATTTCGCTGAGTTCTATGTTGGAGACAGCGGGGAAGTCGTTACGCCATTCGTGCAGGTCGGAACTTACCCGACAAGGAATTTCGCTACCTTAGGACCGTTATAGTTACGGCCGCCGTTTACCTGGGCTTCAATTCAGAGCTCTCACTCCTCCTTTTAACCTTCAGGCACCGGGCAGGCGTCAGACCCTATACGTCGTCTTGCGACTTCGCAGAGCCCTGTGTTTTTAATAAACAGTCGCCACCCCCTGGTTTGTGCCCCCAGCCCCTAGTTGCCTAGGAACCGGGCCTCCTTCTCGCGAACTTACGGAGGTATTTTGCCGAGTTCCTTCAACATAGTTCTCTCAAGCGCCTTGGTATTCTCTACCAGTCCACCTGTGTCGGTTTAGGGTACGATCTCATGATGGAGCTATTTCCAGGAACTGATTAGCAGCCCACCCAATCCAATAAGGATGAACTACCTTCACAATCCGTCACTTCCATCTGGCCCAGGAATATTAACCTGGTTCCCATCGACTACGCCTTTCGGCCTCGCCTTAGGGGTCGGCTTACCCTGCTCAGATTAGCTTTAAGCAGGAACCCTTGGACTTTCGGCGAGAGTGTCTCTCACACTCTTTGTCGCTACTCATGTCATCATTCTCACTAGTGATCTCTCCACCGGATCGCTCACGCGCCGGCTTCACAGAAAACTCCGCGTCTCCAATACACCCTAAGGTGTGAAGGAGACATGGAATTATGTCACACTACGCTCTGCTACCATGCAATAAATGCATCCTCAGCTTCGGCTCATGGCTTGAGCCCCGTTACATCTTCGCCGCAAGACAACTTATTTAGACCAGTGAGCTGTTACGCTATCTTTAAAGGATGGCTGCTTCTAAGCCAACCTCCTGGTTGTTTTGGTCGTCTCACCTGCTTTCCCACTTAGCCATGAATTAGGGGCCTTAGCTGGAGGTCAGGGTTGTTTCCCTCTCCACGACGGGCGTTAGCACTCGCCGTGTGTCTGCCATCTAGTACTCCTCGGTATTCGGAGTTTGGTTAGGATCAGTAAGCCTGTGGGGCCCCATTACCCATCCAGTGCTCTACCCCCGAGGGTATTCGGATGACGCTCTACCTAAATAGATTTCGCAGAGAACCAGCTATCTCCGAGTTTGATTGGCCTTTCACCCCTAGGCACAGCTCATCCCGATCTTTTTCAACAGATGTGGGTTCGGTCCTCCAATAAGTGTTACCTTATCTTCAACCTGGCCATGCCTAGATCACTCGGTTTCGGGTCTGATCCCACGAACTCAACGCCCTATTAAGACTCGCTTTCGCTACGCCTACACCTAACGGCTTAAGCTTGCTCGTGAGACCAAGTCGATGACCCATTATACAAAAGGTACGCTGTCAGGGCGTAAAGCCCCTCCAACTGATTGTAGGCGTTCGGTTTCAGGTACTGTTTCACTCCCCTCGTCGGGGTGCTTTTCACCTTTCCCTCACGGTACTGGTTCACTATCGGTCAGTAAGGAGTACTTAGCCTTCGAAGGTGGTCCTCCGATCTTCAGACAGAATTTCACGTGTTCCGCCCTACTTAATACGTCCAATCATGCTTCTTATACGGGACTATCACCCACTTTGGTTGCGCATTCCAACGCATTCTAACCACACTCATGGCTCGGCTGGTCCCCGTTCGCTCGCCGCTACTAGGGGAGTATCAATTGATTTCCTTTCCTCCGGGTACTTAGATGTTTCAGTTCCCCGGGTTTGCTTTTATAAGCCTATGTATTCAG